>NZ_AP012327.1 GCF_001042615.1 Bifidobacterium catenulatum subsp. kashiwanohense JCM 15439 = DSM 21854
GTGGCCGATACGACAACCGATCCTCTCGATCAGGCTCGCGGGGTATGGTCCGACGCGCTGGCGTTGCTGCACCAGAATCCCGCGCTTTCCGTACGTGACAAAAGCTGGCTGGAAAATGTTTTTCCGGAAGGCATGTGGGGTCCCACCATCGTGTTATGCGTGCCCAGCGCGGCCGCGCAGCAGACGTTGCAGAACGAATTGAGCCAGCCCTTGCTGAAGGCGTTGCGAGAGGCCGCCGAGCAGGATATTTTCCCCGCATTCAAGATCGTAGAAAAGAAGGAACCTGCCCAACCGGCCGTCGAGGAATACCCTCATTTTGCCCCCGAGCCGCATGTCAAAGAAACCACGCAGGGACAGCTTCCCATTCCGGTCGTCATGCCTCCGGAACGCCCCAACACTTTCCAACGAGGCCAGAACAGGCCTTTGCTGGATCCTAAGACCCATCTGAACAAAAACGCCACCTTCGACACCTTTGTCCCTGGCGATTCCAACCGTTTCGCGCGCACCGTCGCATTGGCCGTCGCGGAAGGTTCCGGTCATGATTTCAACCCACTGTGTATCTACGGCGGCTCCGGCCTGGGCAAAACCCACTTACTGAACGCCATCGGCAACTACGCGCTGGTCAAGGATCCCTCACTGAAGGTCCGTTACGTAACCAGCGAGGAATTCACCAACGAATTCATCGAAGCATTGGGCGACACCAACCAGAATTCCGGCCAAATCAAGGAATTCAATCGTCGCTACCGTGAAGTCGACGTGCTGCTGATCGATGATATCCAATTCCTCAGCGGCAAGGATGCGACGCTCGAACAGTTCTTCCATACGTTCAACACCCTGCATCAGGCAAACAAGCGCATTGTAATCGCTTCCGATGTGCCTCCGAAGGATCTGCAGGGCTTCAACGAACGCCTGATCTCCCGCTTCGAATCCGGCCTGACCGTTGACGTCAAGCCGCCGGATCTGGAGACGCGAATCGCCATTCTGCGCATGATCGCCCATGAATCCAACGTTCAAGACGACGTGCTCAACCTTATTGCGGAACGTTTCACCGAGAACATCCGCGAGCTGGAAGGCGCACTGAACCGCGTGACTGCCATGGCTTCCCTGAGCGGACAGCCGGTGACTCGCGCGCTGGCGGAGCATACGCTGCAGGACTTTTTCGCGACCGATGTGGAGATCAAGCCCACCGACATCATCACCCAGGTGGCAAAGTACTTCTACATCACGTTCGACGACATCGTCGGCCGTTCTCGCACGAAGAAAATCGCGCTGGCCCGCCAGATTGCCATGTATTTGGTGCGTGAACTCACCAGCATGAGCCTGAATGACATCGGCCAGGTGTTTGGCGGCAAAGACCATACCACAGTGATGCACGCCTACACCCGTATTAGCGATGAAATGCAGGAAAAGCAGGAAATCTACAACTATGTGACGGAGCTGACGCTGCAACTCAAACAGCGTTCCGGCGAAAAATAACGTTTTTGCTCGACTTCGCACGTTTACATGTGTTTCCGTACGTCTCAAAAAAAACGATTTTGCCGTTTTCTGTCTTGCTCAGGCGATTCTCGACAGCCAAGTATGAGTATTAGTAAATTCTTTACCAGCTGATTTACCGACCATTCTGACACGCCGGCTTGTGGAAAATTTTTATTGAAGTTGTCCACATAGTTGTGCACAAATCAAGGATTTCTCGGTGGAAAAGCCGTTGGAAACGCAAAAATCGGCGGTGGATGACTTGTGGACTATACACAGGCTTTTGTGGATAACTTTTTCTCATTGTCGAGCCTGTGGATAACCCGCTGATTTGTCCACACTCCATTCAAAAGTTATCCACAGGTAGTGAGGTGAACTGAGCCCTTGCAAAACGTGGGGTCTGAGCACTTACCCACATTATCCACAGGCCTTATTATGACGAATGTAGATTGTTATAAGAAAATCATCATCGTCACCGTAAGTGGGGAATTCCCCACGCTTCGTCAAAACGCTGGCAGCTCGCTAGAATGACTTATGGACCGAACGAAACGAGGAAACTAGCCATGAAAGTTGAAGTCAATTCCCAAGCGCTGGCAGACGCAGTAGCCTGGACCACCCGCGTGATCGACGCTCGCCCTGCATCCCCCATTTTGGCAGGCGTCCGTTTGGAGGCCATCGACGGCACTCTCCAGCTTTCCGCCTTTAATTACGCCATTTCCGCCCGTCACCACATTGAAGCAGGCGTTGACGAAGCCGGATCCGTTTTGGTGCTCGGTAAGCTGCTGGCGGATATCACCAAGTCACTTCCTGCTGCGAAAACCTATCTTTCCACCGATGGATCGACCATGACCATCACCTCCGGCAAATCCACATTCACCATGCAGCTCATGCCGGATGCCGAATATCCGGATCTTCCGGTAATTCCGACCAAACTGGGCCAAGTGGACGCGCAAACCTTCACTCAGGCCGTCACCCAGGCATCCGTTGCCGTTTCCCGCGAGGAGAATCGTCCCGTACTCACCGGCATCCGAGTGCAGTTCCAAGGCGACAAGGTGATCATGAGCTCTACCGACCGTTTCCGCCTGTCTCGTGCAAGCTTTACGTGGACGCCGGAAAACCCGGACACCAACACTACCGCGCTCGTTCGCGGCGCACTGCTGCGCGACGTGGCGCGCTCCCTAGATGAGCATCAGAACATCGTTGTGGACTTCGACACGGAGAATCCGTCGCTGCTGGGCTTCGAGAACGCCGGACGCGTGTCTACCTCACAGCTGATCGACGGCGAATTCCCCGCGGTCGACCGCCTGTATGCCGACGAATACCCTATTCACGCGGTCATCAACAAGCAGGATCTCATCAGCGCCATCAAGCGTGTCTCCCTCGTTGCCGAGCGCAACGCACCGATCCGCATGGCATTCACCAGCCAGGAGCTCACATTGACTGCGGGAACCGCGGACGAAGCCCAAGCCAAGGAAATCCTCGACATCGACATGGATGGAGAAGACATCACCGTGGCCTTCAACCCGACCTACCTGATCGAAGGACTGAGCGCCATCGCGGAACCATTCGTGCGCATGAAGATGACCACCGCTGTCAAGCCTGTGGAATTCAACGGCCAGCAGGAGTCGGATTCCGAGGAGTCCATGGACTATCGCTACCTGCTTGTGCCCATGCGTTTCAACAGCTGAACATAAGCCGATCCACACAAAACGTGGATGCATCGCAAAAATAGGGCTGAACATGGCTATTACTGCCGGTTCAGCCCGTTTGCATGAATATTCATAAACAATCATATTCGTTAATAATTGCGATTATCCACGTAAGAAATTTGCTTGATTCTCAAGGATTGTGAATGTATATTTCCCGCCTAGCACTCGACCACTACCGTTCCTGGGAACATTGCGTGCTCGACTTCGAACCGGGAATCAACATTCTGCAAGGAGCCAACGGACTCGGCAAAACCAATATTGTGGAAGCCGTCGAAGTGCTTTCCACGGGATCAAGCCATCGCACGTCGTCATCATTGCCACTAATCGAAAAAGGGTGCACTTCGGCTACCATCCGAGCCAATGTGGAAGACGATGAAACGCAACACACCTACGAAGCGACCATCGTGGCACGAGGCGCGAATCGGGCGCGAATCGATGGCGGAAAATCACAATACATGCGCGATCTCATCGGACGCACGCCCTCCGTCTCCTTCACCCCCGAAGATCAGCGTCTGGTGGCAGGCGATCCAGCAACCCGACGCAACTTCATCAACCAGGCCGCTTCCCTGCTACTCCCCCACTACGCGCAGCTGCTGCAACAATTCACGCACGTGGCGAAACAACGTACGGCACTGCTCAAACAACTCGGCGACGGCACGAATCTCGATCCGCAATACAGCCAGCAGACGGTTTTAAGCGGACTGGAAATCTGGACGGGACAATTCATCGATCTCGGCATGAGACTGACGCGGGAACGCAACGATGTCATCGAACGTCTGGGGGAGCCTTTCGCGCGAATCTACGCGTCTTTGGCAGGCGACGACGAGCGGGCGGCGCTTTCATATGAGCCGTCCTTCGACGAAGTGATGCTGTTCGACGATCCGAGCGCGGAAATCAGCCGTCATTTCCAGCGCATCTACCCGGGCGAAGTGGCACGCGGGCAGAATCTGATCGGCCCGCATCGCGACGATCTGACCTTGCTGCTCAACGACATGCCCGCCCGTGAATTCGCGTCCAACGGTGAGATGTGGACCATGGCTTTGGCGCTGAAAATGGCGCTATATGAAGCGGTTTCCTCGCAATTCGAAAGCAAGCCGATCGTGATTCTCGATGATGTGTTCGCGCAGCTTGACGAATCCCGTCGTGGGCAGATCCTCGATTTTGCGATGCGGCAGGATCAAGTGCTGATCACCGTCGCCGCGGCAAGCGACATTCCACAAACGGACGCCGTGCACGCGCATGTGATTGACGTGGCCGCGTTGCGTCGGCAATCGCAAGATGGCGGCGATGACGATTTGGCGGCGATGATGGCGCAGCTTGCGGCAGGAAGGGAGACGGACCGCTGATGCCTAATCCTCCAATCTGCGAAACATTGCATCTTGACCAACGCAAGTTGCCCGCCGAAGTGTTCGAACGCATCAGCAAACGCGCCGGACGCTACAAGGAACGTGAGGAATGTGCGCGGCAGGCATGGGAGAATTTTGGCAAACCCGGACGCGACCCGCAGACGGTCGGCAATATATTCAACGTGATCGCTACGCAAGGTTCGTGGACGCCGCATTTGAAAATCGCGCAGATGCAGAATCATTGGGACCAGGTGGTCGGTGACGAAAACGCGCGCCACTCCTACCCCGTCGACCTGCGCGACGGCATTCTGACGATCCGATGTGACAGCCCCGCATGGACCACCACCATGACGTACATGATTCCGTTGCTGACCGACACCATTCGCAGGAGACTTGAGGGGCTGACCATCAACGAAGTGCGCGTCACCGGCCCCCAGCAACAGGGATTCAGCCGAGGACGAATGACCAGAAGGACCCGGTATTAGCGAAATATCACGCGATATATCGGTGCGATAGTTGGTCTGCGATCGGACGTACGTCGAATATGTTCCCGGAAATGACCTTTGCGGAGGCTGGAAAATACGTTTTCGAATGTGAAAAACAGGAGTAAACGGCTGAATTTCAAGGATAAATGCCTCTGGCGTGCTGTCCCCCTGCATGAGTAGAATATCAAGTAGTGTATGTAAACGCCTAGAAGGGGCCTTTATTTGCGTTCTAGGTGGTATCACCTGCGTGAATGACCCTCATTGGCGGGAAAAATGCAGGAAGGAATCTCTGTGGCAGACCTTGATGCGGATTCGCTGAACGAATCAGCTGAAAACACGCAGGAAGATCAGATCCAAAACGATCAGCTCGAAGATGCGCAGCTCGACGACACCTTGGCTCCGGAGCATTACGACGCGTCCGATCTGAGAGTGTTGGAAGGCCTCGAAGCGGTGCGAATCCGCCCAGGCATGTACATCGGCTCCACCGGCCCCCGTGGCCTGCACCACCTGGTGTATGAGATCGTCGACAACTCCGTCGACGAAGCGCTGGCGGGCTATGCCTCGCATATCGAAGTGACGATTCTGCCGGACGGCGGCGTGCGCGTGGTCGATGATGGCCGAGGCATTCCGGTTGACGAAGTTCCGGGCGAAGGTGTTTCCGGTGTGGAAACTGTGATGACCAAGCTGCACGCAGGCGGCAAGTTCGGTGGCGGCGGCTACGCGGTCTCCGGCGGTTTGCACGGCGTGGGTATTTCTGTGGTGAACGCATTGTCGACCCGCGTCGACATCGAAGTGCGCCGTCAGGGTTTCCATTGGACCCAGACCTACATCAACCAGAAGCCGACCACGCGTCTGCTCAAGGGCGAACCGATGGGCGAAGACGAGTCCACCGGCACTTCCGTGACCTTCTGGGCCGACGGCGCGATCTTTGAAACCACCACCTACGATTTCGAGATTCTGCGTAACCGTTTCCAGCAGATGGCATTCCTGAACAAGGGACTGAAGCTGTCCCTAACTGATCTGCGCGAGCCGGACCAGGCAGGAGACGAAGTTGCAGGCAACGGTGACGACAATGCCGAGAAGCATCAGACAGTCACCTACCAGTACAACGACGGCATCAAGGATTACGTCGATTACTTGGTGAAGTCCCGCAAGGCAACCCCGGTCGAACCGGATGTCATCGATTTCGAAGCGGAAGATCTGAAAATCGGCATTTCCGCGGAAATCGCCATGCAGTGGACCACTGCATACTCCGAAGCGGTGCACACCTTCGCCAACACCATCTCCACCACCGAAGGCGGCACCCACGAAGAAGGCTTCCGTGCGGCTCTGACTTCGCTCGTCAATCGTTACGCACGCGAGAAGAACATCCTCAAAGACAAGGACGAGAACCTCTCCGGCGACGATGTGCGCGAAGGTCTGACCGCAGTGGTTTCGGTGAAGCTCACCACCCCGCAGTTCGAAGGCCAGACCAAGACCAAGCTCGGCAATTCCGAAGCGAAAACCTTCGTGCAGCGCGTGATGACTGACAAGCTCGGCGACTGGTTCGATTCGCATCCTAGCGAAGCCAAGAACATCATCCAGAAGGCCATTGAAGCCTCCCGTGCGCGTCTTGCAGCCAAGAAGGCACGTGAGAACACCCGCCGCAAGTCAATCTTCGAATCCGCGGGCATGCCAGACAAACTGAAGGATTGCCAGTCCAACAATCCTGAAGAATGCGAACTGTTCATCGTGGAGGGTGACTCCGCAGGCGGCTCCGCAATTCAGGGACGCAACCCGATCACGCAGGCCATTCTGCCGCTGCGAGGCAAAATCCTCAACACCGAGCGTGCAAGCCTTGACCGCATGATGAAGTCCGAAACCATCGAATCGCTGATCACCGCGGTCGGCGGCGGTTACGGCGAGGATTTCGACCTGAACAAAGTCCGCTACCACAAGGTCATCATTATGGCCGATGCCGATGTGGACGGCGCGCATATCGCAACCCTGAATCTGACGCTGTTCTTCCGCTACATGCGCCCGATGATCACCGCTGGTTACGTGTATGTGGCCATGCCGCCGCTGTACCGACTCAAGTGGACCAAAGGCACGCACGACTTCGTGTACACCGACGCCGAACGTGACCGCGTGCTCGCCGAAGGCAAGGCCGCCGGCCGTCAGTTGCCGAAGGGCGAAGGCATCCAGCGTTACAAGGGTCTGGGTGAAATGAGCTACCAGGAACTGTGGGAAACCACCATGGATCCTGACCACCGCATTCTGAAGCAGGTGCAGATCGAAGACGCGGCCGCAGCCGACGAAACCTTCTCCATGCTCATGGGCGACGAAGTCGAACCTCGCCGTCTGTTCATCCAGCGCAACGCACGCAACGTCAGCTGGATCGACGCGTAAGGATTTCAAGGACTTCAGGCAAGGTTTCATAAGGATTTAGAAGGACTTAGAAGTTGGCAGACGAAAACAACAGCAACGAAGACGGCCAGTTCGTGCCTGACGGCTCCATGGAGCCGTTGAGCCCGCAGGAGGCCGACAACACCGATTACGGCCTGATGGTGGGCGAACGCATCCAGAAGAAGGATCTGCAGCAGGAAATGCGCGATTCCTACTTGGCATACGCCATGTCCGTGATCGTGGACCGTGCGCTCCCGGACGTGCGCGACGGCATGAAACCGGTGCATCGCCGTGTGATCTACGCGATGTACGACGGCGGCTACCGCCCCGACCGCGGCTACTCCAAGTGCGCCCGCGTGGTCGGCGAGGTCATGGGTAAGTACCATCCGCACAGTGATTCCGCGATCTACGACACGTTGGTGCGTATGGCACAGTCGTGGTCGATGCGTTACACGCTGGTCGACGGCCAAGGCAACTTCGGCTCCCCCGGCGACGATCCGGCCGCAGCAATGCGTTACACCGAATGCCGTATGGCTCCGCTCGCCATGGAAATGGTACGCGACATCGACAAAGACACCGTCGATTTCCTGCCGAACTACGATGGCAAGACGCAGGAGCCGACCGTGCTTCCGGCACGATTCCCGAACCTGTTGTGCAATGGTTCGTCTGGCATCGCCGTGGGTATGGCCACCAACATTCCTCCGCACAACATGCGCGAAGTGGCCGAAGGCGTGCATTGGGCGCTTGACCACCCGAACGCAAGCCGTGAAGAGCTGCTCGAAAACCTGATCCGCATCATCAAGGGACCGGACTTCCCTACTGGCGCAACGATTCTCGGACATAAGGGCATTGAACAGGCCTACCGTACCGGTCGTGGTTTGATCACCATGCGCGCGGTGGTGAACACCGAAGAGATCAAGGGCCGTATGTGCCTCGTGATCACCGAACTGCCGTATCAGGTGAACCCGGACCGACTGGTCGTTTCCATCCGCGAAGCGGTGCGTGATGGCAAGATCCAGGGCATCGCAGACATGCGTGACGAAACTTCCGGCCGTACCGGACAGCGTCTCGTGCTCGTGCTCAAGCGCGACGCCGTGCCGAAGGTTGTGCTCAACAACCTGTACAAGCATTCCCAGCTGCAGCAGACTTTCGGTGCCAACATGCTGGCACTGGTCGATGGCGTGCCACGCACGCTGTCTCTGGACGCGTTCATCCGCCATTGGGTGGGCCACCAGCTGGAAGTCATCGCACGCCGTACCGCCTACCTCAAGCGTGAGGCGGAAGAACGAGACCACATTCTTCAGGGCTACCTGAAGGCCCTCGACATGATCGACGAGGTCATCGCACTTATTCGTGCGTCCGAATCCGCGGAAGTCGCACGTACTGGCCTTATGGACCTGCTAGACGTGGACGAAGTGCAGGCCGACGCCATTCTGGCCATGCAGCTGCGCCGACTGGCCGCATTGGAACGCCAGAAGATTCTCGACGAACACAACGAGCTGATGCGTCGTATCGCAGACTACAACGACATTCTCGCCAAGCCGGAGCGTCAACGCAAGATCGTGGGCGACGAGCTTGACGAAATCGTGGCCAAGTATGGCGACGAACGTCGAACCAAGATCTTGCCATACTCCGGTGAAATGAACGTCGAAGATCTGATTGCGGAAGAAAACGTGGTCGTGACCGTCACTCACTCCGGCTTCATCAAGCGCACTAAGGCCGACGAATACCGTGCGCAGCACCGTGGCGGCAAGGGCATCAAGGGCGCCAAGTTGCGTGAGGACGACGTGGTCGACCACTTCTTCCTGACAAGCACGCACAACTGGCTGCTGTTCTTCACCAACAAGGGACGCGTGTACCGTTTGAAGGCTTACGAGCTGCCGGAAGGATCGCGCGATTCCAAGGGACAGCATGTGGCCAACCTACTGCAGTTCGGCCCCGACGAGACAATCCAGACCGTGCTGTCGATTCCGAACTACGAAGTGGCCAAGTACTTGGTGCTCGCCACTCGTTCCGGCAAGGTCAAGAAGACCGCGCTCGCCGAATACGATTCCCCGCGTCAGGGCGGCCTTATCGCAGTGCGTCTCATGGCCGACGAAAACGGCGAGAATGCCGACGAGCTGATCGGTGCCGCACTGTGCAATGCCGAGGATGACATCATTCTCGTGTCGAAACTGGGCATGAGCTTGAAGTTCCAGGCCAACGACGAGCAACTGCGCCCGATGGGACGCCAGACTGCCGGCGTGCAGGGTATGAAGTTCCGTGAAGGCGACGAACTGCTGGACATGGACGTGGTTTGGGGTGATTCCGACAAGGATCTGTTCGTGGTCACCAACGAAGGCTTCGCCAAGCGCACCGCCATCAGCGAATACCGCCTGCAGGGCCGTAATGGCTTCGGTGTCAAGGCCGTACAGCTCGCCGAAGGCCGTGGTTCCCTCGTGGGAGCGGTGATCGTTGAGGAAGATGACCAGATCATGGCCATCATGAAGTCCGGCAAGGTCATCCGTTCCAACGTCGACGAGGTCAAGCGCACTGGACGTACCACCCAGGGCGTGACGTTCGCCAAGCCCGACAAGAACGACGAGATCATCTCCATCGCGCGTAACGAGGAGAAGGACGATGACGAATCCGCGGAAAACGCGGAAAATGCGACCGTGGGCGCAACTGCGAACGAGGATACTGCACAATCGCCTGAATCCGCCGTTGAAGCCCCTGCTGAAACCAACGCCGAATCCGGCGATGGCGAGAATGTAGAGGCCTGACCGCAGTGCGGGCAATCGTCTGTGAAAACTGGTAGTCTCAGCTAAGAACTGGGCACAATCTTGCAAGGAGCAACGATGAGCGAGAACAACGAAGGACAGCAAATGCCGGAGGATGGGCATGCACCGCGCGTGGCACGTTCCGCTTCCAGTCAGCCGCTGATTGGTGAGGATCAGGTTCAGGCACATGAGGGTGCCTCCTCCCCCGCTTCCGGCGGCGTGAAGGTTCGCGAGAAGCGTCGTGGCGGCGCTCCGCGCGCGCGCCGTATGAGCCTGTCTTTGACGCGTATCGACGCATGGTCGGCCGCTAAGGTGGCGTTCATGCTTTCCATCGCGGGGGGAATTATTCAGATCGTTGCGGTAGCTGTTCTGTGGGGCATGCTGAACGTGGTTGGCGTGTTCGACCAGGTTACGCAGATCGTGTCTTCCACGGGCTTGGATGCCGGTGGATTCGACCTGACGAACGTGTTCTCGCTGGGCACCGTGTTGAGCGCCACCACCATTTTCTCCATTGTGGAAGTGGTGCTGATCACCGTGCTCGTGGTGATTCTTACGCTGCTGTACAACGTGGTAAGCACCCTCGTCGGCGGCATCCACGTCACGCTTGGAGATGATTAACGGCCCTGTGGGCTGTTAATAGCAGCGAGTAGCGATAAGTTGTCGCGCGAGCGTCGCATGTAATGCTGGAATAGCGCAGTGCGCTGTCAGCGGCAGTGACGGCGAACTCAAACACAACAAGGCGGTCTGTATCGTGATTCCAATCACGATACAGACCGCCTTCGTATTTTCTAGA
Source organism: Bifidobacterium catenulatum subsp. kashiwanohense JCM 15439 = DSM 21854 (assembly GCF_001042615.1). Classification (GTDB taxonomy): domain Bacteria; phylum Actinomycetota; class Actinomycetes; order Actinomycetales; family Bifidobacteriaceae; genus Bifidobacterium; species Bifidobacterium catenulatum. Next base: position 10,951 of record NZ_AP012327.1, read on the forward strand.
CCAGTCTGTCTCTTACCGTATGCCAACCCCTATCTGCCATATATAAGCGAGATAGCGGAGTTGCGCTGAAGTACGTGTTGAAATACGAAAAGAGGGTCTGTCTGGAATGAAACCAGACAGACCCTCAATGTATTTCGATGAGCCAGCCGTATTGGCTAGATTGGCTAAATCGGCTAGATCAGAGCACGCCCTGGGCGACCATGGCGTTGGCGACCTTCACGAAGCCGGCTGCGTTGGCGCCGAGCATCAGATCACCCTCGTGGCCGTATTCCTTGGCGGCTTCCAGGGAGTTGGCGACGATGTTCTCCATGATGGACTTGAGCTTGCCGTCAACCTCTTCAAAAGTCCAGGAAAGGCGGTAGGAGTTCTGGCTCATCTCAAGGCCGGAAACTGCCACACCACCCGCGTTCGCGGCCTTAGCGGGGCCGTAGAGCACGTTGTTGGACTGGTAGACGGCGATTGCCTCCGGAGTGGACGGCATGTTGGCGCCTTCGCACACCACAGTGCAGCCGTTGGCGACGAGAGCCTTGGCGGACTCCTCATCGATCTCGTTCTGGGTGGCGCACGGCAGGGCGATGTCGCACGGAACCGTCCACACGCCCTTGCAGCCCTCGTGGTACTCGGAGCCCGGCACACGCTCCGCATATTCCTTGATGCGGCCGCGATGGCCCAGCTTGATGTCCTTGACCACGTCAAGCTGAATGCCGTTCGGATCGTAGATGTAGCCGTTGGAATCGGAGGCGGTCACGACCTTCGCGCCGAGGGCCTGAGCCTTCTCGGTGGCGAAGATGGCCACGTTGCCGGAGCCGGAAATGACCACGGTCTTGCCTTCGAAGGAGTCATTGCGCAGCACGCGCATTGCCTCGGCGGTGTAGTAGCACAGGCCGTAACCGGTGGCCTCGGTGCGAGCCAGGGAACCGCCGAACTCGAGGCCCTTGCCGGTCAGTACGCCGGAATACTCGTCACGAATGCGCTTGTACTGGCCGAACAGGTAGCCGATCTCGCGACCGCCCACGTTGATGTCGCCGGCCGGAACGTCGGTGAACTGGCCGATATGACGGCACAGTTCCGTCATAAAGGCCTGGCAGAAACGCATGACTTCGGCGTCGGACTTGCCTTTCGGGTCGAAGTCGGAGCCGCCCTTGCCGCCACCCATCGGCAGGCTGGTCAAGGAGTTCTTCAGAATCTGCTCAAAGCCGAGGAACTTGATGACGCCCTCGTTCACGCTCGGGTGGAAGCGCAGACCGCCCTTGTACGGGCCGATTGCGGAGTTGAACTGGATGCGGTAACCGCGGTTGACCTGCACCTTGCCCTCATCGTCGGTCCATGCGACGCGGAACTTCACCACGCGTTCCGGCTCGACGATGCGTTCGAGCACGCCCGCCTTCTCATATTCCGGATGCTTCGCGACCACCGGTTCGAGGCTTTCGAAAACCTCGCGAACAGCCTGCAGGAACTCCGGCTGGTCGCCGTCGCGCTTTTCCACCTGCGCGTACACGCGCTTGACGTACTCATCAGTGAGCATATTCTTCCCCTTCGGGATAGTTGGTTATCAATAGACGGTCTCATTCTATGTGCACGAATATGGACGGCACAAGACCTTGTTCAGGATTTGGAGATGCTTCTTGCGAGCGCTGGTTCCGACCTTGCTTCTTTTTACGGGATTGCCATGCCTTGCGTTGACTATAGGATGGAAATGCGGAAAGCGTGGGAGGGAGCACGTTCGCAACAGCATCTCACAGTCTCACATAATGGGAGAATCATCATGATTGAAGGATTCAAGAAATTCATTGCACGCGGCAACATGATCGACATGGCGGTCGGTGTTGTCATGGGCGGTGCCGTCACCACAGTGGTTAATTCGATCGTCAACAATGTGATTAATCCGTTCATCGCCATGATTTTCGGCAAACCGAATATGGCTGGTCTGCTGGCAATCACATTCAATAATGCGACGGTTTCGTTCGGCGCGGTACTTGGCGCGATATTGAATTTTCTGATTATCGCGGCGGCCGTATATTTCTGCATTCTCGTGCCGATCAACAAATTCCGTGACATGACCGAGGCGTTACTCGCCAAAACCAAGCTTGCGGAAGAACGGAGCAAAGCCGAGGAGGAGGTCACCGAAGAGACGGAAATCTCCACCGAAGAGCAGACGATCCTGCTGTTGCAGCGGATCCGTGACGAACTTGTCAAGCAGAATGCCACAGGATGTACGGAACGTGCCGAATGATTCTGGCCCTGTTGCCGGCATGGGCACAGCGCAGTAGTCATCGCAAGCAATCGAAAGTATCGTCAGCAATCGAAATAATCAATAATCAATAATCCAAGGCTGTCTCAAGCGGTGACGCAAGTCCTGCCTGAGACGGCCTTTTGCAATGGTCTTTCAGCGGGGTGATTCTTCCATGCGCTGGAATAATACGGACTCTGGAAGGTGCCTCAGCGTGTCATTTGTTCCAGTGACTGGGGGAATCTGGACTGTGGGATGTCTTGTTGCGTCTAGTTTTCTCCAGTGGCTGGAGGTTTTGGGATGCTGGGAGGCTTGTTGGTGGGAGGATTCTTCCACTCGGTGGAGGTTTTTGGACTGTGAGGTGCTTGGCTGCGTCCGGTTTTCTCCAGCGGGTGGAGGAATTGGGATGCGGATGCGGGTATGAAAAAAGGGTTTCCGGAAATCACCGGAAACCCTGACTGTGGAGCTAAGGGGACTCCCGCCGTATGTTGGTATTCCGCCGTTTCTTCGGCGTTTCGCAACTGTGGGTACCAACTCGGGTACCTTACGTGGCTTTTTTCTCGCTGCTTTTAAAGAAGTTCTTAAAGGAGAACTAAATGACTATCACCATCCATTCCCATGGGAATCTCCTCCTATAGTAACGGACCCATCTGGGTTGATGTTGTCCTTGGTGATGGGAGCGAAACCCCCTCCCATAGAATCCTTAGCATTCTTCCAATCCCAAGTGCCACCATTGGATGTTCCACCGCTGACGGAGCCTCCTGAAGGTGAGCCAGTGTTCGAATACGATGGGGCGGACTGGCTTGCCCTTCCGGAATACGAGCCGCCTACGTTCGGATATGCGTAACCGGAATAACCGCCTGACGGGGTGCCTACAGACTGGGCCTGAGCCTGAGCCTGTTGCGCCTGTTCCTGAGCTTGCTTCTGCGCGTCGGCCTGAGCCTTGGCGTTCTTGGAATCGTTCACGGCTTTTACGGCCTTGGAGAGCGTGTCATTGGCGGCGGTCAACGATTTCACGTCAGCCTTCTTGTCGCTACTGGTCTTCTTGGCGTTGTCGATGGTGGTTTTCAGGCTTTCACGGGTCTTGTTGTCCTGCACTTTACCTTCGGAATCCTTGTACAGGTTTTCCGCGTCGGTAATGGTCTTGTCGAGAGTATCCTTCGCGTCCTTGACCTGCTTGGCGGTCTTGGACGACTCCACCTTGCCTATGGCCTTGCCGATGGCGTTGATGGAATCGTTGGCTTCGGTCATGTCGTTGGAGATGATGGTTTTGGCCTTGGATATGCTCCACAGATTCCACTTGGCGACGTTTCCGACGTCCGGAATGCCCTTCCGGGTTTCACTGGTCTTGACGCTCTTGTTCAACGAGTCCAACACGGTCTTGTCGAGCACGTCCGACTCCTTCGTGGCCTTGACAAGGGATTGCGCTTCCGCAATCTTCTTCACAAGCTTCGAATCAGACTCCTTGGCCGACTCAACCCGGGACGCGTAGGAATCATACGCACTGTTCGACGCATACGCGTAGCCACCAACACCTGCAATGGCCACGACTACCGCAGCAACGGCGGCGATAATGCACTTCTTGCCACTTTTTTCGCTCGCATCCGGAGTATTTTCTTCTTCGGCCATATAATCTCCCTTTTCTACCCCTTATATTCTATTCCTAAGTCAGATAGCTACATATAGTAGCCACATCAAGGGTTTCGAATGGAGCGGATGACGGGAGTCGAAGCCGCCTTTTCCATTGTCCTCGATGCTCTTCTCAGGCGGGGGTAGGGGACCCCGCCCTACGCAGGGCTTTCCCTGCGTGCGGCAGGCCACTGGGCGGAGCGGTGGCCACGTCCGCTTTTCTCTTCCTTTTTCACGTCTTTTTTACATTCTTTTTTCTTTTTTTAGATTTTTTACATTTCCGTCACATTCATGTTTTTACCCGCGACACGCCGTGGTTTTGAGGTTTTTTGGATTTTTTTGCTCGGTTTTCGACGTTTGCGACACGCCGTGGTTTTGGCTTGTTTTCAACGTTTCTGAGCTGTTTTGTGTGGACGGTTCCAGTATAACACGATATGTGATATAATAACAAAAGCGAATTCTATAGGTGTGCCACTGCTATCATGGTAAGTGTTCCCCGACGGAACGGGTAAAACCGTCCAGAGGGTGACACGGAAAACGCCTCGTGACTATCACGGCGTGGATTGAAAACTAAATAGTGATAGCAGAGATTCCAAGGAGGAATCAAAATGGCATTTGCCAGCAAGTTTGCCGATTTCCGCAGAATTCCGCTCGCGCAAACGGCGATTTCGAGCAAGATGCTCGCGGTCGGCGTTGATGCGGACCCGGTGGAGAATTATGATGAAGACACCAAGGTTCACAGTGAGAGGGTGAACGAAAAGGGTGAGCATCAATGGAACCTTCGTGTGTACGCGAAGCCCCTCGTAGGCGATACGGAAACGCTCGCTGACATTATTAATGTCAAGGTTTGGGCGAAGGCTCGTCCGGTCGTGAAGGAAGACGCTCCGATTACTTTCACCGATTTCGCGATGCGGCCGTGGCTGACGAACAAGCACGGAAAAATCAATTCTGGTCTGAGTTTTTCCGCGTCCGGCTTCCGGCAGGACTGACGTCATGAAACAGCCGATGGTGTCCCGCACGGTATTAATGCCGATAGACCTTTACCGGCGGATAGATACTTACGCGAAAACCTACGATATTTCGTGGTCGGCGGCGGTTCGTCGTTTGACGGAAGCCCAGCTTCCCGTTGAAGAGGCTTTCCCGTTTGATGTCTGAGAAAATGAAAATTTTTCTCGCGGTGGCCGCTGTGACAGCGGCGCTGTTGGTCGGTTTCACGATTGGGGTGGTTGCGGCTTCCAGCTCGGCCACGGTGTATTCCACTGACCCGGCCCAATGCCCCACCGACGCAACAGTCTGCCAGTCAGTTAATACGTGGCGTCGGGCTTCGGACGCGGGGTTACAAGCTCCAAACGCTCCTAAAAATAATAGGTCAAGCGCCGTGTTAGACGCCTGACCAGCTCTTTTGTTTCATCCGACGGGGTGAGGGTTGCCGCCCTTGCCCCGTTTTTTTTTGAAAGGAATCAACAATGGATATCTTATATCTGATTTTGAAAATTGCGGCGGTGGTGGGCATGTTCACACTGATGTTTCTGCCGCTTGCGAATGTCACCGCGTGGGATGACGATAGCTGGTACGCCCGGTTCGTTGTTTCGGCTGTTGCGACTACGGCTTGGGTTGCCCTGCTGGTGTTCGTACCGGGTGCCATCATCGCTTGCGCGGTGGTTTGGGTTGCCCTGCTTCTACTTTCTGTTCGTCACCCATCTTTGAGGAATCTGCTTCCGTTCTGGCGTTGGGCGTTGGCCTTGCGTCATCGCATTAAAGGTGACTCTCCTGTCTTCATCGTCGAACGAGTCCTTGGCTTGCGTCCCATCGAGGACGCCAACACCGACTTCAAGGGCGTGCGTGATTACGTTGCGGCGTATTCCGTCTACGATGATTCCGGCGAGGCTATGCTTGAGTTTTCCTGCGGTATTTCGGGGGTCACGGACGAATTCGTCGAAAAGAAAGCCAAGGAAGGTCTCGGCGCTATGGGTGCCGAAGCATATAAGGTCGAACACCTCGGGCCAGGACATTGGCTCTTGCATTTCTGGAAGACGGAGCCGAAGAATCCGCTCGACGATTCCATCGAAATCAAGGCCAGTGACCTTGCCGAGTGGGATGGAAAAACCGTGGTTTACGGCTTGACCGAGGCCGGTGAACCTGCCAGACTTTCCTACGCTCAGACCTCGGGCATTGTCGTTGGCGGTGTCCCGGGTGCCGGTAAGAGTGCCGGTGCCACGTTGTTGACGCTCCCCCTGTTGGCTTCTCCGAAGGCTTCCGTAGCGATTTTCGACGGAAAAGGTGGCATGGATTGGCATTGGGCTGAACGTGCCGCGTCGCTCTATAACAATGATTGCGACCTTGACCTTCCCACGGCGACGGAGCAGTTGGAATCGCTCGCCCAACGGTGCGTGGATGACCTTAAGGCTCACCCGTGGTCGGATTCCGACCCGGACTTTTGGCATGCAGGAGCTTCCGCCCTGCACCCCTTCCATCTCGTCGTTATCGACGAATGCCAAACGTTGTTTGACACCACCGGCAGGTCGAAGGAAGACAAGGCTCTGGTGGAACGCTGCAAGCGTGCTGTTGCGACAATCGTCCGCAAGGGTAGGTCTGCTGGCTGGTGCGTCATGCTTTTGACTCAAAAACCTACTGCCGATTCGATTCCGACGAATATCAGGGATAACTGCGTTGTTCGTTTTGCCCTTCGCGTGACCACGCGTGAAGCTGCTGAAGCCGTGCTTGGCTCCATTCCGGACGGCGACCCCCGTCCGACCGAGATTCCGTCTACACGGCGCGGTGGCGCGGTGGTTCAGGGCGAGGACGGCCATACGCAATCCGTGCGCTTTGCCTACTTGCCTGTTACGGAAGCGGCGCGTGCTTTGGATTCGTCCACGCTCGACGCCGTTGTGGCCGGGTTGGAAGAGTAGCAGTTTGATATCCCCTAAGGGAGGCGGCAACGCCTCCCTTTTTTCGTATTCGGACACGTGGGGGTATCGCCTGTGAAAGAGATTGCAGAGCCGTGCAGACTCCCGCACAAGTTAGGTGCGCTTGGCGTGCGGCAGCACGCACCGGGGACTTCGGAATTCGCCAGCCAAACGAGGGCGGAGAGCAGAGCAGAGCGAACAGCCGGTAGCGGGTCGCCGGTAGCGACGGCGCGTAGCCCTAGCGAAGCGCCGGAACGGACGGCGACGGAAAGCGAACGGCGTGGAGAGCGACGCGAAGCTCGGAAGCCCGAGGACGCTGGGGTTCCGACGTCCACGGCTCAGTACCGAGAGAGCCGAGTGGGTTCCTGAATGAGCAGGAATCGAGCGGTGGTTAACTGCTTCTCCTTCTTTTAATAACACGCTCTATATTTTCTTCATTTTTTCTGAATCGAACAAACGGGGAAGGTTCCCCGAACCTCGGAAGGAGGTATCAGAATGCCTACAATTTCAATCAGGCAGCACGGTGTCAGTGCTAGTAGGAACCAGACGGTCGTGAACCCCGTGACCGGCGAGATAGTGAAGCTAACGGCATTCAACCAGCCGGAACGAACAGCGACGCGCGGATGGACGCCGAACGTGGCGCGTCGGAACGAACAGCGACTCCAACAGATTGACTTCGACGCGGTGGACGGCTTTCCGGCGTTCGTGACGTTGACGATGCCGTCGGGGCAGATGGGTGACGTGTCGGCGGCGGATTTTCACGGCTGGTTGAAGCGTTGGCTTCAATTTATGAAACGGCATGGGCTCCAGCACTATTACTGGATTCTCGAATTTCAAGCGAGTGGCAACCCCCATCTGCACGTTTTGGTCTGGCTCGACCATGACTGGGACGCGTTGGAGCAGTTCAAGGCTCTTCGTTCGTGGGTGAACATGCTCAATAAGTCCGGCGTGGGCGCGAGGTTGCAAGGTCAAATCTGGGAATCCATTGACGTGGGTGGCGTGATTACCGTTGACGGGAAGCCGGTTCCGGCGCATCCTGAACGTGTCCTGATGTATCTCGCGAAGCACGCGGCGAGGGGTGTCGCGCATTACCAACGGCAAATCGAGAACATGCCGGAGGATTGGAAGTATCGCTCAGGCAGGGTGTGGGGTCATGACCGGGGGCTTCCGCTCTGTGCTCAGCAGGATGTGGAGACGGATTATCCGACTTTTCACCGTTTCCGCCGTCTGGTGCGTCGTTGGCGTCTGGCTGAGGCACGGGGCATCAAGGATGCCGACCGTCGCCGTCAGGCTATCGTGCAGGCTCGTCGAAGCCTACGGTGTGGCCGGAGGGATGTTTCGCCGTATAGGGGCGTTTCGGCTTGGATTCCGTCGGACGTTGCGTCGGCCTTGTTGGACGCGGCGGAGGCGATGGGGGGTGATTATGAGGAAGACTGAGTTACCCCCGTTGATGACCATCGCGGACACGATGGCGTACTTGCAGTGTTCGCGGCAACATGTCTATGACCTGCTTGCGGCGGGGAGAATTAAGACGTACAAAATTGGGCGTCGCCGTTACATCGACGCGGATTCCCTCGCTCATTTGTTTTGGTGACGCAAGGCGTCTAGCTGGCTTTCGAGGTCGGCTAGGCGCTTTTTTGTTGCCGCGATTTCGGCTTCCAGTTCGGCCACGGTTGGCTCGTGTCCCATGAGGGTGTCTTCGATGCCGTTGGCGATTTCGCGCATTCTCTCACTGCCGCTGGCACGTTGATACCGTTCGATGGATGTTTGGGCGTCTGCGTGCCTTCCCCATTGCATGGTGTCCCTGAGGGTCGCGCCGGTGTTGACGGCGGCGGTGATTGAGGTCGCGCGGAGAGTGTGGAAGTGCAGGTCGGGTCTTCCGGCGTTGATTTTGGCTTCGTTGAAGTGGTCGCGCAATCGGTTGGGCGTGATGTGTGTGCCGTCTGCGCAGGTTACTATGAAGTCGGTCGGTTGCTTGCCGTTGCACGCTTCGTCTATGAGTTTTCCGAGCTGGGGTGGAACCGGTTGCGTCGTATTGCTCGTCGCCGTTTTGGTGTCTTTCATCCCGCCGTTTGCGTCGGCGGAATGGCAGACTCTCAGGGTCTGCGTTTTTGAATTCCAGTCTTGGACTTGGAGGCTGACCACCTCGCCTATGCGTAGGTCAAGGATGGCTCCTAGCCACACGGCTATTCGTGTTGTTTTGGGCATTGCCGCATATATGTTTTGCAGCTCTTCCGCCGTGGCTGGCGGGATTTGTGCTTGACGGCTTTTGGGTACGGCTGGGGCCTTCATGGTGACGGGTGATTTGGGTACGGCTCCTTCGGCCACGGCTTTGGCGTAGACGGCTTTCAAGAGTTGGAACGTCTTCTTTCTTGGCGTCGCTCCCCCGAAGTTGTCCAAATCGGCTAGCCACCTGTTTATGTCTTCGGTGGTGATGCCGGTCAGCGGATACTTCCAGAAGAACGCTTGGGAGAGGTGAGAAAGGTATTCTCGGTGCTTCCGTTTGCTTCCCGTCGCTAGTTCGCTTCCGTCTGCGGCATAGTTGAGCCACGTTGGCGCGAATTCGTCCATCACGTAATCGCAGAATAGTGTTCTGCGGCGTTCTATGGCGGTTTCCTCGCGTTTACGTTCGGCTGGGCTACTCCACTGTTGTATACCGGCTTTGTCGGCTTCTACACGGCTTCTTTCGCTGTTTAGCCATGCTTGTGCTGATAATCGGTCTTTGAAGGTCTTGGTTATGACCTCGCCGTGATACGTGTATTTCGCTCTGTAGGATTTGCGGTCGGCACGATACACGACGCTTCCGAATTTGTGCATGAGTCCAGTATGACGTTATGGGTGCTCATTTCGGGTACCTCCGTGGGTACCCATTTCGTTGACATTCGTGTACTTTTCCGTACATTCTTTGTTTGCGCCGAATGCCTTGAAATCGTTGGAATTCCGCCGTTTTCGCATGAAAAAAGGGCTTCCAGATTCCTCTGAAAACCCTGATTGTGGAGCTAAGGGGATTCGAACCCCTGACCCTCTCCATGCCATGGAGATGCGCTACCAGCTGCGCCATAGCCCCGTGGAGCTAGCCGGGTTCGAACCGGCGACCCTCTGCTTGCAAAGCAGATGCGCTACCAGCTGCGCTATAGCCCCATAGTTGAAAAAAAGCGGCCGCGCCGCTCTTAATCACTGTGGGCCCGGGAGGACTTGAACCTCCGACCTCATCCTTATCAGGGATGCGCTCTAACCACCTGAGCTACGGGCCCGTTCCTGCTGTACTGTTAAGCACAACGAGTTGAAATAATACGTGATAATCAGCGAAAGTCAAAATCAGTGTGTCTTCGGCGTGTCGTGACATAATGCAGACATGCCGAACAATCATCGTAGCCAGCGTAACAACAGTGGGAAAGCCAGCAGTGGAGCGCGCAATCGCAATCGCACGCTATCGGAAGAAACTGTGCGAATCGCTGGAATGACGGTGACCATCATGCGTAAGCCCATCAAAAACATGTATCTGCGCATCAAGCCACCGAATGCGCAAATCGTCATTTCCGCACCTTCTCGCATGTCACAAGCGGCAATTGCACGATTCGTGACGGAACGCAAACCATGGATCGAACAAGCGCAACACACCATGCTGCAAGTCAGGGATGAACAGATCCGTCAAAGCGATTTCAATGGTTTGGACGGTGTGAATGGTTCGAATGGTCCGGAAAATCTGAATGGTCTGAAAAAAACGGGCGGCGTGGGCGATCGAAACAATCCAGGCGATCCCAATAGCTTGAATAATCCGCGCGCTTTCGTGTGGAACGACGCAACCAGAAGGCGAGCGGTGCAGACTATCAATGCGCAACTGCCGGTGCTGCTTGGGAAATGGGCGCCAGTCATCGGGCGGAAGCCTACGCATATCACGTTACGCATCATGACGTCGCGATGGGGGTCATGCACGCCGAAAACCGGCCGCATCCGCCTCAACCTACAGCTTGGTCTTATGGATCCCAAATTCCTGGAATACGTGCTTGTGCACGAAATGACGCACCTGTGGGAAAACGGGCACGGAGAGGGCTTTCAGCGGCGTATGAGCGCATATTTGCCGCAATGGAGGCAATTGCGGCGTGAGTTGAACCGTCACGTTGTACTATGACGCTCGCGATGCTGTTGCGTTGCCTGTGATGTTGAAATACTTGCGATATCACGCCACTGCCGTCACATTGCGCGGATTGCAATGACTAGCCACGGCTTACGCACGTTTGATAACGACGTATAGGTGATTCGTATAGCTTTTTGTTCATAAGATGTACAGAACGCTTAACATCCGCGATTTGCAAGCCTACAATCGTGACGACTGAAACGTTTGCGTGCAAACAGTCCACGCAGAAAGATCGAATAAGTGAGGGAGGGGTCGATTGTGACTGTATTGAGAAAAGTCGGCATTATCGGCATCGGACACGTGGGCGCGCATGTCGCAAATGCCGTGCTTTCCGCAGGGCTGGCCGAAGAACTGAAGCTGTGCGACATCAACGAGCAAAAAGTAGTCAGCGAATGTCAGGATTTAAGTGACACGTTGGGTTTCTATCCGCATAACTGTGTGATCGGCAACTACGGCACGCAATACGAGCAGCTAGCCGACTGCGACGTGGTAATCAACGCTGCCGGCGACGTGAAAACCAGCGCCAAAGATCGTGACGGCGAACTGTTCGTCACCACCGACATTGCACGCACCTGGATCTCCCGACTGTTCAATGCAGGCTTCCACGGTGTGATCATCACCATCTCAAATCCGTGCGATGTGGTCGCAACCGAAATCTGGCACATCACCGGCTATGATCCGCGCAAAATAATCGGCACCGGAACCGCGTTGGATTCCGCACGACTGCGCAACGCCATCGCGAAACGCGTCAACGTGGATCAGAAATCAATCGGCGCATACATGCTGGGGGAGCATGGCAATTCGCAGTTCGCCTATTGGTCGAACGTGAACATCGCAGGCAAGCCGCTTGATCAACTCGCACAAGACGATCCGCAACGATTCGCCCTCGACAAGGACGAAACCGAGCAGGACGCCCGTCGAGGCGGATACCGCGTGTACGCCGGCAAAGAGTGCACGGAATACGCTATTGCAGCCACTGCGGCACGCCTTACGCAGGCTGTGCTCTGCGATGAACACTATGCGACCGCCTGCTCCACGCTGCTTACCGGCGAACAAGGCGAAAGCGGCAATTACGCCAGCCTGCCGTGCATCATCGGAGCGAACGGCGTTGAAGAAGTCCTCAGTCCCACACTCACCGAAAGCGAACAGGCCAAATTCCATGCGTCCTGCGAGCATATCCGCGCCAATATCGCGCAGCTTGCATGGTGGAACGACGAATGCCATCCCACACTGCGTAGCTGAATCTATGATTTACTGCGGCTGAATCTGCAGTAAATCAACAGATTTAATACCATGACAAATGTAATGAACAGACTTGCGATTGCTGATGTTGATATTTATCGTACAAAAATCAGCATTTACATAATCGCAAGTCTGTTTTTATTTCGATTCATTTCAGATCATTTTGCAGTCTTCGCGGATTTCGCATTATCGCCATCAACCATGTGCTTGCGGATTTCCAACGTTTCGATACGACGGCCGTCCACTTGCGTGACAGTCATGTCGTAACCGTCGTCGGAAGGCAACGTATCGCCGACTTCGCCCATCTTGCCAGTGTGTGCCAGGAAATAGCCGGCAACCGTCTCATACGGGCCATCCTCAAGCTCAATACCGGTCAAATCAGCGAAATCCTCAATCGTCATACCACCTTCGATAGTGGCGACGCCATTGACGAACGCGGTACGCTCCGTACGCTCGCCGCCCTTTTCCTCTGGCAGATCGTATTCGTCGCGAATATCGCCGACCAGCTCCTCCGTCATATCCTCCAACGTGACGATGCCGTCAGTACCGCCATATTCGTCGATGACCACCGCCAGATGAATGCCACGCTTACGCAGCAATTCAAGGCTTGGCAGCAGCTTCGACGTGCCCGGCAGCGAAATGCCTTCGCGCGTCACGTCGGCGACCGTCTTCGCCTCGGGATCGCGAATGTCGAGCAAATCGCGCACGTGCACAAAGCCGAGCACGTCATCGAAATCCTTGCCTGTCACCGGATAACGGGAGTACGGCATTTCGCGCACGTACGCGGCCGCATCCCCGATCGGCATGGCACCATCCAGAAATACCACGTCGGCGCGTGGACGCATCACTTCCGCCACAATCGTTTCAGACGCGTCGAACACGTCATCGAGAATCGTACGCTCGTCCTTGCTTAAGTTCGTATTGGTGTTGACGAGCACGCGTAGCTCCTCGTCGGACACTTCGCTGTCGGTTTCGTTCGGGTCAAAACCAAGCAAGCGCACAATAATGTTCGTATTCTTGCCAATCAGCCAAATAATCGGCTTGCACACCTTCGCAAACACGTGAATCGCAGGCACCACGGCACGCGCGATCTGCTCGTTGCGCTGCATCGCGATACGCTTCGGCACCAACTCCGAAATCACGATCGAACAGTACGAAATGATCAACGTCAGCACAATGGTGGTTAGGGGAGCGGCCACGCTCGTTGGCACGCCCCAACTTTCAACAATCGGCACAATGTATGGAGAAATCGACGATTCGCCGAACGATGCGGAAAGAAAACCGCTCAATGTCACGCCAATCTGCACAGTCGACAGAAACGTGTTCGGATCGCGTGCGATTTGTGCGACGCGCTTGCCGCGGGCATCCTCCTGTTCCATTTGGTCGATCTGCGATCCGCGCAGGCTGACCAACGCCAGTTCGGTGCCGGCGAACACGGAACCGAGCAGCAGGAAGATGAAGATTAGGAGGATATTCAAACCGAGTGACATGGTTCCAATCTAAAGCAACGGCATGTCAAAACAGCGCGACGCAACGGACTTGGAAGCCGTCTTTTCCGGAAAAACGTCAGAAGCTCAATACTTCGACTTTTCCGGTGTCGAGCTGGTAGCGTGCTCCGGTGATCATCAGCCGGTCCTTGTCGGTATTCGGTTGCTCCTAGTCCAGTGGGGCAACATGACGTCGATATGATGTTGATATGGAGATTATGTATGTGTAAACTTTTGATTTCCCCTAGAAAATGTAGCTTAAGCTGGTGATTATCCCCTAGAAAATGGTAGCTTTGTTTAAAGCGACTATTCCCGTCAATTCGCCATTCCGACAGCAAATGGTGTATTGGGACAGTTGATCGAGCGAGGTGCATCTATGAAACGTTGGATGATGAAACGGCTTATCGCATGGAAGAACGATGCGCATCGCAAGCCTTTGATTCTGGACGGTGCCCGACAGACAGGTAAAAGCTGGTTGGTTAAAGAGCTCGGGCGCACTCAGTTTGAATCGATGGCATATGTCTCACTGGAGAACAATGAGGCTATGGATCAACTTTTTTCCGGTTCTCTGCGTCCTGAACGGTTGATCGCAGGTATCGCTTTGGCTTCGCGAACGCGCCTTGAACCCGGGAAGACTTTGATTGTGCTTGATGAGGTGCAGGCGATTCCCAGAGCCGTCGAGGCGTTGAAATATTTCGCAGAGGAAGCTTGCGAATACGCGCTGATCGCAACCGGATCATCGTTGGGCATCACCGTGCATCCAGGCACTTCCTATCCCGTGGGGAAGGTGGATCGCTACCGCCTATATCCGATGAATTTTCTGGAATTTCTGGACGCCGTTGGCTGCCATAATCTTACGGAAATCATCGAAAACGCGGATTTGGACATGATGTCGGTATTCCACGAGCAGCTCATGGAATGGCTGAAATACTACATGGTGGTAGGTGGCATGCCGGAAGCCGTCGAGATTTTCGCCGAAACATATCCTGGTGCTGATTTCAATCGGATAATGCAGGTGCAGGAAGACATCCTGCAGGGATATCGCGGTGATTTTTCGAAGTATGACGATGCGATGCCGAGGGGATTTTCCTTGCGCCTTGCACAGGTTTGGGATTCAATTCCCTCCCAGCTTGCGCGTGAGAATAAGAAGTTTCTTTATGGTGCGGTGCGTTCCGGTGGACGTGGCAAAGATTTTGAACTAGCGATTCAGCGGTTGCTTGATTCATCGATCGCATTGAAGGTCGCGCGGGTCACCGCTCCGGAATATCCGCTCAAGTCATTCGATGATGTCGATGCGTTCAAGCTTTATACGTCCGATGTCGGTTTGTTGCGTACCATGAATGGCGCGAGTCCGGAGAGTATTTTGGATGGCGATTCGGTATTTGGTTCAGCGAAAGGCGCTTTTGCCGAGCAATTGGTATGTCAGGAACTTGTTTCGTACGGATTTGAGCCCCGCTATTGGACGAATGCCAATTCGACGAACGAACTTGATTTTCTTGCGCAGAACGATCGGTATGTTATACCGATTGAAGTGAAGGCCGGCATCAATCTTCATGCGAAAAGTCTGAAGGCCGCCATCAAACGATTCGGCTTTGAGCATGCTGTGCGGTTCTCGCCGTTGCCTCCGCGCAAGGATGGTGACATACAGGATCTACCGTTGTATGCGGTGGCTGTGCTTGCACACACAACAGCAGATCGACGTCTGTCATGAATCGTATAGAAAATCAGAAGCTCAATACTTCGACTTTTCCGGTGTCGAGCTGGTAGCGTGCTCCGGTGATCACCAGCCGGTCCTCCGCCAGTGCGCGCTGAATCACCTCGGACTGTTCCACCAGTTGCTCGATGGTGCGTGCGATGTGCACGCGCTCGAAATCCTCCGTCGATTCCAGTTCCGACTCGTGCGCCTGCCAAATCGAAAAACCGACGGTGCGCAGCATCAGCGATTTCGCGTTCAGAATACGTTCGTCAAGGTCGGCAACGCTGTCAGCGGCCATCAGCGAATCCTCCGCGTCGGCGGTCAACTCGTGCAACAACGCCTCGTATTCCTTGCATGCCTGCTTAATCGCGCCGCAATTCTGATGGCCGAGCACCACCAAAAGGCGCACGCCGAGCACATCCACCGCGTATTCCAAAGAGGCGATCACAGCATCGTCTATGACCTGCCCTGCCGTGCGCACGGTGAACAGATCGCCGATGCCTGCGTCGAAAATAATATCGGGGCTGACACGCGCATCAGAGCAGCTCAATATCGCCGCATCCGGCTCATGCGTGTCGATAACCGCCTCGCGCGCTTCCACACTGCGGTTAGGATGCTCCAGCTTGCCTTCCGCGAACCTACGGTTACCGGCCAGCATACGGCTCCACACGCCGCTTGCGGTGCCTTCCACGTCGTTCTGGTTCACAAATGTTTCGTCCGTCATTGATTCCACCTCTTTGTCATTTCATCACAGGCTATGGTTCATCATAAACGGTGTTTCTGAAGTTGTTTCGATTGAATCGCCATCTAAGGCAGGGTCTGCGGACGTTTTTTGTAGATAATCACGTAGCTATTCCTTGGCTCTGACGGTATCGTGCCGGACTCATCCAACCGAGCGACTGCCCCGGGTTCTAAATAGACGTGCAACGCCTTGTCTAGGTTTGGAAGTGTTCAGTTTCTAATTTAAGAAGGCGTTGCGCTTACAAGTTGAATCCGGGAACGCGAGCGGGGAGGCCCGTGCCATTTACCGGCACGGAACCTCCCCGCTCGCTTTTGTCAGGCGGTCAGCCGAACAATCAGCCGTGCTTCTGCAGGCCTGCGGCGACACTGAAGACGGTGCACAGGATGAGACAGGTGTAGCCTTCTCACCATGGTCTAATAGCGACATCCAGTGGTGGGAAGGGATTGTTCCGTTTAGGCTCCGAGCAGGGATAGCGGCACCACACGGATGCCCTCGGCAGTGGTGTAGGAATATGCGCCGTTACCTACCAGTACCATGAGGAACGAGGGGTCTCTTTGACGCGCATAAGGGTTCGCTGTGACCTTTTTCTTTACCTGTAGTAAGGACTCTACCGCTTCTGGTACTTTGTTTTCGCCAAGCTTGATTTCAATGGCAGCCCACCGTCCATCAGGCAATTCAAGGATGATGTCCGCTTCCAGACCTTTTTCGTCTCGATAGAACGATAGCGATGGCTTGTCCGGGCCGTTCCATGCCGAAGCGTAGATGCGCAGATCTCGAATTGCCAGATTCTCGAACAGGTCGCCGAGAATCTGGCCTTCGGTGAGCAAACGTGTCGGAGTCAGACCCAGTGCGGCCGCGGCCAGCGAGGGGTCGGTGAAATACCGCTTCGGTTTGACCCGCATCCGGTTTTTCGCTTTGATGGGTGCATCCCAGCAGGGCAGCTCCTCAATAAGATATTCACGCTGCAGCATTTGGATGTAACTGGAGACGGTCGACCGCGCGGGTTCCTCATCTTGCGCCTGGTCGTCCGCGTAGAGGTCGCGGATCAAGGTCTTCATCGTTGCTGCTGTGGCATTATTGCGGGCGAGCGACATGATGGTACGGCGCGTCATGGCAGGGTTTTTGCCCATTCTGGGCGCGTTGTCTTCTATGACGGCGTCCAGGTATTGCCGTGGAATGTATAACGCTGCCTGCAGGGAACGATCCTTCGATGCGGGCCAGCCGCCACGGCAAACCCATTCCGCAATGTCAGTCAGCGAAGAGGATGAGGCGGCCTGTGGGCAGTTGCTGGCAAAAAGACCTTGAAGGGAAACAACCCCGGAAGATTTTCCAAGTTCAACAAGACTCATGGGCCACATACGCAGGTGCGCGATACGGCCGGCACCGCTATGCTCGTAAGCTTCGGTTGGTGGTGCGCTGGAACCGGTGAGAATGTATTGTCCTGGTCGGTTGGAATGGCTGTCGATGTCATGCCGGACGGCGTCACGTACTTTGGGTGCGGTTTGCCATTCGTCAATAAGGTGTGGCTGTTCGCCGATAAGCGCGATAGTCGGATCTGCTTCGGCCAAAGGGAGTACATTCTGGTCATCCAAGCTAGTCATGCTGTTGGCATGCGCCTGGCCGGACCACGTTTTTCCACACCATTTCGGTCCGTCGATTTGCACGGCACCGAATATTTGCAGTAACGTCTCAATTTGCTCATCAATGAGTCTTGGAATATAGCCATGTGGTTGCAAGTCGTTCCTTCCGCTATTTACTGCCGATATCCGGTCACCATCTTACATTTTACGCTGATTGCATCTTACATTTTACGCTACTTTGGTTTTGCATTTTACGCAACGTTGCGATATGGAATCCGTTTCGCGCGCACGGGGGACCGCCGACCAATCTAGGGCCGGATAATGCGAGCGGGGAGGCCCGCGCCATTTATCGGCACGGAACCTCCCCGCTCGCTTTTGTCAGGCGGTCAGCCGAACAATCAGCCCGTGTTCTGCAGGCCTGCTGCGACACCGGACACGGTGCACAGGATCAGGTAGGTGTAGTTCGCCTTCTGTCCGTGCGTGAGCTCTTCCTTGTCCACGCGCTTGCGTAGCGAGCCGAGGGCGAGCACCTGGGTGGCGGACAGCGCATCCACGTACGGCGAGCGGATGCGGATGGCCTGGCCGAGCACGTGGCGGTGCTGCAGCGGCCACTTGTCGCCTACGATCTCGAGCACCCACTTGCGGGTGAGCTCCATCTCGTCGAGGACCTTCTTGTTGAGGTCCTCACGGTCTCCGAGAGCAAGGTACATCTTGGCGATGCGCTCGTCAGTCTTGGCCAGCGACATTTCGATGTTGTCGATGAACGTGGAGAACAGAGGCCATTCCTCATATGCTTGACGCAAGGTGTCCAAATCGCCGAACTGCTCGCACGCGGTGCCCAGGCCGTACCATGCGGCCAGATTGATGCGTGCCTGCGCCCAGGAGAAGATCCACGGAATGGTACGCAGATCGTCGAGGGACTTGGCTCCAAGGCCACGTTTGGCCGGACGGGAGCCGATCGGCAGCAGGCCGATTTCGGTCAGCGGCGTGACGGTGGAGAACCACGGTGCGAAGCCGTCGGTGTTCAACAGGTCGAGGAAGCGGTTATGCGCGGCCTCGTCGAGCTTGCTGGCCATGTCGGCGTACTTGGCGGTCATGTCCGTATTGCGCTTCTCCACGCTCGGAGCGGACTGCAGCAGCGTTGCAGCCGCAACGGACTCGACGTGGCGGATGGCCAGTGCCGGGTTGCCGTAGCGTGCGAAGATGACCTCGCCCTGCTCGGTGAGCTTGAAGCGGCACTTCACGGAGCCGACCGGCTGTGCGAGCACGGCACGGTTAGCCGGGCCGCCGCCGCGGCCGACGGCGCCGCCGCGGCCATGGAACAGGGTCAGATCGATGTCATGCGATTCCGCCCACTTGGCGATGCGTTCCTGTGCGGAATGCAGGGCCAGGGTTGCGGAGGTCGGGCCGGCGTCCTTCGAGGAGTCGGAGTAGCCGAGCATGACTTCCATCTTGCCGCCGGTGGCTTTCAGACGAGCCTGGACCTCCGGAATCTTGATCATTTCCTCGAGTACGTCCACCGAGTTCTGCAGATCCTCAAGCTGTTCGAACAGCGGGATCACGTCGATGGTTGGAACATCCTCGGGATGGGAGAACGCCAGACGGTTCAGCTCGTACACGTCCTTGATGTTTTGGGCGCTCTTGGTGAAGGAGATGATGTAACGACGGGCGGCCTTGATACCGTTGCGCTTCTGGATGGAACCGAGGGCGCGGAAGGTGTCAAGCACCTCGTGGGTCATCGGCTGCAGTTCGCCACGCTCACCGTGCAGACCATGTTCGCGGATATCCTCCAGCGCTCGGGAATGCACGACGGAGTGCTGGCGGAACTCCATCTCGACCATATGGAAGCCAAAGGTCTCTGCCTGCCAGATGAGGTCCTGCAACGGGCCGTAGGCGGAACGCTTGGCGTTGGCTTCGGCGAGGGAGCGCTGCACGACCTTCAGGTCGGCGATGTAATCCCCGCAGGAGTGGTACATGAGATCAGCATCGCGGTCGATGGTGGCCTTCAGACGATCGGCCATGACCAGCATGACGGCACGGTGCAACTCCTTGGTGGAGATCAGCGCGGCCTTGTCGGTCAGGCGCTCGCTCATTTCCTTCTGGTGGTTCCACAGGCTCTTGAGCTCGGCACTCGGCGGGGTGGTCTCAGCTTCCATCGTCAGGTTCTTGCCAACGCGGCGGGTCTCGATTTGCAACGCGCCCAGCACGTGGTCGCTGAACTTGCGGGCCACCTGACGGCTCACCTTGGCGGTGACATTCGGGTTGCCGTCACGGTCGGAGCCGATCCAGCTTCCCGGGTGAAAGAACGACGGGCATACCGGCGGCACGAGGCCAGCCTTGTCTCCGAGGACCCAATCGTCGAAACGACGGTACACCTGTGGAATGGTATAGAACAACGTATTGTCGAAAATATCGAGGATGGTGTCCGCTTCCTCAACCGGAGTCGGCTTCTTCAGTGCGATTGGAGAGGTGCGGAACAGCGCGTCGATCTCGTTGAAGAGTCGACGGGAGTTTTCTTTCTTGTCTGAACCGCCAAGCAGCTTGTGCGTTGCGAGCAGCTGGGAGATGCGGCGGATTTTGCCTTCCACGGCCTTGCGGCGGGCTTCAGTCGGATGCGCGGTGAACACCGGATGGAACTCGAGCTGGTCGAGCAGTTCCTTGGCTTTGGCCGGACCCATTTCGTTAATGAGCTGGTGGTAGGCGCAGGTCATTTCGTTCACGGGGTCGACGGCTTGGGTTTCATCTACGGCGGCCTCACGGCTGTGTAGCACGGAGACGCGGTAGTTCTCCTCGCAAAGGTTGGCCAGATGGAAGTAGGTGGTGAAGGCGCGGGCCAGCAGTTGTGCCTCACGCACATCCGTTTTATCGATGATGTCGACGACCTTCTGCAGGTCATCCTGATCTGGATTCGTATCCGTCAGAATGCCGGAGAAACGTTCGTCGCTAGCGTTCAGTGCGTGTTCGCGCACTTCATCGAATTTGGCCAGCAGCTTTTCATCGAATTCGCCGAGCACCTCGCGAAGAATCTGCAAACACAGATCCATTTCCTCTTTGAGGGAAGCGGGAAGATCACGCTCCTCGGGGCCTTTGGTGCCGGTGCCGGACGAGACGATAGCTGCGTCGGCAGGCGTGATCTGTTCGTTTTCTACTGTCATCAGACCTCCTTCTCCAAACCATCGGGTTGCCCGGTCTGTCGGTCCTTCGCGGCACCTCCGCGATTGTTTTGGCCGTCTGTTGCGAGCCCACAGCCCTAAGTCTGGTGGGTAAATGCGTACCCATTGTATGCTCGGCAAATCGACAGTTTGGTTACGGAAATACCGGAAATGTCCGCATCGTGGTCCGACGGTGTCCACAAAGTGAAATCGACGGAAATTCCGAAAATCCTCCGACCAGCCCACACGTTAGACCTGAACTTGTGAGCGCACAATACGAACATGAACATGAGACGAATTTCGATAGCGCGGAAAAAAGCGCTTCGGCCGTCAGCAAATTCCATACACACTCCATTCCGCTCGATATGGAAGATATCGAACGGGATTGGGACAAGCCGGTCGCTGAAGCGGGAATCGCAGCGAAAGCTAGCGTGATCGTACGCGTCGGCATGCTCGATCTCGGCGCGGGCACCGGAAGCTTCCGCGTCCGCGAAATGATGCACCGCATCGCCTATCCGCTTGGCGTGCACGTACGCGCTGACGTGAACCTCACCGACATCGAAGCCTCCTGCACCGACGGCAAAGACCGCATCACCGAAGTCATCGACCTGCCAACCACCGGCGTCAATACGGAACGCATTTGGCTGCTCGAACACTTCGCTGACTGGTTCAACGTGAACCTCGGCAAAGGATCGATGTACCACAGCCAATCCGACGTGTCCGAAGGGCTTATGCAGCATCTCGACAAGCGTGATGCGTCGCAGGTGTCGGCTGACCTGTCGAAGCGTCTTCGCGAACGTCAGAAAGCCGAACAGAATCAGGAGGGATCTGACGATCCCGTGCTCGACGCGCTTGAAATGGTGACGGAACGCGCTGAAGCGACCGATACCACCGCTCAGCCGTTGCACTTGCGCGACATCGAAGCGGCAAGCGAGCAGCATAATCGCAGTGAACGTGAAGCCGAATGTGAAACCAAGCGTGAAACTGCCGGTACGGCCAACGTTGTGGCAAGCGAACCGACCACGAAAAAAACGCGCAAAAATCGCAATCACAAGCCGCCAAAAGGCCAATACGCCGAACATTTCGACCATGTCGGCAAAGAAAAGAACCAAACGCAAGGCATCACCGTTCGTCAAGCGCACGAACGACTCAACATGATCGAACGGCGCAAGCCCCTGTATTCGCCGGCATTCGCGGGATTCGCCTCGGCCTGCGCCTGCGCATCCTTCGTGTTCCTGCTTGGCGGCGGCCCCTTCGACATGATCGGCGCGTTCATTGGCGCAGGACTTGGCCACTGGCTGCGTCGCCGCCTGTTCGCCCACCATCTCAACCAGTTCTTCGTGACGTTCGTATGCGTGGCCGTCGCGGCGCTCGCCTGCACGGGCACCCTGCGATTGATTGGTATTTTCGAGCCCGTCGCATTGCAGCATGACACGGCTTACATCGGTGCCATGCTGTTTGTGATTCCTGGATTCCCGCTGATTACAGGCGGACTTGATATGGCGAAAATTGATTTTCCGTCAGGCATTCAGCGCGTTGCGTACGTATTGTGCATTATTTTGATGGCGACGCTCGCAGGGTGGATGGTCGCTTCAATCGTGCATTTGAATCCGGAAGGATTCGAGCCGTTGGGACTCAATCCGGTTGTCAATTGCCTGTTGCGTTTCGTGTTCGCATTCATTGGTGTCTGGGGCTTCTCCACTATGTTCAATTCCCCGCAGCGCATGTGCCTTGTGGCCGCCACCATTGGCGCCATTACTGACACCTTGCGTTTGGAAATCGTTGACATGGGCGTTCCCGCCGAAGCCGGCGCATTCATTGGCGCACTGCTCGCAGGCCTGCTCGCCTCCGCATGGCGTTCTGCGGTTCATCGCAGCTGGCTCGCCCCGCATCTCGGCTACCCGCGCATCTGCCTGACCGTGCCGTCCATCGTGATCATGGTTCCCGGTTTGTACATGTATCAAGCCATGTTCCACCTCGGCCAATTCGATACCTTGAACGCCCTCGACTGGGCTTTCCGCGCCTTCATGGTGATTATCTGCCTGCCGATCGGTCTAGCCATGGCCCGCGTTATCACCGATAAGTCTTGGAGATACGACATCTAAAAGTTTGGCAATGGAGCGTTATCTGCGTTGATCCTCAGTCGGTGTACCTTCGTACGCCTTCCTTTGGTATGCCTTGACACCGCACACATTGCCAAATGTTCCCCTAGGATTCCGAACGGTACATAACAACTCGCAGAGTTTCGGGATTTGGGCACGTAAATGAGATAAATGCGATTGTCGCAATGTTCGACCGGTACATTGGGACAATCGCATTTTTTCAGAAGAGATTCGAAAGAAATTCGTTTCGACAGGGATTTGAAGAAAGAGATTCGAAAGAAATTCGGCTAGAAATCTAAGAAGAGAGAATTCATGGTTACCAAAGATTTTTGGGTGCTGCTGGCGATGGTCATCTATTTTGTGGCCATGCTCACCATCGGCTTCATCTACTCCAAGCGATCCAATTCCTCCACTCGCCAGTATTTCGCGGGTGGTCGAGGCGTTGGTCCGTGGCTGACGGCTTTAAGCGCCGAAGCCTCCGATATGAGCGGCTGGCTGCTCATGGGCCTGCCGGGCGTCGCCTACTTCACCGGTGCCGCCGACCCGCTGTGGACGGCCCTTGGCCTTGCTCTCGGCACCTACCTCAACTGGAAGCTCGTCGCACGTCGTTTGCGCCGCTACTCCGTGGTGGCAGGTGACGCGATCACCATTCCGGACTTCTTCTCCAAACGATTCCATGACAAACGCAACATCGTCTCCACCATCGCGGCGCTGATCATCCTCGTATTTTTCTGTGTGTATGTCGGTAGCTGTTTCGTGACGGTCGGCAAACTTTTCTCGACCCTGTTTGGCTGGGACTACCATCTGACCATGGTGATCGGCGCTGCCATCGTGTTCGCCTACACCCTGATCGGAGGCTATCTTTCCGTGGTCGTGACCGACTTCATCCAAGGCTTGCTCATGTTTTTCGCGCTGGCCGTGGTGTTCATCGGTTCCATCGCATCCGTCGGCGGCATAGACAACACCGTCGCCTTCCTCAAAGGCATTCCAGGCTTCCTCGACGGCACGCAAATGGCCACGCCGATTTTGAACGATGCCGGTGAGCAGATTATCAAGGCTGGTCAGGCCATGTTCGGCGCTCCTACCGAATACGGCGTGATCACCATGATTTCCATGCTTGCGTGGGGCCTTGGCTATTTCGGTATGCCGCAGGTGCTCGTGCGATTCCTGTCGATCCGCAGTTCCGAAGAGATCAAAAAGTCCCGTATCATCGCCACCACATGGTGTGTGGTGTCGCTTGCGTGCGGCGTGTGCATTGGCTTGGTTGGCCGTGCGATGATGCCGACGCAGTTCGTCACGCAGTCCGCTGCGGAGAATATTTTCATTGTGGTTTCGCAGGTGCTGCTGCCGAGCTTCATGTGTGGCATCGTGGTGTCGGGCATTTTCGCCGCGTCCATGAGCTCCTCGTCGTCGTACCTGATTATCGGCGCTTCCGCGGTCGGTGAGAATATTTTCCGCGGATTGCTCTATCGCAAGGCCACTGATCGTCAGGTGATGATGGTTGCGCGCATCACATTGCTGGTTATGTTCATTTTCGGCATTGTGGTTGCGTTCGATCAGAATTCGTCGATTTTCCAGGTTGTGTCGTATGCATGGGCTGGTTTGGGCGCTTCGTTCGGTCCGCTGATGCTCTGCTCGCTGTATTGGCGCCGCACCAACAAATTCGGTGCGATTGCGGGCATGCTTTCCGGTACTGCGACCGTGCTGATCTGGCATAATCTCATCAAGCCGCTTGGTGGTGTCTTCGCTATTTACGAGCTGCTTCCGGCGTTCATTATCTCACTGCTGTTCATTGTGGTGGTGTCGCTGCTGACTCCGGCTCCCGATGCTGAAGTGCTGCACGAGTTCGATCATTATCTTGATGATCCCGATGACCGCAAGGTGGATGACGATTTGGTCGCAGCGGAAATCGCTTCCGGCGAAAAGCGCGCGCAAATCTAATCAAACATAATGTGGCACATGCCATTCAGCCATCAGCAAAGGCCGGATTGCGTATTATGCAATCCGGCCTTTGCTGATGCTGAATTCTCAGTGTCATTGCAAGACCTTACTGTACGTGAATAGTGACTTTACACACTATTCACGTATACTTATAAAGTATGAAGCAAAGTGAGGCAATCAAAGTATTGAACCAGTGGGATCTGCATGGCAGATATGTGTATCTCAAACGAGATTTGCGTAAACTGTTCCGCGACGAGCCCAAGGAAACGTTCGATGATTCGTTGTCTCGACTGGTCAAGTCGGAAATCCTCGTACGGGCGGCGCGCGGCGTGTATGTGTACGGGCTGACCCGCAATTTCAGTGATGCCACTGTCGATCTGATTGCGCGCAATCTTCGACGCGGATACGCTACTTACGAGTCTTTGGAAAGTATGCTCAGCGCTTATGGTGTGATCAGTCAAATTCCAGTGGATCGACGTACTTACATGACCACAGGTCGTTCTGGCGAATATCAGACTCCGTACGGTGCAATCGAATTTACGCATACGGCGCGGCCAATTACGCAGACCATTCCCGAACTGTTGCACCCTGAAGGGCGTGGCGTTCCGCTGGCGTCGAAGCAGCTCGCGCTCCGCGATCTCAAAGCCACCCATCGCAATCTTGATCTCGTGGATTATGAGCTAATGGAGGAAACCTATGAGTGACATTGACGAGTTGCACCAGTACGCGATTCGCCTCGCGCAGGAACAGAATAGTTCCGGCATGATCATGACCATTGAAAAGGAGCTTCTGCATTACGAAATCCTCAATGCGATGGACGAAGGTGGATTGCTTGACCGTCTCGTATTTCAGGGCGGCACGAGCCTCCGTCTGTGCTATGGCGCAGAACGCTATAGCGAGGATCTCGATTTTTCTGGCGGTCGTGACTTTGACAGAAAAGGATTAGACACGCTTAAGGATTGCGTTGAGCATGCGGTGGGTGATCGCTATCACGTCTCCATCAGTGTGAAGGAACCTCGTCAGGTGAAATCTCTGGTCAGTGCGTGGACCGTCATTGTGGACACGACTCCCAAGTACAAGGACGTTCCGCGGCAGCGTATCAAAATCGAGGTAGCGTCGATCGAGGCGCACGATCCGGTCATCCGTCCTTTGAAGGTGAATTATGAGGGGCTGGGTGACTATTCCGACATCATGCTGGCCGTGGAAAGCAAAGAGGAGATTCTTGCGGATAAGATCGAATCTTTCGTCTGCTCGGATCATGTGAGATACCGAGATTTATGGGATCTCGCGTGGCTGTCCAAGCAGCCGGGTGTTCAGCAGAACAAAGTTCAGGACCTCAGAAAACAGAAGGCTTCGGACTATGGCGAGATAAGCAAATACATGGAACGTTATCCGCTTGTGCAGGAGAAGATCGCGAATGCATTCGATTCGGATAAATTCGTTCATGAGATGAGTCGTTTTTTGCCTGCATCGCGGGTTAACCGTACTGTTGCTAAGCCATTGTGGCTTCTCGGTACAAAGCAGCAGCTTGCCGACTTGTTTATCGCGTACGCTCCTGATCTTGCTTGATAAGTTTTTAAAAGGCCGGATTGCACAATACGCAATCCGACCTTTGTTGATGCTGAAACGCTGTTTAAAGCATGATTATGGCGTTTCTGGAGCTTTAGTAGCGCATGCCCATGGCTTCGCGGACTTGCTCCAAGGTTTCGTTGGCGATGGCGTTGGCCTTCTTGTTGCCTTCGGCGAGCACGTCGCGCACGTAATCCATATCCTTGGCGAGTTCCTCGCGGCGGGCACGATGCGGCTCAAGGAAGCTGTTCACCGATTCGATCACATACGCCTTCAGCGCGCCCGCACCGGAATCGCCGATCTCCTCGGCGATTTCCTTCGGATCACGACCGGTGACCAAACCGGCGGTCGTCAGCAGTGCGGAAACCTGCGGACGTGCGATCGGATCGAACGTGATGCGACGTTCGGAATCGGTCGGACTCTTCTTGATAAGCTTAGCGGTCTCCTGCGCGGTGGCGCCCAACATGATGGAATTGCCGTACGACTTGCTCATCTTGCGGCCATCCAAGCCTGGAATCTCCGGCGCTTCAGACAGAATCGCGGCCGGCTCGGGGAACACCGGATGCTTCTTGGCGTAACGTTCGTTGAAACGACGCGCGATGGTACGCGTGATCTCGACATGCGGCAGATTATCCTTGCCGATCGGCACCACATTAGCCTTGCAGAACAGAATGTCGCATGCCTGATGCACCGGATAAGTCAGCAGCAGACCGGTCAATGCATGGCCGGAAGCTTCCATTTCCGACTTCACCGTAGGATTGCGATGCAGCTCGGCCTCAGTCACCAACGACAGGAACGGCAGCATCAGCTGGTTCTCCGCAGGAACGGCGGAATGCGTAAAAATCATGGTCTTTTCCGGATCGATGCCGGCAGCCATGTAATCAAGTACCAAATTGAGCACATTGTCTTCGATATGCTCGGTTGTGTCACGATCGGTGATCACCTGATAATCGGCGATGATGATATTCGAATTCACGCCGCGATTCTGCATGGCGACGCGCTCACGAATCGAACCAAAATAATGGCCGAGATGCAGGCGTCCGGTCGGACGGTCGCCGGTAAGCATGGTGAACTTGCCCGGATTCTGTTCGATTGCGGCGAGCGTTGCGTCGGAACGCTTCTTCGCGGCGAGGAAGCTCGCGCTCATTTCATTGCCGACAGCGGTGATCTGCTGCTCCTGGGTTTCGTCCGTCATACGTGTCCTTTTCTTAAGAAAATCAGCGATTTTATCGTAAAAGTCTGAGCCGACAACGAAATATGGCACAACAAGTGGTACTCTCTTGTTTGATGAATTGATAGCACAGTAATCCTCAGGGGGTCAGATGGGCCGCGGACGTCAGAAAGCCAAACAGCAGAAAATAGCCCGAAAGCTCAAGTACCTGACCACCGACACCGATTACGATGAGCTCGCCAAGGAGCTCGGTGCCCAGGAGCCTGGTTCGGGTTCTTTTGATCCTTTCGCCGATATCGAAGCAAAATATTCTCACGATGCGGACGCTGAAGATGAGATTCCGGAAGATGTTCAGGAGTCCACGCAGGGCGACGCCGAGGATGACCTCGACGAGTACGCGAAGTGGGCCGCGGAGGCGGCGGCGAAGGCCACGAGCGGAGAGTTCCCGGCAGCCAAGTCCGCCGCACCGAAGCCACACAAGCCCATCCCGATGCCGATGCCCAGCGTGCTGAAGCCGAAGAAGCAGGACTGATCGGCATATCAGGTACTTTGTGAAACCGCGATGCGGATATGCCTGCTAGGTGTATCCGCATCGCGGTTTTGCTATGCGTCTTTGTGCCTGTGACGGTCTTCTCGCAGCCTGTCACACCAACGGCAGTAGATCGCTCAAATCGTCACGTTCGCCGACGGCGGTGATGCGGCCGGCATCTTTTTCCTCCTGCCAGCTGGTGATGCCGGTGGCGAGCCGCATCCACACGTCCGGCTCCAGTTCGATCACGTCCGGCGGTGTGAGATTATGCGGATCGGATGCCGGTCCGTCGAGAATCTTGATGGCGCCCCACGGTGCGACACGCACTTCCACGCCCTCTCCGGGCGCTTTTTTCTCCAGCAGATGCAGCGAGTAGCGCACCGCCATCGCCCACAGCTGGCGTGGCAATCGTGGAGAGAATTCCAGACGGAAATCGCGTGCCGCGTCGGTATTCGTGGGAATACTGTCGGCGATCATGCGATGAGACGTTTGCAGCCATTGCGCAAATGCGTCATGTCCCTTATGCAGATCTTGTTCTCTAATAACAGTCATACGTGTTATTTTGTCGCTTGCAAGCGACTATGATGGGGTGTTGCAGACAGCGTAGTCACAACTGAATAGGGGTGTGAAGAGAAGAAAATTATTTGCGATTGCTGACAGCGTTCGCAGTTTTATTGCATGTCGTTTGCATGTTGTTCACAACGTTTCGGCAGTCGACTTGCATTATTTTTGCAAACGAATGCTGACTTGTAATCGCTTGAAATTTCGTCTTTTTTCTGATTATGTAGTATGCTGTGTATGAGAACGTATGCATGATGTTACTTAGTGTTCATGTAGCCGCTAATGCGAGGACGCTGGAGCAAGGCATAATGTTTCTGGAGAGTAATCCGTCAAAGGGAGTCGATTAATGACTGAAATTACCGCACCGAAGTCCGCGGTCACCGCGGAGCAGTTCGCAGACGAGATCCGCGAGCAGCTGAAGTACACCCAGGGCGTCACCGTCGAACAGGCCAAGCCGGCCGACGTGTATGTCGCCGCGTCCGCCGCGGTGCGCCGCCACCTCATGGATTCCTGGTTCAAGACCCAGGCTGACATGGTCAATGGCAACACCAAGGCAGTCGGCTACCTGTCCGCAGAATTCCTCATGGGCAAGCAGCTGCGCAACGCTCTGCTCAACGCCGGTCTAACCGAGCAGTTCAATGCCGCGGTCAAGGAACTCGGCTTCTCCGTGCAGGACGTCGTCAACGCCGAGCACGAGCCGGGCCTCGGCAACGGTGGTCTCGGCCGTCTGGCCGCCTGCTTCATCGATTCGCTCGCTTCGCTGGGAGTGCCGGCATTCGGTTATGGCATCCAGTACAAGTACGGCATCTTCGAGCAGAAGTTTGACGAAAACGGCAAGCAGATCGAAACCCCGGACTACTGGCTGACCAACGAAGAGCCGTGGGGCCACATCGACTACAACCGCGACCAGAAGGTCTCCTTCGGCGGCGAAGTCGTCGAAGAGAACGGCAAGAAGGTTTGGAAGCCGGCTTGGTCCGTGCGTGCAGTCCCGGTCGACTACATGGTTCCAGGCTATGCTTCCGGCCGTGTGAACACCCTTCGCCTGTGGACCGCCAAGAGCTACGACGAGTTCGACCTGCTCACCTTCAACAAGTCCGAGTACCTTGACGCCGTCAAGCCGCAGGTCGAAGCGGAAAACATCTCCAAGATCCTGTATCCGGAGGATTCTACCCCGCAGGGCAAGGCGTTGCGCCTCGAGCAGCAGTACTTCTTCGTGTCCGCCTCCATCCATGACGCCATCCGCGTCTTCTACCCGGGCCAGGACAAGCCGGATCTGACCACCTTCGCAGACAAGATCACCTTCCAGCTTAACGACACCCACCCGGTCATCGGCATCCCGGAGCTCATGCGCGTCCTCATGGACGAGTACGGCTACGATTGGGACACCGCCTGGACCGTCACCAACAAGACCTTCAACTACACCTGCCACACCCTGCTTCCGGAAGCCCTGGAAGTGTGGCCATCCAAGCTCATCGGTGAACTTCTGCCGCGTCACCTCGAAATCATCGAGAAGATCCAGGACCAGTTCGCAGCTGAGCTCAAGACCAAGGGCGTCGACGAAGCCACTATCAAGGACATGGCCATTTACACCGGTGACTCCGTGCGCATGGCCTACTTGGCCACCTACGGCGGCTCCCACGTCAACGGCGTTGCCGAGCTGCACTCCCAGCTGCTCAAGGACGTCACCCTGAAGAACTTCTCTGACGTGTATCCCGACAAGTTCACCAACGTGACCAACGGCGTGACCCCTCGCCGCTTCGTCAAGCTCGCCAACCCGCGCCTGTCCGACCTCATCACCGAAGGCCTCGGCACCGACAAGTGGGTGAGCGACCTCGAACTGCTCAAAGGCCTCGAACCGCTTGCCGCGGACGACGAATTCGTCAAGAAGTTCGCTGCCGTCAAGCAGGCCAACAAGGTTGACTTCGCCAACTACGCCAAGCGCGAATACGGCTTCGACATCGACCCGAACACCATGATCAACACCATGGTCAAGCGTCTGCACGAATACAAGCGTCAGGCACTGAAGATCCTCGCCGTGATCGCACGCTACGCCGACATCAAGTCCGGCAAGATCTCCGCCGACGACGTCATGCCGCGCACCATCGTATTCGGCGCCAAGGCCGCTCCGGGCTACTACCTGGCCAAGCAGACCATCCAGCTGATCAACAACGTCGCCCGTGTCATCAACAATGATCCGGACGTCAAGGGCAAGCTGAACGTCTACTTCCCGTGGAACTACAACATTCGCCTCGCACAGCACCTCATCCCGGCCACCGACCTTGACGAGCAGATCTCCCAGGCCGGCAAGGAAGCCTCCGGTACCGGCAATATGAAGTTCGCTCTCAACGGTGCCATGACCGTCGGCACCCTCGACGGTGCCAACGTCGAAATCCGTGAGCGCGTCGGCGCTGAGAACTTCTTCCTCTTCGGCATGACCGTCGACGAGGTGGACGCTCTCTACGCCGAAGGCTACGAGCCGAAGAAGTACTACGAGGCCGATCCGCGCCTCAAGGCCGCCATCGACATGGTCGCAGACGGCACCTTCTCCAACGGCGACAAGACCGTGTATGAAGACCTCGTCCACGATTGGCTCACCAAGGACTGGTTCATGACCCTCGCCGACTTCGGCGCCTACACCGCCATCCAGTCGGAAATCGAGGCTCTCTACGCCCAGCCGCTCGAATGGAACCGCAAGGCCCTCATCAACGTGGCGAACTCGGGCTACTTCAGCTCCGATCGTTCGATGGAGGATTACCTCGAGCGCATCTGGAAGACGGGTCCGCTCGCAGACTGACGGAGCGTTATCTGCGTTGTGGAAGGCTCGACGTACCTTCGTACGCCTTCGCCTTCCACGCCTTGATACCGCACGCGTCAGTCCACTCGCTCCGCTCGCCTGATAGCGCTAGATAAAGAGTGATGACGAAGGGACGATTCTTTGGAATCGTCCCTTTTTATGTCTAGATAACAAAAAGCCCTGCGCGAAAGGACGGCAGGGCTTTGAAAAGAAGTAGGAATCAGGCGGCTTCGGGAGCGGCGGCGGCCTCAGTGTCGGCTTCCTTGGCTTCTTCGGCATCCTTGGTCAGACCAAGATCGACAGGAGACGAGCTGTTCTCCCACGGCTCCTCCCACGGATCGTAATCCGGATTCTGCTGCTTGTACACATACAGACCGACGACACCGGCAAGCAAAGCTCCGAAGAGCAGTGCGAAGAACTTCCAACCGTTAGAAGACTTGTTCTCCATGACGGCTCCTTTCCCAAATATCGGCGAACATTGGCTGACCTGCTCGTTCAAGCCAACTCTGTTCACTATCTTAATTCCTTGAATGTGTTGATTGGGTGGATTTACGCGCCGAGGATTCACAAGAATGCAATCATTTGCAATGATTTTGCAGATTCGCGGATTCGCACGTTCCAGTAGGGTTGAAACATGGCTTATCAACGTTTCAGTCTGTTTCCCGATTCCCCGTCATTCAAAGACCTCTGCTCTGCACGTTCCATGCGATACCGCTGGCGTAACGGCGATCCCGTGATCACCGTCGCGATCATGGTGATATGCGTCGCGGTCTGGATTGTCGAAACACTATTGAAAATCGCCTGGCCGGCCGGCTGCAACGCGTTCGTCGGCACAGGCGTATTCATGCCCGCGCTGGCGACCCACCGCCCATGGACCTTCATTACGTCAATGTTCCTGCACCAGCCGGCCTCCCTTTGGCATATTCTCTTCAACATGATGACCTTGTGGTGCGTCGGGCCTGTATTGGAACGCATGATGGGGCATCTGCCATACCTCGCGTTATACGTGCTGTCAGGACTTGGCGGAAGCGCCGGCATGATGGTCTGGGCACTGTTCTCGCAAAACGGTTGGCTGACATCCGCATACGGCGCTTCCGGCGCGTTATTCGGCCTGTTCGCGGCAATTCTGGTGGTATACCAGCGTATTGGCATAGACATTCGATCCATGCTGATCTGGATGCTCATCAACTTCCTGATGCCGATCATCACGCCGAACATCGCATGGCAGGCGCATGTCGGCGGATTCATCGTCGGAGGAGTGTTCGCCTGGCTGCTAGTTTCCGGCCTGCATGCGTTGCGCGGCAAAAGCCTGCAGCAGCGCACACTGATTTACGGCGTAATTATGTTGGGCGTGATTATTGCGATTGTCGTCGCGTGTAATATGAGCAATCCACTTCGTGTAAACCCCCTTCTTGGCTTGTTCTTTTAGGTGGTAGGTAGGAGAAAAAGAAGGTTTGGGGAATTGCGAATATGCACTTATCCACATTTGTGGATAAGTTTGTGGATAAGTTGGAGGCAAGCTGTGGGTAAGTCGGGGATAACTTGGTGCATTATCCACAAGGATATTCACAAAACGGCGAATTCCCCGGCTTTTCAACGGTGGAAAATGTGGATAACTCGCCTGTGCATAGCGAAAAAATGGGGAAAATACCGCCCTATATCTTGTGGGCGGTCGTAAAACTGTCCACAAGATATAGATGCTATCCACATCCGTCCACAATAATCCACGACTTATCCACATCGTGTGAAACTAGAAAATCCCCAGAATGACGACGGATCAACAAAACGAAATCAGGTACGTCACTAATGACAATCATGAATGATGAGACGCGCGAATTCGTGGCGATGCATCGCGACGAGGACGTGCGCGAACTGGCGTTGAAAGCCAGGCGTGTGGACGGACTCGACCTGCCGTTGGCGCTCGACCAGATCGCCGGATGGCAGATTGCAAGCAAGAAACTGCCTCAATGGGCCTCCTGCGAGGGAATCGTATACCCTCCGCACATTTCCATGGAACAGTGCTCTTCGCAGTTCACAGCCCAATACAAGTCCGAAATCGCACAAACCCTGCTTGCGTCGGCCGCAACCGTGCGCGCCAGAGTGTCCGATTCTGCAGAATCGGACACATTGGTGGCGAAAAGGGCGATGGTGGATCTGACGGGCGGGTTCGGTGTGGACTTCTCATATCTGGCGCGCGGATTCAGCCAAGCCACTTATGTGGAACGACGGCGGCACCTGTGCGATCTGGCCGAGCACAACATGGCCGCACTGGGGCTCGACCAAGCGCGTATCGTGTGTGGCGACGGTGTGGAATACCTCAGGCAGATGGATCCGGTGGACTTTATCTACCTTGATCCGGCCCGCCGCGACGAGCATGGCGCGCGCACCTACGCGATCGAGGATTGCACGCCGAACGTACTCGAATTGCGTGACCTGTTGCTTGCCAAATCGCAGTGCACGCTGGTCAAACTGTCTCCCATGCTGGACTGGCGCAAGGCGGTCGCCGATTTCGACGGGGCCGTACGCGAAGTGCATATTGTGGCCACCGGCAACGAATGCAAGGAACTGCTGCTGGTACTGGGACGGCCGGCGCAGGCGGATGCGCGCGACGGCGTGGATGGCGCGGGTTCGCACCGGCGTCCTGCGGCGCGCGCACGCATGGGGCAGATGGATATGTGGACGAGACGGACGGACAACGACAAGACGCCGTTGGCACGCACGCGCGTGGAGCAGATGAATGGCGGCATGGATTCGGCAGGCACGGTGGACTCGTTTGACGGTGAATCGAAAGCCGAACGTACCGCAGCCGCATCGCATGATGGCCGGTATGCCGCGCCGCACATGTTCTGCGTGAACGACGATCAGCGGATCGACTATGATTCTGCCGCATATACGCAAGGCCTGCGCATTGGCGGCAAACCGCTGCCGGAGGTGAAAAACTACTTGTATGAGCCGAATGCGTCGATTATGAAGGCCGGCTGTTTCGATCTGGTCGAGGAACGATTCGGTGTGACGCAGATCGGCCCGAGCAGCCATCTGTTCGTGTCGGAACAGCAAATCGCCGATTTTCCGGGACGAGGATTTGCGATTGAAGCAGTCGGAAGCATGAACAAAAAAGATACAAAACGATTGCTGAACGGTGTGAAACAAGCGAATATCGCGGTACGTAATTTCCCGCTTACGGCACCGCAGTTACGCAAGAAATTGAAGCTTGCCGACGGTGGGACGGTCTACCTGTTTGGTACCACCATGCAAGGCGGCGATCATGTGCTGCTGCGTACGTCGAAAATCTGAACAAGCGAACCGGAAATTAAGAAAAGCACGAGACAAGTGATAGGCGAGTCGCAGGAATAGCAAGACGATTGCGAAAGAATCATAAAAGGGTATGCGAAAAGGGCGTCTGACCGTGCGAAGAGTACAGACGCCCCTACTTCAAACGTGCTACCGAAGCTGCCTAAACGATAAACGTGAAACGGTGGGTCAGCGCCACCACATGGTCATGATGAATCCGACCATGATGATCGCGAACGCGATGGCCAGATTCCATGCGCCGATGTTCGGAATCGGGTAGTTGGAGGTCAGGTAGTAGACCACGGCCCAAACCAGGCCGATGATCATCAGCGCGCAGAACAGAGGCACGAACCAGCGTGGATTGGACTTGGTGCCCTTGATAGTCTCCTCCACGCGACGGGTGTTTTCCGCCTGACGGTTCATCATGCGCTGCATCTGCGGGCTCAGGGAATCCTTATCGACAGTGGCATTCAGTACCGCTTCGACGCGGTCCATCGGAATGTCGAGATCGTCATCGTCATCGGAATCAGCGGAAGCGGATTCGACGGTGGTCTCCTCAGCGGCATTCTGAACGGTTTCGTTGCCCTCTTCAACGGCAGCGGTGTCGTCCGTGGACTGCAGATCGTTCTGATTGTCCGCGGTGGTTTCGTGCAGCTCTTCGTCAGCCATCAGCATAGTCTCCTTTAATAGGCTAAAAGTCATAATAGTGGGTAGACTCGAAAGCGGCGAACTCACAGCGCAAAAACTGTTCTCGATCAGAGCAAATGCTTAATAGGAATCAGGAAGGTCCGCATGGCGAAGCACACCGGAAAGCACACCGCGAAACGGTCGAAAGCGGCCGGAGCGGCGGCAGTCCTCGTGCTCATGTTCTCCGGATTCCTGCTTGCCACAAACCTGCGCGTGAACCGTTCCGTCGTGGTGACCAACGATACCGCCGAACTTGTGGAACAACGCGTGAAAAAAGTCAACTCCCTGCAGGCGGAAGTCGACGCGCTCAGCTCCCGCGTGAACGATTTGAGCAAAACACTGAGCAGCCAAGGCGACACCGACCCGCAAGACAGCGAAAGCGCAGGCAACGGTACCATGCTGCCTGCGGTGGAAGGTCCCGGACTCGTGGTGACGCTCGACGATTCGCCACTCTGGGAAAACATGATCGACTCCAGCGGATCGACATCCAACATCAACGACTACGTGGTGCACCAGCAAGACGTCGAAGCCGTGGTGAACGCGCTGTGGGCGGGCGGCGCGGAATCCATGATGATCATGGACCAGCGCGTGCTTTTCAACTCCGCGGTGCGCTGCTCCGGCAACGTGTTGCTCCTGCAGGGCAAAAAGTATTCGCCGCCATTCACTATTTCCGCGATCGGGCCGGTCGACAATATGAAAAAAGCGCTCGACGATTCACAGGACGTGACCATATACCGGCAGTACGTCAGTGCGTTCGGCTTAGGCTGGCAGGTCGAAGAAAAAGAGAAACTGCATTTCGAGGCGACCGACGCTCTGCAGCAGCCGCTGCAATACGCGCAGGCGATGAGCGACGGAACAGGAGAAACGCAGTAAACGGACGAAACGCAGCAATTACAAGATGTGCAGGAATCGCAAGAGGGGAAGTAAACGATGAAGCACGTGGCACATAAACAACGCCGCAAAAGCGTGGTATGGACGATACTTGGCATACTCGCCGAACTCATGCTGACCGCAGCGGCCATCTGCGCGCTTTACATCGCATGGCAAATGTGGTGGACGGGCGTGCAAGCCGAACACAACCAAATCGAAACGCGCCAATCCGTATCATGGTCCGACCCGGGCCAATCTGACAACGTCACCATCGCGCAGGTGCAGGAAGGCGACCCGCCAACGCAACCGCAAAGCGCGCAGGAAGGCGAGCTGATCGCCCAAGTCTACGTTCCGCGATTCGGCAGCCAATGGCAACGCAACCTCGTTGAGGGAACTTCCCTCAACGAACTCAACAAACATGGCCTCGGCCACTACAAAGACTCGCAAATGCCCGGCCAAGTCGGCAACTTCGCTTTCGCAGGCCACCGCAACGGCTACGGACAGCCACTTGGCGATGTCGACAAACTGCAGGAAGGCGACCCGATTATCATCCGCACGCAGGATTACTGGTATGTGTATCACTACACGAGCCACAAAATCGTGCTGCCGACCGACATCGAAGTGGTCGCCGCCAACCCCGAAAATCCCGGCGCTACGCCGACCAAACGCATGCTGACCATGACTACGTGCGAACCGAAATATTCCACGCCGACACACCGCTGGATCAGCTACGCGGAATTCTCATACTGGGCGAAAGTGTCCGACGGCATCCCCCAGGAGCTCGCATCCACCGACTCCAACGGTAAAGTCAAATTCGTCAACAACGAAAAATCGTCGATCGTCGCATCCGTCAGCTCGCTTGAACCGTGGATTTTCGGCGCGCTTGCCGCATACGTGATCATCTTCCTTTCCGCGCTCGTGGCATGGCGTTGGCCGTACCTCGCCGACGTGCGCGCGGGACGTTGCGAAAAGCCGGAATTCAGCTTGTACGGAGGATTGATGCGATTACAGCCGGGCGTACTTCCGATTCGACTCGTGCTGATGGCGTTGTTGATTTTCGCGGCGGCCGCATCGTGCTTTGAGTGGCTGTTCCCGTGGGCTGCGACGAATATTCCGGCATTGCAGGAAATGTCGAATTACACGGCCGTATAAGGCGCTTTTTGCGGTTGCTGCGGTTGCTGCGTGAGACGCGCGTCATGTCATGACATGTTGCGCACGTAGACTGCTGTTCAAACGCAAGTATTCGCACAACGCAAGCATTCGGAATATTCGAAGGATTTGAGGCATTCGAACGATTCGAAATATTCGGATGCCGGCATTCCAACGTCGATAGGAGCATGATGACCGATTCCGCACGCATTCTGGTCGTGGATAATTACGATTCGTTCGTGTACACGATCGTCGGATATTTGAAGACGTTGGGTGCCACGGTGACGGTGGTGCGCAACGATGCGATCGACCCGAGCGAGGACGGTGTGATCGACGAATATGACGGCGTGCTGATCTCCCCAGGGCCTGGCGCTCCGGCGGAATCCGGCGCCAGCGAAGATATGATCCGCCTATGCGCGGAGCAGTCCAAGCCCATGTTCGGCGTTTGCTTGGGCATGCAGGCACTGGCCGAAGTGTTCGGCGCCACCGTAAGCCATGCGCCTACCATCATGCATGGCAAAACCAGTTTGGTGGAGCACATCGACGACGAGATCTTCGAAGGAGTGGCCAATCCTATGACCGCCACTCGCTACCATTCGTTGGCCGTGGAGCCTGATTCCGTGCCGGAAGAGCTGGTGGTGACCGCGTGGACGCAGAGCGACCACATCGTGCAGGGCATTAAGCACCGCAGCAAGCCGATGTACGCGGTGCAGTTCCACCCCGAATCCGTGATGACTCAGGACGGCTACCGATTGCTTGCGAACTGGCTGAAGGTGTGCGGGCAGGAGAACGCGGTGGAGCGTTCCGCCGGATTGCAGCCGAAGGTCGCGGCCTGAAGGCACGAAAACACGTGAAAATGCGGAAACACGCGAAACGTAAGGACTGCAGGGAATCACGGAATACGTGAATCGCGCGAAAATTTCGGGAACGAATCTCAGGAAAACGTGAGTTTCGTAAAACGCAATCGTAAGCATGAAGGCCCGGCTGGGGATTTCCAGTCGGGCCTTCATTGTGAATTATGGCGGCTATCGCGGTTGTGACGATCGATCAGTTGCCTTCGCCGGGAGTGGTGTTGTTGCCGCCGTTGTTGCCGTTGTTGTTATTGCCGCTATTGCTGTTGTTGCCTCCGCCGTTGCCTGCATTATCGGTGCTGGAGGATTTGGTGGTCAACGTGATCGTGGCTCCGCTATCGGACTGGGTACCGGCGGTTGGAGACATGCCCGTGACGGTGCCATCCTCCGGACCGGAAACCGTGACCTGGAAGCCGTAGCTTTCCAGCAGGCTCTTGGCATTCGCATAGCTCATGCCGATCACGCTGGGCACGCTGATCTGCTGCTTGCCGGTGGACACCCAAATCGTGACCGTGGTACCAGCCTCGACCGTGCTTCCGACACCTGGATCGACGCGGGTCACAGCGCCGGAAGCGATGGAATCGGAATACTCGCTTTCGATGGTGATTTGTGTCAGACCGGCCTGCTTGAGCTGCTCAATGGCCGAATCCTTCGGCTGTCCTATCAGATTGTCGGGAATCTTGGTCATGCCGGACGAAATGTACAGCGTGATGATCGTGCCCTCGGTTTGCTTCGAATTGGCGGCAGGATCGGTGCTTACCACCTTGTCTTTTTCGATGGATACGTTGTCTACCGTGCGCACGTTGCCCACTTTGAAGCCGGCGGCCTCAAGAATGGACTTCGCATCGTCCTGGCTCTTGTTCGACACATCCGGCACCGCGACCGACTGCGGGCCGGTGGAGAACCATACGGAAACCGTGGAGCCCTTGGCGACCTTCTTGCCGCCCTTTGGATTCTGCTTGGTGATTGTGCCCTTCGGCTTGCTCGAATCGGAATCCTCGCGGGCGTCGAGCTTCAGGCCTTTGGCTGCGAGCTGCTCTTCGACGCGCGCCTCGGAAATATTCGCCGTGGCGGTGAAATCAGGCACTTCCACCATGTCAGCTGCGGAGTCGCTCTTGTTCAGCATGAAGAACACGCCCAGAATGACCAGCAAAGCCACCAGACCGCCCACGACAGAGCCGATAATGATCTGCTTCTTCTTGCGTGCCTTCGCGGCCTCCGCACGCTGTTCCGCACGGGTTTTCGTGGCAACGCCGTTCTGCGGGTTCGGCACGGCCTCAAACTGGCCTGTGACGGGATTGAACGCCTGCGTTGCGGCCGTTTCACCGGTAGGGGTCATGGCCACGGTATTCGCGGTCATTTCGGCCTGCTTGCGGGCCTTCATATTGGTCAGATCGGTCAACGGATTGAACGCGGCAGCCATCGGCACACCGCCGTTCATGAACGTCAGCAGATCGTTCTTGAATTCGGAAGCCGTGGCGTAACGGTTCTGACGATCCTTCGCCATCGCTTTCGCACAAATCGAATCCCACATCTTCGGCAATCCTGGAACAACCGAACTTGGGGGAGTGGCGACCTCTGAAACATGCTGGTAGGCGATCGCCACTGCGGAATCGCCGGTAAACGGCGGCCTTCCAGTAAGCATTTCATACAGCACACAACCTGCGGAATACAGGTCGGAACGCATGTCGACGCTTTCGCCGCGCGCCTGTTCGGGAGACAGATACTGCGCGGTGCCGACCACGCCCTGCGACTGCGTCATCGTGGCGGCGGAATCGTCGAGCGCGCGGGCGATGCCGAAGTCCATGACCTTGACCACGCCCTGCTCGGAAATCATGATGTTGCCGGGCTTGATGTCGCGGTGGATGATGCCCATGCGGTGCGAATACTCGAGCGCGTTGAGCACGCCCATCATCACCTGTTCGGCGTCGCGCTGGCTCAAAGCGCCGTTCACTTTGAGAATGTCGCGCAGGGTCTGGCCCTTGACATACTCCATCACCAGATACGGCAGATGCTCGGTCTGGCCGGTTTCGGTGGTGACGACTTCCTCGCCCGAATCGTAGATGTTCACGATGTTGGGATTGTTCATTTGTGCCACGGAATGGGCTTCGCGACGGAAACGCTCAAGGAAGATCTTGTCGTTGGCGAAGTCGGCGCGCATGATCTTGACCGCGACGGTACGCCCAAGACGCGTATCGAGCGCCACGTGCACTTCGGCCATGCCGCCACGGCCGACCAGTTGGCCGAGCTGGTAACGTTCACCAGCCAAAGAGGTAGGCATGTTGATGTTCATCCCTGTTCCTTCCCATCAGTGATCAAGGAGATATGAGGTCTGCTGACTACGCGGCGCGGAAGCCTTCCACCTGTAGGCACCACCATCGTGTCAGCCAATTGTGTCTGCTGGTCGAGCAGACGGCGTTCGATGCGGGACAATGTGCGCGACACCGTCAACGCGTCCTTTGGACGGTCAAGGGGATCCTTGGCCAGCATTGACATGACGAATTCACGCAGCTGCACATCGACGGAGTCGGGCAGCGGCGGAACCGGATTGTTGACATGGGCTGCGGCGATGTCAACCGGCGTGGCGCCCGTGAACGGACGATGCCCGCACAGGCCCTCGTAGGCGACGACGCCAAGCGAATAGATATCGGATTGAGGCGTGGCATGCTGGCCCTGCGCCTGCTCCGGGGAAATGTACTGCGCGGTGCCCACCACCATGCCGTCCTGCGTGATCTGCTCCTGATTAGTGGAGTAGGAGACGCCGAAATCGGTGATCTTCACCTCGCCGGAATCGGACACCATGATATTCGCCGGCTTCACATCGCGGTGGATTACGCCATGTGAATGAGCGACGAACAGGCCACGTGCGGTCTGGATGAGAATCGGCAGCAAGCGGGTCGGCTCCATCGGACCGTTCTGCTCGTGGAACAGGTCGGCCAACGACTTGCTGGGCACATACTCCATAACGAGGAAGCCTATGCCGTCATGCTCGTAATATTCGAACAAAGCGGCGATGTTCGGGTGTGCAAGATTGGCGGAATTATGCGCTTCCGCACGCAAACGAAGCAGTTTGGCCTCCTGCGTGACCCCTAAATCGCCACGCAACGCCTTGATGGCCACCGGGCGGCCCAGCTGGATGTCGTAGCCTTTCCACACTTCGCCCATGCCACCTTGGGCCAGACGGGCATCCAACCTGTAGCGTCGGTGGATGAGCTGTCCTTCAATCAGTTTCACTCTGCCAGCGCCTCCTGCATCATCGCTTTCATAATCGGTCCTGCGGCGAATGAGCCATACAAGTCCACATTGTGCACCACCACGGCAACGGCGATCTTCGGATCGTCCGCAGGGGCGAATCCTATCACCCAGCCGTCGATGGACGTGTTGCCGTTGCCGATCTGCGCGGTGCCGGTTTTCGCTGCTACTTGCACGCCGTCAATGGCCAGATTCTGGTTTTCCTTGGTGACCACGGCTTCCATCATCTGCGTGAGCTTGCCTGCGGTGTCCGAACTGAACGCGCGGCTCATTACCTGCGGCTTGGTCTGCGAGATGACCGACAGATCGGAGGAACGCACGCGATCCACTAACGTCGGCCGCATGACCTTGCCGCCGTTCGCCACTGCAGCGGCCACCAGCGCGTTCTGTAGCGGGGTCACCACGGTGTCTCCCTGGCCGATGGACGCCAAGGCGAGCTTGTCGTCGGCCGCATCGGTTGGGAAATTCGACGCCACGCTCACCCACGGCGTGCCCGTGGATTCGGAACCGTCGACGGCGATTGGACTGTCGAAACCAAGCTTTTCGGCCATGGATGAGATCTTTTCGTCACCCAAAGCCACGCCCAGCTGGGCGAATGCGGTGTTCGACGAATACGCCATCGCGTCTTCCAACGTGATCTTGCCATCCGAACCGTCGGCCTGCGACACTGCGTTCGTCAACTGCGTGGCCGTACCTGGAAGCGTATAGCTCGATCCGGCCGGAATCTCGGTGTCGGTCTGGTATTCGCCCGTTTCCAACGCGGCGGCCGCCACCACCGTCTTGAACGGGGATCCCGGAGGATACAGCTGCGAGGTGACGCGGTTGAGCATCGGGTTCGATTCGTTTTGCGAGAGCGCGGAATAGTTGCCGTTCGCTTCGGACGTGTCGTGGCTTGCCAGCTGGTTCGGATCGTAGCTTGGCGTGCTCGCCATGGCGAGAATACGGCCAGTCTTCACCTCGATGGCCACGGCCGCGCCGTCATTGTTGGCGAGGCCGTTGTAGGCGGCCTGCTGGATCTTCGGATCGATGGACGTTTCGATGGTCGCGCCCTTGTTCTCTTGGCCGGTGAACAGCGATTTGAACCGCTGCCACACCAGTTGGTCGGATTGGCCCGACAGCAGCGAGCTGCGCGAGGCTTCGATACCGCTCCAACCGCGCTGGCTGATGGAGAAGAAGCCGGTGACCGGCGCATACAGCGCGCCGGCCGCATAGGAGCGCTGATAGGAGAAAGCGTCGTTCGACGGGTCGGATTTGGCGATGACGGAGCCATCCGACGCGAGAATCGCGCCACGCGGAGCACCATACTCGTGGTAGAGGGCGCGGGTGTTGCGCGGGTCGCTGTTGAGCTGGTTCGCGCGGATCGCCGTGATGATCGTGGTGGACATGCCCAGAATGACGAACAGCGCCACCACGATGGTGAACAGTTGGCGAAGTGATTTATTCATGCTTGGCTCCCCTCTGACGTGTTGCCCGATGGGTTCGGCGTGCTCGGCATGTCAGATGTGCCGAACCCATTCGATGGGGGAGCAGGGGGTACGATTGGCGTGCCTGCGACCGGCGTTGCCGTGGAGATGATTTCCGTTGCTTGCGATTGCTGCATGGCGGCCGGTATGGCGACTTGCGGAACGGCTTGCGTGGCTGCCGGTGAAACAGCTTGCGATTGCGTAGAGGATTGCTCGGAGGAGACGCTTCTGCGGGCGCGGCTCTGCTTGCGGGCGCTCAGCGCCTGCATCGCCTCGTATTGGAACGTGTCGCTGTCGATATCGGATTCGGGTTTGTTTGCCGAGTTGGAAATCACCATTAAGAGTGCTGCCAACATGTAATTCGCTATGAGTGAAGATCCGCCGGCGGCCATGTACGGAAGAGTCAAACCCGTAAGCGGTATGACTAACGTGATGCCTCCCACCACGGTGAACACTTGGAAGGCCATGGTGAACACGAGGCCCGATGCGAGAAGCTTGCCGAACCCATCCTTGATTTTCATTGCAGTGATCATCCCGGCGGCGATGATGAGCAAATAGAGCATCAGAATGGCCATCAGGCCGGTGAGGCCCAGCTCTTCGCCAAGTGCCGCGTAGATGTAGTCGGAGTTGGCGATCGGAGTGAGCGACGGGTGACCTTGCCCAAGGCCAGTGCCCATCAAGCCGCCTGATGCCAGGCCGAAAATACCCGTGACAAGCTGGTATGAGCCGCCATACTCCTTGCTGTATTGCGTCGAGTCGAACGGATGCAGCCAGGCGTCAACACGGGCGCCGACATGGCTGAAAATGTTGGCCGCCGCAAACGCGCCCACGGCGAACGCGATGAAACCAATCACAATCCAACTGGTACGCCCTGTGGCCACATACAGCATGGACACGAACATGGCGAAGAACATGAGCGACGTGCCCAAATCGTGCTGCATGACCAGCACGCCCATCGATACGATCCACACCACGATGATCGGCCCCAGATCCTTGATGCGCGGCAACTGCAGACCCAACACCTTCTTGCCACCGACCGCGAGCTGGTCGCGGTGGTCATATAGGTAGGAGGCGAAGAAGAACGCAAGGAACAGCTTCGCGAATTCGCTTGGCTGGAACGATCCTAAACCGGGAATTCTCACCCAAATACGGGCGCCATACTGTTCGGAACCGACCACCGGAAGCATCGGCGACAGCAGTAACACCAAACCGATTACCATGCTGACGTACGAGAACCGCCGCAACACACGGTAATCCTTCATGAAAATCACCAGCAGATTCACCACAACCAGCGCGATCGACAGCCAAAGCAACTGTTTGAACGCGACGGACGTGTTCGAATCCTGATCGATGCGGGCGATCATCATGATGCCGGTGCCCGTCAGCACCATCACGCAGCACATGATCGCCTGGTTGGCGTACGGCTGGAACCGCAGCAGCAATCCCCAGGAAGTCAGGAACAATGCACCGACGAATGCGAGCATCCACAGGTAATTATGCGGGAAACCGCCGGTGGTACGTTCGAACATCTGGAAGAATGAGACGCCGCAAATCAGCATGCTGAACAAGAGTAGGCCGAATTGCTTCAGACGGGTTGCCATCATGACTGGTCACCGCCTGACTTGTCTGCCGAAGCGTTGCCCGAATCACCTGATTTGCTTGACGATTTGTTGGAAGTCGTATCAGAGGATTTGCTTGACGACTTGCTGTCGGATCCGCTGTTTGTCTTGTTCTGCCCCTTCTGCGCTTCGGCGTCCTGCTGCTGTTTCAGCTGCTTTTTGATCAGGCGCGTATGCGTTTTCGCCTCGCCGTACGTGTCGAAGGAAATGCCCTGCGCGAGCTGCTCCTGCCAACTTGGCGGCAGTTCGCTCGTCTTCATATTGGTGTCGGTGATGGCATGTGATAGCTGGAAGCCGAACAGACTGGTCGGCACGCCTTGGAA
Organism: Bifidobacterium catenulatum subsp. kashiwanohense JCM 15439 = DSM 21854; assembly: GCF_001042615.1. GTDB lineage: Bacteria > Actinomycetota > Actinomycetes > Actinomycetales > Bifidobacteriaceae > Bifidobacterium > Bifidobacterium catenulatum. Next base: position 55,925 of record NZ_AP012327.1, read on the forward strand.
AATCGACACTTCGCCGTTATTGTCGCCGATATAGTACTTGGTTTGGCTCCAGCGGTAGGTTGCGAAAGCGCCGCCTGCCAGTCCCAGCAATATCACGATGGTGACGATGATGGCGATCACGCGGTTGCGTCGGGTGCGTGATCGCTTCGTCTTGCGTTGCTCGATATGCTCGTTGCGGATGGCCTTGGCGACTTCCGGATCGTTTGGATCGGCGGAAATACGGCCGTCATCCTTTTGTACGACGGGGATTTCTCCGGTATCGGGATTGGTGCGGTCACCGTTTTCCTCGCGTACCGTGGATGGTTGTGCCACGCGCTGTTCCGGAGGATTGTCGTTGTCGTCGGGATTCTTGCCGTTGCGCAATGCCGCCGCGCGGGCCGCTGGCGATTTCTTGCCTTCGCGCAGTGCGGGTGCGGATGCGACCGGCTCGTTGATGATGTCGGCGATCGGTTCGAGGCTTGCGCTGGCCGCGCCGCCGACCAGCGGCGTCTGATGTGGCAGATCGAACGCGTCTGCGTCGAGGGCGAGCGTCGCGTCGGCGATGACCGCAGTGACATTGTCGGTGCTGCCGGCACGAAGCGCCATCGAAACCAGCTGTTGAGCGCATTCTTCCTGATCGGAGCAGGTGGATAGCATCTCCTGCAACGTGGAGTCCTCAAGCACGCCGCACAAGCCGTCAGAGCATAGCAGCCAACGATCAGACGGATGCGCCTTGCGTACGGCGATGTCCGGGCGCGAGTCGATATCGAAATCGCCCAAAACCCGCATCACGACATTGCGCTGCGGATGATTGCGCGCCTCGGACTCGCTGATGCGGCCGGTATCAATCAAATGCTGCACATAGCTGTGGTCGGACGTCATGCGGATCAAACGGCCGTCATGCAGTAGATACGCGCGGGAATCGCCGATATGCGCCACAACCCAATATCCCGCAACCAGCGCGACGGAAGTGACGGTGGTGCCCATGCCTGCGAGACGACGTTCACGCTTCGCCTTGCCGACGATCGCGTCATGCGCGGCCATCACCGAGGTTTTCAGCATGTGGGCAATAACCTGGACATCGCCCTGCACATTGTCTTGCTCGATGTGAGCCAGCGAACGGATGGCGATGGTGGAGGCGGTGTCGCCTCCCGCATGGCCTCCCATGCCGTCGCAGATGGCGATCAGATGCTCGCCCGCGAACGCGGAATCTTGGTTGTTGGAACGTACGGTACCCACGTCGGAAACGACGGTGGAATACATGAACAGCGGTTGTGAAGCGGGGGAAGTCGGCAAACGGGTCACCTCAATTCGAAGGTGGTTGCGCCAATGCGTACGGGAATGCGCGTTCCGAGGATCATCGGCGCGTTCAGACGCTGCTGGTTGACCACAGTGCCGTTGGTGGAACCCAGATCTTCGACGGCCCATTTGCCGGTGGCGGGATCCGTGTAGACGCGCGCATGGTGGGACGAGACGAATTCGTCATCCAAGACCACGGTGTTCGATGCGGAACGGCCAAGCGTGATGGTGTTGCCGGTCAGGGGGACGGAACTGCCGGCAAGAGGGCCATCGATGATGACCAGCAAGGTAGGTTTGGCGCTTGACGTGGCGCTGACCACCGGCGCGAGGGCGGCCACGGGCGCTGGCGCTTCGACGGCCTTGCGTGCGCGACGCTCCTTACGGCGATGAGCCCGCGACTTGCGCGGGCTGAGCGTTTCCACATCCCTGTACAGCGAACGCACCGTGCAGGCTACGAAGATCCAAAGCAGTACGAGGAAGCCGTACTTGAGGATCGCGAAAGTAAGTTCAGTGAGCATAGAGGCAACTCCCGAGGTTGGGGTTGGTTACTCCTGATCCTGCGAAGAGGCCCAATACAGGATTCGGGTGCGGCCGATGGTGATGGTGTTGCCGTCGAGCAGCGTGGCCGCCTCGACATGGTGGCCTTCGACATACATGCCGTTGGTGGAGCCCAGATCGCGCGCGATGACGGTGCTGCCATTGTCGGTGACATCAATCTCCATATGACGGCGGGAGATGCCCGGGTCGTCAATCACGATGTCGCAGTCGGATCCGCGGCCGATGATGGTCTTGCTTTCCGTAAGCAGATACTGGTGCTCGCCGATCTCCAGCATCGGGCAATCTTCGGTTTGCGCCTCGGTGGTGACGGGCACGGTGTTGCCCTGCACGGATTCGCTCGTCAGCTTGAAGTTGCTCTTGGTCAATTCGAGGTCCTCTTCGAAGATCACCACGACCGGGCCTACGAATGCATAATGCTGGTCCTTCGCATACTGGGTGAGGTTGTCGGCCAGCTCGTTGGCCAGCGCCTCGGCACCCCAATCGACGATGTTGTTAAAATCCGGTGTGCTGAGCTTGAAACGGTACTCGTTCGGCGCCACGGTGCGGTCTCGCGTGACGGGCATGGCCTCTTTATCAATCTCACGTTCCAGCGCGCTGGAAAGGTCGACGGGCTGCAGGTCCTTGGACCCGAACTTGGCGAAAACCCCGTTGACGGCGCCTTCTACGCTCTTCTCAAATCGGTCGAGAACACTCATGCTTGTCCCTTTCTATCCTCACCCATCCTACGCGGTAGAGCGCCGAGCGCCAATTCGTAAGCCCTTTAATTGCAAAAATTTCATGCAATATTTCAGTCTTTATACCATCTAGGGGGTATATGATTCTGAGTTTGTCACCATCATTTCGATTCCCATGCTGTGCGATGGATGTCTGTGGGAAAGGAGATATGGAATGGTGATAGGTTGGAAATATGACAGATGCGATTCGACAGTTTCCTCGTAAAAAAGCTCGTACACTGCGATTTTCCTGCGGAGCTCCGCGTTCCGCACGTGTGATTGCAGACGGTTCCCGTGCATTGTTCCTGCGTTCCGACGGATCGGAAGACACCGTCACCTCACTGTGGATGAGCGTGATCGACGAAAACGGCAACGCCAGCGAAATGCTGCTCGCCGATCCGCGCACGCTGCTCGCTGATGCCGACGCCGAAGACGTTCCCGCTGAAGAACGGGCGCGTCGCGAACGTGCACGCGAAGGCGGGTCCGGAATTGTCGGCTATTCCACCGACGTAAGCGGCAACCGCGTGACCTTCACCATCAACGGACAACTCTTCCTCACCGACATCGCAGCCGGCGTGACGCGAGCCATCGCCATAGAGGAAGACGAGCTCAAGCCGGTACTGAACCCGCGTATCAGCCCTGACGGGCAGCATGTTATGTACACCACCGGCACCTATCTAGTGAATGTCGATCTTGCCGATACCGCTTTCGACACGGCTTCCGGTGACGACGATTGCGAAATCGGAGACGCGATTTCGGTAGTCGCTTCAATCCCGCAAGACGGCGAATGGAAGATCGGCTTGGCGGAATTCGCAGCAGGCGAGGAGATGGACCGCTACGACGGCTTCTGGTGGTCTCCCGATTCCAAATATGTGCTGTTCGAAACCTACGACGAATCCCTGGAACCAATCTGGCATCTTTCGGACCCGGCTAACCCTGCGAATCCTGCACGATCCAACCGCTATCCGCAAGCATTGACCGCTAATGCCAACGTGCGACTGACCCTGCTGGAACTCGGCTTCGACAGCGACAACTGCTGCTACGGGGCAATCGTCAATGAGGTGCAGTGGGACCATGAAACCTACGAATACTTGGCCGCAGTCAGCTGGACGAGCGGGCATGAGCCGATCATCCTTGTGCAAGACCGACGCCAGCAGCACGATCAGGTGCTCGCCATCCACGTGGGCGAACCGATTGCCACCATGCGAGATGCGGAAAACGGATTCACCGACGATGAAGGCGATCAAGTCGAAACCTTCTCCATCGCCATCCCCGAATATGCCGAAGGTGAACGCCCGGGCAGCACGCGCGTGCTCGAAGAACACAGCAACGCCTACTGGCTCGACCTGATCCACGGCACGCCCGCATTCACGCCGAACGGACGCCTGATCTGCGCGATGAACGACATGGATGCCGACACGAACCGCCTCACCGCGAATGGCGTGCCCTTCACGCCGGCCGGACTGCAAGTGCGCGAAGTGATCGACGTGACCGACGACGACGTGCTCTGTGTGGTACAGCGCACCCCCGAACTGTTGCCTGACGACAGCCTGCCATTCCTCTGGCAGTCCAACGCCGCCGATCATGACGCCCGCAGCTTCGACGTGGTGTCGATTCGCTATGACGGCACATGGGAACCTCTCACCTACGCGCCCGGCCAGTGGACCATGTCTCGCGCAGGCAGCGGCTGCGTGGTGACCGGACGCGGCGTGGATGATGCAACTGTGCAAATGCAGCATTGCATGAACATCGTCACAACCGACGAAAATGGTATAGACGTGGCGTCAATGGTGGTCTCACCAATCGAAAACCATGCCGAAACCCCCGGATTCACGCCGAACGTACACTTCACCCGACTTGGCGAACGTGGCCTGTACACGGCAATCGTGCTCCCTTCGGCTAGCAGCGAATACGCGCATGCCGACACTCTGCCGGTGCTCATGAAACCTTACGGCGGCCCCGGATTCCAGCAAGTCGTCGAAAACCAATCCTTCTATTGGGATGCGCAATGGTGGGCCGACCAAGGCTACATCGTGGTCACCGCCGACGGACGCGGCACCACCGGACGCGGGCCGAAATGGGACCGTGCCATCTACGAAACCATGAAATCCGTGACGCTCGAAGACCAAGTAGACGCCGTACGTGCGCTACCGGAAGCGTTGGCAACACTGGCCGCGCAAGAAAACAAGGAATCCTCGGAAACCACCATCCCGCAACCCGACCTCAACCGCGTAGCCATGATCGGCTGGTCGTACGGCGGATTCCTTTCCGCGCTCGCCGTGTTGGAAGCGCCGGAAACCTTCGCTGCAGCCTGCGCGGGCGCACCCCCGACTGACTGGACACTGTACGATACGCACTACACCGAACGCTACTTGGGCCTTGATCCGGCCGTGTACGAACGTAACAGCATCATCTCCGACGCGCCGCAGCTTGATCGCCCACTCATGCTCATTCACGGATTCGCCGACGACAATGTGACGATCGCGCACAGTCTACGCCTGAGCCAAGCGCTGATGGCGGCCGGACGCAAGCACACGTTCCTGCCGCTGACCGGCATCACGCATATGACTAATGACGAAACCGTCGCCGAAAATCTGCTGATCCTGCAGCGCGATTTCCTTGCGGAAGCATTGGAGCGGTAGTGCTGCGCCTATAGCGCTGTAATGATAACTGCAAAAACGCAAGCAAAAGTATCAAACAAAAGCAAAACGCGTTCCCCAGCGATTCCCGAACTGCCAAGCATCCGAGCGTCGTGGGCGAACGCGTTCCCTTCCCGATTGCCAACATAAAACAGGCGAAAACGACTTCGCAAGCGAGGGGGTACCACATTTGTGTACCCCCTCAATTTGGGCTTGGAAAAGCCGAAAATCGTTAGAAATAGGCGAATATCAAGCAAAGTCGAAACGTGAATCACATCAGAAAACACGTGAATCACGTCAGATTTGCAATAGCAATATGCACGATCACGCCTGCACTTGCTCAAACAATCCCGGCGAATCGTCGATGACAGTCACCGGAATATACGCGAAAAGCGTCCAACTGCCGTCCTGCGCGGACGCGGTGAGCGTGCCCTGATGTGATTCAAGTTGCTTCTTGAACGAGGCCAGCCCATGGCCGCCAGGAAGTTCGTTATCGTGCCCGTCAGCTCCGGCTAGCCCTTCTTTCATGGGATTGATTTGAGTGATTTCAATGGCATTCGGTCTAAGCATCACCGAAAGATCAACCTTGCTTCCCGGAGCGGCATGACGAGCGATATTCGCATAGATTTCGCGCAGCAGATTATTGGCAAGCTCGGCGGTCTCCCGCGATGCACTCGGTTTGCCGCCCGCACAGTGCCGTATGGACGTGATTTCGAAGCCGAGTTTACGCAAACGTCGGTCGCCGTCGTCCATGGTGGTTCGCAGCAGATTGGCCAGCGCTTCGCCGTCGGCATCGCCGGGGAGGACGGTGGCATCCATATTCAATTCGTCGATAACGCGATGCACATTCGTCAATGCGAAAAGAATGTATTCGTTGATCTGACGCCAGTCTTCGGCGTCGGCTGCATCGGCTGCGCTGACAGGGCCTCCGGCAGCGGCACTAGGGCTGCCTGAAACGCCGTCAACATGCCGTTGTGCCACAAACGCCGCCGCCGACAAATCGCCCGTCACCGCATCGTGAATAGCGTCGGCAATGCGTGCGCGGCTTTCCAACTCCCGCAACCGATTCTTGTTTTGCGCCGCTTCAAAACGCTTCCGCGTCGTTTTCTCGCTCCAACTCAACGCCCTGCCGAGCAGCAGCACCATGGCATACATGCTGATCATGGAGACAGGGTTAGTGCCTGGGCCAGGAGGCGAAATCAGCAGGATAGTAGCAATGTAATATGTGAACAGCGCTGTCGCGATAATGACATTGGTACTGTACGCAAGCATGCCATAAGCGTAGAGATGCGTGGGAAGAGAATTACCCGAACTTGCGTAAGAGGTAAACAGATCGCCAGCGTAGACAATCACAATAATCGCCACCGACATGCTTTTTGGAAACAATGGAGATACCACGAGCGCTGCAACCAGCATCGCAATCCAAACCACGCCAGATATGTCGGTAGGCGGTTCGTAACAAACGCCATATACGGTCCATATGAGCACGATCAACATGATGGTAAAACGGATTGGATGCCACAAATTCGGATGCAACGTGCGCACACGATTCCGCCACGCAATGTACTGAGCTGCAGGTTTAGAACGCATTGGACCTCACCCACAATGCCACTGCCTGACGCGAAGTCTTACAGTTGAGTTTCCTTAAAATACTTTGCATATGCTTGCGGATGGTGGCTTCGGAAATCCCCAAACGCTCGGCAATCTCTCGATCAAGCATGCCCTCCGCGCACAAAGAAATAATCTGCTCCTCACGAACAGTGAGCGAAGGCGCAGTCTCGGCCTCCCTGCTAATACGCAAATTAGCCAACGCAGGCGTCTCAAACCCCTCCATCACCTCGCCATTGCACATACACATAATAATCTGCGCCAACTGGTCGGCATTCTCCTTACCAACCAAACCCTGCGCACCAGCCTCCATCAGCTTGTCCCGATAACTTTTGATGGAAAAACTCGTCGCACCAAGAATCGGCATATGCTTGCCCATCAAACGCAACCGACGACAAGTAGCAGGCCCCTGCAAACCCTCCATCGACATATCAAGAATCAACAAACTGACATTGCTGTTCGCGTCCTGACAGCGTTCTATCGCCTCATCGCCAGAAGTCGCAGTCCACACCACATATGCGGTCGGCACTTTGCAGGCAATGACGGCACTGAGCGAATCCAGCGCTCGCGGATCCTTGTCGACTAGCGCGATGCGATGAATCTTAGGATGCTTTTCCGACGTGGTCATTATGCGATCACTTTCCTTTCCCACACAGCCATTGCAGCCATGTTGGGCAGTTGGGATTCGCGGCAGTGGAGATATCGTCGTTGCCGTTAACGGGAGTTGCTGCATACGCATATGCTGGTGTGCTGGTGAGAGACAACGTCACCACCATCAGCAGTGAAACACATTTCATGCTTCCATAGTATGCGAGAGTGACGCGCGGGGGCGGCGATACAGTCGTGACGCACTGTTGATACATCGTTATACAGCGCACATGCTTGTGCTTAGTTTTGTCTTGGCTTTGTTCGCCTAAGATGGAATTCATGACTATCACGCTCATCGATGAGGCGCGCTACGACGCCGAAATGGACGAAACGGTACTGCCTGCGCTGCGTAACTGCATGACGGAAGGTTGGATGGAACCCACCACCATTGATTGGGACGGCAATATGCTGCCTAAGCTGAAGCATCCTGGACGGTTGCATTACTACTGCTACGACGCGCACAAATTCGACGCATTACGTGAAGACGGCGCATCGGGCGTATTCCGCGGTGCGGTGGTGATCTCGCACGGATTCACCGAATTCGGACGCAAATACAGCGAAATGGTGTGGTACTTCCTACTGGCCGGCTATTCCGTATGCGTGTTCGAACATCGCGGACATGGCCATTCCACGCACGACATGAGCAACCCGAGCCTGGTATGGATCGACGATTGGCGCCGGTATGTGGCCGATTTCGCCACGTTCGCGCAGACCGTGGGTCGCGAAGTGGCTGGAGATGGTCCAATGTACTTGTACTGCCATTCCATGGGCGGTGGCATCGGTGCGGCCGTGTTGGAACGCTACCCGTCGTTGTTCGACAAAGCGGTACTGTCCACGCCGATGATCGCGCCGGTGGTCGGCATGCCAACGTGGATTGCACGCATTGTGGTCGGTGTGATCTGCGGGCTTGGTTTCGGCAAATCGCGCGTGTTCGGCCATACCGATTTCGACGGAAACCTCAATCCCGACGATTACAAGGGAGCCTCCGAAGCACGCATCCGCTGGTTCCACAAACAGCGCTTGACAGACAAGTCATGCCAGACCAATGCTGCCACTTTCGATTGGGCAAACCAGGCGATGGCGCTTTCCCGAGCCGTGCTCAAACCCGACATGTGCGGAGCCATCGAAGCCCCGGTATTGCTATTCCAAGCCGGCCGCGACGTGTGGGTGCTCAACGGACCACAAGATGACTTCGTTGAACGTGTGCGAGAAGGTGGCGGTTCCATCGAAAAAGTGCGGTACAGCCAGTCATTGCACGAAATTTTCTCCATGCCGAATGCCGTGCTCGAATCATATCTTGACAAAATCCTCGTTTTTTTGGCGGCACCGAACGCAAGTTTGGCGGAATAAATCTGTTTTGCATAACTGACGTTTAGTATGCGCACCGTGTGCGTTACAATCGCCGTGAATTTGCCGTGAAAGCCGTGGAGAGAGCGAGGATAGGCCGTGGCAAAGCAAACGTCGGGACAGACGTCGCAATCGCAGAAAACTTCCGAATCGCAAAAAAACGCGAAAAAAACCGCGAAAAAAACGGAACATGTGCTGGAGCAGACGCCGAAAAGTCTGCTCATCGGCACTGGCATGACACTGCTGGGCGGTGCCATGTGGGGCATGAACAGCACCGTGGCCAAACTGCTGATGCGTGACTACCAGCTGGATCCGATCTGGCTTTCCTGCGTACGCGCGCTATTCGCCAGCCTGATCTTCCTGGTCGGATCGGCCATCACCACACCGCAGAAACTCGCCGGAGCGGTCAAAGACGTCAAATCGTATCCGAAATATTTGGTCACCACACTGATCTGCGTGCTTCTGGTGCAGGTCTCCTACCTGATGACCATCGACTGGACGAACTCCGGAACCGCCACCGTATTGCAGACGCTCAACCTGATCTTCGTGCTCGCCTGGGTATGCCTGCGCGGCAAACGACTGCCCCTCAAGCGTGAATTGGTCGGCGTACTCCTGGCATTCGCAGGCACGTTCCTCATCGCCACCGGCGGCAACTTCACCTCGCTGTCGTTGCCATGGCAGGGGCTCGCATGGGGACTGATCGACGCGGTGAGCACCGCGGCCATGTCCATCCTGCCGGTCATGCTCATGCTCAAATGGGGCAACATGACCATCAACGGCATCACATTCCTCATGTCCGGACTCATCCTATGCCCGTTCGCGCAACCGTGGGTGAACATTCCCGCACTGGACGCGCGAGGCATGCTCCTGCTGCTCTACACCATCGTATGCGGCACGTTCCTCGCGTTCTGGCTCTACATGGCAGGCGTGATGCGCGTTGGCGCAGTGCGTGCCACCATGCTCGGCACCAGCGAACCGGTCATGGCCACCATCACCGCAGTGGCATGGGCCGGCGAAACGTTCACCTTCACCGACCTGACCGGCTTCGCCATGATCATCATTATGGTCTTCCTCGTGCGCTAACCATTCTTCACAAACTGTCCGATTCTGCAGAATCGGACAGCCAGAACGTAAAACCCATACCTTAATTGTCCGATTCACCAGAAACGGACAACTAAACGGGTAAAACTGCGCCACAGTTGTCCGTTTCTCCCGAATCGGACACTTATGGTGCGCACGTCCGACCCCGATAAGGCGCACGTCGGTGCCGGCGAGCACGTCGGCCAGATGCTTGGCAGTGTTCGGGATCGCCGACAGAGTCTCTTCGGTCCAAGCGCCGACCGCGTTCACGACCACGTCGAATACTCGTTGACCGAAGTCGGCGAACGCTTACGTCCGATCATCGAGGCGATGAAGACATGGGGGGAACCATTACCGAGACGAACACGAGTCCTGATTTTTCCAGTCACTGGAGGCGTCGTGAGCTGCTGAGCCTTACTGCCGCTTGGGAAACGAAAAGGCCGGAACCTTTCGGCTCCGGCCTTTCATCATGGTGCGAGCGGGGGGAGTTGAACCCCCACGAGCATACACTCACTGCCACCTGAAGACAGCGCGTCTACCATTCCGCCACGCTCGCAGACAGTCGACTAATCTACACCACAACCCACGCAACCTCAAATCGGCGTGTCGCGCCGCCATTTTCCGTAGGAAAATTCAAGCGGCGCGACGCGAGGAGGGAGGAAGCTCTGGGAGCTTCCGTACGACGGAGCCATCCTTAAATTCCGCCATTTTTCGTAGGGAAATTCAAGCGGCGCGACGCAGCTCGTCCGATTCTGGAGAATCGGACAAATAGACATGCGAATACGCGGCTGTGAACGGGCGTGAATCAAGGCAGCATCAAATCGGTGCCGCCGAGAAAACGATAGCCGCCGTCATCCAGCAATCGGGTTTTCGCAAAATGTAAACCCAGGAGCGTGGCTTGCACCTCGTCGATGCCGTAAATGACATGCTCCCAGACGGTCTGTCCAGAAGCGTCTTCCAGACGAACGTTTACACTCCAGGTGTCCTCGTCGATTTGCGGTTCGGAAACCGACAACACCCGATCTCCACCCTCGTATTGGAATTGTCGCTGCATGCTCGTCTCCCATCAAATGCGCGTATCTTCGATTGCGGGTTGTTCGCTCTTCGGGTCGGAAGATAGTGTTTGGCTATTTGTCGCATTGGAACTTTTCCCCGCTAGGCAGGCGGCATAGGCTGCGGCTGCCCCGGCCCAGCATACTGCGGCCGCAGCACCGTGTAGGCGTTTGCATTTTTAGTGGGGAATATTCCGGAAGCCCCCGCCTCTGCCGGGTAAGCATATTGTTTGTCGGCTGTGGGCTGGACGGAGAGGCTATGTGCTTCGTGTTCGATTGCTGCGCTGTTCGGCACCTCATCCATGCTGGGAAGCGAAGCTTCATCTGCCATTGCTGGTTGTAGCGATGGCTGCAGGATGGCTCTATTCTCGTGATGGAAACGGATTCTATGCGTGTGTCAGCGCGTTTTTTGCTGTTTCCTATACTGTGTATTTCATCGTCAATCGAGGCGTGTACATCGTGCGCCTGTTCCGTGGGGAAAATATTTTCGGTAAACGGCGTGTGAGATGCATGAAATACCGTGGCACGATACATTCGTCGGTTGCGGGCGGGCTGGCAAAAGCCTTGGAAAAATTCGTTGATAACGATACGCTGTATGCGTATATCGGCGGATATGGTGTTCCGTTGCTGGGCACTGCGACAATGATTGCTTATGACGCGTCGCACTGGTTATGGTTGGCATTAGTCGGGGGAGTCTTGTGCGTTGTATATGCGCTGTATTGGCTGATATATGCATTTGTTGCCGCGCATCGGGCGCTTATCGCAGTGCTTGCGGATCGCGATAGGAGATTGGAACAGGCGGGTTATCGCATGACGGTTATGCGCCGAGATGCAAAATTGGCCAGCAGGACGCATGATACGGTTACCGGTGGTCTGTCGTATATTGCCTTTATTGCGCAGCAGCAGCTGGAGGGTAAAACCTTATCGGACGAGGAACGGGTTGCGTGGAAACATATCGATGATGCGGCTCAACGTACGATGGACAATGTTCATGAAGTTATTGATATTCTTGGACGAGATATCGACCCCGCAAATCCCGTTGGCGGCGAAGGGTTTGATTGCGAATCGCAAGAAATACAGATGCCAGATGTTTCTTCATTGGAGAGAATTATTCGCGAGCATTGTGATGAGGGGGATTCTCGGCTTAAGACGCTCGGGTTTGTTGGAACAAGTGAGATTCAGCTGGATGTTGCGGATGCTGATGATACTGGTGAAAGTGTTTGTGCGGATCTGATTGATGAGTGTACAAGTCTGATTGATGAGTTATACACCAATATTTCTTGTCACGCTGATACGAGTCAGCCATACGCTGTTTTTGTCAGTCGCGAGAACAGATGCCTCCGCATCACGCAGGTAAACGCTATAGCGTGCCCGCACGATGCACAGAGCGGCTATAAGAAGAAGGTTTCAGGAAGGGGACTTGCGTTTCATCGGAGGATGCTTGACGCGATGAGCGGGTCGATTACTACTTGTGAAGAGGGTGATACTTGGACGCTGCATGTGGTCATACCGTTGTGAAAACAATAGGTTTTGGTGTAGATATTTGATAATTATTCATGCTGAAGCTTTATAAAATATCGCAAGTAATTTGGTGGTTAATGTAATGGAAACTAATGTGGAAAGAATTGACAAATCAGTTGAACATATAGGAATAGTCGACAATGATGTGTTGACGTTGGGTGCGTTGTCTAGCTATTTGACTCAACAATTTGGAGACAAGAAAATTTTATGGCGATGCACGCTTGGTAAAAAAGCTGCGGAATTATGTAGTAATTCGCAAACACGTCCCCAGATATTACTCATGGATATGTCATTATCTGATGCCGATGGCGTGCAGATTTGCCAGGAGATTCGGCGTACTGTTAACGATATGCCGATTTTGGCGATTACTTCTTTTCTGCTGCGCCGATATGCTGCTGCGGTGGCTCGGGCTGGAGTGCAAGGCATTGTCGCGAAACGAAATTTGCGCACTATTGCCGCTGCTCTCGAATGCGTTGTATCTGGACACGTTTATCTGCCGGATGAGTTAGCGGAAACCATGCCGGATCTGCATTTTGAGTTGCCAGTACAGGCGCATCGTAGGATCGTCGCAGAGACTCTTGGCGGGCAGGCCGTGAAACCAGTTTTGTCTGATCGGGAAACGGCGATTATAGCCAGGTATGCGCGAGGGCAGACCACACTTCAAGTGGGGGAGTGCTTAGGATTATCGGAGAACACTGTCAAGACTTATACCAAGCGTGCCATGGCGAAGCTTGGGGCGAAAACGCGAGGTCAGGCAATAGCCCTCTGGCTGATGCAAACCATGATGCATGGTGTGTGATTTAGGCAGCTTTTATCTCTGATAAACGTATATGTGCTGTGTCCGATTCTAGAGAAACGGACACATGGGGTGGTGGATGGGAACGAGACGGCTGGGCGTACGCGTGACACGCGTGACACGCACGAAAAAAGACGCCGACGGGTTTGTTCGTCGGCGCCTTGGAATGCGGAAGTGTGGTTCAGCATTCATTTGGGCGGAAAGCCCACGTGAAATGCATTAGCCGCGGGAACCGTTGGTGTAGAAGCGTGCCAAGGCTTCATTGCGGAATTCGTCGAAATATCCGCCGTCAATCGACGCGCGAATGTCGTCCAGCAGCTTCACGAAGAAATGCTCGTTGTGGATCGTGGCCAATGTGAAACCGTTGAATTCGCGGGCGCGCAACGCATGATCCACGTAAGCACGCGAATAATGCGTGCACGTGTAGCAATCGCAGCCCTCTTCAAGCGGGCCAAAATCATGCTTGAATTGCGCGCGCTTGATGTTGTAACGTCCGTCGCGCGTGAAAATCGCGCCATTTCGGCCGCAACGCGCCGGTGCGACGCAATCGAACGTGTCTCCACCATTCTCGACACATGCGAAAATGTCGTCGACTGCAGCGATGCCGAGCACGTGACGTGGCCGGCTTTCCGGCATCGCATCGCAAATCCAAGCGCAAGTGTCGCCGATAATGCGCTTTTCAATCGCGCCTCCGATACCGACGCCGTCGAAATCCAGCGAAGCGATCTGTTCAGCTGCATGCCTGCGCAAATCCTCATAATTCGCACCCTGCACCACGCCATACAGCGCCTGATACGGCTTACCGACGCGCTCTTCGGTAAGCCTCTTATGCTCGGCAACGCAACGCTGCGCCCAACGGTAAGTGCGTTCCACGGAACGTTCCTGGTAGCCGCGTGTGTTCATCAGTGTGGTCAGCTCGTCGAATGCAAACATGATGTCGGCGCCGATCTTATGCTGGATTCCCATTGATATTTCGGCGGAAAAACGGTGCAGTGAGCCGTTGAGCGGCGATTTGAATGTTACGCCGTCCTCGTCTACGAACGCGAGGCGCTCTTTGCCTTCGGCGATCACGTCGTCTGATTTCATTCCGGTCACATCCATGGCGAGGGTTTTCTTGAAGCCCGCGCCGAGCGAAAGCACTTGGAAACCGCCAGAATCGGTGAAGGTCGGACCGTTCCAGTTCATGAATTTGGCAAGGCCGCCGGCTTCGTCGAGCACTTGCTCACCGGGGCGTTCATACAGGTGAAACGCGTTGGACAGCAGGCATTGTGCGCCGAGGTCCTTCATGGTTTCGGGCAGCACGGCTTTCATCGCGGCCTGCGTGGCCACGGGCACGAACGCCGGAGTGTGAATATCGCCGTGGGGGGTATGAATGGTGCCGGTGCGGCCGTATCGTGCGCCGCCGCGTCCCTTGCCGTCGGCCGCGTCGGGAAGGCGGGTTTTCTGCTCGAAATAGAAGGCGTCGCGGCGGCCCGGCTTGCCTGGTTCCGCTCCACGCGGATGTTCGATGAGATTCTCGGACACTGCGGTTGCCGCGTTTTGCGTGTCTTGCGCTGTGTCAGTAGATGATTCGATGAGGCTTGTCATGCGAAATATTTTATGCGATAGCGCCGATTGCCGACGGTGGCTACGTCGTTCGCCGGCTGAATACGATTTTCCTTATATGTGGCAGATTCGTTCCGTTGAAAAATGTGATTTCCCTTATATGTGGCAGTTTTCCGAAAACAAGAGTCGTTAGGGGGTATTGAAACGACGTTTTGAACCCATCTGTGCAGAGGAAAGTGCCACATATAGCGCAAATGAGTTTTTGTGTGGCTGCATTTCTGCCACATATAACGCGAATGAGTTATCGAATTTCTTGCGATGGTTGTGAGAAGGCGTATCGGCTGAGGTTTGTCAAGTTGCATCGCATAGCCTCTGGTACCGTATGGAGAGAACTGCCAAGAGATTCGGTTGCTACTTTCAACAAACATTCAGGAAACTTCCAGAGCGAGTATCTTTACTCGTAGATAGCAGTTCGAGCGGCACGATTGCTGATTTGTGAAATGCCGCGAGACGAATAAGGAGCGAAAATGGCTGAAGAGAACGACCAGAACGCCGTGCAGCCGCAGAATGATGAGCAGCAGACCGTGCCGATGCCGCCGGTTGATGCGGAACAGACGCAAACTTACGCAGGCGAGCCGTATGCCGCAGAGTCGGCTACCGAACCGATTGACGTGCAGGGCGGTATTGAGGATCAGCCGACGGCCGCCATGCCTGTTGCGAACGATGGCGCTTCGACGGAATTCGCGGCTGCGGCGGGCGATACTCCGGATTATGCTTCCGCAGCGGGCGAGCGTACCGTGGTTGGCGGTTCCGCGCAGGATGCGCCGTCTCAGCAGTACCGTCCGGCACCGGAATATGGTGCGTACGGTCCCGTGCCGACGCAGCCGGCTAATGGCGCCGCAGCCGCGAACGGTACGGCGAGTGACGCGCCGAACATGCCTCCGCAGCCGCAATATGGCACATACGGGCAGGCTCCGCAGCAGCCGCAGCGGCCTCGCAATCCTTTCTTCGGAAATCCGTATGTAGGTGGAAATCAGCAGAACGATCAGCAGAACGCGCAATCGAATAACGGCAATCCGTTCATAAAGCCCACGGCGCAAGGTGGTGCCAACGTGCCGCCGGCCGGGCCGAATAATCCGAATAATGGCAACCCGTTTGGGAATCCGAATAACGGTAATCCGTTCGGTACCCCGCAGCAGAATGGCGCTGCAGCCAAGCCGAAGTCCGCTTCCGGCGTGACCGGGCATGTGATGACCGGCGTGGTGGCGGCGCTTGTTTCCGCGGTCCTCTGCCTCGGCGTCGGCTACGCGGCAATCACCAATGGATGGGTGACCGTACCCACCTCCAGCTCACTGACCAACGTAAAGTCCAACACGTCCGGATCCGGTTCGGCTAAAGCCAAATCCGGCGAGGCCGCGGACTGGAGCGCAGTGGCGAAAGAAGTGTCCGATTCTGTGGTGTCCATTGACGTGGCAACCAGCGACGGCAGCGCCAAAGGCTCCGGCGCAATCATTAGTGACAAAGGCTACATCGTCACCAACAACCATGTGATTTCCGGTGCGAAGCAGATTCAAGTGACGCTCGCCAACGGCACCATCTACTCAGCGCAAATCGTCGGCACCGACACCACCACCGATCTGGCCGTAATCAAACTCGACAATCCTCCGAGCAATCTGAAAGCCGCAGAATTTGCCGATTCCGACAATCTTGCCGTGGGTGAATCCGTGATGGCCATCGGCAATCCGCTCGGCTACGATGACACCGCAACCGTCGGCATCGTTTCCGCGCTCAACCGCCCGGTGACCGTGTCCGATGACAACAACAACGACATCGTCACCAACGCCGTGCAGATTGACGCGGCCGTCAACCCAGGTAATTCCGGCGGTCCGACCTTCAATGCGGCCGGCCAGGTGATTGGCATCAACTCGTCCATCGCATCCACCACAACGTCTTCCGGCACAGCCGGATCCATCGGCATCGGCTTCGCCATTCCATCGAACCTGGTAAAGCGTGTGGCCAACGAAATCATTGACAACGGTACCGTGCAGCATGTGGCGCTCGGCGTCACCGTCAAGAGCTCCACGGTTGAGGCGGACGGCGTGACCCGCGGTTGCACGCAGGTGCAGTCCGTGGTCGACAACAGCCCGGCAGCCAAGGCCGGAGTGAAGGCCGGCGACTCCATCGTGGCGTTCAACGGCAAGGCGGTGAACAACAACTATTCGCTGCTCGGCTACGTGCGCGCCTCCGCCATGAATGACAAGGTGACATTGACGGTCGTGCGCGACGGCAACACCATGGAGCTTGACGTGACGCTCGACCAGGAGGAATCCCAGACGAACTCCTCCAACAACCGGAACCAGCAGAACAACGGCAATGATGGCCAGAGCCAGAACGGTAATGGCAATGGTAACGGCGGTAACGGCGGCAACGGAAATGGACAGAGCGACGGCAATGGTAGCAACGGCTACGGTGACGGAGGCGGCCTGTTCGACCCGTTCGGTCTGTGGTAAAGCGCGACAGACCGCCGCGGTTGGCCGTGGATGGTTGCGGTCGGCTACGGCGGGCTGCAATACAGGTGGCGACCACCCGATAGGCTGACGGCGAAGACGTAACTGGAGTTGCTTAATCGCAAGAACGTCTTGTGAACGTCATCGCGAGAACGGTAAAACCGCGGAAAACCAACGAAAACCAATAAAAGTTAAAAGTAGAAGCAGGACTGTGCGAACAATCGTACGGTCCTGCTTTTCTATTTTTTGGCAATTGCGGCACGAAAATCGCAAATGTTTGCTACGCTGGAAATATCTTTTTACGCCGTGTATCGATGGCTCGCGCGGGCGAGGCGCCGATGGGTTAACAAGGCGTCCGATACGAGCGTAAGGAGATTCTCATGCGTAGAATCATCGATATTTGCTGGCGACTGTGCAAGCAGGTTCCGTTACTGCCGATTACCATTCTGGCCGCGATTCCGTTGGCATTGCTGGGGGAGTGGAGACCGTGGGGCGAGGCTGCGTGGGTTTCTCACGATTTGCATGCTGGCTTCGGTTGGCTGAACGCGTTTAATCCGGGTGTTGGGCAGTGGATAGTGATCGCACTGGTTGCATACACGATTGTGGTGACGGTGCGTGGCATGATCGACGATCTGCGGAACGGCCATGTTGGCGTCGATCTGCTGGCGGTCGTTGCGATTGCGTCAACGGTTGCAGTGCAGGAATATTGGGCCGCTTGGGCCGTGGTGCTGATGATCTCATCCGGCGAGGCGATCGAGGAATTCGCGCAGTCGAAGGCCGAAAGCAACCTGACTGCGCTGATCGACGCGGCGCCCCGAACTGCGCACGTGGTTGCGCTGCCGGGAGTGCGCGGGCATGTGCATGCGACGGGCAACGAGCATACGGCCGACGTGACAGCCGACGGATTCCGTGCCGTCAGAATGTCCGACTCTGCAGAATCGGACAACCAAGACGGTGAAAAGCATGCTTATGTGTCCGATTCTGGAGAAACGGACACAAAAGATGCTTCGCAAACGTATGATGCGGCTGGAGAGCGCTTCGAAACGGTCCCCGTCGATCAAGTGCGGCTCGGCGACGTGATTCTGGTGCTGCCTGGCGAAACAGTGCCTGTCGACGGCGAGTTGCTGTCGGGTGTGGCCACGCTGGACCTGAGCAACATCAACGGCGAGCCTGTGCCGCGTGAAGTGTATGCGGGTGCTCGCGTGATGTCTGGCGCAGTCAATGGCTCGACCACGTTGACCATGCGTGCCACGCAACTTGCGCAGGATTCGCAGTATCAGAAGATTCTCGAGCTGGTTTCGTCGGCGCAAGAGTCGCGCCCCGCTGTTGTGAAGACCGCGGATATGCTTGCAGTGCCGTTTACCGTGCTTTCGCTTGCGATTGCTGGGATTGCATGGGCGGTTTCCGGATTGCCGCTGCGATTTGCACAGGTGCTGGTTCTCGCCACGCCTTGCCCGCTTCTTATTGCCGCTCCGGTTGCGTATGTGGCTGGAACAGGGCGCCTTGCCAAAGCGGGAATCCTGATTAAAGCACAGGACGTGTTGGAAAATCTAGGTCGAGTATCGCATATTTTCTTCGATAAAACCGGCACGCTTACCGTCAAGCAACCGCAGGTCGTGCGCGTGGAGAAACCGTTCGGAACGAGTTCGCCGCTCAATGAAGACCATATTCTCATGATGGCCGGTGTGGTGGAAAGTTACTCGGTGCACATTCTGTCGAAAGGCATTGCGGCGGCCGGGCGCAAGGCCATGAACGACTTGTACGCGCGGTATACGTCGGGGCAGCGGTTGTGCGCTGAGCGTGATCTGCCTGGGCACGGGCACGACTATCCGGTGGTGAAGAACATTGTGGAGGATTCAGGCAAAGGTGTTGCCGGCGAAGTGAATGGGCATCGGGTGCGTGTGGGGCGTTTTGCGTATGTGACGGCCGACGAAGCCGGATTCATGCCGGTGCTGCATGCGCCGGGTGAACGCTACGTGTCCGATTCTCCCAAATCGGACACTCTAGGAGTACGAGACGGAATGTCTGACGATGCGCAGTCTACAGTTGTAGCCCCCTCCATTACCTCTTACGCTGAGGCGTCGCAGACGACGCCCGTCCGCAAGTCCGAAACCGCAAACTCACTGTTCGCTCCGCTTGCGCCGGACGAGATGGCCGCATATGTGGCGATCGACGGCAAACTGGCCGCCCGCATCGTGCTTCGCGACGTGCCCCGTGCGAATGCGAAACGTTCCTTGGCCCGTCTGCATGAGCTTGGCATCAAGGAGCTGTCCATGCTTACCGGCGACAAGGCCGCGTCCGCCCGCATCATCGCAAATGAGGTCGGTATCGATGACGTACAATCCGAGCTGTTCCCTGAAGATAAGGTTGCCGCTGTTAAAAACGCCACCGAGTCCACGCATCAAAACCAGTCCATGCCCGCCCGCATCATGCGTCGTATAACTGGCGAATCCAGGAATCACCAAGTCACCATGATGGTCGGCGACGGCGTCAACGATGCCCCTGTACTTGCAGTCGCAGACATCGGCATGGCCATGACCGACGGCACGTCCACCGCAGCTTCCGAATCCGCGCAAGTGGTCATCATGAATGATGACATCGCCTCTGTGCCGCGTGCCATCGCCATCGCGCGCCGCACGAAAAAGGTGATGTTGCAGGCGGTGCTGATCGGCCTCGGCCTTGCGATTATCGGCATGATCGCGGCCGCGTTCAATCTGATTCCCGTGGTCGTTGGCGCATTCATGCAGGAGGCGATCGACGTGGTCAGCATTCTGTGGGCGCTCACTGTGCTTTTCGACCGCGGCGAATCCGCGTGATTTGCGGAGAGTGGTGTCAAGCGCGGCGCTTTGGGGAAGCGTTTACAACGAGCTTGGCGAGATTTCTCCAGCGATCGATACGCGCATCCACTTGCCAAAGTCTACTCTGGTCACGCCTTGCGACAGCAGGAACATGATTTTCGCATACGTGGCTTCCAGCGTCATATCGCCAGATCCAATTGCGCCGGCGCGTGCGATCGCATCGCCCGTCTCGTAATGGCCGAGCAGCACTTCCGCCTGCTGACATTGCGACGCGATCACAACGGGAACATCGTCATGTAGCACGTCGGCAATCACGTCAGTCAGTCCAGGCTCGTCGCTCGGCACATTGCCGACGCCGTACGCACGCAACAAAACCGCTTCCGGCCGCGGCGTAAGCATCGCTTCCAACCGTGCCGCGGAAATGCCGGGTACCATATCGATCACCGCAACATCATGGCGAGAGTAAGGCTGAGGCGACGTCCAACCGCAGCCAACCGCAGCGGAATCGCCCGCATACCAATGCCATGGCGTGCCAGTGCGTGCCAGCGGGCCGACGGAAGGCGCCGAAAATCCTTCAAACGCCCAACTCGACGACTTACTTACGCGATTTCCGGCAAACAGGTGATGTCCAAAAAACAGTCCCACACCGTGGAATCGTCCGCTCATCGCGGCGTTCAGCGCACCCGTGACATTCGCAGTGGCATCCGATTCGATTTTGCCGAGCGGATGCTGCGATCCCGTGAAAATCACCGGCTTGCCGAAATCGGCCAGTGCATACGAAAGCGCGGCGCTCGAATAGCTCATCGTGTCGGTGCCATGCAGCACCACGAACGCGTCGGCATCATCGTGATGCGCACGCAAGTCATCAACCATCGTCTGCCAATTGTCGGGCGTCGCGTTCGACGAGTCGATAAGCGGATCAAGCTCGGTGAACGTGAACAGGCTTGCGTCCATGTGCGCGTCCTCCAGCAGGCGGAACAGCCAGCCGCGAGTGTCGGCTCCTGGAATCAGGCCGTTCGGCGAGTCAATCATGCCGATGGTGCCGCCGGTATATGTGATGTGAATGCGCATATTGCCACCTCTTATGATGAGGGCCCTCGCTCGATGAGGGCCCGATTGCAGTTATTGCGATTGTACGTTCGCCTGACGCCGAAGCATGCCGGAACGCTGGAATGCCGGCGATTGCCATCGACGCCAAGGTTTGCGATGACGTGCCTACTTGCCCGGCACTTCCGTGGTTTCCAGCACGTCGGCGACATCGTTGTCGTTGTCGTCAAGCATCTCATCCATGAGATTGCCGTTGATGCGGCCGCGCACGTAGAACCATCCGGCGATCATGGCCACAACCACCACCGCGAACATGAGCAGCGTCCAACGGCCGGCCGCGCTGGTGAGATTGGACAGCACGACCACGGCGAAGAACAGCAGCGAGATGTAGTTGGTGTACGGGGCTCCCGGCATGCGGTACGCGGGGCGGGTCTCCTCGCCGGCCTTGACCTTCTTGAGGAAGGAGATATGCGTGACGAGGATGGCGGCCCACGTTCCTGCGATGCCGATGCCGGCGAGGTTCATGACGATTTCGAACGCGTCAGACGGCAGCACGGCGTTCAGCACGACGCCGATCAGACCGAGCGCGGAGGTGATGATGATGCCGCCGTATGGTACGTGATGCTTGTTCATGCGGGCCGCGAACTTCGGGCCGGAGCCGGCCACCGCCAGGGATCGCAGGGTGCGGCCGGTGGAATACAAGCCGGCGTTGAGCGAGGACAGCGCCGCGGTGAGCACGACCACCTGAATCACATCTCCGGCGTGCGGAATGCCGATGCCGGAGAAGAACGTGACGAACGGGGATTCGTTAGAAGAGTAGGCGGTGTACGGCAGCACAAGAGCCATCAGCACGACGGATCCCACATAGAACACGAAAATGCGGATGATCATGGAGTTGATGGCCTTCGGCAATACCTTTTCGGCGTCCTTCGCCTCGCCCGCGGCCACGCCCACCATTTCGGTGCCGCCGAAGGCGAACACCACGCCCAGCGTCAGGGCGAACACAGGGGCGATGCCCTTCGGGAACAGGCCGCCGTTGTCGGTGATGTTGGCCACGCCGGCGTGGGAGCCGCCCACCGGAGCGCCGGTGACGATGACCCAGATGGCGATGACCATGAACGCGATGATAGTGGCCACCTTGATGGCGGCGAACCAGAATTCCGCCTCACCGAACATCTTCACGCTCAGCAGATTCAGCACGAACACCAACGCCAGGGCGATCAGTGCCAACAGCCACTGCGGCACGCCTTGGAACGCCTTCCAGTAGTGGAAATACACGGCCACGGCGGTGATATCGGCCATGACGGTGACCGACCAGTCGAGGAAGAACAGCCAGCCGGTCACGTAGGCGCCCTTCTCACCCAAGAATTCGCGGGCATACGACACGAACGCGCCCGACGATGGACGGCGAATCGCAAGCTCACCCAACGCGCGAACCATCAGGAACGCGAAAATACCGCACACCGCGTATGCGATCGCAAGACCTGCGCCACCCTGCGCAAGACGGCCACCCGCGCCAAGGAACAGGCCGGTGCCGATGGAACCGCCGATGGCGATCATCTGGATATGACGGGGCTTCAGAGCCTTCGCATAGCCGGCGTCGCTCTTGTCGAGCTTGCGTACGCCGCCTTGCTCCGGTGCTTTGGATTGCGCCAAGTTGTTGGAGTCACTCATAATTCTTCTTCTTCGTGATACGGTGCGCGCCACAATCGTAAATTTTCCCACCACAACGCGTTGCAGTGACGGTGTCAATCGATTGACAGTGCATAGTGTCGCACATAGTATACGGTTTGTTTATTACTTACGGTGGTGTTCGCCGGCGACATGACCCCGTACTCCGTCGGGCGCGCATGCGTGAGGAAGTCGCAAGAAAATACTCGTGCGCCCCTGTTGCAAATGCAGGGAATGCATTAGGCTAGAGCGCGTGACTGAAACTAATGAACTTCGTATTGCTGTAATCGGAGCCGGCCCTGCAGGCGTCTACTCCTCTGACATTTTCCTGCGCCAGTTGAAGAAGCTCGGCGAGGGGCTTGGCCTCGGCACTGCCGCTCGCATCGACCTGTTCGAAAAGCTGCCTGTGCCGTTCGGCCTGGTGCGCTACGGAGTGGCCCCCGACCACCCGTCCATCAAATTCATCGCGTCGGCACTCGAAAAGACACTCGACAACCCCGACATCCACCTGTATTGCGACGTGGAATTCGGCAAGGACGTGACCCTCGACGAGCTGCTTGAGCGTTACGATGCTGTGCTGTTCGCCACCGGTGCTGTTGAGGACAAGCCGCTTGGACTGCCGGGTGCCGACCTGGATGGCGTGTATGGCGCAGCCAAGTTTGTGGAATGGTACGACGGTTATCCGACCGGCGCTCGCGAGTGGCCGCTTGAAGCTGAGGAAGTCGCCGTGATCGGCGGTGGCAACGTGGCCATGGATGTGGCGCGCGAACTCATGCGCAATGCCGACGATCTGAAGGAACGCACTGATATTCCAGACAATGTGTACGAGGGCGTCAAGGCGAACAAGGCTCGCGTGCTGCACCTGTTCATCCGCCGCGGTGTGGCGCAAGCCAAGTTCTCCGTACAGGAATTGCGTGAGATGGAGAAGCTGCCGGGAGTGCAGCTGATCATTAACGAAGACGATTTCGATTTGGATGAAGACACGATTGAAGAGGCCGGCAAAGACAAGCTGACCCGTCAGATGGTCGAAGAGCTGTTCACGATTCGTGAGATGGCGGAAGACATGGAAGATGACGGTGACGTGGATTACGAGGGTAATACGGCTGATCGCAAGTATTATGTGCACTTCAATTCCGCGCCGGTCGAAGTGCTGGGCGAGGACGGCAAGGTCGTTGGCATTCGCGTGGAGAAGACCGAAACGTCGGCTGACGGCAAGATGAGCCGCACCGGCGAGTTTGAAGAGTATCCGGTGCAGGCCGTGTACCATGCGATCGGCTACAAGCCGGCCACCGCGCCGGGCATTGCGTACGACGAGCGTCACGCGCATCTGGCGAACGCGAACGGTGACGGACGCATCACCGTTGCTGCTGAGGCTGGAGCTGATGGTGCGGATGCTGCGGTTGAGGTGCGTGAGCGTCTGTATGCGACCGGTTGGGCGAAGCGCGGTCCGGTTGGTTTGATCGGTTCCACCAAGTCCGACGCGTTGCTGATCGTGACCAACATGCTGGAAGATCTGTCGAAGGCTGCCGAGGGTGGTCGTGTGGCCGCTGATCGTGATCCGGAGTCCATCGACCGACTGCTGGAGTCGCGCGGTGTCAAGCCGATCGACTTTGCCGGTTGGAAGAAGATTGACGCGTTCGAACGCGCTGAGGGTGCGAAGGAAGGTCGCGAGCACAAGAAGGTCATCGACCCGGAGCAGATGCGCGCCCTGGCTCACGCCTAAGGTGGGTGTTTGAAACCCGGTCCGATAGGTTTCAGACTTTTTTCATGCGTCTTGGGTGTCCGCTTCTGGAGAATCGGACACCCGGGGAGAAGCTGAGCGTGCGAACTTCCGCAACTGCCCCTAGTCCTTTCCACAGCCCAGTCTCCAGCGCATATCCAGCAAAAACTCAGACTCCGTTTCTACGCTAGTGACCATGAACGGCAAATTGCAGGTGCATGGCCATTGCAATGGCTTGAAGACAACGCTGTTATTCGCGTTGATGTGGGGCGTCATCATGCTCATTTGGTGGGCGACCGGTGGCAGTCAGCGCACACTTGGTATCTACATTCTCATCGGACTTGGCTCAACGTTCGCATCTTACTGGTTTTCCGACAAACTCGCGATCGCATCCATGCATGCGCAGGAAGTCAGCGAGCAGGAAGCGCCGGTACTGTACAAAATCGTGCGCGAACTGTCGGCAAAGGCGGGCAAGCCTATGCCACGTATTTATATCGCCCCAACCATGAGTCCCAATGCGTTCGCAACGGGACGCAATGAACGTCATGCGGCGGTCTGCTGCACACAGGGCATTCTGCAGATGCTCAACGAACGTGAGATTCGCGGCGTGCTCGGTCATGAGCTTATGCACGTGTACAATCATGACATCCTGACGTCTGCGATCGCGTCCGCAATGGCGACGGTCATTTCGTATCTAGGCTATTCGCTCATGTATTTCGGTGGTGGCAATTCGCGCGATGATCGTAATGACTCGTCTTCTAATGGTCTTGGATTGCTGGGTGTGCTGTTGAGTACGATTCTTGCGCCAATTGCCGCTTCGCTTATTCAGATGGCAATTTCGCGTACGCGAGAATATGATGCTGACGAAGATGGTTCCATGCTTACGGAAGATCCGGAGGCGCTCGCGTCCGCATTGAATAAGATTTCGAACGGCGCTGAGACGATGCCGATGCAGAAGACTGCTGGTACGCAGTCGGTTGCTGCGATGATGATTGCGAATCCGTTTTCTGCGGAAGGTTTCTCCAAGCTGTTTTCTACGCACCCGCCGACCTCGGATCGCATTGCGCGGCTGATGCAGATGGGGCAGGAGATGCGTCAGCAGGGCGTGCAGTCCGGATATTTGGCCGGTGGCTATGCCACGAGCGGCGTTGCGGCGGCGGATATTCGGCAAGGCGGACGTTCTGCGATGGCTGGTGCCGGTGGTCCGCAATTTGGAACGCAGCATGGGTCCGGGCATGATTCGGTCGGCTCGGCTGGCAGATATTCTCGCGACTATTCGCAGCGGCCGCGTGGTTGAGTTTCCGTGATATTGCGGAAAATTGGTATCGTATGTCGGTCTGTGTCCGCATACGCATCCGTTGCGTGCTAAACTGAAGTTTCGTGCCCAAAAGGCACAACCTTGCGGATGTAGTTCATCGGTAGAACGAAAGCTTCCCAAGCTTTAAAGGCGGGTTCGACTCCCGTCATCCGCTCCATTCGGAACCCTTGGAATCGTTGGAATTCCAAGGTTTTTTCTATTGCCGTAAAAGACCCGTGAAGTCAACTTCGCGCCGCGCAACTGTCGGTTGCGTCGCAAAATTTGGTTGCGAATCGCAATGCAACCGAAAGATGGTGGCGTGGAGCGCGACGTTTATGACAAGCTGTTGCTTGGCAATCGCCAATAATCGCAAGTCGAGGCGATATGGAAACTCGACGAAAGGGCGGACATGAGTTTCAAAGAGAATCTGCAGTATCTGCGCGGTTCGCGCAACATGACGCAGGAACAGCTGGCAATGCTGCTGGGCGTTTCCCGGCAGGCAATTTCGAAATGGGAGTCCGAGAAGGCATACCCCGAAATGGACAAGCTGCTGATGCTTTGCGACATGTTCGGCGTGACGTTGGATGATTTGGTCATGGGCGACGTGCGTGCGTCGGCGGGCTGTGGGGGTGCGAGACGCGTGGACTTGGCTGCTGATACGGATGGTGTGGCCGCGTCGGTTGGGGTGGCTGATGCTGCTGTTGGCGCGGTTCCGGGGGTAATCGGGTTTGCGGCATCGCAGGTCGCAGGAATGTCCGATTCTGGTGAATCGGACGCACAAGGTGCCAAAACCGGTGTTCAATTGTCCGTTTCTCCAGAATCGGACACGCGAGATGGGACGGACATTCCGCAAAGCGTGCCCCGACATATCGTGCAGGATGTGGTTGGCTACGACAGTCATATGAGGCGTTTTGCGTGGCTTATTGCGATTGGTGTGGCCGCAATTATCCTCGGAGTCGCGGTTGGCATGTTGTTTTCGCCGGAGGGGTCTGTCTTGGGGCCGTCGCCGGTGAACGACGTGCTGGTCACAGTATGCACGTTGGTTGGCGCGATGGTCGGTCTCGCTTTGCTGATACCGGCCGGAATCATGCATGGCGATTTCCGCCGTCGCCACCCGTATGTGCAGGATTTTTACACGAATGAGGACAAGTCACGTGCGTCGGTCGTATTGGCGATTGGTGTTGCGATTGGTGCCGTGCTGATTTTGGCGGGCGTGTGCGTGCGAGTGTTTTGTGACGAGTTTGTTGCCGACGGAGACGCGGGGTGGCCGGACAGCGTTCTGCTGGCTTGCGTGGCCGCGGCGGTGTTCTGTTTCATTATGTCCGGGATGACGCATGACAAGGTGAATGTGGACAAATACAATCGTGAAGCCGAAGAGGAAAGCGTGCGCGAGGGACGTTCCGTGCCGCACCCGACGATGAGCGAGTCGGACAGATTTTACAGAAGACTTACCGGTGCAATTTGTGGCGTGATCATGTTGTTAGCGACTGTTGTCGCGTTGCTTATGCTTTTTCTTGGAACGGCGGGCAGTGATGCTGACGCGTGGATGAAGGTGTTCTGGGTCCCGTGGCCGATCGGCGGTGTGCTGTGTGGCGTCGTGGACATCATCGTGTCATTGGTCAAGGAGGCCAGGCGGCGGTAAACCAACAAATAGTGTCCGTTTCTCCGGAATCGGACATGCGGGGTGGGCGGCAGGTAGGCTGGAATCCGTGAATACGGATCAGAAACTTCCCGCCGAATCCGCAGGCGAACGCCCCAGTAACCCCCTATTTGGCCATGCCATATCACACGCGGCGACACTCGTCGGCCTGTTCGCAATCGTCCTGTGGGGCTTCATGGCCGGCCTCGTGCGACTCGTTTCCGAATCGTTCGGTACCACGCTCGGCTCGGCGCTCATCTACACTGTCGGCGGCATGCTCCTGCTCATCGTGCGACGGCCGAAACCGATTAGCCAAGCGCCACGCAAGTACCTCGTCGCAGGCGGACTCATGTTCATCGCATACGAGGCGTCGATCTCGCTGTCGATCGGTCTGGCCACAACGAACGCGCAATCTGTGGAAGTCAGCCTCGTCAATTATTTGTGGCCGACGCTGCTGGTACTGATGACCGCCGCCGTGTCGCACAAACGCGGCTCGGTCTCCGAAGCGCTGCCGGGTGCAATCGTAGCCACCGTCGGCGTGGCAATGGCGGTCGGCGGTGAAAACCTTGACGTGCAGGAAGCGGTCGCCAATATCGCCAGCAATCCATTGCCGTACGCGCTCGCGTTCGCAGGTGCCTTTATTTGGGCGATTTACGCGACCGTGACGCCATCGATGTCCGGTGGTTACGATGGTACGACGATTTTCTTCTGTTGCGTTGCTGTTGTGCTGTGGATTATCCATTTCGTTTCGGGCGACGGTTTACCAGCTGTAGCGCCTGGCATCGGCGGCTATATTGCGCTGCTCGCATGTGCCGCGTCGATTGCCGGCGGCTACGCGTGCTGGGGGTATGGCATGCTACATGGCAGTATGGAAACGCTTGCGATCGGTT
The DNA here is from genome assembly GCF_001042615.1 of Bifidobacterium catenulatum subsp. kashiwanohense JCM 15439 = DSM 21854. GTDB lineage: Bacteria > Actinomycetota > Actinomycetes > Actinomycetales > Bifidobacteriaceae > Bifidobacterium > Bifidobacterium catenulatum. The sequence goes on from NZ_AP012327.1 coordinate 84,279, forward strand.
CGTATGCGACGCCGCTGTTCTCCACTGCTTCCAGCACGCTCCTATTGGGCGTGACGTTGGGCATGCCATTCTGGATCGGTGTCGCGCTGGTGGTAGTCGGCTCGCTGATCAACGTGTGGTTTGCGCGACGCTGCTGATTGTCCGATTCTGCAGAATCGGACGTCCGAGGTGTAATGCGCCCATCTTGGTTGTCCGTTTCTCCCGAATCGGACTTCCAGACCGTGTACCAGCCGAAACCGATCTAAACCGGCTCAAACCAGCCCGTTCAAATCCGCCTCGTCACATCACCTTGGTGGACTCCAGATTGCGGCTCACCCAGTTGTTCAACCGGATCACCGGCTTGCGCAACACCAATCCCAGCAGCAGCGAAGGAATCAGGAACAAGGCGAGATACACCATGTCAAGCAGGTACTCATTGCCGTACGATCCGGCCATCGCGGCGTGCATGGCATCGATGGCGTGTGGGAATGGTAGGAACGGGTAGAGCATTTGGAAGAACTTCGGCAGCGTCTCGATAGGGAACGTACCGCCCGAACCGGCGACCTGCATCACCAGCAGCACCACGGCCACGGCCTTGCCGATATCGCCGAACGACACGGTCAGCGTATACACGATATTCGAGAACACGAGCGCGGCAAGCCACCCCACGGCAAGGAACTGCAGCGCATGATTCGCCTGCACGCCAAGGAAATACATGTCACCCAGGCAAACCAGTGTGCCCTGCAGCAACGCGAGCAGTGCGAAGATCGTGTACCGTCCGAAATACTCGTGGTCGAGGCGCAGTCCCCAACGTGAGGCGTTCCCCGGGCCGGACGGGCCGGCGATGCGCGGCAGCGTGTCGCCTAAGCCCAGCACATGCGCCTTCTCGCGGTCCGAAATCGTCACTTTCAGCATGGCGCATAGGATGATCGCACCCACCCAGATTGACAGGATCGTATAGAACGGCGCCATGGCCGAACCGTAGTTCGCGATCGGGTACACCGAGACGCGATGCAGTGCGACGGGCGCGGAAATCAGCGTGGACAGTGTGGACGCGTTGGCGGTGGCCAGTGCACGTAGTTCGTCCGATTCACCCGAATCGGACGAACTGGCGTCGTTGTCACCGTCGCCACCATCGCTGTTGCCGTCGCCGGCGTTCCCGCCCGTCTCCAGCTTCGTGATCAGCTCCTTCACCGTCGCTGCCGACGAGTCGAGTTTCTTCGCGATCGCGCCGAGCGCGGAACGGATGGACGTCACATTCGTCCCCACATCGCCCGTCACATCGTCCAGATCGTCGGCGGTGCCGCTCAGCTGGGTGATCATGCTGTCGGTTTGGGAGATCAGCGTGCTGACTGTGGAGGCGAGCGCGTCGATTTTCGGCTTGACGTTCGTGGCGTAATCGTCGCGCACATTGCTGATCGACTGCTTCGCGGAGGTGATGCGGTTCAGGATCTCCTTGCGGGAGCTTTCCGCGGCTGCGGCATCCTGCGTGACCTGCGTGGAAGCGTCTTTCAGCTGCTGCGCGAGCTTCTGCGAATCGCCTTTGGCGGCTTCCAGCAGCGTGATCTCCCGGTCGATGGCTTCCAGCAGCGCCTGTTTCGCGGAATCACTGTCCGGTAGTTGTTCCACCGATTCGCGCATGTGGTTGAGGCTTGTGATGTACGTGTCGTACAGCGATTCGCCGCTGGAGACTTGTTCGCTCAACGTTGTCAACTGGCTGGCTGCGGTGTCTGCGCCCTTGCCGATCGCGTCGAACGCCTTGTTCACCTTGGCAGCTACTTGGTCGAACGCGCCTAACACCTGGTCGAGCGCGGTGTTCACCGAGGAGGTGACGTTCGCACCTGCCGAAGTGAACGACGTGGCACCTGATTTGCCTTGCTTCAACGCGTTCTGGGCCTGTTTGCCCGCCGTGGTCGCCGAGGCGAGCAGTTTGCCCGTGGAATCCACGATGTCGTTCGCCGAGCCGAGCAGCTGCGAATACGACGTCACCTGCTGCGATGCGCCGCTCAGCGTATCCGCCATGGTGGTGAGATTGCCGTTGAGGTTGCGCATGTATTCGGCCATTTGCGGGCTTTGCGAATAGCGTAGGATGCTTGAGGCCAGGTCGAGTCCGACTTGCGCGATCGTTTTGGCGAAGGTTTTGTCGATTGTGTTGACCACGGTTGTCGCGCCCTGATCGGTGATATGCGGGGCGATCGGGTTGATTTTCTCGTTCAGATAGTACTTGAGCTGCGCGTGTTTGATGTCGGGGGAGAACAGCGTCATCATGTCGGCGCTGAAACCTTTCGGAATTACGATCGCCGCATAGTATTCGCCGGATTTCACCCCGTCGATTGCCTTGTCGCTTTTCACGAACTGCCAGTCCAGCTGGTCGTTGGCGTGCAGTGTGCTGATGATGGTTTCGCCCACGTTGACGCGCACCGGTATGAGATCCGACTTGTAACCCTTGTCGTTATTGGCCACGGCGACCTTCAATGCCTTGGTGTTGCCGTAGGGGTCCCAGCTGGCCGCAATGTTGAACCAGGCGTACAGCGCCGGCACTACCACCAGGCCCATCGAGACGATCACGGCGATCACGTTGCGGGTGGCGTGGCACATGTCCCGCTTGAAGATGCCCCAGATCATTTTCACTGTTCGCTCCCCTCCTCACGCCGACTCCTGCCAGCATTTCCGTCCGTGTTTCCAGCCGCATATTCAGCCGCATGTTCAGTCGCATGTCCGGCCGAACCACCATGCGCAGCCTCATACAGCCTCGTACGTATGGCATGCATCGGCTTGTAATGCATGCCCGGCCGGAACAGCAGGTTCTCGTGCAGGATCGCGCTGCGGAACTCTTCCGCACTCATCGCTTCCTCGCCCAGATAATTCGCATACCGTTCGCGCAGATACTCCACCACGATGAGATACGTGTCGATGGCGATGATCGAAATGATCCAACCGAGCAGCATGGCGAGCTTCATGCGCGTGATGAATAGCAATAGCAGGAACACGAACGGCAGTACCGCCAGCGCAAGGAATCCCCAACGCACCAGGCGCGGGTACAGGCGGAAGAAATGAATCGCCCGTCTGCGGGCGAGTTCGGGGAACTCCTCGGCGATCTGCTGCGCGGTCTCGGTGAGCCGCAACGGTTCCACCGTGCCTTCGTTATGTTCGGTGATCATCAGATCAGTGTCCGCCAGACGGTTGTCGAACAGGCGGTTGAGGTTCAACGCCAGCTTGCGGACCACCAAGCCGATGAACAGCGCCACAGGCAGATACCAGAACAGCGAGAGCATGTCGATCCAATAATGGTTGGCATACATGCCGCCGATCGGCCCGCGCATCGCGTTGATGCCGTAAGTGAACGGTAGGAACGGTTTCAGACGGCGGAAGAATTCCGGCATCATCTCGATGGGGTAGAGGCCTGCCGCGCCCGGAATCTGGATGATCACCAGAATCACGGCGACGGCCTTGCCGATATGCCGGAACGCCACGGCGAGCGCGTAAATGATGTTCACGTAGACGAACGAGGCGAAAATGCCGACGAGGATGAACAGGAACGGATGCTCGCATTGGATGCCCAGCGCGAGATCGCCGATCGTGGCGATGATCGCCTGCAGAAATCCGACCGTGACGAACAGCAGCCAACGGCCCATATAGCCTTGGCGTGGCGTGTACATGCGGATCTTCTCATCGCGGTCCACTTCAAGCTTGTAGATCGCGACGAGCACGAATCCGCCGACCCACAGCGCAAGATTCGTGTAGAACGGCGTGACCGCGGAACCATAGTTTTTGACCGGGTAGAGGACCTGTTCGTCCAAATGCACCGGCTCGCCCACGAACGAGCCGACCTCGCTCGCGTCAAGTCCGAGCGCTTGGGAAAGCTGCTGGAACATCGCCGAACTGCTCAACGCGGCCACATCGGTGCGCGTGGTGTTGAGCTGTTTGGCGAGATTGGCGAGCTGCGTCTGCGTGCCAGCAATGGTGGTGTTCGTTTGGGTCACGGTGCGCGACAACTGGTCGAGCAGCCCGTTGCCCTGTTCCAGCGTGCTTTGCAGCGTGGTAAGCGTGCCGGACAGCGACCCATTGGCCAGGCTGAGTGTATCGAGCCCGGTGTTGAGATTCGGCATGACCGTGCCGGTGATGGTCGTGCGTGCGCTCGCCATCGACGCCGTGCCGTTCTTCGCCAGCGTGGTGACATCGTCATTGAACCCGTTCGCGGTGCTCTTCCCCGCGTTGATCGCAGCCGTGGTGTCCTGATCGAAGGCGTCGATGCGCTGCTGCTGGAACGTCAGCTGTTTGCGGGCTTCGGCGAGCTGCGCGGAAAGATCCTTATACGTTTGGCTGTTCGGATCCAGCTGGCTGGCCTGCAACGCCTTCTCCACGCCGTCGAGCACGGTGCCGGTGGTGGTGTTGATGTGATGCATGGTGCTGGACACTTGGTCGAGCGCGTCCTGCGTGGTGTTCAGTCCGCTGAGCACGGTGCCGGTGGCATTGCTCACGTTGACCTGCAGGCCGGACAGTTGCGTGCTGCCGTTGTCGAGCGCTCCGACCAGCGTGTTCGAGAATCGTTCGGTTTGTGTGCGCGTCTCGCTCAGCAAGTCGGACGCCTTGCCGACGGTGTCAAGCGAGTTGGTGATTTCCGAGGCGAGCGCGATGTTGGACTGTTTGGCCGAATCGATGGTGGTGAGGGCCTTGTCGAGCGTGGAACGGGTGTCGCGCAGCTGCTGTTGGACGGTTTCGAGCTGGTTGATGGTGTCGGTTAGATCGTTGATGACGTCGCTTTGCGCGCTTTTCACGCTGCCGGTGGTTTCTCCCGCTGTCTCCTTCACTTCCTTTGCCACGGCGTCGGCCACGCTGGAAACGAAAGTGGTGTTGATCTGTTCGTCGATCGTGGTCGCGCCCGTATCGGTGATTTTCGGCGCGATCGCGTTCAGCTTTTCGTTGATGTAGTACGTGATCGACGGTCGGTCGCCTTTACCGGTGACGGTGCCGATGAGTCTGGAGCTGAAGTCTTCCGGCAGTACGATCGCCGCATAGTATTTGCCGGATTCCACGCCTTCGATGGCTTGCTGCTTGGGAACGAAACGCCAGCCGAGCTGATGGTTCTTCTTAAGCTGGTTGACGGTCTGCTGGCCAGCGTCGAGATGGCCGACCAGCGTGGAGGTTGTGCCCTTGTCCTCGTTCGCCACAGCGACTTGGATGTTGCCCGTGTTCGCGTACGGGTCCCAGTTGGCGAGGATATTGCACCATGCGTACAGTGATGGGATGATAGCCACACCCAGCGTGACGACGAGCGCCACAGGGTTCTTCAGAATGCGTTTCACGTCTCGAAGGAAGATGGCGAAAACCTGGTGCATCAAGCCTCCTCGCGGGTATTGGTCGCAACATCTACGTGCGGCGGCATGCCCGTGCGGGAACACCCGGTTGGGCTCTTCGTCGCGCGATCCGGTGAATATTCTATGACTTCCGATGGAACGATCGCAATGGTTTCGCCATGTTTATTGGTCGGTCCCGCAAGTGTCGGGATATGAGACGAGAACGCTCGGCATATGGCCCTAGTGGGGCGGGCGACCTGGATATGGAGCGGACGGTCGGGAAAACGGAAAGGAAAGATGGCGAATGTTGTCACATGACAAGTGGGATAGGGTTGGGCGATAATGGAGGCATGACTATTGCAACGCCGGAACGTTATGCGCAAATGCTGGACGCCGCACGCCGCGGCGGTTACGCCTATCCCGCGATCAATGTGACCAGCACGCAGACCCTGAACGCCGCACTCCAGGGTTTCGCCGAGGCGGAATCCGATGGCATCATCCAAGTCTCCGTAGGCGGCGCCGCCTACTTCTCCGGGCAACGCGTCAACGACCGCGTCACCGGCTCGCTTGCCTTCGCAGCCTTCGCGCACGAAGTCGCGGCGAAATACCCCAACATCACCATCGCCCTGCACACCGACCACTGCGCCAAACAGTATTTGGACGAATGGGTGCGCCCCCTGCTCGATCATGAAGTCGAACAGGTGAAGCACGGTCAGGAACCGACCTTCCAGTCACACATGTGGGACGGTTCCACAGTGCCGCTGGGTGAAAACCTCGACATCGCAGAAGAACTGCTCGACAAATCCCAAGCCGCGCGCACCGTGCTGGAAATCGAAATCGGCGCGGTCGGCGGCGAAGAAGACGGGCACAGCGCCGAAATCAACGACAAACTGTATTCCACGCCCGCGCAAGGCATCGCCGTCGCGCAACGACTCGGCCTCGGCGAGCGCGGACGCTACATGGCCGCCTTCACCTTCGGCAACGTGCACGGCGCATACAAACCAGGCGTGGTGAAACTGCGCCCCGAACTGCTCGACGAAATCCAGACCACGGTCGCGCTCGCGATCAAGGCCGGCGAAATGCCCGACCCCGCGCACTCGCTGGATGTCGCTCCCGGTAAGCCGTTCGCCCTGGTGTTCCACGGCGGTTCCGGCTCCGCGCCGGAGGAGATCGCGCAGGCCGTGAGCTACGGCGTGGTGAAGATGAACATCGACACCGATACGCAGTACGCATTCAGCCGTGCGGTGGCCGGTCACATGTTCTCCAACTATGATTCGGTGCTCAAAATCGATGGCGAGGTGGGCAACAAGAAGATGTACGACCCGCGTTCGTGGGGGCGCGAAGCGGAAAGCGCCATGGCCGCACGCGTGGTGGAGGCTTGCAGGCAGCTTGGCAGCGCGGGCAAGGCGTTGAAGTAGTGTGATGCCGCACGCGCCGTGTAATGCATGCGGCGTGTGCGGCACGGTGGGTGTGTCGCGTTGTATGAGACGAAAACGATGGAACTGACTAGTTTCAACGGCCGATCGGTGCATATCCGGCAGATATCCGGTAGAGGGCGCAGGGTAGTCTTTGTAAGGCCTTGGGTAAGGCTTTGAGGCGAAATCGCATACGCGCGGAGGTGCAACAACATGCCTGGAATTGTTTTGATCGGTGCCCAGTGGGGCGACGAAGGTAAGGGCAAGGCGACCGATCTTATCGGCACCAAGGTCGACTATGTTGCGCGTTTCAATGGCGGCAACAATGCGGGCCATACCGTGGTCGTTGGTGACGAATCGTATGCGCTGCACCTGCTGCCCTCCGGCATCATCAGCCCGAACGTGACCCCCGTGATCGGCAACGGCGTCGTCGTCGATCCCGAAGTGCTGTTCGAGGAGATCGACGGTCTTGAAAGCCGTGGCGTGGACTGCTCCCGACTGCTGGTGAGCGAAGCCGCGCACGTGATCGCGCCGTACCATCGCACGCTCGACAAGGTGACCGAACGCTTCCTTGGCAAGCATAAGATCGGCACCACCGGCCGCGGCATCGGTCCGGCCTACGCGGACAAGATCAACCGCGTCGGCATCCGCGTACACGACCTGTTCAACGCCGAACATCTGCATGACAAGGTCGAGGCGAGCCTGCATCAGAAGAATCAGATGCTCGTCAAGCTGTACAACCGTCGTCCGATCGACGTGGACGAGACTACCGACGAGCTGCTCAAGCTTGGCGAACGTCTGAAGCCGTACGTGGCCAACACCTCGCTGGTGCTCAATAAGGCACTTGACGAAGGCAAGACCGTGCTGTTCGAAGGCGGCCAGGCCACCATGCTCGACGTGGATCACGGCACGTATCCGTTCGTCACGTCCTCCAACCCGACCGCCGGCGGCGCATGCACCGGTACCGGTGTCGGCCCGACCAAGATCACCCGCGTGATCGGCGTTTCCAAAGCATACGTGACCCGCGTGGGCGAAGGTCCGTTCCCGACTGAGCTGTTTGGCGAGGATGGCGAGTGGCTGCGTGCGCAGGGTCATGAGTATGGTGTGACTACGGGTCGCCCGCGGCGTTGCGGCTGGTTCGATGCGGTCGTCAATCGTTATGCGGCTCGGGTCAACGGCCTGACCGACATCGTGCTCACCAAGCTTGACGTGCTTACCGGCCTGAAGGAAATCCCGTTGTGCGTGGCCTATGATGTCAACGGCGAACGCCGCGACGATATGCCTACTGATCAGTCCGAATTCGCGGCGGCGAAACCAATCTACGAATCCATGCCGGGTTGGGACGAGGATATTTCCCAAATCCACGACTTCAATGATCTGCCGAAGACCTGTCAGGATTACGTCAAGCGTCTTGAGGAACTGTCCGGCTGCCGTATCTCCGTGATCGGCACCGGCCCGCAGCGCGACCATGTCATTCAGATCAATTCGCTGGTCGACTGACCGTCTGCAACGAATTTCCCGGCTTGACTGGTAACGACGCGGCACATGATATCCGCCGGCTGATTCCGCGATTCGACCACTTGAAGTGGAAGATGGCGGCGGCCGGCATAGTCATTGGTCTGGTTTCAGGATTGCTGGTTGTCGTATACCGTCTCGGCATCGAATACGGCACGGATGCGTCCCGTTGGATATATGCGCGGATTCGCGAGACCCCGTGGCTGATTGCGCCGTGGGCGGTTGCCGCGGTGGCGGCCGCGCTGGCGATCGCGTGGATGGTCGGTAAGGAGCCGATGGCTGGTGGCAGCGGCATCCCGCAGACCAACGGCGTGGTGATATGCGGCTTGAAGATGCGTTGGCAGACGATTCTGCCAGTCCGTTTCGTCGGTGGACTGTTGGGCGCGTTGTTTGGTCTGTCGCTCGGCCGTGAGGGGCCGTCCATTCAGATTGGTGCGTCGGGCGCGCAGTGTGTGTCCCACCGTTTGCGTGGCCGCCGCCGTGAGGACATGCAGGAGCATTATCTGGTCACCGCCGGTGCCGCGGCCGGCTTGTCCGCCGCGTTCAGCGCGCCGCTGTCCGGCATGATGTTCGCTTTGGAAGGGGTGCATCGGAGTTTTTCCCCTGCGATTCTGATGGGCGCTACCGCCGCATCGCTGACCGCCGATTTCGTCTCGAAATACTGTTTCGGTCTGCGTCCGGTTTTGGATTTCGGTGATATCGGTCAGCTGTCGTTGGAAGAGTATGTGTGGCTGATTCCGTTGGGATTGGTGGCCGGTTTGGTTGGTTCGCTGATGAACCGCTCGTTGCTTGGCTTCCAGACGCTGTACGGCAAACTGCCGGCATGGAGCCGCCCGATGATTGCGATTGCGATCGCGTTGCCTGTCGGCATCTGGTTGCCCGATGTGCTCGGCGGCGGCTCGAATCTGATTGATACCGCCGAACATGCGCGCGTCGGCTTAGGAATGCTGTGTCTGCTGTTCGTGGCGAAGACGCTGTTCACATCCACGAGTTTCGGCTCAGGTGCGCCTGGTGGTATTTTCATGCCGATTCTTGCGGTCGGTTCGCTGGCCGGCGGCATCTGCGGTGAAGTGTTGCATCGATTCGGTGATCTGCCATCCGACGCAGTGGCGGTGTTTGCGGTGTGCGTGATGACGGGCACGCTCGCCGCGTCCGTGAAAACGCCGATCACGTCGATTCTGTTGGCTGTGGAGATGTCCGGAACGTTGACGCACATGCTGCCGGTCGCGGCTGTCGCTTTCATCGCGCTGTTGGTGTCCGATCTGCTGCGCACCAAACCGATCTATGGGGAGTTGCTGGAGCGGTACGTGCGCGCGCAAGGCATGCAGATGGCGATCGCAAGCCATGTGGGCAGCGGCATTATGGAACTGCCATTGGAAATGGGGGCGATTGCGGACGGCAAGCGGGTGCGTGACGTGCGTTGGCCGTCTGGGTGTCTGATCATCGGCCTGCGTCGCGGCGAAAGCGAGATCGTGCCGCGCGGTGATACACAGCTGCGTGCCGGTGACTATCTGGTGGTGCTGTTCAGTGGCGAGGAGGAGCGCGAGGTGCGACCTGCGATGCGGCGGCTGTGTGATGCCCGGCTTGACTGAGCCTGGCTGAATTCGGCTGGACTCTGGATGTCCGAATCTGCGGAATCGGACATCCAGGGTGCATACGTTGGCGCTCCGTGTAAACTCATATGCGTTAGGAAGGCGGCAACCGCGGCCCAGCTCGTTGTTGCACGGCCTATGGGCGGAACAACGCTGTCCGCAGGAGGCCAGTACAGGGGGAGCGCAATGGAATCGCAAGAACAATCGCCGGGAGACGTGGTGACTGCGGGTGAGGACTCGCATCCCATCACGCAGACAATCGACACTGTTGAGGTGACGCATGCTGGTGCAACCGCGCCCGCCGCTAACACCATGGATCCGCCTACGATTCCCCTGGCACCGATGAAACGTATGCAGGCGCGGTTCAATCCGCTCGCCGACGGACTGATGTATGTTGTGGTGTTCGTCGGTGGATTTGTTGGAGTCGGCTGTCGGCATGCGTTGGATATGCTTCTGCCGTCGGTCAGCGGGACGCCGTTCGTTGTGGGCACGTTTGTGTCGAATATGGTCGCCTGCTTCCTGTTCGCGATGCTGACCGAATTCATGGCGACCGCTTCGTGGCTGCGTCGCCGGGTGCGGCAGGTTGTCAGCCGTGGCGTTGGGCTCGGCTTGCTCGGTGGGCTTTCGACGATGTCCGGCGTGATGCTGGAAACGATGGAAGGTCTGCACGAGCGGCATATCGCCAGTGCGCTTGGCTATCTTGCGGGAAATTTTGCAGGCGGTTTGTTCACTGCCGCCGCCGGCGTGGTTCTGATGCAGGCACTGCTGTCACGGAGTACTCGAAAGCGGGTTCGAGGTGCGTTTTCAGCTGTTTCCGTGTCCGATTCTGCCGAATCGGACACGCAGGGCGTACGCCATGTGAAAGTGGCCGACGTAGCGCGTTCTGCCGCGCAGGCCGCAATGGAAGCCGCGCAGGCGGCGCAGCAGGCCGCGCAGGCGGCCCAGCAGATTGCACAGACGGGACAGGTTCCGCGAGTCGAAACACCAACCGTGCCGCCGACCGCCAGCCAGCCTATGCAGACAGGCCGCGTTCCGCAGATTCCTCCGCTGGCCGTTCCTCAGCTGACACAGCCATCGCAGCCGTTGCTACGCGAGCCGGATACTCCAGACTTGGGGCAGCTGCCCGAGCCGATTCAGCAGTCGCAACCAATCCAGCAGCCCCAGCAGCAGTCGCAGCCGATCCGGCAGCCGGCCAACCCGCTTCCGCCCAGCTTCGAGCCCAAACCGATCACTGCGGAGATTTCGCTTGTCGCCGACCCGGCTACCGGGGAGGTGTGCTGATGATGTGGATGATCTGTCTGTTCGGCGGTCTGGGCGCCATGGCCCGTTACGTGCTCGACGTGTCAATTCAACGAGGCTGGAATCGCGAGAATCGGAGAACGAGCCGCAACTTCCCGCTATCCACGCTCGTCATCAACGGCGTCGCCTCGCTATGCGCGGGCATCGCCATGATGTCCTACTATTCGCAATCGGTGGATATGGGCACGGTCATGATGTTCGTTGTCGGATTTCTCGGTGGTTTCTCAACATTCTCCACAGCGCTCAACGAAGTGGTTTCATTGATTCGCCAGCGTCGTTTTACGCTGGCTCTGGGCTATGGAATAGCAACCGTCGCGGTGCCTCTCATTTGCGTGGCCACCGGTTTCGGCATTGCGCTGCTCGCCAATCCGGCGTAATTTTCACGTTACACGGGCGGTCGCTGAGTAACGTGAAAGAAATCTGAGCGCAACCGCCATCAAGGCCGCCAGTCCGGATGCAACGCTGGTGATTGCATTCGACCAGACCAAGCCGCTGCTGAAGGACGGCAAGGATATCCAGTATTAGGGCCAGACCGGTATCGGGCCGTTCAATAAGAACAATGATCCGAGTTCTGCGAATATCGGCGTCTACACTTTCGACAAAGACAGCAAGCCGGTCTTTGACCACACGCAGTCTGGTGACGTTCCGACCGACTGATCGCAATGATCGCAATGTAGGCCATCATCAATACAAGAAGACGGCGCAAAGTGAGCGTGTATATCGCAAGCTTTGTGCCGTCTCTTTCGTTGTGCGTAATTGTGATGTTTTGCAAGATGTTGTGCATGATGTATCTTCCATCGATGCAGCATCGACTGCAGTGCAAAAGTGATCCATGAATGTGATTTCAAGGGATCATCAAAAAAACACATGATGGAAATAAAGTGAGGGGTGCCCCCGTCAAACGATATACACACCGGACTGTCGAACAGGTTCGAGAGAATGTGAAAATAAGTATAATATCTCGCGAGAGGCGCGTGGTAAGCACGTGAGAATACAGCGATAGAACAGTGATAACGGGAAAGGTGTGATCATGGTCGGCATGCGCGATGTGGCGAAGAAGGCCGGGGTGTCTCTGAGCACCGTCTCGCTGGTGGTGAACGGCAACGGGTACGTGTCTGATGACATGCGCGACCGCGTGCGTAAGGCCATGCAAGCCCTCAATTATGTGCCGAACGAGCTTGCCCGCAATCTGTATCATGATCGCACGAATCTGGTCGGCGTCATCGTGCCTACCATTCGTCATCCGTTCTTTGCGACGTTCACCGCACATCTGCAGCATGCACTCGCCGCGCAAGGATTACGCACTATGCTGTGCTCTACTGCAGATGAGGCGGATGGCGAAATCCAGTATGTCGACATGTTGCGTCGGCACATGATGGACGGCATCGTCATGTGTGCGCACACTTCGCATCCCGGCGATTATTGGACGTCGATTCATCGCCCGATCGTCGCGTTCGACCGTGTGCTTGGAGACGGTATTTCGTCAATCGGATCCGACCACGAGCAGGGTGGGCGATTGATTGCGCAGATGCTGATCCGCAATGGTGCCAAACATGTGGTGATGATTGGCGGTCCGCGAGATCAATTCTTCGATTTGGCTGCGCGCGGAGAAGTCGAGGAAGGATCGTTCGATTTGGGAAAGACCACGTTCCCGACGGTGCGCTACTACCTCACGTTGGAACAGGAATTGACCTCCGCAGGCGTGAAATACGAGTATGTTGAAGCTGGCGAAGTAATGGATTTTGCCGGCTATCATCGTGCGGTCAGCAATGCGCTCGACAAGGTGGCGACCGACGGCGTCGATGCCGTGGTCAGTTCCGACATCGGTGCGTCGTTCTGCGTGCGCGAAGCATTGAGCCGCGGAATTTCCATTCCTAACGAGCTGCAGATCGTTGCCTACGATGGAACGTATTTAACCGATTTGGCCGGCATGAAGCTGACCGCGGTCGCGCAGGATTTCTCGGCGATCGCACAGTCGGCAGCCGACCATATTGTGCAGGCGATTGCCAATGAGGAAGTGGCCGCAGCTAACGCTTCACGCAAGAATATTCCCAAGCCGTTCGAGCCGAACGTGCTTATGCCCATGACGCTGGTGCCAGGCGATACCACGCGTTGATGCTGTGCATTGGAACGCCGGGTTGCATAGAACACCGAATCAAACCGGTTCGACACGCGCATTGCCACCTTCGGACTGGACAACAACGCCTCTCTCGAGGTAGCATCGAACCGGTTCGATACGTACGTGAGTACGTAAATCCGTACGTACTTATGCGCAGGCAATGCGCGCAAGTACGTGCAACACAGTCATAAACACATATAAACAGCAAACAGGTAGACGCGCACACATTGCATCCGCGCCCATGAGCCAAGGGAGGTCCCATGAAAAACAAAGTGCAACTCATCACTTACGCCGATCGTCTCGGCGATGGCACTCTTAGCTCGATGACCGACATCCTGCGCACCCGCTTCGACGGCGTGTATGACGGCGTGCATATCCTGCCGTTCTTCACCCCATTCGACGGTGCGGATGCAGGCTTCGACCCGATCGACCACACCAAGGTCGACCCGCGTCTCGGCAGCTGGGACGACGTCGCTGAACTTTCCAAGACCCACGGCATCATGGTCGATGCCATCGTCAACCACATGAGCTGGGAATCCAAGCAGTTCCAAGACGTACTTGAAAAAGGTGAGGAATCCGAGTATTACCCGATGTTTCTGACCATGAGCTCCGTCTTCCCGAACGGCGCCACCGAAGAGGATCTGGCCGGCATCTACCGTCCGCGCCCGGGCCTGCCGTTCACCCACTACAAGTTCGCCGGCAAGACCCGCCTGGTCTGGGTCAGCTTCACCCCGCAGCAGGTTGATATTGACACCGATTCCGACAAGGGCTGGGAATACCTCATGTCCATCTTCGATCAGATGGCCGCGTCCCACGTCAGCTACATCCGTCTCGACGCCGTCGGCTACGGCGCTAAGGAAGCTGGCACAAGCTGCTTCATGACTCCGAAGACGTTCAAGCTCATCTCCCGCCTGCGTGAGGAGGGCATCAAGCGCGGTCTGGAAATCCTCATCGAAGTGCATTCCTACTACAAGAAGCAGGTTGAGATTGCATCGAAGGTCGATCGCGTCTACGATTTCGCGCTTCCGCCGCTGCTGCTGCATTCGTTGAATACCGGTCACATTGAACCCGTGGCGCACTGGACCGACATCCGCCCGAACAACGCCGTCACCGTGCTCGACACGCACGACGGCATCGGCGTGATCGACATCGGCTCCGACCAGTTGGATCGTTCGCTCAAGGGGCTCGTGCCTGATGAGGACGTTGACAATCTCGTCAACACCATTCACGCGAACACGCACGGCGAATCGCAGGCCGCTACCGGCGCTGCCGCGTCCAATCTTGATCTGTATCAGGTCAACAGCACCTACTATTCGGCGCTAGGATGCAACGATCAGCACTATATTGCGGCTCGCGCAGTGCAATTCTTCCTGCCAGGCGTTCCACAGGTCTACTATGTTGGCGCGCTTGCCGGCAAGAACGACATGGAGCTGCTGCGCAAGACCAATAATGGCCGCGATATCAATCGCCATTACTATTCCACTGCTGAGATTGATGAGAATCTGCAGCGTCCGGTGGTGAAGGCGTTGAATGCGCTCGCCAAGTTCCGCAATGAGCTTGACGCGTTCGACGGAACCTTTTCGTACAGCGCCGACGGTGACACGTCCATCAGCTTCACGTGGAAGGGCGCAACTACCGAGGCCACGCTCACCTTCGAGCCGGGTCGCGGTCTTGGTGTGGAGAACACCACGCCGGTCGCCACGCTCGCATGGCGTGATTCCGTGGGCGAACATCGTACGGACGATCTGATCGCCAATCCGCCGATCGTCGCTTGATCGCGCGTGCATCCATAAATCTGTAATCGTCCTTCTTGTCACCTCTCCTTCAGGAAGGACGATTCGCATTCTGCTTCTCAAGAAATCGTTTTTCCCGAGAATCAGCTGAAATCCAAGCACAAACGGGTAAGGTGAGCATATGTCAAAGATGTCAAAGCTCTTCGATCAAAACAACATGTTTTTCACCATCATGGGCGTGCTGTTCGATCTGATTATTCTCAACGTGCTCACGTTGCTCTGCTGCATTCCGATCGTTACGGCTGGCGCTTCATTCACGGCCATGCACAACGTGCTGTGGCACATGGTCCGTCATGAGGAGACGTATGTGTCGCGCCAGTTTTTTGACTCGTTCAAGCGCAACCTCAAGCAGTCGTTGCTGCCGTGGCTGGCATTCCTGTTGGCTGCGGCGGTGCTGACGGTCGACGGCATGCTCGCTTGGTCGTCGGACGTTTTGCGTATTCCGATGATGATCGTCGTGGTGTTCGCCGGACTGGTCATCATTGCGATTGCGCAGTATTTTTTCCCGTTGCTGTCCCGTTACGACAATCCCACGTCGACGATGCTGAGGAACGCGGCGAAACTCGCGCTTGGCTTCTTCCCATGCACGCTGTGCATGCTGGTGATACTTGCCGCTTTCGCCGCGTTATACGTGCAGTTTTTCGTCTATGCTATTCCGCTATTGCTGATGATGGGTATTTCGCTACCGCAATACTGCTGCGCATGGATTTACAACTGGATTTTTCGCCGTGTCGATGGTGAGATCGATGCGAAGGGACGTAAGGTTGAGCGTTCCTGAACGAGCCTTCCACAGTAATCAGGGGGCATTTCGCGACTTGGTCGAAATGCCCCCTAATCGTATATTGCGACTTATCCGAATATCGTCGCGCTGCCGGCGGGCGTATGCAGCAAGGTGCCATCGCAGCGGGCCGCCGCGTCGCCAATCGCCAGCAGGACGTCGGCGTGCGCAAGCCGGTCCGCGTAATCGTCGGGCAGCGTGCAGCTTGCGTCGGCGTCGGACGTATTGATGGCGATTACGATTCGCTCGTCGCCTGCGCTGCGCGCGTATACCAGTGGGTGGGCATGGTCCTCGGCATGTAGGAATACGATTGCTCCGTCGGCCTGCAGCGCGGGATGAGCCAGCCGCAAGGTGTTGAACGACCGTACCGTTTCTAGCAGCGACGCTGCGTCGCCTTCCTGCGAAGCCACGTCCGGACGGTCGTCGGAGGGGTCGATCGGCAGATACAGGTCTCCGCTGTGCGCCGCCGAGAAACCGGCGTTGGTATTGCGATTCCACTGCATCGGCGTGCGGGATCCGGTACGTTCGTAGCCGCCTTCCTTCGACAGCAGCCCGTGCTCGTAGCGCATGCCGATTTCGTCGCCGTAGTAGATGAACGGGCAACCGGGCAGGGTCAGCAGGAACGCGAAGGCGAGTTTCATCTCGCCCGGGGTGAGAGTGTCGCGCATGCGGATCATGTCATGGTTGCCCGACGGCACGCAGATGTATCCCAGTCCTTTGGTGTCGGCGAGCATGGCCTGATACGTGTCTACGAACGCCTTGATGTCACCGTTGGCGGAGGCGGAGAAATACGGGTTCTCTCGAAACAGGTCGAGGTAGTGCGAGGGGCCGAAATGTAGGAGGAAATCCATGTCGAATCCGGAGTGCAGCGCATTGACTGGATCGCCCCATTCCGAGACCAGCACGGCATCGGGGTGGGTTTCGTCCAGGTGCGCGCGCACCTGACGCCACAGCTGTTTGGTCCAATAATAGTCGGGATCTTCCTTGACGAGGCTGC
Source organism: Bifidobacterium catenulatum subsp. kashiwanohense JCM 15439 = DSM 21854 (assembly GCF_001042615.1). Taxonomy (GTDB): domain Bacteria; phylum Actinomycetota; class Actinomycetes; order Actinomycetales; family Bifidobacteriaceae; genus Bifidobacterium; species Bifidobacterium catenulatum. The sequence continues at coordinate 101,063 of NZ_AP012327.1, forward strand.
CGGCCATGTCTACGCGGAAACCGTCCGCGCCCAGTCCGAGCCAGAAATCCATGATGTTTTGGATGAGCAGGCGTCCCTCTTGCGCTTCGGGTGAGTCGGCGGCGAACTGCCAGTCTTCGGTGACGGTTCCGAATCCGTAGTTGAGGCACGCTTGCGTGGAGAAGCAGTTGACAGCCGCGGCATCGGGGCGTTCCGCGATGCCGCCAAGGAAGCCTCGGATTGATTCATATGGCGAATTCAGGTTCGGCGATTGTGTCATCGGACGCCAGATATAGCGGTCGGTCCATGCGTTGCGCGTGCCTTTGCCGGATTCCAGGAACCATGGATTGTCGATTGCGGTGTGCCCTGGCACCAGGTCGAGCAATACGTGCATGTCGAATTCATGTGCGCGGTCGAACAGTCGGTGCAGGTCTTCGTTGGTGCCGTAGCGTTCTGCGGTGGCGTAGTAGTCGCGTACGTCGTAGCCGGCATCGTAGACCGATGAGTCGAAACAGGGGTTGATCCAGATTGCGTTGCAGCCGAGGTTGCTGATGTAGTCGAGTTTGTTGATGATGCCTTGGAAATCGCCGATGCCGTCACTGTTCGTATCGTTGAACGACTGCGGATAAACCTCGTAGAAAATCGCATTGTTGAGCCAGGATGCCATTTGTCCTCCGTAAAACGCACGCCTTCGTTGCGATGCACAGCTGTATCACAGGTGTTGGGACGGGCTGTGCGGTTTTGACGGTCATTGTACCACACGCCATTTTTTATTAACTGTGTCAATTTCAATGATTGCAACGCCTCAAGGCGTTGCAACACGCCGATGATGAGGGGCTTTCCAAGATTTTATCAAACCGGTTTGACAAGGCTCGAACTGGTTTGATAAAGTCATCTATCAAGAACCGAGGAACACAACAAGGAAGGTTGGGTCTCGCTGTTCGATATCACTTCACCAAGCAAAGCTGCGGGGTGGATCGTGGATAGAAAGGGATTGGAAAATGAGCAAGTTCTCTTCTTGGAAGAAGGCTGGCACCGCTATCGTCGCAACGTTGATGACCGTTGGCATGCTGGGAGCATGCGGATCGTCGTCCAGTTCCAGCGGAACCAAGGTCACTATCTTCAACTCCAAGGTCGAGATTGAAAGCCAGATGGAGGACATGGCCAAGAAATACTCCAAGGAGAAGGGCGTAGACGTCGAGGTCTACTACTCCAACGACACCGTTTCCGCTCACCTCGCCACTAAGTACGCTTCCAAGGATCCATACACCATCTCCATGGTTGATGCCAAGGATGTCTACTCGCTGGCCAAGGAGCACGCCGTTGACCTGTCCGATCAGGATTGGGTCAAGGACACTGACTACGCCATCAGCATCGACGGCAAAACCTACGGCTTCCCGGTTTCCGTCGAAGCCCGTGGCCTGATCTACAATGCTGACGCCATCAAGAAGGTCACCGGTAAGGAATTCAAGCCTGAGAACTACAAGACCCTTGACGAATTCAAGGATCTCATCGACGAGCTCAAGGCCGGCGGCATGAAATCCCCGACCGGTGTCATGAAGGAAGACTGGTCCCTCGCCGGGCACCTCCTGCCGGAAGTCTACGAGGAGCAGGAAGATCCGGACGCCTTCTGCCATGAGCTCAAGGATGGCAAGGTTGACCTCAGCTCCAACGCCAAGTGGAACTCCCTGATGGACTTCTTCGACGTGATGAAGGACAACAACTACGCCAAGTCCTCCGCCATCTCCGCCGAGCGTGAGGTGACTGAGCAGAAGCTAGCCGAGGGCGAGATTGCTTTCATGTTCGGCGGCAACTGGGATTGGTCCGTGCTTAACCAGTACGATTACACCGAGAACATGGGCCTCATGCCGGTTCCGCAGAACACCGATGACGGCTCCAATGAGAAGCTTGTCGGCGGCGGCTCCAAGTACTTCTTCATCGACTCCTCCGACAACACCTCCGACGAGCAGCGTAAGGCCGCCAAGGACTTCCTGAACTGGCTTGCCGAAGACAAGGAAGGTCAGGAGTTCATCTCCAAGGATGCCGCTCTGATCTCCCCGTTCAAGAACAACGAGATTGAAGCATCCGATCCGCTGGGTAAGTCCGTGAAGTCCTACGCTGACGCCGGCAAGCTGATCGACAACTACAACTACCTGCCTGACGACCACTTCTCCGTGCTCGGCGCGGCCTTCCAGAAGTGGCTCGCAGGTGAAGAGGACCGTGCAGGCCTCGCCCAGGACATCCAGGACTACTGGAAGACCGCTAAGTTCACCGGCGCAACCGCCTGAACTTCCAAATAATGCACCATGATGCAGGGTCCGCCGCTTCCTTCCTGCGGCGGACCTTACATCCCCGGCACGTATGGGATCCATCATGAAACAGAATAAGCTTTCCTATAAAATCGGCCAGTTTCTGATGTTCGGTGGTCCGGCGACGATTCTTTTCTTCGCCGTGGTGATCCTGCCGTTCTTTTATGGCCTCTATCTGACATTCACCAGCTGGGACGGCGTTTCGACAACGAAGCCGTTCGTTGGTCTCGAAAACTACAAGGCGGCTCTTGCCGACACCGCATATTGGCAGTCGCTTGGACGCACCTTCATCTACTCCGTCATCGCCGTCATCCTCACCAACATCGTCGCCTTTCTGCTGGCCTACCTCGTGACCAGCGGCATCAAGGGGCAGAACTTCTTCCGTGCGGGCTTCTTCATTCCGAACCTCATCGGCGGCATCGTTCTGGGCTACGTGTGGAAGTTCGTCTTCAACCGCGCATTCGTGGCTATCGCCGAAGCAGCGACGCAAACAGACCACGCATCGCTGCTCTCCACGCCAAACGGCGCAATGCTCTGCTTGATTCTCGTTTCGGTCTGGCAGTACGCAGGCTACATGATGCTGATTTACGTGGCAGGCTTCATGAGCGTTGACCAGAGCCTGAAGGAAGCGGCCATGATCGATGGCTGCAACAAGGGCAAGGCCATGTGGCACGTGGTCATCCCGCTGATGCGCTCCTCCTTCGTTCAGTGCATCTTCCTGAGCACCACCCGCTGCTTCATGGTGTACGACCTGAACCTTTCGCTTACCAAGGGCGAACCGTTCAACCAGTCGGTGCTCGCAGCAATGCACGTCTACAATCAGGCATTCGTTTACAAGAACTATGGCACCGGTCAGGCGGAGGCGTTGGTCCTCTTCATCGTCTGCGCAGTGATCGGCATGCTGCAGGTGTACTTCGGCAAGAAGGGTGAGGTGGCAGCATAATGAAGGGTCAAGTCAGCACTCGCACTAAGGTCCTGCATGCACTGATGATCGTCGTTCTGACGATTCTGCTGCTGCTATTCATCGCACCGTTCATCCTGGTCGTGATTAACGTCTTCAAGACCAAGGCAGACATCAACACCGCTCCGCTGGCACTGATCGGTAAGCACGGGTTCACCCTGGAGAACTTCCCCAGGGCAATGGACAAGATGAACTTCGTCACCGTGTTCGGCAACTCCGCGATCATCACCATCAGCGCAACCATATTGACCATCCTGTTCTCCGCGATGTGCGCGTACGTAATCGTGCGCAACCCCTCGTGGAAGTTCGGCGGCATGGTGTTTGCACTCATGGTGGCCTCCATGGTCATTCCGTTCCAAGTGCTCATGGTTCCGCTCGTCTCCGTCTATGGCGGCCTGCTCGACGTGTTGAATAGCCGTATCACGCTGATTCTCATGCACACCGGCTTCTCGGTTTCTCTGGCGGTGTTTATGTTCCACGGCGCGATCAAGACGAACATTCCGAACGAGCTTGAAGAAGCGGCCAGCATCGACGGCTGTTCCAAGTGGCGCACCTTCTGGACGATCGTGTTCCCGCTGCTTAAGCCGACCGTCGCCACCGTCGCCATCATCGATGCCATGGCGTTCTGGAACGACTACCTGCTGCCGTCCTTGGTTCTGGGCCGTCGCGAACTGTACACCATTCCGATTGCAACCCAGATCTTCTACGGCACCTACTCCAACGACATCGGCCTGATCATGGCGGCCCTGCTGCTGGCCATGCTGCCGATTCTCATCCTGTACCTGTTCCTGCAGCGCTATATCGTCGAAGGCGTGACCTCCGGCGCAGTCAAGGGCTGATCGAACGGTATAGAATCCGCAATCGTAACTGAACAGACTCACACAACAGGCCCGGATGCGAAGCGATAATCGCATCCGGGCTTTTCTTATGCGATATCGATTCTTATGCGATATCGATATTGAGATTGCCATCGCATGTTTCTGCTGCCTGACAGGACGTATTGATATGGTTGATTCCGCCGAAAGAATCGCTCGAATGCACTGTTGCAGTGCGTCCGGGCGATTTTCATATGTACTGAATATTCGTGTGACATTTCGAAACGAGCAACGAAATAGAAGCAAGAACGAGAAGCGACAATATAAAACAAGAAAAACAGGAATAGAAACAAGAGATGACTGAAGACAATCAACATAATGCAGATGAGCAGCAGACTCCAATGCAGCCGCAGCCGCTGCCGGGCCAGGTATTTGTGCGCCCCGGCATCGATGACCGTCCCGATTACGAAAAAACGCTGACCGAAGAGACCAAAGCGGCCCTGAAGCGCCTGGCCGTACAGCAGAATCCGCGCGTGCCCGAGGCTTCCAACGAGCGCCCGGAAGTGCAGCAGACCCTCATCAACACGGAAAGTGGCTCCCCGCTGACCGCGTTCGCCCATCTTGATGCCGCCGTGCCGAACCTCGAATCGTCGTTCCTTGACCTGCGCGATCCGATGACCGCGCCCGACGGCACTACGCCCACCAAGCCACAGGTGCATCGCCTCACCGCCGGCTTCGCGCTCGGTGCGCTACTGTTCACCGCGCCGATGGCCGCGCTCAACTCCGTGCTCATTCCACAGACCATCAGCCGTCTTTCTGGCACCGACCGCGTCACCGATCTGGCGCTGCTCAGCGTCGTCGGCACGCTGCTGACGTTCCTGATGAATGCGTGGATTTCCGTCGGATCCGACCATTCGTACTGCCCGCTGGGTCGCCGCACCCCGTGGATCATCGCCGGCACGGTGCTGACCGCCACGTCGGTGGCGATTCTTTCCGCATGCGATTTCATGCCGTTGGTCATCGTGTTCTGGCTGTTCACGCTGATCGGATATGCGATGGTGTCGATGCCGCTGACGGCCGCTTTCGGTGAGCGCGTGCCCGACAAGTTCCGTGATCGTGCGGACGCGTGGCATGGCGTTGGCCAGGCGTTCGGCCAGGTGTTGGGCATTATCGCGGCCGTTTCGCTTACGTGGGCCGCCGACGATTCCGGTTGGGATGGCACCACGCGTTTCGCCATGATGGTGTTTGCGTTGTGCCTGGTGGTGGCTGGTGTGGCTACGTTGCTGGTGTTGCCGTTTGAGGGTTCCAGCAGCTATTTGCCTCGTGAGGGTGTGAAGAAGGGCGATTATTTTTCGCAGTATCGCCCGCCGAAGGGCGCTCCGAAGTTCTTCATTGCGTTTGCCGCGCGCATGTTTGCCATCGCAGCCACTTCCGGCATTGCGATTTACCAGTGGTATCTTGCGCAGGATGGTTTGGGTGATGTTTCGCAGGTCGCCATGTTTGGTTTGTCCGGAGCGGCTGCGGTTATGTCGGTGATGGCCGTTGCCGCGTTCGTTGGCTCGCTGTTGGCTGCGCTGCTGCTTGGTCGTATCGCCCGCGCTTTCAAGGATTCCCGTATTCCCGCAATTGCCGCCTGCCTGTTGTTTGTGGTTGCTGTAGTACTTCCGTTGACACCGATCGATAATGCGATGGCAGTTGCGTTGTATGCGCTGTTTGCAGGTTTCGCGTATGTGGTGTACGACGGCGTGAGCCAAGGGTTGAATCTTGCGACGTTGCCGGATGTGCGTTCCGTTGGTCGTTCGTTGGCCGCGTTCAGTTTGGCGAATACGTTCGGTTCGTTGATTGGCGCTGTCGTTTGCGCGATTGCGATTGCGGTGACTGGCGAGTATCTGCTGATTTTCGCTGTTGCCGCCGGTTGCATGGCTGTTGCGGGCGTGCTGACGTTGCTGCTGAAATGATTTGGATGATCTGAGATAATCCGAAAAAACGAATATCAAATTCAAAATTGCGCGTCCACATAGTGAACCTTTAGTAGAAAGGGTATGTGGACGCGCTTATCTTTACGGCTTAGTTCGAGCGGATCGCCCGCTGAATACAAGACTTTGCGAAAGGAGGTTCGCCACGATGAACGGAATGGTTGCACGCGTACTGCTGTCCGCACGAATTATTATTCCGCTTTCGTTGGCGGACTGATTCGAGCAATGCAGCTTCAATCCCTCGCCAACGGAGGCAGGGTTTGAGGCGCGCAAAACACACGTTGATGGCCCTGCATGCTGCGGGGCCTTTTTGTTGCCGCCCACAAGGCGTAAGGCAATGAAATGAAGACTGCAAAACAAGAGAATAGAAGAAAGACGTTATCGGCGCACGATGGGAGCCGGTAGCACATGACAGACGTAACAGGAGTAATCCAATGAGTGCAGTCGAAGCAGCCGCTGGCAAAGCGCAGGCAATGGTGCGCGATTCGGTGAAAACCGTGATCGCCGCTTCCATGGTCGGCACCGCCATCGAGTTCTACGACTTTTACGCATACGGCACCGCCGCTGCGAACTATTTCCCGAAGGTGTTCTTCGGAGACACCACCAATCCGACCGTCGCGCTGCTAGCCAGCTTGCTGACCTTCGCCATCGCGTTCATCGCACGCCCGCTCGGATCCTTGGTGTTCGGCCATTTCGGCGATCGCATGGGCCGTAAGACCACACTGGTGGTTTCGCTGTTGACCATGGGTGTCGCCACGTTCCTGATCGGCTGCCTGCCGACCTACAACCAGTGGGGCATTGTGGCTGTCGCCGCGCTGTGCCTGTGCCGTTTCGTGCAGGGCATCGGTTTGGGCGGCGAATGGTCGGGTGCTGCTTTGGTGGCCACCGAGAACGCTCCGGAAGACAAGCGCGCGCTGTATGGCTCCTTCCCGGAATTGGGCGCCCCGATCGGTTTCTTCCTGTCGAACGGCACCTACTTCCTGTTGGAAACGTTCAACGATAACGATGCGATGCTGGCATGGGGTTGGCGTGTGCCGTTCCTGCTGTCCTCGATTCTGGTGATCGTCGGCCTCGTCGTGCGAGTGCAGATGGAGGAGACCCCGATCTTCCGCATGGCCCAGGAGCAGAAGAAGGTCGTCAAGTCCCCGCTGACCGAAGTGTTCAAGAAGAGCTGGAAGGAAGTCATCCAAGCCACGTTCTTGGTGGCCGTCACCTACACGCTGTTCTACACGCTGGCAACCTGGTCCCTCGCTTGGGGCACCAAGACTATCGAACAGGGCGGCGGTAATCTTGGTTTCACCAATCGTGAATACCTGCTCATGTTGATGCTCGCCATCTGCGTGTTCGCCGCGTTCATCGTCATCTCCTGCGTGAATGCCGACAAATTTGGCCGCAAGCGCGTGATTGTCTTCTCGTCCTGCTGCCTCGTGGTATTCGCGCTGCTCTTCCCGTTCCTGCTTGATCCGGCGGTCGTCGGCCAGCGTAACTTCGCCGCCAGCCTGTTGTTCCTGTGCATCGGTTTTGCACTGATGGGCACCGCATTCGGTCCGATCGGCGCGTTCCTGCCGGAGCTGTTCGACGCCAACGTGCGTTATTCCGGCTCCGGCATCGGCTACAACCTGGCCGCCATCGTCGGCGCGGCATTCGTGCCGACCATCGCCACTTGGCTGTCCCACCACTGGGGTGTGCACTCCGTCGGTCTGTACCTCGGCGTGATGGCCGTGTGCTGCCTTGTTGCGGTGCTGAGCTGCAAGGAGACTAAGGACGTCGATTTCACCAAGTGATGTCCGTGAGGGCTTCGGGCGGTGCCCGGGTGGAATCGCCCGAAGCCTTACAAAAAGCGTTTGACGCAAAACATAACCACTATGTGAACGTCAGCAACCAATATAAAGAAAACGGGACTAAAACAGTTCCGCAGGAGAGGCGGTGTGATTTCTCGGACACAATCCGGGGGAGTAACATCCTAGGAATCACAAGCCGTTGCAACAACCGAACAAGTAACAGAAATCGAAAGATTTTTTCGGGAAAAGTACGATCCCGAAGCGATAAAAGAAAATAAAAGGAGCGCCAATCATGGCAGCAACTATCTGGTACGAAAAGGACGCCGATCTGTCTGTGTTTGAAGGCAAGAAGGTGGCCATCCTTGGTTACGGTTCTCAGGGTCACGCTCATGCACTGAACCTGCGCGATTCCGGTGTGGACGTCGTCGTTGGTCTGCGTCCGACCTCCAAGTCCGTGGATTACGCCAAGGAGCAGGGCCTGGAAGTTAAGCCGGTCGGCGAGGCCGTCGCCGAAGCCGACGTGGTCATGATCCTGCTGCCTGACCAGTACCAGGCTAAGGTTTACAAGGAAGAGGTTGAGCCGAACCTGAAGCCGGGCGCTGCTCTGGCTTTCGCTCACGGTTTCAACATCCACTACGGCTACATCAAGCCGTCCGAGGACCACCCGATCTTCATGGTCGCCCCGAAGGGCCCGGGCCACATCGTGCGTCGTGAGTACGCCGCCGGCCGTGGCGTCCCGGTCGTCGTGGCCGTGGAGCAGGATCCGGATGGCAAGACCTGGCCGCTGTGCCTGGCTTACGCCAAGGCTCTGGGCGCTCTGCGTGCAGGCGCCATCAAGACCACCTTCACCGAGGAGACCGAAACCGATCTGTTCGGCGAGCAGGACGTGCTTATGGGTGGCATCAACCACCTGTGCGATCTGGGCTTCGACGTGCTGACCGAGGCTGGCTACCAGCCGGAGATCGCCTACTTCGAGGTGTTCCACGAGCTGAAGATGCTGGTGGATCTGGCCAACGAAGGCGGCCTGAACAAGGCTCGTTGGAGCTGCTCCGACACTGCTCAGTATGGCGATTACACCTCCACCGTCATCACCGAAGAGACCAAGAAGCGCATGCAGTACCAGCTCAAGCGCATTCAGGATGGCTCCTTCGCCAAGGAGTTCATGGATGATCAGGCCGCTGGCGCTCCGAAGTTCAAGGAGCTGCAGGAAGAGTACAGCCACCCGCACCTGGAGACCGTTGGTCCGAAGCTGCGCGCCATGTTCTCCTGGAACAACCAGGTGGACGCCGATGCCGATATGTCCGAGTCCTTCAACGGCAAGATCGCTCGTACCCAGGTTCAGTGAGATCGCCTGATTTCGAGCTGAGAGCCGGAATCTGCAGCATTAAGACCGTCGCCCGATTCGTTCGGGCGGCGGTCTTTTGCGTTGTGTTGGCTCCTTTTGCCACACTGACAGGTGTTTGGTGCGATAAATAGAGTTTTTCGTGTATGGGGGTATAGTTTCTTCTGGTTTCTGTCGATTCAGGGCCCCCTTGCCTGTGTTGGCCGGGGATTGGTGGCGAGGATCGCGTTTTTTCGGGTACGGGGTTATTTGTTGGAACCGTGGTTCTGGAATCTCGGAACCTTGAAACCTCAAAACCGTGAAATCTTCTGAAAATAGAGGAAGACCGACACCCACAAACGGGCGACGGCCTTCCATTGGTAATTGAGGCTTGCGATCCGGTCCATCGGGACCAATTGACCGGATTCCGATGGACCGAGGCCGCTTGATCGGAATCCCGATCAAGCGAAGCCCTAAGTCACTCAGCCACGGGCGATCTTGCCGGTGAAGGTGGCCATGTCGGCGTCATCATCCTTGCCGTTGTTCCAGGAGAACATGGCGCGCAGCTTCGGGCCAACGGTCTCGATGCGCACGTTGCCGTACTCCTCCTGCAGCTGCTTGAACTTCGGAGCGCCTGCGTCCTGATCATCGATGAACTCCTTGGCGAAGGAGCCATCCTGAATGCGCTTCAGGTGGTACTGCATGCGCTCACGTACATGCTCGTCGATGCAGGTGTTGGTATAGTCGCCGTACTGGGCGGTGTCGGAGCAGGACCAGCGGGCCTTGTTCAGACCGCCTTCGTTCATGAGATCGACGAGCATCTTCAACTCGTGGCAGACCTCGAAGTAGGCGATCTCCGGCTGGTAACCGGCGTCGGTGAGGACTTCGAAGCCCATTTCAACGAGCTTGTTCACGCCACCCATCAGCACATTCTGCTCGCCGAACAGATCGGTTTCGGTCTCCTCGGTGAAGGTGGTCTTGATGGCGCCTGCACGCAGAGCGCCCAGAGCCTTGGCGTAAGCCAGGGTGATGTCCCAAGCATCGCCACGCGGATCCTGCTCCACGGCCACGACGACCGGGACGCCACGGCCGGCGGCGTACTCGCGACGCACGATGTGGCCCGGGCCCTTCGGGGCGACCATGAAGATCGGGTGGTCCTCGGACGGCTTGATGTAGCCGTAGTGGATGTTGAAACCGTGGGCGAATGCGACTGCAGCGCCCGGCTTGATGTTCGGCTCGATGTCGTTGGCCCAGATGGTGCGCTGGTACTGATCCGGAGCCAGGATCATGATGATGTCGGCCTCAGCAGCGGCTTCCGGAACGGACTTGACTTCCAGACCCTGCTCCTTGGCGTGCTCAACGGACTTGGAGGTCGGACGCAGGCCAACGACGACGTCCACACCGGAATCGCGCAGGTTCAGCGCATGAGCGTGGCCCTGGGAACCGTAACCGATGATGGCAACCTTCTTGCCTTCGAGGACCGAGAGATCGCCGTCGTTCTCATACCAGATTTGTGCAGTCATTGTACTTGGCACTCCTTTTATGTAGTGGGGTGAACGCTTGGAAAAGCGTTCGGGTTTCTACCATTCGCAGATGAAATTCGTGTTTTCATGCATGGATTTTGTCCTGCAAACTGGGGTCTATCCTACTGGAGCCTCCATCTTGCAGCGTGTCTGGTCCACAAAGTGAGCCGCGAAACCGTAAAAATCCGTTGCGGCAACGGCAAGTTTCATGTATTTTGACGGGAAGTCGGCATAGGATACAACGCGTAGGGATTTTTGATTAGGAAGAGATGCCATGGTCACTGCGACTGGTCCTGCGCCCGGATCTGAAATGACGGCGGCAATCGGCGATATTGAGGACCGCAGCACGGCAGGAGTTCTGCACGTTGCCGCGATTTTCGCCTCGCATATGGTGTTGCAGCGCAATAAACCCATCGCCGTGTTCGGCGCGTTGGATGCTGATTGCGCCGGACTTGAGGTTTCAGCGGAAATACGCGATTTAGATGGTTCCGTGATTGTGCAGGCGCACGCGTACTCCTCCAAAGAGATCAAGAACGGCTTTTCTCCGTGGCGCGTTATGCTGCCCGCGCAACCCGAAGGCGGACCTTACACGTTGCGCGTCACCGCAGGCAACGATTTCATCGAATACTACGACGTGCTGATTGGTGAAGTGTGGCTTGCCGGCGGGCAAAGCAATATGGAACTTGAGTTGCGCAACAGTGAAAACGCCGAGGAAGCCCTCGAAAACTGCGCCGATCCGCTCCTGCGTTTCTACAATGTGCCGAAAACCGGCGTGATTAATCGCAATGCCGAACATGCGGCAAGCTGGCAGGAATCATCGCCCGAAAACAGTGGCGTTATGAGTGCCGTAGCGTACTATTTCGCGCGAAAACTGCGTGATGAACTTGATTCCGACCTTCCAATCGGCATTATCGACTGTTATATCGGGGGTACGTCGATTAGTTGTTGGATGAGCGAGGATGCACTGAATTCCAGCGAATCCGGGCGCGATTATCTTGCTCGCTACGAGCAGGCGGTCGCCGGTAAAACGCAGGAACAGTTCGATTTGGAGTATAGCGAATGGCAGTCGCGTTCTGATACTTGGAATGCGTCGATTGCTGCAGCTCGTGAAGCCGACCCTGATGTGACGTGGGATACGCTGACTCAACAGTACGGCGAATGCCCGTGGCCACCACCGATGACGCCGACCTCGCAGTGGCGTCCGACAGGTCCGTTCCATGCCATGCTGGAGCGTATTGTGCCCTATTCCTTGGCGGGATTCCTGTGGTATCAGGGCGAGGAAGACGAGCCATATTGCGGATCCTATCGTGAGCTGCTGGGCATGATGATCGGCGAATGGCGTGCGCTGTGGAGCGAGAATCTGCCGTTCCTGATCGTGCAGTTGCCGCAATGGATCGACAAGAAGGTCGACGAGGGCGACGGCGATCCGATGCTGTGGCCGGTGCTGCGTGAAGCCCAGTGGGATGCCGCGCAGTCCATCGACAACGTGTTCGCCATCTGCACCATGGATTGCGGTGAATACAACAACATTCACCCGGTTGATAAGCGCACGCCCGGCGAGCGTCTCGGCAATTGTGCGCTTCACCAAGTGTATGGTATGAGCCGTATTCCGGTGTATGGTCCGACTGTGCTGGGCTTCCGCTGCGACGAAGGCGGTCGCGTGCGTCTGTTCTTCCGATATGCGCACGGCCTGCATTTCAGCGGTACTACGCCCGACAGTTATGGTGATAAGTTCGACAAGAGCCTGCCTTCGTTGGTACGACTGCCGGAATGTTCCGGTTTCGAGCTTGCCGGCGCTGATGGTGTGTTCCATCCGGCCACTGCTGCGATTTTCGTGGATTGCGATATTGACGATTTGATCAACGCGAAGGTCAATGTGGTTGACTATAACGCTACGGAGTTCGGTATTCCGATTAACAGTCGCAGTATCGGCACGATTACGTTGGCCACGCCGGAAGTGCCAGCGCCGGTGATGATGCGCTACGCGTGGCGCAGTTGGGGGCCTGCACCGTTGGCTAATGACAATGATCTGCCCGCTCACCCATTCAAGCTAGACCTGACCGATCACACCGACTCTGATCACGCTGAATAATCACGTTGCATGATTGTCGCTAGTCGACAATGAATAGCGTGCGATTGCTGTGCTTATAGTGTGCGGCAATCGCACGCTTTGTATTGCGATTGAAGTCTTGCTGATCGCACGTCAGTCAAATACGAATCAAATACCAGTCAAATAAAAAATCGTTGAAAAATCAACGTTTCTGCGATTTGTGCCACCAAAATCGCAGAAACGGATCAAATAAATGGCGCTACGCCCATCCTGGAATATATTCCATCTTCTTGCGAGGTGCATTTGCGTCGACCGGTTTGATGAAGCCGGACGATACACTTTCCCGAATCAAGCGTGAAATGGGGGATGAATACGAGTCTTCCAAGCCGAATCGGGCACGCAGTGACGCATTGGTGAGATAGTCGCCATTCGCGAACTGAATGCAGGCATGCCAATAACAGGCGTCAACGCGCTCGCTTGGGCTCAAATCAGGGTACGGGCGGTATTGGGAGAGCCGCACCATAATGCTGGCGCTGCTCTCGGGATCATTGGACTGCTGCACTACGGGAGAGGGGAGATGTGCCGTCTCGCAGGCATCGATGATCTTATCCCAACCGGATCCAGCTTCCTCGCACATGCCGAGACGTCGAGACAAATCGGCCAGCTTCGGATTCCTTGCCTCAGGTGGGTCGTTGACGAGCCGTTCCAGTCGAATTAGCGAGCTTCCGGGATTGGAGAACTCCACACGATTGTCGAAGATTTCAATAAGCGGTCCACCGCCTCTGACGGTGAGATCCTGATGAATCAGCATGTTGGCCAGCAGCTCTCTGACGGCAATCTGAGGGTATGAGATGTTCGTAACACGTAGGCCGCGCCCAATGGTTTCGCTTTCCGGAAGCCAAGCCTGTAGCACGGCCGCGATATCGTCAAGGTCGGCATATCCGTGAGCGTATGTTTGCGAACGCGACGGCGAGGACTTACGTTCCCCGTCATATTTGATGAGTCGGAGTGCCTTGCGTGCAACGGTAGGGAATTGCTGCAGATCATCCGCAAACAGCAATGCCCCAAGGTTGGTGATGGCATACTGCCCACTGTCAAGGAATTTGATAATGTGATCGGATTCAAGATAATGCAGAATTTCCGTACGATTTGAAGGTAGCGGCGTGCCTGTTTGCCGAAAATAGGTATTCCAGTCCAGCATTGCCAAAGTTTCTTCGGCAGTGAGCCATTGGGCTGCTATCTGGTCTTCAAATGCTTCTGATTTAGTGACTTCCCACAGGCGTCGTTCCCTCTGCGAATTCTTGGCAATAGGCTGCGTGGACGTACCGGAACGGATATATTCCGTGCCGTCGAATGCTACGGGGTATCCGGTGGCGGGCCAAATGCGCAAGATAACCGTTCGATGCCCTCGATAGTCCATGGGAATGAACTTGAATTCAGCATTTTTGGAAAGCTTGAGGCGTAGCCACAACTCAAGCTCCTGTCCCTTGTGCTTGGCTGCAAGCGGATTAAATGTGGTGCCGATGATGCCATGCGTCGCATCATCCACACCCCACAGCATATAGGCGTAATCCTGCCCTTCGATGGCTGCCGCATTGGAGAGTGCGGAAATGTCTTTGCCGATCATGAAAGCGTCATCATTTGACGCTTTGAATTCAACGGTCTGTGATTCCGTGGAACGTGCGATGAGCTGGTCAATAAGCTGAATGAGATCTTCCGGCATGAGACTCCTTGATAGCGCGATGTGCACCACTGATGGCAACAGCATATCGTTTCAGTCATATGCGAGTCAAATACGAATCAAATACCAGTCAAATAAAAAATCGTTGGAAAATCAACGTTTCTGCGATTTGTGCCACCAAAATCGCAGAAACGAATCAAATAAAAAATGCGTTGCGTTGCGAGCGCATAAGCTACTGCCAGAGGTCGGGGCCGAATGAAGCCAGGTATGCGGTTAGTTCGGCGGCCATCTGCTCGTCTTCCGGAATGCGTGGATGGCCATCCGTGCCGCAACCGTTACGTGAATACAAGAAATGTTTCACGTGAAACTCGCCTTTAGCACGAAGCGTATCGCAGGCTTCGCCGATCGCGCGGTCCCAAGCGGCGTCGTGCCGCACAATCGTTGTAGTAAGCACGATCAGCGCTTTCGGGTACTTCTCGCGTAACGCATGCACGAAATCGATGTAGCGGGTGCGCCAATGCCGTGCTTCGTCGCCGTTGTAATCCGATGCCATAAAATCGTAAGGATGCGCATCGTTTTGCCCCAAAGCGACCACCACCACATGTGGCGTGTATTGCGTGAAATCCCACGGCTGTGGCTCGCCGAATTCCGGATTGTAGGTGCTGCGGTCCCAAATGCTTTCCATGCCGAGATAGTGCGGTGCGTGAAACCAGCCAATACCGTCGATGAGGCTGGCTCCTCCCTGCGCTACCAGATGAGCTTGAGCGTTGAGGTTGCGTGCGGTGATTGAGGCGTACGAATACCAAGAGTTGCTGTAACCGCTCAAATCCTCGTCGGGATCTGCCTGCCCCTCGTAGCACAGTGCCTCACAGCGTTCACCGCAGGTTACGGAATCGCCGTAGAACTCCATGCGTCGGCTTGGTTTAGGGGAGCTGGGTGGCAGTATCTGCGCATCGTCGTCAAGCTCGATACTGATCATGTCGTAGCGATTGTTACCTTCATCCTGACGTTTGAAAATTGTAACTTCATGCATGATGTTCGGCAATTGTTCGGCAATGGTGACGTATACGGGTTTGCGAATGTCGGATTGACTGTGCTGCACGTCTGTTGGTTCCGCAGGTTCCGTTGGTTCCACGCGGCTGGGATAGCCGTTTTCCAGCGTGACAGCGTCATGTCCGGTGTCGATGGGGACGGGAATGCGCAGTTGTATACCGTCGACGACGGCTCCCAGAGTGGCTCGCCCATATCCCCAATGGTTGACGAGGTGTACGCCGATGGATGTTCCAGTGCAACGGAATGATACTTGCGTGTATGGAAATGCCCATGTTTGGAATGGCGCGTGCGTGGCTGGGTCCACGGCATCGCTGACGCGTCCCATATGGCGAAGATTCGGATTGTTGAAAGAAATGTGCTTCATATGAGAGTTCCCCTGTTGCTTCAATGCTGATTGCGGCAGTGCCCGTTGTCGCAATACATGGAGGACTGGCTGAATGGCAGAGATTTCGGTCAGTCCTTGATATCGTTCCAGCTGGCGGCCGTCGCCTTGGCTGATATGAACGACACGATTGCCTACGTGCAATATCTTAACCGACTTTACGAAAAGACACGCAGTCAGTTGCTTCATGACGGGTGCAGGGGTACGTGCTGTGTCCGGAGTGCGGGCTTATTATATGAAACACAGTATCTTAACCGCTTCATGGGAAGGATGTGCAATGGAGAACACTTTTCCTCAGGATTTTGTATTTGGTACGGCTACGGCGTCGTACCAGATTGAGGGTGCGGCGAACGAGGATGGTCGCTGCCCTTCGATTTGGGACACGTTCAGCCATACCCCGGGCGCCACACTGGCTGGCGATACCGGTGATGTGGCAACGGACTCGTATCACCGTTGGCGCGAGGATCTGGCGTTGCTCAAGGATCTCGGCGTTGACGCCTACCGTTTTTCGATCGCCATGCCGCGCATCATGCCAACGCCCAACGGTGTCGTCAACGACAGGGGCCTTGACTTCTACGAGCGCATCGTCGACGCATTGTTGGAGAGCGGCATCAAGCCGGTCGTAACGCTCTACCATTGGGATTTGCCGCAGTATTTGGGCGATGAAGGCGGTTGGCTGAATCGCAAAACCGCATACGCGCTGGCCGACTACACTTCTGTGGTAGCCAAGCGCTTCGGCGACCGTGTCGACACGTGGACCACGTTGAACGAACCGTGGTGCTCCTCGTATTTGAGCTATGGTGCAAAGGAGCATGCGCCGGGCTTGGGTCTCGGCCCGGGTGCATTTCCTGCGGTGCATCACTTGAACCTCGCACATGGTTTGATGATTCAGGCCGTGCGCGCCGAGCTGGGGGAGAGTGCCAAGTGTTCGGTCACACTGAATCTTGCGTTGAACCGCGGCGATGCCGACGCCTGCCACCGTCTCGATCTGATCTCTAACCGTGCGTTCCTCGACCCGATGCTGCGCGGCCGTTACCCCGACGAACTGTTCGCCATCACCAAGGGCATCTGCGATTGGAGTTTCGTGCAGCCGGGCGATCTTGAGCAGATTCATCAGTCGATCGACGTGCTCGGCATCAACTATTACTCTACGAATCTGCTGGCCATGGGCGACCGCCCGCAGTTCCCACAGTCCACGGAGGCTTCCACGGCTCCTGGCGCGTCCGACGTCGACTGGTTGCCGACGGAGGGTCCGCATACCGATATGGGTTGGAATATCGATCCTGACGGCTTGCACGATCTGCTGGTGCGTGTACATGACAATTACCCTGAAGTGCCGCTGATGGTCACGGAAAACGGCATGGCTTGCAAGGATCAGTTGGTGGTTAACAACGATGGCGACAAGGCGGTGCATGACGCTGACCGCATCGACTACTTGCAGCGTCATCTTGCCGCGGCGCGTCGCGCGATGAGCGAGGGCGTGCCGCTGACCGGCTATTTCGTGTGGTCGTTGCTTGACAATTTCGAATGGTATTTCGGCTATGCCAAGCGATTCGGCATCACGTACGTCGATTACGCCACGCAGGAACGCATCCCGAAGGATAGCTTCCTGTGGTATCGCGATTTCATCGCCTCGCGTTCCTGAAATCAAACTGAAATTTCATCGGCATGTCGCGCGCCCTTCGGTGGCGTGACATGCCGTTTTTTGTTGGTATTTCAACAGTTCTGTGGACTTCTCGACAGAACTTAAGCGCTTAACGACACTCTGGTAAAGAAATTTACGTTAACTCTCTTAACGTTAACTTACTGAATACTTGTTAGATTACGAAACGAGTCCGATAATCCCTTATTTTTCAGCGGTTTTCTAATCTTGAGAAAAGGCCGAAAACCTATGAAAGCATCAGACGGGGCGGTTGGGAGGGGCATTGAAACAGTACTTAAGCGCTTGACAAGCTTAAGGGGTTCAGTTATAGTAATAATCACT
The DNA here is from genome assembly GCF_001042615.1 of Bifidobacterium catenulatum subsp. kashiwanohense JCM 15439 = DSM 21854. Classification (GTDB taxonomy): domain Bacteria; phylum Actinomycetota; class Actinomycetes; order Actinomycetales; family Bifidobacteriaceae; genus Bifidobacterium; species Bifidobacterium catenulatum. Next base: position 118,878 of record NZ_AP012327.1, read on the forward strand.
AACTCATCAAGGGCAGGCAGAGAGGCCTGAGGTGAAAGGCATCACCAACGGAGAATCGGTGCCGAATCTCCCAAAGTGATGAACAGTGATTCATAAGGAAGGATCAGAAGATGAATCTCAAGAAAATCGTCGCGGCCGGCATCGCAGCCGTTTGCGCGGTGAGCATGGCGGCTTGCGGTGGCAGCGGCGACTCCTCCAAGGTCACCGATATGCAGTACAAGGACATCAAGCTTGGCGAGACCGGCAAGGACATCAAGGCCAATCTGAAGCTGTTCAGCCATCGTACCGATATGCTCAAGAAAGACTATCCGGGAACCACTTGGGATCAGTACATTGCCGAATTCAACAAGATGTATCCGAACATCAAGGTCACCGTCGAGGCCAACAGCGATTACGCCAACAGCGCGATGACCCGCCTGCAGGGTGGCGACTGGGGCGACATCATGATGATTCCGGCGGTCGACAGAGCCGAACTGCAGAACTACTTCATCTCCTACGGTTCCTTGGGGGACATGGACAAGGAAGTCAAGTACGCCGTCAATCAGTCCTACCAGAAAAAGGTCTATGGTGTGGCTTCGGTGGGCAACGCCTCCGGCATCGTCTACAACAAGAAGGTCTTCAAGGATGCTGGCATCGACAGCCTGCCGACCACTCCGGACGAGTTCATATCCGACCTGAAAGCAGTCAAGAACAAGACTCAGGCCATCCCGTTATACACCAACTACGCGGCCGGTTGGACCATGGGGGCTTGGGACGCCTATATTGGCGGCACTGCGACCGGTGATCCCGATTACATGAACAACGTCTTCACCCATTCCAAGAATCCGTTCAAGGATCCGGGCGATGGCACCCATTCGTACAACGTCTACAAGATTCTGTATGACGCCGTGGCTGATGGCCTGACCGAGGATGATTACTCCACCACTGATTGGGAATCCTCCAAGAACAAGCTGAACGCCGGAGAAATCGCCACCATGGTGCTCGGCTCCTGGGCCGTCTCCCAGATCCAGGCCGCTGGCGACAACGGCGAGGACGTCGGCTACATGCCGTTCCCGATTTCCGTCAAGGGCAAGCAGTATGCCACTTCCGCTCCGGACTATGCTTACGGCATCAACAAGAACTCTTCCACTACCGATCAGGAAGCGGCTATGATCTTCGTCAAGTGGATGACCGAGAAGTCCAATTTCGCATACAACGAGGGCGGCATCTCGATTGTGGCCGACGACGACAGGCTCCCCGACCTCTACAGCGACTTCAAGAACGTCAAGCTCATCCCAGACAATCCAGCGCCTGACGGCGAGGAGGATCTGTTCAACGACCTCAACTCTGATTCCGAACTCAACATCAACAGCGGCGGCGACGCCCGCGTCCAGGGCATCGTCGAGCACGCTGCCAACAAGGACCAGTCCTACGACGATCTCGTTCAGGAATGGAACCAGAAGTGGAACGACGCCCTTGATTCCGAAGGCGTCGATATTAAGTGAACCGATCGTCCGCTAAACGTGATCAAGCGTGAAAGCGTGACGGTTCCCGGTATCTAACACTGAGGACTTCGGCCTGCTCTCGGCATAATCAGGCCGAAGTCCCCGTCTTTCAACAACTTTTTCAGTAACTCACAACATCACAAGGCAGAGAAGCCACCCAAAGAGGGGGATATCATGACTGCAACAGCAGTGGAGCCGACCGAGAAGGTTGAAGTTCCATTCAACAAGTCGCCCCGAGATTGGCGCAAGATGGGCGTTATCGTCGCCTTTTCCGCAATCCCGGTCGCATTACTCGTAATCTTCACCTACTGGCCGTTCGGATCCATGATCGGCTACTCGTTCTACAAGATGAAGTACATCGGCCCGCGCGAGTTCGTCGGCCTCAAGAACTACATCGACGTCTTCACTCGTCCTGATACACTTTCTTCCCTGAAGCTGAGCCTTTACTACATGGTCGGCGCGCTGCTCCAGGTGGCACTGGCACTGTACCTGTCCAGCATGCTGGCGTTCAAGGTCCGTGGCAGCAGCGCATTCAAGGCCATCTACTTCTTTCCGTATCTGATCAACGGCATCGCGGTTGGTTTCATCTTCAAGTTCTTCTACACTCGCGGTTACGTATTCGATACCGTGCTTCAATGGTGTGGCTTCCAACTCGACAACCTGCCTTACTGGTTGAAGGATCAAAGCGTAAACAACTGGTCCTTGGTGGGTGCCTCTGTCTGGCGGTACCTTGGTCAGAACGTGATTCTGTTCATCGGCGCCATGATGTCGATCGATTCGACGCTGTACGAGGCGGCCGAAATCGACGGCGCGAATAGATGGCAGCAATTCAAACACATCATTCTGCCAGGCATCAAGACCATCCTGGTGCTGAACGTCATCCTGTCCATCACCGGTTCGCTGTCCGCCTTCGAAGGCCCGTACGTCATCACCTCCGGCGCAAACGGTACCGCCACCTACTTCGTGCGTATGGACCGTCTCGCCCACACCAGCCAAAAGGTCGGCTTGGCGTCCGCCATGGCGATCGTTCTGCTGATCATCATCCTGATTTGCGCGCTGCTGCAGCAGTTGTTCTTCAAGTACGTGTTCAGGGATGCCGATGACGGCGTGGAAAAGGCCCGGAAGAAGGCCGCGAAGATCGAGCGCCAGCGCGCCCGCATAGCCAAAAAGAACGCTTCGGTCTTCAAAAACGGGCCGAGCAACAAAGAAAAGGCGGTGGCATGATGACTGATGCAGTTGCGCTCGCGAAGGAACGTTCCGCAGCCAAGACCGCGGGTTTCTGGTACAAGTTCAAAATCGGACTGGCCGTATTTCTCAAGTATTTTTCGCTGATATTCGTGGCGTTCATGATGCTGCTGCCGTTGGTCAGCTGCTTCGTGACCGCAGCCAAGACAGACAAGGAATACCACGGCACGTCCGTCATGGACATGCCGAAGAACTGGTTCAACTTCGACAACTACGTGCAGGCCTTCGTCACATCGAATATGGCGGTCGCATTCCGCAACTCCATCATCGTGGTTGTTGTTGTCCTGTTTGTCACCACGATCATCGGCACCATGCTTGCCTACGTACTGAGCCGTTTCCGCTTCCCCGGCAACGGCTTCATCCGAGGCATGTTCACTCTTGCGGCTTTGCTCCCAGGCATCGCCATGCAGGTCGCACTGTACAAGATGATGGTCAACTTCCATGCCGTCAACACCATGTGGGGCTACATCCTGATGATGTGCGGTACCGATGTCATCTCCATCTACGTGTTCATCCAGTTCTTCGAGAACATCTCGATTTCCTTGGACGAAGCCGCGATCATGGACGGCGCCTCCTACTTCACCATCTACTACAAGATCCTGCTGCCGCTGCTGAAGCCCGCCATCGTGACCTGCGCCATCCTGAAAGGCGTCGGCGTGTACAACGAGTACTATGCCGCCAACCTGTACCTGCAGGACGCGAATCTGAAGACCATCGCCATCGCGCTGTACTCCTTCACCGGTCCAATGGGCAGCAAGTATAACCTGATCTGCGCGGGCGTGATCATCACGCTGTTGCCGATGCTGATCCTGTTCCTGATCTTCCAGAAGCAGATCTACAGCGGTATCGCAGCCGGCTCCGTCAAAGAATAAACCCGAAAGAACTGAACCCTTTCCATAATCAAGGACCGCGTCGAGACAGCTATCGCGGCGCGACCCTTCTCCTTCGTACAAAGGAACTTCCCATGTCTCACATTCCCAGCACATTCACTTCGCTGAGCGAAGGCTGGACGCTGACGGCCGTTAATCCGCAAGCCGCTCCAGAATCTCTACGTGAAACGCTTACCGCCGGCATTCCGGCAACCGTGCCGGGAGAGGCGACCCTGGACCTGCTGAACGCAGGACTGATCGCCGATCCGTTTGACGGCGACAACGAGAATGAACAGCAGTGGATCGGAGACGTCGACTGGCGTTTCACCTGCCGTTTCGATTGGCACGACAACGGTGCCGACCGTCATGATCTGGTGGCCTATGGCCTCGATACCATCGCCGACATTGTGCTGAATGGGCGCCCGGTGGCCTCCACCAAGAACTTCCACCGCTCCTACCGTTGGGACGTGCGCGAACTTCTGCACGAGGGCACCAACGAACTGACCGTCACCTTCACCTCTCCGGTGCGTGAATCCGACCGCATGGAGCAGGCCCGCGGCTACTACCCGCATACTGAACATCACGCGTTCAACCAGATCCGCAAGCCGAGCTACTCCTTCGGCTGGGATTGGGGCATCGATGTGGCAAACGCCGGCATCTGGCGTGAGATCGGTATCGATTCCTGGTCCGACGTGCGTTTGGTTTCCGTGCGTCCGCTTGTGGACGTCGCTGCTGACGGTACCGGTCTGTTGAACGTGCATGTCGAGATCGAACGTGCCGGCAAGGGCCGCATCATGTCCCCATATGATTCCCGTCCTGCGCGTCAGGCGGTACCGGTGCATGCGGAGATTTCCGGTTTCGGCACTACTTTGGCCGCCGACGGCATTGTTGGGGAAGGCCGCGATATCGCGGTGATTACGATCGCAATGCCGGAAGCGAAGTTGTGGTGGCCGGTTGGCTACGGCGATCAGCCGCTATACGACGTTGCCGTCACCGCAGGTGAGGCCGCTACCGCGGAAGCCGCCGCCTGGAATGGCCATGTCGGTTTCCGTACCGTGCATATCGACACCCGCGCCGATGAAATCGGCCGTCCATTCCAGATTTACGTCAACAATGTGCCTGTTCATGCGCACGGCTATAACTGGATTCCGGATGATGCGTTCATCTCACGCGTTTCCAACCGCGATTACGAGCGCGGCATCCGCGACCTGGTGGAATCCAACTCCAACATGGTGCGTGCATGGGGCGGCGGCATCTACGAAGCCGACGAATTCTACGATTTGTGCGATAAATACGGCATCATGGTGTGGCAGGACTTCATGCTGGCCTGCGCGGCCTACCCGGAAGACGCCGAAACCAAGGCCGAAGTCGAAGCCGAAGCCCGCGAGCACATCACCCGCCTTTCTGAGCATGCCAGCCTGATCGTGTGGAACGGTTCCAACGAAAACTATGTGGCCTATGCGGAATGGGGCGGCTACAAGCAGGCCCTGCGTGATGACGACCGCAAGGCCAATGAGTTCGGCTACGGAGAGAAGCCGTGGGGCGACTACTACTATTCCGAACTGTTCCCGGCTCTGCTCGCCGAGCTCGATCCGACACGTTCCGTCTATCTGCCAAGCTCTCCGATGAGCTTCACCAAATTCACAGGCGCCAACCTCGACACCGACGGCACCATGCACATCTGGGATGCTTGGAACCGTGCGGACTACACCGTGTACGCGCAGTACATCCCGCGCTTCGCCGACGAATTCGGCTACCAGGCGCCGCCGGCATGGAGCACCCTCACCAACGCAGTGCATGACGAAGTCCTCGAACCGTTCGGCAAGCAGATGCTGGTGCACCAGAAGGCCATGGGCGGCAACTATAAACTGGCTCGTGGCATGCGCTCGCATATTACCCCCGGCCATCTTGACGACGTGAGCTTCGGCGGCGTGGTCAATGGCAAGCCGTCAAACGGTGAGCACAGCTGGCTGATTCCGACCGACAATTGGGCCGATATCGAGGATTGGCATTGGGCATGCCAGCTGCAGCAGGCGCAAGCCATGCGCTTCGGCGTGGAGCATATGCGCTCCCTTGAGCCGGTCAACGCGGGTGCACTGATCTGGCAGCTCAACGACGATTGGCCGGTCGTTTCTTGGGCGGCCGTCGACTTCGATGGCCACCGCAAGCCGGTGTGGTACGCCTCCCGCGACTTCTTCGCGCCGCGCCTGGCCACCATCCAGCCGCGCGTGTCCGACGAATATCGCGAAACCCACAGCTGGGAAGGCGTGAAGACCGCAAACGACCACTTCGAACTCATCGTGCTCAACGATACCCGTGAGGCGTGGAAGGGCTCGTGGAAGGTCGAGCGCGTGACTCTGAACGGCGAAGTGCTCGCCGCCCAAAGCTTTGACGTTGAGCTCGATGCAGTCTCCCACGTTGGCCTGCCGCTCGCCGAAGAAATCGTCTCCTACGGGGATGCCGGCAACGAGCTGGTCGTAGCGACCCCGTCCGACAACGCCTTCGCCCGCGTGATCTTCAACCCGGCCGAAATCATCGACCAGAAGCTCGCAGCGCCGACCGAAGCGTTCAGCACCGCGGCCGTTGCCGTGGAAGATGGCGTGGAACTTACCGTCACAGCCAAGAGTTACGTGCGTGACCTGTTCTGCATGGCAGACAAGGTCGACGCGAAGGCTTCGGTGGCCGAGGGCATGGTATCGCTGCTTCCGGGCGAGGGCGTCGTGCTGCACATCGCCACCGCCGATGCCGCAGCGCTTGCCGATCCAGGTGCGTTCGCAGCCTCCAACGTGCTGCGTTCCGCCAACGATCTGAAGCGGGAATGGTGAGATTCCGCGAATACGCCGTCTACTGGAGCGGTAGAAGAGTAGAGGGAGAGGACTACTGAAATTTCAGTTGACGTGTTCGGTTGAGTAAAAACATAAGTTGAAGCGCCGCCAACCTTAGGAGAGGAAAGTGTTGTGAACACTGACTTTCCAAGAGGTTGGTCGGCGCTTTTACTGTATGATGTAGATGAACCGTTTAAGTTACGATTTAAGTTAAGAAGAAGGACGCGGACATGCCTATTCAAAAAAGCAAGGTGACGATTTTTGACGTTGCCAAGGCTTCGGGAGTCTCCAGCAGCGCCGTTTCGTATGCGCTCAACGGCAAGTCTGGTGTTTCCGATGTGACCCGAGACAAGGTGTTGAAGGTCGCACGCGAACTGGGATGGAAACCGAATGGCGCGGCACAGGCGCTGGCCAAGGCGAAGACGCAGCGCGTGGGCCTGGTGTTGAGCTACGACCCGAAGCTGCTTTCCGTCGAATCCTACATGATGGAACTTATTTCCGGTCTCGGTGCCGAGCTGGAAAAATACGATTATTCCTTGCTGATACGCATGGCCGTGGGTGAGGACGCGAAGCTTTCGATCATCGATGATTGGATCGCCACCGGCAACGTCGACGCCATGCTGCTCGTCAATGTCGAGCTTGGAGACCCTTGCGTTGCCTTGCTTGAGGAGCATGAGGAGATGCCGGTACTTGCTATTGCCGACGCCTCCGTGGCCGGCAATCTGCCGAGTCTGTCAAGCGCTGACGCCGATGCCGTGCGCCAGGCGGTGCAATACTTGTATGATCTCGGGCATCGTCAGATCGCCCGCGTCGGCGGTCCCGAATCGCTTGCTCACTCGTATATTCGTGATTCCGCCTTTGCGGACGTCGCTTCCGAGCTGGGCATGCGTTACCGCTGTCTGCACACCGACTACACGCCGGAAACCGGTAGCGAGGCCACGAAACGTCTGCTGGCGTTCTCCGAGCACCCGACGGCGATTATCTACGACAATGATGTGATGGCGTTGGCCGGCCTTGGTGTGGCCGCTTCGCAGGGCATCAAAGTGCCGGAGGAAATCTCCATCATGTCGTGGGATGATTCCTTCATGTGCACCGCGGCCTATCCGAATCTGACCGCCATGGGCCGTGATGTGGTCGATACCGGTAAGCAGGCCGCCGAATTGCTGCTCAAGCTGATCGGCGGCGAGCGTGTGGGGCATCTGATGGAAGAGCCGTACGAATTGCGTGCCCGCACTTCGACCGGTCCTGCTCCGGCAGGGGAATAAGATGCGATGATGAGTTAAAAATTGCGATTGCGCATTTGCTACGGCAATCGCAATTTTTATTCGAGGGCGAACGTTTTGCGTACGAGCATCATTTGCAGATAGAAGCTCGCTCCGGCCGCGACGAGAATCCATAATAGGGGGATGAGCATCAACGTTTGCTGCGGTGCGATCGATACCACGATAATAGGCCAGATATTCAACAAAAGCACGGCAAATGCGATATGCGGACGCATCAACGCGAGCTTGATGGATTGCTTGATTTGCTCGCCCACACTGAGTTTGCTGCGCCCCGACAAGGGCAGGATGAAGGCGAACAGCGAGCCGATCACGGCGATTATCGCAAGGGTTACGCCATACAGGATTGCGACGGTGTTGCCGGACTGCTTTGACAGGTACCACAAGTCGAACAGCGCGAGTCCCCAGAACAGCGCAAGAATGGCGGTCAGGGCGAGATTAGCGGGGAAGCGGCGCTTGAACGCGGTCCAGAAACTGCGGAAAATGCCCTTGGATGAGCCTTCCTGCAGTTCGCGTGCGATTTCGCAGGCGGCGGATGTGGACGCGCCAATCGTTACGACGGGGATGGAGAAGACTGTCCAGGCGACGCTGATCATGGCCATGTCGCCGATGGTGCTCATCAGATCGTTGAAGGGATTGTCTTGACTGAAGATGTTCGCCATGGTTCCTCACTTTAACGCATGTTCGTAGTTCGGCGGAGCGACTGCGTTGACGTCACGCCGTTGTGCAATACTTAAGCGCTTAATATATACTGAATTCAGTTAAAAGTCAAAAGCTTGAGGAGTGGGGCGAGTGCTCCCCGCCAGAACCGAAAACGGTACCGTTTTCAATTGGTGGTGCGTTGTTGCGATTCACGTAGATGATCCGCCGAAATGGGCTAATGAAATAACTGCTGAAAATCGCCAAAATAAATTCGGCGATTCCTTATGATCATTCGTTCAGATAGTCAATGAACTGCTGTGCGATACCGCGATTCTGCGATTCCTGCACAATGCCGATGATCGCATCGGATTTTGCGGATTTCAGCGTGCTCCAGCGTTTGAAATTCGTCATGGAAACACCGAACGGTTCCGTCTTGCCTTTGCCGCTACCATTGTAATCGGGATCGTCGGAATCTTTGAATCCCTTAAATGTTACGAAATCGCTGGAAAGCGTCATGCGCTGCGATTCGGTCAGCGACGAATTGAGGTTCGTCAAGTAGCCGTATCCGGACAGTTCCTTGTAGGTTTTCGGGGTGGCTACGATTACGTCGATTTCATGGTTGGCGATCATGGTTTGCAGCTTGCTGATGCCGTTTTCGTCGCTGGAAAAGTAGGTGTCGATGAGCGCGCCGCCCTTGCGCCCCTCCGGAAGGCCGAGTTTGCTGGCGACCTGCGATTGCAGGGTTGCGGCCTCCTGCTGGCTGACGGCGTCGTCGAATACCGCCGCATACAGTTTCGGCGTTGCTGCCGGCGTGAGGACCTGTATCGCGATGTAGATGACGACGCACACGATGACGACGGTGGTTGCGGTGCGTGCGAGCAGCTGGTCGCGGAAATAATTCCACTTGCGGCCCCACGGCAGTTCGAGCAGTGTGGTGATGCGCGATTTGCCTTTGTATTCGTTGGTTGCGGCGATCGTGGTGATGGCTTCGGCCTGCTGGCTGTTGATTTCGCCGCCCTTGCATGATTCCACGCTCATTGCCGCCTCCTTGCTGCAGTAATCCCGCTTGCCGTTACCCGCCCAACATCGTATAGCGTTAAGCTTAAGAAAAGCTTAAGCGATTAAGTTTGGCGAGTCAACTGCGATAGGGGAGCGAAATTTGGAATTTGAAACGTGGGGATCGTGGAATACGCAACGAAAAAGTGGGAATTACGGATTGGAAATCAAAATCTGAAATCTGAAACAAAAAGCGCCCGTACCCCTCACTTGAGGCACGGGCGCATTGTTGCCTTACGACTTCAGGCGCGCTTCTGTGTGATCTGATAGGCAGCGAACAGCACGACCAGCCAAATCACACCGGCGACCACTGCGATGCGATAGCTTGCGGAGAAGCACATCAGCACCACGACCAGCAGCATGAACGCAATCACCACATACGGCGTCACCTTGGCGAACGGCAGCTTGAAAGCGAGCTTGTCAAGCGCTTCCTGGCCCTTCAATCCCTTCAAATCGTTCGGACCATCGCCGGCGGCGACAACACGACGGAACTTAATTTCCGTAATCATAATCATGATCCAATTAATCGCAGCGGCAATCGTGGCGATCGACATCAAATAATTGAACGCGAAATCAGGCCACACGAACACCACAACCACGGCGATCGCAATAATGATGGCCGACGTGATCACGCCCCCGACCGGAACGCCGCGCTTGTTCAGGCGGCCCAGATACGCGGGAGCATTGCCTTGCTTCGCCAACGAATACAGCATGCGCGAGTTCGCGTACAGGCCGGAGTTGTACACGCTCATTACGGCGGTCAAGCACACGAAATTCAGAATGCCGGCGGCCGCATGCACGCCCACCGAATCGAAAATCTGCACGAACGGGCTGGAATTGCCGTCGATCGTGCTCCACGGGACCACGGCCATGATCACGCCGAGCGCGCAGATGTAGAACACGAGAATACGCCAGATAATGCCGTTCGTGGCCTTCGGAATGGTGGTGCGCGGATTTTCGGTCTCGCCCGCAGTGATGCCGATGAGCTCGGTGCCGCCGAAGCTGAACATCACCACGACCAGCGCCATCAGCAGGCCGGTCCACGTGCCGTCCGCATTGCGAGACATCAGGCCATGCGGCAGGAATCCGCCGTCAACGGTGAACCAGTTGGCGAACGACGCGCGAATGCCCGAAGCAGTCGGCACATTCGCGATGATCACATACAAACCGCCGAAAATCATGGCAAGCACGGCCACGATCTTGATGATGGCGAACCAGAATTCAAATTCGCCGAACTTGTTCACGCCCATAAGATTCAGCGCCGCGATCGCCACGAGGAACACCGCTGCCGACACCCACTTCGGAATGTTCGGGAACCAGTAATTCACGAACGAGCCAACCACGGCCAACTCCACCATGGCCACGAGCACGTAGTTGAACCAGTAATTCCAGCCGGAAATAAAGCCGGCGCGCTTCGACCAGTACTGCGTGGCGTAATAGCTGAACGCGCCCGCCTTCGGATCCTCGACCGCCATTTCGGACAGTGCGCGCACAATCAGGAAAATCGCCAGACCGCCGATCAGATAGGCGAGCAGAATGGCCGGGCCCGCCAGCTGAATCGACTCGCTGGAACCATAGAACAGGCCGGTGCCGATCGCGCCGCCCAACGCGATCAATTGAATATGACGATTCTTCAAAGACTTGCGCAGCGTCGGCGGAACCGGCACATCGTCGGTTTCGCGCGGTTTCTTTGCAACGGTTGCGTCGCTCATGAATGCTTCCTCTTCTCTTGTGTGCTGTGCGTCTAGCGTTGTTCGCGTTGTTTGAGCTTGCGTGCGTTTGCTCGAGCCTGCGATTGCGATGCCCCTGCTGTACTTGCATGCTTGCTTTACGCGCGTTGCGCTGTCGCATGTTCGCCTCACGCTCACGATTTGTGTTTCGTTTGCGATTGCTTGCGTTTCGCCCTTTGTGAGGGAACGTTCTCGATTGTAGCGGGATGCGGTGGGCAAGGCTCTGGAATGTTCGCTCTAGGTTGTCTATTTTCGGTGGAGGCAGGTGTTGTGACCGTTCCCAGCGCTCCACGAAAACCCACCTCCCGAGTGTCCGTTTCTGCCGAATCGGACGCTTAGGATGGGTTTAGGGGCCTCGATTGTATTTTCTGGCGATTTGGAATCGCAAGTACCTCATATCCTCAGTTTTATGGTGTTCAATGGAAACGGGACTGCGTGAGCCGACTATGGGGCCGGTTGCGCGCAAATCGTACGTGGGTTGAATATGGAGGCCGAAATGGCGTTCGTCAAGGACATGCTGCGGATGTGGGCGCATTCGTGGAAACGGTTCATCTCAATCGCCATGATTACATTGCTTGGCGTGGCTGTGCTTACCGGCATTTACGCAGGCTGCCGCGACGCGTTCCGCGGCACCGACCGCTTTTTCGACGCGCAAGGTCTGCACGACATCCAGGTGCTGTCCACCGCAGGATTGACGGATGGCGATATTGCCGCGTTACGCAAGGTGCGCGGTGTAGCGAAGGTGCAGGCAGAGCGGTCACAGGAAGTGACGTTCGATTTGGGCGGCCGCAAATCGGCGACCATGCAGGAAATCGGTGCGAACGGTATTGACCGGCCGTACGTGCAGGAAGGGCGATTGCCGAAGAAAGCCGGCGAAATCGCAGTAACCCGTAAATTTATCCGCGATTCCGGCAAAAAGATTGGCAGCCACCTCACCGTAGCCCCCGAATCCTCTTCTTCCGCTACTTCAGTGTCTGATTCATCAGAATCGGACACTCAGGGTGCTGAAGATAAGGCACCAAGCTTCCCGACCAAGCTCACCATCGTGGGCGTGGTGCTCGATCCGCAGAATCTAAGCAATCCGGACGGATATTCCGCCATGACCTCGTTTCGTTCCACCGCTGCCACCGACTACACGTTCTTCGCTCCGTCCGACGGCGTGACCGGTACCCTCTACACGTCCGCCACGCTGCTCGTCAAAGGTTCGGCCAATGAAAACACGTTCGACGAATCGTATGAAAACACCGTCAAACAGGTGACCGACCGCATCGACGACGCCGTGAAAACCGACCGGCAGAAGGTCCGCTGGCAAGAACTGCTCGACGCGGGCAACAGGCAGATCGCCGACACGTGTGCGGAAGCCGACAAGAAGTTCGCGGAAGCGCAATCGCAAATCGACGAGAATCGTCGGCAATTCGACCAGCAGGTCGACCAAATCATGAGTATGCAAGCCGGTGCAACCGGCGCAATGGATCCCACCCAGCTCAACGAAACCACGCGTGAAACAATGCGTGAAACCATCATCGCCGCAACCCCCGAACTTGCGCATGCCAAGCAGCGGCTCGACCAGGCGCAATCGCAATTGGACGAGCAGAAAGCGCAAACCGAACAAACGCTGAAAACCAAAGAAAACGAGCTTAAAACCAGTATTCCGCAAGTGCGCTGGTATGTGCAGGATCGGCAGTCGCTCGGTGGATTCAGCGCGCTCAAATCCGACCTTGATTCCATCCAATCGCTCGGCAACGCGTTCCCGATCGTGTTTCTGGTGGTCGCTGTGATGATGAGCCTGACTTCCATGGCGCGCATGGTCGAAGAGGACCGCTCGCTCATCGGCACTTACGTGGGGCTTGGCTATGGGCGTCTTGCGGTGGCGTCGCGCTATCTGCTGTTCGCGCTGCTGGCGTGTCTCATCGGCGGGGGGCTTGGCCTACTTGTCGGATTCCTTGGAATTCCGGCGTTCCTTCTGGTTGTTTTGGAGGGCATGTATGTGATGCCTGGCGTGCGACTGGAATACGACTGGCTGTACGGTTCGCTGGGCATCGCACTGTTCGTGGTCGGTGTGCTCGCCGCCACCATTTACGCGTGCGTGCAGGAGATGCGCATGACGCCCGCCGCGCTGATGCGGCCGAAAGCGCCGCGTGCCGGCTCACGCATTCTGCTGGAACGAATCAAGCCGGTCTGGAATCGTATGGGGTTCCTCAGCAAAGTGACCGCGCGCAACATTTTCCGCTTCAAGTCGCGCCTTATCATGACGGTCGGCGGGGTGGCCGGCTGCACTGCGCTCATCGTCTGCGGCCTAGCCATCAATGACACCGTGGCCGACCTTGGTATCAAGCAATATCGTGACGTTTACCAATACGATCTTATGGTGGTTTCTGGCGATTCGGACGCGGACGAAATGCGCGCCAAAGTCGCGTCGGACGGTCGTACCACGTCCACGATGAACGTGCGTATCGAATCGGGTGATATGGCTGTTGGGAAGAGCGATTCTGGCAGCGGCGACAGCAGTGGCAGTGTCGGCAGTGAAAGTATTCAGCTGGTTGCAGTGCCGGAAAAGCGATTGTCCGACCTGGGCGAAATGGTCACGTTGCAGCCGGTGCATTCCGGAATATTGGGCACGTCCAGTATCGGCGGGAAAGGCTCGCTGAAGCTGGACGACGATGGCGTGATAGTGGCGCAGTCGGCGGCAAGCTCGCTTGGCATCGCCACCGGAAGCAAAGTGCGATTGACCAACGGCGACGGCGTGCAGGTCACTGCGAAAGTGAGCGCGGTGAATCGCAATCTTATCGGATCGGACGTGTACATCAGCGAAACCTACTATGCCAAGCTGTTCGGCAAATCCTTCGTATCCAACGTGCCCGTTTCTGCAGAATCGGACGTGCAAAGTACGAAATCGCTGACCTGGAATGCCATGTATGCCAAACTTTCCGGCTCTGACCAATCGCAAACCGACTATGCTCAATCGCTCGAAAAGGACAGCTCGGTGGTGAAAGCCGTAAGCAGCGCGCACATGGCCGACAGTTTCAAGTTCGATCTTATGGGCGCGGTCGTGGCGCTGATTGTGGCGCTCGCCGGAGGTTTGGCGCTTGTGGTGCTGTTCACTCTCGCCAATACGAATGTGTCGGAACGCGTGCGCGAGATGGCTACACTCAAGGTGCTCGGCTTTTTCGACCGTGAAGTGCACCATTACGTGAATCGCGAGATGATGATCCTCACCGTCATGGGCGTGGTGCTGGGATTGCCGCTCGGCCGGTTCGTTGGCGGGCTGCTGACCATGGCGCTCAACATGCCGTCGCTCTATTTCGAGGTGGAGGTCAAGCCGCTGAGCTACGTGATCGCAGTCGTGGTGACCATGATGTTCGCGCTGCTTGTGCAACTGTTTGTCAACCCCGTCCTCGACCGCATCGACCCCATCAGCTCGCTCAAGTCCGTGGAATGACGAGTGTCCGATTCACCAGAATCGGACACTCAGAGTACCGGAAAGGCTCGCTCGCGTCTCAGTTCTTCGGATAGCGGTAGTTGTGTGGCAGTTGCGTGGTGAGCTGCGGGTCGAGGCCGAGTTCCTTCAACTGCCGGTCGATCTCACGTCGCGCGCGTTCCACAAGTTCGGCCCGATGCTCGTCGCCGTGCCCATGCGCTTCCAGTGCGTCCAACGTTTCCGACAAACGCTTGAGCCGGTCCTGATGGTGCAGCAGCGCACGCACCTGCGCATGTTCGCGTACGATCGTCCGCCAATCGGATGGCGTGTGCGCAATCTCCCGAACCGCGGTGACCGGATGTACGTCGGCCACCTGATATGTGATCGAGCCAAGCAGCGGCATCAGGAACACTGTAATCGCGCCGGCTGCGACTAGTGTTGACGCGGTATCGCTTTGCATGGTGCCGACCTTCACCGCCAGTGACGTGACGGCGACGATGATCGGCAGCGCGGTCGTGCAATACAGCGCTACGGTGACGCGATGATGCGATGACAACGGATTCTCGCGTTTGTCGAGCGATAGCGCAACATATACGGGCACCGCGCGAATCAGCATGAGCATTACGATGAACGCGACGAGCAGCGCGGGCCGGCCTGCCACGGCGCGCACGTTGATCGCGGCGCCTGACACCACGAAAAACACAGGAATAAGGAATCCATAGCCGACGCCTTCCAGTTTCATTTCCAGCGACTTGCTGCCGTCGGGGATGATGTAGCGCAGGATGAAGCCTGCGGCGAACGCGCCGAGCACCGCGTCAAGTTCGAACAGTGCAGAAATAGTGACAAGGAAGATAAGCAGGAATGTGGTCAGTCGCATGAGCGTTTGCGATGACGTGTTCGCATTTTCCGTAAGGAAATGGTACAGGCGATGGCCGGTTTTCAGTGCTTTCGTGGGTAGCATTGCGCACAGTAGGCAGATGGTAAGGAACGCTCCGAGCACGAGCATGGTCTGCCAGCCGGTTCGGGTGGATAGCAGGATAGCCATGGCAAGGATTGGGCCGAGTTCGCCCCACGTTCCGTATGAGATGATGGCGTCGCCGATGGGGGTGCCTTCGAGGTTGCGTTCCTTGAGAATCGGCATGAGCGTGCCGAGAGCGGTGGTGGTAAGTGCGATTACCGTGGCGATGCCGTCGATGCCCTGCTTTGCGAAGAATGGAAGAAGGGTCACGACAAGTCCGGCGAGCCCCAAGGTGATGATCCATGTGACAAGGCCGACTTTGCCTTGATGCCCGGCGAGTCGTTTCGGATCGATTTCATAGCCGGCGAGCAGGAATAGGAACGCCATGCCGAGCTCGCTCAAGAGTTTCACGGCGTCGTTCACTTCGATTATGCCCAGTCCGTACGGGCCGAGTGCGGCTCCGGCGACGAGCAGCAGCACGGTTTGTGGAATGAACCTTCCCGGAATCAGCTGCGCCACAATCGGGCTGACGGCCGCCACTGCCATGATGATAGTCAATGAAACAAGCTCTTGCGTCATGTTTCCAGCCTAGTGAGTCTGCGTGACGGTGTGTAGAGGCGTAGCAGTCCCATGATGTGCTAAAGGGTGTGCTGGGGGTGAGGTTAAGATTGTTTAAATTTTATGGGGGGGGGGGCTATGGGCCTTTCTATCTGCGCAAAATGGCGGAACTGTTTTGTTTTTAAGATGGAACTCCTTTTTATTGGAGGGAATAGGCCTTTTTATTCGAGGGTTTTAACGAGGGTACCAATGGGGAAAGCTCCGATATGATTCTGAACCAAGCTGTTCAGGCAGTAGCAGTATAAGGGGCAGAAAAAATGATTGATGGCAAATTTACCGCAAAGGAGCGTGCGTATCTGTCCAGCCTGTCGGCGGTCAAAAGCGTGAGTGCGTCGCACATCCGCTATTCAGACCGTTTCCGGGTGGAAGTGATGTGCCGTTATAACGCCGGCGAATCACCGTCAGCCATTTTCCGTGAAGCGGGGCTTGATCCGAAACTGATCGGTTACAAGCGTGTGGAGCGGTGCATCGCGCGCTGGAAGCAGCAGGAACGTGATGAGCGTCGAAAGGGGAAAGGGGCCATGAATCATTATCTGCAGGATGTTGAAGACGATTTATTGATCGCTGAACTGCAAGGGGCCACGCGCGAAGAGGAGACGAATGACCCAACTGAAGCCGGCGAATCGCAGAATATGGTGGCGAAGCTTGCTCAGGCGCAACTGACCATCAACAAATGCGACATGCTCATCGCCAAGCAGGCGTTGCGCATCGACGAGCTTGAACGCGTGCTGCGGAAGTTCATCCAGTGATGGACATGCGGCAGCAGCAGGAGCGCGGCCGGAAGCCATCTTTCGAAGAAGCGGTCGACATTGCCGATGAGGTGCGGCAGTGGCGCAGGGATCTTAGGAAAGTCATTGCCATGCGGGTGGTTGCGGTGCTGCTGATCATTCTTGCGATAGGCATCGGCGGGTTCCCTACATTTCTGCAGTATCAGTCGGCGCAGGAGCTGCAGAATACGTCGGACCGGTCCGCGCAGGCGGTTGCCGGCTGGCCTTACCCCCAGGCCGATGAGGCGTTTGCCGCGGCCAAAGCATATAACAGGCGGCTTGCGGCTTCGGGGCAGCCGATTCTTGGCGAGGCTCAAGACCCGTTCTCCCAAGTGCAGGGCGGCTCGCAGTCCAGTGAATCCGGTGCCGCAGAATCAAATAGCGCCAGCGCCAAAGATAAGGAATATCAAAGTCTGCTCGATTCGGACAGTGGCGTGATGGGCACCATCCGCATTCCGAAGATTTCCGTACGTCTGCCGATCTACCATGGCACGTCGCAGTCGGCGCTCGCATCCGGATCCGGACATCTGTATGGGAGCAGCCTGCCAGTAGGCGGGCGGAGCACGCATGCGGTGATCACCGGCCACCGTGGGCTGGTTGAGGCGATGATGTTCACGCGCTTGGACGAGATGCGTGTCGGAGACTATTTCTACATCGAAGTGATGGGGCGTACGCTCGGTTATAAGGTGGATCGCATTTCGGTGATCGAACCGAATGACACTTCGAAGTTGAAGATCGTGCCCGATGAGGACCGGGTGACGTTGATGACCTGCACGCCGTATGGTGTGAATACTCACCGATTACTGGTTTCGGCGGTGCGTGCGCCGATTCCTGGAGTGGTTCCCGATGAGCGGAATGCGGCGAAGGACGCGCGAACGATTGCGATTGCGGTGTCGGCTAGCGTGCTCGTGTCGGGGATGCTGCTTGCCTGGCTGTGCAGACGGCCGTGGCATATTCGCAGACATGTGGCGTGGTGGCCGAAACGTGGCTAGTCGTTGCGGTGGCATTCTGCGGCGACATCCGTACGGTTGCGGACATGTGAATAATGTTGCCCCGTCGGACGTCGGACTTATATGAATTTCGGGTGGCGCAGATAGCTGGAAACGTTGCTATCACTTGGTTTCGAGGCTATTTCATACCCCGAATCTCCCGCGCTTAGGGTGTATGTATCCATTCCCCTTTTCTTTTACTGTTCAAAATTGGAGCGCCGGAAGTGTATCCGCGTCGGCTGGATGCGTGACCGGTGATGAAGATGTGAATCGTGCACATGCGCACGGTGCGTAAGGGGGAATAGCGGATGGGACATGCGCGAATACGGCAGGCGAAGCCTGAGAGGAGTTTTGTCGAACGAATCGTGGCTGTCATCGTTACGATCGCCATGCTCGGCGGCATGGGCTACGCCACCACCTCCGCCGCTCTTGCGGAAGATATGCCGGCCACTGTGGAAAACACCACGGATCAAAGCGCGACTACTGCTAACGAGTCGACTGATGGCAAGAATGCTGCGGACGGTACGGATGCAGATAATGCGG
The DNA here is from genome assembly GCF_001042615.1 of Bifidobacterium catenulatum subsp. kashiwanohense JCM 15439 = DSM 21854. Lineage (GTDB taxonomy): Bacteria > Actinomycetota > Actinomycetes > Actinomycetales > Bifidobacteriaceae > Bifidobacterium > Bifidobacterium catenulatum. The sequence continues at coordinate 137,302 of NZ_AP012327.1, forward strand.
GCGATGCTGCCACCGGTACCGCAGACACTGAATCCGATACCAACACTGGTGCGGATGCCGACGTGAACACGGCGAATGCGGCAAATGTCGGAGATGCTGCATCTTCGGATGCGAACTCGCAGACTGATACCACCGCACAGTCCAATCCGCAAACTGTCAACGCCGAGCAAAATAACCCTTCCGTAGTGGCGGATGCTACTGATTCCAACTGTATTTACGCTGGAACGAATGCTTTGCAGCGCGTGTGCTGGCTTGATATGTCCGAGTTCAACTCAACGACCGCCAAAACAAGCGCCGGTCAAAAAATGACCGTGAATCTCGGCGGCGGCCTGACCATGTCATTTATCGCGCATTATTCCGGCAAACGTACGGTCGTCGCCAGTGGAGTGCCAACGTGGGATAATCGTACATACCCAGGTGAAGCTGGACATCACGCAATCTTCGGTGTTGAGGGATATTCTGATTTCCCAATCGGAAGCAAGCCCGCGCTGTATCAAGGGAAAGGAAAAGGACGTCAGAACGATTCGACGATACGGCTTTCAGATATCACCATTACTAAAAACGGTCAGAACGTAGATAATCTGCAGTATTCGTTCGTTATGGCGGATGCGGAAAGCACTAATTACAAAGAGCAAATGGTGTACACCTCCAGTTCCACGATTACGCAACTGGGATCTTATCCAACAAGCGATAGCAATTACCATTTCTGTGATCCGCAACCTTCGAATGACAATAAAACCATAACTTGCACGGGTGAGGATGGGGACGGCGTGCCTCAAGGCATTCGTCTGTATACAACGTCCACTCCAACTCAGGTTTCTATTGAGATGAAGAACAGTAATTATGTCTCTAGGCAGGGCGCAGCGTTCGGCGTTATTTTCTCGCAGGCTGTTGCGAAGATCACCGTCAATGGTTTGGCAAGTGACGATGCGGACACAACGTTTAAGGCTGGTGTTTCGAATGATGAGGCCGGAAGTCTTGAATCGGTTTCGATTTCGTCGAATACAGCAGAGAGCGCTACTTTGCCGATTCTCGCTAGCGCAGGCGAAGAGAAGACGGTTCGCTTCTACTTGGAAGGTAATCCAGATGACTGGTCTAAGTATGACGTGACATTTGAAGGCACTGACAATGGCAAGGTTGTTCCCAGCTCTGCGATTCAGACAGATGAAAATAAACGTCGTTACGTTGACATGACTGTTGCGGCTGATCATACGGTGCAGGGCCACTTCACGGTGACTGCCCATCCGGATCCTTTGCGAACTCCGGAACATCATAAGACCATCGCCAAGAAGAATGGTGCCAACGATACGTACACGTTGAACCTCAACGTGACGGGCAAGCGATCCGGCACTTCGCAAACCGTCTCCCAGCCAGTCGACATTGCACTAGTGCTCGACGTGTCTGGTTCGATGAGTGACGCAATGGGCGAGACAACAAAACTTGCTGCATTGAAGAAGGCTGCGAAGGAATTCTTGACGAATACCGCTAATAAGAACGCAGCTATTGCCGATAATGGCAACAAGATTAGAGTCTCGCTGGTTAAGTTTGCTTCGAATAAGAGCGATAGTGTCGGTAACAATACGTACCAAGAGCATACTTGGCACGGGACGTATACGCACAACTATACGCAGATTGTCAATAATTTAACTGACGATATGAACGCGCTGAGTGCAAGTGTTGATAAGTTACAGGCAGGCGGTGCTACGCAGGCCAATTACGGTTTGGAAAAGGCTAGTGCTGTGCTGGCTAGTGCTCGTGCAAATGCTAAAAAAGTAGTGGTGTTCTTCACCGATGGAGAACCGAACTCTTCCAATGGATTTGACGATAAGGTCGCTGATGCGGCAGTGGCGAATGCGAAAACGCTGAAGGATTCGGGAACTACCATCTACAGCGTCGGCGTATTCTCAAAAGCTAATCCTTCGGATACTTCTGAAAAATTCAATGCGTATATGAACGCTGTTTCCAGCAACTATCCGAATGCCACGACGTACAAGAACCTTGGCACAAGGGTTGACGGTGGCAACTACTACATGATTGCGTCGGACTCAGAAGGACTGTCGAAGGTTTTTGACAATATTCAGCAAACCATTACGAGCACCAACGGATATACCGGCGTGACCATTCAGGATACGCTGTCGGAATATGCTGAATTTGCTGATGCCTATCCTGCAGAAACCGCAAAAGTGGTTACCAATTATGGCACTGACGTAACTGCGCAATGGAATATCCAGGTGAATGGTAAGACGATTACCGCATCGCAGAAGAGCACGGATCCGCTTCCTGATGGCGTGACCTACACGCTGCAGTTCGACATTCAGCCTACGCAGAAGGCGTATGACGATTATGCGGCGAACAAGAACACCAATCAGGATGGCTATAACAACGTGATTGGTAGTGCAGATTCCGACGCTGCCGGTAATGCCACGTCTGCAGGTAAGCCTGGTTTCTACACCAACGACAGCGCATGCTTGGCCTACTCGGGTGACGGCAAAACGCACGACTGCAGTGATACGCTTTATGCGGAACAGCCTGTCGATCAAGTCAAGACCGGTGCTATCACAGTGCAGAAGAAGTGGTACGGCGCCGATGGCAAGGAAATCGCAGAAGGCAATCCTGAATCGGTGACGTTTACACTGCAGATCGACGAAAAAGATTCGGGACGCGAAGCTACGGCAACGGCTGATACGGAGTGGAAGGCATCCTTCGAAAACCTAGCTCCCGGTCACACTTATAAGGTGATTGAAAAGGCTGTTGAAGGCTACGAAACTTTTTACGAGAGCCAAGACGTGGCAATCACTGCCGACGAGCTATGGAAAGCCAATCCCGACGCGAATACGGCTGACAATGTGAAGAAGTGGACGGTCACTGTCACCAACACTCACAAGAAGTCGACTCTGGCTGAGGGTTCGATCAAGGTGTCCAAGAGCATCAGCGGTCGTGAATGGAAGAATGGTGACTCCTTCAACTTCACCATTGCCGGCACGGATTCAACTCCGAACGCTCCATTGCCTGATCCAGCTTCCGTCGCGATCGGCACGAATACCGCAAATCACGAGGCGAGCTTCGGCAAGATCGTATACAAGACCGATGGCACCTACACCTACACGGTGAAGGAAACCAAGCCCACCAACGCCATTGTCGGCCTGCACTATTCCCAGGCGGAATACACGGTAACCGTGAAGGTTCCTGCCGATATGGGCACGCCAACAGTGAGCATCAAGCAAGTCAAGGACGACAACGGCACGACTGTTGATAATCAGTCTGCGAATGTCGCCAAATTCACCAATACATATGTGGCGGTGTCGGCGTTGCCGTTGACGGGCGGAACGACGGATCGTCAGTGGCTGTTCGTCGGCGGTGCGGTCGGCGGGCTTGCGGTGCTGCTCATCGGCGCGGCCGGTGTGTGGAACGGCAAGAAGCGACTCGTCTGAATCGCTGTGCATGGTCGGAACGTCTGCCAACTCGAGGGCGTTCCGGCCGGTAATTCAAGATTTGCGGATCGCGGGAGCAAGTTGGGTTCCCGCCTCCCGCGATTGCAGAAACAAGTAATCAAACAATAAGGAAGAGAGGATTCTCATGAAGATGAGGAAACTTTTCGCCGGTATCGCCGCCGCTGTGACGCTGCTGGGCGGCATGGCCCTGGGCGCAGCCAGCGCACAGGCTGATGGACCGCAGATGACCACGCCGTTGCTGCAGGTCAACAACGCGCAGGCTGGCCACACGTACACGCCGTACAAGTTCGCCACGTTCGCGAACGCCGGCAACGGTACTGTTGAGGTGAACACGGTCGATGCGTGGAAGACCGCCGTGACCACGGCTGCTGACGCCGCCGACAACGATACTAAGAACAGCATTCCGGCGGAATATGCCAACAATCCGGCCGCATACGTGGCGACGTTCACTGCGGAGCAGATCCGCAAGTTCGCCACGGAACTGGCCAAGACCAACTCGCTGCCGGCTGCTGTTGCGAATGGTGCTCTGACCGTGACTTCTGGCCAGGATGGTAAGAGCCTCTCGTTCTCCGGTGTGAAGGAAGAGGGCTGGTACCTGGTGACCGACACTTATAACGGCGTGATCGGCACTCCGGCCGTTGTGGCCACCACCGTCAGCGGACTGACCAATCTGAAGATTGTTGCCGACACGACGACCGGCCAGGGCAACATCACTTCCGTGGGCCAGTTCAACGCGAAGAACGAGAACCCGCTCACCCCGCCGAAGAAGACCGCCAAGGTCGGCACAGTGGATGTGAACGGCAAGACCGTGAACGTCGGCGACACCGTGAACTTCACCGTGTCCGCAACCGTTCCTACTTCCGCAGCCAACTACGACTCCTACCCCTTCACCATCACCGATACCGCGTCCAAGGGCCTGCAGGTTGCCCAGCCGACCGCTTTCACGGTTCAGAAGAAGGCCGGCCAGAATGATGCGCTCGAGGCTGTGGACAGCACCCTGTACACGGTGACACAGACTGGTACTGCTACTGAGGAGACCGGCACCACCACGACCATCAAGTTCGCCAACGCGAATTCCCTGGCCGGCAAGACCATCGTCGTGTCGTACACCGGCGTCGTAACCAAGGATGCGCTGAACGGCCTGGGCGGCAGCGTGAACAACAAGGCCACGGTCACCACCAAGGGCGGTACTAGCGAGGCAGGCGAGACCAAATCCAATACCTACGGCTTCCAGTTCACGAAGATTGGCGTCGACAAGGACGCCAACGCTCTGGCCGGCGCGAAGTTCGTCGTCAAGAAGGACGGCAAGTACCTCAAGCAGGCCGAGAACGGCGCATGGTCGCTCGTTGAAACCCAGAATGACGCCACGACGTTCACCTCCGGCACTGATGGTCTGGTGCAGCTCAAGGGCCTCGCAGCCGGAACCTACACGGTTGAAGAAACCGTAGCGCCGAACAGCTACGCCCAGAACTTCAAGGTCACCTTCGACGTGACCATCAAGAATGACGGCAAGGTCACCTTCAGCCCGGATGCCCTCAAGCAGGTCACCCCGTCGAAGAACGACACGGCGGAGGCCACCGCCACCGTGAAGAACGTGAAGAACGTCACCCAGCTGCCGCTTACCGGTGCTGCGGGCACGACCCTCTTCACCGTCGTGGCTCTGCTCGTGGCAGGTGCCGGCGTGACCGTTGCGGTTAAGAGCCGTCAGCGCACGCACTAAACACATAAGGCGGTAACGCCAAAAATCATGCAGGGGCCAATCCAACCGGGTTGGCCCTTTTGCGTACGCCCGCGACCCGACTGTCCTACGGTCCGACCCGGCCCCGCGGGAATGTCTGTGGGACGTCATCCGCATCAGATGAAGATGTTTTTCGAGGGGATAGTGCGGGTCGGTTCGACGTGTTGCAACAAGCTGAACCGTGGGTGCAGGGCGGCCGCAGTCGGTCTCCGCAGAGAGAGGGGTAAAACGAGGGCATCGTACGGCAAGCGGGCCATAGAATCACAAAGCATATCCACGAGAAGTGGGCAATGGAGGCACGGGACGGGAGGTATTGCCGTGCGTGGCGGCGGAGCATTCAGCGACGAGGAGATTCAGTTGTTGCGGGGATTACCGGCGGTGGCGAATGTGACGCGTAATCGTATCACCTATTCCGACGCTTTCAAGCAGGTGTGCACCATCCGATATCTTGCGGGGGAATCTCCGACCAAAATCTTCCGTGAGGCGGGATTGCCACCGGATCTGGTCGGGTACAAGCGCATCGAACGCAGCGTGGCTCGTTGGAAGGCCGACGCCATCAAATCAGTGAGCGGCAACGATCACCTGGATGACAGCGAGATCATTGCGCAGCTCGTTGAACGGTACAAGCGTACTTTGGTGACGAGGCGGAATCTTGACAATATAGCGTCCGATGTTCCGGATTCGAGCGTTCCCGTTATGTCCGAAGGCGCTGTCGGCGCGTATGTTTCGATTGGCGTGCTCGACGGTGATACCGCTGGCATCATCATCAAGCAGCAGGCCAGGCGTATCGACGAGCTGGAACGCGCCAACGCTTCCTTGCTCGACAAGCTCGATAAGGCGATCCCGTCCTCGACTGTTGACAACTAAAACCATTTGTCTGCTTGATTGACATGTGGGTTTTTCGGGCAGACCACCCCGCGATTTGCATAGAATGCCCCCATCTGGCATGCGGCAAATGTGATTTGCGCTATATGTGGCAGAGTCCCGCGGAAAAAAGAGGTTAGAGGGTATGATTTATCCCCTCTAACTACCTTGCATTCAGGATGGTCTGCCACATATAGTGAAAATCAGTTTTGGAAAAGATGCGAATCTGCCACATATAAGGCATATGGGTGTGTTTCGCGGTGCGAACAATGGCGGAGATTGTGCGGCTCCCGCGGTAGGGTGTGAACATTATGACTTTTGGGAATACGAAAACCGAAAAAACCGGTACAAGCACGTCCGACGCGACGGAAACCGCGCACATCAAATCCGTCGAAAGCCTCGACCAAAGCAATGAAATGGAGCGAGGCCTGAAAAACCGCCATGTCCAGTTCATCGCCATCGGCGGCACCATCGGCACCGGCCTGTTCCTAGGCTCCGGCAAGTCGATTGCGCTGACCGGCCCGAGCATCATTTTCGTGTACATCGGCGTCGGCCTGATCATGTTCCTGCTGATGCGTGCCATCGGCGAAATGATGTACAGCGACCCCAGCCAGCACACGTTCATCAATTTCATCACGCGCTATCTCGGCCGCGGGTGGGGCAAGTTCGCCGGCTGGACGTATTGGATCGTGCTCATTCTGACCGGCATGACCGAAATCACTGCCGTAAGCACGTATTTCGTAACGTTTTTCGGCACATTCGGCATAGACCTGAACTCGTGGAAGTGGCTGATCGAACTGTGCTTCCTCGTGGCGCTCACTGGCATCAATCTGATTGCGGTGAAAGTGTTCGGCGAGGCGGAATTCTGGTTCTCCATGATCAAGATCACGCTGATCGTCGGCCTAATTGTCACCGCCATCGTGATGCTAATCATCGGCTTCAGCTACCCTGCCACGCATATCGAGGGCGTGGACGGCACGGTGTCGGGCGCTACCGTGAGCCTCACGAACATCACCGACGGCTTCCAGCTCGCGCCGAACGGCTGGATGAACTTCTTCATGAGCTTCCAAATGGTGTTTTTCGCCTACCAGCTCATTGAATTCGTGGGTGTCACGGTGTCGGAAACGCAGAATCCGCGCGAGGTGTTGCCGAAGGCCGTGAACGAGCTGATTATGCGTATTCTGATCTTCTACGTGGGCGCGCTGATCGCGATCATGGCTATTGTGCCGTGGCGTAATTTCCACGAGAATTCCGACGGCTCGTTCGGTTCGCCGTTCATCATGGTATTCAAATATGCGGGTCTTGATTGGGCTGCCGCGCTGGTGTTCTTCGTGGTGATTACGGCTGCTGCGTCGGCGTTGAATTCGCTGATTTATTCGGCCGGTCGCCACTTGTATCAGCTCGCTTCGGATTCTGAGTCGCCTGCGATGGCTCGTTTGGCTGAAGTTTCCGAACACAAGGTGCCTGCGAAGGCGATTGTCGCTTCGGGTTGCATGATTCTGTTCTCCCCGATCATCAACGCGATTCCAGGCATTTCCGGCGCGTTCGTGCTGTTCGCTTCGGCCGCCAGCGCTGTGGTGATTTTCATTTACGTGCTGACGATGCTCGCCCATCACAGGTATCGTCAGAGCAGCGATTTTCTGCCAGACGGTTTCGTCATGCCTGCTTGGCAGGTGTTTGATTGGATTGCGATCGTGTTCTTTGTGCTCGTGTATGTCACATTGTTCCTGTCGACGGACACGATTGGTTCTGCGATTGCCGGTCTGATTTGGCTGGTTGCGTTCGGCGGATATTGCCTGCTGCACGAACGATTCCAGAATCGCGATCTTAAGGAAGCTTTGCAGCAGTAGCGTTTGCGGGTAACGCAGGCTACAAGTAAGGGGCGTTTGCCGAACGTGAGTGCATCACGTACGTTCGGCAAACGCCCCTTTTCAGTATGGTCTTTGCGCGAATCCCCATTATGGGATTCAGCGCACTTTAGCCGATGTAGTCGGCCTCGTTCGTTGGGCTGGACGGCACGGCATGATCTTCCGTAACTTTGCCCAAGCCAGACAAATACGCTTCGCGACCAGCTTCGATCGCCTTCTTGAAAGCGCGTGCCATCAGCGGAATATTGCCGGCGGAAGCGATGGCGGTATATGCCATCACCGCGTCCGCGCCCATTTCCATGGCTTCCGCAGCCTGGCTCGGACGGCCAATACCAGCGTCGATAATCACCGGAACATTGGAATTCTTAATAATCACTTCAATGAAATCGCGTGCACGCAGACCCTTATTCGAGCCGATCATCGCGCCAAGCGGCATCACGCAAGCCGCACCAGCGTCTTCAAGACGCTTCGCCGCAATCGGATCGGGGAACATGTACGGCATGACCACGAAGCCTTCTTTTGCCAGCTGTTTCGTGGCTTTGATGGTTTCCTCATTGTCGGGCAGCAGATACTTGGCCTCATGTTCGATTTCCACCTTCACGAAGTCCGTCTGGCACACTTCGCGGGCGAGACGTGCAATGCGCACCGCTTCCTCGGCATTGCGTGCGCCGGACGTGTTCGGCAGCATGGTGATGCCCTTCGGAATGTAGTCGAGCAGATTGTTTTCGGTGGTACGGCAGCGGCGCAACGCCATGGTGACGATTTGCGTACCCGCGTTCTCAATGGTCGCCTTGATGAGGTTCAGATCGTAGCGGCCGGAACCGAGAATGAAACGGCTCGTGAACTTGTGTCCGCCGAGGATCAACGGATCGGCGTCACCGGTGGCGATTTCGTCATACGCGTGCGCATCCGGTTTCGGCAGCAGTGCGGTGTTCGTGGTGGTGCCGACCAGCTCGTCGAGCGTGGCATTCGGTGCCGCTGCGAAGTCTTTTTCCGCGGTGGTGATCGTGTTTTCGGTGCTCATGGTTAATCCTTACTATGCGATTAGTGTCGTGTCATTCGTTACGATTTGCGATTGCAACTTGCGTTTGTGGTTGCGTTTCGCTGTCAGGCGTCTTCTTCGCCGAGAATCAAGCGAGTGATCATATTGGCTTCGTGGCAGGCGACCACACCCACGCGCGGTGCCATCAGACCAGCGCCCGGCACCGGAGCGGTTTCGCCGTCGCCGCAGAAGTAGAAATTTTTCGAAACGCGACGAGTATTCACCAAATTGGAACTGCGGAATCCCGCCATTCCGGAAGCACTCACCAGCTTCTTGTTCGGCAGATTCTCAAGTACGGCATTCACCAGCATCGTCTTGTTTTCCGGCACGTCGAACGCTTCGCAAATAATATCTTCATTGTCGAACAGCATCGGCACGTTCTCGTCAGTCACTTTCACGGTATCAATGGTGATATCGATAAAAGGATTGATCTGACGCAAGTTACTGCGCAATGCTTCCGTCTTGTACTGCCCAAGATCCTTCAAAAAATACTGCTGACGATTCAGATTCGTCATATCCACGCGATCAAAATCAATCAAATGCAGGTGACCGACGCCAATGCGGGTCAACGCCACTGCAATCGTCGATCCGAGGCCGCCGCAGCCGCAGATGGCCACGTGCGCCGCGTCGAGCTTGTCTTGCGTGGCTGCGGTATGGCGGTCGAGTAGGGCCGCACGGATTTCTTCGCGGCTGACGAGCGTGGTCGGGTCGGGCTGGTTGTCGAAAGCGTGCTGGCGGGCGTCGATCTGCGCCTGCGATGCGGATGGTTCAAAAGTCATGGTTGTTCTCGTATTCTCGTTTTCCGTTCGTGTGTTGTTTTTGCCGGGTTGGTTGTGTTTTGTATGTTCTTGCGATTGTTACGCGTATATTGCGCCGGTTGTAATCGCAAGAAATTTTGAAAGTGGTTCAGCCGCCCTGCACGAACGTGACGATTTCCAACGTATCGGTGCCCTTGAGCTGCGTCTGCGCACGCTGGGTGCGAGGCACGATTTCGCCGTTGAGCTCGACAGCCACGCGGTCGGCGCGCAATCCCTTGCTTTCGATGAGTTCGGCCACGGTGATTGGCGTGGCGATGTTCTCTTCCTTACCGTTGATGATCATTGCGGTTCCCTTCTGTGTCTGTCGTGACACATGCTTCCTGCGCTCCAAATGTCCGTTTCTGGTGAATCGGACATCCGGAGGTTCATTTTTGGTCTCCAAATGTCCGTTTCTGCAGAATCGGACACTCAATGCTGGTACGAAAAAAGGGTCGCCGAAGGAACCGTACCCTATGAGGTGGTGCGCCCCTCCGTGACCCTAATCACGCGATATTCGGTTATCGCGAACGGAAGATGAGATACGCCTGGCGGCGCGAACAACCCGTCTCCTTACGGCGGCATTACCCGCATCAAGTCCTCGGTCGAAGCTTTATGAGCTCCCTCTCAGCCTTCCGGCTCCCGTTCGGTTGTGCCTTCATCTTCGCGCACGCGCCCGACAAGCTTGCGCCGGCTCCCGTTCGGTTGTGCCTTCATCTTCGCGCACGCGCCCGACAAGCTTGCGCCGGTTCACGTTGGGTTAGTCTTGATGTGAACATGTGCGAATCGGCTGCGTGCTTGCAAGGAAGGGGAAGATGATGATGAACGGTGAGTTGGCAGGATTTACGATTCCTCGGCTCGGCATGGGAACGATGGCTTTGGCGATTGAGGGGCGTCCGGATCGCGATACTGCGATTCGTGCGATTCATGCCGGTTTGGACGCGGGTGTTCGCTATTTGGATACGGCTTGGTCGTATTATCTGCCGAGCGAGCCCGGCACCGGCACTGCGGAAGACCTTGGCTACGGCGAAAAGCTGGTGCGTGATGCGCTCGCTTCGTGGAATGGCCCCCGAGATGAAGTGCTGGTCGCCACGAAAACTGGCTATCGACGCACCATGGAGGTTCCCGCTTTTGTTGTTCCTGTGTCCGATTCTGGAGAATCGGACAAACAGAGTGCCGGATTTGGGGTACAGATGTCCGATTCACCAGAATCGGACACTCAGGGGCGGGATTCTAAGGGATACAGCCGTCGGCCTGGCGAGGAACGCCAGCATTTGCAGGCGGCGGGCAGCCAATACGGGTGGATGGCGGATTCGCGCCCCGAAACCATGATTCGTGACGCCAAGGAATCCGCGCTGCACTTGGGCGTCGATACGCTCGACCTGTTGTATTCGCACGGTCCCGATCCCGCGGTTCCTTACGAAGACCAATGCGGCGCGTTGAAACAGCTGCTCGACGAAGGCGTGATCAAATATGCGGGCATCTCCCGTGTGAATAACGAGCAGATCGATCTTGCGCGCAGCATTATCGGCAACGGATTGATCGCCGTGCAGAACCAGTTCTCGCCATCGCACCCTGATCCTGAGCGTACGATGGAGCACTGCAAGGAGTTGGGGCTTGCATTCGTTTGTTGGAGTCCGCTCGGCGGCTTTCTTGACGCGTTCGACCAGCGCGCGTACGACCCGTTCCGTGAAGTCGCAGGCAATCATGGCTGCTCCTACCAGCGCGTGGTGCTGGCATGGGAATTGACTCGTTACGAACGTCTGTTCACCATTCCTAGCGCCCGCAATCCTCAGGAGATCAACGATTCCTTCGCCGCCACCGAATTGACGCTTACACCGGACGAACTGGCGATGCTGAACGCGTCAGTCGACGCCCGTCGCGGCTGAGTTTCAAGCAGTCCGTACGGTTGGCCGCGCCCGATTCCGCACAATAATTGCGATTCGGGCCGCGGCCATTTTCGTCTCTTTCGTAATTTCCGCGGCTTTCGTACCATCTCAGTCTTCTGCGCACCGCAGATCGTCCGAAAATAACGCACGATATAAATTGTTTACACTGTAAAATATTATGATGACGATTGCAACGTAAGGAGGTGTGCATTGGGATTCGAGCAGGAACTGTTCCGTGATTTGATGGGCAATATCTGGAACAAAAAATCCCTCATGCAGCAGGAAATGGTCAAAGGCGCGAGAGGCGAGTCGTTCGCGGTTCAGGAACTATACCGAAAAGGACCGCTCACGCCCTCCCAGCTCGCATCCGCTATGAAAGCCACGGCTGGTCGCGTGTCCACGTTGCTGGCCGGACTGGAGAAAAAAGGCCAGATAGCACGTGAGCCCGATCCTGATGATCGTCGAATCGTGCATGTGAGTCTTACCCAAACGGGTAAGGAGCGCGCCGAAAAGCAGCGTGATGACATGCGTGATGCGGTCTGCTGGATCTTCTCGCAAATGGGGGAGCGACGCGCGCGCGAATTCGTGGAACTCAGCAAGGAGTTCACCACGTACATGACCTTGTGCATGCCCGGCAAGCCGCGTCCGACCCCAGAAGAGGTCGCCAAGGCATTCTCAGAAAACACACAGGAAGTTGCATAATACTTCACGCTGCAAGAAATTTACAGTGTAAACAATTGGATTTGATAATCGCAAATCAGCTAACCGAATTAACCAAGCCAACAAAACGTAAAAGAAGGAACCAAGCATGCTTCGCATTGTGCGATACCTCTCCAAAGCGGAGATAGTCCAGATGCTCATTGCACTGGTCAGCATCGTCGGTCAGATCTGGTTCGATCTGACGCTACCGGATTACATGGCCGACATCACGCAGCTCGTGGAAACGCCGGGCAGTGAAATGAGTGATATCTGGATAGCGGGCGGCAAAATGCTGCTCGTCTCGCTCGGATCGGTGGCGTGCGCGGTCGTCACCGGCTTCATCGCCGCGCGCGTCGGCGCGTCGTTCAGCCAACGTCTGCGCTCGCTCGAATTCAAGAAGGTGGAAAGCTTCGGACCGGCGGAAATGAACCGTTTCTCCACCGCATCGCTCATCACCCGCTCCACGAACGACATCACGCAGATCCAGATGTTCGTGACCATGGGGCTGATGATGCTGATCAAAGCGCCGATCATGGCCGTGTGGGCCGTGTGCAAAATCGCGAACAAAGGCCTTGAATGGACGTTCGCCACTGGCGTCGCAGTAGCCGTGCTGCTGGCGGTGATCAGCGTGATCATGAGCTTTGTCATGCCGAAGTTCAAGGCCATGCAGCGCCTGACCGACAATATCAACCTCGTGGCGCGCGAGAACCTCACCGGCCTGCGCGTGGTGCGCGCATACAACTCCGAGGAGTACCAGGAAGACAAGTTCACCGAGGCCAACAAGGAACTTACCGAGACCCAGCTGTTCGCCAACCGCTCCATGGCCATCATGATGCCGTTGATGAACACCGTCATGAACGGTCTGATGCTGGCCGTCTACTGGATCGGCGCCTACCTCATCGACGCCGCCGAAGCGCTCGACAAGCTCACCACCTTCTCCAACATGGTGGTGTTCTCCAGCTACTCCATCCAGGTGATCATGAGCTTCCTGCTGCTGAGCATGGTGTTCGTGCTCTGGCCGCGCGCCGACGTGTCCGCGCAGCGCGTGCTCGAAGTCATCGACACCGATCCGATGGTCGCCGACGGTGCGAAGACCGCCGGCAAGCCTGGCGTGGAAGGCGAAATCGAATTCCGCAACGTGAGCTTCGCCTACCCCGATTCGCGTCAAGCTATGTTGGAAGGCGTCAATTTCACAGCCAAGAAGGGCGAAACGGTCGCGTTCATCGGCTCGACCGGCTCCGGAAAATCGTCTCTCATCAACCTCGTGCCGCGCTTCTATGACGCGACGCAAGGCGAGGTGCTCGTCGACGGCGTCAACGTGCGCGACTACACGCTCAAGGCGTTGCGTGACAAGATCGGCTATGTGCCGCAGCAGTCGTTCCTGTTCAAGGGCACGATCGCCAGCAACGTCGCCTACGGAGATACGGAACGCAACGATGCCGACGTGAAGACGGCATGCGAAGTCGCGCAGGCCACGGAATTCATCGACAAGAAGGACAAGAAATACGATTCCAGCATTTCGCAGGGCGGCTCCAACGTGTCGGGCGGGCAGAAACAGCGCCTGTCGATCGCACGCGCCGTCTACCGCCATCCGGAAATCCTGATTTTCGACGACTCCTTCTCCGCGCTTGATTTCAAGACCGATCGCGCCGTACGCGACGCGCTCGAACGGGAAGCGAAGGATTCCACGAAACTCATCGTCGCGCAGCGCATCGGCACCATTATGAACGCCGACCGCATCATCGTGCTCGACGACGGCAAAGTCGTTGGTCAAGGCACGCACCACGAACTGCTCGACAACTGCGAAGTATACCGGCAGATCGCCGAATCGCAGTTGAGCGAAGACGAGTTGAATCGCTGAAGGGGAGGACCAACATGGCAAGAGGACCGATGGGACGCTCTCGCGGACCCGTGGAAAAGCCGAAGGATTTCGGCGGTGTGATGAGCAAACTGGCGAAATTCTGCCGTCACTACATTCCTGTGATGATTTTCGCCCTGATTCTGGGTGCAGCCGGCACGATCTGCCAGATTGTCGGACCGGACAAGCTCAAAGACATGACCAACGAGATCACGAAGGGGCTGCCGGCCATGGTGCATGGCAGGCCGGTCATGAATTCGATCGATATGGATGCTGTCTCGCGCATCGCATGGCTGCTTGTCGCGCTGTATGTTGGGTACGCGCTGCTGAGCTACCTGCAGAGCTGGTTGATGGCCAACGTTACGCAGCGCACCGCGCAGGAGCTGCGTGAGGCGATCAGCAAGAAGATTAATCGCCTGCCGCTCAAATATTTCGACAAGGTCAGCTACGGCGATGTGCTCAGCCGCATCACCAACGATGTGGACGCGATCGGCCAGACGCTCGGCCAGTCGGTCGGCTCGCTGATCACTTCAATCACGCTGTTCGTCGGCGCGCTCATCATGATGTTCTACAACAACGTGATCATGACGCTGTGCGCCATCGGTTCCGCGTTGCTTGGCCTGGTGGTCATGGGAGTGATCATGGTCGCCTCGCAGAAGTACTTCACCCGACAGCAGATCGCGTTGGGAGATGTGAACGGGCACGTTGAGGAAATGTACACCGGCCACACCGTGGTCAAGGCATACTGTGGCGAAGAGGACTCCATCGAACAGTTCGAGAAGTACAACGATGATCTGTACGTCTCCGGCTGGAAGAGCCAGTTCCTCTCCGGCCTGATGATGCCGCTCATGAACTTCATCGGCAACTTCGGTTACGTGGTCGTGTGCGTGGTCGGCGCGGTGCTGGCCATGGACGGCAAGATCGAATTCGGCGTGATCGTGGCGTTCATGATGTACATTCGCCTGTTCACGCAACCGCTTGCCCAGTTCGCGCAGGCGTTCCAGAACCTGCAGCGCTGCGCTGCCGCCTCCGAACGCGTCTTCGGTTTCCTGGAAGAGCCGGAGCTGGCCGACGAATCCGGCAAGAAAGCACTGCTGGGTGTCGGTGTGGATGGCAAGCCGCAGCCGGTGCGTGGCGATGTGGAATTCAGTCACGTGCGGTTCGGCTACGACCCGGACAAGACGATCATCCACGACTTCTCCGCGTCGGTGAAGGCCGGCCAGAAGGTGGCCATCGTCGGCCCGACCGGTGCCGGCAAGACCACGATGGTCAATCTGCTGATGCGGTTCTACGAGATTTCCGGCGGCACGATTTCGATCGACGGCGTCGACACCAAGTCGGTTCCGCGCTGGAATGTGCACGACCAGTTTTCGATGGTATTGCAGGACACGTGGGTGTTCCGTGGAACGGTACGTGAAAACATCGCATACTCGAAGCCGGGCGTCACTGGCGAGCAGATTGTAGCCGCCTGCAAAGCCGTCGGTCTGCACCGCTACATCATGTCTCTGCCGAATGGCTACGACACTGTGCTCGACGACAAGGCGTCGCTTTCGCAAGGTCAGAAGCAGCTGCTGACAATCGCCCGCGCCATGGTTGAGGACGCGCCGATTCTGATTCTAGACGAGGCCACGTCCTCCGTGGATACCCGTACCGAGGAGTTGATTCAGAAGGCCATGGACGCACTGACGGTGGGACGCACGAGCTTCGTGATCGCGCACCGACTGTCCACCATCCGCGACGCCGACATGATTTTGGTGATGAACGGCGGCGACATTGTGGAACGCGGCACCCACGAGGAACTGCTCGCTAGAAACGGCTTCTACGCCGACATCTATAACAGCCAGTTCACGCTGATCGACTGAGCGGAGGACTGATCGGCTGACGTTGATTTGCCGAATGCGCCCTCAATCGCCGGAAAATCTCACCCAACACGACAAACAAGCGGCATCCGCCCGAATCTTACGGGACGATCCGCATGTTTGGCGTGTTTGTTTTTGCGGTGCATCTGCGCGAGGCCATGCGTGTTCAAATCGTTTCGAAAGGTATTCTGGTAATACGTACGTCAATCGTTTGACGCACTGGAAAATCGCGTAGGAAAATGGGGCAATCATGAAAGAAATCGAAATCGGCAAATCCGCGGTAGCCGCATCGCAAGTGGCGCTCGGCGTAATGCGCATGGACGCGCTGGAACCGGACGCGGCGGCAAAAGTCGTGCGTACGGCCGCCGACCACGGCGTCAACTTCTTCGACACTGCGGACATCTACGGGTTCAACGTCAATCGCGACCATGCCAGCTCGCGTGTGCTTGGCCGCGCATGGCAGGATGCAGGCCTTAAGCGAGAGGACATCTTCCTGCAGACGAAGTTCGGCATCAACATCGATTTCAATGATCCAAACAACGTGCACGCAACCCGTTACGACTTCTCCGTGAAGCACCTCATCACGCGGCTGGACGAAGAGCTGGAAGCGCTCGGCACCGACTACGTGGACTTCGCGTTGCTGCACAGGCCGGACACGCTGATGGAGGCCGAGGAAATCGTTGAAGCATTCACCACCCTGCACGAAGCCGGTAAAGTGCGCCATTTCGGCGTGAGCAACGTGAACCCGTGGCAGGCGGAGCTGCTGCAGTCCTGGCTCGGCAGCGACCCTGCCATGAGGCTTGAGGCCAACCAGCTGCAGTTCGGTCTGATGCACGCGCAGATGGTCAGCGACGAGCTGATGACCAATTCCGGCGCCGAAGGCATGGTTGTGGAAAACCATTCCGACGGACTGCTGTCGTATTCGCGACTGCGCCACATGACCATTCAGGCGTGGAGCCCGTTCCAGTCCGGCACGGAATACGGCCCGTTTGTGGGCAACGAACACTTCCCGGAACTCAACAAGGCACTGGATGAGAAGGCCGCCAAGTACGGCGTGAGCGCCAACGCCATCGCCACCGCATGGGTGCTCAGACATCCGGCCAAGATCCAGATCGTGCTCGGTTCTATGAACCCCACCCGTCTGGGCGAGATGCTCGACGGCGCGGACATCGACCTCGACAAGCAGGACTGGTGGGACTTGTACGTGGCCGCCGGAAACCTCATTCCGTGAGTTCTCGTTCCGTGGGCAGACGAAGCTGCTGACTGAATGGGTCTTGGCTCCAAAACCGTGAAGGCTTTGGAGCCATCCTTATGCCAGACACGCAGAACCTAACCGGACTCTACCGGGGGTAATCCGCGTGTTTGGCGCTTGTGTTGGGTGAACGGTATTGTGTCGGTGAAAGTGCGCGAATGCGTATGGGCAGCGCGATGGGCGCAATCGACCAGAAGACAGGCATCGCTGGCCGGACGGTGGTTTGCGCGGTGGTCAGAAGAAATGACCGGGAAAGCCGGCGCTGATGGTGGCGTGACGGTCGGCGTCCAAAACGGCGCAATCGAAAGCGAAGACGCGACTTAGCCCGTTCGGATCAGCAACAAACAACGCGGTAGCCAAGCCATCCGCCAACGCGGTAGAGAAATCAGTGAAAGCGGCGGAGGAACCAGAATCGACGTTTGTGGAATCCGTACCGGTCGCCAGACTGGAGCGCTGGACGGTCTGGGCTGAAACTTGCGGTTGTGGGCGCGACGATGACGGGTCCACGCGCACAACCGTCCATGTGGCTTCCGTCTGCTGCGCGGGCAGCCCGTCGACGGCGTTGAGCAGATGATGAATAGCCAGATGTGTCCGTTCTCCAACCGCCACCTCCCAATGGCGGCGACTGGGCGCGCTCGCGCAAAACGCGCCATCACGAATCTCTGCCACACCCACCGCACGGGACGAATCGTCCGGATCCTCAAGCGCCACACGAATCGGATTGGACGTGTGTGCCAGCAGGTCGCCACCGGCATCGATCACAAATTCCGGGAAGGA
The DNA here is from genome assembly GCF_001042615.1 of Bifidobacterium catenulatum subsp. kashiwanohense JCM 15439 = DSM 21854. Taxonomy (GTDB): domain Bacteria; phylum Actinomycetota; class Actinomycetes; order Actinomycetales; family Bifidobacteriaceae; genus Bifidobacterium; species Bifidobacterium catenulatum. The sequence continues at coordinate 155,394 of NZ_AP012327.1, forward strand.
GCCGAGCAAACCCCCCAACAAATCAACCAGATAGCCTTTGCCGCACGCGCCGAAATCCAAATGAACCGGGCCATGCGTGACCAACGTCGTATCGTCTGAACGTACTACGTCGTGCCCCCATACAGGGCGTCCGTGCAAAGCGCCCAAGCGCTCGACGGCGTCGGTTGCGACGGTGAAGCTCAGCATGGGATCGTAACCGAGACGAATCAGATCCTCACCCACGCACGGGTCGATCGCGCCGCGTGTGACGTCGTATAGTGTGTCGTACAAATCAAACAGTGGGCCGGCCCAATTGGGAAAATCGAAATGCCCGCCATGTTCCGCGTTTCCGATGCGCGTAACCAGCGAATCGGCGCGGAATCGCGAAAGCACATGCTCGTATCCGTCGATGAGTCGTTCCATTTTGGCACGCAGGTCCGTGGAAACCGGGCGGGCGGTCGAAACCAGCAAACCGGTGCCGAGCGCCTTGGGGAACGCGGTGGTGTAGGGCATGCGCTGCACAAGCGAAACGGAAGCATCCATAATCCTGATGCTAGCGCGTTCATTCGTTGAGAGTGAGGCCTGATGCGCCCGTTTCGTCGATGCTGGTGTTTGGCTGCGGAACGTCTGACGCGTGTATCTCGCTTATGGGTGGCGGCCCCTTGTAGAGGTGGGATGCCTGTTGACCTGTTTGATTTGCGCTATATGTGGCAGTTTTTCCGGTCTTGAAAAAGTGATCTGCGCTATATGTGGCAGATTTCCTTGGGCAACCGGTTTTGGAGGGTGTCATTTGCACCCCCTTAGGTATGGTTGGGTGAGGGTAAGTGCCACATATAGCGCATATTGTTTTTCGTGAGACCAGAAATCTGCCACATATAGCGTATCTCGATTATCGTATGACGCTCCGTTTCTACTGGTCCCATACAGATGGCGGTGGATGCAACAGGCTTTGCCGGAGGTGGCGGATTCCGGCGCGTCGGATTCAACAAGCATGCTGCGAGTGTGCCACTATGTGAGATGACACGCCGAAGATGGTAAAAACAGGAATGGCGGAATTCCGCCAATTCTCCATACTCAATACATCAGAACAAATTAAAAATCAAGACTGTTCTTTAAAAAACTTTCGTTTTATCTTAGCTTTCGGTGCGCACATCGCACACTGAGAAGTTTTGAGAAGGAAGGTTCGGAACATGTCATCTCGCGTTGCGCAGCGCCACGCAACCGGTTCCTACGATCCGTGCGATCCGCGAGTCTCGGCTTCCGGCCGTCTCGTCACGCTCGTCGCCGCGCTGATGATTGCGCTCGCCACGCTTTTCGCGACTACCGCGGTTCCGCAGTCGGCAATCGCCGCCGATGACGGTCAAACGAATTTTGATTCCTGGACTGCCGCTGCGAAGAATATCGAAGACCAACTTGCAACCGCCGAAAAAGACTATAATGACGGCAATTACGGTCAGGCTGGCACCGATTTTCAGACCGCGCATTGGATCGGTTACGACGCATCCAACTTCTCGAAAGTCGTCAACGACACCATCAGCGCCGACAAGCAGAAGGAACTGCTACAGCAATTCACCGATCTTGAAGGGCTTGCCTACCAGCAGGACCAAGGTGACGCCATCGCAACCAAAATCGACGCGCTGACCGCCGAAATCAACGCAACCGCGCAAACGCTCGATGCGAACGCAGACCTCGCCAATCCTAAGGAATACGCGAAGCAGCGTGCCACGCAAACCGCGGAAGAGCGCAAGAAGCTCGACGCGGCCAAGAAGAATTCATCCAAAGGCAAAGGCGACCGCACGTGGAGTGAGGTTGCCAACGAAATGACCGTCATTCTCGACCAGGCATACGAGGCTGCCGCTGCCGGCAAGGGCGACGAAGGCTCCACGCTGGTCAACAATGCCTACTACCAGTACTACGAGAAACTCGGCTTCGAAAAGAACGTGATGAACGCGATTTCCGGCGACCGTGTTTCGCAGGTCGAATACCAGTTCAAGATGACTCGTAAGACCATGCGCGACGGCGGTTCCGACAAGGAAATCAAGCAGCTCGTCGACGATTTGAAGAGCTGGCTCGTGAAAGACGCGGCCGTCCTTGACGGTGGTGCGTCCGGCAATGTCAACGGCTTCACCAAGCTCGTCACCAGTTCCGCCGGACAGGCGTTCCTTATTCTGATCCGTGAGGGCCTCGAAGCACTGCTGGTAGTGGCCGCAGTGATCGCCTACCTGGTGAAGTCCGGCAATAAGCGTTTCACCAAGTGGATCTACCTTGGTGTGGTCGCCGGTCTGGCCGGCTCCGGTCTGGTTGCCGTGCTCTTCACGTTCCTGTTCGGCGGTTCCGGCCCGATTCAGGAGATTTCCGAAGGCGTGTGCGCGCTTATCGCCACCCTCATGCTGCTGTGGACCAGCAACTGGATGCTCAACAAGAGCTCCGTGGAAGCGTGGAACAACTACATCAGGAATAAGACCGAAACGGCTGTGGCCGGCGCGCAAAGCAAGGTCGAATCCGGTCAGAGCCTGGGCTTGGGCATGATCACCTCGCTTGCCATGCTGAGCTTCCTCGCCGTGTTCCGTGAGGGTGCCGAAACGGTGATCTTCTACGAGTCCATCTACTCCATGAGCCAGGATGCGCACGGCATGTGGGTTGGCGGTCTGACCGCCGCTGCGGTGCTGATCGTCATCTTCCTGATTCTGCGATTTACTTCGGTGAAGATTCCGATCGGCCCGTTCTTCCTCGTAACTTCGATTTTGATGGCCGCATTGGTTGTCATTTTCGCGGGTGGCGGCATCCACGCGCTCATCGAGGGTGATCTTATTGAAGGCACCTACTTGAGCACTGTGCCAACTAACGATTGGATCGGCTTGTATCCGTACGTCGAAACGATTACGGCGCAGGTGATTGCCGCGATCGCGGTGATTGTGCTGTTCGTGGTCGGTTTCATCAAGAAACACAGGATGAAGTTGGCCGCGCAGGCGGAACAGGCTAAGTAAGCGCCAATCAATAATCACAAGTAAAGATTTAGAGATTTCCATAAGTTTCCAACGTTCCTCAAGGAACCAAAGAAAAGGAAGAGAACACAATGAAGAATAAGAAGATCGCCGCCCTGCTCGGCATCCTGTTGGCAGGCTCCATGGCCTTCTCCCTGTCCGCATGCGGCAATTCCGACAATGCCGCATCCAGCGGCAAGTCCAGCACCTCCACGTCGGAGACCAAGGGCGCCGACGACTCCAGCTCCAGCGATTCCGGCGCGGGCTTCGAGGAGATCCAGGTCGATGAGAACCATTCCGACCAGGAAGTCGGCCCGCTGACCGTCAACGCCGTGTACTTCCAGCCGATCGACATGGAACCGTCCGGCATGGGCCTGAAGGCCGCCGACGCGAGCTTCCACCTCGAAGCCGACATCCACGCCAACAAGAAGGGCACTGAGCTCGGCTACGGCAAGGGCGATTTCGTGCCGGACCTCACCGTGAACTACGACATTATCGACAAGACGTCCAACGAGTCCGTAGGCTCCGGCACCTTCATGCAGATGAACGCCTCTGATGGCCCGCATTACGGCGCCAACGTCAAGCTCGACAAGGCGGGTTCCTACAAGCTCGTGCTGAAGATCGAATCCCCGGAGAAGAAGGGTTGGATGCTGCACGTTGATCCGGAGACCGGCGTTAAGGGCCGCTTCTGGACCGAGCCGCTCGAGGTCACTTTCCCGGAGTGGAACTACACCCCGCAGGAGTGGTGATCTGGAACGTGAATTCCGGCACATGCCAAGCGAAACGGTTTGGATATAAGCTTGAATTCATGTTGGGATTCAACTCGTGATTAACGCCGTTCACATATCGCGAAACGTATGCAAGTAGCGCGAATATGGGTACGGCGTTCGCGGTTACTTGGATAGTCGTTTGACGTACTTAAGGCCGTTTGGCCGAGTCTACGGGCGAACAACCATCCAAGCAACCGCTCTCTTGCGTTTTAGGGGATGCGCGTTTGGGAGATAACGCGCTTTTTTGGGAATCTTGGTAAGGGGGTTCCTTTTGCGCGCTGAATTCACTAGGCTTTGACAGGGATATACGACGAAAGGTGTGAGATGCTGACGCAGTACGTCACGGTGTTGCAGGGAACGCTGGCACCGGCTTTGCTGATTATGACGCTGAACGTGATGCTCACGGTCGGTGAGGGGCGTGACAAGCCGTTGAGCGCGTACTGGCGTCTTGCGGGCTTCATTATCGGATTCGCGGGTGCCATTGTGTTCGCTGCGTTGCGTGCGGCCGCGGTGATCAATCAGCGTACGTTCGTCAATTACCCCACGTTGTGGTGTTGTGTGATTTTCGATGTCGCAGTGTTCGTTGTTGTGCTGTTCGCGCGTCGCATCACTACGAATTGGCATGATCATCGCGCGTTGCTTGATATTGCGAATGCGATTGGCGCTCTTGCGATTGCCGCCACCACCTTCCGTGCGTTGCCTGATGTTATTTTGCGTTTGACGATTTTCGTGGAGCCGGGAGATCCGATCTTCACTTCGGATATGCTGCTTCGTGCGCTTGGTTTCGCATTGGGTGCGGCCACTGCGATTGTTGCGGCGTTGATTTTCCGTACGATGCGTTCCACTGCGATTCGTTGGTCGTTCACTACGGCCGTGCTGCTGCTGATTGCGCTGCTGTTTGTTTCGCATTTCACTGATCTTGCGCAGATTCTGCAGGCCAAGCGCATCGTTCATTTCCCTACGGAAGCGTTCCTGGCGTTGGTGTGGTGCATTAATCATCAGCGTCATATGGTCATTGCCATGGTGTTGGTGTTCATTATTCCGGTGGCCGCCAGCATTGTGATGGGCTTCAAAATCAAGCCGGAAGGCGCCAATGAGGCCATTGTGCGATCGCATATCGCGTTCCGTCGTCGTGCGAAGGCGGCCGGCGCATGGAGCCTTGTTGCGATGATCGGCATCACGTTCGCACTCACGTATGGTGTGGCGCAAACGAAGAAGGTTATTACGCTGTCTCCGCCCGAGGATTATTCGCTGAGCGACGGCGTGGCCACCATCAAATTCAGCCAAATCAACGACGGTCATCTGCATCGCTTCCAATACAAGGCGAAAGACGGCACGATGATGCGTTTCATCATCATCAAGAAGAATGGTGGAGCGTACGGTGTCGGTCTTGATGCTTGTGATAACTGTGGTGACGCGGGCTATTACGAGAAGGATGGCAAGATCATCTGCAAGAAGTGCGATGTCGCCATCAACCTCGCCACTATCGGGTTCAAGGGCGGCTGCAATCCTGTGCCGTTCGATTACCAGGTTGAATCCGGCAAAATCGTAATTCAAACTTCAACGCTCGACGCATTGTCGACGCATTTCCAGTGAGCGGAAAGAGGTAGTCATGTTCTTTCTTCGAATGATTTTCCGCTCGTTCAGCAGGCAGTTCAAACGCAGGCTGCTGATCGCGGTCACCGTATGCTTGTCGGCCACGGTCAGCGTGGCTATGTTGGGCGTGGTGTTCGACGTTGGAGACAAGCTGAACGCCGAACTGTCGACGTACGGTTCCAACATCACCGTGCAGCCCAAGGCTGATGCCGTCGTCAACGACCTGTACAACACGGGTGGTGACGCTGACAGCAGCGCTTCCGGTACTTCCGAATCCGACCCGACCACATTTTTGAAGGAATCGGATGTGTCGAAGATCAAAACCATCTTCTGGGCGTTCAATATCACGAATTTTGCCCCCGAACTTAATATCCATGCTGACGTGAACTGCGCGTCCGAATCGGCGGCATCGGCGGATTCCAGCTCCTGCAAGGCTTCTGGAGTGCCGATCGTGGGCACATGGTTCGCGAAGACCCTGCATATGGATTCCGGCGAATCCACGGTGGCGGGCATGAACGGCATGCGTTCGTGGTGGAAGCTTGACGGCTCCTGGCCGAAAGACGATAGCGCGCAAGGTCTGATCGGCACCACGCTCGCATCCAAGCTCGGCGTGGCCACGGGAGACACCGTAACCCTCTACAAAACCACCGCCGACGGTAGCCTCAACAAGCAGCAGATCACTATCACCGGCATTTACGATTCCGGCGATAGCGACAACAACGCGATGTACATTCCGTCATCCACCGCGCAGGTGCTTGCGAATCTGCCTGATTCCATTGACAAGATCGAAGTCAAAGCGCTGACCACGCCAGACAATGATTTGGCGCGAAAGGCGTCGAAGAATCCGAACGCGCTCACGCAAGACGAGTGGGAAACGTGGTATTGCACCGCATACCCTTCGTCCATCGCCTACCAGATCGAAGAGGTTATTCCCGGTTCCGTAGCCAAGCAGGTGCGTCAGGTGGCCGCATTGCAGGGCGATGTGCTGCAGAAAACGCAGGCGGTGATGGTGCTGATGACCGTGCTTTCGTTGGTTGCGGCCGCTATTGCAGTGGCGAATCTGATGGCCGCCTCGATTGGTGAGCGCGGTTCCGAATTGGCTTTGCTGAAGGCGATTGGTGCCACCGATGGTGCGGTTTCCCGCCTGATGCTCGCTGAGACGGCTGTGATTTCGTTGGTTGGTGCGATTGTTGGTGCGCTGTTGGGTTCCTGTGTTGCACAGATTGTGGGACACGTGGTATTCGGTTCCGGCATTACGATGCGTCCGATGGTGTTTGTGATGGTGTTTGTGCTGCTGACGCTTACCGTGCTGATCGCCTCGTTCTCGTCGATCCGTTCGATTCTGGGACTCAAACCTGCGGAGGTGTTGCATGGCCGCTGATTTCAACTTGAGTTCCGTAAACTCGGCCGCGGCTGCGGCCTCGGTCACGAACGGCACCCTGTGCTGTTCGTCTGCGGAGGTGTTGCATGGCAGGTGAGTTCAAGACAGTCCGTAAGGGGCATGAGATGACTAATCGCAAGATGTTCTTCACCATGCTGTGGGGCGCGGTGTTCCGCCGCCGTTCGCGAGCCGTCATGGCCGTGATCGCCTCCATGGTGGGCGCTGCCACGCTGTTCTGCCTTGCGGCAACGTGTATTGCCGTTCCACAGCAGATGAACGAGGAAATGCGTGCGTATGGCGCGAATCTTATCGTCACACCATCCGAATCAACCGAAAAGTCCAACGGCATCGACACCGATACCGCCAAAGCATTGAACCAGATGGTGAAAGGCTCGTACAGTGCCCGTTCCGCCGCCTACCGGTATGAAAGCGTGCGCATAAACTCGGCGCCATACACGCTGGCCGGCATCACGACCAAAGACGTGAAAGCGCTCAACCATCATTGGAATGTGACTGGCGATTGGCCCAGCGAAGGCAATGTGATGCTCGGCCGTGACGTGGCCGACGCGCTCGGCGTCTCCATCGGTTCGACCGTGACCATCGGCTACCGCGCATCCGACGATGCGCAGAATTCCGGCGCTCTTAGTCAAACCGAAGCGCAAGCCACGGAAAACGGCCGCGTTTCGTCCGACATTATGGAGAACACCGGCACCGAATTCCGTGTCGGAGGCATCGTCGATACGGGCGGCAGCGAAGACGAAATCGTCTACGCGGTCAACGCTGACGTGGCCAAACTGGCCGGTTCCAAACGCGGTGCGGACGTGATCGAATATTCCGTCAATGCGGTAGGTGGCGAACTCAACGACGTCATCAAATCAATCAATGCGAATCCGTCAACCGGCGTGAAAGCGCAGACCGTCACCAAAATCACCTCATCCGACACCCGCATCATCGCCATGCTGCAAACCCTGTTCTGGATCGTGTCGCTGGTCGTGCTCGTGTTGACGCTGGTCGGCGTGGGCACCACCATCAGTTCCATCGTGTCTCAGCGACGCAACGAAATCGGCTTGCGCAAAGCGTTGGGCGCATCGTCGCAGGCCATCGGCATCGAATTCTATGTGGAATCCGCCATCTACGGACTGATTGGCGGCCTGGTCGGCACTATCATCGGCTACCTGCTGGCCCGCGTGCTGTGCGTGTCCGTATTCGAGCGTGCCATTGGCTTCAACTGGCTGTTGGGCGTCGCCTCGCTGCTGTTGAGCGTGCTCATCGCCGTCATCGCATCCATTCCGCCGGTTCGCCGCGCAACCCGTATCGACCCCGCCATCGTTTTGAGGGAGGAATAATCATGAGTTCCGAGAATACGCTGAATATGTTGCTTGAATTGGATCATATTTCCAAGATTTACGGCGATTTGCGTGCCGTCGACGATTTGACTTTGACCGTTCCGCAAGGTGAATGGCTTGCGATTGTCGGTTCATCGGGTTCCGGCAAAACCACGCTGATGAACATGATTGGCTGCATGGACACGCCTTCAAAGGGTTCCGTCATGCTGGAAGGCCGCAAGTTGGAGGATTTGAACGCCAAGCAGCTTGCCGACGTGCGTAAGAACATGATCGGATTGGTGTTCCAGAAGTTCTATCTGGTACCACATCTGACGGCTGTGGAAAACGTGATGGTGGCACAGTACTACCATTCCGTAGTCAACGAGCAGCAGGCGTTGGAAGCGTTGGAACGCGTCGGTTTGAAGGAGCGTGCCCACCATCTGCCCGGCCAGCTTTCCGGTGGCGAACAGCAGCGCGTGTGCATCGCACGTGCGCTCATCAACTGCCCGAAACTGATTCTTGCGGACGAACCGACCGGCAATTTGGATGAGAAGAACGAGAAAATCGTGCTTGACCTGTTCCGCCAGCTGCACGAGCAGGGCACTACCATCATCGTCGTGACCCATGATGCGCTCGTCGCATCTTGTGCCCAGCGCGAGATTATGCTCAACCATGGCGTGCTCGTCGGCGAGAAGTGGAATGATGAGGCCGCACGGAAGGCCTATGAGCAGGCGGGTGGCAAGCCGGCATACACCGGTTCCACTACGGAAGGCGCACAGAATGGCGAGACGGCCATCAGCTTCGCCGACCCGACCAAAGCCGCGAAAACCGGTGGCGAGGAATAAGCTGAAATCAGCCGAATAATCCAAGCCATAGCACTGACGAATCGTACGGAGCGAACATGAGCAACGAATCATCGAATGCGATCAAAGTAATCGCACTGTCTGCGGCAAGCCTTGCATTGCTGTCGGCATGCGGCGAACCCACGGCGACGCCAATGGACGATGAATATGCCGGAAATTCCGGCGAAAGCGTGCAATCGCAGGAAGAAAATTCAAAGAACAGCGGTAATGCCACCGACTCCGGCGATTCTGCGGATACGGACGTCAAAAACCATGCCGACGATCCGAACAGCACTACATCCGACAAGCAAGACACCGGCAACTACGCCGACGGTACCTACTCGATCAACGGCCAGTACGGGCCGGTGGGCGAAGACACTATCGACGTGCATGTGACGGTCAAAGACCAGACCGTCACCAATGTGGAGGTTATCGGGCATCCGTTCACGTCCATCTCCAAAAAGCACCAGAATGCGTTCGCCGAAGCCATCAACGGCGTGGTGGACGGCAAGCCGCTCAAAGATCTCAAGGTAGACAAGGTGGCCGGTGCCAGCTGGACGTCGGAAGCGTTCAACAAGGCGTTGGATGTGGCCCGTCAGGAAGCGTCAATCCAGTAGGGCCAGTAGCGGCGAAAAGCCCGCAAACGTACAATGAGCGCCTCGGCTACAGCCTCACCCCAAGAGTGACTAAAGGCCGTAGCGGGGGCGCTCACTAAATTTCAGATTACTATTGTTCAGCTCTGCTCTGCAGTGCCTTTCAGGCGGCCATAACGGGCCACAGAACGGCCACCATGTTCTCAGGCCAAGGAATACTCGCGTCCCCATGCAACGCCTTGCAGGCGAGCATGGAGCCGAGTATCGTGCTGAACAGGAATTGCGGATCCAATTCATTACGGAACACTCCGGCCTTCATGCCGCGTTCAACAAACTCAGAAAAACGCTTTTCCGCAGGAACAAGCACTTGATTGGCAATCGCATTCAACGAAGTGTTATCAGACGAAAGCACCACACCAACGGCCTTCAAACCAAAATCGCTGTCGAAAAAACAACCTTGAATGCGTTGCAACATCGTCAGCAAACCGTTTTTCGACAACTCGACATCGCTGAAATCCGGTAATCCCGCAACTTCCAGCTGCACGCGGCGCAACAGATCATCCGCATTCTTATAGCGGCGATAAATCGTGGTTTTCGCAACGCCGGAACGACGAGCGACCTCTTCGATGGTCACCGCGCCGACGCCATCGGAAATCACAATCGCAAGCGTGGCCTTCATAATCTTATGATCGGTCTGCTCACGAAGCTGCTCGCGGCGGCTATGCGCCTTGCGAACCACCTCATGCACGTCACTGACCGCGTCGGAAACCACATCGGAAACGGCTTCGGAAACCGCCTCATGCACTCCGGTAATCATGAGATCACCTTGGTGCTTTCCACCTTCGCCACATACCACTTATTGAACTTGACCAGCGGAATACGCAGCAGCAAGCCAATCAGCAGCAGCGGAATCAGGAACAACAGCAGCGAGCCGAGCGCATGCCAGTAATCGTTGTTGTAAATACCGGCAATTGCCGCACGCAACGCCACAATCGAATGCGTGGCCGGCAGGAACGGGCTGATATCGCTGATGATCTTCGGCAGCACGGCCAGCGGATACGCGCCATTCGAGCCGGAAATCTGCGCCACCAGCACCAGCACGCCAATAGCCTTGCCTACATTGCCGAAACTCGCCACCATCGTGTACGTGAAGAACGAGAACACCAAGGAGCTTGTCCAGCCAGCTAGCATGAACAGCCATGGATGCACCGCCTGCACATGCAGAAACAGGAGATTGCCGCCCAGCGAGAACGTGCTCTGCAGCAGCGCGATCACACCGAACACGCCATAATGGCCGAGGAACAGCTGATGCGGCTTCGGATTGTCAAGACCCTCACGGTTCTTGCGTGAAACGCCGGGTTTCAGCGTTACAGCCATAAGCAGCGAACCTACGAACAGCGGAAGAATCGTGTAGAACGGCGCCAACTGCGAGCCGAAATTCTCAACAGGGAACACAGCCGTGCGCTTCACCTGGACGGGGGCCGCAAGAGCCGCCGCCAGCGAATCCGTGTTGTTGCCGAGCACTTCCTTGACGGTGCCCATATTGCCGCTGTTCAGCGCGTCGGAAAGCGTGCCATTGAACGAAGACAGCGCGGTGCCCGCCTTGGTGAGGCTCTCGGCGGTGGAATCAAGCACCGTGCGAATATTGGTCAGCTGCTTGTCTGCCGACTTCGTGGTGCTGTTGAGATCTCCCAACGCGCCCTTCAGATCGGCGGCCGTGCTGCTCAATGCGGTGACCGTGTTGCTGATCGAATCGGAAATATCGCTGAGCTGCGGCTTGAGTTGGCTGTCGAAATCGGTTTTGATGCCGTCGATGGAGGCCTTCGCCTGCTGGGCGAGCTGGCTCACGCGCTCGCGGTCGGCTGTGGTGTCGCTCACTTTCGCGTCGATATTGTCGGCGCTGGTGTTGAGTGAGTTCGCTAGATCGTTGAGTTGCGTAATGGTCGCGCCCACGTTGGTTTTGAGATGATTGATGGCGATTTTCGCGACTTCCGGCACCAGATCGTTGTTGCTGAGCTCGTCGAGGGCGTCGTAGATGTTCTGGTAGCTTTGCGCCTGCTTAGTTACGTTCGCGGCCTGATTGCGCAGGGCGGTGGCCGTATTGCCGGCTTGGGTGCCCGCATTGTTGAATACGCTGTCAATATCGGTGGAGACCGCGCCGAAGCTGTTCGCCGAGCTGTTCAACGCGGTGCTGAGAGCGTTCGTGCTGGTTTTGACGGCTCCGGTCAGATCGTCGATGCTGTTCTTCGACTGTTTGAGCTCGTTGCCGGCGTTCTTCGCGCTGTCGCTCACGTTGGAAAGCAGGTTGTTGGAACTGTCGAGTAGGTTCTGCGCGCTCAATGTCAGCGAGCTGAACGTGGTCAACGCGGACGACGTGTCGGTGAGCGTGTTCGCGAAATTGCCCATGTTGTTGCTGAAGTTGGTGAGCGTGGCCCGCGATTCCGGTTTGTCAAGCTCGTCGGCCAGCTGCGAGGCGATGTTGAGCGCGGTGCTCGTCAACGTTTTGGAGAACATTTCGTTGATCTGTGCTGCCACGGTGTCGGCTCCCTGGCCGGTGATCTTCGGGGCGAGTGCGTTCTTCTTCTCGTTGTTGTAGTAGGTGAGCGTGGCATGGTCGCCGTCCGCGGTGAAGAACGTCATCATGCGGGTGCTGAAATCCTTCGGAATCACCACTGCCGCATAGTATTTGCCGGATTTGGTGCCGTCGATGGCCTCTTTTTTGGTGGTGAAGGTCCAGTCCATCTGGTCGTTGGCGCGCAAGGTGTTGACCACTTGGTCGCCAATGCTGATTTTTACTGGAATGAGGCCGGACTTGTAGCCTTCATCGTCGTTGGCGACGGCGAATTTCAGATTGCCGGTATTGGCGAACGGATCCCAGCTTGCGCTGATGTTGAACCAAGAGAACAGACCCGGAATCACCACCAGTCCGGTAACGATGATGATGGAGACGATGTTGCTGGTCAGGCGTCGAACGTCGCCGACGAACAGTTTCCAGATGTTTTTCATGCGTTGCTCCTTTCGCCGTTACCGTTGGGATTGGTGTTGCTCGCTGTGCCGGTGTTGCCGGCCACGTTCATGGCCTGTACCAGTGTTGCGATGCCGTCGGCGTCGGCTTGGCTGGTGCTTGCGACGTTGGCGATCGCCTGTTTGGTTTCGTGTTTTCTTCGTTGTGTCTTGCGCATCAGCTTGTCTCGCCTGATTTGTTGCGCGCGCTTCTTGCGGCGCAGCCTCGCAGCTTGGCGCTCCACCAGCTGTTCGCGAATCGCTTCGTCGCTGAGGCTGCCGAGTTCCACCTGGCGTTGCAGGCCGAAACGCATGTATTCGATGACCATCAGGAATCCGATGATGAGCAGCACCCAAATAATCCACGTGGCAAGCACCACGCTCTTCTCGCCGTTGGTGAAGGAGAAGATCAGCACCAGAATCACCGGCACAATGAAACCGGCGATGAGCGCGCCACGCTTGAGCTTCGGATACAGTTCGGCGAAACGGCTTGCGCGTTCTTCGATCGCCTCACGGTAGCCGCCCTTGTCGGCAAGCACCTGAATGGCTTGGGACACGTTGTATCCGCGTTCCGGAAGCTGCACTTCCTCGCCGATGATCATGTCGCTTTCCTTGATCTGACGGGCGAACAGGCGGTTGAGATTGACCAGCAGCGGGCGAATCGCAAGTCCAATGAAGAACGCGGCCACGGCGAACAGCAGCAGCGTGCCAATCGACTTGAGCCAATGCCCATCGTAGAAGCCAGCAATCGTCTCGCGGAACGCGTCAATCGAATAACTGAATGGCACGAACGGGTAGACCATGCGGAAGAATTTCGGCATCATCTCAATCGGATACAGGCCAGAAGCGCCCGGAATCTGCACGATAATCAACGCGACGCACAATCCCTTGCCGATATGCATGAACGTGGTCGATAGTGCGAATGTGATGCTCAGATACACCAGCGATGTGATGGCGCCGGTAAGTACGAACAGCGGTGCGTTCACGGTCTGCACGCCAAGCAGCAGGTCGCCGATGGTGGTGATCGTGCCTTGGGCCGCGCCCATGATGCCGAGCAGCATGTAGCGGGCGAAATACTTTTCGGAAGCGGTCAGGTCGAGGTCTTCGAGGTCTTCGTCGTCGACCTCCACCTTGAAGATCACCACGAAGGCGAACGCGCCCACCCACAGGGCCAGATTGGTCATGAGCGGAGCCATGCCGGAACCGTAGGAGTTTATCGGGTACACGTTCTTCGTGTCGATCACGGTGGGGGACTGCATGAACGAGGCGATTTTCTCTGTGTCGAGGGAGCTGCCGCCGGTCAGGTTTTTCAGCATGTCGACACTGCCGAGTGCCTTCAGGTCGGTGCTGACGGTGATGAGCTTGTTCTCCACCTGTTCAAGCTGCTTGTTGGTGTTCTGCAGGGTGGTGCGTGTGTCGTTTGTTACTTGGTCGAGCTGGCCGAGCACGGCGGAGGTTTGGGTGACGATGGTGCTTTGGCTGGTCACGGTGCCAGACAGCGTTCCTGCGGTCATGGCGAGCGAGCTCAGGCCTGAGTTGAGCTGGGGGAGCGCGCCGGAATTCAACGTGTTGCGGGCATCTCCCATGCTTTTCAGCGAATTTTGCGTGCTGGTGTTGAAGTCGGTGGCGAGTTTGGACACGCTGTCGGACGTGGATTGCGTGTTCTCGCTCAACGTTTTAAGGTCGTTGAGCGTGCCAGCGGCCGTGTTGTTGGTGTCTTCAAGCTTCTTGATGATGTCTTGGTACTGCGTGTTGTCGCTGACGTTCTTGAGCTTCTCGATGAGCTGGGCGTTGCTGTCGGTCACGCTTTGCATGTTGCTGACGGCCTGCTGCGCGGCACCGCTCGCGGAAGAGACGGCCGTGGTCACCTTGTTGATGCTGGTGGTGGTGTCGCTAGCGGCCTGCGAAATCAGACCGGAACCGTTCTCCAAAGCGGTGTTGGCATTGGAAGTGAAGGTATTGAGGCCGTTTTGTGCGGTGCCGATAGCGGTGGCGGTGTTCGCTAGGCCCTTGCCGGCGCTTGCTGCGGCCAGTTGCACGTCGTTCATTGCCTGACGTGCGGATTGCGTTTGTTGCGGCACGTTGGCGAGCTGTGCGTCAAGATCTTCGATGGTGGAGCGGATGAGGTTTACGTTCTTCTGGGTTTTGTCGAGTTCTGCTGTGGTTTCGTTGACGAAGGAGTTGGTTTTGCCGTTGATGGTGCTATTAGCGGAGTTCACAGCTTTAGTGAGTACTTCGCTGACAGTGGAGACGAAGGTGTTGTTGACGGTACGGTCAACGGTGGTCGCGCCTTGATCGGTGATTTTCGGGGAGATCGGGCTCGATTTTTCGTTGACATAGTATTCCAGCGTCGGCCGGTTCTTGCTGCCGGTCACGACGTTGGCGAGATCCTCGCTGAAATTGGAGGGGATGATGATCGCCGCATAGCAGTCGCCGGACTGTACCGCTTCCATCGCTTCGGCCTTGCCCATGAACTCCCAGCCAAGCTGGTCGTTGTCTTCCAGCGTGTCTTCGATCTGGTCGCCGAGGTTCATTGTGCCGAGCAGGGCGTTGTCGGTGCCTTTGTCGACGTTGGCCACGGCAACTTTGATGCCTTGGGTGTTGCCGTACGGATTCCAGAATCCGTAGATGTTGAACCATGCGTACAGCGGCGGAATGATGGTTATACCGATCATGATGACCCAGGCGGCAGGTACGGTGATGAGTCGTTTGAGGTCACGACGTAGAATCTGCAGTACGTTGCGCATTGTCTCCCCAGCCCAATGGATGTTCGACCGTGTTTGCGTGTAGCGATACGTTATCCGTAGCGCTACGCCTCCCGTATCGTAATACTCGCTCTCGGACAAATTTGGGCACAGGCGTAAATACGCTCCGCCCATGACTGAAATAAACACGACAAATCGCGACAGGACTGTGAATCTTGCTGTTGGCGACCGCGCAACTTGCATTCTGTGCATGCGCAAGTCGAGTCTGCTGTCTGCGCATCTTGTGATTGCGAGATGACATGTGACTTGTGCAGACAGAGATCGCAGGTTGTGCGGGTTGCGCACAAACAATCCTCTCGTGTAGCGCACTGCGATTGGGTTTTGGTAGCGTTGTGCAGGGAAGGACGAATAGTATGGGCAAAACCGAAGAAGTGAGCGCGGCCATCGCCGACGAAACCGAAATCGCAGCGATCGAAGAGGCCGGCATCATTGCGCAATCAAAATCGGCGGAAGATAACGGCAATCCGGCTGACCGCCGGCTCCCGCTGATTGCACGCATTTACGGCATCGTCATGTTGATCGAAGGCGTGGTGACGTTACCGATCATCGTGGTTTCCTGCCTGTATGCGGTCCAAGCCGCGCTTTCCGGCAAACTGGCGTTTGGCGCGCTGAATCTTACCACTATTCTGTCGGTTATTCATGCTGTGGTGCTGCTGGTCTCCACCGCATGCCTTGCGGTTTTCGGCGTGCTGCTGATTCTCAATAAGCGTCGGCATATCGCGCAATGGACGTATTTGATGATTCCGCTCACGCTTGCGGAAGGCCTATTGTCGTTGGCGTTGCAGGGTTTGGGCGTGAATCTGATCGGTCCGGTCGTGCAGCTGCTTGTATTGGTTGCGTTGCATATTACGGCTGATCCGTCGCTGCGCGAGGAGCGTCGTTTGCAGTTCGCGCTTCGTCGTTTGGATGCGCGCAGCGAGTATGAGACGGCTGTTTCGAAGGGTATGGCCGGCCGTGATCTGACTGGCAAAGGCTACATTTCGTTGGATTTCTTCAACTTGTTCTGGCTGTTTGTGGTCGGTTGCGTGTTTGGTCTGGTACTGGAGACGCTGTACTACTATGTGCTGTTCGGCGAATGGCAGGATCGCGCCGGTTTTTTGTGGGGGCCGTTCTCACCTATCTACGGTTTCGGCGCGGTGATCCTGACGGTGTTGCTCAACCACTTGTGGCGGTCGAATTGGATGCTGATTTTCTGCGCGAGTGCGGTGATTGGCGGCGCGTTTGAATATTTCACCAGCTGGTTCATGGAGGTTGCGTTCGGTATTCGTGCGTGGGATTACACGGGTCAATGGCTGTCAATTGATGGGCGCACATCCGGCAAATACATGTTTTTCTGGGGAGTACTCGGCTTGGTGTGGGTGAAGCTGATTCTGCCGCATTTGCTTGCGATGATTCAGCGTATTCCATGGAAGATTCGCTATACGTTGACGGCGGTGTGTTTCGCGCTGATTTTCGTTGACGGCGTGATGACGTTGATGGCTCTGGATTCCTGGTATTCGCGTATGGCGGGTATTGCGCAGAATTCGCCTGTTTCGCAATTCTTCGCCACGTATTTCGACGACGGCTTCATGGCCAATCGGTTCCAGACCATGACGATCGACCCGTCCACGGCCAGCCGCATGTAGTGGCTGACTGCTTTATGGTTGACTGCTTTATGGACTAGACGGCGAAGCTGTGTGACAGAACGCGTATGGTGGCGCCTGCTGTTGGTTGCGCCGTGCGCGGCTGCACGCGACCTGACCCGCACCGTCTTTGTGGACTCGGTGCGCTGCGACTTCTACGCGTTTATGCGGCGAAGCTTTGTGCGAGCTGGCGGATCAGATCCGGCCTATGCCCACTCCATGAGGAGTTCGGTGAGATGACGACCGGAATCTGCTTGAAACCAGCGTTTTTGATCTGTTCGAAGGTGGACGGGTTCTTCGTCAGGTCGACGGTGTCGTAACGCACGCCCAGCTTTGCAAGCTCTTGTTCGGTGGCTTCGCATTGCGGGTTGCTCGGATTGGTGAAGACGGTCACGGTCATTCGATTTCCTCCCTATGCAAATGGCTTTCGTCGTTTGTGAAAGCCGTGTCGGCCACGTTCTTCGATTATGCTCGCTTACGCAAGCCACTATCTAGCATACACACTACCGGTAGTGGTGTGTCGTGAGGTTCCTCACTGTATATAGTGGGGAATTCCCCAGAATTCCCGAAAATACGAACGTTTGTTCGAATATGCTCCAGTGTACCTCAAACTACGGAATTCGCGTCTGAGCGCATGTCGAAACTGTCTCTAATGCTGTTGGATGGGCGCAAGATGCGTTGCGGACGGTCGTGAAATGATGCCGAGTCTGTGATGCCTATAGCAGTGAATGTACCGGGTAAATGCTGGGCTGCGGCCTTTGATCCATTAGGCTGCAAAAACAAGAAAGCCTCGGAAACCGTTAAAAACATTGACTTCCGAGGCTTTTCGCATGTGCCCCCCGTGGGATTCGAACCCACAACCCACGACTTAAAAGGACGCTGCTCTAACCGTTGAGCTAGAGGGGCAACAAAGAGCCAGTATACAGCATATTTACGCAAAACGCCACACAGATCAGCTGTAAGTAACAAAAAAACGTGGATTATCGCCAAGTCATCGCCGAATCATCATCGAATTCCCGTGAATCGCAGCATCATTTCTGCATATCTGCTCGTACAGTGGAATGCATGTCATGTACCACGATTCTTGTAGGCAAGAAAGCCAGCTACGACGGCTCCACCATCATCGCACGCGACGATGATTCCGGTTCCGGCCGTTACGACCCTAAGAAATTCATTGCGGTCGCACCGCAAGACCAACCTAGGCATTACCGCAGTGTGCTCAGTCATGTCGAAATCGATCTTCCCGACAATCCATGCCGATACAGCATTGTGCCGAACGTGCTGCCAAATCGCGGAATTCTCGCGGAAGCGGGCGTCAACGAGCACAATGTGGCGATGAGCGCCACCGAAACCATCGCAGTCAACGAGCGCGTGCTAGCCGCTGATCCGCTTGTTAAACTGCAACCGGCGAACGAAGCCACTAGCACCCCTGAGATTCCGGGCGGAATCGGAGAAGAAGACATCATCACCCTTGTGCTGCCTTACGTAACCACGGCACGCGAAGGCGTCGCACGTCTCGCCGAACTGCTTGAAACATACGGCACTTACGAATCGAATGGCATCATCATTTCCGACGTAAACGAAATCTGGTATGTCGAAACGATCGGCGGGCACCATTGGATCGCCCGCCGCGTGCCGGACGACTGCTATGCGACCATCCCCAACCAGCTCGGCATCGACGATTTCGACTTCGACGACGCCTTCAACGCCCAACGTGAGTTCATGTGCAGTGCCGATTTGCGTGAATTCATGGATGCGCATCACCTTGACCGCACTATGAGCGTGGCTGCAAGTAGTGGCTTCGGATTCCAGCCGACGAGCGCTTTCGGAAACGTCAATATGAACGGTAGCAGTAATAGCAGCAGCGGCGCGACGCTGAGACGCAACCATTTCAATCCGCGCACGGCTTTCGGCACCGCCACCACCAAAGACCGCATCTACAACACTCCGCGTGCCTGGTACATGCAGCGCTACCTCAATCCAAGCGAGGATTGGGATTCGCCGTCCGCCCGCTACACGCCCGCGTCCGACGATATTCCGTGGTGTCGCGTGCCTGAGAACGCTGTGACGCTCGAAGACGTCGATTTCCTGATGAGCGCACACTTCGAGGGAACCCCTTACGACCCGTACGGTACTCTCGGAACGTCGGAAAGCCGCCATCGCTACCGTCCGATCGGCATCAACCGCACCGGGCATATGGTGGCCATGCAGATCCGCCCGTACGTGCTGGAAACCAGCCGCTCGATCATGTGGATTTCGTACGGTTCCGGCCCCTTCACCGCGGCCACGCCGTTCTACGCGAACGTCGACGATACGCCCGCCTACCTGCGCGACACCACGCCGGAAGTCTCGACCAACAACCTGTACTGGGCGAACCGTTTGATCGCCGCGCTCGCCGACGCGTATTTCTACGAAACCAGCAATGCGATCGAAGAATTTGCGGAATCGGCCCGCGCTTACGGCCATCGTCTGGTGGAACGTACCGATGCCGAATTGTGTGAGATGACCGCACCATCGAGCGTGTCCGAATCGCAAGAGAGTACAGAAACCACGGAGATTACGGAAGACGCAAGTATTGCAATCATCGCCAGACTGCAGCAGTCCAACGAAGAAATGGCGGAATACTTGCGCACTCACGTTACGAAACTGCTTAACGACGTGCTCTATACGTCCAGCAATCTCATGCACAACAGTTTCGCCATGTCCGACCGCTGGAACTGAGCATAAAGTCCTGAAATCCGGCAAAACCCGTCCCAATGAGCCAGGTTTCCGCGCTCGGGGCGGGTTTGCATGAACGTAGGCTGTTGGAGGCGTCAGTGCTGCTTCCAACAGCCTCACGGCTGCATCCTCACCCCGTACGTCAGTTCTGCCATATATAAGGCAGATAGTGCCATCCAGACCGTCGATTGACCGTCAAATCGTCGGAAATCGCGATCAGTTGAACCCGACGACGTGTTCCGCCACGAAATATCCCTTGCGAATCACGAAACGACCGATTGACCCGCGCAAATTCAGCGCACGAGACATGGCCTTCTTGCGCACATCCTTGTAAATAGTGGGGGAGTACGCCTTAATGTCGTCCCACATATCCTTTTTCTTCTCATAATTTTCCGGATCGCGAGACAAAATCATGAACACACTTGCCACGGAGCTTTCAATCGCCAGGAAGTGGATCATATAACGGTACAGGCCGTCCGGCACCGTGTCGCGTTCCGGAGTGGCGCGCACCATGCACTGGTTGACGAGGCGCAGCTGGTCGACACGGCGGATCATCACATCGGTCTGCACGCTTTGCCCGTCGCGCCCGATGAAATAGTGGTAGAACGGCGTATCCAAATACTTCATGGTCTTCACCCACGGGAATGGTTGGTACGCGTAAATGAAATCCACGTAGAACGTGTGCTCCGGCAGTTGCATGCCGGACTCTCGCACCACGGCAGTACGGTACGTCAGCGCGTGCATGAGAATGTATTCAGCCAAGCCGAAATGCCCAAGATCGTTCCAAGTCAGGCGCTCGCCGGCCTTCATGGCATGGCGGAAGTTCACTACATGCTTGTTGCGTTTGCCAACCTTGTCATACACATAATTGGTGACGAGCATGTCGATCGGCTCGGTGGAATCGGCCTCTTCGCGCAGCACGGCCATGACC
This sequence comes from Bifidobacterium catenulatum subsp. kashiwanohense JCM 15439 = DSM 21854, assembly GCF_001042615.1. Taxonomy (GTDB): domain Bacteria; phylum Actinomycetota; class Actinomycetes; order Actinomycetales; family Bifidobacteriaceae; genus Bifidobacterium; species Bifidobacterium catenulatum. Next base: position 175,903 of record NZ_AP012327.1, read on the forward strand.
TGTTCGAGTGATTCGGGGCCAACCCAATCGTCGGCGTCCACGACCTTCACATACATGCCGCGTGCCGCCGCGATGCCGGTGTTGACGGCCCCGCCGTGCCCCCTGTTCTCCTGGTGGATGGCGCGTACGATGCCTGGATAGCGGGCTTCGAATTTCTGTGCCATTTCCAGCGTGCCGTCGGATGATCCGTCATCCACGATCAGCACTTCGATATCGTCGTTGCGCTTCGCTGCGATTAACGACATGACGCATCGTTCCAAATATTCGGTCATATTGTACGCGGGCACCACGAAGGTGAGCGTCTTCTTCTCCTGCATAGTCTTCCTTGGTCGGCCGAGGTGACCTTCCGCGTGCGCGTGGTCACTGCGTAACGAAACTAACGTAGCACCTTGTTCGCTTCAGGGGAACGGTTTGTGCGCAATAGGCGCCCTGAATAGTTCAATCTGCACCTGAAATTTCCCTTAAGGGTATCGTTGTTGACGATTTGTCGGTTTTCGTCGATGTTTATTGGCTTTTGTGCTGCTTACGATTCCTCTGTTGCGGGCACTATTTAATTCCTGCGCCGGGCATCTGTTGGCGTGGGCTGCGATGCTTGCGGTGACAGGGTGCGGCGGGGTTTTACAGCTGCTGTTCGGCTTGTGTGTCTTGGCTTCCGGCTGCGCCTTGTTCGGTGTTCTGTTCAGCGTTCTGACCGGCTGGGCTTTCCGTATTGTTTTGTGATTGTGCCTCTTTTACGGCCTTGCGCTCACGTTTCGCGATTTCCTTGATTTCGCGCCTTTCCTGCTTTTCCGCCTCTTTTGCGGCTTTGTCGCTTTCGAAACGCAGTTCCGGCTTGGCTTCCATGCGGCTCAAGCCATGCCAGGCCAGATTCACGATGTGTGCGGCGAGCTGCTCCTTGCTGAGCTTGCGCTGGTCGGCCCAATATTGGCAGGTGTAGACGGTCATGCCGATGAGCATCTGTGCGTAGTACGGCACGCCCTTGGCGGGCAGATGCTGCCGCTTGAACGCCTCGGTGAGTATGTCTTCGACTCGGATGGAGATGTCGCCGAGCAGCGAGTTGAATGATCCCGCGGGATCGGTTTTCGGCGAATCGCGGGTGAGCACGCGGAATCCCTCGGCGTTCTCCTCGACATAGGTGAGCAGTGCGAGGGCGGTGCGTTCGACGATTTGCCGCGGATGCGCCTGTGGATCGGACAGCGCGTTGATGAGGGTGTCGGTGAGCGCGCGCATTTCGCGGTCCACCACCACGGCGTACAGGCCCTCTTTACCTCCGAAATGCTCGTACACAATGGGTTTTGACACTTTTGCGGTGGCGGCGATCTCCTCCACGCTCACTGCTTCGAAACCCTTCGACGCGAACAGCGAACGACCGATTTCGATGAGCTGCTCGCGCCGCTGATACGACGTCATTCTGGATGTGTTAGCCATGCCGTCCAGTTTTTCACGTCCCGTGGATAGTCTGTCCGATTCCGCAGAATCGGACAACTGTGGTGCGTTTGACGGTGCTTACTTGTCCGTTTCTCCCGAATCGGACATTCTGAACGGTAGGTGAAGAGTGTCCGTTGCGCTTTTTAGGCTGGAGTCATGGATACGAATGTGATTATTGCGATTGTCGCTGTTGTTGTTATCGCGGCAATTCTGGTGATCGGCGGATGGTGGCTCGGTAAGACCCGCAAGAACGCCGTCAACAAGTCCACTGAGGATGTGAAAGCGGCTGCTGATGCCCGTCTTGATGCGGAAGCAAAGTCGTCTGCGGCTGATTCTTCCACGGTGAAGCCGTCCGTTGATTCCAATGTTGATGCAGCTGGAAAAGCTCCGGCTGAAAGTCAGCAGAAGTCCTCAGCTCAAGCTTCCTCTTACGAAACGGCGGCTCCTGCACCAGCCACCGCAGCCAAGCCCGAACCGGTTCATGAAACCCCCGAATCCGCCGGCACGCGCATGCAGCGTCTTAAGGCGCGTCTGTCGAAATCCGGCAATCCGTTCGGCAAGGCCCTGTTCAACATCCTCGCCAAAGATCAGCTCTCCGAAGCCGATTGGGAGGACGTCGAAGACACCCTTCTGCTTGCCGACGTGGGCGCGGAAGCCAGCGAACAGCTCGTCGAGGAACTACGCAACGACGCCCGAATCGCAGGCCAGTCCGACCCGGCCGAAGTGCGTGCCGCGCTGAAAGACAAGCTGCTGAAGCTCGTAGGCACTGACACGGATCGCCGCCTCAATGCCGATAAGGAAGGCGCGAACAAACCGAGCGTCATCATCATGGTCGGCGTGAACGGCACGGGCAAAACCACCACTGCGGGCAAGCTTTCCCGCCTGCTTGTTTCCGAAGGCAAGCAGGTCATGCTGGGCGCTGCCGATACCTTCCGCGCGGCGGCCGCCGACCAGTTGGAAACTTGGGGCGCCAAGGTCGGCGTTCCGGTCGTGCGTTCCGACAAGGACGGCGCCGATCCGGCGTCCGTCGCATTCGAGGCCAGTGCCAAGGCCAAGGAAGAGAACGCCGACGTGCTCATCATCGACACCGCCGGCCGCCTGCAGAACAAGGCGAACCTCATGGACGAGCTCGGCAAGATCCGCCGCGTTACCGAGAAGAATCTTCCGGTTGATGAGGTGTTGCTCGTGCTCGACGCCACTACCGGCCAGAATGGCATGACCCAGGCCAAGGTGTTCGCCGAAGCCATCGGCATTACCGGTGTGGTGCTCTCCAAGCTCGACGGCTCCGCAAAGGGTGGCATTGTGATTTCCGTGCAGAAGGAGCTTGGCGTGCCCGTCAAGCTTGTCGGCCTCGGCGAAGGCCCGGACGATCTCGCCCCGTTCGATCCGGAAGGCTTCGTTGACGGCATCCTCGCCTGAGCTGATTGTGCTCCCGAGAAAGCCTCCCCGCGTGGGAGGCTTTCTTTTTACCCCGACCAGTTTTATCTCGCCCATATATGGCAGATACGCTGAAAAGTGGGCTGATATTGGTTTTGTCTGGGAGCGTTGCGCAATCTGAAACAAAACGTGCTAGCCGCTTTATTCCAACGTTTTCGGTTGACGTAATGGCGAGATGGCGTTACCTTGCTGTAACACGTCGTAACGTTTTCAAAACGCGGGCGGCGTTCCATACCGTTTTGTCAGCCCCATACGATGGGGCCGGAAATGTGAACTCAAAAAGAAAGAAAGAGGAGGGTGACATGGGTCAGCTTGATTCTGGAAATGCCGCGTGGATTTTGACTTCCGCGTCCCTTGTGTTCCTCATGACGCCGGGTGTGGCGTTCTTCTACGGTGGCATGGTCCGCGCAAAGGCCGTGCTGAACATGATGATCATGGAGGCGGCCGCTCTGTCCGTCACAATGGTGATCTGGGTGCTGTGGGGCTGGTCCATCGCCTACGCAGGCACTTCGGTCGGCGGTGTCTTCGGTGATCCGGCCACGGGCTTCCTGCTGAAGGATTCCATGGTTTCCGACGGCGGTGTCTTCACGTCGGCTTCGCTGAACTCCAACAACTACCCGGTCAGCGTCGATGTGGCGTTCCAATCCGCATTCGCCATGATTACCGTCGCTCTGATTTGCGGCGCTATCGCTGAACGTGTCAAGTACTCCACTTGGATGATTTTCGTCGCGCTGTGGATTACCTTCGATTACGCTCCGCTTGCCCACATGGTGTGGAATGGCGGTCTGTTGAGCGCTGACGGCGCGATCTCCCAGGCCATCGGCGCTGCCGCCCACGATTTCGCAGGTGGTACGGTCGTGCACATCAACGCTGCAGTCGCCGCTCTGGTGATCGTGCTGATCATCGGCAAGCGCAAGGGCTTCGGCACCCAGCCGTTCCGTCCGCACAATGTTCCGTTTGTGATGCTTGGCGCTTTCCTGCTGTGGTTCGGATGGTTCGGCTTCAACGCTGGTTCCGCGTTCGCCGCCAACGGCACCGCAGGCTACGCTTGGGTTTCTACTTCCGCTGCAACCGCCGCCGCAATGCTTTCTTGGGGCTTCACTGAGAAGATTCGCACCGGCCACTACACCGCCATGGGTGCCGCTTCCGGTATCGTCGCAGGTTTGGTCGCCATCACCCCGGCCGCCGATGTGGTTTCCCCGCTGTGGGCCATCGTGCTCGGCGCCATCGCCGGCGTGCTCACCTGCCTCGCTTGCGGCCTGAAGTTCAAGCTCGGCTACGATGATTCTCTCGACGTTGTCGGCGTCCACGGCGTCGGCGGCTTCACCGGCACTGTGCTCATCGGCTTCTTCGGCGAAGGTACCGGCCTGTTCGCGGGCGGCGACTGGAAGCAGTTGGTTGTGCAGCTTCTCGTTGCCCTCGTTGCCATCATCTGGTCCGCTGTTGTCACCGGCATCATCGCTTTCGCTCTGGAGAAGACGATTGGCTGGCGTGTCACCGAAGCTCAGGAAGTCGGCGGTATTGATCTTGCCGATCAGGGCGAACGTGCTTACGATTTTGCTGGTACCGCCAGCTCTGTTCTCAAGGAGGTGAAGTGAGATGAAGCTCATTACCGCTATCATTCAGCCGCATAAGCTTGACGATGTCAAGGAAGCCCTCGCTGCCGCAGGTGTTCACGGTCTGACCGTGTCTGAGGCTAACGGTTACGGCCGCCAGCGTGGCCACACCGAGGTTTACCGTGGCGCAGAATACACCGTGGATCTCATTCCGAAGATTCGTATCGAGGTGCTGTCCGACGACGCTGACGCCGAGACCCTGGTTGGTGTGATCGTCAAGTCCGCCGGCTCCGGCACCATCGGCGACGGCAAGGTTTGGGTTGCCCCGCTTGATTCGGTGACCCGCGTGCGCACCGGCGAGACCGGCTCTGCCGCTATCTGATAATTCATTCGGATAGATATTAAAGACCCCGAGCTTAGGCTCGGGCTATCAATAGACGGATCCCCGTACGTGCTTTGTGCCGTGCGGGGATTTTCATACGATTTTCGCGTCAGTTTTTCTGCTTCGGATTTCCCCACTTTTGCTTTTATCTGCTCAGGTTTACTTGTTTTTTGCGAAGATTCATAAGGATTTGCTATGACTTCAGCGGTTGATGGTCTTAAACAACGTTTCATGAATATAAGTCAGCCGGATGCCGACGGCGTGTACCGCAATGGTGCGGCGAAGCGCAAGGCTCGTACGGATCTGGCCATGGATTGTCTGACGAAGTTGTGGCAGGAGGCCTGCCAGACGGTTTCTTTTGACGTTCCGCAAGTTGGTATTGGTCTTGGTGCGGTCGGTTCGTTGGCTCGCGGCCAAGTTGGACCGAGTTCCGATCTTGACTTGGTGGTTATTTATGAGCCTCACGCGCTTACTGACCAGCAGCTCAATGAGCTTGCCAACAAATTGTGGTATCCGATTTGGGATTCTGGCCTTGATCTTGACCAGTCGGTGCGTACCCGCGCGCAGTGCGAGGCGGTCACCGACCATGATCTGCCTGCCGCGATGGGTTGGCTGGATGTGGTGCCGATTGCGGGCGACGCGCAGTTGATCGAATCCACGGCCGTCTCCATTTTGGAACGTTGGCGTAGGGCCGCCCGTAAGCGCTTGCCCGAATTGTTGGGTTCCGCCAAGTCTCGTTTGGACGAGTTCGGCCGTATGGCGTACGGTAATCAGCCTGATATTAAGGAGTCTCGCGGTGGTTTGCGCGATTCCGTGCTGGTATCCGCGCTTGCCGCTTCTTGGCTTGCCGACCGCCCGCACGGCCAGTATGACGATGCTGTCGAACGGTTGTTGGATGTGCGTGACTGCATTCATTTGGTTGCCAATAAAGACACGAATATGCTGCTGGCTCCCTATCAGGCGAGGGTTTCGGCGATGTTGGGTTTGGCTGATCCGACGTTGCCGAGTGGCGAGCGTGAGGCGAAGTCGATTGATGATTTGCAGACGTTGCTTGCGCGTGTTGGCCGTCAGATTGCGTTTTCGCTTGATTCCACGGCTTCCCGAGCCGAGCATTCGTTGACTCATGAGAAGCCTCGTTTTGCGTTTTTCCAGGTGTTCCAGCCTCGTGGCGGTGGCAAGCGTCAGGCGCCTACGTTTGATGTGGTCGCGCCCGGTATTGCCAAGCATGAGGAGGAGATTGTGCTTGCGCCGGGTGCCGATCCGAAGTCTGATCCGTGCCTTGCATTGCGTGCGGCTGTTGCTGCGGCTGAGTTTGGTCTGCCGATTGCGCCCGGCACGTTGCAGAATCTGAAGTCATGTCCGATTGATGATCGCACTTGGAATGATGAGTCGCGCAGTCTGTTCTTGCGTTTGCTTGCGAGCGGTCCCGCGTTGTTGCAGGTATGGGAGGAGATTGATTTTGTTGATATTCCGGGTCGTTTGATTCCGGAATGGTTGGCGATTCGTAATCGTCCGAGCGCTTCGGCTGCTCATCGTTACACGATTGACCGTCATTCGGTTGAGGTGGTCACACGGCTTGGTCGTGAAACACCTCGTGGAAACCGTTATGATGATCGACATTATCAGGCGTTGCTGTTGGCTGGTATTTTGCATGATATCGGTAAGCGTCCGGGGGTTGCCGATCATGCTGCGGAGGGTGCCCGGCATGCGTCTACGGTGTTGAAACGTATGGGTTTTGACCGTGACATTATTTGGTGGGTCACGTTGCTGGTGCGCGAGCATCTTACGTTGTCGGAGTTTGCGACTGGTCAGAATCCTAATGATCCGAATGTTGGCGACGAATTGGCTTCTCGTCTTGATCATGATCCGCTGCTGCTTGACATGCTCTTTGACCTGACTCGTGCTGACGGTTCGTCATTGGGCGCCACGTCCGGTGAGACCATTTCCAAACAGTACGGCTGGAGCAAATGGCGTGAAACCCTCGTCCGAACCATGTACAACGCCACCCGCTACCACATGTGAGGCCGCGTAGGCTGTGAGCGAATGCCCAGCAAAGCGACATGGTTTCCGACGACGCGGTACCCGTCGCGTCGTCGGAAACCCATCGTTTAAGAAAAAGTGGGGAACATATCACCTTCAGTTCACTTAAGCAAGTCACAACCAGGGGAATAGACACCCGTACGAAAGATGTCCCCAAGTTGTCCACTTGGTTATCCCCATTTGGTGGATAACTCGATATGTTTTCCACATAGTTATCCCCAGTATGTGGATAACTCGGGTTTTTCCGGCTTTCTTATCCACAGCGAACCGATTCGCGCGTGTCGTGCATCATCAACTCCAGCAATGCGGAGATTCCTCCAGAATCTCATCGCAACATCATTCGTGAAGTGGCACAGGTATTATGGTTTTTCCCGGTACACCACACATCGAAGAGCTGGAGAAACATGGCGGAGAGCAATTCTTGGAACAACGGCCTGAATCAAGGGCAAGACCGCGGTTTTTCGGGCAATGGCAGCACTTCCGGAACATCCGGAGCGGCCATTCGCGACGCCATCTTCGACCGTGTGCCGCCGCATGACGACGCCGCCGAAATGGCGGTGCTCGGCGGCATGCTCATGAGCAAAGACGCCATCGGCGAAGTCTCACAGATGATCGACATCACCGACTTCTACCAGCCGCGTAACCAAACCGTGTACGAAGCCATCATCAACCTGTTCTCCGCATCGCAACCCGTCGACGCGGTGCTGGTAGCCAATCAACTGCTCAAAGACGGCGACCTCGAAAAAGTGGGGGGATCCGACTATCTGCACAGCCTCGTCGCATCCGTGCCGACCGCAGCCAACGCAACCTTTTATGCCGACATCATTCACCAGCGCGCCATCTTGCGCAATGTGATCGCAGCCGGCACCAAAATCGCGCAGCTCGGCTACACAGCCGAAGGATCCCAAGCCGAAGACGTCGTCAACCTGGCGCAGGCCGAAGTCTACGAAATGTCGACCGGCAAAGTGAGGCAGGATTACGCGCCGATCGGCACCGTCATCACCGACACCCTTGACCAAATCGACCGACTGCAGAACGGCGAAGTCTCCAAGGGCGTGCCAACCGGATTCCGCGACATCGACGAAGTGACGCAAGGCCTGCAGCCGGGCCAGATGATCGTCGTGGCAGGACGCCCCGCCATGGGCAAGTCCACGCTCGGCGTCGATTTCGCACGATCCGCCGCGTTGCACCACAATATGACATCCGTGATCTTCAGCTTGGAAATGAGCAAAAACGAACTTGCGCAACGAATTATCTCCGCGGAAACGAATATTCCGTTGGCAGCCATGCGCCGAGCGGAAGATATTACACAGGAACGTTGGAATATTCTCAATAATCTGCAAGATAAACTGCAGAACGCACCATTATTCATCGACGATAGTCCGAACATGAGTTTGATGGAGATCCGTGCGAAATGCCGCCGATTGAAGCAGACGAACGATCTGAAATTAGTGGTGATCGACTACCTGCAGCTCATGACTTCCGGCAAAGCCGTGGAAAGCCGCCAGCAGGAAGTGTCTGACTTCTCGCGTGCATTGAAGCTGCTTGCCAAGGAATTGGAAGTGCCGGTGGTGGCGCTGAGCCAGCTGAACCGTGGCCCCGAAATGCGTCAGGACAAGAAGCCGCAGCTTTCCGACCTGCGTGAATCTGGTTCTATCGAGCAGGACGCCGACGTGGTGTTCCTCGTGCACAGGCCGGACGCCTACGACAAGGAGGATCGCCCGGGCGAGGCCGACATTATCATGGCGAAGCATCGTAACGGTCCGACCGATACCTTCAACCTCGCGTTCCTTGGCGCGTACTCCAAGTTCAAAGATATGCCGCAGGACTATCAGAGCCAGCAGGAGGTATAAGCATGGCGTGGAACTCATTCGCAACGCCGCTGATCGGCAAAGCCGTGCGAGCGGCCTCCCGCTTGGCGCATGGTGGCGGCAGCGCGTTCCCCGGCAAAATCGTGGAACAGATCGACCCGCAATTCCTCGCACGCACGCTACGGCAGCTGCCGCTCGGCGTGGTGCTCGTATCCGGCACGAACGGCAAAACCACCACCACTCGCATGGTGGCAAGCATGCTGGAATCGTTGGGATTAAAAGTGTTCACCAACCCGACCGGATCGAACTTCACCCGTGGCGTGGTTTCGTCGCTGCTGTCCGAAGTCTCGCTTGGCGGCAAACTGGACGCCGATATCGCCGTGTTGGAACTCGACGAAGCGTACGCGGTGCATTTCGTCAAACAAGTGCAACCCGACTACTGCCTGCTGCTCAACGTGATGCGTGACCAGCTCGACCGTTTCGGCGAAATCGACAATACCGCGAAACTGTTGAGCAAAGCTGCCGAAGCGACCACCGGAACCGTGGTGCTCAATCGTGAGGATCCGCGCATCGCACGGCTTGCAGACGTCACGCATACTGAAGATGGTGTGGAAGTGCGCTATTTCGGACTTGACAAGTCGCTGCGCAGATTCTTCCCTTCCGACGATGACATGCGCACGACGGTTGATACGGAATCGGCAACTGATACTGAAGCGGCAGTTGGTATTGACTTGTCCGAATCTGCAGAATCGTCCGAAAATATTGAGAGTGATGATGCTTCCGCAATTACAAAAACTGGGGAACATGCAGAAAAATCGGAACATGCAGACTCTGCGGAACAACTACCGGCTGACGTGACCCTGCTTGCCGTAGGCGACCATCGTGCCAGCTTCGGCATCGACGGCGAAACGTACGAAACCGGCGTGAAATTGGAAGGTGTGTACAACCTGTACAACGCGGCAGCCGCACTGGCCGTCGTACGCGCGGTCGTAGCCGACGCGCAGGCAATGTTCCTGCCGTTCGAAGAGAACGTAACCGACGGACTATTGCTACAAGTGGGAATCTCACAGCGCATGATCGATTTCGCGCACTCCACCACGCAATCCATGATCGACGCGGCAGCCGAAGTCACTCCGGCGTTCGGTCGCGGCGAAGTCATCGACGTGAACGGTTCACCTGTGGAGCTGCTGCTCGTCAAAAATCCCATGGGATTCCGCCTCTCGCTCGCATCCTTCACCCCCGAAGGCTGCGACACCATGATCGCCATCAACGACGAATACGCCGACGGACGTGACATGAGCTGGCTGTGGGACGTGGACTTCTCCTCGCTGCGAGCCACTGGTGTGGCCATGGTTTCAGGCGTGCGCGCATGGGATATGGCGTTGCGCCTCGAATACGATCAGGTGCCGGTGAACAGCGTCAACACGGAACTTGAAGAGGCTGTCTCAACGTTCGTGAACGCGAATCCGGGTACTCCCAAGCACATCTACTGCACATACACGGCAATGCTCAAAACGCGAGCGGCGCTCGGCAAAATCGCCGAAGTCGCCGACGCTGGCGTGGGCAAGTGACGGCGCGCATCCGCGCAATCCGGCAAAACGTGCGAAAAACGCATGAAAACGTATGAAACGCATGAGGGAGACGATATGAGCCAGACAATCGACATCGTGTCGCTATATCCGAAAGACATGAACATCTACGGCGACTCCGGTAACGTACTCACCATCCAGCGCCGACTCGCGCTGTACGGCTACGAACCGCACGTGCACGCCTACAATCAGGGCGACGCGTGGCCCGAACATGTCGATATGATTCTGGGCGGCGGCGGCCAAGACACCGGCCAGAAGAAAATCATCGACGACTTCTTCAAACGCGCCGACCTGCTGCGCTCGCTGGCTGCCGACGGCACCCCCATGCTCATGATCTGCGGCCTGTACCAGCTGTTCGGCGAATATTTCGAAACGGTGGATGGTTCCCGACTCGACGGCATCGGCGTGATCGGCGCGTACACGGTCGGTCAGGAAGTGCGCATGATCGGCAATCTGACCGAGCATTCCGCCGATTTCGGCGACATCGTCGGTTACGAAAACCATTCCGGCCAGACCTTCCTGCGCGAAGGCGTGCAGCCGCTCGGCACTGTCGACGCGGACGGCACCGGCAACAATGGCGAGGATCATACGGAAGGCGCGCGCGTCAACAATGTGATTGGCACATACATGCACGGTTCGCTGCTGCCGAAGAATCCCGCGATCGCCGATTTTCTGATCCGTACCGCCGTGGAACGCCGATATGGTTCGTTCGATCCGGTTGCTGCAGGGCAAACGCAAGCGCAGCGTGCGGAACTTGACAGCATCAATACGATTGCAGGCAACGCGCGTCGCGTGGCCATGGCGCGCCCGCGCTGATCGGTTGTTCGTTTTTGCGCGAGTTTCGCACGATTACGCTGTCCTGCGTTTTCGCGGCTTCGTTTTCGTTTTCCGTACGCTGTGAGCATACGGCAGCGAGCCTTCCGCAGAATTGCGACAATTGACCAGTTTCGTTGACTTTATCTGTGAAGATAATGCGATAGAGTGGGTACTACCATCACCTAAGGAGGTAATCATGGCTGATTTTGATTTTGGTGACGGCCTGCGTAAGGTCTTCCTCGCCGGCGTTGGCGCTTTGGCGACCACAGTTGAGAAGAGCCAGGAAATCGTTGACGATCTCGTCAAGAAGGGCGAGCTGACCGTCGAACAGGGCAAGGCCCTCAACGCCGAACTCAAGCACAAGGTCGCGGAGGTCAAGGAAGCTTCCGAAGCCAAGGCTGCAGAGGAAACCAAGGAAGCGGAGCCTGAAGCCAAAGCTGAGTAACGTTCAATCGTTCCCATCGCCGTCTGCGCGTCGCATCACGTTCAGACGGCGATTTGCTATGCGGACCTTGCACGGCATGCGAAACGTGCGAAAAACCGCGTGCGAATCGCATGAAACGTGCGAATCGCATGAAATACGCGATACGTAAGCCCCCATGAATCCCACTCATCGTAATCCGACCAACGTTTGCGAGCAGCGATATGTCTTTGAATTCCCCAATCGAGCCGGATGCGGCCCGCCCCGAAAGCGTGGAACCGGTCACGCTCTCTGACCGAGTCAACGCGGTGATCAATCCGACGGCGGACCCCTCGCCTGACGCGGCGGCGGCAACGGCAGCCAAATTCGCGGAAAAAACGGGAATGCCGCAATCGCGCAAACAGAACAGCGCAGCTTTTACGCAACCCGAAACTATCGGACTGTTTGGCTCTCGCAAAGACTCCTTCTCGCAGCGTTACCACCTAACGCGACGTGGCAAACTGAAACGACTTACGCAAATCGCACAAATCGTCAACCAGTTCGACATTGTGCACGGACTGACGCCCATCAAAATGCGTCTCATGCTCGAAGCGCTCGGCCCGACCTTCGTGAAAGTCGGACAGATCCTATCCATGCGCTCCGAAATCCTGCCCCAATCATTCTGCGACGAGCTGTCCAAACTTCGTGCCGATGCCGATCCTATGCCGTACGGTACGGTACTGCAGGTGCTTGAGGACGAATATGGTCGTCCTGTTGGCGAGATCTTCGAACATATCAACGCCACGCCGCTTGGCTCAGCGAGTCTTGCACAGGTGCATCGCGCGAAACTTTCCACCGGCGAGGACGTGGCCGTAAAAGTACAGCGGCCGGGAGTGCGCGAAACCATGGCGCAGGATGTGTCCATCATGCGCACCATCGCACGAATAGCCGCCAAAACCATGCACAGTGCGCAAGTGGTCGATCTCTCCGGCGTGGTCGAGGAATTGTGGGACACCTTTGAATCGGAAACCGACTTTTTGATCGAGACCCGCAATTTGGCGGAATTCAAACGATTCTGCGAACGCTACAAATACATGGACTGCCCGAAGCCCTACCCGGAACTGTGTACCGAGCATGTGGTGGTCATGGACTATGTGGAGGGCATTTCCGTTTCGCACCCCAACGAACTTATCGAAGCGGGCTACGATCTGAAGGAGATAGGCACCAAACTTGTGGACAACTACGCCACGCAAGTGCTTGACGAAGGCTTCTTCCATGCGGATCCGCACCCGGGTAACATCATGGTGCGCGGCGGGCAGATCGTGCTGCTTGACCTTGGTATGACGGGTCGGCTTAATGCCAAAACCCGTTCCGTGCTGAAGGATATGATCTTTGCCGTCGCCAAACAGGATTCGCCCGCGCTTGCCGACGGTCTACTGCGTTTCGCCGGCGCCGAGGCCGATCCGGAGGATTATCCGGCGTTATTGGCCGACTTGGACGTGATCGTCAAGGAATTCGGCACAGTGGATTTGGCCGAGCTGGATATCGCCGCCATGCTCACCGCATTGACGCAAATGGCGCAACGACACGGCATTGAAGTGCCGAGCACTGTCACCACGGTCGGGCGTGCGCTGGTCACTTTGGAAGGCTTGCTCGACGAGTTCATTCCAGACGTGAATATGATTCAGATCATCTCCGACCATATCGCCGCAAGTACGTCGAAGAAGGATTTCGCCAAGGATGAGGCGAAATCACTGGTTATCGAAGGTCATCAGGCACTGCACAGTCTGCTCGCTGCCGCCAATGAGCTGAAAGTGGCCTCCCGTATGCTTACGCGCGGCCAATTGCGCGTGAATATGGAGCTGGTCGGCTCGCAGGAACCGATCCATCTGCTTGCCAACATGGTGAACAGGCTTACGATGGCGCTGATTGTCGTCGGATTGTTCATCGGCTCGTCGATCGTGTACTATGCGGGCATCAAACCGGTGATTTTCGGTATTCCGATCGTTGGTTTCCTCGGCTATGTGATCGCGTTCATTTTGTCCGTCTGGATCGTGTTCGACATTTACTTCAAGGGGCGTTCCAACAAAAAACGGTAGTTTTTTGTGATTTATAGGCTAATCTCAGAAGAGACAGATTCGATGGCCGCGAACGGTGCGAACCAACGCGAGAGAATGCGCGAACGGCCGCGTAAGGGAGGAAAGCCCATGTCCAAATCATTCGTTAACAAAGTGCTGGTGGGCGGTGCGCTCGCTGCAGGAGCCGCAGTATGGGCGATCGCGCCGCGTACCTTCTCCGACAAGCGCCGCAACTATGTGCCGTCCATTCCCGACGCGTGGTATGCGCATCGCGGTCTGCATGACGCAGGTTCCGGTCTGACCGCGCAGTACGCCAACGAAAGCGGCGAATATGTGGCGCTGGCACGTCGCATGGCCATGAAGGCGGGCTATGGCAGCCCTAGTGTAGCCGGGGCGATCGCTCCGGAGAACTCGCTTGCGGCATTCGCAGCGGCCTGCGAAGCCGGCTATGGCATCGAGCTTGACCTGCAAATGACCGCCGACGGCGAAATCGTGGTGGTGCATGACGGCGATCTGATGCGCGTCGCCGGAGATCCACGCCGCGTGGCCGATCTCACCTACGATGAGCTGACTCGCATCCCGCTGTTCCCAACCGATGCCCCAGGTGCCGCTGTGGCAGCGCCGTTGTCGGGCTCGCTGGAGAAGCCGCCGCTGGTCACTACTCCCGACAGTGCTCCGGACGGATACTTCCAGCATGTGCCGCTGTTCACCGACGTGCTCAAGGTAGTGGCGGGCCGTGTGCCGCTGATCGTTGAATACAAGTTCGATGACAATTCCAAGTGGGGTCCGCGCGATGTCGAGCTTATGGAAAAGGGCGACGCACTGCTGCAAGCCTATTCCGGCGCGTATGTGATCGAATCGTTCAATCCGGCCGCCGTCAACTGGTATAAGGAGAACCGTCCGGAAGTGTGCCGTGGCCAGCTTTCCTGGTGGCCGCAGGGGGAGGAGAAGCCGTCTGATCCGGGTGCGCTCGCCAAGGAATATGCGGCCGGTGCGTTGATTTTCGACTGGATTTCCCGCCCTGATTTCGTCGCCTACGACTGGCATGGTGGCAACAGTCCGCAGGTGCGGTTGGCTCGTTTCATGGGTGCCGTTCCCGTGTCGTGGACGGTGCGTAGCCGCGATGAGCTCGCCCAGTGCGATGACTGGTTCGACCATCATATTTTCGAGGCGTTCGTGCCCGACGAGCAGTAGAGGTTTTACATATGATTTCGGCCTGCCGTCGCATGATTTGCGTTGTGGCAGGCCGTTTTTTTTTATTCGATTTACTCGATTGACTGATTGGACCGATTCGGTTGAGCTCTGCTTCGGTCAGTCGATCACGCCATACAGACGGTCGCCGGCATCGCCCAAGCCTGGCACGATGTAGCACTTGTCGTTGAGCTTCTTGTCGACGGCGCACAGCACCAGCTTGAACTTGATGGACGGGTCGAGGTTCTCTTCAACGAACTTCAGGCCTTCCGGAGCGCCCAGAATGCACACGGCGGTAACATCCTTCGCGCCACGCTCGGCCAGGTAATGCGTTGCTGCGACCAGCGTGCCGCCGGTGGCGAGCATCGGGTCGATCAGGAAGCACTGACGGCCGCTCAAATCGTCGGGCAGACGGTTCGCGTACGTGATCTGCTGGGTCGGGTTCTCCTCGTCGCGCTTCATGCCGAGGAAGCCGACTTCGGCGGACGGAATCATCTTGGTCATGCCGTCAAGCATGCCCAGACCCGCGCGCAGCACAGGCACAATGATCGGTGCCGGGGAAGCGATGTGCTTGCCTACCATCGGAGCGACCGGGGTTTCAATCGGCTTGTCCACGACTGCGATGTCGCGGGTGGCTTCGTAAGCCTCAAGCATCACGAGTTCGGAAACGAGCTCGCGGAACGTGGAGGACGGGGTGTTCTTATCGCGAAGAACGGTGAGCTTATGGTCCACCAGCGGGTGGTTCAAAACATGAATATCCATATTTTCTAAGCGTAGTCCATAATTGCGAGGAAAAGCGCGGGAGCTGGGAAAGGAGTCAAGAAAGACGATGAAAAATCGTATGAAAAAAGCAACGAAATTTAAGAAGAGGGGAAAGCGCCGAACCACGAAAGCGCCTGTCGGCGCAAAGGCCGCTCGCAGCGGCAAAAAATGGAGCCCGGGGCTATGCATGGCCCGGCGCGAATTCCTATTCTACAGATGCTGCAGACCGCACGGTACGCCGTGTCGCGAATTGATATTGCGATTGGTGTGCGGCACTTTTATTAGGGGATAAGAGAAGTGGATTGCATTACTCCAGATTGCGCTACTCCAGTTTTCCTCGCCTCCACAGATTCGCCCCATGACGAAAATCCTTGGCGGTGACAAACAGATTGCCGGCCGTGTGCATCAAGCGGGCCGCTTTCGTGCGTGCTTGCTTTTTCGTGGCGTCCGAGCTTTCCGCTTGTACGGCCTCTGAATTCACCGCCTCCAAGCGTGAGGCCATATTTCGTGCCTCAATGCGCAATCCCAACGCAACCACGTCGGTGAACGCCGCCGCACGTTCCAACGCAATCGCGAAATCGCCGGTGAATGCGCCCGCCAGAATCGAATCGGCGGTGTGTGCAATGTCATCTTCCGTGGGTGCTTGGTCGACTCCGGCAATTGCCGAAGCGGTAGTTGCAACCGGTTCTCCGACGCGCCACAATCGTGCGATCGACTCACGATTCTTCCGCATCCACGTGCGCAGCACATACAGTCGCCATAGAATGCCCGGCAGCGAATCCGGCTCGGATTTGCTCCATAATTCGGCGATTACGTCAACGCCTTCGCGGTCCACCAGCGTGAGCACGCGTTCCACGAGTTCGGCGTCCTGCGTGTGATGCACGCGGTCCAGCAGCGCGGCCGCCGAGGCGTGGCTCATCTCGTTGATTTGTGCCGGATCGGCACCTCCCGCAATATTGTCGGCCATCATCTGGTCGAGTTGCCCCGGGCGGGCCGGGCGCGGCGATCCAGTGTTGGTGAAACCGGCGGAACGGCTTGGAATAACCGAGCCGGAACCGTAATGCATGTTAGTAGACAATGGGTGAAACCTTTTGAATGTCGATAATGCTGGGACCTTGCGGCGTATCGATTATAAACAGCGCTACGGCGGTGCCGGTAGGCATGAACGGCGTTTTGGCGATGAGCTGCTTGGAGAGCGCCTTGCGAGCGCACAGTCCGCGCAGATGGTCAAACATACCCCCGATTACCGGTCGGTGCATGCAGATCGCCGTGGTTTCGCGGGTTTTGAGCGTGAGCTGGATCTGCTTGAGGAACGCCAGCCATGCGATGGTCGGGTGTTCGGCAAAGGCGTCTTCCGTGAGCGCGTCGATGTGTTCCATCGGGCGTTCGGTCTGCCAGCTAAGCACCTGCAGTGTTTCCTGGCAGCGTAGCCATGGTGAGGTTGCGAGGCGGGTTGGGTTGTAGCAGGCAAGTTCGCGGTTGAGTGCGAATGCCGCGGCCGCGCCTTTCGGAGTGATCGGTCGGTTCGCGTCGGTGCCTTTCCATGATTTGCGCGATTCAGCCTTGGCATGGCGCACGATCAGCAGATTCTGCGCGGTTACGGCACCCTCCTGTACGCGGTCCACGAAGATGGCGAGGGTGTCTTTATCGGTGGAATGCGTGAGGATTTTACGTGCTTCACGTACGGAAACCCACACGATATCGTTGATTTCGCCTACATCCGCGCGATGCACGGGACCGAATGCGTCAAGCAGATGTTCCGCATCATCTCCGGAAATTGGCTGCGCCATCCAATACAACGTGTGCTTGGTGTCGACGGTGCGATCGTGCGAATGCCGGGTTTTCTTGCCTTCTTCGGACAGCGGATATTCGACTTCGCACAGATACGGGCCGAGGGCGATGGAAACGCCTGTCTCCTCGCCGATTTCTCGCACTGCGGCATGACGATGCGATTCGCCCTGCTCGAGTTTGCCTTTCGGCCAGCTCCAGTCATCGTACTTTGGTCGATGCACGATGCACACTTCAATGCTGTTGAGTTGTTCTTTTGGAGATTTCTGTGCTGCAATTGCTGGATTTTCAGCGATTTCGCTACCGGCTTTCCACCGCCATACAATACCCCCGGCGGCTTCTACGACACGTCTCATGTTCTCGCTCATATCTTTCATTGTAAGTGGTAGGCGCGGTTATTGTTCATGATTGCGCAACGAAAATGGCCGATCCCGCAATTGCAGAATCGGCCATTTTCTCGAAACTTAGTGCCTTGCCGGTCGGCGCGTATGCTTCTTGATGAGATATTCCTGGGAATCGACCAGCGGGCGACCCTCCTCATCTTTCGCATGGCGCACGTAGGTGCCGTCGGCTGCCATATGCCACGAGGTGGTGGAATCGGCCATCTGCAGATCCACGTACTTGATCAGTTCGTCGATCTGCTCCGGAGCGGTGATGCGCACCAGCGCTTCGACTCGACGGTCGAGATTGCGGTGCATCAGATCGGCGGAACCGATCCACACTTCCGGACCTGCGGCCGGGCCTTCACCGATCTGCGGGCCATCGGAGTTCGCGAATGCGTAAATACGGCTGTGCTCGAGGAAACGACCCAGAATGGAACGCACGCGAATGTTCTCGGAAAGTCCCGGAACACCCGGCTTGAGCGCGCAGATGCCGCGTTCCACGATGTCGATCTTCACGCCGGCCTGGCTTGCGCGGTACAGCGCGTCAATGGTCTTCTCGTCAACGATGGAGTTGACCTTGATCTTGATCCATGCTTCCTTGCCTGCGCGTGCGGCATCCTCTTCGCGGCGGATGCGCTGAATCAGGCCGGAACGCACGGTACGCGGCGCCACCAGCAGACGGTGGAAGCTCGACTTCGGAGCATAACCGGACAGCTGGTTGAACAGGCGGGTCATATCCTGACCGACCACCGGATCGCAGGTCAGCAAGCCGAGATCGGTGTAGATACGGGCGGTCTTCGGGTTGTAGTTACCGGTGCCCACATGGCAGTAGCGGCGCAGGCCGTCGGCTTCCTGACGTACCACAAGGCTCAGCTTGCAGTGGGTCTTCAGGCCCACGATGCCGTACACCACGTGCACGCCGGCGCGTTCCAGCTTGCGTGCCCATGCGATGTTGGCGTCTTCGTCAAAGCGTGCCTTGATTTCGACCAGCGCCAGCACCTGCTTGCCCGCATGCGCCGCGTCAATGAGCGCGTCGATGATCGGGGAGTTGCTGGACGTACGGTACAACGTCTGCTTGATGGCGAGCACCTTCGGATCCGCCGCAGCCTGCGCTAGGAACGCCTGAACGGAGGTAGAGAACGAATCGTACGGGTGATGCAGGAGGATATCGCGTTCGCGAATCGCTGCAAAAATGTCTTGCGCGCGGGACGACTCCACCTCAGCAATCTGACGATTGGTGGTCGGTACGAACGAACGGTACTTCAAGTCCGGGCGGTCGATGCCGCCAAGCTCGAAGAGCACGGTCGCATCGAGCGGTGCCGGCAGGCGGTATACCTCATCGGCGCTGACGCGCAGCTGGTCGGCGAGCAGCTGGGAAAGGAACGGGCTGGTCTCGTCGGAAATCTCAAGACGGATCGGCGGTCCGAAACGACGGCGCAGCAGCTCCTTCTCCATGGCGTTGAGCAGGTTCTCTGCATCATCCTCTTCCACGTCAATATCCTCGTTACGGGTGACGCGGAAGGAACGTGCTTCCTTGATGATCATGCCCGGGAACAGGGATTCCAGATGCGCGATGATCAGATTCTCCATGGTGATGAAGCCGTAGCGCACGTCGGTGGCATCGTCGTCGGTCATGTCGTCGACGGGCACGAGACGGTTCAGGTTTCCAGGAATCTTCACGCGTGCGAAGTGGGACTTTCCGGAAGCCGGATTCTCCACGAGCACGGCGAGGTTGATGGAACCGCCGGAAATGTACGGGAACGGATGGGCCGGGTCCACGGCGAGCGGTGTCAGAACAGGGAATACCTGCTGACGGTAGTAGCGAGACAGGCGCTCCTGCTCGGCTGCGGTGAGCTTATCCCAGCTCAGAAGCACGATCTGTTCCTTCGCTAGGTCGGGAAGAATGTGATCGATCATGTAGTGCGCGTGCTCGTCCTGCAGGCGGTGCGCCTGCTCGCTGATGGCGCGCAGCTGCTGCCTTGGGCTCAAACCGGAGGCTGCCGTCACGGCGATGCCGGTGTCGATACGGCGCTTCAGGCCTGCGACGCGAACCATGAAGAACTCGTCGAGGTTGTTCGCGAAGATCGCGGCGAAGCTTGCGCGTTCGATGATCGGCAGGTCTT
Source organism: Bifidobacterium catenulatum subsp. kashiwanohense JCM 15439 = DSM 21854 (assembly GCF_001042615.1). Classification (GTDB taxonomy): domain Bacteria; phylum Actinomycetota; class Actinomycetes; order Actinomycetales; family Bifidobacteriaceae; genus Bifidobacterium; species Bifidobacterium catenulatum. The sequence goes on from NZ_AP012327.1 coordinate 195,687, forward strand.
CGTCCTGAGCGAGTTCGAGGACGCGCTTGTTGAACTTCAGCCAGCTCAACTCGCGGTCGAAGAAGCGGTCGTTCGGCAACGGCTCTTCGCCGGCCTGAAGCTCACGCTTGTCGTTTTTATCGGTCTCGGCGATATGCTCAGCTATCTGGCTGCGCAAGATCGCCTTCGAGGGTGCGTCAAAAATCTGTGCCATACTTTCCTACTTTATCCTTAAGTAGCTGGAAATGCCGACAGAAGTGTCAAAATTTAGCAGGAGTTAACATTCGTTCGTTCATTATGCAAAATAAAGCGTCGACACGCCGCATTTTCGCTGCAAACGCACGCAATCGAACAAACACACCGCGCGTTTCGCACATGATGAAACATTTTCGTGATTCTTGCGATCGCAAAGCAACAGTTGCGATAAATAGGGAACATCAGCCGGTTTCGGTTTGCGATTGCCGGATTGCTGAGCATAATTACAAAGTACGAGAACAACTTAAGAGCAGAGCCCACAAAGAGTGTATGGCCAAGATAGGTCGTTACGTTGGACGGGCATTGGATAGACTTACCGTTACGACGATGTTGTTGTGCAGAGATTCTGCTCTCAAGGTTCTTGCAAGGAAGGCTCGCTTCGGCGGGTCTTCCTTTTTTATTTTTGAGGCGTGCTGGCATGCGCCCGTCCTGTTTCCCGGGGAAATCGACAGACGTGGATATTTGATGCTTTGTGAATGGCTGTGGATGACATGCCGTGGTTGTGGATAACTGACGTCCTCCGACCACAGGGCCGGTTCGGCTTGCGATGGTATGCATCGAGACTTTTCAATCGACGGTATGAGTAGTGCAACGTCTTTTCCTAATATGCCTCCGGTGCCGCTGCCGTCGGGTGGACTGATGCCGGTTGCGAGCTCGGCCACATCGAGAATGGCGCCTCCGGAGCAGCGCAGAACCGTCTCTCCGCAACGGTTCTATACGCCGCCTGGATTACTCCAGGGAGCGACACCGGTCGGTGCGGTGCCTGGAACGTACGGCATGGTTGCCGAGCGTGGCCATGCGGTGCGAGAACAACGCTGCGATGTGAGCAATGTGGTGATCGTTGACTCCGTGGTGGCGGGAGTGGGAGCGAGCACCCTGGCGGCCATCTTGGCTCGTGAGCTGAACGAGCGTGGGCTCAAATGCGTGCTTGTCGATGCCGATCTGCAAGGTGGAGGCCTTGACGTGCTTCTCGGCATGGAGAACGAAGACGGCTCGCGACTTGGGGAAATCAGCGCACCGCTTGGCATCATCGACGGCAAGGCGTTGCTGCGGGAGCTGCCAGTCTGGGATGGCGTGCCACTGCTGTCCTGCGATCCTTGGAAAACCGAAAATCCGCAATCTTGGGAAGTGCAGGCGTGCATTCGCGCGTTATCGCAGGTACGAAGCGCAGTCATCGTCGACGTGGGGCAATGGAGCGGACTGCGAGATCTGACGGAACTACGACAGGCCATCCGCATCAACGTGGTCGAAATGACGGTACTTGGCCTTGCCCGTGCCAAAGCGAACATGCAATCGCAACGCAATCCAAGCGATTCAATCGGGGAACACGATGTCGCAACGCAGGAACGGGAGTTTTTTGTAGGCATGCAACCGCGCGGAACCATACGCGACCATGGTGTGACGGCGACCGAGGAAGCGGCGGAATATCTCAACTGCGATATCGTCGCGGTCATCACAACGGACGCCAAACTTTGTAGCGAATTGTTGGAAGGGCTCGGCCTGCGCAAACCCAATCGTGCGAATGCAAAAGCAATCGCAACGTTGGCTGATCTCATTCAGGGGGCATTGGGAGAAAAGAGCGTCAACTATGAAACTCGGCCCGCTTAGCGACATCGCATCCGAATTGGGTGTTACCGACATTGCGGTGACCTGCGACGGCACCGTGTGGGTGGATCGCGGCCAAGGAATGCGGCCGTATGCATTGCGTGTGCCATTCGCCAACCCGCAAGCCATACGCGATTTTGCCGTGCGATTGTGCTCGCAGCTCGGCAGAAGACTCGACGACGCATGCCCGATAGCCGACGCCTCCACCGTGGAAGGCGTGCGCGTGCACGCGGTTATCGCACCGCTCGTTCCCCAAGGCGCGGCCATCAGCATACGATTGCCGGATGCGGTTGCGCCCAATCTGGAATCCTTGGCGAAAAATGGCATGTTTCCAAGCGAATGGATGCCTTTGCTGGAAGGATTTGTGGAACGCAAGGCCAGCGTGCTCGTGACCGGTGGCACCGGAGTCGGCAAAACCACGCTGCTCAAGGCAATGCTTATGCGATGCGCGCCAGGGGAGCGCATCATCACTGTGGAAGAGGTACGCGAACTCGGTATGCTCGACCATGACAATCGCGTGTCGCTGGTGACGCGAGACGCCAACATGGAAGGCAAAGGTGCCATAGGACTATCGCAATTGATATGTGCGACGTTGCGAATGCGGCCGGATCGCATTGTGGTGGGCGAATGCCGAGGCGGCGAAATCGTGGACCTGTTGCGCGCGCTGAATTCCGGGCATCGCGGAGGTATGACCACTTTGCATGCCAATCAAGTAGCAGCGGTTCCTTCGCGACTGGTGGCATTGGGGCTGCTTGCTGGGTTGAGCCCGCAGGCCACCGCGGCGCTTGCACAAGACGCATTCGACGTGGTGCTGCACGTGAGTCGGGTGGGAGGCCGTCGGCGCATCACGCAAATAGGGCGGCTCGAATTTGCGGAAGGCAAATTGCGCGGAAACCTGCTGTCCGGATGGAACGGCAGCCGAATGCTGGCCTCACGGCAGTGGCCCGATTTCGTACGTGCATGGAGTCGTTGAATCGAGGTGGATGTATGGGAAGTCTTGGCGTTATCGCCGCGATATTGTTCGGACTGGCCGTATGGTTGTGGCCACGCCGAAACACGTACGATGTAAGTGAGCGAACGGGGGATGGTTCGGGGCGTGCGGGCGGTCGATGGAGCGAGGAACATGGTGGGAAGCAGGGATTGGAACCCGAAGGAATCGACGACTTGAATGCGTCGTCGAACGCATTGCCCGCCATCGGATGTGTGGCATGTGTGGCGTCCCTGCGGGCATCCGTGCGCAGCGGAGCCACGTTGGTGCAGGCGTTCGAAGAACTGGGAGGAACACCGTTCGCCACGCCTGAACTCACCAGGCTGCGCATAACCATGGTGATCCGCAGGCGATGTCCACCCAAAGAGCAATCCGGGCAAGGCGGCCAAGTCAGCCAGGTCGAACGGCTGAGCGGCGAGCTGTATGCGGCCTGCCGGCTGAGCCTGACGCTTGGATGCGAAACCGGCCGCTGCCTGCAGGCGGTGGCTGAATCGTTGAAACGACAACGCTTATTGGATGATTTGCGGGCCAACGCATTCGCCATGCCCAAAGCGACAGTGAAACTCCTGATGGCATTGCCGCTGCTCACTGTGCTCTTGGGAGAAGGCATGGGCGCACACTCATTGGCTTTCCTTGTTTCAGGGATCAAAGGCTTGGCATGTCTCGGATTCGCCCTCTGCTGCTACACGTTCGGACTTATCTGGATACGTGCGTTGATGCGGCAGGATGATATGAAAGGAGCCATATGATGACTGGCTTATGGATGCTGACAGCGGTGGTGTGCGCGGCCGAGGCGATATGGCTGAAGCAGTGGAGGCCGGTTCGCGCGCCCTCCGACCTTGCGTCCGCCGAGCGAATGCGGGAACTTCCTCTGCCGTTGATATTGGAGATGCTCAGCGTCGCCATCCGACAGGGGTCTTCCATTCCCCGTGCGCTGATTGCCGTGGGAGATATTGCGGCAGGAGAATTCGGCGCGGGACTGCGGTCGGCCGGAGAGCAATTGAACGAAGGTGTTTCCTGGGATGATGCGTGGCCGGATGATGGCGATCTTGCGGTGGTGCGCGATGCGTTCGCCTCCTCATGGCATAGTGGCGCCTCTCCGGTGGAACGTTTGGAAACAGCCGTCGAACAATTGGATTGGGATGAACGCGCGCAGATCGAACAGGCTGCGGCGAAATTGTCGGTTCGTTTGTTGCTGCCGACCGGATTGTGTTTTCTTCCCGCATTTGTTGCGGTTGGGATCATTCCGTCCGTCATGTCGTTTGTGCAATGACGGTGTGCAACGACAGCGGAAAGGTGGGGAATGTCGGGAGACGATAATTCACGGAGTTCTGTGGATAACTGTGGATGACACGCCGATGGTGTGGATAACTTACATCCTCCGACCACAACCCCGGAAAAATGCTCCTGCAAGCGTGATAGTGCGCAACACTGGGTGCACTCGGCCGTCCGGCCGGGGTTGTTCGAACGAAAGGAACGCCATGAACAACGTAACGCCAATCAATGTCGATGGCTTGCCAGGCCTGATAGGCAGGGCGGGGCAACGGCTGCATGCCATGCGGGAACGGGCCGACCAGGCGATATGCCTGTTGGATGCGCGTATGCGCACGCTGACCGCCGAACCGGAAGAAGGTGCCGCCACCGCCGAATATGCGGTGGTGCTGGTTGCCGCCACCGGATTCGCCGCCGTCTTGGTGGGCATCATGAAATCCGATGCCATCAAAACGCTGCTGACCAACATCATCAAGAAAGCACTCAGCGTCGGGTAATCCATGGTGAGGCAATGGTGGAAATGCCATGCTGATGATGCCGATGAGGGAGCGGCCACCGCGGAATTCGCGGTGGTGCTCCCCTGCGTGGCGGCGGTGGCGATTTTGGTGTTGTGCTTGGGGCGTGCGTCCGTGGTGTCGATGAACTGTCAGGATGCGGCCGCGGCCGGTGCTCGGGCCTTCGCGGTTGATGACACCGGCGGAGAATCGAAAGCAAGGGCTGCCGCTGTGGCTGCTGCCGGCGATTCGGCGACGGTACGGTTCGACCGTGGCACGGATTCCGTCACTGTTACGGTGCAATGCCCTGTGATACCTGACCCAACCGGCATGCTTCCCACACGAGTCACAGGCAAAGCGACCCGCTACTTCTAGCGCCTGTGCCTTACATTTGCGTGATGCGGGGATGTATACGTGGGTCTTCGGTTTCGGGAACTGGCAAGCACGACATGTGAAACATGCCGTGAAAACACTGTCGGAGAGCGTCCGATGGACTCGAATCAGAAAGGAACGGGTGATGTGAAACACTTTGTGAAACATTGGTTTGCTTGGATTCGCGAATCCGATGAAGGTTCGGGAACCATATCCGGTGTGGTGCTGATCGCGGTGGCGGCCATCATGTTGAGTGCGGTTGCGTCGGCAGGCAATCTGTTGCTTTGCCTGCATCGCGCGCAGAATGCGGCCGATCTAGCGTCGGTGGCGGCGGCCAACGCGCTATATGGAGGCTCTGCCGACCCCTGTTACGTGGCGGAACGTACCATTTCCGGTAATGATGCGGCGATCGGATCTTGCACGATAGAAGGTGAGGATGTGCTGGTCGAAGCGCAGGTCGGCACACAAGTGCCATTCGTATCCCACGTCAGCAAGCGGTCGAGAGCGGGACCGATTGTCTGCGAATAAGCATCGCCTGGAAAAGCGTCTTATGACGGAAAAACGTCACGCAAAACGTGGTCATCTGTCTGGAAATCCGTTCGCATGTGGCGTGTGACGGGAATCGCGATTATCGTACTGAAGTATGAGCGAAACGTCCTATGTGAATGCGACCGTTGCCGTTGTCGGCAATCCGACGTCGAACAAAGGCAAGGGCACCGAAGTCGGCAATCAGGTGATCGGTCTGCTGCGGGAAGCCGGACGCAAGCATGGCTTCAACGTCATCGATGTGACCGGTGAGAGTTTTGAAGGCTCTTTGCTGAACGCCAGGAACCGTAGAGACGAATATGACTACTTGGTGGTGGTCGGCGGTGATGGCATGATCGCGCTCGGCGCCAATGCCGTGGGCTGCTCCGGCAAACCACTCGGCATAGTGGCGACGGGTTCCGGCAACGATTTCGCGCGCGGACTTGAATTGCCGGTCAATCGTGTCCAAACCGCTGTCGATGGCATTGTCGGCGCGATTGTGCGCGGCACACATATTGACGTCGATATGGGCTTGGCCACGTCGTTGCAGGGTGGATATGCCGTTAATTCCAGCACCGGTGATGAGCTGGTCAGCGATTCGGATGTGCCATTGCGTCCGGCGGTCAATCGCTTCTATGCGGGCATGCTCTCGTGCGGTTTGGATGCGAGCGTCAACGACCGTGCGAATCACTCGCGTTTGCCGAACGGTTCGTTGCGTTATTTCGCGGCCGTGCTTGTGGAATTGACCCATATGAAGCAGTATGGGTACCACATCAAAGCCACGTTGGCCGATGGCACGGTGGAAGAGGAAGACATTATCTCGCCGCTGCTCACGGTGGCCAATTCGCGGCATATCGGCGGAGGTATTGAGATCTCGCCGTATTCGCGGTTCTCTGATGGTTTGCTTGACTTGGTGTGGCTCGACCATGTGCCCAATGTCGCCGAATGCGCGGATGCGGTGGCGCGCGCCTACAGCGGCAAGATCCTCGGATGCAGGGTGTTTGGCTGGAAGCGTGTGCGCGATATCGAAATCACCCGCGCGCAGGAGGGCGATGAGCCGCCGGTCTTGATGGCGGACGGCGAATATGTTGGTCGCCTGCCTGTCAAGGTCGTAGTTCAAGACCGTGCGTTGCGTGTGCTGGTGCCGCCGGCCGTGGCGGAAAGCCAAGCCGCCAACACTGAAGAGAAAGTGCTGGAAGCCATCAAGCGTGATCACCGTGATCCGGTCACCGGCAAAACCGACATCTACTACGCGAAGCGCTCGCGGTAGTGCGTGCACATTGGCCACGAGCGCGAACGGGAAGCGTTTGGACCATTCGGACTTGCCGATCGTGCCCCACTTGTATTTGAGCGCCATGAAGCCGATGCAGCCCGCGTTTACATGTATTCGTTCAGGTGCAGCGTCTGCGCTGCGACCTGTCTGATGACGGTGTCTTCAATGTCTGGGTGCAGTCTGATCAGCGAAATCAGTCCAACGATGAGCGTGTAGAACGTCTCGTGCTCGTTGGTGATGGGCATGCCATGCAATTTTTCGAAATCGCGCACTGTCGAATTGCAGATGTATTCCGCAATGCGATCGGCCACGCGGTCGATGAATTTGACGTACAGTCCCGCATTGCCGTCTTCGATCATGCGCTGGCTGAACGGTCCTTCATCGGTGATGAGGGAGCGGGTCAGCCGCACCACGTCGTCGAGTGCTTTCGAAATATTGCCGACTTCGCGATTCGCGTTCCACTCTTCCAGGTGTGTGATGACTTCGTCGATAACGTCGTCGAGTACGGCGTCCGCGACTTGGTCTTTGTCTTGGAAATAGTGGTAGAAGAGAGATCTGGTCATGCCTACGCGGCCTGCGATATCGCTGATCGTTATTTTCGAAAAGCCCTTTTCCAGGCAGATTTCGCGTGCTGCGCGCACGATTTGCGCACGGCGTGCGTCTCCGACTGTCATCGCGGAAGCGTTGTGCTGTCCGTCCATGGCTCTCTCCTTCGCTCGAGTGGCGTCTCTCACCTGTGCGACACGTTGACACTCTGTCAATTTCTTGACTGTCCTCAGTCTAAAACGGAAATTGACATGATGTCAATTCTATAGTGTCGCTGTTGTTAATCCCAGCTTAAACGTTGCTGCGAGGCTTGTCTCCGGGGACACGCGCTGCACTGTTACGGGCAGGCTGTGCAGCCGGTCTTTGCGAAAAAACGTGTCGTAATTAATCGGTAGCCTAGTGGCACTACTGCGGAAGGAATTGCGATGGCACTGGCACTCTATAGAAGGTATCGTCCCGACACGTTCGACGGCGTGATCGGTCAGGACCAGGTCACGGTTCCGCTCATGCGCGCGCTCGACGAGAACAAGCTCACGCACGCATACCTGTTCTCCGGCCCGCGCGGTTGTGGCAAAACCAGTTCCGCCCGCATTCTTGCGCGATGCGTCAACTGTGCGAAAGGTCCGACCTCGCATCCGTGCGGCGAATGTGAAAGCTGCAAGGATCTCGCCACGGGCGGCCCCGGTTCCATCGATGTGGTGGAAATCGACGCGGCCTCGCATAACGGCGTGGACGACGCCCGTGAGCTGCGTGAGCGCGCTGGTTTCGCGCCGGCCCGCGACCGCTACAAGATCTTCATTCTCGACGAGGCCCATATGGTTACGCCACAAGGCTTCAACGCGCTGCTGAAAATCGTGGAGGAGCCGCCGGAGCATGTGATGTTCATCTTCGCCACCACCGAACCAGACAAGGTGATCGGCACCATCCGCTCGCGCACCCACCATTACCCGTTCCGCTTGGTGCCGAAGGAGGTTATGGGCCCGTACCTCGAGCAGATCTGCGAAGACGAGCATATCGAGGCCGAGCCAGGCGTGCTGCGTCTTGCCATGCGTGCCGGCGGCGGTTCCGTGCGAGACACGCTTTCCGTGCTTGACCAGCTCATGGTTGGTGCGGTTGACGGCAGCATCGCATACGATTCCGCGGTTGCTTTGCTCGGTTTCACGCCTGACGCTCTGATTAGCGAGGCCATCGACGCCGTTGCCGACAAAAATGGCGAAGCACTGTATGGCGTGATTCAGAAGGTTGTGGTCGGCGGTTTCGATCCCCGTCGATTCGTTGAGGATTTGCTTGCCCGCGTGCGCGATTTGCTGGTGCTCACGTTGGGCGGAACGCGCGCGGAAAGCGTGCTTTCCGACGAGGCGGCCGCCGAGAACATGGATGATTTGCATCGTCAGGCTTCCGCTTTGGGATTGTCTGCGTTGACGCAGATGGCTGACACGATTAATGCGACGCTTGCTAATATGACCGGTGCGATTTCGCCGCGCATGCGACTGGAATTGCTTGCCGCTCGCTTGCTGGCCGGGCGTGAGGAAGGGATGGCTGCCGTTGCGTCATCTTCCGGTATGCCTGATTTTGCTGGCGATTCCGGGGCTTCCGCCGCTGCAGAATCGCTGCGTGGATCTATGGCCGGCTCGCGCCGCCGTACAGCGAGATATGCCGACGGTGTTCGGCCACAGGATTCCGCGGCGGCAATTGATGCTCCTTCCGAGCCTGTGAAACCGGCTGTGCAGCCGTCTGCGGCTCCGATGAATCCCGCTGACGCCGTCGCCTCCGGTGTGGCCTCCATGCTTGCGGATGTTCAGCAGGCGATGAATGCGACGTCTTCCGTTGCAGCCACTGCGCCTGCCGCAACTTCAGTGCCTGCTCCGGCACATGACGACCGTACCCCCGATCAGAAGTGGGATGCTTTGGTAGCCGCGCTTCCTGAGGATGTGCGCGGTTATGTGAATCGCGAAAAAGTGCCTCGTGTGCTGTTGCGAGGCGACAGTTTGTGGATCAAATTCGACAAGGCGCTCAGCAAATATGCGTTCGCTAAGGGCGTGGCGAAGGAGTCGGTGGATGGAACCACCGAAGTGGTGAAAATCGTCCGCGCCGAAGTGCATAAGATGTTTGGCCCGAATGTCACGCTTGCCCCCGCCAAAAAGCTGGCGGACGGTTCCGAATCGGTGCCGTGGAGCAAGCTTAGCCCGGAAGAGCAAAGCAAGATCAACGTGCAGCTGGCGCAGGAGCGACTCAAATCCGCAACACTGCTGACCGCGAATCTTGGCACTGCCGCAAGTCTTGAATCTTCCGGCAAAGAGCCGGCGGTTGAGGGCGCGCAGAAAGCCGAGGATGGTGGTAATGCAGGGGATTCTAACGATGAGGAGGCTCACCGAGCCGTTGCGGACGCAACCGCTGAAAACGATCCGTGGGCGGTCTCACAACAGGCCGCAGTAGTCCCATCGCAACTGGATGACGATCCATGGGCTGTGCCAGCGCAACAGGTGCAATCGCAATCGGTAATCGCAAGCGGCGTCAACGACGTGAAAGCGCCGGAACAACACACGAAACATGTGGCTGTTCCCGATACTAGCGATAATGTCGACCCTTGGGCCGTGCCAGCGCCGGTACCGCAGCAACCGTCGGAGGACGACGATCCTTGGGGTGCCCCCATGCCAGTTCAGGCTGGACCGGCGGACCCCATGCCCGTGCCAGTGGAGCCTGAAACGGCCCCTAAGCATGCCAATCACCAGCATCGCGTACCTCGGCAGGAAGCGGCGTCGCAGCAAAACCAGCCGAACGCCGATCCATGGAGCCAACAGTTCTCCGCTCCTGCGCAGCCGACACCGCAGGTCGCCGCGGAAGATGACGAATATTCCATGAGCGACGAATCGATCGGAGCGTCCAACGCGTTAAGTGTTGACGATCTGACACGACTATTCGAAGTGAAAAAAGTCGAGGATTTCGGCCCCGACGACGCCAAAAACCCGCGCAACATGCAGCAAAAGAAGAATCTCGACGAGTAACGGCACAATCGCGAATCCCACGGAAACAACTGCGAATCTTACGGAAACCAAGGAAAGGTGAACCATGGCACTGGCCTATGACGGCGCCATCCAACGACTGATCGACGCATTCGCGCACCTGCCTGGCATCGGGCCGAAAGGCGCGCAACGCATCGCCTTCTACCTGCTTAACGCATCCGACGAGGAAGCGCAGACCCTGGTCGACGCCATCACCGAAGTCAAGGAAAAAATACGATTCTGCGACATTTGCGGCAACGTGTGCGAAACCAGCCCATGTTCGATCTGCGCCGATCCGCGTCGCGACCATAGTGTGATTTGCGTGGTCGAAGAACCGAAAGACGTGATGAGCATCGAACGCACACGCGAATATCACGGCCTATACCACGTGCTCGGCGGCGTTATCAATCCGATGGCCAACGTGCAGCCCAGCGACCTCAACATCGCCAAACTCATCGAACGACTCAAAGACAGCGAAGTCACCGAAGTGATTCTCGCGCTCAATCCGAACGTGGAAGGTGAGGCGACCGCCAGCTTCCTTTCGCAGCTGCTTTCGCAAACCGACATCACGGTCACGCGCTTGGCGAGCGGTCTGCCGGTCGGTGGTGATCTCGAATATGCCGACGAAATCACACTCGGACGTGCGCTGGCCGGGCGTCGCGCGGTCGTCTGACATTGCCTTCGTCGCATTCGCCACGATCGTCACATTGCCGGCATATGCTAACGATCGCGCAGACGTTGCGCGGCGATCATGGAAGACCCGTGCGGAACGTATGTACAAAAACGCGCGGAGGATTTGCAAGGATTCCGTATACTGTTCCGTATGTTGGGCGTGCAGGGGCTTGACAAATCGAATTTTTCCTATAATCGACCAGCCTGCCTAGAATGGTCGGCAGGCAACACATTGAAGAAGATTGGATAAGTTGTGGCTCTCATCGTGCAGAAATTTGGCGGCTCTTCCGTAGCCGACCCAGAATCGATCAAGCGCGTAGCCCGACGCATCATCGAAACGAAGAACGCCGGTAATGACGTGGCCGTGGTGGTCTCCGCAATGGGAGACACCACCGACGACCTGATCGATCAGGCGCTCAGCATCGACTCCAACCCGCCGGCGCGCGAGATGGACATGCTGATGACCGCAGGCGAGCGTATTTCGATGAGTTTGCTCGCAATGGCAATTCATGCGGCCGGCGCTCACGCCTACTCCTTCACCGGCTCCCAGGCTGGTTTCATGACCGACGCCCAGTTCGGTACCGCGCACATCAAGGCCGTGAAGCCTGACCGTGTGCGTCGTGCGCTCGGCAAGGGTTCAGTGGCCATTGTGGCCGGCTTCCAAGGCGTGAACGAGGGTGGCGACGCCACCACGCTCGGCCGGGGCGGATCTGATACCTCCGCAGTGGCTTTGGCCGTGGCGCTGGACGCCGACGTATGCGAGATCTACACTGACGTCGATGGCGTGTTCACCGCCGATCCGCGTATTGTACCGACTGCACGTCGTATTCCCGTCATCGACTACGAGTCGATGCTGGAAATGTCGTCCTGCGGTTCCAAGGTGCTTGCCCTGCGTTGCGTGGAATACGCGCAGCGATTCAATATGCCGTTGCATGTGCGCAGCTCTTTCTCCCACCGCCGCGGCACGCTGATCGTGCCGGAAGGTGTCGATCCGCGCGTATTGCCGAATATCTGAGATTTGCAAGAAAAAATCACAAGGCATCGCAAGATATTTATTGCAGGCAATCGCAAAAACGCAAAATAAGCTAAGACTTTACAAACAAAGGTAAGAACATGAGCGAAAACAACAACCAGTCCTTGGGTGACCTGTTCCCCGATCTGGGACCGGAAGTCCCGATCATTTCCGGCGTCGCGCACGACAACACCGAATCGCTGGCCACTGTGCGCCGTGTGCCGAACGAGCCGGGCATGGCCGCCAAGGTGTTCACGATGCTGGCTGAGGCCGGCGTGAACGTCGACATGATCGTGCAGGCCTCCGCTTCCACCGGCACCGCCGACATTTCCTTCACCGTGCCCGGTTCCGCCGCGGCCAAGGTGCGGGATGTGCTGCAGGAGAAGCAGGATGAACTGGGCTACCAGTCCTTCGACATTGACGCCAACGTGGGCAAGGTGGCCGTGGTAGGCGTGGGCATGAAGACCCACTCCGGCCTGGCTGCCAAGTTCTTCAACGCGCTGAGCGACGAGGGCGTGAACGTGCTGATGATCTCCACGTCCGAAATCCGCATCGCTGCGCTGGTTCCGCTCGAACAGCTGCAGGACGCCGTCCGCGCGCTGCACACTGCCTACGGCTTGGACGCCGAGCAGGTGGAAGCCGTGGTGTACGGCGGTACCGGTCGTTGACGCAATAGCACGTAATATCAATCAAAAAAAGACTTGACTGGATTGCTTGAGGCATCTCAGCCAAGTCTTTGTTATTCCCATATCTGTTTTACAGATATTTTTTGCAGATAATCTGCAAATAAAAAGCGGAGGATCGCTGAATAATCAACAATCCTCCGCAATATTATGTTCTGCAGAAATCAGATATCACCATGTGCAATCATGCATGATCATGCGTAACTGCAGAACATATGAAGATCGTTATCACTTCTTGGTGATGTAACCGAGCGCCTTCAGCATTTCGGCGCTTTCCAGCGCACCGCCGGCGGCACCGCGCAGGGTGTTGTGAGCCAAGCCAACGAACTTCCAATCGAAAATGGAATCCTCGCGCAGACGGCCGATGGAAACACCCATGCCACCCTCGTAATCCACGTCCTTCTTGACCTGCGGGCGATCATCGTCGGTCAGATACTGGATGAACTGCTTCGGCGCATGCGGCAAGCCAAGCTCAGAAGCCTTGCTCGTGTAGTTGACCAGACGATCGACAAGCTCTTCCTTAGTTGGATTCTTGCCGAAGTTGATGAACACGGTGGCGGTGTGACCGTTGAGCACAGGCACGCGAATGCACTGCGACGTGATCTTCAGCGCACCGTCGAACGGCACGATCTCGCCCTTTTCCTCATCGACGTGACCGAACACCTTCAACGGTTCCTTCTCGGACTTCTCCTCTTCGCCAGAGATGAACGGAATGATGTTGCCCACCATTTCCGGCCAGTCGTTGAACGTCTTGCCAGCGCCGGAAATGGCCTGGTAGGTGCTTACGATAACCTCGCGCGGCTCGAATTCCTTCCAAGCGGCGAGCGCCGGAGTGTAGGCCTGGATGGAGCAGTTCGGTTTGACGGCGATGAAGCCGTGCGTGGTGCCGAGACGCTTGCGCTGGTGCTCGATCACCTCATAATGCTCCGGGTTAATTTCCGGCACGACCATCGGCACGTCCGGAGTCCAACGGTGGGCGCTGTTGTTCGACACGACCGGCGTTTCGGTCTTCGCGTATTCCTCTTCGATGGCGCGAATCTCAGCCTTCGGCATGTTTACTGCGGAGAACACGAAATCGACGTTCTTGACCACGTCTTCCACGTCAGCCACGTTCTTGACGACCATGTTCTTCACGAATTCCGGCATCGGCGTTTCCATCTTCCAGCGACCGCCGATGGCCTCTTCGTAGGTCTTGCCGGCGCTGTGCGCGGACGCGGCAAGGGTGACCAATTCGAACCACGGATGGTTTTCGAGCAGCGTGACGAACCGCTGTCCGACCATGCCCGTAGCTCCGAGAATGCCGACCTTAATCTTTTCGGACATAACAACCTCTCGCTTATGCTGGAACGGTTTCGTATGATTTCACGCTTGAGGTCGACCAGCCGGCCCCAAACGACTCCGTGGGCGGCCACATGCGTTGTTTAATCTTACGAAATTCGCGGAACAAGCATGTTCTCCTATCCGTATGCTGGTCTGCGCCGAGTATGCGTTTGGCGATTGTTATGTGTGGCAAAATGACGTACACTATTGGTATGGCTACAGTAACAAGTAACAGGACATCGCGGTTGGATATTCGTTTAACAGCGGAGCAGCGTTCGTTGATTGAGCGCGCTGTCTCGCTGAAGGGGTCCACGATAACACAATGGACGGCGCAGCATCTACTAGATGCCGCACGACGGGAAATAGAGGAGGCTTCCTCACTCAAACTTGAGAATGAATCGTTTGATGCGTTTCTTCGTGCGCTCGATGAGCCTATTCCGGCTGAGACGAAGGAACTTATGCGGAGGGAACCTCAATGGGCGTAACTGAAGTGAGGTTTCTCGAGCCGCGAAGATTGAATCCTGGCGAGACGCTTGAAGGTTTCTCGTGTGGTGTCGAACTGATCGACAATTGGGCGAATCGCCATGCCCCTTATGCGGCGAAGCGGGGTACGGCGGTTCCATACGTGTGTTTCACAACAAGTGGGGAAGTTGCGGGCTTCTATGCGATTAGTGCGTATTCAATTGATCGTGATGCCGTGAGAGGTGGATGGCTTAAACGGAATGCCCCTGCCAAAATATCTGTGATTCTGTTAGGAATGCTGGGCGTGGAGTCACGTTTTCAGCATCAGGGGCTGGGATGGATGTTGCTGCAGGATGCAATCAAGCGAGCTCTTGCAGTAGGCCGCCAAATCGGGTCCCGCGCACTTGTTGTTGATCCTTATGATGATGTCTCGCGTGGCTTTTACCAGCATTTTGGCTTCCGTGACGTCCCTGGTTCCAACAGTATGTTTGTCAGATTGGTTTGAACGCAGGATGCTTCCTGCCTCACAGGAACGCTGCATAGCCTTTCGTCTGCGCGTGGAGCAATAACAAATACCGGCGCTGAATAGTGCAACGAATGTTTTTGCGGAGCATGTTTGCCGTTGCTGTGCATAATATGAAAAAAGGGAATCATTCTGCTTCCAGAGCGCGCAAGTCTACTTCGCGCGCTTTTTGGTATATGGCTCCGATGTCTTTGAGGTTGATGCGGAACTGGCTGCGCGGGCTGCGAGGCTTTTCGTGCTTTGGGCGTATCGCTCGCGTACACTGGAAGCCATGTCGAAGGCATCAGAAGAAGCGCAAAAGCAGTTGGACCGTATCGTGGCGTTGGGCTATCCGGATGTGGCCGATATGTCGGCCGCCGCGTTTCGTGCTTTGGCGCGCCCGCTCATCCGTGCGCTGGAGGATTCAGATTTGGGCACGCAGATTCTGCTGGTGCCTACGCGCGAACTGGTGTCTCCTGAATCCCTGATTGCCCGTACTTCCATCAACCGTATGGCAGGATTCACCACCATGCCGCCGCGCGATATCGCCAGTTTCCTTCCGCAGGATGGTTTCGAACCTCCGGAAGGCCCGTTCTACCTGGTGGTCGAACCGCATACCGGCACCTGCTACATCAATCGCGAGCCCGATGTGGCGCGCAAGTTGATCGATTCCGACGAGCGTTTGCCGCTTACGTTGGAAGAGGGACTTGCGATTGCCACGCAGCATCCGGAATGGTTGCTGGAGGAGAACGGCTTTAATTTGTTGGGATCGCGTTCCGCGGATGGTCGTGTGCCGAGTATTTGGATGAGTCAGACCGCGCCGCGATTGGGTGCGGTGTGGCCGAATTCCCGACATACATGGCTAGGCAACGCATTTTGCGTATCTCGTCGTGGCGTCAGCCTGTTCCATTGATCTTTGGATTTCCATTGCTTTTCCGCTGATATTCCACGTTCCACGGATTGGCGATTGTCTGACGATATGCGGCATGCAAAGCCCGTTGTTCCGCCGGTTCGGCTGTTGACCGCCTAGCGTTTGAAGCGCTTGAACAGTTTGGCGATGGCGTGGCCGGCTGCGGCGCACATCACCGATCCGATGCCCAGCAGTGTGACGGTGACCTGCGGGCGGCGCAATTCGTTGCGGATACCGATCAGATCGGTCACGCAATGGTCTTCGAAGAACACGCGTAATTCGTTGCTGGAGTAGCGTCCGACCAGGTCTCCCCACGTGAGCATGCGCGTCACGTAGCTGACCGGATTGTTTTCGCGGAATTCAAACAGACGAATGCCGCGCAGTCGCGATTTCGGACCGTAGCATTCAAATCCGCAGGTCGGCGCGTAGCCAAGATCAATGTCGTGCACATGCCCGACGAACGCGTTCTTATGGTCATGCCCGCAGAACAGCGCGAAATAGCCGCCCGCATCGCGCAGCGCCTGCACTTCGCCAACGTTTTCATCCGCGCATCCGATTGCCTCTCCAAGCCTTGAGCCAGGCCTGCACACGTCACGATCCAACACATAGCAATGCCCTGCGAACGTTCGCGCGCCCTCTACCGCATTCGGCGTGTATGCGGGCACTTCGCGCAGGCAATCGTAGAACTCCTGCGGCGGAATATGCTGGAACGCGATCGCCGGAACCGCCAAACCGTCGCCGTTGCGCTCGCCCAACTCGCGTTGCACTTGCTTCAGCCATTCGATCGCTTCCGGTGAAGGTGTGCCGTAGCCGTCGGAATCGGCCAAATCCCAGCCGCGTGAATTCGATGCATACTTTGCGTAGGATGTCAGCGATTCCCGTCCGCCGGCAGTATTTCCGGCAGTGTTGCTAACAGTATTGCCGGATTTACCAGTATTTCCAGCATGCTCGCAATCGTTGGAAATGCTGCGATCGCTGTCAAACGCATTATCCGCATAATCGCCGGAATTCACCATCATCACGCTCATCGCAATACGTCCTGACCCGTCGGAAGCTTCAATCGGAATCGCAAACGTGCCTGGTTCGAGCGCCAGGGGAGAAGAACCGGCGACAGGGTTCATGCAACCGAAAAACTCGCGGTATATGTCATCCTGCTCGTCTGCGAGAATGCCACACTGGAAATCGTGGTTGCCGTAGGTTGCCGCGAAGGGGATTCGCGCTTCCAATGCAGGTCCGAGGAATGCTGCGAATGTGTCTCGTACTTTCTGCCGTGTGCTGTCGAGTATGGTTGCGGCGGTCGCGCGATTGATGGATTGCGCCCATGATTCAAGTTTGTTGGCGGATCCGTCGCGCCCGTTGCGCTTGTTGCGTTTCACGAGTTTCGGCGAGTCGGTGCCGATGCCGTCGATCATCCAATTGTCGTCGGTCGGGGGCTGTTCGAGCAACGCTTTGGCGAGCGGATGGCGTTTGATGCCGCGAATTTTCGCTTCGATTTCGGTGACCGCACGTATGTGCGTGCCCGGCTGCTCTCCGCGGCGGCGCAGGAACGTGTCGATGTACGCGGGGTCGTATCCGCGAATTTGGTCGCCGGTGAAGACGATCAGATCGGGATGCGTTTTCTTGATGGCGGCTTCGATGAGACGGATCGTGTCTTCACGCACGTTCGGTCCGTCCTGAATATCGGCCATCTGCAGCACACGGAAGGTGCCGTCGCTGTTGAATCGCAAGGTCATGATGCTCACTGTAATGCGCGAAATCTGGATATGGGGTGAAAAAGAGACGAAAATCGCGGTCTGCCCGTCATATGGCGGAATGCCGGCGATATATGGGATTGGTTGCAGCTACTATGGGCGGCAGTGCAGGTAGGTAACATGCACGTAACAATGTGGGCCGGCAGAAGGCCTGCCCAGCTTTACAGATAAGGAGGAGTGATGGGTCAGGATCAATCGTCAGTGTTTGATCTCGCGGCAGTCGCCGCGGCGTCCAACGGAGGGAACAACGACCCGCTGCTGCCTCCGGCGCGTTATATTGGAGCTCCGCAAAAGCCCAGCAAGATGCCGTACAACAAGTACGTCGCATACGATAAGCAGGTGCCGTTTGATTACCCGGAGCGTACGTGGCCGGGCAAGCGACTGCAGCGTGCACCGCGTTGGTGTTCCGTCGATCTTCGTGACGGCAATCAGGCCCTCGTCAACCCGATGGATTCCGAGCGCAAGCTGCGTTTCTGGAATCTGCTGGTGTCGTTGGGCTTTAAGGAGATCGAGGTCGGCTTCCCGTCGGCTTCCGAAACCGATTATGATTTCATTCGCATGCTGATCGAGCGTGAGCTCATTCCTGACGACGTTACGATCGTGGTGCTGACGCAGGCTCGCGAGCACCTGATTCGCAAGACTTACGAGTGCCTGAAGGGTGCCAAGCGCGCCGTCGTGCACTTCTATAACTCCGTGTCCGTGCTGCAGCGCGAGGTCGTGTTCCGTAAGGATAAGGCCGGCATCAAGAAGCTCGCCACCGACGCGGCCACTCTGTGCAAGGAGCTTGAGGGCGAGGCACAGGGCATCGACCTGTATTACGAGTATTCTCCGGAATCCTTCACCGGCACCGAGCCGGAGTACGCCGTTGAGGTATGCAATGCGGTGATCGACGTGATTAAGCCGACTCCGGAGCATCCGATGATCATCAATCTGCCGGCAACGGTGGAAATGACCACCCCGAACGTGTTTGCCGATCAGGTGGAATACGTGTCGAACAATCTGGTGCCGCGCGACGCCGTGGTGCTGTCGCTGCACCCGCACAACGATGAAGGCATGGGCGTGGCCGCCACCGAGTTGGCCGTGCTTGCCGGCGCCGACCGCGTTGAGGGCTGCCTGCTGGGCAACGGCGAGCGTACCGGCAACGTCGATCTGGTTACGCTTGGTTTGAACTTCCTCACGCAGGGCATTGATCCGCAGATCGATTATTCCAATGTTCCTGAGATTCGCAAGACGGTTGAGTACTGCAACCAGCTGAAGATTTCCGAGCGTCACCCGTATGCCGGCAATTTCGTGTTCACCGCCTTCTCCGGCTCACATCAGGATGCCATTAAGAAGGGTCTTGAGGCTCGTCAGGTGGCTGCCGACCGCGCCGGTGCCGATCTTGACAGCTTTGTGTGGCTGGTGCCGTACCTGCCGATCGATCCGAAGGATATCGGCCGCACGTACGAGGCCATCATCCGCGTGAACTCCCAGTCCGGCAAGGGCGGCATGGCCTACCTGCTGAAGACCAACCACAATCTTGATCTGCCGAAGCGTCTGCAGGTCGAGTTCGACAAGGTTGTGCAGGCGTACGCCGATGAGACCAAGAAGGAAGTCAAGGACGAGGATATTTGGCGTCTGTTCAAGGACGAGTATCTGCCGGTTGAAGAGTCTGGTGCCACCGCCGCGGGCGTTGTGGTCGGCGACAGCAAGGATGAATCCCTCGAACAGTGGGGCCGTTTGAAGCTGCTGAAGGTGTCGGTCTCTTCCGGTGAAGATGGTTCCGATACCGTGCTGAAGGCCAGGATTCTTGACCGTGGCGTGAACGCCGGCGTTGATGAGCCGGTGGAGCGTGAGGTTTCCGGCATGGGTAATGGCCCGCTTGCCGCTTTCCTGAACGCGCTGAGCAATTTCGGTATCGAGGCTTCCGTAATGGATTATGTGGAGCACACCATGTCCGTCGGCACCGACGCCATGGCCGCTTCCTATGTGGAATGCCAGATCGGTGAGGAAGACGATCCGCGGATTGTGTGGGGTGTCGGCATCGACACGTCCATCGTCACCAGCTCGCTGAAGGCCATTATTTCGGCCATCAACCGTTCCGAGCGCTGATTTCCGCGGGTTTCCGTTTTTCATAGAAGTAAGGGCCTGTGACGTACTTCGTTGGTGAGTGCGTCACAGGCCCTTTGTGTTTTGATTTTTGTTTTCCTATTCTTTTTCGTGTGATTCCGCCAACAGCGACCGAATTTGCTTGCAGACGTCGGTTATTGGGCTCCGTTCGGCTGGTTTCCGCCGTCGTTGCCGTCGGTTCCACTGTTGCCGTCGCTGCCGCTGTTGCCGCTGTTGCCGCTGTTGCCACTGTTGCCACTGTTGCCACTGTTGCCACTGTTGCCACTGTTGCCACTGTTGCCACTGTTGCCACTGTTGACGCCGGTTCCGCTGTTGCCGTCGCTACCGCCGGTCCCGCTGGTCCCACCGTTGTTGGAATTGTTTCCGTCTCCGCTGCCGCTGCTGTTCTGATCGCTGTTCTGCGTCGGATCAGGCGTGGTCTGCTCGGTGTTTTCTTCGACCTTCGGCACTTCCTGGCTCTGCCGTGTTTGGGTCTTCTGCGCGCCGGTGCCCCACGTGCCGTCCGGGCCGCCGATCTTGCCGTTGTCGGTCGGCTCGGTGAAGGTCAGCACCTCCTGATTCTGCAGGGCGAGCGACATGAACTCCTCAAACAGATGCGACGGGTAGCCGGTGGAGGAAACGCCATAGCCTGCGAACGGTGGCACTTCCTGCGCGCTGCCGTCTTCCGCAGGATTCCAAATGGCCCACACATTGAGCAGCTGCGGCGTGTAGCCTACGAACGAAGCCGCCTTCTCGTCGTTCGCGGTACCGGACTTGCCGGCCACCTGGCGTCCGAGACGTGCCGAAACGCCTGCAGCGGTGCCGTACGTGGTGGTGCCCTGCATGGCCTTCTGCACCAAGTGGCAATCGTTCGCCTCGAACACCTGCTGGTTCTCCTGCGCCGTCCTGTACAGTTCCTTCGAATCATCGGACATGAGCACCTTGTCAACGATGTGCAACGTGTTCTTCACGCCATCGTTGGCAATGGTGGAGTGGCCCTGAGCCAGATCCCATACGGTAATGCCGTTAATGCCCAAAATGTTGTAGGTGGTGTCTTCGGCAATGTCTCCCTCAATGCCCGCCTGATGCGCGATCTTGGCGAGATTCGCGGCGCCGAGATGCTTGTTGACATCCATGAACACGGTGTTCACCGAATTCGCGGTCGCCTGATAGAGGTTGATATACCCCCAGTTGGTGTTAAGTGCGTTCGGCACCTGCGCGGTGGTTCCCGGAGTCGTCTCAAACGTCAGGCCGGAATTACCGTTGAACAACGTGTTGAAATTCACACCCTCCTGAGCGGCTCCCAGCAAACCGAACGGCTTCATCGTGGAGCCCGGCTCGAACGTGGCCTGAGTGACGTTGTTGAGCTGCTTGGTGAGGTAATCGTTGCCCGCATACATGGCCTTGACGGAACCGGTTTTCTGATCGACCGCAATGCCGCCCACCTGAATGCTATCCGGCATGCCTTCCGGCCGGGTGTCGCCGACCTGTTGGATTTCGTCCTGCATGCCCTTGTCAAGCGTGGTGACAATCTTGTAGCCGCCGGTTTCCAAATCATCGGCGGTGAACGCCTTGGAATTGACCAGTTCATTCTTCACCGTGGTCAGCAGATACCCGTTGGCGCCCGACATCTGGTTGTTCTGCTGGATTTCCGCCACGGCGGGGAACTGTGCTTCCTTCTTTTCCTTGGCGGTGATGTAGCCATCTTCCCTCATGATGTTGAGCACGCGGTCGTATCGCTTTTCAGCCTGCTCAGGGTTGACGGCTGGATCCCATGAGCTCGGCGCAGGAATGATACCGGCCAGCATAGCGGATTCCGACAAGGTCAGATCACTGGCGTTCTTGTTGAAATACGCCTTCGCCGCCGCCTGGATACCATACGCGCCGCGACCAAGGTAAATCGTGTTCATGTAATTGCACAGCACCTGGCTTTTATCTTGCGCCTGTGCGATCTTGATGGCCAGGAACGCTTCCCTGAGCTTGCCGGAATACGACGTGGTTTCGCCCAGATAATATCGTTCCGCATACTGCTGAGTGATGGTCGAACCACCTTGCCTGCTGCCGGTGGTCAAGTTCGTATACAGCGCTCGCGCGATGCCATACAGGTCGATGCCCTTGTTGGTGTAGAAGGATCGGTCTTCCGATGCGACGATCGCGTTGCTCACGTAATCAGGCAGTACCGCGCAGTCGATGATTTCGCGGTTTTGCTCCGCGTAGCTGCCGATTTCCGTAGTGCCGTCGGCATAGTAGACGGTTGTTTTTTCGGCGAGGGCGAACTTCTCCGGTTCGGGGATTTCCGTGGTGATATACATGTAAGCGAACAGGCCGATTCCTGCCGCGAGCAGCGCCGCGAAGATGCCGAGTACCCACTTCAGTACGAGATGCTTGCGCTTGTTCTGCTTTTTCTTAGGTCCGTTGGCGCGGTGCGATCCGTGGTTCTGCGGCTTGGGCGCGCTATGGGATGCGTTGCTGCGATTGCTGCTGGCGCCACCGTTGTGGGCGCTTCTTGAGCGTGAGCTTACGCTTCGTGTGTGTGAAACCATAGGTCCCACCGTAGCTGATTGACTTGAGAAATCAGGTGAAAATGGGGTGCGTTTGCCTTGGCGGGGGCATTTTTTGCGCAGCTCTTTTACAAATCGACAGTTTGCAGGACGTTGCCTCAATATCGGCTGATTTTCAGGGTTTTGTCAGTTTTTCAGGTGCCTTTTCGCTGTTTCGCAGGTATGCTTGAGAATTGGTACCTGTAACGCATACACATATACAGAGGAGTCGTTTACAGATGAGCATTCGTGTGGCTATCGCCGGCGTTGGCAATTGCGCTTCGTCGCTGGTGCAGGGCGTTGAATACTACAAAGACACGAAGGACGAGGATAAGATTCCCGGTCTGATGCACAACAATTTCGGCGGATACCGCGTGCGTGACATTGAATTCGTCACCGCGTTCGACGTGGATGCGCTGAAGGTCGGTAAGGACTTGTCCGAAGCCATCGAGGCGTCGCAGAACAACACGATCAAGTTTGCCGACGTGCCGAACCTAGGCGTTGAGGTGCTGCGCGGTCCGACCAACGATGGCTTGGGCGAATACTACCGTCAGATGATCGACGAGTCCGACGCCGAGCCGGTCGACGTGGCCCAGGTGCTGCGTGACAAGAAGGTCGACGTGCTTGTTTCCTACCTGCCGGTCGGTTCCGAGCAGGCCGACAAGGCGTACGCCCAGGCCGCCATGGACGCCGGCTGCGCGTTCGTGAACTGCCTGCCGGTGTTCATCGCCTCCGATCCGGAATGGGCGCAGAAGTTCCGTGACGCCGGTGTGCCGATCGTCGGTGACGACATCAAGTCCCAGGTTGGCGCCACGATCACGCACCGCGTGCTCGCCCGCCTGTTCGAAGACCGTGGCGTGCGCCTGGACCGCACGTACCAGCTCAATGTGGGCGGCAACATGGACTTCATGAACATGCTGCAGCGTTCGCGCCTGGAATCCAAGAAGATTTCCAAGACTCGCGCCGTCACTTCCGTGGTGCCGCACGATATGGACCCGCACAATGTGCATATCGGCCCGTCAGATTACGTGGCATGGCTTGACGACCGCAAGTTCGCGTTCGTGCGTCTTGAGGGCACCACGTTCGGTGATGTGCCGCTGAGCTTGGAATACAAGCTGCAGGTGTGGGATTCCCCGAATTCCGCCGGTATTGTGATTGACGCCGTGCGTGCCGCCAAGATTGCGCTCGATCGCCATCTGGCCGGTCCGATTCTGGCTCCGAGCTCCTACTTCATGAAGTCGCCGGCCGTCCAGCACGAGGATGGTGAGGCGCGCCGCTTGGTGGAGGAGTTCATCAAGGGTAGCGTTGAGGGCAGCGAAGAGCAGCTTGACGCCGATGTCGCCGCCGCCAAGGCAGCTGGTAAGGATGTGTGGCGTGCCTGATTTTTGGTTCGCCTGATATGAGGAATCCCCAATCTACCGTCGGTGGATTGGGGATTTTTAATTACGATTTGGAAACGATGCGTATTGTCACTTCTTGAGAAGGGGTTCGACCTGTTCCTCGTACGCGGTCAACGCGGTGTCGATCACGTTGTGCATGTCGTAGTACTTGTACGTGCCCAGACGGCCGCCGAACACGGTGAGCGGCTCGGCCTTCGCGAGCTCCTCGTACCTCGCGTACAGCGCCTTGTCGGCCTCGGTGTTGATCGGATAGTACGGTTCGTCGCCGCGCTCGGCGAAACGGCTGTACTCCTCCCACACCACCGTTCTGTCCGGATTCTGCGAATCCCTGCGCTCCGGATTGAAGTTCTTGAACTCGATCGCGCGCGTGTACGGCACGTCCGCGTCGGAGAAGTTCATCACCGGGCAGCCGAAATGGTCGCCCTCGTCGTAACGCACCTCCCTGAAGTCGACCGTGCGCCACTTGAGCTCGCCCAGCGAGTAGTCGAAGTAGCGGTCCACCGGGCCCGTGTACACCACCGGCACGCCGGCCGCGGCCAAAGCCTTCCTGTTGAACGGCTGCGAGGCGTCGAAGAAGTCGGTCTCCAGGGTCACGTGGATGCGCGGATCGTCGATCATGCGCTCCATCCACGCGGTGTAGCCGTCCGTGGGCAGGCCCTCCCACGTGTCCCTGAAATAGCGGTTGTCGTAGTTGAAGCGCACCGGCAGGCGGTTGATGATGCCCGCGGGCAGGTCCTTCGGGTCGGTCTGCCACTGCTTGCCCGTGTAGTTCTTGATGAACGCCTCGTACAGGGGACGGCCGATCAGCGAGATGCCCTTGTCGTTGAGGTTCTCCGGATCCTTGCCGGCCAGCTCGCCGGCCTGCTCGGCCACGAGCGCCTTGGCCTCGGCGGGCGTGTAGTGGGCATGGAAGAACTGGTTGATGGTGCCCAGGTTGATCGGCAGGGGGTAGACCTCGCCGTCGTGCGTGGCGTACACGCGGTGCACGTAGTCGGTGAACGAGGTGAACCTGTTCACGTAGTCCCACACGCGCCTGTTGGACGTGTGGAACAGGTGGGCGCCGTACTTGTGGATCTCCGCGCCGGTCTCCTCGTCCATGTAGCTGTACGCGTTGCCGCCGATGTGGTCACGCACGTCGATGATCTCGACCCTCGCGCCCAGATGCTCCACGGCCTGCTGGGCCACGGTCAGGCCGAACAGGCCCGCGCCCACGACCACCAGATCGGGATACTCCACCGATTCAGTCATAAGAACAACCTTCCGAACTCAAACAAACACACAATATTCGTGTGCGATTCCTCATCAAGCATACCCGTCCATCCTCCTTAACATGGGGTGCAGCATTTTTGACGTTCGATTTTTTCGTATGGCGAGGCCTGCATGGCGACCTATGGCATGGCCTACGTGGGTTTCCGGCGCGGTTCGGTCCGGGCATGGTGTACACTGGTCTTTGCCTCCGCGTGGCGGTACGTCACCCAACTCCCCCAGGGCAGGAATGCAGCAAGGGTAAGTGGCCTCTTCCGGGTGCGTGGAGGTTTTCTTATATCTTCTTGCCATTCCTGCATACCGTAGAGCCGATGTCGTATTCTCAATGATTATGACCGACGAATTCAAGCCAATCATCCGAGACCCGCATAAGTCCGCGAATATGTTGGAGCAGCCGGTCGCGCCCGTTCCTGCACCGCAGCCGCCATCGTCGCAGACAGCTTCCCAACAATCATCGCCGCAGTCCGCGCCGATTCCCGCGCAACCCGCGTCGGATCAACAATCCTCGCAGTCTTGGCAAAAACTGGAATTTTCCGACACTGCGCAGGTTGCATCAGCCGCACCGGTCTCGCCGATTGCGCAAGCCGGCCAAGTCGATCCGATCGAACAGGTGCTTTCCCCACGTGAAGTGAACGCAGGACTCGCCAAAGTCGATCCGCTGACCCGTCGCCCGCGCGTATCGAGCATCGTGCTCAGCGTGGCGTTCGGTCTGCTGCTGCTTGCCGCCGCAGCGGGCGTCTGGTGGTTGGGCGTGCGCACGATGGAAGGCCAAAGCTATGAGGATATGGTCTGGTCGAAATTCGACGCGGCCCTGCCGGGATGGCTGGAACCGGTCGTACATGTCTTCACCATTTCCACCGTTGTAGTCGCAACAAGCGTGATTATGTCGATAATCGCCCTCGTCGTGCTCATCGTAAGAAAACGATGGCTGTTGATCGCGCAACTGGCGGTTTTCGGCGGAATCTGCTTTGCCGCGGCGGAGTTGCTGAAGCCGCTGCTGCCACGTCCGTACCTGATTAATCTGGAATCAAATCCCAATAATTCCGCGCCTTCCGGGCATGTCATACTCGCTGCGACGGCGGGGGCGATCCTGTTGTGCGCCGTGCCTCGCATGTGCCGTGCATTGGTTGCGGTGATTGGTTGGGCGTACGCGGTGCTTGTCGGATTGTCTGTGATCGCGGGGCAGTGGCACCGCCCGACTGACGTGATCATGGCACTGCTGATCGTCGGCGGAGTGGGCATGCTCATGCTCGCCGCAACGTTTGCGAACGGTATGGATGAGCCCGGATCGCGTGCGTCGTCGCCTTCCGTGCAGATTGTCGGCAGCGTGTTGCTGACGTTCGGCGTGCTTGGAACCCTGTATGGCGCGTACATTATTTGGCAGATTCAGCCGGGACTTGCGATGAGTGCGGAATGGACGAATTCCGGTGCGCATCTTTCCACGGTGATTTTGACTGCTTCCATCGCGTCGCTGACGTTCGGCCTGGTGTTGGCTATGCGTCAGCTGACCGCCTCGCCACTGACGAAACTTGGGCTGGTGGGGGCTCCTCCGGCACCGCCGAAACGCTGACGTCCATACCTGCGAGTGCACCGAAAATTTCCGGCACCGGTCGCTCGCGCCACACGGACGGTTTGCCAACTGCATACGGTCAGTGAGTATTATTGCGTTGCAAACGCTAGTAATAAGGAGTGGCTATGGCTACCGGCAGCAAGCTCGTGATTGTGGAGTCTCCCACCAAGGCCAAGAAAATCGGTGGGTATTTGGGCTCCGAATATACGGTGATGGCCTCGGTCGGCCATATTCGAGATCTTGCGCAGCCGAGCCAGGTGCCGGCCGCCGACAAAATCAAATTCGGCAAGTTCGGCGTTGACGTGGAAGACGGATTCAAGCCGTACTACATCGTCGACGGCAACAAGAAGAAAACCGTGTCCGAGCTGAAAAGCGCGTTGAAAAAAGCCGACACCCTGTACCTCGCAACCGATGAGGATCGCGAGGGAGAGGCCATCGCCTGGCATCTGGTACAGACGCTCAAGCCGAAAGTGCCGGTTAAGCGCATGGTGTTCCACGAAATCACGAAGGAAGCCATCAAAGCGTCGCTTGACAATACTCGCGACGTTGACGACGACATGGTCGACGCCCAGGAAACCCGCCGTATTCTGGACCGCCTGTACGGCTATGAGCTTTCTCCGGTGCTGTGGCGCAAGGTTGGGCCGGGTCTTTCCGCGGGCCGTGTGCAGTCCGTCGCCACGCGTTTGATCGTGGAGCGCGAGCGCGAGCGTATGGCGTTCGTGCGTGCCCCGTATTGGGATGTCACCGCAACGTTGGAGGCGCCGGATGCCGATGGCAATAATGTTGCGTTCGAGTCTCGTATGGTGTCGTTGGGTGGCCGTCGTTTAGCTGGTTCCAAGGATTTCGGCGCCGATGGCAAGCTGACTGCGGCCGGTGCGAAGGATCAGGTCGTGCAGTTGGACGAGGCGCAGGCTTCCGCGATTGCGCAGGCATTGGAATTTGCAACGTTTACTGTCGCGTCGATGGAAACCAAGCCGTACCGTCGCCGTCCGGTTCCACCGTTTACCACGTCCACCTTGCAGCAGACCGCCGGCAATCGTCTCGGCATGAGCTCGCGTCAGACCATGCGTGCTGCGCAAGGATTGTACGAAAACGGCTATATCACCTACATGCGTACCGATTCGGTGACGCTGTCGCAGGAAGCGATCGCAGCCGCACGCGAAGCGGTCGTCAAGCATTTCGGCGAAAACTATCTGTCGGACGCGCCGAAACAATATGCCACAAAAACCGCGGGCGCGCAGGAAGCCCACGAATGCATCAGGCCGGCGGGTGCGAAATTCCGCGATCCTGCGGAAATCGCAAGCAAAGTGCCGGCCGACCAGCTCAAGCTGTACACGCTGATCTGGCAGCGCACGCTTGCCTGCCAGATGGCAGACGCAACCGGTTCCACGGCGACCGTGCGACTGTCTGCACCGACCGAATCGAATGGGGAAGCCATGTTCCAGGCTTCCGGCACTGTCATCGAATTCCCCGGCTTTATGAAGGCGACCGGTGAAGGCCGCCGCGCATCCGCCGAATCGAAGAAGGGCGATGCTGCTGGAAGCGTTGAACAGGCTGCGCAATCCGGTAAATCCAGCAAAGCGGATAAGAAGTCGGATGACAATGTGTCGCTTCCGCCGATGAATCCGGGCGATGCGCTCGCCGCGGTGGCGGTTGGTGCCGACGGACACGAAACTCAGCCTCCGGCGCGTTACACCGAAGCGTCGCTCGTGAAAACGTTGGAACAGAAGGAAATCGGCCGCCCGTCCACGTATGCGAGCATTATTTCCACGATCATCGATCGCGGGTACGTGTATGAGCGCGGTCGTGCGTTGATTCCGTCGTGGCTCGCGTTCTCCGTGGTCAAATTGCTGGAAACGAAGTTCCCGCGGTATGTGGATTACGAGTTCACTGCCGATATGGAAAGCGGTCTTGACCAGATCGCGAGCGGTCAGGAGACCGGCAGGAATTGGCTGACCCGCTTCTATTTCGGTTCCGGTGAGGGTGCCGCGCAGTCTGCGGACGAGGCGCATGCCGGTTTGCAGCAGCAGGTCGCGCAGTTGGGTGAAATCGACGCTCGCGAGATCAATACGATTGAGATTGGCGACGGTTTGCATGTGCGCGTCGGTCGATATGGCCCGTATTTGGAGGATATGAACCATCTGGATGATGAGGGCAATCCGAAGCGTGCCTCGCTGCCGGATACGCTTGCTCCGGATGAGCTGACGGTGGAAGTCGGTCATGATTTGATCGAGAACCATTCCGGCGGTCCGCGCGCTCTTGGCGTCGATCCGGTTTCCGGAGGCACCGTTGAAGTGCGTAATGGTCGTTTCGGGCCGTATGTTGCGCTGGTGATGCCTTCTGCCGATGCCGGCGATGCTGGTGATGCTGCCGGTGGCGCTAGTGAGAAGCCGAAGCGCGGCAAGGGTGCGAAGAAAGCCGCTGCCGATCGCCCGAAGATGGCGTCGTTGTTCAAAACGATGAGTCCGGAATCGTTGACGTTGGATGATGCGTTGCGTCTGCTGAGCTTGCCGCGTGAAGTCGGTTCGTATGAAGAGGTGGATGCGCAGACCGGTGAAGTGCAGACGGTTACCGTGCAGGCCAATAATGGTCGTTACGGTCCGTATTTGACGAAAACCGGTGCCGATGGCAAGTCGGATACGCGTTCGCTTGCTTCGGAAGATGAGATTTTCACGGTTGATGTGGATAAGGCGAAGGAACTGTTCGCCCAGCCGAAGTATGGCCGTGGGCGTGGCCGTGGTGCTGCGAAGCCGCCGCTGCGCGAATTGGGCGTCGATCCGGAAACGCAGAAGCAGGTGACCATCAAGGAAGGCTTCTACGGCGCGTATATCACCGATGGTGAGACGAATCGTACGTTGCCGAAGCAGTATGCTCCTGAGTCGATCGAACCGGCCGAGGCGTTCCGTTTGCTGGCTGAGAAGCGTGCGCAGGGCCCGTCGAAAAGGCGTGGACGTAAGACCGCCGCCGGCAAGGGCGGGGCTAAGAAGGCTGGTGCTGCCAAGGCTTCTAAGACTTCCAAGGCGGCTTCCGTCGATAAGGCTCGTGCCGATCGCCGTGCCAAGGTGCGCGAGTTGGCCGATAAGGGTTGGGCCAACACCCGTATCGCCAAGGAGATCGGTTCCACGCCGACCACGGTGAAGGCCGATGTGGAATGGCTTGCCGCCAACGAAGGCTACACCCGTCCCGCCGTAGTTCCCGCCCGGTGATGAATATGCAAGGCATATTCATCTCCTTTGACGTACAGTCCAGTGGACTGTACTTGGCAGCGAGTAGCGATAGCTGATGAGCGTCGCATGAGAGATGCCGGTGGACTGTTCGTAGCAGTGAGCAGCGGTAGCGTTGCGAACGCCGCAATGTAGAGTGATGAATATGCAAGGCATATTCATCTCCTTCGAAGGTGTAGACGGCGTCGGCAAAACCACGCAGGTTGAACGGTTGCGTGCGTACGTTGAGGCGCAGGGGCGCGAATGCGTGGTCACGCGCGAGCCAGGCGGTACTGTGCTTGGCGTGGCGATTCGCGAGTTGCTGCTTGGCGGCGTGGAAGGTTCCGATGCGGATATCGCTCCGCGTGCGGAGGCGCTGCTGTTCGCCGCTGACCGTGCCCAGCATGTTGCCGAGGTGATTCGTCCTGCACTGGAACGCGGTGCCGTGGTAATTACCGATCGGTACCTTGATTCTTCTCTTGCATACCAGGCTGGCGGCCGCGAATTGACGGCAGGTGAAATCCGCGACTTGAGCATGTGGGCGACGTGCGGTCTGCTGCCGAATCGTACGTATCTGCTGGATCTTGACCCTGCGCAATCGCATGCGCGCCTGCAGCATGATGAAGATCGTATGGAATCCGCGGGAGACGATTTCCAACGTCGTACACGGCAGGCGTTTCTTGACTTGGCAAAGGCGGAATCGCAACGCTTCCGCGTGATTGATGCCGGCCAATCCATCGATGAAGTATGGGCGCATATTCAGTCTGATTTTGCGCAAATCAGTCAAATGAAAACTTTCCAATCGGAGGCCGCCCAGTGAGCGTGTGGGATTCGATCGTCGGCCAGCAGCAGGTTGTCGAACAACTCAAAGCCATCGCAAGTGGCGATCCGAAAGCCATTGCGCAATCCTGGCTGATTTGCGGCCCTCCCGGATCGGGCCGTTCCAATGTGGCGCGCGCGTTCGCGGCGGCGTTGGAGAGCCCCGATCATGGTCTTGGCGACGAGCCGACCAAAGCCGCGCAGCAGGTGCTTGCCGGCACTCACCCCGACGTGACCGTGCTGGCCACCAACAAAGTGACCATCGGCATCGACGAGGTGCGAAACATCATCACTACGTCCGAGCAGATGCCAAGCACTGCGCCGTGGCGCATCATCATTATCGAAGATGTCGATCGCATGCTGGAACGCACCACCAACGTGCTGCTCAAGGAGATTGAGGAGCCGAGCGGGCATACGATTTGGCTCTTGTGTGCGCCGAGTGCGCAGGACGTGTTGCCGACGATTCGCTCGCGCACTCGCATCGTCAATCTTGCCGTGCCCTCCACGCAGGCGGTGGCTGCATTTCTGGAGCAAAATGGCGGATTCGAGCCGAAAATCGCGGCGCGTGCCGCACGTCTTGCGGAAGGGCATATCGGCATTGCGCGCTTGTATGCGGAGAATGAGCAGGTGATGTCTGACCGCGACGAGCTGATTGTGGGCGTGCTTGGATTGCGTCGCGCGTCGGATGCGGTGCTGCTTGCCGGCAATCTTATCGACAATGCGAAGGCGCAGGCCGAAGCGGAGGTGAAGGTCAAAGCGGCAGAGGCGGAAGCTGATTTTCGCAGAGTCAATGGGCTTGGGGCGAAGGATCGTATTCCTCCGAAGCTGCGTGGCGCATACAATGCGATTGCCAAAAAAGACGAGCTGAAGCGTCAGACTACGCGACTTACACGTGATGTGCTCGACCGTGCGTTGAACTCGATTGCCAGTATTTACCGTGATGTGGCTGTGCTGCAGAACAATGCCGAGGATTCGGTGGGGCTGATCAATTTGGAGAATCGTTCGTCGATCACCGAACTGTCGGTGCGGCTTACGCGTGGGGGAGCGGTGCGGCGGCTGGAGGATATTGCCGTTGCACGTCGCCGCCTGGCCGGCAATGGCAATCCCATACTGGTCTTCGAAGCCCTCTTCTGCTCCCTCATCGCCAGCTAAGGCTAGCGGCGTTGGAGCATACTGTTTTCCGGCGGGCAGTTTTTCCAGTTGCTGGAGGTATCTTCCCGCTGATTGGCCTTTTAGGGTCCGGTTTTCTCCACTCACTGGGGGAATTGCCCCGCTAAGAGGCTTCTGATCGTCCTAAAACCTCCAGTTACTGGAACAATCTTCCCGCTGGCAGGGCTTTTAGGGTCTTGATTCTTCCAGTCGCTGGAATAATCTTCTCGCTGACGGGTTTTGTTGAGTCCGGATTCCTCCACTGACCGGGGAATCTTCCCGCTGGCAGGTCTTCTGGCGTCCGTATTCCTCCAGTGAGTGGAAGAAATGGTTGTTCGGCTGATGATTCTGGCTTGCTATCGTGCGATAACTGCCGGCAAAATTGCAAAAAATGCGATTCAGCGCTGGTAGTTGGTGGATTCGCGCACGATCAGTTGCGGTGCAAGTGAGATATGCGCGGGGCTGTCAGGGCCGTCGTTGAGTAGGCGTAGCGCTTCGGGGACGATTTGTTTGAACGGTGGGCGCACGCTGGTCAGCGGCGGCATGGTGGTGCGCGCGATTGGTGAATCGTTGTAGCCGACCACCAGCACATCTTCAGGCACGCGAAGCCCAAGCGAATGCAACGCCACCATCACGCCGAACGCGATCGCATCGTCGGCACACACCACGGCCTCCGGTTGCACGAGCGGCTCGGAAAACAGTCGCATGGCGCAGTCGAATCCGCGCTGCACGCTACGGTCTCCGAACTTATTCCATTCGGTTTCGGTGGCAAGATGGTGCGCTCGCATCTGAGTGTGGAACATGGTGAACAGTTCCGCCGATTCGAAGGAGATTTCCTTGCCGGCCATGTATGCCACGGATGCTATGCCACGTTCGGCCAAATGCCCGATCACGATTTCCATGGCTGCGTTTTCGTCGACGCTCACCATGGATGTGCGGAACGAGCATTGGCGTCCACCCACCTGCACGATCGGCAGTGTGGAGGCGTAATGTTCAAGCTCTGCGGAAAGGTAGGCCTCCCAGGCGGGCAGCACGATCAGACCGTCAACATGGCGGTCTACCAACGACTCGATGCGTTGAATCTGCGTGGCCTGATCGCCGCCGATGCCCAGCAGCAGTTGCTGCGAATCCACGTCGATGACGGGTTCGATTTCGTCAAGCAGCTGCGCGCAGAACGGGTCGTTGGCGGTCGGAATCACCAGGCCGATGGTGTTGGTGACGGTGCTGCGCAACGCGCTCGCCGCATAATTGACCGAATAGTTGAGGTGTGCCGCGGCCGCTCGCACGCGGCGTGCGATGTCGTCGTTTTTGGTGCGTTTGCCGGAGAGGACGCGGGAGACGGTGGCGATGGAGACGTTGGCTAGCGCTGCGACGTTCGTAATCGAACTGTTCGCCGAAGTTGCCGAAGCCGAAGCGTTGTCGGTTGTACGTGCCATGCTCTCCTCACCACAAATATTCGAAATGCTCGAAAAACTCGGATTATTCGAATTACTGCCGTATCTCAATCGCGTATTCAAGAATAAAACAGCCACCCGTCGAAAGCGGCAGGTGGCTGGAAGCAAGTATCGCAATCATGCATGTTGCATTGCGATTTCATAATTGCGATGCAATAACTGAAGATTGTTGAATATCGTGCGAAATTCTGAAATCTTCAGCAAAAGGAAGATCACTCGGCGTTGACGAGGATGTTCAGCAGGTTGTCTGCCACGGTTTCGTCATCGGCGCCCTGCACGTCGATGACCACGGAATCGCCCTGCTTGATGCCCAGGCCCATGACGGACAGGATGGAGTTAGCCGGAACCGGGTTGCCGCCTTCCTTGGCGATGGTGACGGTGCAGCCGGAGGCGGTGACGGCCTGGGTGAACTGTGCGGCCGGACGGGCGTGGATGCCGACGGGATCGTTGATGACGGTGGTGCGGGTTGCCATGATGGACACTCCTTTGAGTCGTGTGTTGATTTTTGGTTGTGTTATTTGAAAGTCGTGCTGCTTGCCGAGCGAAATGCCTCGGTGCGCCGCTAATAATTACTATAGCACCTTTTTCACGAAACGCAGAAAACGTTTACCGGTTGTGTGTTGCGGCTTAAAGTGTGTATACTGTGTGCAGGCTGAAAATGATTTACCGGCAAAGACGGTGGGAATCATGCAGTAACTCGACGCGCAAAGCAAGCGCGGAAATCACAACAACAAACGTTCGGTTCGCGTTCCTTTCGCGGGCAAACAACAAAACAAGGAAACAGGTCAAAGGAGTTCACATGATTATCAAAGGTGTTGGCATTGGTCGCGGTGTTGCAGTCGGCCCGGTCATCCGTATGGCGCAGCCACTGCCGGAACCGTCGGACGCTCCGCGTGCGGAAGGCATTGCTGCCGAAAGCGAAATCGCCCGCGTTGAAAAGTCCCTCGCACTGGTGAACGCCGACCTGAACCGTCGTGCCGAAGAGGCCGCCAATGGTGACGAAGGTGCCAAGCAGGCCGCTCCGATTCTGCAGGCCATCTCCATGTTCGCTTCCGATCCGTCGCTGGCTGAATCCATCAAGGGTCTGATTCAGCAGGGTAAGACCGCCGAACGTGCGGTGCTCGAAGGCTTCGCCGCAGTGGAAGACATGTTCCGTGCCATCGGTGGCTATCAGGCTGAGCGTGCCGCCGATCTGCACGATGTCGGACAGCGCGTGATCGCCGACCTTATGGGCGCTCCCGCTCCGGGCTTGCCGCAGAGCGAAACCCCGTTCGTGCTCGTCGCCGAAGATCTTTCCCCCGCTGATACCGCGGCGCTCGACATGAGCAAGACCCTCGCCATCGTCACCTCGCAGGGCGGCCCGACCTCGCACACCGCTATTCTGGCGCGCGCTCGTGGCATTGTGGCGGTTGTTTCCGCAGCTGAAGCCGAAACCCTGACCGACGGCACTACCGTGGTCGTGAACGCGGCCAAGGGTGAACTTGTCGTTGACCCGACCGAAGAGGAGATCGCCGCAGCCGAAGCCGCCAAGTCCCGCGCGGCCGCAGCCAAGGAACTGCGCGGCAATCCGGGCTCCACCAAGGACGGCCACCTCATTCCGCTGCTCGCCAACGTGGGCAAGCCGGCCGACGCAGCTAAGGCGCTGGAATATGGCGCTGAAGGCGTTGGTCTGTTCCGTACTGAATTCCTGTTCATCGGCAACTCCGAGCCGCCGACCGTCGAAGAGCAGACCCGCGCTTACACCGAGCTGTTGAGCCAGTTCCCGGGCAAGAAGGTCGTGATTCGTATGCTCGATGCCGGCGCTGACAAGCCGCTGCCGTTCCTCACTCCGGAAGACGAGCCGAATCCGGCTCTCGGCCTGCGCGGTCTGCGCACCCTGCGCGCCCACATGGACGTGCTCGAAGGCCAGCTCAAGGCGCTCGCCGCAGCCGATGCCGCCACCGACGCGAACCTGTGGGTCATGGCCCCGATGGTTGCCGACCAGCATGAGGCTGACTATTTCGTGAAGCTTGGCAAGAGCTTCGGTCTGAAGTTCGTGGGTGCGATGGCTGAAGTGCCGTCGATCGCGCTTATGGCCGATAAGGTGGCCGACGTGGCCGACTTCGTGTCGATCGGCACCAACGATCTGACCCAGTACACGCTGGCCGCCGACCGTACGCTCGGTTCCGTTGCCAACTATCAGACCGCCTGGCATCCGGCGGTGCTGCGTGCCATCAAGATGATCTGCGACGCGGGCAACGCCAAGGGCATGCCGGTGGGCGTGTGCGGCGAGGCCGCTGCCGATCCGGACTTGGCCGTAGTGCTGGCCGGTCTTGGCGTGAACTCCCTGTCCATGACTCCGGTGGCACTCGACGACGTGCGTGCCTCCCTTGCCGAAGTCACCTTCGAAGAGGCTCAGGCCCGTGCCGAAGCCGCCCTTAACGGCGACTTCTACCACCCGGCCAACTGAGCCGTACTAGCTGTGCCTATCGCCTGTAACGCCTTGTTTTTCAAGCGATGTGAGGTCTGATAGGCCCTGTTTCCCGGACCGACCCCTGCCCGCGTGCCCCACAGGCTCGCCGCAGGGGTCGTTTCGTTATGTTTCGTTATGCCGTCAATTGAAACCTTGTATGAGTCAGACGCTTGAGGGATACTGGGTGCATGAAGATTTCCGCAGATTTCACCGTCATTCCCGACGCGTTTGCCAAGGCGGCGCCGCCTGAGAACTGCATCGACGGTACGCCGATTGTTTCCTTCCCCTTCTACATTGATGCGCTTGATCCTGCAGTGCAGTTCCTGCATTGGGAATTCGTTGATCCGGATTCAATTCCGGTATGCGGTTTCCAGTGGAATCATTGGTCCCTCGCGAACCTGCCCGTGGATGCGCTGATGTACGATTTCAACGATTCTCACGCGCTCGCGATTCCGGCTGATTTCTCGCGCACGGTTTCCGCGATGATTCCTGAAACGGTTCAGGGACGCACGTCCGCCGCCTCGCCGTTGCTGCAGGGCCGCAGCAGTGATCCCGCAGTGACGATGCGTTACAACGGTCCATATCCGCCAGATCAGGATCATGACTACTATCTGCATGTGTGGGGTACCACGGCTCCGCTCGCCGGCCTCAATCAGGGATTCTGGCTCAACGAAATGGAACGTGCGCTGCGTACTTCCGGTACAATCGTTGATCAGGGCGCTATTTTCCTCACTGGAAAAGCCTGATTTGTGAAAGAGGATCTCAAGTAAGGCCAGAAATTTGATTTCCGCAACAATATAACGATATAAAGATGCGGAAATCAGAAATATATCCGACGAAAACGTATTGACAATAATCGAAAGGATTGCTGAATAATTATGGCGTGCACCACGATTTTGGTTGGCAAAGACGCAAGTTATGACGGATCGACCATCATCGCCCGTAATGAAGATAGTGCAAATGGTGAGTTTTGCCCGAAGCGCTTCATCGTAGTCAAGCCTGAAGATCAGCCGCGCAAGTACAAGAGCGTGCTTTCGCATGTTGAAATCGATCTTCCTGACAATCCGCTGCAGTATACGGCTGTGCCGAATGCCGATCCGAAGGAAGGCATTTGGGGCGAAGCTGGCGTGAACGAAGCGAACGTTGCCATGAGCGCCACCGAAACGCTCACCACCAATGAGCGTGTGCTCGGTGCCGATCCGTTCGTGGAACTCACGCCGGCCAAAGGCAAGGAAGGCGAAGAGGGCTATGAGCCGGAAGTCGCCGGTGGCATTGGCGAAGAGGATTTCCTTACTCTCGTGCTGCCGTACGTCACCACCGCCCGTGAGGGTGTGGAACGTTTGGGCGCTCTGCTTGAGGAGTATGGCACGTATGAGATGAACGGCGTTGCTTTCTCCGACGTCGACGAGATCTGGTGGCTGGAAACCGTTGGCGGCCATCATTGGATCGCCAAGCGTGTGCCGGACGAAGCGTATGTGACCATGCCGAACCAGCTGGGCATTGACGAATTTGATCTTGAAGATGCGCTTGGCGAGCAGGAGGACCACATGTGCTCCGCCGATCTGGCCGAGTTCATCGAACGCAACCATCTTGACCTGTCGGTGGAGAATTCCACTCCGTTCAACCCGCGTGACGCGTTCGGCTCCCACTCCGATTCCGACCACGTGTACAACACTCCGCGTGCCTGGTACATGCAGCGTTTCCTTAACCCGTACGACGAGCAGTGGGATGGTCAGGATGCCGACCACAAGCCGGTTTCCGACGATATTCCGTGGGCTCGCCAGCCGGAACGCAAAATCACCATCGAAGATGTGAAGTATGTGCTGAGCTCCCACTATCAGGGCACTCCGTACGATCCGTATGGAAAGCTTGGCGACCAGCGCACCCGCCACATGTTCCGCCCGATCGGCATCAACCGTCAGAGCCAGCTTGCGGTGATGCAGATCCGCCCGTACCGCCCGCAGGTGAGCCGTGCGATCCAGTGGATCGCCTATGGTTCCAATCCGTTCAACACGCTCGTGCCGTTCTTCCCGAACGTCAACTCCACGCCGAAGTATTTGGAAGACACCACCACGCGCGTCACGTCCGAAAACTTCTATTGGGAGAACCGCATCATCGCGGCCCTGTGCGATTCCAGCTTCGCCGACACCGCCAACGCCGTGGAACGCTATCAGGAGAAGACCGGCGCGATGGGCCACCGCATGGTTGCCTCTACCGACGAGCAGATCGAACGTTTGGTGGGTGACGTGACCGACGAATTCGATGCGGAAGACGAAATCGGCGATGTTCAGCCTATGGAACCGGATGAAATCATCGAAGCCGTGCGCAACGGCGAAGCCCGTGAAATCCTTGCCGCAGCCAACGAGACCATGGCCGCGCAGCTCAAGGAGGAAACCGACAAGCTTCTTGATTCCGTGCTGTACACCGCCAGCATGAACATGAAGAACGGCTTCCACATGTCGGACTTCTAAAATCTCACTATTCGGCTCTCGTGACCACGTTGCGGGAGCCAATTATTTTCCGCAATACAACATCGTTAGAATGACGTGCATTCCAATTTGAAGAAAGGAACCCCAGTGACCAGCATTGAGGATTTCACCAGCCAGTACGGCTTGGTGCAGAAGATTGATGCGTTCGGCTATCTCGATTATTTGAAGAATGATCCGGATGCTCCACGCAAGCATGGCAAGGTCGTGCTCGTCACCGCCGATACTCCGCTGAAGGCGTCTCGCGGCGAGGGCAAGACCACCACCACGATCGCGCTGATCGACGCGTTGCGTGAGCGTGGCATTGATGCGGCCGCAGTGCTCCGTCAGCCGAGCATGGGCATTACCGCTGCCGGTTCCAAGGGTGGCGCTTCGGGCGGCGGCAAGGCTTCCCTGACCCACCCTGAGCTGATCGACTGGGGTCTGTGCGGCGAAATGGGCGCTATCGAAGCGGCCCAGAACCTGCTGGTTTCCTTCGCTGAGAAGGCCATCGACGACGGCAAGCTGGACACCATTCTCGTGCCGCGCGTCTCCGAAGTGCCGTCCCGTTCCCTGCGCCAGATCGCAGTGGACCGTGGCAAGGGCGACGTGGCTGAGCGCGTGGTACTCACTCCGACCTGCGAGCTCATGCAGATTGTGGTGCTCTCTCGTTCCATGGATGAGATCGCCGATCGTGTTTCCAAGATGATTGCCGGTACGAAGGACGGTAAGGCCGTTACATTCGGTGAATTCGTTGATTTGTGGCGTATTACCGGCATTCTTTCCGATGCGGTGAAGCCGGCGAAGACGGAAACGGTGAATGGTTCTCCCGTGTATGTGCACGGCGGTCCGTTCGCGAACGTGTCTATCGGTATTCCGACGCTGGTTTCCGTGGAAATGGCGTGCGCTCTGCACGACGTGGTGATTGTTGAGGCTGGTTACGGTACTGATGCGGGCGCTCAGAAGTGGCTTGACATTGCTTGCCGCGAGTATGGCGCACAGTGGCCGTCCGCTGCGATTGTGGTGACTCGTGCTTCCACTTGGCGTGACGATCCGGCGCTCGCTTGGCGTTACCCGTTCCATGTGCAGCGCTTGGAAGGTCTGGATATTCCTACGTTCCCGCTGATTAACCTGTGGGATGGCGAAGACGATCAGATTCCGGCTTTGCAGCAGACCGCCAAGGATCTGGAGTTCCGTGAACCGATTATCGGCAACCTGTATCGTGACGGCGGCAATGCGCTCGCCCCGCAGCTTGACGCGTTTGTTGACGCGGTGGTGAACGGTTCCATGCCGGCCACGCCGCACAGCCGCAAGGGTATGGCTCTGGTGGAGAACGTGCGTTGGGTTGCCGAAAACGCGTACGGTGTGCCGGCGGACCGTGTGATTCTGAAGGACGGTTTTGCTGAATCGCTTAATAAGGCGATGGACCTGTGCGCCAGCGCCGACGTTGACTTCGGTTCGCTCGCGCTGGTTGCGGTGAAGTCTCCGGCCACGATGACTGACAACGATTCTGCTCCGGCTGAGGAGCGTACGGTTACGTTGAAGAAGGTTGAGGTGCATTCCGGTGCCGGTTTGGTGCATGTGAATCTCACCACTTCGCTGACTACGCCGATGCCGAAGATCGTGTGATAAACGAGTCGTAGCGTTCTGATTGCAACGTTTTAGGGCGGCCGCTTACGTATATACGTAGGTGGTCGCCCTTTTTGCACCCTAATTTTGGCGGTTTCTAGCGAACGTCGCAACGCCATGACCTCGCAGGAACGGTGGTAACTTCGTCAGAAGTTGTCGCCCCGAACCGTGAGGCGGGAAACACGGTGTGTTTCCCGTAGGTGAGGTGAGAGGTTCGCAATATGGGCGAACCCCGAAGGAACGATGGTAACTTCGTCAGAAGTTGCCGCCGTTCCAGCCCCAGTCGGTGGTGGCGGTGTAACGGATGTACGTGCGGTCGGCTGGAATGCCCAGTTCCTTCTCCAATGCGGCCATGATCTGCTCGGTCAGCTTCTCCCAGGTGGAACCGGGCACGGAACGACCGAACACGTTCACTTCGACGTATGCGGCTGGCTTGGAATCGTCGCCGCCGAAATAAATCGGCATATTGTCTTCAAATGGGCACATCAGCCAGCCTTCGGACTTGCCGGGAACGGCGGTGATCGCCTTGCCGTATGCGGACTTCAGCGCCTCGCGCTGTTCGGCGGTGGTGGACACGGAAACATGGGTATGAATGACTGGCATGATGCTCTCCTTGAATTGTTGAAATCAGCCTTTGCGGTTCACCTCCAGTCTAGGCGTCGAACGGCGCAGTCGGGGTGGTTGCGTGAGAAATTTTGGGCTTTGTCTGAATGGCTTCCAAGGTGGTCTGCGTGCGCGTGTTAAATATTCGTTGTGAGAAAACTGATTGAACAGCTTATGAAATTTGGCCTCGTTGGCGTAATCGCCTTCATTATCGACTGGGGCATTCTGAATCTTCTCGTCGGCGTATTCCGCATGCACAACGTGCTCGCCGCAACCATCTCGTTCGTTATTTCCCTGATTTTCAACTATGTCGCCAGCATGAAACTGGTGTTCAAGCACCGTGACGACATGGCCCGCTGGATGGAAATCCTTATTTTCGTGATTGGCGCGCTGATCGGCCTGTTCATGAACGACGCCATTATTTGGATCTCCACGTATGGCATGAACCATGATGCATACGTGTCACAGAGCACGGAATATCTGATCCGTACCAATGTCGGCAAGCTCATCGCAACCGCCGTAGTGATGGTGTGGAACTTCCTGACGCGCAAATGGCTGCTCGACGATACGCATACCAACGCCATGAACCGTCTGCGCAAAGCCGACAACCGCCTGACTCCGGAGGAGTTGGAAGCCAAGTGGCAGAACAGCTTCTCGCACAAGCTTGGTATATGGTCGCTGGAGCACACTCCCAACGGCTGGCCCAAGTAGTCTTGAATTCGGAAAATCTGTCTGCACAACTCGGAAATTTGCCCCGATTTCCGAATTGTGCAGACGTCCTGGCAGTCCTGAATATGAAAAGGCGGTGCCTCACACCTATACAAAGGTGTGAGGCACCGCCTTCTCATATGCTTTGCATGCTTTAAGCGCGAAAGGTCACACGCTTACGGTGGTGAGCATGGGCTGCTCAGTGGAGTCCTTGATCTGCTTGAAGCCGAACAGGGCGATCGCCAGCGAGGTGAGCGCCAAAGCCGTCACCACAATGAAACCACCGTGTGATCCCATACGGTCGATGAACTGGCCGGCAATCGCCGAACCGACGGAACCGCCGATCGAGTTCATCGCACCCATCCAGGCCATGCCTTCGGTGAAGCGTGTGGGTGGCACCAAGTGCAGCATCAATTGGTTGCCGTTCACCCACGTTGGTGCTTGGCACACGCCGATGAACAGGTAGATGATCATGATCACCCACAGATGTTTGGCGAACATGAACGAGCCGATGCCTAGATCGACCACGGCAAGGCAGAAGTAGAAACGTTTCCACAGCGGAATCGTCCAATTCTTCGCACCATACACGAGTGCGCCAATCAGCGAACTGAACGAGAAACAGGCGAACACGAAACCCGTGTACTGCTTCATATTCGCTTCCGTAGCGAACGCGACGATCGAAATGCCGGCAGCCGACTGGAACGCACCCAAGCCAAACCATGTCACGCACACGGCAATCAGTCCCGGCCCCCAAATCGACTCCTTGCGCCCGGCATTCACATCCGCGGCGGCCTGATCCATGGCGGCCTGCACTTCCGCAGCCGTTTTGCCTTCGGAACGTGCTCGATCGCGAGCGTATTCGATTGCCGCTTCAGCCTGCAACGCCTTGGAACGGGCGGCTTCGCGCTCGCGGTATTCCTTGCGGGTCATGCCCGCTTCGCGAGCCAGCTGCGTCTGCGATTTCGGCTCGGTGGAAAGCTCAGTGAGGAACATGAGCGCGCCGACCACCACGCACACGCCGGTGAACGAGAACGCCAATAGGCCGGAAATCACGGCCAGCGTGGAGGCGAGCGGATTGCCGATCACCCACATGCATTCGTCGAACACGCCGGAAAGCGAAAGCGCACGGTTCGTTCTCTCCGTATCGCCTTTAAGCAGCGTCGTCCAACGCTGACGGCTCATCGCGCCCCACGGCGGAATCGCCGCCATGAACGGCACGATGCAGAACAGAATCCATGAGGGCACTCGCGCGGTGATGCAGGAAACCAGTGCGGTCGCTGCGATCATCCACACAATGATCGTCGGAATCGACACCTGGCGCTGGCCGAACTTATCAACCAACTTGCCAAGCACTGGGCTTGCAACGGCCAGCGCGATCGCCTGCACGGCCGTCAGTGCGCCTGCCAGCGAGTAATTGCCGTAATAATGCTGCACGGAAATCGTGATTGTCATGCCGACCATCGGGAACGGCATGCATGCGATTACTGAACCGACCGAAAATCGGGCGGTGTGCGGTATGCGAAGAAGCTCCGCATACCCTCCGAAAAGACGTTGGCCGATGCTTTTGGCACCGGCGAGGACTGAATTGGTCATGTTTTGCCGCTCCTTTCTGCTCACGGTTGGTGCTTGCATCCGCCGCTTTGCGTTGCCGCAGACCGCTTGATATACCCTTGTTCTGCCTTGATTGTTTTTCTGTTGTTTTCTCTCCAGTCCCAGTCTCTCTCTTCAACCTTGCTTGAACGTCAATCGATTGACGCTTCGGCGTGTTGCATAGGGGGTGGAGATTGGTTGTGTGTCATTTTCTTGACTTAGACAACTTTATGCGGAGGTACTGTCGCAACACGCGGTACATTGAGGTTGGCAGACATAATTCGATTGGCTATTTTGTAAGTACTCAACACACGTTCACTTGGTGGGCGAAAAGATGTTTGGCGGGCGAAAGACGGTTGTTGCAAAATGGTTACGCAACGCTTCTAAAGCTTGCGATTGCAGGATTTTCGTTCCATCGGTCAACGTCAGCAGTCCGGCAGCATCTTGCGGAAAGGCGGTAGGGATGCCCGCAACAACCATCCATTTCGTACGTCACGGCAAAGTCGAAAATCCGGGGCATTTGCTCTACGAACGACTGCCTGGATTTCACCTGTCGGAAGTGGGCGTGCGCATGGCGCAGGCGACCGCGCATTACATTGCCGTCAGTCCGCAACTCAACACGGTTTCCGCCATCTACTCGTCGCCGCTGGAACGCACGCGCGAAACGGCCGGCGAAATCCTCACCGCACTCAACGAAGTGCGTGAAACCCGTGGCGAGGAGCCGCTGGAACTCACCACCGACGAGCGCATCATCGAAGCGCGCAATGAATTCCGCGGCACGCGCATCGGCTACGGCGAAGGCGCGCTCTGGAAAAACGGTAACTGGAAGCTGGTGCGCAACCTGTGGAAGCCAAGCTGGGGTGAAAGCTACCAGTCGATCGCGCATCGTGTGCAAGCGTTCGCCCTTGAAAAAGTGGGGGAGCATCCGGGTGAGCAAATCATTGTAGTCAGCCACGAATCGCCCATCTGGAGCTACAGGCATATGCTGGAAACTGGGCACCCGGAACATAATATGCTGCTACGCCACACGGCGCTCGCCTCCATTACTTCCATTACCTACGATTGCGATACGCGAAAGGTTTTGTCGATCACGTATGTCGACCCCGCTGCCGGCGTGAAATAATGCGTGAAACGCG
Organism: Bifidobacterium catenulatum subsp. kashiwanohense JCM 15439 = DSM 21854; assembly: GCF_001042615.1. GTDB lineage: Bacteria > Actinomycetota > Actinomycetes > Actinomycetales > Bifidobacteriaceae > Bifidobacterium > Bifidobacterium catenulatum. The sequence goes on from NZ_AP012327.1 coordinate 239,382, forward strand.
CGGCGGATGGTTGTGGTGGCTGATATGCGGCAGGTAACGTGCGTCGGTTGTTGAAAGGAAGGGGATTCCATGCCATTATTGAAGGGCTGGGTCTCCTGATGGGCTTAGCGAAGATATGGACGTCGAGGCTGCAAAGGAGCACGAATGCCTTTTAAGATCAACAACGAAGCGCTTTACCCGCTCTACAATATGCCTCATACGCAGTTGGCTATCGAATATTGCGTCAAAGTGGTGGAGTTGTGGCCGCTGCAAACCGCGCAGGAGATGGAGAACGACGCCAAGTATATGGAAGATCTGCAGGTAGGATTCTCCTGCATGATGGCAAGGGCGTTGCTGCGCTTGCCGGATGAAGTCGACATATCCGTGGCGGAAGCCGTATATGAGGGAATGGATGAGATACCGGGCTGCGATCCAGCAGTGGTGCAGGCCCTGAAGAAAGCCAATCAAGCGTACGACGTGATGCGCGATTATTCCGAAACCAACAATGCCGACCTGTTCTTCAAAGCGGCCGACATTCTGGGTATCTTCATCGACGCCCACGTCGAAAAGAGCATCCGCAGTGTGATGAAAAGCGTCACTCACCTCATTCGCGGTAGCTCCGGATTCGAATTCGACGGCGAGGCGTCGAAGAACGTCAGCTTCTGTTATGCCACCACAGTTGATCCGTTGCAGCTCACCGGCCGTTACCTTGCATCTGTTGCGGTGTGCGACGGACTGATGAATCTCATGTGCGACGGCATTGACGATTTGGGCGAGCAGGTCATACGTGTGCTGCCGGTATTGCTGTACGCCAACGAGCTGTGCGAGCAGATGGCCATTCCGCCGACCTGCATGGGTGATGCGGCCCTGCTGCAACTGGTTGAAATGCGCGATTCCATACGCCACATGGATGGAATCGTTCCGGTCGAGGTCAATTCCTTCTGCGAGCGGACTTTCCTTATAACCGCAAACATGATGATTCCGCAGGCGGGCTTGGAATGGTCGTATCATGCGGATTGCCTGCGCTGGGATCCGAAGAAGGCCGAACGGGAAGCCAAGGAAGAGGACGAGCGTAAGAGCAAGGAGGCGCTTGCTGAAAAGTTCAAATTGACGAAGGACGATTCGTCTGATTCGAGCGAAGCTTCAGACGTTGCGAAAACCGAAGATGCGGAAGGCGGCACTTCAGAACGCGATTCGGAATAATCAAAATACTGCAAAACAGATATTCTGAAAATAAATTTAGAATATGAAATCTCGTCGCGATATCGAATGATGGTATTGACGTGACAATATAAAAATCCCGGCACTTGCGACTTCGGTACCGGGATTTTTATTACTGATTGTTGCAGATAATATTTTGCTGTGACGTGGTTGTGATTGGGTTGTGCGCGACGTTCGTCAGTGACGGATATTGCCTTCCACGGTAGGGTCGTCGGATCCGTCGGAACCATACGGGGTGCCGTACGGAGCGTTTGTGGCTGCAGGGGTTGGGGTCGGTGCCGCCGGAACTGGGGTATAACCGTTGCCGGCTGCAGGGTCGTCGAAGCGTACGCCGGCCGGATCGGTCTTCCTGGCCATGAGCACGATGAATATGATCGACGTGGCCAGGAAGGTGACGAGGCCAAAAAGGAACAGTAAAAGTCCGGCAAGATCTGATTTGCCAACTCCATCCATTGCTGAGATAAAGCGGATACCCATCAAAAAGACGCCGATGACAGTTGCGCCAATGACAGTTGCGCCAATGAGGTTAGCCACATAGAGGATGACCAGTGTGGTACCTGGCTTATTGATGTCGTGCAGGCGGCGAACGGAAAGTGCGAGGGAGGGAATAATCGTTGCCAGTCCCCAAATGGCGTTGACAGTTCTTTGAATGCCGTTGGCAGCGTCGCCATCGATGATGGCGTCCAGAACCGCGATGATGATGCAGTTGCACAGAATCCACCACCAGAATTCGCCGCGGGAGGCGCGACCCTTGAATGTGGCGTATTTCTTCCAGAAACGGATGAACGCCTCGCCGATGGTGCAGTTATATGCCGGCTGATCGAGCGGAGCGGTCAGCGCGAAGAAACCGTTGGTCCCCTGAGGCTGAGGCGCGCCGTACTGCGGCTGCTGTTGGTTGTAGCCGGCGGCATTGTTGTACTGCGGTGCGCTGTATTGCGGTGAGCCATACTGGGGTGCCTGCTGGCCGTAGTCGGGTGCGTCGTATTGCGGTGCCTGCTGGCCGTAATCATTCTGCCCGTAGGAGCCGTAGCCGCCGTATTGCGGGGGTTGCTGCGGGTTTTGTGGATTATATTGGTTGGGGTCCGTCATTAGATACCCTTTCGGAAAGTGAATCGACATCAAAAGTGAAATCAATACTCTTTCATTATAGGTATAGAAATACCGAAAAGTATTGCAGTACGAAACAGTCCTGACAACCTCCTCAAAATCCCGTCTGACCGTACTTGAATTGTGCATGGCTTGCGGGCGCTCAGACAAGGCATCCCAACGTTTCCAACCCGTGTTGGAAACGACCTGACATAATGGCTAGCGAATGACTGTCTATGCGTGTCTTGCGTGCCAAAGATAGCGCTTGGCTCAATGCGGAGCGAAGTTTTTCTGTATAGCTGATTGCAGCTGACGTGGGAATATCGAATAAAGCCAGGGCATCTTTGCGCATGAGGAGTTCGGGGGTGACTTGTCCGTCTCCAAACAATGTAAGCTGATGCTCGTCCGATAGGTTTTCATCGTAGGGCTCTGGATTGAGGTCGAATGCGGGAGATAGCTCCCATGTACTGTCTTTTCGTATGAACCCGTGATTTCTCAGATGGTCATCGCAATTGCCGATGGCAGCGCCGAACATGGCTCGACGCCAAAGCTCATGAAGATCGCATCCCATACTGCGTGCAAATTCCGCCAAATCAAGCCAATCTCCACCTTCTCCGTCGTGTGCGTCGAGCGCTGTCATTGCGGAATAGTAGGGGATTCGCGTCATGAATGATGGACCCTCTTTTGAAGGCTGTCTGTCGAATCTTGAAGTAAGTAGTACGCTGCGGTGACGATCTTGGCTGTCAGTAATGCTGATGGTACGGTGATTCGGCACGCGAATTCCTGCCATATCAGCTAGTTGCAGGGTTACTGCTTCCCAGCCAGTAATATCCCATTCGTCTCCGGATGGTTTGGGAAATTTCGCCAGCCAAAGCATGCCCTTGTCGTAGATGCATGCCTTAGGGCGAGCCCCACCGAGCGAGCCTGTGGCGCGGTAGAGTCGGCGCAGGTCAATGTCTGCGACTTCGCGGTCTTCTCCCACCGCATCGGCTGTGTCGAGTAGTTTTGGCAGGTCGGTGAGTTTTGGTATGTCATTGCCGCTCGCTTGAGGGGTGCCATCTATGTAGTAGCGTAGCGCACCTTGTCGGGTCGCGTCGTCGACGCCAAGCAGGTACTCGATTTCGGAAACACGCTTGCGTTTGAGCGCGCGGTTGAGGAGTTTTCTGCCCCACCGGTCTGGCGCGCTGTCTGAGAATGGTCCAAGCCCCTCGAAGAAGAACGGCGCGTCGGATACTCTCGGCAATGCCGGCGTAAGGTCGTACGCATTGTCTGACGCGAGAAATTCAGGGGTGTAGCGAAAAGTGATGCGGTTGTTTTGGGCGAAGATGGTGCCCGCTTGTACGTCTTGCCCCTGCAACGTAGTGTGCACTTGTATGGTTTGGCTCATGAGAATTGTTTTCTGACTTGGGTTATCTTCTGACGCGTTGGGGGAGCTCGTCGATGGCGCGGCTCATGCCCAGCATGGTGTTGTAGGGATTGGTGGCTTCGATCATTGGGTCGATAAGTTGCAGGATGTTCATGACTGCGAAAAGCGAGTCGGTGCGCACTGGTTTGCCGCTTTCGATGCTGCGCACCGTATTGATGTTGACTCCCGCGCGGATGGCTACATCCTCCAAGGTGAGGCGAAGGAGTTTTCGTTGGATTTGTGTGTGTTCACCAAGCTTTCGCAGTGTTCTGCTTACTTTTGTCGGCGTGTATTTCATGGTGGCCCTCGGACTTAATTATATGTATTTTATATTTTATCAGCAATAAGATATAAGATACATATAATTGACGATTTGAGAAACTGATTGTTGTCGGCGTTGTTGACGAGCCGGTGTGTGGGGATGGGCGGCACGTCCGGTTTGCGGGGCACAATGGAACCTATGACTGAAGCTGAAAACACCAAACCGGAACTTCCTGAGAATGTTCGCGTGCGCTTCTGCCCGTCTCCGACCGGCATTCCGCACGTCGGCATGGTCCGTACCGCACTGTTCAACTGGGCTGAGGCCCGCCACACCAAGGGCACGTTCGTGTTCCGTATTGAAGATACGGACGCCCAGCGCGACTCCGAGGAAAGCTACAACCAGATCATCGAAGCCCTGAACTGGCTGGGCATCGACTGGGATGAGGGCATCAACGTAGGCGGTCCTGACGGTCCGTACCGCCAGTCCGAGCGTGGCGACATCTACAAGGATGTCGCAGCCAAGTTGCTCGAAGCCGGCTATGCGTACGAATCCTTCTCCACTCCGGAAGAAATCGAAGCCCGCAACGTGGCTGCAGGCCGCCCGAAGGCATTCGGCTACGACGGTTACGACCGTAATCTCACCGAAGAGCAGAAGGCCGCTTTCCGTGCGGAGGGCCGTAAGCCCGCCCTGCGTATCCGCATGCCCGACGAGGATATCGCGTTCGACGATCTGATCCGTGGCCGCATCGAATTCAAGGCCGGTTCCGTGCCGGATTATGTGATCGTGCGCCCGAACGGCGATCCGCTGTACACGCTGACCAATCCAGTCGACGACGCCATGATGAATATCAACGTGGTGCTGCGCGGTGAGGACCTGTTGAGCTCCACCCCGCGTCAGATCGTGCTCTACCGTTACCTGATCGAGCTGGGCGTGGCCAAGGAAATGCCGCTGTTTGGCCACATGCCTTACGTGATGGGCCAGGGCAACAAGAAGCTTTCCAAGCGCGATCCGGAATCCAACCTGTTCCTGCATCGCGACAACGGCTTCATTCGCGAAGGCCTGTTGAACTACCTGGCGCTGCTGGGCTGGTCCATCGCCGCCGACCGCGACGTGTTCTCCATGGAAGAAATGATCGAGAAGTTCGACGTGCGTGATGTCAAGGCCAATCCGGCCCGTTTCGACATTGACAAGGCCATTTCCATCAACGCCGAACACATTCGCATGCTCGAACCGCAGGACTTCCTGAACCGTGCCGTGCCGTATCTGAACCGTGATGGCGTGGTTTCCGCTGATTCTTGGGATGCGCTGACCGACCGTGAGCGCGAAGTGCTGTCCGCTTCCGTAGATCTCGTGCAGCCGCGCGTGCGCCTGCTGGGCGAGGTTGCGGGCATGGTCGGCTCGCTGCTCTCTACCGAGGGCTATATCGAGCCTGACGACGATGCCAAGAAGCAGTTGAAGGATTCCGCTCCGGCGGTGCTCGACGCCGCCATTGCCGCGCTTTCCGCTGTCGATGAGGCTGATTGGAAGACCGACTTCCTGCATGAGACGCTGAACAAGGCGCTGATCGAGGATGGCGGTTACAAGCCGCGTCTGGCATTCGGCCCTGTGCGCGTGGCCATGAGCGGCCGCCGCGTGTCTCCGCCGCTGTTCGAATCCATGGAGATCGTCGGCAAGGAGATTGCCGTCGCTCGCCTGCAGGGTTTGCGCGAGCACCTGTGATGCGCTGATTCGTGCGTTTGCATGACTGCATAACTGTTGACCCGCTGGAATGTTTTGTTCCAGCGGGTTTTGTTGTTCCTGAGATGGTGCTTAAGAATGGTGGAAAATGGTGCGACACGCCGTGACTTGCGCACTTCTGAGGATTCGCGTATATTTATCACTCGTTGCGGTTCACGGCTTGGCTGAGAATCACAGCGATAACTCAAGCCCCCGTCGTCTAGCGGTCTAGGACTACGCCCTCTCACGGCGCCAACACCGGTTCAAATCCGGTCGGGGGTACGACGGACAACTTTTCGGAGTTGCCACGCCTGCCAAATTGGGATGTGGTGTAATTGGCAACACAGCTGATTCTGGTTCAGCCATTCTTGGTTCGAGTCCAGGCATCCCAGCCAATGACCCTCGCGGATGCGAGGGTTTTTTGTTTTTTGCAAGTAAAGTCTGTCACTATGGCACGGTCCAAGAAAATTGCACTACCCTAGGAAACATGACTGAATTGCAGAACGCAGCAAAAGCCGCGGCCACGCGACCGCGCATCCAACCGGCGGAAGAAGGCGACGATCGTCCGCTTTCCATATCCGCGCGACTGGGGCGACTGCAATTCCACCAATCCGGCAAATTCCGCGTGCTGCAGCTTACCGACATCCAAGACGGACCGAAAGTCAGCAAAGACACCGTCAAACTCATCGAAGCGTCGCTGGATGCCACACGTCCGGATATTGTTATCTTCACCGGCAATCAGATCGCAGGATACGATCCCGCATACGCGCAAACCACGCGCAAGCGTCGCTGGAGCGTTTCTGTCGGAACTGTGCGTAAGCCCGCCTCATCCAAGTCTTCCGAAGCGTCAGAATGGTTCGAAGCCGCGCTGGAACGTACACGCGCATCCGTGCGTGCTACCGTCGAACAGCTCGTGCGTCCGCTTGCCGACCGCGGTATTCCGTGGGCGGTGACCTTCGGCAATCATGATTTTCAGTGCGGGTTGGGCAATGCGGAAATCGAAAGCATTTGCAGGGAAGTTCCTGGATGCCTGAATCCTGATCCTGCGCGACTTCAGACGGAGCAATATTTGCCGAGCCAACGCGTGTTTGCCTGCGAGCCGGGCACATTCGCGTTACCGGTTTCCGACGTGGATCATACGACGTCCGTGCTTGGCCTGGTATTGCTGGATTCAGGCGATTACGCACGTTCCGGCGGGTACGGAAGCCCGTCGGCGGAGGCGTTGCGATTTCTTGCCGAAGTGCCGGAAATGATGGCCACGCAATCTCAGAAAAAGGTAGAATTGCACGAAACCGCGAAATCGCAGGAACAGGCGGTGCCGTGCATGGTATTTCAGCATTTTCCGGTGCAACAGTATTACCAACTGTTGAAGCCGGCTGCGGCGAATGCGGCGCGCGCGATCGAAGGCTACCGCAATTACGCTGGGAAACACTACGTTTTGGACGAGGGAAAAACGCTTCCCGGCAGTTATTTGGGGGAGGGCATCAGCTGCCCCGATGCCGACAGCGGCGAATTTGCGATTTTGGAGCAATACGGGTATTTCGCGATTTCCGCGGGGCATGATCACCGCAATGCGTTCGTTGGAACAGTACCGATTTCGCAGAATTCCGCTGATGCGCAGACGGCGAAGGTTCCACCGAAGGTGATTGACAGGCTGATGATGATCGCGTCGCCCACCAGCGGTTTTGGATCGTACGGTCCGGTTCCGCAGAAGAGGGCCGCACGTCTGATTGAGTTCGACATTCGACATCCGTACGAGCCGCGCACGCAGCTACTGGAATACGGCGAATTGGTGGGCAAGCCGAGCGCGGGCAAGGCGTACGCATATGGTATGACCAGCGAGTCGAAGCCCGAATCCGAAGGCGTGGATCTGCTGCATAGGTCAACCTGGTGGAGCAAACTGCTGTCTTGGCTGCGCAAGTAAACGGCAATCGCGGCAAATGAAAACCGCCAATGAAAAACCGTACCTTGCATGCGTTGCAAAGCACGGTCGAAAAGCTTACGAAGCTATACGGTCGTAAGATCGTAACCGCCTGTCAGCGGCCGGAAGAAGCCTTAATCAGGGCGTCAGTCAGGTATTTACCAGCGGCCATAACCAGCGGGGCGTAACGGCGTCCGGGATTGGACCCCATACGACCGTCCGGACCGGAAATCGAAATCGCGGCAATCACTTGGCCGGAAGCATTGCGAATCGGCGCGGAAATCGAGCATACGCCCTCATCGCGCTCGTTCACGGATTCAGCCCAACCGCGCTTGCGCACGGCGGTAAGCTTGGACGCGGTGAACTTGGCGTGGCGCAACCCCTGATGCAGGCGTTCAGAATCCTCCCAAGCCAGCAGAATCTGGGCTGCGGAACCGGCCGCCATCGACAGCATCGCACCAACCGGAATGGAATCGCGCAAACCGGATGCGCGCTCCACAGCGGCGATGCACACGCGCATATCGCCCTGACGGCGGTAAATCTGCGCGGATTCGCCGGTACGATCCAGCAACGTCTGCAAAATCGGCGCGGCTGCGGTCAGCAAACGATCCTCGCCGGCGGCTGCGGCCAATTCCGCAAAACGCGAACCAAGCACGAAACGGCCATGTTGATCACGCAACACAAAACGGTGACGCTCCAGCGCAATCGCCAGTCGATGTGCGGTCGGTCGAGCCAAGCCCGTTGAGGAAACCAGCTGTCCGAGCGTTGCCGGACCGGATTCAAGCGCGTCAAGGATTTTGACGGTCTTGTCAAGCACGCCCACGCCGGAATGAATCTCGTTGCTTTGAGAAGACGTCGTGTGGTGGGTCTCAGCTTGAAGCTCAGTCTCATCTGACTGCGATTCAGGCATGGTGGTGCTTGTATTCGAAGAAGTCATAAGAGGGATTATGCCATCTCACATATTGAAATGCAAAATATATGCAATGTCGGACTGCGGTAAAGCAGAAATTTTCTAACTTTTATTCAGCAAAGGAAAAGTTGGGAAAATGCTGATTTTTCAACGATTATGTTGGCTCATACGGAGAGGTATGTCGCATTTTGCGTGTTTTTAGCGTGAATTAACGTGAACTCGACGCATGCATGATACGTGCGTTGCATGCAAGTATCTCATATACCGGCATAGACGCATTCGAACCGGGCTCAAACACCATAGGCTTATAGCACGAACAGCGCGGGTTGGCAATACCTGCGAGGAAAAAGCGAGGAAAAATCCGAGGAGGTCCCGCAATGGGAACGACATTGGCCGAGAAGGTCTGGGCCGATCATTTGGTACGCAGGGGTAGTGATGGGGCTCCCGACTTGCTGTACATTGATCTGATGCTCATGCACGAAGTCACCAGTCCGCAGGCATTCGAAGGCTTGCGATTGGCCGGACGCAAGCCGCGTCACCTTGACCAGCTGATCGCAACGGAAGATCACAACACTCCGACTGCCGACATCGACCGCCCGAATCCGGATAAGATCTCTGCGCTGCAGCTGAGCACGCTCGAAAAGAACTGCAAGGATTTTGGCGTACGTCTGTGCCCGCTGGGAGACGCCGATCAGGGCGTGGTGCACGCGTTCGCGCCGGTGCTGGGTCTGACGCAGCCGGGCATGACGATTGTGTGCGGCGATTCGCACACCTCCACGCACGGCGCGTTCGGTGCCATGGCCATCGGCATCGGCACCTCCGAAGTCGAACATGTTATGGCAACGCAGACCCTGAGCTTGAAGCCGTTCAAGACCATGGCCGTGAATATCGAAGGTGAGCTGCCGAAGGGCGTCACCGCAAAAGACATTATTCTTGCGATTATCGCGAAGATCGGCACTGGTGGCGGCCAGGGGCACGTCATCGAATATCGCGGCGAAGCCATCAAGAAACTGTCGATGGACGCACGCATGACCATCTGCAACATGTCGATCGAAGCAGGCGCCCGCGCCGGCATGATCGCGCCGGACGAAGTGACGTTCGAATACCTGAAGGGCCGCCCGCACGCGCCGGAAGGCGAAATGTGGGACAAGGCCGTCGAATACTGGAAGACGCTGAAAACCGATGATGACGCCGTGTTCGACAAGGAAGTGACCATCAAGGCTGAAGACCTCGAACCGTACGTGACCTGGGGCACCAATCCGGGCCAGAGCATCAAGATCTCCGGCGTGGTGCCGGATCCGGCCTCGTTCAACGACGAGACCGAGCGCACCGCGGCCGAGCGTGCCATTGCCTACATGGGTTTGACTCCGGGCACGCCCATCAAAGACATTGCCGTGGATACCGTGTTCATCGGCTCCTGCACCAACGGACGCCTTGAGGATCTGCGCGTGGCCGCCTCCATTATGAAGGGGCATCACAAGGCCGAGAACATTCACCGCGTGCTCGTGGTGCCGGCCTCCTCGCGTGTGCGCTTGCAGGCGGAAAAGGAAGGACTCGACAAGATATTCAAGGACTTCGGTGCCGAATGGCGTAACGCCGGATGCTCCATGTGCCTGGGCATGAACCCCGACAAGATGGTGGCCCGCGAACGTTCCATTTCCACGTCGAACCGCAACTTCGAAGGACGTCAGGGCAAGGGATCGCGTACGCACTTGGCATCACCGGCAGTCGCCGCAGCAACCGCCATCCGCGGTACCATCTCGTCTCCGGCCGACCTGTGAATCCTTGGAAATCCTCGGAAAATCTTGGATTTCCGGCATCCTGTGAATCGTAAATCGAAAGAAATGTTGAAATGGAAAAACTGACTGCTCTTACCGGCGTGGCCGTGCCGCTTCGCCGCTCCAACGTCGATACCGACCAGATTATTCCCGCCGTGTTTTTGAAGCGCGTGCAGAAGTCCGGTTTTGACGACGCGCTGTTCTACGCATGGCGTCGCGATCCGGAATTCGTGCTCAACCAGCCGGAATACAAGCAGGGCAAGATTCTCGTTGCCGGACCGGATTTCGGTATCGGCTCTTCGCGTGAACATGCCGTGTGGGCGCTGCACGATTACGGTTTCCGCGTGGTGATTTCGTCTCGTTTCGCTGACATTTTCTATGGCAACACCGCGAAGAACGGCGTGCTGGCTGCGATTATGCCGCAGGAATCCGTTGAGCTGCTGTGGAAGCTGCTCGACGAGGAGCCGGGCCGTGAAATGACCGTGAGCCTAGAGGATCGCACGGTGACGTGCGGCGATGTGACGCTGCCGTTCGAGGTGAACGACTACACCCGTTGGCGTTTGATGAACGGCTACGACGACATCGATCTGACGTTGCAGCATGAAGACGATATCGTGGCATACGAAAAGATGCGTGCCGAAAAGTTCCCGTTCAAGCCGAAGACGCTGCCGGTTAAGTGCGAACCGGAGCAGACGATCGCTTCTGCGCGCGAAGGCGAATACCCGGATTGGCAGGGTCCGCTTGCCGATCGCGGCATTATCTGAGTTGGCTAGAGCTGCGGCTTCTTAGCTTTCGGGGTTTTAGCTTCAGGCTGGTGTGTTTCGTTCCGTGATGGAGAGCGGGCCGCACCAGCCTTTTCTTTTGCCGTCGCTTTTTGGAGAGGTCGCAATAAAAGCGGTGATAAATTTACAAAAAGCGATGGTAAATTCTAAAAGCGGTGGTAAAATTGCTGGTAACGCACAATGCTGAGTGGAAAGGCGGTGGCAATGGTGTCCCAATCTCGATTGCAATTGCAAGATGAAGATAAGTGGTGGGAGCGAGAGATTCCTCGCATGCGTGAGCATAACCGTCTTGAGGCAAAGCGTGCGAAAGGTGGTCTGCCGCATAGTATTTGGGAGACGTACAGTTCTTTCGCCAATACTGATGGTGGAATGATTCTGCTCGGCGTTTCTGAAAATTCCGATCATTCGTTGAGCATTACGGGTGTTGATGATGCACACAAGATGGTTCAGGATTTTTGGAATACCGTGCACGATACGTCGAAAATCAGTTCGGTGGTCCTTAGCGATGATGATGTCAACATACGTCACACCAGTCATGGAAACGTTATTTGCATTAATGTTCCGCGCGCGTCTAGGGAGAGGGTCCCCGTGTATGTCGGTCCTAATCCGATGGAAGGGTCTTACAGGCGCAATGGTGATGGTGATTATCTATGTGATGAGGAAGACGTGCGTGCCATGCTGCGTGATAGTGAACTGAAGCCACTGGATCGGCAGATTGTTGGGGGCATGACCGGGGATGTGCTGAATGGTGACTCCATTCGCGCATACCGTCAGCGTTTTCGTGGTTTACGGCCGGGGCATCCGTGGGCTGAGATTCCGGATGAGGATTTTCTCTTGCGTGTTGGTGCGCTTTCGCTTGACGGTTCTCTTGCTCGCCCCACTCGTGCCGGATTGCTGATGTTCGGACATGCCTGGAATATTATTGAAGAGTTTCCCTACTATTTTTTGGATTATCGTGAGATGTTTAATGGTGCGGATCGTTGGAGTGATCGCATCACTTCGGATGATGGGGACTGGTCCGGCAATATCTATGATTTCTGGGAGAAAGTGGTCAATCGGTTGCGGTACGCGGTTGCGCATCCGTTCCAGCTGGGTGCAGATATGCACAGAATAGACGATAATCCAATGGATAAAGCGGTGCGTGAGGCTGTGACCAATACGCTTGTTCATGCGGATTATTACGTTCGTCGCGGAACGGTGATCGTGCAATATGCGGATCGAATTGTGTTTTCGAATCCAGGTGGATTGCGTCTTTCCGTTGACGAGGTTGTGTATGGCGGTATTTCGGATGCCCGCAATCCTACGCTGATGAAGATATTCAATCTGATTGGCGTTGGGGAAAAAGCGGGAAGTGGTTTCGACGTAATGCGTGCTGGATGTGAGTTTGCCGGTACTGCGGTTCCCGAATTGAGGGTGACCGATAATCCAGGCCGGGTACAGCTCACATTGTATCCGCGTGCGTTCCCGCACTATGCCGATTATAATGTGATGCCTTCAAATGGAACTTCAGCTGGCTCTTCCGTTGGCGGTATTCGCGTGGTGACTGATAATTCTTCTCTGGATTGTGATGTGGAGCGTGAGAATGCTTTGCATGAGAATGCTGGAAGCGCTGGGAATGATTCAGATGTGGAAACTATGGGAAAATCTGCGATCAAGTCGAAGAGCTACGTGGAGAAAATCACGCGTACGCTGATTGATGAAGGACCTTGTCAAACTTCGTATTTGGCGCAGGTACTGGGGTTGGGACTCACGCGCACACGCGAAATACTGGCCGACCTGGTGAAAGCGGGCACGATTCAGCCGGTTGGTGTTGGCCGTGGTCGCAAATACCAGCTAGTGGCTGATAATTAAGGATTAGGTGTTTGGATTGCTGATTATGTGAGATTTGCGCGGGTTTTGCATATGAGACGCGCTATGGTGGGCTTATTGTTTTGCGCTTTCGTAGCTTTCGGAGAGAAATATGAGTCAGGGTTTCGCGCCGTTTTATGATGTCAATCGCACGTATGAAGATAACTATTTGCAAGGGCCGTTCGGCGCGTTTGCCGAAGTGTTGAAGGCTGATTCGTCTGATTCTGTAGATTCGGTCGCTCCTGTTGATGCGGTTGCGTCCAACTCCTACAGTGAAGATCATGCTGCTCAGACTAATCAGGCTGCCCATGTTGTTCAGGCTCAAGCTCAGGAATTCCTTGGTTTTCGCGTGAATCTGCCATTTGGCATTCCGGCAGGTCCGCTGCTGAACGAGCGTTTCACCACGGCTGCCTTCCTCATGGGCTTCGATTTGGCCGTGTATAAGACGGTTCGCTCCCGCGCATGGGGTTGCAATGCGTTCCCGAACGTGCTTGCCGTGCATCCGAGGAATGCTGATGGTTCGCTGGTTCCCGGCAGTGCCGAACTTGACGAGGGTGTGCTTGCCGATACCCGCTATGAGCTTCCGATTTCGATTTCCAACAGTTTTGGCGTTCCCTCCCGTGATCCGGACGAGTGGCAGCCGGATATGCAAAAGGCGATCGCAGCGGCCGGCGATGGCCAGCTGCTGGTGCCGAGCTTTCAGGGATCTCGCGTTGAAGGCATGGATCGCGAGGCGTACATTGCCGATCATGTCACCACCGCGCATTTGGTCGCCGAAACTGGCGCTGGCCTGATGGAAATGAATACCAGCTGCCCGAATGAGGGGCATAATCGTCTGCTGTGCCATGATCCGCATTTGGTCGGCGAGATTACGGAAGCGGTGAAGAACGAAATCGGCGATCGTCCGCTGATCGTGAAGCTCGCATACATTCCGAATGATACCGATTTGGAGATCATGGTGAAGGAAACTGTAGGCCACGGCGCGGTGCAGGGCTTCTCCACGATCAACACGATTTCCGCGAAACTGGTGGATGCGAACGGCAATCAGGCGTTGCCTGGCGCGGGCCGTGACCGTTCTGGCGTGTGTGGCAATGCGATTCGTGGCGCAGGCCTCGATATGGTCGGTCGTTTGAACGCGATTCGTGAGAAGCTGGGGCTTGATTTTGCGATCGTCGGCGTGGGCGGTGTGATTCGTCCGGAAGATTACAAGGCGTACCGTAAGGCTGGTGCGAATGCGGTGATGAGTGCCACGGGTGCCATGTGGGACGCGAATCTCGCGCGCGAAATTAAGGAGACACTGCGCTGAATTCCGTTTTCCGCGAATATGCTACATGCCTTATGGCAAACTGAAAGGCAGTGTTTCTTTAAATTTGATCCGATAGCGGGTCGAAAGAGGTTGAGCGTGTCTGACAATAACAACGACATTCTGCACGTCGAAGGTGGCAAGCCGCTGAACGGCACCATCAAGGTGCGTGGCGCGAAGAACTTCGTGAGCAAGGCCATGGTGGCGGCGCTGCTCGCCCCGGGCACGTCCGTGTTGAAGAATGTTCCGGAGATTCGCGACGTGCATGTGGTCTCCGACTTGCTGCGTCTGCATGGCGTGGACGTTACGGTGGACGGCGATCACGGCGTGGTCACGATCGATGCCACGAATGTGCAGCTTGCTGATGTGGCCGACGTGGATACGCTGTCCGGCTCGTCGCGCATTCCGATTCTGTTCTCCGGCCCGCTGCTGCACCGTTTAGGTGAGGCGTTCATTCCGGCTCTCGGCGGGTGCAATATCGGCGGTCGTCCGATCGATTTCCATCTGGAAACGTTGCGCAAGTTGGGCGCCAACGTCGATAAAGAACATAAGGACGGCATTCATATCACCGCGCCGAACGGCCTGCATGGCGCGAAGATCCATCTGCCGTACCCGTCCGTGGGCGCTACCGAGCAGACACTGCTTGCCGCAGTGCTTGCGGAAGGCAAAACGGAGCTTTCCGGCGCTGCCACCGAACCGGAAATCATGGATTTGGTGTGCGTGCTGCAGAAGATGGGCGCGATTATTTCCGTGGATGTGGATCGTACGTTCCGTATCGAGGGCGTGAAGGAACTGAAGGGCTACACGCACACTTCGCTGACCGACCGCATCGAGGCTGCTTCCTGGGCTTCCGCGGCATTGGCCACGCATGGCGACATTTTCGTCAAAGGTGCCACGCAGCCTGAAATGATGACGTTCCTGAACGTGTTCCGCAAGATCGGTGGTGAGTTCGATATCACCGATAACGGCATTCGTTTCTGGCATCCGGGCGGCGATTTGAAGCCGGTCGCGATCGAAACGGACGTGCATCCGGGCTTCATGACCGACTGGCAGCAGCCACTGGTGGTGGCATTGACGCAGGCGAAGGGCCTGTCGATTGTGCATGAAACGGTGTATGAGAATCGTTTCGGTTTCACGAAGCCGTTGGTGCAGATGGGTGCCACGATTCAGCTGTATCGTGAATGCCTCGGATCGCTGCCATGCCGTTTCCAGCAGCGTAATTACAAGCATTCCGCGGTTATTTTCGGACCGACCCCGCTGGCCGGCCGCGATATTGACGTGCCGGATCTGCGTGGCGGCTTCAGCCATCTGATCGCCGCGTTGGCGGCAAAGGGCCCGTCCAATGTGCAGGGCATTTCCCTGATTGACCGTGGTTATGCCGATTTCCGTGGCAAGCTTGAAGCTCTCGGCGCAGATTTCGACTGATTCGCCGTGATCGGTCAGGATCGGTTGCGGCTGACCAGTCGTGGCTGATGATTCGCGATTGAACGGTCGCGTTGAACGTCCATATCGCCTTTCGCCGGCACTCGCCTCACGCGGGTGCCGGTTTTGTTTTTGTGTGGTGATATTGCGTTACTTTGCATCGTTGAGGCTGTTTTGTCGAGATCCTATAGGTGTTGGTTTTCGTGCTGGCAAAAGGAGTCAACGCATATAGTTTTATAGTGTGGTTTAATGTGAATTAAACGGTCGAATCGCGGTCGAATCGCGGTCGAATCGCGGTCGAATCGCGGTCGAAATAAGTTGGTGAATGACTTCTGTGATGAGGTGAGTCAATGGATATTGCAGAGTTTGAGGGCATTCTTCATGCGGGTGAGAGTTCGACTGTGGAATTTAAACGGTGCGGTGGCAATCCTGAACATGACACTTACGAGACGATATGTTCATTCGCCAATCATGCTGGAGGTTCTATTTTCCTTGGTGTAAAGGATGATGGCACAGTACTAGGGGTTCCCAATAAGTCAGCGTTGAGTATTGAGCGCAATATAGCTAATGTAACCGGACAACCGCAGTCATTTTCTCCGACATTATTTGTGGAAACGGAACGTTTCCAATATGACGGGAAAACCGTGATCCGCATATGGGTACCGCCGACTTCATCTGTGTTCCGTTATAAAGGGCAGATATGGGATCGCGTCGCGGATGCTGATAGGCGAATTGACGGTGAGATGCAGATTACTCAGATGTATATTCGCAAACAGAACATATTCACGGAACAGCGTATTTATCCAGGATTGTCGATTGACGATCTTGATTTGAATTTGATAGCTAGAATTCGTGCGATGGCGGAGAGAAAGACTCCTGATCATCCGTGGGGTGGAATGGATGATCAAACCTTGTTGCGTAGTGCTCGTCTATATGCGAGAGATTATGGTAGCAAAGCTGAAGGGCTGACATTGGCTGCGGGACTTTTGCTGGGCAAGGATGAAGTAATTGCGGATTTGCTTCCTGCGTACAAGACGGATGCCGTGGTGAGACGTGAAAATCTGAACCGATATGATGACCGGCTTATAGTTCGCACCAATCTAATTGATGCGTATAGTCAACTTTCAGCGTTTATGCGCAAGTCATTACCGGATCGTTACCACGCGGAAAATGGCACTGCTGTTAGTGCGCGCGATTGGATCATTAGAGAATTGGTGTCGAATATTCTCGTGCACCGTGAATATTCCAGTCCGGTTCCGGCTCAAATTACCATTACGAATGAAGGAATTGAGACCCGCAATGCCAGCCGCCCGGTTTTTGAGGGTGAGATTGATTTAAACAACTTCACACCTGTACCTAAGAATCCTGTGATTGCCGATGTGTTTATGCAAATTGGTCTTGCTGAGGAGCTGGGTAGCGGGGTAAGGAATCTTATGAAGTATACGAAGCTGTATTCTGGGGGTGAGCCGGTCTTTAATGATGGATTAGTATTTACGGCATTTGTACCCATCCGTGAGCATGAGGTTGAGCATGAAAACATGGCTGAGCGGGTGGTTGGGAAAACGGGTGATACAACTAACAGTATTGAGGATGCTGTCAGGTGCTTATTGTCCAATAACGAGGAAATCACCATTGCCCAAATTGCAGAATTGAGCGGCTCTGATGTTCGTGCTGTGAGACGCAAAGTCGGTAAATTGGTTGAACGGGGACGCCTAGTCGCCCTAGGCAAGACCCGCAACCGTCGTTATAAGAAAGCGGAAGCATGAGATGCTCGCCGATTCCGATTGATCGGCTCTGATTGGTCCGATAGGCCGATCGCGATTGGTGGAGTGTGATCGATTATTGCGACTGACCAGTCGTGGCTGATGATTTGCGATTGAATGGTCGCGTCGAACGTCCGTACCGCCTTTCACCGGCACTCGCTTCACGCGGGTGCCGGTTCTGTTTTTCTGGCGATTGCTGTGGATGTGCGAAGTCTTCCTGTGTTTTGATCTTGCTGCCTCATGATTTCTTTTTCTGCATCATTTGATAAGAAAATGGGGCAGAAAACAATGAAACCTTTTGCAATAAATCTGATGTTTTTTTGAAAAATAGAACAATCGAAATGGTGTTTTCTTTCGGGTTCTGAACCAACTTTACAGGTCTTTCCCCTTTCGACGGGTTTACGAAAACCGTTGAAGATACGCAATTTCATTGCATAACGGGTGATTAAACATAATCTGGGGGGTGGGGGATTCCAAAGCCAAGACCATGCTGGAAAATTACAACATCGCCAATGCGGCGTTCATGGCTATTGGGGCCAGTAAAAACGGACGAAAGATGTTCGACGTGCGCGACTTGATCATCTACCAGCAAGTACGACAAATCGCGATGCTGCAGGAGAAGATCGATGAGTTGCAGCATCGGCTTGATGCCATGAATGAAAACTGATGCCGATACGGTTCCATACGTATCGGCGGCCGGTGGCACAATGGAGACCATGGCATCCAAAGGAAAACCGTCGCCGCGCTCTGCAGTGAAGCCACTGAGCGACGAGCAAGTCGCAAAACTCGCGCAGAAGCATCATCTTGTAGACCCGACCCATGATTTTCCATGCGGGCCGCGCAAAGCCAATGAAGCCGAAATCGCGGCGCAGAATCCAAAAGCGACCCACCGTCTGCTCACCGGATGCGACATCGTATTTCGTAATCGCACCAAACTCAAGGCGTGGGGCATCGAACATGTGCCGGAAACCGGTCCGTTCATCACCGCGGCCACGCACGTCACCATGTTCGACGTGTTCGTGCCCATGATCTCCATATTCCACCAAGGCCGCCGCCCGCGTTATATGGCCAAAGCCGAAATGGCCTCGTGGCCGCTGATTGGCAAATGGTTCCAGCTGGTAGGCATGCAGCCCGTGCAACGACGTGCGGGCAAGGCGAAAGCCATTGAGGAGACCTCCGTGGAAATCCTCACCTCCGGCCGGCCCTTAACCGTATGGCCGGAAGGCACGGTAACGCGAGACCCGCAGAAGTGGCCGATGAGCATGAAAAACGGCGTGGGTGTAATCGCCCTCGAATCCTCACGCCGACTCGGCTACCAGATTCCGCTATATTGCGCGGTAACGTGGGGTGCGGCAAGCATCAACCATTGGTGGCCGTGGCCGCGTAAAAACGTGGTCATGTGCTACGACGAGGCGCTTGATTATGCTGATCTGCTTGCCGATTGCGATTCCTGGGGTGAGGAAGTGCCGGAAGATCTCGCCAACGAACTCACTCGACGCATCCGCGTACGCATGACCGAAGTCATGGCCGAAATCCGCGGCGAACAAGCCCCCGACGGATATTGGGATTATCGCACGATGAGCCGAGTGAAGGACTGAATCGAAGAAGGCCGAATCGAAAAGGACTGAATCGAAAAACCGAACACTCGATTGCTGAAATGAAGTAATCGAAATACTGCCAGCCGATTGCGCGTACGTGTGGCGCGTATTGCAGTATGCATCGCGGTGTGCGCAGCCGGCGGTAGCATAGGAAAAGCAATTTTCGAGCCAAGACTCCGGCTATGAATGATGCCCGGAGCGATGCAAGGAGCAAATATGACGAACGTGACGGTACTGGGCGCAGGAGCTTGGGGAACCGCTTTCGGTCAGGTGCTTGCCGATGCAGGCAACAATGTGACCATGTGGGCCATCGAACCGGAGATCGTGGAAGGCATTCGCGACCACCATCACAACGGTGTTCGCCTGCCCAGCGTGAAAGTGCTGCCAAGCAACATGACCGCCACCGGCGATCGTGCCGAAGCCGTGGCCAACGCCGACATTGTGATCGTGGCCATCGCCGCACAGTTCGCCCGCGTGGCGCTCTCCGAATTCAAGGGCCTGATTCCCGAAACCGCACTCGTCGCCTCGCTGATGAAAGGCATCGAACGCACCACTGACAAGCGCATGGATGAAGTCGTTATGGAAACTCTCGACCTGCCGGTCGACCGCTTCGCTGCGATTTCCGGACCGAACCTGAGTAAGCAGATCGCCGACCGCGAGCCGGCCGCAACCGTGGTCGCCTGCGAAAATCTCGACAATGCGCGTAAGATCGCAGCCGCCTGCACCACCGACTATTTCCGTGCGTTCGTAACCCGCGACGTGATCGGCTTGGAAATGTGTGGATCGCTGAAGAACGTGGTCGCGCTGGCCGTGGGCATGGCCCGCGGCGCCGGCTACGGCGAAAACACTGCCGCCATGATCGAAACCCGTGGTCTAGCCGAACTGACCGCCTTGGGCGAGGCGGCAGGCGCCGATCCGAAGACGTTCGCTGGTTTGGCTGGCGTGGGCGACCTGATCGCCACCTGCGGATCCCCGTTGAGCCGCAATTACACGTTCGGTTCCAACCTAGGCAAGGGCCTGAGCGTTGAGGAAGCCACCAAGGTGAGCAACGGCGTGGCCGAAGGCGTGCCGACCGCCGATGCGGTAGTGGCGCTTGGCAAGCAGTATGGCGTGCCTACGCCGCTCGCCACCGCCATGAGCCACGTACTTTCCGACGGCATCTCCTGCGCGCAAATGCTGTCAGAACTTTTCGGCGAAGGTATCAGCGAAGAATAAGCTTTCCGCAACATCGCAATTGCAGATAAGGCCGCACTTTCAGGTGCGGTCTTTTTATTTTTCGAGGCATGCGATTGCGTAAAACGTCAATCGGAATTTGTCAATCGTCAATCGCTGTATATTCGACAATAATAGTAAATCTGTATAAAAATAGTCTAATCGTAATTAGTATAATCGTGATTAGACAAACTTTATGTGGTGACGGCCGGCTTTACGAAAAGCATGATGGCAACAGAAGATGACCGCAGATGAAAGGCGGAATATATGAATTTCGTTGGGAGAAACGCGGAATTGGAAACGCTGGAACAGGCGTACGGCAAAGACGCATTCCAGATGGTTGTGATCTATGGCCGTAGGCGAGTCGGAAAAACGGCATTGATCGAACGATTCTGCCAAGGCAAACGTGCGCTGACCTTCACCGCGCGAGAATTGAGCAAATCCGAAAATCTTCGTGACTTCTCGCAAGCAGTGTACGCATTCTTCGGCATACCTGAAACCGCCGGATCATTCGCCAACTGGAAAGACGCCTTCGAATATGTGGCAATGCGGGCGCAGGGGGACCGCGAACACCCGTTCGTGCTGGTGTTCGACGAATTCCCGTACGCCGCGCAATCTGAAAAGTCGCTGCCGTCGACGCTGCAGATCGTCATCGATCACGCGTTCAAAAACACTAACGTGACAATGGTGCTGTGCGGAAGCAACGAAGGATTCATGGAAAGCGAAGTACTCGGACGAAAAAGTCCGCTCTACGGCAGGCGAACCGCACAGATTCCACTGAAACCCTTCGATCTGTTCGACGCGGACAAACTTATGCCGTCCAACGCAAGTTGGGAAGACAAAATCAACTATTACGCAACGCTCGGTGGTACCCCCTACTATTTGGAACAACTTTCCGAACAATATTCGTATGCGCAAAACATCGAACGACTCTGCTTCAACATTTCCGGCATACTGTATGCCGAGCCAGACATGCTGATGCGGCAGGAACTTCGGGAACCCGCGTTGTACAACGGCTTGCTGAATGCGGTTGGATCGGGGCGTAATACGCCGACCGTTATCGCCGACTATATCGGCATGGACCGTTCATCGGTGAGCACATATCTCGCCACCTTGGCGGGACTTGGCATCGTCGAACGCAAAGTGCCGTTCGGGGAGAACGCGGCGGTTTCGCGCAAGGGATTATGGCAGTTCAAAGACCCATTCTTCTTCTATTGGTACCGTTTCGTAAGCCCCGCCTCAGTGCTGGTCGAACGCGGATTGGCGCACGCGGCGGCGATGCAAAGCACGTCCGGAGCGGCATTCTCCACATACGTCGGGCAGCAATTCGAAGAAATGTGCGTGCAATGGCTGGTACGTGAATGCAAGGAAGCGCGAATGGCGTTCCTGCCAACCGCAATCGGCAAATGGTGGGGCAACGATCCGCAAGCTAAAGCCCAAGCCGATATTGATATCGTTATGGAAGATTCCATCAACAAACAGCTGCTGTTGGGTGAATGCAAGTGGCGCAATACGGTGAACGAAAGCGAAACCATCGCAACATTGCAATCGTGCTCGCCGCTCATTAAAAGCAACTATGCACGACAATACGTATTGTTCACCAAATATAAAGCCGGAGATGCAACGATTGCGAAGGCTGAACAGGACAATTCGCTGAAATTGGTGGACGCGGAACGTATGTTCTTTGAACGATAGACCGGTGCGGTTTGTATACTGAACTGCGATATTGCGAATGCGTGGTATCGCGGGCGAACAGAAGTGCGAACCGGCGCGATATCGCGAAGACAGACAGTACAGACAGTATTGGCAGACGGTGTTGGACGCGTGTGCGTTCAACGGACCAACTTATGGAGCATAAGACAAAGATGGCAAAACAGCGCATTGTGGTGATGTATGGCGGCAAAGCCGACGAGCATTCGATTTCCTGCATCTCTGCGGCGGGCGTGCTGCGCGCGTTGGATACTGACAAGTTCGAAGCCATTGAGGTGGGAATCACCAAGAACGGCGAGTGGATCGTAGGCGGCGAGGATCCACGCAAGTGGAACATGAGCGAAGGCCTGCCGACGGCGGAGAAGACGGATTCCTCCAAAGATGTGGTGCTGGATGTGGCACTCGGACAGGATGGTTTCTTCGCTCGTGAAGATGACGGCACGCTGACTTCGCTTGGCCACGTGGACGCCGTGCTTCCGGTATTGCATGGTCCGTACGGTGAGGATGGCACGATTCAGGGCCTGTTCGACATGATGAACGTGCCGTACGTTGGCTGCGGCGTGCTCGCTTCCGCCGCCTGCATGGACAAGCATTATACGAAGGTATTGCTGGCTGCGGCTGGTATTCCCGTGGCTCCCGGCATCACGTTGGATGTGCGTAATTATGATGCCGCTTCCGAATTCGCCGCCGAAGCGGACGAGATGCTTGTCGCGGTGCAGCAGGCCGGATTGCAGTACCCGCTGTTCGTGAAGCCGTCCCGCGCCGGTTCCAGCTTCGGCGTGACCAAGGTCGAGCATGAGGGCGATGCGGCCGAGCTTGCCGCCGCCGTGTTCGAAGCGTCCCATCATGATTGGCGTGTGCTTGTGGAACAGGGTATCGACGCGCGTGAAATCGAATGCGCCGTGCTCTGCCCGAAGGCCGGCGAGGCTCCGCAGGCCAGTTGGCCGGGCGAAATCGTGCTTGACAAGCGTGCCGAGGGCGACGACCAGTTCTATGATTTCGACAGCAAGTACGTGAACTCCGACGCAAGCCATGTGGAAGTGCCCGCAAGCCTGCCGGAAGAAACTCTGAACCGCGTGCGCGAAACTGCCAAAAAAGCGTTCATCGCGGTCGACGGTGCCGGTCTGAGCCGTGTCGACACCTTCGTGACGGCCGATGGCGAAGTGATGGTCAACGAAATCAACACCATGCCGGGCTTTACCCCGATTTCCATGTATCCCAAGGCATGGGAGGCGACCGGCGTGAGCTATACCGACCTGATCACCACGCTGATCGAAGGCGTGCTGCGCTAATTTCGATTGTGTGGTGGCTTGATTTATATTGGCCTGCTTTAGGCTGATTCGATTTGCATGAGACTGGCATCAATGCTGACATTGCGTTGGTGCCAGTTGACATATTTCACCAATTTACCTGCAGTTTGGGGAAATTTAGTTTTTCCGATTCAAAATAAACTGCATATTTACTGTAAGGTCAGTATCGCGTTGATTTGAGGGCTTATCTTCTTTCTTGTTGTTATGAACAAGGCATAAGAAAGATATTGATTTCCATGATTTCTCTGCGCAAACTGGCTGCCGGCTCCCTTGCTGCCGTTCTGGCTTTCTCCATGGCCGCCTGCGGATCGGACAGCACGGATTCCTCAGCTGATTCCACTTCCGGCAAGGCCGTAAAGGTTGATGAAAAGTCCGCAAAGGCTACTTCATTGGCTGATTTCGGTACGATGGACGATCTGGTTGCCGCCGCCGAAAAGGAAGGCCAGCTCAACGTCATCGCACTTCCTCACAACTGGTCCAACTATGGCGAGGTTATCAACGGCTTCAAGAAGAAGTATCCGAACATCAAGATCAACGAGCTGAACCCGAACGCCTCATCCAAGGAAGAAGTGGACGCAGCCAAGACCAACAAAGGCACCGACGCTGCTCCCGACGTGTTCGACCTTGGCTTGGCCGTGGCCTCCACCAGCACCGACAACTTCGCCTCCTACAAGGTGCAGGCTTGGGATAAGATTCCGGATTCCGTGAAGAATGCCGACGGCAAGTATTACGCCGACTACACCGGCATCATGTCGATCGGTTGGAACGCCGACAAGTACGGCGACATCAACAACCTCGACGATCTGATGGATCCGAAGTTCGCCGGCACCGTGGCTCTGAACGGCAAGCCTGCCGAAGCTGGCGCCGCATTCAACGGCTACCTCATGATCAACCAGCTTGCAGGTGGTGACATCAACGACCTGCAGCCGGGTCTCGACTACTGCAAGAAGCTTAAGGACGCTGGCAACCTCACCACCATTGACGTGACCGACGGAACCATCGACTCCGGCCAGACTGGCGTGGTGATGGACTGGAGCTACAACCAGGCCTCCTACCAGAAGAGCCTCAAGGAGAAGGGCGTGAACTGGAAGTTCAAGACCTTCAAGAACGCCCAGGTGGTCAGTTACTACAACCAGGCCATCAACGTGGACGCTCCGCACCCGGCCGCAGCACGCCTGTGGGAGGAATACCTGTACACCGCCGACGCTCAGAACGAATGGTTCAAGGGTGGTGCCAACCCGGTGCTCCTCGACTCCATGAAGGAAGACGGCACGGTTGACCAGGACACCCTGAAGACCGCCATCACCATCGAAGGCGATCCAGTGACCTATACCAACGACGATTCCACTCGCATCACCGAATGGCTCCAGAACAACTGGGACAAGACCATCGGCAACTGATTGGCAACCGCTCGTAAGCAATGCAAACGAGCGTTGGAACACAATCGGAAACAATGTAATCCAAGGCCGGTAGACCGGCGGATACGACGGGCTGAAGTAAGTTCCCCGACGTCTTCTGCCGCAACAGCCGGTCTTGAAGCATGTCTCCAGCGCAATAGCGCAATCCCACAATCCTATGCAATCTCACCGCATATCAATCGTATGAAAGCATGCATGCAACCATGACTGCAGCAATCACCCCCAAAGCGGGAGTTATCGGCGGGTGTAACGTACGCGAAGCCCGAGGGACGCGAGAAAACGGCCCCTCCGCAACCTCCGATTTCGCTACGCATCGCCGCGAAATCGGTACATTCGTCGTGACCATCCCGTTTTTCGCCTACACCGCCTGCTTCCTGCTCGCGCCTACCGTTATCGTGATTGTCGGCGCATTCCAGAACGTCGATGGCGGATTTACCCTCAATAACTTCAGTAAACTCTTCGAAGCGAACACCATCGCCGCGTTCGCCACCTCCATTCTCGTTTCCGTGATCTCCGCACTCATCGGCGCGGTCGTGGGTGCGGTCGCCTCGTATGCGCTGGTGATTGGCAGCAAACCGAACGGACTGCTGCGCCGCATGGTCAGTGCCATTTCGTCGGTGCTTGCACAGTTCGGCGGCGTGATGCTCGCTTTCGCCTTCATCGCCACCATCGGCATCAATGGCGTCGGCACCATGCTGATCCGCCAGCTGACCGGACTGACCGTCAACCCGAACTGGTTGAGCTCCCTGCCTGGCCTAATCACGGTCTACTGCTACTTCCAGATTCCGCTGATGATCATCATCTTCCTGCCTGCAGTCGATTCGATTCGTCCGCAGTGGCGTGAGGCTTGCGAATCGCTCGGCGGCAACACCTTCCAGTATTGGACGCGCGTTGCGGGGCCGATACTGGTTCCGCGTTTCATTTCCGCATTGCTGCTGCTGTTCGCCAGTGCGTTCTCCGCATATGCGACAGCCGCCGCATTGTTCTCACAGCGTTCGATTCTGGTGCCGCTTATGATTCAGGGCGCCATGCGCAACGAAATGGATCCGAATCAGCAGGGATTCGCGCAAGTTCTCGCCTTCGCGATGATCATCGTGGTCGCTCTGGTGATGATGCTGAGCCACGCTGTAGAAAAGAGGACCGGACAATGGCAGTGAATCATACTAAAACAATGCCCCCGCAGCTGCGTGCCGCCCGCGTGCGCAAGCAGCGCGTGATCAAGGCGATCATTCTCACGTTCACGCTGCTGTTTCTGTTCGTGCCACTG
Organism: Bifidobacterium catenulatum subsp. kashiwanohense JCM 15439 = DSM 21854; assembly: GCF_001042615.1. Lineage (GTDB taxonomy): Bacteria > Actinomycetota > Actinomycetes > Actinomycetales > Bifidobacteriaceae > Bifidobacterium > Bifidobacterium catenulatum. Next base: position 265,293 of record NZ_AP012327.1, read on the forward strand.
GTGTCTATGTTTGTGTTCACGATTCGACACCCGCTTTCCGGCAAGTGGAGTTTGGATCCGTGGATTGCGATTTTCACCGGCGATGGCAGTGCGCTTGGTGCTGACTTGTCCACATTGTGGAACGGTCTTGGATCGTCCATGGGATTATGTGTGGTGACCGTGGTCATCATGCTGCTGCTCATGGTACCCACCATGGTGATCGTGCACATTCGCTCCAAGCAGTTGGAACGCGCCATCGAATGGGTGGCCACCCTGCCGCTGACCATCCCCGCCATCGTGCTCGTAGTCGGCCTAGGACCGATCTACCGCTGGCTCAGCGCCGACGTGCTCAACACCAACCCGATCTGGCTGTGCTTCGCTTACGTTATTCTGGTGATGCCATTTGCATTCCGCGCGCTCGCCGTGGGCCTCAACTCCATTGACGTGAAAACGCTGTGCGAGGCATCCCGCTCGCTCGGAGCCTCTTGGCCGCGCGTGTTCTTCCGCGTGCTCATCCCTAACCTGTGGCAGTCGATCCTCTCCGCATCGTTCATCTCCATAGCCGTGGTGCTGGGCGAATACACCGTCGCATCGCTGCTTGGACGCATGAACCTGCAGGTGGCGCTCTACCAGCTTGGTCAATCCAACTCCCAAATCTCCACCGCCATGTCGCTGCTGGCACTACTGTTCGGCGTGATCCTGCTGGTAGCCCTCGATCTTATTTCCGACGCACTGCGTAAATCCAAAGAAAGCAACGAATCATGACTCTCGCTGATCAGAAAGCAACCATAGCACGCACTTCGGAAGCGTTCGTAGACGCCGATCTGAGTGCCGAAACCGTAACCCGAGCCGCACGCGAAGTCCTCAACGACTCCGCGGAACGCGGCGGCGGCGTGCAAATGCTTAATGTAGACAAAATCTACCCAGGAGCCACCAACAAGGCGCTCGACAACTTCAACCTAGAAATCAATCCTGGTGAAATGGTCGTGCTGCTCGGCGGCTCCGGCTGCGGCAAATCCACCGCGCTGCGCTCCCTCGCAGGCTTGGAAGACATTCAGGCCGGTCGGATTCTCGTCGGCGGGCAAGATGTGACCGGTGTGCCCGCCAACAAGCGAAACATGGCCATGGTGTTCCAGGCGTACTCGCTGTTCCCGCACATGACCGCTCTGCAGAACGTGGAATTCGGCTTGGAGATCCGCGGCATGGGCAAGACGGAACGACGTAAGCAGGCCATGGAGAAGCTGGAACTTGTAGGCCTTGCCGATCAGGCCGGCAAATACACGCAGCAGATGTCTGGCGGTCAGCAGCAGCGTGTGGCGCTCGCCCGCGCACTGGCCGTGAACCCCCGCGTACTCCTGCTCGACGAGCCGCTTTCCGCACTTGACGCCAAAGTTCGTGTGCAGCTGCGCGACGAAATCCGCCGCATCCAGCTCGAAGCCGGCACCACCACCGTGTTCGTGACCCACGATCAGGAAGAAGCGCTCGCCGTTGCCGACCGCATCGGCGTAATGAACCACGGATGTATCGAACAGATCGCCGACCCGCAGACGCTGTACCGCCGTCCGGCCAGCGAATACGTAGCCACCTTCATTGGCCTGACTAACCGGCTCCCCGGCATCACGAATGGTGAGGAAGCCGTGGTGTTCGGTCAGCGCGTGCCGCTGCTCGAAGCCTCCAAGCGCGACGCCTCCACCGTGCTCGTGCGGCCGGAAAACCTTGTGATCACTCTGGCCGCAAACGATGGCAACATGGTAGGCGAGCGTGGTCGCGTCGACATGGTGCACTTCCTCGGCGCGCTCGTCCGCGTTGACTTGACGGTTGCCGCAGGTGCGGGCCACCTGCCCGTCACCGTGCAGCTGCCAGCCAATGAGCTTCCTGCCGGTCTGACGGTTGGATCCGAAGTGGTGGTGGCTCCGCGTCCGATCGCCGCGCTCGCCGTATGAGCTGTTTCGTTGCGGACGCCCATGACGACGGTCATGAGATTGTAAGCTGATATTCAGCATTCCTGTATTAAGGTGCTGAATATCAGCATTTTCGTATATGCACCCCGTGCACGTCGTCGCAAAGGCAAATATGACGTTTCCGCAGTACCCACAATATCCGCAGCGGCCGCAACAGCAGAATCCGCAGCAGCCATTCCAATATCAGCAACAACCGCAGTATCCGCGGCCGCAAGTTAATCCTTATGAACGTTGGCTCAGGCGCGTGAAAAGCGTGTTCTCCCGCATCGGCGTAGGCATGTGCCTGATGGTGGTGATCTGGTATGCGCTTGCAACGGTGATTTCCGGCGTGCTTTATCAGGTACTGCACACCACGAATCTGCCGAATTGGGCGGTGTATGTGGCGTCGGATGCCCCTTTGTATCTCGTGGCCATGCCGCTCACGGTACTGATCATGGGCAAATCGTCGGTCATTGAAACACGCAAGTTCGACATGAAGCCGGGCCAATTCTTCAAACTGCTGGTCATGTGCTTCCCGCTCATGTATGTGGGCAGTCTCATCGGCAATATGCTGGCGTCGCTGCTTTCCGGAGGCAAAGCCAGCAATTCGGTAAGTGATCTGGCCATGCAATTCGACGTGTGGAACGTGGTGTTTCTCGTGATTCTCGGACCATTGTTCGAAGAATGGATCTTCCGCAAGGAACTCATCAGCCGTACGCGCAAATACGGCGAAAAAACCGCGATCGTGTTCTCCGCGATGTTCTTTGGCCTAGTGCACATGAACCTGTTTCAGTTCTTCTACGCATTCGCATTGGGTCTTGTGTTCGGCTACGTGTACGTGCGTACCAGCAAACTGCGTTATTCGGTGGTCATGCACATGTGCGTCAACTTCATGGGCGGCGTGGTCGCGCCATGGGTGGTGACGAACATTGACATCGACAGTCTGATGAACGTGCTGACCAGTGCGGAAAACGGCGACGGAACAGCCATGATGCAGTGGATGGGCCAGAATGCGACGGGAACGATGATATTCGGCATCTATATGCTGCTGTATTACGGTCTGATCATTGCGGGTGTGGTGCTGCTTATTCGTGAACGTAAGAATTTTGTATTCTATACCGCACCGGAAGAACTGCCTCGCGGCGTTCGCACGAGAACGGCAATACTGAACGTCGGTGTAATTACTTACATTGTAGTGACGGTTATTCTTACGGCAATCAACCTAATGAGGTAATAATTCCAGTATAAAAAAGTGCCGCATGTGGAATACTGCATGCGGCACTTTTTATATATATGGGTCAATCGCGATTTCTTGTGTTCGTGAGGGGATTATGATTCCCCATTGATGGCGCGATTCTCAAGAAAATCAGCATTGGCGATGGAACGTGCCACGGCGTTGATCATGTCGGGAAGCAACGATCCCGGCTTGGCGTACGCGCACACTTCGACATTGATGCCGTAAGGGGAGTAGCCGGTCAGTCTCACTTTCGGAGGGAAGCGCGGATCGGCCAAATCGGCGGTATCGCGCTGCACGGCCTGAACCACCTGACGGGTCATCTCGTCGATGTCGGTGCCGGCCTTGGCGGTGAACGGCACGCGAACCAGCATCTCATTGGACGGATTGAGTTTTTCCAGTGACGTGGTGTTCAGAATCGAATTCGGAATGATCTTGACGTTGCCATTGCGCTCGCGCACCACGGTCTGACGCCAGTTGATATCTTCGACCACGCCATCGGTGCCCGCCACATTCACCAGATCACCCGGCTGGATTACACGGCCAAGCATCAGACCGAAACCGCCGATGATATTCGCGATCGTATCTTTCATGCCGAGCGACACCGCAAGGCCGCCGATGCCGAGCGCGGTGAAAATCGTGGTCGGATTAATGCCGAACACCGGCTGCAGCACAGTGCCCACAGCCAACGTCCACACCACCGCGCGCAGAATATTGATGAAAATCGAAGCGTTCGGCACTTGCGAACGGTCCAGCACTTTGCTCACGATTCGGGTAAGCGCCTTGTCGATAACGGCCGCAAGCAGTGCGACGACAATGAGCAGAATGATTTTTCCGGAATTGGTTTTCAGCCAATCCACAGCGATTTCAATCGGTTCCATGGTGTTCTGGAGCGTCCCTTCATAAGTTTGTTGCATGCATTACTGGTGCGTTCGATTTGCGTTCGCTGCACCTGCGATGTGTGTTTGCAACTGGTGTTCGCACATATCCTACAGTGTGTGGCTGAGTCGGTTTGAGCGTGGGTGTACGGGGGTGTGTGCGAGAACATGTGGGGAAATGCGCGTGGTGGCATGTGGTCGGAGCCGCGAACGGGCTAAAGTTGAGGCATGGGCAATGTGGTGGATTATGTGCGCCGAGAGTTCCGCGGGTTTGGCGAATTGGCGTTCAGCAATGTCGATTCCTTGGTGCTTTCCGAGCTTTCCTACATGCGATTGCTGGGTTTGGTTCCAGTATTCGGCGAGGCCAAGTCGGTGGCGACCGTGCCGATTCGTGAATTGCTGCGCGCCGAAAGCTACGATGAGATGTTTGTTTCGAATTCCTCTGAAATGAATGATTACCGGCTTTCGCTGCTGCGTGCGGTTTGCGAATCACCGCGATTCCGCGGATTGCGGGTGGGGGAGTATGCCGAACGTTTGGATGAGGGCGAGCAGCAGCAATTCGCTGCGATGACTTTCGATTTGGGTGCCGATTTCGGCTTATATGTTGCGTTCCGTGGCACTGACGGCACGCTCGTCGGTTGGAAAGAGGATTTCAATATGGCGGTGCGTTGCCCAGTGCCGTCGCAAGAATCGGCATATCGATATGCGGACTCAATTTTGGATAGGACGGAACGTTTGCTCTCGGCGAAAGAATCGCCCGGCATTATGATCGGCGGGCATTCCAAAGGCGGCAACATGGCGGTATACGCGGCCATGCAAATCACACAAAGCGATATTGCAGCGACCAGCGAGCGCGCGCAGCGGCTCGGACTGCTACCGGCACTCGGCGGAAGCGTGCCGGGACGCAACTGCAGAATCTCCCGCATCTTCTCACATGATGGGCCTGGAATGTCGCAAGTCATGGTGCATAGCCGCGCATATCAGGCAATCGCGGCACGAATCGACAAGACCGTGCCGGAATCCTCCATCATCGGCATGCTGCTGCAATCGCAAATCAAACCAACCCTCGTCAAAGCCGACGCCATAAGCATTCTGCAGCATATGGGATCAAGCTGGCAGGTGACGCAATCCGGCGAATTCGAGCGGGCAAGCGAGCTGACAAGCGGCGCGCAACTCATCGGCAAAACCATTGATGGATGGTTCGACCGCGTAAGCCAGGAACAGCGCGAACGGGCCATCAACCAGATGTACGACATCTTCGCAGCAGCGGGGTACGGTAATATCGCTGATTTGGCGGCGAATTGGACGGATTCGCTGCCGAAAATCGTGGCGGCCGCCAGGGGCACCGACGTCGAAACGCGCGAACTCATCAAAGATGTGCTCAAGGCGATTCCAGCCAGTGCGGCGAAAGTCGCTGTCGGTGAACTGCGCAACGACAAGGAGGGGGATGCGTGATGGGCAACATTATTGACTATGCGCGCACGGAAACGCGCAGTTTCGAGGCATTGCCGTTCCGCGAGGCCGACGCATTGGTGTTGGCACAGCTTTCGTACGACGAAGTGCCGAAATGCGTGCTGCTATTGGACGATTTGGTAGCGAAATACGGTACGTTGCAGGCGCGTGCGAAGCAATTCGATATTCGACGTCCGATCGCATCATTGCGTATGCTGCGCACGCCCCCGTTTGGCGGTGCGACGATTGCGCGTGCCGATGACGAGCTGAACCACGACAAGCCCGTAGCCGACCATGACGTGGAGAACGTGGGATTGGTCGATCCGCAGGTGACGCACGACTTCTACCATGCTGTGGCGGCGAACCCGCGGTTTTCCGACGTTGAAATGAGCGCGTACTGCGAGCAGTTTGATGGCGACGCGCAAACGCAGTTCGCGGCAGTGACTTTCCGGCTACCGTCGGGAACGTTGGTTGTGGCGTTTCGAGGCACCGATGATTCGCTGGTCGGATGGAAGGAAGACTTCAACATGGCCTTCCAATACCCGGTTCCAGCACAGGTTTCCGCAGCTGAATACCTGAAAAAAGTCGCCTCGCTGTGGGATGGGCCGATACTGCTGACCGGTCACTCCAAAGGCGGTAATCTGGCCGTATATGCGGCCATGAACGCCGAAGACGAGATCAAGGATCGTGTTGAACGCATCTACTCGCTCGACGGGCCGGGCTTCCCCGAGGAAGTGGTGAAAAGCTTCGAATATGCGAGCGTGAGCGACCGCATCGTGAAAATCGTGCCGGACTCCTCGGTGGTGGGCATGGTGTTTGAAACTCCCGAACATTGCGTGGTGGTGAAATCCGACGTGGATGGCATCATGCAGCATTTCGCCTTCTCGTGGCAGATGCACGGGGGTGAATTCGCCAAGGCCGAAGATGTGGCCGACAGTTCAGTGGTGTTCAACAAGTCGCTGAACGGCTGGCTTGCGGGACTTTCCAAAGAACAGCGCGAGCATGCGGTCGACGCGCTGTTCTCCGTGCTCGAAGCTTCCGGGGCGGGCAGTATTTCCGCGATCGTGGCAGCCGGTCCGAAAGTAATTCCCGAAATGCTCGGCACATATGTTGGCTTGAGCAGTGCGGATCGGCGCAACATCAATCAGGCGCTGGTGATTCTGTTGCAGGCGGCGCTCGCGCGCAATCCGAAAGTTCAGCGAAAGTGAAGTGCGAATGAGGTGTGAGCACTGTGCGAACATGGGCGGGCGCTGTGCATGTAGCGTACTTGTGTCGTAAGCGTGAATTCGTATACGACATTTGCCGAAATTTGGTCTAGACAGCTTGTACAATAAATGTGGTTATAAGGCAGCGTGACTAATTATCAGGGGGTACTGATGCCACGACCACGCAGAGACTCAGAAATCCTGCCGGCGAAAGAACGTCTCGAAAACGCATTCTGGGAGCTGCTTTCGGAACGCGAGTACAACAAAATCACCGTCACCGACATCGTTCGCGCGGCAGACGTGAATCGCAATTCCTTCTACTACCATTTCTCCGGACTGCCGGAACTCGCCGACTCCGCAATCCTGCATGCCGTTGAAAACACGCCAATGCCGGGCGTACCGGGACGAGATTTCGATCCGGACGTCGAATGGCGCAAACACGTCACCGCACTACTGCGCGATCCGGAACAGCGCCAGCGCCTCGACCGACTGGCATTGCTAGCCGGCCCGCACAGCTCGCCGGAACTCGTCTCGTCACTCAAGGAATTCGGGCGACTCACCATGATTTCCGTACTTGGGCTGAACGCCGACAATCTCGATCTGAAAACCGATCTTATGCTTGACTTCACAGTCGGCGGAATGCTTTCCGTACTGCAGCGCTGGCCGAAACTGCATGAGAAACTGCCGATCGACACCGTATTCAACGAGGACGTCGCCGTGCTTGCGGCAGGCATGTTCATGTCGATGTCGAAAGCAGACATGCTCGAATATTGGCGCAGGATCTTCAGCGAAGGATTCGTGCCCAGCATGGCGATTTCGCAACAGCAGCCGCCGTCTGCCAAGTGACCATCGAAAGCCGGCTGTGACAATCCGGTGGTAAAAACGATATAGCGGCGTTTTTCCGCGGATTGCCCTGCGAAAAACGCAAATGTGCGAACACATGCGAACGTGCGTGGCAGCGCGAACGTGCGAAAGCGCGAAATGAACGAACGACGGGGAGGTTGTCCATGATCAACGAAGCCTACAAAGCCATGCTCGGCGGAAAATCCGTAATCCGCGAGCTGAGCGAATATGCGACCGTGCGCGGCGCCGAAATCGGCTATGAGAACGTGTTCGACTATTCGCTGGGCAATCCGAGCGTGCCCTGTCCGCAAAGCTTCACCGACGAGATGATCGCCCTGTACCAGGGGGTGGAACCGGTCGCATTGCACGGATACTCACCGTCGCTGGGCATTGCCTCGGTGCGTGCGGCCATTGCAGAAAGCCTCAACCGTCGTTTCGACATGGACTACACGGCCGACTACATCTTCCCGACCACAGGAGCAGCTGGCGCGCTGGCCCACGCACTGCGCGTGGTGACCAAGCCGGGGGACGAAGTCATCACGTTTGCCCCCTACTTCCCTGAGTACCAGCCATACGTCAACGGAACCGGCGCGCACCTGACCGTGGTGCCAGCCGATACCGAAAGCTTCCAAATCAACTTCGAAGCGTTTGAACAGGTGTTGAACCCGGGTACCGCCGCGGTGCTCATCAACACGCCGAACAATCCTTCCGGAGCCGTCTACTCCGCCGAAACGCTGACACGACTGGCTGAAGTCCTGCGTGCCAAGCAAGTTGAATACGGCCATGACATCTTCTTGATCTCCGACGAACCGTACCGCGAAATCGTATTCGATGGGGGTGTGCAGCCGTATCCGAGCAAGTTCTACGACAATACGCTCTCGTGCTACTCGTACTCCAAGTCGTTGTCATTGCCGGGCGAGCGCATCGGCTATGTGGCGGTGAATCCGCGTGCCACCGACGCCGAACTGATCGTGCCGATGTGCGGGCAGGTCAGCCGCGAAACCGGACATAACTGCCCAGGATCCAGCGTGCAGCTGGCTGTGGCCAAGGTGGTGGACGAGACCAGCGATCTTTCCGTATACGAAAAGAACATGAACCTCCTGTACGACGCGCTGGTGAGGCTCGGATTCGACGTGGTGCGCCCGGGTGGTACGTTCTACATCTTCCCGAAGGCGCTTGAGGAGGATGCGAACGCGTTCTGCATGAAAGCCAAGGATTACGATCTGATTCTCGTGCCGTCCGACAGTTTCGGTGTGCCCGGCTACTTCCGCATGGCGTACTGCATCAACACGGAGAAGGTGGAGCGTTCCATCGCCGCGCTTGAAAAGTTCGTGCACGAAGTCTACGGCCGCTGAAAAAGTCGTTTGCGCTATATGTGGCAGGTTTATGCGGAAAACGACGGTTAGGGGGGATAAAACCTGCCCCCTAAGTGACGTTTGGCCTAGTAGGTCTGCCACATATAGCGAATATCATCTTTCCTGAGATGGGGAATCTGCCACATATAACGAATATTGTTTTTTGATGTGTGCGGATATGGGTTCGCCCGAAATCGGTGGAGGCGGGAGACCGGGCGAAATCTACGAAACGAGATGCATGGTCGGCGCGTGGTACGTGGCGCTCGCCGACCATGACGCAATCAGTGTGTGGCAATTTCGTCAATCTTGGTGACGTGACCGCCGAACTGGGCGCGCATGGTGGAAACTACGCGCAGAATGTCATCCGCACCGCCGCGGGAAGTCTGACGTGCGTACAGTGCGGCCGCGGTGGCGGGGGTTGGTACGCCCAGTTCGAGAGCCGCTTCGATCATCCACTTCGCCTCGCCGGATTCGTTGGCCACCGGCGGCATGGACTGGAGTGTCGGATCCGACTTGAACGCGATGGCCAGCAGATCGAGCAGCCAGGACTGCACTACGGAGCCGTCTCGCCACGAGCTCATTACGGCGGCCGGATCCTTGATGAGGTCGGATTTCACCATAGTGGCAAAACCTTCGCCGAACGCCTGCATCATGCCATATTCGATGCCGTTGTGCACCATTTTGGCGAAATGGCCGCCGCCAACCGGTCCTGCGAGCACGAGTCCGGAATCGCCCTCAGGCTTGAGCGCTTCGAAAATCGGTCGGGCGCGTTCAAAATCCTCTTCGCTGCCACCCACCATGAGCGCATACCCGCGGTCGATGCCCCACACGCCGCCGGAAACACCGCAATCCATGAAGTGAATGCCCTTCGGCTCGAGTTCGGCCGCGTGACGCGCGTCATCGGTGTAACGGGAATTGCCGCCATCGATGATCATGTCGCCGGGCTCAAGTAGTTCCGCCAATTCGTTGATGGTGCTGTCGGTCGCCTCGCCTGCGGGCACCATCACCCACACGATGCGCGGCGCGGTGAGCGCGGTCACCATCTCTTCGAGGCTTGCCACGGTGCGATCCGATTCGGGGGAGCGGTCGTATCCGACCACCTCGTGCCCGGCTGCCGTGATGCGCTTCGCCATATTGCCACCCATTCGGCCCAGACCGATCATTGCCAACTGCATGATGTTCTTCTTTCTACGGTTGTGTTTGATGTGGAATTGTGGATTTGATTGGGATTGGTGCCGCCCGTACATCGCTGTCGCCTTCCGCAATGCAGAAGAGAAGGCGACAAGCAACAGATGGACGGCAGGTCTGTAATTTCTGCATCTCAGATATGTTGTTCAGATATGAGACGTGCGAATCGTATATCTCAATTCATGTGTGGAATATCGTGCGTCAAAGCACTAGCGAAAGCAGCATGACGCAACCCAAGCCGGTGACCGACAGAATCGTTTCCATTAACGACCAGGTCTTCAACGTCTGGCCGACAGTCATGCCGAAATACTCCTTGACCAGCCAGAATCCAGCATCATTCAGGTGTGAGAAGAACACGGATCCTGCGCCGATGGCAAGCACCAGCAGTGCCAAATGCGTCGGGCTCATGCCGGTGGCGAGCGGCACCATAATGCCGGAAGCGGTGACGGTGGCGACGGTTGCGGAACCGGTGGCGAGGCGGATGAGCACGGCGACCAGCCAGCCTGCGATCAGCGGATTCATGGCGGATTCGGTGATCGAATTGGCGATCACGTCACCAATGCCGGAATCGACGAGCGTCTGTTTGAAGCCACCACCGGCCGCGACAATCAAGATAATGCCGGCGACCGAGCTGAAGGATTGGCCGACCATGCCGTTGACGGCGTCACGGGAGAACTTCTGCAGGTAGCCGAGGGCGACCATGGCGAAGACGGTGGTGATGAGCAGCGCGGTCAACGGAGTGCCGATGAAAGCGAGTGCACGACCCCACGTGGTTTCGCTTTGACCGGTCAGATCCACGATGGAAGCGGCGAGCATAAGCACGACCGGCAGCAGGATGACGGCGATTGCGGATGCGAAGGACGGGCGGTTTTCCGCGGATTTTGGCGCTTCGGCCTCAGCCTTGTTTTCGGGGGCAGTGATCGGCACCCACTTGGCGGCGAGTTTGCCGAAGATCGGGCCGGAGATGATTACGGTTGGGATGGCTACGAGCAGGCCGAGTGCCAGGGTGATGCCAAGGTTGGCGTTCAATGCGCCGATTGCGGTGAGCGGGCCGGGGTGCGGCGGCACGAACGCGTGCAGGGTGGAAAGGCCTGCGAGGGCCGGAATGCCCAGCAGCACAACCGGTGCCTTGGCGCGGCGGGCTGCGAAGAGCACCACCGGAATGAGAATGACTACGCCGACTTCGAAGAACATGGGAATGCCGACGATGAACGCGATCAGTGCCATTGCCCACGGCAAGCGTTGCAACGGCGTTTTGGCCATGATGGTGTCGACAATGGTGTCGGCGCCGCCCGACTTGAACAGGATCGTGCCAATGATCGAGCCAAACGCGATGAGTAGACCGACGTTGGCGATGGTGGAGCCGACGCCGGAGGTGAAGCTGCCGAACGCTTCGTCGTATTCCACGCCTGCACATACGGCCATCGTGAACGAGCCGGCAAGCAAGGAGAGGAACGGATGCACTTTGCATACCGCGATAAGTAGAACGATGATGGCGATGCCGATGATCGCCGCTGCAATGAGGTTCATGAATCCTCCTCGATTCATGGGTTTGGCGTGCTAGATCTGTCCGATTCTGGAGATTCGGACATATGGAAGCCCATTTTGGGTGCGTACGTGTCCGTTTCTGCAGAATCGGACGTTCGCAGGCTGGTTTTGGGTGTGTGGCTGTCCGTTTCGGCAGAATCGGACACATTTGGACCAGGGGATGGCGGGTTAGGCGGCCTGGGTTGCGGTTTGGGCTGTCACGGTCGCGGCCACGGTTGCCGCATAGGCGTTCAGCGCTTCGATGGCACGGTCGACCATTTCGTCGACGCTGCCTTCGATGGAGATTTCCACGCCGTTCTCTTCGGGAGCAAGCGGCTCAAGAATGGCGAACTGGCTTGGCAGTAGCGCGGGCGGCATGAAATGGCCCTTGCGTTCGCTGAGTCTCTGCTGAATGAGCTCGTGGCTGCCGTTGAGGTGAATGAAGAATGTGGGCACGTCCTTGGCGAGCACCTCGCGGTAGCTGCGCTTCAACGCGGAGCTGGACACCACAGTGTTTTCGTCGAGCGCCTCGCGTGCCACCATCCAGGAGTTGATGACGTTCAGCCACGGCCAGCGGTCCTCGTCGGTGAGTGGAATGCCGGCTGACATTTTGTCGATATTTGCCTGCGGATGGAAGTCGTCGCCTTCCGCGTATACGTATCCGAGTCGTTCATGGATGGCTTCTGCGACGGTGGATTTGCCACATCCTGCAACGCCCATCACCACTACGTGAATGCTCATGTTGCTCTCCTTGCTATTGACGATCCTGTGCCGCTTCGCACCAGGAATAAGATTACTATAAACCGTAAAAGTAGTATCAGTCAAATAAAAAGTACTACGAATTGGAAAAATCGTGTGACTTGCTATGCTGGAGATAGTGCAAAATGGCGGTAAATTACGCAATCGCAGATATGCAATCATCTGCGATTTGTGATTGCTGTGCGTGTCGCAGAATATGTGAAACATACCGTGAAACAAAGCAGGCATGTTGTGGAGTGGGCAAGGGAGGAGCGATCGATGGCTGAAGGCACGGTAATCGCAGAAAATGCCGGCGGTGAGCTGATGCAGGATTCGGTGAGTCGAACGCTCGCCATCGAAATGCTTGACGGCGAGTGGAAGGCTGGCGAAAGCCTTACGTTGGAAGCCTTGCAAAGTCGTTTCGGTATTTCCAGAACCGTGGCGCGAGAAGTCGCGAAAACACTGGAATCCATGAATGCGGTACTCGTCAAACGTCGCATCGGACTTGTCGCACGCCCATTCGGCGAATGGCAGGCGCTCAACCATCAGGTGATTGAATGGCGCCTCCACTCCGCGCAACGCGAGCAGCAGCTGTCGTCCCTCACCGAACTGCGGCTAGCGGTCGAACCGGCTGCAGCAGCTTCCGCCGCACGTCTTGCCCCCATCGACGTCAAGGCGAAATTCCCCGTGTACGCGGCGCAAATGCGGCAGATCGCCGAAGCCAACGAGGAAGGCGAAGCCGGGCTCGCACAATTCCATGATCTTGACGTGGAATTCCATACGCTGATCCTGCATGAAAGCGGCAACGAGCTGTTCGCCGCGCTTTCCGATACCATCGCCACCGTGCTGCGCGGGCGCGTGGAACTCGGCAAATACCCGATGAAGCCGAAGTCCGCCGCGCTTGACGCGCATGATGCCGTAGCCGACGCGATCGCCAAGGGAGAGCCTGAACGTGCGCGCAGCGCCATGCTCGACATCGTCGACGAAGTGGCACGTGCCCTCAATTTCTTCTGATTTTCGAATCAACATTGCGTTTCTTCGCAGACTCTGAAGAAGAATGCAATTGCGATTACTACGCGGTCGACTCTTGCCATGCATGACTTTTCAGACGTAAGTTGACATCGGAAAAACGGCATCACCTAGGAATGCGCACGCAGAATCAATCGGTTGTGGCGATTGAATCTACATGCGCATTGAGTAGACAAGTACTACTTACGGGTGGGGTCTTTTTGCGGGAGGAGGAAGATGAGGGCGACGATCAGCAGGATTGCGATTGAAAGCACGCCTACCGAAGCGTTGCCGGTCAGCGACGTGGTCGTGGCCACCAGGGAGGTGCCGATGGTCGAAGCGGTCTTAGGGAAGAAACAATAGTGAGACCGGGGAACCCTTGAAATCATCGGGGAATCATGGTGGCGATGCATGCGATTAACACATGTTGTTAACACAGATGTGGAATGAGGAAGCGCGTGAGGCCCGTGGTCTGCGACGTATGAGTGTGACCGTGAGCTCCCCAGCTGATGAGCGCAAAGTCAGAGATTGGTTTCACGCGGGATTGTCCCGATGTCAAGGTCATGATGCAAAAGCGTTAAGCATCCTACGGATTATATTGAGAAAAGAAGTCATTAGTAATATAATTGGCTTTGGAAAGGATTCATTATGAGCACTACCACTGTTCGCATGGATGATGATCTCAAAGCCGAAGTGAACGCCATTCTTGATTCCATGGGATTGAATTTCAATACGTTCGTGAATATGGCCAGCGTGCAGTTGGTGTCGCAGCGTCGTATTCCGTTCGAGGTGAAGGCGCCTGAACCCGTGCTGCCTCGCGTGGGACGTGTTGCCGCCAATGGAGTTACGTACCGTGGGGTCGACGAACAGGGATATCCGGTGGTCGAAGTGCCGAACGCCATGGTGTTGAATCCAAGCCGGGGCGCCGATGGTGTTGCCGTACTGCCCAAGGCGTGGCGCGATGGCGAATAATCATGATATTCCGGAATTGATGCCGGTTCCGGAGCAATTGCATGTCTTCGACGTGTATCGCATGCAGGTGCGGTTCGAGGATGATCCGACGAAATCACGCAACCATTACGTGGCCGCCATCGTCATACAAGCCGACGACGACGGTGGAGTGGCTGTGAAACTGACCAGCAATCCAACCTGGCATGGGGCGGGCGATGTGCAACTGCCCGAGTATGAGCATGCCGGGCTTACCCATCTGACGACCGCTCGCTGCGCGCAGCTGGTGCGGTTCCTCCGGTCGGATCTACAGGGATTCACCGGTAGATTGAGTCGGAATGATGCCATACGTGTGGCCAATGCGGTCGGCGAGGTAAAGCCTGAAGAACAGGTGTGGCTGTAATTCTGTTCTGCCGTCTAACTGGTTCGGGGTATTCACTGTGAACCAGTGCGCAATTGCGATGGTCGGATGTCTTTCTACAGTCCTTTTTCTCAAAGGACTCGGCTTCAAGCTGGAGCAGATTCGCTCGATTCTGTCGGACGAGCGGCCGGAACGGGTGCTGGTTGATTTGCTGGATCAGCAGACGGCATCCTTGCAGTCGGGTATCGCCGAGCAGAAGCAACGTCTTGATGACTGCTTGCAGCTGCGCAAAGCACTGACGGTCTCGGCGTCGGACTTCGTATCGTCAACATTAACCGACATGGCAACCGTTATGAACACCACAACCACTCATTCCCTGCGTACCACATATTTTGTCATGCTGGCAATCGCATTGCCCGCGACTTTGTTGCAAATTGCATGCCTCGTCATCGGTGTGATGACAGACGTATGGTGGCCGCTGCCGGTCGCCGTTCTGCTGGCGATTGCGCTCACTGTTGCGGCGATGAAGTACTATCGCTCCCGCGTGCAGTACCTATGTCCGGCTTGCCATGAGACCTTCCAGCCGGGTATGCGAGAGTTCGTATTCGCCGCACACACGCCCAAGACACGCAAGCTTACCTGCCCGCATTGCGGTCACAGGGGGTACTGCATGGAACTCAGCATCTGAAAGTTTCTGATTATAGCGTTCGATTTACCAACGGTAGTTGTCGCAGAATTTGCGACAACTACCGCCCTGTCAAAATATGTGCGTTGTGCAGGGCTAAATTGTTTCAGGTCGCTGCTCGGGCGGTAGGGTCTGCCGTTTTATCGCTGCTTCGGCGTTCCTGTTGCTGATTGGACATTACGCTTGCGTTGGGTCCTTCTGCAGGAGCAGGAAGATGAGGGCGACGATCAGCAGGATTGCGATTGAAAGCACGCCTACCGAAGCGTTGCCGGTCAGCGACGTGGTGGTCGCAACGAGGAAAGTGCCGATAATCGAAGCGGTTTTGCCGAAAATATCGTAGAAACCGTAATATTCGTTGGCACGGTTCTTTGGGATGATCTTGCCATAATACGAGCGCGACAACGCCTGGATACCACCTTGGAACAAGCCGACAAGAATCGCAAGAATCCAGAATTCCGTAGCGGAACGCAAGAAGAACGCGGCGAACAGCACAATGCAGATATAAGCGATCACGGCGGTGGCGATCATGGTTTTTGCGCCAAAATGCCCAGCCAGCTTGCCGTACGCGATTGCGCTCGGGAATGCCACGAACTGCGTGACCAGCAGCGCCATTACCAGATGCGTGGAGTCGATGCCTAACTGCGTGCCGTATGAGGTGCTCATGGAAATCACCGTGTTCACCGCGTCAATATAGAAGAAGAACGCGATCATGAACATCCACAGCGGCTTGTTCTTGCGGATTGCGCGAAAAGTGGAGCCGAGCTCTGCGAGTGTGCCGCGGATGGCCTCACCGGTCTGACCCGCGGTAGCGCGGTAATGCACCTGCTTATAGCTGGTGAGCAGCGGAATGGTGAACGCCACCCACCACAATGCGGTGATTACGAACGAAGCGCGCGTGCATGCCACCGTGGACCATCCGAACAACGACGGACCGCCGAAAATCAGCGCGATGCAGGCGATGAACGGAATCGTGGAGCCAATATAGCCCCATGCGAAACCATGTGAGGACACACGGTCCATACGCTCATTCGATGTGATATCGACCAGCATGGAATCGTAGAACGTGAGAGAACCGTTCAGGCCGACCGTGGCGAGAATGCACACCACCAGGAAAACGAGCCAGCTGAGCGGCAACGCCATCGCACAGCAGGCGACCACGCCCGTCAGGAAGAATCCGGTGAAGAACTTCACCTTCATGCCCTGCACGTCGGCCATGGATCCGAGCACAGGCATCATCACCGCGATGATCAGCGACGCGATGGTCTGCGCGTACCCCCATGTTGACACGATATTCGATTGGCCGGCGGACTGCAGCAGCGAGTTCGCGTAGATTGGCACGACGGCGGTCGACAGCATCACGAATGCGGAATTGCCGACATCGTAGACGATCCACTTTTTTTCGCGGGTGGTGAGTTTTGCGTTGGGTTTCAGCAGATTTTCTGCGGATGTTGCGGATGTTGCAGAAGCTGCGGGCGTGGAAGTTGCGTCGGGCGCAGTTGTGGGCGCTGTTGCGCGTTCAGACATGATTGTTGACTCTTTCGAATAAACCGTCAATTCACTGTTGTATACACTACAGTTCATCTTAAATGGACGTAAGGGATGCGCTCTGCCGTTACGCATGAACAATGCATGAACATTGCGACTGATGCGTGATTGATGTTCAGTATTGTGAACAAGCGCCATGACTCCGGGGAATCCAAGGCGATTTCTATCCACAGGTTTGCAATCTGGTTTGCGATTGGCTGGGGCTGGTTGTATAGTTGAGAAGTTGTGTGTTCTGCCGTGCATTCAGTTGTATGGTGTCGAACGCGCAGACTTGCAAGTCAATAGTAATTTATAGGGAGTCCATTATGGCAGCTCGTTGCGCAGTGTGCGGCAAGGGACCGCAGACCGGTTTCACCGTTTCGCACTCACATATTCGCAATAAGCGCACCTTCCGCCCGAACCTGCAGCCGGTTCGCACCACCATCGACGGCGAGAACGTTCGCGTTCGCGTTTGCGTCAAGTGCATCAAGGCTGGCAAGGTTCAGCGCGTTGAAGCGTGAATCGCGAAATAACAGCTTGAAACCCCGGTAGACCACTGGTCGCCGGGGTTTTGCTTTGTGCGCCTAGGTCATGAGCGTCCGGATTGTTCCAGTGGGTGGAGGTTTTGGAGCGTTGGTGGGGTTCTGAGCGTACCGATTCTTCCAGTGGGTGGAACAATCTTCCCGTCGGAAGGCTGTGTTGCGTCCGGATTTCTCCAGTGGGTGGACGTTTTGGGTCGTTGAGTGGCTTGTTTGCGGGGTGATTGTTCCAGTGGGTGGAGGATTTTGCCCGTTGAAGGGCTTGTGAGCGTCCGGATTGTTCCAGTGGGTGGGGAATTTTGCCCGCTGAAACCGCATCTGTCGGCATAAATGGGGAGAATGGTGCGTTATGAGCACCACACTGGAAACACCGATTTCATCAATCGAAAGCAACCGCCGCAGGGTTGGCGCGCTGAAATCGCTTGGCGTGGTGTCCGTAGGCGACGCCCTGACCTACTATCCGTTCCGCGTAACCGACCCCGTTCCAGCACACGCACTGCACGAGGCGAAAATCGGGGAGAAAATGGCATTCGCCGCGCATGTGCTCGAAACGCGTGTTTTCCCCATGGCTCGTCGTGGCTTCCGTCTGATCGCAACAGTCACCGACGATGATTTCGCAGCCCGTCGCAACACCCCAAAATCGTTGGCGTCGCTGGTTTTCTTCTCATATCGCAAATCGTATGTCGACTGGGTGCAGCGCAAATTGCACACGGGAGCGCTGCTGGTCGTCGCAGGCGAGCCAAGCGTGTATGACAATCGTTTGCAATTCACACATCCCGACCTGCTTACCATCAATCCCGTGCAATCGCAGGCAGAAAGCGGGGAATGGAATGACGGTTTCGGCGATCCTGCAAATCCACCGCTTGGTAATCTGAAATACGATGCGCAAACGGTTGATGAAGCATTGAAACGAGTCTGCCGTCCGCGACCGGTATATCATGCGAATTCCAGGATTTCCAGCGAACATATTCACGAATCGGTATTGAAATACATGGATGCGTTGCGTGGAAGCGAGTATTTGCCATCGCAAACGCCAAATAATTCCTCGGATAATATCGCACAAGAAGGGGAGTTTGACGCTCCTCAAGTAGATCGTGAAGTGCAGATTAAATCGTTGTCTGTTGCTATTCCCGACATTATTCCGGAAGATTTTCGTGAGCAATATGGGCTTATGCATCGCGCTGAAGCATTCATGGCGATTCATGATCCGGTCGATCGCAAGAATTTCGACAACGCCCTGCAAACGTTGCGATACGAGGAAGCGCTGATCTGCCAGACCGCACTCGTCAAAGCACGCGACGCATCACGCAAAAACAAGGCGACCGCATGTTCCGTAACGCGGTTGAAAGACGATTTCATTGCCTCACTGCCGTTTGCTCTGACGAGCGGCCAAAGGCAGGTTATTGCCGATATTTCCGCCGATATGACGCGCGACTACCCCATGCAACGATTACTGCAGGGCGAGGTTGGATCCGGCAAAACCGTGGTCGCGGTCGCAGCCATGATGCAGGCTGTGGGATCAGGCAGGCAGGCCGTGCTTGTAGCGCCAACGCAGGTTCTTGCCGAACAACATTATGCGAGCATTTCCAAAATGGTGGCGAAATTGACGGATGCAGACGATAAAACAGCTTCTGAAATCCGGGAAAATACTGCGCCAACGAAAGCGTCAGCAATCCAACAAAATGGGGAATCCGCACAACAAACTATCAACAATAATGCTGTGGATAAAGGTGCACAACTTGCCGATCTGCTTGACATAGCCGAAATTTCCAATGTGGATAACTCAAATAACGACAATTCGATTACATTACGAAGTGAGCAATCGCATATTTCCGATGCACAAAAAGTGGGTATTCCAAGCAAAGGGAACGATATATTCGGCACAAAAGATGGGGAAATTCCCGTCTTTCTCCTTACGGGAGGCATGCGACTTGCCGAACGTCGCCGCGTACTCGCCGCAGCCGCATCAGGCATGCCCTGTATCGTCGTGGCGACGCACGCCGCATTTTCCAAGAGTTTCCAGGCACCGAACCTCACACTGGCGGTAATCGACGAACAGCATCGCTTCGGTGTGGAGCAACGCGAATCGTTGAATTCCAAGGGGGCTACTGCGCCGCATCTGCTGGTCATGACGGCCACGCCGATTCCGCGCACCGCAGCCATGACCTGGTTCGGCGATCTTGATATTTCTGCGCTGACCGAACTTCCTGGCGGCCGCAAGCCGATTCGCACATTCGTGGTGCCGGAAAGCAATGCGTCGCTGATGGGCGAAATGTTCGCCCTGATCCGTAAGCGCATTGATGCGGGGGAGCGCGCCTACGTGGTCTGCCCGCGTATCGACGACGATTCCGAGAATGCGGACGACGTGTTGGCGGAGTCGGCTGCTTCAAGCTCGAAAACCACGGGCTCGCCGGTTCCCGCCTTTGACGAAGCATACGATCTTGGTGAAGACGATGAACAGCGCGCGCAACGCCCCCCGTTGCATTCCGTCGCAGAAATCGTGGAGCGTCTGCAATCGTTGCCGCAATTCAAAGGCATTCGATTCGCAACATTGACCGGGCGCGACGATGACACCACAAAATCGCAGGTTATGGCTGATTTTGAAGCCGGCATAACGCCGATTCTAGTGGCGACCACGGTGATCGAAGTCGGCGTGGACGTTGCGAAAGCCAGTTGCATCGTGATCTTCGACGCGGATCGGTACGGACTTTCGCAATTGCACCAGTTGCGAGGGCGCGTCGGCCGTGGCGGCACCGATTCGGGGGCTTTCCTGATTTCGCGTGCGCCTGCGGACAGTGACGCCGCCCGCCGTCTTGACGTGATTCAGGGCACGTTGGATGGTGCTGAAATCGCACAGGCCGATTTGGAATTCCGTGGAGCCGGCGACGTGCTCGGAGATGCGCAATCCGGCGGAAAAACGGGATTGAAGCTGCTGCGCGTGGTCAAGGATATGAAGATCATCGAACAGGCACGGGCCGAGGCCACGCAGCTTGTTGCGGCCGATCCCGATTTGCTTGGATTTGTGCAGTTGGCTGGAGCGGTATTGGATTTCACGCGCGGCAACGAAATGTTCCTGACCAGCAATTAGTTTGGCACGCCTAAAAGAGCCGGGCGCGCCAAAATTAAGCCCGCCACGCTAAAGTAGTGCGTATGCGCGTAATTTCAGGACGATTCAAAGGTGTGGCATTGACCACACCGAAGTCGGGTACCCGACCGACTACAGATCGCACCAAAGAGGCGATTTTCTCGCACCTTGATTCGTGGGGAGTGTTGGACGATGCCCGCGTGCTCGATTTGTTTGCAGGAACCGGCGCTTTGGGCATCGAAGCATTGAGCCGTGGCGCGCGAGAGCTGGTAGCGGTGGAATCCTCCGCTCCGGCGGCCGCATTGATCGCGCAGACGCTGACCGCGTTGAAGCATAACCGTTCGTGGGAACATGGCATGAGCGCCCGCGTGGTGAAGGCCCGCGCGGAAAAATACGCGGCTTCGGCTTCGGCCGTTGAACCGTTCGACATGGTGTTCATCGACCCGCCGTACGCCTTCGAAACGAATGATTGCAACCAGCTGCTCGCCGATCTTGCCAGCCGTGGACTGACCTCCAGCAACACGGTGATCATGCTGGAACGATCTACCCGTTCCGAAGCTCCCACGGCCCCCGCAAACTGGGAAATCACCGATCGGCGCGACTATGGCGAAACCGCCGTCTACTACATTGAACCCAGCGAGCCAATCTCCGATAACGATCAGCAATAATCGCAAAAAACTTGCGATTATTCCGCGTAAAAACAAGCGTTTGAAAGCTAGCGTTTGCGCGGGTGAGCGGCGGAAACCTCCCAACCGAGCGCCATCAGCGTCTTGCGATCGGCTTTGTCGAGTTTGGTGCAATCCAGCGCTTCGATCAGATCCGGACGCAACTCGTCGGTTTTCTGGAGCGCCTCATCACGGCGGAAACGATCCACTTTCGCATGATTGCCGGAAAGCAACACGTCCGGAACCTTGATGCCACGCCATTCGGCAGGCTTCGTGTACTGGCGATGTTCCAACAGCGCGTTCTCGCCCGTATACGATTCCTCAACAATCGATTCTGCATTGCCCATAAAACCGGGCAGCAGTCGCGTAATTGCCTCCAACATGACCGAAACCGCGACCTCACCGCCGTTCAACACATAATCGCCGATCGAATATTCACGCACGTCAATGCCTTGCGCGCGGTAATACTGCGGAATACGCGCGTCATACCCCTCGTAACGGCCGCAGCCGAACAGCAGATGATCGGCATGACTCAATTCCGTCGCATCCTGTTGTGTGAACAGTGGGGCGGAAGGATTCGGGAAAATCAGCACAGGACCTGCGGACGATTGTGCAGTGTCAGTTTTTCCGGAATTGCCGGATTCTGCGGGAACTGCAACAGTTGCAGAATTGCCAGAATCGCAAGTATCGCAGGAATCTGCGGAATCCTCCATATTTTCCATATTTTTCGTATTTTCGATTGTAGCCGGCTGAAGCTGCAGCAGCTCGTCAAGGCATTCGCTCCACACCTCTGGCTTCATCACCATGCCCGCGCCTCCGCCGACAGGAGTGTCATCGACGGAATGGTGCACGTCGTGCGTCCAGTCGCGCAGATTGTGCGCGGTCACTTCCACAAGACCTTTCGTCTGCGCTTTGCCGAGCAGACTGAGGTTCAGCACTTCGAAATATTCCGGGAAAACAGACACGATATCGATCTTCATAATGTTCAGAATACCGGGATGTCTGCCAAGTGACGGAAAACGTAAAGGTGGGCACTGGAAATCCAATGCCCACCTTGAGATAGATATGTGATCGCAAACGATCACAGACCCGGAATAAGTCCTCCGGGCGGATCGAGGGTCAGATAGCCCTCTTCGAGGTCGATGTCCGGCACGAGCTCATCCACAAACGGCACAAGCGCGCTGTTCTCAACCACAACGCCGTCGGCATCCTTCACCGGATTGGCGAGACGAATCTTCAGCAGCCATTGGGCCACTTCTATCACGTCAACGACTTTGCCGACCACCACGCCCGGTTCGAGACCAAGCATATTGTTTTCGGCTAGTCGCACCTCAAGGCCGATGAGGTCTTTCGGATACCACTCGTCGGCTTCAAGCATGTCTTCCGGATCGTCCGCCTCGCCATACAGCACAATGCCGTTGGCCGCTTCGGACTGGTCGCGGTTGTCAATGCCCTCGAACTTGACGATCCAACGGTTTTTGAAGGTACGGGAGTTCTCCACCACATACTCTTCTTCGCCGTCTTTCGTGTACAACACAGCACCGGGAGCGAACCGGTATTCCGGTTCGTCCGTAAAGATTTGCACGGTGACTTCACCTTTGAGTCCCTGCGCACGCCCGATACGACAGACCCTCAGCAGCTCGGGCTGTTGAGGGTCGTCAGAATGCATATCACGCACCACGCTAGGATCTCACCTGCGCACGTCCATGATGTCGACGCGCACCTTGTGGTCGGCCAGTGCCTGCACCACGGTGCGAATCGCATTTGCCGTGCGTCCGCTGCGTCCGATGACGCGACCGATGTCTTCCGGGTTGACGCGCACGCGAATGAGTTCGCCACGCGCGTTCTCATGGGACTTCACTGAAACATCGTCGGGAAAATCGACGATGTT
The DNA here is from genome assembly GCF_001042615.1 of Bifidobacterium catenulatum subsp. kashiwanohense JCM 15439 = DSM 21854. GTDB lineage: Bacteria > Actinomycetota > Actinomycetes > Actinomycetales > Bifidobacteriaceae > Bifidobacterium > Bifidobacterium catenulatum. The sequence goes on from NZ_AP012327.1 coordinate 288,338, forward strand.
CTTAATCAGATGTTCCACAGCCTGGGCGAGCATGATCACTCAGCTTCCGCAGCCGGCTCTTCAGCCGGAGCTTCCTCGGTAGCGGCGGCTTCGGCTTCAGCCTTGGCCTTGGCGTCAGCTTCGGACTTTGCAGCCTTCAGCTTCTGAGCCTGGGACTCAACGGCCTCAACGCGAGCGGCGGCATCCGGACCGGCCTCAACGGTCTTCAGGGTGCCTTCAGCGCCTTCAAGGCCCTTGAACTTCTGCCAGTCGCCGGTGATCTTCAGCAGGTTCAGCACCTGTTCGGTCGGCTGGGCGCCGACGCCGAGCCAGTACTGAGCACGCTCGGAATCGATGACGATGGTCGAAGGCTGGGTGTTCGGGTTGTAGGTACCGATTTCTTCGATGGCGCGGCCATCACGCTTGGTACGAGAATCCATGATCACCACGCGGTAGAACGCGTAGAACTTCTTACCCATGCGCTTCAGGCGAATCTTGGTTGCCAAAATGGCTCTCCTTGTATAACTAGGGGTGTGCGTTTCGTTTTCTGTGTGGGGCACGGAATCCGAAACCCACGTGTTCCTCACGTCACGCGATAGTTAGAGGGCCTCGCGCGCGCGAATAACTTAACGATTATAACCGTGGGGTACGGACGGATGGGTCTTAGAATGTTTTCCGCTCTACGCGACTTTCCGAATCCATGCAAAACCGGGAAGTCGTTTGTCTGATTCTGCGGAAACGGTCAATTATGCGGCGAATATGATGCTTTGAATGACCGAATCGGCAGAATCGGACATTTGCTGGCATTCGTGAGATGTTTGCGTGGGTCTACATGGCGGAATCGTCGGAATCAGGCAGGCTGGCTACACTTGGAGGTTCCGAGTTTGCGTATGTCCGTTCGGAGTGAACGGTTTGCATAGGGGGAGTTGCCTGAATGATTATCGCGCTTTGGATTGCGTTGATTATTTGCGTTGTATGGATTGCGCTTGGCGAGATGCCGGCTGGTTGGGATGGTCGTTTGCCGCTGCCGTATTTGATTGCGTTGATTCCGTTGCTGTGGATTCCGACGCTTGTGATTGCCGTCGCCGGTTTCGCGTTGCATGAGCCGGCTCTCGGGGGAGTCGCTGCGGCGGTCTGTCTTGCGTCGCTGCTGCGCAAAATCGCATATTGGATGGAAAATCTCAATTCTCCCAATACTGCGCAGAGGGTCGCCGAAAAACTTGCGGAAAAGCGTGAAACATCTCGTGAAACAGGTGATGAAGCTGTTGCGGAATCCGCGAAACATGGCCGTTTCCGTGTGATGACACTCAACTGCAGATTCGGTCGCGCCAACGCTGCGGCAATCGTCAGTGCGGTCAAAAAACATGATATTGCAGTACTTGCATTGCAGGAATTGACAGACGATCTGGTTGCGCAATTGGACGCTTCGGGATTGTCTGATTTGCTTCCGTATCGTCAGTTGGGGGAGAATAAGGGAACGGATAATGGCGGATTCAACGGTGTGTGGATTCGTATTGAACCAAGCGACATGTCTCCGGTCACTGCGGTGATTCCCGCGGCCGACGTGCCGGGCGTGTGCTTCCCGATCGATTCGATGCGCGGCATCACGTTTGTTTCGGCACATCCGAAGTCGCCGATGCGCGGATGCAAGGAATGGTCTGCCGGCATCATCGGTTTGGGGGAATTGGCGACCACGCAGAAGCAGGGCGACATTACCGTTGTGTTGGGTGATTTGAACTCCGGTACCGATCATCCAAGCTTTCGCAAGCTGCTGAATGCGGGATTCAAGGATGCTGCCTTGTGCGAGGCGAAGGGCCGTCATGCCACGTTCCCAGCATGGCTGCCGTGGCCGCGCATCATTCTCGACCATGTGCTTTTCACCAAGGGATTGGACGCTTCCGACGTGAGTTCGTTCTGCGTTGAAGGCAGCGATCATCTTGCGCTTGTTGCCACGCTGACGTTGAAGTAGTTGATGGCGATTATGCGGTAGTCGATTCATCTGAAAACAACTGATTGGAGTACGTAAAAAGGGGATGTGATTCGTATTGAATCACATCCCCTTTTTACGTTACTGTTTTCGCGTCGCTTGCTTTAGTGCAGCAAGCCAGACAATCCGCCACCAAAGTTCGGTGGCAGCTCACCGGCATCGCCCATCATGTCTTGCAATCCGGCAGGAAGTGCAGGATTCTGCGGCTTCTTGGCAAAAGCGGAACCGCCGGACGACTTACCGTTGGAGTTCTTGCCGGCAAGCTTGTCGCGCAATGCTTTCTCTTCAGCCTCGCGCTTCATCGGATTGCCGGACTTACCGCCTTTCTTCTTGCCCTTCTTGCCTTTACCCTTGCCTTTGCCGCCGCCCATGGCAGGGCCGCCAAAGCCAGGCATGCCAGCGCCAGCCTTGTTGCTCATACGCTTCATCATCTTCGCAGCCTGCTCGAAACGCTGCAGCAGCGCGTTTACCTGCGAAACGGTCACGCCGGAACCGTAAGCGATACGAGCTCGACGAGAACCGTCAATAATCGAAGGGTCACGACGTTCCGCAGGAGTCATCGAACGAATGATGGCCTCAGTACGATCGATTTCCCTCTCATCGAACTGCTCAAGTTCTTTACGATGCGCGGCCATACCCGGAATCATGCCAAGCAGATTCTTCATCGGACCAAGCTTGCGCACCTGCTGCAGCTGATCGAGGAAATCATCCAAACCAAAGGAACCATCGGAAATCTTGATGGCGGCCTTACGAGCTTCTTCCTCGTCGAACTGCTTCTGCGCCTGCTCGATCAGGGTAAGAATATCGCCCATATCGAGAATGCGAGAAGCCATACGATCCGGGTGGAAAACCTCGAAATCCTTCAGGCCTTCGCCAGTGGAAGCGAACAGAATCGGCTTGCCGGTAACGGAGGCGACCGAAAGCGCGGCACCACCACGGGCGTCGCCATCAAGCTTCGAAAGCACCACGCCGGTGAAGTCCACGCCCTCATCGAACGCCTTCGCCGTCTGCACGGCATCCTGACCGATCATCGCGTCGATCACGAACAGGATTTCGTTCGGCTGCACGGCGTCGCGAATATCGCGAGCCTGCTTCATCAGCTCTTCGTCAACGCCGAGACGGCCTGCGGTATCAATGATGACCGTGTCGTACAGCTTCTGTTTGGCCAGCGCAACAGCGTCACGCGCCACCTTCACCGGATCGCCGGTGGTCAGACCCGGGGAAGCAACGGCTTCGCCACCATCGGACTGCACACCCTTTTCCGGAGCGTACACGGGCACGCCTGCACGTTCGCCAACCACCTGCAGCTGCGTCACTGCGTTCGGACGCTGCAAATCGGCCGCGACCAACAGCGGAGTGTGGCCGGAATCCTTCAGCCAGTAGCCGAGTTTGCCTGCGAGGGTGGTTTTACCAGCACCCTGAAGACCGGCAAGCATGATGATGGTCGGCGGATTCTTCGCAAAATTCAGCGGGCGGTCAACACCAGCGCCAAGCACGGCCGTCAACTCTTCGTTGACGATCTTCACGACCTGCTGGGCCGGATTCAGTGCCTGGGAAACCTCGGTGCCGAGCGCACGCTCGCGGATTCGACCGGTGAAGGAACGCACCACGTCGAGCGCCACATCGGCGTCGAGCAGCGCGCGGCGGATTTCGCGGATTGTACCATCGATATCAGCCTCGGAAAGCTTGCCTTTGCTCTTCAGATGCTTGAACGCATTCGAGAGCCTATCTGTCAAAGAACTAAATGCTGCCATAATGTTCCTCAGTCTAGCCGTCCCGCGGGAAATTTCGCATCGGCGTTCGGGTTGCCAATAGTGTAGACTTGCATATATGCAAGCCGATGAACTGTTACGAGAGCTTATGAAGAACGCCGGTCTGAACGCGGCGGATTTTTCGCGTGCTTCGAACATGGCTGAATCCGTTGTCTCGAGAACGTTGAGTGGCAAAACCGTTCCCACTTTCAATAAGGTTGATGCTGCGGCGCGTACTTTGGGATATGAGCTGACGCTTTTCCCTTTGGAGCGTGTGACTGTTCGCGTAATCGGCACTGCAATGAGTGATCTCGTGCAGTCGATTCAGCAGTATTCGGGAACGGAAGAGCAATGGACCCGTGTTTCAGCCGGAATGCGCAATCTGATGGAATTTCCTGATGATGAGCCTGCTGATTTTAAGAAAGTCACTAAGGGGATGGACGTGCGTTGGCAGGCCTTTATGGCTGGGCTCTATGACTATCAGCACTGGAGTAAAGGGGACGTATCCCCTCAATCGCTGAAACTTGATGCTGAGTGGACCCCGTTGCGAAAGATTTATCGGTCCGCCACGCCTCCGGATGAGTTCTTTGCGTGGTACAACGTAATCATTCCGCGAGGTGAGCTGCTATGGAAATGACCAGACAAAAACTGATGCAGCTTCTTGATGAGCTGATTGAAGAGTGTCATACTCGCGGAATCGAAGGAACTATCGCCATTTATGGCGGGACCGCGATGGTCTACTACGTTCCGGAATTGCGAACTACACAAGATGTCGATTCCATGTTCCGTCCTTTTTCTGAAATTCAAAGCGCGGCGGAAGTTGTCGGGAATCGTAATAATGTGCCAAATAACTGGCTTAATATGCAAATCCATGATGTTATGCCGCCCATAGGGGATGACAATCCGGAAGTGTATAGCGATGCTAATGGTTTGAAAGTTACGTTTGATTCGAAGAAATATCTTCTGGCGATGAAAGCGATGTCTGATCGTAGATCGCAGAAAGACCTTGATGATGCGGCAGTGCTGTTTAATGCTTTGCGGCTGAAAAATTGGATGGGTATTGATGAGATTGTTCATCAATACTACGGCGTGGAATCTGCGGGTGCTCAGGAACTCTTTTTTGAAGATATCGAAGATCGTGCCGATGAGATTCGGAAGTAAAGATAGATTTAGGAATGACTTTTATGTTTCTGATATGAAATTGGCCGGTCTGGGGTAGACCGGCCAACGTTTTTTCAGAAGAGATGGGGGATTATTTGAGGGTCCAGGTGGGACCCTGAGGGGTGTCTTCGATAGTGATTCCGGCTGCGCCCAAGGCGTCACGGATGGCGTCGGCGCGGGCGAAATCCTTGGCCTTGCGGGCTTCGGCACGTTCCTCCAACTGTTCGGAAACCAAACGGTCAAGCGCAGTGTGCTCAGCGGAATCGGCACCGGCTCCGGCGCCGCCGGCCGCGCCTTCGCTTACCCACGGCTCCGCCAGCGGATCCAAGCCAAGCGTATCGAGCATCGCACGCACATTCACCAAAACAGCGCGAACTTCATCCTTCGCAACATCCGAATCAACACGATCGGCAAGCTTCGAAAGCAACGTGTTGCCGGAACGAATCGCCGTGAAAATCGCAGCGGAAGCACCGGAAACATTAATATCGTCGTTCATTGCGGCAACGAAATCAGCCGGCAGAGCATCGGCAGAAATCGAAACGATCTCTTCACGAGGCGGCTGCCCGCCGACGGCGGCACCGGCACGTTCAATGAAATTCGACACACGATCGTACGCGGACTGAGCCTCGGTCAACGTCTGATCCGACCATTCCAGCATGGAGCGATACTGCACGGAACCAAGCGCGTAACGCACCACCCAAGCGGAATTTTCCGCCAAAACCGCCGGCACGGATAAGCCGTTGCCCAGCGACTTCGACATCTTCTCACCCTTGGCGGTAACCCATGCGGAATGCATCCAACGAGCCGCCGAATCGTAACCGGCAGCACGAGTCTGCGCCATTTCGTTCTCATGGTGCGGGAAACGCAAGTCCAGCCCGCCGCCATGAATGTCGAACATATCCTTCAAATAGCGGTGGCTCATCGCCGAGCATTCAATATGCCAACCCGGGCGACCCGTGCCGAACGGAGTATTCCAACGCGCGTCAAGCGGATCGGAATCCTTCGGAGCCTTCCACAATGCGAAATCACGCGGATCATGCTTGTCTTCCGACATGTCCGCAGGATCAACCGGATTGTACTTGTCGTTGCCCGCATTGTCGACAGACGGACCCATGGCATCGGCCACTTCGGAAGCAGCATCAGCCACAGCGGTCTGCTTCTGATGCGTCAACTCGCCATAGTGCGGCCAGCTGGCAACGTCGAAATACACGTTGCCGGTCGGATTGCCGTTCTCGTCAGTCACCACGTAGCCGTGGCCATTGTCGATGATCTGCTTGATCAGATCGATCATGTCGATCATGTGGCCGGTCGCACGCGGCTCATACGTAGGCGGCTCAACACCCAATGTGTTGTAAGCCTCGGTGAACTCGCGCTCGTAAATGTACGCACGTTCCCACCACTGCTGACCGGCGGCCGCAGCCTTATCGAGAATCTTGTCGTCGATATCGGTGACGTTGCGCACGAACGTGACCTTGTAGCCCAAACGCTCGAACCAGCGACGCACCACGTCAAACGCGACAGCCGCACGAATATGGCCGATATGCGGCGAGCTTTGCACGGTGGCGCCACACACGTACATGCCGACCTGACCGGGCTTGATCGGCGTGAAATTCGACACGGCGTGTGATGCGGTGTCGTACAGCTTCAGATCGGCAGCAGCGCTCGCCACTGCGTCAACTGCGGTTGCGACGCTAGAAATGTTGATATTCTGCGGTTCTTGCGTGTTCGTCATAACCACGAGAGTATTGCCAGAATCGGACATGCATGCGAGATGAAAATGAACGGCAAAACGGATTTTGTTGGATTTGTGAACATCGTTTACGTAGGTGATGCAACAATAGAATGTATGACGCAATCGCAGGTGCTGATTTTGCAACACGTTCCGTGGGAGAGACCGGGACGCATTTTAGACAGTTTGGATGATTTGGGACTGCAGTATCAAATCATCAATGTTGCCAAGCAGAAGAAACCGGATTTGCCTGATTTTGGCGAGGTTTCCGGCGTGGTGATTATGGGTGGCCCGATGGGCGCGCTCGACTACGACAAGTATCCGGGATTAAAGGCCGAGGCCAAGCTTGCGCGGGCTGCGGTCAGCGTTGGCAAGCCGGTGTTGGGCGTGTGCCTAGGGCATCAGATCATCGCCACCGCGCTGGGGGCGAAGCTGAAGTCGGGAGAGGCGCCGGAAATCGGTTTTGCGCCGATTAAACGCATCGACAAGCATGATTATTTCTCGATGTGGAACAAAACCGTGGATGTGCTGCACTGGCATAACGACGTGGTGTCGTTGCCGGAGGGCGCGCAGCCATTGGCGCGATCCGAGAAGACCAAGGTGCAGGCGTTCCGTTTTGGTTCCGCTCTGGGCATGCAGTTCCACTTGGAGGTTACTCCTACGCTGTTGGAGGAGTGGCTTGACGAGTCAAGCATGGTCAAGGATCTAAAGGCTGCCGGCGGGTCGAAAGCGCAGTTGCGCGAGGCGTTCGCCGAATATAATCCACAGTTGCAGCCGCTCGCGGATCAGGTGTTTTCAAGCTTTGCCGCTCGTTGTAATTCGTATGAGCAGAGTTTGCTTCAGGCGCAGCAAGGCTGATTGCCGAGTTGCGTGCGGTTCCGATTGCTGCGTAGCGCTGGTGGCGATTCGCAAGTTGCGGCATTGCCTGCAGGTTTGGGAGATGTTCCCGCTACATTGGTGACTTATGCCGACTTATGATTTGGGACTTGAACACGTTTCGCTTGCTTTTGCGACCAAGAATATTTTCAACGATGTGACGCAGGGTGTTTTTGAAGGCGACCGCATCGGCATCGTCGGTAAGAACGGCGACGGCAAGTCCACGTTGTTGCATTTGTTCAGAGGCACGCAGGAGCCGGATGCCGGCCGCGTGACCATTCGCGGCGGGCTTACGTTCGGCATGCTCGACCAGCGTGACCCGCTCGACGACAACGCCACCGTGCGCGAAGCTGCGCTCGAAGGCCGTGAAGACTACGAATGGGCTGCGGAAACCAAGTCGCGCGAAATCGTCGAAGCATTGCTTGGCGGCATTAGCTTGGAAGCGAAAATCGGTTCGCTTTCCGGCGGTCAGCGTCGCCGCGCCGATTTGGCACGCCTGTTGCTCAAGGATTGGGATATTCTCGCTCTCGACGAGCCCACGAACCATTTGGATGTGGTGACCATTCACTGGCTGGCGGAACATTTAAAGAACCGTTGGCCGGCTGGATCTGGCGCGCTGCTGCTCGTCACCCACGACCGTTGGTTCCTCGACGAAGTGTGCGAATCCATGTGGGAGGTGCATGACGGCGAAATCGAGCCGTTTGAAGGCGGCTATTCCGCATACATGCTGCAGCGCGTGGAACGCGATCGCCAAGCCGACGTGCGTGAAACGAAGCGTCGCAATCTGGCTCGTAAGGAACTTGCCTGGCTTACCCGCGGCGCCCGCGCCCGTTCCACCAAACAGAAATTCCATGTGAAGGCCGCGCGTGAGCTCATCGCCGACGTACCTCCGGTACGCAATACGCTGGAATTGAAGCAAATGGCCACATCCCGCCTGGGCAAGCAGGTGGTTGACCTGATCGACGTGACGCAGATTTTCGAACATGTGCAAGGCGAGGCTGATATCGATCCTGACGTTGCCGAAATGGAAGCGTCGACATCACGCGTCGATGTGGTGCCGGCCATGTATGCCGAGCCGCAAGTGCATGGTTCCGTGGAAGTTGCCGTCGATGATCTGACTGATCCGCGATTGGTGGATGCCGGTGTTGCAGCGGCGCAAGTTGCTGCAGCTGCGAAAGAATCGCAAGAAATTCAGGAATCACAAGAAAATAACACTGATGATTCCGCAGAAGAAATTACTTCTGCAGCGCAAAAAATTACTGTTACCGGTCGTAAGATTCTTGATGACGTGACATGGCTGATTGGGCCTGGAGATCGTTTCGGCATCGTCGGTGCGAACGGTGCCGGAAAATCGACGTTATTGAAGATTCTTGACGGAACAATCACCCCTACTGTAGGTCATGTGAATATCGGCAAAACCGTGAAATTCGCGGTGCTTTCGCAGCGTCTCGACGAATTGGAGAAGCTCGGTAAATACAAGATCAAGGAAGTGCTGAGTCGTTACAAGCCGAGCTATATCGTGGACGGCAAGGAAACGACGCCGGGGCAGATGATGGAGCGTCTCGGTTTCGAGTCGGCGCAGCTGATGACGCCGATCAAAGACCTGTCGGGCGGTCAGAAGCGCCGTATGCAGTTGCTGCTGATTCTACTGGACGAGCCGAACGTGCTCATCATGGATGAGCCCGGCAACGATCTGGACACCGACATGCTCGCTGTGATGGAGGATCTGCTCGACACTTGGCCGGGCACGCTGATCGTGGTTTCGCACGATCGTTACCTGCTCGAACGCGTCACCGACCAGCAGTTCGCGCTGATCGGCGGCAAAGTGCGCCACCTGCCCGGTGGCGTGCAGGATTATCTGGACATGACTGAGGCCATCAAGAACGGCAAGGATCCGTTCGCGGATGAGAAGGCAGGTGCCGGCAAAGGTAAGAAGAGCGGTTCCGCTGGGACTGCCGGTTCCGCAACCGAAGGCACCGCAGGCAACTCCGCAAGCGGGTCTGTAACTGCTGAAGCCGCATCTTCTGCGCCTTCCGCACCGAAGCTTTCCGGCAAGGCCTTCCATGAAGTCTCCAAGCGCGTATCGGCAATCGAGCGCAAACTCGCCAAACTTGAGGATCAGAAAGCCGACCTTGAACAGCAGATGGCCGCGCACGACCCCAGCGACTACGAAGGTCTAGGCAAGCTCAACGAGCAGCTGCAGGCCGTTACGGACGAGTCCGAAGAACTCGAACTCGAATGGATGGAGCTTTCCGAACAGCTCGAGTAGCATTCGTATCGCCTGCGCCAATTACCGGATCGGGTGTGCATATTGTGGCGGCGGCGCAGTTCCTCCAGTGTTTCCGAATTACGCATAAAACTACTCTTCCATTACAACCCGCATCCAGTCCAGTGTTTCTGGTGAATGTTGACCATTCGTGCGACAGCGATGCGTGGCATTCCATGTGCCAATGTCATATTCTTGTTATTGCAGGAAACCTTAGCTGTTCTTGTCGGAGAGACCAATGGAGGTGCCTTATGAATCAAGTGATGCGAAGAAGCGTCTGTTGCTTGTTGTCCACCTTGTTGTTGTGGTCATGCGTTGGCTGCACGAAAGCCGTACATGGAAGTTCCGATGATAGCTCCGTGCAGAGAAGTAGCGAGAATGATGATGCCGCAAAACAGGCATATAAAGCATTTACTGTGGACGCTCTGGACCGTGTCGCCGTCGATGATCTCAATAACTCGGACAAACTGGTTCTAGTAAACAAGCTGGGGGCGAAATCCGTGCACGGCGATGGTGCTATTCCATTTGCCCAAAAAGTCGACGAAAACAATATGTATTATGTCGTTTCCATGTGCAAACAGAAGGAACAGGCTCCTTATTCGTTTGTCCTCTACAAAGATGGACAGCCACACACCCTAACCACTAGGGAATCCTGTACGTCTAATGGAGTGGAAACGGTCTCTCTTCCGGCGAAGAATTTCCCAGATGCCACCTCATTGTCCATTATCAACATCGGCAATACAGATCTTGTTGTTTCCGTATATGAAGTAAAGGAACACCATCATGAATAATTTCAGTCATAACGCTCCCTGTCGTGCTGCCATCATCATAGTTTGTGACATCACGATGAATGCTACTGGGCTAGTTGTTGCAAAACTGGCTCAGTAGGTAGATGGGGTAGTAGGTGATGTTGTGGTTGGTTTCGATGTTGCCGGGGCCGAAAACTAATCCTTGGCGAAGGTGATAACTTTCCTCTGCGAGCACATTATTAAGAGCCCGATGAACCTTGTAATTCTTTCCTGATTTCACCTCAATGGGAATGATATTGTCATTGCGATCTTGGACGAGAAAATCAAGTTCTCCTAAGCGCTTGCTGTTGTAATAATACAGATGAGAAAAACCGTGGGCGGTAAGTTCCTGGGCTACCACATTTTCGTAGATTGCTCCATAATTAACTTCGTCATCGCCGGCAAGAATATCAAGTGCGGTCGAGTTGAGATATGCGCCCGTGAGCAGACCAACATCGGAATAAAACAGTTTGAACAAATTACGTTCTTTAGACATTTCCAACGGTTTGCGAGGCTCGTCCACGTTGTATGCGGGAATGGCGACGTTCGCAGCGGCAAGCCAGTCAAAATCGTTGGCCACGGCTTGGAATCGCGTGTTTTTTTCGATTTTTGCGAACGTGAAACGCTTGTTGGGATTGTTGAGCTCACTTGGAACAAGGTCGTAAATAGAGCGAATATGCAGACGGTCCTCTTTGCGTGCGTACTGACTGATATCGCGACGATAACCTTGTTTGATATCTTCTTGTGCCTGACGAACGTCTATGAGACTGTTGTTTTGTGCAAACGATGCTACTGCAGCCGGCATGCCTCCAATAATCAGATATTTTCTGAATAAAGACATGAGATGTTCATGAATAAAATCATCCACTGGCTGTTTTTTCTCATAGCATTCCTTCAACATGTCGAAAATTTTTCCATCGACATTCTGTGACCAGCAGAATTCCTCAAAATCCAGAGGGAACATCATTACTTCGCTTTGATATCCAACTGGGACGGAGCGAACATCTTCAAGTTCGACTCCGAGTAAAGATCCTGACATGGCGAAATCATATCTGCCGTCATCCACAAGGAATTTGACGGCTGTTGCGGCTTCCTTGCATGCTTGGATTTCATCAAGAAAAATCAGCGTTTTCCCTGGAATAAAACGTTGGCCGGATGCCAGTTCCATGCGCATGAGCATGGTTGCTGCATCGCTGGGAGGGTTGAAGATACGTGCCGCATCCGGATTTTGAATGAAATTAAATTCCGCGAAACTCTCATAATGTTGGTCGGCGAATTCTCGAATGAGATAGGTTTTACCAACCTGCCTTGCGCCGGTTACGAGAAGCGCGGTGTGAGATGGGGCGTCATGCCAGGCTTGGAATTGCTTCAGTGCTTTTCTCTGTAGCATGATTGGCTCCTTCAATCGTTTATATTTCAATGATTTGCGAGTGGCTTCGGATTTCCATTATACACTTTTCCAACCGAAAACGATACCCCCGATTACACTTTTACAACCGATTGGGGGTATGAATTCTTGCGTTTTACAACCAGTAGAGGGTATAGATTCTTTCGTTCTCCAACAAAAAAGGCTTTCTCGCGGGAAAACGAGAAAGCCCTATAAGGTTTGCGGTGAGGTCGAATGCCGAATTGATCAGCGACCGGTGATCTCGGAGCCGAGCACCTTCTCGCTCAGCGCCTTCGGACCGCGGGTCACGGCCACCGCGCCGGAGCGGACCAGCTCGATGATGCCGTAATGCTCCAAAAGCCCCAGCAGCGCGTCGATCTTGCCTTCGGCGCCGGTGGCCTCGATGGTCAGCGATTCCGGATTCACATCGACCACGCGCACGCGGAACAGACGCACGATCTCAAGCACGTCGGAACGGTTGGATTCGTCGGCAGCCACCTTGATGAGCACCAGTTCGCGCTCCACAGTGGTGTTCGGATCCAAATCCACGATCTTCAACACATGCAGCAGCTTGTTGAGCTGCTTGATGATCTGCTCAAGCGGCACTTCATCCACTTCGGCAGTGACGGTGACGCGGGAAATGTCAGGGCGCTCGGTGGGGGAGACGGACAGTGAGTTGATGTTGAACGCACGACGGGCAAACAGGCCGGCAATACGCGCCAGCACGCCCGGACGGTTCTCGACGAGCACAGAAAGCGTATGGCGCTTGGAGCCCGGCTGAGATGCAGGATACATTGGTAGACCCTTCCTTACTACTTACTCGTTTGCTCGTTTGCTCGTTTACTCGTTGTCAGCAGCGGCCTTCGGACGCTGCAGCGGCTTGCTTCCGGGCATATAGATGACATTGTCGTTGGAATCGCCAGCTGCGACCATCGGCCACACCATAGCGTCCTTCCACACGCGGAAGTCGATAAGCACCGGGCGATCGTTGATTTCGTTGGCCTTCTTGATCGCTTCAATGGCTTCTTCTTCCGTGAACGCGCGCATGCCGACGCAACCGTACGCTTCGGCAAGCTTCACGAAATCAGGAACATCCACGATTTCCGGCGTATTCTCGCCATCCATCAGATTGGTGGCGGAATAATGCTCACCGTAGAACAAGGTCTGCCACTGACGAACCATGCCATACACGGAATTGTTCAGCAGTGCGATTTTGACTGGCGTGTGATCGTGGAACGCGGTTGCCAGTTCTTCAGAAGTCATCTGGAAGGAACCGTCACCGTCAATCAGCCACACCGGCTTCTCGCCCTCATGGAAACGTTCGGAACCAACACGAGCGCCGATGGCGGCCGGCAGTCCGTAACCCATGGTGCCAAGGCCGCCGGAGCTCAGCCAAGAATGCGGCTTCTCGAAATCGATGAGCTGCGTAGCCCACATCTGATGTTGGCCCACACCGGTAACCCAAATCGTGTCAGGATCAGCCAGGTCGGAAAGCTGCTTGATGACCCACTGCGGAGCGAGCGAGCCATCGGTCGGCTCATCCCACTTGATCGGGTACTTTTCACGCCAATCGTTGATAATCTCCCACCAATGCGAAGTGTCAGGCTTGCCATGCACAGCCTGCTCGCGCTTGATTTCCGGAATGAGATCCTTCAGCACGGTTGCCACATCGCCAACGATCGGCACATCCGGCTGACGGTTCTTGCCGATTTCCGCCGGATCGATATCAATGTGAATCACACGTGCACCCGGAGCGAAAGCGTCAAGCTTGCCGGTTACACGATCGTCGAAACGGGCACCGATCGCAACAAGCAGATCGCAACGCTGTACGGCGCCGGTAGCGGCGATCGTGCCATGCATGCCAAGCATGCCGAGCACCTTCGGATCGGAATCAGGCACAACACCGCGTGCGGGCAGCGTGGTGACGATCGGAGCGTTCGTGACTTCCGCCAGCTCCTGCACGAGCTTGCCGGCATCGGAACGGGCCGCGCCGCCGCCCACATACAGCACCGGACGGTACGACTGCTCGAACAGCTTCGCAGCGTCGGAAAGCACACGGCCGTGAGCCTTCGTGGTGGGGTTGTAGCCGGGCAGAATCATGCGCTGCGGCCACGAATAGTACATATCGCCGATCTGTGCGGTTTTGGTGATGTCAACCACCACCGGGCCGGGGCGGCCGGAACGTGCCACATAGTGCGCTTCGGCCAGCACGCGCGGAATATCTTGCGCACGCGTGACCAGATAGGAGTGCTTGACCACTGGGTAGGTTGCGCCGACGATATCGGCTTCCTGGAAGGCGTCGGTGCCAATGGCGTTCACGCCAACCTGGCCGGTGATGACTACCATCGGCACGGAATCCATGTTCGCGTCGGCGATCGGGGTGATCATGTTCGTGGCGCCCGGGCCGGACGTGACGATGCATACGCCGACCTGACCAGTCGATACGGCATAGCCTTCAGCCGCATGACCTGCGGCCTGTTCGTGGCGCATCAGCACAAAACGGAAACTGGTTTCATCGTTGATCGCATCGTATACCGGCAGAATCGCGCCGCCTGGAACGCCGAAAACATCCTTGACGCCCAAATCTTCCAGCGAACGTACCAGCGCTTCGGCGCCGGTCATCTTCTCGCCGTCAACAATGGTCTGCTTTTCAATGGTTGCGGCTGCCTTGGGCATGCCGCTGAATGCCTGCAGGGGCGTAGGTAACACCATGTTCCCTCTCATATTCGCTCGTGGAACTTTCTTACGGGGTGTGCTGCCGCGTTTCGGTGCACGCAATCAGCCGAACCCTATCATCGGAAAGCGGCGCAATCGCTTGTGGCGACTTGCGAATCGCAATCCTTCGCTAATAATCAGTCTATGCTATCGGCTGACAGGAGAATATGCCGGATTCGTGCCATATTCTGGCGTATTGCGTTCCGCGGCGGTATGAGAGGGCGGATTTGCGGCCGCTTGTTGGCTGTTTTGGCTACTTGTTGGCGCTTTCGCTGCTTCCGCCGTTGCTGCCGTTACTTTCGCCGCCGCTGTGCTTGTGATGATGTTTGCGATGCTTACGGACGTTTTGTGTTTCAGGCTTGCGATTGTCCAGCGCCTTCCAACCTTCTTCGGCTGCGGCGAGTTGCGCCTTGCGCTTGCTGGTGCCTGTGCCGGTGCTGATTATTTCGTCGCTTTCGCCCAGCATGACGTTCGCAGTGAACACTTGCGCATATTCCGGACCGGAAACCGACATCTGGTAACGAGGTTCGCCGAAGCCCATTCCATGCGCTTTGACGGTAAGCGAGGTTTTCCAATCGAGGGCTGGGCCTTCCGTCGCGACTTCCGCAAGCGTTTCGTCAACAAGATGATGCACAACGCGACGTGCCTCGTCAATGCCATGCTGAATGAACGTTGCACCGATCAACGATTCGACGATATCGCACAGAATCGAGCTTTTACCAGCGCCGCCCTGATCGCTTTCGCCATGACCGAGCAGAATGTATGGGCCTGCATTGAGCTTTTCGCGAGCGATTTTGCTCAAGGATTCCTCGGAAACTGCTTTCGCGCGCATCTTCGCAAGCTGCCCCTCGTTCATGTCGGGGTGCGCCTTGTACAGGGTTTCCGTGGAGACGAGCTCAAGCACGGCGTCTCCAAGGAATTCCAAACGTTCGTAGTTTTTTGCGCCCGGATTCTCGTGCGAGAAGGATCGATGGGTGAGCGCTTCGACCAGCAGGTCGGGCTCGAGCGTGGTGCCAAGTGCTTCAAGCAATGCGTTGGCGGTCATTTCGCCTTCGGAAACGGCGGATGCGGCGGTGTTGTTCTGGGTCATAATCGTCCTCGGTTTCGTAGTGGGTATGCGGCGGCGAAGCTCGCCGCGCTGTTCGGGACGTTGCGTACGTGGCAACAAGCCAGCAAATCTGGCCGATTGCTATGCAAACAACGATCTCATTCAGTCTACTCTCCGCCCATGTCGAGGCGGAAATGCAGGGAAATGCGTGGATATTCGGTGGATGCGATACTCGGCGGATGCGAGGTGGGATGGTCAGGTGAGTGCAAATGGCATATGGCCAAGTGCGAGCCTGAAATATACAAAAACCCTGCCACCCGTCGATGGCAGGGTTTTAATGCTTTATGCCGTTACTCGACAGCCACTCACTTGGTGTGGATGGAGCGGACAGCCTCGCGGTACACGCGGCCACGGTAGGCGCCGCAGCTCGGGCAGGCCATGTGCGGCAGCGCCGGAGCGCCACAGTTCGGGCAGGTAACGGTCTGGGCGGCCTTGGCCTTCCAGTTTGCGCGGCGAGAATGAGTATTCGCGCGCGAGGTCTTGTACTTAGGCAGTGCCATTGTGTTTCCTCTGTTTCGTTCGAACGATTGAGCTTAAGCGTTCAGTATCTTAACTTGTGCTCCGTACAAACTGCAAAACCCAAGCAAAATCCGAACGAAACCCAAGCGAAATCAATTCTGCTTGCAGTCTATTCGTTGCCTTCCAGCTGGGCCTTCAACCCCTCCAAAGCGGCAAAACGAATATCGGTCACATCATGATGATGGTTCGGTTCCTCGTTCAAATCGGCACCGCACTGCGAGCACAATCCCAAACAATCCGGCTTGCACAACGGCTGCAGCGGCAGTTCCTCAACCAGCGTGTCGCGCAGCAAAGCCTCGATATCGGCCCAGGAGCCGCCTTCAAGCAGCGGATACGAATCTTCCGACTCGTCTTCGCCGGCAATAATGTCGACTTCCTCTTCCTTGGCGCTGCCCTTGCCATTTTTGCCGCCCTTACCGGACGCAACGTTTGCGGACTTGTCTTCATACGGGAAGAACGAGGTGACGTTCACCGTCCAATCGCGCTTGATCGGTTTCAAGCAACGGGTGCATTCCGCATGCACGGGGGCGCTGATGCGGGCGTTGAAAATCAAGCCGTCAACAATCGAATCAAACGATCCGACAACAGCAACGTCAGCACCTTCTTCAACGCCGACGATCTCATCGCCGATGCCGCTCGGCGCGGGGAAAGTCGCGTCGATCTCCTTGCTTTGCCCGGCTCGCGAGGCGACCTGCGCCACGGAAATCGCCCACGGGGAATCTTCGATACGTGCCATGTTCAGCCTTCCATTCAGCTTTCCGGATAGTCGTTTGCGTCAAGATGCGGCACATGCGTGCCCGCTTCGCGCTGGCGATCATACAGTACGTTTAATCCCGCCTGCACGTCGTTGCCAAGCTTGCCGAGCTGCTGTTGCAGCGTTTCCATCACCGTGGTGCAGTATTTGTCGGCTCCCTGCGTGAGATGGTCGGCCTTGGCTTGCGCTTGGTCGAGAATAGCACGCGCCTTCTGCCGCGCCAGTTCGGTCACGTTTTCCTGACCGGCGAGGAATTGCGCCTGCTCGTTGGCCTCGCGTATCGTGTCTGCCGCACGCGATTGCGCCGAAGCGACGATGGCGTTGGCTTGCGTCTGCGCGCTTTCCAAACGTCGTTCCGACTCGCGCATCAACGCCGAGGCGCGTTCCAGCTGCACCGGCATCATTTTCTTCAACTGGTCGAGCTGTTCGGTGAATTCGTCGCGGTCGACGCGCACATTGCCAGGGAAGAACAGTATCGGTTTCGCTTCGTCCAATGCCGATTCGAGTTTGTCGATAATGTCGTACACGGTGGTGAATTCGTCGCGGCTCAGATTGTCGGAATCGGTCAACGGCGCGTTGGGGTTGAACGTGTTGCGCAAATCCGGCAGATCAGACATGGAAATCAACGGTTCGACTGGCTCGGTGGCGCGTTTCGTGGCTTGCGCCTTCTGACCGGACTGGGCCGTTCGATCGGTTGGGCGTTCAGCGGTCACGTCGTCGTCAAACTGGCTGCCGGCCGGATCGTACGCATTTGTTTCTTCACCCATCATGCCCTCTTTTCATTGTTAAGCGCTTCTCCGAGCAGCGGAATCACGCAATCGGGCACCATGCCGGTCACATCGCCGCCGTGACGTGCCACATCTTTCACAATCGAACTGGAAATATGTTCCAAATCGGGCGCCGCCGGCAAAAACAGCGTTTCCACATCGGCGAGTTTGCGATTGACCAACGCCATACCCAACTCAGCCTCATAATCGCCATTCTGGCGAAGCCCCTTCACGATGACCGTCGCGCCGACCTTCTTGCAATAGTCAGTAATCAATCCGGTTGTTGAAGCAACCTTGATATTGCGGTAATTCCGCTCTTCAAGCGCCTTACGGATAATTTCAACGCGGGTCTCTTCGGAAAACATCGGTGTTTTCGCCGCGTTCACTGCCACCACAACATGCACTTCATCGAAAAAACGTGCGCAACGTTCGATGACGTCCAAATGTCCGGCGGTCACTGGGTCGTACGACCCGGGGCAAACTGCAATTGTCATAGCTTCAAGCGTACCGCGATTGCGTGAAATTACGCGAAGTGTCGGCGAATATGTGGGTTTTCATGGCTATGATGGAGGCAGTGGTGCCGCGGTTGCGGCGTATTTGAGGAGTTGATTATGGCATGTTCGATGTTCGATGATCGCGACGGCTTCATTGACGAGGCTGATCCGGTCTCGCCGCTTTCCAATCCCGACGCGGGTGCCGGCACTGCGGTGCTGGAACGCCCCGAAGAGGAGACGAAGTTGGATGATGGCGGCAATGGCGATGCGGATCGTTTCGCGCACTATGTTTCGCGCGATCGCATTGCCGAGTCCCGTCGCACCGGCCGGCCGGTGGTGGCGTTGTGCGGCAAGGTGTGGGTGCCGAAGCGTGATCCTTCGCAGTTCCCGGTATGCCCGGATTGCAAGCGTATCTACGATGAAATGATGAATTCCAATTTCTAATCGTTTTCTCGTCGTTTTTTCTCGCCGTATGGTGATTGTGGAATTTCATTGAAATTTCTGAAGATTGCCGAAAGCGATTATATATAAAAAATCTGCCGAGATGGTCTCTGTATCGAAATTGCTTTTCGATAATTCAGATTGTCTCGGCAGATTTTTATTGCTGTCGCGTTGTATTGTCGGCTTGCCTTTTTTGAAATATCCGCGTTTATCGCAACGAAATCTCGTCGATGCGACGCAGTTCCTCATCGCTGAACGTGGTGTTCTTCAATGCGCCGATGTTGTCGAGCAGCTGCTGCGGACGGGATGCGCCGACAAGTACGGAGGTCACGTAACCGTCGTGCAGCAGCCAGGCGAGCGCCATTTCGGCAAGCGTCTGACCACGTTCGGCGGCAATGTCGTTCAGGTCGCGGATCTGCTGCAGGCGTTCTGGCGTCAACGCGCTTTCCTTGAGGAAGCGGCCGTCATGTGCGATGCGGCTGTCTGCGGGCACGCCGTTGAGATAGCGGTTCGTGAGCAGACCCTGTTCGAGCGGCGAGAACGTGATGAGTCCCTTGCCGAGCTTTTTGGCGGTTTCCTTCAGTCCGTTACGTTCCACAGTGCGGTCGAAAATGTTGTAGCGGTTCTGGTTGATGATGAACGGCACGCGCAGCTCATCGAGGATTGCGGTGGCCTTTTCGAGCGTCGGGCCGTCGTAGTTGCTCAAGCCTACGTACAGCGCTTTGCCGCTTTGCACGGCGGTTGCCAGCGCTCCCATGGTTTCTTCGAGCGGCGTGGAGGAATCCATGTGGTGATGGTAGAAAATGTCGACGTAGTCAAGGCCGAGACGTTCGAGGCTCTGATCGAGAGAGGCGAGCAGATATTTGCGGCTGCCGAGATCGCCGTAGGGGCCGAGCCACATTTCGTAGCCGGCTTTGGTGCTGATGATCAGTTCGTCGCGATGATGATGGAAATATTCGTGCAACAGACGGCCGCAATTCTTTTCCGCGCTGCCCGGTTCGGGACCGTAATTGTTGGCGAGGTCGAAATGCGTGATGCCATTGTCGAATGCGGTGAACACAATGCCGCGCATGGTGGCATATGGTGTAATATCGCCGAAATTATGCCAAAAACCGAGCGAAACCGCTGGAAGTTTCAGACCGCTCGCACCCACATGGTTGTAGGTCATGGAGTCGTATCGGGTAGGTGACGGCGTGTAGACGGTGGTCGGTTCGAGCATTGTTCCTCCTTGAAAACTTTTGCATATTCCGCTGTGCGCTGTGTTGCTTGAGTTGGCGCATGTCGTGAGTTTTTCGACGATACTATCGTCGCACTTCAAGTAAACTTGAACGCAAATATCGTCGATAGTGTGTTTCTGCATGATTGCCAATCGCAAGAAATCGCAAAATCGCCGAAAAGTAGAAATGAGACGGGAAGATGGCGACATATACGATTCGTGAGGTTGCGCAACGATTCCATGTGCAGACGTCAACCTTGCGCTATTACGAGGATCAGGGGCTGCTGTGCAATGTGGAACGCGATGATGCGGGGCGGCGCGTGTACACCGACGCGCATATTGGGCGGCTCAAGGCGATCGCCTGCTTCAAACATGCGGGCATGAGCATCGACGAGCTCAAGCGCTTCTTCGCCTACGAAAAGGACGAGCGCGCACATATCGCGGACATGTTGGAATTGTTGGAATCGCGGCATCATGCGATTTTGGAGCAGCGGGCCGCGCTGGAAGAAGCGTACATGCATCTGTTGCGCAAACTGCACTTGTACCGCGATATTCAGCGCAGTATCGAAACCGGCGAGCCATACCCGGATTGGGCGAACTACGATGGCAAGGATTTTCGCGCCGACGATCGGTGAAGATTAGTGACGGTTGGTGGAGATCGGCGACGCCCGATTGGCGTCCGGTTGGCGAAGATCGGAAATGGTGAGGTTTGGTGACGTCCGGTGAAGATCAGCAAACAAAAGGTGTGAAACCGTAAACTACAGTTCCACACCTGATAGCAATGTTGCGTCTTGTCTTGCAACGGCTTGTTCGACCCCGCGTCGATCTTGCTTCTCTTACTTCAGCAGGGCGGCCACGGATGGCAGCAGAGCGCGCAAGGCCTTGCCGCGGTGGGAAATAGCGTTCTTTTCGGCCGGTTCCATCTGCGCGGAAGTGATTTTTCCGCCCGCTTCCGTGGCACGGGCGGGCTGATCGTCGGGCACGAACAGCGGATCATATCCGAAGCCATGCTCGCCATGAGGCTCGTGCAACAGCACGCCCGGCATTTCGCCGATTTCCACAGTCTCGCTGGCAATCGCATAACGGCTGTCGGCACCGGTGCCAGCTTCGGTTTCCGGCACCACCAGTGCGGCCGCGCAACGGAAACGTGCGGTACGCTTGGCGTCCGGAATGTCGGCGATCTGCGCGAGCAGCAGCGCATTATTGGCTTTGTCGTCGCCATGCTTGCCCGACCAACGTGCGGAAAGAATGCCGGGGGCATTGCCCATCACGTCAACGATCAGGCCGGAATCGTCGGCGATCGCCGGGCAGCCCGTGCGCGCTGCCACGTCGCGGGCCTTGAGCAGCGCATTCTCTTGGAAGGTCACGCCGTCTTCCACCGGATCCGGCAGATTCAGCGAGCCGGCGGAAACCAACTCCACCTGATCCGCGTCCGCACCCAGGCAATCTTCCAGAATGCGATTGATTTCAACGAGTTTGCCTTCGTTATGGGTTGCGACGATGATTCTCACGTTCCGATTCCTTTCGTTGCTGTTCGTTGCTTCGTTGATGTCGGCTTGCCTGACATGCCCTGGCTTGCCTGGCCTACGCTCGTTTTGCGAGGCCAGCCTACGGTCGGCTTGCGTCCGGATTGCGTCCGTTTCAGTCCTGTGCGAGCGCAGCCTGTTGTGCGGCCTGCAGTTCCTTGTTACCCTTTTCCGCCAGATCGAGCAGCGTGTTCAGCTCGGCGCGGTTGAACGGGCGATGCTCCGCGGTGCCCTGAATCTCAATGAATTCGCCGGATCCGGTCATGGCCACGTTCATGTCGGTCATGGCCTTGCTGTCTTCGATATACGGCAGATCAAGCATCGGCTTGCCGTCAATCACGCCCACGGACACGGCGGAAACACTGTCTTTGATCACGCGGTCGGCAGACCTGATGTGCTTGTGCTTCTCGGCCCAACGCATGGCGTCCACGAGCGCCACGTACGCGCCGGTAATCGATGCGGTTCGGGTGCCGCCGTCAGCCTGCAGCACGTCGCAGTCAATCTGCACCTGGTTTTCGCCGAGCGCCTTCATGTCGACCACGCCACGCAGGCAGCGTCCGATCAGCCGGCTGATCTCGTGCGTGCGTCCGCCGATCTTGCCGCGCACGGATTCGCGATCAGTGCGGTCTGCGGTGGCTCGCGGCAGCATCGCATATTCTGCGGTGACCCAGCCCAGACCGGAGTCTTTGCGCCAACGAGGTACACCTGCGGTGAACGTGGCCGTGCACATCACGCGCGTATTGCCGCATTCCACAAGCACGGACCCTTCCGGAACATCCGTGAAATGACGGGTGATACGCACCGGACGTAGCTCATCCACCTTACGTCCGTCCGCGCGAATTACTGTCTGCCCGTCCAACATGTCTTTAATCGCTACCATCGCTGATTTCTCTGCTTTCGATTGATTACACGATCAACAATCGCTTGTATTTTCCGAAAAAACAGTATCACCAGCCGAAAACCCGTCTTGAGGTGCGTGAATTGTTTGCAATCGTTTGCGACCATTTTGCGCCTTTTCCGCGTTTATCTCACGTAATACAGGCATGCAAGCACGTATGATGGAACGAAAACCTGTGTGTGGCCGTGGCGAGGCCTACGCTTATGGTCAGTTTCACCAAAAGTCAGAAAGGCTTTGGAAATGCTGGATTATTCACCTGCACTCATGACCGACATGTACGAATACACCATGCTTGACGCGTGCCTGAGGGACGGCACCGCCAATCGCAAGTGCGTATTCGAAATTTTCACCCGCCACCTGCCGCTTGGCCGCCACTATGGAGTGGCTGCCGGGCAAGGACGCATTCTTGACGCGCTTGAAAACTTCCATCTTGACGATAATGATCTGAAATTTCTTGCAGATCGCAAGGTGGTAGGCCCTGAAACCATCAAATGGCTTGAGGATTTCCATTTCTCCGGTTCAATCAAGGGCTACCGCGAAGGAGAGATGTTCTTCCCGAATTCGCCGATCCTGCAAGTCGAAGGCACGTTCGGCGAGTGCACGCTGCTGGAAACGCTGCTGCTGAGCATTCTGAATTACGATTCCGCGGTTGCGTCGGCGGCGTCCCGCATGGTCAGTGCCGCAAAGGATCGCCCATGCATGGACATGGGAGGCCGCCGAACGAACGAGTGGGCCGCCGTTGCTGCAGCCCGCGCCGCCGTAGTAGGTGGTTTCAAAGGCACGGCCAATCTGCTGGCCGCGCAAATGTATGGTTTGAAGGCCATTGGCACGGCTGCGCACTGCTTCACGCTGGTACATGACGACGAGCGTAGCGCGTTCGAATCGCAGATCGCTGCGCTCGGCAAGAACACCACGCTGCTGGTCGACACGTACAACATTGAAGAGGCTGTGAAGACGGCTGTTGAGGTGGCTGGCCCTGAATTGGGCGGCGTACGCATCGATTCCGGCGACTTGGCGTCGCTGGCGCAGCGTGTACGCAACCAGCTGGACGCGTTGGGCGCCACCAACACGAAGATCACCGTTACCAACGATTTGGACGAGTATGCGCTCGCATCGCTGCAGACCGCGCCGGTTGATTCGTATGGTGTGGGCACCATGCTCGTCACCGGATCGGGCGCTCCGACCTGCGCGATGGTGTACAAGCTGACCGAACGCGAGAATTCTGCCGGCGACATGCAGCCGGTGGCCAAGAAGTCGAAAGACAAGGCCACGGTTCCGGGCCGCAAGCTCGCGTTCCGCTCGTACGAGTATTCGCTGGCCGACTGCGAACATGTGATTTCCGGTTCCGAAAAGCAGCTTGCCGCATACCGGCCGGAAGAAGGCTGGAGGGATCTGCTGGTCGACTACGTGTCCAACGGCGAAATCAACTCCGATTATCAGGGGCACGAAGCCATCGTCAACGCGCATAACTACCGCGCCCAGGCACTGGCCGAACTGCCGATCGGCGCGCAAAGCCTTATGAAGGGCGATCCGGTGATCCCCACCGAAATCACCGTCCTTTGACTCGTGCTACCATCATGCTGGTTGCGTACGGCAATCAATCTCGTAATCAACCAGCATGAAGGGGTAGGATCATATGCGAGCATTTTCTCTGGTTACGTTGAGTCCGGAGGCGTTTGACGATTTTTCCGCACACCACCCGGACGGCAACTTCCAGCAAACCTCCGCTGCAGGCCGTCTGCGTGCCGGCCAAGGAATCGAAGTGGAATACCTTGGCGTTCAAGAAAACGGCAAAATCGTTGCGGGAGCGCTGTTCGAAACGCATCGCAGCCGTCTTTCCACTTTCAGTGTGGTGCACGACGGCCCCCTGTGCGATTATCACGATCACGAATTGACCGAATATTTCATGGCCCAACTCAAGCAGCACGCGAAGGCGAAAGGTTCCGCACAGATGGAAATCGTGCCGGAAATGCCATACTGCCTGCATGATTCGCGTGGTGGCGAACTGCCAGCCGACCAAGGTGGTGCTCCTGCTGACGATGCCGTGGAAACGTTGAAAAACCTCGGCTTCATGCATGACGGCTTCACAATCGGCTACACTGCGGTGCCGCGCTGGCGTTACTTGAAAGACCTGACTGGCATTACCGACGAAAAGTCACTGCTCAAGTCGTATGACAAGCGCACGCAGTGGAGCGTGAAACGTGCCGCATCTATGGGCGTGCATGTGCGCGAGCTAGACGAAGACGAGCTGCAGGTGTTTGCCGACATCGAGCAGGCCACCGCCGAGCGCCGTAATTTCGAATATCGCGGTGAAGCCTATTTCCGCAAGTTCAAGCAAGCCTATGGCAGCAAAGCCCACTTCATGGTGGCGCAGATTCACATCGGCGAATACATTGCCGACATGGAATCCAAACGCGATGTCTTGCAGAAGAAGGTCGATACGCTGCAGGCCAAATACGATGAGCATCCGACCACCAAAACGGGACGCCAGTTAGGGGAAGAGTCCCGCAACCTTGCAGCGGCGGAAAAGCGTTTGGCTGAAGCGGCCGAGTATGCCAGAGATGGTGACGTGCTTCCGGCGGCGGCCTCCCTGTTCGTGGAACATGCGCGTGAAACGGTGTATCTGTTCTCAGGTAGCGTGGAGAAGTACAAGCCGTTCTACGCTTCCGCGCTTATTCAGCATGATGCCATGCTGCATCTGTGTGTGGAGCGTGGCGTGACCCGTTACAACTTCTACGGCATCGACGGTGTGTTCGACGATCCGAACAGCGAAGGCCGTGGCGTGCTCGAATTCAAGCAAGGTTTCAACGGGTATGTTGAGGAACTCATGGGTTCGTTCGTGCTTCCCGTGCGCCCGTTGGCATTCAAGCTCAAGACTTCCGTACGCAAACTCCTGCGCCGCTAGTCCTAGGGGTCGGGCCTGCACCACGCTGAAAGTGGAAAGGCGGACGCGACGCGGATTTGCGCGGGGCGAGTTTTTCTGATACGCTCTGTGTCTTGTGCGCGGATGGCGTATGCTTACCGGGCATTGCCACTTTAGCTCAGTCGGTAGAGCGGCTCACTCGTAATGAGCAGGTCGACAGTTCGATTCTGTCAAGTGGCTCCAGTGCCCTAGGTGTGAAAGCATCTAGGGTTTTGCATATCAGGAGCGTTTCGCTCCGGTATGGCTACTTGCGCGAGTGGCGGAATTGGTAGACGCGCAGGATTTAGGTTCCTGTGTCTTTGACGTGTGGGTTCAAGTCCCATCTCGCGCACTTTCAAAAAATGGCGGCAGCCTGCCTGTTCTTGGCCATCGCAGACCATTCAATAAGCCTTTCTGAGAACATTTTGAGAATATTTCGCACGTTGGCGTCCCGATTTCTCCAGTGGGTGGAGGAATCGGTACGTTGGAGAACCTGTGGGCGGGTGAATTCTTCCAGTGGGTGGGGGAATCAGGACGTTGAGAGGCGCGTAAGCGGGAGGATTGTTCCACGCACTGGGGGATTCGGTGCGCTGAGGGGCTTGTTGGCGGGATGATTCCTCCAGTGAGTGGATGTTTTTCCCGCTGGGGTGGCTGTGGGCGGGTGGATTGTTCCAGTGGGTGGGAAATTAGGGCGCGGCGGGGAGTCGGCTTGGTGGCGTGGGATGCTCCTAAGATGAACTTTGGGTAGGAAGAGAATCCTAAGGATTAGGGGTATGTTGTGTCTGCGCTGATTCAGCCTATTGCGTTGCTACTGATTATCCTCGCCGGATATCTGTTTAAGCGGGCCGGCCTGTTCAAGGATCGCGATTATCGCATTATTCAGACCATTATTTTCAATCTGGTGCTGCCGGGCGCGATTGTCTATTCGTTTGCTACGAATCCGCATGATTCCAGCATGCTATTGATTTCGCTGTTCGGCTTGATCATTGCGTTCATTCCGCCGGTCGTGGTTTTCTTGACGTCCCGCCATCGCCCGGTGCAGGATCGCGCGTTCATGATGTTGAACGGCTCCGGCTTCAACGTTGGCTGCTTCTGTTTCCCCGTAGTGCAGGCTTTTCTTGGCACGGGCGCGATTGTGCCCGCCGCCATGTTCGACATTGGCAATTGTGTGATGGTTGCCGCCGGCACGAATGTGATGACGCAGACGCTGCTGCATATCAAGCCTGGCACGCCGCTTACTGAGCAGTATCAGGGCCATGCGCCCACTCTCCCGTATGTGAAGCTGAAAGACAAGGATGCCAAGCGTCTTGCCCACAAGGCTTTGGCCCGCAATGTGTTCAAGGGTTTCTTCGGTTCGGTTCCGTTCGACACGTACCTGATGATGATCATTCTCACGCTCGCTAACGTGAAGATTCCTGACCTCATCGCCACGCTCGTGCAGCCGCTTTCGAACGCGAATTCGTTCTGCGCAATGCTGATGGTGGGTATGCTTATGGATTTGCCGTCTGGCAGACAGGATGTTCTGAAGCTCCTTGAGGTGATTGGTTGGCGATTGCCATTCGGCATTGCGTTTGCCGCTGCTGCCTGGCTGCTATTGCCGTTCGATGCTGAGATTCGTGAGGCGGCCGCCATGTGCTGTCTAGCGCCGATTGCCGTGTTTTCCACGCTGTTTACCGACAAGGTGCTTGGCAATGCGAAGCTTGCTGGTTTTACGCTGTCGATTACTGCGATTATCAGTTTGCTGCTGATGACCGGTGCTCACTTCGTGTTCGTCGCGCTCGCATAAGAACGGCAAGGAGATCGTTACCGGGTGCGAGAGATTATTTGTGACCCCTGCAGAAAACGAAGTTGTTGAATGCTTGCTTGCTGGTAGTTGCAGTGCCGTTTTCTTGTCGTTCACTGCATAATGCGATCGTTTCGTTTATTACATGTTTGGAAGTATGACGAAGACTTGCGGCGGAACTATGCATACGATTTCAGTAATCGTCAAAAGTATGCATGTCGAAGATGAAGGTGGTCGGAACCGCGCTATATTGCGAATCTTAGTGAATATGTTAACTCAAGAAACATTTTTGTGTTGTTCTGTCTTATTTTGTGGGTATCTTGTGAGGTGAAGAGATACGGAATGCGGCATGCGGGAATCTGCAGAGATCCTCAGCTCGTTCCGCTTCATAGTGATGATGAAAGGACCTATACACCATGGCCATCAATCCTCCTGTTGACGCCACCAAGACCCCGGAGTGGGCCGCACTGCAGAAGCACTACGATGAGCTGCAGTCCGAAGGCATCAGCCTCAAGCAGTGGTTCGCCGATGACGCCGAGCGCGTCGAGAAGCTGAGCTTCGATGCGGGCGATCTGCACTTCGACCTGTCCAAGAACCTGATCAAGCCGGAAACCCTGCAGCTGTTCGCAGACCTCGCCAAGGCCGTCAAGCTCGACGAGCGCACCAAGGCCATGTACACCGGCGTACACATCAACAACACCGAAGACCGCGCCGTGCTGCACACCGCACTGCGCCGCCCGGCCGAAGACGAAGGCAAGTACATCGTTGACGGACAGGACACCGTCAAGGACGTGCGCGAAGTGCTCGGCCGCATCTACGCCTTCGCCGACAAGGTTCGCTCCGGCGAATGGACCGGCGTTTCCGGCAAGAAGATCGAAACCGTGGTCAACATCGGCATCGGCGGTTCCGACCTGGGCCCCGTCATGGTGTACGAAGCGCTGAAGCCGTACGCTGACGCAGGCATCTCCGCACGCTACATTTCCAACATCGACCCGAACGATCTGGTCGAAAAGACCAAGGGCCTCGATCCGGAGACCACCCTGTTCATCGTCGTTTCCAAGACCTTCACCACCTTGGAAACCCTGACCAACGCTCGTGAAGCCCGCACCTGGCTGCTTGACGCCCTCAAGGCCGCTGGCGCAGTCGACGGCTCCGACGAGAAGAACGCCGAAGCCATCAAGAAGCACTTCGTCGCCGTCTCCACCAACCTGGAGAAAGTTGCCGAGTTCGGCATCGACCCGGCCAACGCCTTCGGCTTCTGGAACTGGGTTGGCGGCCGCTACTCCGTGGACGCAGCCGTCGGCACTTCCCTCGCCGTGGTGTTTGGACCGGAACGCTTCGAAGAGTTCCTGCACGGCTTCCACGAGATTGACGAATACTTCGCCAACACCCCGTTCGAGAAGAACGTGGTCGTGCTGCTCGGCATGCTGAACGTGTGGTACCGTAACTTCTTCAAGGTCGCCTCCCACGCTGTGCTGCCGTACGACCAGTACCTGCACCGCTTCCCGGCCTACCTGCAGCAGCTGACCATGGAATCCAACGGCAAGTCCGTGCGTTGGGACGGCACCCCGGTCACCTCCGAAACCGGCGAAATCTTCTGGGGCGAGCCGGGCACCAACGGCCAGCACGCCTTCTACCAGCTGATCCACCAGGGCACCCAGCTGATCCCGGCCGACTTCATCGCGTTCGTGAACACCCCGAACCCGACCAAGGATGGCGACCAGGACGTGCACGAGCTGTTCCTCGGCAACTACTTCGCACAGACCAAGGCCCTGGCCTTCGGCAAGACCGCTGACGAAGTGCGCGCAGAAGGCACTCCGGAAGAGATCGTTCCGGCCCGCGTGTTCACCGGCAACCGCCCGACCACCTCCATCTTCGGCGTGGCGCTGACCCCGTTCGCAATCGGCGAGCTCATCGCCCTGTACGAGCACATCACCTTCGTTGAAGGCACCGTGTGGGGTCTGGACTCCTACGATCAGTGGGGCGTCGAGCTGGGCAAGCAGCTCGCCAAGCAGATCACCCCGGCCATCTCCCAGGATGACGAGGCTCTGGCCGCTCAGGACGCTTCCACCCAGTCCCTGATCCAGTTCTACCGCGCAAATCGCAAGTTCTGATTTCAGAGAAATCAGAATGCTGCGTTCAGTGGCGCGCATAGCGTCGTAGCGCAATAACTTCCAAAGGGCTCAGCATTTCGGTGCAGAGCCCTTTTTGCTGCCCCTGAACCATTATTCCCAAATATCCAAGCTCCACGTTTCGTGCGAAATCAGCACAATGAAGTTCTGCATATCGTTCATAGGAGCAGTGTTTTCCGCGGAGAATAGCCATTCTTTAAATAGTCAATCATCAAGAACTTTTGCGGCGAGTTTTGGGTGGTGTGAGGTCTGGTGGGTGGGGTATTTTTGAATATTGCTGTGCCGGGATTCAGGACGCCGCATAATTCTGGGTCCCTTCGGGTCCAGCCGGAAACAATCGCAAGATTGAGCGGAACATTGCACGAACGCAAGCCTTGTGAACGCAAGTTGTACGAACGCAAGTTGCCGCGATTTTCGGCGGATTGGCAATCCTTCGCAGGCAGACCTGCGAAGAACATACCAGGCAGAACGAATTTGCGAAAATCGTGAAGCCCTTACCTGTGCGCTGATATGCGGCGGCGACTCGAGGAAAACACAATGGTTAACGCTATTGAGGCATTTGACGCCAAGCACATGAAGCCGGCCGAGGAAATCCCGGCATTCCGTCCGGGTGACACCGTTGAGGTCAACGTGAAGATCCAGGAAGGCAACAACTCCCGTATCCAGGCCTTCACCGGCGTTGTGATCGCTCGTCAGGGCGGCGGCGTTCGTGAGACCTTCGTTGTTCGTAAGATCAGCTTCGGCACCGGTGTTGAGCGCCGCTTCCCGCTGCACTCCCCGGTCATCGACTCCATCAAGGTGGTCCGCAAGGGCCGTGTGCGTCGCGCCAAGCTGTACTACCTGCGCAACCTGCGCGGTAAGGCCGCTCGTATCGTTGAGCGCCGCGACAACTCCGAGAAGTGAGTTTCAAACGCAAATAAAGCGTGAAATTGGCCCTCAGCCTTACGGCTGGAGGGCCTTTTTCTATTCTTGGCCGCTATGATAAGGGTCAGTGTGCAAACCGGACGATAAAGGAATCATGTATGAGGCATGCCAAAGAAAAAAACAATAGCGGCGACAGCTTTGGCTTGCGCGACACCTTGGTTTGGTGTGGAATTCCTATTATTATCGTGCTGCTGATACGCATTTTCCTACTCGGATTCTACGTGATTCCTTCCGGATCCATGATGAACACCATCGAACCAGGCGACCGCGTGATCACCTCGAAACTCACTCCGAAAGTCTTCGACCTGAAACGCGGCGACGTGGTGGTGTTCAAAGACCCCGACCACTGGTTGCAGCAGGAAGACAGTAGCAAATTCGTCGGCGACTATCTCATCAAACGACTCATCGGGCTGCCAGGAGACACCGTGACGTGCGAAGGGCCGGGCAAGCCGATCACCATCAATGGTGTGGCGATTGACGAAAGCGCGTACATTCGCCCAGGCGTGGACCCCAGCTCATTCGCGTTCAACGTGACCGTGACCGAAGGACACGTGTTCGTTATGGGCGACAATCGCGCCAATTCCGCCGATTCGCGCTACCATCAGAACGATTCCTCACATGGACTCGTGCCCATTTCCGACGTAGTGGGTGTCGGACTCGCAAAATATTGGCCATTGAACCGCATCGGCGGGCTCGATGCGCACCATGAAGTGTTCGCCGACATTCCAGAAGGAGGCTCGGCGGTCTGATGGCGGTTTCCGTAATTCCCACATTAGATTTGGAACGCGCTATTGCCGAACAAGGCTACGATGTGATCGTCGGCTTCGACGAAGTGGGGCGTGGATCTCTCGCAGGGCCGGTAATGGTTGGTGCGGCTGCGATTTGGGCGCGTGACTTGGATGGGTCGGCTAGAACTTCGCAAGAAGGCTCGCAAAAATCTTCGCCTCTGGAAGTGCCGAAAGGCGTGGCCGACTCCAAAATGCTGACCGAACACAAGCGCGAAGCCATCTTCGACGAACTCGAACAATGGTGCGCCGCATGGGCGGTCGGAGCAGCCTCCAATACGGAAATCGACGAATGGGGTATTTCGTACGCGCTCGGCGTGGCGGCACTGCGGGCGCTCGCCGAAGCGGAACGCAAGCTTGGTATTGGCGAGGGTGAATCTGCTGGAATCGCGGGGTCTTCTGAATCATCGGAAGCATTGAATAATCTGAAAATCGGCGCGATTCTTGACGGGCCGAACGACTACATCACCAAAGCACTCAACACCTTCGACGCACCCGACGTGCCAATTCCGGCGGACGTGACCTGCAAAGTCAAAGGCGACCGGCATTGCGCGACCGTGGCGACGGCGGCCGTCATCGCCAAAGTCACACGAGACCGACTCATGGTCAAATTCGCCGCGCAGCCGCAATATGCGCCCTACGAATGGGCCAACAACAAAGGCTACGGATCGGCGGCACACCGCGAAGCCATCGTCGAACACGGCCCCAGTGACCTGCACCGCCTCTCCTGGCACCTCGTCTGACATACGGCATCTCATCCGCAGTCCGCGATTACGCTAATCCTTGCGGATGATGCATGCCGGAAGGAAACCTGTAAGTTCATCCCGCCGTCTGATGGCCGGGACCAATCCGTTTCCGTACCGTAGGAAACATGGAACACATACTTCAGGCGACCGATCTGGTCATGGATTATTCGACCCAACAGGCGACACCGAATGCCCCACACATGCTGGCGCTCAATCACGTGGATTTCGGCATCCAGGCAGGCGAAAGCATCGCGGTCATGGGCCCGTCCGGTTCCGGCAAATCGACGTTACTGCACGCACTCGCCGGCATCATCACTCCGACAGCCGGCAATGTGATGTTTCGCGGTGCCAACCTAGCGCGGTTGAGCGACGCTGACCGCACCAAACTGCGCCGCAGCGCCTTCGGCTTCGTCTTCCAATCCGGACAGCTGCTGCCGGAACTGCCGGCCATCGAAAACATCGCGTTGCCGATGATGCTGGGCGGCGCAAGCTACCAGCAGGCCACCGACACGGCCATGCTATGGCTGGAACGATTGGGATTGCGCCAGCTCGCGCAACAACGTCCCGGCGAAATGAGCGGCGGCCAGATGCAGCGCATCGCCATCGCACGTGCGCTCGCCGTGCAGCCGGCAGTCATCTTCGCCGATGAACCGACCGGCGCGCTCGACCAGACCACCGGCCACGAAATCATGAGCATTCTCATGCGGACCGCACGACAGACCGGCGCGGCCGTGGTCGTGGTGACGCACGATTCGAACGTGGCCGCATTCTGCGATGCCACCGTTACCATGCGTGACGGCAGGCTGAGCTCGCCGCAGCAATCCCAACCTACCGCCGGAGGCGCACGATGAACATGTTCCGATTATGGCGATTGTTCCACCGCTCCGGCACCCACGGCACATCCGGCCGCACCTCTGCGCTGGCCATTGTTGCCTTCGCATCCGCCACCGCCGTCTTCCTAACCGTGCTCGGAGGTCTGCATGGCTTCATCTGGCGGGCCTCCGCCGACCACACGTTCGGTTGCATGATCAATTCCAACAGGTGCGCGCCCGGTACATACGAAACATGGTCCAAAACCCTGGCGCACGCCGACAAGCTCGTCGCCACGGTCGGCGACGGCCATTGGACGGCCGATCAGGCCACAGCCGTCATGAACACCTATTCCGACGGCTATGTGATGCTCGCCGCATTCGCCAGTCTGCTACTCATCGTGCCATTCGCGGCGCTCGCCGGCTCGGCGGCCCGTCTCGCGGCCTCCCGCAGGGACGCACGTCTCGCCGCACTGCGACTTGCGGGCGCCACCACCGCGCAGGTCACGAAACTTACCGCGCTCGATGCGGGTGGCCAGGCTCTGCTTGGCGCGCTGGTCGGCATAGCCGGCTACTTCGCGCTGATACCGGCGATCATGCTGCTCGACTTCCAAAACCAGCATTTCACCTTCGAACAGTTGTGGGTGGGACTGCCTGCCCTGGCGGCCGTGACTGTCGGAGTCACGCTGCTTGCCTTGGTCTCCGCGCTGGTCGCCCTGCGCCGCGTGGCCATCACCCCGCTTGGCGTGACGCAACGTACCGGACAACCCATGCCGTCCGCATGGCGCGCATTGATTTTCCTTGCCGTGTTGGCCGTAGGCTATCTGCTGCTCAACAGCGTCTCCGCATTCGCGCACTTGGGTCAGATGGTGGTCTACGCCATCATCTTCGGCGTCTTCTTCCTCGGTTTCGCCATGGTGAACGTCGTCGGTACCTGGGTGGTGGCGATGCGCGCCAGATTGCGTGCGAAACACCCGAAGGACGCGGCCACTATGATTGCCATGCGCCGTATCCTCGACAATCCCAAGCGTGCTTGGCGCAACGTGTCCGGTGTGGCGCTCGCTGTGTTCATCGCGGGGATGACGTCGGTGTGCGGATTGCTCGCCACCGGAATCGGAGGCAACCACGACCCGTTCGACCCATCTATGCTGTACATGCGCGATATAGCGATGGGTGGTTTCCTGACGCTCGCCTTTGCCGCGGTGCTCGCCGCCGTCAGTTCCGGCGTGATGCAGACGGGCAACGTCTACGACCAGGCCGACGAGTACCGCATGCTTGCGTTGGAAGGTACGGATGAGGCGACGCTCGACAAGGCACGCATGATGGAAGTGATCACCCCACTCAACACGGTGATGGCCGTTTCGTTGGGGTGCTCGGTGTTGTTGCTGTTTCCGATTCTGGCAACGTCGTTGCTCAATCCGGCTTCGTTGCTTACGTTGGCCGCGGGAATCGGCTTGTGTTATGCGCTGATGGTGCTCGGAGGGTGTGCCGCGAATCATGCGGCGCACGGGCTCGGTCATGTCGGCTACCGTATGGACGATTGATGGCCTCGCCGCGGCGGTCGTGGATACCGCGGCGAGGACTGGCGAGGTCAGCCGAGGAGCACCGCGATGATTGCGATGAAAATCGGTGATGACAGCGTCGAGAAAAGAATGCCGTCGCGTGCGAACGAGAGACCCACGTTGTACCGCGCCGCGTAGTTGTAGACGTTCTGCCCGGTCGGCAGGGCGGCGAGCACCACGCACGCGTACAGCGTGGCACCGCGGAAGCCCATCACGAAATACGACAGCAGGAACGCGATGATCGGCATCACGATGTTCTTCAAAGCGGCCACCGTGAATACCGCCGGAATATTCGACTTGTCCTGCAACGGCTTTGTGCCGTGCAACGACATGCCGAACGCCATCAGAATCATCGGTACTGCGGAATCGCCGATCATATCGATCGGGTCGTAAATACAGTCCGGCACCACGAAATGACCTGCTTTTGCGGAAATCGCGGATACGGCGATGCCCAGCAGCGAACCGATAAGCAGCGGCTGATGCAGCGGCTGCTTCAGAATCTCCCTCGTGGAGACCTTGCCTTTGGTGGTCACATCGAGCACGGTCAGGCCGATCGGTGTGAACACCGCCTGTTGCATGACCAGAATAGGCGCGACCAAAGCGGGATTGCCCAGAATGTACGTGGCGATCGGCAGACCGATGTTGTTGGAGTTCAGATACAGCGAATTCAACGCGCCGATGGTGGCATCCGCCGCCTTCAGATGGAAGAACAGCCTATTGAGGATCAGAAACACCAATCCGACCAGCACAGCCGAGAAGAACGCCACAACAATGGAGGAGTGGAATATCTCGAAGATTCTCTCCTTGGACAGGATGGCGAACATCAGGCACGGGCTTGATACGAAAAAGCTGAACCTGTTGAGCACCATCTGCGCGGTAGGTCCGCCTATGCGCATGCGCGCGGCCACGTAACCGGTGCCGATGACGATGCCAATGACGCAGAAGCCTTCCAATGCGCTTAACAGACCCGGCATGACACTCTTCCTTTCGCTCTCGGCCGTTGGTTTGGCCGTTATCCAGTGTTGCACCATGCATATGGATAACATCCGATCCGTCTCAAAAGCGTTGTCGAACGGCGATGTCGGTTCCGGTGGTGCTGGATAATGGGCGGTATGAACGAACTTGAGATTGGATTTTCCGCTTCCGCCACCAGGCAGGAGCAGCTGAACGGGCTGATGGAACAGATCATGGGCTCCTATTCCGTGAGCGACGACGAAGGCCCGTTGACCGACGCCGTCGAAGCGTTTCTAAACAAACAGCAGCATCTGACAGTGCGCAGGCATGGCGATACGCTGGTTGCGTCCACGAATTTCGGACGTGAACGCCGCGTGATTCTCGCAGGGCATCTTGACACAGTGCCGGTGATCGACAACTTCCCGCCGCGATGGCTGGAACCAGGCGATCCGCTGATTCGCGAGGATGTTGCCGCCGGCCATGAGCAGGAGCGCGTGCTATGGGGACGCGGTGCCACCGATATGAAGGGCTCCGACGCGGTGATGCTGTATTTGACGGCCACGTTGACGGATGCGAAATACGATCTGACATACGTGTTCTACGACCACGAAGAGGTTGCTGCCGAAAAGAACGGCCTACGCAAGGTGGTCGAGGCGCATCCTGATTGGATTTCCGGCGATTTTGCGATTATTGGCGAGCCGACCGATTGTGGTATTGAGGGCGGCTGCAATGGCACGATGCGTTTCGACGTGATCACGCATGGCATTGCGGCACACTCGGCGCGAGCTTGGATGGGCAAGAACGCCATTCATGCGGCCGCTGAGATTCTGAACCGGCTGAGCGCTTATGAAAATCGTGCGATTGAAGTGGATGGCCTGACGTATCAGGAGGGGTTGAATGCCACCCTGATTTCAGGCGGCAAAGGCACGAATGTGATTCCCGACGAATGCCGCGTGCACGTCAACTATCGTTTTGCCCCCGACAAGTCGTTGGCTGAGGCGAAAGCGCTGATGATTGGCGCGGACGCCGGTGCGGAATTGGGCAATGGCGAGCATGTTGCCACAGGCGGCGTGTTCGAAGGCTTCGGCATTGAAATGCAGGACGAGTCGCCTTCCGCGCGTCCGGGGTTGACGTCGCCGCTCGCGCAGTCGCTGGTGGAATTGGTGCGCGAGCGCACGGGGCGTGAGCCTCTGGCCAAACTTGGCTGGACGGATGTGGCGCGATTCTCGATGCTGGGCATTCCTGCGGTGAATCTGGGCGCGGGCAGCCCGTTGCTGGCGCACAAGCATGACGAGCAGCTGCCGGAATCGGATCTACTGCTGATGGCCAACTTGCTTGAAGACTGGCTGAAGTAGCTGTCTGCTGCCTTTTTCTGCCTGCTATCGGCTGTTTGTTGTTTTCCGTCTTCTGTCTGCACAACCTAAGAAAGCACCCCGATCTGCGACTTGTGTAGACGGAAAAACGACTTGTGCGGACGGGGTCTGGGATTTGCGGGCGGGGAACGCGAGCGGCGGGTTGCAGGATCCGGAAAATTTCCCGTCATGTCACGTTCCGTTGTTTTTTGTGTCATACTTATAGACGGTGGTTCTGCAAATCACCAATGCATCCGATGGCGTTGATCCCCTCGCGTGAAGTTCATGTGTGCCCGCGAGCGCTGGTGTCCGCCGTCGCATGATGAGGACTTTTGACGGAAGTTGCTTCCTACGGGCGCCATGATGCGCGGCCACGGTGAGAGCGTGGTGTGAGAACCGTATGGGGCCTAAGCGTGGGCGGCGCGATTGCAGCGTGCCGTCGAGGAGCCATTGTGCCTAATACCAATGAGGGCTTCGATCAGGTCGAAGCCGTGGCATCACCTGAGCATGCCGTGAATGTTGTGAAATTCGAATCGGCCCAGTCCGATTCTGCGCCGCGTCGCCGTCGTGGCGGTCGTCGTGTGGTGCGTGGGGTTGGAGCCGCTGGTGCGTCTTTGGAGTTGAAGGTCGAGGAGCATGCCGCGACCCCGCTATTTGAAGAGCCGAAGTTACCGGTTGCGCAGCCTGCACATGATGCCGGTGACGTCGCTGCTTCCAGTGATGATGGTGATTCCGATGGCGTGTCTCGCCCGACTCGTCGCCGTCGTCGTTCGGCCCGGCCCGACGATGATGTTCGTGAGATTGCCGATGAGCAGTCGACGCGTACTCGTCGCCGCCGCGCGGTGCAGGTCGAGGATGAGCGGGATGAGGATCGCCTGCGTCGCCGTCGTCGTTCCGTTGAAGATGCGGATGAGTATGACGAGATGCCGCGTCGTCGCCGTCGCAGTGCCGTCGATGATTCCCGCGATGAGGAATCGTTCGAAGAACGCGCGCTTGATGCGGTTGATATGTTGCCGGAAGGCCATGAGGTCCGTCATAATCCGCGTCCGATGATGTCGCTGCTGTTCCAGGAGCCGGTTTTGCCGTCTGCTGCGGATTCCCGTGACAGGTCCGATGACGATCGTGACGATTCCCGTGAATCTCGCAATGATCGCAATATGCAGGATCATGACGATGCGCAGGGTGAGGATCGTCCGACCCGTCGCCGTCGCCGTCGTAATCGTGACGTTGCTGACGAAGAGCGTTCCGAAGACAATCGCAGTGAACGTAACGAGCGTGACAATCGTAATGATGATGCGGAAAACGATGAGGAAGGCGGATCTCGCAAGTCCCGTCGTTCCCGTCGTTTGAACGCGCAGGAGCGTCGAGCTGCGGCCGAGGTCGAGCAGATTGAAGAGGATTTGATCCTCGACGATATCACGTACGCGCCTATCGACGAGGAAACACGTGGCAATCGTGGTGACGATGATGATGACGAGCAGCCGACGCGCACCCGTCGTCGCCGTCGTGGCCATGGCAGTCGTGAGGAAGCTGACGAACGACAGCAGGAGAACGTCGAAGGTGAGTCTCGCCGCCGCCGTGAGGAGGATGACGAGGAAGAGGGCACGGTGACCCGTCGTCGTCGCCGCCGCCGTGGCGGCGCGAAGGCCGAGGAGCAGGAAGAGATGCTCGTACGCCGTTCCCGCAAGCAGCAGTACATTGACGAGATCACCGATGTCGAGGGTTCGACTCGACTTGAGGCCAAGAAGCAGCGCCGCCGTGACAATCGCCGCGAACGCAGCCGTCAAAGCCAGCTCATGGAACAGGATTTCCTG
The DNA here is from genome assembly GCF_001042615.1 of Bifidobacterium catenulatum subsp. kashiwanohense JCM 15439 = DSM 21854. Taxonomy (GTDB): domain Bacteria; phylum Actinomycetota; class Actinomycetes; order Actinomycetales; family Bifidobacteriaceae; genus Bifidobacterium; species Bifidobacterium catenulatum. The sequence continues at coordinate 326,463 of NZ_AP012327.1, forward strand.
GCTCGCCGCGAGCATGTGGATCGCCTGATGGTGGTGCGCGAGCGCGAACGCCACACGCAGATTTCCGTGATCGAAGACAATGTGCTTGTCGAGCATTACGTGTCCGACATTCAGGAAGTCGCCACCGTGGGCAACATCTATCTTGGTCGCGTGCAGAACGTGCTGCCGAGCATGGAGGCCGCGTTCGTAGACATCGGCCAGGCGCGCAACGGCGTGCTGTATGCGGGTGAGGTGAACTGGGATTCCGCACGTTTGGAAGGCCAGCCTCGCCGCATCGAACTCGCGTTCAAATCGGGAGACCCAGTGCTCGTGCAGGTCACTAAGGATCCGATCGGGCACAAGGGCGCACGACTGACCTCGCAGGTCACCCTTGCGGGCCGTTTCCTGGTGCTCGTGCCATCCGGTGGCATGACGGGCGTGAGTCGCAAGCTCAGCGAGCGCGAACGTTCCCGCCTCAAGAACATCGTGTCGAAGGTTGCTCCGAAAGACATGGGCGTGATCATTCGTACCGCTGCGGAAGGCGCTTCCGAAGAGGCGATCACCAAGGATCTCGAAAGCTTGGTGCGCCAGTGGGAACGCATCACCGACAAGCGTGACGAATTCCTGCACGGCAAGCGTCCGAAGCTGCTGCAAGGCGAGCCGGACGTGGCGATCCGCGTGGTGCGAGACATCTTCAACGACGACTTCTCCAAGATGATCGTTGAAGGTGACCGCGTGTACGGCCGTATCGAGGAATACCTCGACACTATGGCTCCCGACTTAAAAGACAAGCTTGAAAAGTGGGATCCGGCCGAACATGAAGGCAAAGACGTGTTCGACAAGTGGCAGATCGACTCCCAGCTGCGCAAGGGCATGGAACGTCAGGTCTACCTGCCGTCGGGCGGCTCGATCGTGATCGACCGCACCGAAGCCATGACCACCATCGACGTGAACACCGGCCGTTTCATCGGCCGCGGCAAGAGCCTTGAGGAGACGGTGACCCGCTGCAACCTCGAAGCTTCCGAAGAGATCGCACGTCAGCTGCGCCTGCGTGACATCGGCGGCATGGTGATGATTGACTTCGTCGACATGGTCATGCCAGCCAACCGTGATCTGGTGCTGCGCAGACTGGTGGAATGCCTGGCTCGTGACCGTACCAAGCATCAGGTGGCTGAAGTCACCTCGCTTGGCCTGGTGCAGATGACGCGAAAGCGCATCGGACAGGGCTTGGTGGAGGCCTTCTCCGAGGAATGCCCGACCTGCAAGGGCCGTGGATTCATTCTTCACGACGAGCCGACCGTGTCCGCGGATTATGACGATCCGTACGCCTTGAAGGGCGGCGACCCGTTCGTCAAAACCAACAAGCATGGTCACGGCACGGACGTGCAGGTGCCGAAAGGCTCCTCGCCGGACGTGAAGGCCAAACTCGCGCAGATCGCGGCGGCTGCCGTGGCTGCCAATAATGCGGAACTGGGCGAGGAAGCATAGAAGAATAAATGATTATTCCGGTCTGTCAACCTGACACGCCGGGAACAGACTTGCGGTTGTACGCGGGTATGTGTAGATTAGATTGCTGGTGTCTGGCCGCGAGGCTCGAACGTGCCGGGCAGTAAGCTTTCCAAGTTAATAAAGGAACGGATATGTACGCGATTGTGAAGGCCGGCGGCCATCAGGAAAAGGTTGAGGTCGGTGACGTCATCTACGTCAACCGTCTCGAGGCTAAGAAGGGCGAAACCGTGGAATTCCCGGTTGCTCTCGTTGTGGACGGCTCCAAGGTTGTCCTCGGTGCCAAGGATCTCGCCAACGTCAGCGTCAAGGCTGAGGTTGTCAACGATGAGGCCAAGGGTCCGAAGATCAGCATCATGAAGTATAAGAACAAGACCGGCGTTGCTCGTCGCAAGGGCCATCGCCAGCAGCTGACCGCTGTCAAGATCACGGCTATCGCCTGATTGACGCAGGGTTAGAGTCAAGGACCGAAAGGAACAGACATGGCACATAAGAAGGGCGCGTCCAGCTCGCGCAACGGTCGCGATTCAAACGCGCAATACCTCGGTGTGAAGAAGTTTGGCGGCGAAGCCGTCGTGGCCGGCAACATCATCGTTCGTCAGCGTGGCACCAAGTTCCACCCGGGTGAGAACGTCGGCATGGGCAAGGACCACACCCTGTTCGCCCTCAAGGACGGCAGCGTGAAGTTCGGCGTTCGTCGTGACCGCAAGGTCGTCGACGTGATCGCCGCCTGAAATACGCGCAATCAACGCTTATAAGATAAAGCCGCGCCCGTTGTGGACGCGGCTTTTCTTTATTTTGATAATCGCTGAGGATTGCTTTCCTCCAGTCCGTCCCAAACGTCACGTAACGTTGCATGCAGAACATGCATGCAGACTTGCGAACGGACAATAAATCGGACCGTTTCGAACAAACGATTAAGGTAGATACATGAGTGATTTCGTCGATCGCGTGACCGTCCATGTGAAGGGCGGAGACGGCGGCAACGGTTCCGCCGGCATCCGTAGGGAAAAATACAAGCCGTTGGCAGGCCCGAATGGCGGCAACGGCGGTGACGGTGGTTCCGTGATCTTCTTGGCCGACCAGAACGCCAACAGCCTGCTCGACTACCGTTTCATGCCCCACCGTGAGGCTGGAAGCGGCACCATGGGCTTGGGTGACACCAAAGACGGTTCCAAAGGCGCCGATCTGATTCTGCCCGTTCCCGTAGGCACCGTGATTTTCGAAGCCAAAGGACCGCAAGGCAAGCCCAAGCATCCAGGTGAACAGCTCGCCGATCTTCGCCACGCCGGGGACAAGTTCGTTGTGGCCGCAGGCGGCAATGGTGGTCTTGGCAACGCCGCACTGGCCAACCGCACCCGTCGAGCCCCGGGCTTCGCGCTCTTGGGCGAACCGGGTGAGGAGCGCGACGTCATCCTCGAACTCAAATCCATCGCCGACGTGGCATTGGTGGGCTTCCCGTCCGCAGGCAAATCCAGCCTGATTGCAGCCATGAGTTCCGCCAAGCCGAAAATCGCCGACTACCCGTTCACCACGCTCGTGCCGAATCTTGGCGTGGTCATGGCAGGAGACATGCGTTACACCATCGCCGACGTGCCAGGCTTGATTCCGGGAGCCTCGCAAGGCAAAGGCCTCGGCCTTGAATTCCTGCGCCACATCGAACGCACCGAAATCATCGCCCACGTAATCGACTGTGCCACGCTGGAACCTGACCGTGATCCGATGAGCGACTACAAGGCGCTTGAACACGAGCTGGCCGAATATGCAGATAAGCTGGAACTGCCATTGGGTGCGATTCCGATCCCCGAACGCCCCCGCATCATCATCCTCAACAAGGTCGATATGCCGGAAGCCAAGGAATTGGCCGAATTCGTCAAACCGGAATTTGAAAAACTCGGTCTCAACGTGTATGTCATCTCCACCGCATCCCATGAAGGTTTGAAAGAACTCAACTGGGCGTTGGCATCCATGGTCGCCGACATGCGCAAGGAAGTCGCCAAACGCGAACAGGCCGAAGAAGAAGCGCGTGTGGTCATCAAGCCGCTTGAAGAGCCTCGCAATCGCCGCCGTCGCAACGACGAAGGCGGCACCGCGCTTGACTTCACCGTGGAACGCAAGGAGGCCGGCAACGGCGATGTCTGGTATGAAGTGCTTGGCACCAAGCCGGAACGTTGGGTCATGCAAACTAACTTCGACAACGACGAAGCGGTCGGCTACCTGGCAGACCGCCTCGCCAAGCTTGGCGTTGAAGACGAACTGCGCAACAAGGGCGCCAAGCCGGGTGATGAAGTGCGCATCGGCAAGGGTGCGCGAGCCGTGGAATTCGATTGGGATCCGACCATTGCGGCAGGTGCGGAAATGCTTGACGGCGCCCAGCTTGGCGCACGAGGCGTCGACCTGCGACTGCAGGAACAGGACGGCCGTTCGCAGCGCCGCACCAACGCGGAACGCCGTCGCCAATACCACGAAATGATGGACGCACGCCAAGCCGTGCGCGAAGCCATGATGGCCGAGCGTAAGGCCGGACACTGGGCCGATCCTTCCGTGGACGACGACCGGCATGACGCAACCAGCCTCTTCGGACGCGGTGAAACCACCGAATCCGAAAACGTGGAACAATAGAAACAGCAATACGCCCGCTGATGTGCCGATTGGCATGTCGGCGGGTTTTCTTTTCGGCCATTCGAACGCCTGGAGGGACCATGAACACGCCATCGCAAGCCCAAGTGCGCCGAGCCATCGCCGAAGCGCAAACCATCGTGGTGAAAGTGGGATCCAGCTCGCTGACCAAGCCAAGCGGCCACCTCGATCCGGAACGGCTCAACGCGCTCGTGGCGGCAATCGCACGTGTACGACTCATGGGCGGGCGTGTAGTGCTTGTCTCCTCCGGCGCCATTGCAGCCGGATTTGGTTCCCTTGGCTTCGATGCGCGACCAACCGACGTGGCTGACCAGCAGGCATGCGCGGCCGTAGGCCAAGGCCTGCTCATGGCACAATACGAAAACGCTTTCGCATACTACGGACTGCGTGTCGGGCAGATCCTCATCACCGTATCCGACACCATCGCGCCACAGCAATACCGCAACGTGCGACGCACTCTCGAAAGACTGCTCGACCTGGGCGCGGTGCCAATCATCAACGAAAACGACTCGCTCGCGTCCAACGAAATCCGATTCGGAGACAACGACCGCCTCTCCGCATTGATTGCCAACATCGTTGTCGCCGACGCCCTCGTACTCCTCACCGACGTGGATGCGCTCTACACGGCACCCCCAAGCGAACCCGGGTCGAAACGCATCAGCTACGTGCCGAACGTGGAAGATGCGCTCGCCAATGTGCAGGTCGGCGGCACAGGATCGAATGTGGGCACCGGTGGTATGGTCACCAAAATGGAAGCAGCCCGCGTGGCGGCAGTTTCCGGCATTCCTGCAGTGCTCACCTGCGCGTCGAGCGCAGGCCCGGCCATGATGGGAGACCCGGTCGGCACCGCATTCGCACCAATCAACGACCGTGGCTCTTCGCGCCGCCTATGGATTGGCTTCGCGGCCCACCCGCAAGGTACTCTGGTGGCCGACGCGGGCGCGTCCAACGCGGTACGTGGGGGAGCGGCCAGTCTGCTCGCAGCCGGCGTGCTCGAAGTGAGGGGCGATTTCGCCGCCGGAGACGCGGTGTGGATCGACAATGAAGCGGGAGAGCATCTCGCAAAAGGCCTCGTAGGATTCGACTCTGAAGAGATTCCGCAGATGCTCGGCCGTAATACCGCCCAGCTCAAGCGTTTCCTCGGCGAAGAATACGCGCACCCCCTAGTCCACCGCGACAATCTCGTTTTGGTGTAGAAATATCTATCTTCCAGTCCCTACCGGACACCAGCCAAAGGAAAGAAAAGGAAACGGCAAAAGCGACCAAGATATGCTAGAAGGTTGTTGTTTTTCGGGCGGGAGGGTTAGCATGGCAAGCATGACTATGGCTGATTGGCAGACTCTTTCCGAACGTATTAACCGCGTGGCTCCGAGCGCTACTCTGGCCGTTGATTCCAAAGCGAAAGCGATGAAGGCTGAAGGAATTGACGTCATTGGATTTGGCGCGGGCGAGCCGAACTTTCCGACTCCGGCTCCGATCGTCGCAGCTGCGGCCGAAGCGGTGCAGGATCCGAAGAACTATCGTTACACTCCAACGGCAGGTTTGCCGGAACTGCGCAAGGCAATCGCAGAAAAAACGTTGCGCGATTCCGGTTACGAAGTCGATCCGAACCAGGTTATCGTAACCAACGGCGGCAAGCAGGCCGTGTACTCGGCATTCCAAATCCTGCTTGATGAAGGCGACGAAGTCATCATTCCGACGCCGTATTGGACGAGCTATCCGGAAGCGGTGAAACTGGCCGGAGGCGTGCCTGTCGAAGTGTTCGCCGGTGCCGACCGCAATTTCGAACCAAGTCTTGAAGATCTCGAAAAAGCGCGTACCGAACGCACGAAAGCCATCATCGTGAACACGCCGAACAATCCGACGGGTGCCGTGTGGAAGCCGGAAACCGTCAAGGCGATTGGTGAATGGGCTGTGGAACATCATGTGTGGGTGATTTCCGACGAAATCTACGAGCATCTCAACTACGATGGCGCAAAAACCACGTACGTCGGCGCTGCAGTGTCCGAAGTGCGTGGTCAGCTGCTGGTACTCAACGGCGTGGCCAAAACGTATGCCATGCCCGGCTGGCGTGTCGGTTGGATGATCGCTCCCATCGACGTGGCCAAGGCCGCGTCCAAGCTGCAGGGGCATATGACGTCCAACGTGAACAATATCTCCCAGCGCGCCGCAATCGCGGCCGTGTCCGGCTCGCTTGATGCCGTGTACGAGATGCGCGAGGCTTTCGACAAGCGCCGTAAGACCATCGTTGCCGCGTTGAACGATATTGAGGGTGTGAACTGCCCGACGCCGACCGGTGCATTCTATGCGTTCGCCGATGTGAGCGACCTGCTGAACAAGCCGCTCGGCACAAGCAAGACCTCCTATGCGAGCACGTCCGAGCTGGCTGCGGCATTGCTTGACGAAGGCCATGTGGCGGCCGTGCCAGGTGAAGCGTCCGGCGCTCCTGGCTACCTGCGATTCTCGTATGCGCTTGCCGACGACGATCTGGTCGAGGGCATGAAACGCATGAAGCAGTGGGTCGAAGCCTGATACTGACCTGACTGAAACTTTTCGTACGATTCGCACCACGGTGACATGCCGGGTGCGAATCTTTTTTTCGTTGGAAAATAGCGGTTTTGAGAGATTTTTTTAAAAACTGGTTGGACTAAGTCGCAAATACCCGCTATTATTTCGACTTGGCGGTTTTGCCGCTTACTTCTTGCGTGGTTTTTCGCATAAAATCCTCGCCAGCAAGTAGAAACGGCAGAGTACACCTAGGGAAGTGGCGCAATTGGTAGCGCAACGGTCTCCAAAACCGTAGGTTGTGGGTTCGAGTCCCGCCTTCCCTGCCAAGCTTCTTGCAACAAGCTCAGCGGAGGATTATTATGGCGAAGGCAAAAAATAGCGAAAAGGCCGTTAAGCCGAATATCTTCATGCGAATTGGCTTGTTCATCAAACAGATTATCGACGAACTCCGCAAGGTTGTGACCCCGACCAGCAAAGAGCTGTTCTTCTGGGCGCTCGCCGTGTTCATTTTCGTGCTGTTCCTGATGGCACTGGTCACTGGTATGGACTACGGTCTGGGCAAGCTGACCCTGTGGATCTTCGGCTGATCAACAACTTGAAGGTGAAACTGCATGACTGACGAAGTGTTTTCTGACAACCTCGACGAGGCTCCTGAAGCTGATCTCGAGGCCGTGGCCGCCGTTGAGGCGCTGCCGGCCGAAGGCGAAAGCGTTCAGGAAACCGCCGATGAGACCGTTGAGGCAGAGCCGACTGCCGAAGTCGCTTCCGACGAGTCCGAAGAGGGCAAGGAAGACGACGAGCAGGATGCCGGCGCTAAGGCCGTCGAAGACTTCTCCAACAGCCTGCGCACCCTCGAAGGTAAATGGTATGTGCTGCACACCTACTCCGGCTATGAGAAGCGTGTGAAGACCAACGTTGAATCCCGTGTGGCGAGCTTCGGTATGGAAGACAAGATCTTCCAGGTTGAAGTGCCAATGGAAGAGGTCGAAAAGCACACTGAAAAGGGCAAGAAGGTCATCACCCGCGTGCGTGTTCCCGGCTACGTGCTGATTCGCATGCTTCCGGATGAGAACGCCCGCCGTATCGTTCGTGAAACCGAAGGTGTCACCGGCTTCGTTGGCCCGACCAAGGAACCGGCGCCGCTGAGCCGCAAGGAAGTCGTTTCCATGATGGCTCCGATGATTGCCTCCGAAGCGCTCAAGAAGGCTGGCGACAAGCCAGCCGCCAATAAGAAGCGCGTCCTCGAAGTCTCCTACGCCGTTGGCGATCAGGTCACCGTCACCGATGGTCCGTTCACCACCATGGCAGCTGTCGTCTCCGACGTTGAGCCCACCACACAGAAACTCACCGTGCTCGTGTCCATCTTCGGTCGCGACACACCAGTGGAGTTGGGCTTCAATCAGGTAGAAAAGCTAGCCTGAAATTTAAAATAGTAAGGATTTTGAAAGACCCCGCGCATTGCGGGGTCTTTTTTGTCTGGGGGAGTGGGCACAATGGGAAAGCCTGTGTCTGGAGGGTTTGGCGTGCCTGGACGAGGGTGCGGAATCCGCTAGCACAGCACAGCAATATACGTTGCGGAAGGAATCGGACGCGGGAGACCTACTCCGGTGCCGCTACCACCGCTTCTACAGAAAGAAGAACCATACAATGGCTCCTAAGAAGAAAGTCTCGGCGCTTCTCAAGCTCCAGATTCAGGCTGGCAAGGCCAACCCGGCCCCGCCGCTGGGTCCGGCACTGGGTTCCCATGGCGTGAACATCATGGACTTCTGCAAGCAGTACAACGCTGCCACGCAGGACAAGATGGGCCAGGTCATCCCTGTTGAGATCACCGTTTTCGAAGATCGTTCCTTCACCTTCATTCTGAAGACCCCGCCGGCGGCAGCTCTGCTGAAGAAGGCCGCGGGCATCCAGAAGGGTACCGAAAACCCGCTGACCCACAAGGTCGGCTCCGTCACCAAGGCTCAGGTCCGCGAGATCGCCGAGATCAAGATGGCTGATCTGTCCGCACGCGACGTCGAAGCCGGCATGAAGATCATCGAGGGCACCGCCCGCTCGATGGGTATCACGGTTACCGACTGAGAGGAGAGGGACAAATGGTAAAGCGTTCCAAGAAGTACCGCGAAGCTTCTGAGAAGATCGATCGTAACAATCTTTACACCGCCAACGAAGCCATCGCTCTCGTCAAGAGCATGCCGGAGTACAAGTTCGATCAGACCGTTGAGGCCGTGCTGCGCCTGAACGTGGATCCGCGCAAGGCCGACCAGCTGGTCCGCGGTTCCGTCAACCTGCCGAACGGCACCGGTAAGACCGCCAAGGTCCTCGTGTTCGCCCGTGGCCCGAAGGCCACCGAGGCTCTCGAGGCTGGCGCCGACATCGTCGGTGACGACGATCTCGTGCAGAAGGTCGCCGACGGCTTCCTTGACTTCGATTCCGTGGTGGCTACCCCGGACATGATGGGCAAGGTCGGCCGCCTCGGCCGCGTGCTTGGTCCGCGTGGCCTCATGCCGAACCCGAAGACCGGCACCGTGACCATGGACGTCACCAAGGCCATCAAGGACATCAAGGGTGGCAAGGTCGACTTCCGCGTCGACAAGAACGGTAACCTGAGCTTCCTCATCGGCAAGCTCTCCTTCACCGAGCAGGCTCTCGACGAGAACTTCAAGGCTGTTGCCGACGAAATCAAGCGTCTGAAGCCGTCCACCGTGAAGGGCCGCTACGTCACCAAGGCGACCATCACCTCCACGATGAACCCGGGCGTCCCGGTTGATCCGACGGTTATCGCCTGAGCAATATAGCTTGCAGATAGCTTCTATATAGCTTGCAAAAGACCCGCATCCTGCCCTAACGCGAGATGCGGGTCTTTTCGTATGTATCTTGCGATTATCGGTCTCATTTAATACATAATGATCCTGCAATTGTCTGAATATCAAAGAATCTCAATGAAACCAGATATCAGATAGATATTAAAACAGAAAAGTGATTTCAACGATCGCGCATACGGCCAATTGCAAGCGCGGTCGTCAACACGTATGCGTCGCGTGGATCGGTCGCATCCCAACCGGTCGTTTCCGCGGCACGCTTCAAACGATAACGCACCGTATTCGGATGCACGTTCAAATCCTTCGCGGTGTTCTCCAACGAACTGCCGTTCCTCAAAAACGTGGAAACCGTCACAAACGTCGGATCGTCGGGATTATCGCCATGAAGCACCCGATACACGTTCTGATACAGCTCCTCACGCGCGTAGTCATCGCCCAAAAGCGCCCTCTCAGGCAGCAATTCGTCGGCGCGCAACGGGCGGGACGGTGAGGCCAAAGCGGGAGCGGCCTGCAGCGAGAACAAGGTTTCACGCAACACATGCGAGGCACCGACGACACCAGAACGTACCGGACTCAAATACACCGGCTCGTCCTCGCTGAACGCGGACATGACAGATGTGCACGTCACCTCGGCGGTGGCGGCCCCCATCTGACAGACCAACACCAGCAGAAAACTGCCGTACGTGCCGACGATCGCATGCTCCCCACCCAAATCACGCACCGCATTGCGCGCGACCAGCGAAGCCGAGGCAGGACTCACCTTCGGTGTGCCGCCAATCGCGAAACAATCGAAATTTCCGCGCCATCCGAGCACGTTCATCAACGAGGCGACGCGATCATCCGTAAGATTTGTCATCAGGCATTCGAAAGCGAGCCGTTCGATGGTCGAATCGTCGGTGTGCCCTGCCAGAAGGTCGAGAATGTCTGCCTGATCGGAGTTCATAAGCGTCAAGTGTAGCCGTCTATCTAACGAATCGCTGAACGGGCGGCAACAACAAGGTGAGGCTCATTCGGGGAGTGCCGCTATTATGCCGCTTATGAGCGAAGTCAAAAAAACCGGAAAGCGTGGCGAAAAGGTCGGTACGTTCCTCAGCTGGACACTGGCCGTGCTGGCATGCCTGTGGGTGGCATGGTGTTGCGCCATCGGGCCGTTGTATTGGTTCGGTGGCGGACTTTCCGACTTCGGCTGGCTGAACGTGCTGTATTTGGCGGTCGCTTTCGCAATATGTTTTTCGATTGTCGTCGCGCTGGTCAGATTCGGACACGGTCGTCGCGTGCTTCCGCGATATTTCGTACGTCGGTATGAAAGACTATGCGACGAGATCGCGGGAACGCCAACCACTGTGCTCGGCATTATGTTGCGACACCTGCATGATGCTGCGCACAGTCGTCCGGGGCGTGCCCTTCATGCGATGATCGTATGGCTTGGGCGCAAACTGACTCGTTGCACCGATTGCTGGTGGAAACTCATGCTGGTGTTCGTGATCGGCTGGCTGTGGGTGCCGACCACGCTATTGGCTGCATTCGGCGCCGACATACGTTCGCAAATCCGCGAATTCAGCTGGGCGTTGAACCAGTGGATGGGCCTGAAGCAGCCATATATCGGTTTCTTCTCGTTCGTGCCCATGGATATCTACCCGACCGCGCATTACATGTGGCCGGATAATCCCACGTACCTGACCGACCAGCATAACGTTGTGCTCACCGTGTTCTACGGCGCGGTGGCGGCGGTTTCCCGCTATTTCACCGACTCCAACGATGCGGGCATTGTAGTGCTTGCCGCATTGCAATGGCTGTTCGCCGCATTCTGCTGTTCGGCGACCGCCAACCGATTCTTCAACCTGCCGTGGCGCAGGCTCGGCGTCGGCACATTCGACTTCTCGCGTCCGGAACGCCACGATTGCTGGAATATGCGCGATTACACGCATCCCGAAGCGGGCGTCGTGGCACGCCCTTCCAGACTGCGGGCCGGTGCGAAAACCCGATTCGTGATACTTCTGTTCTTCATGGTGTGCCCCCTTGCAGTGTTCGCCACGATTTCCCTGACGAAATCGCCACTGTTCGCTTTCGCATTCGTATGGTGGTTCGGCGTGTGGTACGAACTGCATATGACGCACGTCAAAGTGCTGTCCACCATCAACGGCAAGCCGACTCGTCTGCGCAAACGCTCGATCATGGCGCTCACCATCTCAAGCTGCGTGATGCTCATCAGCGCGAAATACGCATGGTACATCATTCTCTTTACCCTGATCCTGGCGCTCATCAACGATCGAAAACGTTGGAAAACCTATCTTGTGGCACTGCTGCTGCCGACCATCCTCATTCATGGCGGCATCGTATTCCTCACCAACACGGGTGCCATCATCGGTGGCGACCCGATCGAAAGCCGGGGCATCCAACTGCAGCAGATTGCGCGCGTTGCCAAATACAATCCAAACGGCATTCCGGCGGATGCGGCGGAAAAGCTCGAACCCGTCTTCAACCTCGACCAAATGGCCGAAGCATACTCCTGGCAGGATGCCGACCCGGTGAAATCCTCCGGTATCCAATCGAAAAAAGTCAGCTACAAGTGGCGTACCGTCACCGAAGACGACATGAAGAACTTCAACGAGGCATGGCTTGAAATCGTCGTCGCGAATCCCGTGATCGCACTCGACGCGTTTTTCGCGGAGTGTTTCGGCTATTTCGACGTGGCCGACTTACCGTACGTGTCGATGGACTACTACGTGGACAACGATTACGTGCAGAGCGGCAATGTGTGGATACACCTGTACAACCACGATTGGCGCGATGCGGTGGCCGGTTTCGCCAAAGGATGGGGCAATATTCCCGTGATCGGCTGGGTGACGCACGGCAATCTGTACGTAACGCTAATGCTGCTGGTCGGCGCTGCCGAAGTGGTGCTGCGACGGTGGCGTTCGCTGTCGTGGCATCTGCCCTTGCTGCTGCTCATGGGCGTGATGATCACCGCTCCAGCCAACAATTTCGAACGGCATATGCTGCCGGTCGCGTTCGTGTTCGGTTTCGTATGCCTGCAATTCTGGCGCGAGTCGCGTAATGCGCGGCTGGCGGCCAACGCGAACATGGTCAGTGAGTATGAGGCCAGCCAAGTGCGGCAGAACGAATAGCGGCTGCGTGGTTGTTGTGTTGGATGTTACGTTGCGTCGAATACCATAGTAGATGGGGAGTAATGATGGCGATTTTGGATTCGGCAATGATTATGCCGCGTACTTGTGCTGCGGCGGATCAGGTGCTGCTGTTCGACACCGTGGGATCCACGAATACGTATGCCGCGGATTTGGTGCGCGAGGGAGTGCTGTTCGGTGCGAATGGTGCGGATGGCGTGAATGCAGGGAAGTCCGTGTGGAGCGGGCATGAGATCGTGGCCATTGCGGCGAACGATCAGACGGCCGGTCGCGGGCGTCTCGACCATACGTGGACGAGCGTTCCGGGGGAGTCGTTCATCGTGTCGCTGGTGGTAAGCGTTCCTGTTTCGATTATGCGCGATTTATCCGTCAGCGGTTGGCTGCAAATGATCGCCGGTTGCGAGATGCGTGAGGCGATTGTCGGCGCGGTACGCGATTGCGGCGGCGGTTTTGACGGGAACATCGGAAACATTGCGCTGAAATGGCCGAACGATATTTTCGTGGACGGACGGAAACTCGGTGGCGTTCTCGCTGAGATGGTGCCGATTACGGGTTGCGGGGATCGCGTCGCCATTGTGATCGGCGTCGGTTTGAATCTTGCCATCGCACAGGCGCGATTGCCGATAGACATGGCCACGTCATTGCAGTTGATTGCGCATGATCTGCCGGATGCTGCCGTTATGCGCGATGCGATCGCCGCACGTTGGGTACAAGGATTGCGCTCGCGGTTGGCTGATTTCGAGGAAGATCCCCATCGTGAGGCCATGCGCGCCAGAGAGGCCATGATTCCGATCTGTTGGACGCTTGGCAAATCTTGCGAAGCGCATTTCGTGGACGGAACCACCCTGCGGGGCAAAGCTATCGCTTTAAACGACGACGCCTCCCTGACCATTGAGGATCAGGAAGGCGTGCTGCGTCGGGTGAGCACGGCCGATGTGGGCGTGCTCAGCAAGTGAGGAAACGTTCGTAACGAGTTCCACTCACTTCAGCTTGGCAAGACCTGCGACCACGGCGGAAGCGACAACGGCCTTGACCGCGTCGCCGGCAATGAATCCCATGGAAGCCACCGCAACGATTGGCAGTGCAACGCCGGTAATGGCGGACTGCACGATGAAACCAAGCAGATAGTCAAGCACAATGCAGCCGGCGACGCAGGCGAACAGATAACGTGCGGCGGTCAACGCACCGTGCTTCAGCGAATCGGTGCGGGCTTCGCCCTTGAGCAGCGAGGTGACGACGGCCGCCGGCAGGAAGCCGATCAGGAAGCCGGCGCTCGGGCCGACCAATGCCATGGTGGAAGCGCCGCCTGCGAACACCGGCAGACCGACCGCGCCTGCTGCCAGATACATGAGCATCGCGGCGCCGGCCTGCTTCCACGGCAGCATCAGCGCGGCCAGCATCACCACAAACGTCTGCAGGGTGATCGGCACGGGCGTGCCTGGAATCGGGACGGCGCCAGCCGCGGAAGCTGCCCACATGAGCACGGCGAACAGCGCGGGCTTGAGTACGGATCCAAGAGTGCCGCTGGTAGCGGTTTTCAGTGTGGTTTTGAGCGTCAGCATTGCGTTACGCACGATAATTCTCCTTGAATTTGATTGCATTACTGTTGATGAATCGACGATTGTTGACGGCCGAAATGACGGCAATCGCAAAAGTGACGAAAATGCATGGTTTGTCAACTTATGCCCCCAATCGTAGGCTGGCTAAGTTTCGGTAACGTTTGTGGAGCCTTACAAAAAGATCGCGTGTCTTTTGTGGGAAACGAGTTCCCGAGTTTTCGTTCGTTCGGCCAAACTTGACGTTATGCCTAAAAATGTCAACAAACTTCTGGTGGCGAATCGCGGTGAAATCGCTCTTCGCGTAGTGCGCACCGCACGTGAGATGGGGATTCCCACGGTTGCGGTGTATGCGGAACAGGATCGCCATGCGCAATATGTGCAGATGGCTGACGACGCATATCTGCTTTCCGGAGACACATACAAAGACACATATCTCAACGAGGATTTGCTGATCGACATTCTGCAGCGCAGCGGTGCCGACGCAGTGCATCCGGGCTATGGGTTCCTTTCCGAAGTCGCTTCATTCGCACAGAAAGTGATCGACGCGGGCGCGGCTTGGGTTGGTCCCAATCCGGAAGCCCTCGTGGATTTGGGAGATAAGATCACCGCACGTCGTGTGGCGACGTTTGCGAAAGTTCCGCCGGTTCCCGGTATTTCCCAGTCGATTTCCGACATGCGATTGCTGCTTGATTTCGCACACACGCACGGTTATCCGTTGATGCTCAAGCGCACCGATGGCGGCGGCGGCCGCGGCATCACGCTGGTGCATAATGACGATGAGCTGCGCGGCTTCTACATGAATCATGACGCGCTGCAGGGCGGCGATCTGAACGAATATTTCGTGGAACGATTCATCGACAAAGGGCGTCACGTCGAAACGCAGTGCGGCCGCGATTCGCACGGTAACTTCACCGTGTATTCCACGCGCGACTGCTCCGTGCAGCGCCGCAATCAGAAGCTTGTTGAAGAGGCTCCCGCACCGTTCCTTCCCTCCGATGTGACCGACCAGCTGGAAACCTACTCCCGCCGACTGTTCGAAGCGGTCGATTACGAAGGCCTTGGCACCTGCGAATTCATGGTGACCGAGCAAGGCAAAGTGTACTTCCTGGAAGTCAATCCGCGCCTGCAGGTGGAGCATACCGTCAGCGAGGAGGTTTGCGGACTCGACCTGGTGCGCGAGCAGCTGACCATCGCCAACGGTGGGGAATTGACCGTGAACCATCCGCTTCGTGGGCACAGTTTCGAACTGCGTCTGACCTGCGAAGATCCGGCAAAGAACCTTGCGCCAAGCTCCGGCACGCTGACTTCGCTGCGTTGGCCGTCCGGACCGGGCATCCGCGTGGATTCCGGCGTCGTCGAAGGCGACACCATCTCGCCGAAATTCGATTCGATGATGGGCAAACTCGTGGTCACCGCATCCGACCGCGCCGCGGCCGTGGCACGTGTGCGCCGAGCATTGAGCGAACTGAAAGTGGAAGGCGTGCCAACTCCGGCAAGCCTGTTCGAACAGATCTTCAATGACGATGAATTCACCGCCGAACACGGTGCCGCATACGATGTCAGCACTAAATGGCTGGAACGCAAGTACCTCAACAAAGAAGCTGCATCGTCCCAAGGAGGGCAGCCGGCATCCGTATCTGGCGTGACGGGCTCTCTTGACGTCGACAAGAAGGAATCCAGCGAAACCTTCGTTATCGAAGTCAACAATCGCAGAGTGTCGCTGACCGTGCCGAACGACATCGTCGCCAACCTGACGGGCGGTGCCAAGGCACGTGACGCGAAACGCGCCATCCAGCCTCTGCGCGGGCAGGGACTGCATCATGCGCAGAAAAAACAGCAAAGCAACGACGGCCAATCCGGCGTGATCGCAAGTCCGATGCAGGCCGTCGTGACACGCATCAACGTGGCCGAAGGCCAGCAGGTGGCCAAGGGCGACCTGCTCGTCGTACTCGAATCCATGAAGATGGAAAACTATGTGTACGCGCCGGTCAAAGGCGCCGTCACCAAGATTTTCGTGGGGCCCGCGGCGGGCGTGGAAGCCGGCGAGACATTGATGACCATCGATGTGACCGGAGCGAGCGGTAACGGAAAGCAAGCTGACGGAACCGCTGTTGGCGACACTACGGAAGGGGGTAAGTGATGACCGATATCATCGCAAGCCCGGCCGTTAAAGAAGCCGTGAAAATAGTGATGGAACAGCAGGAACGACTCGGCAAAAACGCAGCCGAAGCCGTCTCTGCGGCCGCAACCGCCTCCGCAACCGACGTGCCGGGCGCATCCCAGCCAATCCGCGCATCCGTACTGCGAGCGGCACAACTCGCGCACGAAGCGGAAGACCATGCACGCAATCGCCAGCACGTTAAAGGTAAGCTGACGGCACGCGAACGTCTCGACCTTCTGCTCGATACCGGTTCTTTTGAGGAAATCGGACGATTCTGCGGCGGCGACATCAACGGTGGCCGTGCGGGAGCGGCGGTCATCACCGGTTTCGGCGAAGTGTTCGGGCGCAAAGTCGCCGTCTATGCGCAGGATTTCTCCGTGCGTGGCGGCACTTTGGGAGTCGCGGAAGGCCGCAAGATCTGCCGGTTGATGGACAAGGCGCTCGATCTGAAAGTGCCGATCATCGCGCTCATCGATTCGGGTGGCGCCCGCATTCAGGAAGGCGTGGCCGCACTGACGCAATACGGGCATCTATTCCGCAAAACCTGCGATGCCAGCGGTTTCGTGCCGCAGCTTTCGCTGATTCTCGGCCCCTGCGCGGGCGGAGCCGTGTACTGCCCGGCACTGACCGACCTGATCATCATGACCCGCGAGAACTCCAACATGTTCGTCACCGGCCCTGATGTGGTCAAAGCGGCCACCGGCGAAGTGATCAGCATGGACGATCTCGGTGGCGGCTATGTGCACAACGCCACCTCCGGCGTAGCGCACTATTTGGGCGAAGACGAAGCCGATGCGATCGACTACGCGCGAACCGTGCTCGCCTACCTGCCGTCCAACTCCGACCTGCAGCCGCCCACCTACGCGTACGCCGCAACCCGCTCCGATCGTGATGTAGCCAAACGACTCGCCACCATCGTGCCCGACAACGACCGCCAGCCATACGACGTGCTCGACGTGATCCGCTGCATCGTGGACTACGGCGAATTCGTACAAGTGCACGAGCTGTTTGCAAGCTCCGCAGTGGTGGGATTCGCCTGCGTGAACGGGCATCCGGTCGGCATTGTGGCAAACCAGCCGAACGTCAACGCGGGCATCCTCGACGTGGATTCCTCCGAAAAAGTGGCACGCTTCGTGCGTCTGTGCGACGCGTTCAACCTGCCGGTCGTCACCTTGGTGGATACCCCCGGGTACAAGCCTGGCGCCGAACAGGAACATGCAGGCATCATCCGCCGCGGTGCGAAAGTGATCTACGCCTACGCCAACGCGCAAGTGCCGCTGGTCACCGTAATCCTGCGAAAAGCCTTCGGCGGTGCCTACATCGTGATGGGATCCAAAGCCATTGGAGCCGACCTCAACTACGCTTGGCCATCCAGCCAAATCGCAGTGCTCGGCGCATCCGGAGCGGTGAACATCATCCATCGCAAAGACCTGCAGAAAGCCAAAGACGCAGGCAAAGACGTCGAAGCGCTCCGGGCCAAATACGTGGCCGACTACGAACGCACCACCGTCAACGCGAATCTTTCGCTGGAAATGGGTGAAATCGACGCCATGATCGACCCCGAGCAAACGCGCGAAACCATCATCGAATCGCTCAAACTGCTCTCCAGCAAGAAGCGTGTGCGCAAAACCACCAAACACCATGGCAACCAGCCGTTGTGACGGGTGCAAAGTGCGCGGATGAATCGTAAGCAAACGTAAACGCAAGAATCAATCGCAAGAACACATCGCAAGATTTTTGAAATAAGTAAGGAACATCATGAACACCTTTTTTCTTGATCGACTGAACGGTGAGCCGCACGCGCTCGCCTTCGCCGGACAATCCACCCCATGGCCGGTGGCACTCACCGACCAAAGCGCCAATCCGGTGCTCAACGAAGCGCTGCACGCCCATGCCGACGCAGCCCAGACACTGCTGTACCCGGTGTCAGCCGACCTGCTCGCCACCACCGGCCGCCCGGTCGATCTGTTTGGATTCGAGCCGAATCCGGCACGACTCGGCGCTGCCGCAGCGGCTTCCGCAAGCGTTCCGGGCATTGCTCTCGCCCAGTTGGGTGCGCTGCTCGACGCTGCTTCTCTCGGCTACAATCCCGCCGTTGCCAAGCCGGTTGCCGTGCTCGGTCACTCCCAAGGCGTGCTCGCCGTGCACATGGTGCAGTCGATTGTCGAAGCGGGTTCCATTGAGGCGGCTTCCGCGCAAATTGATGAAATTCTTGCGATTGCCACGCTGATCGGTGTTGCCGGCACCCGTCAGGCGCGTCAGCTTGGTCTTGCCGCACGTCACGGCGAAGCCACGCCGATGCTGTCGGTCAAAGACATCACCCGTGCCCAGGTGGATGCGCTGATCAAGCGTGTTTCCGGTGCCCGCGGCCCGATTGCCGTGGCCGTCACCAATTCCGCCACGCATTATGTGCTCTCCGGCTACCCAGAGGATCTGACCGCGTTCGGCGTGGAAGTGGCCAAGGAGCACAAGCACCAGGCCAAGCTGCGCGAAGAGAAGGTGCGTGGCGGCCGTGTGTTCGAACCGGTGCTCGAATACCTTGACGTGACCCTGCCGTTCCACAGCCCGCTCATGGCCGATGCTGTTTCACAGGCTGTTTCATGGGCGGAATCCTGCGGAATCGACGCCGACCACGCTCGCGAGCTTGCAGCCGAAGTGCTGCTCAACCATGTGGATTGGGCCGCCCGCGTGCGTGCGCTCATGAAATCCACCGATCCGAGTGCCCTGTGGGTGTTGGACTTTGGTCCGGGAACCACCGTTGGCAAACTGTTTTCCACTGTTGCCCAAGGCACTGGTGTCGGTGTGGTGGAAGCCTCCACCGTGGCTGATCGCGGCGAGCTTTCCACGCTGGAAACCTTGCCGGAGCGCACCCAGAACTGGACCCGCTTCGCACCAAGCATCATACACACCTCCGCTGGAGACAAGGTGCGCACCGCATTCACTGAACTGACCGGCAAGGCTCCGGTACTGCTCGCCGGCATGACCCCGACCACCGTGGAACCGGAAATCGTGGCAGCGGCCGCCAACGCCGGCTACTGGGCGGAACTTGCAGGCGGTGGCCAGGTGACCGCCAGCGTGTTCGACCGTCATGTCGCCAAGCTGGAAGAAGAGCTTGAAGAAGGCCGTACCGTTGAATTCAACGCGATGTTCATGGACCGCTACCTGTGGAACCTGCAGTTCGGATCCCAGCGTATCGTGCCGAAGAAGCGTGCCAGCGGCACTCCGATCGACGGCGTGGTCGTGTCCGCGGGCATTCCGGAACTTGACGAGGCCGTGGAACTCATCCACAATCTCAACGCCGACGGATTTCCGTATGTGAGCTTTAAGCCGGGCACCGTCGACCAGATTCGTCAGGTGGTGCGTATCGCCAAGGCCGTCGCTCCGGTCAAGGTGCTGATCGAAGTTGAAGGCGGTTCCGCAGGCGGTCACCATTCGTGGGAATCGTTGGATGATCTGCTGCTGAGCACCTATGCCGAAGTGCGCGAACAGTCGAACCTTGTGCTCGTGGTCGGCGGCGGCATCGGCACGCCGGAACGTGGCGCCGACTACATCACCGGCGAATGGTCCGCCGAATACGGTCGCCCGCTCATGCCGGTGGATGGCGTGCTCGTCGGCACCGCCGTGATGACCGCCAAGGAAGCGCACACCAGCCCTGAAGTCAAGCAGATGCTCGTCAACACCCCAGGCATTCCCGCCAAGGGAGCAGACGCCGATCCGTTCGCTCCGCTGGGCGAGCAGTGGGTGCCGAGCGGCCAGGCCAAGGGTGGAGTCACTTCCGGCCTGAGCCACCTGCATGCCGACATTTACGAGCTGGAAAACTCTTCCGCACGTTGTGGACGCCTGCTGGTGCGCGTGATGAAGCATCCGGAAGAGCTGGAAAGCCGTCGTGAGGAAATCATCGAAGCGTTGAACGCCACCGCGAAGCCGTATTTCGGCGACCTGAAGGCCATGACCTATCTCGCATGGGCGCAGCGTTTCGCCGATCTCGCTTTCCCGTGGGTCGACGAAACCTATGCCGATCGCTTCCTGCACTTGCTGCAGCGTATTGAAGCTCGCGTCACCACGCAGGAAAGCGGCGAATTCGCATCGCTGTTCGCATCCCGTGCCGATGTGGAATCCGATCCGCACGCGGCCATCGCCAAGCTTGCCGAAGCCTATCCGCAAGCCGACGAACTGACCGTCACCCCGATGGATGAAGCTTGGTTCCCGGTGCTCGTGCGTGAATATCCGAAGCCAATGCCGTTCGTGCCCGTCATCGACAACGACCTGCTGCGTTGGTGGGGTCAGGACCAGCTGTGGCAGTCCGAAGACTCCCGTTACTCCGCCGATTCCGTGCGTATTATTCCTGGTCCGATCTCCGTTGCGGGCATCACCACCGTTGACGAACCGGTCGCCGACATTCTTGGCCGTTTCGAAGCGGCCATGGTTAAGCGCGTTTCCGCAGAATCGCCGATCGCAGCTAAAACCGCGTTCGCCCAGCTCGGCGTGGCATCTTCCGCAGAAGAATTCATTCGCAAATCCCCGAACATTTCGTGGGTGGGCCATCTTATGGCAAACCCGGCATACGGCACCAGCAACGGTGACGCCAACTATGAGATTCGCAAGATTTCCAGCGAAGGGAGTGTCGAAAAGTACGATCTCGACATCCATCTCGATACCTACTGGGACAACGATCCGGACGGTGGCAAGTCCAAGCATGCCGTACGAGACATCGTCATCCCGCTGAACGTAGACGGCAACGAATCCGGGCTCTTCCCGGTGGTCGACCGTGACCGCCTACCGGAACACGTGTACCGTATGCTTGCAGACACTGCCGGCATTGGTAACACCGCCATTACTGGCGACAAGCTTACCGCCATGCCTGTTATTGAACAGGTGGCTGACAAAGCCTCCTATCCGTTCGGCCAGGCGCATACCAGCTACACGCTGTCCGCCAACCTCGGCTTCGACCATGAAGCGGCCACCGGCGGCGCGCTGCCAAGCAACCTGGTGCCGTCGCGCATCGCACCGGACGCGCTCGTCGGGCCGGCATGGCCCGCCATCTACGCGGCCCTCGGATCCGTGTACGTCAACGGCTTCCCTGTGATCGAAGGCCTGCTCAACGCAGTGCATCTCGACCATCTCATCGAACTGGAAGTCAGCGAAGACGAACTGCTCAAGCATATCGGCGAACAAATCGCGCTGACCAGCTGGGCCGAAGACTACTTCGAATCGGCATCCGGCCGTGTGGTGACCATCCACGTCACCCACAGCACGCAAGACGGCACCGTGCTTGCCAACGAAACCGAACGTTTCGCCATCCGTGGTCGTGCATACTCCGACGCACTGCCGCCGGAAGCACCGGACTATGGTGGAATCGACGCGGAAATCGAAAGCACTCCGCGCCGGCTGCTGCGCCGCGTCAAGGTGACCGCTCCGCACGAGATGACCGCCTTCGCACGTACTTCCGGTGATTTCAACCCGATCCACACCTCGCATCGTGGCGCTGCTGTTTCCGGTCTTGCGGCACCGCTCGTGCACGGCATGTGGCTCTCCGCAACCGCACAATACGCGGTGCAGGCGCTTGACGGCAAGGGTGCGCACTATGAAATCGCAGGCTGGACCTACAACATGTACGGCATGGTGCAGCTCGACGACGAAGTGGAAATCTCCATCGAACGCGTCGGACGCGTGGCTCACTCCGGCATGGTGCTCGAAGTGACCAGCCGTATCAAAGGCAACATCGTGTCTCGTGGCACCGCCATCGTGCGTGCGCCGAAGTCCGCGTTCGTATACCCGGGCCAGGGCATACAGCGGCAGGGCATGGTGCTCGACGAGCGTGCCAAGTCCCCGGCCGCACGAGACGTGTGGGAGCGTGCCGACAAGGTGACCCGCGAGAAGCTTGGATTCTCGATCCTTGCCGTCGTGCGTGACAATCCGAAGGAACTGACCGCCAACGGCGTGACCTACCGCCATCCGGAAGGCCTGCTCAACCTGACCCAGTTCACGCAGGTGGCGCTCGCCACCGTGGCATTCGCCCAAACCGCACGTCTGCGCGAAGCCGGCGCCGACATTTGGCCTTCCTATTTCGCAGGCCACTCGCTGGGCGAATACAACGCGCTGAGCTCCTTCGCCGGCGTGATTCCGCTGGAAACCGTGATCGAACTCGTGTTCCACCGCGGCTCCACCATGCATCACCTCATTCCGCGCGATGCGAAAGGCCGTTCCAACTACCGTATGGGTGCGTTGCGTCCGAACCAGTTCGGTGTGGGCGATGACGGCGTGCGCGAGTACGTTGAATCCGTGTCGAAGGCTTCCGGCGAGTTCCTGCAGATCGTGAACTACAACCTGGCTGGCCAGCAGTATGCCGTGGCAGGCACCATTGCCGGTTTGAAGGCGCTGAAGGCCGATTCCAGCCGCCGCGTGGCCGAATATGGCGGCAAGCCAGCGTTCATGCTGGTGCCGGGCATCGATGTGCCGTTCCATTCCACGCTGCTGCGCAAAGGCGTGCCGGAATTCCGCGACAAGCTTGACGCGCTCCTGCCGCAGACCATCGATTACCGTGGCCGCCTGGTCGGACGCTACATTCCGAACCTGGTCGCGGCTCCGTTCGAAATGACGAAGGAATTCGCAGCCAAGATTCTCGAAGTCGTGCCGTCCGAGCGCATTCAGGCCGCTTTGGATGATCCGCAGATTTGGGATTCCTATGCTGCTGATGATCAGAAGCTCGGCCGATTGCTGCTTACGGAACTGCTGTCTTGGCAGTTCGCCTCTCCGGTGCGTTGGATTGAGACGCAGGCTCTGCTGTTCGGTTCCTCCGAGCAGGGCGGTCTTGGCGTGGAAGAGTATGTTGAGGTTGGTCTCGGCAATGCTCCGACGCTCGCCAATCTGGGTTCCAAGACGTTGCGTCTGCCGCAGTTTGCAGGTCGCGATGTGACGGTATACAACGTTGGTCGCGATGAAGGCCGCGTATACATGACTGATTCCGATTCGTTGGTTCCGGAAGAAGATGCTGACGATTCTGCGGTTGTGACTTCTGCTTCTTCTTCTGCTGCTCCGGCTGTTGCCTCAGCTCCTGCAGCTGCTCCTGCTGCTGTTGCGGAAGTTCCGGTTGTTGCAGCTCTCGCCGGCGCTCCGTCTGACGTTGCCGTTGCTGATATTGCATTCAGGGCATCCGATGCGATTGCCACATTGCTGGCTTACTCGGCTAAGGTTCGCCCCGATCAGATCGGCGAAAGCGATACCACCGACACACTGACCAATGGCGTGTCTTCCCGCCGTAATCAGCTGCTTATGGACATCAGTTCCGAACTGGGTGTGGCTTCCGTGGATGGTGCTGCCGAAGCGACGGTCAAGGCGCTGAGCGCTTTGGTCAACAAGGTCGCTCCGAACTACAAGGCGTTCGGTCCGGTGCTGTCTGACATTGTGCGCGACCGTGTGCGTGGCATGTTCGGTGCCGCCGGTGTGAAGCTCGGCCAGATCACTAAGCGTGTGACCGATACATGGCAGCTTGGCGAAGGGTGGGCTTCCCATGTGGTGGCTACGCTCGTGCTCGAAACCCGTGAGGGGGCCAGCTCTCGTGGCGGTGATCTTGCCTCGTTGAGCACGGATGCCGCTTCCAATGCGACCGCTGCCAACGCGCTGATCGATGCGGCCGTACAGAAGGTTGCTGCCGATAAGGGCATCGCCGTTGCCATGCCGAGCGCCGGTGGCGCAGCCGGCGGGGCAGTGGTTGATTCCGCCGCTTTGGACGCGTTCGCAGCCAAGGTGACCGGTGCCGATGGCGTGCTCGCCTCCACGGCGAAGTTCGTGCTGAACCAGCTGGGCGTAGTCGCTCCGGTTGCCGAGGAAACTGCTGATGAGAACGCGGCTGTTGCGGCTGCGGTCGAAGCTGAACTCGGCGCTGACTGGCCGAAGCAGGTCGAACCTCGTTTCGACGAGCGCAAGGCCATTCTGTTCGACGATCGTTGGGCATCCGCACGTGAAGACTTGGCACGCGCCTACTACAACAACGATGAATCCGCATTGAACGGCAGCTTCATCGGTCTCGGCAAGACCATTGCCGACGAAGCTGCTTGGTATGCAGGCAAGAGCGACAACGCGGATCTGAAGGCCGCATTCAATCGTGTCGCTGGCGAGGCAGTAGAAAACGCTTCCGAATCGGCAGAAAACAGCCGTTTTGCTGGAGATATCGCAGTGGTGACCGGCGTGGCTCCGAACTCCATCGCAGCCCAGGTAGTCAACGGCCTACTTGCGGGCGGTGCTACCGTGGTGGCCACCTCGCACAGCTTCAAGCCAAGCGTGAAGGCATGGGCTAAGCAGACCTATCGTGAGCATGCGGCGGGTGATGCCAAGCTGTGGCTGGTTCCCGCGAACCTGTCAAGCTACCGTGATGTGGACGCGTTGGTCGCTTGGGTCGGCAATGTGCAGAAGAAGACTTCCGGTGCGACCACCACGATTCTCAAGCCTGCTTACGAGCCGAGCCTGTTCTTCCCGTTCGCGGCTCCGCCGGTACATGGCAACCTTGCCGATTCCGGCGAACTGTTCGAATCTCAGGCTCGCCTCATGCTGTGGGGTGTTGAGCGTGCGATTGCCGGACTTGCGAAGATCGGTGCCGACACTGATGTGCAGCACAAGTTGCATGTGGTGTTGCCGGGATCGCCGAACCGCGGTATTTTCGGCGGCGACGGTGCCTACGGCGAAGTGAAGAGCGCATTTGATGCGATTGTGAACCGTGCTCGCGCCGAAAAGGTGTGGTCGAGCCGTGTGACCTTCGCCCATCCGAAGATCGGTTGGGTGCGCGGCACGGGCTTGATGGGCGGCAATGATCCGCTGGTCGAAGTGGTGGAGCGTCACGGTCTGAAGACCTATTCCACCGCCGAAATCGCGGTTGAACTGCTGAACCTTTCCACCCGCGAATCCCGTATCGAAGCAGCCAAGGCCCCGCTTGACGTAGACCTGACCGGCGGACTCGGCAACGAGCCGATCGATATTAAGGCACTGCGTGCGGAAGCCATGGAAGACGCGGTCCAAGCGGAAGCGGCGAATGCCAAGAACGCAATTGCAGGCGACGAATCCGATGCCGCGGCCAAGACGCTTATCAAGGCGCTGCCAAGCCCGCGTGCTCCGCGTCAGGCCAAAGTCGATCTTGCCGATTGGCAGAACGTCACCGCTCGTCCGGAAGACGAAATCGTCATCGTGTCCGTGGGCGAGCTTGGCCCGTGGGGCTCCGGACGCACCCGCTTCGAAGCCGAGCTCGGCATTCATTCCGATGGTCAGGTGGATCTGTCTGCCGGCGCGGTGCTCGAACTGGCATGGAATATGGGTCTGCTGACGTGGAATGACAGCCCCAAGCCGGGCTGGTACGACGTTGACGGCAACCTCGTGCCTGAGGAGGATATTGCGGAACGTTACCATGACGAGGTCGTGGCACGTTCTGGCGTGCGTCCGTTCGACGAAGGCATGGGCAACGACTACAAGGACGGCACCGACGAGGAAGAGGCCGAGGTGTTCCTTGACCACGATGTGACCTTCTCGGTTCCGACTCGTGAGATTGCCGAAGAGTACGTCAAGCTTGACGAAACGCACACCAGCTTCGCGTCCGATGTCGAATCCGGCGAATGGAACGTGACCCGCCATGCCGGCTCCATGATTCGCGTGCCTCGCCGCGCGGCCATGACCCGTACGGTTGGCGGC
Source organism: Bifidobacterium catenulatum subsp. kashiwanohense JCM 15439 = DSM 21854 (assembly GCF_001042615.1). Classification (GTDB taxonomy): domain Bacteria; phylum Actinomycetota; class Actinomycetes; order Actinomycetales; family Bifidobacteriaceae; genus Bifidobacterium; species Bifidobacterium catenulatum. The sequence continues at coordinate 352,456 of NZ_AP012327.1, forward strand.
CAGTTCCCGAAGGGCTTCGACCCGGTCAAGTGGGGCATTCCGGCCTCTATGGTCGGCGACGTCGACAAGATCGCCTTGTGGAACATCGTCACCACGGTCGATGCCTACCTGTCTGCAGGCTTCACGCCGACCGAAATCCTCGAAGCAGTGCATCCGTCGATGGTCGCCTCCACGCAGGGCACCGGTTTCGGCGGCATGGCCTCTATGCGCAAGCTGTACCTGGATCGCTTCCTTAACCATGAGATTCCGACCGACATTCTGCAGGAAGCCCTGCCGAACGTTGTCGCGGCCCATGTGATGCAGTCCTACATCGGCGGCTACGGCAACATGGTCCAGCCGGTTTCCGCCTGTGCCACGGCGGCCGTCTCTCTTGAAGAGGGTGCCGACAAGATCGCGCTCGGCAAGGCCGACTTCGTGGTCACCGGCGCAATCGACGACATCGGCGTGGAATCCGTGATCGGATTCGGCAACATGAACGCCACCGCCAATTCGGAGGAAATGTACGCCAAGGGCATTGATGCACGCTTCTTCTCCCGCGCCAACGACCGTCGTCGTGGCGGATTCGTGGAATCCCAGGGTGGCGGCACCATTCTGCTGACCCGCGGCGATATCGCGTTGAAGCTCGGCCTGCCGGTTGCCGGTGTGATCGGATTCGTGCACTCCTACGCCGACGGCGCGCACACTTCCATCCCGGCTCCGGGCTTGGGTGCGCTTGCAGCGGGCATGGGCGGCAAGGATTCCAAACTGGTGCGCGATTTGGCCCGTCTTGGCGTCACTCCGGACGACATCGCCGTGGTTTCCAAGCACGATACGTCCACCAACGCCAACGATCCGAACGAATCCGAACTGCACAACACGTTGGCCCACGCCATTGGCCGCGCCGACGGTAACCCGCTGTTCGTGATCTCGCAGAAGACGCTCACCGGCCATGCCAAGGGCGGTGCCTGTATCTTCCAGGTCAACGGTCTGACCCAGCTGTTCAAGTCCGGTGTGATTCCGGCCAATGCCGCCCTTGACTGCGTTGATCCGAAGCTCATGCGCGACGACCACATGGTCTGGCTGCGCGAGCCGCTGAAGGTCGGCTCCGTCAAGGCGGGCCTGGCTACGTCGCTCGGTTTCGGCCACGTGTCCGGCTTCGCTGCGATTGTCAATCCGGGCGCATTCGAAGCGGCGGTGGCCAACACCGCGGGCGTCGAGGCGCTGAACGCATGGCATGATCGCGCCAACGAGCGTCTGGCCGCTGGCCAGCGTCGCCTTGAGGAAGGTATGATGGGCCGCGCCGCGCTCTATGAGCCGATCGACAACCGTCGTTTCCATGAGGATGGCCGCGGCTACAACGCGCACGAAGTGGAGAAGGCCATGCTGCTCGATCCGAACGCGCGCCTGAGCGCATCCGGCTACTTCGAAGTCTGATCCCCGCGTCTGAGTGCCTGAAATTTCTGGCGTTCAGACGAACGATCATCAAATCCCGTATCTGTCGCAATCTCAGTATTTCGTGACAGATGCGGGATTTTCATATTCTTGAATCGCCCTACTTTCCGTCTGCACGACTCCCGTTCAACGTCTGCACAATGTGGATGACGGAAGATAAAGCGCTTAAGTGCGATGATATCCTTACATGAAAACGAAGTGTCGCCCGCCTGCTTTGCGGAAATCGACATGGTTCGTTTCTCCCTGAAAACTTTCGAAAGGTTGGAAAATGCTGGGTTTGGGGCGATGACGTCGTGGATGTGCCTGTGTTTGCCGAGCAACTGGGCGAATCTGGGTCGCGCATGAGAAACCTGTTCTCTACGCGCGAGCTATGGCAGACCACTCAACGGGCGCGGGTCAAGCGGGATGGCGAGGCGGTGCATCTTGCGGCCCGCTGGGCGGGCAAGGAGGCCTTCCTCAAGGCGTGGTGCGAGGCGATTTCGTGTAGGGCGAAAGGAGATGGCGACATTGCATATCCGTACACGCTCGACGATTTTCCTTGGGCGCGCATCGAAATACTTGACGATTCCCACGGTGTGCCCCACGTCATGCTCTCACCCGAGGTGCGATGCAAGTTGCGGCAATCGTTGGGGTTGCCGGTTGACGGGGATGGCCAATCGTGCGAAATGCATATTTCCATCAGCCATGACGGAGCTGTTGCATCCGCGGTGGTGACAATAGAAGCGTGAATGGCGATTGCGCAATCGCGGGCAATCGCACAATAACCAGTAATTTCGTCAATCGATTGACATTGGTCGTCAAAACGCCTCGAACCGGTTTGATAAAACCGTTGATTCACGTTACACTTGTGCCAGCATCGCAGCAATGAAAGCAGTGAAACCCAATACTCATAACAACGAGGTTCCCTGAGAAGAGGAGTAGAGGAATGGTACGTTCCAAGTCCGACCAAGCGTTTGACGAGCGCATCGCGAAGAACAGCGAAGAACTGCGCGAACTATTGACGGATCTGTATGGGGAACAGGCCGAAGAAGCCTTCCAAAACCTCACCGAGTTGATGAAGGCGTCGCATGCGGCACGCCCCGCCGATCTGAAACGCCTCGACACCAAGCGTCTCGCCGATCCGGAATGGTACAAGCGCGGCAACATGTTCGGCATGACCATGTATACCGACCTATTCGCCGGAGATCTAAAGAAACTCGCAGGCAAGGTGCCGTACCTGAAAGAGCGGAAGCTCACGTATCTGCACCTTATGCCACTGCTGAAAATGCCGCATCCGCAGAACGACGGCGGTTATGCGGTGGAAGATTTCGACACCGTCGATCCGTCGCTCGGTACGAATGAAGACCTCGCGGCGCTCACCAAAAAACTGCGTGCGGCCGGCATCAGCCTGTGCCTCGACTTCGTGATGAACCACACCGCATCCAGCCATCGTTGGGCTAAGGCGGCTCAAGCGGGCGATCCGAAATATCAGGATTACTACTACTGCTACGACGACCGCACTGTTCCCGACCAGTACGACGCCGTGGTGCCGGAAGTCTTCCCGGCCACTGCCCCCGGCAACTTCACCTGGAACGAACAGATGCACAAGTGGGTGCTCACCTCGTTCTACCCGTTCCAGTGGGATCTGAACTACCGCAACCCGAACGTGCTCGTGTCGGTGCTCTCCAGCGTGCTCGGCCTCGCCAACCTTGGCGTCGAAGTGTTCCGCATCGACGCGGTGCCTTACATCTGGAAGGAACTCGGCACCAACTGCCGTAACCTGCCGCAGGTGCACACCATCGTACGCATGTTGCGCATCGTGCTCGAATGCGTCTGCCCGGCAGTAGTGCTGAAGGGCGAAGTGGTGATGGCCCCCAAGGAGCTCGCCGCCTACTTCGGTACACCGGAAAAGCCGGAATGCCACATGCTCTACAACGTGTCGATCATGGTGAATCTGTGGAGTGCGCTTGCCAGTGGGGACGTGCGCCTACTCAAAGACCAGCTCGACAAGCTGAACGCGCTGCCGGAGAACTGCTGGTTCGTCAACTACCTGCGCTGTCATGACGACATCGGCTGGGGCTTGGACGAGCCGATGGAGGAGAGCCTCGGCATCGACCCGCTCAAGCACAAGGAATTCCTGTACCACTTCTACGAGGGCTCGGTGCCTGGCAGCTGGGCCATGGGCGAGCTGTACAACTACGACGAGGCGTCGAAGGATGCGCGCAGCTGCGGCACCACGGCCAGTCTGTGCGGTGTGGAACGCGCTCTGATCACGCATGACAAGCCGTTGCTCGACATTTCGATGAAACGCGATTTGATGATGCATTCCGCCATGTCGTTCCTGCGTGGCTTCCCCATGTTGAGCTGCGGCGACGAAATCGTGCAGCTCAACGGCTGGGAATACAAGGAAGATCCTGACCGCGTCGAGGATTCGCGTAATCTGCATCGCAGCCCCTTCAATTGGGAGAATGCGGCCAAGCGCAAGCAGACTGGCGCCCTGCAGAAGCAGATGTGGGACGGATTGAAGAGCGTTCGTGAGATGCGCGACGATCCCGCTTTCGCGCCCGAAGCGTGGGTCACCACTTGGGACGCGCATAATGATGCGGTTCTTGCGGTGGTGCGCCATGTTGAAGGACGCACTGTTCTCGGATTGTTCAATTTCTCGTCCGCGCGTCAGATCGCACGTCTTGATTCGGATGGCGACATCGTGCTTCCCGCTGAGGTCGCGTTGGAACCGTACCAGGTTTGCGTGGTCGAAAAATAATTATTGCGATTTCGACTTGCGATTGTTGAGAGAGTGTGTATAATGGCTCGAGTCGTTTCGTGTCGACTTCGGTCGGCATAGACGGTGTGCGGATGTAGCTCAATGGTAGAGCCTCAGTCTTCCAAACTGATTACGCGGGTTCGATTCCCGTCATCCGCTCCACATAATCGTTAGAGAAGAAGAAAGGCGTGCTTAATGGCACGCCTTTTGCATACCTGCCGTGCGATTGCTTCGATGACTGGGTATGCTGGACGTGTCGTGACAGCGACGTGACGGTCGCAACAGGCGGTAATCGCAATACAACGGAGCGGGTATGGCACAAACGCAAGGTAACAAGGTGACGGAAGTCGTCGACGGCGTGGTCGAACAGGTCGACGTTTCCAAGCATCCAACGGCATCCATCGAAGCGTCTGATCTTTCCTTGGCCGACATCGAGCGTCGCAAATCGCATCCGGGACACTGGGCGCTGTTCATCGCGCTGATGCTGGTGGCTCTGATCGTGCCCTACTGGTGGGGGCGTTTTCTTGCGGTCAAGGATGCGGCTTGGATTGTCGCCAACCTCGGTTTCCTTGATCCCAAGGGCGTTGCGTTGATTTCGTGGACCGTCACCATCATGGCGATGACCGGCTTGGGATTGATGGTCGCCGATGTGAAGAAGTGGCTGTGGGGCACGGTTTTCGTGGTGGGGCTCGCCGCCGAGCAGTTCGTTGCCGGCATGTGCCTGCTGAGCTTCAACTTCTGGAACGCCACTTATGTGATGTACGGCGATTCTTCGGGGCTTGCCAACGCCGCGAATCTTGGCATCATCGCGGCTGGATGCGGTGTCGCCGTCTACGCGGTGCTGTGGGTTGGGCTGCTGGTCTGCATCAAAAAAGAATCGAAATTTAATGTGCTTACGCGCAGTTGGGCGTCGTTTCTGCTGTTTTTTGTGATTGAGGGTATTTCGCTCGCGGTGGTACTGTTCGGTGGGCTGCTGAACGTGGTCTGAAGCGTCGCTTGCAGCATGGTTTGATTTGGTCTGCCCCTCGTGTATGATTTCCCTTTGGCGTGTTTCGCCCGCGGATAGAGAGCGCGTCGGTATTGGACTGGCAGCACCGCGCAGCAACATAAGGAGGATGCCGTGGCACTTACGGCTGAGGAAAAGCAGGAAATCATCAAGACTTACGCTACCCACGAGGGTGACACCGGCTCCCCGGAGGTCCAGGTTGCTCTGCTGACCAAGCGTATCGCTGATCTGACCGAGCACCTCAAGGAGCACAAGCATGATCACCACTCCCGTCGTGGTCTGCTGCTGATGGTCGGCGATCGTCGTCGTATGCTTGATTACCTCAAGCGCGTTGACATCAACCGTTACCGCTCCCTGATTGAGCGTCTGGGTCTGCGCCGATAGTAAAATTCTTCCGCCCGAATGCCTTCCTTGGCGTTCGGGCGTTTTTGCATGACAGCCGCGTTGAGGAAAAGACAGTTTGAAAGCCCAAGGTTTAGGGCGCATGAGGTCTAGAATCTAAAGATGAGGAAGCGACGAAGGTAACGTCGCGTCACGCATGCAGAAATCGGTTGGAGTCCGCTGAAGAGGACTGCCGATAGTTGGTAAAAGAAAAAGAAAAAAAGGAGGAACCCTATGGAGGGTCCCGAAATCAAGGCTGTTGAAGCCGTAATCGATAATGGTTCGTTTGGTAAGCGCACGTTGCGCTTCGAGACTGGTCGTCTCGCCCAGCAGGCGGATGGTGCCGTCGCCGCCTATCTTGACGATGATTCGATGATTCTGTCGACCACCACCGCCGGTTCCAGCCCGAAGGAGAACTACGACTTCTTCCCGCTGACCGTGGACGTGGAAGAGAAGATGTACGCCGCCGGCAAGATCCCGGGATCGTTCTTCCGCCGTGAAGGCCGCCCGAGCTCCGAGGCTATTCTCGCTTGCCGCATTATTGACCGCCCGCTGCGCCCGTTGTTCCCGCACACGCTGCGCAACGAAGTGCAGGTTGTGGAAACCGTGCTCGCCGTCAACCCGGATGATGCTTACGATGTTATCGCTCTGAACGCTGCTTCCGCTTCCACCATGATTTCCGGTCTGCCGTTCGAAGGCCCGGTTTCCGGCGTTCGCTTGGCTCTGATCGACGGCCAGTGGGTCGCTTTCCCGCGTTGGAGCGAGCGTGAGCGCGCCGTGTTCGAAATCGTGGTTGCCGGCCGCGTGGTGGAGAACGGCGATGTCGCCATCGCTATGATCGAAGCCGGCGCAGGCAAGAACGCCTGGCACCTCATCTACGACGAAGGCCAGACCAAGCCGGACGAGGAAGTCGTTGCCGGTGGTCTTGAAGCAGCTAAGCCGTTCATCAAGGTGATCTGCGAGGCTCAGGCCGAACTCAAGAACATCGCTGCGAAGGAAACCAAGGAATTCCAGCTCTTCCCGGAGTACACCGAAGATCTGTACAACCGTATCGATGAGATCGCTCACGCTGATCTCGACGAGGCTCTCTCCATTGCCGAGAAGCTGCCGCGCCAGGATCGCATTCATGAGATCAAGGAAGGCGTCAAGGCCACTCTCGCCGGTGAATTCACCGACATGGACGATGCCGAAAAGGAAAAGGAGATCGGCAATGCGTTCAAGGAGCTGCAGCGCCAGATCGTGCGTCGCCGCATCCTGACCCAGGATTATCGCATCGATGGCCGTGGCCTGCGCGACATCCGCACTCTGTCCGCTGAGGTAGACATCGTTCCGCGCGTGCACGGTTCCGCACTGTTCCAGCGTGGCGAAACCCAGATTCTGGGCGTTACCACCCTGAACATGCTCAAGATGGAACAGCAGATCGACGCACTGTCCGGTCCGCAGTCCAAGCGCTACATGCACAACTATGAGATGCCGCCGTACTCCACCGGTGAAACCGGCCGCGTCGGCTCCCCGAAGCGCCGCGAAATCGGTCACGGTGCTCTGGCGGAGAAGGCTCTCGTGCCGGTGCTGCCGAACCGCGAGGAGTTCCCGTATGCCATCCGTCAGGTCTCCGAAGCCATTGGCTCCAACGGTTCCACCTCCATGGGCTCCGTGTGCGCATCCACCCTGTCGCTGCTCGCCGCAGGCGTGCCGCTGAAGGCTCCGGTTGCCGGCATCGCCATGGGCCTCGTGTCCGGTGATGTTGACGGCCAGCACATCTTCAAGACCCTGACCGATATTCTCGGTGCTGAAGACGCATTCGGCGATATGGACTTCAAGGTCGCAGGCACCTCCGAGTTCATCACCGCCCTGCAGCTCGACACCAAGCTCGACGGCATTCCGGCAGACATTCTTGCCTCCGCTCTGCAGCAGGCCAAGGAAGCCCGCACCACCATTCTCGAAGTCATCGACGAGTGCATCGATGGCCCGGCCGAGATGAGCCCGTATGCTCCGCGCATCATCACCACCACCGTTCCGGTCGACAAGATCGGTGAGGTCATCGGCCCGAAGGGCAAGATGATCAACCAGATCCAGGAAGAGACCGGTGCGGAGATCGCCATCGAAGATGACGGTACCGTATTCATCTCCTCCGAGGGTGGCGACGGCGCTGAAAAGGCTAAGCAGATCATCGAACAGATCGCTAACCCGCACGTTCCTGAAGCCGGCGAAACCTACAACGGCAAGGTTGTGAAGACTACCTCCTTCGGTGCCTTCGTGAACCTGACCCCGGGCACTGACGGTCTGCTGCACATCTCCCAGATCCGTAATCTGGCCAACGGCGAGCGTATCGACGCCGTCGAAGACGTGCTCAAGGAAGGCGACACCGTTGAGGTAGTCGTGCAGGGCGTTGACGATCGCGGCAAGATCTCCTTGGCCATTCCGGGCTTCGAAGATCAGGAATCCTCCGCTCCGCGTCGCGAGCGTTTCGATCGCGATGACCGTCGCGGCAGCCGTGGCCGTCGTGATGATCGTCGTTCCGATCGTGACGATCGTGATTATGATGATCGTCCGCGTCGTCGTCGTTCTGATCGTGACGATGACCGCGACTATGATGATCGTCCGCGTCGTCGTCGTTCCGATCGTGACGACCGTGATTACGATCGTGATGATCGTCGTTCCGATCGTGACGATCGTGATTATGATGATCGTCCGCGTCGTCGTCGTTCCGATCGTGACGACCGTGATTACGATCGTGATGATCGTCGTTCCGACCGTCGCCGCAGCAGCCGCCGCGACGACCGCAACCCGCGTTACGCAGCCGACGAGAACTACGACGAGTACCGTGCCGATCGCGAAGAGCGTTCCGAGCGTCCTCGCCGCCGCGTCCGCCGCGACTTTGATCCTTTTGAGGACTGACGTCCTTAAAAGGATCCCTCGCAGCATAGCTGACTGAAGTGCCCTGTACTGAAAGGTGCGGGGCACTTTTCGTTTCATGCAGAATGCATAAAAATGAGACACGGGTATGAGTTTTGCCATAACGTACCTAGATGTATGCAAGAATGGTTTGAAGAGCCATTAATGAGGGAGTCGTCATGGGCGTTGGCATTATCATTGCTGTCATCGTTGTACTTATTGTGCTTTGGGCCGTCAGCGCCTACAACGGGCTGGTCACGCTACGAAATCGTGTGAAGAACGGCTGGGCGCAAATCGATGTGCAGCTTAAGCAGCGTACCGATCTTATTCCGAACCTGGTGGAAACGGTCAAAGGTTATGCGGCCCACGAATCCCAAGTGTTCACGCAGGTCACGCAGGCCCGTGCCGGCGTGGTGCAGGCCGCGCAAAGCGGTGACGTGGCGCAGCGCATCGCCGCGGAAAACCAGTTGAGCCGCGCGCTCATGAATCTGCAGGTTGTGTCTGAAAACTATCCGCAACTGCAGGCCAATACGAATTTCATGGATTTGCAGAGTCAGCTGAAATCGTTGGAAGAAAAGATCGCTTACGCACGCCAGTTCTACAACGATGTCGTGCAGAAGTACAATACCCAGACCGAGGTTGTGCCGACCAATATTATCGCCGGCTTGTTCCATTTCGAACAGGCTCCCTACTTCCAGGTGGACGAAGCGGATCGTCAGGTTCCGCAAGTTAAGTTCTGACATGCATGTAAAGCCCCGTCCGATAACGATGGGGCTTTACTGTTCAATTCGGCTGGTACGGCCATCTGTTGTACGGCCATGTGAGGGAAGAAGAAGCGAGAAAGAGGGATTATGGCGGCCAAACAGCATGCGTCACGAGCGGTGCGCAGCTTCGGTATTGCAATCGTTGTTACCGTTGGTATTGTAGCGGCCTTGCTGCTGTTCATGGCATCGGATGACGGCGGGGCCGATCTGAGCTACAAAACGCTCGACTATGATGTGCAGGTGCAGAGCAATGGCGATTTGAAGGTCACCCAGCATATCGACATGAAACTCGCCGACCGCAGCGACGACGACGGCGATCATCCATGGAAGCAGCTGTATCAACAGTACACGTTGAAGGAAAGCGATCTGACTAATATCACCGATATCAGCGTGCGCAATGCAACAACGGGGGAAGCCTACCAGCAGGGCGATATCGCAATCCCAAGCAGCTACAGCACCGACGAATGGAATCGAGAACATGCGAAGCAGTGGTATATCGCCGATGTCTCGCAAGGCGACAGCAATCCGCAGCCGTTCGATCCCGCAAAAGACGGTCTTGTTTCCGGCAATACCGACGATCGTTCCAAGAAGATCGAAATCGGGTGGAACATTCCCTCCATCACATCGGCAAGCAGCCTAAAATTCGACGTGACCATGACCATGCAGGGCGTGACCACCGCCTATCAAGACATGGCCACGTTCCAGTGGGAGCCGCTCGGCGTGAGCAATCAGATTCCCATCGGCAAAGTCACCGGCACCGTCACCTTCCCCGAAGGCATTGACGCCGATAATTCGTGGGCTTGGCTGCATACGGAATGCACGTCGGAAACGGAGCGAGACAAGAACGGCTCGCTGAAATTTACCGTATATGACGTGCGTGCCGGCGACTATGTTGACGTGGTCGCCATGTTCGACGTTGGTGTGACCGGTGGCGTGCAACGCACCAGAGATACCACCATCAAAAACGGCATTATGAAAAGCGAAGCCAAGCAGGAACAGCAGTGGCGCGACCAACAGCGCAAACAAGCGCGCATCCGCCTGATCACATGGATCGCCATTGCAGTGGTCGGACTGGTCTTGTGTGTGATCGCCATCATCTTCGCGTTGCGCAGCTTCAACCGTTCGCAATATCATGGCGGCGTCGAGTATTGGCGCGACGAACCGGAAATGAGTCCTGCCAGCGCTGCGGAGCTGCTGCATATGGTCGACAACAAGCATTCGAACACGCTGACGAGCCGAAAAATGTCGGCTTCCGTGCTCTCGCTCGCTTCGCGTGGAGCAATCGCTATTTATCCGGGACCGGCCGCCATGTATCGGGGCATTGATATGAGCCAGGCGAACAATGCTGACATTGCACGGATGATCGCCAATGATCCCGCTCGAACCCGCGATGTGGGCAAAACCAGTACGGTGGTGATACTTCCCGTGGTATTTGACAACGTGCAATCGTTGCAGTTGCGCCCGAGCGAGCAGGCCGCGCTCGACTTGCTGGTGACGGCGTCTGAACGCATCGGCTCTCCGGTGTTCGATCTGGATCAGATGAACGAGAATTTCTCCGATTGGGAGAACGGCTACAAGCTTCAGGAGAAATTCACGAATACGTGCGACAACGAATTCGCCATGCTGGGCGCCACGTCGATATGTGGTGGGGGAGCGTTTGCCGCGGGCATCTGCGCTGTGACGCTGGCATTCCTGTCCATGCTGTATTTCGGAGCCATCGGCAATCTTGCGTTGTTCGCGGTGATTTCCGCGCCGATGATGTTTGCTTCCGTGTTCGCGTTGAGCTACCTCAGACTGAAGGGGCTTACCGACAATGGGCAGTATCTTGCTGGCCAGGTGCTCGGATTGAAGCATTATATGGAGGATTTCAGCGAATTCAAGGATCGCGGTGTGACGGATATGACGTTGTGGGGCCGGTATATGGTGTATGCCACTGCGTTCGGCATTTCCGAAAAGGCGATGAAGCAGCTGTTGAAGGCGTATCCGCAATTGGCTGATCCGCATTGGCTTGATGCCAACGCTGCCGATTCGTTGCTCTACTGGAGTTACCGTTCATGGTATTTCGACCATCGTTACGCCGGTCCTGCTTCGTTTGATACGAATTCGATGGATTTCTCGCAATTCAGCGCCAATTTTGGTGATATTGGCGCGCAGTTGGAATCAGGTTTCGCTGATATTCAATCGACGATTTCGGCGGCGTCGCCGTCCGGAAGTTTCGGTGGTTCCGGCGGCAGTTTCTCCGGTGGCGGTTTCGGCGGTTCGTCCGGCGGTTCCGGTAGCGGCAGTTTCGGCGGTCGCTGATCCACTGTGGTATGACGCATCGCAACACAATCCATCAAATCATGATTCATCAAATCGTAATTTGACAAATCATAATTTGTATAATTACGATTTGATGTATGACGTTTATAGGTAGACAAGATGAACTGGCGTTTCTGGAAGACTGCTATGCCAGCAACAAAGCGCAACTGGTAGTGCTGTATGGTCGTCGCAGAGTGGGAAAAACGGAACTGCTGGCGCAATTCGCGCGAAACAAGCAGCATGTGTTCTTCGCATCTCCATCGGCGACCAAAGATGAACAACTTGCTGCTTTCTCGCGTCAGATGTTCGAAGCGGGAGCACCGGCAGGCCGATATCTGCAACAGTATTCCGATTGGGAATCAGCGCTGGCTGACATAGTCAATCTTCCAACGCAAGACGGAAAACGCAGATTAATCATCATCGATGAATTCCCCTATCTTGCGAAAAGCGATTCCTCCTTGCCTTCCGTACTACAGAATCTTTGGGATCACACATTGAAGGATTCCAACGTCATGATGGTGCTGTGCGGCAGCTCCATGAGCTTCATCGAAAAAGAGATGCTTTCGGAAAAATCGCCATTATACGGGCGTGCCACCGGCATGCTGAAGCTCCTGCCGATGCCGTATTGGGATGCCGCGCAATTCTTCCCTGATTACAGTGCGCAAGACAATGCGCTCGTGTATGCCATACTCGGCGGAATTCCGCATTATCTGGCGCAATTCGATCCTAGCGAAAGCGTCGAAAACAATATTCGGCGGACGATCCTGCGCCGCGGCATGCCCTTGTACAGCGAAACGGAATTTTTGATGCATCAGGAATTCCGTGAGCCGGCAACCTACAACACTATTCTGCAGGCTGTGGCGTTGGGAGCCACCCAACTGAACGATATAGCCCAGCGAACCATGCTTTCCGGTTCGGCGGTGAGCACGTACCTCAAGAACCTTATGGAAGTGCATATTGTGGAGCGTGAGTTTCCAGTGGATGCTAAGCCTGTGGAGCAGTCCAAGGCCATGCGCGGACTCTACCAGGTGTCTGACAGTTTCTTCCGTTTTTGGTATGCGTTTGTAGGGTCGAACCGTTCGGAACTGGAAATAGGGGATGCGAAAGGTGTGTACGAATACGAGATAGCGCCATATTTGCATGATTTTGCGGCGGCTCCATTTGAGCGCATGTGCGCGGATTGGCTACGTCGAAAGAGCATGCAAGGCGAGCTTGGTTTCCGTGCGAGTCATGTTGGGCGTTGGTGGGATTCCACGCGTGAAATCGACGTTGTTGCCATCGACAAGACGAACGCACATGTGCTGGTCGGCGAATGCAAATTCCGCAACAAGCCCATGGATAACGCCATGCTTGAGTCATTGCGTAACAAATCGTTGGCGCTTAAGGGGGGCGATCGCGCGTACTATCTGTTCTCGTTAAACGGTTTCGATGGGGGAGTGCAAGCCGTAGCTGATCGCAATCCAAGCGTGAAACTCATCGGTATCGACGATTTGTACGACCTGTAGCGGAATGTCGGTTTAGCTGTGGGGCTGTTGATTGGGGTGACTGGTAAGGTTGCATTCGGAAAGACACTCTGTACGTTGTTGAAGGAGATCGGAATGGCTTTGTTCCGTAATCTTGGACCGTTCCACACCACGGCTATCGGTCATGGTGAAATGCCGTTGACCATTGAAAACAATCGTGGTCACGATGTCGGTATCGAAACATTGCACGCCTCGTTGGATGCCGGATGCCGTCACATCGACACCGCTTGGGCGTACTACACGCCGGGCGAAGAGGAACAGACCGGCGAAAAGCTGGTGCGTGAGGCGCTTGACTCGTGGAAGGGCCCGCGTGAGGAAGTCACCGTGGCCACCAAGGTGGGTTTGCGCCGCGCTTGGGAGGGTGACAAGCCGGTTTGGCCGCGTGACGGCAAGCCGGAGCATCTGATCGAATACGGCAAGCAGTCCGCGATGGCGCTTGGCGTTGACAGCATCGATCTGCTTTACCTGCACCGTCATGATCCGGAAGTGCCGTACAACGAGTCCTGCGAAGGCATCAAGGCGTTGCTCGATCAGGGCGTGGCCCAGTGGGCGGGTGTTTCCAACGTGAGCATCGAACAGCTGAAGATCGCGCAGGAGATCCTCGGCGACAAGCTTGTGGCCGTGCAGAACCAGTATTCCCCAATTCATCTGGACACCCAAGACACGCTTGACTATTGCGCCGAGCAGGGTCTGGCATTCGTGTGCTGGAGTCCGTTGGGCGGCTACCGTCACCCGTACGACGAGCACCTGTTCGACCCATTCCGCGAGGTGGCCGAAGCCCGTGGCGTGAGCTACCAGCGTGTGGTGCTCGCATGGGAGCTGGCCAAGGGCGACCACATGTTCGTGATTCCTGGCGCCCACCGGCCGGAAACCATTCTCGATTCCCTCAAGGCCGACGAGCTCGAACTCACCGAAGCGGAGCTCGCCAAACTCGGCTGAGTGTCATATTCGCAACGATTTGCATCAAGGCGTCCGTCTCCACGATGGACGTCTTTGTTTTTCCGCATGTGTTTTTCCTCGTATGTATTTCCCGGATGCGGCAGAAGTGTCCCGTGAATAGTTGAGAATATAGAGCGGAAAAATCGAGTAAGAGGAACAAGCGTGCAAAGAAGAAATAAGCCTGAAGTATTGGCTCCCGCGGGCAATCTGCGAGGACTGAAAACCGCCGTCGATTACGGTGCGGACGCCGTCTACTGCGGAGGCAAGGCGTTCGGCATGCGCTCGGCGCCGAAAAACCTGAGCTTGGAGGATTTCGAAGAAGGCTCCCGTTACGCGCATGAGCGTGGCGCCCGCGTGTATGTGACCTGCAATGTGCTTCCACGCAACAACGAAGTCGAAGCGATGCGCGAATACATCGGCCAGCTCAAAGACACTGGCGTGGACGCGCTGATCGTTTCCGACATTGGTGTGATGCTCATGGCCCGCGAAGTGGCGCCGAACCTGGAACTGCATGTGAGCACGCAGGCGGGAGTTACCAACTATCAGGCAGCGAACGCCTTCTACCAGTTGGGTGCACGCCGTGTGGTGCTCGCCCGCGAAATGGATCTGCAGGCCGTGCGAGACATTCGCGCACGCATCCCCGACGATCTTGACATCGAATGCTTCGTGCATGGCGCGATGTGCATGGCGTTCTCCGGTCGTTGTCTGTTTTCCAATTATCTGACCGGACGTGACGGCAATCATGGCGAATGCGCTCAACCGTGCCGCTGGAAGTATTCCATAGTCGAAGAAAAGCGCCCCGGTCAGTATTTTCCGATAGAACAGACTAAGGAAGGCGCATATCTGTTCAATTCGCAGGATATGAACATGCTTGCGCATATCGACGATCTGCTTGATTCGGGCGCTACCAGTCTGAAAATCGAAGGTCGTTCCAAGAGCGCCTACTATATTGCGGCGATGACGAACGCTTACAAGACCGCTGTTGACGCATACATGGTGCAACGCGGTTTTGAAGACGAGGATGGCACTGTGCTGAAGCCGTTCCACGATCGTGTGATTCGTCCGTCCGATCCGGATTACGGCAAGCCGGAAACCACTGATTCGATTATGGAACATGCGGATGGCGCGTTCGCGGGAAAGCCGGATATTGCAGCCGTTCCCGTCGCTTCTGCCGGCGAACCGGATGATCTGAGCTACCATGCCCGCAGCACAAGGCGTAAGTCGAACACGGCTGCCGAAATCCTGCCGGAAGGCTGGTATCACGCCGGCGTGCGCCCCGCGGAGCATGTGTCGCTGCCTGACTGGCTGCTGGACGAGCCAGACAAGGTGGCGCACCGCGACTATTCCACCGGCTTCTACTATCCGGAGCATAAAGTGCAGCAAAGCACCGATCGTTCCGCGTATTTCCGCGCATGGCTGGTGGTCGGCGAAGTGCTTTCGTGGAGTCCGGAAGACGGCGGTCGCGTGACCATTATGAGCCGCAACAAGATCGAAGCCGGTCAAGAGGTTGAATTCGTGCTTCCGGGCGCGGCTCCGCTCGCCTATACCGTTCCGGCTGGCGGATTCCGCGACGCCGATGGGCATTGGGTCGAAGCCATCAACAATCCGGCGCATGTGTTCTCCATGCCATGCCCGCAGGAAGTGCCGGTGAACGCGGCCATCCGATCGCGCACCAAAAAGCCGACGCTCAAAGCGGAATAATTGCGAAAAACATCGTACAGGTGTAGAAAATCAGCAGAAATTAGTTGAAATAATCGTAGAACAATCAAGGAAAACAGAACAATATGACTGACAGGCAGTATGACGACGCGATTCTTGACAGCAACGCGATCGCCCCGACCGACGTGGACGGCAATCCGATTCCGGTGACCATTCCGATCATGCTTGCGCCGGGCGTCAAAGTCGTATACACCACGCGACTTGGCGGCACCAGCGAAGGAGACTATGCGCACTGCAATCTCGGGGGTAAAACCGGCGATGATCCGAACCATGTGCTCGCCAATCGTGTGGCGCTCTCCAACGCCATCGATGCGAAACTGAGCCTGGTCAGCCAGGTGCATTCCGGCGTTGCCGTCGATGTGGACGAATCGTTCGTAATGAACCGTCCGTTTGGTTTCGACGTGTCCGGCAGCAAGGGCGAAACCGCGCAGCAGGTGGGCGAATCCGCGGATGAGCCGGCAGTGGTCGAGGCCGACGGCCAGGTGACCGCGCAGAAGAACGTGGCGCTCGGCATGTTCGCGGCCGACTGCCTGCCGGTGCTCATGGCCGATGCGGAAGCCGGTGTGATCGGCGCCGCGCATTGCGGTCGCCGTGGCCTGCAGAACGGTGTGATCGGCGCCACCGTCGAAAAGATGGTGGCCAAGGGAGCCAAGCCGGAACGTATTGTCGCCACGCTCGGCCCGTGCATCTGCGGCGACTGCTACGAGGTTGGCGGAGACATCGCCGACGAATTCGACGCGCAGTTCCCTGGAACCTTCACACTGAGCCGTTTCGGACAGCCGGGCATCGATATTGCGGCCGCCGCGCTGCAGGAGCTTGCCAAAACCGGTGTTCCGGCTGATAACGTCGTTTCCTCCCGCGCCCGCGTCAACGCAGCCACCCAGTATCTTTCCGAAGACGAGGAATTGGCGGAAATCTGCCAGACCGATGGCGAAGGCGAACCGCAGCTTGCGGAACGTTTCAAGAAAATCCGCCGTAGTCTGTGCACGCTGGAAAATCCGCTCTGGTTCTCGCATCGCCGTGCCACCATCGCAGGCAAAGCGCACGAAGGCCGTATGCTTGCGCTGATCGTACGCGAATAGTTGGAGAGCGGCGCGCTGTTGCGGATTGCGTGCAGAACGTAAGGCAAAGCGCGTTGCAAACCGATTCGGGGGTTTACGGTGGGACGTATGAGTGAGAGAGAGCAGATGCAGGAACAGAAGATGCCGGTTGTGGCCGTGGTGTTGGCGGCCGGTTTCGGCACGCGATTCGATGAGAACAATCCCAAGCAGTTGGTTTCGGTGGGGGATAAGCCAATCGTCTGCTGGAGCATCGAGGCGTTCGAGTGCAACGATCGCGTGAGCGACATCATCGTCGTGGTCAACGAGCGTGTCAGCAATATGGTGAACATGCTGATCGACGAAGCCGGTTATACCAAGGTGCGTGCCGTGATTCCGGGTGGCTCCGAGCGTGTGGACAGCACCCGCGCCGCGCTTGACCTGCTCAAGCAGGCGGGCATTCCCGATGGCGCGAAAATCCTCATCCACGATTCCGTGCGACCGTTCGTTGAACAGCAATCCATCGACGGCTGCATCGACAGTCTCGACCAGTTCAACGCGGCGACCGTGGCATACGCGTCCACCGACACGATTCTGCTGACCGAAGATCTTGGAGAGCGCAAGGTGGTGCGCTCCGTGCCCGATCGTACGAACGCATTCCGCGCGCAAACCCCGCAGGCCTTCCGTTTCGGCACTATCACCAAAGCCTACGAGCTCGCCACCGCCGACCCTGACTTCCACCCGACCGACGACACCCGCGTGGTGGTGGACTATCTGCCGAACGAGCCGGTCGCCATTGTCGCCGGATCCGAAACGAATCTCAAAATCACCACACAGGCCGACATGCCGATCGCCGAGAACATCGCGCGCAGCCTCGACCCGGAACACGCCAAACAAGAAGCGAAAGCGAGCATGCACGCGGTGTTCGCTGAAGCGTTTTCGCAAATGCATAAGCATTGATCGTAAACGAACCTACCTTTTCGACCACGTACACTGGAACACATGCAGCAGATCAACATCGTCATCTCAGGTTTCACCCCGTACGACGGCATCGACGTAAATCCAGCCGTACTCGTTCCCGAGGCGCTCGCCGAATATTGGAATGATCCATCTCAATCCGTGGCGTTGTCTGACGATCTTCTGCAGGATGTTTCCATTAGCGTGACGACGGTGACGCTTCCGGTCAGTTTCGCCAATGCCTGGCCCATGTTGCTGGATGCCATCGAACAGGCGAATCCCGATATTGTCATCGCCACCGGTTTGAAGCGGTCCGCCCGCGGCGTGCTGCTGGAGCGATGCGCCACGAATCTGATGGATGCGGCCAAGCCTGACGCCGACAATGTGATTCCGCCGCGCCGTCCGATCAATCCAGAAGGTCCGGCAGCATATTGGACACGCTTGCCGTTGCGTTCGATTCTGCGCGATTTCGCCAAACATGAGATTCCCGCCGCGTTGAGTTCGGATGCGGGCACGTTCGTCTGCAATTCGCTGTTCTACCATCTACTCGACTGGTCTGCCGCGCAGGAAAAGCGCATTCTGTCGGGTTTCGTAAGCCTGCCGATCGTCAACGAGCAGCCACATCCGCAACATGGACTGTCGATCGCGCAGCAAATCGCCGCAGGTAACGATGTGATCCGCGAATCGGTGCGTTATTATCTGCAGCCGTCCTCAAGTGAGATTCTGCTCGGCTGAACGGCGTCGGCGTTTCCTCGAACGATTTCTGTGCTCTCTGTGAGAATTATGCGACTGCCGTGTGCCGAACGTTTTTCCTGCGCTAAAGTTCAAGACGGATAGGCGCGGGCAAGATGCGCGATGGAAGGGAATTCGTGAAAGGAATACCATGGTTGAGCAGTTCCCAATCGTGTTGAGGGGGTACGACAAGGAAAGGGTCGATGAAGCGTTCGCTTCGGCTCAGGAGACGGTGGACCGTCTGCGTGAGCAGGTCAAGGCCGACGATCAGACCATCCTTGAACTGCAGGCACAGCTGCAGGAAGAGAAAAACAAGAAAGCCAACCCGAATTCGTTCGCATCTCTGGGCGCCAACGCGCAGCAGATGCTCGCCAGCGCGGAACAGACCAGCGCCGAGCTGCTTGACCGTGCCAAGAAAGACGCTTCCGCGGCACGCGCCACGGTGCAGCTTCAGGCCGAAACCCTGCTGAACAACGCCAAGCTCGACGCCAAGCGTATTCTCGACGAGGCCAAGGCCAAGGCTGAAGCGGTGCTGTCGAAGGCCAATAATGATGCCGGCACGCTGAAGTCCAACGCCCAGCGCGAAGCGGACCAGCTGCGTGGCGAAGCACAGAAGGCCGTGGTGGCGCAACGTCAGACCGTTGATCTGGAATTGACCAACTCCCGTGAGGAGCACGACAAGCGTCTCGCATCGGAGCGCGCCACGCAGGAGCGTGAGCTCTCCGATATGCGCGCCGAAGCCACCGAGCAGATCGCGGCGCAGCGCAAGAACGCCAATGACGAGATTAACCGCATGAAAAGCGAGACCAACGACCAGATCGAATCCGCGTTGGCCGAAGCCAACAAGAAGCTGGCCGACGTGCGTGAGCAGGTGTCCAAGATGATGACGGACGCGCAGCGCCGTGCCTCGGAAATCACGGATACCGCCAAAGCCAAGGCACAGGAGATCACCGACGAGGCCGAAGTGCATCGCACCAAGACCATCAGCCAGGTCAATGCCGAGGTGGAGCAGATCCGCGCCGACATTTCCGCCCAACAGGATGAGGCTACGAAGAAGGTCAACGAGCTGCTCGCCGACCTGAACGAACGCCGTGAAACCGCCAAGAAGCAGTCCGAAGAGCTGATTTCCGAAGCACAGCATACGCGCGATGAGGCCGAGGCATACGCTTCCGACAAGCGTGAGGCAGCCGACAAGCAGGCTGCCAGCATTCTCAAGCAGGCCGCCGAAGAGGCCGACGAGCAGATCAACGAGCGTCGTGAGGCAGCCAAGAGCGAGCTTGAAGGTGTGCAGCAGCGCATCGCCGACCTGCAGACCCGTGAGGCGCAGATCACGCAGCGTGTCAGTGAACTGCGTGCCATGTTTGCCAACGCGTTCTCCGGTTTCGGTGCGAACGGCCTGTCCGTGGTCAATTCCATCGACGGCGAACAGTATGAGTCCGCAGCTGAAGCTGAAACTCCGGCGGAATCGCACGACGAGAGCGGCGAAACTGTTGCGGGCGAACCGGAAGTGACCTTCGACGAGGATGTTGTCTCCGACGAACAGCAGAATAATGACGACTTTGAAGAACCGTCCGAAGACGAGCAGTCTGACCAGGGCGAGGAAGCACAGGAGGAACAGAACAATGACTGACATCACGCCGTTGAGCGCTGATGCATTGGCAACGCTGGTTGAGGATTTCGAAGCCAGCGACCACAACCGTATGGCCATGAACGCGGTCACCGCGGCGGGCATCAACAAGGTGGCGCGCAACTATGACCGCGCCCGCCTGATGCAGCGCAGGTTTTCCACCATTGTCGACAATGGTACCGCCACCCATCAGGATCGTTCCGGCCGTTGCTGGCTGTTCAGCTCGCTGAACGTGGCCCGTTTCGTGGCCAAGAAGAACATGGGGCTGAAGGAATTCGAGTTCTCCCAGAACTATGCCATGTACTACGACAAGCTCGAGCGCGTCAACTACTTCCTGCAGGATGTGGCTGAACTGGTGAAGGCCGGCGAGCCGTCCGACTCCCGCCTGATCCAGCATCTGCTCGCCGACGTGATGGGCGACGGCGGTCAGTGGACCATGGCCATGAACGTATACAAGAAGTACGGTGCCGTTCCGAAGGATCTGTTCCCGGAAACCGAATCCTCCAAGAACACCGGCGAAATGAACGTGCAATTGCGTCGCCTGTTGCATACGGCCGTCGCGCACATGTATGCCGATCCGGCTTCGATCGAATCGGTGATCGCCGAAGCGACCGCCGCCGGCCACCGTATTCTGACGATTCACTTGGGCGAGCCGCCGAAGAGCTTCGACTGGGAGTGGACCGACAAGGACGGCGAGTTCCACCGCGATGGTGAGATCACGCCTGTGGAATTCTGGCAGAAGTACGTCGGTTCCGCCGATTTGGAAAGCTACGTGTGCCTGGTCGACGATCCTCGTCAGGAGCATGCGAAGGGCAAGAAGATCGGTATCGAGCACTTGGGTAATGTGGCCGGGGGAGACCCGACCGAATACCTGAACGTGCCGAACCAGTTCATGAAGGATTGCGTACGTCAGATTCTCGAAGAGCAGGGCATTCCAGTATGGTTCGGTGCCGACTGCCACCCGATGATGGATCGTGAAAACGGCGCTTGGGCCACTGATCTGTTCGAATACGGCAAGGTGTATGGTGTCGACTTCGATCTGAACAAGGAAGATCGCGTGCGTTTTGCCGATTCCGCGATGAACCACGCTATGGCGTTCGTTGGCGTGGACGTTGCCGAAGACGGCACGACCACCCGTCGTTGGCGTGTGGAGAACTCTTGGGGCGACAAGATCGCAGACAAGGGCTACTTCACCATGAGCGATGATTGGTTCACCGAATACGTGTACGAGGTTGCCGTGCCGAAGGCGCTGCTCCCTGCCGAATATCAGGCCGCTCTTGACGAACCTGCCACCATGCTCCCCGCATGGGATCCGATGGGCGCTCTGGCTGACTGATACGTAAACCGACAAGCCGATTGACGAATGCCGACTGCATGGGACTTCGCAAAAAGTCCAGCATGCAGTCGGCATTCGTGTTATTCCACTTTTATCCGTTAAGGTAACTTCGGTGATTATCATCCAAGCACAGTATGCATGAAGCAGGTATGCAGGTATAAGGAGGAGCAGAAGAGATGTCAGGTCTTCGCGGTCCAGATAGTTCGAGGGATGCACAATTGTTGGATAACGCTGTGTTTCCGGAGACCGTGGATGTCAATATTCGACAGTTGGACCCGATTCCCGCTCCTCGATATTTTCTGAAGGAAATCCCGCTTACCGATGAGATGAGCGATCTGGTGTTGAAGTCCCGTCAAGAAATCCGCGATGTGCTGAATGGCAAAGACGACCGTCTGCTTGCCATCGTCGGCCCCTGCTCGATTCATGATCCGAAAGCCGCGCACGAATACGCCGAAAAGCTCGCGGCCGTCAAAAAAGAGCTGGAAGACCGGCTGGTCATCGTGATGCGCGTGTATTTCGAAAAGCCGCGCACCACCATCGGTTGGAAGGGTCTGATCAACGATCCTGATCTCGACGGCCAGTTCAACATTCGCAAGGGCATGTGGCTCGCACGCAAGGTGCTGGCCGATGTGCTGGGTCTTGGACTCCCGGCAGCCACGGAATGGCTTGACCCGATTACCCCGCAGTACATCTGCGACCTGATCAGCTGGGGTGCGATCGGCGCTCGCAACACCGAAAGCCAAGTGCATCGCGAGCTCGCGTCGGGCATGTCGATGCCGATTGGGTTCAAGAACGCCACCGACGGTTCGGTCAAGCCGGCAGCAGACTCCTGCTTCGCGGCCGCCTTCGAGCATCATTTCCTGTCCATTAATCTTGACGGACGCGTGATTTCCGCCGAAACCAAGGGCAATTCCGATTGCCACCTGGTGTTGCGCGGTTCTTCGCACGGTCCGAACTACGACACCGAATCCGTGGCGAAAGCGTTGGCCGATCTGAAGGTTTCCAAGGCTTCCGGACCGAGCGAACACGGCATCGTCATCGACGCGGCGCACGGCAACTGTGGCAAGAACGAAGTGCGCGAAGCTGAAGTGGTCGAAAACATCGCATCCCGCATCGCAACAGGCGAACAGGGCATCAGCGGCATTATGATGGAAAGCTTCCTGAAAGCCGGCAATCAGAAGCCCGCTCCGCTCGACCAGCTGGAATACGGCAAGTCCATCACCGACGCTTGCGTGCCGTGGGAACGTACCGAACAGCTGCTGCACACGCTTGCCGAAGCGGTTGAAAGCCGCCGCAAACTTGCCGAATAATCGCAAATAAGCGTAAATAATCGTCAATAGAAAAACCGTGCAAAAACCGCGTAATCTGCGTGATCGCACGGTTTTTGCATTGTGATTGCTATTCTTGGGAAAGATAGTGATTTGGAAAGATAGTGATTTCCAAGGAGAGCAGTGAGATGCAGCAGCAGCTGAACACGCCTGAAGAGCTTCGTGCCATCCGTCAGGCCATGGATGAAGGTAAGAATCCGCTGGTGGTTACGGATGTGCCGCGATGGGAAGATCAGGTTGGCATCAGCCGCATCGTGAACCGCCGAGTGCTTGAATTTGAGGTGCTTCCCACACCGGCGCAGGTGTTGGGTGATCTGCCGCTCAGCGATCAGGCGCAGGAAATCGTCGCCTATTCTCGAGATGAGATTCGCGCCTGCCTATATGGTCAGGATGATCGATTGCTGGTGATTGTAGGCCCATGTTCCGTGCATGATCCTGCTGCAGCGCTCGATTATGCCCGTCGTTTGGCCGCGTTGAAAGACGAGTTGGGCGGCGAATTGCTGATTGTGATGCGCGTGTATTTCGAAAAGCCGCGTACCACAGTCGGCTGGAAAGGTCTGATTAACGATCCCGACATCGATGGCAGCTGCAATATCAAGAAGGGTTTGCTATTGGCCCGCCGTACACTGCTTGGCGTATTGGACGCCGGTTTGGCTGCGGCCACGGAATTCCTGGAACCAACCAGCCCGCAGTACATTTCCGACGCGGTCAGCTGGGGTGCGGTCGGCGCTCGCAACACCGAAAGCCAGGTGCACCGTCAGCTCGCTTCGGGCATGTCGATGCCGATCGGCTTCAAAAACGCCACCGATGGTTCCATCAAAGCGCCGACCGATTCATGTTTTGCTTCGGCGCAACAGCACACGTTCTTCGGCGTCGATCACATGGGCCGCGCAGCCGTAGTCAAAACGCTCGGCAACCCCGACTGCCATGTGGTGTTGCGCGGTTCGAGCAGCGGTCCGAACTATGACGCCGAATCCGTGGCGAACGCCATGAAGCTGATTCGTGAGAAAATGCCGGCAGAATCCGCGGCCGCGCACGGCCTGATCGTGGACTGTTCGCATGGAAATTCCGGCAAAGACGAGCATCGTCAGGCCGAAGTGGTGCGCAATATCGCAAGTCGCATCGCCGACGGTGAAGAGGGCATCACCGGCATTATGATGGAAAGCTTCATCGAGGGTGGCAGCCAAAAACCGGCACCGCTTGCCGAACTGACGTACGGTCAATCCATCACCGACAAATGCTTAAGCTGGCAGACCACGGAACAGCTGCTGCGCGAACTCGCGCAAGCCGTGGGCAAGCGCCGCTGGAAGTGAGCGAAGCGAAAATAAGCGAAACCGAGCAAAAGCGTGAAGCAATCGAAAGGAACGAACGCATGAGTACAATCGCCATCATCGGCGCCATGGACGAGGAAGTTGCCAATATCGCATCCGCATTGAGCGACATTACCGTAACGGAGGAAGCCGGCGTCAGCGTGACGCGCGGTACCATCGAAACCAACAAGGGCACGCGTGTCAACGTTGCTGCAACGGTTGGCGGCATGGGCACCGTCAATATCGCCGCCACCACGCAGCATCTCATCGACGCGGACCAGCCTGACGCCGTGATTTTCTCCGGCATCGCAGGCAATCTCAACACGCATCTGCACATCAACGACGTGGTGCTTGGCGGCACGCTGCGCTACCTCGACACCGACATGCGTCTCGTCGGCCAGTGGAAGCCAGGAACTGCGGACCAGCCGGTGGAGGAATTCCACTCCGACGACCGCCTGATCGAAGTTGCCGATAAGGTGCTGACCGATCTGAACGTGCATCACATTACCGGCATCATCGCCACCGGCAACTATTTCGTGGACGGTCCGAAGAAAGTGGAGCAGGTGATTCGCGAAACCGGCGCGGACGCGGTCGAAATGGAAGGCGCCGCGGTGGCACATATCGCGGCACGCAACGACCTGCCCGTGCTAGTCATTCGCGCGTTGAGCGACAATGCCGACACGGATTACGTGGAATTCAAGGAATTCGACATTTCAGAATATGCCGACACTGCGGCGAAAATCGCAGTGAATATCGTCAAGCGCATGTAAGCGCAGCACGGCCCGTCCAGCGCATCGATTGCTGGACGGGCCGTCTCATATTTCGGTATGGCGAATCTCATGAAAGTGAACTGCAGGGAAACTTCCGATGGCGTACGGGAATCGCGTACGGGAATCGCTTTCGGGAACCGCTACTGTTGAAGAAGAATGACGGATTATCGGAAGGTTAACGTATGACGCTGGAGCACGTGGCGATTGCGATTGCGATGGCGATGGCGATTGTGGTTGTCGCAGTGGTCGCCTTTCTGCTGGGGCGTGTCCGGGGCGTGCTGCTCGGGGAGGATGAGATCGACCCGAATGATCCAAGCCTGTTCGACGTGCAGAAGAACATGTCGCTGTTCGGTCCGCGCGTGCCTGTGCAGTCCACGGAACGCCAGCTTATTGCCGTTATGCCGGAGGCGTTGATCGTCGTCGATTCGCTGGCGTCGGTCAAATATGTGTCCCCGGGCGCGCAACGTTTCGGCATTGTTGAAGACCATGCGATGACGCTCGCCGAAATACGCGATATTCTGCGATTGGTGTCGACCGACGGCGTGGTGCGTGAGCGTGAATTGTCGATTCCGTTGGATCGCGCCGCTCGCGCCGCCGCAAAGAACACTGACGGCAAGGGCATTGAGGCAGGCAAGTTCCGCCCTTCCGACACGCTGTACCTGCATGTGCGCGTCGGCCAGATTTCCGATGATCTGTTTGCGATTTTCATTTCCGACATGAGCGAGCAGCGTCGTTTCGAAATCATGCGTCGTGATTTCGTGACCAATGTTTCGCACGAATTGAAAACTCCGGCAGGTGCGATTTCTCTGCTTGCCGAAACGATTGGCGATGCTGCAGACGATCCCGATATGGTGAAGTATTTCGCTGGTCGCGTGTCCAAGGAATCCGAACGATTGACGGAATTGGTGCATCGTCTGATCGACTTGCAGAAGGCGCAAAGCGCGGCTGCGGTGCTGAATGCGGAACGGCTTTCCGTGCTTGCTTTGGCACGCGAGGCGATTGTCGAAAACCAAGTGAATGCTGAATCGAAGCATATCAGCATGGTGCTTTCGCTGAATGGCAAGCAGAAGCTGGTGCACGTCGAGGGTGCCGAAAACGCTGTTGACCGGGATGACGTGTTCATCAACGCCGACCATGAAACCATCAAAACCGCGGTGAAGAACTTGGTGGAGAACGCCATCAACTATTCTCCGGAACACACCACCGTTGCGGTAGGTGTCGGCAGTGGCGATGGTAAGGTCTCGATTCGTGTCGTCGACCAGGGCATCGGCATTCCGGAATCCTCGTTGGATCGTATTTTCGAGCGATTCTACCGTGTCGATCCCGCGCGCTCCCGCGAAACAGGGGGTACAGGATTGGGTTTGGCCATTACCAAGCATTGCGTGCAGGATTGCGGAGGCACTATCGCCGTGTGGTCGCGTGAAGGGGAGGGGTCGACCTTCACCATCACCTTGCCCCAGGCGAAATCGGAGCAAGACGAGGAATCTGCGAAATCTGAAACCGCGGAAATTAGTGAATCAGCGCAGCTTCCAATCGAATAATTCAAGCAAAACGAATAATTCAAGCAAATAACCAAATCAATCAACGTTCCAATCAACAAGAGCACACAGAGGAGAAGCACCAATGACGCGCATTCTGATCGTCGAGGACGAGGAATCGTATCGAGAGCCGCTGGTCTACCAGCTCACCCGCGAAGGCTACGACGTGTCCGCCGCTGCCACCGGTGAGGAAGGATTGGAACTGTTCACCAAAGGAGGCATCGATCTGGTGCTGCTCGATCTGATGCTGCCCGGGCTTGACGGCACTGCGCTATGCCGCAGAATTCGTGAGCAAAGCCGTGTGCCGATCATCATGCTCACTGCGAAAAGCGCGGAAATCGACAAGGTGGTCGGTTTGGAAATCGGCGCGGACGACTACATCACCAAGCCGTACTCGTTCCGCGAGCTGCTGGCGCGGGTGCGTGCGGTGCTGCGACGCAACCAGATGGTGGCCGACGCGACGGAATCCTCCGACGACGATATTCCGCTGATTTGCGGCGACATTTCCATGAAGATCGGCCAGCATGAGGTGATGGTGCGCGGAGAGAACGTGTTCTTCCCGCTGAAGGAATTCGAGCTTCTCGAATATCTCATGCAGAACAAGGGCCGTGTGATGACTCGCCACCAGCTGATCGACCGTATCTGGGGGTCCGATTACGTTGGCGACACCAAAACGTTGGATGTGCACGTCAAGCGTGTTCGCTCCAAAATCGAGGAGGATCCGGCGCATCCGAAATATCTGACCACCGTGCGCGGTTTGGGATACAAAATCGACGTTCCTGCGGAATAAAGCGGAAATATCGCGATAGCTGGAAATATATAAGATAAAATATTGCGATTCCAGTAATCATCGTAATTTACCGAATAATTGATTATCGATTGATAACTGAATATAAGACCGTGGTATCACGGTAGTCGCCGAAGATCGGTGAATGGAAATGACGAAAACGTCCGAAGTGTCGTAGAGTGTTCATCTTCCGTTCACCGATTTTGGTTTTGCAGGACCAAAACCACCAATAGGCTTGACATTGTCATGAAGAACGATGGCGACAACAGAATATGAAATGTCAGAAACATACGCCATCAGAATGTTGACAGAGGGAAAAGAATAATGCGTAGTTCCATTCTCGTACGCTCCATTGCAGCTGTGTCCGGCATTGTGATGCTGGCTTCCGTCGCGGCTTGCGGCGACAACACTGCTTCCAACACTGATTCTTCGGCTAGCCCCGACACCAAGACCACCGAAACCGTGTCCGGCAACTTCTCCGGCGCTGGCGCTTCCTCCCAGCAGGCTGCTGTGGAAGCTTGGATCGCCGGCTTCCAGGGCACCAACCCGGATGCCAAGGTCGCTTACAACCCGTCTGGTTCCGGCGCTGGCGTTTCCACCTTCCTGACCGGCGCCACCGCATGGGCCGGCTCCGATGCCGCCCTGTCCAATGACGAGGTCGAGCAGTCCAAGAGCGTGTGCGCTTCCGGCAACGCCTTCGACATCCCGGTCTACGTCTCCCCGATCGCAGTGGTCTTCAACCTCAACGGTATCTCCGGCAAGGGTAAGACCCTGAACATGGACGCTGACACCATCGCCAAGATCTTCGACGGCAAGATCACCAAGTGGAACGATGACGCCATCAAGCAGCAGAACCCGAAGGTTGACCTGCCTGATCTCGACATCACCGTGGTGCACCGCTCCGACAAGTCCGGCACCACCAAGAACTTCCTGAGCTACGTCAAGGATGCCGCTGGCGACGCTTGGGGCTATGAGCTCGGCGAGAACTGGCCGAACGAGGTTGGCCAAGGCGCCAAGGGCACCTCCGGCGTGATCTCCACCGTGCAGCAGGCTGACGGCACCATCGGCTACGCCGATGCCTCCCAGGCTGGCGAGCTCGGCACCGTTGCAGTGAAGGTCGGCGACAATTACGTGCCGTTCTCCGCTGAGGCCGCCGCCAAGGTTGTGGATGCCTCCCCGCTCGACGAATCCGCCACCGGCGACAACCGTGTGGTCGTCAAGCTCGATCACAACACCACCGAGGCCGGCGCCTACCCGATCGTGCTTGTCTCCTACGACATCGCCTGCCCGGCATACAAGGATGCCAACACCGCCAAGTTCGTCAAGTCCTGGCTCACCTACGTGGTCAGCGACGAGGGCCAGCAGACCGCTGCCTCCGCTGCAGGCTCCGCTCCGCTGTCCGACACCATGCGCCAGAAGGTCCTCAAGTCCATCGACGCCATCGAAACCAAGTGAGCTTTGGTACAGTAAGCGATAAGCTCTCGGTGAACGGCAACTGACCGTCTGTTTCAGGCCGCAGCCGCAACATGAAAGCGGGTGCGGCCTGAAACGGTACTTGTAGGTGAAACGAAAAACGTAACCATCGAACGTCATCATCGCAAGTCATCGAACGTCATCGTAGACCTGTTCAAGCAATCGCAAGTTAAGGAGAACCCGTGAGTTCGCAAAGCAAAACGGCACAGCAGCCGGTGAGCGGCAAAAACGCGGACAAGGTGTTCAAGGGCGTGGCCTACGCCTGCGGCATCCTGATCCTCGTGGTGCTCGCCGCCGTCGCGCTGTTCCTGCTGTTCCGCGCATGGCCGTTGATCGGCGGCGATCAGCAGGCCAATAGCGAAACCATCAGCAACTTCACCGGCGGCAAGGCCTCCAGCTTCTGGGGCTACGTCGGACCGCTGCTGTTCGGCACCGTGCTGATCTCCGCGCTGGCACTGTTGATTTCCTTCTTCGTGTCGGTCGGCATCGCACTGTTCATCTCGCACTATGCGCCGAAGAAGCTCGCCACCGCCTTGAGCTATGTGGTCGATCTGCTTGCCGCAATCCCGTCTGTTATCTACGGTCTGTGGGGCGGCTTGGTGCTGGTGCCCGCCATCTACCCGTTCTGGAATTGGGTGGCCAAGTATCTTGGCTGGATTCCGCTGTTCGCAGGTCCTGCCGCCAATCCTTCCCGTACCGTCGCCACTGTGGCCGTGGTGCTCGCAGTCATGATTCTGCCGATCATCACCTCCATGTCCCGTGATATCTTCCTGCAGACCCCGCGCCTTCAGGAAGAGGCGGCGCTCGCCTTGGGTGCCACTCGTTGGGAAATGGTCAAGCTTGCGGTGCTGCCGTTCGGCAAGTCCGGTGTGGTGTCTGCTTCGATGTTGGGCTTGGGTCGTGCCCTTGGCGAAACCATGGCCGTGCTCATGATCCTGTCTCCGGGCCTCAACTACTCCATCAAGCTGCTGCAGGCCTCGCAGAATCAAACGATTGCAGCCAACATCGCCGCGCAGTATCCGGAAGCCAACGATCTCGGCGTGTCCGTGCTGATCGGCACCGGCCTGGTGCTGTTCCTCATTACTTTCGTGGTGAATTTCATCGCCCGTAAGCTTACCGAGAAAGCGAGTGCGTGATGACCGCAGTGAATAACAACGCTTCTCCGATGGACGGTGCCCCCGTCATCGATTTCGACAAGTTCAAGCCGACGCGTTCCTTTACCGCTGCACGTAAGCGCAAGGACCTCGCGATGCGCGTGCTGATCGCGCTTGCATTCATTGTGGCGCTGATTCCGCTGTTCTCGGTGCTGCTCACCACCATCGTCAACGGTGTCAAAAGGCTGAACCTCAACTTCCTGAGCTATAACATGACCGGCGTGGTCGGTG
Organism: Bifidobacterium catenulatum subsp. kashiwanohense JCM 15439 = DSM 21854; assembly: GCF_001042615.1. GTDB lineage: Bacteria > Actinomycetota > Actinomycetes > Actinomycetales > Bifidobacteriaceae > Bifidobacterium > Bifidobacterium catenulatum. The sequence goes on from NZ_AP012327.1 coordinate 382,438, forward strand.
GCAATCCGACGCCGTCCGGTGGTTACGGCGGTATTCAGCACGCCATCATCGGTACGCTGGAAATCACGTTCGGCGCTATGGTCATTTCCATTCCAATCGGTCTGATGTGCGCCGTGTACTTGGTGGAATATTCCAACCGCGGCAAGCTGGCTCGCGTCATCACCCTGCTGGTCGACGTGATGAGCGGTATCCCATCCATCGTTGCCGGTTTGTTCGCATTCTCGATGTTCACGATTCTGATTGGACCTGGCACCATCAACGGTTTCGAAGGTTCCGTGGCACTGTCGCTGCTGATGCTGCCGACCGTGGTCAAGTCTTCTGAAGAAATGTTGAAGATCGTGCCTCACGATTTGCGTGAAGCGTCGTATGCTTTGGGCGTTACCAAGCAGCGCACAATTACGAAGATCGTGTTGCGTACCGCTTTGCCGGGCATTGTTTCCGGTGCGATTCTCGCCGTCGCCCGTGTGATTGGTGAAACCGCTCCGTTGCTGATGACCGCAGGCTACATCGCCTCCACGAACGTCAACCTCTTCTCCGGCCAGATGACCACCCTTCCGGTATACGTCTACCAGGAGTATTCCAAGCTCAACGCGAACTGCCCGGCTTCCGCCGACGCTTCCTGCGTGACCACCATCCCGATGGAACGCGCATGGGCCGCAGCTCTCGTGCTGATCCTCATCGTGCTTATCCTCAACCTTATCGGTCGGCTCGTGGCGAAGATCTTCGCTGTCAAGTCGGAACGATGAGCGGTAGTCTTACATACAGAAACAACATATAAGGAACCAAAATGGGACAACGTATTGATGTCAATCATCTGAACATCTACTACGGCGACTTCCTGGCCGTTGAAGATGTGAACATCAACATCGAAGCCAACAAGGTCACCGCTTTCATCGGACCTTCCGGCTGTGGCAAGTCCACGGTGCTGCGCACGCTCGACCGCATGCACGAGATTATTCCGGGCGCTCACTGCGAAGGCGAGGTGCTGCTGGAAGGCAAGAACCTGTACGACAAAGACATCGACCCGGTTGCCGTGCGTCGCGATGTCGGCATGGTGTTCCAGCGTGCGAACCCGTTCCCGACCATGTCTATCCGCGAGAACGTGCTCGCTGGTGTGAAGCTTAACAACCGCAAGATTTCGAAGTCCGATGCGGACGATCTGGTTGAGTGGGCTTTGCGTGGTGCCAACCTGTGGAACGAGGTCAAGGATCGTCTTGACAATCCGGGCATTGGCCTTTCCGGCGGTCAGCAGCAGCGTCTGTGCATCGCCCGCGCCGTGGCCGTACACCCGCAGGTACTGCTGATGGACGAGCCGTGCTCCGCTCTTGACCCGATTTCGACGCTGGCTGTCGAGGATCTGATCAACGAGCTGAAGAACGACTACACCATCGTGATCGTGACGCATAACATGCAGCAGGCCGCCCGTATCGCCGACTACACGGCCTTCTTCAACCTGAAGGCCGTCGGTCAGCCGGGTCACCTCGAGTACTTCACTGACACGACCACCATGTTCAACAACCCCCAGAACGAAGAAGCCGAGCGCTACGTATCGGGACGCTTTGGCTGATCGGCAAAGCCGATCTGCCAAAGCGTAGCGTCGGTCCAGGGCGATGCCGTTAAGCAAACAGTCCAGTGGACTGTTTGTAGGCGGCGCCGAGATGCGACAGTATCGAGGCAGGAAATATTGCCTTGCCTTGGCAAGGCTCCTTTTCCTGCGAGCCTGCACGCGGCTGATCGGCAAATCATCTCTTACTCCCGCTTGCGGTGGATTGTCGCACGAATGTGTGGTCGAAAGTGGTTGTTTCGCTAACCATTTCGATCTCATTCGTGGCGGCCGTTCTCCTGAGCGGGAGTTTTTTGTATGTGATGTCTGATCGCGACACGCTCTATTGATAATGATTCTCAATTAGGTTATGATGGCGTTATATCACGTTAGAGAGGATCTATCATGCACCGTATTACGAGAATTGCGATTGCCGCACTTGCTTCTGTAGGAATGCTTGCGTCGGTTGCTGCGTGTGGAAGCAGCCAATCAACATCCGAAAAAAACGGAACCATCGAAGTGGTCGCTTCCGTGAATCAGTGGGGTACCGTGGCGAAAACTCTGGGCGGCGACAACGTCAACGTAACCAGCATCATCAATTCCACCAATGTGGATGCGCATGATTACGAGCCGACCACGTCGGATATCGCCAAACTGCAGAAAGCGCAAGTCATCATCGTCAATGGAGCCGGCTACGACGCGTGGGCGGTCAAAGCGGCGCAAACCGCCAACGCAACCATCGTCAACGCCGCTGAAGTCGGCGGGGTGAACGACGGTGAGAATCCGCATGTCTGGTTCTCCGCTGATGTACGCAAGGCAGTGGCACAGGCGATCACCGAAGCGTACGAACAGGCCGACGCCGCGAAAAAGAACGATTTCGACAAGATGAATGACCAATGGACGGCTGAAGAAAACAACGTCGAAAGCAAAATCACCGAAGTGAAACAGAAAACGGATGGATTGGCGTACGCCGCAACGGAATCCGTGGCAAGCTATCTGGCGGAAGACATGGGGCTGACCGACGCAACGCCAAGCGGGTACGCGCGAGCCACCGCGAACGAAAGCGAGCCGACGCCAACGGATATCAAGCAGTTCACCGATGCGTTGAAGGCGGGCGAAATCAAACTGTTGGTGGTCAACACGCAAGAGGAAAGCGAGTTGACAGGCAAAATCACGGACGCTGCGAAATCCGTGGAAGTGCCCATGGTCGAACTGACCGAGCAAATGCCGGAACAATATGATTCCCTGACGGCGTGGATGGAAGGTCTTGTTGACGCCTTTTCGCAAGCCATTGCGTAAGTCAGTTACATAACAAGTAATACGAAAGCAAGCAAAACGGGATAACAAGAGGGGCGACTCCGCAGTGAAAGCGGAATCGCCCCTAGTATTTTCACATCAGTCGTTTGCATGGATACCGATGTGAACCGACATTCGGAATTACAGGATTGCGGTGATGATGAAGTCCAGAATGAACAGCAGCGACACAACCCAGATCACCGGATGCACTTCCTTGGCCTTGCCCTTGCAGGTCTTGATCAGGCAGTAGGTGATGAAGCCGCCGGCGATGCCGTAGGAGATGGAGTAGCTGAACGCCATGAATACGGAGGCGAAGAACGCCGGTACGGCCTCGGAGATATCGCCCCAGTCGATTTCCTTCAGCGAGGACGCCATCATGCAGCCCACCACCACGAGCACGCCTGCGGTTGCGGCGGACGGAATGGCGGAGATGACCGGGGATAGGAAGGCGGACAGGGCGAAGCAGATGGCCACGACCACGGAGGTCAAGCCGGTGCGGCCGCCAGCGGCGATACCTGCGGAGGATTCCACATACGTGGTGGTGTTGGAGGTGCCGCAGACGGCGCCGATGGAGGTTGCGATCGAATCGGCGAACAGGGCCTTGTCCATCTTGGAGGAGAAGCCAGAACCGTTTTCGAGGGCTTGCTCGTCTTCCGCGGAGAAGATGCCGGTGCGGCGGCCGGTGCCGATGAACGTGCCGATGGTGTCGAAGGTGTCGGACATGGAGAATGCGAAGATCGTCAGCAGGATGATCGGCAGCTTCGACATGTCGGAGAACAGCGATGGGAAGCCTTCGGCGCTGAAGATAGCGCCAAAGGTCTGTGGCAGCTGGGCGAAAGTGTCGCCGATGGAGAGGGAGTTGGCCATGGTGGTCTGACCCATTGGAATGCCGGCGACGGCGGTGACCGCGATGGCGATCAGCATGCCGCCGCGCACCTTGAGCACGGTGAGGATGATGGCGAGGAACAGGCCGATGATGAACAGCCAGATGGTCGGATTGTTCATGACGGCCAGACCTGGGGTGGCCTGCACGGTGTCGCCGTTCTTGGCGTCGGCCTTGGTGGTGAAGGTGAAGAAGCCGACGTTCAGAAAGCCAACGTAGGCCACGAACAGGCCGATGCCGCCGCCGATGGCGTTCTGCAGCACTTCCGGAATGGCTTGGATGATGATCTTACGAATCTTGGTGACGGTGATCAGAATGTTGATCAGGCCGCACAGGAACACCATGCACAGGGTCTGCTGCCAGGTGAAGCCGAGGCCGAAGCAAACGGTGTAGGTGAAGAACGCGTTGAGGCCCATGCCAGCGGCCTGAGCGTACGGAACGTTGGCGAACAGGCCCATGACAAGCGTGCCCGCGATGGCTGCGATGATGGTTGCGAGGAACACGCCGCCCCACGGCATGCCCGTTTGCGACAGGATCTGTGGATTGACGATGATGATGTACGACATTGCGAAGAACGTGGTCAGACCGGCCATGACCTCAGTGGACACGGTGGTGCCGTTCTCCTTAAGATGGAAGAACTTTTCCATATCTCTCTATCTCTCTTGGGTTGGTAGGAACGTTCCGACTGTTGCGCGGCGCGTTCCGGCGAGAATTGCGACTCGCCTTATGGAATCGTGGGATTCCGAACAAAGACTAACCGTAACACTTAAGCAAGTCATGATGATTTCGTGAAGCGCGACACGCCCGGATCTTCGCAAGTCCAAGCATGGTCGTAGGTTATTCACCTGTAAACCACAGACCGTTGGTTGGAGTGCGCAAGCGCTCATGAAGTTTGGTTCGCCAAGCCAGCGCAGGTTGAAGAACATACGCCCACCAAGGGCTTTCCGCTTAGCGGTCGAATGTTGCTCTGCCTGTGTGCAGGGCTTTTTTGTTGCCCGGTGAAACGTTCCTGCTTCACAGTCAATGGTTGACTAAGGAAGGAACGCCATGAAGAGGCCCGAAAAGGAAGCGGTGATCGCCCAGCTTACGGATAAGTTCCGTGACGCTGATGCTATCTACCTGACCGAGTACCGCGGGCTTACCGTTCCGCAGATCTCTGAACTGCGCGAAAAGCTAGGCCGCGATACTTCCTACACTGTGGCTAAGAACACGCTGATTCGCATCGCAGCCAAGGAAGCTGGCGTCGAAGGTCTCGATGAGATCCTCGCTGGTCCGACCGCTGTGACCTTCGTGAAGGGTGACTTCATCGAAGCTGCGAAGACCCTGCGTGACTTCGCCAAGACCAACAAGGCACTGATCATCAAGGGCGGCTTCGCTGATGGCACCGTCTACGATGCTGAAGGCGCCAAGAAGCTGGCAGACCTCAAGTCTCGCCCGCAGCTGCTCGCCGAGTTCGCCGGCGACATCAAGGCTACGATGTCCAAGGCCGCGTACCTGTTCAACGCTCTGCCGACCAAGGCCGTGCGTACGATCGATGCGCTCCGCGAGAAGCAGGAAAAGGCCGCCTGATTTCATTGCGGTTAGCCGCATGAATGATAGTGACCACAAAAGAAAATAATTGTTTTAGGTGACGGTCACCTCTTCAATCAAGCCGTCGCCAAGAATGAAAGGAAGCCATTATGGCTAAGTACACCAACGATGAGCTGCTCGAAGCTTTCGGTGAGATGACCCTGGTTGAGCTCTCCGAGTTCGTCAAGGCTTTCGAAGAGAAGTTCGACGTCGAGGCTGCCGCTCCGGCTGCTGTCGCCGTTGCCGCTCCGGGCGCTGCTGCTCCGGCTGAGGAAGAGAAGGACGAGTTCGACGTCATCCTCTCCGCCGTTGGCGACAAGAAGATCCAGGTCATCAAGGCCGTCCGCGCTATCACCTCCCTGGGTCTGGCTGAGGCCAAGGCTCTGGTCGACGGCGCTCCGAAGGCTGTCCTGGAGAAGGCCAAGAAGGAAGACGCTGAGAAGGCTAAGTCCCAGCTCGAAGAAGCCGGCGCTACCGTCGAGCTCAAGTGATTCGCGCGGCTTGAAGCCGCATATCACGATCTTGAGTGGAAACCCCGTTCGCCACAAGGCGGCGGGGTTTCCGCATATTCTCAGGTTTTTCTTTCGCTGACAATCCAATAAAACCCGATTTGGGCGTGAACGCTTCCATATCGTGCCATACAATGGGGGAAATAGGCGAAAGTTGTCAATTAATCGCGTCATAATCCTGAAATACGTGGCAAGGCATGACACAATGGCAAAGAGTGTTGTGTGTGAAAGGAAGGCCGACAACGGTGAGCGAAGATCAACGAACGGCGCAGCAGTGGACCGTCAAGGTTGATGGAACCGAACTCAAGAAGCTGGAAAGCGGCGAAAGCGTGGAAATCGGCCGTAAGCCGTTACGTCCTCTGGTGGATGATGGATTCGCGCGACTTGACATTATGGACGCAAACAAATCCATGTCGAAACGGCATGCCATTTTTTCAGTTGATGCGCAGGGCAATGCTTCCGTGCGTGATCTCAAGTCGACCAATGGTTCGTTCGTGGTGGCCGACAATGGCCAATTGATGCGTCTGCCGGCGGATGAGGATTTCCAATTGCCGACCACACCGATGACGCTGCAATTCGGTGACGTGCGCGTCACCTTCGAACGAGACATCGCACAGACAGTGCCTGAGACTGAGAGCCATGCGTCGGCTTCGGTCTCCAACCTGTTCTCCTACGCAGTGTCCGACGAGGTGCCGCAGGAGCCTGATGCGGTGGATATGTCGGTCGATGATATTCTCAACCTGCGTGCCGGCGAGCCGACCGCATTGTTCAACGCGCGCAACGTCGCCAATCGTGTTAATTTCATGCAACTTGCCGAGCGTCAGTCTTTTGCTCCCGTCCGTTCCAACGAGCCGGATTATGGAGATTTGCCGTCTGTTTCGTTGGTGCAGCATAACGTGGTCGCAGACAATACTCCGCGCGACCTGTTCGCGGATGCCGTGGCGGAACAGCAGGCCGCGGAGGAAGCCGCCAAGAAAAACGCTGCGGAAAACGAACATGAAGCGAATCAGCCGGAATCCGTGCAGGAAGTCGCATTGCCGACGCAAACCGCAACAGGCAACGAAACCGAGCATGACACGATTCCCGTGAGCAAGCTGTTCAGCGCGCATCCGAGTAAACCGATTATCGTGGCGTTGCCGGCTGAAGAAAACAATATGTCGGAACAGCAGACAGAAGCATCGCACGAGCAGTCCAACGAAATAGGGGAGCAGTCTGCCACGATCGTGGAGCAGACACACGACGAAACTCCAAGCCAAGAGGAAACAGCGTTGCAGCAGGCCGATGATGAGCGCTTCAGGCCACATGCTACACAATCGCAGGTTGCGAGCGAACCGTCGCCGGACGAAACCAGCGCGTTCAAGCCTGTTTTCGAACCCGGATCAGTGTTCGACCGCGTTTCCAAGGGCGAGCTCGTCAAGCAGGAGCAGACCATCGAAGTCGACGGGCTGACTTCGGATGATGCCAAGCGCACCGACGATTTCACCGTGCAGTTCGAGATGGCGCGTCATCCGGAACTGCTGCCATTCCTTGCCATGAACCCGTCGCTATACGACGATCTGTATGCATGGCTGGGCGCATTGGGCAATACAGACATCGACGCGGCCCTGTCACATAATCCGGGGTATGCGGAATACCGTAAAGCGGTAGGGAAGTGAGCCAACACATGAGCGAAAGCAAAGAGAACATCACTGAGCTGGATCGTATTCGTGGGTGGCGTGAGAAGTATCGTCTTGGCCTGTCGCCGTCGCCGCTTGAGGATGTGACGCAGCTGAGTGCCCAACTTGATATGACGCACGCGCACCCGTCCGGCATCGCGCAGCTATTCGCCAGCGGGCATGTTCAGCTCAATTCCTTGTTCCGTGACAACGGCATGTTACGTGCCGCGGGTCGTCGTGTGGAACGTGTGCTTGATGACCGTGAGGCAAAAAGCCGTGTCAGCGGCGTGGGCGAGTTGTCTTTGGTGGTCGGCGTGGCCATTTGGAAGGGCAATCAGATGCCGGTGCTCATGTACCCGGTCGAAGTGCGCAAAGAAGGCCGCAATATCGAAAACGGCACGGTGATCGCATTCACAGGGCGTGTACGTCTGAACGCGGCTTTCGCGGCCGTGCTGCGCGAGAACAACGTCATATTGGATGAGGCCAAGCTGTTTGACGGTTCGAACTATGAGAGCGGCACGCCAGAGACGTCTGCGGTGTTCGCGGCCATTACGGATCGTGCGGCCAACGCGTTCCCCGATTTTGAGATCGAAAGGCACATTATTCTCGGGTGCTTTATGGATCCGGCGTCGCAGATGCTGGTGGAAAGCCAGAAGATCATCGATCAGTTGGCCCAAGGTCCGACCGGCAACACCGCTTTGGACGCTTTGGCTGGAGACAAGGCCGCCGCTGAAGCATTGGAGGGGGCTGAGATTCCGGAATACAGCCCGTTCGATGCCGACCCGCATGGCGAGTATGAGGTCGGCGATATCGACAATACCGTCCGATACGCTTCGCAACTTGCGTCCGCGGGCCATTCGTTGTTTGTGGATAGCTCGATTGCTAACAATACCGCCGAGCAGGCTGCCGCGATCGCATCCCGTTGTGTGATGAACGGACGTTCCGTGCTTTATGTGCCATGCGTGACCGATCAGAAACGTCGATTTGTGCAGGCCGTCGCCGCGAATGAGATGAGCGGACAGTTGTTAGATATCGCCGATGACGGTGCCAATGCGGCTATTGATCGTCAATTGATTGCCGCTGTTGGATTCCAATCCGGTGTTGCTTCGTCTCGATTTGATCAGATTTCCGACGAATTGGTTGGTGTGCGCTCCCGTTTGACCCGTTATCTGGGCGATCTTCATGGCGTGAGCCAGGAGTGGGGCGTATCCGCCTACCAGACGATTCAGAATCTCGCTCAGATCGCGGCGCTACCCACCCATCCGACCACGCACGTGCGTTTGAGTAAGCAGACTGCGCATTCCATTGCGGACAAGATCGAGGATTGGGCTGCGAAACTGCAGCGTGCGGGTGAGCTTGGCGAATACACCATCACGGAGAACGACACCGCATGGTACAAGGCTTCGCTGTATTCCGAAGAGGAAGCGGTGAGCGCATACCAGCGTGTGGTCGAACTGTTGCGCAAGGTGCTGCCCGCCACCCGTGAGCAGGTGGCCAGCACGGTGCAGACCTGCGGATTCCCGATTCCAACGACCGCCCAGGAGTGGGGGCGCCAGGTCATGGTGTTGAAGAACCTGCGCCGAGTGCTTGACGTGTTCCAGCCGGAAATCTTCGAACGTGACATCGCATCCATGATCGAGGCGACCAAGCCGAAGGCCGAACGCAAGGCCGAAGGCAGTTCCATGGGATTCTGGGAGCGTCGCCGCCACATCAAGGAAGCCAAGGGCATGCTGCGCGTCGGTGCCCAAGTGGAGAACCTGCACGAGGCGTTGCTTGTGGTGTCCAAGCAGGCCGATCAGTGGCATATGTTCGTGCCTCATGGCGGCTGGCCGGTGCTGCCCGCCAAGCTGGATGACATCATCGAAACGCAGGAGAATCTCAATCGGGATATGACCGCGTTGAATGCGGTGCTTGCCACAACCCCGCAGGGAGGCAATCTCGAAACCGTTGACTTCAACCAGGTCGAAGAGCGTTTGAAGGCCCTGTATGACGACAAGCAGGCGCTTGACAATCTGCCGGAGCGCGCCCGTTTGGAGCGTGACTTCCACTCGGTTGGTCTTGACGAGCTGATTGAGGATCTGAACAATCGTGGTATTCCCAACGATGCTGTCGCAGGGGAACTGCAGTTGGCATGGTGGACCACGGCGTTCGAGGATATTGTGAAATCCTCCGCCATTATCTCCAACCAGGATGGTTCGGCATTGCAGGGCGCTGCGGAACGCTTCGCCCAAGTCGACGTGGAGCACGTGCGTTCGATCGGGCCGATGGTGGCACAGGAATCCATGCGTCGCCTGTGCGACATGCTGTTCTCGCGTACGCAGGAAGCCAATCTGCTGCATACCATGCTTGCCGGCTCCCACAACGTTTCGTTGAATCGCCTGCACAAGGAGCATCCGCAGATTCTCGCAGCGGCGAAACCGATTCTTGTTGCGACGCCCGCCACACTTGCAGCGATCACCGATCCGGCGCCGTTAGCTGACGTCGTCATCATCGATGCAGCCGCGCATATCCAGTCCATCGAATTGCTGAGCATCATCAGCCGTGCCAAGCAGGTGGTGGTGATCGCACATCGTGAAACAGTCACATCCGATGGTCTGAAGCGTCTTATCGCACTGCTGCCGAGCGTAAAAATCGCCAATCGTCCTGTTCGACGCGCTCCGAAGCTCAATGCGTTCCTGGAATCGGAAGGCTACGGCTCCGTACCTTTCGACGTGGCAAGAGAAGGCGCGCAAGGCGAGATCGCCTACCATTTCGTACCTGACGCCAACGGTGTGCCGGTCATCACTTCGGGACTGGTGGAAAGCAGCCAGCAGGAGATCGATGAGGTGGTCAGGCTGATCACTAAGCGCGCCGCCGGTTTTACCATTGTGCCCGCATCATACATGCTTACAGTGGTGACGCTTACGCATACGTTCCGCACCCGACTGGGGGCAGAGCTCAAGGCCATCGCCAACAAGAACAAGGCCATGGGCATGTTCCTTCGCCATGTGCGCATCGTGGATATCTCCGACGTGGCCGGAGCGCATGCCACTGATGCGATTCTTGCGATGTGCTATGCGAAAACCTCCCATGGGCGCCTACTGCAGCAGTTCGGAGCGTTGGAATCCGAAGGCGGGCGAGGCATGCTGCTGGACGCGTTGGCCGTGCCGGACCGCCATCTTGACATCGTGTCCGCGTTCTCGTCGTCCGACATGGATGACGAACGTCTGCATCAGGCCGGCCCGAAGATGCTGAAGACCGTGCTTCGTTGGATGGAGCAGCTTGATGACAGCGTGGTGCGCCCCGCCGTCAGGATGACCGGCTCGAACGTGCTTCTCAACGATCTTGCCGATCGCATTCGAGCCCGTGGACTGAATGTGGCCGTCGATTATGGTTTCGACAATGGATCCAAGCTGCCGCTGGTGGTCGGTCTGAACGACAAGCCGTTCGCGTTGGCGGTGCTCACCGACGATGCGCAATTCATGGGGTTGCAGTCCACCAGGGAACGTCACCGTGTGCTTTTGCAGAACATCGAATCGCTTGGCTGGTCTGTTATGACCGTGTGGAGCGTTGGTGCGTTCGTGAATCCAGACAAGGAAGTGGACCGTATCGTGGCACGCCTGAGCGACCTGTATCAGGAGGGCAAGTGAGCGTCGACGAGCATTCTCCGCAGGAGTCTTCCCAGGAAACTGACCAGCCTGCCGTTCGCGTGGTGTCCGGCTATTGCGCCACTCGCCGAACGGCACGCAAGCACAAGCGTGTGATCCGCCAGGGCACTGAGCTGTTCGATGCGGACGGCGTTAAGCTCGAACCGTCCGATGTGCTCACCGAACGTCAGCGCAATGCGGATGATGACAAGCGTATTCTGGGTGAACTGCCGCCGCATTGGGGCGTGTTCTCCGAGAGGGGACGCTGACATTCGCTTGGGATTTGTTTCGTTGTCGTCACGAACTGACGATGGCGATAATCGCGCTGTACTCTTGAGCCTGCAAAACGGTCGCCGCTTCATGAGGAGGCATGGCAAACACCGCAAGGGTGTTGCCGTCCGCATCGCGCGAGGGTTTTGCGGTCAGGATCGCGCCCGAGCATAATTCGCGCAGCGTCACGGCATCCGTATCCGGGGATGCCTCCGGTGTTGCCTCGCCGAATATCGTGGCGCTGGAAAGTGTCACGACATCGCCAAGCGACAGATTGTCGGCGGAACTTGCCAATCGCACTTCGATTACCGTGTATCCTTCGGAAACAACGGGAGAGGCACGCGCCATGGTCGACGTGACGATGCCGCCTTCCGCAACGTCCACTTGGGCGATTAGCCCGACGGCATCGGCGCAATCATGGAAAACATTACGTAAGGCCTTGTCATACGGAAGATCGCGCAATGCGAGCGAATCCGCGGTAATCACGCTGCCTTTCGCAATGGGCTGCGCTGCGATGACAACCGGTTGCGTGGAAATCGTCAATCGCACGCACTGCAGGGCTGCGAACATGGCAAGTCCGGCACAGACCGCGGCGAGCAGCCGGTGCAATCGTGCATTCTTCCGTCGCCAATGAGGCGCAGTCCGCGTGCCATCGGTCGTTCGCCTGCCATCCATGCCCTGCAGACGTTGCAACAAATCATGAAAAAAGGTCACCATGCATGCATGATGACCTTACGAATAGCTGTTGCGCAAGCCGAATCAAGGGTTGTGGTCGGAGGATGTAAGTTATCCACAGGCTTCGGCATGTCGCCTTGTTTTCCAAGGGTTGAGCTTGTTTGAATTATGTGATTGAGCTCACTTGGATTTGTCGGTGCGGTAGAAACCGGATCCTTTGAATTCGATCGGCGGTGCGGAATACACCTTGCGGACCTGTTCCTCGCCGCATTCGGGGCAGATGGTGATCGGGTCGTCGGTGAACGACTGCTGCTCGGTGAAATCGTAGTTGCAGTTCTTGCAACGGTAATGATAAGTAGGCAAAGTATCCTCGCTTCAACAGGTTCTCAAATTTCTTAACGGGACATATCCTAGTACGCTCCCTGAGACGGCCGCATGAACGTCTTGTTCACGAATGGTCTATTGGCGAACCTCCATGAATCCATCCGGCGTAAGCACTCCGTCAACGGGAATGTCGTGCGCTTCATGGGGCACCGGCTTGTCGGTCGGCTCCCAGGGCCAGCAGACCGCTACCACGCGCGATCCGACCGCACGGTATTCAAGCGCCCGGTCGTACCATCCTCCGCCACGCCCCAAACGGAATCCCTCATGATCGACGGCAAAAGCGGGAACGATGATCAGTCCAGCGTTTTTCAACGCTTCGGGCCCGCATACGCTGTTGCTGGGTTCCTGCGGACGATGTGTGTTGGTGGAGCCGTCGCTGTTGGTCTGATCACGCAGATCGTGGATGCTGTCAAGCTCGCTCCAACCAATATCCGTGCCTTCTCCAAGCCGTGGAACGAGTACTCGGCAGTTCGAATCGAAAAGTGCCTGCAACATTGGTGTCATCGACATTTCGCTACCCATGGATGCGAATGCGGCCACCGTGGTGAATGAATGGATGAGATTCGCCTGCCGTGCCTGCTCGGCCAGTTTTCGACCGGCTTTCATCCGTTCCTCAGGGCTTGTCCGTTTTCTTCTTGCGATTGCGTTCTTGCGCCATTGCCTTTTCAGATCGCGTTGCGTTGCGGTTTCGTCACGCGTGCTGTCGCCTGCGACATTGGTTTGCATATTCGGGGTCATATCGCATGTTGTACCACGGGATGGTTGCGCGAAAACGAAAATGTTATGCGCATGGCAGAATGAAAGCGTGACGATTTTGCAATCTTTGCGCGGCATGATGCGTTCGGAATCCAATGCCATCGATGTTCCGCGGTTTATCCAATCGCACGGGCTCCACGTTCCCATAATCCTGCGGCCGCTGACCTTCGACGACTGTGACGAATGGAACGACGTCCGTTGGCGTAATGACGACTGGCTGAAGCCGTGGGAATCCGGAGACCCGTTGCATGGTGCGTCGATGTCGTTCAATGAGTGGGTGCGCGCGATGCGGCGCAACGAGCGAAACGGCACCGGAGTGGTGTTCGCCATTGAGCAGCATGGGCGTATCATCGGCCAGATTTCGCTGGGAGCGATCTGTTATGGCGCCATGCGCACTGGTGTGGTCGGCTACTGGATCGACGAACGCTGCGCAGGTCGTGGATATGCTCCCATGGCCGTCGCGTTATTGGCTGATTGGGCGATGTTTGATCCTTCCGGACCGCAATTGCATCGTATGGAAATCGACCTGCTTCCCGAAAATGAGCGTTCCCGCAAGGTCGCGCTCAAGGTGGGAGCATGTTATGAGGGTGTTCGCAAATCGTACATGTTCGTCAACGGGCAATGGCGTGATCATGAATCGTATGCGCTGCTACCGGAGCGCGCACCAAACGGTTTCACCGCGCGGTTGATGGGCGAGTGAGCCGTTGACGAGGTGCAACACGCGCTTTCGACGCACATGTTCGACACGCGGGGGCGTGTGCCCCGGAGAATGTCGGAATGTCACCTATTCTTATGAGTTATGGGTTATGAATCGTTAAGCACGGTTGTGGTGCTTGCGATTGTGATTATTCTCATGGCTTTCTGGCTGCCCAAACGGACGGTCAAAGGCATGAAGCGGGTAATCGAGCACCGAGAGGACCGCTTTTCGCCGTCGCTGCATCTGGTGGATGCCGACAGCGGAACGCGATTCTCCGATGAGACCGCCGCAAAGGCGAAAGGGGCAATAATGCAGTCCAACGAGACGCATGAGGGCAAGCTGACCGACGAAAGGATCGCGCATGTCCGTGCCTTTCGTCGTGCCGCGATCCGCAGAAGGCGGATTATTGTTGTCTCGATGCTGGTGATCACAATCGTCGTGTTGATGTGCGCGTTTGTGTTGCATTTCAGTCCGTTGTTTGCTTTGATTCCCGCATCGCTGCTTGCTGGAGTGCTTGCTTTGGGGGTGAGGGCCGCCAAGCAGGCCGCAGCGTGGGAGCGTAAGGTCGCCAAGTATCGTTCCAAGATGAGGAAGCGGGCTGCGGCGGAGCGCAAGCGTGCCCAAGAGGAACAGGCGGAGCGCTCGCGTTTGCAGGAGCAGGAGCTTGAGGAAATTCGTAGAATCGCCGAATCTCAGGTGCCGACCGATGTTATGCCGGAAGGTGAGATTCGTCAGGCGATCGATCGCGGCAAGGTCGACCGCGATGCTGCCGTAAGCAAGCGTAAGGAGACGCCTGAGGCGAAAACCGATACGGAAGTGAATGTTGTGGATGCGCAAGTCGTGCCGAATGAGACGAACGGTCTGTCCATCCACGATGAGCGGGATGAAATCGTCAAAACCGAGAATGTGGACGCCCGTGACGATATGTCGTCGCCCACTGTGGTGAACGCGTCGCAGGATCTGATTTCGTTTTCGCTGGGCGCGCCGCGCGACGGCAACGATATTGTGCAGGCCGCTCCGGAAAGCATGGAGATTAAATCCACCCGTCAGGTGGCCAAGGCCGTGCCTTCGACTGCGAGTGCGGTTTCCGACAATGTCGAGCCGTTGATTGTGCCGACCGATGCGATCAGCAGCATGGATTCCGACGAGGCCGCCGCTCGTGTGGAGGCTGGTGTGCATCTGCGGGACGTGGATGCCGTGGGATTCCACGACGCCGAGGTCAGCGCCGACGTCGAGGCTCCCAGCGTTACCTCCGATTCTCTGGGTGTGGGCTTGGCATCCATTATGGCCCGTCGTGGTGCATGACGGAGGGAAAGCGAACGTACGAAACGCACGAAACGTGCAAACAAGCGTAAAGAACATCAGCCTGAAACCGAATGGTTTCAGGCTTTTTCGTATATTTTGCTCTCAGCGTTAGCACTCGAGTTGGCAGAGTGCTAATAATCGCGCTAGGATATGTCTCAGCGCGGAAGGACGACGCCGTAAGTGATCGTCAGCCTCTTGCAAGCGGGTCCCGGCGCGGTAAGTAACGATTTCTCTTAGAAAGAGGAGGTCCACAGTGTCGATCTCACTCACACCGTTGGAAGACAAGATCATCGTCAAGCAGGCGGAAGCCGAGACCCAGACCGCATCCGGTCTGTTCATTCCGGACAACGCCAAGGAGAAGCCGCAGCAGGGTGAAGTCCTGGCTGTCGGCCCGGGCCGTCGTAACGACGCCGGCGAGCGCATTCCGGTCGACGTCAAGGTCGGCGACAAGGTGCTGTACTCCAAGTATGGTGGCACCGAGGTGCACTATCAGGGTGAGGATTACCTGATCGTCTCCGCCCGCGATATTCTGGCCATTCTCGGCTGAGCGTAGCGCGTAGCTGTTTGAAGACCCCGTCAGCGAACGATTGGTGGACAATCGTTGCGTTGGCGGGGTCTTGTTGATTTCAATCGCTTGAAGTTCCTGCAATAGGCTGTGCGCGACCGATGCGTGCCATGTTCATCGGCATTGGCGTGCTGGTGTTGGCGTCGCTGTTCAAACGGTCTGCAGGGAAAGTCCAGAAAAAATACTCATGCTTTTTCTTTTCGGGATTTTCTCATGAGGATTTGCTCTGATTGGCGCTGACATGTAGCTGATAGTGGAAAAACGTTGGAATTTCAACGATTTGGAGCTTTTTAGGCAATCGCGACACGCCGTATTTGCATTAGTCACATGGTCTGTGGCATACTAAACGGGTTGCCGGTTCGGGTTCAACCAAACAGGCAGCACGGCGGATTTCCCAAGCGGTCAAAGGGAACTGACTGTAAATCAGTCGCCTCGTGCTTCAGTGGTTCGAATCCACTATCCGCCACGCCTCGATAGCTCAGTGGTAGAGCACTTCCTTGGTAAGGAAGAGGTCGTGAGTCCAATTCTCACTCGAGGCTCTCATGGCGGGATAGCTCAGCTGGCTAGAGCGTACGACTCATAATCGTAAGGTCAAGAGTTCGAGTCTCTTTCTCGCTACAAAGGTCGACGGAACGTCGGCATAGCAACGAACCACAAGAGGTGAACTTAGATGGCAAGCAAGAGCGCCGACATTCGTCCGGGCATCACGCTGGCATGCACCGAGTGCAAGGAGCGTAACTACATCACGACGAAGAACCGCCGTAACACGCCGGATCGTCTTGAGCTGAAGAAGTTCTGCTCCCGCTGCGGCAAGCAGACCGTGCATCGCGAGACCCGCTGAGCGAGTTCAAAGCTTTCAACCCGACCAATTGGTCGGGTTTTTTGTTTTCTCCGAAACCCCTCTTGACACCTTTTCAGCTGCCTTCCCCGCACGCTAAGCTAATCACCATGACTAATTTCGCAGATCTCACCACTATTGCCGTAGGCGGGCCAATCGCATCCTTTATTGAACCGACCTCGCGTGTCGGCGTTATTGAAGCCGTTGAAGATGCCGATGCCAAAGGCTTGCCGTTGTGCGTGATCGGAGGCGGATCCAACATGCTCGTGGCCGACACGCCGTTCGATGGCGTCGTGGTCCGTGATGCGCGACACGCCGTAAGTGTGCTTGATGAGGCAGCGCCTGCCGAAAACGACGAAAAAATCGTGCACGTCAACGCCGAAGCCGGATGCAATTGGGATGATTTCGTCGACTACTGCGTCGGGCTTGGCCTGGAAGGCGTGGAAGGACTTTCCGGCATTCCGGGCACCGTCGGCGCGTCGGTGGTGCAGAATATTGGCGCATACGGCCAAGAGGTCGCATCCAGCGTCGAAAGCGTGGAAGTCTGGGACCGCAAAGACAAGCAAACCAAAGAGCTCACTAATCAGGAACTGCATTTCGGTTACCGTATGAGTGTGCTCAAAGCCAGCATGTACAGCGCTCCGGCCACACCCGCAGCCGAATTCTTTCCGACGCCGCGTTACGTGGTGCTGTCCGTCACCTTCGCACTGCATCACAGCGCAACCGGCGTGGTCGGCTACGGTCAGCTCGCCAAGGCATTGGGTGTGGAAGTGGGCGAACGCATGTCGACAACGGATATTCGCAACGCGGTATTGAAAGTACGTGCCTCCAAGGGCATGCTTGAGGATTCCCACCGTTACTTGACCGAAGCCATGCGCGGCACCAAAAAAAGCGAACTGGTCGCCATCGCACATAATGCGCAGCGCACACAGGAAGGCAATGACGAACCTGACTATAATCGCCATAGCTGTGGCAGCTTCTTCATGAATCCGATTCTCACCAAAGAGCAGGCGGCAAGGCTTCCCGAAGATGCGCCGCGATTCAGCGCTACCCTGCCGGATGGCACGCCTGGAGTCAAAACATCCGCAGCATGGCTTATCGATCATGCAGGCTTCCATAAAGGCTACAAAACCAGCGAAAACGCTACTGCGGGACTGTCCACCATGCATACGTTAGCGTTGACCAACCGAGGAGGAGCCTCGGCAGCCGACATCGTGAAACTTGCCAAAACCGTGCAGGATGGTGTCGAGCGGGCGTACGGCATCCGTCTCGTTCCAGAACCGGTCGTCATCGGCATGAGCCTCAAGTAAACGTAAGAACGAAGAGAGAAGGGAAACACAATGAACGTATTACGCAAGAAATCCGTCGAGCAGACGCTGGCGGAAACAGAGGAGTCGGGTCGCTCCCTGAAACGAGACCTGACCTGGTGGGATTTGGCCATTATGGGTGTGGCCGTGGCAGTCGGCGCGGGCATCTTCTCCATTGGTGCCCAGGCGGCAGCCTTCCATGCGGGTCCGGCCGTAATTATCAGCTTCCTCATCGCCGGCGTGGTATGCGGTGCGGCCGTAATGTGCTATGCCGAATTCGCGTCCATGATTCCGGTTGCGGGATCCGCCTACACCTTCACTTACACCACCGTCGGTGAGGTCGTCGCGTGGGTGATCGGCTGGGATTTGATCCTTGAAATGCTGATGGCAGGCTCCGTCGTCTCAAAATATTGGGGAGTCTATCTCAACGATTTCTTCCGGCTGGTTGGCTGGAATATCAACACCAACATCACCATCGGATCATTCAATTTCGATTTCGCGCCAATCATCGTCGTAGCGTTCTTCACGACACTCTTGGTGTGCGGCACAAAAATCGGCGCACGAGTCGACGGCGCGCTCACCATACTGAAAATCGCCATCGTACTATTCGTGGTAATCGTCGGATTCTTCTACGTCAAAGCCGAGAACTTCACCCCGTTCATTCCACCGAGCGAACCGGCAACCGCCACCGGATCCGGCTTGACCGCAACCATGGAACAGCCATTATGGCAGTGGGCCACTGGCATGACCCCCAGCATTTACGGCGTTGCCGGCATCATCTCCGGAGCCGCGCTCGTGTTTTTCGCGTTCCTCGGCTTCGATGTGGTCGCCACCACCTCCGAAGAAACCGTTAATCCGAAGAAGAACGTTCCGCTGGGCATCGGCGTGGGCATGGGACTGATCATCGTGCTCTACACCCTCGTTGCCATTGTCACCACCGGCATGGTCTCCTACAAAGACCTCGCCAAGCAGAAAGACCCGTCACTCGCCACGGCATTCGAAATGGTCGGCGCTGACTGGGCCGCCAAAATCATCAGTTTCGGCATTGTGATCGGCCTGGCAACCGTGGTTATGGTGCTGCTGCTCGGCCTGACCCGCGTGGTGTTCGCCATGAGCCGAGATGGCCTGCTGCCGCGCTCGCTCAGTCACACGGGCAAGCACGGCACTCCAGTGCGTCTGCAGATTGCCGTCGGCGTGGTCATGGCACTCATCGCAGCCAGCTGCAACGTCAGTATCCTTGCCGACATGGTGAACATCGGCACGCTGTCGGCATTCACTCTTGTTTCAATCTCTATTCCAATCATGCGTAAGAAGCGCCCCGACCTGAAGCGAGTCTTCAAAATCCCCGGCAATCCATGGGTGCCTATCCTCATCGCGCTCGCCAACATCTGGCTCATGCTCAACCTGAGCGTGCTCACCTGGATTCGATTCGTGGTCTGGCTTGCGGCTGGCTTCTGCATCTACTTCGGCTACGGCTACCGCCACGCCCGACTCGGCACGGGAGAGCTGGAAGTTGGCAATCAAGAGTAGTCTTGAACGGTAAGTGTTAAGGAGGTAACCATGCCATACGTTGTCGCTCAGCCGTGCGTCGATGTCAAAGACAAGGCCTGCGTGGACGAATGCCCGGTCGATTGCATCTACGAGGGCTCCCGTTCCCTGTATATCAATCCGAACGAATGCGTGGATTGCGGTGCATGCGAACCGGTGTGCCCGACCGAAGCCATCTTCTATGAAGACGATCTGCCAGACGAGTGGGCTTGGTACAAGGATGCCGCAGTCAGCTTCTTCGCCGAAGTCGGTGATATGGGCGGCGCTTCCGCAGCCGGCCCGATCGGCAAGGATCCGGAGCAGGTAGCTGCTCTGCCGCCGCAAAATCAGTGATTGGCATTTGAAAGCGGCCTTTTCCCGTTGGAAGAGGCCGCATATTTTGTTTATAGAGGATTATTAAGGGGTTTTCACGATGGGCTTTCATGAGTTTTCTTCGCCATACGATTGGTCGCGTATCGCAGCATACAAGCGCACGGCAAAAGCCGCGTTCGGAGGCATGATCGACCTGTCCGTGGGATCTCCCGTCGATCCCGTGCCCGACTCGGTGCGCAAGGCGCTCGCAGTGGCGGCGAATGATCCGAATGCGTATGGATATCCGGCTACTGCAGGTACTGCCGATTTACGTACTGCGATTGCTGAATGGTTTTCGGTGACTCGCAATGTTGATTTGCAGGCGATTCATGCTGATGTGGTGCCTACCGTCGGCTCCAAAGAGGGTGTTGCGTTGATGGCGTCGCTACTGCATTTCGGTGAGGATGATGTTGTGGTGCAGCCGAAGGTTTCGTACCCGACGTATGAGATCGGCACGCAGTTGGCTGGGGCGAAGGTGCTTAAGGTCGACGATGTGGCTGATGTTGCGTCGTGGCGCAATGTGCCTGGTGTCAAAGCGGTGTGGGTGAATTCCCCTTGCAATCCGACGGGCGAGGTGCATTCGGCCGAGCGGATGGCTGGCATTGTCGTAGCTGCGCGTGAGATCGGCGCGGTGGTGCTTTCCGACGAATGCTATGCGCTGATGCAGTGGAGGGATGCTGTGAATGACGCTGAAGGTGAAGCTGATTCACTTGCGTCGACGCCGTGCGCGCTTTGTGACGATGTGTGTTTGGGCTCCGCCGAAGGCGTATTGGTGCTGTACTCGCTGAGCAAGCAAAGCAACATGGCCGGGTATCGTACGGCGCTTATCGCTGGCGATCGATCGCTGATCGGGCCGATGGCGGCATACCGCAAACAGATCGGGCAGATCATTCCCGGACCGGTGCAGGCTGCGATGGCCGCCGGGCTGCGTGACTTCGACGCGGTCAAGACCCAGCATTCCCGTTATCAGGAGCGTCTGGGCATGCTGGTGAGTGCTCTGCGCGCATACGGATACTGCACCGACATGCCGCAAGGCGCGTTGTACGTGTGGGTGAAAGCCAAGTCCGGCGACTGCTGGGAGGATCTGCGCCAGCTTGCCGAAATCGGCATCGTCGCCAGCCCCGGCGAGTTCTACGGAGCGCCGGAATACCTGCGATTCTCGGCTACGGCCAGTGATGCGGCGATCGCCTCCGCCGCGGAACGATTGGCACGTTGACGGTTTGCTGACGATGGCCTTTTGACGAACGAAAGCGTTGAAAACAAAAAGGACCTCCGGTTCGCTCGGAGGTCCTTCATTATGGCGGAGTCAGAGGGAGTCCAACGCCCATGCGTCTTATGGCTATGTGCAGCTGTTGATGTCGCTGATCCAGGAGTGGCGTGCGCTACTCAAGCGTCCGGAACTACCATTCATATTCGCCCAATTGCCGAACTATACTTTGGAACCCGATTGCGATTGGCCAAGGCTGCGTGATGAACAACGGCGCGCTTTGACGTTGTGGAACACGGCGATGGTGGTGACGATCGGATATGGAGAGGATAATGACCTGCATCCTTTGGATAAGCGCCATGTCGCGCAGCGCTTGGCAACGGCTGCCGAGTCGTTGGTTTATGGACGTGATCGCGAGCCGATGGGGCCGCTTCCTGTCATGGCGATTCACAAGGATGACGGCATTGAGATCTCCTTCATCCATACGGGAGGGGGATTGGTCTGCACAGGCGACGTGCCTTTTGACATCTTGGAGCCGGGAGGCTCGATATATCGGGTGAAGGCTTGTCGGTACGATTGCCATGGCGGTCACTTGATTAAGGTTCCGATCAGTCAGGAAATCAGGTTGAATCGAGGAACGTTGATTCGTTATGCTTGGGATCTGTCACCGGAGCTGTTCCTGTATAATGATCAGGGATTGCCCGCCACTCCCTTTGAATTACGGAAGGTACGATCAACAACGAGGGACCACACTCATTTGTTACAGAGGACTGCGTCTATCTGAGCTACAGCGGAGGCGCTGCAAACAGCTACACGTACGCGGTCGGTCTGCTGACCGCGAATCCGCAGGATGATCTTTCCAATCCCGCAAATTGGCACAAAAGCCTTACACCGGTATTGCACTACCAGTCGGTTGCGGGAGAATACGGCCCCGGCCATAATTCCTTCTTCCGGGACGATCTTGGCAACCTGTGGATTGCGTTCCACGGCGAGGTCAGTTACGAAAGCCGTGAACGTTGCGCCGGTATTCGCCGCGTGCATTTTGATGTGGATGGACGTCCGAGATTCAACCTTTCCGCGAATCGCGACGTCAATCTGGCCCTGCGCAATGTGTCGATCCACGTGACAGTGAAATAAACGAATTAGTCGACCGTACGAGGCGCACATGTGCTGTTGCGTACCACCAGCCCCACAGGCAGAATCGTCGTACGCAACAGCACCCTGTTGGCGTGGATATCCATAATCAGCCGGGTGGCAAGCGATGCCATTTCTTGCAACGGCTGATGAACAGTGGTCAACGGCGGCCCCATGAACTCCGAGGTCTGTATGTCATCGAACCCCACTACGGAAAGATCTTCCGGAATACGTAGCCCCAGCTGTCGTGCCGCCTCATATACGCCCATACATTGCAGACCGCTTCCTCCAAAAATGGCGGTGGGTCGATTCTCCACGTCCCTAAGTAACGACATCGCCTGCTCATAGCCGCTTTGAGTTCTGAAATCACCTTCCCGAATCAAAGTGGAATCGTGAAGGATTCCTTTTTCTTCAAGAGCCGACATATAACCCGACAGACGCGCCCTGGAGCAGAACATGGACCGGGGACCGGTGATAATGCCGATACGGGTATGGCCGAGATCCAACAAATGCTTTGTCGCGATAACACCTCCTCTCCAATTGTCCGCCTGCACAGAGATGCTGTCGCTTGACGGCTCACCTGATGGATCAAGAATGACATACGGTATATCGTGATCACTCAAACATTTATGCTCGCTGTCAGTCAGCTCGGAAAACACGAGAATGGCACCAATCGGGCGTCGTTGTGCCACATCATCCACCCATTGCGGATCTACATGCTCCCGGCTACCGCTTTGTGTGACGACGACGCTGACATCAAACAGTTTGGCTGTCGTCACCATACCACGTAACAGCTCCATGCCCCACACGGTGTCAAGACTTTCAAACACCACTTCGATGCACCGGCTGGTGCGGTACAGATGTCGTTTATGACGCGAATACCCGCTGGCCCTCAGCTCCGTATCAATGCGTTTGTGCGTTTCGGCCGAAACATCCGGATGACCGTTGAGAACCTTGGACACGGTCGCTAACGAGTATCCTGTCCGACGTGCGATATCAGCAAGACGGACGCCTTGCACCCGACGATCCATAGCATGTGAACGCCGTCCAGAAGATGAGGCCGCCATAAGCCACTCCCTCCTCGTACGCTGTATGTTACTTACAGTCGCACCCATGTCAATATTATCACCGGTCCCCGGTCCATGTTCTGCTCCAGGGCGCGTCTGTCGGGTTATATGTCGGCTCTTGAAGAAAAAGGAATCCTTCACGATTCCACTTTGATTCGGGAAGGTGATTTCAGAACTCAAAGCGGCTATGAGCAGGCGATGTCGTTACTTAGGGACGTGGAGAATCGACCCACCGCCATTTTTGGAGGAAGCGGTCTGCAATGTATGGGCGTATATGAGGCGGCACGACAGCTGGGGCTACGTATTCCGGAAGATCTTTCCGTAGTGGGGTTCGATGACATACAGACCTCGGAGTTCATGGGGCCGCCGTTGACCACTGTTCATCAGCCGTTGCAAGAAATGGCATCGCTTGCCACCCGGCTGATTATGGATATCCACGCCAACAGGGTGCTGTTGCGTACGACGATTCTGCCTGTGGGGCTGGTGGTACGCAACAGCACATGTGCGCCTCGTACGGTCGACTAATTCGTTTATTTCACTGTCACGTGGATCGACACATTGCGCAGGGCCAGATTGACGTCGCGATTCGCGGAAAGGTTGAATCTCGGACGTCCATCCACATCAAAATGCACGCGGCGAATACCGGCGCAACGTTCACGGCTTTCGTAACTGACCTCGCCGTGGAACGCAATCCACAGGTTGCCAAGATCGTCCCGGAAGAAGGAATTATGGCCGGGGCCGTATTCTCCCGCAACCGACTGGTAGTGCAATACCGGTGTAAGGCTTTTGTGCCAATTTGCGGGATTGGAAAGATCATCCTGCGGATTCGCGGTCAGCAGACCGACCGCGTACGTGTAGCTGTTTGCAGCGCCTCCGCTGTAGCTCAGATAGACGCAGTCCTCTGTAACAAATGAGTGTGGTCCCTCGTTGTTGATCGTACCTTCCGTATTTTCCCAGCTGAGCGTCGGACGGCTGAGCAGTCGTGGTTCGCTGGCCAGCATCCATGGCCGGTCTTCGTTCAATGCGGCGATATAGAGCATGGAGCCGGTATCGAACGAATCGTTGAATCCGTTGCGGTATGACCATACAGCGTAGGTGTGGCCCCCAGCCTTGATTACCGTCATATCGAGCGTGATTCCACTTGCGGCCAACGGGCTGCCATCCGCACGTACAAGGCGTTTTGGTTCTTCCCAACTTTCCTGGTCGATGAAACTCCCGCCATGACGTAGATGCATGACATGGCATTGCGGTCCCCAGATCTTGCCGCTGATGGCGAAGAAGATATATGGTTCGCCGCCCACGATGTGGAATTCCGGTGCCCAGAACGTCTGGATATGGCCTTTTAGCTCGTCGTAAGGTAAAATCAGATGGTTTTCGATGCCAGGAGCGAATAACTCCTCCGGACTGTCGGCTTCTCGCGCATAGAACTCAACGTCGTTCATTTTGTCATTGGTGAACAGCAGGTAATATTTGCCTGCCCACGGTACGATGACCGGATCGCCGGTTCCGTGCGTGAGCGGGAAACGATAACGGTTTCCATGCAGCACGCCGTGCACGACATAATCGCCTGGCTTGGTGAAGTCCACGGTGGACATATCCCAATCCACTTGTTGCGGCGCGGTGGAGCCGTCCGTATACGTTGCAATGGCGGCAATAGATTCGATATCCTTCGCGCAGTGGGCGATAACGGAATCGGGCATATGAGTGGCGCAGTGGGAGAGCTCTCCCCAGTATAGTGTCAGTTTGTCGGCCAGTGAGGCATTAATCATAACGCTATTACCAGGTATGGCATCCTCCGGTAGACCTGGCAGCATTTCAGCTTCCTTTTCCTCATGCCAGACGGTGGGCTTGACTTCGAGGGCAGTGCCGGGCAATGTGGGGAGCAATGTCTCATAGCAGCCAGAATCGGATTTCCATGCAAATGAGTAACCGTCATCTTCGATATGGACGTGCAATGCGTGAGCGGCTTCATTTCCAATCGAAAGCGGATCAAGCTGCGTAAAGGTCATGAAATCCTTGGTCTTCCATATCAATATGCGGTGGTTGGAATCTGGCTCTCCTGTTTCCTGTGTGCGTATTGCGGCGATGCCCCAACCTCCCTCTATAAGGGGAAAGATGTAGGGGTTTTTCAGGCTTTTTGTGTCAATTGTGTTGTTTTCTGTGATATCTGCCGGGGCGAATAGGATACCGTAGTTCTGGTTCAGAGATTCATAAACGCGACCGTCTCTGCTGATGGCAAAGTGAACGGCGTAGGCCAGACCGCAGGGTGTCATCCCAGGCTTATGGATGCGTGTATATGCAAGGATGGTGGCGGTTCGTCTGTTGAGAATATGCTCCATAACGTAATCCTCTCGGTGGGGTGAAGCTGTGTCCTTGATTCCGGGACGCATGGCTTATGTGATTCGGAATGGGCGCAACGATGCGCCGCTTGTAGATTATAGCGCAATATTTCTGTGTTCATAGGTCGGCCCTCCGATGATTGCCATAGCAGGCAGGGTCCATGTTGACGTCGTGCCGTGTCGCTGTTTTGCATACCTAGGTGATGAGGCGCGTACAGGGGTTTGTCGCTAAGCTCGTCTGTGGGAACATGTATATTCCTTTATTTTAGCGGGAAAATATAATCGAAAGTTTCGTAAAGTACTGGCGAGTCGTTTTCGTTATTAAGATTTCCAGTATTTAAGTTAAACGATTTGACTTTTTTAAAACTAAGCTATATAATCAAACAGTGATTTGGCTAAAAGCCAAAGTTTTGCGAAACATAAAGATGTGCTTCGTGCATGTCACCAAAGGAGAAAGACATGATGAGATCAAGAGCCTGGAAGCGTGTGCTTGCAGCCGCCTGTGCAGGTATTGTGGCCTTTTCTGTGGCCGCGTGTGATGGCAATGATGCAGCCATTAAGAAAGCGGAAAACATCGTCAACATCGCGACGATTTCTACGTCGCAGCTTACTGAGAACTGGAATCCTCTGAGCCCGACCGCTTCTCAAGGTACTTGCGGTGCTCTGTATGAGGGGCTGTTCTACGTGAATGTGGCAGGCGGCGACGATACGATGCAACCGATGCTGGGCGAATCGTATAAGTTCAGCGATGATAACAAAGAGCTTACGATTAAGTTGAAGGACGGCCTGAAATGGAGTGACGGTAAGCCGATTACCTCTGATGATGCCGTGTATACCTTTAATTTGATTAATAAAACCAGTAGCTTGAACAGTATTGGCTGGCACGGCACTGTTAAAAAGGTCGACGACACCACCTTCACGCTAATTTTTGATCAGGTTGCAACCATGACGGCTCGCGCCATTCTCACCGGTGTTCCGTTGGTTCCGAAGCATGTTTTCGAAAAGATGGACGACGTGACCACCGATGTGAATAAGAATCCTGTCACGAGTGGCCCATTCACACTTGATGAAAAGGACTTTACCTCACAGAACTATGTGTTCCGTGCAAATCCGAATTACCATGAGAAGGGCCAGCCATATATCGACGGTGTTCGCTACACATCCTATGCTGGCGGTACTGCCACCCAGGATGCAATCATCGCAGGTGAAATCGACTGGGCTTCGAATGTATTCCAGGATCCGGAGAAGCAGTTGAAGAATGCTCCGGTTGATTATCTGACTATGCCGTCTAGTGCGCAGGTGCTGGTCACCTGTTCCAATGCCGAACTTGGCTGCACTGGTCCGCAGACCGATGTTGCCGTCCGTAAGGCGATTTATTACGGTATGGATCGTGCGCAGTTGAACAAGCTGGCATTCTACGGTATCTTCTACGATTCCAGCTCTTCGCTGACTCCTACTCCTGAAAACGAAGAGTACCTGTCTCCGGATGTTCCTGAATCGACGGTTCCGGAAGAGGCCAATGTTGAAAAGGCAAAGCAGTTGCTTGAAGATGCCGGTTATACGATGGGCAGTGATGGCATCTACCAGAAAGACGGCGTGCGTCTGAGTTTTGAAGTGCCCGCGATCTCCGGCTGGACCGAATCAATCAACGGTGTTGATGTTGCTGGTCAGCAGCTGAAGAAGGTCGGTATCGAAATGAAGGTCAAGCAGGTTTCCGCCAATGAGATGACCGAACTGTACTCGAAGGGTGATTTCCAGATCATCACTGAGAACATGTGGTATTCGGGTTCCGAGCCGTATGACTTCTACAATACTTTCTACGCTTCCGACCAGACGGCTAAGGTCGGTGAGAAGGGCGTTAACGGGTGGGCCCGTTACTCCAACAAGACCGTAGACGATGCGTTGGATGTCATCAACTCGACCACCGATACCAATGTAAAGAAGGAACAGTACGCCATTATCCAGCAGCAGGTCTATGACGACATGCCATACATCCCGATGATGCGTACCGCAACCATGGTGGAGACCAGTAAGGAATACACCGGTTGGGTCACTAAGGACAACGTCTACGCCGCCCCGGCCAGCTGGAATACCTGGGACACAGGTATCATCCTTCGTCAGATTAAGCCTGTGACGGATAACAAGTGACGTTACCGCCAATATCCCAAACAATTGGTAGGTGTCCGTCAGATATCGACGGACACCTACCCTACCGAATCGAGAAGCCATGAAATACTATCTTCGTAAGTTCGGGTTCTATCTGGTCGCTTTCTTTGCTGCGCTTACGCTTAATTTCGCTATCCCGCGCATGCTTCCAGGCGATCCGGTGGACATCGTGCTGAACAGATTGGCATCAAAGGGCCCTGTACAGCCGGACACGCGAGCTGCTATAGAATCCATGCTGGGTCAAAGTGACGGTCAGCCGCTTTGGAACCAATACGTTACGTACCTTAAAAACATTTTCACCGGAAACTGGGGTATCTCGGTGGCCTACTTCCCAACCCCGGTTTTGGAAGTCATCAAGAACGCACTTCCTTGGACAATCGGT
This sequence comes from Bifidobacterium catenulatum subsp. kashiwanohense JCM 15439 = DSM 21854, assembly GCF_001042615.1. Taxonomy (GTDB): domain Bacteria; phylum Actinomycetota; class Actinomycetes; order Actinomycetales; family Bifidobacteriaceae; genus Bifidobacterium; species Bifidobacterium catenulatum. The sequence goes on from NZ_AP012327.1 coordinate 410,510, forward strand.
CTGGTTGGCATTACCACGATTCTGTCCTTCATCCTGCAGCAGATTATGGGCATTGCTGCTGGTTGGAAGCACGGACGAAAGTTCGACAGCTTCATTGTCCCGGTATCCACAGTATTCCAGTCTGTCCCTTACTTCTGGCTTGCATTGATTTTTGTGTCTTTGTTCGCCAAGACTTTGGGATGGTTCCCGCTTTCCGGCGGATACGATTACCAACATCTGAATCCCGTGCTTTCGCCTGTGTTCATCGGTAGCTTACTGCATTACGCTTTCCTTCCCGCTTTGACTATTTTGGTTAGCTCCTTTGGTGCAGGTGTGGTTGGTATGCGTAACATGATGGTTTCCACATTGTCTGAGGACTACATTCTCACTGCAGAGGCCAAGGGTTTGACAGATTCCCGTATCAAGTGGCGTTATGCGGCTCGAAACGCCATTCTTCCGTCGGTGTCTGGTTTCGCTGTTTCCTTGGGCAACGTCGTGGGCGGCTCGCTGCTTACTGAAACGGTGTTCTCTTATCCTGGCATTGGTCAGCAGCTGCTTTTGGCTGTGCAGAACAATGACTACGCCCTGATGCAGGGCATCTTCATGATCATCACAACCAGCGTCTTGGTCGTCAATTTCATCGTGGATGTTTTTTACGGTTTCATTGATGCCCGAACTCGCCAGACGGACTGATTGGAGGGATCTGTCGTGACTTCACAAACTATGACTGCTACAAAAGTGTCCAATCATCAGGCTCCTAAACGTAATCGCTTCGATGCGGTCAAGCGTATGCTTCCGCGTCGCTCCGCCAAGCTCGTCACAGGTCTTGTACTGCTCGGTGCGGTGCTGCTGTTCGCGATTATCGTGCCATTTTTCGGCGATGACCCGAATGCCATCAGTGACATAGGCCTGACAGCCCCGTCGGCACAGCATCTACTGGGTACGACGATGAGTGGCCAGGATGTGTTCATGCAGTTGGCGTATGCGACGCGTGGATCTCTGATTATTGGCTTCTCAGTGGCAATAATTGCGACGATTCTTTCTGGAATCTTCGGTATCCTTGGTACGTACGTCGGTGGCATCTGGGATGATTTGCTGGCTTTGATTACTAACGTCATGCTAGTTATCCCTGGACTGCCTCTGACCATCGTCATTGCAGTGATGTCCCCAACCCGAGGCATCGCTATGGTGATCATCGTTTTGGCTATTACCTCTTGGGCCGGCTCGGCCCGAGTGCTGCGCGCGCAGACCCTATCCATGCGCGGTAGGGACTATGTGCTGGCGGCAAAAATCTCAGGCGAACGTCCTTGGCGAGTCATTGTTGTCGAAATTCTGCCGAATCTGTTGCCTTGCATGGCTTCGCAGTTCGTGTTTGCCGTGATTTTCGCAATTCTTGGCGAATCCTCGCTGTCATTCATTGGACTTGGTGCTTCTGGCCAGTTGACTTTGGGCACGATGTTGTACTACTCCCAGAATGCGGCCGCTATCAATATCGGTGCGTGGTGGTGGTTCATCCCGCCGGGAGTCGTTGTGGCCATCATCGGCGCTGGCCTGTCCTTCATCGACTTCACGATCGATGAGGTGATTAATCCGAAGCTGCGCACGTTGAACGCCAAGCCTGCCAAGAGCAAGAAAGCGAAGGTGAAGTGAGATGTCTGAAGTCGATAAGGACGTCCTGTTCGAGATTAACGATCTTGATGTCATCTACGATTCCGAGAATCCGGTACATGCTGTGCAGCATGCCAACTTGCAGATTCGACGTGGAGAGATCATGGGTTTGGCCGGTGAATCTGGATGCGGCAAATCCACGCTTGCTTACAGTGTGAACCGTTTGCTGAAAGCTCCTGGACGTATCTCCTCGGGAGAAGTGCTGTTCCATGATGCATCCGGCGAAACAATTGATGTGCGTGCCTTACAGGGGAAAGCATTGCGTGACTATCGCTGGGCGAAGACATCCATGGTGTTCCAAGGCGCAATGAATTCATTGAGTCCGGTTACCAAGATTGGTAAGCAATTGGAGGATGTGTACATTACGCATTGTCCTGGTATGAGCAAATCGGAGCGTCAGGATCGATGCGCTGAGTTGTTGAAGATTGTGCATGTTGACCCCAATCGTTTGGCTGCATACCCGTTCGAACTGTCTGGTGGCATGCGTCAACGTGTGATGATTGCCATGGCTTTGGCCCTTGATCCACAGTTGATTATCATGGATGAGCCGACGACTGCGCTCGATGTGGTCGTCCAACGCGAAATCATTCAGCAGATCACAGAACTCAGGAATCAGCGTGGCTTTTCCGTCATCTTTATCACGCATGATTTGCCGATGCTTTTGGAAATCACGGATCGTATCGCCGTGATGAAGAACGGTGTCATTGTTGAGCAGAACACGTCCGAGAACATCTATTGGCATGCCCAGCATCCATATACCCAGCGTTTGCTGGGCTCCTTCCCGTCCTTGACGGGCGATCGTGGAGATTTTGTCCGCGTGGTTGCGAAGAATTCGGAGGTTAAGAGCCATGAGTGAAATCAAGCTCGATCACATTGTCAAGGATTTCGATCTGCGCAATGGTCTGAAACACACCACGATTCATGCGGTCAAGGATGCCAGCTTTACGCTGGAATCCGGAAAGACGATTGCGTTGGTGGGCGAATCCGGTTCCGGTAAATCAACTATCGCGCGAATGATTACTTGCTTGGAGACTCCGACTTCAGGTACCATTACACTTGATGGTAAGCCGGTTCCTCGCGGCGGCAGGGCTTTGCACCAGTATCGTCACAACGTGCAGATGGTATTCCAAGATCCGTTTGCTTCCTTGAATCCGTATCACAATATTTATCACCATCTTGTTCGTCCGATGAAGATCAATCATTTGGCTAAAACAGAAGAGGAATATGAAGAGCGGGTCATGAAGCTTTTGGAGCGCGTCGAATTGTCTCCGGCCAAGGACTTCATGTGGCGGCGTCCTCATGAACTGTCCGGCGGACAGCGTCAGCGTGTAGCCATCGCTCGCGCTCTGGCTCCTCAGCCCAAGATTCTTATTGCTGACGAACCGGTTTCGATGTTGGATGTGTCCCTACGCCTAGGTGTGCTGAACCTGTTGGCCCGTATCCAGCAGGAAGAACAGCTTGCCATGCTGTACATCACTCATGATCTGGCGACTGCCCGTCACTTTTCTGATGAAATTATGGTGATGTACCACGGCGATATTGTTGAACATGGTCCATCGGATGAGGTGATTCTGCATCCGAAGAACGAGTATACGAAGAAGTTGCTTGGTGCCGCACCGGATCCGGATGCGTTTTTCCGTGCCAAGCGTGACCATATCGCGTGACGGATTGTGTGGCATAAACCGCTGTCGTCTATATAAGGCAGTCCGTTTATGCCACACTGTTGCATTCTCATAGGGAGCGTTTATTATGCAAATCGCAAACCCCGTTCTCCCGGGATTCAATGCCGATCCCTCTATGATTCGAGTCGGGGATACCTACTACATTGCCAATTCCACGTTCGAATGGTTCCCAGGTGTCCGTCTGCACGAGTCCAAGGACATGGTCCATTGGAACCTGTTGCCGAGTCCACTGAGCCGCATAAGCCAGCTTGATATGCGAGGCAATCCGTCATCCGGTGGCATCTGGGCTCCGGACCTTTCCTATGCGGACGGCAAATTCTGGCTGATCTACACGGACGTGAAGGTCGTGAACGGTGCGTTCAAGGATTGCACGAACTATTTGGTCACTGCCGAAAGTATCCATGGTCCGTGGAGCGAGCCGATTCGCGTGAACGGTGTCGGCTTCGACGCAAGCCTGTTCCATGACGACGATGGCCGCAAGTATCTGGTGCAGCAGACTTGGGATTTTCGTGAGTACCATCATGGCTTCGACGGCATCACACTGACCGAATTCGATGTGAAGACGATGAAGCTCAAGCCGGAAACTGAACGTACGATTTGGCGCGGTACGGACGTCAAACTCACCGAGGGACCACATCTGTACAAGATCAATGGCTATTACTACCTGTTCGCCGCTGAAGGCGGTACCGTGTATACGCATCAGGAAGTCGTGGCCCGATCCAAGACTTTGGACGCGTTGTCCTTCGAAGGCATGCCGTCGAATCCGTTCATCACGAATTTCGACACGCCGCGTTCCTATCTGCAAAAGCAGGGGCATGGCGCGCTGGTCGATACCCCGTCCGGCGAATGGTATTACGCCTCGCTGTGCGGTCGTCCGTGGCATCACGACAATGAATCCTTCACTGATCCGCGCGGCTGGTGCACGCTGGGGCGTGAAACCTCCATCCAGAAGGTCGAATGGACCGAGGATGGCTGGCCGTATATTGTCGGAGGCCATGGCGGACAGCGTTATGTGGATGCTCCGAAGGATGCCATCGAGACCGAGGCACCTGCGGATCACAGCCAGCATGACGATTTCATGTCCGATACGTTGGATTTGAATTGGAATACGCTGCGTGTGCCGTTCGATGGCAAGATGGGCAAGGTCGGTGGCGGCGTGTTGGAACTGCGTGGCCAGGGCTCGCTGTGCAACCTTTTCGATCTGTCGTTGGTGGCACGTCGTTGGCAGGCGTTCAACTTCGATGCGACCGTGAAAGTCGAATTCGATCCGAAGAATTACCGTCAAATGGCCGGTCTGACGAATTACTATGACGATTTGTGCTGGTCCTGGGTGTTCGTGACCTGGGACGAACAACGTCAGTGCCGTGTGATTGAAGTCGCACAGAACGATTTCAACAACTACACGTCTTTCCTGCGCGACAAGGCACCTGTTGTGCCGGATGACGTGAAGACCGTATGGCTGCGCACGAAGGTGCGTAAGCAGTGGTATTCGTACGAATATTCGTTTGATGGGACTTCATGGGTCGATTTGGGCGTGAAACTGGACGCGAAGATCCTGTCGGACGACTATATCCTGCGTCGATACGGCGGATTCTTCACCGGAGCATTCGTCGGTTTGGCTGCAATCGATCTTTCTGGATACGACAGGGTTGCGAAATTCAGCGAATTCGATTATCGGGAATTGCCCGATAACGAGTAGGTGTTTTGGTGGCGACGGGAGCTGTGTTTTCGTCGCCACTGACGTATGCAAGCCGTCATGAATCGTATACGGAGACTTTATGTGGACTTGTCAAAGATGGAAGAAGGAAGAGCAGCGATGCTTGCGATGCCGAAGATTTTCGATGACGGATGTGTGCTGCAATCCGGGCAGGACGTACCGGTATGGGGTTGGTGCGAACCATGGCGGAGCGTTACTGTCACGGTTTAGGAACATGTGTGAATAAGGAGATTCAGCAATGAAGTTTGAATACCATGTCAAACCAACCGGCAGCGATGTTGCGTGCGGCGACGCGGAGCATCCGTTCGCCACGATTTCCAAGGCCGCACAGATGGCCTCTCCGGGTGATACGGTAATCGTGCATGAAGGCGTATACCGCGAACAAGTCGATCCGAAACGCGGCGGTCTGAGTGAACATGAGCGCATCACCTACTGCGGAGCCGAAGGCGAAGCACGGCCGGTTATCAAAGGCTCGGAATGCGTGCAGGGCTGGACGGAATTGGCCGATCATCCGCATGTGTGGACGGTGATGCTTGATAATACGATGTTCGGGGATTTCAATCCATTCGCGACCCCGATTTTCGGTGACTGGCTGGAAATGCCCAAGTTCGGCAAGGATCCGGACAAACATCTTGGCGATGTGTATCTCAACGGTGTTTCCTTCTTCGAATCGACGACGTTGGAAGGCGTATACGATCCGCAGCCGCGTGATACGGATGAGGATTTCGCGTTGAAGATTCCCTGCCCTGTGCCGGATGTGGACCGTACACGTTATGTATGGCATGCCGAAGTGGACGAAAATGCCGGCACCACAACGATCTGGGCGAATTTCCAAGGTGTCGATCCGAATGAGGAACTGGTGGAGGTCAGTGTTCGTCGCACATGCTTCTTCCCTTCCCGCAACCATGTCAACTACATCACTGTGCGTGGCTTTGAAATGGCGCAGGCCACTGGAGATTGGGCGCCGCCTACCTCGCAGCAGTGGGGCATGATCGGCCCGAACTGGTCGTATGGCTGGATCATCGAAGACAACGTGCTGCATGACGCCAAATTCTCCGCGGTGTCATTGGGCAAGGAAATCTCATCCGGCGACAACGAGTGGGCGAAAACCGAGCGCAAGACCGGTTACCAGTACCAGTTGGAGGCCGTGTTCAAGGCCCGTCGCATCGGCTGGGAAAAGGGGCTGATCGGCGGTCATATCGTACGCAACAACGACATCTACGAGTGCGGACAGAATGCCATCGTCGGACATATGGGCAGCGCATTCTGCCGTGTCGAGCATAACCATGTCCATCACATTGCGTTGAAGCGTGAATTCTTCGGATGGGAGGTCGCTGGCATCAAATTCCATGCCGCATTGGATACGGTCATTGCCAACAACAACATCCACGACTGCTCGCTGGGCATGTGGATGGATTGGCAGACGCAGGGCACGCGCATCACGCGCAATGTGTTCCACGATAACGTCCGTGACCTCATGATTGAAGTGAGTCATGGGCCGTATTTGGTGGACAATAACGTTTTTGCCTCGCCGGTGATGTTTCAGAACTGGTCGCAAGGTGGTGCCTTCGTCAACAATCTGATTTGCGGCGGCATTGAACCGCATACCGTCCCCGACCGTTCCACGCCGTATCACTATCCGCACACCACCGAGGTGGCCGGGTGCGCTGTGGTATCCGGCGGCGATGAGCGTTGGCTGAACAACATGTTCGCGCCGCAACCGGTGAAACCGACCGTCGGTGAATATGGTTTGTCCGCCTACAGCGATTGCCCGATGTCGATGCATGAATACTTGGAACGCCAGCGGGCCATGTGGGCAGATCCTTCGCAGGGTGGTGGCGAGCGCAATCCTCTGCAGTCTCTATACGCGGGCGGCAACATCTATCTGTCCGGCGCACAGGGGCTGAACAAGCAGGAAGGTGCGGCCGACGATTCGGAACGCATGCAGGAGGACGCCCCGTTCTTCGGCGGCACCGCCTCCACGAGCGTTGCGTGTGATGAGCCCATGCCGGTGACATTGGTCGAAGAACCCGATGGACTGTACCTGCAGTGCACTGTGCCACAGGCCGTCACCGATACCAGAATGCAGGTCGTCACCAGCGATATGCTCGGCGTGCCTCGCATCGTGGAGGAACGCTATGAACAGCCCGATGGCAGTGACTATGTGCTGGACACCGACTTGCTGGGACAAGCCTTGACGGCAACGGAACGCAAAGCCGGGGCGTTGAATGGTCTTGTCTCCGGAGAGAATCACATCCGAATCTGGGAATGGAACAACTGATATGACAAATGCAACCGATACCAACAAGACATTGGGCGAGTCCATGTTCGCACAGTGCGGATATGCCCAGGACGCCATCGATAAGCGCTTGTCACAGGTCTGGCATGAAATTTTCGAAGGTCCGAACAAATTCTATTGGGAGAACGACGAAGGTCTTGCCTATGTGATGGACACCGGCAACAACGATGTACGTACCGAGGGTATGAGCTATGCGATGATGATCGCCCTGCAATACGACCGTAAGGACGTATTCGACAAGCTGTGGGGCTGGGTAATGCGTCACATGTACATGGAGGACGGTCATCATGCGCATTATTTCGCATGGTCGGTCGAGCCGGACGGTACGCCGAACTCGAATGGTCCTGCACCTGACGGCGAGGAATATTTCGCGATGGATCTGTTCCTCGCTTCCCGTCGCTGGGGTGATGGCGAGGATATCTACGAATATTCCGCATGGGGACGCGAGATCTTGAGATATTGCGTTCATAAGGGCGAACGCTACGACGGCGAGCCCATGTGGAATCCCGACAACAAGCTCATCAAGTTCATTCCGGAAACCGAGTGGAGCGATCCGTCCTACCATCTGCCGCACTTCTATGAAGTATTCGCCGAAGAGGCCGACGAAGAAGACCGTCCATTTTGGCATGAGGCAGCCGCCGCAAGCCGTCGCTATCTGCAGGCGGCCTGCGACGAGCGGACCGGCATGAATGCTGAATACGCGGATTATGACGGAAAGCCGCATGTCGACGAGTCCAATCATTGGCATTTCTATTCCGACGCCTACCGTACCGCGGCGAATATCGGACTGGATGCAGCCTGGAACGGTCCGCAGGAAGTGCTGTGCGACCGCGTCGCCGCGCTGCAGCGATTCTTCCTGACCCACGACCGTACTAGCGTCTACGCCATCGACGGCACCGCCGTGGATGAGGTCGTGCTTCATCCGGTCGGATTCCTGGCCGCGACCGCGCAAGGCGCACTTGCGGCGGTGCATTCGACCCAGCCCGACGCGGAACATAATGCCCGTGAATGGGTGCGCATGCTGTGGAATACGCCGATGCGAACCGGCACGCGTCGTTACTATGACAACTTCCTCTATGCTTTCGCCATGCTGGCGTTGAGCGGAAAGTATCGGTATGAATGATGATTACCTCAACTAATCCTATGGTCTACACGGATTTTCCTGATCCAGACATCATCCGGGTCGGGGACGTGTATTACATGGCCACTACGACTATGCATTTCACACCCGGGTGCGATATTCTGCGCAGCTATGACCTAGTGCATTGGGAATTCATTGCGCACGCATTGAATATCGTGGCGGATACCCCTGAAGAACGTTTGGAATGTGAAGGTGCCAACGCCTACGGTCGAGGCATGTGGGCGCCGTCACTGCGTTACCATCGGGGCACCTGGTATGTGTTGTTCGCCGCCAACGATACGCATACCAGCTATCTGCTGACGGCGGACGATCCATGCGGCCCATGGCGAAAGCGTGAGCTTGACGGCTTCTATTACGACAGCGGACTGTTCTTTGACGACGATGATCGAGCCTATGTCGTACATGGGCAGTCGACATTGCGCATCACGGAGTTGAATCCTGAATTAAGCGGGCCGATGCCGGGTGGGCTCGACCGGGTCATCGTGCAGGACGATCCGCAGGCCGACCTTGGTTATGAGGGCAGTCACCTGTACAAGCATGATGGACGCTATTACGTCTTCACCTGTCACTTCCCGCAAGGCAAGGGCAAAACAGAAGCCTGCTTGATGGCCGAATCCTTGGATGGCGCTTTCGAAGTGCGTGAAATTATCGAAGACGACCTGTCCTTCCACGGTTACGGAGTCGCGCAAGGCGGTATGGTGGACACTCCGGACGGCGACTGGTATGCATTCATGATGCAGGACCGCGGCGGTGTGGGACGCGTGCCGATACTGATGCCGATGCGGTTCGGCGAGGACGGATTCCCCGTCGTCGGCGAGAACGGCAAAGTGCCGCAGTCGGTCAGCGTGCCGGCTGCAAGCTGTGCCGAACCTGTCACGCCCATCAACGGCAGCGAATTCATAGCCCGGTATAACGCCGAAGGCGGAGTCGATGCCGACTGTCTGCAGCCATACTGGCAGTTCAATCACATCCCACATAACGAATACTGGTCACTGACGGAACGTCCGGGAGCATTCCGCCTGCATTCCGGACGCATCAGCTCGAATCTCAATCATGCATGGAACACGCTGACGCAGCGCACGATGGGGCCTGTGACGGTGGCCGAAGTCACCGTCGACGCGTCGACATTGCATGATGGCGACTTCGCCGGATTGGCGGCGTTCCAAGGATGCTATTCCTACATCGCGCTTACGCGAAGGAACGGCCGCACGATGCTGACCGTCCAATACAAGCCGGTGAATGACGATTCCATCTTCTCCGACGATGATTGGGACAGTCCAGCCGTAACGGATGCGGAAATCATGGCGGATGCGGATTGCATGCGCCTGCGCGCAGTATATGATTTCACCGATTGCAAGGATGAAGTGACGTTCTTCTACCGCGATGCGGATACGCCGGAATCCGAATGGTGTCCATTGGGGACAGCGCACCGGATGATCTTCAAAATGGATCATTTCACAGGTTGCCGTATCGGATTGTTCCTGTATTCGACAAAAGAGACCGGTGGAATCGCCGATTTTTACGACTTTGCGTATTCGACGCCGAATACGAAGGAAAGAGAGCAATGAAGCGACAGGTCATAGTGGCGCAAGGAACTGTCGAAGGCTTGGCGGCTGAAGATCAGGGCATCACCGTGTTCCGAGGGGTCCCGTTCGCCCAGCCTCCCGTCGGCGGTCTGCGCTGGCGTGCGCCGCAGCCGGCCCTGCCATGGGATGGTGTGCTGCAAGCCTTCGATTTCGGGCCTACCGCGATGCAGCCGACGCCGGGCGCCTCCGATGATTTCTATGATCGTGAATGGGGCACCGATCCGGCCGTGCCGATGAGCGAGGATTGCCTCTACCTGAATATTTGGACTCCGGCATTACGCGGATATGGCGCGGATAGCATGGTAGCCTCCGAAAAGCTGCCGGTCATGGTCTGGATCTATGGCGGAGCCTATCAATGTGGCGGCACATTTGAAAAGGAATTCGACGGCACACATCTCGCCGCGAACGGCGTCGTTGTGGTCAGTGTGGCCTATCGTCTGAATGCATTTGGGTTTATGACGCACCCTTTGCTGCATGAGGAGGCCGTAGAACGCGGCGACGGCGAACCATATGCGAATTTCGGATTCCTGGATCAGCGTGCCGGAATCCAATGGGTGAAGGAAAACATCGCGAAGTTCGGCGGAGATCCGGAAAACATCACGGTTTTCGGCCAATCGGCCGGTGCCGCCAGCGTCTTGGCCCAGGTCTGCTCGCCGATGAATCATGGCCTGTTTCAGAAAGCCATCATGCAATCCGGCGCAGGCTTAGGGTATTTCAATGCGCGGCAGGACACGCTGGAGCATGCGCAGGCCAACGGAATCCGTCTGTTCGAAGCATTGGGTGTCTCCACGCTGGAGCAGGCCCGTGCAATCCCGGCCCGAACGGTATTGGAAGCCGCCGAGTCCCTGCCTGTTCCACCGGACAGCGGACGTGAAGATGACTGGTCGATGATCGTCAATTGGGTGCCATGCGTGGACGGCCTGTTCCTTCCCGATCAGGAGGAGCGTATCGTTGAGGGCTGCAAGGCCAACAACGTCGACATGCTGGTCGGCAACACGACCAATGAGTTCATCGCTTCGACTGAAGATGGGAAGCCTGTGCATGTCGGACAGCTCGGCAATCTCACGCTGATCCGCAAATGGACCGCAAGCGGTGGAACCGCGCCATACTACTATCATTTCGATGTCGCTATGCCGGGGGATGATGCCGGAGCCTTCCACTCGTCCGATCTGTGGTTCTCCTTTGGAAGCCTTGCGAAATGCTGGCGTCCGTTCGTTGGATGGCATTACGATCTGGCAAGGCGAATGGGGCTGTACTGGACCAATTTCGCTGCCAATGGCGATCCCAACGGAACGGACCGTGACGGAACGCCGCTTCCTGTATGGGATCCTTGCATCGGTGAGGAATGCCCCGCCATGCATTTGTGCCAAGAACCGGGCATGCGGACGGATTGGCTTACCGAAACGGATCGAAAAGCATTCGGCCTGTGACGGCATGCCGTTGATGTATAAATACTGATATGTAAACAGGGGCGGTCTTTGTGGATCGTCCCTGTCGCATAATGGTTTGCCGTTGCGCGTGCAGGAGGATTTCGAGACTGATTATCCGACTTTTCACCGTTTCCGTCGTCTGGTTCGTCGGTGGCGTCTCGCGGAGGCTCGGGCCATTAAAGACCCTGTTCGGCGTCGTGCGGATATCACGTAGTCGGTAGGAGCCTTGCCGTTTATCTGCTGTTTGAGCATGTCGGTCATGGCGTCGCCCATGTGTATCGTCGCGTTGGATGCCTTGAAATCGTTGGTACTCCGCCGTTTTGGCATGAAAAAAGGGCTTCCGGATTTCTCCGAAAACCCTCAAGGCGGAGTCAGAGGGATTCGAACCCTCGAGCCGCTAAAAACGACTAACACCTTAGCAGGGTGCCCCTATCGGCCACTCAGGCATGACTCCACTGTTTTACCGTTTTCACGACGCAACAGCATGTAACTATACCATCCATTTGCGGGCAAAACACCATATCTCGAAAAAAAGATGAAAGAACGTTGAAATATCGGGGAAAATCCGTGCTATATGCATGTGCGTGCTTTATGAAATCGCAACTGTCGACACGCTGTTTTCGTAAGATAAACTGCGATATTCGAACATTTGTTTCAAAGGAACGTGAAAAACAGCTATCATGGAATTATGAGTACCGCACCGAGAATCGCAGCAGCCAAACGTGACTGGGGCCATGACGAGGCTGGGTGCACGGTGCTGCATATCGACATGGATGCTTTCTATGCGTCTTTGGAAGTGGCCCGGCACCCGGAATACCGCGGCAGGCCGGTGATCATCGGCGTGGGCAATCGTTCGGTGGTGTCCGCGGCCAGCTACGAGGCGCGGCAATACGGCATCAACTCGGCCATGGCAAGTTCTAGGGCGCAAAAGCTATGCCCGAACGGCATTTTCCTTCCGGTCGACATGAGTTACTATCGCGCGATGTCGCATCGCATTTTCAAGGAAGTGCTCAGTCGAATTACCGGCCGCATCGAACAGGTATCGGTTGACGAATGCTATATGGACGTTTCCGGAGCGTTGCTGCGGTGGGGCAGTCCCAGTGCCATTGGAGCGTGGATACGTGAACAGGTGGCCTTGCGCTACAACATCACCTGTTCCGTCGGCATCGCGGCGAACAAGCTGGTCGCCAAAATGGCATCCACCAATGCCAAGCCCAACGGCATGTTGATGATTCCCGTGGCGCGGCATGCGCAATTCGTGCAGATGATGCCATTGCGTGGCATTCCCGGCATCGGACCTTCTCTGGAAAAGCGTCTGAACGCGTGGGGCGTCGACTCGGTCGCCGACCTTGCATGCATGAGTCTCGAATCTCTGGAGCGGGCCACCGGATCTGCTATCTCCGCACACGGCCTGTATCAGGCGGCCCGAGGCTTGGACGATAGGCCCGTCGTACCATACACGCAGGAAAAATCGATTGGCGCGGAACGTACCTTCGAAGCAGACACACAAGACATGCGACAGGTGTGTTCTATGCTTCGCTGGTGTTGCGATGACGTGGCTACGTCGTTGCGTAAGCGTGGTTTCCTTGCACGCAAGGTCATGGTCAAACTCCGATTTCCGGACTTGAGTTATGCGACGAAAGGGCGCACGCTGGACTGCCCTACTGACGCGGCGAGCGTGCTTTACCCGCAATGCGTAGACCTGCTACTCGCCATGATGGGCATGGTCCCGGAGTCCGTGCATGCCATTTCCCTTGCTCGGCCCGTGCGTTTGGCGGGAATGAGCGCCAGTGGACTTGTGCTTGCCGAAGAGACTGCGATCCAGCCCTCACTGGATGATCTGCTGGAAGAAAACGAAGCCGAACGGCATGCGGCGGTTCAGGCAAAATCTGCGCAAATGCAGACCCACGCAAAACGTTTGCGTGGTGCGGAAGCAGCACTGGATGCGGTGCGTCAAAAATACGGCAATGACATCGCCAGCTTCGGAGTGTAGAAGCCGGGGTGCGTCCGTTATTCTTGAATTGAAGAGTTGAGAAGGTTTTAGAGGAAGGCGGGAACGCCATGAAATACAGAAAAGAGGCAGTGCACGCAACCAACCCGGAAGTGCTTGCGGCCGGCCGACGCAGGCTCGCGTTCGCGGCGTTGACCGTGCTTGCCGTCGTGCTTGTTGCGGGAATATGGCTGCTGGTGCATAGCCTTCAATCAAAGCAGAGTGATGCCGATGCGAAGCCGGCAACAACGGTGAGCGAGCCAAAAACGGTTGAAAAGAAACAAGTGACCGAATCTGCGGAGCATCATGGCAATTCCCCAGATTGCCCCGATACCGATTGCATCGCCATGCTTGTCAACGGTGATCTGCTGTTCCATGAGGGATTGTGGAACCAGTATGCCAGCGCCAACACCGCGGCCACCGACGGCACCGCATTTGATTTCACCGGTCTGTTCGAACCGATGCGCAAATATATCGAAGCTTCCGACATCGCCGTATGTGAATTCGAAACACCTATCGCACAACGTGGCGGTTCATATTCCGCCTATCCGATTTTCAATATTCCTCCAGAAGTGGCCGATGCCGCGAAAAATGTGGGATATCATGCCTGCACTCATGCTTCGAATCATTCTTGGGATCAAGGTGCCGACGGCATCGCACGTTTGTGGGACACGCTTGAACAGGACGGCATAGCGCAAACCGGTTCCTATAAAACCGAAAAGGATTCGTATGAGCCGTTGGTCATCGATTCGCCGACGGGCGGCGGCAAAATCGGACTCGTTGCGGGAACCGTATCGTTGAATGCGCAAACGCCTGACTACGACTGGCGTGTGGATCGCCTTCGCGAATCCGGAGATCCGAACCATCAGGCCGATATAGACAAGGCCGTGGCCAAGGCGAAGGCCGCTCGAGCACAAGGTGCCGACGTGGTGGCCATGGCCATGCATTCCGTGCAGGAATACTTGGACTACGCCGATTCCTGGCAGCAGGATGAAGCGCACGAGCTAGCTGATACGGGCGCATTTGATGTGATCTATGGTGCCGGTTGCCATTGCGCGCAGCCGATCGAGAACTATAACGGCACTTGGATCATCTACGGTTTGGGTAATGCCGTAACCGAATCGGCCAATACTGCAGACACCATCGTAAACAACCAAGGTGTGACCGCGCGCATTCAATTCGCAGGCAAAAAAGGCGTGGCAGGCTCGTGGCGCGTCAACCGTATCGACTGGGTGCCCAGCGCCAATGTGACGCAAGGCAAATACCAATGGTGTTCGCTGGCAAGCGATCATCCGGAAGGCCCCTGCTGGGATGAAACGCAAGACGCGAATGTGCGCCAACGCATCTGGGACGTGCTCTATTCCATGGGCGCCGACCAAAACGTGGTCAAGGAATGGAATATAACCGCAGAGCGGGCGAGTTCATCTGGCGAGTAGTTTTCCATGGCACAATATGCCTCATACCGTTGGTTGAAAACGCGGAAGAACCGCTTGAACACACAGTGTGAGGTGAAAGACATGGATGAAATCTACGAAACCCAGCCGGAACGTACCGATCTGCCTCTGGTGGTTATGCCCGTCATCATCGAATCGATGATTGAACCGTTCGAAAAGAACTTCGAGCTGTTCAAAGACATTGCCCGCGTACGCATGTACAAGGATTTCACGCTCGATGAAGACACCATCGTCGCGCGGTGCGCCGAAGCCGACGCCATCATAGTGGTCGGATTCCACTGCGCCGACTCGATCCTCAACCGTCTGAACGCCAAGTGCTACGCGTTCGGCGGCACCGGCGTAGCCAGCTACATCGATCTAGCCAAAGCCAAGGAACGCGGCATCCGCGTATGCAACGTGGTGCACTACGGCGACCATGCCGTAGCCGAACACACCATCGCATTGCTCATGGAACTCGCCAGGCAGGTCGGCAAACTCGACAGGCAAGTCAAAGAAGGCAATTGGGATGGTGTCGACGGCTATGAACTGTACGGTAAGAAGCTTGGCATCATCGGCCTTGGCGGCATTGGCCAAACCGTGGCGCGTATCGCCGGAACTCTCGGCATGAACGTGTCCGCATGGAACTCCCACGTTCCCGAGCAGGTGTTCACCGACCTGAACGTCACTCCGGTTGACGATATGAACGAACTGATTGCCGGATCCGACGTGGTGTCCATCCACTTGCCGTTGCTGGACTCCACAAAAGGCATTGTCACCGCGCAAAATCTTGAGGCTCTGAAACCGGGAACCATGTTCATCAACACGGCCCGTGCGGAAATCATCGAGTCAGGCGCGTTGCTCTCCAGACTCCAGCGCGGCGACATTCCTGCGGCGCTCGACGTGTTCGACCATGAGCCGCTCACTGCCGACGATCCGCTGTGCTCGATTCCAGGCATCATCCTCACCCCACACACCGCCTGGCGCACCGACGGCGCATATGTGGGCATCACCAAGCAGGTTGTTCAATCGGTCGCGGCTTACTTTAAGGGCGAGGATTTCAACGTCGTCGTGTGAGCGATCGCATGAAACGGTATAAGAAAAAACGTACGGACGGTCGGCGTGATTGGGTAGGTTGAAAGACATGCAGACCATACTCGATTCCGCTGATCAGCCCGCGCATGATGCGTTCGTCGAGAAGAAATCGGAATTCATCGGCGACGCCTGCCATATCAATTCCTTGGATGAGGCGCTCGCGTTTGTGCAGATGATTCGCGATCAGCATCCGAAAGCCCGTCATGTTGCCTATGCTGCGGTGTGCGGTGGCTCCGACGGCCGTTTGGCCGAGCGCATGAGTGATGACGGCGAGCCGTCGGGCACGGCCGGCAAGCCGATTCTCGACGTGCTGCGCGCCAACGAGATGACGGATTGCGTGGTTGCCGTCACCCGATATTTCGGTGGGATCTTATTGGGTTCCGGCGGTCTGATCCGTGCATATTCCACGGGTGCGTCCATCGCCGTCAAAGCGGCGACCAAAGCGAAAATCGTGCCGTGTAGCGAATATCAGGTAACGCTCGACTACTCACAATTGGGCAGTTTCCAGAATCTTCTCGCCTCGGTGCAGGGTGAGCAGGCGGACGCGCAGTACACCGATCGCATCGTATTGGCGGTTGTCGTGCCACAGGAGCAATCGCAGCAATTCGAATCGCGTGTGGTCGAAACGTTCAATGCAACCGTGACTCCACAGAAAACGGGAACTTCCAATCGTCCGGTGAAAATGTGAATCCCGGAAGACAATGACGTAAGGTGGAAACTATGACCGATGCTGAAATCAAGCAAGACGGCAATGCCGAGAACGAATCCGCACAATCGCAAGGCCAGGAGATTCCTTCGGATTTCGAGCCTCTGACCGCGACTTACGAGCGTTTGCGGCATTCCGCGGATGCCGCTGAACTGAGTGAATTCGCACGCCGGCCATTGCCTGACCGTTCCGAACAGGCTGCGTTCTCGCGAGCCACGGCACTGCTGGAGGCTGTCGCAGGCAATACGCATACGCCGTTGGAAGATCGCGTTTTCCTCGCGGAAACCATGCCGTTTCCGAATATTCTCGTCAAACTGTCCACCGACGAATCCGTTGAGGTGCGCAAGGCCGTTGCCGGCAATTCCAATGATAAGAATTGGCTGGTGGGGCGTCTCACCAAGGATGAGTCCCCCGAAGTGCGCGATGTCGCATTGCGTAACAAGCGGACATCTTGGAAGATGAGGCTCGAAGGCGCACAGGATCCGGATACGGATTCGCAAACCCTTGATTTTTTGGGATCCTTGGGAACCGAGATCGAACCGAATGCTCCTGCGGTACTCGCTTCCATGGTGCGCAGGGCCGTTGCGGTGAACCCGAATGCATCCGATCAGATGCTGGAAAAACTTGCGCGGGATGCGTCGGGAGAAGTAAAAAGAGCCGCTGAAAAGCGTCTTTCGGAGAAATAGTTGCATACGTTGTCATTTTTATGAGATTTTTGCGCGTGGTGCGTGTGATTGGGGCATAGACTGTTGCTTATGACAGAACAGACCGAAAATGCAACGCGTCTAGCCCGTCCGCTCATTCGTTTGGCAAAGTTGGTGGGTGTCGCCACCAGTTATGTCGGTATGAGCCGTGATTACCACGAAATCGAAGACGATGTTCTTGTGGCGGTGCTCAAAGCGCTTGGAATCGACGCTTCCAACGATGATGCGATCGAACGGTCCATCACCACCATTCAGCGTGAACGCAACATCCGAATCGTTCCCCCGACCGTGTTGCACATTGTCGGTAAGAAAAGCAAAGTAGAAGTCCATGGCGGCGCGCTTGACGTTCCTGCAGCTTCCATCACGTTGGAAGATGGCGAGACGTATGCCGGCAAAATCGAGCATGAGGGCGGCAGCGGTGCCGCGGTCGAGGTCGATGGCGTATTTGTGTGCACATCGTATCTGGTGCTTCCGGAAGACCTTCCCGAAGGGTATCACACCCTTGAGGTCACCGTGGGTGGCAAGACGGAGTCTGCAACCGTTATCAGCGCTCCGGAGAAGATCGAACTGCTCGACGAGATGAAGGAAGGCTCCCTGTGGGGATGGATGAGCCAGCTCTATTCCATCCGTTCCAGCGGCTCTTGGGGAATCGGCGATTATGAGGATCTGAAGACCCTGCTCGTCGAATCCAAGAAGAAAACCGGTGCCGATTTTATGCTGATCAATCCGCTGCATGCCGCCGAGCCGGTGCCGCCGATCGAGCCGTCGCCGTATCTGCCGATTTCGCGCCGTTTCATCAACTTCAGCTATATTCGTCCGGAATCCATGCCGGAATATGCCACGCTTTCGCCGGAAGATAAGACGAAGGTCGACGCGCTGCACGAGCAGGTCGAACCCCTCAACGGCGATGCGCAGGTTTTGGACCGTGAAACGATGTGGCGTACCAAGATGCAGGCGTTGTGGGTCATCTACAAAGCAGGTCTTTCCATACAGCGTCAAGCTGAGTTCGACCAGTATCTCGCCGAAGTGGGCGATGAAATCGAATCCTATGCCACGTGGTGCCTGTGCTACGACAAGTGGGGCGCCTCCAATGGCAGCGACGACGATTGGGTGCGTAAGTTTAATCGTGGTTCCGAAGAGGTCGCGCAGCTTCGCGCGCAGTATCCTGACACGCTCGAATTCTACCGTTGGCTCGAATGGGTCGCCACCGAGCAGCTGCATGCGGCCCAGCAGGCGGCGCGTGACGCAGGCATGAAGATCGGCATCGTCGCCGACATGGCGGTGGGTGTGCACCCGGCCGGTTCCGACGTGTGGTGGAATCCTGAGCGTTTCGCCAAGGGTGCCACGGTCGGCGCCCCGCCAGACATGTTCAACCAGCAGGGTCAGGATTGGAGCCAGCCGCCGCTGAACCCGATTGCCCTTGATCAGACCGGTTACAAGGTGTACCGAGACATGGTGCATGGCATGTTCTCCAATGCGGGCGCGGTGCGTATTGACCATATTCTCGGCTTGTTCCGCTTGTGGTGGATTCCGGAAGGCAAGAAGGCCATGGACGGCACCTACGTGCATTACGATTCTGACATCATGCTCGGCATTCTCGCGCTGGAAGCGTCTCGCGCCGGTGGCGTGGTCGTGGGCGAGGATCTTGGCGTGGTTCCGGCTTATGTGTCCAAATCGCTGTCCGAGCACGGCATTCTCGGTTGCGCAGTGGAATGGTTCGAACAGTTCGACGGTGTGTTCCGTGCACCGAAGGATTGGCGTCCGTATGCGCTGGCTTCCGTCAATACGCACGATTTGCCTCCGGCGGCAGGCTACTTGGAGTATGGGCATGTCAAGCTGCGCGAGCAGTTGGGATTGTTGTCCGGTCCGGTCGAGGAATTCAAGAAGTCCGCGGAAGCCGAGCATAACGCCATGCTGAACATGCTTGTCAAGGAAGGCTATCTTGACGCTGACGTGCTGGAAGATGAGCTTGCCAACGAAAACGAGATCATCGACGCCCTGTACCGCGGTCTTAAGGGATCGCCATGCAAGCTGATGGCAGCATCCATTGTCGATGCGGTCGGTGAAAAGCGCACGCAGAACCAGCCGGGAACCTGCAACGAGTACCCGAATTGGCGTATTCCTTTAGCTGACGGCGATGGCAATGTCGTGCCTCTGGAAGAGTTGTTCGGCAATACTCGACTGCAGGAGATCGCGGCGATTATGCGCGGCTGATCGCGTTTGGCATCAGATATTAGATATAGTAAAACCGGTGATATGAAACGGAACGTCCGTTTGCGTATCGCCGGTTTTTCGTTGCTGTGGGAAAAGAGTTATTTTACGTTGATTTCGCTATACGATGTGTCGCAAATGTCAAGGCTGGCGATACACTAGTAGATTGTTGTGTTTCCCTACGGGGTCCTTCAAAGCGCTTTTCCCACTCGCCATCGAGGACTTTCAGGGAGCCCACGGATAATGAGACCTGAAAACGGCATCATTCCGCGCCTAACCAACGCATTGATGTTGATGGAAGGTCCGGAACACAATATATAGAAAAGGTACATCGTGAAAACTTTCACTCCGAAGCCAGCTGATCTGACTCACGACTGGTACGTTATCGACGCCACCGACGTGGTGCTCGGCCGTCTCGCTTCCCAGGCAGCCATCCTGCTGCGTGGCAAGAACAAGCCGACCTACGCTCCGCACGCCGATTCCGGCAACCACGTGATCATTCTCAACGCCGATAAGATCGCTCTGACCGGCAACAAGTTGGGTAAGGAACTGTACATGCACTCCGGTCGTCCGGGTGGCCTGCGTCGCGATAGCTACGGCAAGCTGCTCAAGACCAACCCTGAGCGCATCATCAAGTCCGCTATCAAGGGCATGCTGCCGAAGAATCGTCTGGCCAAGGTCCAGCTGGATCGCCTCCACATCATCTGTGGCACCGAGCATCCGTACGCTGGCCAGAAGCCGCAGGTTTTCGAGATCGCTCAGGTCTCGCAGCAGGCTAAGTGAACCGAAGGGAGATAGGAAACATGGCTGAAAACACCAACAACTCCGCGGTTCTCGAGACCGAAGAGGAGCTCACCTCGTACACCACCGAAACCAACGCTGGCGCTGGCACCGGTACTTCCG
This sequence comes from Bifidobacterium catenulatum subsp. kashiwanohense JCM 15439 = DSM 21854, assembly GCF_001042615.1. Classification (GTDB taxonomy): domain Bacteria; phylum Actinomycetota; class Actinomycetes; order Actinomycetales; family Bifidobacteriaceae; genus Bifidobacterium; species Bifidobacterium catenulatum. Next base: position 431,051 of record NZ_AP012327.1, read on the forward strand.
CTATCGCTCCGGGCTACGGCACCGGTCGTCGTAAGGAAGCCGTCGCTCGTGTTCGCCTGGTTCCGGGCACCGGCAAGTGGACCATCAACGGTCGCACCCTGGAAGAGTACTTCCCGGCCAAGCTGCTGCAGCGTGAGGTCAACTCCCCGATCGTGCTTCTCAAGCTCGAAGGCAAGTTCGACGCTATCGTCCTCGTTGACGGTGGCGGCACCACCGGCCAGGCTGGCGCAATCCGCCTGGGCGTTGCCCGCGCTCTGAACGCCATCGATCGTGATGCGAACCGCGCAGCCCTGAAGAAGGCTGGCTTCCTGACCCGCGACGCTCGCGTCGTGGAACGCAAGAAGGCCGGTCTGCACAAGGCTCGTCGCGCTCCGCAGTTCTCGAAGCGCTAAAGCTTTACGGCTTATACGAAACCCCTCGGAAATTCGTTTTCCGAGGGGTTTCTTGGTATTCGAACGATTCAGGCAGCGCTTGATGGAATCAGGCGGTCGGCATCTGCTTCATCGCACTGATGCTCAACGCCGGGAGCGTCCACAATGTCGGATCGTCTTCCGACAATCCATCGTCGGCGGATTGCAGATTTGCTTCATTGTCTTGCACCTGCCAGTACATCATATTGATGCGGTGCAGATGATTGCGCAGTCTACCTGCCGGCTTGTTTTCCGACTCTGCGTCGAATTCCGACACCCGTTCGATGGACGTTCCTAAACCGGGATATTCGCCGACGATCTCCGATGAAGACCAGACCATCTCCCATTCAATGCCTTTCGGAAGATGGAAACGTGTGACTTCGTCGGAACCATTGATCAGAATTAGCAGGCTCGGCTCGTCGGGGGAGAGCAGTTGCATGGCGAACGAGCGTACGGCAGGATTCGTCCAATCCGAATCGTCCGGCATCTGCCCGTTCGGAAGATACCAATGCACGCGATCGGATTTCTTCAGCAAACCGATTTTGCTCAGGCGCGTGAAGAAATCCTCATGACTGTACAAATCGTGGGATTTTCGCAACGTGATTAAACGTGACGTTAGATTGAATTGCTTCAATTCCGGCGTCTGCTCGGTGCTGTACAGCCAATCCCAATCAAGCCATGTAGTGTCATTGTCTTGCGTGTAGGCGTTGTTGTTGCCGTTTTGCGAATTGCCGAATTCGTCACCGGCGAGCAGCATTGGCGTACCCAACGACAGTAAGAGCGTGCCCAGCAGGTTCATGATGGCACGCTGGCGCTGCTGCACGATGATTTGGTCGCTGCTGGGGCCCTCATGCCCGAAATTGACGGAATGGTTGTTGTTTGTTCCGTCGTGGTTGTTTTCGCCGTTGGCTTCGTTGTGTTTGTTCTTGTACATGGTCAGGTCGGCAGTGGTGAAGCCGTCGTGGCAGGCCACATAGTTCACGGAGGCGGTCGAACCGCGGCCGGGGTCGGTGGCGAACAGGTCGGAAGATCCGCATAGGCGTGTGGCCATGTCTTGCATGGTCATTTCGCCGTATTCGCCGCCGCGTGTGCGATCCACGTCGGTCAGCCAGAATTTGCGCGTGCAGTCGCGGAAACGGTCGTTCCATTCTGCGAAAGGAATGCCGAATTCGCCGGTGCGCCAGCCGTTCGGGCCGCAATCCCATGGTTCCATGATCATTTTGAGATTGCCGAGCAGCATGTCGGAGCGCAAGGCGTACAGGAATGGATGGTAGCGGGTGAATTCACCGTCGAGACGTGCCAGCGTCGCCGCAAGATCGAATCGGAATCCGTCGATGCCAATGCGTTTGGCCCAATAGCGCAACGAATCCACGGCGAACGTGGTGACGTGCGTGTTGGTGAAATCAAGCGTGTTGCCGCAACCGGTGGTGTCGTACAGACGGCTGATCTTGTCTTTGGTGCGTCGGTAGTACGAGAGATTGTCAAGGCCTCGCCAGCAAATGGTCGGGCCTTCGGGGCCTGATTCGCAGGTGTGGTTGTAAACCACATCCATAATCACTTCAAAGCCGGCCTCGTGCAATGCGCGCACCATGTCGATGACTTCTTGCCGTACTGCGGCCGCGCCTGCCTCTTGCGAGCGTTTGGTAGCATATGAGGATTCGGGGGCGAAATATCCGAGTGTGGAGTATCCCCAGTAGTTGGTGCGTCCTCGTTCCTGCAGGAAGAGTTCCGATTGTTTGGCTTGGATCGGCAGCAGTTCGATGGAGGTGACGCCCAGATCCTGCAGGTATGAGAGCGTGGCCGGGTGTGCGAGGCCCGCGTAGGTGCCGCGAAGTTCTTTGGGCAGCCATGGCGCGTTGGCGGTGAAGCCTTTGACATGCAGCTCGTAGATAACCGTTTTGCTCCACGGAACGTGTGGATGCGAGGGCTCTCCTACGTGTTTGTCGATGGCGCGGTCGTCTATGGCTACGGAAACGGGCATGCGCCCTACCGAGTCGATGGTGCTCATCGGTCCGAAGGGGGAGCCTTTGACCTTGCCGTTGACGATTTCGCATTCGTAGGCGAATGCGCCTGGATCGAGTTTCATCGATCCTTCGATGCCTTTGGCGTATGGGTCAAGCAGCAGCTTGTAGGGGTTGAAACTCACGCCATGATTGGGATCCCATGGGCCGTTGACGCGGTATCCGTATTGCATGCCGTCCCATGCTTGTGGCACGTGCACGTACCACAGTCCGTAGTTGGGACCGTCCATGCGGAACAGTGTTTCGCGAAGATTGAGCGAGGGAATGCGTCTGGTGCAGATGCGCTGTTTTTTGGCCTGATCGATGAACGTGAGTCCGGGTTCGTTGAACAGCCGTGCGGCGTCGGCATAGAAGGCGCTCGGTTGGTCAAGTGGTTCAAGTACGCAAAACCACACTTGGTCTGCTGTTTCTGAGCGGACAACGGCGTCCGCGCCACCATCGTCGGTGAAATAGAGACCTGGTCGGGTTGCGTAGCGGTGCAAAGGTGGGTTCTTCATAACCTCATTCTAAACACTTTGAAATTATCTGTTGACTTGCTATGTCGAGGCTGTCGGCGCTCGTGCCGGTCTGATCCAGCCGTGAGCTTGAACTCGAGCAGGTGCAGGACTTCCTCGACGGCAAAATCGCCGCCGCTTCCAAGGCTGTCGTCAAAATCGGTGCCAGACACTGTCTATTCGTCCTGAACAGCTTGGAATTAGCGAAAAAGTATCACGACATGACGGCAAATGCGCCGCCGACATCGCCGCATAGCGCATATCCTAATCACAAAAGGGAAAAACAATCGTATTCATCGTCATCAGGAGGTAATTTTATGGCGAAAGCAATGTCTGAATTCACTACCGATCTGCAGCATTCCGGCATGCCGGCGAAGGATCTCGACGAAACCATCGAATTCTATACGAAGAAGCTTGGTTTCGAACTGGCCGGACTGTTCCATAACGGCGAAAACCGTTGTGCATTCCTGCGTTACGGCCATCTGACCATCGAAACGTGGGAGGGTGATCCGGCTCCGCTGACCACTGGTGCCATCAACCATTGGGCATTCGACACTCCCGACATCGAAGCCGCATTCGAAAACGCGAAGGAACTCGGGCTGAATTTCAAAGATAACGAAATCCAGCATATCGACAGCTTCTGGGAGCATGGCATCCGCTACTTCAACGTATACGGACCGAACGGCGAAACCATTGAATTCTGCCAGATCGTCAAATAACTATCGTTAGATGATTAATGATTAAATAATCGTTGAAAATAATCGTTGAAAACAAATACAACAAGCGATACAGACGGAAGCAAACAAAGAAGCGTGCGCTGAACCTTATATACGGGTTCGGCAGCACGCTTCTTTTTGTTATGCAATCGATGCGATTAATATGTGCGCAAAAGCGGTCACATATCGCATAGTTCGCGTACGTACGGCTCCACAAAACGCAGGGCTGCGCCGATAATGTCTTGATGGTCGAGCGCCATTCCCTTGCGCAGGGTGAAATCCGTGGTGCCGAATGGCGTATGTTCCACCACACGTTCGCGTAGTCCGGCCATATCGTCATCATCGAGATATTGTGCTGCCTCACCGCTGATGATCACGTCACCGGCCAGTACCGAGCGAATATTCGTTACCGCCAGCGCCACATAATCCAGCCATTGTGAGAATCGTTTGCGATGCTCCTGCTCGCCTTGTTCCAACACCGAGAAGAAGCCGGGCAGGCTTTCGCCATCTTCCATCAGCGTTTCCGGCGAGCAATACGTATCCATGCAGCCCTGTTGCCCGCAGTAGCAGGTGTTGCCTCCTGGAATCAGCGTCATATGTTCGATTGAGCCATTGCATTGGTTTGGCCCCTGGTAGAGCGATCCGTCTACGATGACCGCGCCTCCGGGTCGTCGCTCGAGGTAGATGCAGACGGCATCCTTCAGATTGTGGTCGAACCAGAGTTCCGCCATGGCAGAAGCGTCGGAATCGTGAATCATCAGCGACGGATAGTTGAGGCCGTGGCTGAGTTCGCTGAGTTTCAGGCCGGTGTTGTTCATGATTTTGCCGAAGGTGATCGACTGTCCGTCTGCCGATACGATGCCTTGCATGCAGAAGGCCACGCCCAGCACCGTGCTGCCTTGTTTCGCCAGTTCTTGCGCGAAATCGTTGATGATGCCGTTCATGCGCTGGTAGTAGGCGTCGTTGTTGCGATAGGGGAGTGTGCGCTGTCTGGTGGTCACGGATTTGCCGTTCAGATCAATGGCGATGGCCGTGATTCGTGTGGTTTGGATTCGCACGCCGATAGCCACGCTGGAGTGTGCCGCGAATTCGTAGATTTGCGCTTTGCGTCCACCGGTGGATTGTTGCATCTCGCCTTTGACGATGAGCCCGTCGGTCTCCATGGCGCGCAGATTCTGCGTGATGGTTGGCAGGCTGAGCCCTAATTCGTGTTCGAACATCTGCTTGGTGGCTGAACCTTGGGTGTAGATGAACGCGGTCATGGCCTTGAGATTGGCTTCTTTGACTGATAAGGCGGATTGGGCTTTCACTGGTTGATCCTTCCTGCGCAACTTCTTTTCCAAGATTACTTCATAAAAGTCCTTTCCTTATGTCTTGTGTTGTTCTGAGATATCAGGTATTGCAAAAAAGTATCAAAAAAAGCTGTGCATAAAGGATTTTCTGCCACTTTTCTGCGTCGAAAATATGTTTATCAACAAAAAAAGTTGAGACGGTGACAACGACGTTCTACCAAGAAAAGAGACATGTTATGAAGATAGGTCTGCCGCGCACGCTATTGGCCGGCTTGGTCGCCATAGCGGTGTTCATGACTGGCGATGGCTTTGAATTGACTTTTTTGTCCAAATACATCGTGGACCAGGGATTCAGCTCTTCGCAATCGTCGCTGATGTTCACCATGTACGGGCTGATGGCTGCGCTTGCCGGCTGGGCGTCCGGTGTGCTAGCTGAAATGTTCGGTGCCAAACGCATCATGCTTATCGGCGCGAGCGCCTGGGTTGTTTTGCACCTGCTGTTCGTTGGTGTGGCGCTGCCGAGCGGCGTCTATCCGCTGATGTTAGGCGTGTATGCGTTGCGGGGTGTTGGCTACCCGCTGTTCATCTACTCGTTCGTGGTGTTAATGGCGCAAACTATCGATCCTGCCAAGCTCGCGTCGGCCATGGGGTGGTTTTGGGCCGCATACTCGTTCGGCATTGGCGTGTTTGGCGCATATTTGCCGAGTTTCACCATTCCGCTGGTGGGCGAGTACTATTCGCTGTGGCTTTCGTTGCCGTTTTCTATAGCTGGACTGCTGATTTGCCTGCTGATGGTGCCGAAAAGCAAAGGTTCTGGCACCTCTTCCATGAGCAATGCAGACAAGCTGCGCGAGCTTAGTCGAGGAGTCACCATTCTGGTGCATAATCGCCAAATCGCTTTGGCTGCGGTGGTGCGTGTGATCTGCAATCTGACGTTGTATGGCTTTCCTGTCATCATGCCACTCTACTTGGCCACTACCAACAATGGCGGCGGCGCTTGGTTTAAGGTTTCGCAATGGAGTCAGATTTGGGGATTCCAGTTTGTGGTCACCATTTTCGGCAATGTGTTCTGGGGTCGTATGGGCGATTCGCATGGTTGGATGCGGCAAATGCGCTGGTTTGGCTGCTGGTTCTGTGTGATCGGCACGCTGGGCATGTATTACATTCCGCAGTTTTTCGGGGCGAATATGGTGCTTATGTGTGCTGATGCGGTTGTTCTTGGATTGGGAATTTCCGCTTTCGTTCCTATGGGAGCCGTGTTTCCCGCGTTGGCGTTGGAACATAAGGGTGCTGCGATTTCCGCGCATAATTTCGCTTCCGGCCTGGCTACGTTTTTCGGTCCTCTGATTGCGACGGTGCTGGTTTCCACTATCGGATTCGGCGGCGTGTGCTGGACGTATGCGATCTGCTATGCGATCGGATCGTTGGTCACGTTCGGCATTCATCCTCATCAACCCGGATTTGACGATCGCGGCCGTCGCATTGCCGTGATCGAGCGTAACTAATCGCAATTGAATATCAATTGCTCGATCATCATTTTTCTCAAAAAACATCATTATCCACAAAGGAGAATAATCATGAAGGCAGTCGTTCTCGAAGAGCAGGGCGTCATCAATGTGCGTGAGGTGCCTGACGTCCCCGCACCTGGTCTAGGCGAGCTGAAGATCGCGCCGCATACCGTTGGTGTGTGCGGTTCCGACCTGCACTATTACACTTATGGTCGCGTGGGCAAATATGTGGTGGAGCAGCCGATGATTCTCGGTCATGAGGCTTCCGGCACGGTGGTTGAGGTCGGTCCTGGCGTCGAAGGCTTCAAGGTGGGCGATTGTGTGGCCATGGAGCCCGGCATTCCGGATATGAGTTCGCGTGCCAGCAAACTGGGCATGTATAACGTCGATCCTGCGGTGCGTTTCTTTGCCACTCCGCCGATTGATGGCTGCCTGTGCGAAACGGTGAACCATCCTGCGGCGTTCACCTACAAGCTGCCCGACAATGTGAGCTTCGGTGAGGGTGCGCTGCTTGAACCGTTGGCTGTGGGCATGTGGTCCGCCACCAAGGCTCGTATCAAGCCGGGCGATGTCTGCGTGGTCACCGGATCGGGCACGGTCGGCATGCTGACCGCGTCGTGCGCGTTGGCAGGTGGTGCTTCCAAGGTGCTGATTTCTGATGTGTCGGCAATCAAACTGGCGATTGCGGCTCAGATTCCAGGTATTATTCCGGTGGATCTCACCAAAGAGGATCTGGTGGAGCGCGTCCGTGAGGAAACGGGGGGCTGGGGTGCTGATGTGGCTTTCGAGTGCTCGGGCTCGCCGAAGTCATACGAGACATTCTGGAAGCTGATTGCTCCCGGTGGCGCTGCCGTTATCGTTGGCATTCCGGTCAGTCCGGTGGCTATCGACATTACGGAACTGCAGGCTACCGAGGTGCGCATCGAAAATATCTTCCGTTATGCCAATGTGTATCAGAAGGCCATTGACCTCGTGGCTAACGGTAAACTGAATCTGAAGCCATTCATCACCGACACCTATGCGATGGAGGATGCCAAGGCGGCGTTCGATCGCATGGCCGAGGGGCGTCCTGGAGATATTAAGCTGCAGATTACCGTGAATAACGACTGACGTTACGCACTTTACGGAACGACGAAAGGGGTCTAGGCCATGGGTGCTGTTGTGCAAGTCAACGATAATCGGCATGGGAAGGCGGCTTTGGCTCAGACCTCTTTTGGTGGATTCGTGCCGAAAGGTGGAAGTTCGAACGATTCCGGCGTATTGGAGATCATTGTGCCGGACGCGCAGGCTTCGGTGCGTTGGGTGAAGCATGGCTACCCAAGCTCGTTGGCGAAATGGCATCATCATCCTCATATTGAAATTCATCTGATTCGGGAAGGTACCGGATTGATGATGGCAGGCAATGCCGTTGTTCCGTATGAGGCCGGGCAGGTTGCGCTGATTGGTTCGAATCTTCCGCATAATTGGGTGTCCGACATCGCTCCGGGGGAGCGGCTTCGTCAGCGTGATGTGGTGTGCCATGTGCGTCCGGAAACCATACGTCTGCTGATGTCTGGATTTCCGGAAACGTCTGGTTTTGCAATGGTGTTGAGGCGCGCTGGGCAGGCGTTGGTGCTGAGCGGTGAATCCGCTCGTCAGGCCGGTTCGATTCTGGAAAGCATGGAGGAACATAGTCTTGCTTGCCGTGTTAGTGATCTGATTCGTGTGTTGGATGTGTTCGCGCATGCTCCCGCAGATGAATCCTATACAGTGGTTGCGTCCGGATACGATCCGGCTGTATGCAGTGGTGCGGAAAGTGTGGTCAACGATGCCATTGAGTACATTTCCTCGCATCTGAGCGGTGAAATTAGCCTGGATCTGGCCGCTCGTCAGGCCGGAATGAGTGTTTCGGCTTTCTCTCGTCTGTTCAAAAGGGCCGCAGGAATAAGGTTTTCGGATTTTGTTCGACGATTGCGTATCGGGCATGCATGTAGATTGCTGACGACCACGAATCAAAGCGTCGCGTCGATTCGTCGTGCTTGCGGATATGGAAACGCTTCAAATTTCAATCGTCGCTTCTTTGAAGAAACAGGCGAAACTCCTACTGGCTGGCGGAAAAAATACATTGGACGGACAAGATAAGTAAATAAACTTTGTAAAAGTTTGATATGATTGATATCATATAGAAAATACTTTTATAAAAGATGAGGAGGTGAGACTTGAGAAAGTGTGTGTGATTTATGATAAAAAGCAACAAAAACGCTCAAAATGATGTTTTTAAAGCTTTTTCTCTTCACAAAAGAACGCAATATAAACATTAAATGAACAGAATATAACATTTCTCTTGCGACACGACACAGTGGAAAATCATATTGCATACTCACTAAAGTGTGTCCTAGGTCACAAAAGACCAGCAACGCGTCCATCCGCTTCGAGGTGGGTGGAATAACGGGAAACTACTTTGCAAACCCCCAAAGAATCGAGGAGGACTTCAAGTGGCAGACGCAAAGAAGGAAGAGCCGACCAAGCCGACTCCGGAAGAGAAGCTCGCCGCAGCCGAGGCTGAGGTCGACGCTCTGGTCAAGAAGGGCCTGAAGGCTCTTGACGATTTCGAAAAGCTCGATCAGAAGCAGGTTGACCGTATCGTCGCCAAGGCTTCCGTCGCAGCGCTGAACAAGCATCTGGTGCTCGCCAAGATGGCCGTTGAGGAAACCGGCCGTGGTCTGGTGGAAGACAAAGCCACTAAGAACATCTTCGCCTGCGAACACGTCACCAACTATTTGGCCGGACAGAAGACCGTCGGCATCATTCGCGAAGACGATGTCATGGGCATCGACGAGATCGCCGAACCGGTCGGCGTCGTCGCCGGCGTGACCCCGGTCACCAACCCGACCTCCACCGCCATCTTCAAGTCGCTGATCGCACTGAAGACCCGCTGCCCGATCATCTTCGGCTTCCACCCGGGCGCGCAGAAGTGCTCCGTAGAAGCCGCCAAGATCGTGCGCGACGCGGCCATCGAGGCAGGCGCTCCCGAGAACTGTATCCAGTGGATCGAGCACCCGTCCATCGAAGCCACCGGCGCCCTGATGAAGCATGACGGTATCGCCACCATCCTCGCCACCGGTGGTCCGGGCATGGTCAAGGCCGCATACTCCTCCGGCAAGCCGGCCCTCGGCGTCGGCGCTGGCAACGCTCCGGCATATGTCGACAAGAACGTTGACATCGTGCGCGCCGCCAACGATCTGGTGCTCTCCAAGCACTTCGATTACGGCATGATCTGCGCCACCGAGCAGGCCATCATTGCCGACAAGGAAGTCTACGCTCCGCTGATCAAGGAACTCAAGCGTCGCAAGGCCTACTTCGTGAACGACGAAGAGAAGGCCAAGCTCGAGCAGTACATGTTCGGCTGCACCGCATACTCCGGCCAGACCCCGAAGCTTAACTCTGTGGTGCCGGGCAAGTCCCCGCAGTACATCGCCAAGGCCGCAGGCTTTGAGATTCCGGAAGACGCCACCATTCTTGCCGCCGAGTGCAAGGAAATCGGCGAAAACGAGCCGCTGACCATGGAGAAGCTCGCTCCGGTCCAGGCCGTGCTGAAGTCCGACAACAAGGAACAGGCCTTCGAAATGTGCGAAGCCATGCTCAAGCATGGTGCAGGCCACACCGCAGCCATCCATACCAACGATCAGGCTCTGGTCCGCGAATACGGCCAGCGCATGCACGCATGCCGCATCATCTGGAACTCTCCGAGCTCCCTCGGCGGCGTGGGTGATATCTACAACGCCATCGCACCGTCGCTGACCCTCGGCTGCGGCTCCTACGGTGGCAACTCCGTGTCCGGCAACGTCCAGGCAGTCAACCTTCTCAACATCAAGCGCATCGCTCGGAGGAACAACAACATGCAGTGGTTCAAGATTCCGGCCAAGACCTACTTCGAGCCGAACGCTATCAAGTACCTGCGCGACATGTACGGCATCGAAAAGGCCGTCATCGTGTGCGATAAGGTCATGGAGCAGCTCGGCGTGGTCGACAAGATCATCGACCAGCTGCGTGCACGTTCCAACCGCGTGACCTTCCGTATCATCGACTACGTTGAGCCGGAGCCGAGCGTCGAGACCGTCGAGCGCGGCGCCACCATGATGCGCGAGGAGTTCGAGCCGGATACCATCATCGCAGTCGGCGGTGGTTCTCCGATGGACGCATCCAAGATCATGTGGCTGCTGTACGAGCACCCGGAAATCTCCTTCTCTGATGTGCGTGAGAAGTTCTTCGATATCCGCAAGCGCGCCTTCAAGATCCCGCCGCTGGGCGAGAAGGCCAAGCTCGTGTGCATCCCGACCTCTTCCGGCACTGGTTCCGAAGTCACGCCGTTTGCTGTGATCACCGACCATAAGACCGGCTACAAGTACCCGATCACCGATTACGCGCTGACACCGTCCGTCGCCATCGTCGATCCGGTGCTGGCACGCACCCAGCCTCGCAAGCTCGCGTCCGATGCCGGTTTCGACGCCTTGACCCACTCCTTCGAGGCATACGTCTCCGTCTATGCCAACGATTTCACCGATGGCATGGCGCTGCACGCAGCCAAGCTGATTTGGGACAACCTCGCCGAGTCCGTCAACGGCGAACCGGGCGAAGACAAGATCAAGGCCCAGGAGAAGATGCATAATGCCGCCACCATGGCCGGCATGGCATTCGGCTCCGCATTCCTTGGCATGTGCCACGGCATGGCCCACACCATCGGTGCTCTGTGCCACGTTGCCCACGGTCGTACCAACTCCATCCTGCTGCCGTACGTCATCCGCTACAACGGCTCCATCCCGGAGGAACCAACCAGCTGGCCGAAGTATAACAAGTACGTCGCTCCGGAACGCTACCAGGAGATCGCCAAGAACCTTGGCGTGAACCCGGGCAAGACTCCGGAAGAGGGCGTCGAGAACCTGGCCAAGGCCGTCGAGGACTACCGTGACAACAAGCTCGGCATGAACAAGAGCTTCCAGGAGTGCGGTGTGGACGAGGACTATTTCTGGTCCGTCCTTGACCAGATCGGCATGCGTGCCTACGAAGATCAGTGCGCTCCGGCAAATCCGCGTATCCCGCAGATCGAGGATATGAAGGATATCGCCATTGCCGCCTACTACGGCGTCAGTCAGGCGGAAGGCCACAAGCTGCGCGTCCAGCGTCAGGGTGAGGCCGCCACGGAAGAGGCTTCCGAGCGCGCATGAGTCACCTCGCATATATAGGTCATCGATATTGATTTATATATAAGGTACTTGCGTTACATCGATAGACGCTATTGATAACGAGGAATTCGATTGGATCTGTTCAATCGAATTCCTCGTTTCTGTATTATAGAAAAGCATTTTCGGATGATGTTGCATCATGATCGCAACCGACGATCAGCAATGTGCATCGCATTCGTTTTCAGGGACTTGAAAACAGGACTTGAGACTGCGACACGCGAGGATTTCTTAAGACTACCCCTGATGCTTAAATAAAGAAGTTGCCTGATTTTAGGGCTCGCAAATTGGAATTAAAAAAGCGAGCGTGGCACAGTGATCACGAGAGTGAACACTGCATAGCTGCGCACTGATGTGGTATGGCCACGGAACTTCCACGGTTCCGGGGGCTTCTACGCCGGTGCCCTTTGAGAAGCAGGCTGGTAAACAGTAACTAACGAATCGCTAGAAAGGGCGGAAGGCAATGGCGGGACAGAAAATCCGCATCAGGCTTAAGTCCTATGACCATGAGGTCATCGACCAATCGGCGAAGAAGATCGTCGAAACGGTGACGAACGCGGGCGCAACTGTGGTTGGCCCGGTTCCGCTCCCGACCGAGAAGAACGTGTTCGTCGTTATCCGTTCTCCTCACAAGTACAAGGATTCTCGCGAGCATTTCGAGATGCGCACTCATAAGCGTCTCATCGACATTGTGGACCCGACCCCGAAGGCCGTGGATTCCCTTATGCACATTGATCTGCCCGCAGACGTGAACATCGAGATCAAGCTGTAAGGGAGGAGGGAACCATTATGTCTAATCGCACCGCACTGCTGGGCAAGAAGCTCGGCATGTCTCAGGTCTGGGACGAGAACGGTTTCTTCGTTCCTGTGACCCTCGTTGATGTCTCCACCAACGTGGTGACCGCTGTCAAGTCCGAAGAGTCCGACGGCTACAAGGCTGTTCAGCTTGGCTACGGCCAGGTTGACCCGACCAAGGTGACTAAGCCGCTCGCCGGTCACTTCGCCAAGGCTGGCGTCACCCCGCGTCGTCACCTCGCTGAGGTCCGTACTGATAACGCCGAAGAGTTCGAGCCGGGTCAGGAGCTGACCGCTGAGCTGTTCCCGGAGGGTACTCTGGTCGACGTGACCGGTACCACCAAGGGCAAGGGCTTCGCAGGCACCATCAAGCGCTGGGGCTTCAAGTCCTATCGTCGTACCCACGGCTCTCACAAGAACGAGCGTCGTCCTGGCTCTGTCGGCGCATGCGCTACCCCGAGCCGTATCCTCAAGGGCAAGCGTATGGCTGGCCGCATGGGTCATGTGACCAACACCACGCTGAACCTCACCATCGTTTCGTCGGATGTTGAGAACGGCGTGCTCGCCATCAAGGGCGCCATCCCGGGCCCGAAGGGCAGCATCGTTCTCGTCCGTTCGGCAGTGAAGGGAGCCTGATAAATCATGGCAAACGTTACTCTGAACGTTACCGATAACCAGGGCAATGCAACCGGAACCGTCGAGGCTCCGGCTGAGATCTTTGGCTTCTCCGCCGAAGAAGTCCAGTCCCGTATTCCGCTGATTCACCAGGTTGTGGTGGCCCAGCGCGCCGCTGCTCGTCAGGGCACCCATGCCACCAAGACTCGCGGCATGGTTTCCGGCGGTGGCCGCAAGCCGTGGAAGCAGAAGGGCACCGGTCGTGCTCGTCAGGGCTCCATCCGCGCACCGCAGTGGTACCACGGTGGCACCGTGTTCGGTCCGCAGCCGCGTGACTACTCCCAGCGCACCCCGAAGAAGATGAAGGCCGCTGCTCTCAAGTACGTGCTTTCCGATCGCGCCAACGCAGGTCGCGTGGCAGTCGTGGACTTCGGCGTTTCCGAAGCCCCGTCCACCAAGGCCGCTGTTGCCGCTCTTACCCCGGTGACCGAGAACAAGTTCACCACCGTGGTGCTCTCTCGCGAGAATGTGAACGAATGGCTTTCCGTTCGTAACATCCCGACCGTTCACCCGATCTTCGCCGATCAGCTCAACACGTACGATGTGGTCACCGCTCAGTACGTGGTCTTCTCCAAGGAAGGCTTCGACGCTTTCCTTGCTGCGAAGGCTGAGCCGGCTGCAAAGGAGGCCTGATTTTCATGGTCGCTATTCACAAGCCCGCACACGACATCATCCTCAAGCCTGTCGTTTCTGAGAAGAGCTACGCTCTGTCCGATCGCGGTCAGTACACCTTCGTGGTGGCTCCGAACGCGAACAAGGTTCAGATCAAGCAGGCAATCGAAGAGATCTTCAATGTCAAGGTGACGAACGTCAACACCCTCAACCGCGCCGGCAAGCGTCAGCGCACCCGCAACGGTTTCGGCCAGCGCGTCAATCAGAAGCGCGCCATCGTGACCGTCGCCGAGGGCCAGACGATCGACATCTTCGGTAACTGAAGGCTAGCCGAGAAAAGTTAAAGGAAGAACTAGATTATGGCTATCCGCGTTTATAAGCCGACGACTGCAGGCCGCCGTAACGCGTCCGTCTCGGACTTCTCCGAGCTTACGCGTTCTACGCCTGAGAAGTCGCTGGTTCGCAAACTCAGCAAGACTGGCGGTCGTAACTCCTACGGCCGTATGACCTCCCGCCATCGTGGCGGTGGTCACAAGCGCCAGTACCGTCTCATCGACTTCAAGCGTTGGGACAAGGACGGCGTGCCGGCAACGGTCGCTCACATCGAGTACGACCCGAACCGTTCCGCTCGTATCGCACTGCTGCACTACGCAGATGGTGAGAAGCGCTACATCATCGCTCCGGAAGGTATCAAGCAGGGTGACGTCATCGAGACCGGTGCCCAGGCTGATATCAAGCCGGGCAACAACCTGCCGCTGCGCAACATCCCGACTGGTACCGTGGTGCACGCGATTGAGCTCCGCCCGCTGGGTGGCGCCAAGATCGCTCGTTCCGCAGGTGCTTCCGTGCAGCTCGTCGCCAAGGATGGCGCTTACGCCCAGCTGCGTATGCCGTCCGGCGAAATCCGCAACGTGGATGCTCGCTGCCGCGCAACCGTTGGTGAGGTCGGCAACTCTGATCACGCCAACATCCAGCTCGGTAAGGCAGGTCGTGCACGTTGGATGGGCAAGCGCCCGATCACCCGTGGTGAATCCATGAACCCTGTCGATCACCCGCACGGCGGTCGTACCCGCGGTGGCAAGCCGCCGGTTTCTCCGTGGGGCAAGGGCGAGGTTCGTACCCGCCGTCCGAAGAAGGCTTCGAACAAGATGATTGTTCGTCGTCGCCCGAATGGTAAGAACCGTAAGTAAGGGAGTGTCGAGTAGATGACTCGTAGCATCAAGAAGGGCCCCTTCGTCGACGCCCACCTGCAGAAGAAAGTCGACGAGCAGAACGAGAAGGGTACGCACAACGTCATCAAGACGTGGTCCCGTCGTTCGATGATCACCCCTGATTTCATCGGACACACCTTCGCCGTTCACGATGGCCGCAAGCACGTTCCGGTGTTCGTCACCGAATCCATGGTTGGCCACAAGCTCGGTGAGTTCGCCCCGACCAAGACCTTCAAGGGTCATGTGAAGGACGACAAGAAGGCACGCCGCTAAAGGAGAGTAAGGACACATGGAAGCTAAAGCAATCGCTCGTCACGTCCGCGTGACGCCGCGCAAGGCTCGCCGTATGGTCGACCTCATCCGAGGCAAGAAGGCGACCGAAGCCATCACCATTCTGAAGTTCGCTCCGCAGGACGCATCCCTTCCGGTGCGTAAGGTCCTAGAGAGCGCCATCGCGAACGCTCGCGTGAAGGCCGACAAGGCCGGCGAACCGTTCCGTGAGAACGACCTGGTCGTGAAGGAGACCTATGTGGACGAAGGCGTGACGCTCAAGCGTTTCCGCGCTCGTGCACAGGGCCGTGCCGCTCGTATCAACAAGCGCACCAGCCACATCACGGTCGTCGTCGCTAACAAGGAAGGAAACCGCTAAAGATGGGTCAGAAGATCAATCCGTTTGGCTACCGCCTGGGAATCACTGAGAGCCATCGTTCCAAGTGGTTCTCCGATTCCAACAAGGTCGGCGAACGCTACCGCGACTTCGTTCTCGAAGATGACGTCATCCGCAAGGCCATGAGCAAGGATCTCGAGCGTGCGGGCGTGTCCCGTATCGTCATCGAGCGTACCCGCGACCGCGTGCGTGTGGACATCCATACCGCTCGCCCGGGCATCGTCATCGGCCGCCGTGGTGCTGAAGCTGAGCGCGTTCGCGCCAAGCTTGAGAAGCTCACCGGCAAGCAGGTCCAGCTCAACATCTTCGAAGTGAAGAACGCAGCACTGGACGCCCAGCTCGTCGCACAGGGCATCGCTGAGCAGCTCACCAACCGCGTGACCTTCCGTCGCGCGATGCGTAAGGCCCAGCAGGATGCCATGCGTGCAGGCGCCAAGGGTATTCGTATTAAGCTCTCCGGCCGCCTTGGTGGCGCCGAAATGAGCCGTTCCGAGTTCTATCGCGAGGGTCGCGTTCCGCTGCAGACCCTGCGCGCCCTCATCGATTACGGCTTCTTCGAAGCCAAGACCACTTACGGCCGTATCGGCGTGAAGGTCTGGATCTACAAGGGCGACATGACCGAGCGTGAGTTCGAAGAGCAGCAGGCACAGCAGGGCAACAACCGCCAGGGTCGCCGCGGCGATCGCCGTCCGCGTCGTGGCCAGCGCAATGCTGCTCCGCAGCAGAACGCAGCAGCAGAGGCTCCGGCCGCAGCTGAGGCACCTGCCGCAACGGAAACGAAGGAGTGAGCTGAGAAATGCTTATCCCAAAGAGAACCAAGTATCGTAAGCAGCACCGTCCGGTTCGCCGTGGCATGTCCAAGGGCGGAAACGAGATCGCATTCGGCGATTTCGGTATCCAGGCTCTGGCTCCAGCTTATGTGACCAACCGCCAGATCGAGGCCGCTCGTATTGCCATGACCCGCTACATCAAGCGTGGTGGCCGCGTGTGGATCACGATCTTCCCGGATCGTCCGCTGACCAAGAAGCCGCTTGGCACCCGAATGGGTTCCGGTAAGGGTACTCCGGAATTCTGGATCGCTAACGTCCACCCGGGTCGCGTTATGTTCGAGATCGGTGGCGTGTCCGAGGATGTCGCTCGCGAGGCTCTGCGCCGCGCAATCGACAAGCTCCCTATGAAGTGCCGTGTTATTGCTCGTGAAGGCGGTGACATCTGATGGCAGTCGGAACTGCAGACTACACCATGAAGAATCTGAACGAGAAGACCAACGAGGAGATCGAGGGCTTCCTCAAGAAGTCCAAGGAAGAGCTGTTCAACCTGCGCTTCCAGTCCGCGACCGGTCAGCTCGAAAACACCGCCCGCCTCAAGGCGGTCAAGCACGACATCGCCAGGATGTACACCGTCCTGCGCGAGCGTGAGCTCGGCATCAGCCAGGCCCCCGAGGCGACCGAAACGAAAGCTGAGGAGAAGTAATGGCTGAAGAGCGTAACTTCCGCAAGGTTCGTCGCGGTTACGTCGTGTCCGATAAGATGGACAAGACGATTTCCGTCGAGCTCGAGCAGCGTTCGACCCACCCGCTGTACGGCAAGGTCGTGCGTTCCACTCGTACGGTCAAGGTCCATGATGAACACAACGAGGCTCACATTGGCGACCTCGTGAGTATTATGGAGACTCGGCCCCTGAGCAAGACCAAGCGTTGGCGTCTCGATAGCATCATCGAGCGCGCTAAGTAAATAAGTTCGGCAAGGCTCCGTGAGTCACCCCGCCTGCTTCAAGCAGGCAGGCGGGGTGCTTGGGGAGAACCAGCTCGGCTAAGGAGAATCAATGATTCAGCAGGAAACGCGGCTTCATGTCGCCGACAACACGGGTGCGAAGGAACTCCTCGCCATCCGAGTGCTCGGCGGATCGAAGCGACGCTATGCCGGCATCGGCGACGTGATCGTCGCCTCCGTCAAGGACGCCATCCCTGGCGGGTCGGTCAAGAAGGGCGACGTCGTCAAGGCTGTCGTCGTCCGCACTGTCAAGGAGCACCGTCGTGTGGACGGCTCCTACATCAAGTTCGACGAGAACGCCGCCGTCATTCTCGGCTCTGGCCGTGAACCGAAGGGCACTCGTATCTTCGGACCGGTCGGTCGTGAACTGCGCGACAAGCGCTTCATGAAGATCGTGTCCCTCGCCCCGGAGGTGATCTGACATGGCAGCCAAGATTAAGAGCGGCGACCTGGTCAAGGTCATCCGCGGCAAGGATCGCGGCAAGGAAGGCACCGTCAAGCAGGTGCTCAAGGACGATCGTCTGATCGTTGAAGGCGTGCAGATCGTCAAGAAGCACGTTCGCGCCACGCAGCAGGGCCAGCAGGCCGGCATCGTGGCTGTCGAGGCTCCGATTCATCGCTCCAACGTGATGGTCATCGATCCGGAGACCAAGCAGCCGACCCGCGTGCGCATCGTCGAAAAGGAAGAGGCTCGCGACGGCAAGGTGAAGACCGTGCGTGTGCGTGTTGCCAAGAAGTCCGGAAAGGAGCTGGCATGACCGATACCACTGTCGAAGCGCCGGCAACTCCGCGCTTGAAGCAAAAGTATAACGAGCAGATCGTGCCGGAGCTGGAG
Organism: Bifidobacterium catenulatum subsp. kashiwanohense JCM 15439 = DSM 21854; assembly: GCF_001042615.1. GTDB lineage: Bacteria > Actinomycetota > Actinomycetes > Actinomycetales > Bifidobacteriaceae > Bifidobacterium > Bifidobacterium catenulatum. The sequence continues at coordinate 449,278 of NZ_AP012327.1, forward strand.
AAGGAATTCCACTACTCCAACCCGATGCAGGTTGCTCGCGTCCAGAAGGTCGTCGTCTCCATGGGCGTTGGCGCCGCTGCTCGCGACTCCAAGCTCATCGAAGGCGCCGTCAAGGACCTCACCCTGATCACCGGCCAGAAGCCGAAGATCACCAAGGCCAAGAAGTCCGTCGCACAGTTCCACCTGCGTGAAGGCCAGGCCATCGGCGCTTACGTCACCCTGCGTGGCGAGCGCATGTGGGAGTTCCTGGATCGCCTTCTGACCATGGCTCTGCCGCGTATCCGCGATTTCCGTGGCATCAACGGCAACCAGTTCGACGGTCAGGGCAACTACAACTTTGGTCTCACCGAGCAGTCCATGTTCCACGAGATCGATCCGGATTCGATCGATCACCAGCGCGGTATGGACATCACCGTGGTGACCAGCACCAAGGACGACAAGGAAGCTCGCGTGCTCCTGAAGCATCTCGGCTTCCCCTTCAAGGAGAACTGATATGGCAAAAACCGCTCTTAAGAACAAGGCGGCCGCTAAGCCGAAGTTCAAGGTGCGCGCTTACACGCGTTGCCAGGTCTGCGGTCGTCCTCACTCCGTCTACCGCAAGTTCGGCCTTTGCCGCATCTGCCTTCGTGAGAAGGCCCACCGCGGCGAGCTGCCCGGCGTTACGAAGTCCAGTTGGTAAATAACGACGCTGAAGGTCCGCGGCCCAATCGCTGAAAAGCGTGCGGGCGGCGGAAACCACGGCGAGAAAGGGCAATAAGCCCAAATGACAATGACAGATCCGATCGCAGACATGCTTACGCGTCTGCGTAATGCGAGCGCGGCAAAGCACGAAACCGTGGATATGCCGTACTCCAAGTTCAAGGCGAACATCGCCGAGATTCTGAAGCGCGAAGGCTACATCAAGGACTTCACCGCTAAGGAAGCCAAGGTCGGCCAGACTCTCGAGGTCACCCTCAAGTATGGTCCGAACGGCGAGCGTTCCATCCAGGGCATCAAGCGCATCTCCAAGCCGGGCCTGCGTCGTTACGCAAAGTCCGATGCTCTGCCGATGCCGCTCGGTGGCCTTGGCATCGCAATCATCTCGACTAGCTCGGGACTGCTGACCCAGAAGGAATGCCTCGACCGAGGCATCGGCGGCGAAATCGTCGCTTTCGTTTGGTGAGAAAGGAGAGCTGAAACATGGCATCGCATATTGGTAAGCTCCCCGTCACCATTCCTGCTGGCGTGGAAGTTAAGATCGACGGTCAGTCCTTCACCGCCAAGGGCGTTAAGGGCACTGACTCCTACGAGATTCCGGAAGGCATCACCGCTCAGGTCGAAGGCAACGAGATCATCCTCGTCCCGGCTGACGATCTGCGCCCGACCCGTGCAAAGCACGGCCTGGCTCGTTCCATTGTGGCGAGCATGGTCAAGGGCGTGCACGAGGGCTATGCCAAGACCCTGGATATCGTTGGCACCGGTTACCGTGCTCAGGCGAAGGGTAAGGGTATCGAGTTCTCCCTCGGTTATTCCCACACCATCACCGTTGAGCCGCCGGAAGGCATCGAGTTCGAACTGCCGAACCCGAATCAGGTGATCGTCAAGGGTATCGACAAGCAGGCTGTCGGCCAGTGCGCCGCTAACATCCGCAAGCTTCGCGCTCCGGAACCCTACAAGGGCAAGGGCGTCAAGTACTCGGATGAACGCATCCTGCGCAAGGCTGGAAAGGCTGGTAAGTAATGAGCGTCCAGATTTTCGGTAAGGGCAAGAAGGCCGCGCTTCAGCGCCGTCACGCTCGTCTGCGCAAGCGTATCAGCGGTACCCCGGAGCTCCCGCGTCTGGTGGTTACCCGTTCCAACCGTCACATGGTTGCCCAGATCATCGACGACACCAAGGGCATTACCTTGGTGAGCGAATCCACTCTGATGAGCGATTTCGCTGGTTTTGAGGGCACCAAGACCGAAGCCGCCAAGAAGGTCGGCGAACTGATTGCCAAGAAGGCTCAGGACGCAGGCATCACCGCGGTTGTGTTCGATCGTGGCGGCAACAAGTATCATGGCCGCGTCGCAGCTGTCGCTGAAGGCGCCCGCGAGGGAGGTCTGGCACTGTGAGCGACAACGAAAAGGAAACCCAAGTGGCTGAAGAAACTCAGAACACTCAGGCTGCTGCTGAGGCTACCAACGAGGATCGCAAGTCCCGTCGTGGCCAGCGTGGTGAGGGTCGTCGTGGCGAGCGTCGCAACCGTCGTGAGGAATCTCACGAGAACGAGATGCTCGATCGCGTGGTGACCATCAACCGTGTGTCCAAGACCCACAAGGGTGGTCGTACGTTCAGCTTCGCCGCCCTCGTGGTGGTTGGCGACGGCAACGGCACCGTGGGCGTTGGCTACGGCAAGTCCCGTGAGGTCCCGGCTGCAATCGCCAAAGGCCAGCTGGATGCCAAGAAGCACATGTTCACTGTTCCGCGCGTCAAGGGCACCGTCACCCACCCGGTGATTGGTCATGATGCCGCAGGTACCGTGCTCCTGCGCCCGGCTGCTCCGGGTACCGGCGTTATCGCCGGCGGTGCAGTCCGCGCTGTCATGGAATGCGCTGGCATCACCGACGTCCTGACCAAGTCGATGGGCTCCGCCACCGCCGTCAACGTGGTGCGTGCAACTGTCGACGCTCTCAAGAAGCTCGAAGAGCCGGAAGAGATCGCAGCTCGTCGTGGCATGTCCCTCGAAGAGGTGGCTCCTGACTCCTTGCTGCGTGCTCGCGCCGAAGGCATCGCCGAGGCTCGTAAGGCCCGTGAAGAAGCACAGGCCAAGGCCGCTCAGAAGGACGGTGAGTGATGACTAACCTGAACATCAAGCTGCACCACGGTCTGGTGAACTCCACTCCGAAGCAGCGTGCTGCGGCTCAGACTCTGGGCCTGAACAAGATTGGCAAGACCGTGACTCGTGAGGACACCCCGGCCCTTCGTGGCCAGCTGCTGGTTCTCCGTCACTTGGTCACCGTTGAGGAGGCTGACTGATTATGGCAGATATTCTGCAGATGCATGACCTGAAGCCGGCTCCGGGCGCCAAGAAGGATCGCATTCGCGTCGGTCGTGGTGAAGGCTCCAAGGGTAAGACCTCGGGCCGTGGCGACAAGGGTACCAAGAAGCGCTATCAGGTTCGCCCGGGCTTCGAAGGTGGCCAGCTGCCGCTGTACATGCGCCTTCCGAAGCTGCGTGGCTTCAAGAGCCCGTTCAAGAAGGAATATCAGGTCGTCAACGTCGCAGCTCTTGCGGAACTGTTCCCGCAGGGTGGCGAGATTACCGTTGCCGATTTGGTTGCCAAGGGTGCCGTGCGTGACGGCTACCCGGTCAAGGTCCTGGGCGACGGCGAGGTTTCGGCTGCCTACACCATCAAGGGTGTCAAGGCTTCCGCTTCTGCCAAGTCCAAGATTGAGGCTGCCGGCGGCTCCATCTCCGAGGACTGATTCCACGGAATGTAGCTGACTTAAGCTCGTAAGTGAGGCTTCTCCCGCTGGGGCGGGGGAGGCCTCACTTCGTTTTTTCGGTCCAGTACGGGGATCGAAAAACAGTGCCCAGAGATCTAATGAAAACCGACAATGGAACACTCCATGTGTAGGTAGACGCCGTACGCTAGACTCGACCGGTAGAGTCTGTTTTTGCACGGGTGCGCCGGCGCGCACGTCGATGGAAGGAATCCCAGGTGAGGACGTTAATCCAGGCCTTGAAAACCAAGGAGTTGAGGAACAAGATCCTCTTCACTCTTGGTATCATCATCATTTATCGTATTGGTTCGTTCATTCCGACCCCAGGTGTCGACTACAAGGTGGTCCAGCAGTGCGTCGGCTCGATGAACAGCACCTCCGAGAACTTCATTGGTCTGGTGAACCTCTTCTCTGGCGGCGCAATGTTGCAGCTGTCGATCTTCGCGCTAGGCGTCATGCCGTACATCACGGCATCTATCGTCATCCAGCTGCTCCGCGTGGTCATTCCCCGCTTTGAGGCGCTGCATAAGGAAGGCCAGTCTGGTGAAGCCAAGCTGACCCAGTATACCCGTTACCTGACCATTGGCCTCGCTGTGCTGCAGTCCACCACCATTCTGGTGACCGCCCGCTCCGGTGCCCTGTTCAACTATCAGTGCTCCCAGGTCGTGCCTGACGGTTCCGTCTGGAACCTCGTGGTCATGGTGCTGATCATGACCGGTGGTACGGGCCTGATCATGTGGATGGCCGAATTGATCACCGATAAGGGTCTTGGCCAGGGTATGTCCATCCTTATCTTCATGTCCATCTGTTCCGGCTTCCTGCCGCAGTTGTGGGAGATCGGTTGGGGCACCAAAGGCACCGATGGCAATTGGGCGAAGTTCGCCGCGGTCGTCGGCGTACTGTTGGTTATCATGATCCTCGTCATCTACGTCGAGCTTTCCCAGCGTCGTATTCCGGTGCAGTACACCCGTCGTATGATTGGCCGCAAGATGTACGGCGGATCCTCTACCTATCTGCCGCTGAAGATCAATATGAGCGGCGTTATTCCGCCGATCTTCGCGTCCTCCATTCTGGCCATCCCGACCCTGATCGCACAGTTCGGCAAATCTGACCAGTCCTGGGTCAAGTGGATTAACTCCAACCTGGCCAACACCACTTCCGTGTGGTACATCGCACTGTACGCGTTGATGATCGTGTTCTTCTGCTTCTTCTACACGGAAATCACCTTCAACCCGGACGAGACCGCAGACAACATGAAGCAGTACGGCGGCTTCATTCCGGGAATCCGTGCAGGCAGCGCCACCAGCCGTTATCTGAGCTACGTGATGAACAGGCTCAACACCGTCGGTGCCGTGTATCTGCTATTCGTGGCGCTTATTCCGACCGTGCTCATCATGGCGCTTGACCTCAACACCAAGTTGCCGTTCGGCGGCACCACCATCCTGATCATCGCAGGCGTCGGCCTCGACACCCTGCGCCAGGCCAAGGCCCAGACCGAACAGTTCCAGTACGCTGGATTCCTGTTCGAGGGCACTGACCACAAGGAAGGCAAGTAAAGCCTCAAAATCGTGATACCGTTTCGACGTGAGGCGGTATCACGATTTTCATGTAACCAATCGAAAATCAGAAAGCCTCGAAAGAGGCCAAATGAAACGGAGAATAACATGCGACTGCTGATCATGGGACCTCAGGGCGTCGGCAAGGGCACCCAGGCTGCTCTGCTGAGCGAGCACTACGGTATTCCGGCGATCTCCACCGGCGATATCTTCCGCTACAACATTAAGAACAAGACCGAACTTGGCGTTGAGGCACTGAAATACATCGATAAAGGCGAACTGGTTCCTGACGAGCTGACCAACAAGATCGTCAAGGATCGCTTGGCCATGGACGATGCCAAGAACGGTTGGATTCTTGACGGCTACCCGCGCAACGCCTCCCAGGTCGAAGCACTGGACGCCATCCTCGCCGATCTGAACACTCCGCTGGACGCAGTGGTGGCTCTCGACGCCGACCATGACGTGCTTATGGAGCGCATGAAGAAGCGCGCCGAGATCGAAGGTCGCTCCGACGACACTCCGGAAGCAATTGCCAAGCGCCTCGACGTATACGCGAAGGAAACCGCTCCGTTGCTGACAACCTACGAAGAGCGTGGCCTGCTGAAGACCTTCAACGGCGTCGGTTCCGTCGAAGAGATCCAGTCCACCATCGTGGCTGAACTCGGCTGAAATAGCTGAGGATTGGGCTGATTCGAAGCATATGCATAGATAAGAAAGCCCAATAAAATACCACAGATCAATCGAAAACGGGAATTGCGACACGCCGAATGTGCCGTAATTCCCGTTTTCGTGTATTCTTGCAAGTTGGTGTGTCTTCGGGCACGCATAGTAATCGCCAAAGAACGGAACGAGGCTCATGGCTAAAGACGGTGTGATTGAAGTCGAAGGACAGGTAGTGGAAGCACTGCCGAACGCGATGTTCCGCGTTGAACTCGAGAACAAGCATATCGTGCTCGCAACCATCTCGGGCAAGATGAGGAAGAACTACATCCGCATTCTGCCACAGGATCGTGTTGTGCTTGAAATGAGCCCTTACGATCTGAACCGCGGCCGTATTACGTACCGTTACAAGTAAGGTACATAAGCAAAGGAAAACCATGAAGGTCAGCCCTAGTGTGAAGAGGATCTGCGAGAATTGCCGCGTGATCCGTCGTCACGGCCGCGTCATGGTGATCTGCGTCAACCCGCGCCACAAGCAGCGCCAGGGCTGAGAGTAGATCCAGCGGCACAATCAGTACAGGCGCTGAGTCACAGATCGCGCAAGCGATATGAACCCCGGGTACGCAGGCCCGGGCCGGGAAACCGGACGACTCGGTGCAAGACCTGCGGAAAACAGAAGGAATCGCAATGGCACGTCTTGCCGGAGTCGACATCCCCAATGAGAAGCGCATCGAGATCGCCCTCACCTACATCTTTGGTGTGGGTCGTACTCGTGCCAAGGAAACGCTTGCCGCGACCGGTATCAACCCGGATATTCGCGTCAAGGATCTGACGGATGAGCAGCTGATCACGCTGCGTGACTACCTCGAGGGTAACTACAAGATCGAGGGCGATCTGCGTCGTGAAATCGATGCGGATATCCGTCGTAAGATTCAGATCAACTGCTACCAAGGCCAGCGTCACCGTAAGGGACTTCCTGTGCGCGGTCAGCGCACCAAGACCAATGCACGTACCCGCAAGGGCCCGAAGCGTACGGTCGCCGGAAAGAAGAAGGCCACCAAGTAATCGGTGGCTGTCAGTTCAGACCACGAGACGTAAGTTTCATCGCCTGAACAACAAAGCAAATTCGTTATTAGGAAACGAGGGTCAATGGCAGCTCAAAAGCAAGCCGCGCGCAAGCCGCGTCGCCGCGACCGTAAGTCGGTCCCGGTTGGGCAGGCGCACATCAAGTCCACTTTCAACAACACCATCATTTCGATCACCGACCCGTCCGGCGCAGTTGTGTCCTGGGCGTCCGGTGGCGATGTCGGCTTCAAGGGCTCCCGCAAGTCCACGCCGTACGCCGCTGGCATGGCCGCTGAATCCGCAGCTCGCAAGGCTATGGAGCACGGTCTGAAGAAGGTCGACGTGTTCGTGAAGGGTCCGGGTTCCGGTCGTGAAACCGCTATCCGTTCCCTGCAGTCCGCCGGACTCGAAGTCGGTTCCATCACCGACGTCACCCCGCAGGCACACAACGGCGTTCGTCCTCCGAAGCGCCGTCGCGTCTGAGCACTAGAAGAAATCATCAATCCAACGCCGCTTATGGCCGGTGAGTGCACCACCGGCCTGAAGCTGAAAGGATAACCACAGTGCTTATCGCACAGCGTCCGACACTTACCGAGGAATCTCTCAACCCTCAGCGTTCCCGCTTCACCATCGAGCCTCTCGAGCCTGGTTTCGGTTACACGCTTGGCAACTCGCTGCGCCGCACCCTCCTGAGCTCCATCCCTGGAGCGGCTGTGACTTCGGTGCGTATCTCCGGCGTCCCGCACGAGTTCACCACTCTGCCGGGTGTTGAAGAGGACGTTACCGAGATCCTGCTGAACATCAAGGGCATCGTGCTCACCAGCGAATACGATGAGCCGGTTGTCATGTATCTGCGCAAGAGCGGCAAGGGCGAGGCCACCGCGGGTGACATCACCCCTCCGGCCGGCGTCACCATCGCCAACCCGGATATGCATATCGCAACCCTCGCGGAAGATGGCGAACTCGAAATCGAGTTCACCGTCGAGCGTGGTCGCGGCTATGTGCCTGCCCAGATGAACAAGCAGGATAACGCCGAGATCGGTCGTATTCCGGTCGACTCGATCTACTCCCCGGTGCTCAAGGTGAGCTATCGTGTGGAAGCCACCCGCGTTGAACAGCGCACTGACTTCGACAAGCTCATCCTGGACGTGGAGACCAAGCCGGCAATCTCCCCGCGCGATGCAGTCGCATCCGCAGGCTCCACCCTGGTGGAACTCTTCGGTCTGTGCCGTGAGCTTAACACCCAGGCTGAGGGCGTCGAGGTTGGACCTGCCCCGGTGGCAGAGGAAACCAACCCGGAGATGGCTGTTCCGATCGAGGATCTCAACCTCACCCAGCGCAGCTACAACTGCCTGAAGCGTGAAGGCATCCACACGATTGGCGAGCTGGTCGCCCACACTGAGCAGGATCTGCTCGACATCCGCAATTTCGGTATGAAGTCCATCGACGAAGTCAAGGAAAAGCTCCAGTCCTTGGGTCTGGCTCTCAAGGCTTCCCCGCTGGGCAACTTCGATACCAACAACCTCGAAGGTGGCACCTTCTTCTCGCCGGAAGACGAGTGATTCGCCGCCTTTGACCTAACCGCTTCGTTGGATTCGGATGTTCGGGCGATTGCCCACCTGAATCCAACGGGGCTTTCAAGGAGAAACAATGCCTACACCAAAGAAGGGTCCGCGTCTGGCCTCCAGCCCGGCTCATGAGCGTCTTATGCTCGCGAACATGGCTACCAGCCTGTTCCAGCGCGGCCGCATCACCACCACCCTGCCGAAGGCTAAGCGCCTTCGTCCGCTGGCTGAGCGCCTGATCACGCTCGCCAAGCGTGGTGATCTGCACAGCCGTCGTCGCGTGATGCGTGTCATCCGCAACAAGTCCGTTGTGCACAAGCTGTTCACCGAGATCGCCGAGCAGATGGAGCAGCGTGAAGGTGGCTACACCCGCATCGTCAAGATCGCTCCGCGTCGTGGCGATGCCGCTCCGGCAGCCATCATCGAGCTCGTCACCGAGCCGGTGAGCCCGAAGCAGGCCGTGGTCAAGGAAGCCGAAGCTGCAACCAAGGTTGCCGCTGAAGAAGCTCCGGTTGTCGAAGAGGCACCGGTTGAGGCTCCGGAAGCCACCGCAGAGAACGCCGAGTGATTGGCATCAAGCAGGCTTGACTAGCTGATGAAAAGGCTGGGAATCGAAAGGTTCCCAGCCTTTTTGTTATGCGTTGTCATGTGTTGTTATGCGCCTTTTGTTATGCTCATTGCCGTGAGATTACGTATCGACTTGGCATATGACGGCACCGATTTTTACGGATGGGCGAAACAGCCTGACATGCGCACCGTGCAGGGGGAAATCGAACGTGTGCTGCATACCATTCTGCGCGTGCCGGAAGGCGACGACAACGATCCGCTGCGCCTGACCGTCGCAGGTCGTACTGATACCGGTGTGCACGCGTCGCACCAGGTTTGCCATCTCGATATCAATGAGGAGACGCTTGCACGTTGCGTCGGGCATATGCAGGTCGAACCGGTGATGGCGTTGACGCGACGACTGCAACGCATGCTGCCGAACGATATCGCCATTCGTTCCATCAAAGAGGCTCCTGAAGGATTCGACGCGCGCTTCTCCGCGTTGGAACGCACTTACGTATATCGTATTGCCGACCGATCAAGCGAAATCGATCCACGTATCAGAAATAGTGTGCTGCATATCGACGATAATCTTGACATCGACGCCATGAACAAGGCTGCTGAAATGACAATCGGTTTGCATGATTTCGGCTCGTTCGCAACTCCCAATCCAGAAGGAACCACCATACGAGAGGTCAAAACCGCGTATTGGAGGCGCATACCGCAGCATCCGCTTATCGACGACGGAGCCACCATGGGGGAGCGGTATCGAACGCCCGCCTTGGAGTCGGGACTGCTCTGCTTCACCATCGTCGCCGACGCATTCGCACGCAATATGGTGCGTTCGTTGGTTAACGGTTGCGTACAGGTCGGTATCGGTAAACGTTCCTTGGATTGGTTCGCCGGAAAAATGGCGACGCCGTTGCGTGAAGGCAGCACTGGCCCGATCGCTCCGCAAGGATTGACGCTCGAACATATCGAATATCCGGAAGACGACCAGTTGGCGATTCGTGCCGAAGCGATTCGTGCAAAACGTACTTTGTAAGAGCACATACTGTACAGTTGCACAGAAGACCGCGCTATACAATCGCACCAAATAGCGTATCGCAAGGCTACATCACGCAATCGCAAGAAAAACGGAAAAACGAGATATAACCGCGATTACCCTCGTCTGCTGCACAAGTCCATGGATTTCGTCTCCACGGAAGGCATTGTTGTGGTGCTGACGCCAAGGCGATATGATTCCGCGTTTTTCGAGCATGCCTATTTGTCGGAGAAAACCGGTGCCGCGCTGGCGTTCCCGGAAGATCTCGAAGTGGTTGACAACAAGGTGTATTTCCTTGATTATGCGGGCAAAAGACATCGCGTGGGCGTGGTCTACCGTCGCTTGTCGGACGAATATCTCGATCCGTTCGCATTCAATCCGGATTCCGTAATCGGTGTGCCGCCATGTTGGTCTCACCGCGCGTTATATCGCCGGATTGTTGGGTGGAGAGGGTGCCACGCACACTTGGGTGGAGGTGTACCACAACGAGCGTTGGATTGGGCTTGATCCGACACACAACCGTATGGTCGACGACAACTACATCACCATCGCGCACGGCCGTGATTACCGTGACTGCATGCTCGACACCGGTATTTTCTCCGGTTGCAACGTGCAACAGCATCAGTGGGTGAACGCTTCCGTGCACGAACAGGAGCTGTAAGCAATAAAAAAACCGAAGCGTCGTTGCTCCGGTTTTTCTACTTGCGGATAAGGCGAGATTCGAACTCGCGGAGGGGTTTGCCCTCACACGCTTTCGAGGCGTGCTCCTTAGACCGCTCGGACACTTATCCATTGCGCCGCTTGAAAACAAGCAACTTGATTATTCTGCCACAGCTTTGGCGATTGTCAAATTCAGCTATGAGATTTTTGCGATGTCTGCGATTGTTCGGCGTGTCTTAGCTGCATGGATGATGCGTTACGTTGTCAGGCTCGTGGTTGCGCAGGTATCGCGTAGGTTGTTGTATGAACTGGCGTGTGTTGGTGTGCGCTATTCGAACAATGCTTCGTCGAATGATGGATAGCCCCAAGTGAGAGCCAGGTCCACACGGTCGGCGATCATGCTGGTAAGTATGCCCAGAGACTGTTGCCTTGAATCATCTGAAGAGTTTTCTGCGGTCGTGCGGGGTTGCGCCGAGTCGTTCGTCGAATTCGAACTTGATGTGACGGCTGCGATTTCGCTGCGCGCGCAATTCATTTCAATGACGGCGTCGGTCGGTGCGAACAATCCAGTTGCGGAATCCACAATAGTATCGGGATGGGCGAGCAATTGCGCGACATCATAGGTTTTCGCACGGGTATCTTCAGCTCCAGAGAAGGAAATCAGCCGCTGCGAAGTTGTTTTATGACGATCGCTGATATCGAGCGTCGCATGTCCGATGGAACGTGCCGCGAAAACCCCCATTGCGAATCCGGCCTGATCTTCCGCAACGGACATGGCGGAAAGCGAATCCGCGTCAATATCAAACGAATCGATGCCGTCGCAACGTGACAGCGTGGGCTGTGCGATGTTGATCGTAAGTTGCGCCGCCATCAAACGGGCGGTGTGACGGGCCTGCGCGCTGCGCAACGTGCCGTCGGCGAACCGTGCAGGGCAGTAAGCTGCGGTGTTTGCCCAATCTGAAACCGCCTCCTGCGCGGCAAGATAGCGCATAATGATATGGCGTGACCTGTCTGCCATGATGTCGGCGTTGGCGGTCGCGTCGGCATACGCCTTCTCGCAAGGACTTGGCTGCAGTTCAGCCTCGGCGCGGCCCGCGATTCGGGGTGCGGAGCAAGCAGTCAGAGACGCTACAAGCACGCCTATGCATGCCAAGACGCAGACGCGTCTTGAGGTCGACGAGACCGAAGGGAAAAGAGGGGAACGTGTCTGCATGAAACATTAGACTAATAGCTGACTGTGACCATTGGGCCGAGCGCTCGGAATAACTTCATATAGGAGGTCTTGGAAGTATGGAACTGGACCTGGCAGGAATGCACCAGCTCGCAGCTGGGCAGGGAATCGATCCCGAGACGCTGGATGCCGCACTCTCGGAAGCATTACGACTGGCATATCTGAAAACGCCGCACGCGGCGAAACATGCTCGTGTGGAGCTTGATCCGCGTGCCGGAAGCTTTACCGTTTGGGCTCAGGACGAGATTCCGGTCGAACCGACCGAGGATAATCCGCACCCTGCGCCGACTCTGGGCGAGGAATACGATGACACTCCGCGTGACTTTGGCCGCTTGGCCGCAGCCACCGCACGTCAGGTGATCAGCCAGCTGTTCCGCAAGGCCGAGGACGACAAGGTGTTCGGCGCGTTCTCAGGACAGAAAGGTAAGCTGATCACCGGTATCGTGCAGCAGGACGTGAAGGACACCTCCAATGTGCACGTGGCCGTTGGCGATGTCGAGGCGTTGCTGCCCCGTCGTGAGCAGGTGCCGGGAGAACGCTACCGCCACGGTGAGCGCATCCGCGTATATGTGGTGAATGTTGCACGTGGTCTCAAGGGCCCGGAAATCGTAGTGTCCCGCTCCCATCCGGAGCTGGTTCGCCGCCTGTTCGAGCGTGAGGTTCCGGAACTGGTTTCCGGCGCCGTGTCGATTATGGCCATTGCGCGTGAGGCCGGTGCCCGCACCAAGATCGCGGTGCGAGCCAACACCGAAGGCGTTAATCCGAAGGGTGCCCTGATCGGCCCCGGCGGCGCTCGTGTGCGTGCGGTGATGGAGAATCTCGGACCGGAAAAGATCGATATCGTCGACTGGTCTGCCGATCCGGCGAAGTTCGTCGCCGCGGCGCTGTCTCCGGCGGTCGCCACCGGTGTGCAGGTGATCAGCGAGAAGAACCAGACCGCAATCGCCTTCATCCATGATGATCAGCTGTCTCTTGCCATCGGCAAGGAAGGCCAGAACGCACGCTTGGCCGCCAAGCTGACTGGATGGAAGATCGGTATCGAATCCGCCGAGGCACACGCCAAGAAGATGGCAGAAGCGCAGGCTTCGACCAGTGAGGAAACTGCCGAATAACCAACACTTTCAGCAACGGCAAGCCCGTGGGCGTTCAATCCACGGGCTTGAGTATGCTGGACTCGATAATCCAAAGCGTGGGGGTTCATGCCGTCATGCCCAGGGAAAAGACGAGGTATCACGAACATGGTTGCACGATGAGAAGGAACAAGCTCGCCGTGAATCAGTAGCGGTCGCGCTCGTATGCGCGCGGCCCAAGATAGGAGAAATTGAGTGCCGAAAGCACGCGTATATGAACTTGCCAAGGAACTTGGCGTTGACAGCAAGACTGTTTTGAACAAACTTGAGGCGATGGGCGAATTCGTGAAGTCTGCATCGTCTACCGTTGAACCTCCGGTTGCCCGTAAGCTGAGGAATGCTTTCGCTTCCAACGCGCAGAGCAACGCATCTGAATCCAAGAAGCCTGCGGCCCCGGCCAAGAAGTCGGTTGCCCCAGCGGCTTCGCCCACTCCTGCGCCTCGCGCCACTCCTGCTGCTCCTGCGGCATCCGCGGCAAAGCCTGCCGCTCCAAAGCCGGCACGTCCTGCAGCATCCAAGTCCGAAGCCCCGAAGCCCGGCCAGCGCATGCCTCGTCCGGGTGATTCCCGCCAGCATGGCAATCGCGCCAACGGTAACACTCCGCGTCCGCAGGGCGAACGCCGTCAGGGCGGCAAGTCGGCTCCGGTTCCGGGACCTCGCGCACAGCGCAACAATACCAATGCTCCGCAGGGCGGCAATGGCAACAATGCCGCCAATGGTGCGAAGCCGCACACTCCGGGTCCGCGTCCGGGCAACAATCCGTTCAGCCGCAAGCAGGGCATGCGTACCCCGACACCGGGTGACATTCCGCGTCCGCATCCGATGAACCGTCCGAGCGCCAACAACAATGGCGAAGGCCGTCGTAGCGGCCGCCCGGGTCAGGGTGGCGGCCAGCGTGGTGGTTTCCGCGGTCGTCCGGGTCAGGGCACCGGTGCGAAGCCGGGCCAGTGGGGCCAGCATCGTCCGGGTCAGGGTGGCGGTCAGCGCCCTGCAGGCGGTGGCAACCGTTTCGGTGGCGGTTCCAATACCAATGGTGGCGGTTTCCAGGGTGGCAATAGCGCTCCGGGCAACGGTCCGGCACGCGGCGGCGGTCGCGGTCGCGGCGGTGCTGCAGGCGCATTCGGACGTCAGGGCGGCAAGTCCTCGAAGGCCCGTAAGAATCGTCTGGCAAAGCGTCAGGAATTCCAGGAGATGAAGGCCCCGGTCATCGGCGGTGTGCGCATTCCTACCGGCAACGGCCAGACCGTTCGCCTGCGTCAGGGTGCATCCCTCGCCGATTTGGCCGAAAAGATCAATGTCAATCCGGCTGCTTTGGTCACTGTGCTCTTCCATCTTGGTGAGATGGCCACGGCAACCCAGTCCTTGGACGAGTCCACCTTCCAGATTCTCGGCGAGGAAATCGGCTGGGATATCAAGATCGTGTCTGCCGAAGAGGAAGACAAGGAGCTGCTGCAGCAGTTCGACATCGACTTGGATGAGGAAGAGCTGCAGGAGGATGAGGACCTGAAGCCGCGTCCGCCGGTCGTTACCGTGATGGGCCATGTCGATCACGGTAAGACCCGACTGCTCGACACCATTCGCCGTACCAACGTCATCGCACGTGAAGCCGGTGGCATCACCCAGCGTATCGGTGCATATCAGGTGACCGTCGATCTTGAGGGCGAACCGCGTAAGATCACGTTCCTTGATACCCCAGGCCATGAAGCCTTCACCGCCATGCGTGCCCGTGGCGCCGAGCTCACCGACGTCGCGATTCTCGTGGTCGCGGCAGATGACGGCGTAATGCCGCAGACCGTGGAAGCCATCAACCACGCGCAGGCGGCCAACGTGCCGATCGTGGTGGCCGTCAATAAGATCGATAAGCAGGGAGCGAACCCCGACAAGGTCCGCGGCCAGCTCACTGAATACGGTCTCGTGCCGGAAGAATACGGTGGCAGCACCATGTTCGTTGACATTTCCGCCAAGCAGGGCACCAATGTCGACAAGCTGCTCGAAGCCGTGCTTCTTACCGCCGATGCTGAGCTTGATCTGCGTGCTAACCCGGATATGGACGCTCGCGGTGCCACCGTGGAAGCTCGACTTGACAAGGGTCGTGGTGCCGTGGCGACCGTGCTTGTTCAGTCCGGTACGCTGCACATCGGCGACTCCATCGTCGCTGGCACCTCCTACGGACGCGTCCGCGCCATGCTTGACGAGAACGGCAACCACATGAAGGAAGCCGCGCCGTCCACTCCGGTGCAGGTGCTTGGCTTGACCTCCGTGCCGACCGCAGGCGACCTGTTCCTGGTGGCCTCCGACGACCGTACCGCACGCCAGATTGCCGAGAAGCGTCAGGCCACTGAGCGTGCCGCTCAGCTGGCCAAACGTCGTAAGGTCGTGTCTCTGGAAAGCCTCAAGGAGCAGTTCGCCAAGTCCGAAGTCGACATGCTCAACATCGTCATCAAGGGCGATTCCTCCGGTTCTGTCGAAGCGCTGGAAGATTCCTTGATGAAGATCGAAGTGTCCGACGAGGTCGGCATCCAGGTGATCCACCGTGGCGTCGGCGCCATCACCCAGAATGACGTCAACCTGGCTACCGTCGACAAGGCCGTCATCATCGGCTTCAACGTTCGCCCGAACCGTCAGGTGGCGGATCTGGCCGAACGCGAAGGCGTGGAAATCAAGTACTACTCGATCATCTACAAGGCCATCGAAGACATCGAGGCATCCCTCAAGGGCATGCTCAAGCCGGAATTCGAAGAGGTCGTTACTTCCCACTCCGAGATCCGCGAGATCTTCCGTTCCTCCAAGTTCGGCAACATCGCGGGTGTCATGGTGCAAGACGGCGAAGTCAAGCGCGGTACGAAGTGCCGTATTCTGCGCAACGGTATCGCAACCGTCAACGATCTCGAGATTTCCTCGCTGCGTCGTTTCAAGGACGACGTCACTTCCGTCAAGGAAGGTTACGAAGCGGGTATCAACCTCGGTTCGTTCAACGATATCGAGCTTGGCGATATTATCGAGACCTTCGAAATGCAGGAAATCGAACGTAAGTAGTCGATTGATTCGAACCAGCGATCGATAACAGGAAAGGAACGCCCACAGCTGACATACGGCTGCGGGCGTTCCGCGATACAACAAGAACTTATTTCAAAAACTAAGCTGATACATTCATCTGATTGAAGGACGATAATGGCAGGAACCAATCCTCGCGCCGCACGTATCGCGGCGTTGATCCAACGTGTGATCGCATCCTCCATGGAGGCGCAGCTGCACGACAAGCGTCTCGCAAACGTGACCATCACCGAAGTGCGTGTGACCAACGATCTGCAGATTGCCAAGGTCTACTGGACCCAGCTTGGCCGTGAAGGCCACGAGCAGGGCGAGCGTCGCCGCGCACAGCAGGCGTTGAACCAAGCCAAGGGCCGTCTGCGTTCCCTCGTGGGCACTAAAGCCGGCCTGCGCCTGACTCCGCAGCTCGAATTCGTGTTTGACGAGGTGCCGGGCGAAGCACATGAAATCGAAGATATTCTCGCCATCGCGCGCAAGCGTGACGAAGAGCTCGCCAAAACCCGCAAAACCGCGCAGTATGCGGGCGAAGCCGATCCGTACAAGCATCCGGAAGAGGATGACGACGATGATTTCGACGATGACGACGTCGAAGTCGAAGATTGGGACGATGACGAAGAAGCCTGAACATTCCGGTCTGCTGGTCATCGACAAGCCGCAGGGCGTCACCAGCCATGACGTGGTCGCGGCCGTACGCGGCGCCCTGCATATGAAACGAGTCGGGCATGCGGGCACGCTCGATCCGATGGCCACCGGCGTGCTGGTGGTCGGATTCGGCAATGCCACGCGACTGCTCAACTACATTGTCGACCATAACAAAACGTACGAGGCCACCATTCGCCTTGGGCAGCGCACTACCACGGACGATGCCGAAGGCGAGTTGCTGCCGGGGGAGTGGGCAGCGAGCTTTCCCTCACGTCAAGCTGTGGAACAGCTGATCGCAGAACGGTTTACCGGGCGCATCGAACAGGTACCGAACGTCTACTCCGCCATTAAGGTCAACGGTCAGCGCGCCTATGATCTAGCGCGCGAAGGTAAGGATGTGGAACTTAAGGCACGTCCTGTGACCATCGAAGAGTTCAACGTACGGCAGGTGCGTTACGGCTACACGCATAGCGATCGTGCCGGCGTGGAACTTGTTGGCGCAGTCGTGGCCGAGAAGGCAAGCGATGGATGGATTGCCAACATTGCACCGCATGAAGACATGCAGCCCGTTATGGAACTCGACGTGACCGTGACTTGTTCCGCAGGCACCTACATTCGCGCGCTCGCACGCGATCTGGGCGAGGAACTCGGGTTGGGAGGCCACCTGACGATGTTGCGGCGCACGCGCGTCGGCAGATTCTCAGTGAATATGCCCAACGTCATGAGCGCCCACGCTGAATCCAAAACATTCACCAATCGTGAAGGCATGGAAGTGACGCGCAATCGTGCGGTGCTTGACGATGCCGATCATGCGCTCGATCATGCGCTCGATCCCGTGGCCAGCGCCGCGGCTTCCATGAGTATGCTGGCCGTTAGCGAGCAAGAGGCGGCCGACTTGCGTTTCGGACGCAGAATCGCGCATGACGTACGTACGACCACGGCGGCGTACGTTGAGGAAACCAACGATTTGGTCGCTATCCTCGAACGTGCGAAACGCGGTGAGGCCAAACCGGTCGCGGTATTCAACTGAACCATCCAATCAGACTACAGATACGAATTCATACACAAGAAGGACATGATGAAGACAATCACGCTCACGCCTGATGCCAGTGGCATGGTGGATTGGCCTACGCTGAGCAACGATAAGAAATCCGTGGTGACCATCGGTTCGTTCGATGGCATGCATCAGGGCCATCAGGCGGTGATTCGCCGCGTGGTGGAACTCGCCAAGAAGGAGCAGTCCTTCTCCGTGGTGGTGCTATTCGATCCGCGCCCTGCATTGGTACACGGTTACGCGGCGAAGAACGGCGGTCAGGAGCCGCCAGTCGACATGGTTGACACGCAAGCGCTCACCAGCATGCAGGAACGTCTTCGCGCCATCAACAAGCTGGGAGTGGATTACACGCTCATCGTGCACTACACACTGGCATTCGCAGCGAAATCATACCGATTCTTCCTCGGCCAGATGGTCGGCAAGCTGGGTATGCGCACTTTGGCGCTCGGCTCCGACGCGGCCATGGGGGCAAATCGCGCCGGAGATGTGAAAGCCATCGAGAATCTAGCGCTCGCTACTGGCGTGTTCCAGCTTGAAGTGGTTGATGATCGAGGTCCCGGAGAGACCCGAGTTCCAGCCAATGCCCAACCGGTTATGCCGACCGGCCACGGCGAGCCGACAGACCCGCTGGAAGGCGCTTCCAAGGCGGAACGCCGCGCATGGAGCAAGAAGAACCAAGCCAAGCCCGTGCGTGTGTGGAGTTCCACGAACGTGCGCTACCTGTTAGGCCAGGGACGCATCAAAGACGCCGACGCGATTCTGGGGCATCCGCACGCCGTGGAAGGCATTGTGGTGCACGGCGAGGAACGTGGACGCACCATTGGATTCCCGACGGCGAATTTGAGTGACAATGTGGCCGGTTATCTGCCGGTTGACGGCGTGTATGCGGGTTGGCTCGTTGACTTGGGGTCGAAAACTGCAGAGAGCGACCATGCGGAAGCAGCGTCCGATGGTATTTCGCAACAGTTTGACTCGTCTTCCGTTGACGCCCGCCTTGCCGATCATTCGCCGTATCGTTGGCCCGCTGCGATTTCCATCGGCACCAAGCCGACCTTCAACGAGGCGACCGGAATGAACGATCGCGTGGTCGAAGCTTACGCCATCACCGACGATTGGCTTGATTTGTACGATCATCAGGTGCGCGTGGAATTTACAGGATTCCTGCGTCCGCAAATCAAGTTCGATTCCGCACAGGATCTGATCGACGAGCTGAAGCGCAATGTCGAGGAAACCAAGCGAATTACTGCCTGATTCTAATCACAATAATAATTACGATAATGACAGTGATTAATGAATGCTGATATTTTCGATAAAAACGTATCAGCATTCAAAAAAATAGTGGGGCTCTTACGTAAGAATCTACGTAAGAGCCCCACTAGTATAGGTTAAAAAATAACATAATGTGTATGCTTCGCGTACATACATGCGAAAACGGTATGTAGGGTGTGTGCTACCGCAACATGGCGCCAAGCGCATCCTGCAATGTGTCGACCTGAACGATCGACAATCCGGGAATTGCGATTTCCCTACGTAATGTCGGCACTACAGCGGTGGTGAAGCCAAGACGGGCAGCCTCGCGCAACCGGTATTCCAGTCGCGGTACCGGACGTACCTGCCCGGTCAACGAAATCTCACCGATCGCACACGTGGTGCGGCCGATCGCCTTCGACTTCGCGGCGCTCGCCAACGCGCCCACAATCGCCAGATCGCAACCCGGCTCGCGTGCCTGACCTCCGGCAATCGTGGAAATATAGAGATCGTTCGCCAGAAGATTGACGTTGCCATGCCTGTATAGCACCGCCACCAGCATGGCGATGCGGTTCGCATCCACGCCATTCGCCGCACGGCGAGGCGTCGGCAATACCGATTTGGTGACCAACGACTGCACTTCGATGGGCAGGCTGCGGTGGCCGTCCAACGTGAACGTCACGCACGTGCCCTCCACCGGAGCGGAACTGGCGGAATTGGAAGACGAAAGAAAAAGCCCAGACGGGTCCGTCACCTCTTCGATGCCTTCGCCGCTCATATCGAAACAGCCGACCTCATCGGTGGGACCGAAACGATTCTTCACCGCGCGCAGCATGCGAAGCGCGGTTTCAGCATCCCCTTCGAACTGGCAGACCACATCAACGAGATGCTCCAACGTGCGCGGACCGGCAATCGAGCCGTCTTTGGTGACATGACCGACCAGTAATACTGGAATATCAAGCGTTTTTGCGGTGTCGATCAGGGCGCTCGCCACTTCGCGCACCTGCGTCGACCCTCCGGAAATTCCGTCGACTTCCTGCGAGACGATGGTCTGCGCGGAATCGACGATGGCCAGCGCAGGCTTGCTTTGCTCGATCAGTCCGAGCACGGTCGACAGGTCGGTGGTGGCGGCCAGTAGCAGATTCGGCTCGACCGCGCCTATGCGTGATGCCCGCATACGCACCTGCGCCTGCGATTCCTCGCCGGAAATATACAGCACCGTGTTGCGTTCCGGTTGCGCCGCGCAAAGACGGGCCACGTTGCCGGCGGTTTCCAGTAGCAGCGTCGATTTGCCGATGCCCGGCTCGCCTGCGATGAGCGTCACGGAGCCGGGTACGATGCCGCCGCCGAGTATGCGGTTGAATTCCGTGAAACCCGTGCTGATTCTGGAAATGTTTTCCGTGCCGATTTCCGTGATGGGCTTCGCAGTGGAAGCGGGCACCGCATGCGATTGCGTGCGCGATGTGCGCCCGGGAGCCGCGGTGCGTTTCGAAGCGGCGGGACGGGCCTCATGAAATTCCTCGATGGTGCCCCACTGGCCGCATTCGGGGCATCGGCCCAGCCATTTCGGGCCGTTCCAGCCGCATTCGGAACATACAAATTGCGAGGACGTCTTTGCCATACCGCCGACAATACGGATATTTTGAGACAAGTGTTCGCCGCGATGTTAAGGGGGTGCTGATGCGGGGGTGCTGCGCTATTGTGTCGTCCGGATTTGAGCGTCTTGCGGATGTGAAAGAATAACAGCCATGTCTAATACGCAAACTTCCTCTTCCCATGGCAAGCTGATTGCGGCTGTCGTTGCCGCCGCTTTGGTGGTTGTACTCGCTTTGGTATCCGCTTTTATTTGGCCCGGCTGGGCGTTGAACAAGGGTGGCGAGGCGCGCTCCCAAGGCACCACTTCTCAGGGAGCGTCGCAGGATGCCTCCGAGCCGACCACGCCGTCCATCGACGCGGTGGCTTTGCCGGATGATGCCAGCGAACTGCTGAAGGCCATGCCTGATGCCGTACTGAATTTCGCACGTACCAAGGCCGCTGCCGGCACTTCTTGGAGCGGCGCATCTCCGGTTGAGGAGTACACGCTGACGTATTCAACCGGCACGGACGGTCAGGAAGTCACTCTTGAAGTGGCGCAGTGGTCCCAGGGCGAGGATGCGCAAAGCCAGTACGACAATCTGACCGGTGCCATGACCGGCAAGGAACTGGGCAGTGGCAATGTGAAGGTTTCCGGCGAGGCTACCGGCGCCTACAGTGCCAAAACCGATCCGAACGATGAGACCAAGGCCATCGCCGTCTGGCGTAACGATACCGTGGTGTTCCAGGCCACTGGTGCCAAGGATTCGGTGCGTCGCTTCTACCAGCAGTTCCCGCTGTGACATTTGGTGGTCGGATACTGGACTCTCATGATGCACGCATGATTTAGTCGTGGCCTATGAGGGTTGTGGTTTATCTAATCTTCCAATAAAGAGGCGTGTGCTTCCACCATATGAATGCGGTTGTGCGCGTTCGTCCCCGAAGCAGTGTAGTATTGGGCAAGTTGCAAACTTTTACCCTTTGAGTTTAAGAACGGAGGCTGAGATGGGCTCGGTCATCAAGAAGCGCCGCAAGCGCATGAGCAAGAAGAAGCACCGCAAACTGCTTCGTAAGACTCGCCACCAGCGCAAGTAGTCTTCAGGCGCGGTTGAGGCGTCGCTTAAACAAAATCCCGTATATCTTTTTTGATGTGCGGGATTTTTGCATATTTCAAGGAGATAAACGAAAATCATGAAAACGAAGTCACAAGCAAAATGCAGCATCAATGTCAATAGATGCAAATGAGGCTGTGCGCTCGATGTGAACGCACAGCCTCATAAGGATTCGCGGAACTTCCGCTACTGCTCTAATCTCACTTGTTGGAGTTGGTGAGCACGCGCGGGCCGTTCGGGTCGCCCACGATGACCTGATCAACCATGTGCAGGAACAGGCCGTGCTCCACCACGCCGACGGTGTTGATGAGGTCGTCGGCCAGAGCTTCCGGGTGTTCGATGCGCTCGAGGTGCAGGTCGACCACATAGTTGTTTTCGTCGGTACGCACCGGCTTACCTTCGGCGTCGAGGCGCAGCACCGGCTTGTATCCGCGTGCTTCGAACCTCTTGACGACCTGGCCCGCGCCGAACG
The DNA here is from genome assembly GCF_001042615.1 of Bifidobacterium catenulatum subsp. kashiwanohense JCM 15439 = DSM 21854. GTDB lineage: Bacteria > Actinomycetota > Actinomycetes > Actinomycetales > Bifidobacteriaceae > Bifidobacterium > Bifidobacterium catenulatum. Next base: position 471,348 of record NZ_AP012327.1, read on the forward strand.
GAATCACCTCGACCGGCAGCGGGAACTTGCCAATGGTGTCGACGACCTTGGATTCGTCCACGATCCACACGATCTTGTTGGAGTTGGTGGCCACGATCTTCTCCCACAGCAGGGCAGCACCGCCGCCCTTGATGCCGTTGAAGTTCTTGTCGACCTCGTCGGCACCGTCAATGGTCACGTCGATGTGATCAACGTCATCGATGTCGACGATTTTGATGCCGTAGCCCTCGGCCTGCTCCTGGGTGCGGCGAGAAGTGGTCACGCCGGTGAACTCCAGGCCTTCCTCCTGTACGCGGCGGCCGAGCTCGTCGACTAGGAAACGCACGGTCGAACCGGTGCCCAGACCTGCGATCATGCCGTTCTGAATCAGCTTGGCAGCTTCGATGCCAGCTGCCTTCTTCAATGCGTCCTGCTGTGCCTTGTCCATGATCCTCCTTCGATATGGGGTTAAGACCGTCTCCATATTATCGGATGTGTTGATTTTTGTGCGTTTGTCGACATGTCTTGGCCGATGATGAGCAATCAATTGCCGACAAATGTTTTCACGAGGTGTTTCACGCACTTCTTTGGATGGGGATATGGGTCCCAGTGCGCGATTCCACTAATTGTGTTTGACTGCGAACGGCGCGTCCTCCAATACCAGTGTGCCATCGCCCTGCACATACCCTTCCACCGCGATGTAGCCGCGAATACGGCGGAGCCTGCCGTCGAACGTAGGACTGGAATTTGGCGGGGGCGTGAAACGAATGGTACCCGACACCGACAGTCCCGAAGGGCTTTTCCGGCGTGGTCGCTGGGATTGTTGCGGTTGTGTCGCCGATTGCGGTGCGTCTGTCAGCGATTCCTGTGTTTCTGGTGATTGCAGGGAGTCGGCGCTTTCATCGGACCGCGTCGCCGATTGCTCGGACTGTGTTGGCTGCAGCGTTCCGTCGGATGTGTTTTCCGCGTCTTCACGCGGGAAATAATCCGTTTTGATCAGCATTTCCGCATACGATTTGCGTGGTGTGGTGGTATCGGATTGCGTAGAGTCAGATGTCGCGGTATCCGATGGCGTGGAGTCGGATACCGCCGTGGCAAGCACTGTGGTCGGTTCCGGCATTTCGTCGGATTCTGCCGGCATTCCGTTGGGAGGCAGCGGCAACGTCGCCTCGTCGGGCGTGGGGTAGCCTTCGGGTTCCACCAGCATGTCCGCTATGGAACGCGGCCGCGGTTCCGGATCGGACGCACCTATCAGATCGTCGGTCAGAGAGCCGCCGGCGGATTCGCCCTGCCCGCGTCCGATATGGTATTCATCCGAAGTGATCTTGCCGTCGAGCAGCATCTGGGCGTCGTCGGGAACATCGATGCCTTGTGAGTATTCGGAAGCCAGCAGCGACTGCCAACCCTCCAAGGGAAGATATCCTTCGCGAACCTTCGAACGGCAATCGCCAGCATAAGTGCGCGCAAGCTCATCCACCTTCTCATTGCCCGCATTGCCGGCATGGCCCTTGACCCATACGAATTTCACCGATCCCGGACGTTTGGAAATCTCGGCGTCGATCGCGCGAATCAAATCCGCGTTCTTCACCGGCTTCTTCTGCGAGTTCTTCCAGCCGTTCTTCTTCCAGCCATGCACCCACGTGGTGGAACAGTTGATCGCATACTGCGAATCGGTTTCGATCACCAACGGTTCGGAACCGGGATGCGCGCGCAGCGCCTCTAACACCGCGCACAGTTCGCCGATCTGGTTGGTGCCGTTCGTTGCTCCGCCGGCGTCGCAATCGCCCTCATGGTGGTGCCCCGGCTTGCCGCCTGTTGCGAGTTCGTGATCGGCCCAACCCCAACCCATCGGACCATTCGGATTACCCAAAGCGGAACCGTCTGTAGAAACCGTAATCGTCATGCCTCTACCCTACGAAAGCCATGCGACTCGCTCCACGTCCGTTCGCAAAGGGAAAGGGCATCCATGCGGGGTGCTAATCGTCCAGACAGAGCATGACCGAAGCCTGGAACACGTCATCACCATAATCGAATGTGGCCGTGCCATGGTGCCGTTCGGCCGTCCTTCGTACGGTTTCGGTGTCCAGACCGGTGCCGCCGTGCTTCGTCGAGACGGGGCCTCCATCGCGTTTTCCAATAGACGACAAAAGGTCCGCCCCATGTTACGGAACGGACCTTTTGCTTGCGTCATGGTCACATATCGACCGCGATTATTGTATGGCGATTAAGCCGAATGTCACTCGGCCAAGGCCTTGTCTACGACTTCGGTGGCTTCGGCGAGCACCTTGTCGAGGGCCTCCGGGGATTCGAAGGACTCGGCGTACACCTTGTAGATGTTTTCGGTGCCGGACGGGCGTGCCGCGAACCAGTTGTTTTCGGTGGTGACCTTCAGTCCGCCGATCTTGGCGTTGTTACCTGGAGCCTCGGTGAGTTTGGCGGTGATGTCTTCGCCGGCCAGCGTGGTGGCAGCAACGTCGTCGCCGGAAAGCTTGGCGAACTTCTGCTTCTGCTCCAATGTGGTCGGGGTATCGATGCGCTTGTACCAGCTTTCGCCGAAGCGTTCCACCTGCTCCTGATGCAGCTGTGCCGGGTTCTTGCCGGTCTTGGCGGTGATTTCCGCAGCCAGCAGATCCGGAATCAGACCGTCCTTGTCGGTGGTCCACACGCGGCCGTCCTTGCGCAGGAAGCTCATGCCGGAGCTCTCTTCGCCGCCGAAGGCGACTTCGCCCTTGAACAGAGGGTCGACGAACCACTTGAAGCCGACCGGAACCTCAACGAGCTTGGCGTCGATGGAAGCGGCCACGCGGTCGATCAGGGAGGAGGAGACCAGCGTCTTGCCGATGCCGGCGCCTTCCGGCCAGCCCGGGCGATTGCCGCCGAACAGATACTCCACGCACACAGCGATGTAGTGGTTCGGGTTCATGACGCCCCAGTTCGGGCATACGATGCCGTGGCGGTCGGCATCCGGATCAGTGCCGCCGACCAGGTCGTACTTGTCCCAAGCGCCGTTGTTAAGGGAATCGACCAGACCCTTCATGGCGTACGGGGAGCTCGGATCCATGCGGATCTTGCCGTCGTGGTCGATGGTCATGAAGCTCCAGGTCGGGTCGACCTGCGGGCGCACCACATCGATGGTCAGGTTGAACTTCTCGTTCATCAGCGGCCAGTAGTTGACGGAAGCGCCGCCGAGCGGGTCGATGCCCAGACGCACGCCGGAGGAACGGATCACGTCGAAGTCGATGACGTTCTCCAGATCTGCGACGTAGTGCTCACGGAAGTCGAAGCGCTCGACCAGATCGGACTTGACGGCCTGTTCGAACGGAACACGCTTGATGTTCTTGAAATCGCCGAGCAGCTCGTTGGCACGGTCTGCGATGGCGTTGGTGACGTCAGCCGGAGCCGGGCCGCCGGTGACCGGATCGTACTTGAAGCCGCCGTCGGTCGGCGGGTTGTGCGACGGGGTCACGACGATGCCGTCAGCCAGGCCTTCGCCGGTGAAACGCTGCGTGCCGTCCGCTGCGCGGTTATGGGTCAGGATGGCCTGAGACACAACCGGGGTCGGAGTGAAGTCGTCTCGGGAGTCGATGCGCACGGTCACGCCGTTGGCGACGAGCACTTCGATGGCGGTCTTCCAAGCCGGCTCGGACAGGGCATGGGTGTCGCGGCCGATATACAGCGGGCCGGTCACGCCAGCCTTCTTACGATATTCGGCGATGGCCTGGGTGATGGCCACGATGTGAGCCTCGTTGAACGAGGTCTTCAGGGACGAGCCACGATGTCCGGAGGTGCCGAAGGAGACACGCTGCTCGGGAACGTTGGGGTCGGGGACGACGTCATAGTACTTGCCGATGACCTCGTCGACATTAATCAGATCTGCTGGGGTGGCGGGCATTCCCGCATTGTTTGCAACCATAGCCACTATTCTGCCACGCTTTTACTGCGAATGTGCGTAATTGTCCCATTATGTGCGATGAATACGTTATCTGTTTATTGCATGTTTGGACGTAAATATAAGAATTTTCGCTAGTGATAGATTGTGTTCTCGGTTGATTTGCGCAATGTCAGATGATGGTGTATAGTTCTGTGCTATTCGACTGAAGCAGGGTTGCTAGTCAACATAATGACGCAAGACCTGAGATATGGCTTAACCATAGCCATATCTCAGGTCTTTTTTGTTGCCCGAAGCAGTGTTGCTTGGATCGAATCGGTTGTAAGGGAAAGAAAGGAAAACAGGATGGCTGGCTCACTTGCATCGCAGATCATCACTGCAATCGGTGGTCCTGAAAACGTTCGCAGCCTGACGCATTGTGCCACTCGACTGCGCTTTGAATTGGTTGACGCATCCAAGGTCGATCAGAACGGTCTCGAGCACATGCAAGGCGTGCTCGGTGCGGTGCCGCAGAGCGGTGACCGTTTCCAGGTCGTCATCGGCGGTGGCGTTGCCACCGTGTACGAAAACATCATGCATCTGCCTGAAATGGCCGGTGTCGGTGGTGCCTCCGCGTCTGGCGATGGTCAAAAGAGCAATGCCGACGTCAAGGCCGAAGCCCGTTCCAAGGCTCGCGGCAAGGTGGCCTGGCTGGACTCCTTCTTCGAGTATCTCGCCGATTCCTTCCGCCCGATTCTGGGCGTGCTGCTCGGCGCTTCCATCATCATCGCGCTGGTCAATCTGCTTATTTCGCTGAACGTTATTCCGAATGACGAGGCCTCCGCAGGCTGGGTGTTCGTGAAGGCCATCTGGAAGGGTGTGTTCTACTTCCTGCCGATCATGGTCGCCTACAACGCGGCCAAGAAGCTTAAGGTCGACCCATGGCTGGGTGGTGCCATCATGGCCATCCTCATGACCCCGCAGTTCACCGGCCTGATGGATGCCAAGACCACCACGTGCGTGGAGAACGCCGCTCTGGGCACCAAGTCTTGCACGGCCAACATATTCGGTCTGCCGATGGCGTTGAGCGACTATTCCGGCAACGTATTCGTGCCGCTGCTCATGGCCGCCGTACTTGCTCTCGTCTACCACGGACTGAAGAGGATCATCCCCGAAAGCGTCCAGCTGGTCTTCGTGCCGTTCTTCTGCATGATCATCGTTGGCGCGCTGACAGCCTTCATCATCGGCCCTATCGGCGTGTGGGTCGGCAACGGCCTCGGCGTCGGCTTGGCCTGGATGAACACCCATGCCCCGTTCATCTTCGCCATCATCATTCCGATGCTGTACCCGTTCCTCGTGCCGCTCGGTTTGCACTGGCCGCTCAACGCCCTGATGCTCATGAACATCCAGACTCTCGGCTACGACTTCATCCAAGGCCCGATGGGCGTGTGGAACTTCGCCTGCTTCGGCACTACCGCTGGCGTGCTCTTCCTTGCTGTGCGTGACAAGGACAAGGCCATGCGCCAGACCGCTCTGGGTGCGCTCGCGGCCGGCCTGCTCGGTGGCGTTTCCGAACCGTCCCTGTACGGCATCCACCTGCGTTACAAGCTCATCTACAAGCGCATGCTGGTGGGCTGCGGTCTCGGTGGCGTCGTCATCGCTATTCTTGGTTGGCTTTTCCCGTCCGTCACCGCCGCCGGCCAGACCGTGCACGGCGTGACCACTACCACCTTCGCATTCACCTCGCTGCTGACCATTCCGGTCTTCAACCAGATGTGGGTGTATGCAGTGTCCATCGCCGTGTCCTTCCTCACCACCTTCCTTCTGATCATCACTTTCGATTACCGCACTCCGGAACAGAAGGCTGAAGTGCTGGCCCGCGCGGCCGCCGATCAGAAAGCCGCTGTCTCGTCTGTCGAAGCCGAGGGAGCCGCTCCAGCTGTTGCCACCGTGACTGCCACTGCTGCCGCCAAGACCGAAGCCCCGGTTGCTGCCACCACCACCGTGGTGAACGCGACGGTCGCCGGTCATGTGATCTCCTTGGACGAAACTGGCGATCCGGTGTTCGCATCCCGCGCGCTCGGCGAGGGCGTCGGCATCCAGCCGGCCGATAGCGAAGTTGTGGCCCCGGTATCCGGCGTGCTGCAGACCGTCGCCGAAACCGGTCACGCATTCGGCATCAAAACCGATGATGGCGTGGAGGTGCTCGTGCACGTCGGCATCGACACGGTGAAGATGAACGGCGAAGGCTTCGATGTGAAGGTCAAGGCCAACGAACATGTGAACGCGGGGGACACCCTCGTTGTCGTCGACTTTGATAAGGTTAAGGAAGCTGGATACAGCACCACCACGTTGATGACGGTGCTGAACACAGTGGCCTTCGCGTCCGTCACGCCAAAGACCGGCGTCGATGTCAAGGCCGGTGAGTCGGTGATCGACATTCAGCACTGACCAATCGCATAGTCGGAAGGGGCCGACGTGGACGTTCTTCGCGTATTCAACAATAATGTCGTACTGGCAAAAGACGGCAATAGTGAGGTGATTCTCACCGGTCGAGGCATAGGCTTCCAAGCCAAGCCCGGACAGCATGTTGATGACACGAAGATCGTCCGTCGGTTCATTCCCGCAGATGGCAAGGATCCCGACCATATGGCCCAACAGGTGGCCGGGATCCCACCCGAAATCATTCGTCTCGTTACGGACGCCATGAACCGCGCAGGTCTGAAGGAACAGGCCGACCGGCAGCCTGCATTGGTGCTGGCATTATCCGACCATATTTGCGGTGCGATTCGCCGATCGCAAAACAAACAGACCATCGAATATCCGCTGGAAGCCGAGGTGCGTTCGCTCTACGCGAGCGAATATGCCAAAGGCAAAGCTCTGGTCGATGCGATGAACACGTATCTGGGCGGCGCCCTGCCGGACTGCGAAGCCGTGGCTTTGGCCCTGCACTTGGTCAATGCGGGCTTCTCCACCGGCGATCTTTCCGCCACATACACCATGACCGGCGTCATCCAGCAAATGCTGACGGTCATCGAAGGCTATTACGGCATCAACCTTGACCAGAACAGCGTCAATGTGGCGCGTTTCATCACGCATCTGCGCTATCTTTTCGTGCGCATCCACCAACATGAACAACTTGATGACGAGCCTGAACCAATCGTGGAATCCATCAAAACCTCATATCCGAAAGCATCGGATTGCGCAAACAAACTCGCGATCATCGTCAAAATGCGATTGAATGCAAGTCTTTCGCAAGCGGAAATCGCCTATCTTACCTTGCATGTCGCACGAGTGACTTCTCATGCGGCGGAATCGCATGAGAATGATAATATCAATGCATAACCTGCATAAAATGCATAATCATCGTAATAAATAATTATTGATAATTACGATTAATAGTTACTGATTTACACTGGTAGTATTGGCTTCGGACGCTTCCGGCACACGCACGCACAACGACTTACGCTCCACACTGAAACGAATATGCTGCGTTTCGGGAAGCATATCGCCGTCAACCTGCGCCAAAACAGGCTTCTCCAACTTGATTTCTGCGCTGACGCCCTGAATCTGGTCAACCGTGGAATTCGTGGAGAACGGACTCTGCTGTGCCTTGCCGGTGATGGTCTGATGCAGCACATCACCAAACAGATTCGCCCAACCGATCAAACCGCCGGACGTGTCAATAATCTCATAATCGAGGATGCCATCATCGTATACGGCGTCGGGCATGAGTGAAAACACCGGAATCTGTCCGCAATTGCCGGCCATGAACGTGCGGAACGTCAGTCCGTGTGTTGTATGCGTGCTGCCATTCGCGCTGGTAATGGTCACGTCGCCCTTGTACTTCGGGGCGAACAGGTTCTTCACGCCCGACACGAAATAGGCGAGCCAGCTGATGTTCTTCTTCAACTCAGGATCGGTGTCGTCGATCATCACCGCATCGAAACCGATGCCTGCGATAATGAGGAACGCATGACCATGATCGGCGTTTTCATCATCGAGCAACGTCAAACGGCCGACATCCACCAAACGCGAGCCGTGAGACGTGGCAACGGTCAACGCAGCATCGATATCATCTACGGGAATGCCCATATTGCGGGCAAACAGATTGCCGGTGCCAATAGGGATGATGCCCAGCGCGTGACCGGTTCCCGAAAGCGCGCTCGCCACCGTGCGCACCGTGCCGTCGCCTCCAACCGCGACCACCACATCGGCGCCATGCTCCAACGCCTCCAACGCACAGGCACGACCATCCTTATCAAGCTGTGTTTCGATATATTCGATCTGCGTAAGATGCTTCGCCTCGCAGAACTCCTGAATATGCTGCTTGCGCTGTTCCGCCTGGGGCTTCGACGGATTGATCACGAACGCATAGTGCACCTGATCGTCGTCGCGTTTGTCGAGCTGCTCGGCAAACCTACGGTGCTTATATGCACGCACCGCGAAAAAGGCGGCCGCGCACACCGCTGCGACCGCAAGAACGACAAGCACAATGATAACTGGCATAGGCATGTCACCTATTTTTCACGTAAGACGTGAAAAAAGCGAATCAAGTACGATTTATTCGACGATTCCTGCACGTTGTATACAAAAATGGAAGGTTTGCGGCGAGTGTCGGCTTTCAGCACTAGTCTAGAAAACATGCTTGATATCCAATTCATTCGTGAACATGCTGACGTTGTTAAGGAATCCCAGCGCAAGCGTGGCGAATCGGTCGAACTGGTCGACGAGGTGCTGCGCTCCGACGAGGTCCGTCGTTCCTCTCTGAAGGAATTTGAGGCTGCACGTGCGCAGCAGAAAGAAATCGGCAAGAAGGTCGCCGCGGCTCCGGCCGACGAAAAGGCCAAGCTGATTGCCGAAACCAAGGAACTCTCCCAGAAGGTTTCCGAATACAAGGCCGCAGCGGACGCCGCAGCCGAAGAGTACACCACCGCCATGTGGAAGCTCTCCAACGTGGTTGAGCCGGAAGCTCCGGAAGGCGGCGAAGACGATTACGTGGTGGTCAAGAAGGTTGGCCAGATTCGTGATTTCGCAGCTGAAGGCTTCGAACCGAAGGACCACCTGACCCTCGGTCGTGGCGTTGCCGGCATTGATATGGAACGTGGCGTGAAGGTCGGCGGCTCCCGCTTCTACTTCCTGCGCGGCCAGGTGGCCCGCATGCAGATAGCCATGCTTACCATGGCTGTGGACCAGGCTCAAGAGCACGGCTTCACGCTGGCCATCACCCCGACGTTGGTGCGTCCGGAAGTGATGCGCGGCACCGGCTTCCTCAACTCCCACGCCGACGAAATCTACCGTCTGCGCGAACCTGACGAGCAGTACTTGGTCGGTACCTCCGAAGTGGCGCTCGCAGGTATGCACGAGAACGAGATTCTCGACCTGTCCGACGGTCCGCTGCGCTACTGCGGCTGGAGCTCCTGCTACCGCCGCGAAGCAGGTGCTGCTGGCAAGGATACTTCCGGCATCATCCGCGTGCACCAGTTCGACAAGGTGGAGATGTTCGTCTACACCAAGCAGGAGGACTCCTACAAGGAGCATGAGCACCTGCTGGCCATGGAGCAGGAGATGCTTGGCAAGGTTGAGGTGCCGTACCGCATCATCGATACCGCTGCCGGCGATCTGGGCTCTTCCGCAGCACGTAAGTTTGATTGCGAAGCTTGGGTTCCGACCCAAGGCCGCTACCGCGAGCTGACTTCCACCTCCAACTGCACCGAATACCAGGCCCGTCGCCTGAACATTCGCGAACGTATGGAAGATGGCGGCACCCGCGCCGTTTCCACGCTGAACGGTACGCTGGCCACCACTCGCTGGCTGGTCGCCATTCTCGAGAACCACCAGCAGAAGGACGGCTCCATCGTCATTCCGCAGGCCATGCGTGCCTACATGGGTGGCAAGGAAGTCATTGAGCCGACCAAGTGGGAAGCCTGATTCCACAACTTCCTTACGCTGTGATATATTGACATCTTGTGTGTTGGCAGTGATGTCGACACACAAAGGGTAGGTGTCTGAGCGGTCTAAAGAGACGGTCTTGAAAACCGTTGAGGTGCAAGCCTCCGCGAGTTCGAATCTCGCCTTACCCGCCTACAAGGCTTACTGAGAGCGTCCTAAGCTCCCGGTAAGCCTTTTTTATTGCTGCAATCCGGACAAACTCCGCCCAAGTTCGGTTCAGCACCGTCTAAGTCCCAATTCTTCCAGTCACTGGAATAATCTCCCCGCTAGGGAGCGCGTGAGAGTCCGTATTCTTCCATCCACTGGAACAATCTCCCCGCTGGCGGGTCTGTGAGCGTCCAGATCCTTCCAGTGACTGGGGGATTTTTCCCATTGAGGGGTTCGTGGGCATCTGTTTTTATCCAGTGGGTGGAAGATTTAGGTCGCTGGGATGGTCTGTAGCGGGGCGATTCTTCCAGTTGCTGGAGGTTTTTCCCCGTTGGGGAGCTGGTATGCGTCCATTTTCTTCCAGTGGCTGGAAGGATTGGGGAGGGATTGTGATGCTGTTCGGTGTACGATCAGGCTGAGTTGTGAGAAAGGCTGCTGCGACTATGCGTAAGAATGGGATGCAAATGAAGGACCGGGCGATGGGAGCTATGGCTGGGCTTGCGTTGGGCGATGCGTTGGGAATGCCTACGCAAAGCATGTCGGCTGAGCAGATTCGCCAGTATTACGACGGTCCGATTACGAAACTGATGAATGCCGTGCCGCAGCAGCCAATCGCACCGAATATGAAAGCTGGTGCCGTCACCGACGATACAGAACAGGCTTTCGTACTCGCACAGCGACTTATCGACGATAACGGTTGCATTGATAACACCCGATATGCCCACGATCTGCTGCAATGGGAAGCTGCGATGAAGGCCAAGGGGTCGCTTGACCTGCTGGGACCTTCCACCAAAGCAGCGCTGCAAAAACTTACCGAAGGCGTAAGTTTGGAAGAAACCGGCCGATTCGGCACCACCAACGGCGGTGCAATGCGTGCCACGCCGGTGGGCATCGCATTCCGTCCAGGCCAAGCGCTCGCCGACGCCGCCTGGCGATCCTGTGTGGTGACGCATAACACGGTGCAGGGCATTGAAGCGACCACTTTAGTGGCTGCGGCGGTGAGCTTTGCTATTGAGGGAGAACGTGACTTTTTGCACCTCGCGGTGGAATTCGTGCAGAAGCTTCCGCAGCGTGGCAATTGGTCGGCAAAGGCTTCGGTGCTTGCGCGCGTGCAATATTTCATGAATTGGGCCGAAACTGATGGATGCAGACTCAATGACGACGAATTCGCTGCTGTGCTGCAATGGGATTGCGGTACCAGCGTGGAGTCGAACGAGTCCGTGGCCGCCGCTTTCGCCATTGCGGCGCGCTTTTTTGACGATCCCACGCATGCTTTGTGTTTCGCGGCTTCTGTCGGTGGTGACACTGACACCATTGCGGCTATTGCGGGTGCGATGCTGGGGGCGTGGCATGGTATGCAAGGTTTCGACAAAACCATGCTTGATCAGGTGCTTTCACAACTTGCTGAAGATAATCACCTTGATTTGGTCGGCACTGTTACGTCACTAAGCGCATTACGTGATGATAGTGCGCTTAATGATGCAAATATCGTTTGATCTGCAGGAGCCGTGGTTGGCGAAACTATGACGAAAGTGCGAAAGACATTGCAATGACTGGAAAAGTTATTTCTCTTGGGCAGGTTATTGTCGATCTGACCATGAATGTGGACGCGGTGCCGCGTGCAGGTGAAGATGTGTTTGCCGGCAATGTGCAAACGCAGGTTGGTGCCAGCTTCAACACGCTGTATGCCGTTCGCCGCATGGGCGTTAAGGCGTCTCATGCTGGTGTGATTGGTACGGGACCGTGGGCTTCGCAGATTCTACAAACGTTGGAAAATCAGGGAATTCAGCATATTGGCAAGCGGGATGCCGTGCGCGATTCGGGATTTTGCGTGGCGTTGACCGACGCGAATGCTGAACGGACGTTCATTTCGACGAGAGGCGCGGAAGCATATGGCAGTGTCGATGCGTTCGATTCTGTGAATCCAGAAAAGCAGGATGTCGTGCATGTGAGCGGATACACGTTGGTGCATCGCACGGCGGACGCGCTGCTTGCTTTTGTGAAAAGAACGACTGAGCATCGCGAGTTTACTGTAGTATTCGATCCTTCTCCGATGATCGCGACAGTTGATGATGACGTTTTCCGTGTGATGCTCGCATATCGTCCGATATGGTCGTGCAATGAATGCGAGGCAACGTTGATTGCGCAACGTTTGGCGGCGCTCGATAATGGCAATTCTTGCGATTGCAAGGTTTCGCAGGATATTGTGCAAGAGATTGAGAACGCGAATGTCAATGAAGAGACGGTTGCGTGGCTGTGCGATCGATTGCGATCTCCTGTAATCGTTCGAGTGGGCGCGGATGGTGCGTGGTTGGCGATTCCCGGTGACGAAGCGCTGCGAATTCCTGGTTTTCCAATGAAAGCGGTGGATACCAATGGCGCCGGTGATTGTCACGCGGGTGTGTTGTGCGCCCTGCTGTGCGAAGGCGTGCCGTTGAAGGATGCTGTACGTTGCGCCAATGCTGCTTCGGCGTTGGCTGTAACGCGATCGGGGCCGGCTACCTGCCCTGATCGAAAGGAGGTTGAGCGGCTCCTGGGAAGGGTGTTCTAAGACTTATGGTATAAATGACTATAAGTGGTTATATCATGTGCGCGATTGCGCTGATACGGCGTGCATATAGCCTGCCTGCAGTGTCATGCGGCAGATTCAAGGAGATTGGATTCGTATGAGCAATGAGAAAGGAACCCTCTCCATTGAGGAGCAGGGCATTGACACCATTTCTGAAGAGGAGCGTAAAGGCACGCCAGCCAGCCTGTTCTGGCCTTGGTTCGCTGCCAATGTTTCCATGTTCGCCATGTCGTACGGCGCGTGGGCGCTCGGTTTCGGCATTTCGTTCTGGCAGGCCACCGCCATGACCATTATTGGCGTGGTTGTCTCGTTCCTGCTGGTCGGCATCATTTCCATCGCGGGCAAACGCGGCAACGCGCCCACCATGGTGCTCACCCGCGCCACGTTCGGTGTGGAAGGTGCCAAAGTGCCGGCGGCGTTGAGCTGGATCGCAACATTGGGCTGGGAGATTTCACTGACCACCACCGCTGTGCTGGCGCTATCAAGCACCATCGAAAAACTCGGTTGGGGCTCTGGCGCCGCGCCCAAGATCATCTCCACCATTGTGGTGGTAAGCCTTGTGGTGGTCGCAGGTATTTTCGGATACGACCTGATTATGCGCTGCCAGCAGGTCATCACCATCGTGACCGGTGTGATCACCGTCGGCTTCTTCATTCTCGGCTGGGGACATATCGACTTTTCCGCCATTAACTCGGTTCCTGCGGGATCATTGCCGGCCATGCTCGGCTGCTGCTTCTTCGTGATGACCGGCTTTGGCTTGGGCTGGGTGAACATCGCTGCCGATTACTCGCGCTATCTGCCACGCAAGTCCTCTAATGGCGGCATTGTGTTCTGGACCACGTTCGGTGCGTCCATCGCCAATGTGTTCCTGATTTTCTACGGTCTGCTGCTGGCTGTTTCCAATGCCGATATGGCTGAAAACGTTGGAAATGATCCGATTGGTGCCATTGCTTCCATTCTGCCGACCTGGTACTTGATTCCGTACACCATTGTGGCCGTGCTCGGTTTGATGTCCGGCTCCATTATGGACAATTATTCCAACGGGCTTGCGCTGCTGTCGTTCGGTGTGAAGCTGCCGCGTACCGTGGCGGCCGCGTTCACCGCGGCGCTGACCGTGCTTGGCGTGGTCTATGTAACCTTCTTCTCCGATACGTTCATCGGCCCGTTCCAAGGCTTCCTGACCACCCTCGGTGTGCCGATGGCCGTATGGGCCGGCATGTTCGTGGCTGACGTGATCATTCGCAAGAAGGACTACAGCACTGCGGATCTGTACGATTCGAAGGGACGCTACGGCGCGTGGAACGGCAAGTCTTTTGCCATTCTCATCGTTGGTACCGTGCTCGGCTGGGGGTTGGTGGTCAACACTGCTGCCAGCTGGCTGAACTGGCAGGGCTATCTGCTGTTCCTCATCGGAGGCAAGGACGGTAGTTGGGCCGCCGCCAACCTCGGCGTCATCGTCGCATTGGTCGTTGGCCTTGCGGGCTCATTGATTTTCCAGCGCGGTGATATCGCCAAGCAGGAAGCCGATTTGCCGGTTTCGGAAGTTTGACGGAACACGAGTGATACGCGGAAACAATACTTAAGAAAGGAAAAGTCATGATTGCGGAAGATGAATGGCTGGTAGTTATCGACAGGCAGCGTGTTTTTGCGGAAAGTGAATGGTCCGCATGGGCTTGCCCGGACGGCTCCTATCACACTACTGATGAAGCGTTCGCACGATTGGCTAGGGCGTTCGGCGATCGTGTGGTCTACACGCGATATGTTGCGCCTGAGCCGCCGCAAAACGCTTGGGTTGATTATTTCAAGAATTGGCCGCAGTTTTTGGTTGCTCCTGACGATCCGATGTACGATCTCACCGCGGATACCGCGGAATTGGCGCAAGGCCATGCCGTGGTCAGTTGCGACACTTTCGGCAAGTGGGGAAGCGTGCTGAGCGAAGCCATTAAAGGCGCTAAAAAGATCACGGTATGTGGTGTCGCCACCGATTGCTGTGTGCTTACCACTGTGCTCGCCGCAGCTGACAATGGTGTAGCGGTGCGCGTTGCTGCTGACGCTTGTGCAGGCAGTTCGCCAGAGAACCATCAGATGGCATTGAACACCATGGCATTGTTCACGCCGCTGGTCACCGTTACCAACACTGACGCTATTCTGAAGTAAAAAAAATATCGCAAGCAAGCCATTTTCTGCGGGGCTTACTGAAGTTTTTTCAGTAAGCCCCGTTCATGTATATCGCAGCAAAACGGGCCTTCAAAAGCGTTTGAGAGTCCGGATTCCTCCATTTGCTGGAAGTTTTATCTCGTTGTCGGCCCTGTGAGCGTCCAGATCCTCCCAGTGGGTGGGCTGGGGCGAGGCGGGGTAAAAGGGAAGACTGATTGTTATACGATGCGGCGGTCGGCGGCCCAGCGGGTGAGTTCGGTGCGGTTTGACAGCTGCAGTTTGCGTAGTACGGAGCTGACGTGCGTTTCCACGGTTTTGATGGAAATAAACAGTTCCGCTGCCACTTCCTTGTACGTGTAGCCGCGCGCGATCAAGCGCATGACTTCCTGCTCACGGTTCGACAAGCGGTCCAGCTCGTCATCGTGGATCGGTCCGCTTGCAGAGCCACCCATGCCAGCCGGTGAGCCATTTTGGAAGGCGGAGAGCACGAATCCCGCCAATTTCGGCGAAAACACGGCATAGCCCTCATGTACTTGCTTGATGGAAGAAATCAAATCATCGCCGGAAATCGTCTTTGTCACATAGCCTTGCGCTCCGGCACGAATTACCGATCCGACATCCTGCGGTGAATCAGACACCGACAGTGCCAGAAACACGGTATTAGGGGAGTATGCGCGCGATTTCATGAGAATTTCAGCTCCGCCGCCACCCTCACCGCCGGGAACATGCACATCAAGCAGCACCACATCCGGCTTCGTCTGCGCGATCATCGCCACCGATCCCTCAACATCGGACGACTGCCCGACGATGTCGAAATGCGGCTGCAGCGTTGCGATAACGCCCGCACGGAACATTTCATGATCGTCAACGATGGCGATACGTATCTGCTGTTCCTGCTCGTTCATTGCTGCTCCTCAAAATGGTTGGTAGGTTGATTGCTGAATTGATTGGTACGTTGATTGTTGGATTGACGGTTATGGTGATTGGGAAAATCGGTTTGTTGTGAGTTGCTTTGCGGTTCGTGCGATTGCTGCGCATTCGCGTCGGCGGCTGTGGTTGCGGATGTGGGCATGTCTGCGATTGGCATATGCATGCGCACCTCCGTGCCCCATTGCGGTCTCGATACAATCTCCACTGTACCGCCACGACGCTTGATTCGTCCGATAATCGATTCACGAATGCCAAGGCGATTCGCGGGAATCGCATTCACGTCAAATCCGTTGCCATGATCGCGTACGAACACTTCCACAAGTTTGCTGCTTGCTTCGCAGTAGACGGAAATCGGCTCTCCTCCATGCGCTACCGCATTGATAAGCGCCTGTTGCGTGGCGTCAAGCAGCGCATCGGTTTGCGCGCTTGGACGTGCGTCGCCCACCGTCACCACTTCGATCGGCTTGCCATGCGTGTCTTCCACATGTGCGGCGATCTCTTTCAAACCGGCGTTTACGGAACGGTCAGACGTGGTGCGTTCCTGATACAGCCATTCACGCAATTCGCGTTCCTGCGAGCGCGCCAGCGAAAACACCGTTTGCTGATCGTCGGCATGCAACTGAATCAGTGCCAACGTTTGCAGTACGCCATCATGCAGATGTGCGGTCATGTCGGCACGTTCCTCTTCGCGTTCCTTCGATGCGCGTTCCGTACCTAAATCGCGAATCAGCGCCATGATCCATGGCACAATCGCAAGCAATACGCCAATCAGCAGTGCCAAACCGGCGCACAGTATCCGAATCATGGAAAACGCGTCAAAATGTATGCAGGAACTGACATACAAAGCGTATGCGGCGAAAATAATCGCAATGCCGCCGAGCATCGTCCATAATTGACCTTCTTCGGCGTTGAAACGCAACCAAGAGACGCCGATACCGACCAGACCAAGCAGTAGGGGCATAATCAGAGCGCGTTCAACACCGCCTGCGAACATGACGAAACAGATGGAAAGCAGTATCAGACCAGCTAATGCAAGCAAAGCGGGTTTTGGTGCTTTCTTCAGTGTCTGTTCAAGGTTTTCGCTGGAAGATTGCGTATTGTCATACGTTCCGTCGTTGCGTTCAGTCGTATCTTCAAAAGATGGTGGTTGTGTGTGCTGACCATCTTGCGTAGCTGTAAAAGATTGATATTCCGGGGAAACGGGATATGTCCCGTACGGCATGTTGCCCCGGGAAAGCGGTGCCTGCCATGGTGAGCGCTTGCCTGCGATGATGTACGCCTGCTGCACCGGATCGCCCACGGGCAGCGCCATCCACAGGAAGATATAAGCGATCAGCCCCGCGCCGAACAGACATGTGGTGGCGAGAAAAAACAGGCGCACCCATAGCACGGCAATGCCCAAATGCATGCTGATCGCCTTGCATACGCCGGCTCCCATGCGTCCGTATGGAGGACGCATCAACGGCAGTTTGGCCGGCTGTGTCGGCATCGGACGTCCCTCATGCAGGGCTTGGTCGCAGCAGTAGCGCATATATACGGCGCTCGCCTGATCGTACTGGCTTTGCGTGTACCACGGTTTTCCTAAGGATTTCATACTTCTATTGTGCCCTGTGAGGGATGCCGTCTCAGGGCATTCATATAGTGTTCAGGGCAGATTCAGGGTGTTCCCCGATACGTGTGGCACGCGCGAGTTGCTGTAATGGAACCATGAGCAATGCAAATAATGATCCGCTGGGTGATCGCGGCAACGCAGGGCCGCAGCCCGCTGCTGGACAACCGTATTATCAGCAGCCTGCGTACGGTTCGCCGCAACCTTCTCGCGGTGGCCGTTTCTTCGCGTGGATTCGTTCCAGCCAGGTCAAGCGTGGACATGACCGTTGGATTGGCGGCGTATGCGATGGCATAGCACGTCGTCTTGGTTGGAATACCACGTTGGTTCGTGCGCTTATGGTGGTTGCCACACTGTTTTTCGGCGCGGGTGCCGCGTTCTATGGCCTGGCGTGGTTTGTGCTGCCGGATGAGCGCGACAATCAGATTCTTGCTGAGGATTTGATTAACGGCAAGTGGGATTGGAATTGCATTGGCGCGCTGTTGTGCTGCCTTGTTGCCATCTGTTTGCCGGGGGCAGGATGGTTTGCTTTCGCGTTGGCCGCGTTGGTGCTGTGGCTTCTGCTCAATAGGCAGATTTATGCGCCGAATGTTCGTCCAGCTCAGTGGCAGCAGCCCCCGTATGGTCAGGCTCCGTACGGTCAACCGCAATATGGTCAGCCTCAATATGGAGGGCCTCCGTACGGGCAGCCGGTGCCTCCTGCATCGCCATCTTCAGCGCAATCAAATCCTTATACTCAGCCGATGCAGGCGAGCGGCGCATATAACGGGGCGGACAGCACGGCTTCGTCACCGGAATCGCAATCGCATCAGCCCCAACGCCCTCAGCCTCAACAGCCTCAGTATCATGCCTACCAACAGCAGGTCAATGGTCCGGCCGCTTTTGCCACGGCCAATGTTCCTCCAACATTTACCGCTCCGGCAGCCCCGGTAGCGCAGGCGCCTAGGTCACCCAAATACGGACGTCGTAAACCGGCTGGTCCACTGCTGGTATTGATGATGTTCGGTCTCACGATGATCGCATGCGCGCTATGCGTATGGTGCATTATGACGTACGGCGTTCAAGGCGGGCAGCGGGGTACCGAATATACGTTGCAGGCATGCGCGGCATTCGTCGGTGGCATCTGTCTGGTGACGGGAATCGTTATTGTCGCGCTCGGATTCGCGGGCAGAAGAACGGGAGGACTGCATCCTCTGACATGGATATCCATATTCATGTCGTTGGTCATGGTGATGGCTTTGGCGAGTTATTCGCTGTTCAGCTATCGGATTAACACGGGCATTTCCTCATCCTACAAGAGGGTCAATGTGTCGGGAATAACCACCATGGGCTCCACCGCCAGTGAAATGAGCAGATACGAGCAGGGCATCGTCGCGCAAGGCAATGATTACGCCACCGACGTGCTGCATATCGACTTAAGCGATTACGCGAAAAACAACGGTCCGCACAAAGTGGATCTTCAGGATGGCACACAGGGCACAACTTCCTGCCCTACAGGAACGTTGAATGTGGTGGCCTCAAGCGCACAGGTCGTGGTGACCTTGCCGAACGGCTGCTGGTGGGCGTTCGGGTCTGACGGTGATTTCTACAACATCACCGATTTCGTCGGCAGTTCGGACGGGCTCACGTTGGATTCCGGCAATATCTATGTCTCGCTTATGGGCAACGATTCCACGAAATCGGTAGTGAAAAAGCGTGCGCTGGGAACTTACGATTGGAGTTGCGGCTCGTACGGAGACGAATCCGGCATCGAGGATTTCGATGATGAGACCGCTACGGAAGATGGCACGGATACCGGCGCCGATTCCACTAGGACCGATTCCCCCTTCAAAGACGGGGATGTGGACAAGGCCTACCGCGAAATCTACGACAATCATCAATATTGGCCGTGCTTCACCGGTGATGACAAGGCTCCGGTCAGGCCAGCCGGGCTGCGGATCAATACTATGGCAACGGTCGGCGGCAGCGTCGCGGTGCAGTATGCGTCCGACAACACATTGGGCAAAGCGGGAAAGGAGTGACCATGAGCGACGACAAAACCCAGGAAATGCCGGTTATGACGGATGCCGGAGATATGCCTACCGAAACGTTGCATACCGTGGATGCGCAGTCCACGTATGACCATTCGCAGCACAGTGGGCGTGCAACGCAGGATGATAAGCCGCGCGTGGAATCCGTTCCAGCGCAAAGCGTTCCGACCTATACCGCTTCGGCAGCCGGTGCGAATGTCGGGCACAAGAATCGGCAGATTGGAGACGACATCATCAGACCTTCCGGAAGAAGCGGTTCGACCATCGCGCTCGGCGTGTTCACGTGCTTCATGGGGGTGGTGACGTTGCTTTGCGGCATGCATGTGCCAATGAATCTCTGGTGGTGGGCCAGCGATCCGAAACAGTTCTTCGTATTCCTGCTCGGGGGCATCGGCGTGCTGCTTATCGCCGTCGCCGTGATTTGGGTGATAGTCAGCGCGGTGCATTCAAACCGATCCAAGAATGGAAACGATGTGGACAGCGACGATCCATTCGACGCTCCCTATAACTCGAATACCACGGCCTTTTCGACTGATTCGGATAAGTCGCCGCTTTCGGAACGATCATGAGAGTCAGCTGAATAACCCCTGATGTCAGCTGCACCAACGAAATCGAGGCTGATATCACAAACAAATACGTGGCCACCATGGCATGACCAAATCCAACACTTGCTTTTCCATCTTGATGTTGGATTTTGGTCGTACCATGGTGGTCATTTTTTTATTGTGATGTACGGGGCTTACTGCAGCTTTCGGTATTTTTCACGGTGTGTTTTCACTGTGTTTTACTGTGCTGCCTCAGCTTGTGCCAAGTCCTCAAATCCAGCCAGACGAACCGTATTGCGAATCGTCTCTTCGGTGAGATTGCGCTGCTCATGCCGTAAACGCTCCACAAAATCGCGGTACAATGCCACAGTGCGGTCGGAATAGGTGCCCAATTCGCCGCGCAGATACGTTTCGAACGACGTGGTCTCTGGCGTATCTTCGACAGTGGTCAGCACACGCATCGCCTCGCCAAGATGGGGAAAACGCTCACGAAAATCACGCGCCCACGACACCTGAACTGTTATGATGCCTTCCTGCAAGGCGTTGCGATCCGCGGAAATCCGGGGAATATACGGCGCAATGTTTGCACAATACTCCTGTGGATATGTGGATTGCATCATGCGACCATACTTTTCCGTCACCAAATTACGTCCAACACGGTCGGCTTCCTGCAAGTCCGACCGGTAGCTGCGCAGCAATTCCTCCGGCCACGTCATGAACTGACTGGCACGCATCTGATGAAACATCGGCCAATTGCCTTGGCAGGACGCGCGGCCGCCCTCATTATTGGTTTGCTGAAACTGATTCCACTCCAGTTTGATAATGGATTCAACAAGATTTGCTGTATCGTGACCGTCTATTACATCTGAAATTACATTGCTATTCATATGATTTCGATTCTTGATTTCGTCTGATTACTGATCTGAATGTGCGATGCCTGCAATGAAGTTATTGCAATCACAGGCTGTGCAGACAACTTGCATCGGACTTGATATGGTCCTCAACATACGGACGTTGCCATTCCACAAAAGTTTCGTGAGATTCGGTCAATCCCTCCCGTAGCAATTCATCCACAACATCACTGCAGATGCGCTCAACAGTGGCGATAATGTGCTCTGCCGCAGGCTTTGCACCCTTGCCGCCTTCACCGAAACCGGCACCGCCGAAACATGCGGCGGAGCTCAATCGCAATATGTCTTCCAGCTGCTCGCACACGCCGGCAAGCCTTGTTGCCATACGGCGGCTCAGCTTACGCATGGCAGCAAACTGCCATTTGTAATACGGCAGATACCCAACGCTCACCGGCTCGTTGATCAGAAACACCAACGAAGCCGTGGCGTTCACGAACTCATGAATGCTTAACATCGCAGCAGCACCATCGCCACGTTGCAGCATGCGCGGCAGATTGTATTGCCCCGCCTGAGCCATCATGCCCAAACGGCGAGAAATCAAGGAAAGTCGAATATCTTCCGGCATGAACTTGAACCCCTGCCGAGTCTTGGAAAATACCCCCAACGGATCAGCGAACACCTGACCGTTTGTGGCAGTGGCAAGTGTCGCATCGTCCAAACTCAGCCAAGACGCATAGTCGTTCTGCGCCGGAGCCTCACGAAACAGTGTGATCCGCTCGAAGAAATCACCGATACGAAACACGCCATCGCGGCGGCACTCGCCTTGTGCACGCGGCGTAAGTGGCGATTGAGATGCGGCAAGAGTGTTGGAATCAGCCGAACCATGCCCTGCAAAATGCGGCTTGCCTTGCTCGTCAACAGTGAAATCGCGACTCAACGCATCGTAATCAGTCTGCAATTGCTCGCCAATCGCATCATAATCCTCATCAGTAAGCCACAGGCAGAAACGCGGTGCAAAATCATGATCGCGCGAAAACTCATCGTCGAAACCGAAACATTCCGAACCATAACCGACCAAACCTGCGGCAATCCGCCCCTGATATGCCGAATATGCGCCGGCAAGCAACGGTTTGCCGAGATCATTCCAGAATGCGCGAGACAAAGCAAGTCCCGAAATATGGTGAGAAATCGCAGGAATCGAAGATGCGCCGGATTCTGCCATATAGTGCGGTTCACTTGATTGCTGAGATTCGCTTGATTTCGGTGAATGCTGAGATTTCAAGGATTCTTGAGATTCTTGATATTCTTGATATTCTTGCGATTCTCGTGTTTTATGTGCTGATGGCATGTGTTTATGCAACGCCTGTTTTGCCGCTTCAAGATTGGCTGCAGTCGTGTGATAGTAGTCGGTGTTGCGTCCGTAGCATTCTTCAATCACGCTCAACGCATGCTCATAACCGGAAACCGCATCCTGCAGGCAGCCGGCCATATAGCAGGCCTGCGCATAGCCGGCCAGCGCCGAAGCATAATGCGCACTATGTTCCAAATGCCCGGTACGGTAGATTGTCAACGCTTTCTGGGCGTGCTGTATGGCGTCGCTCGCCCAATGCCGGTCCATCTGCAGGAGCAGCAACGCAAGATTGGTGTACGTGGAGGCGACGTCTATGTCAGCGCTCGCATCGGGGGAAGATTGCTCCAACAGGTCCAGCGCTTGTTCCAGCTCGCGCTTCGCCTGATTGAGACGACCGGTTTCGCTGTACAACATGGACACATTGTTGTGCAGCGCGGCCAGACGTCGGTCGGTGGGGGAGAAGGCGGATGTGGCCGCGTCAAGCGCCCGACGGTACAGCTGTTCGGCCTCCTCGTACTGGCCTGCGGCTCGCATGCCCGTGGCCGCGTTGATCAGCGTCGTAGCCCACGCCTGCGGGTCGATTTCCTGAAGATGCAAATGATCCGCAATGCTTAACGATTCGCGGATAATCGGCAGATTGTCGGTATGTCGACCTTGCGAACGGTAAAACCCCATCGTTTCGTTCAACACCGTCAGCAAACCGGCGTCATCATGACTGTGTTCGGCTTCGGTTCGCGCCTTCTGCAGATATGGTTCAGCCTGTTCAGGAGCCTTATGCGCATCGAAAATCGCATCAAGACCACGCAAAAATCGCTGTACATCAAATGTTGCGCAACCGTCATCGCAATTATTCATATTCAGATTGACATCACTGTCTGCCATCGCAATCCCTTCATCGGTGACCTCCATCATCTCCCGAACTGCAGACGGCATCGCAGATGGCGAAACAACGAAAGATGGGGAACATGCGATACGACGTAAAAAGAACAACGGGATATCTCATCATAATTATTTTGATGAGATATCCCGTTAAATAACAGAAATAATCGAAATAACTGACTGTCGAATGTTAGACATGCACTTCGCGCATACGCTCCGTAGCACCTGTATGCGTTTCGTAACGACGTGAATAGGTGACCAGCATAATCACCGCGATCAAAGCGATCGGAGCGCCGGCCAAACCGGTGTAATGGTAGTTCATGGCGGTTGCCGTCAATGCGGCGCCACCAACGATCGAACCGATTGCATTGCCGAAATTGAACGCGATCTGCACGGCCGCGCCTGCAATCAGCTCGCCGCCACCCTCACCGGCCTGCACCATCAGCAGCTGCTGCGGAGACGAGTTGAAGAACAATGCGAAACCAAGCATGAACGTCAACATCGTAGTCGTAACGAGATTGCCGGGAACGAAAAACACCAACAGCAAACCAACCGTGGCAATGGCCTGCGAAAGACCGGCAGTGGCACCCGGCTTCCACAAATCAGTCAAACGGCCGCCAGCAATACCGCCAAGCACCATACCGAAACCAGCAAGCACCATTAATAGGGGAACCATCGAGGAATCCCATCCACCAACCTTCTGCAGCCACGGCGAAATGTAGCTCCACCAGCAGAAAATACCGGAATTGCCGCAGAACACCGCCATGAGAATGAACCACGGACCGGCGTGAGTGAGGAAACGGAACTGCCCTTTAATGCCAGCGTCCTTGATCGGCGCGACGAACGGCACCCACGCAATCACCAACACCATCGTCATCAACGCCCAAGCGGCAAGAATCGCAAACGCCAAACGCCACGACAACATTTCCGAAAGCAATGTGCCCGCAGGAACACCCAACATATTGGCAACCGTCTGACCCGTCACCATCATCGACACGGACTGCGCTTCCTTGCCCTTATCGGCCAAAGTCTTGGCGATCAGCGTGGCCGTACCGAAAAACGCGCCATGCGGCAAGCCCGAAATGAAACGAGCCGCCAGCAACATGGGGGAATTGAACGAAACCGCGCTCAACGTGTTGCCGACCAGCGCGATGATCATGAACAGAATAATGAGATTCTTCGGCGGTACTTTACGGCCGAACACCAGAATCAGCGTGCCTACGCACACGCCGATCGCATATGCGGAAATATAATGGCCTGCCGCAGGAATGCTAACCTGCATGGCGGCAGCGGTCTGGGGCAAAATGCCCATCATCACGAATTCGGCGGCACCAAGAATAAAGGCGCCGGAAGCCAAAGCCAGAATGCTTCTTTTCACAGTCTCTCCTCCATGAATGTGAAGCGTGTTGGTGTGCGCTTGTTTTACGCGCTTGTGTATTACGTGTTTTTTGATTTTTCAGGTGGTTGCGTCTTGCATATGCTGTTTTGTACCGCTGATGCGCTGGGAAATAAAAAAGGCGGAACCGAAGTTCCGCCTTGAGTTGTCGGGCTGGCGGGATTTGAACCCGCGGCCTCTTCGTCCCGAACGAAGCGCGCTACCAAGCTGCGCTACAGCCCGTTTTGCAACAGTTGGAAATACTACACGATTGCTTAGGTAATGCAAATACGGCGTGTCGCGTGTGGTGTAGTGGCTTCTCGGTACACTGTGGGCTTATGAGTGAGACCATCGAATCGCAAGAAAATCAGAATGAAGAGGCTGCCGTTCCCGCTATGACCACAGTGGAACGTGCCGAAATGCTGCTGCAGCAGGATGCGGCTATCTACGCCAAGATCAATGACGGCGCTACCCTGGATGAGGCCGTTGATCCAGGCAATAAGGAATTCGGCCCGCTGGCGCACCCGGAACAGGTGCAGATGCGCGTGGCCAAGCGTGCTATGATGCTTAAGGACGGCATTCAGCCGTACCCGGTGACCCTCGACGTCACCGCAACCATCGAAGAGGTTCGCGCCAAGTATGACGGCAAGCTTGAAGCCGGAGACGAAACCGAAGACGTGGTCGGCATCGCCGGTCGCGTGCTCTTCCTGCGTAACGCCGGTGGCTTGTGCTTCGTGCAGCTTTCCGCTGGCGACGGCACCAAGATCCAGGGCATGATTTCCAAGAAGGAGATTGGTGCCGACTCCTTGAAGCAGTTCAAGCAGCTGGTTGACTTGGGTGACCACCTGTTCATCAAGGGCCGTGTGATCGCCTCCAAGACCGGCGAACTGTCCGTGTTCGCCACCGAATGGGCCATTGCCGCCAAGGCCCTGCAGCCGCTGCCGGCCCTGCACAAGGATTTGAACGAGGATACCCGCACCCGCAAGCCGTACATCGGCATGATCGCCGACGAGAAGATGCGCAATATGGTGCGCAACCGCTCCAAGGCTGTTGCTTCCCTGCGTAAGACCTTCGCTGATCACGACTTCCTCGAGGTTGAAACCCCGATGCTGCAGACCGTGCATGGTGGTGCCGCCGCACGTCCGTTCACCACGCATATGAACGCCTTCGACCTTGACCTGTACCTGCGCATCGCGCCGGAACTGTTCCTCAAGCGTTGCCTCGTTGGCGGCATCGACCGCGTATTCGAAATCAACCGTGACTTCCGCAACGAAGGCGTCGACGCCACCCATGCTCCGGAATTCACCATGGTCGAGGCTTATCAGGCTTACGGCAACTACGACACTATCGGTGCGCTCGTCAAGCAGCTCGTGCAAGACACTGCCATGGACGTGTTCGGCACCCACAAGGTGACCCTGATGGACGGTTCCGAATATGATTTCGGCGGCGAATGGAAGACCATCAGCATGTATGATTCCCTCTCCGAAGCACTTGGCGAGGAAATCGTTCCGAATGGCGGTCCGGACAATCCGGGCACTTCCGTGGAACATCTCGGTGCCATTGCCGACAAGCTCGGTGTGGAACGCGACGACGTGGAGAACCACGGCAAGCTCGTCGAACACCTGTGGGAGCACTTCTACGAAGACAAGCTGTTTGAGCCGACCTTCGTGCGTGACTTCCCGGTCGAAACTTCTCCGCTGGTCAAGGGCCACCGTTCCAAGCCAGGCGTGGTCGAAAAGTGGGATCTGTATGTGCGCGGCTTCGAGCTGGCTACCGGTTACTCCGAATTGAATGATCCGGTTGTGCAGCGTGAACGCTTCGTGGCCCAGGCCAAGGACGCGCTCGCGGGCGACGAAGAAGCCTGCGATATTGATGAGGACTTCCTCGAGGCTCTCGGCGTGGGTATGCCTCCGGCAGGCGGCATGGGCATGGGCATCGACCGACTGCTGATTGCCTTGACCGGCGCCACCATCCGCGAAACCATCACCTTCCCACTAGTGAAGCCGCTGAATTAAGGCAAAGCCTTAATTCAATATCGGCTTCACGCGAGGCTGAAAAGAGAACAGTCCGGTGGACTGTTCTCCAGCCGGAGCCATCCTTACAAAAAATACCGCTGAATTAAGGCAAAGCCTTAATTCATATCGGCTTCACGCGAGGCGGAAAAGCTGACGGTCCAGTGGGCCGTCAGCCCGCCGGAGCCATCCTTATAAAATTGCCGCATATGGGAATAATGATTTGGATTCGTGGGGCGCGGCTGAAAACGTTGCCGTTGGCGATTGCGCCGGTGTTGATTGGTGCGTCGTTGGCTTGGCACGATGCGGGCCAGCGTCGTGTTGTGGTGGCATCGTTGTGCGGTTTCGTGGCATTGCTGTTGCAAATAGCGGCTAATTTCGCCAACGATTATTCCGATGGCATTCGCGGTACGGATGCGGGGCGTGCGATTGCCGGCGAACAGTTATCGCACGGCCCCGCTCGTCTCGTGGCTTCCGGTGTGAATCCCAAGAAAGTGCTGGCTGCAGCGGGAATCTGCGCGCTGGCTGCGTGTCTATGCGGATTGGCAGTCGTTGTGTTAACCGGTTACTGGTGGTTTATTGCGGTGGGATTAGCCTGTTTGCTTGCCGGCTGGTTCTATGTCGGCGGCAAACACCCATACGGCTACCACTATTTGGGTGAGGTTTTCGTATTCATTTTCTTCGGATTGGTGGCCACCTGCGGCACCATGTTCGCCTTGTCTGGCGCGATCACGCCTGATGGACTGCTTGGTGGTTCAGCTGCGGGATTGGTCGCGGTTGCCGTGCTGTGCGTCAACAATCTGCGCGACATCGAATCTGACAGCAATCACGGCAAACATACGTGGATGACTGCAATGGGACGGCAAAACGGCACTGTCTTCACTATTGCAATCCTGATTATTTCAGCATTGATTGCGTTGCACCATCTGTTGCAATCGTCGATATATGCAGCAA
Organism: Bifidobacterium catenulatum subsp. kashiwanohense JCM 15439 = DSM 21854; assembly: GCF_001042615.1. Taxonomy (GTDB): domain Bacteria; phylum Actinomycetota; class Actinomycetes; order Actinomycetales; family Bifidobacteriaceae; genus Bifidobacterium; species Bifidobacterium catenulatum. Next base: position 498,556 of record NZ_AP012327.1, read on the forward strand.
ACAGCATTCCACTGATCGCAATTATTACAATACTGTGTGCGGCGCAAATTGCCGCATCATATGCAATCGCAAGAAAAACCTACCGTAGAGCATTGCCGCTATGTTCGCTCGATTCGTTGACTGTCGCAGCGATTTTCGTGCTATCGACGATGCTTGCATAACGTTTGACTGACGGTAGATTGCGGCGGAATGAAAATTGTTGCATAAACGTAACTCGAATAATCGAGAAAACACTCGTTTTTGGGTGTGCGAGGCGGTAGACTGGCAAACATGACTTACAAACTAGTACTGCTCCGTCATGGACAGAGCGCATGGAATAAAACCAATCAGTTCACCGGCTGGGTCGACGTCCCGCTGACCGAGCAGGGTGTCGAGGAAGCCAAGAATGGCGGTCGCCTGCTCAAGGAGAAGAATGTTCTTCCGGATATTGTCTTCACCTCGATGCTGCGTCGTGCCATCAATACCGCCAACGTGGCGCTGGACGAGGCTGATCGCCTGTGGATTCCGGTCCAGCGCAGCTGGCGCCTGAACGAGCGTCACTACGGCGCTCTGCAGGGCAAGAACAAGACCGAGATCCGTCAGGAGTACGGTGACGAGAAGTTCATGCTGTGGCGCCGTTCCTACGCCACTCCGCCGCCGGAGATTGATCCGAACGACGAGTATGCGCAGAACAACGATCCGCGCTACACCGGCGATCCGGTTCCGGAAGCCGAATGCCTTGCCGACGTGGTCAAGCGCGTTGAGCCATACTTCAAGTCCGACATCGAGCCGGAACTGAAGGCTGGCAAGACCGTTCTGATCGCCGCTCACGGCAACTCCCTGCGCGCCATCGTGAAGATGCTTGACAACCTCTCCGAAGAGGAGATCGCCAAGGTCAACATCCCGACCGCCATGCCGCTGCTGTACGAGCTGGACGAGAACTTCAAGCCGATCAAGCCGCGTGGCGAGTACCTGGATCCGGAGGCCGCTGCTGCTGGTGCCGCTGCCGTCGCCGCCCAGGGCCAGAAGTGAGTTTGTTGCGATTGATACGCAGATAATCGCATTCAATCGCGCGGAACGTATATGAAAAGGTGGAAATCCACAGTACGTGGGTTTCCACCTTTTTGCGTCTGGTGCCCTTGTTGGGTTATTGCGTCCGTCTGCCGGATGAAATACGGAACATGGGATGTGCGGTAGACGGATGTCAATTGCAATCGGCTCAGATCACGCCGTATTCCTTAAGTAACATCGGAATATCGGTGGAATCGAGTTTCTTCAGAACCTGTTTCAACACGGTCTTTTCAATGGGGTTGAGCTTCATGTCGGTAATTGGCTTGCCGTCACGCAGCATCACTGTGGCGTTGAGCAGGTTGCGTACGTCGTAGACCGAGCCCCACACTTCCGGCACGCCACGGTCCACATCGCACAAGGTATACACAGCCTCCATGCCGGTGCGCATCGAATACTCAGTGGTGAAGATCGTGTCGCGCGGGGTTTCGGCGAACTGACCGAGAAAAGCGAAGTTCACCGCGCCGTCCGGTACCACATCAGGGCGGTCTCCGGCGGAACGAGGCATGAAGAACGCGTCGATGTACGGCATCATCACCGGAACCGTGTTCGCGTGGTTTTTGGCCAGATCCGCGATCTTTTCGACCGGTACGCCCATATGGTAGAGCCATTCCTCGCAGATCTCCTCGCCGGTGCATTCCTGCATCGGCTTCTTCACATAGTTGCCGGGCTTGTCGGGGAACAGGCCGTACACCCACACGCACAGCTGGTCTTTCGGCTGGTCTCGGAACTGTTGCTGGCGGTTCAAAGTCCAGCTCAGCAGCCAGTTGGAATCCTCCACGGTGACGATGCCGCCTGTTACCACGCGGCCGGAGAACGGGTCGCGCTTGCAGATTTTCTGAATATACGGCGGAATTTCCATGTCAAGTGTGGTCACGGTGGCACTCATCCACTTCGAATGCTCCGGATCGCCGCAGAATACGTCCGGGTGGCCGAAACTCGGGTCTTGCTTGGCGATGCGACGCCACATGTCCCAACCGCCGCCGGGCTTGATTTCCGGAGTCCACGCGGCCGGCTCAGTCTGCGATCCCATCGACGAGTTCTCCACGCAGCCGCCGTTGGTAATGAACACTAGATCGTTTTCACCCAAGTCGATGCTTCGCGCGGTGCCATCCGCTTCGGTCAAATCGATGCGCGTGGCCATTTTCTTGGTTGGTGAGCTATACGGATTGCGTACGAACACGCCGGATTCAGCCTGCTTCTTTAAAATCGTGTCTTGACCGGTGCCTGTATGCTGCCGAACTGGACCCATGCCACCGCCGATCTTGAAATCGACGTTCTCCACCTTCACGTTGTAGTGGAACTGCACGCCGAATCCTTCCAAATACTTGATCATCGGCAGAATCATCGACTCATACTGGTTGTAACGGGTAAAACGCAACGCACTGAAGTCCGGCAATCCGCCAATATGATGAATATATCGACGGATATACAGCTTCATCTCCAACGCACTATGCCAATTTTCAAAAGCGAACATAGTGCGCCAGTACATCCAAAAATTCGAATTGAACACCTCATCATCGAAATAATCAGAAATTTTCTTGCCGTACAGTTCCTCATTCGGAGTGAAGAACAATTTCATGATCTCCATCGAGGCTTTGTCCGACAGATTGAATTTGCCGTTCGTGCCTGCGTCAACACCGCGCGCTTTTGTGGAGCGGCAGAGTGAGAAGTTGGGATCTTCCTTGTTCAGCCAGTAATACTCGTCAAGTACGGAAACGCCTTCCGCTTCGATGGATGGAATGGAGCGAAACATATCCCACATCACTTCGAAATGGTTGTCCATTTCACGGCCGCCGCGCATCACATAGCCGACACCGGGAATATTCGCGCCGTCGCAGGCGCCTCCCGGAACCGCGTCCTTTTCGAATACGTGAATGTGGCTGCCCGGCATTTGCGCGTCTCGCACCAGGTAGCAGGCTGCGGTGAGTGCGGCCAAGCCAGTGCCGATAATGTACGCGTTCTTGTCGTCCACGCCTTCGGGCTTCTTCGGTCGGGCGAATGCTTCGTAATTGCCGTTGGAATAATACATGACTGCCTCCTTTGGATGTCTCTGCACATATTGTGCCGCGACATTACGTAAAAGTATATGGGCAAAAAATAGACATGTTGTTTAATTTTTCTTACGGCTTGACGGAAGTGAAATAATGCGGGAGATAGTGCTTGACGATTCGTGCCGAACGATTGCAAAAACAAAACAAGAAGGCGGCTTCCGCGGGGAACGGAAGCCGCCTTCTTAAAAGGAAGATGGAAAAGAAGATCGCAAGAAAAATCAGGCGATGTCGGTGCCTTCGTCGCGGGTCGGCTCCTTGGACGGGTCGAAACCAGAGACGATGTACACCACGCGGCGAGCCGCGGACACGGCGTGATCGCCAAGACGCTCCATGAAGCGGCCGATCAGTACCACGTCGATGAGCTGCTGGTTGGTGCCGGACCAATCCTCGGACTGAGCCAGTTCGAAGGTCTTCTTGTGCAGTTCGTCGAGCTTGTCGTCGTTGATGATGATCTGTTCGGCGGTCTTGGTGTCACGGTCAGACAGCATGGCCACGGTCTGGTCGGCGACGTCGTCCAAGAACGCCTGCATTTCGGCGAACAGCGGCTGGGCTTCGACCGGCAGCGGAGAAGCCGGGTAGGTGCGGCGGGCGGCTTCGGCGATGTGGCGAGCCAGATCGCCCATACGTTCAAAAGTGGTGGCCAAACGCATGGTGGAAACAACCACGCGCAGATCGGTGGCAACCGGGTTCTGCTTGGCCAGCAGCTTCACGCACTGGTCGACAACGCTGGCTTCGAGGGCATCGATTTCGATGTCGCCATCGATAACGGCCTGGGCGGCTTCAAGATTCTGGTTCAGCAGCGCGTCGCCGGCACCGTTGATCGCCCTGCGAACGCCTTTGACCATGTGGTCGAGATCATCGGCAACAGCCTTGAGCTCTTCGTTGAAAATAACGCGCATGTGACTTGCCTTTCAATGCTTCACAATTTCAGGTCTGGTAATACCTTTCATAAGTTTATTAGAAAAACGCCATATTCATAACCAGCGTTCGTGTTGTTCTGTGAAAGTTCACCGGCGCGTTCACCTTACGTTCATGAACGGGCTGTGGTGTCGTGGAACATAGAGCCGTAGGAGTATGCGAGAATGAAATCATGGTTGAATCTTTGGGCTCGTGGTGGCGTTCATTGACGCACCACAATGATGATGATGAGCATGATGCCGATGATGACACATTGGACGATGCCACCAATGCGTTGCTTTCCATGCTTCCGTTGGCTTCCATTGTGGTCGATGAGCATGATGAGGTGATTCGTGCGCATCCTTCCGCATATTCGCTTGGTGTGGTGCGAGACGACGTCATCATCGAAGACAGTGTGCTTCAGGCGGTACGCGAAGTGCGCTCCTTCGGTGGTAAAAAGCAGTTCGATCTGACCACCACCACCGCGTATGTTGCGCAACATGCGCCGAAAGCAGGCAAGCTTTCCACTCGCCAAGCCGCGAAACAGGCGCTGATTGGGCAACCGCCAGCCGGTAAGCCCACGGCAACCGTGTCAAGGCCAAACTGGTTGAAAGTCATCGTCGGTAAACTCAGTGACAATCTGGTGGTGGTGCTGATCAGCGACGTCAGCGAAAGCGTACGATTCTCGCAGGTACGTGACTCCTTCATCACCAATGTGTCCGAACAGCTGCTCAAGCCCACACAATCGCTGGAACAATTGGCGGATATCGTGGAACAAGGTGGAACAAGCCAGCAGGATGTTGAGCGCAACGCCATGCAGCTGCGTCAGTCCTGCTCCCGTTTGGAGCATATGATCTCCGACCTGCTGCTGCTTATCAAGGCGCAGAAGCCGGTCCTGCCGACCGCAGACAATCGTATCAATGTGATGGATTCAGTGCGGGCTGTGGTCAACTCCCATCGTGAGGTGGCGGCGCAACGCAATATCACCATCGATATGAAGGGCGACGAAAGCCTGGAAATCAATGGCGAGGCCGAACAGATTCAGGCGGCGCTGACCAAACTGGTTGAAAACGCCATCACCTATTCAAAGGACGGTTCGACGATCAATGTTGTGGCCAAAGCCAATGAGGAGGGCACGGAGGCGGTAATCAGCGTGCTTGATCGTGGCGCTGGCATTGCCATTGGCGAACAAAGCCGTATTTTCGAGCGATTCTATCGTGGCGATAATCAGAATGATCATTCCGGCGATGGTATTGGTTTGGGACTTGCGATTGTCAAGCATGTTGCGTTGACACATCATGGTTCCGCTTCAGTGTGGAGCAGTCCGGGGCAGGGAAGCACGTTCGCGCTGGTATTGCCATTGGCTGGGGAGTAATACAGGGAGACAGCATGATGCCCGTCTTGCTTTCAATAAGGCAAGGCGGGCATCATGCTTTTATTTATGAAAAAAATTTCGGGGGGTGTACTGCCGGTTATTCGCCGAGACGTCGATAGTCCCAACGGTCGAAATGCTCCCAAACCAGCATAAGTACGCCAATGACCGTGCCGGCCTCGCATACGGTCTGCGCACGCTCGGCGTTGATGCCGAATGCCAGCAATACGATGCAGACGATCAGCGCGATGGCCCAAAGCGTGGTGCCGAACGTGAACACCTTGCGTAAATCCACGCGCACTGGTTTGGGGGAGGGCTTCCTCGCGCTGGGGTCAATGATCGGAGCAATCTTCATATCGTCATACCTTACCTTGCGTCACAGATGTTCCACCACATAGTCGATGCAGCGGGTGAGCGCGTCGACGTCGCTTGGATCCACCGATGGGAACACGCCGATGCGCAGTTGGTTGCGTCCCAGCTTGCGGTATCCGTTGGTGTCTACAATGCCGTTTTCGCGCAGTGCGGCAACCACTTGGGTGGCGCTGATGCGTTCGTCAAGGTCGATGGTGACCACGGCGTTGGAACGAGCGTTCTTGTCGGCGACGAACGGGGAGGCGTAATCGGACTTTTCCGCCCACTGGTACAGCAGGGACGCCGACCTTGCGCAACGTGCCGAAGCCCAGGCGAGGCCACCGTTGTCGTTGAGCCAGCGCACTTGGTTTTCCAACATGATCAGCGTAGCCACGGCCGGAGTATTGAGCGTCTGATCCTTGCGCGAATTCTCGATGGCCGAGGTGAGTGATAGGAACGGTGGGATCCAGCGGCGTGCGCCCGGAAGGTCCACGCTTTTGGCGATGCCGTATGCGCGTTCGACCGCGGCGGGGGAAAGCACGGCGATCCACAGACCACCGTCGGAGCCGAAGGCCTTCTGTGGGGAGAAATAATAGGCGTCGGTCTGGCTGATGTCGACCGGCAGCGCTCCGGCGCCGCTGGTGGCGTCGATCAGCGTGAGTGCGCCCTGTTCCTTGGTGCCTGCGATGCGTTTGATCGGTGCGGCAACGCCGGTGGAAGTCTCATTATGGGCCCAGCAGTAGGAGTCCACATATTCCGTGAGCTCCGGCAGACGGTAGGTTCCCGGCTCTCCTGCGAAAATCTCCGGCTCCTCGAGAAACGGTGCGGATTGCGCTGACTTGGCGAACTTCGAGCTGAATGAGCCGTACGTGCCGAATGCGGCCTTGCGGGTGATCAGCGAGGCGCAGGCGATATCCCAGAACGCGCTGGCTCCGCCGTTGCCTAGTACCACTTCGTAGCCGTCGGGGGTCTGGAAGAATTCGGACAGTCCTTCGCGGATTGAGCCGACCACCTGCTTGATGGGGGTCTGTCGATGGGAGGTTCCCAGGAGATCACGGGCTCCCTTATCAAGCGCTTGGATTTGCTCCGGGCGGATTTTGGTCGGGCCAGAGCCGAAACGTCCGTCTTCCGGAAGCACGTTGGAAGGAATGGTCACAGTGTTCGTCATGACAACCTAGGGTAGTCAGACGGTCGGATTGTGCGTGGTGATGACCGCTTTTCGGAACCATGATGTGGCGATGATGACTGCGATATCCCGGTGTCGGTGTAGCCTGAGCTTCCGTGACGGTTCTGTAACCACGCGGTCATAAGCTTGCTGTGGTTGAAGTAATCCGCAAGGAGTGTTGATATATGAGGCATGCGGCGCATAAAGCTGCCAAGGTTTCGAATGAGCGTTTCAGCGTTGCTAAGGTGTTGTTCACCTCGAGCCGCGGTTCCCACACCGCCAAGGCCGTTCGTATGGTCCAGCTGGCAAATGGTGAGGGTGCCGTTGTGGGTCTTGAGCCTGCGGTTGCTGAGAAGCTGAATGAGGTGGCTCCGATGAGCCGCCGCGCCATGCGTGAGGCTGCTCGTGTAGCCGGTCGTCGCTCCGCGTTCATGGCTTCCGCATCGCTGGCCGCGTTGGTCGGCACCGCGGCCACTGCCATGGCGGTCGGTCAGCAGAATGCGTCTGAAATGACTTTTGCCGACAATGCCACCACTACTACGCAGATGAAGCGCGTCTCCGACAATGCGGCATCCCGTTCCGAGTCCCGTAGCGATCTCGACGCTCTGGCCTCCACCAGCAATAGCGGTGATTGGCAGCTTGGCGAAACCAGTTCCTCCATGGACACGAATCTTCTGTCAAAGTCCATTGCCGACAATCCCAATGTCGCCGTTCTCATGGATCAGGACGCCGGTCTTCTTCCTTCGGGCTTCAATCCGAACCACGGCACCGGTGATACCGGCAATGACTACCCATACGGTCAGTGCACATGGTGGGCGTATACTCGTCGTGCACAGCTTGGCCTGCCTGCCGGAAGCCATTTTGGCAATGCGCGGAGTTGGGGTGATTCCGCTCGCGCTCTCGGCTATTGGGTTGATAACACGGCACGCCACGTTGGCGATATCGTGGTATTCGCTCCAGGCCAACAGGGTGCGGACAGCTATTACGGGCATGTCGCGATTGTCGAAGAGGTGAATGCCGACGGTTCGATCAAGATTTCGGAATCCAACGTCAAGGGTCTTGGTGTGATTTCCGATCGTACGTTCACTGCGCAGGAAGCCTTGCAGTTGACATATATCCATTACTGATTTCTCTGGTTTCGTTAATTTACGCTTGCCATCCTGTTCTTCGGCATAGCGTGATTGCCTCGGCGTGTCGCATGATATGACACTGTTCTGGTTGTCTTGCTGTTCTGTTGCAGGGGAACGTTTATGGTAGCTTCAGACACGATGAATATTGCTAAACGTTTCACGAGTATCTTCGCCGTTGCTGCTGTGTCTGCTTCGTTGGGTGCGGCGGTTCCAGCCGCAAGCGCAGGCAGTGTTATGGCTGATACCACGGTAACCGCTACACGTTCTTTCCCGAAGACCACCGCGGCCAAGCGTGATTTTCTCGCCGAGCACACATCCACGGATGTTGAGTCTAACGCCGATTGGGGTGGCATCGAAAGTTTGGATGTTCCCCAGACCGAGTCTCAGGCAGAAAAGGACCGAAAGGCTCAGGAGCAGGCTGAGGCTGAAGCTCGGGCTCAAGCACAGGCGGCTCAGGCTCAGGCACAGACACAGGCTGAAACTCAGACTGCCAGCCGTTCTTCCGAACGTGCCGACATCAGTAGCGTTCCTACGGCTCCTGCGAGTGCCACTGGTCAGGCATTGGCCGACTATGCTCTGCAGTTCCAAGGCTATCCGTATGTGTCTGGAGGCAATACTCCGTCCGGCTGGGATTGCTCTGGTTTCGTGCAGTGGGTGTTCGCCCAGTTCGGTGTAAGCCTGCCGCATTATTCTGGTGCCCAGATGAGCGTTGGAACGGCTGTAGGAAGCATTGCCGAAGCAGCTCCAGGGGATATCATCGTCAATACTCAGCATGCCGCGATCTATATTGGCAACGGCATGGTGATCAACGCGCTGAATCCGGCTCAGGGAACGCAGGTTACTTCGCTGGCTGTGTTCTCAGGTGGCTATGCGATTCGTCGTGTGCTCTGAGCGAACATACGGTTTGACTTTTTAAGGCGTATCCTTTCGGGGATGCGCCTTTTTGTATGGAAAAGATCGAGTCGTTGCTGACAAAACCGCATGTCGCGCGGTATGGTGGAGCTTAGAGGCAATGCATGGTGGCATTGCCGAGGTGATTCAAGGAGGTCGTCCCATGATTAATGACAAGGCAATCCTCGTTGGTGTTGATGGATCCCACGCCAGCTACAAGGCCACGTGGTGGGCTGCGAATTATGCGAAGCATGCGGGATTGACGTTGCAAATCGTATGTGCGTACTCGTTGCCGAGCTATGCCGCTGTCTCCTTTGACGCGACGTACACCGCCATGGGAGATGACAATGCGGCCCACAGTGACGCTCAGGAGATTCTGTCGAAGGCCAAGGCCATCGCCGATGAACAGGGCGTTGAGGCGACGACCCTCATCGTCACAGGCGATCCGGCGTCCGTGTTCGTGGAACTGTCTCGCAACTACAATCTCATCGTCATTGGCAATCGTGGCAAGGGCGGCTTGGCGGAACGTCTGCTGGGTACCACCAGCTCCAGTCTGCCGGCATATGCGTACTGCCCGATCGTAGTGGTGCCGTACACCGACGATGATGGCAATCTGATGCATTTGAACAACACCATCGCCAAGGTGGCCGTCGGCTCCGACGAATCCAAGTGGGGTTTGAAGGCCCTTGAGATCGCGGCTGATTTCGCCGCCGCATGGGATGCCGAGCTTGACGTCATCTCCGCGGTGCCGAATATGAAGGGTTCCGACGATGAAGGTGTGATGGCTTCGTTCAAGGATGATCTTGAAGTGCGTATCAAGCCGCTTGAGGAAGCCCATCCGGATTTGAAGATCAACAAGCAAATCGTGCCTGGCCCGGCAGTTGGCGCGCTGACCAAGGCCAGCTACGATCACGACGTCGTCGTGGTCGGTTCCCGTGGTCGTGGCGGCTTCACTGGTCTGCTGCTCGGCTCCACCAGCCAGGGTTTGCTGCAGCACGCGGTCGGCCCGGTGTATGTGGTGCCCCGCAAGTATGTCGAGGCTGCGGAAACCCGTCTTGACACGGTTCCGAGTTCGCCGGCCGAGGTCAAGCCGAAGGCACTCGACGATATCAAGGGTGTAGAAGAGGTGCCGGTCGCCAAGGCCGAGCCGGAAGTGGTCGAAGCCATCGAAACCAAGATCGACCCGAAACGTCAGTAAAATCAATAAATATATATGAAAATGGCGATTGCAGCGCTGTGAAAAGCGTCGCAATCGCCATTTATTTTTAAAAAATCTTTTACAAAGAAAACGTCAGTGCTTGATGGTGACGTTCATACGGACCGGAGTTTTCTCCACGTACGTATGCTTCACCGTGCAGCCCTTGTCAATATGACGGGTGACACGTTCCTTGAATTTCTCGGCATCCTCGTCGCTCAGGCCGGCGTCGGAAGCGTCGATGACCACCTGCTCGTCGAAACCGATATAAGCGTCGTTGTCGGCGTCATAGGTGCCATCCACAACGATTTTCGCACCCTTGCCCTCGCCCAAGGTATGTTCGACGGCGAACTGGCTCGACAGTGCGGCACAGCCGGCCAAAGCGATTTTCATCAGGTCGCCAGGCGTGAACTGGCCGCGGCCTTTGCCGAACTTGATATGCGCGCCATCCTCGCTGAACGCATCCCAAGAACCGTCTTTGTTACGCTCGACCCACAGTCTCTTGCCCATGGTGAACTCCTCATCGTCTTGCCGGGAGCGCCATTCGCTCCTCGCTTACATACCTAATGTAATCCATCGATGTCCATTCACCGTGAAGTATTCCGAAAGCGCAAGAAACATCAACGCGCGGACGGTATATGCTTGACCTGCGATTCTGTGCTGTTAAGCTTGCAAGCATGGCTTTGACACCTGAACAACTTGCAGATATTCGTACTCGCATTCCGGCACGCCCGGAAACCGGCATTCCCATGCCATATGAGGATTTGGTGCGTCGTATCCTGACGGAGGGCACGTTGAAGTCCGATCGCACGGGCACGGGCACCATCAGCCTGTTCGGCCAGCAGATGCGATTCGACCTGAGCGAGTATTTTCCGCTGCTCACTACGAAAACGGTGTTTTTCAAGGGACTTGCCTATGAGTTGCTGTGGTTCCTGAAGGGTTCCACGAATGTGCGTTGGCTGCAGGAACACAATGTGCATATTTGGGATGAATGGGCCGATGAGAACGGCGATTTGGGCCCCGTGTATGGTGCGCAGTGGCGCAGCTGGCCGGCGCCTACGCCTGATGATCCCAATCGCACCATCGATCAGATTAGCAATGTGCTCGATCTGGTCAAGAACCATCCGGATTCCCGCCGTATGGTCGTGTCTGCCTGGAATCCAGCCGAAGTGGAGAATATGGCGTTGCCGCCATGCCACGCGCTGTTTCAGTTCTACGTAGCGGATGGCAAGCTTTCATGTCAGCTGTACCAGCGTTCCTGCGACATGTTCCTCGGCGTGCCGTTCAATATTGCGTCCTATTCGTTGCTGACGCTGATGATTGCCCAGCAGACCGGACTGCAGCCGGGGGAGTTCGTGTGGACGGGTGGCGACTGCCATGTGTACGACAATCACATCGATCAGGTTCTGGAGCAATTGAGCCGCGATCCATATCCGTATCCGCATATCCGCATTAACAAAGCCGCTTCTCTGTTCGATTACGATTACAGTGATTTTGAAATCGTCGACTACCGGCACCATCCAACCATCAAGGCGCCGGTGGCGGTCTGAGAGTCGTCGCCAGACGTTAGACTACTGACCCTAGTTCAACTTCAAGGAGTGAGTGAAATGGAGCATGACAGTAGCCGCAGTGGCTATCACGAACCCGAGCCCGGACATGCCGGGCTTGAGGACGAGGAGGATTGGGGTGATGATTTCCCCAAGACGTTCTCGGTGAATCTGATTTGGGCGCAGGCTTGTGACAAGGAAGGTCATGACGGCGCCATCGGATTTAAGGGTGGTATGCCGTGGCATCTGCCCGAAGACATGAAGCGTTTCAAGGAGCTTACCGTCTCGCATCCGGTCATCATGGGGCGTAAGACGTGGGAATCCCTGAGCCTGAAGTATCGTCCGTTGCCAAATCGAGACAATATCGTGGTCTCGCACGATTCGTCTTATACGGCGCCTGGAGCGACCGTGGTCGACAGTTTGGACGATGCGCTTGATCTGGCCCGTCAGGAAGCCATTCCGGATGATGGTCTCGATCGCAGTGAAATCTGGATCATCGGTGGCGGTCAGCTGTTCCACGAGGCGATGCCGTTTGCGGACAAGGCGTACGTGACCCAAATCAGCATGCACGTTGATGCCGACACCTATGCGCCTGACATCAAAGGACTGGTGGAGTCTGGGGCGTGGAAGGTGGCCGAGGAAGGCGTATGGCAGGGCACAAGAAAAGGTTCCGACGATATTGCTGGATTCCGTTTCATAACCTTTGAAAGAAATCACGAGGAGTAAACCCATGTATACCGTGATGACCGTGTGCACCGGCAACATCTGCCGCTCTCCCATGGCCGAGATCATTCTGCGCACCGAATTCGAGCGTCGTGGACTCGCCGACAAGGTCAATGTCGAATCCAGCGGCGTCAGCGATGAGGAATACGGCAATCCTATCGATCGTCGCGCCGTCAAGGTGTTGCGTGAGCGTGGATATGAGCTTCCGGCGCACCATTTCGCGCACCGCATCACTCATGATGAGATCGAGCGTACCGACCTGTTCCTGCCGATGACCGCTTCCCACATGCGTGCGTTGTTGCGTCAGCTTCCGCAGGTCAAGCGTGAGAACGTGCATATGTACCGTAGTTTCGATCCGAACCTCACCAAGCCTGCTGCAGGTTACGAAAGCGAGATTGACCTGGTCGATCCATGGTATGGTGGCGCCCATGAATTCGAAGTGGCGATCGATCAGATTGAGGAAGTGGCTCCGTTCATCGTCGATTGGGTCGAACAGCGGCTCTGAACCTATGTTGAATGTGCCATTCGAGGTGATTGAAAAGCTCGGTTCGTTTGAACCGGGCTTTTTGTATGAGAGATATGCTCGCGCGGCGACCGCAATACGACAATTGCAAAAAGATATTTGAAAAGATTTAAAAAAGAAATAAAAAAAGCGACCCCGGCCGGACTTGAACCGGTGACCTCCGCCGTGACAGGGCGGCGCTCTAACCAACTGAGCTACGGGGCCGTTGTTTCAGTCTTGCAACTGACAACAGATGTATATATTACGGCAAAGTCGCCATTGTGCAAATCACGGCGTGTCATCGGCGAATATTTGCATGGATCGGCGAAGGAAAAAATTTGTGGAATCGGAAAATAGCGGGAAAACAAAACAACGGCCGGTCGTATATGAGGGGAAAACTTCTCATATACGACCGGCCGTTACGTTTGCGGTGCCGTGTTGTCGCTCACGACACTACGTTTTGTTGAAATCAGTCGGCCTGCTTCCAGGTTTCGACGTCGATGTGGTGTTCCGGATTGGCCTGCCATGCTGCCCAGGCGGACTTCACGATGTCTTCCACGCTGTACTGTGCGTGCCAGCCCATCTCTTCGTTGATGCGCTTCGGGGAACCGATCAGGTGCGGCGGATCGCCCGCGCGACGGCCCATGACGGCCTCCTTGAACGGCAGGCCGGTGACCTTCTTGACCTCATCGACGATCTGGCGCACGGAGGTGCCTTCGCCGGTGCCGACATTGAAGGCGTCGTACTTGCGCTCGTCGCGGTCCAGATACTTCAGGGCGGCGATGTGGGCGTCGGCCAGATCGGAGACGTGGATGTAGTCGCGCACGCAGGTGCCGTCCGGAGTCGGGTAGTCGTCGCCGAAGATCGCCGGAGCCTTGCCCTTCTTCAGGCGGTCGAACAGCATCGGAATGAGGTTCAGGATTGCTGGATCCTCGAGCTCGACCGGACCGCAGCCGGCCACGTTGAAGTAGCGCAGACCGCAGAAGCGAATGCCGTACGGCTCTTCGCAGGCGCGAGCCATCCACTCGCCGAACAGCTTGGTCTGGCCGTACGGGTTAATCGGCAGCATCGGAACGACGTCTTCCGGCACCACGTCGACCGGCGGAACGCCGTAGGTGGCTGCGGAAGAGGAGAAGACGAGCTTCTTGGCGCCGGAGTCGCGCATGCCGATGAGTACGTTGAGCATGCCGTTGATGTTCTGCTGGTAGTACCACAGCGGCTTCTCAACGGATTCGCCGACCTGCTTTCGAGCGGCGAAATGAATGACGGAGTCGACGCCTTCGGCCTTCATGATTTCGGCGAGACGTTCGCCGGCACCCGGAGCGGCGATATCCATGCCGTACAGGCGGGAGCCTTCGATGCGGGTTGGCTTGCCGTAGCTCAGATCGTCAACGACGACGACCTGTTCGCCGGCCTGATGAAGAGCGTGGACGACGTGGGCGCCGATGTAGCCGCACCCACCAGTGACGAGAACTGTCATGTTCTGGCCTTTCCTCCAAATGAGCGATAAAGCGCTTTGGTTCGAAAAACGAACGTTCAACGAACATTGTTCACTTTTGCTCTAGTTTGTTACTTTTTGAACAATCTGAGTATAACACATGAACAGTAACGCACATAATCGCCCCGTTCCTGCGTTTCCTCTATAAATAGGGTATGCAAGAAGATGTGAACACGCCGACTGAAAATCAAGTAAACGGCGAAAACGAACAAAACATGTCAAAAACGCAAGGTGAACTACAGGCTGATGCTGGTCGGCGTCCTGCCTTGTATGGGCGCAAGGTGCTTTCCTTCGTGCGTCGTTCCGCCAGGCTCGACGCGCGCTTGCAGCGTGCATGGGATACCTATGCCGATACCTATCTTTTGAATATCAATGCAGGTGAAGGCTCCCTTGACGTGCGAAACGATCTGGTGTTCGACCGGCCGTATATTGCGGAAGCGTGGGGCAATGCCAATCCTCTGATTGTGGAAATTGGCACCGGTCAGGGCGAAAACGTGGTTGCCGCGGCCGCCGAACACCCAGAAATGAATTTTCTGGCGCTCGAAGTTTACGATCCAGGTGTGGCGCACACCATGCTGCTTGCGGGCAAGCAAGGCCTTGCCAATCTGCGCATCGCACAGGTCAACGCTCCCGAACTCTTCAAAGCCGCCGCAGATGGCTCGATCGCCGAAGTGTGGACTTTCTTCCCTGATCCATGGCCCAAGATGCGTCATCACAAGCGCCGCATCGTACAACCGGAGCTTGCCGGTGAGATTCATCGCACGCTGCAGGCTGGAGGAGTGTGGCGTATCGCTACCGATATTGAAGACTATGCATTGCATGTGCATGAGGTCATGGATGGTATTGAAGGCTTCCATAATGACGGCACGTTGACGGTGAGTCTGCCGGTTGAGCATGTCGGCAAGGGAAATGCCGGCGAAGCCGCAAGTCTGCGACACGCCGATTTCAGTGAATCCGAACGTTTTTCTGGTCGAGTTTTGACGAATTTCGAGAAAAAAGGACTTGCTGCCGGTCGTGTGATTCATGACTTCACCTATCGCCGCGTATGAGGCTTCATGTTGTGCTGTTCATGTGTTGAAATGGCTTTATTCCAACGATCTTCAACATGTGGACAGCATGGTTTCCACAATTCCGCAACGTTGCGACACGCCGAGACTTGCATGTTTCGATGATTCGCGTATAGTTAAGCGAGTTGTCAAGCGGAAACGCTGAAAGCGCCCCCTTCGTCTAACGGTTAGGACACCAGACTTTCAATCTGACAACGAGAGTTCGACTCTCTCAGGGGGTACTTACCTTGGTAACAAGGTGGCAATGGCCCCGTAGCTCAGTTGGTTAGAGCGCCGCCCTGTCACGGCGGAGGTCACCGGTTCAAGTCCGGCCGGGGTCGCTCGAACAGGTTCCTGTTCATGGCTCTGTAGCTCAGTTGGTAGAGCGAACGACTGAAAATCGTTAGGTCAGCGGATCGATGCCGCTCGGAGCCACCATGGCTTTAAACCTCGGAAATCTCCGAGGTTTTTTGTTTTTCATCACTTTTAAGTCATATAGGAACCAAAATTACGGCGGACTGACTGCAGAGAGGCCATGACTTTTTGAAGGGGCAGATTCTTCGGTCATGGCTCTCTCAATCTCATGTCTTGCTGAATTCGTGATGTGGGCGTGTCAATGCCCCGTACGGGTGTGTCATCTTATGCTTTACTTAGAAATGACTAAGAAACCCCCGTTGAAGGGTGAATTTGTCTGTTGGCGGATTACACTGGAATACCATAAGACAGGAACAATGGAGGGTTTGTGGGCAGAGCTATGCCAAACCCCGTTAAGGGAATATTCACTGGGGCGGTAGCATGGAAGTGCTCTTGGTCGGTAATACCGATTTCATTACCAAACAGTGGATTCAGCATGCCTTTCCCCGAGACCATGTGGTGATAGCGGAACGCGAAGGCACCGTAGACGGCAATGACCATCTCAGAATCGTCAACATGTCTGACGCCAACGCCCTTGCCGAAGCCCTTACCACATACGAATTTGATCGCATCGTATTCTTTTCCGAAAATCTGACCCCACGCAGCGACAGAGACGGCGACCTGGGAGCATTGCGAAGACTTCTGCATGCCATTCGCAACAGGCAAACGCAAATGCTGATGGTCAGCGGCCCCGAATCCGAATTCACTTATCCGGAAAACGACGACGTAAGCGATACCAGCAAAAGCCTAATGTCTCGAGCATCGGAAGAACTCTGCCTGTATTACGCGCGCACCTACCGTCTGGAAGCGAAAATCATTCGTTGCCCATACTTGTATGCACCCGAACGCAATGGGGTAACCGCATATTTCGGCAGACTGTTCGAACAGGCGTCAGCAGGGTCGATCTCATTCTGCGAACGCGAACAGCAGCAGACATGCTTTCTCTGCGCCGACGATCTTGCCGAACTGATCTACCGCATGTTCGACGATTGGACCGCTGAAAGCGAAGTATTCCACGTGCCCAACGCGTTTGACTTCACATACGGTGATTTGGCTGATGTGATTAGCGCGGCATTTCCTGGATTATCGGTGACTTTTGGCGAAGACAGGACACGGCATTACCCGGCAGACGACCATGCGCTGCGCTTGCGTTATGGCTGGTCGCCGCGATATTCGCTCAAACAGGATCTTCCCCTGGTGCTGCAACGCTGGAAAGAGGCGCGTGCGCAGGAACAGTCCGAAAAGCACCTGATCTGGGATTTTCTGCGCAACCATTCGAAACCATGGATCGCATTCGAAATCTGCGTCACGTTCATACTGGAGGAACTGCTTCGCACCGCGGTACAAGGCAACAGTCAGCTGGGAACCGTGGATTTGCGCCTGTTTTTCGTGGTGATCGTCGGCACGATGTACGGACTGAACGCAGGCGTGTTCGCGGCCGCGCTCGCATGTGCCGGCATGGCGTTGTCGTACGTGTCGAACGGTGCGTCATTCGCGCCACTGTTTTACGATACGTCGAACTGGATTACGTTTGTGGTGTATTTCGTTGCGGGCGCAGTATGTGGGTATGTACAGATGCGCAATCGCGAAAACCTGCGATTCATGCGTGACGAAAACAGTTTGCTGCGTGAACGACTTGCGTTCCTGCGTGACCTGTACCACGATGTGCTCGATGATCGTCGTATGTTGCGCGGGCAGATTATCGGCAGACGTGACAGTTTCGGCAAAATGTATGCGATGACCCGTGAATTGGACGAAGTGCAGCCTCAAAAGCTGTATCGTGCGGCCATTCGCATTATGCAAGATACGTTGGGCGGCGATAGTTTCGGTATTTACCGAATCGATAATGGTGGTCGTTTCGCGCGTTTGGTGGCCGCAAGCCCGCAGACTGAATCTTTGTTCAGCAAATCTACGTTGCTTGAGAATTATGCCAACGTTGTCATTGCCTTGGATCATGGCGGATTGTGGGTAAACCGCAATCTCGAACAAAACCTTCCAATGTATGCGGCGGGCGTGCATGCCAATGGCAAGCTGGCCGTGGTGATTGTGCTTGCCAAAGCCCAGCCCGACCAAATGAACCTGTACTTCCAGAATCTGTTCACCATCATGTGCGGCTTGGTGGAATCCGCTATGGTGCGTGCCTTCGATTATGAGAATGTTGCACGGCAGACGATGCTGGTGCCCGGCACTGAATTCTTGAACGCCCAGGAGTTTCTGCCTAAAGTGTTGGCTGCAAACGAGCTCAAGCACGATCATATGGGCGATCATCTGCTGCTGCGTGTGGCAGACGCTTGGCAAGACGATGGCAGCCGCCTGATGGGAGCCATTCGCCAAACGGATGAGGCCGGTGTGCTGCAGGACGGCAATGTGTATGTGCTCATGAATCAGGCCAGCGAGCATGAGCTGCCGATCATCAACAAGCGTTTGACCCAGGCTGGATTGCATGTGACGCTGGTTTCAGACCACGAGGAAGATTCGTTGCTGGCTGAGGCTTCGAAACAAGTGGCTGCCGAATCGCAAGCGGATGAAACGCTGCGCAGGAACGTTGCGCCGAATGATTCTGCATCGCATGAAGGCGGCACAGTGTGAACGCGACGGTGATGGCGATGCTGCTTATCGCCGTGCATGTAATGATATGCGTGCTGCTGTGCGTATTGTCTCGCGTTGGCGTGCTTCGCGTGGAGGGGCGGCTGCTTCCTTTCATGCTGCTGGTGCCATGGGGGGGGGGCGTTATGTGTGCTGATGCTGCATACGCGCACGCTGATTCGCGCTGGTGAGCACACGGCTCCGGGGCTTGAGCAAATGCGTGTGGATGATGAGGAACGTCGAAGCATCCTGGTTGAGGAACGAGCTGATTTCGCCAATACAGTGCCGTTGGAAGAGGCACTGATCGTCAACGATTCGAGTCAGCGGCGCAGTCTGGTGATGTCCATTCTCAACGACAATCCCAGCCGTTATATCGATGTGCTGTCGCAGGCCAGACTGAATGAGGATGTGGAAGTCGTGCATTACGCGGCTACCGCCATGGCGCAGATCAGTGCCAAAGAAGATCTTGCATTGCAGCGCTGCCGTAACGATTATCTGCAGCATCGAAATTCCGAAACGGTGTTGGAACGCTATTGCGATGCGTTGGAACGATATGTCAATTCCGGTATTGCGCAAGGATACGCATTGCAGTTGCAGAAGCAGCGATATGCCGAAGTATTGCAGGAACGACTTCGCAAACATGACGATTATTACATTGCATGCCGTCTTGCGCAAATGCAGATCGATCTTGGACTCTTTGATGATGCCGCGCACACTATTGACGGCGCTATGGAACGGTGGCCGGATCAAGGCGATGTATGGCTGATGCGTCTACGGCTCGATGCCGCACGCAATGATGGCGATGCGTTGCGTCAAACCGTTCAGCAGATTGAAAGCAAGCATATTTATCTCGGTGGCCAAGGAAGACGCACGCTGCGGTTCTGGACTGGAACCAAGGAGGCTGAACGCGCATGATCAGAGGATTCCTGTCAGACGTGTTGGCCAAGTGGAAGCGATTCCGCTGGCAAGGTCTGGTCAAGGTCTGGGCTGTGTTTATGGCCATTGCATTGGTGTTGCTGGTGGAAAGCCTGGGCGTGCATTATGGTGCCACGCGGTTCGACATCACGTATTTGGATCGAGCCAAAGCCATTCCTGCTGCCAATGCCATCGCTGGACAAAAAGCCACGAATCTGTTGGTGGTTGACAGTTCGCAGGAGGGTGTCAGCGATGCCGAAGCCATGCTCGACCAGATTCTGCTTGATATGAAAGTCCCTACCACTACGGTTGACGTGGCTGACGAAAACGCTGAATTTCCAGCGTTGAATCACTACAGCACCATAGTGGTGGCCATGCCTAATCTCGACCGTCTGGGCGAGCACGTGCTGCAAATCATGCAATGGGCCAAAAAGGGCGGCGGAGTCATGTTTGCCATGACTCCCGAAAAAACCGGCTATTTGGACGTGATCGGCCCGCAGATCGGCATTGAATCGTCCACATACGAATATGTGGCGACTAAAGGCATTACACCGTCCAGAGATTTTATGTTGGGTGGCGGCCAGACATACACATTCAGTGACCCGTTCAAATCGTCGCTGAGCGTCGCATTGAATGATCGTGCACAGGTGGAAGCGGTCAGCAGCAATGGCAGAACGCCATTGGTGTGGAGGAACGCGGTGGAGTCAGGAACGGCTGTGATGTGCAATATCGGCATTTACGGCAAGGTGTTTCGAGGATTTTACGCTTCGGCGTTCAGTCTGCTCGGTTCTGCCATGGCCTATCCGGTGATTAACAGCGCGGCGTTCTACTTGGATGATTTTCCCTCTCCGGTACCGTCTGGCAATGGCAAATACATCAAACGTGACTACAACATGAGTATTTCTGAATTCTATTCTCAAGTATGGTGGCCGGATTTGGTGCGTCTTGCGGAACGGTACGGTATTCGTTTCACCGGTGTGATGATTGAGAATTACGGCGATGACACCAAGGATGATCCGGTACGACAGACGGACAACACACAATTCGAGTATTACGGAGGATTGTTGCTTCGGCAAAACGGCGAAATCGGATATCACGGGTACAACCATCAGCCGTTGGTGTTGCCGAATACGCATTACGGCAAGGAATACGCGTACGTGCAATGGCCGAATCGCAAAGCCATTGTGGCATCATTGCAGGAACTGATCGCATTCCAGAAAGACGTATTGCCGGCCGCAACATCGTCGGTATACGTGCCGCCGTCGAATATCCTCTCCCAAGAGGCACGAAAGATCATAGGCGAGGATGTGCCGCAGATTCGCGCCATCGCCAGTACGTATATGCCTTCCGACAGTTCCTTGCCGTACATACAGGAGTTCGGTGTTGCGGCCGATGGCATGGTGGAGGCTCCACGTATCGTGTCCGGCGGCATGGTGGGCGACACGTACATGCGTCTTGCCGCGGTTTCCGAATTGAACATGCACTATGTGAGCACGCACTTCATGCATCCCGACGATCTGCTTGATGAAGATCGTGGTGCGAAAGAAGGTTGGGAAACCTATCGCAAGGGATTGGAAGATTATTTGGATTGGTTGGAACAGTCGGCTCCATCCATTCGTATGCAGACTGGAACGGAATGCGCTGCGGCGGTGCAACGATTCTCAGGATTGACGGTTTCGATGGAAACAACCGATACCAGTTGGGATCTGAAACTTGGCAACCTCACTGATCAAGGGTGGCTGATGTTCCGTGCCAGTAATGGTACGCCCGGCAATGTGCGCGGCGGAAGCCTCACCAAGCTGACCGGCAACTTGTATCTGCTCAAAGCCACGAGCGCCACGGTTCATATCGAACGCAAGACTGGGGGAGCGGCATGAGAATCTGCCTGGTTTTGGAAGGATGCTACCCGTACGTGCATGGTGGCGTGTCCACATGGATGCACAGTTATATCGAAGCGATGAAAGAGCACGAGTTCGTATTGTGGGTGATCGGCGCCAAAGCCGAAGACCGCGGCAAATTCGTATATGACCTGCCCAGCAATGTGGTGGAAGTGCGTGAGGTGTTCCTCGACGACGCCTTGCGTCTGAGCGGTGAACGCGCGCAAGTGTCGTTCACCGAAGAGGAATTGCGGTCATTGCGCGAACTGGTGAATCTTGGCAGCCCGGACTGGGATGTGCTGTTCAACCTGTTCCACACCAAAGGCGTGCATCCGCTGTCGTTCCTGCAAAGCCGTGAATTCATTGACCTGTTCACGCAAATCTGCATGGAGGAATACCCGTATGTGGCCTATGCGGATGCTTTCCATACTGCGCGCTCCATGCTGCTGCCGGTATTATACCTGATGGGCAGCGAAGTGCCGGAAGCGCAAATCTATCATGCGATTTCCACCGGATATGGCGGATTGCTAGCCTGTTTGGGCGGTTCCATCAACCATGCGCCGGTATTGCTTACGGAACATGGTATCTACACGCGCGAACGTGAAGAGGAGATTATCTCCGCCGAATGGGTGCTTCCGGCTTTCCGTCCGCGTTGGATTCGTTTCTTCTACATGCTTTCGGAACAGATCTACCGGCGTGCATGGCGTATCACTAGTTTGTTCGGTCGTGCCCGTCTTATCCAAATCGGTATGGGCGCTCCCGCCGACGCCTGCCAGGTTATTCCCAACGGCATTCAATACGAACGTTTTTGCGATATTCCTCTAAAACCCGACGATGGTTGGGTTGATGTCGGTGCGGTGGTGCGCATGGCGCCGATCAAAGACGTGAAAACCCTGATTCATGCGTTTCATGAGCTTTCATCTCGCGTTGACAATGTGCGTTTGCATATTCTCGGCGGTGTTGACGATCAGGAGTATGCCGACGAATGCTATGAGCTTGTGGAACAGTTGGGCGTGCGCAATCTTGAATTCACGGGCCGTGTGAATGTGGTGGAATACATGCGCAAGCTTGATTTCACCGTGTTAACCAGCATTTCCGAAGGCCAACCGTTGTCGGTGTTGGAATCGTTCGCAGCCGCACGCCCATGCGTGACTACTGATGTCGGCTGTTGCCGTGAACTGTTGGAAGGTGAGGATGGCGATGATTTCGGCACTGCCGGTTTTTATGTGCCTCCCATGTACCGCGAAGGTTTAAGCGGGGCGATGGAACGCATGTGTTCCAGCCGCGTGTTGCGTGAAACCATGGGGCAGATCGGCCGCGATCGTGTGAATGCCTATTATCGGCATGAGCGCATGCTTGACGATTATCGCAGGCTGTATGCCGATACCGCGGATCAGTTCGGATCGGATCAGTTCGGATTGGATCAGTTCGGATTGGAGCGCTGATATGGCTGGTATTGGATTTGAACTGAAGAAACTGTTCCATCGTAGGGGCTTGATGGCAATGCTGCGAGCCTACGGCTATGCCGGTGTGATTTGCGCAGGCCCGATGCTGCTGGGCGTGCTTCTGCAGTTTGGCGTGCTGATTGTGAGCGGTTGGTGGCAGGTGGGCCGCCCCGACCGTGATCTGCTCGTATGCATGATCACATACACATTGCTTGCCTCATTGGTGTTGACAAGTTTTCTGTCGATGCCGGTCACACGTTTTTTGGCGGATATGCTGTTTGATCACGATGAGAAGATGATTCTGCCATCGTTTTGGGGGTCTACCGACATCATGTTGATGGTGGGCGCAGTATTGTACACGGTGTTTCTGCTGTTTTCTGGAGCCACGCTGATGCAGGGCGCGTTGTGTTTATGGCTGTTTCTTGAAATGGTCGTTAACTGGAATGCGATGAGTTATTTGACGGCCATTAAAGATTACAAAAGCATTTTGTATTCTTTTGCTGCTGCAGTGCTGGTGGCGTTTGTTACGTCATGCGTGCTGCTTGCGTTGGCGTTGCCGCCGGTGGAATCGCTGTTGTTTGCGGTGGTGCTTGGCTATGGTGTGATGCTGGTGTGGGATGTGCTGCTGTTGCATCGGTATTTTCCGCAAAGTCGTGAGAATCCGTGGCTGTTTCTGCAATGGGTTGACCAGTTTCTGCCGTTGGCGTTGACCGGATTGTTTACCACCATTGGATTGTTCGCCCATTTGGTGATCACCTGGTGTGGGCCGCTTGGCATCAAAGTGAAGGGTCTGTTTTATGGTGCGCCATATTACGATGTGCCCGCCATGCTTGCGTTTTTAACGATTCTGATCACCACGGTGAATTTTGTGGTGTCGGTGGAAGTGAATTTCTATCCGACATATCGTTCGTATTACAGTCTGCTCAACGATGGTGGCACGGTTAAAGACATTACCGTTGCAGAAAATGAAATGCTGGCTGTGCTCAATCGAGAATTGCATTACACGGCGTTGAAGCAATTGTTGGTGACCGCTGCCGTGATTTCGTTGGAAAAAACAGCGCTGAACGCGCTTCCTTTGGGTTTCAACGATGCGATGCATGGATATTTTCGTGTGCTATGCGTCGGATATGCGCTGTATGCGGTCGGCAATACCGTAATGCTGATCCTGCTGTACTTCACCGATTATTCTGGTGCGTTGACTGCATCGGCATTATTCGCCGGGTCGACGGTTATTTTCACGGTGATCGGACAGTTCTTCACTACCACACTGTTCGGCTTCGGTTTTCTGATGGGAGCGTCGCTGTTCGCTATTTATGCGACATTCCGGCTCGCCTCATACACCGACAATCTGCCATACCGAGTGCTGGGGCAGCAGCCGATTGTGGCACAGACGAAACGTGGACGTTTCACCGAACTGGGCATACTGCTTGAACACGGCGAACAACGAATCGATCAATCACTGCATCGCGCGGAATATAAGAGGCACGTGCGGCGCGAGTGCGGGACGAACATTACAGAAGCGAACAATACAATCGGGGAGGAATCGTAAATCATGACATGGTGGAATCGACGCAACACAAAAGCTATTACCACGCTTGTCAAGCAAATAGCGGCATTGACGGCAATGCTGATGGTGCTTTCCTGCGCTGGGTGTGCGACTTCATCACCCAGCGATAATGAACAATCGCAATCATCGGATTCAACGCAGACGCATGAGCAAGTCAAGAAAAGCGCTGAACAAAGCATCGACGGCGCACACTTGCGCGACAACGAATCGTTATACAAGGTGTATGACGACAGCGGCGTGGAAACCATGTATCTGACGGTATCGCGCGGTAATTCGTCGGAAGGAACCGACCATAGCTGGAGTGAAATCAACCAGTATTCCGTTGATGACTATGCGGCAATGGGCGTTGGACGCTACAAGGTCAATGGTTTGCTGCAGGTCGGCGACGAACAGGGGCCGGTTTCCGGGGAGCTTGGTTTTGGCGAAAGCGCGCCGAACGCCACCGTGCAGGTACGTGGTCAGTCATCGAGTAAAAACGAGCAGAAGAATTACAAGATCGAGTTGAAAAGCGGCAAAGGCAAGTGGCGTGGACAGCGTACCATCGCATTGAACAAGCATATGGGTGAAGGTCTGCGTTTCCGTAACAAAATGGCCTTTGATCTCATCAAAGGCATCGACCAGATGATGGGGCTGCGCACGCAATTCGTGCACTTGTATGTGAAAGACGAGACCAGCGGATCGGATTCCTTTGACGATTACGGTCTGTATACGCAGGTCGAACAGCTCAACAAAACCGCATTGCAAGCACACGGACTTGATAAGAATGGCCAGCTGTATAAGGCCAATTATTTCGAATTCCATCGAGACGAAGACGTGATCAAACTCGCCGACGATCCCGATTACGATCAGACGAAATTCGAAGAAAAACTGGAAATCAAAGGCGACAACGACCATACCAAACTGATTGCCATGTTGAACGCGCTCAACGATTATTCAGTGCCGATGAGCGACATTCTCGGCAAATATTTCGATACTGAAAATCTCGCATACTGGATGGCATTCCAGCTGTTGACCGGCAATATCGATACGCAAAGCCGCAATATGTACCTGTATAGTCCCACGAATTCCGACACCTTCTACGTGCTTGACTGGGACAACGACGGCATGCTCATGCGCAAGGAATATGAGATCAAACAACGTTCCGATGGCAAAAGCTGGGAGAACGGCATCAGCAACTACTGGGGCAACATGCTGTTTAGCCGCTGTTTGCAGACCAAGTCGTTCCGAACTGCGCTCGACAAGGCAATACAAGACGAATATAAGTACATGAATGCCAATCGCATCAACTCCATGGTGAAGCATTACCGCAGCATTACGGAACAATATGTGTGGAAAATGCCTGATTCCATGCATGAAGGCGTCACCAAAAGCCAATATGATGTAATCGCGAACCAGCTGCACAGTGAAATCGAACAGAACTACCAGACATACCAAACCGGGTTTAACAAGCCCATGCCGTTCTACATCGGCACACCTACCCCTACCAATGGCAAGCTCAAACTCAACTGGGATGTCTCCTACGATTTCAACAATGAGGATTTGCGTTATACCGTCACCGTGTCCAAGGATTACGAAGGTAAGGATGTAGTGTTCACACAGAGCGACCTCGTATTGCCGGAAGCCGTGATGGACATGCCCGGTGAAGGCCAGTACTTCATCAAAGTGAGCGTGCGCAACGCATCAGGCGAGACTCAGGACGCGTTTGACTACTACGTCACCGACGGCAACAAGATCTACGGCACCAAGTGCTTCTATGTGAAAGGCGGCGGCAGCATTGTGGAGGATGCCAATGTTCAATGACGGTGGCAATCGAGGAACGTCGCTGCTGCAGCGCGTCAAACGTCGAGTCTGCGAAGAATTATCCGTTCCGCCGAGCACCGCCAAGGAACGGTTCCGTCATGAGCTCAAATATCTGATCTCATACGCGCAAAAGACCGATTTGAACGTGCGTATGGCGCCGCTGCTTGGTCTCGACAAACATGCGAGCAACGGCGGCTATATGATTCGCAGCCTGTATTTCGACGATTATTGGAACACCGCATATCGGGAAAAAGTCGACGGTGTGCTGCTGCGCAAGAAATATCGTATTCGCATCTACGATTACAGCGACCGCGTGATCAAACTGGAACGTAAACGCAAAAGCGACAGTTGGATCTACAAGGAGGATGCGCCGCTCACCCATGAGCAGTTCGACCGCATTCTTGCCGGCGATTACGAGTTTTTGCGCGACAGCGAGCATCAATTGTGCCGCGAGTTTTATGTGGAATGCATGTGCAATGTGTTGCGTCCGCGTGTGATCGTCGATTATGAGCGCGAACCGTGGATTCTTGACGCCGGTACTGTGCGTGTCACTTTCGATATGAATGTGCGTGCGGCGGTTGGGGGATTCGATATTTTCGACTCCACACTGCCAGTACTGCCCGTGCTTGAGCCGGGAAAACTGGTGATGGAAGTCAAATTCACTGAATTCCTGCCGCAGATGGTACGCGATCTGTTGCCTGGCAAAGCTCAGGAGTTGACGTCGGCTTCGAAATACGTGCTCTGTTATGACAAAGCCTCGTATTTGCGGGGATTCGGCTACTGGCAGGAAGGCTGGAGCGTGCCGAGTCTGTAAAGACAGTCTATGATCGGCTGGCATTTCCCAAAATCAAACGTTACGAATCAAGGAAGCAAGAGCGAAAGAACAGCATTATGAGCGTTAATGACATGATCAAAAAGTCGGTGCTGAAATCCTTCAGTCAATACAATGTGCCCAAAATGGCGTTGGCATTGCTGGTGGCGTTGATCGTTGGTATCGTCATCTACTACGTGTATCGCCGTTTCTACACGGGCGTGGTGTATTCGCGCAGTTTCGCGGTCACATTGGTGGGCATGTCCGTGCTCACCTGCATGGTCACGTTGTCTATCAGTACGAATATTGTAATCTCCCTTGGTATGGTCGGTGCGTTGTCGATTGTGCGTTACCGTACTGCGGTCAAGGATCCGATGGATCTGCTGTATTTGTTCTGGTCGATTACTTCAGGTATTGCGGCGGGGGCTGGCATGTATGTGCTGGTGATTGTGGCCGGATTGGTGATGATCGGCATGCTGGCATTGTTTTATTCGCATCAGGACAAGGGACGCGTGTACATTGCGGTGATCCACTATGTGGGCGATATGGTTGGCGATGAGATCACGCGCGCGTTCGGACGCACTAAATTCTTCGTCAAATCCAAAACCATGCGTAGCGAACGCACGGAAATGGCCGTTGAAGTGTTTTGCAACGACAAGGATATGACGTTCGCCGAACGTATCCGTGCGATTGACGGCGTCGAGGACGTCACTCTGATACAGTACAACGGCGAATACCACGGATAGTTTTTTCGACGAGGGGGGACCGAGTGACCGACATGCCGGAAATGGGCGGAATGCCGTCTAACGACGAGCTGGTGCCTTTTTTCACATTCGAAGACATCGATTATGCGATCGAAAACGGCGAATTCTGCTGTTATCTGCAGCCTAAATGCAATGCGGAGACGGGAGCTATTGTAGGAGCCGAGGCGTTGGTGCGCTGGAATCACCCCAAATATGGCGTGATTCCCCCAGGATGGTTCGTCCCGGTATTGGAAAGAGCCGGGCGTATCTGCCATGTGGATATGTTCGTATGGCGCTTCGTGGCTGAGATGCTGGGCAGATGGGAGCGTGAAGGACGCAATCTGGTACCGGTTTCCGTGAACGTGTCCATGATGGATATCGACCAGATGGATGTGGCCGACGTGATTGGCGGGCTGTTGGACGAATATGACGTCGACGCGCGTCTGTTGCGGGTGGAAATCACCGAAAGTGCCATGGCGAAAAACCTGTCCATGGTGAAGGACACCATCCGCAAACTGCATGCGAGAGGCATCGTGGTGCTGATGGATGATTTCGGTTCGGCATATTCCTCGCTGAACATGCTCAAAGACATTAATGTCGATATGATCAAACTGGACACGAAGTTCATCGAGCTGAGCAAGGAGAATGCCGGTAAAGGCGTGAAAATCATCCAATCCATGATTGTGATGGCCAAGAAGCTGCATCTGATGATCATCGCTGAGGGTGCCCAGACCAAGGAACAGGTCGATCGGCTGAAAGCAATCGGGTGTGAATACATCCAAGGATATTATTTCTACCCTCCACTGCCGGTGAAACAGATGGAAACGCTGTTGGCCGAACGTGCCGACGGTCGGCACTATTGGGATATGTCGTGCGATTACCTGCATCGCGATCATGTGACCGTCAACGGCCGGGTGCTGTTGGGAACCTCCGCGTTGGCGGCCGACACTTTTGAAATCCTGGCTGATGGTCTGGCGGAAATATCCCGGTTGAATGTGGAGACAGGTGAATACCGTGTCATCAAACGGGATGGGGTGATTCCCGATCCGGAAGTCGACGAATTCGGCGCCTACCTGCGTGCGGTGGCCGCCAGCCGGGTGGTGCATCCTGACGATGCCGGACGATTCTTCGCCGATCTGAGTCTGACCTCAATCCGGGAACGGTTATACCGGCAGGAAACCGTGCTGGGGATATACCGCAGCGAGATATTGGCCAAAACCGGCGTAGTCGCATTCGCGGCGATTCCCACTCACGCATGCTCCCCATCCGACCCTTGGGCTGTGGTACTGGTCGGACAGAATCTGCCCATAGGACTATTGGCATGCGGCGATGCCGATAATTACCGCAGGGACTCGCTTACGGGACTACTCAACCGCAATGCCTACGATGACGATTTGGAGTGCATCCAGGCTACGCATGACGAGCCGTTGACGGTGGTGTACATCGACATGATCGGACTGCATGAAATCAATAACCATTTGGGGTATGCCAAGGGCGATTCGGCGTTGTGCAGACTTGCGAATGCGATGCGTGCCTGCTTCGGGGACGACAGGATCTACCGCATCGGAGGCGATGAGTTCGTGATTGTCAGCTGCAACCATACGGTGAGCCAAAGTATGCGTCGGATGACGCGTATGCGTCGGGATTTTCTGGAAGGTGATTGGGATATATCCGTAGGTATGGCCGAATCCGATGATGGAGGGGATCTTCCGGACCTCATCAATCAGGCGGAAATCCGTATGCGTCAGGACAAGAAACAGTATTACGCCAATGGCGGAGTCAAACGTCAGCTTCGCATGCTCAACAACCAGCTTGAGAATATTCTGGTGCGTAATGAGGATATGAAAGCGCTGCTTGAACATCTGAATGTACGTTATCCGGTGTCGTATATGGTCAATCTGAATACCGATACGCAGCGTTCGATCATGGTGCCCGATTTCTTTCAGCGTATGCTTGATGATCATGGCGGTTCCTTCCGCGAAGCATTACGTGAGTATTGCTGTGTGATGATTGCTTCCGAATATCAAGAAGGTCTCCTGCGACTGCTTGACTACGATGTTGTCCGTAGCCGGCTCAAGTCGGAAGGTGTCGTGCAATGCGGTTACGTGAAGAACGACGGTGAGCGGTTCATGTTGACGATTCTTACCGACAACAGATCCATGGACGAGACCATGTGGGTGTTCGAACGTAAGGACCTGCCGTAGCAGAAGGGCAGGTTGTTCAATGGATGTTTTACCCCCTATCTGGTTTTATTATGTGAGAATGGTTACATAATGTCGCGGTGTCGTTGATCGCATAACAGTCGAAAATGGGTTTATGATGGAGGCGTTGGCTTCGGCAAGGTATGACGAAGCCAACGAACGCACAGTAGCTTAAAGGAGAGCACTATGGTCTATCGCATGATTTTCAACCAGACGGCGTATTTCGGTCGCGGAGCCATCAAGGAGATTCCGGGCGTTGCCAAGTCGCACGGCTTCACCAAGGCATTCATCGTCACCGATCCGGTGCTGCTGGAAACCGGTACCGTCAAGAAGGTCACCGATGTGCTCGATGAGGCAGGCATGCCGTATGAGGTCTTCGACAACGTCAAGCCGAACCCGCCGGTCGAATGCATTCAGGACGGTGTCGCCAAGTTCGCCGCATCCGGTGCCGACTTCCTGATCGGCTTGGGCGGCGGCTCCCCGCAAGACACCTGCAAGGGCATCGGCATCATCACCGCCAACCCGGAATTCTCCGACGTGCTCTCCCTGGAAGGCGTTGCCGACACCAAGAATCCGTCCGTGCCGATCTTCGGCGTGCCGACCACCGCCGGTACCGCTTCGGAAACCACCATCAACTATGTGGTCACTGACACCGCCAACAAGCGCAAGTTCGTGGCTGTCGACCCGCACGACATTCCGATCGTCGCTTTCGTCGACCCGGATCTGACCGACTCCATGCCGCGTGGTCTCAAGGTTGCCACCGGACTCGACGCCCTGACCCACGCCATCGAAGGTTACATCACTCCGGGCGCATGGAGCCTGTCCGACTGCCTGTCCATGCAGACCATCCGTATGATCGCCAAGAACCTCGCCAAGAGCGCCGACGGTGACATTCCAGCAGGCGAGCAGATGGCATACGCCTCCTACATCACCGGTATGGCCTACTCCAACGTCGGCCTCGGCTTGGTGCATGGCATGGCCCACCCGCTGGGCGGCCGCCTCGGCGTGGCCCACGGTGTTGCCAACGGCATTCTGCTGGCTCCGGTCATGGAATACAACAAGGACTACACCGGTGAGAAGTACCGTGACATCGCCGACGCCTTCGGCATCGCGGACGCCTACACCGGCGATATCGAAACCGTGCGCGAAGAGGCCGTCCAGGCTGTGCATAAGCTCACTGTAGATCTGAAGAACCCGACCACCATCTCCGAAGTCGGTGCAACCGAAGCCGATCTGGAGCCGCTGGCTTATGATGCCTTCCACGATGTGTGCACGCCGGGCAACCCCCGTCAGGCCACGCAGGAGGACATTCTCGCCATCTACAAGAGCCTGATGTGATGCGGCAATTCTCACGAATCGGCAATCGTGCGTAGTGAACGACGAATCGTGAGAGAACAACGCTGAGAACATAAAAATCGTGGTGTGAATCGGAATAAATTCACACCACGATTTTTGTATGCGATTACAATTATGTATGTTGATGAATTGAAATATTTCAATATCTCAATTCAATATGAATATATGCGAATTAATCGTTGGAATCTTCGTGCTTTTCACTCCACTCCTCATCAGTAGGGGTGTCGTCATACCATTCGCGTCCCTCCTGCTCGGCCAACTCCATCTGCTCGTTGATCCACGCCACCTCTGCAGGATTGATATCGGCGGTGTCAAGCACCTTCTGCCACACCGGATACAGCAAATGCATCACCGGATATAGCGCGGTGAGTAGAATCTCCGGCTTATGCTTGCGTGAATGCTGTGGATGCGCGTCGAACGTGTTCTTGAAACGACGCATGTAATTATTGAACGACGTGAGCGACGTGTCCATACGGCGGGCGCTGATGCCGGCGATCATGCGAGGGCAGTACACGGTTTTCAAATCCTTGCCCAGCAGATGCAGCGAAATATCGATATCCTCATGCATCACATCGGCCTTGTCGCGGCACACCTCGTCGCAAATTTCGCGCCAAGCTGAAGCGCGGACCGCCATATTCGAGCCAAACAGCAACGGCTGGCCGCCATCGGCCTTGTAAATGCGCTTGCGCGTGGAATTATCCCCACGCAAACCAAAATGGCGGCTCGGCAGATCGTAATACATCACCGGACCAGTGGCACCCATGGCCTCCGGATCCTCAGTGAAAATGCCGGACACCACCTCGACCCAATCCGGGCGAATCATGCAATCAGCGTCGAAACGGCCCAAAATATCGCCGGTGGCGTGATTCAAACCATAATCTCGCGTCGGAATCAATCCCTGTTCCTCATCCTGATGCAGCAAACGGACAGGGGCTTGAGGGTGATCTTTCATAAACTGCTCCACCACGGCTACCGTCGAATCGGTGGAACGATTGTCGACAACGATCACTTCATGGGGCATCACGGTCTGCCTAGTGGCATTCAACAGGCAATCGTTGATACGCTCCTCTTCATTCCAAGCGGGGATGACAATTGAAACGTTCAGCATAACTACCACAATAGCTCAGCCTGTACACGACGCCTATCGCTACAATAGGAAGCCATGAGCGAAAGCGAACAGCGAATGAACAATACGCAGAGCGAAAACGGTGCGAACACCAGCGAACAGCGCTGGGACCTTGGCACCCTGTTTCCAGCCAAAGGAGATCCCCGAAAACCACCGGAATGGCTGGGGCGTGCGCTGCTATACATCGCCATAGCCATTGTGGTGTTTACTTTCTGCTGGCGCAGCTGGGGCAAAATCGAATACCTGGTGATCGACATCATCGTCTCGCTGTTCATCGCGCTCGCGGTGGAGCCGGTGGTGGTGCCGCTGGTCAAGCATGGCTGGAAACGTTCGTTCGCCTCGCTGTTCTCGCTGCTGATGCTGGCCGTGATGCTCGGCGTGCTCTTCACGCTATTCGGCAACCTGTTCGTGCAGCAGGTGATCGCATTGGTGAACGGTCTGCCCGACCTGTATGAGCAGATGTGCCAGTTCGTCAGTCAATACGCGAATTTCCAACTTCCTGAGATCAATAATCTCGGCAATGAGATTCTGAAGAACATTCAAACGTCATGGGTCACCGATTTCGCGGGTACCGCGCTAAATACAGTGTCGGGATTGTTTTCGTTCCTGATCAACCTCATGACAATAATCATGACCACGTATTACATTTCAGCGGCTGGTCCGAAATTGCGTCGTGCCGCATGCCAGTGGATGGCTCCGGCGGCTCAGCGCCGATTCCTGTTCGTGTGGACGGTGAGCCAGAGCCAGATCTCGTCGTTCCTGTTCTCCCGCGCCATTCTCGCATTGCTGAACGCGTTCTTCACCGGAATCTGTCTGATGCTGCTGCACGTGCCCTATTGGCTACCGTTGGCACTGTTCTGCGGTATGGTTTCGCAGTTCATTCCTATGCTGGGCACGTATATCGGCGGCGCATTGCCGGTGCTGTTCGCGTGGGGCAGCTGCGGACTGTGGCAGGCCGTGGTGGTGCTGATGTTCATCTGCGTGTATCAGCAGATCGAGAATCTGATCTTCGCGCCGAAGATCTCCCAGCGCACCATGGATATAAACGATGCCGTGGCGTTCCTCGCGGTGTTGGCGTTCACTTCGCTGTTCGGCGCGCTTGGAGCATTCCTCGCATTGCCGGTGGTCGCTTCCGTGCAGACGATCTTCCGCACCTATACAAAGCGGTACGAGCTGGTCGATTCTCCGCTGATGGACGATCCGGTGCCTGAAAAGAAGTCGAAGCTGGTAGAAGGCGCCGAAGTCATCAGCGAACATCTGCACAATATGCCTCGCGCGGTGCAGGGATCCAGTGCGCATGTGCCGATTTCCGACGAAGTGCGGCAGTTACAGGAGCAGGCGTACAATATCAGCCGTTCCGAGGAATCGCTGGAATCGAACGAAACCGTCGCCATTCCGAAGCACGTGTTGGACAGAACAGAACACAAGCCATTGCAGGGTCTTGAGAGCGAAAACACATCGCAGGAATCCAATAAAGAATCGGAATCCGACAATGAACGGAAGAACGACGAATCGCGGGAAGCTGAAGGAAACACGAAAAACGCGGATGACAATCCAAGAAGTAGGTGGCGCTAATGGTACTGCTGAGCGTACTTGACATTCTGTTGGTCATTGTCGGCGGCTCAGGCATGGTCTATCAGGCGGTATGCATTCTTATCTCGCTGTTCACCAAGCCGATCAGATTCCCCCAAGCGCCGATGGACAAGCGGTATGCGGTGTTGATTTCCGCACGAAACGAAGCGAAAGTCATCGGCAACCTCATTACCTGCATCCAAACGCAGACGTATCCGAGCGAGCTGATCGACATTTGGCTTGTTGCCGACAATTGCACCGACAATACTGCCGAAGTGGCGCGCAACATGGGCTGTCACGTGATCGAGCGTTTCAACAAGGAGCTCGTGGGCAAGGGATACGCGCTGACGTATCTGCTTGACCAGATGAACGAATCCGGCGCATCCGACCCGTACGACGCGTTCTTCGTGTTCGATGCCGACAACAAGCTTGACAAGCATTACATCGAAGAGATGAACAAGGCGTTCCAGTCGGGATTCAAGATTCTCACCAGCTACCGTAATTCCGTGAATTTGTCCGACAATTGGGTCTCTTCCGGTTCGGCATTGTGGTTCATTCGTGAATCTCGATTTCTGTCGGCATCGCGCATGTGGCTCGGCAACAGCTGCCATGTAGGGGGTACTGGCTTCATGTTCTCGCGGGAGATCATGCGTCGTAATAATGGTTGGAAATTCCATTTGCTGACTGAGGATTTGGAATTCACCATGGATTCCTTGCTACACGGCGATCGTATTGGCTATTGCGGCACGGCGATTCTGTATGATGAGCAGCCGGTCACGTTCGCGCAGAGCTGGCGTCAGCGTTTGCGTTGGAGCAAGGGCTTCTTGCAAGTGTTCCGTTATTACGGGCCGGCTTTGATCAAACGCGCCATCAGGGAACGCGATTTCTCCGCCGTTGATTTCACGCTGTTGTTGTGTCCGTTCACAGTGATCGGTATTGTGCGCGTTCTGCTGGGACTGTTGTTTGCGACCTGCGGATTCGTGACATGGCAGAGCCAGTTGAGCTCGTTGGCCGGTTGGACGTCCGGCATTGTGATGTCGGTGATCGGCATGATGGCGTTGGCCGCGTTGACGATCATTGTGGAACGCGATCAGATTGGCGCCACCAATAAGGAGCTGTTCGCGTATGTGCTGAGCTTCCCGATCTACATGTTCAGCTATGTGCCGATCTCGTTCCAGGCGATGTTCGCCAAGTCGGAATGGAAGCCAATCGAACATAAGGGATGACGTTCGTTCGTTCGCAGGCTTGCGTGTTTCCTGCTTTTCGTTTTCATTTCGATTTTTCTTTCGATTTCCGCTTATGACTGGAGTGTTGTTGTTCCATGGATGATTCGGCTGAATACCGGCATGTGAAACGCCGTCGATACATCACGGTGGCGCTTTCCGTGGCGCTCACCACGGTGTTGTGCGTTGGCTATGTCGTGGCCGACATTTTCGACAAGCTGCCGGGCGTTCTTACCCTGCAGGAGGTCGAACACATCACCGCCAAGACGCCGGGCAACGTCATTCCTGCGGCAACGGTGGTCGGAGGGCTTGACGCTTCGAAGACCGTGGATGCAGCTGCGGCGAAGACGCTGGTCAGCCAATTCGAAACGGCCGCCTCCGATTTCGGTGGCGAATATGCCATCGCCATCGCCGATGCGGCCGGCAATGTGATTGCCGAGCATGCTCTCGACAAGTCGTATACGCCGGCATCCACCATGAAAACGTTGACGGCATATGCGGCGGCGACCACGCTTGACATGGGCGAGACACTGGACACGCAAACCTATCTGGAACAGCGCGAGGACGGCACTTCGCGATTGGTGCTCAAAGGCAATGGCGACATGCTGCTCGGTGCCGGTGCATCCGATTCGTCGCATATCAACGGGCGTGCCGGATTGGGAACGCTTGCCGCGAGCACGGCCCAGGCGTTACGCCAGCGTGGCATCACTTCCGTGACGCTTGTCTACGATGATTCCCTGTTCGGTAATGACCGTTGGCCGAACGGCATCGCCGAACTCGATTCAAACCACGTGTACTACGCGCCGACCGCGTCCATGGCGGTGGACGGCGGGCGCAATTGGAACGGTGCCGGTCCCGCAGATCCCGATATGTTCAGCACATATCCAGCTTTGAGCACGCAGCCAGCCCGCGAGGCCGCGCAGGTGTTCGCGCAACGCTTGGCTGAACAGGGCATTGCCGTGAACTCTTCCGTGGAGCAGGGAACGGTCCCTGAAGGCACCAGTTCCATCGCGGCCGTGCATTCCGCATCGCTAAATGAGATCATGGCGTTCATGCTTCGGCATTCCGACAATTCCCTGGCTGAGGAATTCGGCAGACTGCTGGCTTTGCATCTCGGCGCTGACAATTCGCCGGCCGGGGCTGTGCGGTCAGTCGAACAGGTGCTGGTTCAGCAGGGAGTCTCCACCGAAGGTCTCATCATGCCCAACTGTTCGGGTCTGTCCGAGGAGTCCAAACTCACCGCGCGCACCCTGCTGGAAGTGCAGCAACGCAACCTGACGAGCGGTGCCGGAGCTGCCGCTGCCGAAGGACTATCGGTTGTGGGTTTCGTGGGCACTGCCGCGAATCGTTTGAACGATGCTGACGAGGCTGGTCTTATCCGTGTCAAAACCGGCAGTTTGGGAGATGTGACCTCCATGACCGGCAATGTGTCGCGTCACAACGGAGGCGCGCTGAGCTTTGCCGTGATCGTCAACAATCCCGACGACTTCGAGGCCGCGAAATCCGCTATCGACACTTTTGTGGCCGCACTGCCGAAGCTGTGATGCCATGGTGTATTCGTCTCGTTTGCGTAAGGGTGTCGGCGAGTTACGGGCCGCGCTGGAATCGGCCGGATTTGGATTGCAGGATGCCCGATTCGCCCGCCATGGCGAGCACACGCCCGATGCGGACGCTCCTCTGATTATGGTGGCATGTTCCGGTGGCCGCGATTCGATGGCGTTGGCTGCGGTTGCTGCGAAAACATGCGCTTCATTGGGATTGCGATGCGGGACGATTATCATCGACCATCAGTTGCAGCAAGGCTCTGCCGGTGTCGCGCAAACAACCGCCGATCGTTGTGTTGCGTTGGGTCTTGACCCAGTGCGTGTTCGTGCGATTGACGTACCCGACTCCCGCGGCATCGGTGTTGAGGCAGCGGCACGTGAAGCACGCTACCATGCGATTGTCGACGCATGCTCCGACGCTTCGGCCGTGCTGCTGGCTCATACGAAAAACGATCAGGCGGAAACCGTAATCATCGGTTTGTTGCGTTCTGCGGGCCTCGATGCGGTTTGCGGTATGAACGGTTCCTTCATACGAGACGGGGTGCGTTTTCTACGCCCGTGGCTGAATGTGACCCGTGAAGAAACCACCGGCATCTGCGAGGATCTGCGGCTTGCCTGGTGGGACGATCCCACAAATGGGCCAGATGTGGGGAATTCGGATGGAAACGAGTCCCTTCCCGCGAACTATCCACTGCGATCCCGAATACGGCACGATCTCATGCCATATCTTGAATCATTTGCGGGAAGTGACGTTGTGTCGAAACTTGCGCTTGGAGCGAGGCTTGCCGAAGACGATCGCGCATATCTTGACGGTGTGGCGCAACGCGTGTGCGAACAAGGCGTAACCGTGAGCAACGGCGAGATAATCATCGACGTGCGTGCGTTGCAATCGCAAGATATTGCCATCAGAAGACGGGTGATTGTGCGCTCGCTTGCAGAAGCAGGCATTTCGTGCATGGCACGGCAGGTTGAAGGGATCGACAGGCTGATCTGCGACTGGCACGGCCAGAAAGGTGTGAATCTTCCCAGCGGATATTCAGCATATCGCCAGAAACACGTCATTCGCGTGTGCCAAGATGGTGGGCATGCGAATCGCTGACGTACAAGAAGATATTGATCACGAGCTGATCAGTAAAGAAGAGATTGCCGACATCATCAACCATGCTGCGGCTCAGGCCAGTGAGGACTACCGTGGCAAGAACCCGCTGCTGGTTTGCGTGCTCAAGGGTGCAGTGAACACGCTTGCGGCGTTCTCGCAGGCCATGAGCATCCACGCGGAGATGGATTTCATGAGCTTGTCAAGCTACGGTTCCGGCACTCAATCGAGCGGCAAGATCACCGTGCGGCAGGATCTGTCCACCGATGTTCGCGGTCGTCACGTGCTTATTGTGGAAGACATTATCGATTCGGGCGTCACGTTGGCGTGGCTCGTCGATGAGCTCAAAAGCCGCGGTGCCGCTTCCGTGGAGATTTTTGCGCTGTTGGAAAAGCCGGCGCGCCGTAAGGTGGATGTTCCTGTGAAATATAAGGGACGTGAGATTCCCGATGAATTCGTGGTCGGTTTCGGCTTGGATTATGACGAGCGATACCGCAACCTTGATTCGATCGCGGTGCTGAAGCCGGAAGTGTATGAAGGAGGTCAGGCATGAGTTTTCCTGGTCCAGGCCAGTCGCCGAATAACAACGGCGGCGGCAATAACCCGTTCACCAATCCGTTTGGACGCAACAATAACGCCGGCAATGGCAACGATTCCAACGGTAATGGTGATAAGTCCAACGGCAACGGATCCAATGGCGGTCCACGTCCGTTCTGGCAGTCCCCATGGCTGTGGGTTGTGGTTGTGGCATTGCTTGCCGTGACCATGTTCCAGATTTTCGTCGGAACTGGTTCCCAGACCATCGACACCAAGGATGGTCTGCAGATCCTCAATGGCAACAATGTTGAATACGCGCAGATCGTAGACAACACCCAGCAGGTCAAGCTCAAGCTTAAGAGCGACTACTCCGCTACCGACCCTGATACCGGGCGTATGAAGAACTACGGAAAAAACGTGCAGTTCTACTACACGTACGCGCAGTCCGCAACCGTGGTCAAGGCCGTGCAGAAGGCTGATCCGGTCAAGGGCTGGACGGCGACCATGCAGCAGAGCAGCATTTGGACGTATCTGCTGACCTCGCTGCTGCCGTTCCTCATTATCTTTGGTCTGTTCTGGTTCATGATGAGCCGTATGGGCGGTGCCGGCGGCATGTTCGGTATGGGAGGCAAGAAAAACAGCGGCAAGCTGCTCGAAGGTCAGACCCCGACCACCAAGTTCGCCGACGTGGCCGGCGAAGAGGCTGCCGTGCAGGAAGTCGAAGAAATCAAGGACTTCCTGAAGGATCCATCTCGATACAAGGCTTTGGGTGCCCGTATTCCGCGTGGCGTGCTGCTCTACGGCCCTCCAGGTACCGGTAAGACGCTGCTGGCACGAGCCATCGCAGGCGAGGCCGGCGTGCCCTTCTATTCCATGGCGGGCTCCGACTTCGTGGAAATGTTCGTGGGCCTTGGCGCATCTCGTGTGCGCGACCTGTTCGATGAGGCCAAAAAGAACGCTCCGGCCATCATCTTCATCGATGAGATCGATGCCGTCGGTCGTAAGCGTGGCGGTTCCGGTATGAGCGGTGGCCACGACGAACGTGAGCAGACGCTGAACCAGCTGCTAGTTGAGATGGACGGCTTCAATAACGATACCAATCTGATCATCATCGCCGCGACCAACCGCCCCGACGTGCTTGATCCGGCACTGCTTCGTCCGGGCCGTTTCGACCGTCAGGTGGCCGTCGAAGCGCCTGATTTGGAAGGCCGCGAGGCTATTTTGAAGGTGCATGCCAAAGGCAAGCCGTTCGTGCCTGACGTCGATTTGCGTATGATCGCCGTGCGCACGCCGGGCTTCACCGGTGCCGATCTGGCCAATGTGTTGAACGAAGCCGCATTGTTGTGCGCCCGCGCCGGTGCGCAGCTGATCGACAATCGTGCCATCGACGAGGCCATCGACCGCGTGCAGGCGGGCCCGAAGCGCCGTTCCAAGGGCATGGCGCTCGACGAACTGCGCAACACCGCATACCACGAGGGTGGTCACGCGCTAGTGGCAGCCGCCATGAACGATACCGATCCGGTCACCAAGGTCACCATTCTGCCGCGTGGCCGTGCGCTTGGCTACACCGCGGTAATGCCTACCGAAGATCGTTATTCCATGTCGCGCAACCAGCTGCTCGACCAGATGGCGTACGCCATGGGCGGTCGTACCGCGGAAGAGGTCGTGTTCCACGATCCGACCACCGGTGCTTCCAACGACATCGAAAAGGCGACGAACATCGCACGTCAGATGGTGCTCGATTACGGTTTCTCCGACAAGCTGGGTGCCATCAAGTGGTCTGATGACGAGCAGAGCGACCTTGGATCGCTGAACCACAAGTATTCCGCACGCACCGCCGAAATCATCGACGAGGAAGTGCTCAAACTGGTGGAAACTGCGCATACCGAAGCGTGGAACGTTATCAACGAGAATCGTGAGATTCTTGACGAGCTTGTACGTCAGCTGCTCGTCAAGGAAACACTCAACGAAAAGGAGCTCGCGGAAATCTTCGCTAATGTCAAGAAGGCACCGAAGCGTGAAGTGTGGCTGAGCGATAGCAAGCGCCCGGATTCCGACATTCCGCCGGTTCCGATTCCTGAATCCTTGAAGAAAAGTGCAGGATTGACCAACTGATGAGCGATACCGAAGAATTCGATACCCTCTTCGACGACAAGGCCCGTGCCGCCCATGCGGCCGGGCCTGTCGGCTATGACGAGGAAGGCGTGCGCCAAGCGGTACGCCTGTTTTTAAAGTCCATTGGCGAAGATCCGGACCGTGAAGGCCTGCTCGACACCCCAGACCGTATCGGGCGTGCCTGCAAGGAGCTGTTCGCAGGCCTTGGCCACGGCCCCGAGGAAGTACTGAAAACCAAGTTCAAAGTCGATACTGACGAAATGGTGCTGGTACGCGATATTGAACTCTTCTCGGTATGCGAGCACCACCTGCTGCCGTTCCATGGCGTGGCCCACGTCGGCTATATTCCGTTAAACGGTCAAGTGGCGGGCTTAAGCAAGCTTGCACGACTGGTGGAACTGTATGCCCGACGTCCGCAAGTGCAGGAACGCCTCACCCAACAGGTGGCCGACGCGCTGATGGAAGGCATCGAAGCACGTGGCGTGATCGTGGTCACCGAATGCGACCACATGTGCATGGCCATGCGTGGCGTGAAGAAGGCGCAATCGCGCACGGTCACATCGGCGGTGCGCGGTTGCATGCGAGACGCGACGACGCGAGCCGAAGCCATGAGCCTGATCCTGTCGCAGCATTCGTGATCGATGCGGCCGCAGCAAGTCGAATCGTAAATAGCAATAACCGGATATAGGAGGGAAACCGGATGACCATTGATATGAAAGCGATTCATGATAGTGACCGTACGCTGGTGATGGGCGTGCTCAACATTACGGAGGATTCGTTCTCCGATGGAGGGCTGTGGCTCGATCCTGCGAAAGCGAAAGCGCACGGCGAGGCGATGATGAAGGATGGGGCTGACATCATCGACATCGGCGCCGAATCCACTCGCCCCGGAGCCAAACGCGTCAGCGAGGAAGATGAGCAAACCCGCGTGCTAGGTGCCGTGGATGCGTTGATTCCGGAAGGTGCGGTGCTGTCAATCGACACCACACGCGCATCGGTGGCTCGCATGGCGTTGGAGCATGGTGCGCAAATCATCAACGACGTGTCCGGCGGTCGGCTGGACCGCGAAGTACCCCATGTGGTGGCCGAGCATTCGGAAAGCCTTTACATTGTGCAGCATTGGCGCGGC
Organism: Bifidobacterium catenulatum subsp. kashiwanohense JCM 15439 = DSM 21854; assembly: GCF_001042615.1. Lineage (GTDB taxonomy): Bacteria > Actinomycetota > Actinomycetes > Actinomycetales > Bifidobacteriaceae > Bifidobacterium > Bifidobacterium catenulatum. The sequence continues at coordinate 540,031 of NZ_AP012327.1, forward strand.
TGGCTTGCCGGCTCCGCAGGCGACGTGCCTGACGCTGATACGTCCGTGTACGCCAATGGCGTGGTGGATGACGTGTATGACGAACTCATGAAGCAGGTCGACGACGTGCTTCAGGCAGGCGTCTCACCGTCACAAATCATCATCGATCCGGGTCTTGGATTCTCCAAACCGAGCGTCGAGCATAACTTCCCGCTGATGACGGCATTGGAGAGGTTCAATGCTACCGGGTATCCGGTGCTGATTGGAGCCTCGCGCAAACGATTCGTCGGCGCGGCGCTTGCCGATGCTGGTATTGACAAGCCAAACATGGATAGCAAAGACAATGCGACCGCCGCCATCAGCGCCCTATGTGCCGAACATGGAGCGTGGGCCGTGCGCGTGCATGACGTGGAGAAAAGCCGCGATGCGGTGGCGATCGGCAACGCGTGGCGTGCCTTCGCTAACGACTGATGCACGGTGCTCGCATACGTCGTGCGTTCCTGACAGCGTAGGTGCGGCAACGCATTTCCACCATTAAACCTTAAGATATGCAAAGAAAGGCTGGCATGGATCAGATTCGATTGACTGGTGTTCGCGCGGTCGGCAAACACGGAGTGCTTGATTTCGAACATGAGCGTGCGCAAACGTTCGTCGTCGACGCCACGTTGTTTCTTGATCTTGCGCCGGCCGGGCATTCCGACGACCTGCGGGACACCGTCGATTACGGTGCCATCGCCAAAGGAATAGTCGCCATCATCGAAGGCGAACATGTCGATCTCATCGAAAAACTCGCTGATCGCATCGCCAGCATGATTCTTGAATATCCAGCCGTGGCACAGACGCAGGTGACCGTGCATAAGCCGAGCGCGCCAATCGTCGTACCATTCGACGACGTGAGCGTAACCGTGGAACGTTCCCGTGAAACAATTTCGGCTGCATCGCAAGTGCATCATGCCATCATTGCCATGGGTGGTAACCAAGGCGATGTGGCGGCCACCTTGCGTGACGCGGTGCGTTCGATCGACGGACTGGCATCCACTCAGGTTACGGGCGTTTCGCCGCTGTACCGTACCGATGCGTGGGGCATGCCCGATGGTACCCCCGACTTTTACAATGCGGTTGTTTCCGTGACCACCAAACTGTCGGCAATGGAACTGCTGCGAGGATTGCAGCGCATCGAAGCCGCACATGGTCGAGTGCGTACCGACCATTGGACTTCGCGCACACTCGATCTGGATATCATCGATTTTGACGGGCAGAGCAACGATGATCCGGATCTGACGCTGCCTCACCCCCGTGCATGGCAGCGTGCGTTTGTGTTGGGGCCGTGGCTGGCACTCGAGCCGGACGCTGAATTGTCGGGCGAACATGCCGGTTCCGTGGCCCAGCTATTGCACGAGGCATCCGATCGCGACCATATCGACGAAATCGCTGATGATTGGATGGTGGGAAGTCCGACCGGCTACGGTATCGACGACCTTGCCTGCGATGCCAATAATGCGGGCGATGCGGATGATATGGACGAAGCGTATGGTGCGATCGATTCCAGTGATCTGCCGGAAGGAACCGCCGCAGCCAAAGCGGCGGCACTTGCTGCTGCACAGCCAGAACCCGCATCGAAACGTGCGGTGATCTCACTCGACAGCCCGGCAACCGATGCCGAACAGCAGTTCCGCATGGCCATCGTCATGTTGGACGGCATTCCCGGCAACCAAGTCGAGGGCATCTCACCCCTCTACCATGTGAGCCAACTCGACGGACTCCCCGACAAAATGGCCGCGGTAATCCAGATTTCCACGCGCATGGGCGCCCATGATCTGATCGAAGCATTAGGCAATGTGGAAGCCTCTATTGGCGAAGACCTTGATCTCGACCTGATCGACATGGAAGGCGTGGAATGCGACGAACCCGACTGCAAGGTGCCGTGGCCCACCGCACGCAATCATGCCGCAGTGCTTGCGCCATGGCTCGACATGGATCCCGATGCACGACTGGGTAAGGATCCGGTATCATTCCTGCTAGCCATGGCCCCCGATGCCGCGCAGGTGGGACTGCTGACCGACAATTGGATTATCGGAGGTACGCTATGAAAGCGCGCAGAACCCCTTGGTGGTGCTACGTTCTCGCTGCCGCATTAGGATTGCTTGCCGGAATAGGATTGGCGAAATATGGCGAGATTTCAGGTTTTCCATTGGTCGGCGCTCCATGGATTGTGCCCGTGGTGTTGGCGATTCTGGGATTCGTCGTGCTTTATATGGCATTGCAGATCCATAAATACACCACCACAGATCCCGAAAAACGCGCGCAGCTGAAACCTTTGGACCCGCAGAAGGCGTTCGCCACGCTGGTGTCGTGCAAAGCGTTGGGCGTGGCAGGAGCGGCGTTGGCCGGCTGGTATGGTGGGCAGCTCATCATGAGCCTGCCGCATGGCGAAGCAACGTTCTACAGCCAAGCCATCTTCGAATGCGCGATCGCGGCAATCGTATGCATAATCGATATGATCATTGGCATTGCGGGGGAGTGGCTGTGCCAAATCCCACCAATCGACGGCCCGGAAAGTCCGAAAATGAAAACGGCCACGCAACGCAATCGTTACGCGGCCGCGGCTACCAAATCGGCGACACAATCGAAAGTCTGATTACCTCACTTCTTCAGATCCTCTTCGGGAACGCGAATCATCACCTCCTGGGTCATGCAGGCAACAAGTTCGCCATCCTGCGTATACACCTTCGCCTGACCCAAGCCACGGCCGTGAGCTGCAGTAGGCGTATCCTGCACATACAAATGCCACTGATTGATATCAATATTGCGATACCACCACATCGAATGATCGATCGAAGCGAACGAAATACCAGGCGTGGCAATACTCAACCCAGCGCGCCGTAACACCGGTTCCAACATCACCTGATCGCAACCCATCGCCAACATCACACGATGCATAACCTGCGGAACATCAACCGTGCCATCAGCCTTCATCCACACCATCTGTTTACCAGAATCATTGTTGGCGCTCTTCTTATCAGCACCCAACATAATCGTGCGCGTCACATGACGAATGTCGAACGGCGACTTTTCCGCATAATATTTGGCAAACGAAGACTTCTCGGCAAATGGTTCCATAAGCTGCTTCGCGCTGGTCAACGCTTCCGGCTCCGGTACACCCTCCGGCATCGGATCGGCGAACTCAACACCCTCCTGACCCTGCTCCTGAAAACTGGCGATGGCGGTAAGAATCGAACCCTGAGCCTGCGTGACATTTACACGACGAGCCGAAAACGAGCGGCCATCACGCAGATTCTCCACATCAAACAGCAAATCCTGACGAATATCACCGGCAGAAATGAAATAGCCATGAATCGAATTCGGCAGGCGAGACGGCGACACCGTTTTGGATGCGGCCATCATAGCCTGCGCAATCACCTGACCGCCATACACGCGGCCAGTGGGGAAATACAGGCTTTCACCATTCACATACATATGATTGCGGTACATGGACGGCGTGCCCAGTTGAAGCACCTTTGCTAACCGTTGCAATGGTGTGATTGCCGTTTCTGTCATGACACTCCTCGATTCTTTTGAGTCGCATAGGTAACGCTTCGTTCCGGATTCGAGTCTACGCAAGGGCGGTAAATTTCGCCGGATTGTTTTGTAACGAATGCGTGAGAAGCGTGAACGGCAGGTAATCGCCAAACGATTCACATACGGCAAAGCGCCGCACTTCGTAACGAAGCACGGCGCTTTACTGAAATATGGGGTTAACCGGCCCTGCAATTACGGTCTTGCTTTGCAAGGCTCATTGTTGCCTTCGTTCGGCTGTCGCCTCACTCAGACTAAGCCTACAGACAGTCCATAGGACTGTCTGCTTAACGGCTTAGCGGGTCAGCTTGCGATGGAGACGGTGGGGGCGAGCCGCGTCTTCGCCGAGACGGGCCACACGGTTCTCCTGATAGGCCTGGAAGTTGCCTTCGAACCAGTACCACTTGGCCGGATTCTCATCATCGCCTTCCCATGCGAGAATATGCGTGGCCACACGGTCGAGGAACCAACGGTCGTGAGAAATCACCACAGCGCAGCCCGGGAAGCCAAGCAGTGCGTTTTCAAGCGATTCAAGGGTTTCAACATCAAGATCGTTGGTCGGTTCGTCGAGCAGCAGCAGGTTGCCGCCCTGCTTCAGAGTCAAAGCAAGATTCAGACGATTGCGTTCACCACCGGACAGCACGCCGGTGAGCTTCTGCTGGTCGGAACCCTTGAAACCGAAGGACGCCACATACGCGCGGGTCGGCACTTCAACGCCGGCAACCTCGATGAAGTCAAGACCGTCAGACACGGCCTCCCACAGGTTTTTATTCGGGTCAAGACCAGCACGATTCTGATCGACATAGCTGATCTGCACGGTCTCACCGATCTTCAACGAGCCAGACGTCAACGGTTCAAGGCCGACAATGGTCTTGAACAGGGTGGACTTACCCACGCCGTTCGGGCCGATCACGCCGACAATGCCGTTACGCGGCAGCGTGAAGCTCAAATCGTCGATGAGCACGCGGTCGCCGAACGCCTTGTGAATATGCTCGGCTTCCAGCACAGTAGAGCCCAGACGCGGACCAGCCGGAATCTGAATCTCGGAGAAGTCAAGCTTCTTATTGTTACGAGCCTCCTGCTCCATCTGGTCGTAACGTTCCAGACGAGCCTTGTTCTTAGCCTGACGGGCCTTCGGCGAAGAACGCACCCAATCAAGTTCGCTCTTCAAACGCTTGGCGAGCTTGGCGTCCTTGGCGCCCTGGATCTCCATACGCTTGGCCTTCGTCTCCAAGTACGTGGTGTAGTTGCCCTTATACGGGTACAGCTGACCACGGTCGACCTCGCAGATCCACTCAGCCACGTTATCCATGAAGTAACGATCGTGGGTAACGGCGATGACGGCACCCTTGTACTGGTGCAGGAACTGCTCCAACCACAGAATCGACTCGGCATCAAGATGGTTGGTAGGCTCGTCAAGCAGCAGCAGATCAGGAGCTTCCAGCAGCAGCTTGCACAATGCCACACGACGGCGTTCGCCACCGGAGCACACCGTCACCGGAGTATCCGGATCCGGGCACTGCAGAGCATCCATAGCCTGCTCAAGCTGAGAATCAAGATCCCAACCGTTTGCAGCATCGATATCGTTCTGCAGCTTGCCCATCTCATCCATCAAAGCATCGAAATCGGCATCCGGATTGGCCATCTCTTCGCCAATCTGATTGAAACGAGCCACTTTTTCAGCGATCTCACCGAACGCCATCTTGATGTTCTCGCCAACAGTCTTGGTGTCATCCAGCGGCGGTTCCTGCTGCAGAATGCCGACGGTATAACCCGGAGTCAAAGAAGCCTCGCCATTAGACACGGTGTCGAGTCCGGCCATGATCTTCAGCAGCGTGGACTTACCCATGCCGTTCGGGCCAACAACGCCAATCTTCGCGCCTGGCAGGAAGCTCAAAGTCACGTCATCGAGAATCACACGGTCGCCGTAAGCCTTGCGGGCCTTGATCATCTGGTAAATGAATTCAGCCAATGTTGTGTTCCATCCTTAAGAAACGTTGGAATTCCAGCGTGTTGCATGAGCGGTCAACGGAAACTCAATCAAGGATTCCGGAACGCAACCCACGCACAATACCGTGCATGATTATCCCATACCCCATCTACACGGCGGTATGGGCGAAAGTCGTGCGCTCAGGCAGTAAGCGGAAGCAGCAGATGCTCATGCAAAGCAGGACGAACGATATTGTCGAAATCGCCAGATTCCGGGCATTGAATCGCAACAACCAAACCCTGCTTCGGCAAAACCGTAGTGATCTGACCGTACGCACCATCCGCACGATATGCCCCCTCATAAGGCGACATCCAGAACTGATAGCCATAACCGCACGTCCAAATATTGCTATACGGAGTGTCGATCTGCTTGCCGGAAGCCTGCTTGACCCACGATTCGCTGACAATGCGCGTGCCATGCCAAGTGCCATCATTCAAATAGACCTGGCCAAGTTTCAACATATTCGCAAGCGACATGTAGATCCCGCCGCCTGCAATCGGATGACCTTGCGGATCACATTCCCAAACAGGCCAACCCTGATCCAGCTTGGAAAAAATCATGCCATACAAATACTCGCCAAGACGCATGCCGGCAGCCTGCTCCAACATGCGGCCCGCTAAATCAGAATCCGCAGACGAATAGCAGAACGTGCTGCCGGGCTCCACCTCAACCCTGCGAGAGAACATGTACCGTAAATAATCAGGCGCACCAACACCACTGCGCCGGTCAGGGTTCATCAAATACGCATGATTGAAACCGCTCGACATAGTCAGCAAGTGCCTCAGCGTGATCTGACCCAACTCCAGTTGCGCATCGGAGGGAACATACTCGGGGAACGAGTCGACCAATCGCGAATCGAGCGACAGCAAGCCATCTTCAATCGCAATGCCGATAGCCGTCGAAACATAACTTTTCGTATGGGAATAAATATTGCGATCCTGGTCGGGAACGAAATGACGTTCCGCGATAATGGCGTCGCCATCCGCAATCGCAACGGCTTCGACGGGCAGGGACTCGCTTTCAATGAGTTTGACGAAATCGTTGAACATATCGATGGCACCCATGAAATCTCCTTTGACGCTGCCCTACGGTGCATTACGGAAACTGTAACGCAAGGCGGTTACGTATGATTATTACATCAAACGATTTTTCCTAAGCCTGTCGCTAGATGGAGCGCCCGAAAAGCCGCTAGGTGCCATGTCTGAAAAAGTCGTTAAATGATAATGCCTTCGCAATGATCGATCTCATGCTGGATGATCTGCGCGGTGAAACCAGTGAGCGTGGCATGACGCTCGCGGAACTTGCGATCCGCATACGTCACCTCGATGCGCTGGAAGCGGACCGTGCGGCGCTCGCCTTTGAGGGACAGACAGCCTTCGGAGGCATCGTAGGCGCCGTCTTTCGCAGTGATCGTCGGGTTGAACATTACGAAGATGCGACCGCCGAAATCCTCGTCCACGAATGCAATGATGCGCTTCGAGACGCCGATCATGTTTGCGGCCATTCCGACGCAGCCGTTGCGGTGTGCGTCGAGCGTGTCTTTGAGATCCTGCGCGACGGCAAGATCCTCGGGCGTATTGAGCGCCTTCGTCGACGGCTGGCTCAAAAACGGAATGGACGTCATGATTTCGCGCTGCATGTGATGTTTCCTCTCGCTGGTTCCTTTGCTGGTTGCTGGTCTGCCAACATTGTATGGCGTTATTGTGCGACGCCGTACGGCGATGGGACGGATAACCGGTTCGCGCCTATCCATTTACGGAATGTCTCGTGGCGATTTTGAAATGTGGAACCGCAATCGACGCAATATGCTTGGAACCATGGATGACATGCCTCAATATCGGAAATACATGACGCAGGCGCTGGAACTGGCCCATAAGGGAGCCGGTTGGGTGAATCCGAATCCGTTGGTCGGCACGGTGGTGGTCCGCGACGGCGAGATTCTCGCAGCCGGATACCACGACCGCTACCGCGGACCGCATGCGGAACGCATGGCCTTCGACTACGCCGACAAGCATGATATCGACATGCATGGAGCCACGGTCATCGACACTCTCGAACCTTGCTGCCATGTCGGATCGCAGCCGGCATGCACCGATCTAATTCTTTCGCACGGCATAACGCGCGTCGTGGTCGGTTCGATCGATCCGAATCCCATCGTGGCCGGCAAAGGACTTCGCATTCTTGAGGAAAACGGTGTGGAAGTGGTATATGACGTGATGCGGGCGGAATGCGACGCCATCAATCGCCATTTCTTCCACTACATCACCACAGGAATGCCGTACATTGTGGACGGCAGAAAACATGCGGAGGAATCTGATGCCGAATACACTGTACGTCGACGCAGGCTATATGACACGTATGCGGCGGTGTTGGGCATATGTCCGACTGGTGGCCGTGCGGGTGCCCCGGGTGATTCGAACGGTACGGAAGGGTCGGCGAGAAGTGCCGCACACCTTCTGGATCGGACGGATTGGCTGGATATTTCGGATGGTGTCTTTGCCCATTTCAACGGGCCGGTCCAAGCTGTGGATGCTAACGAGGTGGTGGTCGGAAGACATAAGCCGTTGCATCTCGACATCCGTGCGCTCGCCGATACGGAACCCGACGAATGGCTGCGCGAACTTGGCCGCCGCAAAATCGATAGCCTCGTCGTCGATGATGATGACGTTTTCGAAATGCTGTCTTCGATCTGACGAAAAAGGTGATATGCCTATGCCGTGTTTTCAGTTTGAAATGTCTTATATGTGGCAGTTTTTGGCATCTCAGAAAAATGATTTCCGTTATATGTGGCAGTCTCCCAAGGAAAATCTCGTCTAGGGGGTACTAATTGTGGTCTTTTGAGGCTTGAAACCGGTCTGGTCTGCCACATATAGCGGTTTTGGTTTTTCTGGGGATGACGAATCTGCCACATATAGTGGCTTTCAGATGAGAATCTTTCTGCTTCCATTGGCGAGAGACGTTATGCGGATGTGTATCCTCCCTGAGGACATTCTTTGACAGAGCATGATGGGCTTGCTTAATCGTTGGCTCATCCGGTCGGCCACGCGTTGCGCGAGTGCCCGTTCCTCGAAGTCGTTCATAAGGTTTTCGGCGGTCACTTGAATGTATGCCCAACCGTCGTCTTCCAAGGCTTCACGTCTCTTGCTGTCGGCGAGCCATTGGCCGGCGTGATGTCTTCCGTCGTATTCGATGGCCACTTTTATATCTGGATAGGCCATATCCAAAAGTGCGATTTTCCCATTGTTCAGTCGAACCTTCCAGTTGACTTTCGGACATGGTAGCCCATTGCGAATCAGAGCGATCCTGCAACGGCTTTCCTGCGAGGAATCCGTGCCTTCGCGCATGAGCTGTAACGCATGTTGCATTTTTCTGATTCCTCGGATGGGACGTTGTCTATTCGCATTCGCGTAGTTGCTGAAATCTTTGAGCCGTTCCAGATATTCATGGAAGTCGTCAATGCAGACTTGGGGAAAACGTTGGTTCCTTCTTAGCATTGAATCGCCAAGCGTTATCAGTTCTTCTTGGGGAAGCCGATTCGCGTGCATTGCCCATGTGGTTACTGGATCCGTATGGCGAATCTTGCCATAATGTGTAGCGGTTTCGATGATTGGTCCTGTCCACAGTTCAAATTGGACGTTTTGAAGATGCGTGCGTGCGTTGTTATCTGTGGCAAGGGCATGCAGGGAAGACAGCATTTGCTGATCGGGATATCTTGGCATCTCGGTTCTTTGCAGGCATAATGCCGTGCTGTGTGTAAACACCAGCTGCTTACCGGTTCGTTGCTGCGCCGCAAGGCATTGTTCGATGGTACGCGCCCGCAGCTGCGCGAGACTCTCAGAATATTGTGCTCCATTGTCCATGGAGCAAAAATAAAGGGATTGGTCGGTCTCTGTCCATCCGCATTCGAAAAACAGTGGATAAGTGGATAACCGAGGTTATGCGCGAAAAAATGTGGATAAACAGTCGGCCGCCGGCATGCCTGATTGAGACGAACGTGCGCTGCTGCGCTGCTGCGGGATACCATGGCACGGGTAGGGCATCACGTTGAAATGAGGATATATGGACGAGCCGTGTGTGATTGAAAACGTGTGTTTCGTAGGTTCGGATAAGCCGGTCGACATTGCTGTCCGTCACGGGCGAATAGCTTCGGTGCGACCTTCGGAAAGGCCAACGGATGCTGCTTCGAAGATATGGGTGATTCCCGGATTGTGGGACTGCCACACGCATTTCACGCAGTGGTCGTACACGTTGGGACGGCTCGATCTGATTGATGCACGCAGTGCCAGCGAAGCGCTCGACATGTTGCGTCGTCACTTGGAGGAGCGTCGTGAAAGCGGCGCACTCGACCCGAACCAATATGTGGTCGGCATGCGTTTCCGGCATTCCCTGTGGTCCGATGACGCCCAGCCGACCCTAGCCGCGATCGATGAGGTGGCGGGAGACCAGCCGGTGGCGCTGTCAAGCGCCGACATGCATTGCGGTTGGGTGAACTCTGCCGCCGCGCGCAAGCTTGGCGTAGATGTGGACGAATCCGGACTCGTCGGCGAGCTTGAGTGGTTCGACGCCTACTGCAAGCTGGACAAAGGACCTGGTGCGACCAATGAGCTGATGCATCTGTTGCGCAACGCCGAACGCGACGCTGCGAGCAAAGGCGTGGTCGGCGTGCGCGACTATGAGATGGCGGAGAACATCGACACGTGGATTAGCCGATTCTCGCAAGGGCTTGATGGTCTGCGTGTCGAGGCTGGCATATATCCCGAGAGACTCCGGCAAGCCATCGACGACGGCTGGCACACCGGAGACGAATTGCCCGGAAGTCATGGTTTGGGCCACGTCGGCGCGATGAAGATGATTTCCGACGGCTCGCTCAACACCCGTTCCGCCTACTGTTCCATGCCATATTCGGGCATCAGACCGGAAACCTACGGCACATTGAGCTATGCCCCTGAGCAAATCGAGTCGTACATGCGACTCGCCGTCGAACATGGCTTCGACATCGCCTGTCATGCCATCGGCGATGAAGCGAATACCATTGTGCTTGATTGTGCCGAACGCACCCATGCGCATGGTTCCATTGAGCATGCCCAAATGCTCAAGGAGTGCGACATTCCGCGACTCGCGCAGCTGGGACTTGCCGCAAGCATCCAACCGCAGCACGCCATGGACGATCGTGACGTCATTGCGCGATTCTGGGGCACCCCCGCCGGAATCCCTTACGCATTCAATAGCCTGCATAAGGCGGGGACCAAGCTGCTCATGGGCTCGGATGCGCCGGTCGCGCCGCTGGACCCATGGATGGCCATCTCCGCGGCGGTATTCGGTACGGAAAGTTCCGACCGCGAGCCTTTCCAACCTGAGCAGTGCCTTGATTTTGAAACGGCGCTCGCTTCGTCCACCGCGGTCGGACGCGTGGCTTTGCGGGACGCAGACGCGGCCGATTTGGTGCTTCTGGACTGTGATCCGAGCATAATCGATTCTCCGGAGGCCATGCGTGCCATGCCCGAGCATGTGCTTGGCACTATGCTTGCCGGTCGCTGGACGTACCAACAGGCTGAATGAAAACCGTTATGTGTGGCAGATTCCACGGTGCTGGAAAAGTCAAAATCGCTATATGTGGCAGACCTGAGATTTCTTAACGGGATTTTTCTATAGATTTATACCCTCGAATTTAGTGTGAATCTGCCATATATAGCGCAAACCGGATTTTGAAGATACCTTAATCTGCCACACATAAGGGATTTCAGATGATTGGCGCGCCCGTGCAAGATGAGTATGGCGTGCGAGTCCACTCGGATAGGAGGAAGACCGCACCTCTGAGTGGGGGATACGGCCTTCCTGATGTGATTTTGAGTGAGAATCACTGCACGGCGGCGAGTGCCTGATCGAGGTCGGCGATGATGTCGTCGGCGTTTTCGATGCCGCAACTCAAACGTACCAGGTCAATGCCTACGCCCGCTTCAATGAGCTGTTCCTCGGTGAGCTGACGGTGCGTGGTGCCTGCCGGGTACAGGGTGCAGCTGCGGGCGTCGGCCACATGCGTGGCGATGGACACCATCTTCAAATGGTCGAGGAACGCGGACACCTTTTCGCGTCCGCCAGGCACACCGAAGGAGATGACGCCGCAAGTGCCGTTCGGCATGTACTTTTCGGCCAACGCATGGTATTTGTCTCCCTTAAGGCCCGGAAAGCTCACCCAGCTGACGCGCGGGTCGGCGCTCAGCCACTGTGCCACCTTGAGCGCGTTCGCGCAGTGGCGCTCCATGCGTACTCCCAGGGACTCCAAATGCATGCCCATGATCCACGAGTTGATTGGTGCCGGTGTTGAGCCGAAATCGCGCATAAGCTGTGCGGTGGCTTTGGTGATGTAGGCGGCCTTGCCGAAATCTTTGGCGTAGGTCACGCCATGGTAGGAGTCGTCCGGCGTGGTCAGGCTGGGGAACTTGTCCGCGTGGGCCATCCAGTCGAAGTTGCCGGAATCCACGATTGCGCCGCCCACGCAGGAGCCGTGACCGTCCATATATTTGGTGGTGGCGTGCGTGACGATGTCCACGCCGTACTGGAATGGACGACAGTTGACTGGTGTGGGGAACGTGTTATCGACGATCAGTGGCACGCCGTGGCGGTGCGCTGCGTTCGCGAACTTTTCGAAATCAAGCACGATGAGCGCCGGATTGGAGATGGATTCGCCGAAGACCGCCTTGGTGTTCGGCTGGAATGCCGCTTCGAGTTCTTCCTCGGTGCAGTCCGGGCTTACGAACGTGCATTCGATGCCCATTTTGCGCATGGTCACGTTGATGAGGTTGAACGTGCCGCCGTAGATTGCGGAGGATGCAACGATGTGGTCACCGTTGTTGCAGATGTTGAAGAGTGCGAAAAAGTTTGCCGCCTGCCCGGATGAGGTCAGCATTGCGGCCGCGCCGCCTTCCATTTCGCAGATTTTCGTTGCGATGGTGTCGTTGGTTGGGTTCTGCAGTCGGGTGTAGAAGTATCCGGATTCGGATAGGTCGAACAGTCGGCTCATCTGTTCGCTTGACTTGTATTTGAAGGTTGTCGCCTGAATGATCGGGGGCGTGCGGGATTCACCGTTTTCAGGTTGGTAGCCTCCATGCACGCAGATGGTATCGACGTTTTCGCTCATGGATTTCTTCTTTCGATTGGGCGCTTCATTGCGTAGCGCTGCGGTGCAACAAACATGTTCACCTTATCACTGAGCTGATAATTGGCTATTTTTCAATGGAAACGCCGAATAGTTCACTGAATTGACAAACTTAGGAAATTGATTTTATTATGTACATCAAGACAGGCGGAAATCCGCTTGACGGGAAAAACAAGGTCTTACGAAAGTAAAAACCAATAGCAAAGGAGCAATCCATGGGTCTGTGGGATATCGAAAAGATTCCGTATGTCGGTCGTGAAAAGGGACCGCAGGAGGGTCTGGCTTTCCATTACTACGATGCTGACAAGGTTGTTGCCGGCAAGAAGATGAAGGATTGGCTGCGTTTCGGCGTCGCTTGGTGGCACACTTTCGATCAGGAGCTGGTCGATCCGTTCGGCACCGGCACCGCCCAGCGTCCGTGGTACGGCAAGTACTCCAATGCTGAGGATGAGGCCTTGGCCAAGGTCGACTACGCCTTCGAGTTCTTCCAGAAGCTCGGCGTCGAGTACTTCTGCTTCCATGATCGTGATATCGCTCCGGAGGGCGATACCCTGCGCGAGACCGACAAGAACCTGGACAAGGTCGTCGACAAGATCGAAGAGAACATGAAGTCCACCGGCATCAAGCTGCTGTGGAACACCTCCTCTCTGTTCACCAACCCGCGCTTCGTTTCCGGTGCTTCTACCTCCCCGTTCGCCGACATCTACGCTTACGCCGGTGGCCAGCTGAAGCACTCCCTGGAGATTGCCAAACGCCTGGGTGCTGAGAACTACGTGTTCTGGGGTGGACGTGAAGGCTACGAGAACCTGTGGAACACGCAGATGAAGCGCGAACAGGAGCACATGGCCAAGTTCTTCCGCATGTGCCACGAATATGCTCAGGAGATCGGTCTGGACGCTCAGTTCCTGATTGAGCCGAAGGCCAAAGAACCGACGATGCACCAGTATGACTTCGATGCATCCACCGCCATCGCCTTCCTGAAGACCTACGACATCGACTTCATGAAGCTGAACCTCGAAGGCAACCACGCTAATCTGGCCGGTCATACCTACCAGCACGAGATTCGCACCGCCCGCGAGGCCGGTGTGCTCGGCTCCCTTGATGCCAACCAGGGTGACAAGCTCATCGGCTGGGATATGGATGAGTTCCCGACCGACCTGTACGAGACTTCCACCGTCATGTGGGAGGTCCTCGCTGAGGGTCAGATCGGCCCTCACGGCGGCCTGAACTTTGATGCCAAGCCGCGCCGCACCTCCTTCGCCGCCGAAGATCTGTTCCGCTCCCACATCGCCGGCATGGATTCCTTCGCCGCCGGCCTCCTGGTCGCAGCCAAGATGCACGAGGACAAGGTCATCGAGAACCTGCAGGCCGAGCGTTACAGCTCCTACGATTCCGGTATCGGCGCGACCATCGAGAACGGCACCGCCTCCCTAGCCTCCCTTGAGGAGTATGCTCTGGATATCCCGCAGTCCAAGCTCATCGAGGCTACCAAGTCCGATCACCTCGAGTCCGTCAAGGCCACGATCAACAACTATATGATCGACGCATTGGCCGAGGCGTGAGCCGAAATCGAGCAGTGGTTGGGTGCGCGTAGCGCTCCGAAATTGCCGGGGCGGGCGTGGCCCAACAAGGAGTTTTCTCTAGGACTCTGATTTATCGCTGGATTAAACAGCGAGGCTCGGTTGCAACAAAGCCGAATATGGTGTGTCGAAGCGTTAGTGCTCCGGCACACCATATATTTTCACCTCATCCTTCCTTAAATTTCCTTCGCATACAAGTCGTCTGCCGGCTATGTCGTCGGTGGACGACTTACATGTGTTATGAAAGCAAGTCGAAAATTCCAACTATTCGCAATGATACGATGTGGAAAAGCGTTTCTGAATAAGGTGTATTTATGACCGCGACTATTACCATTACCAATCCCATTCTTAGTGGAATGAACCCTGATCCGAGTTGGATTTGGGATGATGAGTTCCAGCGAATTGTGTTGGTGACTTCTACTTTTGAGCTTGTCCCAGGTCTTCCTATTTACGTTTCCGAGGATATGACGTGCTGGAAGCATGTGTCGAATGTGGTAGATGCTGACTTGGCAAGGCGCCTGCTTATTCCTTTCGTGGATGATTCGGGCGGTGTCTATGCGCCGACGCTGCGCAGGATTCATGGCAAATATGTGATTGCATGCACCATTGCCCGTCTTGATGATCGCCGTGCTATGGAAGGTGGTTGCACAGAAAGCGAGCTGATGCGGTTCCACGCCGCGGAGGGCAATTTTATCCTTGAAGCGGATTCTATCGAAGGGCCATGGCATGGCCCGTTCTGGATTGAGGGCGCTGAAGGCATCGATCCAGACATATTCGAGGACGGGGATGGCAACGTGTACTGGACCCAGACCCGTCCTGCGGTCAATCCGCAATGGGAAGGCCAGACCGAGGTCTGGACCCAACGCATTAATCCGGAGACTTGGACTTTTGTCGATGACGGTCTTCCTGCGGGATCGGGCAAGACGGTAATATGGCGCGGATACGGTATGGAATCGGTGTGGGCTGAGGCGCCGCATCTCTATCGCGTGGGTGATTATGTGTATCTGATGACCGCTGAGGGGGGCACCAGTTTCGAACATAGCGAAATGGCCATGCGCATCTATGCGCCGCATGGACTGCTTCGGGCGTTCGAAGCTTACGAACGGGACGTATCCGAATTGGGTGAGTGCATTCCGCAGGTTCGTGACGGGGAACGCTGCTATCTTGGCACCGCAATCCGTGCCTTCCACGCGGATAAGAAGAATCCGATTCTCACCCACCGACATCTGGGTTTGTCGGAACCGCTGCAATGCGTGGGACATGCGGACCTGTTGCTTCATCCGGAACTGGGATGGTGGCTGGTGTGTCTCGGCGTGAGAGAGACACGGGGAAAGCGTGACGGCGAATTATTGAGCTACTTGGGAAGGGAGAGCTTTGTCGCTCCGGTATCCTGGGAACATAATCCGGCCGATTGGAAGCTGGACGGCAACGGTGCATCATATACGCATGAGGGTGACCCCGGATGGCCAGTGACTTGCGCTGGTCTTGGCCGCTTGGCCGACGAGATCACGGTTACTACTGAAGACGATGGCATCTCCATCGAGCCTAGGGTGAAATCCTCGCTCGCCGGTGACGTGGAACCTGCGCTGGTGGATGTGACTGATGGCTCGACGAACGATGTGGTGGTGCGCGATGAGCGTGATGTCAGCTACCGCAGAATAGCGAAACTGCCGACGCTCATGCCGATTCCTATGTCCGGTTCTTTAGTGATCCGGCAGAATTCCACACATTACGCGGTGTTCTCGATGCATGGCACGGATGTGCGTTACGAGATGGTGAATGGAGACGATTCGCAAGCTGGGTCTGTTGCCGTACAGGCTGACGGAGTGCGTCCGGCGGTACTTTTCGGCGACAACCGCTTGTCGGTCATCGTGACTGGCACGCATGGTCTGGTTGATTCTGCGACGTTCGTGCGTCAGGGGCAGGTCCTGCTGAGTGTCGATGCTCGTTTCCTCAGCACCGAATGGGCCGGTGGGTTCGTCGGTTGCATGGCCGGCTTCATGGCATAGATTCTACGGAATTTCAGGATGGTTCACTGCTGGTGTTCCGACGGGCCGTCTTAGAACGAGTTGAAAACGGGGCAAAAGGCTAGGAGCGCTGTGTTCTCCCTCCGGTTGTGCCTGTGAGGTTTTGCCCCGTTGATTAACCCTCGAGTTGCTGTGTGCTGTTGCGTACCACTAGCGATGTCGGCATGATGATGTGCGGTTGGATCACGTCGTCGGTGGACAGCGCCTCGACCAGCATGCGTACGGCGGCCCTTGCCATGTCTTGGAGCGGCTGTCGTACGGTGGTCAGCGCCGGGCCAAGGAATGCGGCAGTCTGCACATCGTCGAATCCGACCACGGATAAATCCTCGGGAATACGTAATCCCAGCTGCCTTGCCGCCTCGTAGACGCCCATGGCCTGCAGATCGCTGCCGGCGAAGATTGCGGTCGGACGATTTGGCTGTTCCAAAAGGGAGATGGCTTGTGCATAACCTCCGGTGGTGGTGAAATCACCTTCGGTAATGAGTTCGGGATTTGTTTCGATGCCACGCTCCGCCAGAGCTGACGTGTAACCGTCTAAACGAGCTTTGGAGCACATCATCTTCTCGGGTCCTGTGATAATGCCTATGCGAATATGCCCGAGCGCAAGCAGATGCCTGGTGGCGATTACGCCTCCGGTCCAGTTGTCCGCTTGCACCGACAGCGTGTCTGGATCTGGATTACCGAATGGATCGAACAAGACGAAGGGAATACCTCTGGAATGCAGTTTGTTCCGCTCGATACGTGTCAGACTGGAGAAGACAAGAATGGCGCCATCCGTCTGCCGACGCAGCATATTGTCAATCCAGGATGAGTCCGGGTGCTGGCGATTGCCGCCTTCGGTGGTGATGACGCTCAAATCATGCAACTTGGCTTCGCGAATGGCGCCACGGAGTACTTCAAGGGCCCAAACATTATCGAAATCTTGGAACACGATTTCGATAATTCGTTGGCTTTTCGCGCCTGTCGCTTTACGGGAATACCCATACCGTTTCAACACCGCGTTGATGGTTTGCCGCGTCTCTTCGGAAACGTCGGCTCTGCCGTTGAGCGCCTTGGATACGGTGGAAAGGGAATAACCGGTCTCTTTAGCTATGTCAGAGAGTCGTACCGTAGCTTTCTTTGCCGTATTGCGCATGAGTCACTCCTTCTTCATTTTCATCATATCCGAAAATGTGAACGAAAGTTTCGGCTTGCGTTTTTTCGAAACTTTCGATATGCTGTCAATGCTTAAAAACGTTGTCAGATCAACGAAAAATAGTTAGTTTTCTGATTTTACAAAAAACTTGACTTTGTGTGATCTGTTTCGGTAGTCTATAGATACAACGAAAACGAAATGGAGACTTTCGAAGGGAGTCAAAGGCTGATTCTCTGTCTCTAGGGGAGCTGCAGCAGCATTCGTTGCGGTCATGCTTCCCGATTCGACCCATTCGAGAGAAGTCGTTCCTGTCGTTGCCATCATTTTGTCGATGATGATTTGGTCAATAAGGAGAAGACAATGAAGTTCAAAACCATTGCAGCTGCCACTCTTGCGGTGGCGACCATGTTGGGCATGGGTGCCTGCGGCTCCAGCGCTGGTGCCAAAGACGATAAGACCATTACGTTCTGGCATAACGCAACAGCTGGTGACGGCAAGCAGTATTGGGAGGATCTGGCCAAAGCGTTTGAGAAGAAGACTGGCGTCAAGGTTCAGATTCAGGCCATCCAGAACGAGGATTTCGAAGGCAAGCTGACTACCGCTATGCAGGATCCCGCCTCCGGCCCGGATGTGTACATGACCCTTGGTGGTGCCAAGACCAAGGACATGGTTGATGCCGGCCAGGTAATGGATATTTCTGATAAGATTAGCGATACCGTCAAAAAGCAAATGTCTTCCTCATTGGAATCCGTGTCTTATGACGGCAAGGTCTATGCCGTTCCGGTCACTGTCCAGCCTGGTGGCATCTGGTATTCCAAGGATTTGTTCAAGCAGGCTGGCATCGATGCCGTGCCGACCACTTTCAGCGAGCTGAAGACCGATGTGCAGAAGCTTCGCAGCGCTGGCATCGAGCCAATCGCACTCGGCGGCAAGGATGCTTGGCCGGTCGGTCACTGGTACTACTGGTTGTCCATGCGCGAATGCTCTCCGAAGGCCTACGCCAAGGGCATTAATGACAAGGACTTCTCCGACTCCTGCTGGGTCAAAGCCGGAGATGATCTGAAGGATTTGTTGGATGCGAATGCTTTTAACGAAGGATTCCTCACTACGACGGCCCAGCAGGGCGCCAGCTCGTCCGCAGGTCTGCTGGCCAATCATAAGGCTGCGATGGAGCTCATGGGCACATGGGAGCCTGGAGTTCTCAAGGACCTGACTCCGGATAAGAAGCCAATGGCTGACCTTGGCTTCTTCGCCTTCCCGACCGTGGACGGAGGAAAAGGCGAGGAAGGTGCTTTGATGGGCGCTGTGACCGGTTTCGCTGTCAATCCCGAGGCTCCGGACGCTGCTGTTGATTTCGTCAATTTCATGGCTGAGAAATCAAATCAGGAGAAATACGCCACTGCGTTCAGTACCATTCCGGCTTCCGCCGAAGCTTACGATGCGGTTACCGATGAAAATCTTAAGGCTATCCTCGAAGCTATGAAAAAGTCTGATGGCATGCAGCTGTGGATGGATACCGCTCTCGGCGGAAATATTGGCAACGCTCTTAATTCCGGAGTGGTGAATCTGCTTTCCGGACAGGGGACTTCGGCTGACATCGTCAAGGCGATGAAGGACGCAGCGTCCAAGGGCTGATAGTGAACATGGCTGGTTGACGGCCAAAGGAGGGTGGATAGACAGATCTTCATCTGCCCTCCTTCCTATTCGAGAAACGTATCTGGTAGTGGAGAAAACCATGTCAAGTACAAGCAAAGACGCGGTGACGCTGCGCGCTAAGCGGTCCAAGAAACCGTCTGATGGCAAAATGCGTCGTAATGTTGAGATTTTCGTACTGTCCGCACCTGCGATTCTTCTGTTCGTCTGCTTTGTGATTCTGCCTATCGTCTTGGGTGCTTATTACGGCTTCTATCAGTGGAAGGGCTACGGACTTCCCTCCAAGACAGGTAAATTCGTTGGTCTCCAGAACTACATCACAGCGCTTAAGGATCCCGCGTTCCAGGCGGCGATTCTGCATACCTTCGAGGTCGTGATCGGCTCGTTGGTTATCCAGGCTCCGCTTGCCATCCTGTTCGCATTGCTGCTGAACCAGAAGTTCAAGGGGCGTGGTCTCATCCGCACCCTCATCTTCGTGCCGTATGTCGTTTCCGAGGTCATCGTCGGCACAGGATGGAGCCTGTTGCTACAGAAGAAGGGCGCCATCAATGAGATTCTGGCCAACTTCGGCATCAATGGTCCCGATTGGCTGGCCGACCCGAAAATCGCTATTTGGACGCTGCTGTTGCTGATCAGCTGGAAATACGTCGGTTTCGCCGTAATTCTGATGCTCGCCGGCATGCAATCCATTCCCGATGAACTGTATGAAGCAGCCAAAGTGGATGGGGCGAGTTTCTGGCAGATGCAGAAAAGCATCACGTTGCCGTTGCTTGCTCCGACGTTGCGGATCTGGGTGTTCCTTTCCATGATTGGCTCTCTGCAGCTTTTCGATCTGGTCTATATCGTGTGGGGCAAGTATGTGTCGACCACCGCTGGTGTGTCCACCATGGCCACCTACATGGTGCGTGAAGGTCGTGGAGCCGGCAACTATGGCTATGGTTCCGCCGTTGCTCTGATCATCTTCGTGATCTCTTTGATCATCGCACTCGTCTATCAGAAGTTCGTGCTGAACCGTGACTTGGACGGTGCTGTTACTGAACAGAAAGAAGCCGAGAAGCGTGCCAGGAAGCGCGCAAAGGAAGTGCAGCATCGTGAGGTTGCTGCCCTGGCAAGTGAGGTGAAGTGATGACTGCCGCAACAATCGCAGGACATTCCAACAAAAGCGAGTACAGCAAGAAGAATGGTTACCGTAAGTCATCCAAGACGCCATGGGGCAACCCAATCGTCTACTTCTTCTCCCTGGTGCTTGTGGCCATCTGTATCACTCCGGTGTTGTACATTATCTTCGGCGGTTTCCGTACCAATTCGCAGATCACCAACCATCCGTCCGGGATGCCGAACCCATGGGTCCCCGACAACTACAAGACGGTCGTCGAAAGTGATATTTTCTGGACGGAACTGAAGAATTCTACCATCGTGGGTATCGCCACCATGGTAGGCGTCGTGGTGCTTAGCATCATGGTGAGCTTTGTCATCGCCCGATACAAATTCCGCTATGCGCCGCTTATGTACGCGTTGTTCTCTGCTGGTCTCATGTTCCCGATGACCGTTGGCATTACACCTTTGTATCTGCTGATTCGTAATCTGGGTCTGGCCAACTCCCTGTGGGGTCTGATCCTTCCGCAAATTGCCTTCGGACTTCCTCAGACCATCATCATCTTGGTGCCGTTCCTACAGTCGATTCCTAATGAGCTTGAGGAGGCCTGTCTTCTCGATGGATGCTCCCGCCTTGGCTTCTTCTGGCGCATGGTCATTCCGCTGTCCATGCCTGGCGTGGCCACCACTGGAATCCTTACCTTCGTGGGAAGCTGGAATGCCTACATGCTGCCGCTGTTCGTGCTCAGTGATGCCAACAAGTACACATTGCCACTTGGCGTACAGATGTTCAGCTCCGAACACTCCGTTGACACTGCACAGGTGTTGGCCTTCACCTCTCTGGCTATGATTCCGGCCCTGATCTGTTTCACCATCTTCCAGAAGAAGATCGTCGGCGGCCTGACAGGTGCGGTCAAGGGCTGACGGAATGTGACAACCCACGCCCGGAAGATGTTCCTTTCCGTCTCCCGGGCTTCATCTCTTATGCAAGAGGTACATTATGAAGATTTCCAACCCGGTGCTCACCGGTTTTCATGCCGATCCTTCAATGATTCGCGTCGGTGACACTTATTACATTGCCAATTCCACTTTCGAATGGTTTCCAGGCGTTCGCCTGCATGAGTCCAAGGACCTGGTGCATTGGAACATTCTTCCAAGCCCGTTGAGCCGGTGCAGCCAGCTTGATATGAGAGGAAACCCCTCTTCGGGAGGCATCTGGGCTCCTGACCTAAGCTATGCGGATGGCAGATTCTGGTTGATCTACACTGATGTCAAGGTGGTCAATGGTGCATTCAAGGATTGCACTAATTATTTGGTCACCGCCGAGGACATCCACGGGCCATGGAGCGAGCCGATTCGCATCAACGGGGTCGGTTTTGACGCCAGCCTGTTCCATGACGATGACGGCCGCAAATACTTGGTGCAGCAGACATGGGATTTCCGTGAATACCACCACCAGTTCGACGGTATCACATTGACGGAATTCGACGTCGACACCATGAAGCTCAAGCCAGAAACGGCCCGCACCATCTGGGATGGCACCTCGGTGAAGATTACCGAAGGTCCCCACCTATACAAGAAGGATGGTTGGTACTACCTGTTTGCCGCAGAAGGCGGCACAGTGTATGAACATCAGGAATCTGTGGCGCGTTCTCGTACCCTTGACGAATACTCTTTCGAAGTTATGCCGAATGGCCCGTTCATCGGTAACTTCGACACTCCTGACACCTATTTGCAGAAGCAGGGCCATGGAGCGTTGGTGGACACCCCGTCCGGCGAGTGGTATTACGCCTCCCTATGCGGTCGTCCGTGGCGTCATGATACCGAACCGGCCCATGGCACCCGCGGATGGTGCACACTCGGACGCGAGACCTCCATCCAGAAAGTCGAATGGGATGAGGACGGTTGGCCGCGCGTGGTCGGAGGTCACGGCGGACAGCGTTACGTTGATGCTCCGAAAGATGCCATCGAGACTTTGGCCCCAACGACGCGTGACGAACATGATGAGTTCGATTCTGGCGAGCTCGGTCCGAATTGGAACACTCTACGCGTCCCGTTCACCGCCGCCATGGGCACGGTGGGTGGTGGCAAACTGGCATTGCGTGGTCAGGGCTCGCTGTGCAACCTGTTTGACTTGTCTCTTGTGGCTCGTCGCTGGCAGGCATTTGATTTCGACGCTGAAACCAAGGTGCGTTTCGATCCGAAGAATTACATGCAGATGGCAGGCCTGACCAACTATTACGACGACCTATGCTGGTCGTGGGCGTTTGTCACTTGGGATGAGAAACGACATGCAAGGGTCATCGAAGTGGCTCAGAACGATTTCAACCAATATACGTCGTTCCTCAAGGATGACGCCATCGTAGTGCCCGAAGAGGCTGAGGCGGTATGGCTGCGCACCAAGGTCCGCACGGAATACTATTCCTACGAATATTCCTTTGACGGAGAACATTTCACCGAGATTCCGGTCAGGCTCGATGCGAAGATCCTGTCCGACGATTACGTGAACCAACGTTACGGCGGCTTCTTCACCGGCGCGTTCGTGGGACTTGCCTGCGTCGATCTGTCCGGCTACGACGCGCAGGCCGAATTCGACTACTTCGACTATCGGGAGCTTTCCGATAACCAGTAGACAGTGCCGGCTGGCGACAGAGCGTCCGCCGTCAGCCGGCATACTCGACGGGATTGAATTCTATGGGCAATGAGGAGCGGACGAGCATGGTTTTGCAATTGCCGAAACTGCTTGACGACGGTTGCGTGCTGCAGGCCGGTGCAACCATACATATCTGGGGCGCCGGCGACCCTGGACGCGGCGTGCTGGTACGCCTCGATGGCAAGGACCGGACTACGCGGGTAGGGGACGACGGCTCATGGAGCGTGCCGTACGGTCCGATCAAAGCAGGCGGACCGTACGATTTGACGGTGCGTTATGAGGACGGAACCGAATGCATCTCGCGCCAATGCTATGCGGGAGAAGTGTTCCTGTGCTCGGGACAGTCGAACATGGAACTGCCCATGGCTTGGGTGCGTGCGGACTATCCGCTGGAGTGGGATCGTGAGCCTGACCCATTGCTGCGGCAATACAAAGCGATTCCCGATTGTGACTTCAACGGTCCCCGCAACGATCATGACCATGCGTTCTGGCAGGGGTGCGATGCGGAAACCCTTGGAGATTTCTCCGCGCTCGCCTATTTCTTCGGACGCAGAATCCGTCAGTGGCTGAATGCGCCCGTCGGCCTGTTGAACGTTTCATTGGGCGGATCGCCGATTGAATCCTGGATGGATGCCGACGCATTGCGGGCGTTCCCCGAAGCGCTCGCTGACCTTGAGCCGTATCTTGGCGATGGCGTGGCGTCGAAGCTGACCGCGATTGCCCATTCGAGGATTTCGTCAGATGGAAGCCGACCGGCCTGTACAATGCCATGCTCGCCCCGTGCTTTCCATATGCGGTGCGGGCCGTGCTGTGGTATCAGGGCGAATCGAATACCGGCGATCGCGCCATGCGATATGGTGACGAGCTGAAGGCCATGATTCAATTGTGGCGCGTCAAATGGCATCAGCCGGATATGCCGTTTCTGATCGTCCAGCTTCCAAAATTCGACATCGACGCCATTGAGGATGGAGGCTGGCCGCTCGTCCGCGAACAGGAGTGGAACGTCGCGAACGAACTTGAAAACGTTGCGACGGTGGTGACGCTTGACGCCGGCGAGGGCAACGATCTACATCCGTATGACAAGAAGCTCGTCGCGGATCGCGTGTTCAATGCCGCGATGGATTTGGTATACGGTCGCCAGGCTCAGCCTCAACCGGCCGTGGAAACCATCGAGGTCTGCGGAGATCTGTTGCGGATGCACTGTGTGTGGCGGAGTCGCTCGGACGAGCAGATCCGATCGGAGAGCCGCCGGCTGATGACGTTGGATGGTGACGCTCCCCAGGAAATCGAATTTCTATGGCGTGACTGCGCCACATTCGCGCGGGCCGAGGCATGGCTGGACGGCTGTGATATCGTGGCGCGCATGACGGCGCGCAGGCCAGATGAGGTGCGGTACGCGTGGAGCAACAATCCGGAATCCGGGCTCATCTGCGACGGCGACGGCATGCTGATTCCGCCGTTCCGCCTGACATTGCCCACGGACGATGATAAGGGGATTCATGCGTAGGCAGGTCGCGCTTCGACAAGGACTCGTCGATGGATTCTCCGATACGGACTCTGTAATTACCGTGTTTCGTGGCATCCCCTATGCCAAGCCTTCCCGTTGGCGCATTACGATTTGTCTCGTGTCATGATTCGGTATTGGACGAATTTCGCGGCGACGGGCGATCCGAACGGTTCCGGATTGCCCGAATGTCCGGCATGCGGATCCAATGGCCAACGATACATGCTGCTCGGCGGATGCCACGATACATCGGATAGTATGTCGTATGCCAGGTCAAGTAGATGAATATAGTATAGTGTGAGCGCTCACTATAGCGTGGTGAAAATCGTGACGAAGGAGACGGGCATGACGAAGGAGACGGAGACGCTGATCGCGTCCGACGAGGATCTGACTAGGCTGTTCGCCGGCAAGCCGACGCAATACCGCAAATCGAAGTCGCTGCCGAAGTTTACTGGCGAGGCCATGCGTACCTGCGCCACGATCAACCGCATCTTCTTCGATAATCCTGACGAGGCCTACCGCCTGTTCCACGAGCTCGTTCCCGACGTGGGGGAGGGCGTACAATTCACGCCGCCATTCAATGTGGATTATGGCATCGGCCTGACCATTGGCCGCGGCACGTTCTTGAACAAGGATTTCATGGTGTGCGGCGGCGGATATGTAACGCTTGGCGAGAATTGCCTGATCGGCCCGCGTTGTACCATTGCCACGCCGAATCATGCCTTGGATGCGGCAACGCGACTGGCTGGCTGGGAACATGCTTTGCCGGTGACGATTGGTGACAACGTGTGGTTTGGTGCGAACGTTACGGTCACGCCTGGCGTCACGATTGGCTCGAATTCCATTATCGGCGCGGGTTCTGTGGTTACGCGAGACATTCCCGCCAATTCAATCGCAGTCGGCAATCCGGCGCATGTAATCCGCGAGATTCCCGAACGCGATCCTGCCTTCGCCGATGTCGAGGGCATCATCTGACGTTACGCTTCAACGCATTCGTTACGGAATTAAATCTTGATCTCCATTGGCGTGTCGTGAAGAATCAGAAGCTTACGTATAGTATTTCTTTCGATTCTTTCTATATCTAAGATTGATGTAGAAAGATTTGAAAGAAATGCTCTTTTTAGATATGCGCTTAGTAAGTTAAATGAATGCACTAATTTTCGTTACAACGCCGCCGTCAAGAAAGGCGATGACGACGAATACTCAGATTCCAGTAGCTCAAGAGAAAGCTGATGCAGCTAATGATACTGCGGCTGCGGATGCTGATGATCTGAATGTGTCCATGAATCGTGGCGAGCGTCTGAAGGCCATCGAACAACGCATCGCCAAACTCAAGTCTGATGCCGATACTAAAGCTGCAGCTGCGTTGTCTGCCGCGTCGGACGCGCAGGATGTTAGAGATTCCTTGGACGCATTGCGTGTGCAAGGCGAGAATCGTCGTGCGGAATTGGAAAGCAAACAGGATCAGCTGCAATCCGATGCAGTGAAACAGGCCGTGCAAACGGTGCTTCTTCAATCAAAAATCGATGATGCCAACAGACAGTACGCACAGCAACAGGCGGATGCGGCTGGCAGCGCCAATCCCGGTCAGTCCGCATTCCGGGAATGAATTGGGGAGGCCCGTTTCTGATGCACTCGAGAGTGTTGGTGAATAGGGGCCAGTACTGGTTTGTGCACTGAATAGTGTTTCTGAGGATTGTGATTTTGATGCAAATGGGTGCCGTCACGGTTTGGCTGTGACGGCACCCATTTTTCGTGTTGGATCATGCCGGATTCACGATGGCTGATTGATTAGCCGCGTGCTTTTACGTAGGCCTCGTACACGGTTTCGGTCGGCTCGCCGGTTTCCACGCCGTCGATGGTGAGCGGCCATGCGGGCGGTTCCGTTTCGCCGGACAGCACCCAGGCGGCCTGACGGGCGGCGCCGATGGCAACATACTCGTCGGTGGTCGGGCGGGTCACGTCCATGCCGAACACGCTCGGCGCGAGCGTGCGGATTGCCTCGGACTTCGCGCCGCCGCCGATAAGCAGAATGCGGGAAATCTCAGCGCCAAGCGAACGGATAAGCTCTAGGCAGTCGCGCTGGGAGCACAGCAAGCCTTCGACGAACGCGCGGGCCATGTTCTCGCGTGTGGTGTTGGCCAGCGTCATGCCGGAAAGGGTTGCGGTCGCGTCCGGACGGTTCGGCGTGCGTTCGCCGTCGAAATACGGCACCAGCGTAATACCGCCGGCGCCCGGTTCGGAAGCGAATGCCAGGGATGCGAGTTCGTCGTAGTCGACGCCGAGGGCTGCACGGCCGGCGTCAAGAATGCGCGATCCGTTGATGGTGCAGGCCAGTGGCAGGTAGTGGCCGGTGCAGTCGGCGAAGCCGGAAACGGCACCGGTCAGATCGTAGGTCGGATTTTCGGAAATGGCCGCTGCCACGCCGGAAGTGCCCAATGAAACGGAAACGTCGCCCACGCTCATGCCAAGTCCGAGGGACGCCATGGCGTTGTCGCCGCCGCCCGGTGCGATGATGCAACCACCCTCAACGTTCTTGCCGGCGATTTCCGGGCTTGCCTTGACTGCGGCGGCACCGTGCGGTCCAAGCACGGTCGGCAGCATGATTGCGTTGGCGTGCTTGCGTGCCGCTTCGGTACCTTCCGCTGGCTCAAGCACCATGGCGATCAGATCGCGGCGGTATTCGTTGGAAGCGGCATCGTAATAGATGGTGCCGGAAGCGTCGGAACGGTCGGTGAACAGCGCTTCCAAGTGTGCGTCCTCTCCTTCCGCGACCGGTCCGTAGCCGGCGATACGCCAGCTCAGCCAATCGTGCGGCAGGCAGATCGCAGCGATCTTCTTAGCGTTTTCCGGTTCGTTTTCAGCCACCCACGCCACCTTGGTCAGCGTGAAGGAAGCAACGGGAGAGGAGCCAACGGCCTTGACCCAACGCTGCTTACCACGTGCAATCACATCTTCCGGTTCGCCTTCTTCGGCGGGGGCCTCGCCCATCTTTTCGATGAGGGCCGCGGCCTGTGGCGCCGAGCTTATATCGTTCCACAGCATGGCGTCGCGAATCACGTTGCCTTGCTGGTCGAGAATCACCATGCCGTGCTGCTGACCGCCAACGGCCAGTGCTTCAACATCGTCAAGTCCGCCGGCCTGCTGGGCTGCCTCGAGGAACGCGTCCCACCAGAATTTCGGGTCGATAGACGTGCCATTGGGGTGTTTGGCCTGGCCAAAGCGCACCATTTCACCGGTTTCGGCGTCGGTCACGCGCACTTTGCAGGACTGGGTCGAGGTGTCGACGCCAGCCACGAGAGTTCGAGTCATTGTGTCTCCTTGCAGTGAGCTGGCGCAACGAAGTGCAAGGAATTCGCACCGTCCGCCACCTCATTTAGTTAGATGAATGAACTATAATGTCTAGTGTACCATCATAAAGTGATTTGACTATAGAGACGGTGCGCTTCTCCCGCGAAGACGCGTCGAGAAAGAGGGA
This sequence comes from Bifidobacterium catenulatum subsp. kashiwanohense JCM 15439 = DSM 21854, assembly GCF_001042615.1. Lineage (GTDB taxonomy): Bacteria > Actinomycetota > Actinomycetes > Actinomycetales > Bifidobacteriaceae > Bifidobacterium > Bifidobacterium catenulatum. The sequence goes on from NZ_AP012327.1 coordinate 567,857, forward strand.
GCCATGGCTTCACTGCGGAGTATCAATCAAGACGATTTGCGAAACCATAATCTTTCCGTGGTGCTCGATTCGCTATTGCGTGCCACCGAGCCGATGAGTCGCGCCGATCTCGCCAAGAAAACCGGCTTGACCAAAGCCGCCATGTCGGTGCTGGTGTCGTTGATGCTCGACAATGAGATTCTGATGGAGGGCGCGCCATCCGGCCAGTCGCTGTATGGGCGACCCAGCATTCCGCTTGAAATCAAGTCTGGTCGCCTGTGCGGCATGGGATTACAGGCCAACACCGACGGCTACGGCGTGGTGGTGCTCGATCTCGACGGTTCCGTTGTGGGGGAGCAATGGGTTGACGCCGATATGGCCAATGCCGACGAACAGGAGATTTTCGCCCGTCTTGATGAACTGGCTTTGCGGCAGGAAGATGCTCTTGCGAGGAAGGGTTATGTGCTTGCCGGTACCGGTTTGGCATTGCCGGGTCTCGTCACCGATGATTTGCGATTGCTGGGCGCACGCAATCTCGGTTGGGAACGTTTGGATCTCAAACAGTTCAATGTGGTCAAACGACTTGATCCTGTTGCCTGCAATGAGGCCAATGCTGCTGCATTGGCGCAGGTTCCTGGATATGCCACGCAGCGTGAAGGTTCGGGGCAGATCAAGCCGACCGATTCGTTCATCTACATGTCGACCGATGTGGGCATCGGCGGTGCGGTGATCCGTGAGGGACGTGTGGTGAGCGGCGATCACGGTTTTGGCGGCGAATTGGGCCATGTTTCCGTCGACATGCGTGGTCCCATCTGCCGTTGCGGCCGTCGCGGCTGCCTTGAAGTGTATGCGGGCAGGCGTTCCATGGTGAGTGCGGCCGGAATCGCCAGCAGCGATGCCGCCGCGACCCGCAGTGCCATCGACGAACTGATCGACCGTTGGCACCAGCGCGACGTGCAAACCGTGGCCGTTGTTGAAAAAGCGTTGGAAGCCATATCTTCCGTAATCGCATCAACCATCAATGTCTGCGACGTCGACGTGGTGATGCTCGGCGGTTTATGGGCGCGTTTCGAGCCTGAACTAATCTGCAGAATCGAACGCACGGTACGCCCGCAAGTGCTGGCATATCCGGAAGTCGAGGCGAGCGTGCTCGTGGCCGATGTCATCGACCGTCCAGCCTTGATGGGCGCGGCTGAGATTGGCTTGCGACGCTTCATCGACAACCCGTTGCGTTTCATGGGGCAAAACTAGTCCACCCATTTGCTAAACTTACCGAGTTGGCATGTTCGCATGTTGCAACGTGGGGCGTTAGCTCAGTCGGTTAGAGCATCGGACTCATAATCCGCCGGTCCACGGTTCAAGCCCGTGACGCCCCACTCTTTCGTAAAGTCAAGGCTTCTGATACAATCCGAAAGGTTATCCGGTTCACGCGATGCCATAGGGGCGTTGCGACCCGGGTCCCCCGAATCTCTAGGAGACAAACTATGAAGCAGGGTATCCATCCTGATTATCACGCAGTGCAGGTCACCTGCTCTTGCGGCAACACCTTCGTCACCCGTTCCACCTACAACGGCGATCACATGACCGTCGACGTGTGCTCCAACTGCCACCCGTTCTACACCGGCAAGCAGAAGATCCTCGACACCGGTGGCCGCGTGGCACGCTTCGAGAAGCGTTACGGCAAGAAGGCCAAGTGAGTCTTATTGCTTAGGCAATGAAAAACGCCAGTCCGATTGTGGGCTGGCGTTTTTCATTATGCAACGGATGCGCATGCGCTGCGTGCATGTGATTGGGATATTCGTAAGATGTGTGGAATGCCCGCGAAATACCGCGCTTCGGCAGCGTTTCCAAGGCACCTTATATGATGGATAGGTTGAGTGGAGTTCAGCGAAGCGTTCACGCTGAAGCGCAGATTTATAAGCAGACAGAAAAGGCGTACATTGGCAGACGAGCAGTTCCCCGCGGCAGTTACCGCACTTGAGGAATATCACAATATCGAACAGCAGATGGCCGAGCCGGAAGTCGCGTCGGATCCGGATAAGATGCGTAAGCTGGGACGTCGTCACGCTGAGTTGGGCGTCATCGTTTCCGCATACACCGCATACAAGCAGGTGAAAGACGATCTGGAGGCAGCCAAGGAAATGGCTTCCGAAGATCCGGATTTCGCGGAAGAGGCGAAACGTTTGGAGAGCGAGCTTCCAGCGGCGGAAGAGAAGCTGCGCACCGCGTTGATTCCGCGCGATCCCGATGATGCGCGTGACACGATCATGGAAATCAAGGCGGGCACCGGCGGTGAGGAAGCAGCGCTGTTCGCGGGCGACTTGCTGCGCATGTACATGCGATATGCGGAAAAGCGTGGCTGGTCGGTTGCCGTGCAAAGCGAAAACACCACCGAGCTGGGTGGCGTCAAAGACGTGCAGCTTGCCATTCGTGCCAAGGGTACTCCTGCGCCGGAAGATGGCGTATGGGCGTCCCTCAAGTATGAGGGTGGCGTGCATCGCGTGCAGCGTATTCCCGTCACCGAATCGCAGGGTCGCATCCAAACTTCCGCGGCTGGTGTCATTGTGTTCCCGGAAGCCGACGAAGACGATGATGAGATTGAAATCGATCAGAAGGATCTGAAAATCGACATCTTCATGAGCTCCGGCCCGGGTGGCCAGTCCGTGAACACCACATATTCCGCCGTTCGTATGACCCACATTCCGACCGGCATCGTGGTGAGCATGCAGGATGAGAAGAGCCAGATTCAGAATCGTGCGGCCGCATTGCGCGTGTTGAAGAGCCGCCTGCTCGCCATGAAGCACGAGGAGGAAGCCGCACAGGCCGCAGACATGCGTCACTCCCAGGTGCGCTCACTGGATCGTTCCGAACGAATCCGCACGTACAACTTCCCGGAGAACCGTATCGTCGATCATCGTACGAACTACAAGGCGTACAATCTTGACGCCGTGCTTGACGGCGATTTGCAGGCCGTCATCGATTCCGACATCCAGGCGGATGAGGCCGATCGTCTCGCCAACCAGAAGTAAGGCGTGGTTGTGGCTACGGTATTCGAAACGGTGCGTTCCTCCGCGGCCATATTGAGCGCGGCGGGTGTCGACACTCCGGAACATGACGTCAAACTGCTGCTTGCCGAAGCCTTCCACGTCGATTTGCGGGACGTGGACAAGGCCATGCTTATGGGAGACGACGTCGAGCATCTGAACATTGCCTTGGCGTCCGTTTCTACAGAATCGGGCGCTTGGGCGAATGCGAAAACCACCGGGAATACCGTCGCGGCGGCCATGGAACGGTTCCATTCCATGGTGGATCGTCGAGCCAAACGTGAGCCATTGCAGCACATCACCGGCCATGCGCCGTTCCGCTATCTCGATCTGAAAGTCGGACCGGGCGTGTTCATTCCGCGTCCTGAAACCGAGTTGGTGGTGCAGGAAGGCATCGAATGGACCACCCGGCATGGCATGTACCGTGCCAAAGTGGTCGATTTATGCGCCGGTAGCGGTGCGATCGGCCTTGCTTTCGCCACGGAAGTGCCGGGCAGCGAAGTCTGGGCCGTCGAAAAAAGCGAACGGACCGCGCAATGGACGCGTCGCAATCTTGACGAAACCACGAAACGGTATCCGGCGATCGCAGGTAATTATCATCTGGAAATCGCCGACGCCACGCAGATGCCGACACTGAACCAGCTTGACGGCACCGTCGATATCGTGCTCACTAACCCCCCGTATGTGCCTCTTGCGAGCATTCCGCAGCAGCCAGAAGTACGCGATTACGATCCCGATCTGGCGCTGTATGGCGGTTCCGCGGATGGTACGCTCATTCCGGAGCGCATCATCTCACGCGCTTCGAAACTGCTCAAGCCAGGCGGGCTCATGGTAATGGAACACGATGTCACGCAGGGGGAGCGGCTTGCCGCTTTTGCACGTACTTGCGATTTCGTCGATGTCGTTGTGCACAACGATTACACCGGTCGTCCGCGTTATCTGACGGCAGAAAAGCAAGAAATCGGATAATACAAGACGTTTCACGGCATGCCGGTGAAGATATAGCCGGAAGTTGAGTCTCACTATAAGAACATTTTATGCATGGCGCTGCCCGTCGGGCTATAAAGAACAATCGGAATGCACATGAAGAACGGATGGCAGCCATAAGCGGCCATTGCGGTTCCGCGCACGGGATTGAGATGAACATGAATGGCTTTCATGGTGCGCGTTGAGAGGAATGTGCGGCATTTTCAAGAAAAGAGGAAGAACGGAATGAACGTCAAGTTCTCCGCCAAGTGCGTTGCCGTGATCGCGGCGGGCGCAATGTCAATGTCCCTCGCTGCCTGCTCTGGCGGCAGCATGGACGATTCCAGCAGCTCCAATGGTAGTGCGGCCAACAGCGATACCATTACGCTGGGATCCATCACCACCAACTCCGGTACTGCCGCCGCATACGGCGAGGCCGAAGTCGCCGGCTTCAAGCTGGCTGTGGACGAGATCAACGCCAAGGGCGGCATCAACGGCAAGAAGGTCAAGCTCGAGTCCATGGACGATAAGGGCGACGCCACCGAAGCCTCCAACGCCTTCAACAAGCTCGCCGGTGACGCCAGCGTGCTCGGCGTGCTCGGTCCGACCATCTCCTCCACCACCGCAGCAGTGGCTCCGCTGGCCGATCAGGCCAAGCTGCCGGCCATCGCTCCGGCCGCCACCTCCGACTCCATCGAGACCGGTGGTTACATGTTCCGCACCTGCTTCAAGGATTCCTATCAGGGTGAGATTGCGGCCAAGTTTGCAGCCGAGACCCTGAAGGTCAAGAAGGTCGCCGTGCTATACGGCACCGGCGACCCGTACTCCTCCGGCGTGGGCAAGGCTTTCGCCGATGCCGCCAAGAAGGCCGGCCTTGAGGTCGTGGCAGAGGAGAATTCCTCCAGCGCCGACGACACTGAGTACTCCTCCCAGCTGCAGAAGATTCAGGCCGCTGGCGCCGAGTTCCTGTACGCTCCGTACTATTACTCCGTTGCTGGCCCGTACATCATCCCGCAGGCCCGTTCCGTCGGCTACGATGGTTATGTGATGGGTCCTGACGGCTACGATGGCCTGAAGATGACCGACGATAAGTCGCTGTACAACAATGTGCTCTACACCACCCATTATTCTCCAGACGACGCCTCCAACGCCAAGGTGCAGGACTTCATCAAGTCTTACAAGAAGGCCAACAAGAACGCCGATCCAAACACCTTCACCGCACTGGCCTATGACTCCGTGTACATGATGGCTCAGGCGATCGAGAAGGCCGGTAAGAACGCTACCCGCGAGTCTGTGCGCAACGCTATCTCCGGTATGAGCTTCGAAGGCGTGACCGGTAACTTCACGCTCGACAAGAAGGGCTCCCCGAAGAAGTCCGTCATCGTCCTTGAGCTTAAGGACGGCAAGCCTCAGTACAAGACCACCATCCAGCCATCCAAGTGATTTCCATCTGCTTGAAGGCAAGGATTTTGAAAGCCTGAGCATATAAGAGGAGGGGACCGGGAAACCGGTTCTCTCCCTTTCGCGTATCAAGGCGTTTTTATCCACATTCGTCGGGTTCGAGAGCCTGACGGCAGACAAATTTTTGAAAGGAGGAATGATGGGCGATCAGATCATCATGTTCGTCAGTCAGATCTTCAATGGTTTGAAGATCGGTAGCGTGTACTCGCTTGTGGCACTTGGCTACACCATGGTGTACGGCATCATTCGTTTGATCAACTTCGCGCACGGCGATTTCATCATGGTCGGCGCATATGTGCTGATGCTTACCATTCCGGCAATCGTCGCGTTCGGCCTGCCCGCATGGGTGGCCGTCATTCCTGCGATCCTCATGTGCGTGGCGGTGGGCGTCATCGTGGAGAGGGCCGCATACAAGCCGGTGCGTGAGAAGGGCAACAGCATGACGGCCCTCATCACCGCAATCGCCATGAGCCTGTTGCTGGAGAATGGCTCCCAGGCCATCTTCGGCGCCGATTACCAGACTGTGCCAACGATCATCCAGATTCCGACGCTGTCGCTCGGCAAGCTGAAAATCGACGGTGCGACCATCATCACCATCGCGCTCGGCGTCATCATCATGGTCGCGCTGCAGCTGTTCGTCTCCCACACCAAGCAGGGCAAGGCCATGCGTGCGGTTTCCGAAGATAAGGAAGCGTCGATTCTGATGGGCATCAACGTGAACTCCACCATCACGCTGACCTTCGCCATCGGTTCCGGCCTGGCTGCGGTGGCGGCGCTTATGTACTGCATTTCCTATCCGCAGGTGTCTCCGATGATGGGCGCGATGCTGGGCCTGAAGGCATTCGTCGCGGCCGTGCTCGGTGGTATCGGCTCCATTCCGGGCGCTATGGTCGGCGGTCTGGTGATCGGCGTGGTCGAAAGCCTGACCAAGGCGTATATCGGCACCATCACCGGAGGTGTGATCACGTCCGCGTTCTCCGACGCCATCGTGTTCGGTATCCTCATCATCGTGCTCCTGGTCAAGCCATCCGGCCTGATGGGCGAACCGGAAACAGAGAAGGTGTGATCCCATGAAGAAATCAATGCTTTCCACCAAACAGTCCTATCTGATGTGCGCGATCGGCGTGGTCGTGCTGTTCGGCATCCTGATGGGCGTATGTGAATCCGGCATGGCCAGCGCCTATATCAAAGGCATCATGATGACCATCTGCATCGCCATCATCATGACCACTTCGCTGAACCTCACTATCGGCGTGCTCGGCCAGCTTACGTTGGGCTGCTGCGGTTTCGAGGCAATCGGCGCGTATTCCGCCGCTTTGCTGAGCAAGCTGCTCGTCGCCAATGGCGTTGCGATGGATCCGACTTTGCGATTCCTGCTTACCACCCTCGTCGGTGGTGTAATCGCTTGCATTTTCGGTATTCTGGTCGGCATCCCTGCATTGCGTCTGCATGGCGATTACCTCGCCATCATCACGCTTGGCTTCGGTGAGATCATCCGCGTGATCATCCAGAACCTGAAGGTTGCCGGCGGCATGGGTCTCGACAAGGGCGCCGCAGGACAGGCGTTGATCGGCATCGACCGTCTCGCCAACCTGTATGTCGTGTTCTGGATTACCGTCGTCACCGTGGTGCTGCTGTTCATGTTCGCCCGCTCCCGTTACGGACGTGCCGTCAAGGCCATCCGCGATGACGAGATCGCGGCCAGCGCATCCGGCATCAACATCACTTACATGAAGGTGCTCGTATTTGCGATTTCCGCGTTCTTCGCAGGCATCGCCGGCGGCATCTTCGCACAGTACATCGGTTCGTTGAATCCGTCCATGGCCGGATGGCTGCAGTCGATCAATTACGTGATCATGGTGGTGTTCGGCGGTATGGGATCGCTGACCGGTTCCATCGTCTCCGCCATCGGCCTGACGATTCTTCCGGAATTGCTGCGCGCCTTCTCCACCTACCGCATGCTCGTGTACTCGGTGGCACTGGTGCTCATCATGATCTTCCGACCGCAAGGCATCTTCGGCAACTGGGAATTCTCCCTGACCAAGACCATCAACAAGCTGTTCTACCCGATGAAGTTCAAGGCACACGGTAAGCCGAAGCAGGCCGAAACCGTTGAAAAGGTCAAGGTGTCCAAGGAATCCGGCAAGAGCGCTAAGAAGACGACTGAAAAAGTCGAAACCGCTGAAAAGGTCGCTGAGACGGTCACCACTACCAAGGAGGCGAAGGCATGAGCGAGCCCATCCTCAAGGCCGAGCATCTCGGCATCACCTTCGGAGGCTTGAAGGCCGTATCCGACTTCAACATGACCATCAACTCCGGTGAGCTCATCGGTCTGATTGGACCGAACGGCGCAGGCAAGACCACTGTGTTCAACCTACTGACCGGCGTGTACCAGCCTACGGAAGGCGAGTTCTTCCTGGACGGCGAACGCATGAACGGCAAGAAGACGTACCAGGTAGTGCGTGCCGGAATCGCCAGAACCTTCCAGAATATTCGTCTGTTCGGTCAGATGACGGTGGAAGAGAACGTGCTGGTTGCGTTCAACGAATCGTTCAGCTACCGCATGGGTGGCGCGATTTTCCGCACGCCGAAATTCTGGAAGCAGGAACGCGAAATGCACGCCAAAGCCATCGACCTGCTCAAGATCTTCGGATTAGAAGGTCTGGCGGAAACTGAAGCCGCGAATCTGCCGTACGGCGCCCAGCGCAAGCTGGAAATCGCACGCGCTCTCGCCACCGGCATGAAGCTGCTTCTGCTCGACGAACCGGCCGCAGGCATGAATCCGACAGAAACTGAGGATCTGCTTAACTGCATCAACACCATCCGCGACCGTTTCGGTATCGCCATCCTGCTAATCGAACATGACATGAGCTTGGTGATGAACGTCTGCCAGCGCATCCAGGTGCTCGACTACGGACGCACCATCGCAGCCGGCACGCCGGATGAGATTGCCAACAATCCGCAGGTCATTTCCGCATACCTTGGTTCCGATGACGAAGATGACGAAAGCGAGGAGGAAGCCTGATGCTGGAAGTCAAGAACCTTTCCGTTTCGTACGGTGCCATCGAAGCCGTCAAGGACATCAGTTTTACCGTGAAGGATGGCGAGATTGTGTCCTTGATCGGCGCGAACGGCGCAGGCAAAACCACCACGCTGCACACCATCACCGGTTTGGTGCCGGCTAAATCCGGTTCCGTGATGTACAACGGCGTGGACTTGCTGAAAACTCACAGCAACAAGATCGTGACCCTCGGCATGGCTCACATTCCCGAAGGCCGTCACGTCTTTACACGCATGAGCGTTGAGGAGAATCTCGAAATGGGCGCGTTCAGCCTAAAGGACCAGTCGAGCCTTAAGAAGGACCTTGACATGGTCTACGGTCTGTTTCCGCGTCTGAAGGAACGTCGCAACCAGAAAGCCGGTACACTGTCCGGTGGCGAGCAGCAAATGCTCGCGATGGGCCGCGCGCTGATGAGCCATCCGAAGACGATTCTCATGGACGAACCGTCCATGGGTCTGTCCCCGAAGCTCGTCAAGGAGATCTTCTCCATCATCCGCAAACTGCACGAGCAGGGCATCACGATTCTGTTGGTTGAGCAGAATGCCAAGATGGCGCTGTCGATCGCAGACCGTGCATATGTGCTGGAAACCGGCCGTATCACGATGGAAGGCGACGCCAAAGAGCTGCTGAACAACGAGCAGGTGCGCAAGGCGTATCTGGGCGCATAAGGTCAGTTTCAACGTAGCTGAAGAATCCTGCCTTACAATGGTGGGGTCAGCAAGCCGAAAAGGGAGGTGTCATGAGCGAGATTCGCGCTATTTCAGACGAATCCCTTGCCCAGGCTGTCGAAATCGTACGTGACGGCGGATTGATTGTGATTCCTACGGACACGGTCTACGGCGTTGCGTGCGATCCGCGCAACATTGAGGCGATCCGTAAGGTGTTCGCGGCGAAGCAACGCCCGAAATACAAGTCGTTGCAGGTGCTGTTGCCGTCTATTGAAAGCCTGGAGAAGTTGCATTTGGATTTGCCGGTGCCGTTGAACCGCCTGTCCGCCATGTTCATGCCGGGCGCATTTTCTCCGATCGCTGTGGCGGGCGACAACTGCACGCTCGCCACGGTGCGTACGGATTCCGCCACAGGAAAGGCCACGCAAGGCGTGCGCATTCCGAATTCCGCGGCCGCATTACGTGTTTTGCGTGCTACCGGTCCGTTGGCCGCCACCAGCGCCAACCGTTCCGGCGATGAAAGCGCGCAAACCGTTGACGAGGCCGTTCAGGCGCTCGGCGATGCGGTAGATTTGTATTTGGATGGGGGAGCGACCCCCGGACATGTGGCTTCCACAGTGGTGGCAGCCGACCCGCATGGGCGTGACGGCATTGCGATTCTTCGAGAGGGAGTGATTCGCGAACCGGTTATCCGGAAGGCCTTGACGTTGAATGGCGGTGCTTTGGGCGTATGAGAATCTATCTGTTCATTGCTGCGATTGCTGGTGGCGTCACCTATCTGATCACGCCGCTGATTCGCCATATCGCCATTGAGATCGGTGCAGTCGGCGAAGTGCGTGCGCGAGACGTGCACACCATTCCAACTCCGCGACTGGGCGGTTTGGGCATGTTGATCGGCTTCACTGTGTCGATGCTGTTCGCATCCCGCATTCCGTTCATTCAGGGATTGTTCGCGCAATCGCAACAGGCGTGGGTGATTCTCGCCGGTGCCGTTATGATCAGTCTGCTGGGCATGGCCGATGATTTGTGGGATCTTGATTGGATGCTCAAGCTTGCCGGCCAGCTGCTGATTTCCGTGTTTGTGGCATGGGGCGGCTTGCAGATCATTTCGCTTCCGCTTGGTTCGTTGGTGACGGCATCGCCGAGCCTGTCGATGGCCATCACCGCGTTTTTGGTCGTCGCGTCCATTAACGCGGTCAATTTCGTGGACGGTCTGGATGGCTTGTCGTCGGGCATTGTGGCGATCGGCGGTATCGCGTTCGCCATTTATTCGTACATCATCGCCCGCAACTCGCCTTCATACGCTTCGATGGCAACGCTGATTGACATTGCCATGGTTGGCATGTGCGTGGGCTTTCTGCTGCATAACTGGCATCCGGCGAAGCTGTTCATGGGGGACTCCGGTTCCATGCTGCTTGGTTATCTGATCACCTGCGCTTCGATTGTGATGACCGGTCGCCTTGATCCCGCCAGCATTCATGCCAGCATCTATCTGCCGGTGTTCATGCCGATTCTGCTGCCGATTCTGGTATTGTTCCTGCCGATCCTCGACATGTGTCTTGCGATTGTGCGCCGCTTGCGTAAGGGGCAGTCGCCAATGCATCCGGACCGTATGCACCTGCATCATCGCATGCTACGTATCGGGCATTCCGTGCAGGGTGCTGTGCTGATTCTGTGGGGGTGGGCCGCGCTGATCGCCTTCAGCTCGATTATGACGCTGTTTTTCAAGGCGCAGTATGTGCTTATCGGATTTCTGATTGCGGCTGTGGTATTGACCGTCGCCACTATGCATCCGTATTTAAAGCATAGAATTCCTGAGATACTGGAAGAGGATGCTGCGGACGCCAGCAGGCACGCCGCGTTGCGGTCATCGAAGTACGGCAAAAATGATTAAACGCTTTGCCTAGCGGCATTGGTTGACTTTCATGGCGCCTTTGTTTACTGCTGATTTTGCCGTGTCGCGCTAAGTCAGCCCGCGTTCATATAGTAAGTTTATGGCTACAATTCCTGATATGAATGCAGATTCCACGTACGCTCCACTTCCTCCGATTTTCGCACAGCTTGGCCTCGCCTATGACGATGTGCTGCTGCTGCCGAACGAGACGGATGTCATTCCGTCCGAAGTGGATACGACCACCCATCTGACCCGCAACATCACGATGAAGGTCCCGGCAATTTCCGCCGCAATGGACACCGTCACCGAGTCCGATATGGCCATTGCCATGGCTCGTAATGGCGGCATCGGCGTGCTGCACCGCAATCTTTCCATCGACGACCAGGCTGCTCAGGTCGACATCGTCAAGCGTTCCGAATCCGGTATGATCAACGATCCGTTGACCGTCAGCCCGGACGTGACGCTGGCTGATCTCGACAAGCTGTGCGGTCGTTTCCATATTTCCGGTCTGCCGGTTGTTGACAACGACAACAAGCTCGTCGGCATCATCACCAACCGCGACATGCGTTTCATCGCATCCGAGGATTACGACCGCCTCAAGGTTTCCGAGGTCATGACCCGCGAAAACCTCATCACCGGTCCGTCCAACATCTCCAAGGAAGACGCCCACGACCTGCTGGCCAAGTACAAGGTCGAGAAGCTGCCGCTGGTCGACGATGAAGGCCACCTCACCGGCTTGATCACCGTGAAGGACTTCGTGAAGACCGAGCAGTACCCGGATGCCACCAAGGATGAGCAGGGTCGTCTGCGCGTCGCCGCGGGCATCGGCTTCCTGGGCGACGCCTACAACCGTGCTTCCGCTCTGATGGAAGCCGGCGTGGACGTGCTCGTGGTCGACACCGCCAACGGTGAGGCCAAGCTGGCTCTCGACATGATTCGTCGCCTGAAGTCCGATTCCGCGTTCAAGGGCGTTGACATCATCGGCGGTAACGTAGCCACCCGTCAGGGCGCTCAGGCCATGATCGACGCCGGTGTTGACGCTGTCAAGGTCGGTGTCGGCCCAGGCTCCATCTGCACCACCCGCGTGGTGGCCGGTGTTGGCGTACCGCAGCTCACTGCAGTGTACGAGGCCGCTCAGGCCTGCCGTGCCGCTGGCGTGCCGTGCATCGCCGACGGTGGCATTCACTACTCCGGCGACATCGCCAAGGCTCTGGTTGCCGGTGCCTCCACCGTCATGCTTGGTGGCACCCTCGCAGGCTGCGAGGAAGCTCCGGGCGAGAAGGTGCTGCTGCACGGCAAGCAGTACAAGCTGTACCGTGGCATGGGCTCCCTCGGCGCCATGGCTCCGCGCGGCAAGAAGTCCTACTCTAAGGATCGCTACTTCCAGGCTGACGTCACCTCCAACGACAAGGTCGTTCCGGAAGGCGTTGAAGGCGAAGTGCCGTACCGCGGACCGCTGAATGCAGTGCTGTACCAGATGATCGGCGGCCTGCACCAGTCCATGTTCTACATCGGCGCCCACAACATCGCCGAAATGCCGGAACGTGGCCGTTTCATCCGTATCACCGACGCTGGCTTGCGCGAATCCCATCCGCACGACATCGTCATGACCGCCGAAGCCCCGAACTACTCCGGCCGCCAATAATTACTGAATCCCAGTAATCGATAATCGGTAAAAGCCTCTTACTTCTCGGAAAAGACCGAAAGTAAGAGGCTTTATTCATATCCGCAACGTGAATATTTATAACCGAACGTCGCCCTATCGCCAAGTAGCGGCATTGATATACGAAGCAAATCGCGAAAAACAAGCATGACTTCCCAGTGCGTGGTTTTCCAATCTCCCTACCTCGCGGTATCTTCGAATGTTCAGCTGAAGCGTGCCAAGCGGCACGCGCACACGCAAAGGAAACGAGGCAAGATGGTTGACGCACATGACGGTGAAACATACACGGCGAAGGATTCACGCCTGATCTGGATCGACTGCGAGATGACTGGTCTTGACATCTTCCACGACGAACTGTGCGAGGTTTCCGTGGTGCCGACGGACTTCGACCTCAACGTGCTCGACGAAGGCATCGATTTCGTGATCAAGCCTTCCGATGCGGCCGTGGCTAATATGAACGATTTCGTGCGCGCCATGCACACCCGTTCCGGACTCATCAACGAATGGGAGAACGGCCTGAGCGTCGAAGAGGCCGAACGGAAAGTCACCGAATACGTGTCCCGCTTCACCCCGGACGGCGTCAAGCCGCTGCTCGCAGGCAACTCCATCGGATCAGACAAAAAATTCCTCGACCGTTACATGCCGAATCTCATGGAACACCTGCACTACCGCGTAATCGACGTGAGCACGCTCAAAGAGCTTGCCCGTCGCTGGTATCCGGCCGTATACAACAACCGTCCGCCGAAGAACGGCGGACATCGCGCGCTCGCCGACATCATCGAATCCCTGGATGAACTGCGTTACTACCGTAAGGCGTTCATGGCAGCGGCGCCCGGTCCTGACGCAGCCGAAGCCAAAGCGATCGCCGGTCAGATCGTGGCAACCAGCATTTTGAACAACAACTGATTCTGCATATCGCATAATCGTTAGAAAATCTGATATTCCAACGAAAACATGGAAAGGACTCCAGTGAGCGCAGCCGATTGGACCAGCATCGAAGTCCCGCAAGACATTCGCTTGGTGGTTGCCGATATGGACGGCACCCTGCTTGATGAGCATAGCGAGATTCCGCAAGGTTTCTGGCCGATGCTTGCGCGGTTGCGCTCACGAGGCGTTGAATTCGTGCCGGCGTCCGGACGCCAGTACGCTACCTTGCGTGCCATGTTCGCCGATAAGGCGGCGCAGGTGCTTGACGGCGGCGAACTTTCGTATATCGCGGAAAACGGCAATGTCGTGGCCATTGACGGTAATATTGCCGAAGTGCACGGCGTCGATACCGATGTGACCCGCTGGACCATCGACACGGTGAACGCTTCTGCCGCGGCTGGCGAATACGATATGGGATTGGTGCTTTGTGGCTTGCGCACGGCATACGTGCAGCGTACGGACAAGCCGTTCCTTGACGAAGTCGGCAAATATTATGCGGCACTGGAGATTGTGGACGATCTGCATAGCGTGCTTGAAGATGTGATCGCATCAAACGGCGAAAGCGACACCATGCTCAAACTGGCGATTCTCGATTTCGACGATGCCGAAGCGATGGCCGCGGAAAAGTTGACGCCACTGAAAAACGATTATCAGGTGGTGGTTTCCGGCAAACTGTGGGTTGACATCATGAATGCTACAACCAATAAGAAGCAGGGCGTCGAAGCGTTGCAGCGCGTGCTTGGCGTCACTGCGGCCCAAACGGCGGTATTTGGCGATTATCTTAATGATTTGCAGATGCTTTCGGCGGGGCAGTGGTCGTTCGCTATGGGCAACGCGCACCCCGCGTTGAAACAAGCCGCGCATTTTGTGGCTCCATCCAATGCCGACCACGGGGTGCTTCAGGTTGTCGACAAGCTGATTGCGTAAGGAAGCCGTTTTTCGAAATTGATGGTCGAACGAACAGGAAAGGCGGTGCAGCATGCGGCAGGCTGAGGCATTGGCGATTCTGCAAAGTGGTACGAGCGTCTTTCTGACAGGCGCGCCGGGCGCCGGCAAGACTTACGTGCTTAACGAGTTCGTACGTCAGGCCCGTGCCGAAGGTGCGGCGGTGTCGGTGACGGCGTCCACCGGTATTGCGGCCACGCACATCAACGGGCAGACCATTCATTCATGGAGCGGTGTCGGACTTGCCAACGCGCTCACCGACAATCTGATCAAAACCATACGTACCCGACGCAAACGTAAGCTGCAAGGCGCTGACATTCTCATCATCGACGAGGTTTCCATGCTGCATGCGTGGCTGTTCGACATGGTCGATCAGGTGTGCCGCATCATTCGCCGTGACCAGCGCCCGTTCGGCGGGCTTCAAGTGGTGCTGTCCGGCGATTTCTTCCAGCTTCCGCCGGTGAGCATGGGTGGACGCAACCACGATCTGGTCACACCAAGCCCGGAATTCGTGGCTTCCCGCGAACGATATGCGAAAGCGGGACTTAATCCAGATGGTTTCGTTACCGAATCATTGGTATGGCGGGAATTGAATCCTGCGATCTGTTACCTGACCGAACAGCATCGTCAGGATGACGGCAGTCTGCTCACCGTGTTGACCGATATTCGCAACGGTTGCGTGAACGACGATGACCGCAATGTACTCCTCACCAGGCTGGGCGCAATTCCCGAACCTGGTCAGCAGGCCGTCAATCTGTTTCCCGTCAACAAGCAGGCGGACACGCTCAACGACATGCGCCTGTTCGAAATCAGTGAGGAACCGCACGAATATTTCGCCGAAGCCGCAGGGCCGGTCAATCTGGTGGAACGTTTGAAGAAAAACATGCTTGCCCCCGAACGTTTGCAGCTCAAAACCGGAGCTGCGGTGATGGCCGTACGCAACGACACCGACCACCAATTCGTGAACGGATCATTGGGCACCGTGCGCGGATTTGCCGCCGAAAACAAGGGCGGATGGCCGATCGTTGAATTTGAAAACGGCAATGTCGTTACCATGAAGCCGAATTGCTGGGAAATGATGGACGGCGACACAGTGCTCGCCAGCGTCAACCAGGTGCCGTTGCGCTGTGCGTGGGCGATCACCATCCACAAATCGCAAGGTATGACGCTCGACCGTGCGGTGATGGATTTGCGGCGCACCTTCGCGCCCGGCATGGGGTATGTGGCGCTGTCTCGTGTGGAAGGTCTGCAAGGCCTGTATCTGAACGGTGTGAACGAACGCATGTTTTTGGTTTCGCCCGATGCGGTGCGATTGGATGGTGAGTTGCGTCTCGCCTCGGCGCAGGCATCCGATATGTTGGCTCATGATGGCATCGCCGCGTTCCGGCAGATGACTGCAGCCTCAGACGATGACGAGTTCGCGCAGGATGCGCTGTTCTAGTACGGCGATTGCCTTGTCTGACATTTACGACGTTTTTTAGGATTCGACGGATATGACTGTTGTACTCCGTCCGTGCGTTGCCATGCACCGGTGAACGGGTGGTCAGATTGGGCTTACGTCCCCTTGCCTGAGTAGTTTTGAGCGTATGACTAAAGCACTTCGTATGTCCACCATGTTCCTGCGCACTCTGCGTGAGGATCCCGCCGATGCCGATGTCGTATCGGATAAGCTTCTGCAGCGCGCCTGCTACCTGCGCAAGGCCGCTCCGGGTATTTGGACCTGGCTGCCGCTGGGCCTGAATGTTCTGAACAAGATCGAAAACATCATCCGTGAGGAAATGGCTTCGATCGACGCCCAGGAAGTCCACTTCTCCGGTCTGCTGCCGCGTGAACCGTATGAGGCCACCCATCGTTGGGAAGAGTATGGCGACAACATCTTCCGTTTGAAGGATCGCCATGAGGCCGACTACCTGCTGGCGCCGACCCATGAGGAAATGTTCACCCTGTTGGTCAAGGACCTGTACTCCTCCTACAAGGATCTGCCGGTTACCCTCTACCAGATTCAGACCAAGTATCGTGACGAATTCCGCCCGCGTGCAGGCCTGATCCGTGGCCGTGAATTCATCATGAAGGACGCCTATTCCTTCACGCTCGACAAGGAAGGCCTTGTCAAGGCGTATATGGACGAGCGTGGTGCCTACGAGCGTATTTTCAACCGTCTCGATTTGAAGTATGTGCCGGTGCACGCCATGGCCGGCCCGATGGGCGGCTTCGAATCCGAAGAGTTCCTTGCCCCGATGGAAATCGGTGAAGACACCTTCGCGCAGTCGCCGAGCGGTAAGGCTTGGAATGTTGAGGCGCTGACCACTCCGGAACCGGAAGCCATTGACTTCAGCAACACTCCAGCCGCTGAAAAGCGTCCGACGCCGAATGCTGAAACCATCGATCAGATGGTTGAATTCGCCAATGCCAACCATCCGCGTTCCGATGGCCGCGCGTGGGAGGCTTCCGACATTCTGAAGAACGTGGTGATCGCCGTGATGCATCCGCAGGATGACGATCATGATGAGCCGTGGCGAGAACTGGTGGTTGTCGGCGTGCCTGGCGATCGTACCGTTGACATGAAGCGTCTTGAAGCGCAGTTCACTCCGGCTGAAATCGAAGAGGCCACCGACGAGGATCTGAAGAAGCATCCGGAACTCGTCAAGGGCTATATCGGCCCGATGGCGTTTGGCCCGCAGGCTCGCGGCGGTGAAAAGGCTGAAAACGCCAATGAAACCGGCGAAGCGTTGCGTTACCTCATCGACGCGCATATCGCCCGCGGTTCCGCATGGTTCACCGGTGCCGATGAAGCCGGCGTCGACTACTACGATCTCGTGTACGGCCGCGACTTTGAGGCCGACGGCGTAGTGGAGGCCGTGCAGGTTCGCCATGGCGACATGAGCCCGGACGGTTCCGGACCGCTGAGCTTCGAACGCGGTGTGGAAATCGGTCAGGTGTTCCAGCTTGGCCTGAAGTATTCCAACGCGCTCGGTCTGAAGGTGCTCGACCAGAACGGCAAGACCGTGCCGGTGTGGATGGGCTCCTACGGCATTGGCGTATCTCGTGTGATGGCTTGCATCGCTGAAACCCACCATGACGAGAAGGGCTTGGCGTGGCCGGCCATCATCGCTCCCGCCCAGGTGCATGTGGTGGCCACCGGCAAGGATGCGGCCGCATTCGAAGCCGCCGAGCAACTGATCGCCGAGCTGGAAGCCAAGGGCATCGAAGTAATCTTCGATGACCGCAAGAAGGTTTCCCCGGGCGTCAAGTTCAAGGATGCCGAGCTTATCGGTGTGCCGCTGATCGTCGTCGCAGGCCGCGACACTGTCAACAATGGCACCATTGAAGTGCGTGACCGCAATGGCGAGAACGCCGAAGCCGTGCCTGTTGCCGACGCCGCCCAGATGATCGCCGATCGTGTTGCCGCACTGCTGAAGTAATAATCGTATTTTTCTGATTATTTCATCATATAGACGGAAGATTATGGAAATTCCATAGTCTTCCGTTTTTTATCTAGAAAACAGATGGAAGGAAGCATGATTTTGCGGAAAACATTTATGGGGCAAACAAACTAAAAAACCATGCATATATCGACAGTGCATTGCTGTGGATAAGTGAGATTTATCCACCGACTATCCACGACTCGCCCGAAATGGCGTCCTCTATCCACATTTGTCGGTTGCGCTTGTGCCAGTATGGTCGAATCGAGGATAGTGGGTTCTACCGCGGAAACGCAAGGAAGCGGAAAGGCGTGCAGAACCCCTCTCTCACAACCCATTTCTCCGACTGCATGTTACTCTCGCACCTTCATCGGTGCTTTCCGCGGCCCCTTTATCACCAAAGCGACAGAAAGGGCCGATCATGGCACAACAGCAAGCTCTCATCACTATCACCGGATATGTGGGTGCCAATCCCACGCAATTCAACAAGGATGGCATGCCCCATGCCAGCTCGTTCAGAATGGCGAGCACCAGACGGTATTTCGACAATCGCACACAGCAATGGGAAGATCTTCCTACCACGTGGATCACGGTGAAAGCGTACCGGAATCTATCCGAAAACATCTGCCAATCGTTGAAGAAAGGCGAACCGGTTATTGTAGTAGGTTCGCTTGCCACGGAAACATGGACCGATATGAATGGTAAGCCACAGTCGCGTATTGTGCTGGAAGCCAGCGCCGCAGGGCATGACCTCAACCGTGGCGTCACTACGTTGCGCAAGTTCATCAAGCCAAACGACCAAAGCCAACCGGAAACGAAGAGCACGGAACCTCAAGTGGAAGTCGACCCGTTCGCAAGACACGACAGTGTGGCTCCGGTTGAGATAGTGGTTCCCGAAGATGACGAAGCCGCTGAATTCTCGGGAAATCCCGAAGAATTCAGCGGCGACATATATTAGGAGGCGCCGATGCTTTGCACGATGGGCGACGATTGCCTACTGATGATGCGGTTCGTTACCAGATGCGCACGCGCTGATCGGGCTCAAGCCACATACCATCCTCAGGTTTCACATCGAATGCCTTGTAGAACAGGTCAACGTTGCGTGCGATGCCGTTCGTGCGGCATTCAGCGGGGGAATGCGGGTCGATCTGCAGATACTGCTCCGCCAGCTCGTCACGATTCTTGGTACGCCAGATGGATGCATAGCTGAGGAAGAAACGCTGCAATCCGGTGAAACCGTCGATTTGCGGCGCTTCAGCCAGCGAAGCCTCAACTGCGTCCATGGATCCGTTCTTCTCACGGCCGGCTGCCTCGTCAAGAGCGAACGCGTACGCCTTGAGCGCGATGTTCACACCACTTAAGTCGCCGATGTTCTCGCCGATGGTTAGCGCGCCGTTCACATGCGGAGCTTGGGCGGGATCGTCGGTGTACTTTTCAGAGAGCTGGGTCGGTACGAATGCGTTGTACTGGTCGATGAGCTTCTGCGTGAGCCGTTCGAAATTGGCTTTGTCTTCTTCGGTCCACCAATCGTTGAGCTTGCCGTCGCCATCATACTGGGCACCCTGATCGTCGAAACCGTGGCCGATCTCATGACCAATCACCGCGCCGATACCACCGTAATTCGCGGCGTCTTCGGCATTCGGATCGAAGAACGGCGGTTGCAGAATGGCGGCTGGGAATACGATCACGTTCATGGTTGGCTCATAGTAGGCGTTCACCGTCTGCGGGTTCATCAGCCATTCGTCCTTGTCGACGCTCTTGCCGACCTTGGACAACTGGTAGCCGGTCTCATACAGGTTGGCGGCACGCATGTTCTCGGCGAAACCGGCATCCTCACGCACGTCAAGCGCGGAATAGTCACGCCAATGGTTCGTGTAACCGATCTTCGGTACGAACTTGGAAAGCTTCTCCAACGCCTTCTGCTTGGTTTCCTCGCCAAGCCAGGCAGAACTGGAGATGGACATGCGGTAGGCGTCGATCAGGTTGCCGACCAGCTGTTCCATGCGCTGCTTCGACGACTCGGGGAAGTGCCTCTTCACATATTCGCGGCCCACATCCTCGCCGCAAATGCCGTTGACCAGCGAAACGCCGCGCTTCCAGCGCACACGCTGCTGCTTCTGGCCAGACAACGTCTTGCCATAGAACTCGAAATTCGTCTCATCGAATTCGTGCGGCAGTTCCAATGTGGATCCGATGATCACATGCACGCGAGCCCACAGCTTGAGATCATCAAGATCCGAGGTCTTCCAGAACGCGTTAAGACCGGTGAGAAAGCTCGGCTCATGCACTACCACACGGTTGAAAATACCGCGGAAATCAAGCGGTTGCACCTGTGCTGCGGAAGTCTGATCATATGCGGACTGCCAGGATTCGATCCATGTGTCGAGATCATAATCGGCAAGCATGCCGCTCAATTCCGCATAATCAGTGGGATTATAGGTCTTCACCGAATCACGGGTGGCTACATTGTCCCAATGGTTCGCGGCGATACGCGTCTCAACATCGAGGAAACGTTTGGCGTTGGCTTCGGCCTGCTCGCTATCGGCGGAAAGCTTCGCGTTCTTAAGCTGCTTGGCCACCATATCGACGTACGCTTCGCGAATCGGCGCATAATGGTCTTCACGGTAATACGCCTCATCGGGCAGTCCCAAACCGGCCTGCTCGACATGGATGATGTTGGTTTCGGGAGCACCGGGATCGCCATATACGGCAATGCCAATCAAGTCAGGGCCGCCAGCTGGATTCATCGCGCCCAAAGCGCGAGTGAGCTCGGTTTTGCTGGCAGCGGCATCAATGGCCTCAAGCTGGTGTTCAATGGCGGCAAGCCCGGAAGCGTTGATGGCATCAACGTCAAGGAAGCTTGCATACAGGGCGTGGGACTTCTCGGCAGGGCAGTCGTCGTCTTCAAGAATCTCACGAATCTGGTTTTCGGCGTCTTCGGCGAGCTTGTCGAACGAACCATAACGAGAACGGTCGTCAGGAAGGCGATACATGTCGATCCACGGGCCATTGACATAGCGGAACAGATCTTGCGCAGGGCCGGTCACGGCGGAGAACGATGCCGGATCGATGCCCGAATTCAAAGTGGTACTCATGACTTCACACTATCCATCTTTGGTGACAAAACAGTGTATCCGAAACGAATAATCGTCATTATGTAATTTCATATGTAAGACGCGATTGCCTGATCGCAAGAAACGCATGCACTGTAGGGCGTACGAAGTAGGGTTATAAGCATGATTGAACTGAAAACACCGAAAGAGATCGAAGAGATGAAGCCGGCCGGCCGTTTCGTCGGCGGTATTCTGCGTGATCTCAAGGAATTCACCAAAGTTGGTACCAATCTGTTGGAAATCGACGAATTCGTGCACAAGCGCATCGTCGATCGCAAGGGAGCCGAATCCTGCTATGTCGACTACGCTCCGGATTTTGGCACCGGCCCGTTCGCACACTACATTTGCGTTTCCGTGAACGATGCGGTGCTGCATGGCGTTCCGTTCGACTACAACCTGAAAGACGGCGATCTGGTCAGCCTCGATCTGGCGATCAACGTCGACGGTTGGGTTGCCGATTCCGCCATCAGCTTTGTGGTCGGCGAACATAAGGATCCTGAGGATTTGCGACTGATCAAGTGCACCGAAGAGGCTTTGGAAGCCGGTATCGCCGCTGCACAGCCGGGCAACCGTTTGGGTGATGTTTCCGCGGCCATCGGCGATGTGGCTCGCGAATACGGTTATCCGATCAACCTTGAATTCGGCGGCCACGGCGTCGGCCGTATCATGCACGGCGATCCGCATGTGCCGAACGACGGTCGCGCCCACCACGGCTACAAGCTGCGTCCGGGCCTGGTTATCGCCATCGAACCTTGGTTCCTCAAGACCACCGATGAGATCTACCAGGATCCGAAGGACGGTTGGACACTGAAGAGCTCCGACGGTTCCCGTGGTGCGCACAGCGAGCACACCATCGCCATCACCGATAATGGCCCGGTGATTCTCACCGTTCGCGACAAGTGATCAATGGTTGGCGAAAACGTTGTGATTTCGTAGTGAACTAACGAAATTCATCAGGCGAAGCCGATGTCTGGAATTCTTTTGCAATTCTAGACATCGGCTTTTTATATGCGCAATTTTGTACTGGAAAACTGAATATTCGTTATACGGGAATGAAGAATCGAATGTCAATCGATTGATTTTGAGACGAAACCATGCTTGGAAACGCGCATGCCATATAGTATTCGATACTTCCGAACGGTTATGGACGGTTAAGGAGCGTGCAAGTATGGCCACAGCCAATCTGAGTGTGGAATCCAAAGACTTCACCCTGCCGGTGGTCGAGGCCACGGCAGGCGCGGACGGCATCGTGGTATCCACGCTGCGCAATGATGGCTGGGTCACGCTTGACCCCGGATTTCTGACGACCGCGCAGTGCGAATCGAAAATCACCTACATCGACGGCAAGAACTCGATTCTGCGCTACCGCGGATACCCGATCGAGCAACTGTGCGAGCAATCTGATTTCCTTGAGGTCGCATGGCTGTTGCGCCACGGCGAACTGCCGAATCAGGAGCAGTACGACCGTTTCATCTCCGATATCAACCATCGTACGATGGTGGGGGAGGATTTCCGCACCTTCATGGGCTCCTTCCCGCGTACCGCGCATCCGATGAGCGTGATGGCATCCGCGGTCAACGCGCTCGCCACCTTCTACCCGGATACCACGGATATCAGCGATTCCGACCAGCTTGACGAAGCCGCGACCATTATCATGGCGAAGGCGCGAACCATCGTCAGCTACATTTTCCGCCGTCGCCGCGATGAGCCGATGCTGTACCCGGATTATTCGCGCGGTTACGTGGACGATTTTCTGCGCATGTGCTTCGCGGTGCCGTACGAGCCGTTCGACTCCGATCCGCTGTACGTGCACGCGCTCGGCCGACTGCTGATCATCCATGCCGATCATGAGCAGAACTGCTCCACGTCCGTGGTGCGTGTCGCCGGTTCCGCCCACGCCAACCTGTATTCCGCGGTCGCAGCAGGCATCAACGCGCTTTCGGGCCCGCTGCACGGCGGTGCGAATGAGGCGGTGCTGCGCCAGCTCAAAGCCATTCGCGATTCGGGCAAAACCGTCAAGGAATTCGTGGAAGACGCCAAAGCCAGTGGTCAGCGCATTTCCGGACTTGGCCACCGCGTGTACAAATCGTATGATCCTCGTGCGGCGATTGCCAAGACGTATCTGCAGAAGATCATGGAACGCGCGGATACGTTGAAACTGCCTGCCGATGAGCGTGCATTGTTCGACGTCGCCACGGAATTGGAGAAGATCGCGTTGAATGACGAGTATTTCGTGTCTCGTCACTTGTATCCGAATGTCGACTTCTACACGGGATTGATCTACCGCGCGATCGGTTTTGATCCGTCGATGTTCACCACATTGTTCGCGTTGGGGCGCATTCCCGGTTGGATTGCGCAATATCGTGAGATGCTTGCCGATCCGAACACCAAGATCGGTCGTCCACGTCAGGTGTACACCGGTTATACCGAACGTGATTACGTTCCGATCGACCGTCGGTAGTTGTTTTTTCGCTGTTTCATGGAATCGTGATGTCTTTCGCCAAGCCCTGCGGCTAAAGTGTTGCACGGAACCGTGCAAGTAATGCAATCACTATTGTGAAGGAGCGAAGAATGACCGATCAGCGCACTGCGTGGGGTTGGGGTCTGGCCAGCGTGGACGCGGCTGGCAATACTCTGGATGTTTGGTATCCGGAATTGAAGCTTGGCGAGGCGCCGAAGGAAGTGGCCCGCCCAAACCACAATTTCGGCAACCTTGCCCATGAGGGAGTGGACGTGCGTGGCGTACGCCGCATTCCGGTGTTCACCGTGTCGAAGCTTGACGAGCCGATCGAAGATGCCGCCGACGCTTACCTGCGTCTGCATTTGCTGAGCATGCGTCTGGCCAAGCCGAACACACTGAACCTGGACGGCATTTTCGCGGCCCTCAACAATGTGGTGTGGACTAACTATGGTCCTTTCGCGGTCGAGGATTTCGCGCTGCGCAAGCTCGACGTGATGGCCGCCGCCAACCAGAGCGCTCCGGGCCTGCCGAAAGTCGACGTGAACGTGTTGTCGATCGACAAGTTCCCGCGCATGGTCGACTATGTGGTGCCGACCGGCGTGCGAATCGGCGACGCCGACCGCGTGCGTTTGGGCGCCCACCTTTCCGAAGGCACCACCGTCATGCATGCCGGCTTCGTGAACTTCAACGCCGGCACGCTCGGCGTTTCCATGGTGGAAGGCCGAGTCTCCCAAGGTGTTGTGGTCGGCAATGGTTCCGACATCGGCGGCGGTGCATCCATCATGGGCACCCTGTCCGGCGGCGGCAAGCTCAAGAACTCCATCGGCGAGCATTCGCTGCTCGGCGCGAACGCGGGCATCGGCATCTCCCTCGGCGACAACTGCGTGGTTGAAGCCGGCCTGTATGTGACCGCCGGCACCAAGGTGACCATCTACGATAAGGCCAAGGTCGCAGCGGGAGAACCGCTCGAAACTGTCAAGGGTGCCGACCTTTCCGGCAAAGACAACATTCTGTTCATTCGCAACTCGGTGTCCGGACGTATCGAAGCGCGCTATCGCAAGACCGGTATCGAACTGAACGAAAAACTGCACAAGAACTAAAAACAAGCCATGAAAATCTCCCTTATTACCGTCGGCAAAGTCAAGGAAAAATATTTGCGCGACGCCATCGCCGAATATTCGAAACGACTCAGCCGATACTGCAAGCTTGACATCGTCGAAGTGGCCGACGAGAAAACACCTGAGCATGCCAGTGAGGGAGTTGAACGTCAAATCAAAGCCAAGGAAGGCGAACGCATCGCCAAACATATACGTGACGATGCGTTCGTCATCGCGCTCGCCATCGAAGGCCAGCAGCTGACCAGCGAGGAACTTGCGCGAAAAATCGACGGTCTCGGGCTGCATGGCACAAGCCATATCCAGTTCATCATCGGCGGTTCTCTCGGGCTCGATCCAACGATTGTGAAACGGGCAGACTACTTGCTGAGCTTCTCCAAAATGACGTTCCCGCATCAGTTAATGCGCGTTATTTTGTTGGAACAGATCTATCGTGCGTACAAAATCAATGCCGGAGAGCCCTACCATAAATGATTTGTTCACGTTCTCGAATGATTCGCGCATGATTTCCGCGTATGAAATACGAGACTGCGTCAAGAATGCCGGAAGTCGATAAGTAGAAGGTGTTGCCTATACTGGTGCCCCATGAGTGACTACAGAAGCGAACGCGAGCAGCGAGAGCGCCGTCGCCGCACTTTGGTGCGAGCGGTGTGCATCGTCATTGCCGCGGCGATGCTGCTGAGTCTGGTGATTCCTGCTATCTACGCAGGTCTTTGACGCCCTTGGCCAGGTATGATCCTCCCCGGGTCTGCATCCCCATACATAACGAGACTGGTTCGCGGCTCGGCAGGATGGGAGCGAGCATGCGGGCACGTGGAAAAGTTGAGGATTGTGCGGAAGCCGTATGAGGCTCCATGACAGAATATAAAGAACGCATAAAGAAATGTATGGTGTAAACGATGGCAGAATTTGATTTTTCCCAAGCAATCGGCGAAGCGCGCGCCAAATACGAATCGATTTCCAAGGCGCTTGATGTCGATCGACTGACCGCACAGGCCAAGGATCTTGAAGTGCAGGCGGCCGAACCGGGACTGTGGGATGACCCTGAAAACGCGCAGAAAGTGACCAGCAAGCTTTCCGCGGTACAGTCCCAGTTGAAGCGTCTCGCCTCCGCAAGCCAGCGTATCGACGACGTCGAAACGCTCGTGGAATTGGGGCAGGAAGAAGACGACGCCGACACGTTGGCGGAAGCGCGGTCCGAAGTCGAAAGCATTCAGAACGATCTGGCAGACATGGAAATCCAGACCCTGCTTGACGGCGAATACGACGAACGCTCCGCAGTGGTGACCATTCGCTCCGGTGCCGGCGGCGTGGATGCGGCCGACTTCGCGCAGATGCTGTTGCGCATGTACCTGCGTTGGGCGGAGCGCAACGGCTACAAAGCTAAAGTCATGGACACCTCCTATGCGGAAGAGGCGGGCATCAAGTCCGCCACCTTCCAGGTGGATGCCCCCTATGCATATGGTCGCATGAGCGTGGAAGGCGGCACCCACCGTCTGGTACGTATCTCCCCGTTCGACAACCAGGGCCGCCGTCAGACCAGCTTCGCGGCTGTGGAAGTGGTGCCGCTTGTCGAAGCGACCGATCATATCGACGTGCCAGATTCCGAAATTCGTGTTGATACCTACTGCTCTTCCGGTCCTGGCGGTCAGGGTGTGAACACCACGTATTCCGCGGTGCGCATCACCCACATTCCGACCGGCATCGTGGTGACCATGCAGGATGAACGCTCGCAGATTCAGAATCGTGCCGCGGCCATGGCCGTGTTGCAGTCCCGACTGCTGGTGCTGCGCCACGAAGAGGAAGCCAAGAAAAAGAAGGAACTCGCCGGCGACATCAAGGCCAGCTGGGGTGATCAGATGCGCTCCTACGTACTGCATCCGTATCAGATGGTCAAGGATCTGCGCACTGGCTATGAGACCTCGCAGACTCAAGCCGTGTTCGACGGTGATATCGACGCGTTCATCGAAGCTGGTATTCGCTGGCGTCATGAACAGCGTCGTGAGGCGGAGGAAGAAGCGGAAGCCTAAAAGCCGCGATTCCCGTAATCAGAACAGCACATAGTGGAGGGGTACGACGATGGCGCTGATTTCGCTTGAACATGTGAGCAAGGTGTATCCGAAAGGCACCAGGCCTGCGTTGGATGACATCAATCTCGACATCAATCGAGGGGATTTCGTGTTCCTCGTGGGCGCATCAGGTTCCGGCAAAACCACATTGCTGAGCCTGTTGCTGCGTGAAGAGGAGGCCACGGACGGCGAGATTCGAGTCGCAGGCAACGATTTGCGACGCCTGTCCGCACGGCAGGTGCCGCATTATCGTCGTTCCATCGGCTTCATCTTCCAGGATTACAAGCTGTTGAACAACAAAACGGTGTGGGAGAATGTGGCGTTCGCGCTTGAAGTGATCGGCACAAGCCGTTCCACCATCAAATCGTTGGTGCCGAAAGTGCTGCAGACGGTTGGGCTTACCGGCAAGGAGGACAGCTATCCGCATGAGCTTTCCGGCGGTGAGGCGCAGCGTGTGGCCATCGCGCGAGCGTATGTGAACCATCCGCAGATTCTGCTGGCCGACGAGCCTACCGGAAACCTTGATCCGACCACATCGTTGGGCATTATGGAAGTGTTGGACGCCATCAACCGCACCGGCACCACCGTTGTCATGGCCACGCATAATGAGGAAATCGTCAACTCCATGCGCAAGCGTGTAGTCGAACTGCACACCGGCAAAATCGTGCGTGACGAGCAGCAGGGATCCTACGATTCCGCACTGTACTTCCCGGATGCCGAAGTGGAATCCAAATCGCATCAGGCACTGAATGGTGGCGATCTCGACGCGAAATATCGCGCGCCAAGCGGTTTGGCCGTGTCCGATGCTCCCGAAGAGACGGTGGATGTGGAAGGTGCGACGCGAGCCGAAACCGCAGCGAATGCGGTTGATGCCGTGGCTGCGGCTGTTCACGATGGCAATGGAGATGCGGGCATTGCGCGACTTGCCAATTCCGTGCATTCCGGTCGCACCGGCCGTTACGGAGAGGCATTCGCCTCGGTGGAAACCACGTTAACCTGGGGCAAGGGTCTGAAGCTCGAGGAGCTTGCCGGACAGGAACAATCTGATTCGTCTGCACATTCCCAGATCGAATCCAATGCTGATGCCACTATCGTTTCGTCTGAAACAAGCGTCGAATCAGGCAACGCGGATGAAAACGAACAGCCGGCTGAGTCAACGGTTCCTACGCCTCCGGCACCGCCGATGCCTCCCGCGCCGCCAGCGCCTCCGACACCTCCTGCCGTTCCAGCGGCGACCGACGATGGCGCGGCGAACTGCGCAGAACAATCCGTCGAACAATCTGCCGAACAGCATGAAACGTCCGAAAACAAGGAGAACGACTGATGCGTTTGCGTTTCATTCTTTCCGAAACCTGGAGCAGCCTCAAGCGCAACGTACCTATGCTGCTTTCGGTGATGCTCGTTACCTTCATCTCATTCCTTTTCATCGGAGCGTCAGTGCTTACCCAGGCGCAGATCACCAAAGCCAAAGGCGATTGGTATTCCAAGGTCGAAGTGGTGGTGTGGATGTGCCCCGACGGCACCAGCCAATCTGTGAACTGCACCGCGGGAACCGCCGCGACGCAGGCACAGATCAACGACTTGCAGCAAACCATCCGCAACGAGCTTGCCGATGATGTTGCGAAGATCACCTTCGTCAGCAAGGAAGATTTCTATAACGACACCTTCCTTAAGCAATATCCGAACGGCGAATATCAGGGGCGTACGCTTACTGCCGATGACATGCAGGATTCATTGTGGCTCAAACTCAAGAATCCTGAAAAATACCAGGTGGTTTCCGAAGTGCTTTCCGGCAAGGAAGGCGTCGATACCGTCAGTGACCAACGGCAGATTTTCGAGCCGGTTTTCGCAGTACTGAACCGTGCTACCATTGCGACCGCCGCATTGGCCGCGGTAATGGTAGTTGTTGCCATTATGCTGACCGGCACCACGATTCGCATGTCTGCGGCGTCTCGCAAAACCGAAACGGAAATCATGCGTTTGGTGGGTGCTTCGAACTGGACGATTCGATTGCCGTTCATTTTGGAAGGTGCGATCGCGTCGTTGGTGGGTTCGCTGCTGTCTTGCGCCACGCTTTCGGTATTGGTGAAGGTGTTCGTCACTGATTGGCTTGCGACTTCCGTAAAATGGATTCCGTATGTGAATCAGATGACAGTGCTTTGGATTTCGCCGATTCTGGTTCTTGGAGCGGTATTGCTGTCCGTGATTGCATCCACGGTATCGCTGCATAGATATCTGAAGGCCTGATAAGTATTACTTCATGGCAAGTGGCATTACGCGTCGCGGATTTTAAGCATGAGATGCTATGGTGTGGAACAATGATGGGAGGCAAGTGACCGAATGATAAGCAAAAAAGCTCTTAAGCCGGCCGCTGCGGTGTTTGCAACGGGAGCTATGTGCGCCACGATGGCGATCGCCCCGTTCTCGCCTGCTGTTCCGCAGGCGCATGCTAATACGTATAGCAATTTGGTGAACGCGCAGAATCGGAAATCCGACAGCGCACAGCGTGAAGCGCAGTTGCGTTCGCAGCTTTCTGGTGTGAAGTCCGATCTGGCAAACAAGATCGTCGAACTGGACGCATTGACGAATACGAAGATTCCGGCGGCCCAGGCTGAGGTCGATGAGGCCAATGCCGCTGCCGCTTCGGCGCAAAGCGAGGCAGAGGCTGCCGCTTCCCGTTTGGAGGCCGCGAAGAAAGACAAGGAAAACCTCGAAGAGCAGATTGAGCAGACGGGCAAGGATTACGACGACGCGCATGCGGCCGTGGCACAGATGGCTCGTGAAGACCTGCATGGTTCCGATGCATCCACTGTGATGAGCGTGGTGACAGGTTCCACGAGTACGCAGGAGTTTATTAATTCCATGCAGTCTCGTGATGCGTTGAGCCGTACCGAAGCCAATGCGGCCAGCGATGCGGCGAATACGTTGAACACGTCGATGAACCGCAGTGAGCGTCTTGCCGCCATCGAAAAGCAGATCGCCAATCTGAAAACCACGGCGGACGCGAAAGCCGCTTCCGCACAGCAGGCTGCCGCTTCCGCACAGACCCAGCGCGACTCGCTTGACCAGTTGCGTGCAGAAGGTGAAACCCGCCGTGCCGAATTGGAAAGTCAGCAGTCGCAGCTGAACGGCAGCGTGGCCAAGCAAGCGGCGCAAACGGTTATGTTGCAGTCGCAGGTCGATTCCTTCAATCGCCAGTATGCAGCCGAGCAGGCCGCCGCAGCCAATCAAAACAATGGTGGCAATCAAGGGCAGACCCAGCCAGGCAACAACAATACCAATAGTGGCGGCAACAATGTGACTCCTGCTCCGACTCCTGCTCCGACTCCTGCCCCTACTCCTACGCCTGCTCCCGCGCCGAGCACCAATAACAATTCCGGTCAGGGAACCTCCAACGGCGATTACGGCAATGCCTACGTGGCCGGTCAGTGCACGTGGTGGGCGTACGAACGTCGTAGACAGATGGGCATCGGAACACCCTCGTACTTGGGCAACGGTGGTCAGTGGTATCTTACCGCTTCCTCGTATGGTCTGCGAGTGGACCATAATCCGCAGGTAGGCGCGGCTCTCTCTTTCCTTCCCGGGCAGGCTGGAGCAGATGGTTTCTACGGTCATGTGGCCGTTGTGGAAGCGGTGAACGGAAGCACTATCACCATTTCCGAGATGAACGCGTCCGGCGGTCCCTACAACGTGTCGTATCGCACGTTATACAACGCGTCCCAGTTCTGGTATGTGCACTGATTCATCAAGGAGTGTTTGAGTTTTCCTTGAGCGTTGTGTCATGGGAGCGCGCCGCCTGAATCGTTGGGCGGCGCGCTCCCGTGATATTGTCGATTGTTGCGTTGCAGAACACTTCTTCGAAGAACCGGAAAGGAGGTCCGACATGGCCAAGGAACAAGGTGTGAAGCCGATTGCGCAGAACAAGAAGGCACGCCATGATTACGCCATCGAAGACAAGTATGAAGCCGGTCTGGTGTTGACCGGCACTGAGGTGAAGTCGCTTCGTGAGGGACGCGCATCGCTGGCCGAATCGTTCATCACCATCGACCGTCGCGGTGAAATGTGGCTTGAGGGAGCCAACATTCCTGAATATCTCAATGGTACGTGGAACAATCATGCCCCTAAGCGCAAGCGTAAGCTACTGCTTCATGCGGCGCAGATCGACAAGCTGGCACGTCAAAGCCAAGCCAAGGGCTTCACCATCATTCCGCTGAGCCTGTATTTCAAGGATGGCCGTGTCAAGGCGGAAATCGCGTTGGCCCGAGGCAAGAAGGAATTCGACAAGCGTCAGGCGTTGCGCGAGGAACAAGACAAGCGCGAGGCGTTGCGTGCCATGCGCTATGCCAACAAGCAAGTGAGATAAGTCGAAACCGGAAAATTTCCGGTTTCACATACTGATATAAAGCGGTGGTCGTAATCTTTTTGTAGCTTGCCCTCTCTAGTGTATGGTTCAGATTCGGTCGAATAGACCGAGCGAGACATAGGAGAAAAGGATATGGAAGCGAAGAAAAGTCTGAAGGCGGCTGCCGCGTGTGCGCTGAGCGTTGCGATGCTGTTTGCTGGAGCGGCATGCGGCACCAGTGATGGAAGCGACGATGCGGCTTCGTCCGATAGCGGTTCGAAATCGAGCGAGCTGACGGGATATGACGTTTCGTCGGTGCAGAAAGACGATGACATCGCCAAACTGTTGCCCGACTATGTGACGAAGGACGGCAAGCTCACCATCGGCATGGACACGTCGTACGCTCCCGCCGAATTCCTCGCGGAGGACGGCAAGACCCCGGTCGGTTTCGATGTCGACATCGCCAAGGCTTTGGCGCAGGTGTTCGGCCTTGAAGCGGATCCGGAAACCGCGAATTTCGATTCGATCATTCCATCGGTTGGGTCCAAGTACGATATCGGCATCTCGTCGTTCACCGTGACCAAGGAACGTTTGGAAGCGGTTGATTTCGTAAGCCATTTCGATGCCGGATCGGCATGGGCCGTGAAGAAGGGCAATCCGAACAAGATCGACACGTCCGATCTGTGCGGCAAGAAGGTGGCCGTGCAGACTGCCACCATGCAGGAGACTGAAGCGAACAAGATGGCCAAGCAATGCGAGGCCGACGGCAAGGATAAGCTTGAAGTGATCTCCAGCAAGCTGCAGACCGATGTGACCACGAACGTTGTCACCGGCAAGGCTGACGTGTTCTATGCCGATTCGCCGGTTGCGGGCTATGCCATCGCGCAGACCGATGGACAGCTGGAAACGTTGGGCAAGGTCGAAGGCGTCGCTCCGGAAGGCATCGTCATCAAAAAAGGCGACAGCCAGATGGATGAGGCCGTACAGAAGGCCGTGCAGAAGCTCATCGACGACGGTACGTATCTGAAGATCCTCAAGTATTGGGGTGTTGAGGACGGTGCCATCGAAACGTCGGAAATCAATACGCCGGGCGCCGAATGATTCCATGATTGAACCGTCCGCGGATCAGACGGTTTCAAGGATCGCCTAGCTGGCAACGTGCCGGGAACAAAGCGGGTTTTGATCATATTGTGATATGGCGAAACCCGCTTTTTCGTAAGAAAAAACAGCATATCGAATAGAGTTTGCGTGCTATTAACGTGGCCGTAGCAATCGTTTTCTATGGTGCCCGCAGAACTTCGGTTCGGTCGTATTCATGCGGTTGGGAATGAAGAGAGGATTTGCGATGGCTTTCAATAATCTGAGGAAACTCGCCGTTTTTGCGCTAAGCGCCGCCATGATCGTTTCGTTGGGTGCGTGCGGCACATCGGAAAAGTCCGATTCCACGGCTTCCGGTGATTCTGAGTCGTCGTCGAACACCACCGGTTATGACGTTTCCGGCGTGACGAAGGATGACGATATAGCCGCGATGCTGCCGGAATCAGTCACCAAGGACGGCAAGCTCACCGTCGGCATGGACACGTCGTACGCTCCCGCCGAATTCCTTGCGGAGGATGGCAAGACCCCGATCGGTTTCGATGTCGATATCGCGAAGGCGCTCGCCAATATGTTCGGTCTTGAGGCCCTGCCGCAAACGTCGAACTTCGATTCGATCATTCCGTCGATCGGCACCAAGTACGATATCGGCATTTCGTCGTTCACCATCACGCCCGAGCGTATGGAAGCCGTCGATTTCGTGAGCATGTTCAAGGCCGGTTCCACGTGGGTGGTGAAGAAGGGCAATCCGAACAAGGTAGATACTTCCGACCTGTGCGGCTTGAAGATCGCGGTGCAGACGGGCACCACGCAGGAAGAGGAAGTCAACGCTGCCGCCAAACAATGCAAGGCCGACGGCAAGTCCGAAGTGCAGATTCTGTCGAATAAGCTGCAGACCGATGTGACCACGAACGTGGCAACGGGCAAGGCCGACGTATTCTATGCCGATTCGCCGGTCGCCGGCTATGCCATCGCACAAACCGAAGATACGCTAGAAGCCCTCGGCGAGGATGTCGGCGTGACCAAGGAGGCCGTGGCAATTAGGAAAGGCGATTCCGATACCGCCAAGGCGGTGCAGGCCGCACTGCAGAAGCTTATGGATGACGGCACGTATATGAAGATCCTCAAGCATTGGGGCGTGGAGAACGGAGCGATCGACAAAGCCGAAATCAATCCGACCGACCTTGGCTGAACGATCAAACGTAAGGCAGGCATCGCACGCGGCGATACTGTGATGCCGATATGACGGAAGGCATGCGGACCCAATCCGCGTGTCTTCCGTTTTTTCGTATATGGATCTTCCGTGATTTGATGGAGCCATATTGCGCGATTCTTGGCTGGTACGTAAGTTTTGCGCAACGTAACGTACATGTAGCATTGCGCTCTTATCGTGCCTATTTGAGATACTGAGGTTCTCTGCAACCGAATGGCGTTGAGATTTCGGTATGGTAATGAAGAGATAAGAAGAAGGATATGCGTATCATGTCTTTGAAGATCAAGTCCGTTGTGGCGCTTGCGCTGAGCGCGGCGATGTTGTTTTCCACTGCCGCTTGCGGCACTTCCGATGCGTCCAATTCCGGTGATTCGTCGGATTCGTCGAACACTACCACCGGTTACGATGTCAGCACCATTGAAAAGGATGACGAGCTGGCCAAGCTGGTTCCGTCCGGCGATCTGGTGAAGGACGGCGAGCTTTCCGCTGGTATGGAGCTTTCGTACGCTCCGGCTGAATTCTATGCCGAAGACGGCAAGACTCCGGTCGGCTATGATATCGACATGACCAAGGCCATCGCAAAGACGCTTGGTTTGAAGCCGAACATCGTGTCTTCCATGTTCGACACCATCATTCCTTCCATTGGCTCCAAGTATGATCTGGGCATTACCGCCATGACCATCACCGAAGAGCGTATGCAGTCCGTGGATTTCGTGAGCTACTACCGTGCAGGTTCCACGTGGGCCGTGCAGAAGGGCAATCCGAAGAAACTCGACACTTCCGACATGTGTGGCGTGAAGATTGCGGTGCAGACCGGCACCGTGCAGGAAGAGGAAGCCAACACCATCGCCAAAGGATGCGAGGCCGATAACAAGGCCGAAGTGATGTCGTACAAGCGTCAGGCCGAAGCTGCCACCGCAGTGGCTACGGGCAAGGCCGATGCGTTCTATGCCGATTCGCCGGTCGCCGGCTATGCCATCTCCCAGACCGATGGACAGCTTGAAGCCTTGGGCGACGTCGAAGGCGTGGCCAAGCAGGGCATCGCTATTGAGAAGGGCAACATCCAGCTTGCTGAAGCCGTGCAGAAGGCCGTACAGAAGCTGATGGACGATGGCACGTATATGAAGATCCTCAAGCATTGGGGCGTGGAATCCGGCGCTCTCGACAAGGCTGAGATCAACCCGACCGATCTCGACTGATCTCATCCCTACTATTTACATCAACAACGAAGGAACTGAAGCATCATGGCGAAGAAACAGATCGACGGCGACGGCCTCGATATTCCGAATCGCATCAAGGCGCTGCCGGTTAAGCGTACGGGCCCGATTGTGGCGGCGGTCGTCGTCGCTCTGCTCGCCGCCATGCTGCTGCAGGGCCTGATTACCAATCCGCGTTTCGAATGGAATGTGGTCTGGAAGTACCTGTTCAACAAGAATGTGCTCGAAGGCATCAAATACACGTTGCTGCTGACGGTCATCTCCATGGTCATCGCCATTATTCTGGCAGTGATTCTGGCCGTGATGCGCAAGTCCATCAATCCGGTGCTACGTGGCGTGAGCTGGTTCTACATTTGGTTCTTCCGTGGCACCCCTGTGTATACGCAGCTGGTGTTCTGGGGTCTGTTCGCCGTGTTGGTGCCTCGCATCGGCGTGGGCATTCCGTTCACTTCCATTGAATTCTGGAGCATTGACTCGCAGTCCGTCATTACCGCGTTCAACGCGGCATGGCTGGGTCTCGCACTGAACGAAGCGGCATATCTGGCTGAAATCGTGCGTGCGGGTCTTGAAGCCGTCGATCCGGGTCAGACCGAAGCGGCCAAGGCGCTGGGTATGAAGCGCTCCATGATTATGCGTCGCGTGGTGCTTCCTCAGGCCATGCGCATCATCATTCCGCCGACCGGCAACGAGTTCATCGGCATGTTGAAGACCACTTCGCTGGTCAACGCCGTGCCGTTCACGCTGGAACTGCAGTTCGCCACCACCGCAATCGCAACCCGACTGTACAAGCCGATTCCGCTGCTGATCGTGGCCTGCATCTGGTATTTGGTGATCACCTCCATTCTGATGGTGCTGCAGTCTCGCCTGGAGAAGCATTTCGGCAAGGGCTTCGATGCGCGACCGGCCGGCGCGCGCGGCAAGCAGCCGCCGCTGCCGGGCAAAACCGGAGGCGAACCGAAAGACGATATCGCCAAGCAGAACGAAGCAACGTTCGCGGGCATGACCGCGTGAGGGGAGTGAGCAATGACTGAACCAACCACCAACGGTGTTGTTCCCGCAGTGAAGGCCACGCAGGTGCATAAGGCTTTCGGTAGCCTGCACGTGCTCAAGGGCGTCGATATGACGGTTATGCCCGGCTCGGTGACGGTGATTCTGGGACCTTCCGGTTCCGGAAAATCCACGTTCCTGCGCCTGATCAACCAGTTGGAAACGCTGACTGGCGGCGAAATCGACGTCGACGGCGAAATGATCGGCTACAAGTATGTCGACAAGGACGGCAAGCAGGTGCTGCAGACTCTGAACGACAGGGAAGTGGCCGAGCAGCGTTCCAAACTGGGCATGGTGTTCCAGAGGTTCAACCTGTTCCCGCACATGACGGCTCTCGAAAATGTGATGGAAGCGCCGGTCCATGTCAAGCACATGGATAAAAAGGAAGCCCGCAAGCTTGCCATCGAAGAGCTGAACCGCGTGGGCATGGGCGATCGCCTCAACCACTATCCGGCACAGCTTTCCGGAGGCCAGCAGCAGCGCGTGGCCATCGCCCGTGCACTCGCCATGAAGCCGGAAATCATGCTGTTCGACGAGCCGACCTCCGCACTCGATCCGGAATTGGTGGGCGAAGTGCTGAACGTCATGCTGTCTTTGGCAAAAGAAGGCATGACCATGGTGGTTGTCACCCACGAAATAGGCTTCGCACGCGAAGTCGCCGACCAGATTGTATTCATGGACGGCGGTGTTGTTGTGGAACAGGGCGGTCCTGAAATCATCGACAATCCGCAGGAACCACGATTCAAGGACTTCCTGCAGCACGTGCTGTAAATCGCCGTAGGCATAATCGTTAAGGATCAGACATCTCTTCGTCGCAAGAATTGCGATCAAGGGAATAACCGAAGAAAATCCCCATGTTGAAAACTGTCGGCATGGGGATTTTTGTGTCCATATATCAAAGGTTCGGCGCAATGGGCGGTTTCGTTTCGAAAATGACACCATTACCCGATAAGCTGAGGTGTTATGTGTGGAATCGTAGGATATGCAGGAAATGTGGAAACCGCGTGCGGCAAGCCGTTGGAAGTGTGCCTCCAAGGCCTACAGCGTTTGGAATACCGCGGGTATGATTCGGCCGGTGTGGCGCTGACCGCGCCCGGCATGGACCATGTGGAAGTGCGCAAGAAGGCGGGGCGCCTCGCCAACCTGATCGAAGACGTGGAACGCAAACCGATGCCGATGGCCACCGTGGGCATCGGCCACACCCGTTGGGCCACCAACGGCGTGCCGAACGACATCAACGCGCATCCTCATACCTCGCAAGACGGCAAGGTCGCCATCATTCATAATGGCATCATCGAAAACGCCTCTCAGCTTCGTCTTGATCTGCAGACGGAAGGTTACCGTTTCTCATCGGAAACCGATACGGAGGTTGCGGCGAAACTACTGGGCAAAATCAGTGAGAAAATCGTTGAGGAAACCGGCAAGCCCGACTTGTTCAAGGCCGTGCGACGCTTGGCACGCATGCTAGAAGGCGCGTTCACGATTCTCGCCACCGACTGCCGTCAGCCGGGTATCGTGGTCGGCGCCCGCCATGATTCGCCGCTGGTGGTTGGTCTTGGCGAAGGTGAGAATTTTCTCGGTTCCGATGTGGCCGCGTTCGTGGCCTACACGAAGCGTGCCATGGAAATCGACCAGGATCAGGCCGTGATGGTGTCTGCCGATAAGGTCGTGGTGTCTGATTTCATGGGCAACATCGTGGCCGATCCGAAGACCTACACCGTGGATTGGGATGCTTCCGCGGCCGAAAAGGGCGGTTGGGACTCCTTCATGAACAAGGAGATCCACGAAGGGCCGGCGGCGGTGCAGCGCACGCTGTTGGGACGTCTCGGCAAGGACGGCAATCTTAATCTTGACGAGGTTCGCATCGACGAGCATGATTTCAAGGCGATCGACAAGATTATCGTTATCGCCTGCGGTACCGCCGCCTATGCGGGCATGGTGGCCAAGTACGCCATCGAGCATTGGGTGCGTATTCCGGTGGAAGTGGAGCTCGCCCACGAATTCCGCTATCGTGATCCGATTCTCACCCCGCGCACGTTGGTGGTGGCCATTTCGCAGTCCGGTGAAACCATGGATACGCTGATGGCATTGCGTCATGCGCGCGAGCAGGGTTCGAAGGTGCTGGCCATCTGCAACACGCAGGGCGCGTCCATTCCGCGTGAATCCGACGCGGTGCTGTACACGCACGCTGGTCCGGAAGTGGCGGTCGCCTCCACCAAGGCGTTCGTGGCGCAGATTACTGCCGCCTACGTGCTTGGCTTGTATTTGGCGCAGGTCAAGGGTGCAATGTTCCGCGACGAAATCGCGCAGACGTTGGATTCCCTCAAAGACATGCCTCGCAAGATCCAGTGGATTCTCGACACGCAGACCAAGACCGTGCATGATGCTGCCGCGCAGATGGTCGATGCGAAGTCCTTCCTGTTCCTGGGTCGTCATGTCGGCTACCCGGTCGCGATGGAAGGCGCGTTGAAATTGAAGGAAATCGCCTACACCTTTACCGAAGGTTTCGCGGCCGGCGAACTCAAGCACGGTCCGATCGCATTGGTGGACGAAGGCGAACCGGTAGTGTTCATCGTGCCACCGGCACGTGGCCGCAATGTACTGCACGCCAAGGTTATTTCCGGTATCGAAGAGGTCAAGGCCCGTGGCGCGTACATTATCGCCGTGGCCGAAGAGAACGATCCCGATGTTGAACGCTACGCGGACGTAGTGTTCTGGCGTCCGGCCTGCCCAACGCTGATGAGTCCGCTGGTGGACGTGGTGCCGCTGCAGCTATTCGCCATGGACATGGCCAAGCTGAAGAATTACGACGTTGACAAGCCTCGTAATCTCGCCAAGTCCGTCACCGTGGAGTAATCGTTCATACGATGCGTCAACAGCGTCAGCAGAAGAGGCATCGTTACGTTCTTGAAGAACCTCACATTCCGTTCGAATGTGAGGTTCTTTACGAGAACGATGCGATTATCGTGGTTGACAAACCGCATTTTCTCGCCACCACACCGCGCGGCATGTGGTATCGCGAAACCGCGTTGATCCGACTTCGGGAACAGTATGGCGAACCTGATATTGTTCCCGCGCACCGTTTGGACCGACTTACCGCAGGTATCGTCGTATTTGTGCGCAAACCGGAATTGCGCGGCGCTTACCAAATGCTGTTCCAGAATCGCAAAACCATCAAAACCTATGAATGTTTGGCGCCACTTGCCCCCGAACAGCATCCGCAATACGGAACAATCGTAAGAATCGACAGGCATCAACCATTTCCGGCAATCCGAGCATCGCATATTTGCAAGGATCGCGGGCGACTTCAGGCGTACGAAATTCCGGAAACCGTCAATGCGCAAACGTTGATTGAGCGGGGGAGCACGGTACGTTGCATCGACGGCAAAGCATATGTGAATTATGTGCTGCACCCGAAAACCGGCAAAACGCATCAATTGCGTGTGCATATGAATTCGTTGGGATTGCCGATTCTGGGCGATGATTTCTATCCGAATATTGTGCAGCATTCTTACGATGATTTCTCGCAACCGTTGGAATTAGTGGCTCGCGAATTACATTTCGACGATCCGGTGACGGGAGAGCCTCGTACATTCGTTTCGAAAGTGCCGCTTGGCTGATGAACAGTCTGATCAGCAGGTATGGCTCGATGAATAAAGATATATAAAAACTGTTCATTGCCGTACTGATATTTGATCGCATCGCTATGGCGTGTTGAAGTTGCG
The DNA here is from genome assembly GCF_001042615.1 of Bifidobacterium catenulatum subsp. kashiwanohense JCM 15439 = DSM 21854. Lineage (GTDB taxonomy): Bacteria > Actinomycetota > Actinomycetes > Actinomycetales > Bifidobacteriaceae > Bifidobacterium > Bifidobacterium catenulatum. Next base: position 607,284 of record NZ_AP012327.1, read on the forward strand.
CGTCCCTATAATTGGACACTTTACATTTCGTGTTATCAAGCGTGATTAGGATGTGCTCTTGTTGTGCTGGCTGGCAAAGGCAAGCCGGCTGGAAAGAACGAGAGAGAATATGAACCATATTTCGAAAGCGCTTCGTGGCGTTGCCGACAAATATAACGGCGTGTCGCTGATTATCCGCATTATCGTCGGTCTTATCGCGGGTACCGCACTTGCATTGGTCGTTCCGCATATGGCGTGGATCGGCGAATTCGGCACCCTGTTCGTAAGCGCATTGAAGGCCGTAGCTCCGATTCTGGTATTTGTGCTGGTGGCAAGCGCTTTGGCTCAAGGCAATTCCAAGCTTGACGGCCGTTTTGGCACGGTGCTTTTCCTGTATCTGTTCACCACGTTCCTGTCCGCCGTCGTGGCGGTGCTGACGTCTCGCATGTTCCCGCAGACCATAACGTTGGGCGATGCCGCTGACGCCGATGTAGTGCCGCAGGGTTTGAGCGAGGTTGTGCAGACGTTGCTGACCAATATTGTGGCCAATCCGATTCAGGCCATGATCAACGGCAACTACATCTGCATTCTGATGTGGGCTTGCCTGTTCGGTCTTGCCATGAAGGGTATTGCCAATGAAAGCTCCAAGGCGTTCCTTGCCAATGTGGCCGATGGCGTGTCTCAGGTGATTCGTTGGGTCATCAATCTCGCCCCGTTTGGCATTATGGGCTTGGTGTTCACCAGCGTTTCCAAAAACGGCTTGGCGGCCTTCACCGAGTACGGTAGCCTCCTGCTCCTGCTCGTCGGCACTATGCTGCTGATGGTGCTCGTGTTCGGCCCGCTGGTCATTTTCCTGTACCTGCATCGCAACCCGTATCCGCTGGTGTACCGCTGCTTCAAGGAATCTGGCCTGACCGCATTCTTCACCCGTTCCTCCGCGGCGAACATTCCGGTCAACATGCAGTTGTGCGAGAAGCTCGGTCTTGATAAAGACATGTATTCCGTGTCCATTCCGCTGGGTGCAACCATCAACATGAACGGTGCCGCCGTTACCATCACTGTCATGGCCATGGCTGCCGCCAATACGATGGGTATTCAGATTTCGCTGCCGGCCGCCATTCTGCTGTCTGTGGTGTCGGCGCTCGGTGCATGTGGCGCTTCCGGCGTGGCCGGCGGTTCGCTGCTGCTTATTCCGATGGCTTGCTCGCTGTTCGGCATCAGCAACGACATCGCCATGCAGGTGGTGGGCGTTGGCTTCATCATTGGCGTTATTCAGGATTCTGTGGAAACCTGCCTGAATTCCGCTTCCGATGTGGAGTTTGCGGCGACCGCCGAATATCATGCTTGGCTCAAGCAGGGCCGTCAGCTTCCTGCGTTCATGTATTCCAAGAAGGAACGCCAGCAGCTCGGAATCGAAGCCTGATTTCGCCTGATTTTCGGTTTTTGAATACAAAAAGGCGTCTTCTCGATTGTGTTGTGCAACACGTCGGGAAGACGCTTTTTGTGTTTATTCGTTTTATTTTTGGTTCTGAGCTTGCGGGAATTGCTATTGCGGGATAAATTCGTAAGGGTAGTTGACAAAAAAAGGAGTGAATATGACTCAACGCAGAGCCTATCGTTGGCCGCAGCCGTTGGCTGGGCAGCAAGCCCGTATCTGGTACGGCGGGGACTACAATCCCGACCAGTGGCCGGAAGAGGTGTGGGACGATGACGTTCGTTTGATGAAGAAGGCTGGCGTGAACCTCGTGTCCGTGGGCATCTTCTCATGGGCGAAGATCGAGACGAGCGAGGGCGTGTACGATTTCGACTGGCTCGACCGCATCATCAGCAAGCTGGGCGAGGCCGGCATCGCCGTGGATCTGGCGTCAGCGACCGCGTCGCCGCCGATGTGGCTCACCCAGGCGCATCCCGAGGTGCTGTGGAAGGACTACCGCGGCGACGTGTGCCAGCCGGGCGCCCGCCAGCATTGGAGGCCGACCAGTCCGGTGTTCCGCGAGTACGCGCTGAAGCTGTGCCGTGCGATGGCCGAGCATTACAAGGACAACCCGTACGTGGTCGCATGGCATGTGAGCAACGAGTACGGCTGCCACAATCGTTTCGACTATTCCGAGGACGCCGAACGCGCATTCCAGAAGTGGTGCGAGGAACGCTACGGCACCATCGACGCAGTGAACGACGCGTGGGGCACGGCGTTCTGGGCGCAGCGCATGAACGACTTCACGGAAATCGTGCCTCCGCGCTTCATCGGCGACGGCAACTTCATGAACCCGGGCAAGCTGCTTGACTTCAAGCGTTTCAGCTCCGACGCGCTGAAGGCGTTCTACGTCGCCGAGCGCGACGCGCTTGCCGAGATCACTCCGGACCTGCCGTTGACCACGAACTTCATGGTGTCCGCCACCGGTTCGGTACTGGACTACGACGATTGGGGCCGTGAGGTCGATTTCGTTTCGAACGACCATTACTTCATTCCGGGCGAGGCCCATCTGGACGAGCTCGCGTTCTCCGCGAGCCTGGTCGACGGCATCGCGCGCAAGGATCCGTGGTTCCTGATGGAGCATTCCACATCGGCGGTGAACTGGCGTCCGGTCAACTACCGCAAGGAGCCGGGCCAGCTGGTGCGCGACTCCCTGGCGCATGTGGCCATGGGCGCGGACGCGGTGTGCTACTTCCAATGGCGCCAGTCCAAGGCCGGTGCGGAGAAGTTCCATTCCGCGATGGTGCCCCACACCGGTGAGGACTCGACCGTGTTCCGTGACGTGTGCGAGTTGGGCGCGGATCTGAACACGCTGGCCGACAACGGACTGCTTGGCACGAAGCTGGCGAAGTCCAAGGTCGCCGTGGTGTTCGACTACGAGTCCGAGTGGGCCACCGAACACACCGCAACCCCGACCCAGAAGGTCCACCACGTGGACGAGCCGCTGCAATGGTTCCGCGCATTGGCCGACCATGGCGTGACCGCCGATGTCGTTCCGGTTAGTTCGAACTGGGACGAGTACGAGGTGGTCGTATTGCCGAGCGTGTACATCCTGTCGGAGGAGACCACCCGCCGCGTGCGCGATTATGTGGCGAACGGCGGCAGGCTGATTGTCACGTACTACACGGGACTGTCCGACGAGAAGGACCACGTGTGGCTCGGCGGCTATCCGGGATCGATCCGTGACGTGGTCGGCGTGCGCGTGGAGGAGTTCATGCCCATGGGCGACGATTTCCCGGGCGTGCCGGGCCGTCTCGGTCTGTCGAACGGCGCGGTCGCGCACGATATCGCCGACGTGATCGGTTCGGTCGATAGGTCGGCCACCGTGCTGGAAACGTTCAGGGACGATCCGTGGACCGGCATGGACGGTGCTCCGGCGATCGTCGCGAACACGTTCGGCGAAGGCCGCAGCGTGTATGTGGGCGCGCGCCTCGGCCGTGATGGCATCGCCAAGAGCCTGCCGGAGATTCTTGAATCGCTCGGCATGGCCGAAACCGGCGAAAACGACAGTCGCGTGCTGCGGGTCGAACGTGAGGGATCGGACGGTTCGAGGTTCGTGTTCTCGTTCAACCGCACTCACGAAGCGGTTCAAATCCCATTCGAAGGCAAGATCGTGGTTTCTTCGTTCGCTGAAGTGAGCGGCGAGAACGTCTCGATCAAACCCAATGGCGTGATCGTCACCAAGCAGTAAACGGTCGGCAAACAAATAACCGCAACGCAACATGGGTGTCGGTGGATTGAATAATCGTCAATCCGCCGACACCCATGTTTGTTAAAAGGTAAGTGGATTGCGTGGCTGAATCGAAGAGATTGGAGGATTGTACGCTGGCTTTCGGGTGACTGACGTACACTCAAATGCGTATGCCTGTACGCACGTTCTCGTGTGGAAACACCAAATGGGAGGAATCGGCTTGAAACTGGTGAAACGAATCATCGCCATCTGCTGTGCGGCCATTATGGCAGTCAGCGCGGCCGCTTGCGGAGCCAACGTCGATTCCCGCACCGAAATCACCGTGTGGTCGTGGGAGCCGAGCATGAAGCAAGTCATCGCCGGTTTCGAAAAGGAGAATCCCGACATCCACGTTATTTGGAAGAACACAAGCGGTTATGACAATCTCAACAACGCCATTCAAGACGGCTACGGCATTCCCGACGTGGTGCAATTGGAATACTATGCGTTGCGCCAGTACGCGGTAAGCAGCCAGCTGATGGCGATCACCGGGCGCACGAAAGGCTACGGCGATTTCTACACGCCCGGCACATGGGCTTCGGTACAGCTGAACGGCCGCGTGTACGGCCTGCCTATGGATTCCGGTCCAATGACGTTCTTCTACAACAAAAGCGTGTTCGAACAGGTCGGCGTTGACACGTCCAAAATTCGTACATGGGACGACTATTACGAGGCCGCCAAAAAGCTCAAGGAGATCGGCGTGTACATCACCGCCGATTCCGGCGACGCCAGCTTTTACGATACGATGATCTGGCTTGCCGGTGGACGTCCGTTCTCCACGTCGAACGACGGCAAAAACGTGACGATCAACCTCACCGACGATGAGGGTACGAGAACCTTCACCGAATTCTGGCAGAAAATGATCGACGAAGGTTTGGTCGCCACCAATCTGACCACATGGTCCGATGAATGGAAGGAATCCGTGGGGGAGGGGAAGGTAGCCTCCGTGTTCTCCGGCGCATGGCTGCCGTCGCTGCTCATGTCGAACCTTCCTGGAACCGCGGGTTTGTGGCGTGTGGCGCAGATGCCCACGCAGGATGGCGAATACACCACGTCGGAAAACGGCGGATCCGCACTGGCCGTGCTGCAACGCTCTCGCAAGCCTGAAGCGTCATATCGTTTCATTGAATACGCATGCCATAATGCGGAAGGCATCAAAGCCCGTGTGAATGGCGGCGCGTTCCCCGCCGATAACAACACGTTGTCTGATCGGGAATTCCTTCGCAAAACCACCGTGATCGACGAGCGTGGCATTGAAATACCGTATTTCGGCGGTCAGGAATACAATCGCGTGCTTTCCGAAGCTGCGGAAAACGTTTCGACCGGCTACCAGTATCTGCCATTCGAAGTGTATGCGCGAAGTGACTTCCGCTCCACTGTGGGCAAAGCCTACAAATGGTCGAGTCTCTTGTGTAAGGAGCAGGACCGGTTGAACATCATCGCGGCCGGTGGCAAAGTGTCCGACAAATCCGCCATCGGCGACTCGCTGAAGGAAACCGATTCCGCAGATCGACTTAAATTGAAAAGCGGCATCGCGCTTTGGCAGAAGGATCTGAAGGAATATGGAGCCAATCAGGGCTTTACTATTCAATAAATATTAATTATTTACAGAATCTAATTATAAGATTTTCTATCGTACGTTACGTTCGTAAATATGCAGCATGCCTTTGAAAATCAGATCCGGATCGTAAATATCGATCATATCGGTATCATCAGCAAATACTCGGCTTAAACCACCCGTCGCGACCACGCGGAATTCTTCGTCGATTTCGCGATGGAATTGTGTGATTGTACGTTCGATGCCTCCGAGGAAGTTGTAGTACAAGCCGGCTTGCATGGCTGGTTTGGTGCTTTTCGCCAGAATCGATGCGGGGCGGGTGATTTCCACTTCCGGCAACTGGGCCGTGGCCTCCCACAAGGCGGCCGCGCCCGTGCGAATGCCGGTGGTGATCAGTCCGCAAATCACTGAAGCGTCGGCTGTTACGTAATTGAATGTGGTGGCCGTGCCGAAATCCGCCACCAGAATCGGACCGCCATACTCGTAGTAGGCTCCAGCACAGTCGGCGATGCAGTCGGCACCCATGTTCTGCGGATTGTCCATACGAATGTTAATGCCGGTTTTGACGCCCGGTCCAACGATCATCGGATCGATATTGAGGAATTTCACAATGCTGGCGCGGAACGAATGCATGACCTTCGGCACCACCGATGAGATGATTACATCATCCACATCGCCCGGCGTGTAGCCGCTCAACCGCAGGAATTGCGTGATCATCAGGCCATATTCGTCTGACGTGTGGTTCGATTTCGTGGTGATGCGGTATGTGCCGGCGATGTGCCCGTCATCAAGGAAGCCGATCACCACATTGGTATTGCCGATGTCGACTGCGACCAGAAGCATATCGAATTCTCCTTACGATTACTGTATTGACGCTATTTCTTGCGATTGTGTTTGATATGTACGATATTCACGATTTGGGCGGAATTGTGTTGTCGGTGTTGCGCAATGCCGACAATTCGGTGAGTATGCGTTCCGCCAATTCCTGCTTGCCCATCTTGTTCCAATGTTCGATGATTGGCTCATCGGAGGTTGCGCCGGGCTTCAATACCGTCACCACATTCGTGTCCACCGCGAAGCCGGCGCCGGGGGTGTTGAGATTGTTGGCCACCAGCATGGAACAATGCTTCGACGCGAGTTTTTTCGCCGCATTCGCTTCCAAATCCTGCGTTTCCATGGCGAAACCGCACAAGGTCTGGTCAGCTGTTTTATGCTCGCCCGCCCACGCGAGAATATCGGGATTCGATGTGAGATGCAGATCGATATTGACGCGCCCGTTCTTCTTGATTTTCTCCTGAGCCTGCTCGACGGGTCGGAAATCGCCGACTGCGGCCGCCATAATCGTCAGATCGGCTTGCGCGAACCGTTCCTGTACTGCGTCGAACATGTCCCGCGCGGTGGTGACGTGAATCACATCAACGCCATGTGGTGCGCTCAATGACACAGGGCCCGACACGAGCGTCACATCCGCACCCATATCGCGTGCCTGTTCGGCGATCGCATAGCCCATTTTTCCGGTGGAATGGTTGGTGAGGTAGCGTACGGGATCGAGCGGCTCCTGCGTGGGGCCGGCGGTAATGAGCACACGCAATCCGCGCAGTGGCAACGTTTCAGCAGGTTGGGTCGCACGCAGCAAATCAGCCACGGCCGCTTCGATCGCGGCAGGCTCCTCCATGCGCCCTTTGCCGACATCCCGGCAGGCGAGCATGCCGGAACCCGGTTCCACAATGGTCCACCCGAGTTCACGGCAGATATTGAGATTGCGCTGCGTCACAGCATTCTCATACATGCGCACATTCATGGCAGGGCATAGGATTTTCGGACCCTCGCTATAGGCAAGCACGGTGCTTGTCAGTTGGTCGTCGGCGATACCGCATGCGATTTTTGCGATGATATCCGCGCTTGCGGGGGCGATGACAAGCATGTCCGCCCATTTCGCATCATCCACATGATTGATATGCAACGGATCGGAAGGAGTGTGGGCAACATCACAATCGTTGCGCTGTGCGGCGAACATGGATGTGCGTGTTTGCGTGTGCGTAAGCGAGCTGAACGTCAGTGGAGTGACGAACTCCTGTGCGGCTGCGGTCATCACCACGCGAACCTCATGCCCCTGCTTGCTCCAGTCGGAGGCGAGATGGCAGGCCTTGAAAGCGGCGATACTGCCGGTTACGCCAAGAAGAATATGAGCCATAGCCGTGTTGTCCTTCCGTTGACCCTGGCAAGACTGATGAAAACTGCGTCAAGTATATATCGAACCGGCTGAAGCATACGGTATTGCTGTCAGGGGAGTCAGCCATTGAAGTATCAGTGGGCATAGCGGATTGTAGAATCAGACTTCGGTGATCGACCTGTACAGGCGGTCAACCAGAACAAACCCATAATCAAACAGGAGCAATCATGTCGCAATCTTCAGGTGCGTACGGCGAAGCCGACGCAACCGAACAGAAGAACGAATCGAAGGGACAGCCGCACAACACGGCCAGCACCGACACCACGCTGAACGCACGGGCCAAATCACCAAAAACGCAAGGCCCGAAGAAGTGGGCCTATGTGCTTGTCGCCGTCATTGCGGTCATCGCCATCATCATTGGTGTTAACGTTTTCCGAAACCATAGTGAATCCAACAACGCGAACGGAACATCGGCCAAAGCCGACACCGTTACTGTGGGTCTGAAACTTTCCCCGGTCAGCCTTGACATTCGCCAACAGTCCGGAGCCGCGCTCGAACAGATCCTCGACGGCAACGTCTACGAGGGACTGGTGTCGCGCGATTCGAACAATAAGGTCCAGCCAAACATCGCCAAATCCTGGGACATTTCCAAAGACGGTAAGACCTATACGTTCCATCTCAATGACAAGATGAACTTCTCCAACGGCCACAAGCTTGATTCGGCCGACGTGGTGTGGTCCATCAACCAGCTTATCGAGAAACAGTATCTGGATTCCGACGCCATCGAAAGCGTCAGCAAGGTCGAGGCGGTCGACGCCGACACCGTGAAGATGACCCTTTCCGAACCGGATTCGAACCTGCTGTGGAACCTCACCGGACGTCCGGGACTGGTGTTTGACAAGGACGCCAAGTACGACGCGAAGACCCAGGCCGTTGGTTCCGGACCGTACACCGTCGAATCCTTCGACCCGGGCAACAAGATCGTGCTCAAGGCCAATGCGAAGTACTGGGGCACCGCGCACAAGGCGCAGACCAACAAGGTGGTCGTCCGCTTCTTCTCCGACGACAACGCCGCAGTTAACGCGCTCAAGAGCGGTGACGTGGATGTACTCTCGCCGGTGAACGCCACGCTCGCCAAGGGGCTTGACAAGTCGAAGTATCAGGTCTCCGCGGCATCCGGAAGCGACAAGTTCGTGCTCGCCTTCAACTGCACCAATCCGAAGCTGGAAGACAAGCGCGTGCGCCAGGCGATCCGCTACGCCATCAATCACAAGGAGATCATCGCGTCCCGCGGCAACGTCGACCAGACGCTCGGCGGTCCGATCCCATCCGTCGATCCTGGCTACGAGGACCTGACCGGCTTGTACCCGTACAATCCATCCAAGGCCAAGAAATTGCTGGGCGAAGCCGGATACTCCGCCGACAAGCCGCTGAAGCTCACCCTCACCTATGCCAACACGTATGGTCCCGAACTCGGCAACCAGCTTAAGAGCCAGCTCGCCAAGGTCGGCATCAACCTGAACATCAATTATGTGGAATTCTCCACTTGGCTGCAGGACGTGCACGCCAATGGCGACTATGAGCTTTCCTTGGTGGACCACGCGGAAAGCCACGATTTCTATTCGTGGACGAACCCGGAATACTACTTCCACTACAACAGCAAGAAGGTTCAGGAACTGTACGCCAAGTCGCTGGCCTCCACTGATTCCGCGACCAGCGAGAAGTACCTCAAGCAGGCGGCGCGTACCGTCAGCGAGGACGCTCCCGCGGATTGGCTGTTCGGATACCGTGTGACGGTCGCCCGCGACAAGAATCTTCACGGATTCCCGGGCAAGCTTACGCAGATCCTGTTGCCGCTATGGCAGGTCTACAAGACCAAGTAAGTTACCGGTAATGAAATTCATCATCCAACGGCTGGGGCTGTTCATCGCGGCCCTGGCCGGTCTTTCTCTTTTGGTGTTTCTCGCACTGCGTATCCTTCCCGGCGACGTTGCCGCGGTGATTGCGGGAACGAAGGCGACACCCGAACGCGTCGCCGCGTTGCGCTCGCAGCTCGGACTTGACCGTTCTTATCCGGCACAATACGCGGATTGGATACTTGATCTGCTGCACGGCGATTTCGGAACATCCGTGATCAGTGGGCGTTCCGTCGCGTCCCAAGTGACGGAACGTGTCGGTATCACCTTTCCTCTGATCGTTATGAGCCTGGCTATCGCACTGGTCATAGGGCTTCCGCTGGGATGCGCTGCCGTGCTGACCCGCAATCCGCATCTGCGTGGCTTGTTCCATGTGGTCGCCATCGTCGCGGGCGCCATCCCCGCGTTGTGGGGCGGACTGCTGCTGATTCTGCTGTTCGCTCGCGGCAGCGGATTGTTCGGATTGTTCCCATCTCAAGGTTTCCCTGATGAGGGATGGTCGGATCCGTCATCCGCATTGTCTTCTCTTGTATTGCCGTCAGTTGCTACCGGTATCACTGCGGGGGCGTCGGTAATGCGGTACACGCGTGCGGCGGTCGGCGACATGGCCTCGTCGCAGGCGGTCGATATGGCAATGGCATGCGGCATGACCCGCAAGCAGGCGATATTGAAGGTCGCCTTGCGTCTTGCCACGCCGCAGCTCGTATCGGTGATCGGCCTGACCTTCGCGCATATGGTCACCGGCGTGATGGTGGTGGAGAACCTGTTCGCGCTTCCCGGACTTGGTGCCATGCTCGTCACCGATGTGGGCAACCGCGACCTTACCTCCGTGCAAAGCGAGCTGTTCCTGCTTGCGGCGTTGTTCCTGTTGCTGGGGTTTGCGGTCGATTTGGCACACCGCGCGTTGGATCCACGTCTCAAAAGTGCGGGCGTCGGCTCACAGGAGGTGTCCGCATGACCGATTCGAACAATCGAAACACATCGCCCAAACCCGTGTCATGCGCGACGGTTCCGGACGGAGCCAAGCGCACGGCAGCAGGGTCGTCGGCAGTGAAGACGGTCATCGCATCCATCTGGCATACCGGCGGTGGCAAATACGCGATGATCGTCATCGGACTATGGGTCGCGGTATCGGCCATATCGCTGTTCTGGACGCCGTACCGTCTCTTGGATACCGATGGCTACCATGTCTGGGCGTCACCATCCGGTTCCCATCCGCTGGGTACGGACGGTGTCGGTTCTGATGTGCTGAGTTGGCTGATGGCGGGATCTCGTACCAATCTGGCGATAGCGTTGCTCACTGTATGCGTCGCCGCTGCGGTCGGTCTGCTGCTCGTCGCAGCCATGGTGTCACGCAACAGTGCATTTGCTTCCACATCGGTGGTCGTCGTGGACGCGCTGATCTCCCTGCCCACCGTACTGATCGCATTGATTCTCACAGTGCCGTTCGGAGCTTCGGCCGCGGTTATCGTCATCTCCTGCGGATTCGCATACGGCATGAATCTGGCAAGGATTCTGCGCCCGGCCGCCATGCTTGCGGCGCGCTCGCCATACGTTGAGGCATCATTATGGGCCGGGGCCAGTCCGATTCGCGTGTTCTTCACGCATATCCTGCCGAACACCCTGCCTGTGCTCAGCGTGCAGCTTTCCATCAGCGCCGGCACCTCGCTGCTTGCCGAGGCGGGATTGACCTACCTTGGCGTGGGCGTCGGTTCGGGCGTTCCCAGTTGGGGACACTCGCTGTCCACGTCGGTCAGATTCATCAGCATCTATCCTATGGCCTTGCTATGGCCGGGTCTGGTGGTCACTGTGGTCGTCATCGCGTTGAACCTTTTCGGAGATGCGCTGCGTGACGCCATCGACCCATTGACGAACTCGGCATTGAGGAACATCTCATGAGCGTGAATATTCGGAATCTCGATATCTCCATTAACGGCAATCCAATCGTGCATGACGTGCAGTTGACTATTGCGGACGGCGAACGCGTGGGGCTGATCGGCTCATCCGGCTCCGGCAAGTCGATGATCGCCAAAGCCATGATGGGAATCCTCCCCAGTATGGCGCAGGTACGCGGCGACATCGACTTGGATGGCACACATGCCGTCGGCGCCACCGATGAGGTCATGGCCAACTTGCGCGGCCGCTCCGTGGGCATGGTGTTCCAGAACCCATCCGTCGCGTTGAATCCCGTGATGACAGTGGCCCAGCAGGTCGGATTGCCGCTGTACCTCCATTACGACCTGACGCTTGAAGAGCGGGTGGAGCGTGTCAAGGCGATGCTGTCGAAAGTCGGTCTTGCCGAGGATACGCTGCTCAAATATCCACATGAGCTGTCGGGCGGCCAGCAACAGCGCGTCGGCATCGCCACGGCGTTGATCACCTCGCCGAGACTGATCATCGCCGACGAGCCGACTACGGCATTGGATTCGATCACACAGCGGCAGATCGTCGATCTGCTGACTTCGCTGGTCGACGATTCCGGCGCGTCCATGCTGTTCATCACCCATGATTTTTCGGTGCTACGTCGCGCCACCACCCGATGCTACGTTCTATCCGAAGGGCATGTCGTGGAATCCGGCGCGACTTCCATGCTGCTGGAGCGTCCCACGACGCCCGAAGCCACCAATCTGGTCCGGGCTGCGCGCGAACTTTCGCTCGATGTCGAAGGAGGACGATGATGGCCGAACCGACCATTCTACTCGAAGGACGTGGCATCGACAAGTTCTTCGGCAAAGGCAGGCAGCGCAGACAGGTGCTGTTCGGCGTGGATATTACGGTCTACGCGGGGGAGTGCCTTGCTGTGATCGGCGGCTCCGGATCGGGAAAGACCACGCTTACGCGTGTGTTGCTCGGTTTAGAAGATGCCGATGCCGGTGACATACGCTATCGAGGTGAGGTTCTGCGCAAGCAGACCGCGAAATCGTTGCGTAGCCAGTCCGGACTGGTATTCCAGAATCCATTCGATTCGTTGGATCCGCGATGGCGTGTCGCAAAATCCGTCATGGAACCGTTGCGATTGCGCCACCACGACTGGTCCCCTGAACAGATTTCGGCGCGTGTGGACGACGCTTTCCTCAGGGTGAGCCTCGATCCGGCAGCATACCGGAACCGCTTCCCCATGGACCTATCCGGAGGACAGGCACAACGTGCCGCGATCGCCCGCGCCATCGTCGACCATCCGACCGTGTTGCTTGCCGACGAGCCGATGAGCGCCATCGACGTTGCCGCCCGCGTGCAGATTCTCGAATCGTTCAAGGCGATCCGTGCCGCCGAACCGGAGATGGCGCTCATCATGGTGTCTCATGATCTGGGTGTTGTCCAACACATAGCCGACCGCATCATGGTGGTCCATGACGGGCATGCCGTCGAAATCGGAACGGCCGCCCAAGTGCTGGAACGTCCGAAAAACGACTATACGAAACGGTTGGTTGACGCCGCTTCGATGTGATGGCCTCCCGCAAAAACTCACCCATGTCCGCTATTCGGACATGGGTGAGTTTTTGCCACCGGAGGATGTGCTATCGTATGGCTCATGTTCAATTTCTCATGTTGTTGCTGTCGCTGACCAACCGCCCGAGGGGCGCGTGGTTCATCGAAGCATAACTTGAGACAGGGCATTCTTTCGACATCCGCATTCTATGTGGGATGTCATTTCATCGCACAAGAATCATCCCATAACCAGTGCCTAACGCGGTTGGTATTACGCGGCATATGCGGATGAACTGCGGTGAAGACACCATCGCAGATCCCGTTTCAAATCATTGCAAGTGATAAACGCGAGCTTCTCGAAATCAAAAACAACGAAATCATCCATCGGAAGCCAATAAACAATCATTTGCAAGGAAACGCCATGACCATCCACAATTCCCTTTCCGAACTCATCGGCAACACTCCGCTCGTCAAACTCAACCACGTGACCGACGGCATCAAAGCCACCATCGCCGTCAAAGTCGAATATTTCAATCCGGGAGGCTCTTCCAAAGACCGCATCGCGGAACGTATCATTGACGCGGCCGAACGCAGCGCCGAACTTAAGCCGGGTGGTGTGATTGTGGAACCGACCTCCGGCAATACCGGCGTCGGACTTGCCCTCGTGGCGCAGCAGCGCGGCTACCGCACCATTTTCACCCTGCCGGACAAGGTTTCCGAAGCCAAACGCGCGGTACTCCGCGCATACGGTGCAGAAGTGGTCGTAACCCCTACCGATGCGGGTCCGGATGATCCGCGCTCCTACTATCAGGTGGCGGAACGCCTCGCCAAAGCAATTCCGGGAGGGTACCGCCCGAACCAGTATGGCAATCCGAACGGGCCGGAAAGCCACTACCACACCACCGGTCCGGAAATCTGGGAAGCCAGCGATCATCAGGTCACGCATTTCGTGGCGGGCATTGGCACCGGCGGTACCATTTCCGGCACCGGCCGTTACCTGAAAGAAGCTTCCGACGGTAAGGTGCAGGTGGTCGGCGCCGATCCGGAAGGCTCCATCTACTCCAATCCGGACGACGTGCACCAGTACAGCATCGAAGGCGTCGGCGAGGATTTCTATCCGAAAGCGTTCGACCGTGAGCTTCCCGACGAAATCGTGCAGGTCAACGATGCCGAAGCGTTCGAAATGACCCGTCGTTTGGCTGCGGAGGAAGGCCTGCTGGTCGGAGGATCGTCCGGCATGGCCGTTATGGCGGCCCTCAAATACGCTCGCGAGCATGATTTGGATGAAAACCAGCTGGTAGTGGCGTTGCTGCCCGATTCTGGCCGCAGCTATATGGAAAAGATCTTCAACGACGATTGGATGCGTGCCAACGGATTCGCCGACGTTGTGGAACGCACGTCCAAGCCAAGTCTTGCGGAGCGGTATCTGTAAACCGCCGATCAGTTACTTCACGATCATGCCCATCATTCGTTCAACCCAAACCATTCGCTATTTTCAAGGAGTTCCCATCATGACCATCTCGACCAACGCCGAAGCCCTGAACGCCACCGCACTCGCCACCCGCGCCATTCATGCAGGACAGGAGCCCGATCCGACCACCGGAGCCGTGGTCACCCCTATTTATATGACATCCACGTTCAAGCAGGATGGTGTCGGCGGTCTGCGCAACGGTTATGATTACAGCCGTTCCATCAATCCGACCCGCAATTCCTTCGACGAGCAGCTAGCTGCGGTCGAAGGCGCGAACTACGCGCTGAGCTTCGCTTCCGGACTGGCCGCCATCGACGTGCTGCTTCGTGCCACGTTGAAACCGGGCGACAATATTCTGCTTGGCAATGACGTGTATGGCGGAACCTACCGATTGCTTTCCAAGGTGTTCGTGCCGTGGGGAGTCGGCCTTGACGTGGTGGACGTCACCGATACGGCTGCCGTTTCCGCGGCGCTCAGCCAGAAGCAGTACCGGTACATTTGGGTGGAAACCCCGTCGAACCCGCTGCTCAACATCACTGATATCGCGGCCACGTCAGCTGTCGCTCACGCGCATGACACCAAAGTGGTGGTGGACAACACCTTCGCGTCCCCGGTATTGCAGCATCCGTTGGCGGACGGCGCCGACGTGGTCGTATATTCCACCACCAAATACATCGGCGGCCATTCCGACGTGGTCGGCGGAGCGCTGGTGCTCAACGACAAGAAAATCCGTGATGAAGTGGCGTTCCTGCAGAACGCGGCCGGAGCCGTGCCATCTCCGTTCGACTCCTGGCTTGACATTCGTGGCCTCAAAACGTTGGATCTGCGCGTCAAGCAGCACAGCCGTAACGCCATGAAAGTGGCGCAATGGCTGGAAACCCGCCCTGAAGTGGAACGCGTATGGTACCCGGGACTGGAATCCCATCCAGGCCACGAGATTGCCTTACGACAGATGCATGGCGGCTTCGGAGGCATGATCTCCGTGCAGATCGCAGCTGGATTCGAAGCGGCAAAGAAGTTCGCTGGTGCCACGGAAGTGTTCACCTTGGCCGAGTCGTTGGGCGGCGTGGAATCCCTGATTGAGCATCCGGGCGCCATGACCCACGCTTCTGTCGCCGGTACCACGCTGGAAGTGCCCGCCAATCTCGTGCGACTTTCCGTCGGTCTTGAAGATGCGGACGACCTGATCGCCGATCTGGAGCAGGCGCTCCACCAGATCTGATTTCTTTATTATTCGGGCGATGGGACGGCCAGCATAGGAAAGGAGCTTACGCCGGCCGTTCCGTTCTTCGCCGCCCACCGGCATTACATGGCATTGATACACTTGGAAACCATGACGCAAGCTGTTGGTTCCGTTGAATCCGTTGATCCCCGTGCGCTGGGTGCTCTGAAGCATTATTTCGGATATGACGCCTTCCGTCCCGGTCAAGAAGGCGTAGTCAATGCGATTATCCAAGGTCGTGATGCGCTCGGCGTCATGCCCACCGGTGCTGGCAAGTCGATCTGCTACCAGATTCCCGCCACGCTTCTTCCGGGCATGACCATCGTCATTTCCCCGTTGATCTCGTTGATGCGCGATCAGGTCGACGCGCTCAACGACGTGGGCATTCCAGCCGCATTCATCAATACCACGCAAAGTCCCGACGAACAGGATCTGGTGTTCGTGCAGGCGTTGTCGGGACGGATCAGACTGCTGTATGTGGCTCCGGAACGTTTGGAAACCGAACGTTTCCGCACGTTCGCCAGTCGTGTGCCGATTTCTCTGGTCGCCGTTGACGAAGCACATTGCGTGTCGCAATGGGGCCAGGATTTCCGTTCGTCATATCTTGGTATCGGCGATTTTCTGAAGGCGTTGCCGACCCGTCCGACGGTTGCCGCGTTCACTGCGACCGCGACGGAACGGGTGCGCCGCGATATTATCGGAATTCTCGGATTGCGTGATCCGTCCGTCACCGTCACCGGCTTCGACAGGGCCAACCTGTATTTCGACGTGATCAGGATGGAAAGGAAACATAAGGCTTCGTGGGTGGCTTCGTATATTGCGGATCATCCTGACGAATCCGGCATCGTGTATTGCGCGACCCGCAAGGAAGTGGAGTTGCTTGCCGAATCGTTGAATATCGCCGTGCGCGAGCTGCGTGCGGCGAAAGGTGAGGATGCGACGCGAATCGGCACGGTCGCAGTCGCCTATCATGGCGGTATGTCGGCCGAAACGAGGGATCGGGCGCAACGTGATTTCGTAACCGACCGTGTGCCTGTGGTGGTTGCCACGAATGCGTTCGGCATGGGCATCGACAAGTCAAACGTGCGTTATGTGATCCACCATAATATGCCGGAATCGATTGAAGCGTACTATCAGGAGGCCGGTCGTGCGGGGCGTGACGGCGAGCCGAGCCGGTGCACGTTGCTGTGGAACGAATCTGATATTGCTACGAGGCGGAGGCTGCTTGATTCGGATTATGAGAACGAGCGTTTGACCGCCGAAGAGCAGGAGGTTGTGCGTGCATCGAAACGGCGTCTGCTCAACGCCATGATCGGTTATTGCCGTACTACGGATTGTCTGCACGAGTATATGACCAGGTATTTCGGCGAGGCCGGGGGAGCAGCCGTCCGCGATGACGGCGCATGCGTGGGAGGATGCGCGAACTGCGGGAATACGTTTGAAACCGTTGACGTCACGGATATCGCGCGGGCCATCAGCCGCTGCGTGCATGACGTGAACCAGAAGGTCGGTTCGGGGAAGATCGTCAAAGTGCTGCGAGGGTCGAAAGCGCAGGATTTGAACTATCTTCATCCTGTCGATCTGTCGACGTACGGCATGTTGAGCGCGACTTCGGAGGCACAGATTCGTGACGTGCTCAGCCAGATGGCGACGGATGGTTTTCTTTCCATTTCGGAAGGCTCCATGCCGATCGTTCGCTTTGGTGAACGTGCGGCGGAAACGGTCTCACCGAATTTTCATTATGAAATCAAGAAGATCGAACGGAAGCACGCTACGAAACGTGCGGAATCGCCGTCCGTAGGCTCTCAGGCCATGGGATCGTATGTGCCGGGCGACGGAGACGAGGAATTGTTCGCCAAACTGCGCGCGTTGCGGCTTGACATCGCCCGCGAACTCGGTAAACCCCCGTATATCGTCTTTTCCGATAAAACGTTGCGCGATATGGTGCGTGTCAGGCCGGTCACCGGCGAGCAATTCTCGCAAGTCAACGGCGTTGGTGCGCTCAAATTGGAAGCGTATGGCGAACGGTTCATGGAAGTGATCCGCGATTTCGTTGCATGAATCATGTGACGTGTCAGCTTGAGGAATAATCGTATCGATTATTGCAAAACCCTGCGTTTTATATGATACGTAACACGTTATCGGCAACATGTATGGCGGTGAGGTTGACGTATGCCGGCAAAACGGCGACAGTAGAGACGAACAGTTGTTGAAGAAAGGATTGATGATGGCAGAAGACAAGCCGGTTGTGGAGAGCTTCCAGCTCGACCACACCAAGGTGAAGGCTCCGTATGTGCGTTATATCGACACGCAGACCGGTCCGAATGGCGATGTGATTTCCAATTATGATTTGCGTTTGGTGCAGCCGAATGAGAATGCGATTCCGACCGGTGGCCTGCATACCATCGAACATACGATTGCGGTGCTGTTGCGTGAACGTATCGACGGTTATATCGATTGTTCCCCGTTCGGCTGCCGTACCGGTTTCCATCTATTGACGTGGGGTGAGCATTCCACGGAAGAAGTGGCGCGTGCGTTGAAGGAGGCGTTGGAATTCATCGCGTATGAGGCCACATGGGATGACGTTCCTGCCACCACCATCGAAAGCTGCGGCAATTACCGCGACCATAGCTTGTTCACGGCGAAGGAATGGTGCAAGGATATTCTCGCCAAGGGCATCAGCTCTGATGCGTTTGAGCGCCGCCTAGTCTGATTCGCGTGCGATTGCACGTCTGTTTTCGAGCATATTGCGAATACTGTGCCGTGGGCATGGTATTTTTGACGCTCGGAAGAAGACAAGGTGATGCAAAGGTGAACGAGATGGGTGAGGAGAGCGTCATTACCTCTGAACGGCGGTTCCGTCGTGCCACTATGGCCGATTTGCCGACCATGCTGAAGATTTATGAGCATGCCCGCAAGTTGATGGCCTCCAACGGCAATCCCACGCAGTGGGGTGATAAGTTCCCGCGTGAGGAAGTGGTTCGTGACGATGTCGAATCGCAACGCACCGTGCTGCTTGTCGATACGGTTGATGGCAAGGAACGTGTGCTCGCCCAGTTCGCATTGTGTCCGGGCATCGACCCGACATATGTGAATATCGATGGTGCCTGGCTGGATGACGATCCGTATGTGACCATCCATCGGATCGCCTCGTCGGGTCTCGCCAAGGGTGCGGCGAAGGACTGCATCAACTGGTGCATCGAACATTACGGTAATGTGCGCGCGGATACGCATCCCAACAACAAGGCCATGCAGCATGTGCTCGAATCGAATGGTTTCGCGCGCTGCGGCTTGATTCAGTTGCTTGACAGGCCGTCCGACACCACGCGTATCGCCTATCAGCGTCATGAATGGTGAGATTTTCGGATTTATATGGATTGGTGTCAATCAATATAAATTCATCGCAAACAATTGTAAATAATCTTCGCTATTGAGAAGCAAAAAATCCCGTTGAATATCGTATTTCAGATGTTCAACGGGATTGTTATATCCAATTGTGTTGCTTTTGATATATCTCACGAAAGAGATATCAAAAGCAACACAATTGTCAGTTTTTAGAACAGTCCTGGCTTGTTCAATGCGGAATGCTTGCGGCTGTACACGAAATACACGATCAAACCAAGGGCGAACCAGATTGCGAAACGCACCCAAGTCTCCCAATTCAAACCGCAAATCAGAATGAAGCAGAAAATGATCGCGCAGATTGGCGTGAACGGCACGCCCGGAGCGCGGAAGCCGCGGTGTGCGTCCGGCTGGGTCTTACGCATCCACAGAATGCCTGCGGACACGATGATGAACGCCGACAGCGTACCGATGTTCACCAATTCGAACAATACGTTGATGTTGATGAAACCGCCGGCGACGGCCGTTAGAATACCGAAGAACCATGTACCTTTGAACGGGGTGCGGTACTTCGGGTGCACTTCGCCGAAGAACTTCGGGAACAGGCCGTCGCGGCTCATGGCGTAGCAGATGCGGGACTGGCCGTACAGCTGCACCAGCATCACCGTGGTCATGCCGATCAGAGCGCCAAGATTGACGATGAACGCCAGCCAGTTGAGGCCGGTTTCGAGAATCACGCCGGCCACCGGAGCGTCAATAAATTTCGCGAACTCCTTGTATGGCACCACACCGGTCATAATCAGCGTCATGATGATGTACAGCACAGTCGACACGGCCAACGAAATAAGAATGCCGCGCGGCAGTGTCTTGTTCGGATTGATGGTCTCCTCGGCGGAGGAGGAGACGGCGTCGAAGCCGATGAAGCTGAAGAACACGATCGACGCGGCCGGAACAATGCCGTACGGCTGTGTGGAGCCCGGCTGGAACGTGTAAATGCCGTACGGGGAGAACGGCTTCCAATTAGCAGGATTGATATACCAGACGGTGCATACGATGAACAGCACGATGATGGCCAGTTTGATCATCACCATAATATCGTTGGTTTTCTTCGTCTGGTTGATGCCGATGGACAGCACCCAAGTGATGATGAGCACGATCACGAAACCAGGCAGATTGAAGTATGTGGTTACGCCTGGCGTGGTGCCGTATGCCGCGGTCAGTTCAACTGGCAGATGTAGGCCGAAACCTTCCAGCAGTTTGTTGAAATATCCGGACCATCCGGCGGACACGGTGGCCGCCTGCAATGCGTATTCCAAAATCAAATCCCAGCCGATCACAAACGCGATCAGCTCGCCGAACGCCAAATATGCGTACGAATATGCGGAACCGGACACTGGTGCCATCGCGGCGAACTCCGCATAGCACAATCCTGCGAAACCGCAACAGACCGCGGCCAGGAGGAAGGAGATGCACAATGCTGGACCTGCGGTGAGGGCGCCCTTGCCGGTGAGCACGAAAATGCCGGTGCCGATGATGGCGCCGATTCCCAGCATGGTAAGGTCAAACGTTTTCAATGTGCGTTTCAGCGGAGTTGACTCGGACACAAGCTGGTCCACTGATTTTTTGCGAAAAAGATCCATGGTCTTAATTCCCTAAAAATGGTTTTATATGGGCTGGACCGGACGGATTTCCGGGACTCTGGCACGCCTCAAACGCCAGAAATCAAAGAAGGGCTGAACGCCTCATATACGGGAGGTGTACGCGCCTCATGTAAGGAGAGTGTAAAAACCTGGCGCGGACAAAAACGTGAAAACCCCGTGAATCGTCTCACCATGTGTGCGCGTCTTTCCGAAGCCGTCACGTGGGAGCGCAACAATAGAGCCATGACTTTCAATGCTGCCCGTGAATGGCAATTCTCATCCGAACAAGGCAAGGCCAATTATGAGGTCGCCCAAAAGCAATACCCGGCGCAAGCCATCGTCGATATGGCCGCATTGCGAAACAACATGCGTCATTTGGTGAGCGTGGTTGGCGGTCCGAATTCCGGCACCGCCGTGATGGGTGTGGTCAAGGCCGACGCGTACGGGCATGGTCTTATTCCAGCCGCGCTCGCGGCACTTGCGGGAGGTGCGACCTGGCTGGGCACGGCACAATCGCATGAGGCGCTGCTGCTGCGCAAGGCGGGCATCGGGCCGGACCGCTGCCACATTCTGACATGGGTATATAACGGCATGGCGGTGCCTTTTGACGAGCTGATCGACAATGATATCGATATTTCCGTAGGCTCATTGCCGGGCATTGACGGCGTTGCGGCCGCGGCACGTCGTCTTAGGAAAACCGCGCGTGTGCACGTGAAGGTCGATTCCGGTTTCGGACGTAATGGATTCACTCCGGCCACGTTCGACGCGGCGCTCGCCAAGCTGGTGCCTCTCGCTAAGGAGGGTGTGCTGCATATTGTTGGACAGTGGAGCCACTTGGCGGTGGCCGACGCTCCCGACGTGCCTGAATTCGTAGCGTCCACTGATAGGCAGGTCGAGAATTTCAAGGATTTCACCCGTCGCATGGAAGTTGCCGGCATTGCGCCGGAGATTCGTCATCTTGCCAATACGGCGGCCACGCTTTCGCGCCCGGAGATTCATTTTGAGCTTACCCGCCCGGGTATTGGCCTGTATGGTTATGAGGCTGATCCGGCCATGGGCACGCCTGGCACGTATGATTTGACGCCGGCCATGACATTGCAGGCGCAGCTCGGCACGGTCAAGGATGTGGAGGCGGGCCATGGCATTTCCTATGGCCGCACGTACCTGACTCCTACGGATACGTCCACCGCGATCGTGCCTGTAGGATATGCGGACGGCATTCACCGTTCCGCTTCCGGTTTCGATATGGAAGGCGCGAAGCATGTGGTCAAACCTGGCGGTCCGGTGCGTGTGATGACTACGGAAGGTCCGCGCCTGTACCGTGTGTCTGGCCGCGTGTGCATGGACCAGTTCATGCTTGACTTGCACGGTTCCGCGGAAAAGCTTGGCGTGCATGAGGGCGACACCGTGCAGCTGTTCGGTCCGGGTCGTGGCGAGGATTATGCCGAACCGACCGCTGACGATTGGGGCCGTGCCGCAGGCACCATCAGCTATGAGATCTTCACCTGTCTGTGCAACCGCATTCCGCGCCTGTACGAGCACGCTACCGACGTGCTGTCGGCCGAGGATCTCGCCAAACTCAATCCCGCAACCATTCTGTAAGGCAACGGGCGTGGGAAACAAGGCACGCCGTGAAAGTCAATATGGTGGGCGCGGCACGTTCGATGGTTGGTCAACGTGCCGCGCTTGCTGTTAAGGTGGTGAGCTATGCCAGGAATGATTCTGAAGGAAGATATCGAAAAAGTTCGCGCCACCGCCGATCTGTATGACATTGTGTCCGCGACGGTTTCGCTCAAGCCTTCCGGAACTGGCGCTTATGTAGGGCTGTGCCCTTTCCACGATGAAAAAACGCCAAGTTTTTCCGTGCGCCCGGCGTTGGGTGTATGGCATTGTTTCGGTTGTGGTCTCGGCGGTGACGTGTTCGGCTATGTTGAACATCAGGAGAACATCGACTTCCGTGACGCCGTCGAGCTTTTGGCCGACAAATACCATATCGAATTGCATTATGACCAGTCGAACGCCAAGAAGGAGCATACTGGTTCAAAACGTGCCCGCCTGCTGGAAGCCAATGAGGCCGCACAGGAGTTTTTCGTATCGCAGCTGATGACCAAAGATGCGCTCGCCGCACGTAAATTGCTTGACGGTCGTAACTTCAGCCAAGCCGATTGCCAGCGTTTCGGTTGTGGGTACGCTCCGCAGGGTTGGGACAATCTGGTTCGGTACTTGGCTGGCAAAGGCTTCACACAGCAGGAGATGCTGGACGCGGGATTGGCTCGCCAAGGCCAGCATGGGGTGTACGACTATTTTCGTGGCCGCGTAACATGGCCGATTCGCGATTCGACCGGTCGTACGCTTGGTTTTGGCGCACGCAAATTGTATGAGGACGATTCAATCAGCGCGAAATACATCAATACACCGGATACGACGTTGTACCGCAAAAACCAGGTGCTGTATGGCATTGACATGGCGAAGGCTGCGATCGTCAAGAAACGTCAGGTGGTGATCGTCGAAGGCTATACCGACGTGATGGCCATGCATCTGGCCGGAGTCGACACCGCAATTGCCACATGCGGTACCGCGTTCGGTGCGGAACATGCCAAAATCGTACGTCGTCTTATCGCCGACGACTCGTTGGGTGCGGTGCAGCTGGTTGGTCCGTTGAAGGTTGATGGGCAGCAGTTGAGTTCCCGTATCGTGTTCACTTTCGATGGCGATGCCGCCGGTCAGAAGGCCGCGATTCACGCGTTCGGATTGGATGCCGC
Organism: Bifidobacterium catenulatum subsp. kashiwanohense JCM 15439 = DSM 21854; assembly: GCF_001042615.1. Lineage (GTDB taxonomy): Bacteria > Actinomycetota > Actinomycetes > Actinomycetales > Bifidobacteriaceae > Bifidobacterium > Bifidobacterium catenulatum. Next base: position 630,480 of record NZ_AP012327.1, read on the forward strand.
GTTTTCGACGCAGGCGTTCGTCGCCGTGGCTGATGACAATCTCGATCCATGTGATCTGCGCATCAAACGTGGCAATGAGGCGGTTCGCGCGCTTATTGCGAATGCCGAGCCATTGTATGATTTCGTGATCAAAACAGCTATCGGGCGTTTCGACACCACTTATACCACGGGGCAAATGGGGGCAGTCAAGGCCGTGGCGCCACTGATTGCGCAGATTCGCGACCGTTCACTGCTTGACTTGTATTCACGCAAAGCGGTACGCCAAATCGGCGTCGATCTCGATATCATGCAGCGCGAAGTGCGTGACGCCCGTCGCAAACTCAATGTGCGGGACGAGGATGCGTATGCGCCGAAACGTCGCTTTGCCGCCAATGCCGCAGCGGCGGCGGAACCTCGCATGGAGCAGGGCGTGAATCCATATGCGAATCCTTCCGCGCGCAAGGCGTTGGAACATCGTGACGCCGCGGAACAATCCTATTACCGTATCGACGATGCCGTGTTCATTTGCGAACAGCAGTTCATGGCGACCCTGATTCAGGTGCCGCTTGCCGTGGATCCGACATTGTTCGCCAGCCTCACGCTGTCGAGCTTCATGACCCCCGTATTCCGTACGCTGTTCCAAGCCATCGCCGCGGCAGGCGGTCTGCCGTCCACGGATACCCCGCAAGGACTGTGGATGCATAATCTCACCAAAGCAGGCGGACCGATGCTGGAATCCGTAATCAACGAGCTTGCCGTCATGCAACTGCCGTTGCCGCCGAGCGACGCCGATACGGAACGCACGTCGCAACAATCGCAAGAAATAAACGTGCAATTGCGCAAGCCGACCGATGATGAGCGCAGGTATGCGTCCGAACTCATCATTCGGCTGCTTGACACGGGCATCATGCGCAGGATCGGTGCGGACAAGCGTCGCATGGCGCAATTGCCGGATGGTGCCGAGAAAATCGAGCTGCTCGGTCAGATCACTAAACTTGAGACCTTGCGTAAGGATCTGCAGGCGAGGGTGTTTGGCAATAACGTCGCCTGAATATCTGTCGTGTACTTGAGTTTCTGCCGCGTGCCAGAACGTCCGATAACCACCCCCCGAATGTCTTTGCCTTGCACTTGGATCTGCCGCATATCCGAGCTTGTATGAACAGCCGGCGAACATGCGGTGAACGAGGCGAGAATACTTAACGAATTCTTAGTTGACATACAGTATCTTCCGGCGTGTTTTGCAATTGCAAAACAGTTTTGCCGGTTTGCAAAGGTAAAGAACAGTAGGGCGTAGTGGCTGAAGAACGTTGGAATGGTCGGAAAAATCGTATGCCAAGGGTATGTGCTATGCGATTTTTCGGGTAAAGTGAATACGGCGTTTCTTGAGAAAATCGCCCGGGTCTGCAAACGGTTTGCAAACTGGATTCACGGAGGAATGAATGCGACGATTGGTCGTTAAAATCCTGAAAAACGAGACCATTCTCGTAGTTGCTTCCATACTTGCTCTTATTTCATGCTTTATCGTGCCTCCCGACAAGGAGTACGGCGGATACATTCATGCGAGCACCATTTCGCAGCTGATCTGCCTGATGCTGGTGGTGTGCGGTTTCCAGCGCATCGGCGTGTTCCGTATTATCGGCTCACGATTGCTGCATCATGTGAACACTGCGCGCGGATTGGTGATTACGCTGATTTCGCTCACGTATTTTTCCGGCATGCTGATCACCAATGATGTGGCGTTGGTTACGTTCATTCCGTTCGCGATCGCGGTGCTTACCATGGCTCATATGGAGGAGCATGCGGTGCTGGTCGGCACCTTGATGACCGTCGGTGCGAACGTGGGCAGTATGTTGACGCCAATCGGCAACGCGCACAACCTGTATCTGAAAGCGTTGACCGGCATGCCGTCCGCTGAAATGATCGGCATTATGGCGCCGTATTCCGTTACCGCGGCGATATTGCTGGTGATTATCGCCTGCGTGGTATTCGGCAAGAAACCGGTTTCCGAATTTTCCTCTATCGACGGCAGCGGCATCGAACAGAATGTACTCGCTCCGAATTCCGACCAGCTGCGGCCGGATGAGATTCGTGTGACCGGCTATGGCGCCGGTTATGGAGGTTGGCGCACGATCGTATATTGCGCATTGTTCATCGTGTGTTTGCTGGCTGTGAGCGATTTCATTCCGCTATGGGCCATGTGCGTGATCGTGGTGGTGGCATTCCTGTTCTGCGATCGCCGCGTGTTCCGCAATATCGACTGGGGATTGCCGCTGACTTTCTGCATGTTCTTCATTTTCATCGGCAATATGAAACGCGTGCCGGAATTCTACGAGCTGGCCGCCTCCTTGGTGGGGGCGCATCCGCTGGAAGTGTCTGTGGTGTCGAGCCAGTTCATCTCCAACGTGCCGACCACGTTGCTGCTGTCGGGCTTCTGCGATCAATGGCGTGCGCTGATCATCGGCACCAACCTTGGTGGCATGGGTACGCTGATCGCATCCATGGCGTCGCTGATCGGCTACAAGAACGTGACACGCAAGTATCCTGACAAGAAGGGACGCTATCTGGCTGTGTACTCGGCGGTGAACGTGCTGTTCCTCATTGTGTTGGTCGGTTTGAGCTGGATCATCGAACCGTGATCTTTCACTCCTCGGTTTTGCGGGCTGTCCGCTCGTTTCAAGGTCGGGAAATTGTAGGTTTTCATGGTTTTATCATCGATACGATGGTCGTGTTCCGCGCGTTCAAGTTGGCAAGAACGCGTGAACTGACTATACTGAATCGAGTTTGGCCCTGTAGCTCAGCTGGATAGAGCATGTGACTTCTAATCTCAAGGTCGGGAGTTCGAGTCTCCCCGGGGTCACCACCAAGCCCTTACGTCAATAGACGTAAGGGCTTTCGCATATTGATAGGCGGCTGCTGCTTCGGCGGTAGCTCGGCAATGGGAGGAGCCCATGAAACGAATCGTCACCGGCATTCTGGCGCATGTTGACGCCGGCAAAACCACGCTGTCGGAAGCGTTGCTGTATGCCACGGGCAACGTACGCAAACTCGGCCGTGTCGACCATGGCGACGCGTTTCTCGACACCAACACGATGGAACGGCAGCGAGGCATCACCATCTTCACCGAACCGGCGATCATCACCACGCCGAACCTCACTCTCACCTTGCTTGACACTCCGGGACACGTCGATTTTTCGGCGGAAATGGAACGAACCCTCGCCGTGCTCGACTATGCGATCCTGGTCATTTCTGGTGCTGATGGCATCCAAGGGCATACCGAAACATTATGGCGATTGCTGAAACGTTACAATGTGCCCACTTTCATCTTCATCAATAAAATGGACGCTCCCGCAGCTGACAAAACGAAACTGCTCAATCAGCTGAAGAAGCGTTTCTCGGATGGCTGCATCGATTTCACCGGAGCGCATGATGACGATGCGGCGCTTGCCGATGTTATGGAAGATATCGCCATGCAAAGCGAAACCGCCATGGAATCGTATTTGGAAAGCGGAACGATCCCGGATGAAACCATTCGTGAGATGATCGCTGATCGTGCTTTGTTCCCGTGTTTCTTCGGATCCGCGCTGAAAATGGACGGTATTGACGAGTTCGTCGCAGGATTCGAGCGGTATGTGCGCGAGCCGGAGTACGACAGCGAATTCGGCGCGCATATATACAAGGTATCGCACGATGCGCAAGGCAATCGCCTGACATGGCTCAAGGTAACGGGTGGTGAATTCAAGGCGAAGACGATGCTTTCCGGCACTGCGCGGGTTGGCACCGACCTTGGCGAGTCGAAAATCGACGACGATGGTATGTGGCATGAGAAGGCCGATCAGGTGCGCGTGTATTCCGGTGCGAAATTCACTACGGTCGATTCGGTTGTTGCTGGCACCGTGTGTGCTGTTACGGGCTTGACGCGAACGTTTCCCGGTGCTGGGCTTGGAAAAGAGTCTGATGGCGTGAATCCGGTGCTTCAGCCGGTGCTTACGTACACGTTGCTGCCGGGGGAGTGCGATATTCACGCTTGCTTGGTTGCGTTGCGCGAGCTTGAGGATGAGGATCCGTTGCTGCATGTGGTGTGGCAGTCGCATCTTGAGGAAGTTCATCTGCAATTGATGGGTGCGGTGCAGTTGGAGGTCATCCAGCAGATGATACACGACCGGTTCGGCTTGGACGTGTTATTCGGCCCGGGTGGCATTTTATATAAGGAGACGATCGCACATCCGGTTGAGGGTGTGGGCCATTTTGAACCGTTGCGCCATTATGCGGAAACGCATGTGCTGCTCGAGCCATTGCCTGCCGGCAGCGGCATGAGGTTTGCGAGCGTGTGCAGCGAGGATGTGCTCGACCGTAACTGGCAGAGGCTGATTCTGCAGCATTGCCAGGAACGTGAGCATTTGGGTGTGCTTATCGGCTCTCCGATTACCGATATGAAGATCACATTGCTGGTTGGCCGTGCGCATTTGAAACATACGGAAGGGGGTGATTTCCGCCAGGCCACGTATCGTGCGATTAGGCAAGGCTTGATGGAAGCGAAGGAACGCGGCGACTGCCGTGTGCTGGAGCCGTGGTATGGCTTCCGTTTGGAGGTTCCGCAAGATATGGTCGGACATGCGATGGCCGACATACAGCGTATGAGCGGCTCGTTTGACACGCCTTCCGGCGATGGTGAATATATGGTGCTTGAAGGTGAGGTGCCGGTTGCCCAAATGCGAGATTATGCGATGGATGTGAACGCGTACACGCACGGGCGTGGGCATTTGAGTTGCGTGTTCGCAGGGTACAGGCCATGCCACAACGCCGACGAGGTGATTGAGCAGTCCGCATACGATCCGGAATCTGACTTGGAGAACACGCCGGATTCGGTGTTCTGCGCGCATGGAGCCGGCTACCCAGTCAAATGGTACAAGGTTCCCGAATTCATGCATCTCGACTACGCCTGGCATGGCATGGGGGAGCAGTGACTGTTCGGGAAAGATCGGATAACGGATAAACGAAGAGCCCCACCAATCCGGTGGGGCTCTCTGATGGAGCGGACAACGGGACTCGAACCCGCGGTCTCAACCTTGGCAAGGTTGCGCTTTACCAACTAAGCTATGTCCGCAAAGAACTTCCGCCGTGAGAAGCGGAAATTCAGTGGGTGATATAGGAATCGAACCTATGACCCCTTCCGTGTGAAGGAAGTGCGCTAGCCGCTGCGCCAATCACCCGTGGGATAATTTCGCCGGTTTCCCAGCTTCGTTACCCGCTTCGCGTGGGCGATACAAGATTCGAACTTGTGACCCCTTCCGTGTCAGGGAAGTGCGCTACCTCTGCGCCAACCGCCCGAAGCGAGTGCTAACTTACGTGGATTCTAGGCAGAATGCAAATCATCGGCGTGTCGCGGTGGTGTTGCGAGGAGGCAACACGCTGTCAGTTAGCGATCAAAACCACTGGAATTTCCATGGTTTTCGCATCTGGATCGGATTCGACGAACGATTCTTCAGAAGGGGATTGCGTCAACGTCAAGCGCATCTGATGCCATGCCGCATTGCCGTGCGTCGAAGCAGACATGCCTTCGTCCACGAATCCCAGACGGGCGTAAAATCCGACAAGGCGTTCCTTGCATGTCAGCACAATGCCTTTGCGCCCGGCAATCGTCGAATCAAGAATCACACGACGCAGCAGATAGCTGGCGCAACCGCGATGCTGGTAGACGGGAGCCACGTCCACGCCGAAAATCATCTGCCAAGCGCCATGCTCGTCGTGCAGAGAAACATCCTCATACATGACGTCGGCCAAGTCCTTTTCGTTGGTCGTCATACCGTTGATGAAACCAACCAATGTGCCGTCTTCCACAGAAGCTGGGAAGCAGGCATCGTCATCGGCGTCAGTGTTGATCAAAAGCCAGAAATGATCCGGATACGTGGCAACGCGTGCGGTCAGGCTCTCGTTCGTTGCGGCCTCCGCAGGTGGGAAGCAGGCGGCCTCCACAGCCTCAATCGCGTCCAAATCCTCCATCGTTGCATGTCGAATGAGCATGTGCATACTCTCTCGCAGGGTATACCCAATCTTCACATTTCGATATGGGCGAACAGTGGAAACGCCAGCGTGCAATACTGTGAAAGGATCGCCGGAAGCGTTTTTGGGAGCTGATAAACGCTTATATGAAAAACCGATAACGACGCGGCCTGTTCCGCGATTGTTGCGCGGTACGATGGGGCGCGTCCACGGCAAAAGCTTGGAAATAGCCGGAAAGGTTCCGACGGATCCGTAGAGAATTCGACAACCTGAAGAGAAAGATGGGAGGGGGCGCGTGTTCGACTGGACATTCGTGACGCACTACGCGCCATTCTTCGTCAACGGTTCGGTGATGACGCTGTTCATTTCCGTGTTCGGCATCGTGCTTTCGATTGCGGTCGGACTGATCTGCGCAGGCATTGAAATCGCACGCATTCCCGTGCTCAAGCACATCGTGCGCGTCTACATCGAACTCAGCCGTAACACGCCATTGCTGGTGCAACTGTACTTCCTGTATTTCGGTCTGCCGAAGCTTGGCATCGTATGGTCCGCGGAACAGTGCGCGATCGTGGGACTTGGCTTCCTTGGCGGCTCCTACATGGCCGAAGCGATGCGTGGCGGCCTCGAAACCATTCCGAATGTGCAGCGCGAATCCGCGTACGTGCTGGGCCTCAGCCAATGGCAGACCTTGATCCGCGTGGTCATTCCGCAGGCCATCAGCACGTCCATTCCGGGCGTTGTGGCCAACGTGATCTTCCTGATCAAGGAATCATCCGTCGTATCGGCCATCGCGCTTGCCGACGTGATGTACATGGCCAAGGATCTGATCGGCATGTACTACAGCACGTACGAGTCGCTGCTGATGCTGGTCGTCGCATACTTGGTGATTCTGCTGCCGATCTCATTGTTCGGCACTTGGCTGGAACGGAGGTTCGACTATGAGCGGCGCTGAAATTCTGCTCGAGCCGGGCGTGTTTCCGCGCCTGCTGCAGGGCCTGTGGGTTACGGTGTGGATTGCCGGTGTTTCGGTGGGTCTTTCCGTTCCGGTGGGATTGGTTGTCGGCTGGTTGATGACGATGAAGAACCCCGTCATTCGCGTGTTGACCAGGATTTATTTGGATTTCATTCGCATCATGCCGCAATTGGCGTTGCTGTTCATCGCGTTTTACGGTTTCGCCCGTGCGTGGAATTGGAATTTGGATGCGACCGGTGCATGCGTGTTCGTGTTCGTGCTGTGGGGTGGCGCGGAATTGGGCGATTTGGTGCGTGGCGCGCTTGAGTCGATTCCGAAAGCCCAGTATGAGTCCGCGTATGTGCTTGGGTTGAGTGGCTGGCAGACGTTCGTCAAAGTGATTCTGCCGCAAGCGTTGCGTAGACTTTTGCCGGCTTCGGTGAATCTGGCAACACGAATCGTGAAAACGACATCGCTGGCCGTGCTTCTCGGCGTGGTCGAGGTCATCAAAGTGGGCCAGCAGATCATCGACGCGAACCGTTTCCAATACCCGACCGGAACCCTGTGGATCTACGGGGTGATTTTCTTCATGTACTTCATCGTGTGCTGGCCGCTGTCCATCGTGGCCCGCCGACTGGAAAAGAGGTGGTCGCATGACTGACGCAGCAGGCAAGCAGGACCAGTCAGGCCAGGCAAGTCTTGAGATTGCTCATCTGGTCAAGCAGTACGCCAATGCCGATAAGCCGGTGCTGAACGATATTTCGTTCGACGTGCCGCATGGCAAGGTGTTTGTGATCGTTGGGCCTTCCGGTTCCGGCAAATCGACGTTGTTGCGTACCATCGCAGGCCTTGAGCCGATTCAGGGCGGCACCATTTCACTCAATGGTGAAGTGATCGAAACGGGCAAGCCGGGCACTGAGTCCGCTGGGCGCAGCAAGCGCAGCAGCGAACTGCGTACCCGTGTTGGCATGGTGTTCCAAAGCTACGACCTGTTTCCTAATAAAAACGTGCTTGGCAACATCACACTGGCGCCGACCTTGGTGCAGAAGCGAGATAAGGCCGAAGTCGAGCAGGAGGCGATTAAGCTTCTGGAACGCGTCGGCCTTGCCGATCGCAAGGATTCCTGGCCGCACGAGCTTTCCGGCGGCCAACGTCAACGCGTAGCCATCTGCCGTGCGCTGATCCTGCATCCGGAAGTGCTGCTGTTCGACGAAGTCACCGCCGCGCTCGACCCGGAAATGGTGCGTGAAGTGCTCGACGTGATGCTCGAACTCGCTGATTCCGGCCAGACCATGCTTATCGTGACGCACGAAATGCAATTCGCGCGAGCCATCGCCGATCAGGTGATCCTGCTTGAAGACGGCGGCATTGTGGAACAATCCGACAATGCCGAACGATTCTTCACCAATCCGACCACCGAACGAGCCAAGCAGTTCCTGCGCACGTTTGAATTCGACCGGCACCGCAAGTCCGCCAATCAATCCGAATAATCCAGGCAAATGGCGAGAATCGGCGAAATCCAAGATTTTGATAGCAGTCATCTTTACAAGAGAGGAGAAACCATGACCGCATCAATCATCAACAAAACATTCAAGAGCATCGTGGCTGCATCGGCCGCGTTGATCATGGCAGCCTCGGTGGCTGCTTGCGGTCCGTCCACAGCCGCTCCGAGCGATGAAAATTCCACTGGCAGCGATTCCAGCTCCAGCAGCAACGTCACCGCCCGCACTCTGGACGAGATCAAGAAATCCGGCGAACTTAAGGTTGCCGTCTTCTCAGACAAGGCCCCGTTCGGCTACATTGACAAGGAAGGCAAAAACGCCGGCTACGACGTGTACTTCGCTGAGCGCCTCGGCAAGGATCTGGGAGTGAAGGTCAAGTACACTTCCGTCGACCCGGCCGCCCGCGTGGACGTGCTCACCTCCAACAAGGTGGACATCACACTGGCCAACTTCACCGTCACCGACGAGCGTAAGGAGAAGGTCGATTTCGCCAAGCCGTACATGAAGGTGGCACTCGGCGTGGTCTCCCCGGAAAATGCCGAAATCACTGACGTGAGCCAGCTCAAGGGCAAGACGCTGATCATCGCCAAGGGCACCACCGCCGAAAGCTACTTCGAGAAGAACGAGCCCGACGTCAAGCTGCAGAAGTACGACCAGTATGCCGACGCCTACAATGCGCTGCTCGACGGCCGTGGCGACGCTTTCTCCACCGACAACACCGAGGTACTGGCTTGGGCCAAGTCCAACAAGGGTTTCAAGGTGGGCATTACCAAACTCGGCGATGAGGACACCATCGCTCCGGCTGTACAGAAGGGCAACAAGGAGCTGCTCAACTGGCTGAACGACGAAATCGTGAAGTTGGGTAAGGAGAACTTCTTCCACAAGGATTACGAGGAGACCCTGAAGCCGGTGTACGGTTCCGATGTCGATCCGGATGACATTGTGGTCGAGGGCGGCAAGCTCTGACACTCGCCTGACCTGACGGCAACCTGCCGTCCGTCAATTCTGTTTCCAAGCCTTCCGTGGCATATGCCGCGGGAGGCTTTTCCATATCCTGATAACCGTTCATAAAAAAGAATTATTGCGATTTGCGCCTTCCATAAAAATCGCATATAGCCACGCCGACATGGAAAAGGATTTCTACCGATATCTTGTGATTATCGCTTGAAAGAAGCCATATGAAAACACACATGAGAGAGAGGTGCGGCGTATGAAGTACGCAGTGATCGGTGCAGGTGGAATGGGCATCCAGTACGGTGTGCTGCTGCAGGAATTCGCGCACAAGGATGTCGATTTCATCGATACGTGGAAGCCGAATGTCGAGAAGATTCGCGAGCAAGGTGGCGCCTACGTGTCTCAAGATGGTGAAGACCGCCATCTTGTGCCGATCAACGTGTATTACCCGGAGGAATACGCCGGCCAGCCAGACGTGTGGATCGTGTTCCTCAAGCAGATGCAGCTTGACGGCGTGCTCAAGCGCTGCGCCCACCTGTTCAACGAGAAGCAGATTGTGTTCTCCGCCATGAACGGCTATGGACACTTCGAAAAGATCAACGAATACTTCTCCAAAGACCGCATCTACGGCGGCACCGCACTGATCGGTGCCTACGTGTACGGCCCCGGCGATTTCAACTTCACCGGCGGGGCACATGCCAAGGCCATGAACCTGTGTGCCTACGCGGATGATGTGACTGACGAGGTGCGCAAACACGAGCAGGCGCTGTACGAGGATTTCGCAACGGCCACACTCAACCCGACCATCGTGGACAACTTCATCGGCATGTGCATGGCGAAAATCGTATTCAACTCGGTGCTGAACACGCTGTGTACCATGTACCAGATCCGCTTCGGCGAATTCCATGCGCATCCCGACGCGCGTTGGCTCACCGAGCAGCTGGTCGACGAAGCTTACAGCGCGGCCGAAGCAGCCGGATACCAACTGTTGGGCACGCGCGAAACGGAAGTCGAAACCATTCTGCACACCGCGGGCGTGGCGCATCCGCTGCACTATCCGTCCATGTATCAAGACCTGACTAAGGGACGTCCGACGGAAGTCGACTACATCAACGGCTATATCGCCAAAGTCGGACGCGAGCATGGCTACGAATGCAAGCTGCACGAATTCCTAACCCGCGAAGTGCATCTCGCCGAACAAGCCTTCGCCATCCACAATCCAGGCGTCGTCGCACAGGCCAAAGCCGACGTCGAAGCCAGTAAGCCGGTAACGGAATAACCGTAATTTTTCAAAACAAGTGAGAGAAGGAAAACAACCATGACCATCGCTATTTTTAAGAAGCCAAACGGCATCAAACGAATCGCCGCAGCAGTACTCGCCGCTGCAACACTTATTTCCGTTGCGGCATGCGGTTCCGGCAACAGCGCATCCGCGTCCAACAGTCTGAACACCACGAAGGGCAAAACCACCACAATCACCGTCGGCGTGTGCGCAGGACCATATGGCGACATGGTCGACAAGGTTATCGCGCCACTGCTGAAAGATGACGGTTTCAAACTGAAAACCAAGCTGTTTAACGATTATGTGCAGCCCAATAAGGCACTTGCATCCGGTTCCATTCAGGCGAATCTTTTCCAGCATGGCAATTATCTGAAGAAGTTCACCGCCGACAACAATCTTGACCTGACCTCTCTTGGACAGACGCCGACTTTGGGATTGGGCATCTATTCCAACAAGTACAAGTCCATCGATGACATCGAAGACGGAGCTACGGTCGCAATCGCCAACGATGGCTCTAATCTGGCGCGTTCTCTCGGCGTGCTCCAGCAGCAGGGTCTGGTGACGCTCAAGGGCGAGGTCGATGCCACCAAGGCCACGGTCAACGACATCGCATCCAATCCGAAGAACCTCAAAATCAAAACGATCGATGCGGCACAGCTGGCCCGTTCCTTGGACACCGTTGATGTGGCTCTGGTGCCGGGCAACTACTCTTGGGCTGCTGATCTGAAGCCTGCAGACGCGCTCGCCATGGAAAAGCAGGATGATGGTGTGATCGAAGTGTTCGTGGTCCGCACCCAGGACGTCGATTCCGACTTCGGCAAGGCCGTTAAGAAACTGCTTGCCAGCCAGAAATTCAAGGACGCCATCGCCAAGAGCGAATTCAAGGATTTCGGCAAGCCGACCACGTGGTGACGCTATAGCGTGCGGTAATACAAAGGCCCGTATGAATTGAAGACTCATACGGGCCTTATGCGCAAACGAGATTCATCGAACAAAACGTATTGAACGAACTTGAACAAGTACTCGAATGAAGCGAGGAACGAACTATGAGCGTTATTGAACTCAACGACGTGTCTGTGACATTTCACGAAGGTGGACGAACCGTCGAAGCGGTCAAGCATGTGAACATCAGCGTGGAAAAAGGCGAGATTTTCGGCATCGTGGGTTTTTCCGGAGCTGGCAAATCCACTTTGGTGCGCACCATCAATCTGCTGGAACGACCAACAGGCGGCCATGTGGTGATCGACGGCAACGATATCACCGCACTCAAAGGCAGTCAATTGAGTGACCTGCGCAAGAAAATCGGCTTTATTTTCCAAGGATTCAACCTGATCGCCAACGTTACGGTAGGCAAGAACATTGAATTCGCGCTGAAAGCCGGCGGATATCCGAAAGCGCAGTGGCCGGAACGTGTCCGCGAACTGCTGGCACTGGTCGGTTTGGAAAACAAGATCGACAGCTACCCATCAAGCCTGTCGGGCGGGCAAAAGCAGCGCGTGTCCATTGCGCGTGCGCTCGCCAACAAGCCGGAAATCCTGCTGTGCGACGAAGCCACCAGCGCACTCGACCTGGAAACCACAGAAGGCATTCTGGCGCTCTTGCAGCGCATCAACCGCGAACTGGGCATTACCATCGTGTTCATCACGCATCAGCTTGACGTGGCGAAGCAGATTTTCGGCCGAGTGGCCGTTATGGAAAACGGTGTGGTAGTGGAGCAGGGCAACACGTTCGACGTGTTCAGTGCTCCGAAACATCCGACCACCAAAGCGTTGGTGGAACGCTACCTTGGCATTGCCGTGCCACCGCAATTGGTGCCATCGCTGCCGGCTGGCACCATCGTGGAACTGCGATACAAGGGCGATGCGGCACTCGAGCCGCTCATCAGCCAGGTTGCGCGGGATTACGGTGTGAGCATCGACGTGCTGCATGCGAATGTGGAATATTTCGGTTCGCAGGCCATCGGCATTCTGATTGTGCTTGTTTCCGGCGCGGGGGAGCCGCTGCTGCAGGCGTTGAACACGTTGAGAACGCATGTGTTCAGCTATCGGGAACTTGATCGTGGGCAGCTGGTTGTGGCTGCCGAGGCTGCGGATAATCAGGAGGCGTGAGAACAATGGAAGAAACTCTGGAAATCCTTCAAGACAATCTTGGGCAAGCACTGATCGACACGGCATACATGGTTGTGGTGTCGGCGATTATCGGCGTGGTGCTGGGCACGCTGGTGGCATTGCTGCTGTATTTGACTGAAAACCGCTTGTTTACGCCGAATCATGCGCTGAACGTTATTGTAGGGTTCATCGTAAACGCGATTCGCTCGCTGCCGTTCCTGATTCTCATGGTGGTGCTTATTCCGGTTGTGCAATTGATTTTGGGTGACCCTTACACGCCGACCGGTGGCGCAATCTCCCTGTCGATCGCCGCAGTGCCGTTCTTCGCGCGAATCGCGGAAAGCGCGTTCTCCGAAGTTGATCCGGGCCTGCTTGAGGCTGCCATCTCCACTGGCGCTACCACACGCCAAATCATTGTGGATGCGGTGTTTCCGCAAGCTTTGCCGTCGTTTATTCGCGGCGTGGTGCTCACCATCATTTCGCTGATCGGCTATTCCGCAATGGTCGGCACCATCGGAGCCGGCGGCATCGGCGATATGGCCATTCAATACGGCTATAACCGTTACGAAACCGGCGTGCTTGTTGTGATTGTTATTATTCTGATCGTCATTGTGCAGATCATTCAGTGGGTTGGCGATTGGTTCGCGCGCAAGGTAACGCACTGATGGTTGCGTATATGCGTGAATGTGCGCATATACAGTCGCGAGATGATAGGGAGGGTTGATTAATGACTTCGTATGTTTCTCCTGTTGCGTTCACTACGGTGGCGCAGTCGATTCCGCCGAATGTGTTCGCCGATATGGATCGCAAAGTGGCTGCCGCGGTTGCCGGTGGGGCTGATGTGATTGATTTGGCCAAAGGCAATCCAGACGCGTTTCCTGCTGATTTCATTCGAGAAGTAGCCAAAAAAGCGGTTGACGATCCGGCAAATGCCCGGTATTCGCCATTCGATGGCAAGCCAAGTTTTCTGCAGGCTGCCGAACAGTGGTATCGCAATACGTACGGTGTTGAGGTTGATTGGAAAACCCAGCTTTTTGCCGTGGAGGGCGCGGTCGATGGTTTGGCCGCGTTGTTCGCCGTGCTGGTTTCCCCAGGCGACGCTGTGGCATATGCGGATCCATATTACCCTTCGTACCATTGCATGACGGTGATGAGCCGTGCCGAGGAGATACTGCTGCCATCGTTGCCGGAGCGTGGGTTCCTGCCGGATTTGGACGCGGTTCCTGCACGGGTGTGGGATCGTGTGAAAGTGCTGGTGCTCAACTATCCGAACAATCCGACGGGTGTGCAGGCTCCGCGCGAGTTTTTGCAGCGTGCCGTTGATTTGGCTCATGAGCATCATGTCGCGATTGTGCAGGATTTCGCATATGCGGGATTGGGTGTCGATGCGCAGCAGATCAGCATACTGTCACTGCCGGGTGCGTTCGATGTTGCGGTGGAAGTGTGTTCGCTGTCGAAAATGTATGCAATGGCTGGCTGGCGTGCCGGTTTCATCGCGGGCAACGACGACATCGTGTCTCATGTGAAGCAGTACCACTATCAAATGGGTTCCATGGTTACGTCCAGCATTCAAGACGCGGGCACCGCGGCGCTGCTGTCGGATCAGAGCTGTGTGGCCGAACTTGCGGAACGGTATGCGTCTCGTCGTGAAATCGTTGCCGGTGGATTGCGTGAAGCCGGACTTGACGTCTTCGATTCAGACGGTGGCATCTACGCTTGGGTACACGCTCCTGAAGGTCAGAAGGGTGAACAGTTTGCCGACATGCTGTTGGAACGTGCGGCCGTCGCCGCGCTACCGGGCACGTGTTTTGGCAAAGTCGGCAAGGATTACGTACGATTCAGCCTGCTCAAATCTGAGGACCAGTTGCGTGAGGCTGTGCGCCGGGTAGCTGCTGTACTAGCGTAGTTTTTCCTGCGTAGCCTTTTATGTATGAACTGGCGATTGCGGTGCGATGCCTTGCATTTCCGCCGTTTGATAGCCGCTTACAAGAAAACGTTATGGCGATTCGCGCGTTCTATAACAAACGTTGATAAGGCGCGGCGCGCGTTGAAACGCAGGATGCGGTTTAGTGGGTAACAGTGACCGCGTGAATGGCATGCGGCAATGAGCCACAACCCGAGGGGGTGCGCACCATGACTAGATTCAACACTCAGCTTGTTCACGGACTGCCGGTCAACGACAACAACACCGGAGCTGTGAACCCGCCGATCTACAACTCGTCCACTTATGCTTTCGAATCGGTTGAGACCATGCCCCGTTGGGATTACGCGCGCAGTGGCAATCCGACCCGCGAGTTTTTGGAACAGCAGATCGCACAGCTTGAGCATGGCACACGCGGATTCGCCTTCGGGTCCGGCTTGGCCGCCATTCACGCGGTGCTGTCCATCTTCCAGCCGGGCGATCGCATTGTGGTCGGCAAGAATATCTACGGCGGCACCTATTCGCTGCTGAACGAATATTTCGCACATTGGGGCGTGCTTGTGGAAGCGGTGGGCACGGCTGATTACGAAGCGCTCGACGAAGCGGTTTCCGGCCGTTCCTCCGAGGGGGCTTCTCATGCACGCCCCGCTAAGGCTGTGTATTACGAGGTGCTCACCAATCCGCTGTTGCAAGTCAACAATGTGACCCGTATTTCCGAAGTGGCTCACCGCTATGGCGCGCTGTCAATCGTCGATAACACGTTCGTGACGCCGTATCTGCAGCAGCCGCTCGATTTGGGTGCTGACATTGTGATTCATTCCGCCACCAAGTATTTGGCCGGACATTCCGAAGTGAACGCCGGACTGGTGGTGGTCAAGAATGACGAACTCGGTCAGAAGATTTATTTCGCTCAGAATCGTCTCGGAGGCGTGCTCGCGCCGGTCGAATGCGATGCGGTGCGTCGTGGCATCCAAACGTTGGCGTTGCGTATGGAACGTCAGCAGGAGAATGCCCGCGCGGTGGCGAACTACCTGTTGCTGCATCCTCTGGTGAAAGCCGTGCACTATCCGGGGCTGCCCGGCCACGAGTATGAGCTTGAATCCAATGGTCTGAAGGGTGCCGGTGGCGTGCTGAGTTTCGAAGTCGTGCCGGGCATGAACCCCGCCGATGTGCTCAACAACCTGAACATCTTCCATCTGGCCGTCTCGCTTGGAGCGGTGGAGAGCCTCGCCGAACTGCCGTGCCGCATGACCCATTTCGAACTGCCTCGCGAGGAGCGCCTGAAAGTCGGCATCACCGATGAACTGGTGCGTTTGGCTGTGGGCATTGAAGACAAGCAGGATTTGATCGAGGATCTTGGTCAGGCTTTCGATATCGCCTACGAGCGGTATCTGCAGCGCCACGAGGGCGAAGATCTGTTCGCAGCCGTGGCCCAGCATGTGTATGCATAGGCCGTTATTTCCACCATTCATGCATTGAAGAGCGGCGAAACACGCATTCCTCAACGCCGAGTTGATTGAAAAGCAACAAGGAGAGTATGTACCACCATGACCACTGCAACGGAGACTGGCTGTTTCGAAACCAGAGCGATTCATGTCGGCTATGACCGGCAAACCAATGCGGATGCGGTAAGTGTGCCCATCTACGCTTCGGCTGCATTTGATTTGGAAAACGCCCGCCGCGGCGACGCCTTGGCCGGCGGATCGTTGCCTGGTTTTGAATACTCGCGTGTGGCCAATCCTACGGTGGATGCATTGGAACGGCGGCTCGCATCCTTGGAAGGCGGTGTCGGCGCCGTCGCATTGTCTTCCGGTATGGCGGCGGTGAGCTATGCTCTCATGTGTGTGGCCGAGGGCGGCGGCCGGATCGTTGCCCCCGTCAACCTGTATGGGGCTTCCGTTGACGCATTAGGCGATTTTCTGCCGAAATTCGGTATTTACGGTGATTTTGTAAGCGATATCAACGATCTCGCGTCGGTGGAAGCTGTGATTGGTCCAGACACCAAAGCGATTTTCACGGAGTCTGTTGCCAATCCAAGCACCGCCGTTGCCGATATCGAAGGGCTTGCCGATCTTGCGCATAAGCATGGCATTCCGCTGATTGTCGATAATACGGTTCCCACACCGTATTTGCTGCGTCCGATTGAATTTGGAGCCGATATCGTGGTACACTCCACCACCAAGGGTATTACCGGCCATGGCAATGCCCTTGGCGGAGTGGTCGTGGATGCGGGCCGTTTCGACTGGAACAATGGCAGATTCCCGCAGTTCACGCGTGAGGAATTGGTGATCAGCGACCAGCGTGCCGGCGAATGGCACAGTTTCCACAGCAGGTTCGGCAATCAGGCGTTCATTAAACGTATTCGCATCAAATATCTGCGCACGTTTGGTGCCGTGCAAAGCCCATTCAACGCATACATGCAGTTGATTGGTTTAGAGACGTTGACCGTCCGTGAAAAGCAGGAAGTTGCTTCTGCAACTGCGATTGCCAAGCATCTGACGACATTGTCTCATGTCACGTCCGTGAATTATGCGGCGCTCGAAGATTCCCCGACCTATGATCTGGCGCTCAAATATCTGCCGAACGGTATCGGCACGATTCTGTCATTCACTGTCGAAGGCGACGGAAGCAACGTCGAACGTATTCTCGACGCGACGAAGGTCTTCTCATATGTGCCGAACATCGGTGATTCGCGCTCACTGATTGTCAATCCGACGAAGGTGACGCACCGTGAGGTGCCTGCCGGTTATTACGACGCGGCAGGCGTGAGCGACAATCTCATCCGTCTATCGATTGGTTTGGAAAACGTCGACGATCTGATCGCCGACCTTGACCAGGCGATTGCCGGGGCGTACTGACGTTTCGTTGCACGCTGTCTCACGAGCCGGACATGTTGGGACGTCATTTACTCGGCTCGTGAGACGGTGCATGCCCAGCTCGCGGACATTGTCTGCACGCGATTGCATTCTTTGGTAAATTTTTGCTTGGGTTCGGCAATAGTTGCAGAGCCTACGGAAAGCCGTCAATCAACAGGCTTTCGAGAGAAAACCAAAGAAGGGAGTAATGCCATGCCGTTCCTTATTACGCTCCTTGTCATTGCACTTATCATCGCTTTTCTGTTCCTGTCCGCGTTGTTCATCGTGCCGCAGCAGCAGGCCTACATCATCGAACGTTTCGGCAAGTTCAACAAGGTGCAGTTCGCCGGCATTCATATTCGAATCCCGTTCGTGGATCGCATCGCCATGAAAACCAACATGCGTGTCAACCAGCTCAACGTGCAGTTGGAAACCAAAACGCTCGACAACGTGTTCGTCACCGTGGTGGCCTCTACCCAGTTTCGTGTCGATCCCAGCAATGTGGCGACCGCATACTACGAGCTGCGCGATCCGGCCGGCCAGCTGCGCTCCTATATGGAGGATGCGCTTCGTTCCGCCATTCCTGCATTGTCTTTGGACGATGCATTCTCCCGCAAGGACGATGTCGCTTTTGACGTGCAGAAGACTGTCGGCAATGAAATGTCCCGCTTCGGCTTCACCGTGGTCAAAACGCTGATCACGGCCATCGACCCGAGTCCACAGGTCAAGAACGCCATGGATTCCATCAACGCGGCACAGCGCGAAAAGGAAGCCACGCGTCAGCGTGCCGAGGCCCAGCGTATTCAGATCGAGACCCAGGCGGCCGCCGAGGCTGAGAAGACACGCCTTCAGGGTGAGGGCCAGGCTAATTATCGTCGTGAGATCGCCAACGGTATTGTCGACCAGATTAAGAGTCTGCAGGCTGTCGGCATGAATGTGAACGACGTGAACAATGTGGTGCTGTTCAACCAGTATCTCGACACCATGCGTAATCTTGCCTCGTCGCAGAACGCGAAGACGGTAGTGTTGCCTGCTTCGACGCCTGGTGGCTTCAATGAGATGCGCGACCAGATCATCCAAGCCATGATGTCCGCGGACGAAGCTGCGAAATAGTCGCACAATAACCGCAACGTCATATTGAATGGCATTGACACCAAGTGGGGACATCCCGTAAAGGGCGTCCCCACTTGCGTTTGATGCTGATGCGGTATTATGCGTGAGCTTGGCTATCTCGGGGTGTTCCCCTAAGGGATGCGAAGAACGAGGAAATAGTATAAACTCGGTCACGGATCAAGCGCGTTAGACGCCATACGGGGAAGGCAAAGAGGACTATGGCGAATATTGAAGGGCAAAAGTCGGTGATGGAGACGCGCAGACCCATCATCGAAGTGAAGAACCTCCGTAAGGAGTATCCAGTGCTCGACGAGACCGTCGTGGCGTTGGAACGTATCAATCTCACCATTCCGCAAGGTCAGATCTGCTGCATTTATGGCGAATCCGGTTCCGGCAAATCCACTCTGCTCAACCAGCTTGCCGGTATGGAAAAACCAACCAAGGGCGGTGTGCGCATCAGGGGAGTGCCCATCTCCCGTCTTGACGAACGGCAGTTGGCGGAATTCAGGCAGAAGCATCTCGGTTTCGTATTCCAGTC
Source organism: Bifidobacterium catenulatum subsp. kashiwanohense JCM 15439 = DSM 21854 (assembly GCF_001042615.1). Classification (GTDB taxonomy): domain Bacteria; phylum Actinomycetota; class Actinomycetes; order Actinomycetales; family Bifidobacteriaceae; genus Bifidobacterium; species Bifidobacterium catenulatum. Next base: position 649,684 of record NZ_AP012327.1, read on the forward strand.
ATACAATCTGCTGCCCAATCTGACCGCCGTCGAAAACGTGGCAATGCCGTTGATGTTCCAAGGCATGCCGAAAAACAAGCGCGAGGCAATCGCCAAGAAAATGCTGAAACGAGTAGGGCTCGGCAAACGCCTGAACCACTATCCGACGCAAATGTCAGGCGGTCAGCAGCAGCGCGTCGGCATTGCGCGAGCGTTCGCATCGCGGCCGCAAGTCGTATTCGCCGATGAGCCGACCGGCAATCTCGATTCCAAAACCAAAAACGACGTGATGGACATGATCTGCGCGTTCGCACGAGACCTGAACCAAACCATCGTGCTCGTCACGCACGATGACAATATGGCGCAATATGCCGATCGTATCGTAACGCTGCTCGACGGGCGCATTATCGACGACCGTCTGGTGAATAACGCGTGACAGCAAGAAGAGAAGGGAAAAACCATGAATAAAGGCAGCCATTCCGTGAAATTCATCAACATGGTCATCGCACTGGTGGCATCCGCCGTCATCGCGTTGACCTGCATCGTGCCGACGGCGCTCGCCGAAGATGGCGATGGCACGGACGCCGGCAACGGTGGTTCCACCGTGCAGCTGGCGGGTCCGGTGCCGAATATCATCATCACCAACTTCACGTATGGCGACGGTTCCGTAGCGGTCGGCACGAATTTCGATCTTGGCTTCACCTTCCAGAACATGGGCAAGGTCGCAGTCAGCAATATGGTTGTGACCGTTGACGGCGGCGAGAATTTCGCCATTTCCGGCGGCACGAACACGTTCTATTACGATTCGCTATGGGCGGGTTACTCGCTGACGCAGACCGTGCCCATGCAGGTGCTGCCGAGCGCGAAGAACGGTGCGCAGGGCATCGATATCAACTTCAAATACGAGTATGTCGATGGCGACACCCGCAACTCCAACACTTCGGATATTAAGATTTCCGTACCGGTTTCACAGCCTGACCGCTTCGAACTGGGTAATCCCGTGCTTCCCAACACCATCAATGCGGGTGAGGAATCCACTATTTCCATGGAATATGTGAACAAGGGCAAGGGGGATGTGTCCAACGTCGAAGCGTCCATCGAGGGCGACGGCATCACCGCCACACAAGCCACACAGTATATCGGCAATGTGGCATCCGGTGCCTCCGGCTCCATTGGATTCGCTTTCACCGCTGATGCGGCCGGCGAATATGATGCCAAGCTGAAGGTGACGTACGAGGATGCCAATGGCCAGCAGCAGACCAAGGAATCGCCGGTAAAAATCACGGTGTCTGAGGCACCGGCCCCCGTCGATCCAGGCACGGATGTTGGCCCGCAGGAAAACCAGGGCGTTCCGGCTTGGGTGTGGATTGTCATTGCCGCGGCTGTCGTTGCTGTGATCGCCATTGTGGTCGTAGTGGCTGTGCGTCGCCGCAAGAAGGCGAAGAAGGCGGCCGAGGATGATGATTGGGATTGGGATTCCACCGATTCGCATGCCGGCACTGATGCTGATGGCACTGCCGATACGGCTGGCACCACGGTAGGCGCTATTGATGCGCCGACCCAGGTGATTGATTCCGTGCCCTCCGTCAAGGAGTGAGCATGCGTTTTTCGGATATCGCACGTTCGTGCATGCAGAATCTGCTGCGTCGCAAATCACGTACGGTTCTTACGGTGCTGGGTGTGATCGTCGGTTGCTGCTCGATCGTGCTCATGATTTCCATTGGCCAGGGCATCAACGAACAGAACGAGCAGATGCTCAAAAACATGGGCAACCTGAACGACATCACCGTATACGCGGACGGCGGAGGTTCACATTCCACGGCACCGTCATCCAGCGTGAGCGGTGCTGGCAGCGAACAGGCGAAACTCGACGATGATGCCGTGCAGAATTTCCGCAGCATTGCCGGTGTGTCTGGGGTGCTTCCACAGAAAACGATGTCATACAGTATGGATGCCACGCAAGGAGCCGGTTCTCGGTACGTGTCGCAATATGTCAACGTGGTGGGAGTCGACGCCACTCAATTGGAAGAATCCGGCTATAAATTGGCCAGTGGACGTCTTCCGATGCGTGCCGGCGAAGTGTTGGCGGGCAAATCCTTCGTGTATTCGTTCTACGACAAGTATGCGTCAGATCCGAGCAATCATCGTACAGAAGCGGGCGGTTATTACTGTGATGAGCACGGTTGCGCCCAATCCGAAGGCGAAGACCCATTCTTCGATATGCTGAACTCCAAAATCACACTGATCACCGGAGCCAACTATCAAAGTCCCGACGACTACCGCAAGGTGGGCGGCGGATCCGTGGCGCCATCCGATTCAGGCAGTGGTGAGAATCCCACCATTACCATGCCATACACTGTGGTGGGTGTCATTGATTCCTCCGCCAACAACTATGATGCGTTCACTTCCGGCATTGTGATGAGCATCGACGATATGAAAACGTTGAACGCCAAAATATCGGGGGGCGCCAAGGCCAACACGTCAAGCAAGGTCGTTTACGATCAGGTACTGGTGCACACCCAAGACATCAAAGACGTTGCCGACGTTGAAGCGCAAATCAAGGGCGCCGGTTATCAGACTTCCTCGTTTGAGCAAACGCGTAAGGAGATCGAAAAGCAGTCGCGGGGCATCCAGTTGGCGTTGGGTGGCATTGGTGCGGTGTCGTTCTTCGTTGCCGCGATTGGCATTGCCAACACCATGATCATGTCGGTGTCGGAACGTACTCGCGAAATAGGCATTATGAAAGCTCTCGGCTGCTATGTGCGTGATATTCGCATGATGTTCCTGTGTGAGGCTGGCGCGATTGGCCTAGTTGGCGGTGTGATTGCCTGCCTGATTTCCGAAATCGGTTCGATAGGCATCAATATGGCGTCTTTGGGTGGATTCAGTGTTGAGAATCTCGGCAAGGCGATTATGGGCGGCGACGATGTGAGTCGTATTTCGGTGATTCCATGGTGGCTTTTTGTAGTGGCCATGCTGTTTTCGATTGCCGTCGGCGTGATCGCAGGTTTCGGTCCTGCCAATAAGGCTGTGAAGATTCCGGCTTTGGATGCCATCAAGAATGATCAGTGATTGCTGATTGCGTGACTGATTACAGATTGGCGGGAATGGTCTTGCGGATATAGCGACCGTTCCCGCCAATTCGTTGATACACATTAATTATTCGTTGAGAATACCGTGAATTCGAGAGACAATGGTTGCCGCGGTCAATCCGTAACGTTCATTAAGCTCGTCAAGCGGCACTCGATCGGTGAACTCTTTGGATGCACCAAAATTCAGCACACGAACGTGAGAAGTTTTGGTATTATTGGAATTTGCGTAGAACGCGGTGACCTTCTCACCCCATCCGCCTTCCAACTGGCCATCCTCCAACGTAACGACCAAACGATGCCCATCGGCAAGCATCGTCAGCAATTCGGCATCCATCGTGGAATACTGCAATGCGTCAACAAGCGTCGTAGTGATCGCAGCATGCGTCTCATCATCTTCAGCAAGCGCCGACGTAACTTCCGCAGCCAACGGCATGGTATTGCCCAGTCCAAGAATCGCAACATCTTTGCCGGGCTGAACAATCCGATAGCGGGAGAATGGGCATTCCCCGGTAATATTGACGGCCGGATCATGCTCTTCGGCACGCTGCAACGGGTCGAAGAGCATATCGGCGGCACGTTCGAGTGAAAGAATCTGCTCGCCAGGCATACGAATCGCCACCACGCCATGGTCGGACGGGCCGGTTGCCCAAGCCAGCATGTCAAGCATCTGTTCGCCGCTTGCGGGAGCCAAACAGGTCACGTCAGGAACATTGGCGAACATCGTCATATCGAATGTGCCTGAATGCGTGTTGTCGGCGCCGGAAATTCCCGCACCGAAAATCAGCAGTGTGGCGGGAACATGATTCAACGCCAACTCTTGTTGCAGCTGGTCGAAGGTGCGTTGGAAGAACGTGGCGGAAGTCGCAAGCACGGGGCGGCCACCCGCTTTGGCGATGCCCGCGGCGAACGCAGCCGCATGCTCTTCCGTAATGCCGGAATCAACGTAATGCGCGCCCGCACGCTCGCGAAAATCTCGTGTGATGCCGTTCGATCCTGGGGTTGCGGGGGAGATGACCACCAACCCCGGCTCGTTGCTGAAACGGCGTTCCAACGATGCCATGGCCATTTCGCCATAGTATTTACGTGCGTCGAGCGGTTTACCGAGCGAGGCCTCCGGATCCTGCCAATGATTGGCCTCGCATTTGCCCGCATGAGGTTGAGGATTGGTCTGATTGCAGCCGTCCGAACCATTGTCGGACTCTTCGCCATCGTCGAAGCCCAAGCCTTTAGTAGTGTGAATATGCACTACGATCGGGTGGTCGATGCCTTTGACCTCGTTCAACACCTCCACCAGCGTGTCAACATCATTGCCCTGCTCCACGTAGCGGTAATCCAAGCCGAATGCCTTGAACAGGTTCAGTTCCGCCGTGCCATCTGACGCACGTAATTTGGCGAGCTGGCCGTACATGCCACCGAAATCCTCAGCGATCGACATTTCATTGTCGTTGACGATGATGATGAGATTGCCGCCCTGTTCGGCAGCGTTGTTCAGCCCCTCGAAAGCGATTGCTGAACTTAAGGAACCGTCTCCGATAATGGCGACGACATTGCCAATAGTGCTTTCTCCTGTTGCAGTGCGCTGCATATCGCGGGTTTTGGCGAGACCGCACGCGAGTGAAATCGAAGTGCCGGTATGACCAAGTACAAACGAATCATGCTCGCTTTCCAACGGATTGGTGAAACCGGTCACCTCGCCGAATCGGGATTCGTCGAGATACGCTTCGGCACGTCCGGTAAGCATCTTGTGCACGTAGCTTTGGTGCGACACGTCGAAAATAAAACGGTCGTGAGGCGAGTTGAACACGCGATGCAATGCCACGGTGAGTTCCACCACGCCAAGATTTGAGCCAATATGCCCACCATGCTTCCTGCCGTAATCAAGCAGCGTGGTGCGGATTTCAAAGCATAAATCGCGTAATTGTTGGGCTGAAAGGGCATGTACGTCCGCAGGAGTGTGAATCGAACTCAAAATGCCAGCGGTCATCGTGCGCAATCACCCTTCCCTACGATCAGTGCAACCAAATGCGAAATCTTATCCCACTGTATGCCCCGACGAGGGTGTTTACGGGCAAAGGAGCGCAAAGTCTTCTCAACTTGAGGCACAATAGAGGTGTTTGCAATCGTGAAAAGCCATTATTCGCAAAGGAGCGCGAACATGAAAGCCGTATATGCCGCCGGAACGAATTATGATGATCCGCTGTCTAAGCTCGAAGTGGGCGACATGCCCGAACCTGAAACCAAGCCATTCTGGTCCACCATTCGTGTGAAATCAGCGAGCGTGAACCATCATGACGTGTGGAGTCTGCAAGGTGTGGGGCTTGCCGACGAGCAGACGCCGATGATTCTCGGCACCGATGCGGCTGGCGTGCTGCAAGAAGACATTCCCGTGAGCAAGGGGCTTAAGGCCGGCTCCGAAGTGGTGCTGTACACGTTCATCGGTACCGATGGGGCCGGAGTCATGCCGGGGGAGCGTCGTTCGATCCTTTCCGAACGATATGCGGGAACCATGGCCGAATGCACGCAGGTGCCCAGCGCCAACGTGTTCGCCAAGCCAGAGAATCTCAACTTCGATGAGGCTGCAGCATTGGGCACCAGCTGGCTTACCGCATATTCTTTGCTGTTCACGTCGGCGAATGTGAAGCCGGGAGATACGGTGCTTGTTCAAGGTGCCGGCGGAGGCGTGTCGACCGCTGCGATCCAGCTTGCCCATGCGGCTGGATTGGAAGTGTTTGTTACCTCACGTAGCGAAGACAAGCGCAATCGTGCATTGGAAATCGGCGCTGACGCGGTGTTCGAATCGGGTGCGCGACTGCCTCGCAAGGTGGATGCCGTCATCGAATCCGTCGGAGTGTCCACTTGGAGCCATTCCGTCAAATCCGTGCGTCCGGGAGGCACCATCGCCATCTGCGGCGCGACCACGGGCGATCAGCCTGGCGCCGAACTTACGAGAATCTTCTTCCAAGATATTCGTATTCAAGGCAATACCATGGGTTCTCGCGAGGATTTCGCACGCCTATTGAAATTCGTGGAACATGCCGATCTGCACCCGGTCATTGACTCCGCGTATGCGATCGATGATGCACGACTTGCGTTTTCCAAGATCGTGAATGGCGACGTTTTCGGGAAAATCATGTTGCACATCTAGCCGATTGCGTAAAGTAAGCGGTGTTCAAGAACATGTTCTTTTGGATTCTTTCGGAGGTCCTTGATGGCAGACAACAAGCCTGAAGTCGCAGTGATTATGGGGTCGGCGAGCGATTGGGAAACCATGAAGCACGCCTGCGAGATGCTTGACCAGTTCGAAGTGCCGTACATGAAGCAGGTGATTTCCGCGCACCGCACCCCGGAATTGATGGGTGAGTTCGCGCATAATGCCCGTGCCAACGGTCTGAAGGTCATTATCGCCGGCGCTGGCGGCGCGGCACACCTGCCGGGTATGGTGGCGGCCCAAACCACCCTGCCGGTCATCGGCGTGCCGGTGCGTTCCCATGCGTTGTCCGGCTGGGATTCGCTGTTGTCCATCGTGCAGATGCCGGGTGGCATTCCGGTCGCCACCACTGCGGTTGGCAATTCCGGTGCCACAAACGCGGGCCTTTTGGCTGTGAGCATTCTAAGCACCACCGATGAGCGTCTGGCCAATGCCCTGCAGGAATACCGTGACTCGCTGAAGGAAAAGGTGGCTGAATCCAATGCCCAGCTTGTCTGAGGAAACCAACGGCCGTGTTGAAAGGCTGATGCCGGGCGCCACCATCGGCATTATCGGTGGTGGTCAGCTTGGCCGTATGATGGCGTTGTCTGCCCGCTATATGGGCTTCCGCATCGGAGTTCTCGACCCGACACCGGACTGCCCGACCGCGCAGGTGGCTGATTTCCAGGTCACTGCCGAATATGACGACATCACCGCAATCCGCGAACTAGCCGAAAAATCCGACGTACTCACGTACGAATTCGAAAACGTGGACGCGGACGCAATCGACCAGGTGCGTTCCCTTGCGGCGGCTCCGCAGGGCACCGATCTGCTGCGCGTCACGCAGGACCGTGTCAACGAAAAGCAGTTCATCAACGACCACGGCACGCCGACCGCACCGTGGAAGGCCGTCAACAGTGTTGAGGAGCTTGACTCGGCACTCGATGAGATTCACTATCCGGCCGTGCTCAAAACCCGTTCCGGCGGTTATGATGGCCATGGCCAGACGGTACTGAAATCTGATGCCGATCTTGAAAAGGTGCGTGCCCGTGCCGATCGTGGCGGTGGATTCCCACCAAGCATTCTCGAAGGCTTCGTCGACTTTGCATTCGAAGCGAGCATTCTCGTTGCAGGCAACGGCAAGGATTACGTGACCTTCCCGATCGTGCGTAACGAGCATCGCAACAATATTCTGCATATGACCATCGCTCCTGCCGAAGTTAGCGAAGCCGTGGCGAAGGAGGCGCACGAACTCGCGTTGCGCTTGGCGCAGGGCTTCGAATTGGCGGGCATTCTCGCTATCGAGCTGTTCGTCACCAAGGATGAGCGGGTCATCGTCAACGAGCTTGCGCCTCGCCCGCATAATTCCGGCCATTACACCATCGAGGCATGCTCGTTCGACCAATTCGATGCGCATATCCGAGGCATCGCGGGTTGGCCGCTCGAACAGCCTGAACTACTCAAGCCGGCCGTCATGGTCAATGTGCTCGGCCAGCATGTGGCACCGACCCGTGCGCTGATTGCCGAGCATCCGGAATGGAGCATGCACGACTATTGCAAGGCCGAAGTGCGCCATGACCGCAAGATGGGTCATATTACCGTGCTGACCAACGACACTAAGCAGACCGTGGCCGATCTTGAGCGGACTGGCTGCTGGGATGATCTCAAGAAGATCTGAGACAGGCCATATGCAGCCGTATATATGAGGTCTGATATATAAAGGTGTATCAGGTAATTTCAGATTGATGGCATATGCGCATCCGGATGTGGAATTCGGATGCGCATATTGTAATGGCCCGCAGTCGGGTAGATTGGCGGATGGACGCGTGGAACGGAACACCAAACAGAAGGAACTCATTCATGAGGCGCTCAAGGCGAGCAACGAATTCGTCTCCGCGCAGAACCTGCATCGCCGACTTGAGGATGAAGGCGTGAAGGTCGGATTGGCCACCGTGTACCGCCAGCTGAACGCTTTGGCGGATGCCGGAGAGGCCGATACCGTGCGTATGAGTGGTCAGCAGCTGTTCCGTCTGTGCGGTGACGATGGTCACCATCATCACCTGGTGTGTACGGGCTGCGGCAAGACGGTGGAGATCGAATCGCCATCCGAATCCTGGCTGCGGGGCATCTCGCAAAAATACGGGTTCACCATCGAACGGCACACGCTGGAAGTGTTTGGAATGTGTTCGGAATGCCAGAAAAAAAGCGCACTTAAATAGGCGCGGAGACATAGGGAATCATAGGAAATACACATGATGCCCGGTTTTTCGAACGGTAATGGGGTTCGAAAAACCGGGCATCGGTATTCCATGGCTATGGTTGCCGGCAATGGCTGTATGCCATGGAAGGATCAGTGGGCCAGCATTTCCGTGGCCACCTCATCGGCGCTCATCGAAGCGGGGTAGTAGGTTGGCCAGTTGTCCATCTCCTTGAGGGTCTCCGCTTGGGAATCTCCCGAAAAGATGTGGAAGTGCGCGGCCTTGCCCGGAGCGATGCCATGGTCGGAGAACTGCACCGCCTTCGGCGCGCCCGCCGGAACGTCACCGGTGGCGGTGAACAGGTAGCGCACGCCGCGGTTGCCCTTGGCATAGTCGAGGATCTTGTAGCCGTCGTACTTGTACGTGGCGGTGGTGCTCTTGCCATTGCGGGTGAACGTGATCTGATCGCCCTTGATGGTGATCTTCTCCACGTCGGTCTCGTAGCCGGTGTCGTAGTACTTATTGTATTCGGCTTCGGTCATGTCGCCCTTCTTGGCCTTGGCTTGTATCACCTTCTTGAGCTTTCCTTCCTTCAGCAGCGGATACACGGACTGCCATTCGCCCTCGTAATCGGACAGGTCACGGTCCTTGACGTCCTGGGTGAGGAACCAGCCGTTCATGGTGTCGTTGGCCAGCGCCTGGTTGGCGATGGTGGTGAGCCATCCGAGCAGGGTCTTCTGGTTCTCGGGCAGCTGTTCTGTCGCCGAGACGATGGTCTTATGGGAGGAGAGAGCGGCCTCGTTGAGCTTCTTGGCGAAGCCGTCCATTTCCTGCGGGTTGACCACCAGCAGATCCACATTCGAACCGGAGACGGTATCGATCGCGTTCTTCAGGTCGGCGGCGGAGGGCTCGGAATCGCTGTTCATCGCGTTCGTGTAGGTCTCGGGCGTCTTGTCGATCGATCCGGCGTAATCAAGCAGGTAGTTGATGATGGATTCGGTGGCAACATAGCGGCGCTGGATGCCCTTAGCGCGCGCCTTGTTGATCAATGCCACGAAATTGGCGTAATCGCCGTTCCAATCATTGAAGTGGCGCTGCGCGGTCTGCGCGGTGTCGGAGCTTTCGCCGGCTTTGTTCTCATAGGCTTCGGTGATGGCGTTGGCGGCCTTCAGCACGGCCTCCGGGCTGAACCACAGGTGCGGGTTGGTGCTGCCGTGGTGGTGATGATGACCGGAATCGCCGTCGGAGTGTTCATGCGAGTGTTCCTTCATGGCGGTGATGCCCATGATGTCGCCGACGTTCACGATGGTCTGCTTGCTTTTGTCGAACTGTGCCTTTTCGGCCCAGCCGTCGTATCCGGCGCCGTTGAGTACCACGATGTCGGCCTTGGTGAGCTTGGCCATGTCGGACGTCGTCGGCTCATAGTCGTGGGGCTCCACGGAAGTGGAATTGATCAGGGAAGTGACCTTGACGCATGATCCGCCGAGTTCCTGGGCGAGCGATCCCCACTGGTTCACGGATGCCACGACATCGAACGTCGTGCTACAGGAATCGGAGACCTGCTGGTTTGCGGCGCTGGCGCTGGTGTTGCCGCCGGTCGCGGTACTGCGCGGATTGGCGATCGAGAGGCCTCCCGCGACGATGCCCGCCACGGCAAGACCCGCGACAAAGCTGACGATTGACGCTGCGATGCGGTGCTTGTTGTTGGCTGCCGAGGCGTTTTCAGCCTGCTGCGCGTTTTGGATATGGCTGGTATTTGAATCAGTCATGCTCTTCTCTTCTACCTTTGTTAGGGGGTATTGTGTAACCCATCTGATATGCCGATCGGAATTCATGCCTTCTGTGGCTTGCCTGCGGTGATCGCTGTGTGGAAAGCCTGCCGATGAAGTTCCGCGACATGGATAATATAGCAAATGAGAATCGTTATCAACAAGGAAAGAGGTAGGTGTGTCGCGCATGTGGGATGTGCGGATTGTGGTTCATGGCAAAGCCATGCTTTCCGAAAGGAGTGCGAACTGTGGTGGACGCTGAGAAGGGCGTGAAGGAACGCGTCAGCAGGCCGAGGCTGCTTATCGCGCAGGTGTTGGGTGATATGCGTCGTTTCGTCTCTGCGCAACAGATAGTCGAGGTGCTGAAATGCCGTAATCTCAAAGTCGGGACCGCGACCGTATACCGTAATCTGAAACTGATGGCCGAGCAGGGGGTCGACGTCATCCACGTCGATGACGAGACGTTCTACCGTGAATGCTCGGATGGCAAGCGCCATCACCATGTCATCTGTCGCGTATGCGGGCGCACTGTGGAAATCGAGGTGCCGGGACTTGAGCGGTGGATTGACAAGGCGATGGCGCATCCGCATTATCGGGATGTCGACCATGATTTGGAGAGTTTCGGTATCTGCCTGAAATGCGCGCAAGCGCAAGACAAATCGCATCATGGCGAAGATGCCGTGAAATCAGCGGATTCGGGCGGTGCTGTCATGAAATCTGATAATTGATTTCATTAATTTCCTTCACGGGGAGCGTGTCCGTAATATTCATGGTGGAAAGCAAAATGTATGACGGCAATGAAAAGAATTGCAAGATGACCATCAAGAACTACGACGAGCGCGCTTGCGAAATCGTTACCGAAGAAGGCGTTTTCGCAGTCGACAAGGACGTTCTGGACAAGTTCGATCCGTCCAAGCACGAGCACGGCGTTGCCGCTTGCGGTTGCTGTGGCTGCTGCTTCGATGGCGACTGCTGCAACGATTCCGACTGCGGCAGGTGCGAGGGCAAGCACTGCGACAAGACCTGCCGTGAGAACTCCGAGAACCACGAGTGCGCGTTCTGCCACCTCGCGTTTGACGCCAATGAGAAGTGCCATGACGAGATCCTCGCCGATCTCAAGGAGCTGAAGAGCGAGCTCGCTGACTGATTGCCATTCATGAAGTCGGCGCAGATGCAGAATAATCACGTCGTCGGCTTTGGCGATATGAAATGAAAAAGAAATCGCCTCGCGGTATGCGAGGCGATTTCCTGCTTATCTCAACCGTTTGACCCGAGGTACAAGTACGGGCTAGACCCTCCGCTCCGGAACGACGGTGATTTCGTTCCGGAGCGAGTGACGCATCGAAGCCGATACGCCACGATTAATTGCGCGGGCGTCAGAGTTTGTCGACGTCCACATACCCCTTACGCACGGCTGGCACCAGATATCCTGGAACCTGCACTTTACGGCCGTCGGGCGTAGTTGTGGTGACGAGATCCACTGGCTTCGCCTTCCAGTTGGAACGGCGTGAATGAGTGTTCGCTCGGGAGGTCCTTGTCTTTGGAAGTGCCATCAGCCCTGCCTCGCTTTCCAGCGCGGATTCTTCTTGTTGATGACGTACAGATGGCCGCGGCGACGGACGACCATCGATCCGTCCTTGCGCAGCAGGGAACGGATGGAAGCCTTGACCTTCATGTCATTTATCCTTTCTGCCGTAGCGATTGTTGAACTTCTGCACCTGGCCCGCGGTGTCGAGCACCACGGATTTTCCGGTGTAGAACGGATGCGAGTAGCTGGTGACGTCTACGGTGTACAGCGGGTACGTGTTGCCGTCCTCCCATTCGATTTTGGGAAGCTTGTCGGCCTTGGATACCAGCGTCGAACGCGTCAGGAACATGGTTCCGGTGGATTGGTCTTTGAACACCACCGGGCCATATGGCGGATGAATGCCTTTCTGCATGATTGATTCCTTTGATGGATGATGTGCTTTGTCGACGTTCTCCGGTTGATCACCAGCTGGACTTGGTGACGCCGGGCAGTTCGCCCTTGTGTGCCTTTTCCCTGAAGTTGATGCGGGAGAGGCCGAACTTGCCGACGTAGCCGCGCGGCCTGCCGTCGATGGCGTCGCGGTTGCGCAGCCTGGTCGGGCTGGCGTTGCGGGGGAGCGCGTGCAACTTGCGCATGGCCTCGTCGCGTTCCTCCTGGGACAGATGCGAATTGACGGAATCCTCCTTGTGCTTCAGCCTGCGTTCCGCGTACTTCGCCACGGTAAGTTCACGCTGGCGCTGCTTGACGATTTTGCTGGTTTTTGCCATGTCAGCGGGTCTCCTTGAAAATCACACGCTTCTTGAGCGCCGGATCGAACTTGAGCAGTTCCAGACGGTCGGGTGTGTTCCTGCGGTTCTTGGTGGTGGTGTAGGTCGATCCCGTGCCGGCGGTGGACCGCAAAGTGATCACCGGTCGGACGTCATTGGATTGCGACATGGATGGTCCTTTCTTCCTGTCTGACGCGATCTCCCGCGATCAGGCCTTGATCTCTCCGGCCGCGATGAGACGTGCGACCGCGGAATCGATGCCGATGCGGTCGATGGTCTTCATGCCGCGCGGCGTTACCGTGAGGGTGATCGTGCGTCCCAGAGAAGGAACGTAGTAGCGCTTCTTCTGCAGGTTCGGCTCGAAGCGCCTGCGGGTTTTCCTGTGCGAGTGGGAGACGCTGTTGCCGTATCCGGCACGGGTTCCCAGAATTTGACAATGTTTGGTCATGGGTCTAACTATAGATATTGAGAATCATTATCGTCAAGTTGGAAACGAAAATAAGGAAAAGCAATGACCCATCCATCCTTGGAATCATGGAGAAACGCCGAAGGCAACGAGTCTGGGGAATTCCACGACTTCGATGAGCTGGAGGAGCTGTTTTCGCAGGACGATGCGCAGTCCCGCGGCAGCGTGGTGCTTCTGACTGGCGTGGAACGGCTGGCTTTGGATTCGGTGTCGTTCTCCTTGGCCGATTCATGCCCCTCGACCTACACCATCTCCTATGATGTCACCGCCGACGATGACGCGGAATCCGGCATTGCGGTCACGCGCACCATTCGTCGCCCGCCCAGCTTCGGCGATCTAATGGACGGCGATTACGATTCTTTCCGCATGGACGACTGCTGCTTGACCTGCTCGGTCAAACACGATCTCGCCATGGTGATGAAGGATGTCGGCTCGGCCGATTGCGTGCTTGTCGTGCTGCCGATCGGAGTGGAAGGCATCGCGGTCGCCCAATATCTCGCCGAATCCGCGGCATTGGACGAGCTGCCATGGAACCATGTGGACGTCACCGTGGCCAATGCCGCACGGCTTGAAGGATTCGAGGCGCGTGGCTTCGACGATCAGCCTCTTGTGCTGGCCGGACACGACGAGGACGACGTGATCGTCGAACCCCGCTCCACGGGCGTGGTGCAGGCGAGATTGGTTCGTGAGGCGGCCCATGTGCTGGTGCTTCCCGGCGTGGACGATGCCTCCGCGACGCTGCATGCCGCCTCATTGGCCGATACGGCCACGCACCGCGCATACAAGCTGCTGGCCGCGCTCACCGATCCGGAAGCCACCATCCATCCTGATGCCCATCGTGCCGATCTGCACGCTTTGTTCGGGACATATGATGCTCGAATCGAGGAAGGGGCGACACGCTCTAACCAGTGAGCGTTGGATGAACGCTGCTCGATATCTGATTGTTTTCCATGACATCGGCGGTTGCGGTGCGATAGAAAAGAATCGTCCAGACATCGATTGAGAAAGTCGACGATTGAAGAGGAGGAAACAAATCAAACGCGCGGCGCTGTCGACCGTCGTCGCCGGCATGGTGACCGCGGTCGCACTCGCAGGCGGTGTCACCGCATCCGCGGCCGACGCGACCGCATTCCCGACGAACACGCCGGATATCACATCGCTGCTGAGCGAGTTCTACCAGTGGTGGGCTCCGAAGAAAATCACCGATCCGAACAACAAGAACCCGCAGGATTCGGCAAGCAACACGGCGCAGGGCTTCGCGTTCCGCGGCAACGTCACCGATGCCGGAATAAGCGTTCTCAAACAAAACGACGACATCGTCGAGGCCATCAACAACAAGGCCGCGCAGGATGCGCGGAACGGAGCGAAGGCTGACGGCACACACACCTAGGCGCAGCGTGCCGGCATCGACGCCGTCGACAACGACGCGTACCGCGAATTTTCGGATGCGCTGGGCGGCACCATCGCCGGCTTCGTGAAGGAAGGCCTCGATTCGGGCGCCCTGCCGAAAATCAACGCGTTGGTGTTCGACAATTCTAGCAAGACCGCGTTCTCGAAGTTCGTCGGCACCGGCAGCACGAAAACCGATTTCAACTATCCGCGTCCATACACTTCGAAATCCTCTGAAGGATGGGACCGTACCTTTGACGGCGCCAACGATCTGAAGGATTTGAAATCTGAACTGAACATCGTGCGTTTCCCGATGTTCGCCGAAAACGGCACCTAATTCGGTGACGACTACACCGACGTGTCCGAGCCGTCACAGGCGTTCCTCTCGGGCCACACCACGAAGGCGTACAATCGCGGTCTTGGACTGGCGACGTTGCCGCCTGAGCTCGGCACGGAACTGGTGACGCGCTCCTCCGAAGCCGGCAACAACCGCGTGGTGATCGGCGTGCACTACCCGCTCGACGTGATTGGCGGACGCATCTCCGTGTCAGCCGACGTCGCGGCGCTGTGGAGCGATGCGAACCATCGCCAGAACGTGCTGCTTCTCGCGCACGACGAATTGGAGAACTGCATCGCCTCCGAAGTGCAAGGCCGCCAATTTGGGCGACACCGTCGCCGCGTGCGTCGCGAATACCGGCGCCAACGACAAGAACGGTTACAAGAACTCCTTCACGGACTCGGTGTAGACCAAGCCGAATGCACAGCCGAGCAACAAGCCGTCCGGCAACGCCACCGCCTCCGACGCGGGCACGGGCAACGGCAGGCTGTCGAAGGCCGGTGCCGGTGCCATCGCCATCGCCGTCGTAGCAGTGGTGATGCTTGCCGGTGCAGGCGCGACCATCGCGTTGAAGCGCCGCGGCTGAACCGCGATTCCATAAAACAAATCTGGGCTTCGACGCCATATCCGGTTTTCCGGAATGGCGTCGAAGCCCATTTGCATTGACATGTGTTGATGTTTTATTCGGTGCTCGCCAAGCGAGTTTTCCGATTGCCTGTTAGCCGGTGGCGTCGTCATTGCCAATAGAAATAGCCGGTAGGGGCGTCTTTCGTCTGATGCAGCGAGATGACGTGCAACACCAGTCCTTGGCGTTCATAGCCGGATGCGCCATAAGTGCCGTTTTCCAGTCGGGCTTCGACGGTGACCCATTGGTGTTCGGCCGGTGCCTTTCCTTTCGAAACGGCCATGAAGCCGAACGGCGTCATGTCGAGGATGCAGCAGCTCATGAACTGCCTCGCCACTTGGAATTCATGGCGGCCATATGTTCTGGAATAGCTCACGAATCCGGTCACGCGTATCCGGTAACCCGCATAACGCTGTGGATTGTGATCGATCTGCTCGAACCACGCGCCGAACTCGTCGTTGCCGATGGTGATCGTCCGGCGCTTCGCGTCCAATCCGTGCAGATGCCTTGTGTCGTCGGGGGTGTAGACGTTCTTGGCGATGGGGATGGCGCGTCCGGATGCATACGCGTCGAAGCCTCCCGAACCGGCTGACTGATGGAACGGCACGCTGATCAGCAACGCGGGGATGATCAGCGCGACCAGCCAACGCGGGCTTTTGCGCACGTCGGTCGTGGCGGTATGGAGCATGCCGATGCATGCCGCCACCGCCATCAGGCCCAGCAAAATCGCAGTGACGACGAGATACGGTTTCGCCCGCGGCGTGGCCAACGACGTGTATGTGCCGGTCGCCACGGCATGTGCGATCGCCGCCGCCAATGCCGCGAAACAGCAGCCTTCCACCAAATCGGCCATGGTCGGATGCGGCGTGTGGGTGCCGTGTCCGAATCTCATGCGAGCGGCCAAAGACGTGATTGATGAGAATGCCATGCCATGCTTCATATCCCGAACGCCATATGGACGAGGAACGCAAGCAGTATGCAGGTCATCGTGATGGTGATCATGAGACGAAGCGTGAAACCGGCCTTGCATTCGACGCCCAGCATCATCGCGTTCTTCACGTCAAGCACCGGTCCAAACGTCAGAAACGCCAGCAATGCCGAAACCGGCAGCATCCCCGACATCCCCGCGGCGATCACCGCATCCGAGGACGAGCAGACCGAGCACAGGAACGCGAGCGCCATCGCCATGGCGATGGCGCCCAACGGATGGTTCGCGACGATATCGGCGTTGATCGAATTGCCGAATGTGATGCTTATGATGGCTGCGATTGTCGAGCCGACCAGCAGAATCGGCATCATGCGCAGGAAATCATCGTGGGTGTGCCGAAGGAAGTGGCGCAGGGGTGATTGCCGATGTTCGCATTTGGCATAATCGTCGCATCCGCATGCGCAGCCAAGCTCGTTCGCCGCATGGTCGTTGCGTGGTCGTACCGGTATTTTGCCGATCGGACATACCACGAACGACATGCCTGCCGTCAACGCCATCAACGCGCCCAGGCCCACACGGCGGAACACCATCCACGGATCGTTCGGGAACGCGTACCACGTCGACCATATCGCCATCGGATTCATGATCGGCACCGCGACGAGGAATGTGACAGCGCAGGGAACCGGCAGCTTTTTGCGCAGCAGGTTCGCGAACGTCGGCACGGCCATGCAATCGCACACCGGCATGCACAGTCCCGCGGCCAATGCCACGGTGAATCCGCCGATGGTGGTGCGTGGTAGATGCCGTTCGATGAACGATGTGGTGACCAGTGTCGCGACCGCGGCCGACATCATCGCACCGAGCAGCATGAAGGGCACGGCCTGAAGCATCAGTCCGGCGACGCTGGTGCCTATGCGCACGAGCGGCACGCGCAGTCTGTGCGCTTCGAAAGCCTGGGATGCGGCGATGAGGAAGGCGACCAGCGGCGTTCCGATGACGAGAAACAGATAATTCGCCGAGGATGTGCGGCGTGAAGGAGTCATATCGCAGTATGGTACACACCACCTTCGATGCGGAGGATTTCGGAAAGAACCTGTGGATGAAATCGGATATCACAGGGTTTTGTCAGATTCGGCCGCAACAATAGGACGTTGGCATATCGCTGCGGAAGTCGGCGAGGGAATCTGATGCGTTACGAGTGGAGAAAGCGCTTGACGAACGAATCCGTGAAAAACGAGACGATTGAGGAACTGAACATCGAAACGGTGGATCCGAACGCGCCCGCGGGCAAGGTGAGAAAGAAGTGCGGGCCGTTCCCCGGATGGCTATACGGCGTGTTGTTCGCGGTGTTCGACGCCATCGGCGTGGCCGCGCTGCAGATCGGCGTCAGCCAGTCGGCGACCCGAGTCAAATTGTCGAACAACATGTGGCTTACCGGCTGGGGCTTCGTCACCAAGATGTGGACCAGCCTCAATTTCGTCGCGGTGCTGAATCTGCTACTGTGGGGCGTGCTGTATCTGATACTGCTGATGGTCTGCAACCGTTTCTGGATCGCGACTCCGCTGTTCCTGGCGGTGACGTTCATCATCGCGGTCATTGAGCATTTCAAGGTGTCGATTCGATACGAGGCGATTCTGCCGAGCGATCTGAACTTCCTGAAGGCCGATGCGGGCAATCTGATGAGCTTCACGCCGGCCGGCGCGCAATGGACCATTCTGCTGGCCGTCGCCGTGTTCATCGCCTTCGTCGCGCTGTTCGTGTTCCTGAACCGTCTGGACGGGCGGCACGGTAAGCTGTTCCGCGGCTCGGACCGGCAGACGCGCTCGGTCAACGCCGTTGCCCGTCTGTTGCTGATTCTGGTGCCAGGCCTGTTCTTCGCCCTGTATTCGATGCAGGTGAGCACCGTCGGATCATGGGCCAAAAGCTTCTCGTCGGCAATGGGAGACATGCCGTCGATGTGGGATTCCGTGTATGACGCGCAGCGCAACGGACCGCTGGTGGCGTTCATCAGGCAGCTCAATACGAGCATCATGGAGAAGCCGTCCAACTACAGCGAGGCCACGATGAAGCAGGTCGTGGCCCGATGCACGAAGGCTGCGGAGAAGATCAACGCCAAGCGTTCCTCCAACATGACCGACAGCACGGTGATCTACGTGCTGTCCGAATCCTTCTCCGATCCGTCGCGTGTGCCCGGCCTGAAGGTCAACAAGGATTCCATGCCGAAGATCCGTGAGATCAAGAAGAACACGACATCCGGCCTGATGCTGTCGTCAGGATACGGCGGCGGCACCGCCAACTTGGAATACATGGGATTGACGGGTCTTTCCATGGCGAACTTCGATTCCTCTCTGACCAGTCCGTACCAGCAGTTGGTGCCGAGCGAGCATTGGACGCCGACCATCAACCAGATGTGGGGCGCGGCCAGGAACTCCATCGGGTTGCATCCGTACGAATCGTCCATGTACTCGCGCGCCACCAATTACAAGAAGTTCGGCTTCTCGCACTTCTACACGCTGACTGGCCCGGACGTCATCTCGCATCAGGACAAGATAGACGAATCGCCCTATGTGTCCGACGCCGCGACGTACAAGAGCACGTTGGAGCAGGTGAGCAAGACCAAGTCCAACCAGTTCCTGCAGGTCATCACCATGCAGAACCACATGCCGTACCACGAGTGGTACAAGAACAACGATTTCAAGGCGGAATCCACCACCGGCGAACCGTTGGGCGAGGACGAGCAGGAATCCATCGAAACCTACCAGAAGGGCGCATCCCTCACGGATGACGCGACCGCCGATTTCCTCGACCAGCTCGACCAGCTCGACAAGCCCGTCACCGTGGTGTTCTACGGCGACCATCTGCCCGGCATCTATTCCTCCGCGTCGAAGGACGACGGCAACTCGCTCGCCCTGCATCTGACCGACTACTTCATCTGGTCGAACAAGGCCTCCGAATCGCAGGGCACCAAGGTCGACAATTCCGATTATTCGTCACCGAACTTCTTCGTGGCGCAGGCGGCCGAGCATATGGACGCGAAAGTGTCGCCGTATCTCGCGTTCCTCACCGAAATGCACGAGAAGATCTCCGCGATGGAACCGCCGGTCGTCAACAACATCCAAGGATGGGACCGCATTCCGGAAGGCCAGAACATCTACTTGAACGCGAAGGGCGAGGCGATGGCGGCGAAGGACTTCGACTCCGAGACCAAACAGCTGCTGGCCGACTACAAGCTGATCCAGTACGACATCACCACCGGGAACAATTATTTGAAGAATCTCGGATTCATGGATCTGCCCAAGCGGTGACCGTTCCGCCGGTTCAGCGAGCCGGGTCAGTGCGACTGGCCGGACTGGCCGGTGCGCATCTCCAGTGAACGCCGAGAACAGATACTCAACGTCGCCTCATCCATGCATTATCGGCCGAATCAGACGGCCCGAGCTGCGACGTGATGTGGAGGAATGCCCATGCCCGGTGGTGTTTCGTGGATCGCTTGGTGGATTCCGGCTACTGCGACGGCGTGGGCGTGGATAACCGGGAAGGTGGCAGACTGGCCGCCAAGGCGCTGATCGCCTCGTTGGCTGCCAGGGTGGTGCGCGGTAAGGCGGGCGGACGTGTCGGCTGTGTCTGTGTGGAAAGGCCGGATGGCATGTCCGATCGGCGTTTCCGGTGAAACAGTCCGGTGTCGACGTGTCGAACGTGCGTCGTGTGCTGGGGCAGAGCGGAACCACCGTCATTGTGGTGGACGCCGAAGGCGAGAACATCATCGTCTACTCGCCGGGTTCCAACGCGCAGGTCACCGTCGACTACGTGCGGTCCATGAAGGATTAGCTCGTCTCCTCCAGCGTGCTGGGGCTGTGCTTGGAAAGCCCCATCGAAACCGTCACTGCGGCGGCGCAGATGTGCCATGAGACCGGGGTGAAGGTGCTGCTTAACGATTCGCCGTTCACGCACACGATTCCGGCTGAACTGATCGAAGCCTCTGACGTGCTGCTGGTCAATGAGCGCGAGATGGCCCAGTTGCTCGGCATCGACGAGCCCGACGACGACAATTAGGGTGCCTTCGATTGGCAGCATGCGGCCGACCGCATGGCCGAATACGGGTTCAAGGAGGCGATTGTCACCTTGAGTGGCGACGGTTCTGTGGTGCTGGACACCGCAGCTCCTGAAGGCCAGCGGATTGTGCGCATCGCTCCGGTGAAGGTCGATGCCGTGGACACCACCGGGTGCGGCGACTCCTTTATGGGAACAGTGCTCGCCGGGCTGGCATCGGGCTTCAGCCTGCAGGACGCGGCAAGGCTCTCGTCATACGTGTCGGCCTACGCCGCCACCGGTTACGGTGCCCGGGCCTCGTATGGCACCGCCGCGCAGATTCGGTCGATGTTTAGTTGACATTGTGGATTCCATGGAATGCGGTCTGATGTGTAAGCACCGCATTCCATGGAATTAACATGCTTCAATTTGTTACAAATATTCATTTTTTGCAATTGACAATTGTAAAAAATGCTGTTATAGTTATAACCATCCCAGTCAGCCAAAGATGACTGATTCCATTGAGAAAGGCACGACATGAACCTCACCCAAGCCCAACTTGCCAAGTATATGGACCACACGCTGCTCAAGGCTTCTGCCACGGCTGACCAGATTGATGCTGTGGTGGCCGAAGCTATCAAGTACGGCACCGCATCTGTATGCGTTAATCCTTACTGGGTACCGCGCGTCTCGAAGGCTCTCGCTGGTTCCGGTGTGGCCACTTGCACTGTTATTGGCTTCCCCCTGGGTGCCTCCACCACTGAGACTAAGGTGTTCGAAACCCGTGACGCCATTGCCAAGGGCGCCGACGAAATCGACATGGTGATTAACGTTGGTGAGCTTAAGGCCGGCAACGACGACGTGGTGCGTAACGATATCCGCGCTGTGGCCGATGCCACCCACGAGGGCGGCAAGCTGCTCAAAGTCATCATCGAAACTGCGCTGCTGACCGACGAGGAGAAAACGCGTGCCAGCAAGCTCACCGTCGAAGGTGACGCCGACTATGTGAAGACCTCCACCGGCTTCTCCACCGCAGGTGCCACCGCCCCTGACGTGGCGCTGATGCGCAAGGCCGTCGGACCTGACTTCGGCGTCAAGGCAGCAGGTGGCATTCATACCTTGGCGGACGCCTATGCGATGATCGAGGCTGGAGCCACGCGCTTGGGCGTCTCCGCATCCGTGGCCATCCTTGAAGAGGCCGCACGCCAGTAGGCTTATCAGTCTTTATGTATACGCTGTAATTTTTCAACGACGAAAGGAATGCAATGACGCATAATTACCGGCGATACAAGCGTGTATTCGCTATCGCGCTCGATTCCATCGGCATCGGCGAGGCTCCGGACGCGGCCAAATTCGACGATGAGGGTGCTGACACCCTGGGGCATATCGGCGAATTCTTCAACGGTGAGCTTCACCTGCCGAATCTAGGCAAACTGGGTCTGAGCAACATCAGGCCCAGTAACCCCATTCAGGGTGTGCCGGTGGCCGAGCATGCCGTTGGCTGCTTTGGCAAGATGACGATTACCTCGCACGGCAACGATTCACTCGATGGGCATTGGGAGATGATGTGCCTGCCTGTGCGCTTCGAGATGGCCACGTTCCCAAACGGGTTCCCACAGTGGATTGTCGACAAGCTTGAAGCATTCTCCGGTCGCAAGGTTATCGTCAATAAGCCATACTCCGGCACCGAAGTCATCCATGACTATGGTGAGCATCAGATGGCCACCGGCGACTTGATTCTGTATACGTCGGGCGATTCCGTACTACAGATCGCCTCGCATGAGGATGTTATCCCGGTGAAGGAGCTGTACCGCATCTGCGAATACGCGCGTACGTTGATTAACGGTCCCGAGGTCGTGATGGGGCGAGTCATTGCCAGACCATATGTGGGGCCGGACAAGGATCATTTCACACGTACCGCCAATCGCCACGATTATGGCCTGGAGCCTACCGAGAAGACCGCACTCGATTTCCTTCACGAGGCGGGTGTGGATGTGCTCGCTATCGGCAAAACCAACGACATCTTCTCCGGCCATGGTATCGATCGGGGTTGGCGTAATAAGAGCAATATGGACGGCATGGACCATGTAGACGAAGCCATGGGCCTCGATTTCACTGGCTTGTGCTTCGTGAATCTCGTGGATTTCGACGCGATGTACGGTCATCGCCGCAATGCCCAAGGCGACGGTGATGCCCTGATGGCCTTCGACGAGCGGCTGGGGCGTGTGATGGGTGCAATGCACGATGACGATCTTTTGCTCATCACCGCCGACCATGGTAACGATCCAACCTATAAGGGCACTGATCATACGCGAGAATACGTGCCGATCCTGGCATACTCGCCGTCCATGGCCAATCCTGGCCAGTCGCTTGGCACACGTGACACGGCATCCGACATGGGCGCCACCATTCTTGACAACTTCGATGTCGAGGGCAATGGCAACGGCGTGAGCTTCTTGAACAGCATCGTCTGAGTCCGCGTATTGCTGAGCCCCGTCCAACATGATGGCGTGAAAGCGCGTCACGTTCGCAACGCATGCGCTTTCACGCGTCCGCAACATCTCATCCGTAAATCCTTTGACCATTGAAAGGAACACTCATGGCCACTCCTCACATCGAAGCCGAACCCGGCGATTACGCCGATGTCGTTCTGCTCCCCGGCGATCCGCTTCGTGCCAAATACATCGCCGAGAACTTCCTCGAAGACGTTGTGCAGGTCAATGCGGTACGCAACTGCCTTGGCTTTACCGGTACGTACAAGGGACATCGCATCTCTACTCAGGCCTCTGGAATGGGCATACCGTCGCTATCGATCTACGTCAATGAACTTGCTAGCATCTACGGTGTCAAGACTATTATCCGCGTCGGATCCTGCGGTGGCATGGCGCCAGACGTCAAGTTGCGTGACGTGCTGCTGGCGTCTGGTTCGACTACCGATTCGGCTGTCGTCTCCAACACCTTTGGGCATGGGGTGCATTTCGCGCCATTGGCAGATTTCGGCCTGTTGCATGCCGCCTACCATGTGGCACAGGAGTGCGGCATCGACGTGAAGGTCGGCGATATTCTTGCCGCCGATCGTTTTTATAATGACGAACTCGATGTCAAGAAGCTCGCCGATTACGGCGTGCTCGGTACAGAGATGGAATCCGCCGGCTTGTACCTGCTCGGTGCAAAACTAGGCTTCCGTGCATTATCGGTGCTGACGGTATCCGATTTGCTCTTCTCTGAAGGGAAAACCACTAGTGAGGAGAGAGAGCGCACGTTCAACAATATGATTACCATTGCGTTGGAGGCGGCTATCGCCAAGGCGTAGTAAATCCGGAAATGGGGAAGGAGATGGGCATGGCTGCCAAGGATCGTCGTGCTGCCGAGGCGCTGAGGGTAGCGAAAATGTACTACCAGCAGGATCGCTCGCAAAGTGAGATATCCAAGGAGCTGTCCATCTCCCGTCCCACTGTCTCCCGATTGTTGCGCTATGCCCTCGATACTGGGCTGGTGCGCATCGAAATCGGTGATCCAGGTGAGACGGCCGAGCAGATGGCAGACGAGTTGTTACAACGTTATAACCTGCGTCATGTGATTGTCGTGCCTACACGCAACATCGCGCCAGCCGATCGACTTGACACGGTCGGACATGCAGCAGCCAGCTATATCGAAAGCATTGTGCGTGACGACGATATCATCGGTATCGGCTGGGGACGTACGGTGCATAGTGTCGGCGAGCATCTGGCACCAAAGGACGTGCGCGGCGTGACCGTTGTGCAGATCAAGGGCAGCGCCTCGAACACCGAACACAACAACTATGGCTTCGAAAGTGCTAATGCCTTTGCCAACGCCTTCCATACGTTACCGCAGTATCTTCCGCTGCCGGTGATTTTTGAGCAGGAGCAGACCAAGGCGTTGGTGGAACGCGAGACCTATATCCGTCATATAGCCGATATGGGTCGGCGTGCCAACATAGCCGTATTCACAGTGGGTACGGTGCGCGATTCGGCAATGCTGTTCCGCTTGGGTTACCTGACTCAGCGTGAACAGTCTCATTTGCAGGCCACGGCTGTTGGCGACGTCGTTTCAAGATTCGTCGACATCGATGGGCGTGTGGTGGATGAAGATATCAACCGGCGCACCATCGGCATTGAGCTGGCAGACCTCAAGGCTACGCCGCATTCGATCTTGGTGGTTGCGTCGACGGCCAAAGTGCCGGCGACCCGTGCAGCCGTCGTTGCCGGATACGCCAATACGTTGGTGATTGACGAGGATAGCGCGCAGGATCTTCTTTCGTTCGAGAATTGATACGGCACGCATGATGGTGCGATGCCAGGTGTCTTTGCGCACTCATTCTGAAAAAATGTAAACTATGCAACACGCGCATTTGTAAAAAATGCGAAGATGTTTTAGTCTGTAGAAACAACATTCCGCATAAGACAAAGGAGTCGCAAATTGATGCGAATGCTTGATATTATCGACGCAAAGCGAAACAAAATCACATTGAGTGACGAACAGATCAGGTTCGTCGTCGAGGGCTATACCACTGGTGATATTCCCGACTATCAGATGAGCGCTTTGCTAATGGCAATCTGGTTCAACGGCATGACAGCCGAAGAAACCCGTGAACTGACTATGGCCATGCTCCACTCCGGCGATCAGCTGGATCTGTCGGATATTCCCGGTGTCAAAGTCGATAAGCACTCGACAGGCGGCGTGGGCGATAAGGTCTCCATCCCGTTAGCTCCGCTGGTCGCCGCAGCCGGGCTAATCGTACCTATGATTTCCGGTAGGGGATTGGGGCATACGGGTGGCACACTCGATAAGCTCGAAGCCATTCCGGGGTACACTGTGGAGATCAATGAGGATGCGTTCAAACGCCAGCTTAAGGAAGTCGGCTGCATCATCGCCGGCGCCACGGGCAACATCGCCCCTGCGGACAAAAAGATTTATGCCTTGCGTGATGTGACCGATACCGTCGATTCAATTCCGCTGATTGCCGGCTCAATTATGAGCAAGAAAATTGCCAGTGGCACTGACGCGCTCGTCATGGATGTCAAAACCGGTTCGGGTGCCTTCATGAAGAATGAGGAGGACGCCAAGGCTCTGGCTCGTGCTCTTGTCGATATTGGCAAAGGCGTCGGCATGGATATCATGGCGGTTATCTCCGATATGAACCAGCCGCTGGGACGTGCCATTGGCAATGCCTTGGAAATCGAAGAGTCAATCGCGCTGCTGAAAGGTGAGGGGCCGGACGACCTGCTTGATCTGGTGCTCACCATCGGCTCGCAGATGCTGCACATGGGTGGTAAAGCTACCACTCTTGAGGAGGGCCGGAGTATTCTCGAGTCCCACATCGCAGACGGATCCGCACTGGAACGCTTCCGTATGATGATCGAGGCACAAGGCGGCGATGACACCGTGATCGACGATCCAACAATCATGCCGCAGGCCCGGTATCATATCCCGATTATTGCGGGGGAAGAGGGTGTGGTCACTGCCATGACCAGCGACAAGCTGGGGTTGGCCTCTATGATGCTTGGTGGAGGGCGTGCCACCAAGGACGATGTGCTTGACTATGCCGTTGGCCTGACTCTGAACAAGAAAGTCGGCGATTCCGTGGCCAAGGGTGAAACATTACTGACTGTGCATTCCAATCGTGAAGACATCGCTGATGTTGAACGGTTGATCCGCAACAACATCACTATCGGCAAGGAGGCCCAACCCATCACCCTCATTCACGACATCATCGTCTGATGCGGTCAATGAAGTCCGATATTAGACATCACACAAGAACATAAACCATAAGAAAGGTACCCTCCCATGTATCTTGCCATCAACATCCTCGGCCTGCTGGTCTTCCTTGCCGTAGGTTGGGTATTCTCCAATAATCGTAAGGACATCAAATGGAAGTCGGTTGGCTGCATGGTTGTCCTCAACCTCGTCATTGCCTTCTTGCTGACTAGCTTCGAAGCCGGTCGTGCCGTAGTCAAGGCGGCTGCCGACGGCTTTGCCTGGATCGTCAATATCTCCTATAAAGGCATTAATTTCGCTCTTGCGAACTGGGTTGGGGCCAATGGCGTTGACCCGTCCCCGGTCAATTTCATCGCTTCGGCGTTGTTGCCTATTCTCCTGATTGTCCCGCTGTTCGATATCCTGACTTACATTGGTTTGCTCCCATGGGTCATCAAATGGATCGGCCGTGGTCTGAGCTTCATCACCCGCCGTCCGAAGTTTGAGACCTTCTATGCGGTCGAGATGATGTTCCTGGGCAACACCGAGGCTCTGGCTGTCTCCAAGATTCAGCTTCAGCGCATGAAGGCAGGACGTAATGTAGTGCTCGCCATGATGTCGATGAGCTGCATCACTGCCGCTATTGTCGGTTCCTATATTCAGATGGTCCCTGGCGAATATGTCATCACCGCCATCCCGTTGAACTGCATCAACGCCCTTATCGTTTCTCACATGCTCTATCCTGTGGAGGTCACTCCGGAAGAGGACGTCATCTATGGTCTTGCTGATTCCGAGGCGGATGTCTTCGAAGGCCTGAGCGATGAGGAGCGTGCCAAGAAGGAGGCCGCCATCGCCAAGTACAACGCGATGCCGTGGTATAAGCAGCTCTATCACAAGGATCCTGCAGCTCCGAAGAAGGAGCCGTTCTTCTCCTTCCTCGGCGACTCTATTCTCGGCGCCGGCAAGCTGGTGCTTATTATCACTGCCAATGTCATTGCCTTCGTGGCGCTTGCAGGACTCATCGATGCTTTCCTGGGCATGATTTGGGAGCACCTTTCCCTCGAATCCATCCTTGGCGTAATCATGTACATCCCGGCGCTACTCTTCGGTCTTGACCCGAGTACTGCATGGTCGATGTCTGAGCTCATGGGGCTTAAGCTTGTGACCAATGAATTCGTGGTCATGGGCCAGATCACTGGTGATATCGCCACCTATGCTGAGCACTACAAGGCAGTACTCACCGTGTTCATCACCTCCTTCGCCAACTTCTCCACCTTAGGTATGGTCATCGGCTGCTTCAAGGGCATCGTCGATAAGGAGAAGAATGATGCAATCTCCAAGCAGGTGGGTCGTATGCTCCTTGCCGGCATCCTCGTCTCCTGCCTGTCCGCCGCCATTGTCGGTCTGTTCGTCTGGTAAGACACAAACCGATTGTGCTTGGGATTCCTCCTCCTGAGCATTGTGATTCGGCCGCCGAAATTCCTGATTCCGGTGGCCGGATTCATTTCGCTGCACTCGTGATTCCAATTCATGTCGGTTTCCCGTATTCGTTCTTCCAAGATCCGTACTGATTGGTTTGACGGAAAGGACATCATATGAGCGACATCACTTCCACGGCACACAATGTTCCCGATACCGCTTCCGAAGAGTCTGACACTGCTGTCGATGTTGCCGCAGTCAGTGCCAAAGCTCGTAAGACGCTGTTTCCATTGCTGTTTGTCTATCTTTTGGGCACGCTCGCTATTCACGCGTTCAACTTAGTGTTCCATGAGATTGGTGCCGATTTGGATGCTGGGGCATCCGCTTCACTGATCACGGCCATCCCCGGAGTCGTCTTAGGCATTGTATGTTTTGTGTTCGGTTCACTCGGTGATTTCATTTCCCTGCGCAGGATGACTGTCATTGGCATTATGGTGCTGGCCGCAGGGTCCATAGGCGGGTTTCTCCTTCATGGATCCCTGTGGTGGGTGATTGTGTTCCGCGTGGTGCAGACCGTGGGATTCCAAACCGCTGGCTCTGCATATTTGGTTATCGTGGCTCGATACCTTAAACCGGGGGAGAAACTGCTGTGGTTCGGCCTGTTTACCGCCTCCTATCAGCTGGGAACGGCTGCCGGTGTGCTCATCGGTGGCTGGCTTGGATCGATCGACTGGTCGCTGATGTTCTTAGTGCCGCTGCTGGGATTGTTCACTCTGCCGGTTCTGATGAGGAATCTTCCTGACATGGGAACCGGAGCGCATGTCGATGTGCCAGGGTTCGCGTTATTTGGTGCAGGCATCCTATTTCTCACCTTGTTCTTCTCGCTATCGCAATGGTGGATGGTCGCAGTGTCCGTGGCGTTGTTCATCCTGTTTGTTGTATATATCGCCAAGACGCGTGAGCCGTTTATGACCACCTCGTTCTTCACGAATAGGCGATGGGCTACTGCCGTGCTCACTATCGTCATCATCTATTTCATCAATTTTGCAATTAGTCCGCTGCTGAATGCACTCGGCGGTGAAGTATACGGCATGGGGGCCTTTCAGGTAGCGCTGGTCATGTTGGTGCCATTGCTGCTGGCCGCCTGCTCCGGTGCGCTGTCAGGGCGCATAGCGGGGCATATTGGCAGATTTGCCGCCATTGTGCTCGGATGCACGTTGATGGTGGTGGGTCTGGTGGCCATGGCATTCGCATCCGGTGTGAGCATGGTTGCTGTAGGTGCTTCCCTCGCGGTGTTCTATATCGGTATGGCCATGCTGTATTCGCCGGTATCGTCCACGGTACTTGATGCGTTGGGTCCGGAAGAATATGGCCGTGGTGTCGGCATGAACGATCTTGCTCTGCAAGGTGGAGGCTCGGTGGGCATTGCCGTGTTCGGCGGATATATTGCCGCACGTCCTTTCTCTGCTGTAAATGCCACCACGTTATTTCTGGTATTCGCCCTTATCGCCGCGTTTGCAGTGGTATGGACGGTTCTTCATCGTCGCCTGTGGCGGATTTGAGAAAATGCGTGTATACCCGTAGATATTCCGAAACGCCGGTCAATGGCCAATCGATAGTTCTCTACCAACCGTCCTGTTAACTAATTGTCAACCAAGTCACTCATCAAAGGAGATCCATATGACTAGTACAACCCCCATCATCATCGATTGTGATCCAGGCGTCGACGACAGCTATGCCATCGCCATGGCTCATGCTCATCCAGGCTTCGACATTGTGGCCATCACGGCCGTCGAAGGCAATGTGCCTGCTAGGCTTACCCGGCATAACGCATTGTGTCTAGCAGATACATTGGGTATTGACTGTCGTGTGGCGTTCGGCGCAGAAAAACCGTTGCGCAAGGCGTACGATCGTGATGCTTCGTCTATTCATGGGGCTTCCGGTGTAGGCGACGTGGTGTTCGACCCCCCGTCAATTGAGCCTGACCCCAAGCCGGCATGGGATGTGATCTACGAGGAAGCAATCAAAGCCGAAGGGCGTTTGATTTTGTTCGCCACCGGTCCGCTTACCAATATCGCGCTGACATTGCAGCATCACCCGGATCTGCCGAAGTACATCAACCGTTTCTGCATCATGGGCGGTGGCACATTCGGTAACATCACTAAATTTGCCGAATTCAACGTATTCATCGATCCGACGGCGGCTCGTGAGGTGTTTGCCCAGCTGCCCGTTGAGATGATTGGTTTGAATATCACGCATGCGGCGGCGCTGACCGAAGCTGATTTTCAGGAGATGCTCGCTATTGGTGGCGATTCACGTCCCTCGAAGATGCTCCATGAGTTGGCCACGTTCTCCGAGCGGCAAAGTCATCTGCCTGGCTCGGACAACAGTGTCATTCATGACGCGGTAGCTGTCGCATCAGTGATCAATCCAGACCTGATTGAATACGATGAGCGATACGTGTACGTTGAGGACGGCGATAATGCTGAGAACAGTGGGCAGACTGTTATCGAGCCAGAGGACGATCCTCGTGAGCCGAAGTGCAGGGTCGGCATGAAGGTGGATCGTGACGCCTTTGCTGCCATGCTCAAGGGCGTCTTCCATCATTATGCGGAGTGACTGTTTTTCTTGGGCATAGCTAGGGGCTGCTTCCGTATGGGGCGGCCCCTGCTCTATATCAGTTGTAATGCAGTCGGCTATCCACCATATTCAGCATTGCTGGGTGTCATTGAATGAGATTGATGATGACGATTGAGACGACTTTGATTGGCGTACTATTGTCGGTCTTATGGCGGGATATGGATTCAGAGAGACAGTAGTCTTTGTAGGTTGAACGGATTGGAGGCACTGAATGCCGCAATCTTCGAAGATCGGCAAGCGGCTATATTCCCGATGCCATACACTGAAAGGTGCTGAAAGGGGAATGATATGGCACTTACCGAACGCGAACGACAGATTCTGAAGAAGATCGAGCAGAATCCGATGATCAGCCAAAACGAGTTGGCTGAATGGTGCGGCATCACCCGTTCCGGTGTGGCCGCGCATATCTCTAACCTGATGAAGAAGGGATACATTCAGGGCAAAGGCTATGTGCTCACGCCGCCTCGCTATGTGGCGGTCATCGGCGCGACCAGCGGCTATATCGCAGCCATGGTCAGCGGCATAATTCTGCTGGGTCTTGCGTTCTGCGCATCCCTGCTCATTCCGAAGCCGGGTGAACAGAAGTAATCAATATAAGCTTGCTTGTGTTGTGCGATTAGAACGGGTTCGTTCATCAAATCTCCTTCTTGTTTGATGAACGAACCCGTTCCCTATTTTTCCCAATAATAAAAACGTTTCTGCGATTGCCCGATGCGTACGCAGGAACGTTTTTATTATTATGCAAGCTTCATGTATGCAAGCTTGGTTTTACGTCAATCAGTTGTTCAATGCCTTGGCGCCAATGTCGTGACGGTAGAACATGCCCTTGGTGTCGAGCTTGTCGATAATCGCATACACCTTGTCTTGAGCGGTCTTAATATCGGCGGCAGAAGTCTCGACCAGCAGCACGCGACCGGAATTGGCAACCAGGCCTTCTTCGCTACGAGCCACGCCAGCGTAATACACGTGGGAATCCTCGTCGACTGGAATCTCAGGAATCGCAGCGCCCTTGATCACATCGACAGGATAGCCGTCGGCGGCGAGCACCACACCAAGCGTGGCATTGTCGTTATCCCAAGTGAATTCCGGAGTCTCGCCATTGAGCAGAGCGCTGATGCCAGCGCCGAGATCAGACGTGAGCTTCGGCAGCACGACTTCCGTTTCCGGATCGCCAAAACGAGCATTGAACTCGATGACCTTCGGACCGTCAGCGGTGGCAATCAAGCCAGCGTACAGAATGCCAGTGAACGGCGTTCCCTCATCAGCCATAGCCTGAACGGTCGGCTTTACAATGGTTTCAATAGCGGTATCAACCACATCCTGACCGATCTGCGGAACCGGGCTGTATGCACCCATGCCACCGGTATTCGGACCCTTATCGCCATCATATGCGCGCTTATGATCCTGCGAAATCGGCATTGGCCAGAAATCAGTGCCGTTCACAAAGCTCATCAGTGAGAACTCCTGACCCTCCAGGAAGTCCTCGATAACAACCTTCGCACCGGCGTTGCCGAAACGATGATCGACGAAAATGTCTTCAAGAGCGGCGATGGCGGTTTCCTCATCCATGGCAACGGTCACGCCCTTGCCGGCGGCCAAACCATCAGCCTTGATCACAATCGGAGCGCCATGCTCACGAACATAAGTCGTGGAACGCTCCAAATCGCCGAATGTCTGATACTTTGCGGTCGGAATGCTGTGACGCTCCATCAGCTGCTTGGCGAAATCCTTGGACCCCTCGATCTGTGCGGCGGCCTTGCTCGGACCGAACGCCTTGATGCCAGCCTGAGCGAAATCGTCAACGATACCCTCGATAAGCGGCACTTCCGGACCGACGAACACCCAGTCATAGCCGTTGTTCTTTACGAAATCAATCAGCGCGGCATGATTGGACGGGTTGATCTGCGTGATGCGGATGCCGTCAAGTTCCATACCTGGATTGCCCGGAGCCACTGTGACTTCGCTGACGCTGCCGCCACGCATAAGCGCATGAGCGATGGCATGCTCGCGTGCGCCGGAACCGATGACCAGAACCTTCATGTTTCCTCCTGTTATGTCCCTTCTGGGAAAATCCTATGTTCAGGAAAGTCTTTGGAAATATACGGGGGTGGCCGTTATGGCTCACCCCCGTATATGCATTTACTGCAGTTCGACGTCGCTATCGGTCTTCTTGACGATATTGCCGAGCACATAACCGGCTTCGCCATTGGACTTGAGCAATTCCATGGTCTTATCAGCATCTTCGGCGTTGACTGCCAGCACCATGCCAATACCCATATTGAAGATGTTGAACATTTCCATATGATCGATTTCGCCGGCCTTCTCGAGCACATCGAAAATCGGCAGCACCGGCCAAGAGCCGAGATTGATGTGCGCAGCCAAGCCGTCCGGAATCATACGCGGAATGTTTTCGATGAAGCCGCCGCCGGTGATATGGGCGACGCCCTTGACCACGCCGGCCTTGAATAGCGGGGAAAGAGCCTTCACATAGATCTTCGTCGGGGTAAGGAGCACGTCGCCGAGCTTTTCGCCATCAAGTTCGTCAAGTACGGTGTCGACCGTGTAGCCGGCCTTCTCGAACAGGGCCTTGCGTACCAGAGAGAAGCCATTGGAATGCACGCCGGTGGACGGCAAGCCAATGAGTACATCGCCTTCAGCGATGGTGGAGCCGTCCACGATTGCGGACTTCTCGGCAACGCCGACCGCGAAACCAGCCAGATCGTACTCGTCTTCGTCATACATGCCCGGCATTTCAGCGGTTTCGCCACCGATCAGACCGGAACCAGCCTGTACACAGCCGTCGGCAACGCCAGCCACAACCTGCTCGAGCAGTGCTGGATCGTTCTTGCCGCAGGCGATGTAATCCAGGAAGAACAACGGTTCCGCACCCTGAGCGGCAATATCGTTGACGCACATGGCCACGCAGTCGATGCCGATGGTGTTGTGCTTGTTGGACATCTTGGCAACGACCAGCTTGGTGCCGACGCCATCGGTGCCGGAAATCAGCACCGGCTCCTTGTATCCGAGGGAAGCCAGATCGAACAGGCCGCCGAAGCCGCCGATACCGCCGACTACGCCCGGACGGTTGGTGCGCGCCACATGGGACTTGATGCGCTTGACGACTTCATAACCGGCTTCGACGCTTACGCCGGCTTCCTCATATGCTTTTGGCATATCAAACCTTTCTCGGGTTCAGTGTTCTTCTTGGGATGAAGTAGTGGTGTATTCGTTGCCCTCGTACTTGCTCTTATACAAGGCGAATTCAGGCAGACGCACGCGATCTTCAGGAGTGAGGGACTTCAAAAAATCACTTTCATAATCGTCGAGTGCGGTCGGGTAGTCGCCATTGAAGTAGGCTACGCACAGACCTCCATACGGGGCGTCCGCTCCTAGACCAATGGAATCGACCAAGCCGTCAAGCGAAAGGAAGGCCAGGGAATCGGCGCCGATGAAATCGCGAATTTCTTCAACGGACTTCTTTGCGGCGATCAGTTCCTTGGTGGTGGAAATATCAATGCCATAGAAGCATGGATACTTCAGCGGCGGCGAGCTGATACGCATATGCACTTCGGCAGCACCGGCTTCCTTGAGCAGCTGCACGATGCGCTTGGACGTGGTGCCGCGCACGATGGAATCGTCGATAACGATCACACGCTTGCCTTTGACCACGCTATGAACGGCGGAAAGCTTCATACGCACGCCCTGCTCGCGCAGTTCCTGCGTCGGCTGGATGAAGGTTCGAGCCACATACTGGTTCTTGATCAGGCCCATCTCGTTTGGCAGACCGGCTTCTTCCGCATAGCCGGAGGCCGCGGACAGCGAGGAATTCGGCACGCCAATGACCATATCGGCATCGACCGGCGATTCTTGGGCCAGACGCGCACCCATACGCTTGCGGGCGGAATGCACGTTCACGCCGTAAATATCGGAATCCGGGCGTGCGAAGTAGATGAATTCCATCGAGCAGATGGCCAGTTGGGTCTGGTTCGTGTACTGCACGATCTTGTATCCGTGATCATCCACGACCACGATTTCGCCCGGGCGGATGTTGCGAACCAGTTCGGCGCCGACAATGTCGAGCGCGCAGGTTTCGGAAGCGAGCACATATGCGCCGTTCTTCATTTTGCCAAGGGAGAGCGGACGGAAGCCGTTCGGATCGAGCGCGCCAATCATGGCGTTCTCGGTCATGATCAGATAGGCAAAGCCGCCGTGCACGGTATTGAGCGATTCCTTAAGCTTGTCCATGAAAGTGCGCTTTGTGGAACGGCGGATGAGGTGCATAAGCACTTCGGTGTCGGAATTGGAGTGGAAGATTGCACCTTCGTCCTCCAGCTTGCGGCGCAGGGACGGGCAGTTGGTGAGGTTGCCGTTGTGGCACAGGGCCATATCTCCATCATGGAAACGGAAGATGAACGGCTGAATGTTGTCGGTGCCGCCAGAGCCGGCAGTGGCGTAGCGCACATGGCCAATCGCCCTGTCTCCTTTCAGGCGTTCGATTTCTCGCTCGTCGCTGAACACCTGGGTCAACAGACCCGTTCCGCGATGACCGATGAGATGACCATTATCGTTGGAGACAATGCCGGCACCCTCCTGACCGCGATGCTGCAACGCGTGCAAGCCGAAGTAGGTGAGTCGGGCGGCGTCCGGGTGGCCCCAAACGCCGAAAATACCGCATTCCTCGTGGATGTCTTCGAGTTCAGCTGACAAGCCAAAGCTCCTTCCAAAACCATGGAGACAAGGGATTCGCTACCGTTCAACCCTACCAACCGGAGGCTACAAGCGGCGGCTTCCGGGGAGTCTTTAGGTGGCACTTGGCATGTCGGATATGTCGAACAATTGTTCGAACTCTCTGATATGCTGAATGTGGAAAATGAGCGCAGGAAAGCTGAAGTGGTTGTTTGCCGCTTCAGAGTGATGTCAATCATGGAAGGAGACTGGCGATGGCTGAACGTACTTATATTGCAATCGATCTGAAATCCTTCTATGCGTCTTCGGAATGTGCGGAACTCGGATTCGACCCACTTTCCACGAATCTGGTGGTGGCTGATCAATCTCGTAC
Source organism: Bifidobacterium catenulatum subsp. kashiwanohense JCM 15439 = DSM 21854 (assembly GCF_001042615.1). GTDB lineage: Bacteria > Actinomycetota > Actinomycetes > Actinomycetales > Bifidobacteriaceae > Bifidobacterium > Bifidobacterium catenulatum. Next base: position 684,814 of record NZ_AP012327.1, read on the forward strand.
CGACAAAACCATCTGTCTTGCGGTGTCGCCATCGCTCAAAGCGTATGGCTTGCCTGGCAGGGCAAGGCTTTTTGAGGTCAAGGCGAAGCTTAAAGAAGTCAATGCGGCACGGCGGGCGGCAGCGCCGGGCGGTGCGCTGAGAGGTGAATCGTATGATGCGAACGCGCTCGCAGCAGATCCGAATCTGGCTGCTGGCGTGTATATAGCCAAGCCGCGAATGTCGCATTATCTCAACGTCAGTGCGAAGATCTACGGCATATACCTAAGGTATGTGTCCGAAGCTGATATTCATGTCTATTCGGTGGACGAAGTGTTCATGGATGTTACCGGCTATCTTCGTGCCTATGGCAAAAGCGCGCATGATATGGCCCGTGAAATGATTCAGCAGATTCTCCGGGAGACGGGTATCACCGCAACGGCCGGTATCGGTACGAATATGTATTTGGCGAAAGTGGCTATGGATGTGGTCGCCAAGCATATTTCCGCGGATAAGGATGGCGTGCGTATCGCGCAATTGGATGAGGTGTCGTATCGCCGGCTGTTATGGGCGCACAGGCCGTTGACTGATTTCTGGCGTGTGGGACGAGGGTATGCGAAGAAGCTCGAAGCCCAAGGTCTAATGACAATGGGCGATGTGGCTAGGTGTTCCATCGGTCGTGTCGACGAATATTACAACGAGGGTCTGTTGTACAAGATGTTCGGTGTGAACGCCGAACTGCTTATCGACCATGCGTGGGGTTGGGAGCCGTGCACCATCGCCGACATCAAAGCGTATAAGCCAGCTGGTCATAGTATGAGTTCGGGGCAGGTGCTTACGGGCGCGGTCGGTTTTGACTCGGCGAGGCTGATTGTGAGAGAAATGGCGGACACCTTGTCTTTGGACTTGGTTACCAAAGGTGTGAAGGCCGGCCATATGGGGTTGATGGTCGGTTACGATACCGCCAGTCTTGATCCAAAGCGGCTAGGGGAGTGTGACACTCCGGAATTGAAGGCGATAGCTGAGCGAGCCATTGCCGAATATAGCGGTCCCGTAACTCTTGATAGGTATGGTCGGCGTGTACCCAAGCCGGCTACAGGGTCGATTGGTCTGGGCGACCATACGTCATCCACCACGCGCATCTGTGATGCGGTTGACGAATTGTTCTGCAGAATCGTCGATCATCGGCTGTTGGTACGCCGATTGAATGTGGTTGCTTCTGATTTGCAAACGGTCGAACAGCTGGCTGAGCGGGATGCTGTAGCGAATTACGTTCAACCTGATCTGTTTTCGGATATGCAGGAAGTCTCAAATGGAAGCGATAGCAACGATTGCAGTGATAACGTCGATAACAACGCGCGGTCTTCCTACGCTGACGATATGCAGGTTGTCGATGAGATTTCCGAACAGCATGTGCAGCAGACGATTCTTGACATCAAACGCAAGTTCGGCAAAAACGCCGTCATCAAAGGGATGGACATGTTCGCTGATGCCACAGGTCAACAGCGCAACCGACAGATTGGAGGTCATGCAGCATGAGTTTGCAGCAAACCGACCGTTACGATGACATCATCAACTTGCCTCATCATCGCTCGCGCACGCGCCCGCACATGAGCATGCACAACCGTGCCGCGCAATTCATGCCTTTCGCCGCTCTCACCGGCTACGATGACATCATCAAACAAACCGCCACCCATTCCAACGAAGCAGTAGAACGCGCCAATACCCCCGTCAATCTCTCCGAAGGCTACCTCTCTGCCTAGCAGGCCACCAGTTGCTGTGATTCGTCGGTTGGCTGGCAAAAAATATCAGTCGGAAAGCCCGAACTGTATAGACAATCAAGTATCGTAACATCTCTTTCCCAGTCAGTGGAAGAATTACCCCGCTAATGGTCGGCTTAGAGTCTTGATTCCTGCGTTTGCTTTCCGTTCCGACTTACGCTGATACCGGAATGCTGACAACAACACGAAGCCCACCATCTTTTCTGGCATGAAGCTGTATCCGCCCATCATGCAGTGATACGATTTCCTTGGCGATAGATAATCCCAGACCGTGGTTTTCGATTGTTTGCGCCGTTCCCACCGAAAAGCCGTGCTCCATGATTCTGCTATTTCTGCCTTTGTTGAACGGTGTGAACAGGTTATCAAGATTCATGTTTTGCAGGCTCTCTCCAGTGTTTTCAATCTCAAGCGTCATCATATGACCATCTGATTCAAGGGTTTTCCTGACTGACACCCATATCGTCCCGCCATCCACATTATGCTGTATGGCATTGAGCATCAGATTCTTCACAAGTTGGGTAAACAGCAGTGGATCACCATGTATTCGAACAGCTTCCAACTGTTTATGCACAGTTATATCCTCTGGAATTCCTCCGTCAAGATTCTTTTCAAGGACTTCCTCAACAACGGTGTCTACGGCAATTTCGGACGTCCCTTCTTGTTCCAACTGTTGCACTTTAGCCAGATTTAAAAGACTACCAACCAAGGCGATACACGATTTGTTGGACGCTAGAGCCTTCTCGACGAAGGGAAGAGTCTTTGCGTCCAACAATCCGTTATGCATAGGTATCTCCAGTGCGGCGGAGGTCGCTGCCAGTGGATTTTTGAGTTCATGCGATGCGTTAGCTATGAAGCGTTTTTCTCTCGCGATGACCGCATTGACATCATCGATCGCGTCATTGTATGCGCTGGCTATTACAGATGCGGCATCGTTTTCTTCGGAAATATGTATGGGATGCCGAGACAAGTCAGAATCTGAAGTTCGTATCTGTTGCGCGACCGTATCAATCCTGCGTTGCGAACGAGTGCATATGCTCCAAGCAGCTATGGCCGATAGGGCTCCGAATATCAGAATCGGCACCACGCTGGTGAGAAGCAGCAGATTACGAGCTGTGTCGTTGCCGCGGGAAGCTGTGACAGCGAATCCATTCGCGTGAGAGTCTTTCCCAGTCAAGACATACGCCTCACCGGAAGGTGGTCCGGCGGAATCCTGCTGTTGGTACTGTTCATCAGCGACATGCTCTGGTGTGAAGCGCCCTATGGTTACCGTATCGATTTGCTGGTCGACAATAATGAACGTTGCCACGGAAACGACTACCGTCAATGCAACGAATACGGACATGATGATTATGACGAGTCTTCTCCGCGTAGACCATCGGAAACGTACATTTCCTTTCATCTTCTTCATGGAATCCGATACCCCTGCCCTGGAATAGTCTCAATGAAATCAGGAATCCCGATTTTCGTTCTCAACGCATAAATGGTGGTCTTAACGATTCCCCGAGTATGAGCATGGTCATCATGCCATATTCCCGTGTACAGACTTTCCGTGCTCACTACACCCCCATTCGCTTCTATCAATACTTTCAGCACAGCAAGCTCCCTAGCCCCGAACCTCAGGCGGCGTCCATCGACCGTGACGATACCCGTATGAAGATCCGCCTTGAATGCTCCGCGATGGAATACCGAATCGCTACTTAGACTTCTTCTGCGTCGTACCGCATTGACTCTTGCCAACAAAACGGCATAGTCAAAAGGCTTTGTCAGGTAATCATCGGCACCGAGGTTCAAGCCCTGAACAATATCCTCTATCTGTGAGGATGCAGTAAGCATCAAAACATATGTGGAATCGTGTCTCTCGCTAAGCATTCGAGCTATATCATCACCATGTATTCCCGGAAGATCTCGGTCCAGAATGACCATATCGTATCCGCCATTATTTAATTCTTCGACGGCATCGCGTCCGTCATACACAGCTTTGGTCTGTAAGCCTTCCATGCTTAATCCCATGTTTGATGACATCAGCCAGATTCGCGTTGTCTTCCACAATCAGAATGCGCACAGCTACCACCCTTCTTACTGTGACTCACACCTTAGCAGTCATAGCCAGCAAAGTCAGGAATAGGTCAGATTCCGTCAGCTTCAAGGCAAAAACACATTGCGCCACAAGCAACTCCCTATATTGCTGAAAAGGTGGAGCATTCCTCCTCCAAAAACAGAAAAGGAAGAAGAATGAATATCAACAGAAAAATCGCAACAGGCGCGCTCAGCATCATAGTCGCATGCACCGGAGTGGCTGGGCTCACGGCTCCTGCTATGGCTACCGTAGGCAATGGGGGTTATGCTCGTGCCGAAGTCGGACGTGTTATCAACGGAAAGCGGGTGGTTTACTACAACGGGTGGAAACACGGATACGCCTACGCATCTGCCTCAAATGGTTCCAGCTGGTATGCACGTGGACTGCTGAAGTAATGGCAGTTTCATAAGTTTTTTGAGAGGGGCACTTTCACGAATCAACTCGTTGCACAAGTGCCTCTATATCAAAGGAAAGAACACGTATTATGTCTAAATCACCACGAATCATTCTGGCGTCTGCAGTCATTTGTTTTTTGCTGCCATTGAGTGCTTGCTCAACAAATGCAGCAAACCATGATGCATCTTCGTCTTCTTCTGAAAACTCTGAAACAGCCACATCGTACGAATCGCAGTTGAAGCAGGCATTGCAATCAGCTACCAGTGACTTTGAAAAACAGGTACTCAAGAAAGCAATCAAAACAGGGAAAATCAGCGATTCAGATTACCGTGAAGCCAACGAAAAATATCAGCAATGCATGATTGCCAAAGGAGATCCGATAACGTTCAGCACGGATCAGTCCACCGGTCTGATGCAGGAAAGCATGAATGTTGATGATCAGAATTACGATTCCGACAAGGTGAATTCGGATAGTATCGCCTGCGCCGAGGGAACGAATCTGTTGATTCGCGATCTTTACGAACGAATGGCCACCAATCCTTCGAATTCCGATGAAATCGAGCTGATCGTAAGCTGCTTGAAACGTAAGAAACTAGTACCAGAATCGTTTACCAAACAGGATTATTTGACGGAATCCGCCAAGCCAGACGGCAGTTCGAAGCTAGATACCAGTTCGGAATTATTCTCTCAATGCTTGGCAAACCCGAATAAGTGAGATAATGCGTACTTCCATATTTTCTACGTTCATCAAAGCATGCAAAACCCGAAGTGTGGGATTCATAGTCATGTGCATGGTCGCATGTCTCTGCGCCGGTGCCGGACTTGCCTTTGGCCTTACTCATTCCAGCACGCCAACGTCACTTAAGCCATCGTCAAATACTGGCAATCTCCCTCTAAGCACCGAGCATTTTGATGATGAACGCACCATAACGGTAAAGGTTTCCTCATCACAGGCGCAAAACATATCGTTCGGGAAAACCGGACAGATCACACAGGTCGTATGTCCAACAGACGGCATAATCACTTCAGGATCGCGGGAATATGATATGGATGGAACTCCATTGGTGACTCTGTACACGGAAACGCCGCTATATCGGGATCTTTCCTTCGGGGATAAAGGCTCCGATGTCGAAGCTTTGCAAAATGAATTGATACGGCTTGGGTATGGAACGTCACAAACAGGAATCTTCGATTGGAACACATGGGACGCCTGGCGTCGACTCTATGCTGAATATGGTGGAGTCGTTCAGGAGAAGACATTCGATAGAACACTTGTGATTTGGATTCCCGCTGAAAGCTTGGCCACCACAGGCTGCATCGCCAAGTTAGGGTCGACCGTATCCGACGATTCCGTCACGGCAGCATTCACAACCGTTGAAGGAATTCTGTCTATTAAGGCGACAGCCCTGCCGACAGATCGCCTGGCTGGTGAACGTGTTGTCGAAATCAAGGGTTGGGAATATCCCATAGATGATGATGGCAATATAACCGATCAGGAAGCCCTCCAAGCAATGAACTCTTGGGACGGATATACGGGAAACCGCAAGGATGGTGAACAAACCACTGATGTCTCCGTGAGCTATCGTCTCAAACAGGCGATTGACGTGTACTCAGTTCCCGCAGAATCGCTTGTCGGACTTACACAGTCAGACGGTTGCGTTGTCAGCGGCAAGGGAACTGTCAGGAAAATTCACGTCGTCGGCAGTTCCTTGGGGCGTACGTTGATTACATTGACCGGCAAGCCTCCGTCTAGCATCCAAGCGAATCCAAGAAAGACAAGCTGTGATGCGCATTGAACTAGACCATATCGGACACCGTTACAGCGATGGGCCATGGCTGTTTCATGATTTGAATGCGACTCTTATTCCCGGTCATGTCTATGCGCTTACCGGCCCTAGCGGATCGGGAAAATCGACATTGCTGGGCATCCTCGCAGGCTGGATACGACCAGCAAACGGTAACGTTATCGCACAGAACGTGATATCGATGCGATGGGTGTTTCAAAATCCATATGGCACGCCGCAACGTACTGTATTGGATCACGTTGTACTTCCTCTGCTCGCCAGAGGACTCACCCGCGCGCAGGCCGAGCGCGAAGCAATCCCCCTGCTGCGCCGTTTTGGATTGGAAGGCTTGCGCAATCATCGGTTTTCTGAACTCTCCGGTGGTGAGGCTCAGCGTCTTATGCTTGCCCGTGCTGTTATATCACATCCCTCATTGATGCTGGTTGATGAGCCTACTGCGCAACTTGATATCCGCACCGCCGCAACAGTTAGCGACGCATTAGCCCGTATCGCGCAATTCGACACCATTGTCGTCGTTGCCACTCATGATTCCCGAACTCGTGATGCATGCACCGACATCATCAATCTGGAGTTTTTCCAATGAAACTATCTTCCATTTGTTCCGAAGCGTGGCGCAATATACTCAATGGTTCCTCACATTGCGTTCTTGCGATTCTAGTGCTTACCTTTCTTACGGTCGGATCTTCGTCTTTCGAAATCCTGACATCGGCGAATATTCTCCGCCAAGCCAGCCAATACAAGGCCTCAGGTGGGAATATCATGGTTCTCAGTGCCGAAGGAGGCGTGGACGGCCAGGCCTGCGAGCATCTGTCCGAACTCAATGACGTGCAGGCGTCCGGAGCAATCAGGGAAAGTGATCAGCTGATCGCATCAGCGCTTCCCGACACCAAGATTCCTAGCTATACTGTCACGGCTGGTTTCGCACAAGTACTTCATGCGAGGGAACATACCGAATCACAGGGCGTTCTTATTTCAGACGAACTTGCGAAGACGTTGGGGCTTCAAGCGGGCAATGAACTTGCTTTGAAGGATGGCAGGCACGCTCGTATTCGAGGAACTTATGCGTATCCTGATGACGGTCGCACTCCAGGGTATTCGTATGCGATTCTCTCACCTACTGCTTCCGCTGGAACATTTGATTCATGCTGGGTCAGTGTTTGGCCGCAAACGGACTCTACACAGAGTGCGATTTGGTCGGTTCTCACACCATCGGCAAAATCCGACAAGAATAGTTCAATAACATTGGGACAGCTTAATTCATCTTTGGGAACAATATTTGACGGGCAATCCCTATATCGCGCTCGCACATCTAAAATGCTCCCAGCAATGGCGGCATGTGTGGGATTCGCTTTGGGCTACGCGATAATACGTATACGGCGTCTGGGAATTGCGTCTGCCTTACATTGTGGGGTATCCAAAGTCGCCCTATTGCTGCAGATATGTATCGAATCTCTTCTTATCATCTTGATAGCTGCTGTGATTACCATTTCCCTGGCTGATATGGCAGTCATACAGTACATTGATGCAATAGATAGACAGCAGGTGTTGCTTGCCGCCTTATGTCCATCCATCACCGGATGCGCGTCATACTTTTTGGGGACGTTAGCGTGCACACTTGTGATCAAAGAACGTCACCTGTTCATTTTCTTCAAGGAAAGATAGACAATAGATAAATCAGAGCAAGAAACGGCATAACGTGCTTATAGATAACGAACCTTGCTTCTCTGAAAGAGCAGGATGGTCGTCTTAGAGTCTGGAAAACTCCAGTCACTGGAAAAATCAGTACGTCAGAAGATGGCTTAACGTCTGGATTCTTCCACACGTTGGGAGATATGGTTCTCCGGCGGGTCTTTTAGCGTACCGATTCCTCCAGTGAGTGGAGGAATATTCCCGCTGATGAGCAGTTTAGAGTCTGGAAAACTCCAGTCACTGGAAGATATAGCCCTCTGACATGCCTTTTAAAGTCCTGATTTCTCCAGTGACTGGAGGGATCATCCCGCTGGCAGGTCTTTTAGAGTCCGGAAAACTCCAGTCAATGGAAGGATTGCCCCGCTGGCGGGTCTTTCGGAGTACCGATTCCTCCAGTGTGTGGAAGGATTGTTTCCGGTGATGTATGGAAAGGGGATGTTTGGCTCATTCGGAAGAAAATCCGAACGAGCCAAACATCCCCTTTCCATCAGAACGCTTTTATGGATGCGATCGCGGATCAGGCGGTGAAGTACTCCACGCCGGCTGCGAACAGCGGCTGATCCTTCTCGCCGGGCACGTTCACGAACGTGCCGTTGCTGTAACGCTCGGAGTGGCCCATCTTGCCAAACACGCGGCCGTCCGGGCTGGTGATGCCTTCAATGGCCAGCAACGAACCGTTCGGGTTCACGCCCAGATCCATGCCAGGCACGCCGGCCTCGTCCACATACTGCGTGGCGATCTGGCCGTTGGCCTTGAGCTGTTCAAGCACGTCATCGGAAGCCACGAAACGGCCTTCACCATGGGAAATGGCGATGGTGTGCATGTCTCCAACGGAAGTCTTGGAAAGCCACGGAGACAGGTTCGAAGCAACACGGGTGCGCACCAAGCGGCTCTGGTGGCGGCCGATGGTGTTGAACGTCAGCGTCGGGCATTCGGCGGTCATCGGCACGATATCGCCGTACGGCACCAAGCCAAGCTTGATCAGCGCCTGGAAACCATTGCAGATACCGAGCATCAGACCATCACGGTTGTTCAACAGGTCACGCACCGCTTCGGTAACGGCAGGAGCGCGGAAGAACGCGGTGATGAACTTGGCGGAACCATCCGGCTCGTCGCCGCCGGAGAAGCCGCCAGGAATCATGATGATCTGGCTCTTCTTGATTTCCTCAACCAAAGCTGCGGTGGACTCAGCCACAGCAGCAGGGGTGAGGTTGTTCACGATGAGCGTGCTCACGTCGGCACCCGCACGCTCGAAAGCGGCTGCGGAATCGTATTCGCAGTTGTTGCCGGGGAACACAGGAATGATCACATGCGGCTTGGCGACACCGGTGCCGGTGTACACGGTCTTCTTTGGAGCTTCGAAGAACACAGTCTCAACGGTCTTGCCCTTCTCGTCGCCCTTGGAACGGTACGGGAACACGGATTCGATGCCGCCCTCCCAAGCGTCCTGCAGTTCGGCCAGATCAAGCGTCTCACCGGCTGCCACGAACTGGTAGGCCTCGGTAGTCTTGCCGACCTCGCTGACCTCGACCAGGTTGGACACAGCCGGAACCTTCGCGTTGTCCGCAAGCTCGATGATGAAGGAGCCGTAGGATGGAACAAACAGGTCGTCTACGGTAATGCCGTTGGCCAGCTTCACGCCAATCTGGTTGCCGACCGTCATCTTGAAGATTGCCTCGGCGGTCGCGCCATAGCCCGGCGTGGACACAGCCAAAGCATCGCCGAAATCGGTGAGCTCCTCGACTGCGGAGAACACCTCCAGCAGCGAATCCTTGTCCGGTGTGAGGCCGTCGGCCTGATAACGCGGCGCGATGCGGATCACACGGTGGCCAGCGCCCTTGAACTCTGGGGAAGTGGCACGCTTCATGTTGCCCACCGCCACGGCGAAGGAGATCAGGGTCGGCGGAACGTCCAGCTGTTCGAACGTACCGGACATGGAGTCCTTGCCGCCGATTGCGCCAGCGCCTAGATCCACCTGAGCCATCAGAGCGCCCAGTACGGCGGCCATCGGCTTGCCCCAACGCTCCGGCTCGTCGCGCAGCTTCTCGAAGTATTCCTGGAAGCTCAGATACGCTTTCTCATGTTCGAAACCGGCGGCCACCAGCTTCGAGAGAGATTCGACCACAGACAGATAAGCGCCCGTGAACTGGTTCTGCTCCATAATGAACGGGTTGAAACCCCAAGCCATCGCGGAGGCGGTGGTGGTCTCGCCGAACACAGGCAGCTTGGCGACCATGGCCATGTTCGGGGTCAGCTGCTTACGCCCGCCGAACGGCATGAGTACGGTGCCTGCGCCGATGGTGGAGTCGAAACGCTCGGAAAGACCCTTGTTGGAAGCCACGTTCAGATCGGTGAGCATGGCATGCATGCGATCAGACAAGGAACCGGAAGCCCACGGGGTGGCGTAGCTGTGCTGCGCCTCGACATGCACCACCTGATGCTTCGGAGCACCGTTGGAAGCGAGGAACTCGCGGGACAGATCCACGATCGTGTCGCCGTTCCACACCATCGTCATGCGCGGCTCTTCGGTCACTGTCGCGATGACTTCGGCCTCGAGATTCTCTTCCTTGGCGTAGCTCAGGAACTCGTCCACATCTTCGGCGGCCACGTCCACAGCCATACGTTCCTGAGATTCGGAAATCGCCAGTTCGGTGCCGTCCAGGCCTTCGTACTTCTTCGAAACCTTGTTGAGATCAACATACAGGCCGTCAGCCAGCTCGCCGACCGCCACGGATACGCCACCAGCGCCGAAATCGTTGCAGCGCTTGATCAGACGGCACGCGTCACCGCGGCGGAACAGACGCTGCAGCTTACGTTCGACGGGAGCATTGCCCTTCTGCACCTCGGCACCGTCAAGCTCCAGAGACTCAACATTGTGAGCCTTGGATGAGCCGGTGGCACCACCAATGCCGTCACGGCCGGTACGACCGCCGAGCAGGATGACTTTGTCGCCCGGAGCGGGGGTTTCGCGGCGCACATGATCTGCCGGAGTCGCGGCCACAACCGCACCGACCTCCATACGCTTGGCCACATATCCGGGGTGGTAGATCTCGTCCACCTGACCGGTGGCAAGACCGATCTGGTTGCCATACGAGGAATAACCGGCGGCGGCGGTGGTGACCAGTTTGCGCTGGGGAAGCTTGCCTTCAAGCGTTTCGGAAACAGGAACGGTCGGATCAGCAGCACCGGTTACACGCATGGCCTGATACACGTAGGAACGGCCGGAAAGCGGGTCGCGGATGCAGCCGCCGATGCAGGTTGCCGCACCACCGAACGGTTCGATTTCCGTCGGGTGGTTGTGGGTTTCGTTCTTGAACAGGAACAGCCAATCCTCATCATGGCCATTCACATCAACCTTCATCTTGACGGTGCAGGCGTTTATTTCTTCGGATTCGTCAAGATTCTTCAGAATACCGTTCTTCTTGAGCCACTTCGCACCGATGGTGCCCATATCCATAAGGCATACGGGCTTTTCGTCGCGGCCAAGCTCGTGACGCATCTCAAGATACTTATCGAATGCGGCCTGCACGGTCGCGTCGTCAATCTGCACATCATCAAGTTGTGTGCCGAACGTGGTGTGACGGCAATGATCGGACCAATATGTGTCGATCACCTTGATTTCCGTGATTGTCGGATCACGCTGTTCCTCGGTGAAGTGAGCACGGCAGAACTGCAGATCAGCCAAATCCATGGCCAGGCCACGGTCGGCGATGAACTGCTCAAGATCGGCGTCGCTCATGGTGCGGAAGCCTTCGATGACCTCCACCTTGCCCGGTACCGGCACCTGAGTCTTCAACGTGGTCTTGGTATCCAGCGAAGCTTCGCGGGCCTCGACCGGGTTGATCACATAATGCTTAATGGCGGCGATGTCGGCGTCGCTCAGCTCGCCTTCAAGTGCATACACCTTGGCGGAGCGGACAGTCGGGCGCTCGCCCTGGGAGATCAGCTGAATGCATTCGCTGGCGGAATCCGCACGCTGGTCGAACTGACCGGGCAGATACTCCACGGCGAACACATTATCAGAACCGAAATCAGGCAAATCGGCGGAAACATTATCGACCTGCGGCTCACTGAACACGGTAGGGGTGGCCTGTGCGAACAGTTCCTCGCTGATGCCTTCCACGTCATAACGATTGACGAGACGTACATTCTTCAGCGATGCGATGCCAAGAATGGTCTTCAGCTCGTTGGCGAGCTGCTTGGCCTCGACATCAAAACCCTGCTTCTTTTCCACGTACACGCGAAAAACCATGGTTGACTCCTTGAAAGAGGGGCTTGGTGAGATTGATAAAAGTAAGATTTTCAAAAACGATGAAGCCCGTATCCGAGTTTGTACTGCAGATGCGGGCTATCGCAAGTATTATTCGGCTACTTCAATGCCTTCAGACTTGGCAAGCTCGGCCAAACGGCTTTCGATCTCTTCGTAGGCCGGGATGATGTCGCCCAAGCCGCGGCGGAACAGATCCTTGTCGAGATGCTCCACCTTGCCGGAATGATCACGTTGATCCCACAGACGGCAGGAATCCGGGGTGATTTCGTCGGCGAGCAGCAGGGTGCCGTCGGAGGTACGACCCATTTCGATCTTGAAGTCCACAAGCTTGACATCGATCTTGGCGAAGATCTCGATCAGGGCCTCATTGATGCGGCGTGCGAGAGGCGCGATCTCAGCCAGATCCTCACGGGTGCAGACGCCCAACGCAACCAGATCGTCGTCGTTCACGAACGGATCGTGCAGATCGTCATTCTTCAGGAAGTACTCGAGCACCGGTTCCTTGAGCTCGATGCCCTCTTCCACGCCCAAGCGAGAGCAGAAGTGGCCGGCGGCGGTGTTACGCAGCACGATCTCGAGCGGGAACATGGTGACCTTCTTGACCAGCTGGGAGGTTTCGCCCACGCGGGCCACCAGATGGCTGTCGATACCGCGCTTTTTGAGCAGATCGAAGATCAGCGTGGTGATGAGGTTGTTCAGCCTGCCCTTGCCGGCGAAGTCTTCCTTCTTTTCGCCGTCACCTGCGGTAGCGGAGTTCTTGTATTCGACCCAGAGCACCTCCGGATCGTCAGTTGCGTACAGTTGCTTGGCTTTGCCCTCGTAGAGCTTTTCCAACTTCTCCATTACTCGCCTTTCCTGGTGTTTGGGAGGTAGATAGTTTGGTGAACTTGACGGTTAACAAGATACCAACGGGAGGCTACAATCGTATGGTTTTTGGGCGCGTTCCGGCAGTCTTCGTCAGTATCCGGCAATAGCACGTCAGGCGATGTCGATTTCGAGCGATTCGGACACATTCTCGGCTTTGGCACGCGCGTCGGCCTCATCTGTTCCGATGGCCAGCGCGACCGCCATGCGACGATGGCCGTGCACTTCTGGCTTCGCGAAGATACGCAGGTCGGTGCCCGGCTGAGACAAAGCGTTGGCGACGTTGCGGAATTCGGCCTCACCTTCGCCCTGAATGACGATCGCATGGCTCGCCGCGACGGCACCGTCTGGGATCGATAAGGCGACGTGTTCCTGCGTAATCGGCAAACCGAGAATCGCACGCGCGTGCAACGCGAATTCGCTTAATCGTTGCGACGCCATCGTGACCATGCCAGTGTCATGCGGACGTGGGGAGACCTCATTGAACAGCACGGAACCGTCGGTCAGCACGAACAGCTCCACGCCGAACACGCCCCAACCCTTCTCGCCGGAAGCCTTGGCCTTCGCCACCAGACCTTCCACTGCGGTACGCGCGATGCGTTGCGCCTGCTCAAGCACATCCTGTGTGAAGGAGGCCGGTTGCCAGGATTCGCGATAGTCGCCGCTTTCCTGACGCTGTCCGATCGGAGCGCAGGTCACGATGCCGGCGCTGGAGCTGACGGTCAGCACGGTCAGTTCGTAATCCAATGGAGCCAACGCTTCTACAATCACTCGGGAGACATCTCCCTCGTCGTGCGCGCGACGACCTTCCTGTGCCTCAACCCAAGCCGCGTCAATCGCATCGGCGGAACGAACCACGGACTGGCCATGACCGGAAGAACTCATAATCGGCTTGACTACGCACGGGTAGCCAACCATTTCTGCCCCAGCGCGAAGCTCTTCCAGCGAGCCTGCGAAGTGGTACGGGGTGGTCGGCAAACACAATTCCTCATGCGCGAGCACGCGCAAGCGTTCGCGATCCATGCAAATGGATGCGATTTCGGCGCTGGGTACCACTTGGGCGCCACGTTCGGCTGCGGCAGCCAGTTCGCTGGTGGCGATCGCTTCGACTTCCGGCACAATGATGTCCGGCCGAATTTCGTCGAACAATGCTCGCAACTGTTCGGCATTGGCCATGTCGAGCACACGGTATTCGTGCGCCACCTGCTGTGCCGGAGCGCCCTCATAGGAATCGGCCGCACATACCCATGCGCCAAGCCTCATGAGTTCAAGAGCGACTTCCTTGCCTAGCTCGCCGGAGCCAAGGAACAGAACACGAGTCGGATGATTGCCAAGTGGAGTGCCGAGGGCACGATTCTTTTCGGTCATGGTTCCTATTGTGCCATCGGCGTAGGATGGAGTGCATGTCTGAGACGGAACAGGAAGAAACACAACGCCCCCTGACCATCGCCATGGTGGTCGACACGTCGGGAAACCGAGGCAATGGCACTTCGAATTCGGCATTGCAATGGGCGGAGGAATTGAAACGGCAAGGCCACACGGTCAGGCTCGTAGGCGTTGGTGCGCCTGAATACCCGGCGCGAGTCAACCATGTGCCTCTGGTCAGTTGGGTGGCGAAGCAGCAGCAGATGCAGTTCGCAGAGCCGAGCGACACGCTGTTCAGAATTGCGTTTCAAGGAGTGGACGTGGTGCATATCTACACCCCGTTCCGTTTCGGCCAGCATGCTTGCAAAGTCGCCAAACAGATGGGAATCGCGGTTACTGCGGGCTATCATGTGCAGCCGGAGAACATCACGTATTCGGCGGGTCCGCTGAAATATATTCCGGGTATCGACTCGTTTATCTACTGGCTGTTCAATCTGTGGCTGTATCGCAAAATTGGCCATGTGCATGTGCCCACCGAACTTGGCGCAAGTCTGCTGCGTTCCCACGGATACAAAGCGAAACTGCACGTGATTTCCAACGGATACGAAGCGCGATTCACTCCGAAAACGCAGCGCGATGCAGGGAAGTCCGCGCCGGTTCCGTTCCATATCGTCGCTTCCGGACGATTGACGAACGAAAAGAATCATGTTGCGTTGATTCAGGCGATCGCGCGTTGCAGGCATGCGCAAGATATTGAATTGACGATTGCCGGCACTGGTCCTCTGAAAAAGAAATTGCAGCGACTCGCGTCACGCTTGCTTTCCAGACCGGCGTCGATTGGATTTCATAAGAATACAGAAATGCCGGCTTTGCTGCGTTCCAGTAATCTGCTGGTGCATCCTTCGATTGCCGATCTTGAGTCGGTGAGTGTGATCGAGGGTATGGCTGCCGGCTTGGTTCCTGTGATCGCCTCATCGCCGTTGAGTGCGGCAGGCCAGTTTGCGTTGCGAGATGAGTCGCTGTTCCCCGTTGACGATGTGGAAGCGTTGGCGAGACGTATCGATTGGTGGATCGACCATCCCGACGAATTGTCGAAATGGAGTGGGATCTACGCCGAACACACCAAGGAACATTATTCGGTGGAGGCGTCCGTGCGTAAGTTCATTGCGATGGAACGCGAGGCAATCTCTGACAATATCAGCAAATAAAGCAATGCGTAATATGCGTAATATGCGGCGTAAATGAAACCACGTATACGATTAATGGCTGTTGTGTAAATAAAAAAGGCGCGGGATGAAAGTCCTGCGCCTTTTATTGTTCGTTTTTTAATAATTATTCTGTGCCTATTCTCATCGGCGATGCGCTACAGCAGTGCGATCAGCTGCTCAACCTGCTCGTCGGTGGTGGCCCAGCTGGTGCAGATGCGCATCACCGTGTGCGTGTCGTCGGCCTTTTCCATGAAGCCGAGGCGCACGCTGCGCTGCAAACGTTCGGACGTCTCGTTATCAAGTGTGATGAAGATCTGATTGGTCGGCGCGTCGAAGGTGAGCGTATAGCCGCGTTCCACGAGCACTTCGCGAATGCGGTCGGCCGCATCGTTGGCGCGGCGGGCGATTCTGCAGTACAAGTTGTCGGTGAACAGCGTGTCGAATTGCACGCCCAGCAGCCATCCCTTGGCGAGCAAAGCTCCATGCTGTTTGACGAGCGTCACGAAGTTCTTCGGCATGTTGCCGTGCGTGAACACCACTGCTTCGCCGAACATGGCACCCACCTTGGTGCCGCCGATGTAGAACACATCCGCGATGCGTGCGATGTCTTCAAGTGTCACGTCGTTGCCGGTTGCGGTCAGCGCGTAGCCGAGTCGTGCGCCGTCGATGAACAATGGCATGTCGTACTTTGTGCAGATCTTGCGGATCGCTTCGAGTTCGTCGAGCGTGTAGAGCGTGCCATATTCGGTGGACTGTGAAATGTACACGCATCCGGGGAATACCATATGCGTGTAGTTGCCGTCCGCATAGAACGTGGCGCAATATTCATCGAGCTCGTTCGCATTGATCTTGCCGTCATGGTGGGGGAGCGTCAGCACCTTGTGGCCGGTGAATTCGATAGCGCCCGCCTCATGCACGTTCACATGGCCAGTGTTTGCCGCGACCACGCCGGCATACTGCGGTGTGATGGAGTCGATGATGGTCTGATTGGTTTGCGTGCCACCTACCAGGAAGAAAATTTGAGCGTCGGGGCAGGAGCATGCCTCGCGAATCTTGGTTTTCGCGCTTTCGCAGATGCTGTCATTGCCGTAACCCGGATATTGGTTCTGCTCGATCTGTTCGATGCGTTCGATGATTTCCGGCGTTGCCGTACAGGAATAGTCGTTTTCAAAAGACAGCATGATGCGCTCCTTGTATCTGACTTATGCTGATGACTTGCGATCGGCTGTTTGCTGTATTCAAGCCTTCCGGATAGCAAAAGACCTCGGAATTTCTTCCGAGGTCTTTACTGGGGTGGCTAACGCGGCTCGAACGCGCGACCTTCTGAACCACAATCAGATGCTCTACCAACTGAGCTATAGCCACCATGTTTTCACTTCGTGCAGAAGCGCAACAGGTGAAAACTATACACGATTTTCCAGCTATGTCTACATCGGCGTGTTGCATATGCCTGCCGTCGGCTTGCGCTGTGGGCTGTTCATTATGTGAATGGCAGATTACACAAAGCCGAAACTCACGCGTACCTTGTAGTCGCTGCATGCGGGAGGGTGTGCGGTAACGGCGGTGCGAGCCGTCTCGGAGTATTTTCGGCGTATGTGGATCATCGGCCGAAAAGCTGTGAAGTGTGAAGGAAGAGATATTCATGCAGAAGGTCAAAGCGTTTGGTGATTGGCTTACCAAGTGGTTCACCGCGATTGTGATTGTGTGGGCCGTGTTCAACTATTTCGTGCCGCAGGCAAGCTTGTGGGGCAAGTCCTATACCGGTTATTTCCTGGGTATCGTGCTGTTCGGTATGGGTCTTACCTTGACCCTCGACGATTTCAAGCGCATTCTCACCCAGCCTCTGATGGTCATCGTCGGCACCGTGGCCCACTTCGTCATCATGCCGTTGGTGGCTGTGCTGCTGTGCTGGATTTTCCGTCTTGATGGTGCGCTCGCCGTCGGTGTGATTCTGGTCGGCTGCTGCCCGTCCGGAACCTCGTCCAACGTGATGAGCTATCTGAGCCGTGGCGATGTGGCGCTGGATGTGTCCATCGGCATTCTGTCCACGCTGTGCGCGCCGTTCATGATTCCGCTGTTGATGCAGTGGCTCGCTTCCCAGTATGTGTCGGTTCCGGTGGAATCCCTGTTCCTCAATGCGGTTAAGGTGGTGCTGTTCCCGATCGCTCTTGGCGTGATCTGCCATGCCATTTTCGGCGAGAAGATCGAGAAGATCACGGTCGCTCTGCCGATCGTGTCCCAGGTGGCCATTCTGCTTATCATCGGCGTGGTCGTCGCGGCCAACGGTCCGAAGCTGTTCGTGGCTTCCTCGTTGCTTGCCATTCCGGTGGTCATTCTGCACAACCTGTGCGGATATGCGCTGGGCTTCGGCTTCTCCAAGCTCATGTACAAGGTGTATCCGAAGGGCTTCCGTTATGCGCAACAGAAGGCCATCACCTTCGAGGTCGGAATGCAGGATTCCGCGTTGGGGGCGACTTTGGCGCTGACGTCGTTCGCGTCCAATCCGTTGGCCGCGGTGCCGTCCACGTTCTTCAGCGTTTGGCACAACATTTCCGGCTCCGTGCTGTCCAGCTGGTGGCGTGAGCATGATGACAGGCATCAGATTCATCCTGATTCCGACAATGGCGAGAAGGGCTCGGCTGCGAAGGCCCGTGAAGACGCCGTTGAAACGGCCAACGGCTGACATTCGTCAGTAGATTTCGTCGTTATATTGCGCATTCCCTGAATCTTTCAAAATGATTCAGGGAATGTTCTATTTTGAGTGGTGTAAACGTGTCATTGTGATGTTTTGTTACATTACGCTGATGTAGACAAAATGATTGAAATTATTGGGATTTAAGGGCGTTTTCACCTGTATTTTTTGTTCGTTTTAAGGTATACTGTAACCGAAGGCCGGAGTTGTGGATCAGTCGAGGATTCGTCAGGTCGCAACGAAGCGTCTATGGCCGCGAGGTTCATGCGCAACGCCTTTAAGATATAACTGAACAATAGCGATTCGAGATGGCGGCGATGGGGTAGTACGGCGAACGCGCCGGGCCGCAAATGCAAAACAGACAACGAGACTGAAGAGTGCGCGCAAGGCGGCGCGTGGCAAAGAAGTGGGAACCTCCTTCCCAGACGGATGGCCCCGGATTCGAAAGGATTCGGGGCCATCCCTTTTGCGACTTGCGACACGGCATGTTGGAATGTCTCGGGAATCCGTATAATAGTAATTCGTGTGTGCCAACGGCATGCCTTATGTAACAGGCGTGCGGGTTGGGATATCCCGGAACTCGATTGCATCACGCGCAGCAATGCGGCGGTGAGAGAGGGATGGGCCATCGGGCCGGTGGACTGTGGCTATCCTCACGATTCAGATGCGTGGAGTGTGGGTGCAGTGCGGCGGTCACACAAAAGCAAGAGAAACCACTGAATCGGAGAATTCAAGTTGCCTACTATTGAACAGCTCGTCCGTAAGGGACGTCAGGCAAAGCCGAAGAAGTCCAAGACTTTGGCACTGAAGGGAAGCCCGCTGCGCCGCGGCGTGTGCACCCGTGTTTACACCACCACCCCGAAGAAGCCGAACTCGGCACTGCGTAAGGTCGCTCGTGTGCGCCTGAGCTCCGGTGTGGAAGTCACCGCTTACATCCCGGGCGAAGGCCACAACCTGCAGGAGCACTCCATTGTGCTCGTGCGCGGCGGCCGTGTCAAGGATCTGCCGGGTGTTCGTTACCACATCGTTCGTGGCGCCCTCGATACCCAGGGTGTGAAGGATCGCAAGCAGGGTCGTTCCCTGTACGGAGCAAAGAAGGCGAAGTAAGAGATATGTCACGTAAAGGACCTTCCAAGAAGCATCAGCTGCTGCCGGATCCGATTTACGGTTCCACTGTTGTGGCACAGCTCATCAACAAGATTCTGCTCGACGGCAAGAAGTCGATCGCCGAAGACATCGTCTACTCCGCTCTCGATATGGTCAAGGAAAAGACCGATCAGGAGCCGGTGGCAGTGCTTAAGCGCGCTCTCGACAACATCCGTCCGTCCCTCGAGGTTCGCTCCCGCCGCGTCGGTGGCGCTACCTACCAGGTTCCGGTCGAAGTGAAGCCGGCTCGTGCGAACACCCTGTCTCTGCGCTGGCTGACTGACTTCTCCCGCGCCCGTCGTGAGAAGACCATGGCTGAGCGTCTGGCCAACGAAATCCTCGATGCCTCCAATGGCCTTGGTGCTTCTGTCAAGCGTCGCGAGGATACTCATAAGATGGCAGAGGCCAACAAGGCCTTCGCTCATTACCGCTGGTAATTAGTCGAGAACGAGAGTTAAGGAACACTCATGGCACTAGACGTGCTCAATGATCTCAACCAGATCCGTAACATCGGCATCATGGCTCACATCGATGCCGGTAAGACCACTACCACCGAACGTATCCTGTACTACACCGGCAAGAACTACAAGATCGGCGAGACCCATGACGGTGCCTCGACGATGGACTTCATGGCTCAGGAGCAGGAACGCGGCATCACCATCCAGTCCGCTGCAACCACTTGCTTCTGGAACCGTCAGACCCATGACGAGAAGCAGAAGTTCCAGATCAACATCATCGATACCCCGGGCCACGTGGACTTCACGGCCGAGGTAGAGCGCTCCCTGCGTGTGCTCGATGGTGCTGTTGCCGTGTTCGACGGCAAGGAAGGTGTGGAGCCTCAGTCCGAGACCGTTTGGCGTCAGGCTGACAAGTACGGCGTTCCGCGTATCTGCTTCATCAACAAGATGGATAAGCTCGGCGCTGACTTCTACTACTCCGTCGACACCATCAAAACCAAGCTGGGCGCGACCCCGCTTGTCGTGCAGCTGCCGATCGGCGCTGAGAACGACTTCGCCGGCGTTGTCGATCTGATTCGTATGAAGGCTTACGTCTGGAACGACGTTTCCGGCGACATGGGCGCTCACTACGACACCACCGACATCCCGGCCGACCTGCAGGACAAGGCTGAGCAGTATCGTGCAGAGCTGCTCGACCAGGTCGCAGAGTCCGATGAAGAGCTGCTTGAGAAGTATCTCGAGTCTGGCGAACTAACTGAGGACGAGATCCGTAGCGGCATCCGTAAGCTCACCATCAACCGTGAAGCCTACCCGGTGCTCTGCGGCTCCGCCTTCAAGGACAAGGGTGTTCAGCCGATGCTGGACGCCGTCGTCGACTACCTGCCGAGCCCGGAGGACGTTCCGTCCATCGTCGGTTTCGATCCGAAGGACGAATCCATCGAGATCGATCGCAAGCCAACCACCGATGATCCGTTCTCTGCTCTGGTCTTCAAGATCTCTACCCACCCGTTCTACGGCAAGCTCGTGTTCGTGCGCGTCTACTCCGGCGCCGTCACCCCGGGCGACACCGTGCTTGACTCCACCAAGGGCAAGAAGGAACGCGTCGGCAAGATCTTCCAGATGCACGCCGACAAGGAGAACCCGGTCGATGCCGCCGAAGCCGGCAACATCTACACCTTCGTGGGCCTGAAGAACATCACCACCGGTGACACCCTGTGCGATGAAAAGGCTCCGATCTCCCTCGAATCCATGACCTTCCCGGATCCGGTGATCGAGGTGGCCGTGGAGCCGAAGACCAAGGCCGATCAGGAGAAGATGAGCATCGCTTTGGCGAAGCTGTCCGACGAAGATCCGACCTTCCAGGTGAAGACCGACGAAGAGTCCGGCCAGACTCTGATCTCCGGCATGGGCGAGCTGCAGCTCGACATCATCGTCGACCGTATGCGTCGTGAATTCAAGGTGGAGTGCAACGTGGGTAACCCGCAGGTTGCATACCGCGAGACGATCCGCAAGGCCGTCATGAACCAGGAATACACGCACAAGAAGCAGACCGGTGGTTCCGGCCAGTTCGCAAAGGTCTTGATGAACTTCGAGCCGCTCAACACCGAAGAGGGCGAGACCTACGAGTTCGTCAACGAGGTCACTGGCGGCCACATCACCAAGGAATTCATTCCTTCCATCGATGCTGGTGTGCAGGAAGCCATGGAATCCGGCGTGCTCGCCGGCTTCCCGGTGGTTGGCGTCAAGGCTACCGTCACCGACGGCCAGGTCCACGACGTCGACTCCTCCGAAATGGCCTTCAAGATCGCAGGTTCCATGTGCTTCAAGGAAGCTGCTCCGAAGGCTAAGCCGGTCATCCTCGAGCCGATCATGGCCGTGGAAGTGCGTACTCCGGAAGAGTACATGGGCGACGTGATGGGCGATATCAACGCCCGTCGTGGTTCCATCCAGTCCATGACCGACTCCACCGGTGTCAAGGTCATCGATGCCAAGGTTCCGCTGTCCGAGATGTTCGGCTACATCGGCGACCTCCGCTCCAAGACCCAGGGCCGTGCAATGTTCACCATGCAGATGGACTCCTACGCTGAGGTTCCGAAGAACGTCTCCGAGGAGATCATCAAGGCCCAGCGCGGCGAGTGACACGCGCTGCCGCTTAAGTGGAAACTGTCTCCAGTCAGCGCTAGTATTTTGTAGCGCTGACTGGGTTCGGGCTCCAAAGTGGCACAAACCCGTCAAACCCAGTAAAATGTAGCGAGTGCCTTGAAGTGAGTTCAAGGCTTACTACGAGACGTCCAGGAGGACAAAACACATGGCAAAGGAAAAGTACGAGCGTACTAAGCCGCACGTTAACATTGGTACCATCGGCCACGTCGATCACGGTAAGACTACCCTGACCGCAGCCATCTCCAAGGTCCTGCACGAGGAGTACCCGGACATCAACCCGGCTTACGACTTCAACCAGATCGACGCCGCTCCGGAAGAGCAGCAGCGTGGTATCACCATCAACATTGCCCACATCGAGTACCAGACCGCTGAGCGTCACTACGCTCACGTCGACTGCCCGGGCCACGCCGACTTCGTGAAGAACATGATCACCGGCGCTGCCCAGATGGATGGCGCTATCCTCGTTGTGGCCGCCACTGACGGTCCGATGGCTCAGACCCGCGAGCACGTGCTGCTCGCTCGCCAGGTGGGCGTGCCGCGTATCCTCGTCGCTCTGAACAAGTGCGATATGGTCGACGACGAAGAGCTCGTCGAGCTCGTTGAGGAAGAGGTCCGTGACCTCCTCGACGAGAACGGCTTCGATCGCGATTGCCCGGTCATCCACACCTCCGCTTACGGCGCGCTGCACGACGACGCTCCGGATCACGAGAAGTGGGTTGAGTCCGTCAAGGAACTCATGAAGGCTGTCGATGAGTACATCCCGACCCCGACTCACGATCTGGACAAGCCGTTCCTGATGCCGATCGAAGATGTGTTCACCATCTCCGGCCGTGGCACCGTGGTTACCGGCCGTGTCGAGCGTGGTAAGCTCCCGGTCAACTCCAACGTCGAGATCGTTGGTATCCGTCCGACCCAGACCACCACCGTCACCTCCATCGAGACCTTCCACAAGCAGATGGACGAGTGCGAGGCTGGCGACAACACCGGTCTGCTGCTCCGCGGCATCAACCGTGACCAGGTCGAGCGTGGCCAGGTTCTGGCTGCTCCGGGCTCCGTGACCCCGCACACCAAGTTCGAGGGCGAAGTCTACGTGCTGACCAAGGACGAAGGCGGCCGTCACTCGCCGTTCTTCTCCAACTACCGTCCGCAGTTCTACTTCCGTACCACCGACGTCACCGGCGTTATCACCCTGCCGGAAGGCGTTGAGATGGTGCAGCCGGGCGATCACGCTACCTTCGGCGTTGAGCTGATTCAGCCGATCGCTATGGAAGAGGGCCTGACCTTCGCAGTGCGCGAAGGCGGCCACACCGTCGGCTCGGGCCGTGTCACCAAGATCATCGAGTAGTTTCTGCTTGATGTCAAGACACGCTTGAACTAGCGTTTTAGGAAAACCTCCCAAGGCATTTTGCTGAGGGAGGTTTTCCTATATATGGAAGGCTTACCGACAAAGTATGCACACCGTGGCATAATGAGCAAGGCTCTTTTTAAGCTTTCCCTGTTAGACGAAGAAATAGGTGAGTTAATTTGGCACAGACTACCAATGACATCAAGAACGGTTCCGTCCTGAACCTCGATGGCCAGCTGTGGGCCGTCATCAAGTTCCAGCACGTCAAGCCGGGCAAGGGCCCTGCTTTCGTGCGCACCACCATCAAGAACGTGCTCTCGGGCAAGATCGTCGACAAGACCTTCAATGCCGGCATGAAGATGGAATTCGAAACCGTCGACAACCGCAACCTCCAGTACTCCTACGAGGACGGCGACAATTTCGTGTTCATGGATATGACCACCTACGATCAGATCTACATTCCGAAGACTCTCGTCGGCGACCAGGCCAAGTTCCTGCTGGAAGGAACTGACTGCGTCGTGTCCTTCCACGACGGCACCCCGCTGTCCGTCGAACTGCCGGCTTCCGTGATCCTGACCGTCACCCATACCGAACCGGGTCTGCAGGGCAACCGTTCCAACGCCGGTACCAAGCCGGCCACCGTTGAGACTGGTGCCGAGATTCAGGTTCCGCTGTTCATCGGCGAAGGCGAGAAGGTCAAGGTGAACACCACCGACGGCTCCTACCTCGGCCGCGAGAACTGAGAGTAAGGACGAAAGAAGTTTCATGGCACGTTCCACCGCTCGTAAGAGGGCTCTGAATACGTTGTATGAAGCGGATGAGAAGGGACAGGACATCCTGTCCCTTCTTGCTGAGCGCATTGAGCAGCCCGGCGCCCAGACTCCGCTGCCTGAATACGCCATCGAAATCGTTCGTGGCGTTGCGGAACATATCGCAGCCATCGATTCCACGCTTGACGAGCATTCCACCGGTTGGAAGGTCAAGCGTATGGGCGTTGTCGATCGCAATATTCTGCGTATCGCGGCGTGGGAGATCATGTTCAATGATGATGTTCCGAATATGGTGGCCATCGACGAGGCGCTTGGCCTTGCCAAGACGCTGTGTGATGACGAATCACCGGCATTCATCCACGGTCTGCTCAGCGCCGTCAGCGCTGATGCGGATGCCGCTCAAGTGGATGAGCAACCGACCGAACCTTCAGCTGAATAAAGCTGAAAGTTAAGCGATTCGGCCGGGTCGCGAGTCCTAACCGGCCGCTATCCTTGGTACGAATACCTTGACTATAAGGGGGTTTTGGTGAACCAGTATGATTCCGAAGCCGTGATGTTTGACCCTCAAGATGCCGTTCTCGTTCTCGAAGACGGACAGGTGTATGTGGGTGAGCCTTACGGCGCGATCGGCACGACCAGCGGGGAGATCGTTTTCGCGACCGGCATGACCGGTTATCAGGAGACGCTTACGGACCCCAGCTACGATCGTCAGATCGTGGTACAGACGTTCCCTCATATTGGGAACACGGGAATCAATGGGGAGGATCCGGAATCCACGCGAATCTGGGTTGCCGGCTACGTCGTGCGCGATCCCAGCCCGAACGTAAGTAATTGGCGCGCTACCGGCAGCCTTGATGACGATCTGGAAGCCAACAAGATTGTTGGCATCAGCCGTATCGACACCCGCAAGCTGGTGCGTCACCTGCGTTCCGCCGGTGTAATGCGTGCTGCGATTTTCTCCGGTGACGCCCTGCTTGACGACAATGGCAAGCTACGTACCATCGAATCCATGCTCGACGAGGTCAAATCCACTCCGCAGATGAAGGGGATGAGCCTCTACGACGAGGTCAGCACCAAGGAAGCCTACACCATCGAACCGTGTGGTGAATTCGCGGGCAAGGAACCGTTGTTCACCATCGCCGCTGTCGATCTTGGCATCAAGGCCATGACTCCGCATCGTATGGCTGAACGCGGTTGCCGTGTGCATGTGGTGCCTTCCAGCATCACGTTCGACGAGCTTGAAGCTCTCCATCCTGATGGTGTTTTCTTCTCCAATGGCCCGGGAGATCCGGAACAGGCCGCCCCTGAAGTGAACTTGCTTCGTCAGGTGCTTGATGCAGGTTATCCGTTCTTCGGTATCTGCTTCGGCAACCAGCTGCTCGGACGTGCGCTTGGCTTCGGTACGTACAAGCTGAAGTTCGGCCACCGTGGCATCAACCAGCCGGTCAAAGACATGACTACCGGCAAAATCGAAATTACCGCGCACAACCACGGTTTCGCCGTCGACGCGCCGATCGGCGAAACCGTTGACGCGCCGTTCGAAAACGGCAAGTATGGCAAGGTGTTCGTCAGTCACATCGATCTGAACGACAACGTGGTTGAAGGCCTGCAGTGCGTCGATATTCCGGCATTCTCCGTGCAGTACCATCCGGAGGCCGCAGCCGGCCCGCACGATGCCGCATACCTGTTCGATCGTTTCGTGGATCTCATGCGTTCCGCCAAGGAGGGAACCCGCAATGCCTAAGCGCACAGACATCAAGTCCGTGATGGTCATCGGCTCCGGTCCGATTGTGATCGGCCAGGCCGCAGAATTCGATTACTCGGGCACCCAGGCCTGCCGCGTGCTTCGTGAGGAAGGCATCCGAGTCATTCTCGTCAACTCCAACCCGGCCACCATCATGACCGATCCGGAAATGGCGGATGCCACCTATATCGAGCCGATCTCCACGCCGATCCTCGAGCAGATCATCGCCAAGGAACGTCCCGACGCCCTGCTGCCGACCCTAGGCGGTCAGACCGCACTGAACGCAGCAATGGCACTGGGCGAGGCCGGGGTGCTCAAGAAGTACAACGTCGAGCTGATTGGCGCTTCCCTTGAAGCCATCGACCGTGGTGAGGATCGTGAGCTCTTCAAGAAGGTCGTTGAGGAGGCTGGCGCCGAATCCGCACGTTCCGACATCGCCCATTCCCTCGAAGAGGTCGATAAAATCGCTGAGAAGTTCGGCTATCCGCTGGTTGTGCGACCGAGCTTCACCATGGGTGGTCTTGGTTCCGGCATTGCGCACGACGAAGAGGAACTGCACCGCATCGCAGGCGCAGGCATCCATTATTCCCCAACCGACGAGGTGCTGATCGAAGAAGGCATCGAAGGCTGGAAGGAATACGAACTCGAGCTGATGCGCGACAAGAAAGACAACGTCGTGGTCGTCTGCCCGATTGAGAACGTGGATCCTGTCGGTGTGCACACCGGCGATTCCATTACCGTGGCGCCTGTGTTCACTCTGACCGATCGCGAGTATCAGAAGCTTCGTGATATCGGCATCGCCATCATTCGTGGCGTGGGCGTCGATACTGGCGGCTGCAACATCCAGTTCGCCATCAACCCGAACACCGGACGCATCATCGTCATCGAAATGAACCCGCGTGTGTCCCGTTCCTCCGCTCTGGCATCCAAGGCAACCGGCTTCCCGATTGCGAAGATTGCTACCAAGCTGGCTCTTGGCTACACGCTCGACGAAATCCAGAACGATATCACGCAGTCCACTCCGGCCAGCTTCGAGCCGACCATCGACTACGTGGTCACCAAGGTTCCGCGTTTCGCTTTCGAAAAGTTCCCGGGTGCCGATCCGACGCTGACCACTTCCATGAAGTCCGTGGGCGAGGCCATGGCGTTGGCAGGCAACTTCCAGGAATCCCTCGGCAAGGCCATGCGCTCCATCGACAAGCGCCACATGGGCTTCAGCTGGGATGGCGACAAGCCTTCCGCACAGGAAGTCGATGAGCTGTTGGACGCCATCAAGGTGCCGACCGAGCATCGTTATCTGCAGATCCAGCGCGCCCTGTGGGGAGGCGCCACCGAACAGCAGATCTTCGACGCCACCAAGATCGACCCGTGGTTCATCCGCCAGTTCGAACTCATCAATGAGACAGCTCTTGAAATCAAGGGAGCGGAGAAGCTTAGCCGCAAGCTGCTGAAGAAGGCGAAGCTGGCTGGTCTTTCCGATCTGCAGATCGCCCATCTACGTCGCTTGGGAGATGAAGGCGAAAACACGATCCGTGAGCTGCGTTGGTCGTATGATCTTCGCCCGGTTTTCAAGACGGTCGATACTTGCGCTGCCGAGTTCGACGCGGTGACTCCGTACTACTACTCCTGCTATGCGGATGAAAGCGAACTGCGCCCGCGTGAGCGCGAAGCCGTGATCATTCTCGGCTCCGGCCCGAACCGTATCGGTCAGGGCATCGAGTTCGACTACACCTGCGTGCATGCCGTGCAGGAACTGGGCAAGGACTATGACACCATCATGGTCAACTGCAACCCGGAAACCGTGTCGACCGATTACGACATGTCCGATCGCCTGTACTTCGAACCGCTCACCTTCGAAGACGTGCTCGAAATCTACGAGGCCGAAAAGAAGATGGGCCCAGTCAAGGGTGTTATCGTTCAGCTTGGTGGACAGACCCCATTGTCTTTGGCAGCTCGTCTGAAGGCTGCTGGCGTGCCGATTCTCGGCACCACGCCTGAATCCATCGATCTGGCTGAAAACCGTGAGCTCTTCGGCGAAGTGCTGAAGAAGGCCGAGATGAACGCGCCTCGCTACGGCACCGCCCTGAGTCTTGACGAAGCCCGTGAAGCGGCACACAACATCGGTTACCCGGTGCTGGTACGTCCGAGCTACGTGCTTGGTGGCCGTGGCATGGAAATCGTGTACGACGATGCCCAGTTGCGCAAGTACGTGGACCGCGCATTGAAGGAAGCCCAGGCCGATACCGTGGTTTCTGGCCGTCTGCCTTCTCCGCTACTGATCGACAAGTTCCTGCAGGACGCCGTGGAAATCGACGTTGATGCCCTGTTCGACGGTCAAGAGTTGTATATCGGCGGCATTATGGAGCATGTCGAGGAAGCCGGTGTGCACTCCGGCGATGCCGCATGCACCTTGCCTCCGAGCACCCTTTCCGATGATCAGATCCGTCGCCTGCGCGAAGGCACCTATGCCATCGCCAAGGGCTGTGGCGTGCAAGGCCTGATCAACGTGCAGTACGCCTTCATGGCCAACACTCTGTACGTCATCGAGGCGAATCCACGTGCTTCCCGTACCGTACCGTTCGCTTCCAAGGCGACCGGCGTGGCACTGGCCAAGGCGGCAGCTCGCATCATGGCCGGCGAAACCATTCAGCAGCAGCGCGACAACGACTTGCTGTTGCCTCACGGCGATGGTGGAGATATTCGCCGCGGTCAGCAGGTTGCCGTCAAGGAATCCGTGCTTCCGTTCAAGCGTTTCCGCACACCGCTCGGCAAGACCGTCGACGTGCTGCTCGGACCGGAGATGCGTTCCACCGGCGAGGTCATGGGCTTTGACCGTGACTTCCCGCATGCGTTCGCCAAGAGCCAGCTGGCCGCCTATGACGGTGGCTTGCCGACAAGCGGCAACGTGTTTATCTCTGTGAACGACACCGACAAGCGTCAACTGCCGTTGTTCGCCGCGCGCTTGGTGGAGCTTGGCTTCAACATTTGGGCCACCGGGGGTACCGCATCCGTGTTGCGTCGCTATGGCATCGACTCCAAGATCGTCGATAAGATCAGCGTGCGTATGGATTCCGATCCGGATGATCCGATTACCACCTACCATGCGGAAGGCAGCGTCGGCAAGAATGTCGTACAGCTGATCGAAGAAGGTGCCATCGATCTGATCCTCAACACGCCGAACTCCCGTGGATCCCGTTCCGACGGCTATGCCATCCGTTCGGCGGCCATTGCCGCGGATCTGCCTCAGTTCACCACCATGACGGAATTCTCCGCTGTATTGATGGCCATCGAGGCTGTGCGCAATAATGATTATCAGATCATGAGCATTCAGGATCATTCCCAGCAGCTGTTCGAGTTGGAAAGCCGTGAGTAATGGTAAGTAGCCTCAGTAGTGAAGAGATGAGTGCCCAGCGTTCGGATTTCGGTCTGCGTCTGAGCAATTCCATGACCAAGTATGGTCCGCTGTGTGTGGGCATCGACCCGCATCGGCAACTCCTTACCGACTGGGGCTACAATGTGGACGCCTTAGGTGCGGAACTGTACTCCATGCGTATGTTGCAGGCAGCCAATGGGAGAGCGGCAGCCGTCAAATTCCAGTTCTCCATGTTCGAGCGCTACGGTTCGAAAGGTATCGCGGCGCTCGAACGGGTACTGTATGCGGCCCGTCAGATGGGAATCATCACCATTGTCGACTGCCTGCACGGCGGTCTGCCGACTACGGTGTCCGCATTCGCCGACGCCTATTTCAAGCCGGGATCTCCTCTGCTGGCCGACGCCATCACCTTGCTGCCGTACTACGGTGCACGTTCTTTGGGTGGTGTGATCAACGACGCACTCAATAACGGTCGAGGCGTGTTCGTCGCATCGTTGACCTCGAATCAAGAAGGTGCCAGCCTGCAGACAGCCATTCGTCAGGCGGGCGAATATAAGGGTAGAACCGTGGCCTACGGCATCGCCAGCACCGCGCAGAAATTCAACAAGGGCAATGACGGTATGGGTTCCGTTGGCTTGATCATCGGTGCCACTATTGGTCAGTGGATCAATGATTCCGGTGTCGACCCAGCTAAGTTCACTGGTCCTATTCTGTCTCCGGGCTACGGATGGCAAGGTGCTGAAACCCGAGACCTTAAGACGGTATTCAAAGGCACCAAAGGCAATGTGCTTGTCACCGTATCTCGTTTTATCGCCGCGCACGGCCCGGATATTGCCGCTCTGAGCGCGGCCACGGAATCCGTGGCGCTCGATATTCGCCAGGCGCTTATCGAAGCGCAGAACGAAATCGATGATGAGGTTTTGGACGATGAAGAAGAGTGATCGCGTGTTCTCAAATCCGGTGCTGAGATTCCAAATTCCATGTTCTGTTGATTGTTATGAAAAATGAGGATGTAATGACTGACTCTCGTCATGGACGTTTGATTGTGCTTTGTGGTCCTGCCGGTGTTGGCAAGGGCACCGTTTTGGGACGTGTACGTGAGCAGCATCCGCAGATTTGGCTGTCGGTATCCGCAACGACCCGTAAACCACGTCCAGGCGAAGTGGATGGCGTCAATTACTTCTTCATGACCGAACAGGAGTTTCTCGCCAAAGAAGATGCCGGTGAGTTTTTGGAAACCGCTGACGTCTTCGGTCTTGCCCACTACGGCACGCCCGTGAAACCAGTCGTGGAACATCTTGAACAGAATATTCCAGTCATTCTAGAAATCGACATCCAAGGTGCCCGTAGCGTCAAACAGCGTGCGGGGGAGTTGGGTCTTGATGTGATGACCGTGTTTATTGCGCCGCCGTCATTCGAGGAATTGGAGCGTCGTCTTGTCGGGCGTGGTACCGAAACCCCGGAACAGCAGGCGAAACGTTTGGAAACCGCGAAAATCGAACTTGCCGCTGAACCTGAATTCGACAAAGTCATCGTCAATAATGTTGTTGATGATGCTGCAAACGAACTGTGGAATCTTATTGCAACGGAATTCAATCTGTAATCATAATAATTACAGACTGCAACATGCGTTCGAATATATCGGGCGCATGTTTTTTTTTTAAAAAAAAAATGAGGATTGCGCAGTAAGTAAACTACGCAATCCTCATTTTGTATTATTTGAGATTCACTGAAACTCAGGCGAGACCGGAAAGCTTGTTGATCAGCTCCGGATCGCGCGTGGCACCCTTATCTGCGGAACGGGCGAAGGCCGCGTAGGCCTTCAGCGCCTGGGAGACCTTGCGGTCGCGGTGTGCCACATAGCCGTCACCGGCTTCGAGTTCGGCGCGGCGTTGGGTCAGCTCTTCGTCGGAAAGCTCGACGTTCACCGTACGGTTCGGGATATCGATGGTAATGATGTCGCCGTTCTTGATAAGGGCGATCGGGCCCTTGTTCGCCGCCTCGGGAGCGATATGGCCGATGGCCAGACCGGAGGAGCCGCCGGAGTAGCGGCCGTCGGTCAGCATGGCGACCTGCTTGCCGATACCCTTGCCCTTGACGAACGACGTCGGGTACAGCATCTCCTGCATGCCCGGACCGCCCTTTGGGCCCTCGTAGCGGATGACCAGTGCCATACCGGGCTTCAGAGTGTCGTTGAGGATAACCTCGATGGCCTGTTCCTGGGATTCGACGACCAGTGCCGGTCCACGGAAGGTCCAAATCTCCTTCGGCACACCGGCGGTCTTCACCACGCAGCCGTCAGGGGCGAGGTTGCCGCGCAGCACGGCCAGACCGCCTTCGGTGACGGCCGGATGGTCGATGTCGTGGATCGCGCCGTTCACACGGTCGCGGTCGAGGGAATCGAACAGGGTGGTGTGCGTCCACGGATCCGGGGACACGATGTGACCCGGGGCCGCCAGATACATCTGCTTGGCCTGCTCGGTGCAGGTATCACGCATGATGTCCCAGTCGTTGAGCTTGTCCTCAAGTGTCTTGTAATCGATGGAATGCACGTCGCGGTGCAGCTTGCCGGCACGGTCGAGCTCGCCGAGAATGCCGGTGATGCCACCGGCACGATGCACGTCGGAGATCTCCCATTCGCCGGACGGTGAAGCCTTGCAGATGCAGGGCACGGTGTGGGAAATGCGCTCGATATCGTCAAGCGTGAAGTCCACGTCGGCGGACTGCGCCATGGCGAGGATGTGCAGCACGGTGTTGGTGGAGCCGCCCATGGCCACATCCATGGTCATGGCGTTCTCGAACGCTTCCTTGGTGGCGATGGAACGCGGGAGCACAGTCTCGTCATCATCGTCGTAATACTGCTTGGCGATCTTGACGATCTGTTCGGCGGCGCGCTTGAACAAATCCTTACGGTAGGAGTGCGAAGCCAGAATGGTGCCATTGCCCGGCAGGGCCAGGCCGATGGCTTCGGTAAGGCAGTTCATCGAGTTTGCGGTGAACATGCCGGCGCAGGAGCCACAGGTCGGGCAGACGGTCTTCTCATAGGCGAGCAGATCCTCTTCGTCCAGATTGTCGTCGGCGGAGGCGTACATCACGTCGATCAGATCGGTGTTCTTCTTCACTGTGCCGTCAGGAAGCACCGTGGTGCCGGCCTCCATTGGGCCGCCGGAAACGAAGACGGTTGGGATGTTCAGACGCAGAGCGGCCATCAGCATGCCCGGCACGACCTTGTCGCAGTTCGGGATGCAGATCAGAGCGTCGGCGCAGTGCGCGTTCACCTGATATTCCACAGTGTCGGCGATGATGTCACGGCTCGGCAGGGAGTACAGCATGCCGGTGTGGCCCATGGCGATGCCGTCGTCAACGGCCATCGTGTTGAACTCACGCGGGATGCCGCCGGCTTCCTTGATGGCCTCGGAGATCAGTCGACCAACCTTGTTCAGGTGCACGTGGCCGGGCAGGAACTCATCGAAGGAATTGGCGATGGCGATAATCGGTTTGCCGAAATCCTTACCGTCCACGCCAGCGGCACGGTAGAGGGCGCGCGCGCCCGCGAATACTCGTCCATTCATCAGTTTTGCAGATCGCATTTCCATGTTCTCTATTGTGGTAGTTAAGCGGGACACGCGTTTTGTCAAGAGTCACTATGTGGAATTCCCAGAAGCGTTACATTCGCGAGCATTGGCGACGATGCTTGCGCTTGCCAAAAACATAAGAGAAAGGGTTTGAATCAGGTCCAGTGGCGGCCCTATACTTAAGACTTTGGAAAAGAAGCTTTTGGCTTATCTGATGATTGGGAGATAATCAATATGGCATTCGGCACTCAGCCAACCCCGACCGGTCTTGCGGAACCGCCGATCGATGATTTGATGGAGCATGCTGACTCCAAGTACGCACTGGCTATTTTCGCAGCCAAGCGTGCCCGTCAGATCAATTCCTATTTCACCCAGCTTAACGAGGGCCTGCTGCAGAACGTCGGTCCGCTGGTGGAGTATCAGAATCAGGAGAAGCCGCTGTCCATCGCCTTCCGTGAAATCAACGACGGTCTGCTTGAGGAGACCCTCGGCGAAGACGATCTGACCGAAGGTAACTGACGCGACGGCTCTTGAAGACAAGAGCCGAATCTTGAATTTTCATTCGCCCCGATACCTGAGCGGTGCGCTTTGAATAGTCCACAATGAAACTATTGATTGCGTATGCGAAGGACGGGGCGTTTTTCATAGCGACCAGAAGGGACGAACGTGTGGGGCGTTCGTGAAAGGAGCGGCCAGATGGCTGAATTGAAATTGATTTCCGCTGAGTCGGTAACGGAGGGGCATCCAGACAAGGTCTGCGATCAAATTTCCGACGCGATTCTGGATGATATGCTTGCCCAGGATCCGCAGTCTCATGTGGCTGTGGAGACGTGCGCCACCGTCGGCCAGTTCTTCGTTTTCGGAGAGGTGACGAGCGAAGGGTATTCCGACATTCAGAACATCGTGCGTTCCGTGGTGCGTAATATCGGCTATACCAGTTCCTGTGTCGGCCTTGATGCCGATTCCTGCGGCGTGACCGTGTCATTGACTGAGCAGAGCTCCGAAATCAATCAGGGTGTGGCTCGTTTGAGCGGTGAGGCGGAATCGCAGGCATCTCGCGAGCAGCGCTACGAAGCGCAAGGTGCCGGCGATCAGGGCGTAATGTTCGGCTATGCATGCGATGAGACCGATGTGCTGATGCCATTGCCGATTTACTTGGCGCATCGTTTGGCATATCGTCTTACGCAAGTGCGCAAGAATGGCGAAGTACCTCATCTGCGTCCGGATGGCAAGACTCAGGTGACCATCGAATACGATGAGAACGATACTCCCGTTCGTCTCGACACGGTGCTGGTTTCCACTCAGCATGATCCGCAAGTCGATCAGGCGTGGCTTAAGGAGCAGCTGACGGAACATGTGATTCGTCCGGTGCTCGACGATGTGCTTGCCGATCGTGTGGCGCATGATGAATATCGCGTGCTCGTTAATCCGACCGGTTCGTTCGTGCTTGGCGGCCCTGCCGCGGATGCCGGCCTGACCGGTCGCAAGATCATCGTCGACACGTATGGTGGTGCGGCGCATCATGGCGGCGGCGCGTTCTCCGGCAAGGATCCGAGCAAGGTGGATCGTTCCGCGGCCTATGCGGCACGTTGGGTGGCCAAGAACATTGTGGCCGCAGGCCTCGCGCATAAGGTTGAAGTGCAGGTGGCGTATGCCATTGGCGTGGCCGACCCGGTGTCCATCAATGTGGAAACGTATGGCACTGAAAATGGTGTGACCCGCGAACGGATTCAGCAGGCTGTGCGTAAGGTGTTTGACCTTCGACCGGCCGCCATTATCGACGAGCTCGACCTGAAGCGTCCGATCTATTCCAAGACCGCTGCTTACGGTCATTTCGGACGCAACGATGCTGATTTCACCTGGGAGGCCACCAATAAGGTCGACGAGCTGAAAGCCGCCATCGAGGGCTGAGTTACCCTTGAATCATGAGTACTGAGGATGCCGAACAGCTGGCGCTTGACGGGCTTGCCCCGCGCAAACGGCGCAAACGTGCGCCTACGCCCAAAACGCCGGCTGCCGAGCATCCCATCGCCCAAGTGGTGCTGGACATTCAAGCCACCCATTTGGGGCAAACCTTCGACTATTACGTCGAGGAGAAATATTCCGAAGACGCACAACCCGGCGTAATGGTGCGCGTGCGCTTCGGGGGGCAACGGGTCAACGGCATCGTATGGAACAGAACCGACACCAGCGAAACCCCGGAATCGTCGCTGAGATTCATTGAACGAGTGGTCTCAGATCGTGTGCTGGTGCCCGCATCCATGCGGAATGACGTTACGCTTATCGCGGATGCGTTCGGTGGAACACGAGCCAACATCCTACGTTTGGCGGTGCCTGCGCGCGTGGCGCGAGTTGAACAGGAGCAGCGCACCGGCAATCGAACGAATATCGAAAAAAACAGGCGCAGGGAATCGCTTGCCAAGGCCGAACGGGAATCATACGAACAACTACAACGGCAATACGGCAATATCAATCTGCTTCACGAAGCGTTGGAATCGCAACGTTTCCAATCATTCGTATTCGATCCGCTTCCGGGTGCCGATCATTGGCGGCAGTGCGCGGCGTGGATGGTGGTTTTGGCGCTGCTGCAGGGCAAACCGGCGGTGCTGGTGCTACCGACCATGCGTGAGATAGAGGATATGGCTGAGACCTTGCAGGCTATTGGCTTGCACCCTTTTACACCGACGCAATCCTCCAATGGAGCATATGACGGCGATTTCGCCATTCTGAACGCGCAGATGGCGCCGGCGGAACGGTATCGTGCCTATCTGGCCATCAGCGAAGGGCAGGCTCGATGCGTGATCGGCACGCGTGCGGCGATGTATGCTCCGGTGAACGACAATGCGTTGTTCTTCATACTCGACGACGTGTGCTATCAGGATGCCGATGGCATGATGCCATACGCCAACGCTCGTGGAGTGTTGCGGTTACGTGCGAAATCGCATAACGGCGTGTTCGTTGCGATGGCCAATGCGCGCAGCGTGCAAAGCCAGTGGGAGACCGATGCGGCGCACGTCGGAGCCACTCAAGTCAGCGGTTTCAGCACGCCTATTCATGCATTTCCTGCGGTGACCAAGGAGGCAAGTCCTTGGATTCGTTGGCTCAACCGCGATGAACTGACGAGACTTGCGGATGCAACCATTGGAGCGCGCGTGCCGCACACCGCGGTGCGAGTGTTGTCGAAAGCGTTGGAAAGTGGCCCGGTGTTGTTGAGCATTCCGCAAGACGGCATCAGTGAGGCGTTGAGCTGTGCGAAATGCCACCGCCAGGCGAGATGTTCGTATTGCACCGGGCCTTTGGAACGATTGTTGGACGGATCCGTGCGATGCCGCTGGTGTGGCTCCGCCACAGTGCGATGGGCGTGCCCTGCATGCCGGGGCGAGCGTATGCGAGTGGTTCGTGTCGGGGCCGCGGGAACCGCACAGGAACTGAGCCGGCTGTTTCGTGGCGTTCCCATCGTGCTTTCAACACCAAGCCAACCGCGTGGCATTGTTTCCGATATTGGATTTACGCCACAGCTGGTTATAGCCACTCCCGGTGGCGAACCCCGTGTGCGTGGGCGGAATCCTTCGGAGTGCGAATACCGTGCCGTGGCCATTCTTGACGCATGGACCAGCCTGTACGCGTTCGGTATCGACGCGGGCATAGACACGTTAACATCGTGGATGCGTGCGGTTTCGCTATGCGCGCCGCGAATCAGGGGAGGCCAAGCGCTGCTGATCGGAGAAACCGATCCTACGCTTGCCCAATCGTTGATGCTTTGGAATTCAACGCTGTTGGCGCAAACCGAACTACAGGAACGTGAGCAGACGGCATTGCCCCCAGTGTTCGCCGCCGCCTGCGTGTGGGGTCGCCGTGACGCGGTGAAAGCCACGTTGGAACGGATTGGTGCATTGGGAGGGGGAGATATGTCTACCATCGAAACCGCCGAAGGCGTGCTGCCGTCCGTACTGGGACCGGTACCCATTCCACAGCCGCGAACCATTGATTCGCGTGAGTTGGAAGGCACTGCGGATCGTGTCAAGGCCGTGGTGCGTGTGCCGCAAAGCCGACGTGGCGAATTGGCGTTGCGTTTGCGTTCCGCCAGCGCCCGCCATGTGGCCGCTCGTGAGCCCGGCGAGCTGCGTTTCCAGCTTGATCCGAAGGAGCGAATCTGACGCACGTCCCCTCGCCGTGAAAAACTAGATAGGTTGAAGTTCGGCATAAGGCCGTATGACAGTGAATGGAGGGTCATATGAAGGGCTGGCCAGGAGAGCCTGACATGGAGTACGACGTGCTCATGGCAGACGGCGAAGCCGCGGCGAATGCGGGCAAACCGATTACTGATGTGATTTTCGATTTCGGCAATGTGCTCATCTACTGGGATCCGGTTGCCGTGATGATGCCACGGTATAGCGACGAGCTTATTGAGCAGTTCCTTGACAACGATATTTCCGGCTTTTATGACGTCAATGACGAGTTGGACTATGGCATGTCGAACGATGATGGTGTCGCCTTGATGCGTGAACGGTACGGAGACAAGTGGGCCGACATGCTGCAGTATTATCTCGACAATTTCGTTGACTCGCTGACCGGCGTGGTGCCGGGTGCCCGCGTGATCATCAACGATTTGAAAGCTGCCGGCGTGCGTGTGTGGGGATTGAGCAACTGGCAGAAGGACCTGTTCCCGATCGCGCTTGATAATTTCGATATTCTGCGCAGTCTCAACGATCGTGTGGTTTCGGGGTACGTTTCCTTGCGCAAGCCCAACAAGGATATTTACGAGTTCGCGTTGCAGCAGTTCGGCATTGACGCTTCCGGCGCGGTATTCGTGGATGATAAGGCCATGAATATCGTAGGCGCGAACAATGCTGGCATTCGCGGCGTTCGATTCAAGGATTCGCGTGCGTTGCGTGCGCTGCTCATCGATGCAGGTGTGAAGATTCCTGCAGTGTGCCAGGCATAGTGTTGGTGCGCTGTATTCCCCCTATTGCACACGCTGCTGATATGCGTGCTGTTGATATGACGGAATGATTCCACGATGATAACGATGTGAATGAGGATTTGATAAGGAGGACTTTCCATGCTGAAAGTGCTGTTTGCCGGTACTCCGGATGTTGCTGTGCCGTCGTTGGAGCTGCTGGCTGAAGACACCGAGCATTTTGAAGTGGTCGCAGTACTCACCCGACCGGATGCGCCTACCGGTCGTGGACGCAAGTTGGTGCCGAATCCCGTGAAACAGGCTGCGCTTGAGCTTGGCCTGCCGGTGATCGAATCCGATCCGAGCGAGGAAACCTTCATTTCCGAACTGGCAGCCACCGGAGCTCAGGCTGCCGCAGTGGTGGCGTACGGCAAAATCCTGAAGCAAGATGTGCTCGACGCGTTGCCGATGGGCTGGTATAACCTGCATTTCTCGCTGCTTCCGCAGTGGCGCGGCGCGGCTCCTGTGCAGCGTTCCATTTGGGCCGGCGAAAAGGTGACTGGTGCTACGGTGTTCCGCATTGTGCGCGCCATGGATGCCGGTCCGATTCTGGCGCAATCCACCGTGGAAATCGGAGCGCACGAAACCGCCGGCGAGCTTCTGAACCGTCTTGCCGAAGATGGATCACGCCTGCTTGCCGCATCGTTGCAGGCTATGGCCGACGATCAGATCATTCCGGTGGAACAGCCTGCCGGCGCATATGAGATAGCTCAGAAGATCACCGTTGAAGACGCACATATTCGTTTCGACATTCCTGTGTTCGCGGTGGACCGTCAGATTCGTGCCTGCACACCCAATCCGGGCGCATGGTGCGAACTGCATGCCAACGCTGAAGCTGAACCGACCACACTGCACGTGCTTCGAGCACAGAGCGCCGATATGAGCAATCCCAACACGCCCGCTTCGCTTGAGCCGGGGCAGATTGTGGCCGGAAAGAAGAACGTATGGGTGGGCACTTCCTCAGATCCACTGGAATTGCTTGAAGTCAAAGCCCAAGGCAAAAAGGCCATGCGTGCCGCCGACTGGGCGAGAGGTGCTCATCTCGATGGAGCCTACTGCAAGTAAAATTGAAAACATGTAGACCATATAAAGTTGCCGTGTGAACATCATGATTTCACACGGCAACTTTTGCTATATCAAGCTTGTGATACTGCGATTCAAATCATCAGAAGTGTCAAATCTCGAAAATCAACGAAGAAAATCAAGAATCCGCGTCAAATCGCGTTCGCTCACACGATGTGGAGCATCCGCCTGAACCGCAGGCTTGGCGCAGAACGCCACACCGAGCCCGGCGGCATGAATCATCGGCAGATCATTGGCCCCATCACCAACCGCAACGGTCTGATCCATACTGATGCCCATGTGTGAAGCCCAATCATGCAGCGACTGCAACTTCACATCTTTCGTAACAATATCGCCAAGCACACGGCCGGTCAGACGGCCATTCGCGGCTTCCAAACGGTTCGCAATCCAAAAATCAAGATGCGCGTCGGAGGCAAGACAATCCACGACTTCATGAAAGCCGCCGGAAACCACGCCGACTTTCCAATCATGCGCATGCAAGGCATCAATCAAATCAAGTGCACCGTGCGTAAAATGCACACGACGATATACATCATCGAATACCGAAGTCGGCAAATCCTTCAGCAATGCGACGCGAGCCTGCAATGCCTCGCGAAAATCAAGTTCGCCATTCATCGCACGCGCGGTAATCGACGCAATCTGTTCGCCAATTCCAGCGGCGGTGCCCAACTCGTCGATGACTTCCTCATCAATCAGCGTGGAATCCACATCCATGACCAGCAGACCCGGCTGAGAAAGGGTGGGCGTGGGTGCGATGTTCGGCGATTCTTGTTCAAGCATGGTTTTGATTGTCGGAAATCATGCGGACAATGAGTATTCTTAGTGGGTGAATGTATGGGGCGGTTGCATTCCGGCTTGGGTTTGTCGGAATGTTCCCGCGTGTTGGAAGTGGGGTTTGCATGGATCAGCGTGACGATACGTTGGCATCATTGGGCGAGACCAACGATCAGTTGATGGCCAAGAACCATGCGCTGGCCAAGGCGTTGAACCGCGCCACTCAGGAGCTCACCAAAGCCAAGGCACAACTGAACCAGTTGGCCGGGCCTCCCATGACTTTTGCCACCATGGTGCGCGTGTATTCCGCTCGAACGGACGAACAGGGTGTGCAGCATGCCAGCGCCGAAGTGATTTCCGGTACGCGACGCATGATCGTGCCGGTTGCGGCGAATGTGCAGGCGTCCAGACTCGAGGCGGGGCGGACTGTGCTGCTCAACGAAAACATGGTGGTGGTTTCGCAGACTGACACCGACACGTTGGGCGCAGTGCGTACGGTGAAACAGGTTATTGATGATGGACGATTGCTGGTAATCGACAATGGCGGCAATGCTACATTGGTCCGTCGTTCGGGCACGTTGTCGAAGGCTGTAATCAGTGTGGCCGATCGTGTTACGGTCGATTCGTCCATGCGATTCGCGCTTGCGCTGGTTCCCCCGCAGAATGACGCTGATTTGGTGCTTGAGGAAGTGCCGAATGTCACGTTTGCCGACATTGGCGGTTTGGACGAGCAGATCGAACGTATTCGCGATGCCGTGCAAATGCCGTTTCTGCATCGTGAACTGTTCGAACGGTATGATTTGAAGCCACCGAAAGGTGTGCTGCTGTATGGGCCTCCGGGCAATGGCAAAACTCTGATCGCCAAAGCCGTAGCCAATGCGCTTGCTGAAGACGCGGACGGCGGCAGGGGTGTGTTCCTGTCGGTGAAGGGGCCGGAACTGCTCAATAAGTTCGTAGGTGAGTCGGAACGGTTGATCCGCATGATTTTCAAGCGTGCGCGTGAACGTGCCGCGGAAGGCAAGCCGGTGATTGTGTTCATCGACGAGATGGATTCGTTGCTGCGCACTCGTGGATCCGGAGTGTCATCGGATGTGGAAACCACCATTGTTCCGCAATTTTTGGCAGAACTTGACGGCGTGGAAACGCTTGACAATGTTATGGTGATCGGCGCGTCGAACCGTATCGACATGATTGATCCAGCAGTGCTTCGTCCTGGACGATTGGACGTGAAGATTCGCGTGGAACGTCCGAAGACGGCACAGGCGGCGCAGATCATCCGCCATTATCTGACCGATGATCTGCCGCTGGTGCCGGAATTGGATGCGAAGGCCCTAATTGGCGTGCTGGTCAACGACATTTATGCAAACGACGAGCATCGGCATCTATGTGATGTGCGTGATGAGCATGGCCAATGGCATCCGGTATATCTGGCAGATGTGGTGTCTGGAGCGGTGTTGAAGAACATTGTGGATCGTGCCAAAACCCACGCCGTGAAGATTTCCATCGAGGATGGTCGGCCCGCGGCGATCGGTGTCGACTTGCTGGCTAAAGCAGTCGACGAGGAATTCATGGAAACCCAAGATGCGGTGCTGGATGCCGATCCGGAGCAGTGGAGCCGCATCAACGGTTTGGATGCCGGGCATGTGACCAGCATCCGCCCAGTGGCGTAATGCTGTTGGATAATGTGAAAGCAGACGAAAGGAAGTCATATCGATGAGCGTTCGTCGAATCATGGGTACGGAAACCGAATATGCGGTTTCGGCGCCGAAACTTGGGCATTACAATCCTGTGCAATTGTCGTTCGACGTGGTTGGTGCCGCGGCAAACGAACGAACCAAGCATATCCGCTGGGATTATCGGCAGGAAGACCCCGTCAACGACGCGCGAGGTACCAGACTGGAACGCGCCGCGGCACATCCCGACCTACTTACCGACGCGCCGCAGCTCAACATCACCAACGTGATCGCAGCTAATGGCGGACGTGTGTATGTGGATCATGCGCATCCGGAGTACTCGTCTCCCGAAACCGATGATCCTTTTGATGCCGTGCTCTATGATCATGCCGGAGACCGCATCATGTGCGCCTGTGCGCGCAAAGCCAGCAAACAGGCCGGCACCGCAATCGTACTGCATCGCAATAACGTCGACGGTAAAGGCGCAAGCTGGGGCACGCACGAAAACTACATGATGTTGCGTTCGGTGCCATTCGACCAGGTTGCGAAACTCATGACGGCCCATTTTGTGGCAAGGCAGATTTTCACGGGATCAGGTCGCGTCGGCATCGGCGAGCGGAGCGAAACCACAGGTTATCAGCTCAGCCAACGTGCCGACTACTTCCATATGAAAGTCGGTTTGCAGACCACGTTCGACAGGCCGATCATCAACACGCGGGACGAATCGCATAGCACCGACGAATATCGCAGACTACATGTGATTGTCGGCGACGCAAACCGTATGGATGTGCCGCAAGCACTGAAGCTCGGCACCACCAGCATGCTGCTTTGGCTGCTTGAACATGCCGAAGAGGCGGGATTGAACATGGATGAGGCCTTGAGGCCGACCACTCTTGCCGATCCGGTGCGCGCCATGCATGAGGTGTCGCACGATCTTACATTGGGTGCCGCGTTGCCGCTGGAATACGGCGGTGAAACCACGGCATGGCAGATCGAAATCACATTGCGTTCTCTGGTATATGCCGCCGCAGCCGTGGTGTATGGGACCGATACGTCTGGCGAACCGGCATGGCCGGACCGTTCCACCCGCAACATCATGGCGATGTGGGGACAGGCGCTCGCCGATGTGGCGGCCATTCGCCATGCCGACGATGATACGCGACTTGCGATGCATGGGGAAGCTTCCCGCGTCGAATGGCTGTTGAAATGGCAGTTGTTGGAGAAGCTGCGGCGCAAGATCGGCTCTGGCTGGGGTGATGCGCGCATCGCGGCCGTTGACTTGAAATGGGCTGCGATCGATCCCGCCGATTCGATTTTCGATCGGTTGCGTGCCCAAACGGAACGTCTGGTCATGGACGAGCAACTGGAACAGGCTGCGGTTGAAGCGCCATCGACTACTCGTGCGTGGTTGCGTGCTGAGATTATTCGTCGTTTCCCTGAGCAGGTCGTGGCCGCATCGTGGTCTCGTCTTACCGTGCGTCATCGAACGATTAGTGATAATACCGTGGAGAATCCGATGGTCTCATTGGATATGTCGGACCCTCTGAAATACGGCAAATCTCAATGTTCTGGCTATTGTGAACGTGTCCAAGATGCGGCGTCGATTTTGGAAATGTTACGGTGAAATGCAATCTGTGCGGGTAACATTACCATCAATTGGTCGCGAAGAACGACCATTGACAACAGGTAACATCATCCCGGTATTTTTAGGAGAGAGGACGTGCCGGGACTGTACAGAGGAAACGAAAAGGCATATCTATGGAACTGAGGCAAATCGCCCTCGAAGTCGCCTGCATCCTGCAGGACGCAGGCAAGCATGCGTTGAACGACCAGACGAATCCGCACGACATGAGAAGGCTGGAAGTGTCCGAAGACTGCTTCCACTTCACTTCAAACACCGACGAGCGCCTACAGCAGTTCATCAGCAACCGTCTGACCTATGTCGACGTGTTCGATGGCTTCTGGCAGCTGAGGCCGGAGCAGTGCTATCCCGGCCAACGATACTGGTGCGTGGGCGGCATCGACGGCGTGATCAATTTCGCACGCAACATGCCGGAATGGACCATCACCGTGACATTATTCGAATTCAACGACCAGTGCTCCGCACAGCCGATCCTTTCGATCGTGCACGCTCCGGCGCTGGGATTGACGTATCTTGCGGTGCGTGGATCCGGTGCGATCCGTATTCGTAAGACCCCATTGGGAGACAAACGCGAGAAAATCATTCCTTCCACCACGTCGTCCCTCGATGGTTCGGTGGTGAGTTTCGGCATGTCCCCGGTATCGTCCGAATCACAACGCGCGCTCGATGTGGTGGCTAAGATCGCCGGGCGTCCTGCCGATATTAAACGTGTCGGCCCGGCGTCCCTTGATTTGTGCAAGGTGGCCGATGGCACGTACGACGCGTATTTCGAACCGCACTTGCATGAGTGGGACGTGCCTGCCGTGTCTGCCGGTGCCGTGGTGATTTGGGAGGCGCAAGGCCATCTGACTCAGTGGAACGGCGAAGGCGTTCACTGGCGTCAGGAGAACGATGTGGTGGCCACCAACGGCCTAATCACCAAC
The DNA here is from genome assembly GCF_001042615.1 of Bifidobacterium catenulatum subsp. kashiwanohense JCM 15439 = DSM 21854. Taxonomy (GTDB): domain Bacteria; phylum Actinomycetota; class Actinomycetes; order Actinomycetales; family Bifidobacteriaceae; genus Bifidobacterium; species Bifidobacterium catenulatum. Next base: position 728,567 of record NZ_AP012327.1, read on the forward strand.
GATTTGAGCCAGTATTTGGCATAGTGTTGCATGCTGCGCCACACCTGATATAAGGTGTGGCGCAGCATTTTTTGTAGGTTTGCAACTGGAAGTTACAGGGAGGAATGCCATGCCTCAGGAATTTGACCAGGCTCGATCCGCATCCGCAGGCCAAGAGGTGGGCGACATTGTCGAATCCGCCGGCGTGCAAGTCGACGGAACCACTGATGCGTTGGATGCTGTGCTTGACGACATCCAATCGGTGCTTGAGTCCAATGCCGAGGAATATGTCGGTAGTTTCGTGCAAAAAGGCGGCGAATGATGCCACAGCTGCGAGACAGCGGCAATCATTCCTCGTCTCCGCTTGATGCGGGAACATTGCGTGAGGTTCATTCTTTCGCCCGTATTTTCGGCATTGAAACCGAATACGGCGTCAGTGTGACCGGTGCGGATGCGCCATGCGACGCCAGCCAGACGGCAATGATGATGTTCCAACCGATCATTGCCTCCGCGCGATCGACCAATACGTATATTGAAAACGGTTCGCGACTGTATCTTGATGTCGGATCGCATCCTGAATACGCCACGTCCGAGGCCTGCGATCCCATGGATGCTCTGGCCGTGGATGCTGCTGGCGAACTGGTGATGCGCGACCTTGCGTTGGACGCCCAGCAGAGGCTCCGTTCCACTCATGGGGCGCATGCCACAGTGCATGTGTTCAAAAACAACGTGGATTCCGCGGGGCATTCGTTCGGCTGCCATGAAAACTATCTGGTACGTCGATTTGTGCCGTTGGAAGTCATTGAACATGAATTGCTGCCGTTCCTGATTACCAGGCAGCTGTTCACTGGTGCCGGGCGCGTGACGAAATCGGGTTTCCAGATCACGCAGCGCGCTGATTTTCTGGATGAGGCCGTTTCATCGGCGACCACAAGATCTCGTCCAATGGTCAACACCAGGGACGAGCCGCACGCCGATCCTGACGCTTTCCGCAGACTGCACGTGATTATAGGGGATTCGAATCGTTCCCAATGGGCCACGATGATGAAGCTTGCCACCACGCATCTGGTGTTGTGCGTCATCGAACAGGCGGGGCGTGAAGGGCGTGAGTCGGGATTCTCACGTTTCGCGTTCGCGGATGCCAGCGCCGCCAATCGTGCGGTCAGCTGCGATATGAGCGGCGTGACTGCTTCGTTCGACATGGCCGACGGATCGACGTTGCAGGGTGGTGCCGTAGCCATGCAGGAACGTTATCTGCAGGCTGTGGAACAGTTCGTGGATGAGCATCCGGAAGTGGCTTCGTCATTGCCGCGCACCGATGTGCACGATGTGATTCGTCAGTGGCGCAATGCGTTGGAAGTATTCCGTTCCGGCAATGTGGATGCCTTGAGCGACAAGGTGGACTGGGTGTGCAAGCATCGCCTGTTTGAAGCGCTGCGTACCCGTTCCGGTGGGAATGTTGCACAGCGCAAATTGGAGCAACTGGATTTGGATTATCATGACGTGGCCAATGGTGCGTTGTATGACTCGTTGCTTCGTCGTGGGACTTTGCACTCATTGATTGGCGATTGGCAGGCTCAGGAGGCCCGCACCACGCCTCCAGCAGATACGCGTGCCGCATTGCGCGGCAGGTTTGTCAGCGCGGCCAAGGCGTATGGCGCGCAGTATTCCTGCGATTGGACCAGATTGTCGTTGCAGACACCACGGAAGATGGACACGGTCTTGCTCGATCCATTTCAATGTGAAGGAAACGAGGATTTCCAGGCCATGCTTGATGCTTTGGCATAGGGTGAAGGCAGATGGTTTGCACGCATCTACGAGAGTGGGACACGGTCGAGGTTCATGGATCGTGTCCCACTCTCGTATTCGCGTTCCGTTATTTCGTTGCGTGATTCTAAAGCGGTTAGTGCCGCTTTAGACCGATCTAAGTCAGACTTCGCCGCGGTATTTCGCCATCATCTGCGATTGCAGCTGCTGTGCGCTTGGCGGCGTCCATGTAATAGCGTCCGCACCTGCTTCGATGGTGGCGAGAATGCGTTCTTCGGAACCGCCTCCTGATGCGAGAATTGGGATTTCCGGATGATGCATGCGGATGCTTGCCACAACCTGAGCGGTGCGTGCGCCTGCCGCCACATTGATGATGGCCGCGCCGGCAAGGATCTTGCATTCGGTGGTCTCATCGTCTTCCGTGACTGTGGCGATGACTGGAATATCAACCATCAGCATGGTGGTTTCGATGGTTTCCGCAGGAGCGGGCGCATTGATGACAACGCCTGCCGCGCCTTGCATTTCGGCCACCATGGCCAATTCGGCCACACGTGGACCTGTGGTGGTGCCACCGCCCACGCCTACGAACAACGGCATCTGGGCTACGGTGAGCAGCGCTTGTGTGATGACCGGCTCGCCGGTGAACGGGTAGACGGCGAGAATGGCGTTGGCATTAGTGTTGCGAATGATCACGGCGTCGGTGGTATAGGCGAACGATTTGAGCGTATGGCCTTTGACTGTGATGCCGCCGCAATGTTGCGATATGACTGCGGGCACTCGCGCATTGGGGGAGGAGAGGCGACCTTCGATGCGTGCGGTTCCATAACGGGTGCGTGACACGTGAGGTGTCACGGAATGCTGTTCCACAGCCACGGCCTCACTTGGAGTGAACAGGGATCGTTTGCCGATACGAATTGGTTTGGGGCCGTTTGCCTTGGGAGCGTTCTCCTGCTCGTCGCTCATTCCTGTACCTCCGTGTCTGTGTGATTCAGCATAAGGAATTCATGGATGGCTTTACGTCGTTCCGCGTACTCTTCGCCGAGGAGTCTGGTGTCAGTGTTGTCGATGATACGTTGCAGAAGTTCGCTGAGAGTGGAAAGTTCCTCTTCGTTCAGGCATTCAAGCATATGCGTTGCTATGCCTGATGATTTTGGAAGCTGCTGCAGCGGTGCCATGCCACGACGGGCCGCTTCGACATTGCGTACCCGTGTTGCGGCGCGAAGCGCGGTCTGTGCGCGCGTTGCCTTGAGTTTGGTGTGCAGTATCAGGATGTTGAGTTCGTGAAGTTGGTTGATGACTTCTTTGCGTTGGTCGGTCATGAGATTCCCCATCTATATGGACACGATGTCTAATATGTATAGTCTAGCGCAGGATCAACCTGAGAAACGGTTGCATGCGGGAATCAGAAAAAGAGATGCCCCGACCATCGTGGTCGGGGCATCTGATCGTCCATCATCACAATAATTACTTGGTGACAGCCTTCTTCAGCAGGGAGCCGGCGGAAATACGAACGCCGTAGGTTGCCGGGATCTCGATGGTCTCGCCGGTGCGCGGGTTGCGTCCGGTGCGTGCGGCGCGCTTGACGCGCTCAGCGGAGAACAGGCCGGTCAGCTTCAGGCCCTCGCCGGACTGCATTGCCTCGACGAACACGTCCTGGAAAGCGTTCACAGCTGCCTCAGCCTGTGCCTTGGTCAGGTTGGACTTCTGAGCGATCTTCGAGACGAGATCAGACTTGTTGTATGCCATAAAGCATCCTTCTTGGATCAGGGGATATTCTGATTACGAACATCCACGTTCTCTATGATATTAGCGCACTGTTATGAGGAAAACGGCATTTTACAAGGGCTTTAGGTGCTTTTTTTGAAAATCGGGGGGAAACCAAAGCGTACGGGGGTATTTGTCAGATCAAATTGTGCTTGTCGAGCCATTTCATAGCCAGTGCGCCGACCGGAATTCGCAGCCAGTAGAAGGCGATTCGGTAGACGAGAGTAGCGGAAACAGCAATGGTGGAGGGGATGCCTACGGCGGTAAACGCCACCGACAGCGCGGCTTCCACGGCACCCAGACCACCAGGTGTGGGAACCGCGGAACCCAAGGTGTTGGCAAGCAGGAAGATGAACGTGGTTTCTATGGGATTCGCGTGGCACCCAAAGGCCATCAACGCGGCCCAGAAGCCCAGTCCGGTCGCAAGGTTGAGTACCAATGCGCCCGCTATGCCGAAAGCCAGTTCTTTCGGGCGTGCGAGAACGTCGACTAGATTGCGTGCATAGGTCTTTGCCATCGGAAGATATTTCTCGGTCACCAAATGACGTACCGGAGGAATCGCCATGGCCGCCGACACGACCAGTGCGACGAGGGCGATCACCATGATCAGCGTATTCGTCGGAATCATGCCGGACAAGGTGTTGCGCCCCGTGAACAGGCCGATCGTCAGCAGCAGCACGATGGTGGTGCCTCCTTGCACGGCCCAGACCGCGCTCATAACCGCCGTCGCGGCGGTGCTGCGATAACCGCTTTTACGCAGGAACTGAAGGTTGACGAACGCGGGACCAACACCGGCCGGCATGGAAACGGCGGTGAAGCCGGATGCCATCTGAGAGCAATACAAGCCGATCGTATTGCGTTTATCGGAATCCATGAACACGCCCAAGGTAATGGCGGAGCCAAGCCATGCAATAAAACCGAGAGCAACGCAAACAAGGGCCATAGCGAGATTCGCGTCTCTGACCGCTTTGATCATCTCGGCCGGCTGGATCTGTGTGAACACCACATATACGGCAATCACCAGCAAGGCGATGGCGAAGAAGGAGCGGAAGCTGAATCGCGATAGCGTGACTTTTTCCATCGAATCCGCAACATTCTGCGGGGCAAGCGCGGAAATCCGTGTGCGTAGATCGGCAAGCATCTTCTTATCCCAACCTGGCAGTGCGCGCGTTGCGGCTGGAACGGCGGCTTTTTGCACAAAAGGCGCCAGATTGATCAGCTGCTCATCGCCCCAGGTTCTGCGAGCGCAGGCGACTGCACGGTCGACGCCGTTCAACGTCGCAAGCAATACGAGAAGTTGCACCTTGTCGAGGGCGAAGTTTGGCGATGCGCTGCCATAATCGCCATTCTGCCATCCGGCAATCACCGGTTGATTGTTCTCCATACGAGACAAGGTGTCGGGTGTGATGCGCCGATGTGTGAAACCATGGCGATGCGCTGCTGTGAGATATTCCATGAATGCTTCCATGTCATGGTCGGACATGGTGTTTTGGTTGCATTCCAGCGGCATGTGGTTGCGGTGGAACACCAGAATGGAGGATTCTCCATAATCAGCCACACCGTATACGTTCGGAGTTTCTAAGCCGGCATTGGATAGGCCAAGAATCATGGCGTAATGATGGTGCATGGCGTCAACGGAGGAACGATCGCGGCGCATGGAAACACCGGTCAGGCGAAGCCACTGCCACACCTGATTGAGGTAACCGGCCGCATGTACCTGATTGTCGAGTACGGAAACGGTGTACTGTGTGCCTTCATAATCGACGACATCGTAGATACGGGAGTTTTCGATCAGATCATCATCCAACGTGGCCTTCAATACTCCTGAATCGGCGTATGGGGCGACTCTGCGTGTAAGCAGTGATACATCAATGCCGATGGAACGCAACGATTGCTCGATTTGAGTGCCCCAAGCGCCATTGTTCTGCGTGCCGATGGCGAAGCGAATCAGCATGCCTATAACGCGGCCTATGGCATAGGATGCAATGGCACCGGCCAGCGAATTCCATGAAAGCACAACCATCAGCATCGCCACGGCGTACAGTACATTCCATCCCCATTTGGTGCATGAGCGGATACGACGCGGGCCTGAAACGGTGAGGAACGACGCTATGGCGGCGTAAAAGTCGGGAAGCAGTCCGGTACCTACGGATGTGCTGTTGGATTGCAATGGAATGATCAGCATGGCATTGCCGGAATTGCTGATCAGCGCGGATACGCCCCATACCGTGAAGAATCCGAAGATGAGGGACACCACGGAAACCACGCTTTGCAGCCACTCTTTGGATGCGAGCAGCTGAATGAGCACACTGACTGTGATGCATACGATGGCAAGTTGCTGCAGCAGGGAGGATGGCACATCCATCAGCCAGCTGACTACACGTCCCGCGGAGCGAACGTCGGATTCCACGCCGGACGCGGTGCCGTGCAGATACACGGAGAACAGGATTACGCCTATGCCGAGCACCAGCGCGAAGAACGCGTGCGTCAAATCGGCGAAATCGCGGCTGCGCTTCGGTGGCACATCGTCGATATGCGGCTCGGGCTTATTAGCTTCGGGGGAGTGAGACACTGTTGACTTGCTCCATACGTATGAGATTGGCTTCAGGTGGGTCACATTGCCCCACTGCATTCGATAATACGCCTTGAGGGTGGCTACGAAATACGTGGCCACCCTCAAAATGCATGGTTTTTAGCGCTTATTCGACAGTTGCGGTTCAGCGGTCGAAATCCACCAGCTTGCCGGCGACACCGGTATATGTTGCCGGAGTCAGCGCCTTCAAGCGGGCCGCTGTGGCATCGTCGAATGCCTGCTGGTCGATGAACTGTTCGACGGCCTCCTTGGAGATTTCATGGCCGCGCATGAGCTCCTTGACCTTCTCGTACGGCTTGTCCATGCCCGGCAGACCTGCCAGTTCGCAGGCGCGCATGGCGGTCTGAATCGGCTCGCCAAGCACCTCCCAATTGGAGTCGAGCTCGGCTTCGATGGCGATGTCGTTCGGATGGATGGAATTCAGGCCGCCCATCAGATTATTGAGCGCCAGCACGGAATAGCCCAGTGCGGAACCGATATTGCGCTGTGTGGTGGAATCGGTCAGATCGCGCTGCCAACGGGACTCGACGAGCGTTGCGGACAAGGTGTCAAGCAGCGAGCAGGAGATCTCCAGATTCGCCTCAGCGTTTTCGAAACGGATCGGATTGACCTTGTGCGGCATGGTGGAGGATCCGGTGGCGCCCTTGACGGGAACCTGGGCGAACGCGCCACGGGAGATGTACATCCATACATCCACGCACAGGTTGTGCAGAATACGGTTCGTATGGCTGATGGTACCGTACAGCTCGGCCTGCCAGTCGTGCGATTCGATCTGCGTGGTCAACGGATTCCAAGTCAGACCCATGCGGTTGGTGACAAACTCACGGGAGACGGCAACCCAATCCACATCCGGGCATGCGGCCAGATGCGCGCCGAACGTGCCGGTAGCGCCATTGATCTTGCCGAGATATTCCTGAGCCTTGACCTTGTTCAGCTGGCGGTTCAGACGGTACACGTACACCGCAAGCTCCTTGCCCAGCGTGGTTGGGGTAGCCGGCTGGCCATGGGTCAGCGACAGCATGGCCTTGTCGCGGTATTCTTCGGCCTTCTGAGCCAGATGGTCGAGGATGGCCTGCGCGCCCGGCAGCCACACGTTCTCGATGCCGTTCTTCACGCAGCGGGCAATGGACAGGTTGTTGATGTCTTCGGACGTGCAGGCGAAATGCACCAGGGTCTTGAGTCCGGTCAGCTGGGTTTCATGGCCGAGCACGTCGGCGGCCTTGTCAAGCTGATCGTCGATATAATATTCCACGGCCTTCACATCATGATGGGTTTTGGCCTCATGAGCGGCGTGCTGAGCGATGCCTTCGGCACCGAAATCCTCAGGGATGGAGCGCAGGAACGCCTGCTCCTCATCGGTAAGCGGCTTGACGCCCGGAACGATGGTTTGGTTGCCGTTGCCTTCAAAACCGTTGGCAAGCAGAATCATCCATTCGACTTCCACACGCATGCGCTCGCGGTTCAATGCCGGTTCGCTCAAATATTCGACAAGCGGAGCGGTCTGCCCATGGTAACGGCCGTCAAGAGGAGTCAATGCGATTGCAGGGGAGATATCAGTAAGCTTCATAGGTAACAGCATACGTTCAGCCGTAAACGAGATCCGGGTATCTGTCCGCTCGGCGGATGTCGCCTATCGTGCGTTATCGGTTCTGCTCGGCTGCGGCATGGCCGCTGTGTGCTTTCATTTGCTCATACGACCTTCGAAATACATGACCTCCTGCAGGTCGCCGTCGAGAATCTCATCGAAATGTCGTTCGTGGGTTTTCACGGCGGACGATCCCATATCGGTTGCGTTCTGATATGCGGCTTGATGATATTTCAGCCAATGCGTGATCTCCTTGTTGTCGGGAGCGTCTATGACGGGGGTTCCCGAGAACGTTGATTTCGGATTGTTGTCGGACTTGCTTGCAGTGCCGCGTACGGTCAGCCAATGTTCGGAATTGGGATTGGGCGCTCCATCGAGGGCTGCCACAAGCTCGTCGTCCATCTCCACGCTGGTCACCCACGTTTTGTCTGGAATCGGATGGTTGGCTACGGGCGATCCGGCGGTGACCACATGTTTGACGTCATAATCGTCCTTCAGATCCGATGCGATGGTGGCTGCGACGATGCCGCCCTGCGAATGCCCGATCAGCGCAACCGGCTCATCGGAGTTGATGCCGGCCTGTTTCATGGCTTCCTGCACCATGCGTGCGCTGTCCGCCTCCATACGCTGCTTGCTGTCGGAACTCATAAGCTCAACGTTCTGCGGCCATCCGAACGGGGAATCCCGCTTGCCGTCGGTGCCGGGAATGGTGACGAGCCATGAGTTGGTGCCATCGGTTCTACGGTATTTGGAGATGGCGATGGTACCGTACGTAAGCCCGCTGTCGAGATCGGCTTTGCCGAGACGTTCCTCGCCGAGACGCCGAAGATCTTCCATCGCTTCGCCCACGCTATGCGATTCTCGAACCACTTCGGTTTTCGGCCGTACTCGGGTGACGGTGAGGTTGTTGCCCTGAATAAGGTTGTAGCCACGCGAGGATGCTTTGGAAATGGTGCCGGCCGCATGGTTGACTTCGTCGGTATGCAACAGGCCTGCGACTTTGCCGTATCCGCTGAGTGCGGCGCCGGCCGCGCCCATAATGCCTTCCTGTGCCCAATCCAACGAATCCAACAGGTAGATGGGGTTGGATTTGCCTTCGTTGATGGAACCCATCACGTATCCCAAGGCGGACATGGCCATGCCAGCAAGTATCGACTCCTTCGGGAATGATGTGATCGTCAATTGCAGGAGTTCGTTTAAGGCCCTTCTGCCGGCGTCATCGACTTGGGAATACAGAGATTGCGCACGAATGATCAATGCCGATAATTCAGACAATCGTGCCGCCATCGCTCCCAGTGCGCTCGCGTGGCCGTCGCAACGTTCGATAAGTTGATTGTACGGCAATTCGATATGGTCTGCGGCATTGCAGTAGAAGTTTGATCCGGACAACGGGGCGATGGCCGATGATGCATAGGGATAGGTGGAAAGCTGAAAGCTCAACGCTCGGAACGAGTCATGGGTGCGGTTCAGTTCGTCGGCCGCATGGCTGAGTGCTTTCGCAGCACGCAGATATGCTTCGGCTTCTTCTGTGGAATATTTGCATCCGCCGCTGACTCTGGCGGTCACTTGCCAGCTCATGCCGCACCTACCGACCATAGGATGCGTAAGGTGTCGTTGAGCGCGTCTCGCAGCGCCAAGGATTGTTTGCGTAACTCATCGAGCCGCGCGCGATATAGTTCGGCGGCGGTTCCCGTCCAATCGGGCAGTGAACTGGATGCGAGCGCGGCGTCAAGATCATCGAGGCGTCGCGATGCGGAAGTGAGTTTGGCGTTGATCAGCGCTTGAGTGACGCGTATGCCGGTACGACAGTGGCAGGGCATGCCCGGCATTGAAGCCAAGGTGTTGATGGGGTTGTACCCCAGTGAGGGAACAAACGGGTATGCGATTGAAGTGTTCATAGCTGTATTGGAACACAACGGGAGGCTGCCGTGGCGTGGAGAACGAGACCTGTGGTCGGAGGATGGTCGAAAAACAAGTTGCCGGCGTGTCGCTGTTGGAAAATCAACGAAAGCACGCCGGCATGCCTGTGGATAACTTGCTTGAAGCAAGTCCCCTTACCAAGGTTTTGCAGGTGAGGACGTTCCGTCGGAATCCTGTTTGGCGGCAGAACCGGAATCGTTGGAATCGGATTGGGTGGATTGTGCGTTCTGTGCCAGAAGCTCCTCGACTTTCTGACGCTGCTCGTCGGTCAATGTGCTTCCGTTGCCTTGATTGCCGTCGGTGACGGACTGCTCGCCTTCGATGGCGGTGCCCGTATCGGATTTTCCTGAATCCTGCATTGACTGGATCTTCTTGCGTATGGATTCGGTCAGTCTTGCCGAGACGGCGGCGTTATGTTCGATGGATGAACGCACGTTTGGCAACAACAACACGCCTGCCGTTCCGGCTTCACGGAATTGGGCGTCGGTCTGCTGCTGCTGGGTCTGTAATTTGTCGAAATCGGCGTCCTGCTGTTGGCTGGCTTTGATATTCGCGTTCAAGCTGTTCGTGGCTTGATTGTAGTTGCTTACGGACGCGAGATTCACTATGGCAAGCGCGCCCACGGCGATTGAAATGGCCGCGATGACGGCGATGATGATGCGAACGGGCAAGGATGCGCGTGCTTTGACAGTCGTGCTCACAGCAGCCTCCTGGATTGCGTGATCCATGCTCCGGCTTCGAAGGCCAGCAGCAGCGCCACGGCAATGGCGAACGGCCAGACCACGGCGACGGTTCTCGTGCGTTGTTTGGTGGTTTGCGTGACACGCCATTGGCTGGATGCCTCTTTGGAGGCTCCGCCGTCCATGGTTGTTGTCGCGTTGAGTTGGATTGCGGTTCCGCTGAGTTCGTCGGCGATGGTGTTCATCTCGTCGGCGTTCATGCGTGATACGCCGGGTTCGCCGGTTTCCGGATCGGTGGCCCACTGTCCGTCGCCTTCGTTCACGCCATCGCCGGTCATGGGGATGTTACCCCCTTGTTCGCTGCCGACGGCAATGGTGAACGCGTCGGAAAGGTAGCGGCGTAGTGATGAGAACGTACGACGTGTTTTCGAAGATGTCTGTTCGCCGTCCGAAATCAGGTACAGCACAATCGCATCATCCGGATGCTGCTCATGAATCGACTTGCAGGTCAACAGCAACTGGTCAATCGGCACATCCAAAGTCGAACCGGCTGAAACGGAAGTCGATTCCGGTGCGAGCGTATCCGCCCAATTGTCGATTGCTTTCGAATCGGGTGTCAATGGAACATCCAATGTTCCCGAAGCTCCGAATCGCAATGCCGCGAAACTGGAATTCGGGTACATGGCGGTGATGTCTTTTACGGCCTGCTTGGAAACATCCAAACGGCTGAGTTGCTCGTCGGAACCGTATTGCGCGTCCTTGACCGCCATGGAACCGGTCACGTCGACCGCCACCACCACATCGGTGGCGTTGATCGCGCGGCTATTCGTGGATGAGACGATGCTTGGGGTCAATGCCATAACGGCCACGAGCATGCAGGTAAGGGAACGTCTTACGCAAGCCCAGACGGTTTCGTCGCTTTGCCCTCGTCTGCGGATATGCAGCACGATCTGTACGACTGCGCAAGCCAGCATGGCCACGGCGACCGCCGAGCCGACGGGCCAGCCCAAAGCTGGGGAGAGCGTCAGATGATTCATCGCTTCAACCTCCAAGCTAATATCAGCCAGAACACCATTACCACAGCCAGCGCCAATGTCCACCATCCAGGCGCGTCCGACATGGCGGCCTTGCTGTTTGACGCGCTTTCCTGGCTGCGACGTGATTCGATTTGTTTGACCAGTTCGGAAACGGAAGCGCCGTTCGATTGCGTGAGAAACACGCCGTCATGTGATTCGATTTCGGATTTGAACTGACTGGTGGTCTGCTCCGATTCGCTTTGCTGTGGTCCGGAAAAAAGCCCGTCAACCGTGATGTCCGCCTGTTTGGTCAGGTCGAGTGCTTCCTGAAGCGTGTATGTCGGATCTCCGGAAACGACATTATCGGTGGCGAGCACAATGGAAGCGGCACGTTGACGGGACGAGGTGTCCGCATTGGCGCTGCCGTAGGCGAAACCGGGCAGCATGGCCGCACAGCTCACTACGCCGTCGCCGATCAGAGAAGTGGCGTCCTTGCGATTCTGAGTGCCTTCCAACCAGTCGGAGATCGCCTGATAGTCGCTGTCTTTCATCTTGTCGATATCATCTTGCGATTCAACACCCTTCAGTATCGTACTGGCCTTGTCGAGCTGCTCGGATACCAGCTCATAATCGTCGGTCAACGGAAACACGGTACGTGACGTGGAATTGAAAATACTCAATCCGATGCGTTCGCCCTTGAAACTATCAACCAATCTGCGGTAGGTGTCGATCACTTCTCGGTCGTAAGGCAACGTCGATCCAGACACGTCCAAGCACAGCACGATATCGCGGCTGCTTGCGCGTTCCTCTCCTTCATCAACGGTGCTGGGGCGTGCCATCAGCGCTATCGTCAATACCAACGCGGCCACCAGCAGGACAGCGGCCATACGTGACAGCGTGCGCCACTGACGGAACAGCTTCGACGCGGTTTCGGTGTTGAGATCGTCATCTAAGCTGAACGTTCGTGCGGATCCGGTATCGGCATGCTTGCGTTTCGCGTCGACCAGCACCATGACGGCGACGACGGCCAATGCCGCAATCAGACCTGCGAAACTGGCCCACGGCCAGTGCCATGACAATTCCATTCATCGCCACCTTTCCACAAGATTGGCAACCCACTCTCCGGCTTGTTCGACGGTGGCCTCCCTGGCAGTGTGATTGCGTTCGGCATCAGCGAATTCCGGAGGATACAACGCTTCGATGGTCTGCCTGAGCAAGGTGAGACCATGCTGATTGCCTGTCGTGCGTGGAGTCGCTTCAATATCGGTGAGCGTTTGGCTGCGCACATCGCTGCCGATGGCTGCGGATGCAAAATCCCTTGCGATGGCCGCAAGCAGAGCGAACGCGTTCTCCCTCGCAAGATCGCCGTTGGCGTGACGGGCAACCACATCATCGATGCGTTCGTGCCATACCGACGTGCCCGTGGCCGCATCATGACGTCCGTGATTGACGGCCTTCGTGGGCTTACGGTTCGGACGTGACAGCCACACCACGAGAATGACGAGTGCCACAGCGATGGCGATGCACACTGCGATGACGATACCCAGACCCGTTTCGATATGAATCGGATCCATCGTGTCGAAACCGTTGTCGGACAAGGTGATGATCATGCCTTGCCTCCCAGAGTGAGTACGGATGGGGCTTTCAGCTGATTGCGCGTGGAGCGGGCGAGGGAAACGGATACCATCCGAACGAATTCGCGGAACATGCGTTCGCTTGAATCGGCGCGGATCACGGTGGAACCGCAACGATTCAACTCATGCCGGACGGATGCGGACAGATATTCGCGGTGCGTGCGAACCTCCTGCGCTGTTTTGCCAGTGCGTAGAAATGCGGGGACACGACGATTGCTGCTCGCGTCGAACACCGTGCGCGCTTGTGCGTCGTCGAATGGATTGATGGTGGCTACGTCAATAAGCACCATCGGGTGGGTTCTCGCGATCCTGCGAATGGATTCCATATGACGTTCCTCAAGTGCGTGCTCGTCAGTGGCGAGTATGACCAGCGCATCCCTATCGCGAATGCGGCGGATATACTCCAGCAAGGCGTCGATATTGCGGGGCTTGCTCCAATCACGTTGCAATGCATTGTCCAACGTCTGCTCGAATTGTGTGAATCCGCCATTAAAAGGCACGCGAGTGATCGAACCTGCGTCGCCGAACACGATGGACACTTCGTCTCCTCGGCGCAAGCTGAGCGAGGCGAACATGCACAAGGCGTTGGCTGCGACTTGGTGCGCCTGCTCACCGGAAACGCAGGTGCCGGTCATCTCCCGTCCGACATCAAGCAGAAGCCAGGCTCGCGAGGTGGATGGGCGTTCCCGCTGCACCACCATTGGACGACCGACACGAGCACTGGTCTTCCAATCAATCCATTTTGCCTCGTCTCCAGGCTCGTAGACGCGGATGTCCATGACATCGTCGGCGCCGAAACGTTTGTCCGACGCATGCGCTCCCTCAAGAGTGCCAAGTGCTTTACGGACGGTTGGCAGACTCAACGTGGTTCCGAGAGCCTCGATCTTGTTGCGGATCGGATCTTCGGAACGAATTGCGCCGATCATGGAACGGGAACCGCCTGAACGATGGAGTCCACCACCTGGTCGCTGGCGATGCCGTCGGCAAGAGCTTCAAACGTTAGCAGAATGCGATGGCGCAGCACCTCATGGGCGAAGGTTTTGACATCTTCCGGAACCACATAGTCGCGTCCCTGCATTAGCGCGTTGGCCTGTCCGATACGGATCAGCGCGATGGATGCGCGCGGCGAAGCTCCGAGACGCACCAGCGTGGACAGTCCCTGCACCGGCTTGGTGCCTGCCCCTCGGGATGTGGCCGCGATATCGACCGCATATTTCATGATCGCGTCGGAAACATGCACGCGTCGGGCGGCGGAGCGCAGGAATTCGACATCGCTGATGGATACGACATCTCCGGTGAGTACTCGTGAATCGAAGGTGTCGGAACCGCGACGGGTAAGCATGGAGAGCATGCGTTGCTCTTCCTGAGCGGTCGGATAGGTCATGACCGCCTTCATCATGAAACGGTCCATCTGCGCTTCAGGAAGGTTGAACGTGCCTTCCTCCTCGATGGGGTTCTGCGTGGCGATGACCATGAAAGGCTTCGGCAGCGCAATACGCTGGCCTCCGATGGTGGTGGCTCCTTCGGCCATGGCTTCAAGCATGGCCGACTGTGTTTTCGCGTTCGAACGGTTGATTTCGTCGAGCAGCACGAAATTGGCGTGGATGGGTCCGATCTGCGTGGAGAACTTCTGTGTGGCGAAATCGAAAACCTGGGTGCCCACCAGATCTGACGGCATCAGGTCTGGGGTGCACTGCACCCTTTTGAACGATCCGGACACAGAGGTAGCCAGCGTTTGCGCTGCCGTGGTCTTGGCCAGGCCAGGCACAGATTCGATGAGAATATGGCCGCCTGCCACCAGTGTGGTGATCAGCGATTCACGAAGATTGTCCTGCCCTACCAAGGTCTGTGCGAAGCGTGCGCGGATTCGTGCGCCGATTTGCTTCGCGCGGTTGATGTCTTCCGCAGACAACGTGCTTGGTTTGCTGACGGCCGGCATGGGAATGGGGACCGGGGCCGGTGCCGGATTTTTTGGAGGGAATAAAGCCATGATTGCTACTGTAACGGGTTAAGCTGACGGAAGGGACCAATTCACAGGCTTTTCACCTGCGGCGATGAGCGCTTGATTGGCGCGTGAGAACGGCTTGGATCCGAAGAATCCATATCGTGCTGACATGGGGCTTGGGTGGGGCGACGAGATGATGAACGCATTGGTGAGCAGCGGCTCCAACGTTTGCGCCTTGCGTCCCCACAGAATGGCGACCAAAGGCTTGGCGCTGCCGTCGGGATTACGGCGGTTGTTGAGCGCCCTGATCGCAGCGTCAGTGACGATCTCCCATCCTTTGTCTTGGTGGCTGCCGGGCTTGCCCGCTTCGACGGTCAGACACCTGTTCAGCAGCATGACGCCCTGGCTCGTCCAAGGCGTCAGATCGCCGTTCGCGGGCATAGGGATGCCGAGATCATCCGTCAGTTCCTTGTATATGTTGGTCAGGCTGCGAGGTATCGGCTTGACTTCCGGTGCCACGCAGAAGCTCAGTCCCACCGGGTGCCCGGGAGTGGGGTAAGGGTCCTGTCCCACGATAAGCACCTTGATGCTGTCGAACGGAATGGTGAACGCGCGTAGAATATTCGCGCTGGCCGGAAGATATCGGCGTCCGGCTGCGATCTCCCCTCGGAGAAAATCGCCCATGTGGTGCACCTGTGGCTCGACTTCGGCGAGGGCGTTCGCCCATCCGGGCTCCACGAGGTCTTTCAATGGTTTGATGTGCGCTTGTGTCATGAACCTTACTGTACGACGTGTTGCGGTCCTGACGATGGGCGTGGTCTGGTTTTCACGGGATGGTTTCACGGGCGTGCAGAATAGGGTGGGAATGCGGCTCGATTGCGTCCTGACTGAGGTGGTCGGTACACTTGGCAGGTAAGTGTGTGAGAAACGAGGTTTGCAATATGGCTAAGCAGGACAAGGAGACCTACGATTCCTACGAGAAGGATGTGTACGACAATCCTCCGGCGGGGCCCATGGGTGTTCATCGTGGTGCGCGTTCTGCAGCGTCCCGTGCCATGCCGTACGTCATTGTCATCATTGTGGCGCTGCTTGCGGGTCTGCTGTTCTGGGGCGTTTACTCGGGTGAGATCAACAATCTGAAGATGCCGTGGTCGTCGCAGGAGAGTCCGACCACTTCGAGTGCCGAAAAGAGCAAGAATAGCGGGAGCAAGTCCAAGTCCCAATCCGACTCCGCTTCCGGCAATAAGACGGACACATCCAATACCGATTCGCCGGCCGACTCGCAGCAAAACGACCAGAACGCCGACCAGAACGCCGACCAGAACGCCGACCAGACGGATAACACCACTGCGCAGCAGGTCGTGAACACGGGCACCGAGGTGCGCGTGGTGAACGCGACGAATATCACCGGTTATGCGCAGAGCAAGGTCGATGTGCTGGCCCAAGCCGGGTACACCAGCGTTTCCGCCAGTAATCCGACAGGAAATGTTCCCTCGCAGACCGTGGTTTGGTACCAGAACGAAACCGATAAGGCCACCGCCGAGAATGTCGCCCAGACCTTGGGGATTTCGAATGTGCAGCAGAGCGATGGGCTTGTCACGCCGATCGTCGTGGTGTTGCTGGACTGAAAAACGCCGTGGCAAACATGTGAAGCCTTGTTCTCCTCGTGGGGGCAGGGCTTTTGTTTCCTTGAAATTCCAATAATTATGGCGTTTTGTATGAGGTTTGGTTTCTTGCTTACAGCGCAACAGTCGACATTGAGTTTGGCACTCTCGGCCTGAGAGTGCTAATCTGCCAATTAGCACTCGAGGAGTGAGAGTGATAACTGGCAGCTGACGGCTGGTGCATTCTTCGCTTCGAAAGTGGGAATAATACCGTGTAGCCATATGTGGAGGAACAATGGCAAAGATCATTGCATACGACGACGAAGCTCGTCAGGGAATGCTCGCGGGTCTCGACAAGCTCGCTGACACCGTTAAGGTCACCCTCGGTCCGAAGGGCCGCAACGTGGTTCTCGACAAGACCTACGGCGCTCCGACCATCACCAACGATGGCGTCTCCATCGCCAAGGAAATCGACTTGGATGACCCGTACGAGCGCATCGGCGCCGAGCTGGTCAAGGAAGTCGCCAAGAAGACCGACGATGTTGCTGGAGACGGCACCACCACCGCAACCGTGCTGGCGCAGTCCCTGGTGCACGAAGGCCTGAAGAACGTCACCGCCGGTTCCAACCCGATCGCTCTGCGTCGTGGTATCGAGAAGGCTTCCGAGGCTATCGTCAAGGAGCTCATCGCAGCTGCCAAGGACGTTGAGACCAAGGACCAGATCGCTGCCACCGCAACGATTTCCGCAGCCGATCCGGAAGTCGGCGAGAAGATCGCCGAAGCGCTGGACAAGGTTGGCCAGGATGGTGTTGTGACCGTTGAGGACAACAACCGTTTCGGCTTGGATCTGGACTTCACCGAAGGCATGCGTTTCGACAAGGGCTACATCGCCCCGTACTTCGTGACCAACGCCGAAGATCAGACCGCAGTGCTCGAAGAACCGTACATCCTGCTGACCTCCGGCAAGCTGAGCTCCCAGCAGGACGTCGTACACATCGCCGAACTGGTCATGAAGACCGGCAAGCCGCTGCTGATCATCGCCGAGGACGTCGACGGCGAGGCTCTGCCGACCCTGATCCTGAACAACATCCGCGGCACCTTCAAGTCCTGCGCCGTCAAGGCTCCGGGCTTCGGTGACCGTCGCAAGGCCATGCTGCAGGATATGGCCATTCTGACCGGCGCACAGGTCGTGTCCGACGAACTGGGTCTCAAGCTTGATTCCGTCGACATGTCCGTGCTCGGCACTGCCAAGAAGGTCATCGTCTCCAAGGATGAGACCACCATCGTGGCCGGCGGCGGCTCCAAGGAAGACGTGGCTGCCCGCGTGGCTCAGATTCGTGCCGAAATCGCCAACACCGATTCCGATTACGATCGCGAGAAGCTGCAGGAACGTCTGGCCAAGTTGGCTGGCGGCGTTGCCGTCATCAAGGTTGGCGCTGCCACCGAAGTCGAGGCCAAGGAACGCAAGCACCGCATCGAAGATGCCGTGCGCAACGCCAAGGCCGCCATCGAAGAAGGCCTGCTGCCGGGCGGCGGTGTCGCTCTGGTTCAGGCTGCTGCCAAGGCCGAGAACAATGTCAAGCTCGAAGGCGACGAGGCAACCGGTGCCGCGATCGTGTTCCGCGCCATCGAAGCTCCGATCAAGCAGATCGCCGAGAACGCTGGCCTGTCTGGCGACGTGGTGATCGACAAGGTTCGTTCCCTGCCTGACGGTCAGGGCCTGAACGCTGCAACCAACGAGTACGAGGACCTGCTGGCTGCCGGTGTCACCGACCCGGTCAAGGTCACCCGTTCCGCTCTGCAGAACGCAGCTTCCATCGCTGGTCTGTTCCTGACCACCGAGGCTGTTGTGGCCAACAAGCCGGAACCGCCGGCAGCTGCTCCGGCCGCTGGCGCTGACATGGGCTACTGATCCAAGGGTTCGGTAAAGCCTAACGGCATAAGCGAAAAGATATAAGCGGAGCCTGCTTCCCAAGATGGAGGCGGGCTCCGCTTTTCTTTGTGACTGCTACTGCTTTGGCCGCATCGGAAGCATCTGCCGCTACTGTGCGAACAGACGCGACGCCTGCATTTCGGTTTCCGAATAGAGCATGGACGCTTGCGAAAGCGCATGTTGAATCGATTCGAGCGACTGCTCCATCTGCTGCTGGGCTGCCCGCCATTGTTCCGCCACCGCATTGAATTGCGTGGCGGCTCCGCCGCGCCAAACGCTTTGCAGATTATTGAGATTGGCGTACATGCCTTGCACCGATTGGCGAATCGCTTGGATTGAGGCGTTCACTGCCGCGCTTGAGGATTGAATCTGTTCGCTGTCCACCTGATACTGTGCCATAATGATCCTTTCGTTGCCGCATTTTGTATGGCTGGTTTTTCCGTTCTTCACGCTTGACGCATCCGAACGGTAATGTGGACTGTATGGCAAGAGTGAACGCGATGAACGAAAAAACCAGGGTTGTGGTCGGAGGATGGCCGAATTCGTGCCCTACCGGCGTGTCGCACCAGGGGCAAAACTCCAAAAAATGTTGGAACGAAGCGCTTTGTGCGCTTCTTGCCATGATATTGTGCTGTATTGCGATGATGTGGATAACTCCCGTCGGCAATGCGGATGAAGGTACCGGCACCGGAATCACGGCCACTGAAAACATCACCGACACCGAGAATCTGCTCGGATCGAACGTCGCTGAAATTACGGACGCCATCAGCAAAACGAAGCAGGAAACCGGGGTTACCGTGCGTCTGCTGTATCTGGCGAGCTTCAACAGCGACGAAAAACCTGCGAAATGGGCGAGCGCATTGTTGGAATCGCTTGATCCGAAGCCGAATACGGTGTTGTTGGCGGTCGCTTCGAATGACGGCAATCTAGTGGTTGCCGTGTCGTCGAATTCCGACGAATGGCTGAAAAGAAAGTCGACCGTCGACGCGCTTTCTGATGCCGCGCAGAAACCTCTGATGGAAAGCACCCCGAATTGGTCGAAGTCCGCGACCGATATGATGGATCAGATCGTAGTGCAGAAGAAAACCTCGACGTCGTCGCAGACGGTGCTGTTGGGCGTTGGTGGCATGATCGCCGTATTGGTACTGCTGATTGTGATTATGGTGGTGTTCCATATTCTGCGCAAACGTGGCGTCATCAAGCGTAAGGTTCGTAAGCATGCGGGGAAGCATGCCGAGGTTGCCGTGCGTTCCGAGCCGGTGAAGGAGTGGAGCGTTGATGACGAGCTGTCCGCTGATGCGCCTGATAAGGAACCAATGCCAAAGGAAGATTCAGAATCCGTTCAGGAAACATCCAGTGAAAAGAGTGATGCTTAAGGCATGAGCAAGCCTATTGAAGCATCCATTGTCGTTGTTGATGACGAACCGTCCATCCGCGAACTGCTGGTGGCGTCCCTGCATTTCGCCGGTTTTGAAGTGAATACCGCGGCTTCGGGATCCGAGGCCATCGAGGTTATCGAAAAAATACAGCCTGATTTGATTGTGCTTGACGTGATGCTCCCGGATATCGACGGTTTTACGGTGACTCGTCGCATCCGCCAGGAGGGCATCACCACGCCGGTGCTGTATCTGACGGCTCGTGATGATACGCAAGATAAAGTCATGGGCCTGACCGTGGGCGGCGATGATTACGTGACTAAGCCGTTCAGCCTTGAGGAGGTTGTCGCGAGAATCCGAGCCATCCTACGTCGTACCCAGGAACAGGTTGAAGACGATCCGATCATTCGCGTCGCCGATCTGGAAATCAACGAGGACTCGCATGACGTGTCCCGCGCCGGCCAGCCGATCGACTTAAGCCCCACCGAATACAAGCTGCTCCGTTATTTGATGGATAACGAGGGACGTGTGCTTTCGAAGGCGCAGATTCTGGATCACGTGTGGCAGTACGATTGGGGTGGAGACGCTGCGATCGTTGAATCGTATATTTCTTACCTGCGTAAGAAGGTCGATGGCCTCACGGTTGAGGATGAGAACGGCGAGAAGCGCAAGGTGGCCCCACTCATCGAAACGAAGCGTGGCATCGGCTACATGATTCGCGCGCCGAAGAACTAAACGGTTCCCCACGATGAGTCAGGATATCCGTCAGCCGTCGGCTGACCCGCAGAACACGCAGAAGAACGCCACCCAGCCGTGCCCGCAACGTGTGCCCTTGCATCAGCGGATTGGCAGGAAGGTGCAGTCCATTCCACTGAGCACCAAGCTGGTCGCCTGCATCATTGTGCTGCTCACCATTGGCACCATTGGTATTTCCTTCTCCATTCGCACGCTTGTAGGCAATTATTTGCTGCAGAAAACCGACAACCAGTTGGTGAATCAGGCGCAGATGATTTTCAATAGCATGGATTCGCTGGACAGCACCACAAGCGAGGATGGCAGGAGCCTGGTGAACACGTACTATGTCGAGGTACGTGACAGCGAATACAAGCGTACGGGAGCGGGATCGGTGCCCATGCTTCGGGAGGGCGTGGTATCCGAGCCGAGCCTACCTTCTGATGGCAGTATCAATGGGGTTACGCTAGGAGAGCCGTTCACCACGCAGGCGGTGGTGCATGTCACCACCAGTCGGGTGCCGGATCATGCCATCATGCAGGCCGCGCAGTCGCCCTGGCGTGTGGTAGCGTTGCCTTGGAGCGAGAAAAGCAAAATCGGTGAAGTCAAAAACAGTGGCGTCGTGTTCATCGGATTGTCGCTCAGCGACCAGATTGACACTGCGAACACGTTGACGCGGTTCTGCGCCATGGTTGGCATCGCAGTGGTACTGATCGGCGTCATCCTCGGCACCATCGTTGTGCAAAGCACGCTTGCTCCGCTGAAACGCATCGAAAAGACCGCGGCGAAGATCGCGGCAGGGGATTTGAGCCAGCGCGTTCCCGACTTGCCGGAGAACACGGAGGTCGGTTCGCTGTCCATGTCGTTGAACACCATGCTGACGCGCATTGAGGAAAGCTTCCACGCGCAGGAGGAAACGACTGAGAAGATGAAGCGGTTCGTTTCCGACGCCAGTCATGAATTGCGCACCCCGCTTGCTGCGATTCATGGTTACGCGGAACTCTACAAAATGCAGCGTGACATGCCGGGGGCGTTGGAGCGTGCCGACGAGTCCATCGCGCATATCGAGGCGTCCAGTGCACGCATGACGGTGTTGGTGGAGGATCTGCTTTCTTTGGCGCGTCTTGACGAAGGTCGTGGCATCGATATCACCCAGCAGGTGAAGCTCACTTCTGTGGTGAAGGACGCTGCCGACGATTTGCATGCGCTTGATCCGGATCGTGGCATCGCCTGCGGTCAGGTGGTGCTGCAGCCGGGGCAAGATATGAACAATCCTGCGAGGTTGACGTTCCAGCCGGGGCAGATGCCGGATATTACGCTGACAGGTGATGCTTCAAGATTGCGTCAGGTGGTGACCAATATCGTTGGCAATATCCACCGCTATACGCCGGCCGATTCGCCAGTGGAGGTTTCGATGGGCGTGCTGACGGCTTCCGTCAGCCCGGAGTCGTTGTCTCGCATGCCGTCGAACGAGCAGTCGCTGCGTCACTTGGTCGAAGCCATCGAAGTCGGGCAGTCGATGCAGGTGGGTATGAACTATGCGATCGTTCGCTTCAGTGATCACGGTCCCGGCGTTCCGGCTGAGGCGCGTTCAAAGATTTTCGAACGTTTCTATACGGCTGACCCGTCCCGAGCTCGGCAGAAAGGCGGCACCGGCCTTGGCATGGCGATCGCGCAATCCGTGGTCAAGGCGCATCACGGTTTCATCTGTGCTTCCGGCAGCGAGGGAACCGGCTTGACATTGACGGTGGTGCTTCCGGTGGCTCCGGTGGAGCCGCGTCCGTTGGCACAGACCAGTGACGAACGCAGGGGTGACAAGCGGGGTCGCAGGCCGAAAAAACAGTGATGCAAACGCCTGAAAAGGCCAGATTTGACGCTTATTGGCGCAAGAGATGGTATATATCCCACCTCTTGCGCTAAACTGTATCTTTGATTTGTAATCGGCGGGCGGTTTTCTTTCGCTTGCCTGAAGGTATGTGGATTACGTAAGAGTGAGGTGACAATGCCTAGCGGACGCGTTCGTTGGTTCGATGCGAACAAAGGCTATGGTTTTATTCAGAACGAGCAGGGCGCCGATGTGTTCTTGCCTGCAGCTGCCCTGCCGGAGGGCGTGAAGACATTGCGCAAAGGCGTGAAGGTCGAGTATTCCGTGGTGGAAGGCCGCCGTGGCCCGCAGGCGATGGGTCTTACGCTCGTCGCGTCCGCCCCGTCTCTGGTCAAGGCGACGCGACCGAAGCCGGATGATATGGCCGCCATCGTGGAGGATCTCATCAAGCTGCTGGATTCCGCCGGAAACCAGCTGCGCCGCCATCATTATCCGTCGCCGGCCGAAAGCAAGAAACTGGCCACGCTGATGCGTGCCGTGGCCGACAACTTCGACGTACAGGAATAATTCATGTCCGATACCACAATGGATCCCAAGGCGATCGCTCAAGCGGTGGCCATCGAAGTCGCCGATGAGGATAGTCAGGTCGGCGATTTCGTTGAAGCCATCGATTTGGGGGACAACGTCACTGATTTTCGTTTCGAAACCCGCGTGCGCGGGTATGAGGGATGGCAGTGGTCGGTGACGTTGTATCACGATGTCGAGTTGGATCATTGGACGGTCAATGAGTCGTCGTTGGTGCCTACCGATAAGGCGTTGCGTCCACCGGAATGGATTCCGTGGAAGGATCGTCTCGAACCAACCGACTTGGCGGTGACCGATTCGATCGGCACCGATCCCGACGATCCGCGTATGGAGAAGGGGTTCCGTAAGGTGGAACCTGCTGAGCAAGGCGAAAACGTTTCTTCCGATGCGGAGTCTGTCGAAACGACGGATGCCGGCGATAATGCCGAGACGGACGCTGATGGGGTTGGCGGTTCACAAGACGAGAGCGCTGCAGCATCGGTGACTTCCGAAGAGGATATCGACGAGGCGGTTGAGGAATTCGACCTGTCCCGCCGGCATGTGCTTACGCCTTTGGGACGCTCCCAGACCGCGAAACGTTGGTATGAGGGGCCACGTGGGCCGAAGTCGTTGTCCACCAAAACGTCGGATGGCAATCCATGCTCGACGTGCGGATTCTTCATTCCCCTGAAGGGCGAGCTGAACCTCCTGTTTGGCGTGTGCGCCAACAAGTGGAGTCCTGATGACGGTCGCGTCGTCTCCATCGACCATGGCTGTGGCGAGCATTCCGAGATCGAGCCTCCGGAACCGTCGCATCTGTGGGTGCAGTCGAAGCCGGCTTTCGACGACCTTCATATCGACATCATCGCGCAGGCTCCGCGTGACGAGCGCAGTTCCGTCGAACTGATCGAACAGTTGTCAGTGGACGAAGACGGCAATCCAAACGATGAGGAGGAAGCCTCCGAAGCCGATATCGAAGCCAATACCGTGGATGATGGTGCGAATCAGGAGGAAGTGCTCGAACATACGGCTCCGCAGGATGAGCCTGAAGTGGAAGCCACCGTTGAACTAGGCGATGACGAGGATTCGGAAGTCGAAGAAGTGTCTGAAAACGATACGGAAGCCGAATAATCCGGTTTTGCTGCAAATATGAGAGCAGCCCGCATTCCCAACTTAGGGAAGCGGGCTGCTCTCATATCTGCAAACGTTGCGAATGTTTAGTGCACGACGGTGACGGTGCAATCGGCGAAATTGACGATCTGCTTGGAGACGGAACCGAGGAAATGCGCATCCAATCCAGACAGTCCGCGGGAACCGACCACCAAATGGCGTGCGTAACGGGAAGCTGCGATCAGTCCCTTCGCCGCGGAGATATGGAAGGCGTGCGATTCGATCTGGAAATCGTCGGGAATGCCGGCCGCGGGAATCTCTACCGAATCGAGAAGCTCGTCAAGAATGCGTTCTGCACGCTCCTGACCTACGGCGATTGGCGCGATGGCGTTCTCATACCCTTCGATGACACCGAGATCTTTCAGCTGCCAGCAGAACATCACCTGCAGGGGAGCGTGATGCAGCGCAGCCAGATCGATGGCGAACCGCAGGGCGTGTCGCGATGTTTCCGATCCGTCGACGCCGACCACAATCGGACGCTGGCTTCTTGGCAGCGGGGAACCCGGCAGGTCGTATGTCACGGTGTTCTCCGAGGGCGTAAGTGCATTGGCGATGGCATCCTGCACGCTGGACTCCTCGTCGTCGAGAATGCGCACCACGGTGACAGGAACTTCCGCAGCCTCGGCGAGCGAAGCCGAAAGAGATCCGAGGAACCAGCGCGCCACACGGCCAAGGGAACGGCGCCCTACCACAATCTGCTGCGCGTCCCTGCCTATCTCCAGCAACGCGGCTGTTCCCGTGGCCTTGACCGATGTTAGTTTGACATGATCCTCATTGAGGGTCATGCCTTGCGAAGCCTCAGAAACCCAGTCACGAAGCCTCTGCGCGATATCGTGACGGACTTCAGCCCATTGTTCTTCGTCTTCCGGCTCTGATCCCATATCCCAGGAATGGGACCAGGCGAACACCGCATTGACCTGCTGGCCTGTAAGCGATGCCTCGTTCAGCGCCCAGCGTAATGCGGCGAAGGATTCGTCGGAACCGTCAACGCCGACGACGATGTCATGGAGACGGGTGTCTGCGATCGATCCGGAGCCGGTCGCATTTAGGGTGGTGTCGCTCATCTTGGTGACCTCCTTGGTTGTTGCTATATGTCAAGCATATCTGTTTGGTTGCGTTGAGAGCGCAATTTACGCGCGGATGAAACAAACGTCACCGTGAATCGGTAGAGTGTTGAAGGACTAACAAGAGTGGAAGGACAAGCATGTTCGAACGGTTTACCGACCGTGCGCGGCGCGTGATCGTGCTGGCGCAGGAAGAAGCTCGTACCCTCCAGCACAACTACATCGGTACCGAGCATCTGCTGCTTGGCCTGATTCGCGAGGGTGACGGCGTTGCAGCCAAGGCGCTGGCCTCAAAGGGTGTGACCTTGGATGACACCCGCAAACAGGTCGAAGAGATGATCGGTAAGGGGAATGCCACGCCGAACGGCCACATTCCCTTCACCCCGCATGCCAGGCAGGTGTTGGAGCTGTCGCTGCGTGAGGCGTTGCAGCTGGGGCACAGCTATATCGGCACCGAGCATATCCTGCTCGGTCTGATTCATGAAGGCGAAGGCGTAGGCACTCAAGTGCTGATCAAGATGGATGTCAATCTTGGTGAACTGCGCAGCGCCACTATCGACTTGATTCGTGGCAATTCCGGTGATGGCAAGGGTGATGGCAAGGGCGATTTGGCCAACGCCGGTGGCGTACAGGATCGTCGCAACCAGACCGGTTCCGCGATTCTTGACCAGTTTGGCCGCAATTTGACCGCCGAAGCTGCCGCCGGCAAGCTTGATCCGGTGATTGGTCGCTCGAGTGAGATCGAGCGTGTGATGGTGGTGCTGAGCCGCCGCACCAAGAACAATCCGGTGCTGATCGGCGAGCCGGGTGTCGGCAAAACCGCCGTGGTCGAAGGTTTGGCGCAGAAGATCAACGCCGGTGACGTTCCGGAGACCCTGAAGGGCAAGCAGGTCTATTCGTTGGATCTGGGATCCATGGTGGCTGGTTCGCGCTATCGTGGCGATTTCGAGGAACGCCTGAAGAAGGTGCTCAAGGAGATCAAGACCCGCGGCGACATCGTGCTGTTCATTGATGAGATCCACACCATTGTGGGCGCTGGCTCCGCAGACGGTGCTCTTGGCGCTTCCGACATGCTGAAGCCTATGCTGGCCCGTGGCGAGCTGCAGACCATCGGCGCCACTACTACCGACGAGTACCGTAAGTACATCGAGAAGGATGCGGCTCTGGAACGTCGTTTCCAGCCGATCCAGGTGCATGAGCCGAGCATTGCCGAAACCATCGAGATCCTTAAGGGCTTGCGTTCCCGTTACGAGAACCACCACCATGTGACGATCACCGATGGTGCGTTGCAGGCCGCGGCCGAACTGTCGAGCCGTTACATTCAGGACCGTCACCTGCCTGACAAGGCCATCGATCTGATCGATGAGGCTGGCGCGCGCTTGCGCATCCGTCGACTGACCGCTCCGCCGGAACTCAAGGAACTCGACACGAAGATTGCCAAGCTTGCCGAGGAGAAGGACCAGTCCATCAAAGACCAGGACTTCGAAAAGGCAGCTGAGCTGCGTGATAAGCAGGAGAAGCTGGAAGCCGAACGCAAGCAGAAGGAATCTTCATGGCGTGAAGGCGAATCCGACGTGAAGATGGTCGTGGATGAGGATGTCATCGCCGAAGTGATTTCCCAGACCACCGGCATTCCGGTGTTCAAGCTCACTCAGGCCGAGTCCAAGAAGCTCATGACCATGGAAAGCGAGCTGCATAAGCGCATCATCGGCCAGGATGAGGCCGTGTCCGCATTGAGTCGCTCCATCCGCCGCGCACGTGTCGGCTTGAAGGATCCGAAGCGTCCGTCCGGTTCGTTTATCTTCGCTGGCCCCACCGGTGTTGGTAAGACCGAGCTGGCCAAGACGCTCGCCGAATTCCTGTTTGACGACGAGGACGCGCTGATTCGTGTCGATATGTCCGAATTCTCCGAGAAATATGCGGCTTCACGCCTGTTTGGTGCTCCTCCGGGATACGTCGGCTATGAAGAGGGCGGCGAACTCACCGAGAAAGTGCGTCGCAAGCCGTTCTCCGTGGTGCTGTTCGATGAGATCGAAAAGGCCCATCCGGATATCTTCAACACGCTGCTGCAGGTGTTGGATGATGGTCATCTGACCGATGGCCAGGGCCGCAGGGTGGACTTCAAGAACACCATCATCATTCTGACCACCAATCTTGGTACTCGTGACATCGCCAAGGCCGCCAACACCGGCTTCAACTTGGGTGCCAACACCGAGTCGAGCTACCAGCGCATGAAGGATCAGGTCTCTGCGGAGCTGAAGCAGCAGTTCCGTCCGGAATTCCTGAACCGTCTGGACGACATCATCGTGTTCAAGCAGCTCACTGAGCCGCAGGTGCGTCAGATCGTCGATCTTGACGTCAAGCAGCTCAATGATCGCTTGTTCGATCGCCACATGTCGCTCGAGCTTACTGACGCTGCCAAGGATCTGCTCGCGCAGAAGGGCTTCGACCCGCTGCTGGGCGCGCGTCCGTTACGTCGTGTGATTCAGCGTGACGTCGAAGACGCCATTTCGGAGAAGATTCTGATGGGCGAACTTGAAGATGGCCAGCGCGTGAAGGTCGATGCGGAAGGTGAAGGCATTCTGGGTGAGTTCACCTTCACCGGTGAGGCGTTCGAAGAGCCGAACACGGAGCCTGCCGATACCGAGTCTGCTGAAACTGAAGCTGCACCGGCTGAAGCTGAGGTGCCTGCCGAATCGATGGAATCCGCAGAATCCACCGAATAAGCAATCGGTACGCAAATAACGCAATAAACAAGAGGCCTTGAAATCATGTGCAATGATTTCAAGGCTTCTTTGTATGTCTTTCGCATACCGGAAATAATTCAGAATCCAATGAGTTACAACGTCAGCAAATCAAGATCAGTATCGATCGACGTGTTGCGGGTAAACAGCGTACGCCCCTCGCGTACCGAACGAAGCACTTCGCAACGCTCATATACGGCATCAAACACGCTGGAAGCATCAAGCACAATGAAGCTTGCCGGCTTGCCCTCCTCAAGACCATACGAATCTCGCATGCCGAGCGTGGTCGCACCATTGACCGTCAGGAACTTCAACGCATCATCGATCTCCTCAAAACTCATCATCTGCGCCAAATGCAGCACATAATCGAGAATCAGCATCATATTGCCGTTACCGACCGGATACCAGGGATCTTGCATGGAATCCTGACCAAGCGACACATTCATCCCAGCTTCGGTGAGCTCCTTGACTCGCGTGATGCCACGACGCTTCGGGAACGTGTCTTGACGCCCCTGCAGATACAGATTTTCCGTAGGCGCGCAGGCGAAATTGATATGTGCGGCCTTCAACAGCTTGCTCAGATGGAAGAAATAGGCATTGTCGGCCGATCCCAAGGAGCAAGTGTGGCTTGCCGTGGTCTTCGAACCAATACCGGCGCGATAGGCGAGTGCGGACAGCAATTCAAGATAACGTGAGTTTGGATCGTCGGTTTCGTCGCAATGCACGTCGATGAGTTTGTTGTACTTCGAAGCCAGTTCGACCACGGTGTGCATGGAACGTTCGCCGAACTCACGGCACTGCTCGAAATGCGGAATGCCACCGACGCAATCAGCACCCATTTTCAGGCCTTCCTCAACCAAATCCGCTCCGGATTCGCCATGAGGACCTTCATAGGAGTACATGCCCTCCTGCGGGAAGGAGACGATCTGCAGCGTGACCGTATCTTTCAGTTCCTCCTTAAGCTCCAGCAGGGCTTTGAGCGAGGTAAGATTCGGATCGGTCACATCGGCGTGCGAACGGATGAATTGCACGCCGTGACGCATTTCCTTTGCTATGCCGATTTTCGCCCGTTCCTTGACCTCGTCAACGGTAAGATCGGATTTGGTCTCGCTCCAGCGCTGAATGCCTTCGAACAGGGTGCCTGACTCGTTCACCGCGCCGGGCTTGCGTGCGGTAAAGACGTAATCAAGATGCAGATGGGTGTCGCAGAATGGTGGACAGACCAGCTTTCCGCCCAAATTGATGACTTCCACGCTCGCCATATCTTTGCCTTGTGCTTCGAGTGTTGCTTTGAGATTGGGTGCAATGCTGATGAACTTGCCGTCTTCGACGAGAATATCTTGGATTGCCGCTGTTTCGGCTGCGGTGCTGCTTGGCATGCCGGTGGCGATGTGTGCGTTGGTGAACAGTTGCGTGCTCATAATCGCTCCTTCCAATACGAGTTTTCATGCGAGTTTTCGGGTTCCGGCAGACGTTTTGTCATATGTCCATTGGGTTACGGAAGGGAACCTTTGACGTAATCGTTGATGGTTATTGTCGGCGTATTGCTTTGCGGTCACGTTACTTGATGTGACATGTGTATTACTTCGGATTGGACGGTTTGTATGGCTGTTACGGTGAGGGAAGTGCTCGATGATGCCTTGGTTGCGACGGCGGAACCACAGGTTGAAGTTGCTGGCGATAGCTTGGATAATCCGGTGCGTTGGGTGTTCACCAACGAACGCGAGGACGTCGCCTCATTTCTGGCGGGAGGTGAGCTTCTGGTGGTGGAGGGGCGATCTTTAGTTGCGGACGGTCGTGAAAAACGTGCGGACGAATATGTGAAAAGCCTCGTGAATGCTGATATTGCGGCATTGATGGTCGAAT
Source organism: Bifidobacterium catenulatum subsp. kashiwanohense JCM 15439 = DSM 21854 (assembly GCF_001042615.1). Classification (GTDB taxonomy): domain Bacteria; phylum Actinomycetota; class Actinomycetes; order Actinomycetales; family Bifidobacteriaceae; genus Bifidobacterium; species Bifidobacterium catenulatum. The sequence goes on from NZ_AP012327.1 coordinate 758,328, forward strand.
TGGTTGAAGAAGTCACCCAACTGCCGAAAGTGTTGGTGAAGGCAGCCAAGCATGAAGGACTTACGATTATTGGATTGCGCCGTCGCATTCCTTTCGTCGATATCTGCCAGAGCGTCAATACCATGATTGTGCGTGGTCAGATGCGTATGCAGATGCAAGTGGACGTTATGTCAACTTCGTTGCGTTCTGAGCTTGCTCAGGTGTCCAATCCCAAAGCCGTTGCCGATAGCATTGCGAACCTGTTCGGTGAGGATGTGGTCATATTCGACGTGGACGGTCTTGAAGTTGCCCGAGCTGGACAGAACATCCATACCGCTACAGATTGCGGCATTGTGCTTGCATTGGAGGAACAGAAACGGCCTTTGGGTGCTTTGGAGATCAGTCAGCGCAATACGGTGTTCGATGAAGCGATGTGCAGAAGGATCGAACAGATTGCCGCTCCGGTTTTGGCACTGTACCTCGATGGAGGAGCGCGCGTCGGCATGGTGGCGCATCTGATTGCGGGGCCGGAAGATGGCGTGCATGTTTCGTCGATGGAGGCGCGTGAGGGCCATGCCATGCTTGATGCGTTGGGATTCGCCGCTTCGGGCGTGTATATGCCATTTGCCATGAAACTCAAGTCGGTGTCCAACGCCATGCCGGCAATCGTGTCGATGATCGACGATTTCGAATCCAACGGCGGTTGCGAATCGATCTGTTTGTTGGAAGGCGATCTAATGATCGGTTTTCTCGCGGCGCAAGATAGCGGCGGCGATGTGTCGGTATTTTCAGATCGGTGTTTGCATGCGTTGACGCAAGTCGCTGCAAACGAATACGTATATACCGTGCATGGCCGCGCAGCGTTGGACACGATTTCATTGATGGACGCGTTCGGTGCGTTGCGCAGTGTGATCCGAACATGCATTTCGAACGATGCGGAATGCCCGTATGGAACCCTCGAATGTGTGGATTCCTCTTTGCTGGAACGCATGTTGGGAATGGAACGTACCGATGAGGCCGTGCGCATGGTGATCACGCAGACGGTGGGGTATGAGCTTATGCATAACGCCATGCTGATCGACACGTTGTGCGCCTGCTTCGACAATCTCGACAACAAGACCGGCGCATGCGAGCAATTAGGTATCCAACGGCAGACGTTGTACAACCGATTGGACAAAGTGACACAGATCGTGGGCATATCGCCTACCGATAAAATCAGCTGGTCAATGCTGCTTTTAGGCGCGAAAATAGCGAAATCGCAACATAATCACACCATATCTTCCACTTCGACGCTGTAAGCAAGGGGAACTTGGCAAAACGTCCAAAACAGATGGTTGCGGTTTAACAATCAGTTCACTTTGGCGCAAATACTTCGGGCGATAGTCAGAGTCACAACGTTCGCCGGGTATGAAGAAAATGCGAACGTACAGACAGATTCAGCAGAAGAAAGCAGGTGACATGATGAGTGCCAGTGCAACAATCGCAACCGCCAACAGGGCTTCCGTGTCTGAACAGTCCGAAGAGCAGAAGATGGTCAAGAAAGTGGCCGTCTCGTCTTTCCTCGGCAATTTCATTGAATGGTTCGACTACGCTTCCTATTCCTACTTCGCGGCCACCATCGCTCTGGTGTTTTTCCCGTCCGGCAATCACACGGTCGCCATGCTGCAGACGTTCGGCGTGTTTGCACTGTCATTCGTACTTCGTCCGATCGGTGCACTGTTTTGGGGCAATTGCGGCGATAAGAAGGGACGCAAGGGCGCTCTTGCGATTTCCATCATGTTCATGTCGGGTGCATCATTCCTGATTGGCTGCCTGCCGTCATATGATGTGATCGGCATTTTCGCTCCGGCACTGTTGCTGCTGCTTCGTATGGTGCAGGGCTTCTCCGCTTCCGGTGAATATGCCGGCGCCGCAACCTTCCTTGGCGAATACGCGCCGACCAAGAAGCGTGGCATCTACTGCTCGTTGATTCCGGCATCCACCGCCATCGGTCTGCTCGTAGGCTCCACGCTCGCCACCGTGATGACCGCTTCGCTGAGTTCTGATGCACTGACCTCTTGGGGATGGCGTATTCCGTTCCTCATGGCCGGCCCGCTTGGTCTGATCGTGCATTTCATCCGTACCAAGCTCGCTGATTCGCCGGTGTATGCTTCCATGACCGAAGCTTTGGACGACAAGCAGCAGTTCGCTTCCACCACCAAGAGCGTCTCCCCACTGCGCGAGCTGTTCCAGAACCATTCCAAGACTCTGGTCATCAGCTTCGGCGCCTGCGTGCTCAACGCGGTCGGCTTCTACACGGTGCTCACCTACCTGCCGACCTATCTGAGCGACACGGTTGGCATGGCTGCCGCACAGTCGTCCACCATCACCACCATCTGCCTGGTACTGTATGTGGCTTTGGTGTTTGGCATGGGTCACATCTCCGACACGTTCGGACGCAAGAAGGTGCTGATTGGTGCATGCGTGGCCTTCATCGTGCTCACTGTTCCGGCCTTCATGGCGCTGAGCACCGCACAGTTCTGGCCGGTGCTGATCGTTGAGCTCGCCATGTGCGCCACCCTGACCGCCAATGACGGTACGCTTTCGAGCTACCTGACTGAGACCTTCTCGACATCGGTTCGTTTCACCGGCTTCGCATTCAGCTTCAACCTTGCCAACGCCATCTTCGGTGGAACTGCACCGTTCATCGCAACCTGGCTGATCTACACCACTGGTTCGAGCATCGCTCCGGCCTGGTACATGGTGGCGGTGTCCGCCGTGGCACTGGTCGCCATGATCCTCTCTCACGAAAACACGGATAAGGATCTGAGCCGCATCTGAGAAGAAACGGTTTTACGCAACAATTCCTCGAAACAATAAACGCCGTCCCTGAAACATCGATTGCAACATCGATTCGCGGGGACGGCATCATCGCAATCATTATCAATTGTTGAAACGCAAACCAACAACAGCACATAAAAGGAGCAATCATGAGCAGCAGCCGTCGGATGGACCATATGACCTGGCCGGAAATTGAAGCATCGAAATCAAAGCCGGTTATTGTGCCAATCGGCTCCACCGAACAGCATAGCCAGCATCTTCCCCTTGGTGTGGACGCCATGATCGCCAGCCATGTGTCTGAAGACCTCGCCGAACGCATCGACGGCATCGTGGCACCGACCATGAACTACGGGTACAAGTCGAAGCCGCTTTCCGGGGGCGGCCCATTGTTCCCCGGCACCATCGACATGAACGGTGTGACGGTGATCAATCAAATGCATGATGTGCTTGGCGAGCTGATCGCGGACGGTTTCACCAAAATCGTGGTGATGAACGCGCATTTCGAAAACGAGGCGTTCATTATCGAGGCAATCGATCTGATCACCCGCGAAACCGGGGGAGTGGCCACCATCGTCGAAACCAACTGGTGGGATCCGCTGCCGGAGAACGTGGTCGAGCAGGTGTTCGACGGACTCGTGTTCCCCGGTTGGGCGTTGGAACATGCCGCAGTGACGGAAACCTCATTGATGATGCATTATGAGCCGGAATTGGTGCATATGGACCGTGTGATCGACGAAGGCAATGTTATACCGAAGGCTTACGTGCGCTATCCGGTGCGCAAGGGCGACGTTCCGGATTACGGCGGACTGGCCACTCCTGCAGGTTCCAGCGCCGAACGAGGCAAGCTCATCGTCAATGCCTGCATTGATGCGGTGGCCGATATTTGTGCTGCCGAATTCGGCGCATGATAGTTGAATATTCTGTATGGTGATTGCGCATGTGAGAACACATGCGATCATACGAAGAAGGCTGGTATGTAACGGATTTTGTCACGTACCAGCCTTCTTGATTATGCCTGAGTGAAGTCCAACTGATATTTGACCGCATCTCTGTGGCGCAACCAGATATCAGGATTTGCGACTTACTTGATGGCGTTCAGCCACTGCTCCTTGGTGGCCTTCTCGGATTCAAGCTTGGCCTTCTTCTTCGGATCGGATTCGGCTGCGATCTTTGCGTCAAGCTCGGCGAGCTGCGCGTTGAGCTGCTCCTCGAAGGAGGATTTGCGGGCGTCGGCTTCCGGATCGGACTGCTTCCACGCGGCATCCTCTACAGCCTTGATCTGCTTGTCGACGGCGTCGAGGCGACCCTCGATGCGGCGTACTTCGTCGCGTGGCACATAGCCGATCTGATCCCACTCCTCCTGAATGGAGGCGAGAGCCTGACGAGCCTGCTTGGCGCTTTCCTCATCCTTAACAGGAACAAGCGCCTCGGCCTTGACCAGCAGAGCTTCCTTCTTGGCGAGATTCTCCTTCTCAGAGGAGCTGATCTGATCACGATCGGCCTGACGCGCGTTGAAGAATGCGTCTGCGGCGGCGCGGAAACGCTCCCACATGGCGTCATCATCACGACGACCGGCGCGACCGGCCTTCTTCCAACGATCCATCAGCTCGGTAAACTTGCGGGAAGTCTCAACCCAAGCGGTGGAATCCTGAAGTGCCTCGGCCTCCGCGATGATGGCTTCCTTGGTCGCCTTGGCGGAATTACGTTCTTCGTCACGGCTCTGCACCCACTTGCGGCGGGCGAAATTAAACTTGGTGCGAGCCGCGGAGAAACGGGACCACAGGGCGTCTGCGTCTTCCTTGTCGATACGGATGTTGTTGCGCTGGTGCTCCTGCCACTGCTGGAAAAGTGAACGGAACTTGTCGGCAGTGGAACGCCAGTTGGTGTTTTCGTCAAGGGAATCAGCCAATGCCTCGGCCTTCTCCACAATGGTGGTACGCTCCTCAAGAGCCTTGGCGATGGCAGCCTTGCGTGCCTCGGTCAACGCGGTTTTCTTGGCCGCGCCTTCCTCCTTCAGTGCCTCGAACTGGGCCTTGAGAGCGGCCAGATCGCCCACCACTGCCGGCTGTTCGGTTTCCGCGGACAACGCCTTGATGGTTTCGTCGATTTCGCGGGACTTCACATTATTGGCCTTGAGCTTGTTGGCGAACAGGTCCAGCTTGGCCTTCAGATCAAGGTAACGGCGGGCATACAGGGCCAGCGCTTCTTCCTTGGAGGCGTCAGGGAACTGGCCGACCTCACGTTCTCCTTCGCCGTCCTTGACGAACACGGTGCCATCATCGGCGACATGGCCGAACGCTTCGGCGGCCTTCACATCAGCATCGGAGAATCCGGTGGACGCTGCAGCCGGGGCGGCGTGCTGCGGAGCCTTCTTGGCGAAGGCCGCAGGGCTCGGAGCGTGCGGCTTCATTGAAGCAGGGCTCGGAACGGCCGGTTTGCTGGCCTTGACTGCGGGCGTCGTCGCCTGCTCGGTGGTTTCATTAATGTTCTCGGACGCGGTGACATTCTCGTCGGCCATGGCCAGCTCCTTTAAGTAAGCTTCATGTAGTGCAGGGGATGCGGATCGTACGAACGTGCTTCCAAAGCCTGAAAAGCGCGATGCATTTTCCGCAACCTCATTTATTATAGGGAATCGTGGCAAAAGGCGCATCTATTTCAGGATTTCCAGAGTGGCTCCCCTCTGAACGTGTTGTGGAGCAGCGTGTTATCGACACGCTCCGTGAAGTTTTCGAGCTCAATGGCTTCATAGGCATTGAAACTCGTGCGGTTGAGCAGGGTTCGAGCCTGCTCAAAAAAGGCGAAACCAGCAAGGAGATTTACTTGCTGAGCCGTCTTCAGGAGGTCGGTCATGAGTCCGACACTCCGATTGAAGATCGTCTTGGTCTGCATTTTGATTTGACTGTTCCGCTGAGCCGTTATGTCGTTGAGCATTCGGGTGATTTGGCGTTCCCGTTTAAGCGTTGGCAGATTCAGAAGGTCTGGCGTGGCGAACGTCCTCAGGAAGGTCGTTTCCGCGAGTTCGTGCAGGCCGATATCGATGTGATCGGCAATGGTGATCTACCGGATCATTATGAGGTTGAGTTGCCGCTGGTCATGGTATCGGCTTTGGAACGTCTGCGCGAGTTCGGTCTGCCGAAGGCCACCGTGCATGCGAACAACCGCAAGCTCTCCGAAGGTTTCTACCGTGGTTTGGGCCTGAATGACATCGAAGGCGTGCTTCGTGAGATCGACAAGCTCGACAAAATCGGTGCCGACGAAGTAGCCAAGCTGCTGGTGGAAGGTTGCGGAGCCGACGAGAATCAGGCTCGCGCGTGCCTTGAGCTCGCGGAGCTTACCGCCGCCGATGGTGCGGAACTGTCCAGCAAGTTCGACGCGTTGTGCGAGAAGCACGACATCGCCAATGATTCCGAGGCGTATGCGCTCGCACGTCAGGGTCTTGACACGTTGGCGATGATTGTTGACGAGGCCGCTCGTATTCGCCCGGGCTCCGTGATTGCGGATCTGAAGATCGCCCGCGGCTTGGATTACTACACCGGTTCCGTGTATGAGACGTTCCTTGACGGTGCGGCTTCGCTCGGATCCATCTGCTCCGGAGGCCGTTACGACAACCTCGCATCGCAGGGCAGCAAGAAGTACCCGGGTGTGGGCCTGTCCATCGGCCTGTCTCGCTTGGTTTCGTACATGCTGCACACCGCCGGCGCCCACGCGAATCGTGTGTCCCCGGCCTCCGTGCTCGTGGCCGTGTGGAACGAGGGGGACCGTTCCGCGTCCAACCTGATCGCCAACCAGCTGCGCGCCCGTGGCATCGCCGCTGACGTGGCTCCGACCGCGGCTAAGCTCGGCAAGCAGATCAAGTATGCCGACAAGCTCGGCATTCCGTACGTGTGGTTCCCGGCAGACGAGTCCGCGCAAGACGCTTCGGACGAAGTCAAGAACATTGTCACAGGCGATCAGCAGCCGGCCGACGCACAGTCTTGGGAGCCGGATACTGTGTATGCCCAGCAAACCGTTACCGTAGAAGCCTGAAATCGCAAGACTTCAATCAAGAGAATAAGGAATAGGGGAAGCATGAGCCAGACGGCTTATAGAACACATCATGCAACCGAAGTGACCGAGGAACTCGTCGGTCAGAAGGTGACGCTCTCCGGTTGGGTTGATCGTCGTCGCGACCACGGCGGCGTGGCCTTCATCGATCTTCGCGACAACACCGGTTTGGTGCAGGTTGTCATTTATGACGAGGACATGGCGCGTCCGCTGCGTTCCGAGTTTGTGATTCAGGTTGTAGGCGAGGTTCGCCTGCGTCCGGACGGCAATGAGAACGATCATCTGGCCACCGGCAAGATCGAGGTCGTTGCTGAAAGCATCGAGGTGCTTGCCAAGTCCGATGCGCTGCCATTCCAGGTGTCCACCGCTTTGGAGAACGAGTCTGAGAACAAGCTGCCGGGTGAGGAGGTTCGTCTCAAGTACCGTTATCTTGATCTGCGTCGTCCGTCCATGCAGCGCAATCTGAAGTTGCGTTCCCAGATGTCGAAGGCCGCACGCCACGCTCTGGAGGAGATGGGCTTCGAAGAGGTCGAAACTCCGACCATGATCAAGTCCACTCCGGAAGGTGCCCGTGATTTCGTGGTGCCGGCCCGTTTGGTGCCGGGTTCCTGGTATGCGTTGCCGCAGTCCCCGCAGTTGCTTAAGCAGCTGCTCATGGTCTCCGGCGTGGAACGTTACTACCAGCTGGCACGTTGCTACCGTGATGAGGACTTCCGCGCCGACCGCCAGCCGGAGTTCACCCAGCTTGATATGGAAATGGCATTTGTGGATCAGGAAGATGTGATGGCCATGGCTGAAAAGGTCATCGCCGCCATCTGGAAGTCCGCAGGCTATGAGATTCAGCTGCCGATCCAGCGCATCACTTGGCAGGAAGCCATGGATAAGTACGGCTCCGACAAGCCGGATCTGCGTTTCGGTAATCCGCTGATCGAGCTGACTGACTACTTCAAGAACACTCCGTTCCGCGTGTTCCAGGCTCCGTACGTCGGCGCGGTGCTCTTCAAGGGTGGTGCAGCCACGCCTCGCCGCCAGTTCGACGCTTGGCAGGATTGGGCCAAGCAGCGCGGTGCCAAGGGCCTTGCCTACGTGGTGTTTGCTGAGAACGGCGAGCTCAAGGGACCTGTTGCCAAGAACCTGTCTGAAGAGGAACGCGCTGGCCTGAAGGAAGCCGTTGGCGCGGAAGACGGCGATGCTGTGTTCTTCGCCGCAGGCCGCCGCACCTCCGCTCAGGAGCTGCTTGGTGCCGTGCGCGTGGAATTGGCTGATCGTGCCGGTCTGCTCAAGCCCGACGATTTCGCGTTCACCTGGGTTGTGGACTTCCCGCTGTTCAAGGCCGCCGACGATCCGGATGATGACGATGTGGCGGTTGGCCACTCCAAGTGGACTTCCATGCACCACCCGTTCACCATGCCGTCCAAGGATTGGATTGACACCTTCGACAAGGATCCGGAACACGCCATGTCCGATTCCTACGACATCGTGTGCAACGGTAACGAAATGGGCGGCGGTTCCGTTCGTATCCACCGCGATGACATTCAGGATCGTGTGCTCGATGTGCTCGGCATCACTCCTGAAGAGGCTGCCGACAAGTTCGGCTTCCTGCTTGAAGCCTTCAAGTACGGCGCTCCGCCGCATGCTGGCATCGCTCTCGGTTGGGATCGTACCGCCGCCATCCTGGCTGGCGCCGACTCCATCCGCGACGTCATCGCCTTCCCGAAGGCTGGCGGCGGTCGTGATCCGCTGACCGGCGCTCCGGCTCCGATTTCCGACGAACAGCGTGCGGAAACCGGCGTTGATTATGATCCGGAAGAAGACGAAGACTGATAGTGTTTTCGCTTTGAGATAACAGGCTGTCTTTGCATGAGAGACCGTGCGAGGACAGCCTGTTTTTATTGTATATGCTGTCTATTTTCTCTTGCTACCGGTATGGTGGAGCAAAGATGAGTATTTGAAATATTATGAGAAAGAGCTGAATCTGTAGTATGAGTTTGAAACAATCGTTGGAAGAACATGATTTTCATGGTGTCTGGATGCGGCTTCTCGCGTTGGCGATGACACTGATTGTGGCAGTGAGCGCACTCGTCGCATCCCCAGTCAATGCTCACGCCGCCGAAGTCGGAGATCCCTCCGCAGTCAAGGGCAAAACCTACGCGGTTGGTACTGATACCACGTTCGCACCGTTCGAATATCGGGAGAACGGCAAGATGACCGGTATCGATATGGAACTGATTCGTGCCATCGCCCAAGAAGAAGGATTCGAAGTCACCATCCAATCATTGGGTTTCAATGCGGCATTGCAGGCTTTGAGCTCCAATCAGGTGGATGTGGTGATCGCAGGCATGTCAATCACTGACGAACGCAAGGCGACCTACGATTTTTCCAATCCTTACTTCCAGTCCGGCATTCAAATGGCCATCGCTGAAAACAACGATAGTATTACCAGCTACAAGGATCTTGATGGTAAAACCGTTGTTGCGAAAACCGGTTCGGAAGGTGAATCCTACGCCAAGCAGCATGCGAGCGAGTATGGCTACACCGTGACTTCTGTGGACCAGTCGTCAACCATGTACGAGATGGTCAAATCCGGCAATGCGGACGCGGTATTCGACGACTATCCGGTGCTTGCCTACGGTGTTTCCCAAAATAACGGTTTGAAGATCGTGACACCGAAGGTGCCGCACGGCGAATATGGCATGGCCGTGAATAAAGGCAAGAACGCCGATCTGCTGGCCGCCATCGACGATGGTTTGAACAAGCTCATCGCTTCGGGTGAATATGAGACGATCGTCGCGCAGTATCTGGGCGAAGCCGGCGCGAAGGAACAGGTCAAGGCGATTTCCGGCAAGGTCACCGACAATGGTGCCGACGATGCGGCTCAGAAGAAAGTCGGTTTTTTGGGGCTTGCCAAACAGTCGATGCCGGCTTTGCTGACCGGTCTGAAGAACACGTTGCTGATTACCTTGCTGTCATTTGCGATCGCGCTGGTTCTGGGTGTCGCTTTTGGTTTGATGAAGGTGTCTGAAAACAAGATTCTGGAAGGCATAGCCAAGGTCTACATTGCAGTGTTTCGTGGTACGCCTATTCTGGTATGGGCGTTCTTCTTCTATTTTGGTGTGCCGCAGCTGATCGGACACAGTGTGAACATTTGGGCTGCGGGCGCGTTGACGCTGTCGCTCAATTCCGGCGCATATCTGGCGGAGATCGTGCGTGGCGCCGTGCAGTCCGTTGACTCTGGTCAGATGGAGGGCGCACGCTCGCTTGGCCTCAACCATCATCAGGCTATGGCGCGCGTGATCATGCCTCAGGCCGCTGCGATCGCCATGCCGTCGATCATCAACCAGCTGGTCATTATGATCAAGGATTCCTCGCTGCTGCTGGCCATCGGCTTCGGTGAATTGCTGTATCAGGCGCAGCAATTGTATGCGGCGAACTTCCGCGTCACTGAAACGTTGCTGATCGTCGGTGTGATGTACTTCGTGGCCATCACCATCCTCACATGGCTGGCCAATATCGTTGACAGGAAGGTGAATCGATGAGCGAGAACGGCAATCACGGCAACAATGATGGCGAAGTGATCATCGGCGTCAAGAATCTGCATAAAAATTATGGCCATACGGAAGTCATCAAAGGCGTCGATCTTACGGTACGCAAGGGCGAGGTGATTTGCATCATCGGACCGTCCGGTGCCGGTAAATCCACCATATTACGTTGCCTGAATGGACTTGAAAAAGCCTCCAGCGGCCAGATTGTGGTCAACGGCCATGATTTGGGCGATCCGCACGTGAACATCGACCAGGTGCGTGAGCAGGTTGGCATGGTGTTCCAGCATTTCAACCTGTTCAACAACATGAGCGTGATCGACAACATCACTCTCGCGCCGAAACTGGTGCACAAGAAAACCGACGAGCAGGCACGAGAACATGCGATGGCATTGCTGAAAACCGTGGGATTGGCCGAAAAGGCCGATGTTATGCCGAAATCGTTGTCAGGCGGTCAAAAGCAGCGTGTGGCCATCGCGCGCTCCTTGGCCATGCGCCCAAAAGTCATGCTGTTCGACGAGGCCACATCGGCGCTCGACCCGGAAATGGTCGGAGATGTGCTCGAAGTCATTCGTGAACTGGCCGAAGAGGGAATGACCATGGTGCTGGTGACCCATGAGATGGGTTTCGCCCGCGAAGTGTCCACCCGTGTGATCTTTACGGATGCGGGCGTGATTGAAGAGGAAGGCACTCCGGATGAGATTTTCAACCATCCGAAGAGCGAACGTCTGAAGACATTCCTTTCCAAAGTGCTCTGACGGTTTTGGCAGGGTGGCATGTGGATTACGGTGGTAATGTGATGGTCGCGCCATCGTAGAGGTTTGCATACAAATCTGCATGTAAAAGACAGGCGAATGTAGGATGAAATTCATCTTGCGTTCGCCTGTTTTGCTCTTTCTCGTTGCCTGGTGTTCCTACGTTGGAATACATGAGTATTGGTGATATGCGTCGCCGTGTTATGGACGGTTTCAAATCCAAGGTTTCTGAACGGGTAGTGTTCGGTGCGGTGGTTGTATTGTTCATAATAGCCGTGCTGGCTATCGAATTACCGCGATTGTGGTAGCTGCCATCATGGTGCGTGAGATATGAGATATCAGATATCAGATATCAGTATTGCGGTCGGTAACGCGCTATGATGCATTTTGAGACAACGCTGTCTCATATTTCGAGCACGTCAGGGGACGGTAACAGCCGCGGAAACATGGCTTCCATATACTATCCGTATGACAGATATCAAAGAAACGCAAGAGACGCGCCCGATTATGCCGGGCACGGAAGACAGCGACCGACCGCTGGTCGAATTGACCCACGTTGAAAAGCACTACGGTGACTTGCATGTACTCAAGGATATCAACCTCACCGTCAAGAAGGGCGAAGTGCTGGTCATCGTCGGTCCATCCGGTTCCGGCAAGTCTACGATGTGCCGCACCATCAACCGTTTGGAAACCATTGATTCCGGTGATATTCGCATTGATGGGAAACCGTTGCCTCAGGAAGGCAAGGAGCTCGCCAGCCTGCGTGCTGAGGTTGGCATGGTATTCCAGTCGTTCAACCTGTTCGCCAACAAGACAATTCTTGAGAATGTGACGCTCGCACCGATCAAGGTGCGACACATGGATAAGAAGGCGGCCGAGGATCTTGCCATGGATCTGCTCTCCCGAGTGGGCGTGGCTTCGCAGGCTTCCAAGATGCCATCGCAGCTCTCCGGCGGTCAGCAGCAGCGTGTCGCCATCGCCCGCGCGCTTGCCATGCAGCCGAAGGTCATGTTGTTCGATGAGCCGACGTCCGCACTTGATCCGGAAATGGTCAATGAAGTGCTTGACGTCATGGTGGAGCTGGCTCACGAAGGCATGACCATGCTGTGCGTGACCCACGAAATGGGCTTCGCACGCAAGGTGGCCGACAAGGTCGTGTTCATGTCCGACGGCCAGATTCTTGAGCAGAGCACGCCGGAGGACTTCTTTGAAAATCCGAAGACCGATCGTGCCAAGGACTTCCTGTCGAAGATTCTCACCCATTGAAATGACTGACGGGAATAAGACAGAAGAAGGATTTTCGATATGAAACTTTCTATGAGGGCGAAGCGTATGCTACGCAGGGTTATAGCGACCTTCTGCGCATGCGCATGCGTGTTCGCAGTGTCCGCCTGTGGCGCGGACGACGCCGATGGCAAGATTCGCGTCGGTATCAAGTTCGACCAGCCTGGTTTGGGATTCAAGAAGTCCGGCACCTATGTCGGCTTCGATGTGGATGTGGCCAAGTACATTGCGAAGAAACTCGGCTATTCCGAAGACCAGATCGTATGGAAGGAGGCACCGTCGAAGCAGCGTGAGGCCATGCTGCAGAATGGCGATGTCGATTTCATCGTTGCAACGTATTCCATCACTGACGAACGTAAGAAGGTGGTCTCCTTCGCGGGACCGTACTTCGTTGCGGGTCAGGATCTGCTCGTGCGTAAGGATGAAACCTCCATCAATGGTCCGGAGGATCTTAATGGCAAGCGTCTGTGCTCCGTAACCGGTTCCACTTCCGCGGTTACCGTCAAGGAGAAGTTCGCCAACGAAGTGCAGCTCATGGAGCAGCCGGGTTACGCGGAATGCGCTACCGCACTGTTCTCGGGCATCGTTGATGCGGTGACCACCGACGATATTATTCTGGCGGGTCTTGCCTCCGCTTCGCGTGGCCGTCTGCGTGTGGTCGGCAAGCCGTTCACCCAGGAGTATTACGGCGTCGGCATCAAGAAGGGCGATACGAAGCTGGCCACCCAGATCAACAACGCCATCGCCGATATGATTCAGGATGGTTCCTGGCAGCGTGCCATTTCCGACAACACGAAGGGCACTGCATACACGCCGAACGCGAAGTATAATCCGCCGGAGCCGACTGAGGGGGAGAAGTGATGGAATCGTTCATCTCATTGTTCAGCCAGTACAATGTGCCGGCTGCGTTTTTGGTGAACATCGAACTGACCTTGTGGTCTGCGTTGTTCTCCACGATTCTTGGTGTCATTCTCGTAATGATGCGCATCTCTCCGGTCGCGTCGCTGCGCATAGTGTCGGGTGCTTATGTCGAATTGTTTAAGAACCTGCCGTTGACCATCATCATGGTGTTCATGGTGTTGGGCGCCTATGCGCAGCTGAAGCTCAGCTTCTCCGACATGTTCGCCACGAACTTCTTCTGGCTGGCCGTCACCGGCTTGAGCCTGTATACGGCGGCGTTCGTATGCGAATCATTGCGATCCGGCATCAACACGGTGCCTCTCGGCCAGGCTGAAGCCTGCCGCGCATTGGGATTGAACTTCATGCAGTCCGCCACCCAGATCATTCTGCCTCAGGCATTCCGCGGCTCCGTGGCGCCGTTGGGCAATACGCTCATCGCATTGCTGAAGAACTCCACGGTTGCGGCCGCGGCATCCGTCGCCACCGAAACCTCGTCGTTGATGAGCGAAATGATCGAATACCGTTCCGACGTGATTATTCCGATCTTCCTTATCTTCGCGTTCGGTTATGTGATTCTGATCATTCCGATCGGCATGCTGACCACGTATCTGTCCAACAAGCTCGCGGTGAGGAGGTGACGCACCATGGCAAGCAATGAAAGCGCGGTGCTGTTCGACCAGCCCGGTCCTAAGAGCCGCAAAACCATTCGTATCGTCAATTGGATCGCAGGCATCGCCTTCGCGATCGTGGTTGTGTTGATTCTCATGAGGCTTCACAATCCGCCGGATGGCGAGAACCAGCTGAGCTGGGAACTGTGGAAGCCGGCTCTTGATGCCGAAGCGTGGACCGACTTCTATTTGCCGGGATTGTGGGCTACTATTCGCGCCTCCGTGCTGGCAGTGATTGGCGCGGTCCTGTTCGGTTTACTGTTTGGTATTGGCCGTCTGCTTCCGAACATCGTGATTCGTGCGATTTCCGGCGCCGTCGTTGAGTTCGCCCGCGCGGTCCCTGTGCTGTTGCTCATGATCTTCTTCTGGCGTTGGTTCGCTTTTGCCGGCCTGGCAAGCCCGGCATATTGGGCTGTTGTGCTCGCATTGGTGATCTATAACGGTTCCGTGGTGGCTGAGCTTGTTCGTTCCGGCGTCGGCAACCTGCCGAACGGCCAGCGTGAGGCGTCGCTCGCCTTGGGCCTGACTCGCACGCAGTCGCTGATGGAAGTCGAAGTGCCGCAGGCCATTTACGCCATGCTTCCTGCCGCTGTGACGCAGTTGGTGGTGGTGCTGAAGGATACCGCCCTCGGCTCGATCATCATGTATACCGATTTGTTGCAGGAATCACGCCGACTCGGTTCGATGTACTTCAATATTCTGCAGACGCTAGTTGTTGCCGCCGTCATCTACTTCATCGCATGCTGGCTGTTGAGCCGACTTGCGGAATGGTTGCCGGAACGCATGCAGAAGCACACCGCGGCACCTGCCGAACCGGAACCAGTTGCGCCGATCGCCATTATGGATCCGTCGAATGTGAACCAGATCGCTGTGGCCAAGGAAGGCGTGCCGCTTGGTGGCGCCCAACGCCTGTACCATGTGCATCATCGTGGTTCCAACGCGTCGATCCGCCATTGGCGTCAGACCCGCTACGTTCAGGGATTCGACGAGACGCATCCGGAAAGCCAGGTTGAGTTCGACAAGAACGGCAGGCCGATCAAAGATACGGCCAAGCAGGACAAGCTAAGATTCGATAAGCCGAAGTCCGACAAATCAACGGGCGATAAGCCCAAGCAGTGACGTCATTTGATCTGCGAAGACCATAGGGCGCTGATTTCTTGCAGAGAGCGAGGAATCAGCGCCCTATTGCATGAAAGAAGTCAGACAAAACGTAAGAAAAGCAGTATGCGGCGATTGGGTGTGGCGATGCCACGTTTCAATCGCCGCATAGCTTATTATCAGGGGATAAGCAAGGAGGCTTGTCATGCCAGACAAAGACAAGGATGCGAAGATATCGTCCATTGCGAAGACGTTGAACAAGGTTGAGGACAGACTTGAGAAGGGGAAGAACTGCAGTTCCGTTGCCGAAGGACTTGCGAATGTTGCCAAGGCAAGCGAGTTGCTCAGTTCCGTATGGACGCTTCCGCCCAGTCAGTTGCTGCGATTCCACCACGATACGAGGGTTGCCGAAATCGACGGCGATTCCACGCCGGGTTTTGATGGCAACAAGGATGATGCGGAACGGTTCATCTCGATTAGTTCTTCTGAAATCGCACGATATCAGCGGCTGATGTATGCCAATGGTGTGAAAGGGTCTCGCCGTCGTCTGCTGATTATTCTGCAAGGCATGGATGCTTCCGGCAAGGGCGGCATCGTACGTCACGTATTCAGCCAAGGCGATCCTATGGGTATGCATTATCACGGTTTCGGTGCACCCAAAGGTGAGGAAAAGGACCACGATTATTTGTGGCGCATCAAACGCGAACTGCCGAAGAATGGCTGGATTTCCATTTTCGATAGATCGCAATATGAAGATATTGTCATGCCGCGTATTTACAAAACATATCCGGAGGAAGTATGGCAGGCGCGATATGACGAAATTAACCGATTCGAATCGCAATTGGTTGCGGACGGATGCTCCATCATCAAAATATTCCTTGTGGTGAGCAAAGAAGAGCAGAAGGAGCATTTCCTTAGCAGGCTGGAAGATCCGACCAAATATTGGAAGTTCGACCCGAGCGACCTTGAAGCTCGCGCCCGCTGGGACGACTACATGGCAGCATGGCAGGACGTGTTCGCGCGTACGAGCACCGAGCAGGCGCCCTGGTACTTGGTGCCTGCCGACAATCGTTGGTATTCAAGGGCGGTCGTGTCTGAACTTCTTCGCAACACGTTGAAGAACATGAATATGATCTGGCCGCCCTTGGAGGTCGATGCCGATGAAATGCGGCGTCAGTTGGAAACGCTGTAGTCGAAGAACACGACTTCGCCGCTCGACTGTGTGGTATCAAGATCGATGGTTCCGGTAATGGCCCAATCATGGTCGCCATCGGAATCGTCGATGATCTGGCGCACTTTCCAGCTGTGTTCGCTGTTCTCCTTGGAATCGTCGAGGATAAACAGCTCGCCGCTACGGGCTTTCGCATCCGTGTTGACGTATTCGTGCTCATCGTAGAAGTCATCGAGCGCGTCCTCCCACTCGTGCACGCCATAACCCCAGTCTTTGTCAAGCGCACCGAGCTCATCGGGCTTGTCGAGATCCATAAGCTGCACACGGCGGAACATGGCATTGCGTATGAGCACGGTGAGGCCTCGACGATCCTCCACCACGGCCTGCTTCGCGCCGGGCGCGGCCAGATTCGCGGCGGCTTCGGAATCGTCGGTGCCGGCTCCTGCGTTCTCCCACTCATCGACCAGCGAGGAGTCGATGGAACGAACCACCACACGAAGCCAAGAGATGATGTCCCGTAACTGTTCGTTGCGCTTCTCCAAAGGAACGGTACGCGCCAGCGTGCGATATGCGTCAGACAGATAGCGCAGCAGCGTGCCTTCGGAGCGGGCGATATTATAGCGCGCGATGTAACCGGTGAAATCGGAGGCTGTTTCGACCATGTCCCGGATCACCGATTTCGGGCTCAACCAATAATCGTTGGCCCAAGGCACATCATGGCGGTACTCGTCGAACGCCGTCTGAAGCATGTCTTCCAGCGGTTTCGGATAGGTGATTTCTTGCAAGCGGTCCATGCGCTCGTCATAGTCGAGGCCATCTTCCTTCATGCGGATCATCGCCGCATCGCGGGCTTGACGTTCCTGTGCGCGCAACACCTGCTTCGGATCTTCCAACGTGGCTTCCACCATGGAAATCACGTCAAGCGCGTAACTTTCCGATTCCGGATCAAGCAGTTCCAACGCGGCCAGCAGGAACGGGCTTAATGGCTGGTCAAGCGCGAAATCATCCGGCATGTCGACGGTCATGAAATAGTCCTTGCCGCCATCATCTCGGTCTTCCGTTTCGATCACATTCGTGTCGAACAGCGTTTGGAAGATCTCGTCGGCACGATCATGAAGATGCTCCTTCTGTTCCGGATTTTGCGCTGAATCGTCGATTAGGCGATCGATACGGTAGCGTGCGTCGCCGCCCTGCGCCACTTCGTTCAACACCATGGAATGCGTGACCTTCATATGTGGTACCAAAGTTTCAGGGGCCGCGTCGATCAGCTTGTCGAACGTGTTCTCATTCCATGTGACAAAACCTTCTGGCGCCTTCTTGCGCTTGACTTTCTTGAGCTTCTTGGGATCATTGCCTGCCTTGGCGAGGGCTTTGGCGTTCTCGATTTCGAATTCCGGCCCTTCGGCGATGACCAAGCCTTCCGTGTCGAAGCCCATACGTCCCGCACGTCCCGCGATCTGATGGAATTCGCGGGCACGCAGTTTGCGCATTTTCGTGCCGTCAAACTTGGTCAATGCGGTCAACACCACGGAATGGATGGGTACGTTGATGCCGACGCCCAACGTGTCGGTGCCGCAGATCACCGGCAACAAGCCATGCTGTGCGAGCTGCTCGACCAAACGACGATAGCGAGGGAGCATGCCCGCATGGTGAATGCCGACTCCGGTGCGCAACAGACGTTGCAAAATCTTGCCGAATGCAGTGGTGAACTTCGTACCCTTGATCGCCTCCGCAATGGCGGCACGTTGTTCCTTGCTGGACACACCTGTGCTTGCCAGGGCATTCGCCGTCTCCAATGCGGCGTCTTGAGAGAAATGCACCACATAAATCGGCGTTTCGCCTCTGCCGAACGCCAGTTCGACGGTCTTCTCCAACGGGTCAAGCGTGTACTCGTACGTCAACGGCACCGGGCGTGGCGCATCGGCGATGATGTCGACGTCCGTGTCCGTCATGTCCTCCAATTTGTCGGCGATCGCATCGACGTTGCCCAATGTGGCGCTCATCAGCAAAAACTGCGTGTTCGGCAATGTCAGCAGTGGAACCTGCCAGGCCCAACCGCGCTCCGAATCGCCATAATAATGGAATTCATCCATCGCTACACAGCCGACATCGGCATGACGGCCCTCACGCAATGCCTGGTTCGCGAGAATCTCCGCAGTGCAGCAGATGATCGGCGCATCGGCGTTGATGTGCGTGTCTCCGGTGATCATGCCGACGTTCTCACGACCGAACACCTCCACCAGATCAAAGAACTTCTCAGACACCAACGCCTTGATCGGAGCCGTGTAATATGAGCGACGGCCCGTGCACAGCGCCGCGAAATGCATGCCCAACGCCACCAGTGATTTGCCGGAGCCGGTGGGCGTGTTCAAAATGACATGGTCGCCCGCGAGCAGGTCCATGATGGCCTCTTCCTGATGGGGCCACGGCTCAACACCCTTGATGTCCGCCACCCACTCGAAAAATCGCTCGTAGATCTCGTCCGTGTCGATGTTGCGCTCGCCATCGCTCCAATTCGGCGCCAACGCGCCCAGAGAACCGTAATTCGTATCGTCAGCCATGATTGCCAGTCTAGCGGTTGGCATGAACTCGAATGTCGAACGTGTGTTCGAATTATTGCGTATGTTGCGGTACAGTAGAAGTTATGACTGAGGATTTATTTGGTGCGATGGACGCTCCCGAAGATATGACACGCCCGCTGGCCGTGCGCATGCGTCCGTCGAGCGTGGACGAAGTGGTGGGCCAGTCGCGGGTGCTAGGGCAAGGCTCTCCTCTGCGCAGGCTCGCCAATCCGGCGTCCAAAGGCTCGCTTACGGCACCGAGCTCCATTATTCTGTTCGGGCCTCCCGGGGTCGGCAAAACCACGCTCGCCTATATTGTGGCCAAACAGTCCGGTCGAGTCTTCGAAGAGCTTTCCGCAGTCACCTCCGGCGTCAAGGACGTGCGGGATGTACTCAGACGCGCCCATGATCGTCTTGTTGCGGAAGGCAAGGAAACAGTACTGTTCATCGACGAGGTGCACCGATTCTCCAAATCGCAACAGGACGCATTGCTGCCAAGCGTGGAAAACCGTGACGTCACCTTCATTGCAGCCACCACGGAAAATCCAAGCTTCTCGGTCATCAAACCGTTGTTGAGCCGATCCGTGGTCGTCAAACTCGAATCGCTGGAACCCGACGACCTGAAAACGCTCATCAACAGAGCCATCGAAAGCGAGCGTGGACTTAAAAACGAAGTCAAAATCAACGACGAAGCCATCGACGAAATCGTGCGCATGGCCGGAGGCGACGCGCGAAAAACACTGACAATCCTTGAAGCCGCCGCAGGGGCGCTCACCGGAGACAAGGCACGCAAAAAAGGCGCGAAACGGCCTATCATCACGCCCGGCGTGGTGTCGCAGGTCATGGACGTGGCCACCGTGCGCTACGACAAAGACGGCGACGACCATTACGATGTGATCTCCGCATTCATCAAATCCATGCGTGGATCCGACCCGGACGCCACCATGCACTACTTGGCACGCATGCTGCGCGCCGGTGAGGATCCGCGGTTCATTGCCAGACGCATTATGATCGCAGCTTCCGAGGAAGTTGGCATGGCGGCTCCGCAAATACTGCAGGTAACCGTAGCGGCGGCGCAGGCCGTAGCCATGATCGGCATGCCCGAAGCGCGTATTATTCTCGCGGAAGCGGCGCTCGCCGTCGCCACCGCGCCAAAATCGAACGCCGGCTACAACGCCATCAACAGTGCGCTCGCCGATGTGGATGCGGGATTGATCGGCCAGGTGCCCTTGCATTTAAGGAACGCGCCGACCGCCCTGATGAAGAGTTGGGGCAATCATGAGGGGTATCGCTATGCCCATGATTGGCCGGGAGCCGTAGCTCCGCAGCAATATTTGCCCGATGAACTGCAAGGGCGGGAATATTACCATCCGAACGATCGCGGCTACGAGCATGAGGTCAAACCGAGATTGGAGAAAATTCGGAAGATTCTGCATGAGAAGGATGGTGGTCAAACCGGCAACTCTGATCGAGCCTAGTGTGATGTCAGTTCTCATTCTTCGTTGCCGTTGGACTAGGGGTCCGCTAAAATTCCTCGTTGGGGTTGATGCCTGCTTGCTATGAGCAAGGCCCATGCATCAATCGCGGCGTCGCACATGGCCGCAGGAAAAAGTGCGCGGAAAGTGATTATGCAAGAACGGAATACAACGCTCGAAACCACCAGCCATATCAGTCGAAACAGTAGCGAAAACGTCAGAAAAATGCCGGACGAACGCATCCCTGGCAAGCTCATTGGAGCCATCGTGGCGGTCGGATCCCTCGCCTTCATCGGCATTCTCACCGAAACCGTGATGACGGTGCTCTTCCCGCAACTCATGCGGGAATTCAACGTCGACACCGCAACCGTGCAATGGATCACCACCGTCTACCTGCTGGTGGTCGCGGCCACCATGCCGTTGTCGTCGTACCTCAACCGTCGGTTCAAGCATCGCACGCTGTTCCTTGCCGCGGTGTCGCTTGCGGTGCTCGGTTCGTTGATCATGATCGTCGGCCATGCGTTCCCGGTCATTCTCACTGCCCGCGTGATTCAAGGCATGGGTTCCGGTGTGGCCACGCCGTTGATGATCAACATCATTCTTGAACAGTCGCCAAAGAGTAAAGTCGGTCGTTTGATGGGCGTCGGCTCGCTGGTCATCACCGTCGCTCCGGCAATTGGCCCGACCGTCGGTGGCGCGGTGTCGAGCATTCTGCCATGGCGTGCGATTTTCGTGATCGTCATTCCGATCATTCTGCTGGTCTCGTTGCCGGTCGGTTTAAAATGCGTCGAACAGCATCGCCCGACGGAAGAGGCACGTCTCAATTCGTTGCAGTTCGTGTCGATTGTGCTTGCGTTGTGCGGATTGGTGATGTTCCTGAATCAAGCTGGAGTGGCCGTCAGCGCCGCGGTTTCCGGCGGCAGCGACACGGTGTCGGCAGTGTTCGCCGTGGTGAGTCTGGTCGTTGGATTGGGATCATTGCTGTTTTTCGGCTGGTCGTCGAAGCGTTCGTTCTCACCGTTGATCCGTTTGGGCTGGCTGCGTGACCCGATGGTGTTGCTGCATTTGATCGCCTATATGCTGCTGCCGATCGTCGGCATCGGTTTTGGTTATGTGATCACCAATGTGGCGCAGCTTTCGTTAGGAACCAGCGCGTTCCTGTCCGGTGCGTTGGTACTGCCGGGTGCGTTGATCGGCGCGTTTTTCGCACCGGTTGGAGGTATGCTGTACGACCGTTTCGGACCGGTGCGTCCGATTCTCGGCGCGTTTTTTGCCGCGATTTGCGGACCGATTCTGCTGCTGGTATTTTCCATGCGACTGACACCCGTCACGCTTGCTGGTTTCTACTTCATTTTCGGACTTGGCTATTCGCTTGGCTTTTCCAATATCATGACCAATGCGTTACGCAATATTGCGCCTCAGTTCATGCCGGACGGCAATGCGGTGTTCAATACCTGCCTGCAGTTTGGCGGTGCCGCCGGTACAGCGCTCTTTTCCACGATTCTGTCGGTAGCCCAGGCCGGTTCGGGCGAAGAGGGCAGTGATGCGTTCCGTCATGCCACAGCTATCGGCGGAAGTTGGACGTTCGCCATGATGATTGCCATCGTCTCCATAGCCATCTGCTGCCTGATTGCGGCGTTCCGAATCGGTGCAAACCGTAAATAACTGGCTATAGAAAAAGCCTGTAGCGTAATGTGAGGAAAGCACTTCGTCGGGAAATACCGACTTGCTATGCTGTCTCTACCATTGATCGAGAGGACAGCAATGAACAACCAACGCCTGCATAGCAGCATTACCACCAGCCTGCTCAAGCCAATCACGGCAGTGCTTTCCATCGTCTCGCTGCTTGCGGGCTGCGGATCCGTGGAAGCGAAAGATACCGTAACCGGAGTCGCCGGTGCCGATAAGGTGGTCAGCGTCAACGTTACGGAACCGTCGAATGGTCTGCTGCCAAGCGACACCAGCGACATGTCCGGCTGGAAGATCGTCAGCCAATTGTACGACGGTCTGGTCACATTCGATGCGGAAGGCAATGAAACACTGGTCGAAGCCGAATCGATCACGCCGAATGATGATGCTTCCGAATACACCATCGTGCTCAAGCCGAATTTGACCTTCTCCAATGGTGAGAAGATCACCGCCGACACGTATGCGAAAAGCTGGTCGTTCGCGGCCAACGCGGCCAACGGGCAGGTTGGAGCCTCCATTTTCGAAGACATTCGGGGCTACGATGATTTGCAGGATGCCGAAGGCTCCAAAAACGCGCAGCTATCCGGCCTTACCGTGGTCGACGACACCACGCTGAAGGTCAGTCTCAAAGCGTCGAACTCGGCGTTTCTGTACAAAATCGGAGATATCGCCTTCTTGCCAATGCCGTCCGAAGTCATCAAAAACCCCAAGGAATACGGGCAAAAACCGATCGGTAACGGACCGTACAAGCTGAAGGCGTACAAGAGCGGCGAAGAAATCATTCTTGAAAAAGACGACTCCTACAAGGGGCCGCGCAAAGTCAAGAACGCAGGCATCGATTTTAAGGTGTATCAAAGCCTTGACGCAGCCTATTCGGATCTGCTGGCAGGCAATCTTGACGTGCTCGATTCCATTCCTACCTCCGCGCTGAAAACCTATCAGAACGAAAAGAACATCACGGCCGTCAGCAAGCCCGGTCCGTCGTTCTCGGCATTTACGATTTCGCAGAATCTCAAGCATTTCCAGGGTGAGGAAGGCAGGTATCGCCGTCAGGCCATCGCGCATGCCATCGATCGTGAGAACATCGCCGACGCGATTTTCGGCGGTACCGTGACGCCCGCCACCGATTTCCTCGCTCCCGTAATCAAGGGATACGATACCGATCTCGACGCTGATGACGTGCTTACGTACGATGAGGCGAAAGCCAAGGAATTGTGGGCGAAGGCGGATGCTGTTTCGCCATGGAGCGGAACGTTCCGCATCGCATACAGCGCCGATGGCACCGACAAGGAATGGGTGGAGGCTGCGGCCCATTCCATTCGCAACGCTCTTGGTATCGATGCTGAGAGTTACCCATTCGCCACGTTCAAAGAGCTGAGGAGCGCCATTCAGGAGCGTACCATCGATGCGGCGTTCAAGTCGGGCATGCAATCCGATTACCCGCATCCGGAAGGCTATCTGGTGCAGTCGTATGATTCCTCTGCGGCGGACGGCAAGGGCTTGAACAACGGTGATTACAAGAGCGATGAATTCGATGCGCTGATTGATCAGGCTGCGGCCGAAACCGATCTGGACAAGGCCGTGAGCCTGTATCAGCAGAGCGAACGTGTGTTGCTGAAGGATATGCCGGTGATTCCTTTGTGGTATACCAACGTGACCGCGGCATCGGCCAAAGGCGTGGAAGTGAACTACAACTATATGGGCGTTCCCGAATACAACACCATCGTCAAATAGGTTCGTTAAGCAGTCCCTCAAAGACGCATGTCGAGGTGCGCGAAGACTCCACTGTCAGCGCAATTTCGTTCCCAGTCGCTTCGAAGCGGTAGGCTGTGAAGCTATAGAGAACATAGGAAAAGGAGACAAGGTGAGCAACTTCAGTGCACCTCTGCCCGTTATGGCCGGCGAAGACATGCCGGCAGGGCCCGCCGATCCGATTTTCAACCGTCTGCTGAAAGACCGCATCATCTGGATGGGCGAGGAAGTCAAAGATGAGATGGCCAACCGCATTTGCGCGCAGATGCTGATGCTGGCCGCTGAAGATCCGAAGAAGGATATTTGGCTGTACATCAATTCTCCGGGAGGATCCATTACCGCAGGTATGGCCATTTACGACACCATGCAGCTCATCGAGCCTGACGTGGCGACCGTTGGCTTGGGTATGTGCGCATCCATGGGCCAGTTCCTGCTGAGCTCCGGCACTAAGGGCAAGAGGTTCCTGACATCCCACGCCCGCGTGCTCATGCACCAGCCTTCCGGTGGCATCGGCGGTACCGCAACCGACGTGCGTATCAACGCCGAGCTGATCATGGACATGAAGAAGACCATGAGCGAGCTGACGGCTGAGCAGACCGGCCACACGGTTGAGGAAATCTACCGTGACAACGAGTACGACCACTGGTTCACCGCGCAGGAAGCGTTGGAATACGGCTTTGTAGACAAGCTCGTTTCCACGCACGACACGATGAACGCCACCAAGGGAGAGTGAACATGGCAAGCGAAGAATCCCAGTTCGTAGCCCGCGCAGAGCGACTTGCAGGTCCGGCCGGAGTGGTCGGATTCCAGTCGGCGGCCGCTCGCGAAGCCGCTTTCGCACCGCAGAACCGCTACGTTTTGCCGCAGTTCGAAGAAAAGACCCCGTACGGTTTCAAAAGGCAGGATCCGTACACCCGTCTGTTTGAAGACCGCATCATCTTCATGGGCGTGCAGGTCGATGACACTTCCGCCGATGACATCATGGCCCAGCTGCTGGTGCTCGAGAGCCAGGATCCGAATCGCGATGTGATGATGTACATCAATTCCCCAGGCGGATCCATGACGGCCATGACCGCCATCTATGACACCATGCAGTACATCAAGCCGGATGTGCAGACCGTGTGCCTCGGTCAGGCTGCTTCTGCGGCCGCCATCCTGTTGGCAGCCGGTGCCAAGGGCAAGCGTCTGATGTTGCCAAATGCCCGCGTGCTCATCCACCAGCCAGCCATCGACCAGGGTTTTGGCAAGGCCACGGAAATCGAAATCCAGGCCAAGGAAATGCTGCGTATGCGCGAATGGCTTGAAAATACACTGGCCAAGCATACTGGCCGTGATGTGGAGAAGATTCGCAAGGATATCGAGGTCGACACCTTCCTGACCGCTCCGGAGGCCAAGGAATACGGTATCGTCGACGAGGTGCTGGAACACCGCGGCTGAGCGGTCGTTGTGGCAATCTTGGCCGAAGGTCGAGTCGCGCATCTTCACAAATCAATACCCCTGCCAGGCGTCGGCAGGGGTATTGTGTTTTCAATGACGATTGCATGGCGTCAGTTGTTCAATGGCAGGTACGAAAAACAAAGGGGTGCGAATGGGACGAGTGGTCAGCTACAACGACGAAGCGTCACGATGCACGTTCTGCGGCAAAACGGAAAATCAGGTACGCAAGCTCGTTACCGGGTCGGGCGCGGCCATTTGCGACGAATGCATCGAGCTATGCGTCGACATCATTTCTGAAGAACGTGTCAAGGATGCCCGGCTGAATACGTTGCAGTTGCCGAAACCGGCCCAGATCAGCGCCTATCTCGACAACTATGTGGTTGGGCAGGAGTCAGCCAAACGTACGCTTTCCGTGGCCGTATACAACCATTACAAGCGCGTCAACATGGAAATGCGCGAATCCACGGAATTAAGCGATCGTGCAACCCGCGAAAACGACGATCCGTTGGCTGGCGTGCAGGTGGCCAAATCGAATATTCTGCTGCTGGGACCTACCGGCGTGGGCAAGACGTATCTTGCGCAGACGCTGGCGAAAGTCATGAACGTGCCGTTCGTGATCGCCGACGCCACCACGCTCACCGAAGCCGGCTATGTGGGCGACGATGTGGAAACCGTGCTGCAACGCCTTATCCAAGCTGCTGACGGCGATGTGGCGCGTGCGCAGCAGGGCATCATCTACATTGACGAAATCGACAAGATAGCGCGCAAAAGCGGCGAGAACACGTCTATTACACGCGATGTGTCAGGTGAGGGCGTGCAGCAGGCCCTGCTGAAGATTTTGGAAGGCACTGTGGCTTCCGTGCCTGTGGAAGGTTCACGCAAGCATCGAGAAATGGGAACGGTGCAGATCGACACCCGCGACATTCTGTTCATTTGCGGTGGTGCTTTCGTTGGACTCGCCGATATTGTGGCACAGCGACTGGGTGCTCGCGAAAGCGGATTTGGTGCGGCCTGGCATGAGCGTGAGGTGCCGAAGCGTGAGCTGCTTGCCCAGGCTTCGGCCGACGATCTTGCCGATTTCGGTTTATTGCCTGAATTCATCGGCAGATTGCCGGTGGTGAGCGTACTTGAGGAGCTTACGGAGAATGATTTGGCGCGTATTCTGGTCGAACCGGAAAATGCGCTGGTCAAGCAGTATCAGAAGCTGTTTGCGATCGATGGGGTGACGTTGACGTTCACCGAGGATGCGGTGCGGCAGATTGCAGCCACGTCGATTCGCAGGGGCACGGGAGCGCGCGGCTTGCGGTCGATTATTGAGAAGACCTTGGAAGATACGATGTTCCAGCTGCCAAGTATGACCGGCGTGTCGGAAGTGGTGGTGGATGAGGCTTCCGTCAATGGATCTGGCACCCCGAAACTGCTGAAGGTTTCGACGGAGGAGATTCCTCGTAGACGCACCGCATAGCGTGTGCGGCGTGTCGCATACATATTCGTAAGATTTCAGATTTCGTAGGGTTTTACGCAATTGCAATCCATATCTGAAATCCGCGGAAACAAGTGCGACACGCCGAGATTTTGCTGCGCGGCCATTTGGGTGTATCTTATTCGAGTTGCCGAAAACAAGCAACGTTGCGCGAGTAGCCCAGCGGATTAGAGCAGCTGACTACGGATCAGCAGGTCGCAGGTTCGAATCCTGTCTCGCGCACTGACCACCAGTCATCAGGTGGTATAAAATGAGATGACGTTGCGCGAGTAGCCCAGCGGATTAGAGCAGCTGACTACGGATCAGCAGGTCGCAGGTTCGAATCCTGTCTCGCGCACATGAACCTCCCTCGCGAAATGCGGGGGAGGCTTTCTTTTTCTTACGGGTCTATGGTCTCGTCGAATTTATCAAAAGCTCCTATGTTGTATGCCATTTCGTATTAGGCATAGACGCTATGCGTTTACAAAGAACGCCAAGACCTTTCGGTACACTGGATAGGGCGTTTTCATGCATGTTTTCTCATGCGTCGTTTACCATGTGGCTGAACGATATCGGCCGCAAGACAAGGAGCATAATGACCGCATCGAAGAGGGGAACCTGGGCAACTATTCGGCGTATCGCCGCTTCCGATCGCATATCGGGTTTGATTATGCTCGGTTTCGCACTCGCCGGTCTGCTGCTTGCGAACCTGCCATTCACGGCACATGAGTTCGAAGAGCTGGAGAACTTCCGCATCGCCATTCCTTACACCAATATCGACATGGGATTGGGCCACTGGGTGCAGGATGGTTTGCTGACGGTGTTCTTCCTGACCGTTGGGCTAGAGCTGAAGCAGGAACTTACTACTGGCTCGCTGTCGAATCCCAAGGCGGCTGCGGTGCCGATGCTGTGTGCGGTCGGTGGCATGATGGCCCCGCCGGTGCTATTCCTATTAACGCTGTTCCTGTTCTCTGGTTTCGGTTCTGATCCGCTAGTCATCGCTTCCGGAACGAGCTTTACATTTGGCGAGATGTCCCACGGTTGGGCGGTTCCTACAGCTACGGATATCGCGTTCTCGCTGGCTGTGCTCGCCTTGTTCGCCAAGGCGTTGCCAGGCTCCATTCGCGCGTTCCTGATGACATTGGCTACGGTGGACGATCTGCTTGCCATCATTTTGATCGCGGTGTTCTTCTCTTCGGTGAACGCATGGTACTGGTTCGTCGGCATCGCCGTGTGCGCGGTCGTATGGTATTTCCTCGTGCGTATGCGCAAAGTGCCATGGTTTGCCGTGGCCATCGTCGGTATTTTGGCTTGGGTGATGATGTTTGAAGCTGGTGTGCATCCCACTCTGGCTGGCGTGTTGGTAGGTCTGCTTACTCCCGCGCATGAATGCTACGGCGAAAAGACTCCACGCGCCGAACGCTATGCGGACAAGCTGCAACCGTTTTCCGCGTTGTTGGCCTTGCCGATTTTCGCGCTGTTCGCCACAGGCGTGCATTTTGAATCGTTGACTTTGGCGCTGTTCGTTTCGCCAGTCGTTGTCGCCGTCATGGTGGCGTTGGTGATCGGCAAGCCTTTAGGCATCATGATCACGGCCTGGCTTTCCACGCATGTGGCTGGATTGAAGATGGCCAAGGGTCTGCGTGTGCGTGACATGTTCCCCGCAGCTTGCGCTTGCGGCATTGGTTTCACCGTGTCGTTCCTGATCTCCTCGCTCGCATATAAGGATGCCGAATTGTCTGCGGAGGCACGCTTTGGCGTGCTTGTTGGCTCCATGGTCGCAGCGGTGATTTCTGGTATTTTGTTGAGCCGTCAATCCAAGAAGTTCGAACTGACCGCTGCCGCATCGTCGAAACATAAGCATCATACTGCCGACGAGGACGCTGCCGGGGAAGTGGAATCTGTGCTTGAAGATGGCACCGTTGTGGTCAGCCAGATGATCAACACACATCCAAAGGTCAAATAACGACGTTCCGGCTATGGCATTCCGCGCCATATGCCAGACACGCAAAAAGCCGACGCTTATCACATATCGTGAGCGTCGGCTTTTTGCGTAAGGAAACGGTAGGCCGATGGGAACGGCCATACTAGCGTTTGACCGCTACGAGCAGACCTGTACCGGTCGGAGTGAGCGCGGTGATGAAACGTTCATCGGATTCCACGGTTTCCAGCAGGGTACGCATGGCAATGGATTTGGCGTCGCGGTTGGCGGGATTCAATACGCCACCTGCGGAAGTCGCAGCGTCGAAAGCGAGCACATCCGTGAATACGATCACACCATGCTTCTTCAGCAGGCGGGGAGCCTGCTCAAAAGAGGCAGCATAATTTTCGGCATCGCCGGCAACAACGATCAAATCATATGTTTCGGCGTTCAAACGCGGCAGAAACACGTTGACAGGAGCATTCACCGCACGAAGCGTGGTCTGCGTCTCGTCGGAGAGACGATTGAACAACGTGCGAATCAGCGCAATGCCTTGGGAAGAGGAATCGACCGCGGTAAGCTGTCCCTTGTTATCCAAACCATTGACAAGCTGCAACGTTTCCACTACGGAACCGGTGCCGACGGCAATCACTGACGACGCATCCACCATATGCACCAGCATGCGCAACAACTCCGCCTGTGCCGCGGAACCCTGTGGAATGCCTGCTTCTTCGGCGTGGGTACGAATGGCGTTCAGATTGGTCGACTGACGTGAGAACGCATGATCTTCAACGTATTCCCAAGACTTGGCGAGATTGGTGTACGACGTTCTATCCATGGGTTCAGCGTTCCTTGACTTGGGCGATCAGTTGCCAGATTTCCTCGCCGACGTCGATGCCACGTGGACATTCGCGGGTGCAGGCGCGAACCGACTGACATGCTGCGATACCGTCCGCGGAATCAATGGCATCCATACGAGCATTCGCCTGACCATCTCGCGAATCATTGATGAAGCGGGACGCGGTAATCAACGCCGCTGGACCGATGAACGCCTCGCCTCCAGCGTACACTGGGCAGCTTCCTTCGCAAGTGCCGCAAGCAATGCAATTGGTGAGCAGCTCATATTTGGCAAGCTGCTGAGGATTCTGCAGATATTCGAAAGCATTGATTTTTCCGTCTTTGGTGGTGGCTAATTCGTTATTGGCCTGCAAATACGGCTTAAGCTTCCTGATTTGATCGAGCATCTGATCGATATCAGCAATCAGATCACGCTGCACGGGGAAACCCGGCAGGGGAGCGAGCTCGATCACGCCAAGATCGCCTGAAGAAACGGAAACGGCGTCATCTGCAAGCGACGCATCTGCGTTTCCGGTATGGCGGAATCCTTCATTGTCCACTAATACGGTATTCGGCTGCTTGGCCCAATCCTTGATGGAAGCGGTGCACAGTAGCGTCGGCGTGCCATTGATGGACACCGCGTCGGAGCCACACATGCCATGACCGCAGGAATAGCGGAACGCCAAAGTCGGATCGACGGTTCGCTTGATTTTCAACAGGCAATCAAGCACCGTGTCTTCCGGGCGCACATGCAACGTGTAATCCTGCACCCACTGCTTGCCGCGGGGACGGCGACGCGCCGACGCGCCGGAATCTCCGAACGGAGAGCTTTTCCTGGCGAACGGGGAGCCCCCGCGTTCGCGGTCGCGGGCACGTTCGGGGCGCGGGGTGAACCTATTGACCCGCAACGTCACCGTGTTCATGCCGTTTTCCATGCCGCTCATCTACTCGCCTTTCCAATAAAAACCGACAACAAGTTTGCCATACACCGTGCCCAGAGGGCTCAGTACTCACGGGCCTTTGGCGGCATGTTCACAATATGTACCGGCTGCCAGGAGATTCGTCCGGAAACATCCACCATGGAATGCGCAAGGAAGTGTTCGTCATCACGTTCCGGGAAGTCGAGACGTTTCAATGAACCGCGGGACTCATGGCGAGCGTCGGACGCCGTGAGCACGGCCGAACCAAGCTCAAGCAAATGTTGCACCTCCCAGATGGCGGTGATCTCCTGATTGAACGTGGCGGAATCGGAATGCGCATGCAAAACCTGGGCACGGGCTTCCAGATCGCTACGCAATACGGATTGCGCCTGCTCGATGCTGTTCGCATCGCAGCGCACGGCGACCGCTTTTTCCATAACGGATCCCAAATCGGCCATAAGTTGGTATGGATTATCTGAAGCGTGCTCGTCGTCTTCAGGAAGCTGCGTCAGAAGATCTTTCAATTCAGAGGAACGCGCATCGGCGGCCTGCTGCACATTGTCTGTTTCATCTTCGGCATCTTGATCGGCTTCGGCTATCGGATCATTCACCGGAGCGGCGGCGATACGCTCCGCAAGCGCCTTGCCGGAACGAGTGCCGAACAGGCAGGCATCCAGCAGGGAGTTGCCGCCAAGACGGTTCGCGCCGTGCACGGATACGCACGAGCATTCGCCGGCTGCGAACAGGCCGTCAACGATGGCGCGTTCGCCGTCAATCCAACGGTACACTTCGCCGTTGGTGGTGATCGGAATGCCGCCCATGGTGTAGTGTGCGGTCGGTTTGACCGGCACATAATCCTTGGTCGGGTCAAGATCGGCGTACTTTTCGATTGTTTCCACCACCTGGGGCAGCACTTCATGCATATGGTCGGCATCAATGCCGGTCATATCGAGCCACACGCAATCCTTCGGGCCATCTGGATCTTTCGGATCCGCCACGCCACGTCCGGCGTCGATTTCAGCGGTGATGGAGCGGCTGACCACGTCTCGCGCGGCCAGATCGGCGTGCCCGGGAGCATACTTTTCCATGAAGGCCTCACCATCGGCGTTACGGAGCACGCCACCTTCCGCGCGGGCTGCTTCCGACAGCAGAATGCCGGTATGTGCCAAACCGGTCGGGTGGAATTGCACGAATTCGCTGTCTTCCAGCTGCAGTCCGGCATGTAGTGCGAGCGCCATGCCGTCGCCGGTCAGATCCCACGAATTGGATGTGGTGTGGAACAGGCGGCCTGCGCCTCCGGTGGCCAGAAGCACGTTGCGCGCATGAATGGCGCGCACTTGACCCTTATGGGTGTCGAACGCCACCACGCCTTCGGCTTTGGTGCCATCCTCGGAGACCACCAGATCGGTCACATACCATTCTTCTGCGAATTCGACGCCTTCTGCCACGCACTGCTGCCACAGCGAGAAGAGGATCTGATGGCCGATGCGGTCTGCGGCGTATGCGGCTCGGCGAACCGGTTCCTTGCCGAAATCCTTGGTATGCCCGCCGAAACGACGCTGTGCGATGTGCCCGTCTTCGGTGCGGGAGAACGCCACGCCGGCATGTTCCAGTTCGATGACCGTTGCCGGAGCCTCTTGCGCGAACAGTTCGGCCGCATCCTGATCGACCAGCCAATCGCCGCCCTTGACAGTGTCGTAGTAGTGCCAATGCCAATCGTCGTGTTCGACATTGCCGAGGCTGGCCGCGATGCCGCCTTCTGCGGAACCGGTGTGCGATCGTAACGGCTGGAGTTTGGAAATCACCAGAATATTCGGTTCGATGCCGGTTTCCTTCAGCTCTTGCATCTGTTCGCTTCGCAACATTCCTAACGCTGCGGAAAGACCTGCCGCTCCTGCGCCGACGATTACTGCATCATACATATCTTCAACATGCTTCGGACTCATACCAACGATTTTCGCACAAGGTGTGACCTCGCTGCGGTTCGTTGGATGACGGGCATGTTGTCGTATGCGGGTTTTCACATGTTCTTGCGTGTTTGTTCGTCGGTGGCTGTGACGATTGGCGGTGTCAGTTGCATTGTTGCGCGGTGTTTGCGTTGATGATGGTGATGTTGCCGTGTTGTGTGCTGATGAGCCCGTTGAGTTCCAATACACCGAGTTCCAATACGATTCGTGAGATCGGATATTCTTCGGGATTGGTCTCTGCCAGTATGGCGAGCAGCCCGTCAGTGGAGACGTGGCCATATTTCGCGTCGCATTTTCGTATGGCTTTCAATATGGTTCTGGTGGTGTCGTCTGATTCCGGCAGGACGTCGTCGGCTGGTTCTTCCGTCTGTTCGTCGTCTATGACGACTGGTTGCGGGCGGTGCGAAGCATGACAGAATTCATCGATGTCGGTCAGTGAGCAGATGATGTTTGCTCGTCCTTCTTGAATGAGCCGGTTGCAGCCCGTGTTGTGTGGCATGGTCACGTCTCCTGGCACCGCGAATACGCGGCGGTTGAGTTCGTCGGCCCATCCCGCGGTGTTAAGCGCGCCTGAACGTGCGCGCGCCTGGGCGACGATGAGGCTGGAAGACAAGGCCGCTATCAGACGGTTTCTAATGAGGAATCGTCTGGCTTCCGGAGCGGTTCCTGGGCACAGTTCCGAGATCAGAGCGCCAGAGTGGCTGATGATGGTTTCAAAAAGACGTTCGTTGCTTTTCGGCCCGATATGGTTGAGGCCTCCGGCGAATACCGCGACGGTGCGGCCTGCGAGGGGAGCCCCGATTTCGTCCATGGCTTGGATGGCACCCCAGTGGGCTACCGCATCGGTGCCCAAGGCGCCCCCGGATACTATGAGGTGCCCGGCACGGGCTGCCTGTTTGGCGAGCTCATGTGCACTCTGCCTTCCGTATTCGCTCACTCCGCGTGACCCGACGACGCCGATCGGTTCCGGACATGACACCAATGCTTGCGGGTTGCCTTGCCCCCAGAGACATAATGGGGCAGCCCAGTCCGTATACATGGTGAGGTCGGCGAGCTGCGAAGGCCAGCAGGGATGGTGTGGTGCGACGATCCACTGTGTGCCCCCTACTGTGAACCAGTCCTTGAGCTCATCGGGATCGGTGCTGGGCAGCGTGGTCAAACGATGCTGCCAGGAGACCATCGCACCATGGAATGAGGCCATACCTCGGGAGTTGATGCTGCGCCCCCAACGCGTGATGCCGTTAATGAACGCCGCATCCAGGGTTTTGCAAGCGGCTGTAGTCACGTTTTCATGATTGCCTGGCCCGCTGTCGGCGAGTAGTTGCAAGGTGTGCGTGGCTGATCCGATGCCTTTGATCAGCGCGTACATCATCGCGTCGGCGCTGTCCAGACAGTAGGTGAGCACCGCACGTGCCAGGGTCTCGTCGTCGATGGCGGTTGTGTTGCCGTTCGTATTCGTATTTTCGTTCATGTCAACTTCGTTCTCATGGAGATTCCCTGCATCATCTCTTCCGGTCCCGGAGAGGTTTTGCCTGATAGGTCGGCCAGAGTCCATGCGAGCCGCATGGCACGGTCAGCCCCTCTGAGGCTGAGCCGCTCACTGGCCAACGCATGGTTCACCAGTTCGATGGCTTTTGTGGACGTGTTGGCGCGAAGCCATGTTCCGGTGGCCTGCGCATTGCAAACCCACCCGAATTCACGAAAACGTTCCTGCGCGGTTTGCCTTGCTACGATGACCCGCAGGCGAATGGCATGGCTGGATTCGCCGGAAGGAGACATTCCCGGATTGATTCGTTCCACGGGAGGCACTTCGATTTGAATGTCGATGCGGTCGAGGATCGGCCCGGACAGCCGGCTGAAGTATTTGATACGGTCTTTTTCCTTGCATGTGCAGCGCTCGCCATTGCCATAGGCGTAACCGCAGGGGCAGGGATTGGCCGCCATGATCAGTTGGAATCTCGCTGGATAGTAGGTGGTGCCTTTCGCGCGCGATATTGCCACGTACCCGGATTCTAAGGGTTCGCGCAATGTTTGCAGGGTGCGTGCCGAGAATTCGGGTGCCTCGTCCATGAACAGAATGCCTCGGTGCGCTCGTGTGATCGCGCCTGGCTGCGCCAGCCCTGCGCCACCGCCGACCAGGGATGCGGTGGATGCGGTATGGTGCGGTGCTTCGAATGGTGGAATGTCACTGATGCCATAGCTGGGCAATGTGCCGCATAAGGAGCGGATCGATGCGACTTCCAGCTGTTCCGATTCGCTTAACGGGCTCATAACGCCGGGAATGCGAGAAGCAAGCATGGTTTTGCCGGTGCCGGGAGGGCCGGTCATCATCAGATGGTGCCCGCCTGCGGCCGCCACTTCCAACGCCCATTTGGCCGTTTCCTGCCCCATGACCTCATTCATGTCTCCCGGAGGAGGGCATGTCGACATGGTGTCGTCGTTGGGGTTCACGTCCCTGATCAGGTCGGCAATCTCGTACTTCGCGGTGCCTCCCATCAGTTCGATCAATTCGCCCACATGGCGCACACCGATGGCGTTGACGTCGGGCACGAGGGCGGCTTCGTCCAGATTGGCATGCGGCACGATTACCTTGCAGACGCCTTGATCGCGTGCATGCAGCAGAATCGGCAGCAGTCCGTTGACGGGAAGCACCGTGCCGTCGAGATTCACTTCCCCGAGCACGACGGTGTCGTTCAGGCAATCGTGGGGTATCGTTCCGGATGCGCTGAGCACGCTTGCTGCTATCGCCAGATCATGAGAGGAACCGCGTTTGGGCATGGATGCCGGCGAAAGATTGACCGTGACCCGTGTCTCCGGCCATTTTGCGCCGCTGGCTTGGCATGCTGATTTGACACGTTCCCTCGCTTCGGAAAGCGAGGTGTCGGGAAGTCCGATGATGGAGAAGTAAGGAAGTCCGGGGGAAACGAACGCCTGAATTTGGATGATGAAGGCTTTCAATCCGATCAGTCCCACGGAAAGTGCGCTGCCGATGGCCATCAGAACGCTCCTTCAATATGGTGTACAAGCGGCTTGCCGTCACGTACGATGACGGTGATGACGTCGAAGCGTACGCCGTTGTGTGGTGTGCGATGGTCGCTGTCCGACAGCCACTGCACGGCCGCGTGGCGCAGGTTGATCTGCTTGGATGACGTTACGGCTTCCTGCGGAGTGCCGTAGCGGAGCGTCCGTCTGGTTTTGACTTCGACGAAGACGATGATTCCCGCATCGTCGCGTGAGACGATGTCAAGTTCGCCATACCGGCAGTGCCAATTGCGGTCGAGCGTCTGCCAGCCTTGGCTTTCCAGCCATGCGGCCGCATATTGTTCGCCAAGTTCGCCGAGCTGCCGTGCGCACAGACTGCCATCATGCAATCGCTGTGCGATGGAATCAAGAAGCTGTTCCGAACGCTGCGTTGCGGTCGGAACGTCATGTGTTGTGTTGCCGTTCATGGTTCAAGTCCAGCAGAAAGAACCGGCGTGAAGCAAGCGTGAACGGCAAATGTGGATAAAGGATGCGGTTTCGGGCGTGTTTGGGATAGTTGGTGGATAACTTGCCGTTATCCACATTGCTCCACGGACCAATGGCTATGGAACGCCCGAAACCGTATGCGATCGGAATGCTTAGCGACGGACCAGCTGCGTCAGCTCGTCAAGATTCAGTTCAAAGCTCACGCCACGTTCATCATGATGCGGCTGATACTGTGTGTTTTCCATGGCATGACGCACGAACTCTCCTGCGATATGCGCCGATTCGGCTAACGGCCTGCCCGCCATCAGCGCACCACAGAGTGCGGAAGCGAACGCGTCGCCGGTACCATGCGTCATGAACGGCAGCTTGCTGTGCGCAAGCTCCTGCTTGCCGGAAGCCCCCGAAGCAGCTGAGGCAACATAATTGCGAATCGTACCATCGTCATGATCGATGCCTTTCAAAACCACGTTTTTCGCACCCAAATCAAGCAATGCGTCAATCATGTCATTTACTTCGGCATCGCTCAGATCGCGCCCTGGATATGTGCGTTTCGTCAATATGGATGCTTCCGTCAAATTCGGCATCAGTACGTCGGCGCCATCCACCAGCGTGCCCATGGCTTCGCAGAGTTCCGGCGTGTATGTGGCGTAGATTTCGCCTCCATCTCCCATTACCGGATCCACTAAACGCAAGGCATGCGGATATTGCGAATACAGGCGTTTGATGATCGCAACCTGTTCGGCGGAGCCAAGGAAACCGGAATACACGCCGTCCAAATCGACGTTCTCCTTACGCCATGCGTCCAGATAGCCGTCCAAAATCTCGGTCGTATCGTGGAAGGTGAATACGCTGTAGCGCGTGTGTGCCGAAAATAGCGCGGTCGGCACCGGACATACGTCGCATCCGGCCGACGACAGGATCGGAATGGCCGCCGTCAGCGAGCAATTGCCGTATCCGCACATGTCATGCACCGCCGCAACGCGCGGAACATAATGCGGATCGCGATCATACAGAATCACGTCATCCATGTTGAAACCCTCTCTTGCGATTGTCTGACCACGACTTTAGCCGTCCGTCTGACTTCGGAGCCACGATGCTTCGTACGGCGTATCATCGCAGTGCCGTTTGCCGGCGTGTCGCAGATTTTCAGACGGTTGTCAGAACGGTTTTATAGAGCATGAATGGCAATGATTCCAACGGTTTATAAAGGGATATAGGCAAGTGCGATAACGTTTGGCTTGCATTGCGGAGCGCGGCCGGATTATTGTCGCTACCAACACCTGACCAGCCGCCACACACGGCAAGGCGGGTGGTCAGCAAGACAGGCAACGAACCATTCCACACAAGGAGCAGAAACCATGGCAGATTCCAAGAACTACCGCTTCGAAACCCTGCAGCTTCACGTCGGCCAGGAGCAGGCCGATCCGGCAACCGATTCCCGCGCGGTGCCGATCTACCAGACCACCAGCTACGTGTTCCATAATTTCGACCACGCCGAGGCCCGTTTCGGGCTGGCGGATCCAGGCAACATCTACGGCCGCCTGACCAACTCCACCCAAAGCGTGTTCGAAGACCGCATCGCAGCCCTCGAAGGTGGCACCGCAGGTCTGGCCGTCGCATCTGGCGCAGCCGCGGTCGAATACGCGGTGCGCAACATCACCCAGTCCGGCGATCACATCGTCGCCGCCAAGAACATCTACGGTGGCACCTTCAACCTGCTGCGTCACACCCTGCCGCGTGACGGCATCACCACTACCTTCGTCTCCGCCGAGAATCCGCAGGAGTTCGAGGACGCCATCCAGGAGAACACCAAGCTCGTCTACTTCGAGACCTTCGGTAATCCGAACGCCGACCTGCCGGACTTCGAAGCCATCACCGCCATCGCCCACAAGCATCATCTGCCGGTGATCGTCGACAATACCTTCGCCACCCCGTACCTGTTCCGCCCGCTGGAGCATGGCGCTGATGTCGTGGTTGAATCCGCAACCAAGTTCATTGGCGGCCACGGCACCACCCTCGGCGGTGTGATCGTGGAAGGCGGCAACTTCAACTGGGCCGAAGTGCCGGGCAAGTTCCCAACCCTGACCGAGCCGGATCCGTCCTATCACGGATTGAACTTCTACGAGGCCCTGGGCGGATCCGCGTTCGTGACCCGTATCCGCGCCATCCTGCTGCGCGACACCGGTGCCACCCTGTCTCCGTTCGCCGCATTCCTGCTGCTGCAGGGCACCGAAACCCTGTCGCTGCGCGTCGAACGCCACGTTGAGAACGCGCTGAAGGTCATCGACTACCTGAAGACCGTTCCGGAAGTCGAGTCCATCTCCCACCCGTCCATCGAAGGCCGCAAGGATAACGAGCTGTACAAGAAGTACTTCCCGAATGGCGGCGGCTCCATCTTCACCTTCGACATCAAGGGCGGCAAGGACGCGGCACGCGTGTTCATCGACAACCTGCACCTGTTCAGCCTGTTGGCCAACGTGGCCGACGCCAAGAGCCTCGTGATCCACCCGGCCTCCACCACGCACTCCCAGGAGACAGTGGAGGAGCTCGAGGACCAGGGCATCCACCAAGGCACCATCCGCCTGTCCATCGGCACCGAGAACATCGAAGACATCCTCGACGATCTCAAGGGTGGTTTCACGGCTCTGCGTGAATCTGGCCTCGCCAAGTGAAACGCATAGGATCGGCGAAATAACGCCATCCTAAACAAATGAAACGGTCTGCGACGCCGAAAAGAAGGGGCGGTGTCGCAGATCGTTTCGTCGTATCTGCAAACGATGTCATCTCAATGTATTACAGCTGGTATAGAATCTGCGATTGTTACGAAAAGCAATGTCTCAATTCTTTTCTTTGAAAGAAAAAAATATTAGTTTCTTTCAAAAATACAAGCATTATTGATGATATTGAGAATAACGTAAAGAGAGAAGAGATCATGGCCCAAGAAGTCAAGAACGATATCAAAAAGGCGTTGCAGGTCAACACCATTCCGCTGATCGCCATTATGACCGCGGTCACCACGGTGCTGACCATGCTCGTGAAGATCCCGACCCCGATCCGTGGCTACCTCAACCTGTCCGACACCATGATCTATTTCAGCGCGTATGCGTTCGGACCATGGGTGGGCGGCATTATCGGCGGTCTTGGCCCGGCGTTGAGCGATCTGATCTCTGGTTATCCGCAGTGGGCCATCTTCACGTTCGTCATCGATGGTCTGCAGGCCGTGCTCGTGGGCCTGCTCGTCAAGAAATTCAATCCGGCGAACATCATCATCGGCTCGGTGATCGCAGGCGTATGGAAGGTGTTCGGCTATTTCATCGCAGGCGGAATCCTTTCCGGATTCGGCCCGGCGTTGGGCGAGATCGCGGGCAACTCCTTCCAGATGGCGGTGGGCCTGATTGTGGGCTTTGCGCTGTTCACCGCCGTTCGTCAGGCCTATCCGCCGCTGGTACGTTTGGGTAACCTCGGTATTAAGGCGGGGGAGTGATACATTAATATCATGTGAAGGCAGGCCCGTGGATTTGCCGATGAAAGGCGATTCCACGGGTTTTATTGTGAAATGCGGTTGCCGGCTGCGGAAAAAATGCGTGAAAGCACGGGGTGGGCGTCATGATTACGGTTCGCGACTTAGGATGGAAGTATGCGCCACTGACCGACGGGGGCAAGCCGGTGGAAAGCCTCAGGCACGTCAGCTTCGACATCCGGTCCGGATCCTTCGTCGGCATCATCGGACCGACCGGAGCGGGCAAATCCACGCTATGCATGGCATTGGCCGGTATCATTCCGAACCTGGCCGACGGCACCATGAGCGGTGTCGTGGAAGTCAACGGCATGAATACGAGCAGGCACTCCGTCTCGGCACTGTCGGAGCGTGTCGGTTATGTGCAACAGGATCCGGAGGCGCAGCTGTTCTGCTCGAGTGTCGAGGATGAGATCGCTTTCCCGCTGGAAAACCGCGGAGTAGCCCCGAACGTCATCGACAAGCAGATTGACATCATGCTCGACTTGGTCGGCATGGCCGGATACCGCAAACGTGTGCCGACCAGCCTGTCGGGAGGCCAGATGCAGCGCGTGGCCATCGCCGCCGCGCTCGCGGCGGAACCCGATGTGCTTATTCTTGACGAACCCACCGCGGCCCTCGACCCCGAAGGCAAGCAGGAAGTGTTCGACGCGCTCGAACGTATTCGCCAAACCCGTTCCATGACGGTGATCATGGCCGGGCAGGACACCGAACACATTGCCTACTGGGCCGATCAGGTGCTGTTCATGGTCAACGGTGAAGTGGTGCGCAATGGAGACGCCAGCCTATTTACCCGAGAACGTAGACTGTTGGAATCCTCCGGCGTGCAGGTGAGTGACGGACCGTCCCCCGTCATCAAGGCGTTGCCGGTAATGAACGACGGCAAGCCGAAGCATGCGATCATCAGTCTGGACCATGTGACGCACCGCTATGGACAGGGCGGCAATGCGTCTCCCGCATTGGATGATGTCAGCCTGGATATCGAACAGGGCGCCTTCGTAGGACTTATCGGGCGCAACGGGTCAGGCAAGACCACGCTTGCCAAGCATCTGAACGGGCTGATTCAACCCACGCAAGGAATCGTGAAGGTGGATGGGCTCGACGTATCGAAGCATAGCGTGGGCGAAATGGCCGCGCACGTCGGATTCGTATTCCAAAATCCCGACCATCAGATCTTCTGCTCCAGCACCAAAGAGGAGATCGCGTTCGGTCCGACCGCGCTCGGACTTGATGCGGCCACCGTGTTCAAATGTGTTGACGAAATGATGACATTGTTCGACCTGCACCGGTATGAGGACGTTTCGCCGGCCACGCTCGGTTACGGCGAACGACGTGCGGTGGCATTGTCTTCGGTGATCGCCATGCGCACGCCAATACTCGTGCTCGACGAACCTACGGCGGGTCTTGACCATCGTCTCGCATCACGATTCCTTGGAACCGTGGAAAAACTCAACCAGCGTGGCGTCACCGTCATCATGATCAGCCATGACATGCGTGCCGTATATCGGTATTGCACGCACGTGCTCGAATTGGAAGACGGTCATGTCGTGCAATATGGGCCGATCGACAAATCGCAGGAAGCACAACAATCGTCCGTGCGACAGGCGCGGCAGCCACACAAGGCGCGCGGTCCGATATCAGCGACCCACGTATTGTTGAAAATCGCCAAGGATGAACGTGACAAGGAGGAACGCTGATGGATGCCGACCTGTATGTACCAGTCGACGGATGGTTGCATCGCACCGATCCGCGCGTCAAATTCCTCATCTCCATCGTCATGCTGGTCCTTTGCCTCGTATGGCGTAACCGGGCGTTCATCCTCGGCATCCTCATTCTCGAACATGTGATGCTCGCCACCGACCATGTGCCCGCCGAGCGCATTGGATGGGTGTGGAAGATCCTCGCCGTGCTTATCGTGTTTATCGTGGTGCTTTGGCCGGTCTTCGACCAGAGTGGAACGCACGTGCTCTGGCAGTGGGGATGGCTGCGTCTCACGCAGGAGAATCTGCTCATGGCGGCGGTGATAGGTCTGCGCATTCCAGCGCTCGGCTTTGCATGCTTCATCACGCTGTTCACCACCAGCCAGACCAAACTGGTTCGTGGCTTTACCTCGCTCGGCATGCCCTACAAGGCCGGGCTCACCTTGGCAACCGCATTACGGTATATTCCCGTGTTCTTCTCCATCTTCCAATCCGTGTCCGACGCGCAGCGTGCGCGAGGGCTTGATCTGAGCGGCAAAGTCAATGCGGCAGGTAAAAAACGCAACATATTCGTACGTCTCGTAGACCGGTTCAAATCGTATCTGCCGATCATCATCGCCGTATTGATCCGCGCCTACAAAATGAGCCAAAGCGTGGGCTGGGCCATGGAATCGCGTGGACTCAACCTGAATCGGAACGGCGTGAAACGCACATATCGGGTCAACCTTACGATGAGAATTGCCGACTGGATTATTCTCGTGATTACCATTGCCGCCACCGCAGGCAGCGTGTGGTTGATGACATGGCTGTCATAGGGGGTGTGATGACGCAGGATGAGGAGCGTACTACAATCACCGCACGTGATTTGAAGGTGGTATCGGCGCTGCAATGCAACGGACGTATGACCATGCAGGCGCTTGCCGATAAAATCGGCATTTCCGTATATGCGGCGACGGAAAGCTACAAACGGCTCACCGAAGCGGGCATCATGACCATTGTGCCCGTATGCAATCCGTTGAGTCTCGGAAATTACAGTCAGGTGCTTGTGGGACTGCGCATCAACGGCAATCGCAACGAGGCGCTCGCCATGCTCAAAGCCATGCCTCAGGTCACCTATGTGGTCTGCGCGTTGGGCGATGCCGACATCATCGCCGAAGCCGTGGTGTATTCATCCGAAGGTATGGACCATTTCCTGAAGTACGATTTGCGCGCACTGCCCGGATTGACCCGTCTGCAAGTGTTCTCCTGCGGTCGATTGGTGCTTGACGACCATAATGTCAGCGTGGTCAACCGTCTGCTGGCCGAACGCGGCGAAACTGGATTCATGACCAAACGTGAGGCCAGCGTCGGCACCGATATTCCCGTGCATCGGTTGGACTCGCGATTCGTGCACACGTTCAACGAATTACAGAAAGACGGCAGGGCAAGCTACGCCACGCTAGGGGAGCATCTTGGCGTGACGCACACCGCGATTCGTGGGCGCGTCAAAAAACTGGAGGATTCCGGTGTGATGCGCATTATGGCCACGGTCAGCCCCATGCGTTTAGGCGGATTCCGCCAAGCATTTCTCGGCATCGGTGTGAAGCCGCCGTATCGGCTTGATGCCGAACAACTGCTGGAAATCGATGAAGTGACGTACGCGATGAGCGGCGTCGGATTGAACGGAGCCGACTACCTCATCGAAATCATCGCCGGAGATGACGGGGATCTGTGGCGTGTGGTAGACGAATCCATTCGCTCGTTGCCAGGCGTGGAACAGACCTGGTGGGCATCCACCGTCAGCGTGGAAAAAGAGTCGTATTGGCTTGAGCCTCCCCGCGACGGCGTGCTTCTCGACGATTGATGGATCAATGGTATTATGCGCCCCGTCTTTGCTCATTCTCAAGGATGAGATGATAATTCAGACCAACGCATGATATTCGAATCAGCTGTTTTTCCGTAATTTTGGAGGTAATCCAAGGAAAGGAATGACAGCATGGATATCAGGGACACCATCAAAGCTACCAATACGGCCATTGCAGCCGTGGATCTTGTGAAGGACTACGGTTCCGGGAATAACACGGTGCATGCGTTGCGTGGCGTCAACGTCGCTTTTGAAAAAGGAAA
Organism: Bifidobacterium catenulatum subsp. kashiwanohense JCM 15439 = DSM 21854; assembly: GCF_001042615.1. Classification (GTDB taxonomy): domain Bacteria; phylum Actinomycetota; class Actinomycetes; order Actinomycetales; family Bifidobacteriaceae; genus Bifidobacterium; species Bifidobacterium catenulatum. Next base: position 801,398 of record NZ_AP012327.1, read on the forward strand.
ATTCACGGCGATTATGGGACCGTCCGGTTCCGGCAAATCCACGTTGATGCACACGTTGGCAGGACTGGATTGCGCAACCGGCGGGCACATCATATTCAATGGCGACGATCTGACGCGCATGAACGACAACCAGCTTACGTTGCTGCGCCGCCGTGACATCGGATTCATCTTCCAAAGCTTCAACCTGCTGCCGATGTTCACCGCCGAACAGAACATTCTCATGCCATTGACATTGGCTGGAGCGAAACCCGACCGACAGTGGTTGCGTCTGCTGGTGGAAACGCTTGGCCTTAAGGAACGTCTCAACCATCGTCCGAACGAACTATCGGGAGGTCAACAGCAGCGGGTGGCCATCGCACGAGCATTGATCACCAAACCGAAACTAGTATTCGCAGACGAGCCCACCGGCAATCTTGACTCCGTATCAAGCGCCGAAGTGCTGAGCTTCCTGAAACGTTCCGTCAACGAACTTGGCCAAACCATCATCATGGTCACGCATGATGCGGTCGCCGCGTCTTACGCCGACCGTGCGCTCGTGTTCGCCGACGGCCAGATCGCGGCGGACGTGAACAAGCCGACAGCAGACCAGATGAGTGAACTGCTGATGAAGGAACGCGAAGCCGCCACAATGAATGCGGCTTCCGCGAGGCATTCCCACTAAACGCACTGTAGAAGCATTCGAAGAAGGGAACAGAATTCACCATGTGGTCCATCACTTTGAAACTCATGCGAAAAACCAAGCGCATGCTCATACCCGCAGGCATCGCCATCATGATCGGCACGGCGTTCATCGCCTGCACCTTCCTGTTCGGCAATGCCATGAACGACTCCCTGACACGGCAGCTGACCGCCATGTTCGGAAACGCCAACTATGCGGTGACCGTCAACAGCTCCGACCTGAGCGATAAGGAACTCAACGAGGCGTATTCCAGCACTGTCGGCGACTTTCATCTCGACCAGATCGCCGGCATCGAAGGGGTTGGCGGCGTCCGTGCCTCGGTGGAAACCGGCGTCAGCGTTTCCAAGGGAGACAGCACCGTCAGCGGCGAGATCATTTCCACCGCGGCACAGAAGAACATGCTCCCCGTGAATATTACGGAAGGGGACCAGCCGAAGGATTCCAACGAAGTCGCACTGCCGGAAGACATGGCGAAACAGCTGAACGTCGGCATTGGCGACACTGTAAGCCTGACCTCCCGATATGCGGTAGGCGACGATGGCAAAGCCAAGGCGGACAACGTGCGCGTGGTAGGACTCACATCCGATCCGAACGGCGCCTACTCATACTATGGTGGTGCGATCGTAGGATCCAACAATCTGCTTGCCGCAATGCAGGGAGTGGACGATTTCAACGCCACCGGAACAAGAATGGTGTATCTCGACCTTGCCTTGGATGGAAACAGCGTATCCGCAAAAACCATCAACGGTGTGAAAGCGTTGCTGCCAAAGCATTTCGATCTGATGTCACGACAGCAAATCAGTGACGAAAGCATCAAATCCTTAAGCGGCAACCAAACCAACATCGCCACCACATTCCTTATGTGCTTCGGCGTGCTTGCCATGTTCGTGGCGGCTCTGGTGATCGCCAACACGTTCCAAGTGCTCGTGGCGCAACGCCGCCGCACACTCGCCTTGCTACGCACTATCGGCGCGAAAAAAGGCCAACTGTATGGTTCCGTGCTGTTCGAAGCGGCAGTGCTTGGCTTCGTCGCATCCGTGCTTGGCGTGGTGCTTGGAAGCCTGCTCATGTGGGGCATGTGCGTCAGCGACATCATGCAGGCGGGTATGCGGTTCAACTTCTCCTGGCAAGCCGCCGTCGTACCCATTCTCTTCGGCATTGTGGTGACGGTGCTTGCATCCATGGGATCCGCACGTTCCGCCACCGCGGTAACGCCATTGGAGGCATTGCGCCCGATTGAACTGACCGACAACCGTCGTTCTAGCCTCACGCGAGCCATAATCGGTATTCTGATGGTGGTGGTCGGTATCGCCATGGCAGTATTTTCCATCTGGCAGGTACAAGCCACCAATGGCGGCGAGGAAGCGACCCGCGATCAATTCACGATGATTCTGCTCATGGCCATCGCCGGCGCTGCACTGGTGTTCCTCGGCATGGTGGTCACCGCGGTGTTCTGGATGCCGACCCTCATGAAGGGCGTTGGAGCGTTGGCCTCACTGACAGGACCTTCCGCAACAGTTGCACACGCCAACATTCAGAAGAATCCGCGACGCATCGCAGCAACCGGTGCTGCTCTGCTTATCGGCGTCACCTTGGTTTCCACCATCGCAACCGGTGCCGCTAGCGCCAAAGAGACTATGAATGGTGCGCTCGCCACCCGTTATAGCGTCGACATCGTGGCCATGGGCGATGACATCAGCCAGCAAATGGCCAAGGATGTAGCCGACATCAACGGCGTGTCCGACACGTTGTATGCGCCGGCGGTTTCCGTGACCTTGGAGAAAGCGGATGGAACCCGCCCTACGTCCGCATTGCTGGTCGGTGTGAAGAACATCGATCAGGTCAAGCAGGTCATGCGTGTCAACTTGGGTAACGCCTCCATCGACAGTGATAGTGTTCTCATACCAACATACAATGCGCAAACCGGCAAGGAGCTGCAGTTCGCCAATGGCACGGCTGATTTCTCCACCGAATGGAACCAGGACGGCGACGCTACGCGTTCGCTGACATTGCAAGCAGAGCAAGCCGATTACCGTCGCGTATCCGCACAGTATGGAGCTGTCGGATTCGTGGATGAAAGCCATTTCACCAATGGTGACCTTGACGCCGCCACCCATGTGTTGCTGGTCAAGGCAGATACTGACAAATCGGGAGTTTCCGTTGACGGCATCTACAACGACATGCAGGCCGCATTGGAGAAGAGCACTGATGCGACAGTGACCGGACCGATTGCCGAACGCAGCGAATGGGCGAAGATGATCGACTCCATGATGATGCTTCTGGTGGGATTGATCGCCGTGGCCGTGCTCATCGCACTTGTCGGCGTGGTCAACACGCTGTCGCTGTCAGTGATCGAACGCACCCGAGAATCCGCCACATTGCGCGCCATCGGCATGACCCGAGGCCAGCTGCGACGCTCTCTTGCGGTGGAAGCCCTGCTCATCTCGCTGGTATCCGGCATCGCGGGCGTACTACTTGGCACCCTGTTCGGCTGGCTGGGCGCATACGTGGTGTTCAGTATGTACGGCAAAGTGGTGTTCCCGTTCGAATGGGGCATTAACGGCATCGTACTCGCCGTGGCAGCCGTGGCAGCATTGCTCGCCAGCGTCTTCCCCGCACGCAGGGCAGTGAGCACGCCTCCTGTTGAGGCGCTCGCCGAAGCCTAAGCTTCATAGCAAACACAACGAAAAGGACTCCTGCCACAAACATGGTAGGAGTCCTTTTTGCGTATCATGCATACGCAAAACAACAAATCAATCAGACCAAATGGTTTTCGTAAGCGAACACCACCGCCTGCACACGGTCACGCGCATTGATCTTCGCCAGAATATGCGCCACATGCGTTTTCACCGTCGGCAGGCTGATGAAAAGCTTGTCGGCAATCTCCTGATTCGACAATCCATGCGCGATCTCAATAAGCACTTCGCGCTCGCGATCAGTCAGTTCATCTAATTCCGGATCGGTGTACGTCGAATCAGAAGTGGAAGAAGCAGTGGAATTTCCATGTGCGCCAACATTCGCAGCCATGAAATCGCCTTCCATCATTTTCTCGATAAGACGTTTCGTGGCGGACGGTGCGATAATCGCATTACCCTGAAAAACCGTGCGAATCGAATTCAACAACGTTTCCGGTTCCGTATCTTTCAGCAGAAAACCGGAAGCTCCAGCAGTGATCGCAGCCATAACATATTCATCCAAATCGAATGTCGTCAGAATGATCACTTTGGTATGAGTGACTTCTGATTGCGTTCCATCGGCAGCAAAGCGATGCTGCAACGCACTGATTTGCCGAGTCGCCTCGATACCATCCATGCCGGGCATACGCACATCCATCAACACCACGTCAGGATGCAGTGTTTCCGCCAACGCCACAGCCTCTGCACCATCGCGAGCCTGCGCCGTAACCGCCATATCAGGTTGGGACCCGATCACCATGGCGAAACCGGCACGTACCAATTCCTGATCATCGGCAATGACCACACGAATCTTCTGTTCTTCACTCATACTCTCCACCTTATCGGCATTGTTCCGCTCACAGCGCGAAACAAACCCTTAAATCTCCCTGAAAACTTGAATCGGCTATTGAGATGCGCGCTGCAGCTGCTCCTCCAACGGTGCTGCGGGCCTCAACTGCAGTTCGTTCGCGCTACCGGCATGAGCGTCATCGCTGAAACCAGTCTCACGAAGCACGCCAAGCAGTTCGCGCATACGTTTAAGCGCGGCGCGCCCCTGTTCGCCAATGGCTTTGAACGCTGTGGAAATCTCGTCGGCGGTAGGCTCTTTGCCTTGTGCTTCGGCGCGATCCAGCATGCGGATACCATCGACGGCTTGACTAATCACGCTGTTCAACGTGGCAGTGACCTCAGCCTGAATGCTGGCACTGATACGGTCACGTTCCATATTCGCCGCGAGAATGCGCTGCTTCTCCTGCTCGGCCACCAGCGCTTCCTCTCGCGCCTGCAACACCAGTGCGTTTGAATCACTGGAACGAGCCCAACGTGCCCACGCCATAATGCCGGCGCACAGCATCAGCACTGCAACCGTATACATAGCGCCGGTAAAGAACGCCGCCGTATTACTTGAAGTGACTGAAACCGGTTTCGTCAAGCCTGCAAAAGCGGCGATGGTGCCGAACAAGGTAGTGTATCCGTGTTGATAAGCCGCGATTTTCAAGCCCATCAGCACCGAACAGGTAGCGGCGGCAAGACCGGCCCAACGCCATGCGTGTTCACGCCCATACAATACGGCTGAATACAGCGCACACAGCGACGCTACGATATGTCCAACCTCAATCGACTCCAAAAACACCAATTGCACAACCGACAATACGAACACAATAAGCGCGCAAGTCTCGGGGAAACTGCGTCGAAGAGCCAGCGCCAGCAAGCAGCATGCGGCGATCGCATGAGAGAGCTGCACATGAGGTGAACTATCAAAAAAGAACGTAATCGACATGCGATTCAGCAGCATGACCAATGCCACGGCATCAACGGAATCCATGAGCGCATAATGGTGCTGCGTCCACGCGGAAACACGTTCCACCCAATTCAGTCCTCGTGAATTGGATGTATTTGCAAGTTCTACGGATTTCAGTTTCAACGATTTGAGCAAATCATGCAGATTGGGTGCGGTGATGCGCAAATGTTGCAGGGCATTCGAACGATGATCGCGACCGGTCGGTTGGTTGGTTTCCTGCGTCTGCTCCGATGGTTGATCTGGGATTCGCGCCGATATGTTGACGACTGTGTGAGGTGCGATTGCTTCGTCGGAGAATTTCGCTTTGTTGGATACGGCAGTTGTGTTGCACGATTCGGACTGTTCCGATGCATACTGTTCGCCGGTTTCGTCTGTCACCTGTTCTTTGCCGCCGTAAGGCAGGGTGGCCATGACTTCGAAGCCTCCGCCGAGTTGAGGGCCAGCCTGCAACGAGCCTCCGGCCGATTCGATGCGTTCTTTCATGCCCAGCAGGCCGTAACCTGGCGTATGCCCGTCGATATTGGCTGCCGCGCCATGACCATTGTCGGTGATGGTCAAAGTGAGCAAACCGTTGTTCCATGACTCTTTAATGTGCACATCGACGTGTGGCCCCGCATACTTGCGGATATTCGTCAGCGCCTCCTGCACTACATGGTAGGAAGCTATCGAGGCTTGTTCGCCGAGTTGTTCCGGGCTGGCGGTGCCGGTGATATTCCGTCGGATTCGAATGTCGGGGGAGACATTTTGCGCTTGTTCCACAAGATTGCCGATATCGTTATAATCGGCGTGCGGTGAACCTCCGAATACTCCCAGAAGACGTTGCATGTCATGCAGTGCGCGTTCCGATTCGTGTCGAATCGTCTCCATGGTGTTTCTGGCCACCGCGGGATCATGCGTGCCTGCATAGCGACCGCCATCAGACTGCACGATGATGATTGACAGGGTGTGCGCCACCACATCGTGCATGTCACGTGCGATGCGTGCGCGTTCCGCCAACGCGGCGATATCGCGTTCATCCTGGTCTCGCGCGGCGATTGCCTCATTGCGTTCCCGCATCATGCGAATGGTTGCCAGACGGGCACGCTGCCAGAACGCTACAATGACGGTGGAAATGATACATACTTCGAAAATCGGCGTCATCACCAGCATGGAATGCGCCACCATGTCGGCGACTTCCGATATGGATGTTCCTGTGTAGATGGAACCGAGAGTGTCTTCCGTGACCATAACGACATTTGGATTTGAGTCATTCCAGCTGCTCCATGTATGCACTTTGCCTCCGGTGAGCAGTGGTCCATTGGTCATGGTCCATGCCGCCAGCGCCGCAGCCAGAAGACCGATGGTCAACGCCAGAATAATGAAGGCTTTCGTGTTTTTGGGATTGCCGTAGACGATCACTGAATACAGCATGAACAATGCCAGAATATCGGTGCCCAACAGGCAGGGGCCGAATATGAGATGCGCCAAGGTCAATGCCACGAAGAGCAACGCTCCGGTCTGTGGCCACCATCGACGGATTAGCAGCGGAATAAGCATTGCCGCTTCCCATGTCATCTGCGTGGAAGGCTTAAGGTCAAACAGCAATCCCGGATTATAGGTGATGCCGCTGGTCACGCCGAACAGCAGAACACCTATAACAAGCGTGATGATGAGATCGCCTGCGAAGACATGACCATGCATCCACGACAAGAGACGCTGCTTGAAATTCGACATATGCTCCACCCTAGCGCCAGATATGCTGTGACGCCATCATGCGCAGGAATGAAATAGCGGTAAGGTAAAGCCGCTTTTGTGAGGTAAGGTTGTCCCCGCATGTGGGTGAGATGGAAGCCATCAAAAAGTCACTACTCGCATTGAATATGCCGATGACGCCAAAGGAAAGGTGAATGCATGACGTTGCTGAGCGAATACTACGTGCCCGGATTGCATATTGAGGATCGTTCCATCAAGGTGCCGTTGGATTGGACGGGTCACGAGCCCGGTCATGGGTTCGGTGGCGAATCGATTAGCCTGTTCTACCGTGTGGTCACCGCTCCCGAACATGTGCATGATGATCTGCCGCTGCTCGTGTTCCTGCAGGGTGGTCCCGGTGGTTCCGGTCCGCGTCCGCTCGGTCCAAGTTCCGATGGTTGGATTGAGGAGGCCATCAAGCATTTCCGTGTGGTGTTGCCGGATCAACGTGGTACTGGGCGTTCGTCTCGTGTCGATACGCATGTGATTGAGGGCATGGATGGCGACGGCAAGGCCGGTGCCGCGTTTTTGAAGCGTTTCCTCGCTGATTCGATCGTTCGTGACTTCGAGCATCTGCGTCGTACCGAATTCGGAGGCGCACGTTGGGTCACGCTTGGCCAAAGCTATGGCGGATTCCTGACGTTGACGTATCTTTCGCTGTTCCCGCAAGGAGTTATCGCCAGTTTCACCACGGGCGGCATTCCTCATGTTCCTGCCGATGCGACCGACGTGTACCGTCATACGTTCCCGCGCATGGCGGCAAAGACGAAGCAGTTCTACGAGCGTTACCCGATCGATATCGAACGTGCCGCGGTCGTCGCCGACATTCTGCAATCGCGCAAGGTCACATTGCCGAACGGCGATCCGCTCACGGTGGAACGCTTCCAATGCTTGGGATCCGATTTCGGTATGAAGCCGAGTTTCGAACGCGTGCATTGGATTCTTGACCAGGCATTCCTTGACGGCGACGGGTCGGCCTCGACCTCGGCGGAACTGTCTGACGAATTCCTGTCTTCCGTGATGGATGCGACTTCATCTCGCCCGCTGTATTGGCCGTTGCAGGAGTTCATCTACGCCAACGGTGAGCTGGAAGCGCCGATTTGCTGGGCCGCCCAACGCGTGCGCGGCGAGCATCCGGAATTCGCGGGTGACATTCGTCCGCTTAATTTCACCGGCGAGGCCATGTTCCCGTGGATGTTCGAGCAGGAACGTGCGTTGCGTCCGTTCAAACCAGCCATGGATGTGCTTATGGAAGACACGCATTTCGGCACGATTTACGATGCCGATCAGTTGGCTCGCAATGAGGTTCCGCTGCAGGCTGCCGTCTATTTTGACGACATGTATGTTGATTCTGGATTGCAGCTCGACACGCTGTCTCGCGTCGGTCGTTCACATTATTGGACTACCAATGAGTTTGAACATGACGGCGTGCATGGTGCAACAGTGTTCAAGCACCTGTTCAATGAAGCATTGAACCGCGGAGATTTGGCGGAGTTGTTCTGACGATCGTTCAGCAACGACGAGCATCGATAGCAAAGGAAAGAAACATGGCCAATCCAACCATCGGATTCATCGGATACGGCAATATGGCGCAGGCGATCGCCGAAGGCCTGGTCAATGCCGGCACAATCAGCGGCAACGACATTGTGGCTTGTGCGGCACACTATGACAAGCTGGAACGTAACGCCGCCAAACTTGGTGCGAAAGCGGTGCATACCGCTGCACAAGTGGCCGAAGCTGCCGATGTGGTCGTTATCGCCATCAAACCATATCAGATTGAAGCGGTGATCTCACCGATCGTTGACAAGCTGGCGCAGCCAAATACCATCGTCGTGTCCATTGCGGCAGGCTGGGATCTGAACAAATTCCATGACCTGTTCGGAACGTCTTTCGAACAGGCGCACATTCAATGCACCATTCCGAACACGCCGATGGCTGTCGGCAAAGGCGTGATGGTCACGGAAATCGACAACACGCTCACGCAGGAACAGACGGAAACCTTCGAAAACCTGTTTTCGTCAATCAGCCTGATCGAACGCGTGGACACCGCACACATGGGCATCGGCATGTGTATTGCCGGCTGCGCGCCGGCCTTCACCGACATGTACATCGAAGCATTGGGCGATGCCGGTGTGAAATATGGATTGCAGCGTGCCACCGCGTATCGTCTGGCCGCCAAAATGGTGGAAGGCGTGGGTGCGCTCTATCTGGCCGACGAAACGCATCCGGGTGCCATGAAAGACGCTGTCTGCTCTCCAGGGGGCACCACCATCAAGGGTGTCGCATCGTTGGAGGAAAGTGCGTTCCGTGGTGCCGTGATCAAAGCGGTCGACGCCATCGAAGCCTAATACTAAGCTAAGGAACTATGTCTCTTACTATCGGAATCGTCGGACTGCCGAATGTCGGCAAGTCCACCATGTTCAACGCATTGACCCGTAACAACGTTCTGGCGGAAAACTATCCGTTTGCCACCATCGAACCGAACACCGGCATTGTGCCATTGCCGGATGACCGTCTGCCGGTGCTTGCCAAGCTCGTGCACACGGAGAAGATCGTGCCGGCCACCGTCACCTTCGTCGACATCGCAGGCATCGTCAAGGGCGCTTCGGAAGGCGAAGGCTTGGGCAACAAGTTCCTCGCCAACATTCGCGAAGCCGACGCGATCTGCGAGGTCGTGCGTGCCTTCGAAGACGATGATATCGTGCACGTCAACGGCAAGGTCGATCCGTCCGGCGACATTGAAACCATCAACACCGAGCTGATCCTCGCCGATCTGCAGACCATCGAGAACGCGCTGCCGAAGTTGGAGAAGGATTTGCGCGGCAAGAAGATTGAACCAGCCTACATGGAGGCCGTCAAGCAGGCGAAGACCATTCTTGAAGCCGGCGAAACCATTGATAAGGCGGCTCGCGAAGGTCGTTTCGACAAGGATTCCGTCTACGATCTGCACTTGATGAGCGCCAAGCCGTTCATCTACGTGTTCAACGTGGACGATGCCGAACTGCAGAACAAAGACATGCAGGCCAAGCTCGCCGCATCCGTGGCTCCGGCTCCGGCCATTTTCCTCAACGCGCAGTTTGAAGCCGACCTGACCGAACTCGACGAGGCTGACGCTCGCGAGATGCTTGCGGACGCCGGTCTTGAGGAGTCTGGATTGGATCAGTTGGCGCGAGTCGGCTACGATACGCTCGGCCTTTCCACCTTCCTCACCGCAGGCGAGAAGGAAGTGCGCGCATGGCAGATCCACAAGGGCTATACTGCCCCGCAGGCTGCCGGCGTGATTCATACGGACTTCGAAAAAGGCTTCATCAAGGCCGACATCGTCTCCTACGACGATTTCGTGGCTGCCGAAGGCTCCATGGTCAAGATCAAGGAGGAAGGCAAGCTCCGTCAGGAGGGCCGCGACTACGTCATGGCCGACGGAGATATTGTGGAGTTCAAGTTCTCCCCAACGTCTAAGAAGTGACCGTTTGGTAGTGCTGAAAATCTGGGAATTCTAGGGTGTGTTTACACTATCTAGGTTTTGTGTGATATCTGGCGTACACATACGATAATTATCACACAAAACCTAGATAGTGTAAACACACCCTAAATACCCGGTGATATGTAAAACCCCGTCAGCGCCCGTGCGCAAAATGGTGTCCTGTCATTTGATAGGAATAAAAATTTTAACTTCATTATCTGGATCATCAAAGGATAGAATTTCATGCTCATAAACTTCAAAATCTTCCCTGTCATCCAGTTCTTCCCTAGTGGCCTGCAACCATGTTCCGAAGATATACTGATATGTTTTATATAAGTTTCCAAGTGTGCCCCGGTGGGTGAAAACAGCGTATCTTCCTGCACGCAGCGTCTTTTTTGTCAGTTCCAGCGGCAGGCAATCAAAATCCTTCACCGGACCGCCAATCATGACGGAATATAACGCGTCGCCGTCTTTTGTATAAGCCGTCTTCTGCGTTTCACAGATGCCATATCCCGCAGATGTGGTGAAAAAATCTTTGTTAAGACCATGGAACTGTTCCCACAGTCCGGGCAGCTGATTGTCGGACAGGGAAGTAGTCCCCCGAAGCCCAGCTACTTCTGTCTCACCTAGCAGGATGATCTTGGGAGCGTGTGAAATATGATTGGCAATATGGCACACATCTTCCGGCGCCAGTTCTTTTTTTGCTTTTATCACCAAATCAAGTCCGGCTTTCCGGTAAGCTACAGGACTGTATCCAAAAACAGCTTTAAAGGCCCTGCTGAACGCCTCTGACGATTCATAACCACAGTCAAGTGCAATATCAATGACCTTCTGGTCGGAATGAATCAGTTTTTCGGACGCATTGTAAAGCCTCCGACGGTTGATATAGTGTCCCACGGATTCACCTAAAACAGAAGAAAACAGGCGGGTCATGTAGTAGTAGGAGTAGCCGGTTTCTCTTGATACTTCATTCAGACCGATATATTCATTTAGATGTGCTTCGATATAGGTAATGGCCCTTTCTAAAGGGGGATATCGTTTCAAACAGGCACCTCCATCCGTTTTTACTATTACTTTTTATATCTGTTATAAAATTCTCTTAATGCTTCTTTTCTTTCGTTTGGCAACAAAGTTTTTTTTATGCCTAAGATTGCACCCTCTAATGCGTAGAGTTTATTGATACACGCTGTTTTATCAATTTGCTGTATTTTCAGCCATGCTTGTTCTGCTCCTATGGATTTCAAATCGTCTTCATCTAAAATACCAACTTGTTTTAATTGATTAGCTACAGCGTTTCCTATGTTAGGTAATTCCGATAAATTCTTCATATTGCCTCCCAGATGTTCACAGTTTTCCTATCCACGTTATATCAGTTCTATTTAAACCAAGCAATGCCCCCAGGAATGGAAGAGTTTCGGATATCTGAAGCCACCTGGTGCATGGTAACAGCAGATCCATGCTGCCATGTGACTTCCGATAATATGTTCCGGTATCTGCATTTAGAAGTTCTGCCATCATCAGGCCTTTTTATGCAGAGCTGCCGGATATCGAGGTATACCCTATAGAAGGCGGGGGCATGGAGACGCCGATTCAGGAGGCATGGTTTGCCGTCAGGCCTTCGGATGAAAAAACCGCAAAAAGTATCATGAATGGTTTGCGCTCCTTTGATACGCTAATCCAGCGTAAATGATGAAAAAACCAAAGGAGAAAAAGAGATGGACAAGACTATTAAAACAGTGAGGGGAAACCCTCTTGCAGCCGAACCTCTCGGCAGGCTGCTCATAAAATTTGCAATCCCATCTGTCTTATCCATGCTGGTGGATGCACTTTACAACATCGTAGACCAGATATTCATTGGGCGTGGGGTGGGATATCTTGGCATTGCTGCAACCACGGTTACTTTTCCTTTCGTCACGATTCTTTTATCCATCGCCACCCTGCTGGGGATTGGCGGCAGTGTCTATACGTCCATGAACTTAGGGGCAGGAAAAGAAGCAGAAGCCGAAAAAACCCTTGGAACGGTATTCACTCTGTCTGTTGCCATAGGTATTCTTTTTACCGTTATATGCCTTACTTTCCTGAAACCGCTGGCACTAGCTTTTGGGGCTACGAAGGGGGCGCAGGGCTCATTGTCCTATGTGCTGGATTATGCCCCCATCATTTTACTTGGTGCACCCTTTAGTATGGCAGCTATTGCCCTGTCCAGTATGGCCAGAGCGTGTGGCAGCCCCATCCTGGCTATGGGATGCTTCCTGGTCGGAGCGGTAATCAACCTGGTTTTGGATCCAATCTATATATTTGTTTTTAACTGGGGAGTGAAAGGTGCAGCAATCGCTACCGTAACCTCGCAGATCATGTCCGCGGTCATACTGTTGGTTTACTTTTTAAAGAAAGGGCATATCCGGTTAAGAAGAAAAAATATCTGCCCTACATTACCCATCTGCGGTCAGATATTTGCGTTTGGGCTTCCATCCTGCATGATTCAGGTGGCGGTAACAATTCTGCAGATTGAACTGAACAAAGCGGTGGTGAGCTGTGAAATGGCAGGCGTTGGCAGCGAAGCGGCACTTAGCAGTCTTGGGATTGTGCTTCGGATCAGTTCTGTAGTGGTTTCTATCTGTGTGGGGATTGCACTTGGGATGCAGCCCATCATCGGATTTAACAAAGGCGCTGGTTTCGAACACCGGGTCAAAGAAACCTATAAAAAGGCGGTTGGCGCAGCTACGGTGGTTTCTGTGATTGGCTGGCTTATCTGTGAGTTATTCCCGGCGGAGATTCTGCAGATTTTTGGGATGAATGAGCCAGCATCTATGGCATTTGGTATCAAGTGTATGCGCATTTCCCTGTTCGGACTGGCGTTTACTGGATTTCAGGTGGTGTCAGCCCAGTATTATCTGGCAGCCGGACAGGCAGTGAAAGCGATGCTGCTTTCCATCCTCCGGCCACTTCTGCTGATGGTACCGCTCATCCATATTTTCTCGGGTATCTGGGGAATGGACGGGATTCTGTACGCAGGTCCCACCGCAGACATCCTTACGGCTCTGATTGCAGCAGGTTTGGTTGGATATGACAGCAGGAAAAAGAGAAAAGGAGTGTGATCAGATGGCAGACATTATGGTGTATGGGCTTACCCAGAATAACTTGAAACACGTCACATTCAGAATCCCGAAGGAAAAAATCACAGTATTTACCGGGGTGTCCGGGTCCGGGAAATCCAGTATTGTCTTTGACACGATTGCAGCGGAATCCCAGCGGCAGATGAACTTAACCTACCCGGCATTTGTACGGTCCAGGCTTCCCAAATACCCCAGACCGGCAGTGGAGCGCATTGACAATCTGACACCGTCCGTTGTGGTGGACCAGTCCTCCTTAGGGGGAAATGCACGCTCCACAGTAGGGACCATCAGCGGACTGTATGCCAGCCTGCGGCTGTTGTTTTCCAGGATTGGGCAGCCCTTTGTGGGAACTGCGTCCTATTTCTCTTTTAATGACCCCAACGGGATGTGCAAGACCTGTTCCGGTCTCGGAAAAGTTACAAAAGTGGATATGGAAGCAGTCCTGGACCGGAATAAATCCTGGAACCAGGGCTGTGTGAAGGATTCCCTGTACCGTCCGGGATCCTGGTATTGGAAGCAGTATGCTGAGTCAGGGCTGTTCGACCTTGATAAACCCATCCGGGATTACACAAAAGAGGAATACAACCTTCTTGTCTATGGTGCCCGTGATGGTAAGGGAGAGCCGGAGAACCCGAAAGTAACTGGATTGTACCATAAGTATACGAAAACCCTCTTAAACCGGGATATCAGCAGCAAAAGCAGACACACCAAAGAGAAGTCAAAAAACCTGATCACGGAAATAGAATGTAGTGACTGTCATGGAAAAAGGCTGAATGAGGCGGCTTTGAACTGTAGAATAAACGGGTATTCTATTGCAGACATGTGCGAGATGGAGCTGACTCTCCTGCGGGAAGTCCTGACACAAATCACGGACCAGACAGTGGGTCTGCTGGTTCATACCATCCTGGAGGGATTGGACCGGATGATCGAGATTGGACTCCCTTATCTGCATCTGAACCGGGAAACACCCTCCTTGTCCGGCGGGGAGGCCCAGAGGCTGAAACTGGTCCGGTATATGGGAAGCAGCCTGACCGGGATGACCTACATCTTTGACGAACCCAGTGCCGGGATGCATCCACGGGATGTCTACCGTATGAATCATCTTCTCAAGAAGCTTCGGGATAAAGGAAATACAGTCCTTGTGGTGGAACATGATAAAGACGTAATCTCCATTGCAGACCATGTCATTGACGTGGGGCCTGCGGCAGGACAAAACGGCGGTGAAGTCGTGTTTGAGGGAAGCTATCCGGAACTACTTAGGGCAGATACACTGACGGGAAAATCCATGCAAAAGTTGTTCCCCATAAAACATACGCCACGTAAAGCCACGGGCAGCCTGCCGGTAAGGGATGCCTGCCTTCATAACTTAAAGCATGTGGATGTGGACATCCCTCTGGGAGTCATGACGGTGGTGACTGGTGTGGCTGGTTCGGGAAAGAGTACCCTCATTTCCCAGGTATTTGCGAGAGCGTATGAGAATGAAGTGGTGATGGTGGACCAGGGGCCGATTACAGCTACTAGCCGCTCTACACCAGCTTCCTACCTGGGCTTCTTTGATGAGATACGAAAACTTCTGGCACGGGAGAACAATCAGCCGGAAAGCCTGTTCAGTTTTAATTCCGCCGGAGCCTGCCCAATCTGCGGCGGCAAAGGTGTTCTCGTTACGGAACTTGCCTTTATGGACCCGATTGTTACAGAATGCGAGGCATGCGGCGGTGTGCGGTATAACAGGGAGGCCCTTGCCTGTACCTACAAGGGGAGCAATATTGTCCAATTGCTGGGGCTTACCGCTTCCCAGGCACTGGAATTATTTGAGGATACCAGGATCAGGAAACGCCTGAGCGTAATGCAGCAGGTGGGATTATCCTATCTGCCGCTGGGGCAGCCCCTTAGCACCCTGTCCGGGGGAGAGCGGCAGCGGATTAAGCTGGCAAAGAACCTGGGGAAGAGCAGTAGCATCATTGTCATGGATGAGCCGACCACAGGCCTTCACAGGTCCGATGTAGATAATTTGTTGAATCTGTTTGATGGGATTGTATCCAGCGGAAATACGCTGGTAGTGATTGAGCATAACCTGGACGTGATGAAGCAGGCGGACTGGATTATTGACATCGGCCCCGATGGAGGGAAGAACGGGGGAGAAGTGGTATTTACAGGGACACCGGAGGAGATGCTTCAAAATGCAAAGACACTGACAGCGGACTGTCTGCGTGCATCCAGTATTTCATAGGCGAATTCCTGTTCTCCCTGCTCCTGATTAGAAAATTAAGGGTTATAGGCCAAAATGTGTGTCCGGCGCTCGAGTCGTTCGTCGGTCATCGCGTTGGCCGCGAGCCCCTCGTCGAGGAACGCGAACGGCTGGCCCTCCCGGATGCGCCTGGGATCATGCGCCGCGCCTTGACGAGCCTTTGGTGCATGCCGTTCACGCTGCCGTCGGCGTATTCGCTCTTCTCGTCGAGGAATGAGGCAAAGTCCTGCTCCCACCGGCTGTAGGAGACGAGCCACGCCGTGGCGGAGTCCCGGTCCTTGACGCGTGCCAGGGCGGCGGCAATCGCGCGCAGCCGTCTGCCGGCCTCCAGGCGGGGCCGCTTGTCGGTCAGTTCGAGGATGTTGGCCTGCACGTGGTGTGTACTGCTTCAATATTTGTTGGGCGGGTTCGGCAGTGTTTTTCCGCAGTGTGAGCTGATGGTTTTCCCGGTGTCGTCATCGTTTCCCGGTGATGTGAGAGGCATCGGTGCCGCCTCCTGTATATTCCCGAGTTGCGATTCGAATTGGATTCGGCCGCATGCCTTTCAAAGACACAAACGTGGTAATTCATGAAACGAATTCTGGTGCTCGTGAATGAGTGATCCGAGCTCATTAGATTCTGTATTCGGTGACGGCTTATTCCCAATGCAATGGATGATGTATGCCGTCGTCGTAGTGATGATGTTCAGAAAGAAAGTTTTTTCCGTGGCTTCCCCTCGGCGAGGGAAGTTATCGCTGAAGGCGACTGAGGAAAGCGATGAAAGAGAGGTCCGAGCAGTGTTGGCTGCCCGGGCCTCTCCACGTAGTATGGGCCTCGTTGAGATGTTTGCGTCCACCTTTCTTCATTTAGGCTTCCGCGTTCTCGTCGGCTCCTGTGGCGAGAACATTCCTCAATGATTTCGCCACCTGTATTTTCAGCGGACGTTTTCCGGTCTGTACGACCAGCCCCGCGGCCAAGAGCTCTTCCACGTATTTCCTTGCGCTCTGTTTGGACAGTCCGATGTGATGGGCCACTTCGTCCAACGACATGGATTTGGACGAGTCGAACAGCTCTTCCTGAATCACGCCATAGAGCACCGAGACGGCATTGCGCGATAGGGCATGCCTCTTTTCAAGCTGTGTACAGAGTATCCGACCTTTGTCGAGCTGATCGACCTTGATACTGAGTTCGTCAATCAGCTCATCCTGGGCTTGTTGGATGAATCCGAGGATGGTGTTCACGAAGAGCGTGAGTTCGCCGCAGTTCAGCTTGTCCTCCGCCTCCATGAATGCTTTGTAGTAGGCGTTCTTGTTCTCCGCGATGGTGCGGGACAGGGATAGCACGGTGGGCATAGTCAGGTCATGGTTCAGGTACAGGGCCAGGAGATACCGGCCGGTTCTGCCGTTGCCGTCGTAGAACGGGTGGACGTATTCGAACAGGAAGTGCGACATGATGGCCGACTGCAGCCGGGGAATCTCGTCGGAGGTCGCGAGATGGATCATATCGGTGAGGAGTGCGCCGATGTTGCCTTCGCCTTTGACTCCGTTATGGATCGCGAGGCCGTGCGGCCCCTGTATTTCCACATCGCCTTTCCGGAACAGGTCGCCGTCCGGCTGATCGCTCTCATCGATTTCGTCGAGCACGACCTTGTCATAGATGTCGCGGATGTCGGCGATGCCTGCCGGCAACGCGGAGTCCTTGTCCGTGAGGTTCAGGTACAGCTTGGCAAATTCGCTGAACCGCGCCTTGGAGCCGTCGCCGTCCCTCCTTGCCTTGTCGGCCGCGTCCACGGCGTCCTGGGTTTCCTTGCGGGTGCTGCGCACGCCTTCCATCTCGTTGGTGGCGAACAGTTCCTCACTGATGGAATGCCGTATGTAGTCCCAGCGCATGACGCCGGGAATCAGGTTCCATAGCCGTGATATGCGCCTTTCGGCGAAAAGTATATTTTCCATGAGCAGGGTCGTCTCGCGTGGCGTGGCGGAGAACAGCTCGCCCAATGGCGTGATGACCCCGGTCCTGAATGTGGAATCTGCCTCAAGCCGCTGCCGTGCGAGTGCCGCATGGTTATTGAAGGAATCGACTGACCTGTCGGCATGGAACAGCCTTGCCAAACTTCTATACTTCATATCCATGAGAGAGATTCACTTCCCAAAGAGCATCCTCGATTATAGAAAGTATAAGATAGAGAAGGAAATGAGTCAATAAATAACTATAAAATCATGGATGATACAAAAATATAGTTGTGCGCATGACTGCGTGTGAGTGACATATGTAGTGCCCGAAATGCGTGTCAGTAGTGAAATACTTCATGATCTGTTGTTCTTTCTGAATATGTGATGGTATGCAATGGGTTTTGCCGCGGTGCATTGCGTTGCGACTATGCCAAGAACGCATACTCGTATAGGTACGTTTATGGGGCATGGTGCGAACGAGTCGGCTCGATATCACCGGCAATGATTCAGCTATGCGTCAATGAGAGGTGTACTGATCAGATGGCGTGTTCGTTCACGCCGTCGCTGCTGAATGCGATGTGTTGATCATGGTTCGCGCACCATAAGGTCTTACGTCCGAATCCGTCAAATCACGCGGTGTGTGAAATGCCCGTTGTATATAAAAAGTCCGGTGCAACGCACGATGATAATGCGCTGCACCGGACCTACTGCAGAAACAATTGTTACAGACTGTAGATCTGTGCGCCGAACGGCCAGAGCGCAAGCTTGGCCATTTTGAACGACTGGATGCCGAACGGAATGCCGATGATGGTGATGCAGTTGAGCACGCCTGCACCCAGATAGCCGAGTGCCATCCACCAGCCGACCAGCACCACCCACAGGATGTTGGCCAAGGCAGAGCCGACTCCGCCGCCGTATTGCACGGTTTTGCCAAACGGCGTCAGGGTGAGTCCCGCCATCTTGAACGCTTGAATGCCGAGCGGGATGCCGATGATGGAGATGCACAGAAACAGTCCGATCAGTGTCCAGCTGATGGCGATTGCCAGTCCGCCCAGAATGATCCACAGAATATTGCCGATGACCCTCATCGTAAGTTCCTCACGTTTGCCGGCATTGCGCCGGATACCGAATCGAATGCTGGATTCCATTCTATTAGGCGAACGCGGGCGATATGTGGGGAATCGGTGACGGGACCCCTGAGCATCCCCTGAATCGTCCCTGAGCCGCATGCTCAGGCGCCTACTCGGGTGAGCATTCTCACATTCGGCTGATTTCTAGCGAAAACCCTTGTGCGGGCGGGCTGTGGACTATAGCATCACGACACATGACCACTACATCGCAGCCTTCTCAGGCATCTCAGTCCACCGCCACCAAACCCGCCACCAACCGCGAGCTGCCCCTGCCGCAGTCCGACCGCGACCCCAAGAGCTACCGTGGCGTGGACCGCGACCAGCAGGTCGTGGACATCATCTCCAAACTCACCAGTGAGAAGGCCACGATTCCGGCAAGCTGCGTGCAGCGCGACGCCGCCGACACCGGTCTGGAATCCAACAGCACCGACGTGGGGATCGGCGAAGCCATGCTTACCATGCAGACCGAGCGTGGCAAGCAGGCGATTATCGGCGAGGCCTTCCGACTACTGCGCGCCGGCGGCACCTACTCGATTCACGAACTCGGCCTGCAGCCGGACAACCTGGACGAATCCGTCAAGATGAGGTATGCAAGCCCGAAGCGTAACAGCGGTGTGCCGGCCCAACGATGGCCGGATAATGGGAAACAAGTAAAAGCGATGACGCGTATGTGAGGTACGCGCGACGAATAGGAGAACATCATGGCCGATGAGAACGAGCAGCAGACCGCATGCAAGGCAGGACGCGACGAGCAGCATTGCAAGTGCAAGCAGCGTAGGGAAGCCGCCGCGGCAGCCGAGGCGGCTTCCGCCAACGGCGAACACCACTGCGCCTGCAAGCACGAGCACGCCGAGGTCGCGGCCGCGGAGCCGGGCGCGAAGAAGGAGTGCCACTGCAAGCATGGCGAAGTCGCGGCCGCTGAAGCGGGTGAGGCCAAGCACTGCGCCTGCAAGCACGACGCCCACGACGCCGAAGGCCACGCCATTTCGACCGAGCCGCATCTTGGATTCATCGAAGACTTGGCCTCGTTGATCGATATTCAGGAGGAGGCCACTGTCTCCCGTACGGTGCTGCGCGAGGACGGTCTGCGCGCCGTGCTGTTCGGCTTCGACAAGGACCAGGCACTGAGCGAGCACACCGCGGCCATGCCCGTGATCATCCAGGTGCTGGAAGGCAAGCTGCGCGTCGGCGGCGAAGGCCGTGAAGTCGAGCTTACGGCCGGCGGCATCGTCTACCTGAGCGCCCGTCTGCCGCACACCGTCTATGCCGTCGAACCCAGCAAGATGCTGCTGCAGATGTTCGACAACCGCGGCTGATTCGGTGAATGACTGGCAATCACGTATGAGAAGCTGATTGCCGTTAGACCATTCATAATGGCTTCCTTCATATGGTGTTGGTCGTATGACCGTAATATGAAGGAAGCCATTTCTTAGACGTTGGGGAGAGCTTGAATTCGACGCCATCATCATACGGCCTCAAGGGTGCATAAACGATGTCACAAGTAGACGCACGCCCGCCAGCCATCCCAAACGTCACAGCAAACCTAGAACCCGCATGAGCTGACGGCCGATATTCGCCATGGCTGCATCATCAACCACGCCGACTTGGTATCCCAGCAGTTTGCGGTCGACGGTGACGATCTTGTCCGTCATCACGTAACTCACTTTGTTCAGGCCGTTCTCCGGACTTGGTTCCAATCGGACCCGCGTGTCGATGTCGGAGGAATCGTATGAGGTCAGCAGACAAGTGATGACGGAATCGAACCGATCGACGGCATCGCTCTGCACGATGACAACCGGCCGTGGCTTGCTGGCGTAGCCATCGGCCTGCAACGTCCAAATCTCACCTCGTTTCATCGGACATCCTCAAGGCGAGACGACTGGCATACTCAGTAGCGTCCCGCTCGGACGCAAACGGCTCCACGTCATTTCGTGGCAAACGCACCTCATAGGGGAACCCACGGTAATCATTGAACGCGCTGATGAACATACGCAGGGCATCGGCCGGGGTGGTGCCCAGCTGCCTGGTCGTCTCCTTAAACAACGCAGCCTGCTCGTCATCAACTCGCGTGGCAATCTGCATGCTCATAGCCACTCCTTATTGCTATTTACTATCTTTTTGCACCAAATTGTATCAAATACTTGACTTCAGAGTGAAGCCCCCGCGTTCCAAGGCCCTTGTCTATACTGTAGACAGTTGTTCTTCATATGTGAATCGCCCGATATGACTTTGGAGCGGGCTTGTGATTGGAGGGGCCGGATATGACGAGTTACGTGCTGCGGCTCTATGATGATCCGCTGCTCCGGTTCGATGCGTCGTATGGCGAGGGCCTGCTGGCGGGCAAGATCGAGGCGCATGTCCGCTGGTTCGATGAGTCGAAGCGCGCGTTGCTGCCGTTTCCGTTGGCTCCGGAGCCGGATAATACGAAGCTGACGACGTGGCTGGAGCGGCGCACGATTCCGAAGAATCGTGAGTTCGCCACGCAGGTTCTTGCGCAGGCGGGGTTGAGCATTGCGGATACGCTGGGGATCATCGACCTGTGCAAGGGGCTGTCGGTCAACGATTCGTTCTGGGCGGAACGCGACGGTGAGAACCTCAAGTTCGCGGACATCAACCTGTATGACAATCCGTTGGACGAGACGCTCGCCATCGTGGCCTACACGGGGTATACGTCGAGCGAGAAGCATGCGATCGGCCTGTCGAGCGAGTGGACGACGGACGGCCAGTTCCCGAAGGCGTGGCGGCATACGGAACGTGGGCTGGAACTGTGGAAGGCGGGTTCCGAATGGTATGCGAACGCCGGTTTGGAACCGTATTCCGAGTATCTCGCCTCGCAGCTGGCGCGCAGGCTCGGTGTGAATGCGGTCGACTACCGCATCGCCCGTTGGAAGGGCAAGCTCGCGTCGGTGTGCGGTTCGATGAACTCAAAGGACGTGTCGTTCGTGCCGTTCTATGCGGCGACGCGGCTGGCGTCGTTCCCGGAGATCCTCGCCGCCGCACGCGCCGTGTCCGAGGAATCGTTCGAGGCGATGCGCACGATGCTAGTGTTCGACGCGCTCATCGTCAATCAGGACCGTCACGCCAACAACCACGGGTTCCTGCGCGACAACCGTACCGGCCGGATTCTGGGTCCGGCGCCGTTGTTCGACCATAACATGTCGCTGTTCAAGAACGACATGCGCGCCGACTGGGAGGGCGGCGCGTGGATTCCGCAGGTACTGTCCGAACGTCAGCCGGCAAATTCTCGTATGACGTTCCGCGACCAGTGCGCGGCCATCATGGGCAGCGCGCAGCATGAGATGTTGCGCAAAACGTTGGACGTCACCTTGGAGAACGACCCGGCTTACCCGCTGGAGCCGGGCCGCATCGAGGCGTTGAACGACTACCTGCACGCGGCCGCACGATCCCTGCTCGAACTGCCGGTGGTCGACGAGTCGAAGCTGTCCGACCAGCTCGATGCGTTGCAGCCGTCAATCGAACACGCTCCTGTCATCCTCAACGAACGACTGTTGCGATAGGCCAAACCGGTCGAGTTCGCCAATAAAAAGGACCTTCCGGGTTGCGCACTGTGAGGAGGCGTGGAAGGCTGCTATTGACCTGAGTCATATACGGCGATATCGACATCTCGCCCACGTACTTGTATGGGCACTCATACGAATACGCCGCCCCCGGCGAACTGGTTTCAGCCTGATGTCGTATGCCGACATCGTCGAGTTCATGTTCCAGTCCGGTTGTGTGATGGACAAGTGCAGTATGAAGGCCGTTTCCAAATCCGAATCAAAGTCCGATTGCTTCGGACTCATCGGCGCATACCATATCTGGGACGTCTGGCAGGTCCACACCCGCC
Source organism: Bifidobacterium catenulatum subsp. kashiwanohense JCM 15439 = DSM 21854 (assembly GCF_001042615.1). Classification (GTDB taxonomy): domain Bacteria; phylum Actinomycetota; class Actinomycetes; order Actinomycetales; family Bifidobacteriaceae; genus Bifidobacterium; species Bifidobacterium catenulatum. Next base: position 824,019 of record NZ_AP012327.1, read on the forward strand.
TCGACGGGTACGGCAAAGCACGCCGATGTCGCCGATCGGCGAGATCGTCAACGGCAGGCAGCGCATCACCACCCCATGGCATGGCGGCTCGGCAAGGCGCTCGACACCACGCCCGACTTCTGGGCGAACCCTCAGACCGACTACGATCTGCTGACCTTCGACCCCAGCACCTTGGACGACATCCGCCCGCTCGTGGAGGCCTGACGCCGGGGCGCTTGATCCAATGACCACCATCGTCGTATGTGCGATTACAGTGGTCATTTTCATATCTACGGTACGGGGATGACGTGAACGGCCAACATCACCATGATTGATGGTGGCCGTTTGCATATCCACACATGGCTTTGATGTCTCAGCTGTCCAGAGCGAAGGTGATGGAATCCCGTCCTAGAACCGCCGCGTTACGTGCGCGACTGGCAGCAGCATCGCGGTGGCTAGGGCGAACGTCACCGCCAGGACCGCGCCCGCCGGGTAGACGCTGTACGCCCAGCCGTATGCGATCTGCCCGAGGGGCTGGGCGCACATGCTCGCGGAGAGCGCAAGCGACATCACCTTGCCGGTCATGTTCTCGGGGCAGCTCATCTGGATCGTCGGCACGGCGATGAGGTTCGTGAGGGTGATGGCGATCATGGTTCCGCAGGTGCTTGCCGTGAGCACCGTGAGTCGCATCACTCCACCTGCGGGAATCGTCATGGCGAGCGCTTGGGGCAGGATGGTGAGCGAGAAGGCGGCGATCGCCATCGGGAATCGCCGCATGGACAGCGACCTCGCGACCCGCCCACCGGCGAGCGCGCCGAGCAGTCCGGATGCTCCCACGAGACCATATGCAAGGCCGTACGCCGTGGAGCCGAACCCCAGTACGGTCCGCACCATGTAAGGGAAGCCGACCTCCGCATACCCCGTCACCAGGAAGTTGAGCGCGGCGCAGATCAACACCAGATGCAGCACATGAGGATGTTCGCGGGTGAGGAAACGTCCGGCCGCGCGCAGGTCGTCGACCGCGGTGACGCGGCCGACGTCGCCGCGGTCGGGAGCGCCGAGCCGGATGAAACACTCCACGACGGCGGCCGCGCCGAACCCCACGATCGTGATTTCCATCATGGGCATCGCACCAACCGCCGCGTACAGCACGCCGCCGAGCACGGCGGGAACGAGCGTGCTCGTCTGGTTCACTACGTTCACCACGGCCATCGCGCGACGCATCACATCCTCGCCATGGGAACGGAACATCTGCGGCAGCGCCGCCTGCACCGTAGGCGTCTCCATTGCGTCAAGCACGGCGAGCACCACCTGCATCACGGCTATCGCCGCCAGATTGAAACCGACGACCGAAAAGATCGCCGCGCAGACGAGCACCGTCACGGCGGAAAGCGTGTCAAGCGCCACCATGACGGTCCGACGGTTCGTACGATCCGCCATCACGCCGCCAAGGGGCGAGAGCAGAATCGTGGGCAGGATGCTTGCAGTAAGAATGGAGGCGAACGCCGCCGCCGAGCCGGTCTCGTCAAGCACCCACATGGACATGGCAAACCGCAGCATAAGGTTGGCGAAGAGCGATATGCCGAGACCTGCGACGAGCAGGCGGAAGTCGCGTGTGCGAAGAGGGTCAGCGGCTTGGCTTCTTTGTGGTTCGTATGCGTTCGTCATCGTGGATTCCTTTCTTGTGATTGGCCACGGCCATTTATACAAACCGACCGTCGGTCTGTTATTGTGATAACAATACGCCCAAGGAAAAAGGTGCGGAAGCGCTTCGACATCTGTGACGTCAGGATGTGCAAGATGCGACGCACCCGGGCGCGTCTCCTATGCGGACGCTGTATCCTCTTCCGATGTCAGGGCCGTGAGCCCTTCGGTCGTCCGCAGGATGAGCGTCTCGTCGAACACTGGCACGCCGATGGCGTCGAGCATCGTGGCGAGGCAGCGGATGCGGTGTTCCATGCCGGCATGATCGGCGGGGTAGAAGCAGGGCATGAGCCAGTAGTTGCCGAGGAGCGAGAGCAGTTGCGCCGCCTCCTCAGGGTATGCCGTGGGAATGGAGCCGTCTTGCACGCCCATATCGATGAGCGAGCGGAAGGACTCCGGCAGTCTCGTCGACCAGAAGCGCATGTTCGCCGTAAAGAACGCAGGATCCTTGAGCAGCGCCAGCTGGGAACGGACTAGGTCCAGATGATCGGGGGCGTCCGCGGCGGAAACGATGAGCACGCGCAGCTTCTCAAGCGCACTCATGTCCTTGCGCTCGATGAGTTTGTCGAGAAGACGCGCGGTGACGGCCCACTCGTCGGCGTTCAGCCGGTCGAGAATCGCATCCTTCGATTTGAAGTGGTGGTAGAGCCCGCCCTTGGACAGTCCCAGGTCGTTCAGGATGTCCTGGATGGACGTCTTCTCATAGCCCTTTTCAGCGAAGAGCCTGCGGGCGGAATCGAGGATTCGTCGTTCGGTGTCTCCGGAATGCATATCGTGCGCCATGCGGATGGCCTGCCTTTCGTTCATGTCCCCGTCAAGCATACAGACCGTCGGTCGGTCTGTCAAATGATCGAGGCAGTCACCCCTGTGATGCGATTGAATATCCGCGGCAAGGCAGGACGAAGAAGACCGGTAAGACGCCGAGTTCAAGTTCAACATCTCGAAGTAAGTGTTTCTCTGGCTCCCCTCTTTGAGGGGAGCTGTCGCTACAAGCGACTGAGGAGCGGCACGGATAAGGCCTGAGAAGTCGTCTTCTCAGGCCTTTGTCATGACATTGTTCTGCAAGGACTGGCTGCTGCAGCAGCATAATGTGTGTTTTATTATGAGTCTTCGCCAGAAATCATGACGGAAACACGAGACGCAACCCTTAGCTCGCCCCTGATTCATCCCCGGACCGTTATTCAGGCGTAGCGTATGCGTAAGCCCAATCCTCTTGTGAAGATTTTGTGTATTGTTGAGCATGCGTGGGTTTCACCGTCTATTTGAATGATGATAGGCTTCTCGATACCTGCCGTACGAAAACCCATCAAGGAGATGCCATGAACCTGTATCGCTACGCGATGTTCATCGCACGCGCCTGCCGTGGGTCGTTCATCGGCAATGTTCTGTTTGCCAATCCACAAATGGCCCTATTCTCGATGCTGGTGTAGCGGGGACACGCCTTATGCCGGGATGTACCGATGGCCCATCCGCAGTCGACGTCGCATGAATCGCTCACCATAGCCATCAACTTACGCAAAGCCGCGAATCGTTTGCCGTATATGAATGCGGAACGGATGGCGGCTTTTCCTTTACCCCGGACTCATCGGTGTCCTCGCGTCTTGACACAAGCATGGGGCCGGATCGCCCACACATGCCGTTACCAACAGAAGGAAATGCTGTGACCTCACAGAAAACCGCGGAACTCGGGTCCGCCGCCAGTTCCGTAAAGCCTATTGATCCGCACACCCGATTCATCGTCGTGGGTGTGATCGTCGTCGGCTCGTTCATCGCGCTGCTCAATCAGACCGTCATGTCACCGGCCTTGCCGGCACTGATGCGTGATTTCAATATCACCACCGGCACCGTGCAGTGGGTGACCAGCGTCTACATGCTGGCCTCGGGCATCATGGTGCCGATTTCAGGCTATCTGATTGATAAATTCTCCACCCGAAAGCTCTTCGCCGGAGCTCTTGCCACTTTCATGGTCGGCACACTGCTGTGTGCCGTCGCGCCGAATTTCATGCTGTTGCTCGTCGGACGCATACTGCAATCCGTCGGCTCCGGCGTGCTGTTGCCATTGGTCGCCGTAGTGCCGATGCTCGTCTATCCGCCGGATAAGCGCGGCACTGCCATGGGCATGGCCGGTATCGTCATGGCCGCCGGCCCGGCTATCGGCCCGGTTGTCGGTGGTCTGGTGATTGACAGTTTCGGATGGCGCCCGATGTTCATTGGCATCGCAGTCGTGGCACTGGTCATCCTTGTCGGAGGCACGATGATGCTCAAGAACGTCAGCGAGTTGAAGAACCCAAAGCTCAACATCCTGTCCGTGGTCCTTTCGACCATCGCGTTCGGTGGCCTGCTCTATGGCTTCTCGTCCGCTTCCACGATGGGATGGGCCAGTCCGGTCGTCATTACCTCAATCGTCGTTGGTCTTGTGGCCTTCGTCGCATTCGTATACAAGCAAGTCAAGCTCGATGAGCCATTGTTGCGCGTTGACACCCTTGCCACCCGCAACTTCCGCAACTCCGCGATTCTGGTCACTCTGATCAACGCCGCAGTCGCCGCAACCAACGTGACGTTGCCTATCTTCATCCAGAATGTGCTCGGCCAATCCGCCACCGTCACCGGCATGGTCATGCTGCCCGCCGCAGCGGTCGGCATCATCCTGAGTCCGGTCGCCGGTGCCGCATTCGACAAATTCGGCCCGCGCGGCGTGGGCATCGGCGGCCTTGCGCTCATGACCATCTCTCTTGGTCTTCTCGGCACCATCAACACCAGGACATCAGTGCTGTTTGTCGCCGTGTTCTGCGCATTGCAGGCATCCGGTCAGGCTATCGCCAACATGCCGATCAACACTTGGGGCGTCAACGCTTTGCCGAACGACATGATCGCCCATGGCAACGCCATCGCCAACACCGGCCGCCAGATCGCGGCAGCCATTGCGACCTCGCTTCTGGTCACCGCAGAAACATCCGTGACCGCCTCGCACATGTCCCAGGGCGTGAAGTCCGCCACGGCCAGCGGCATCGCGTTCTCCTACCTGCTGTGCGCCGCCATCTCGCTGGTCGCCCTGATCATCTGCATCTTCACCGTCACCAGCCGTGCCAAGGAGAAGGCCGCACGCAACGCCAAGGCCTACGAGGCGCAAACCTCCGCCGAAGTCGCGGTCGAAACCACTGAAGGCCAGCCCGCCGAGCATCACTACGCCGGCGCATACGTGGCCCCCGCCGCCTCCCTGTTCAAGCAGGCCCAGGAACAGTCCATCGGCGGGATCATGGACGATCAGCCCTACAGCTGCCTGGACAGCGATGACATCACGCATGTGGTGCGCGAGTTCATCCGCCTCAACGTCTCCAGCCTTCCCGTGGTGAACGGCGATGGCAGGCTTGTCGGCTTCGTCAGCGACGGCGATGTCCTGAAATCGATTGCCACTTATGAATCCCGTACGGTTCCCACCGGCACCGGTTCGACGATGGTGGTGTTCGACGACGAAACCGTGGCCTCCAAGGTGCAGGTGCTCTCCGGCAAGAAGGTGATGGACATCGCCACGCGTAAGGTCGTTGCCGCCACGCCCGACCAGCATGTTGGAGAGGTGGCCCGAATCCTCGCCAAGAAGCAGTTCAAGAAACTGCCGGTGGTGGATGGTGATGGCAGACTCGTCGGTGTGATCCGCCGTAAGTCCGTGATGGAACATGCCTTCGACGCGCTGTTCCCGAAGGATGATCGGTAATTCGGCGTCATCATCGCTGAATGAATGAAATATGAGGCTTCCCTTCTCGCGGGGGAAGCCTCATTGCTTTGTCCGCGTATGGTATGCCGACCCGACCCCGCTTCGTTGGTGTGCATGGGATGTCCATTCAGGTTTTTCCCATCTTCGGACTCGTAAAATAGGCGAGGTTAACAAGACGAAGAACGATGACATCCGTCGATTCGCAAGGGGTGGACGCATATGGATTATCAGTATCAGGCCGTTGAACAGCCTTCCAATCCCCGCAAAACCTGGCCGATTGTCCTTTCCGTGGTCGTGGCACTCACTGTGGCATGCGGCGCAGGAGTGTACGTCTACCACAACAAACGGCAGGAGGCGTTGGACACATGCCGGCAATCGCTTGCGGAATTCAGCTCGGCCCGTAAGGCCGTGCTCGACACATCCGAAAACGGTAGCGAGCTGCAGAAATTGATCCGTGGTGCGCTCGGCGTGAACGACATCATCGACGCGTTCGCGGACGCGGCCACCAGCGCAGAGAACACGGTCGATACGGAAGGCTGTAAGGCGGACGCCACCATCACGCAGCTCAATCTCATCGCCAAAACACTAGACAGCGCCACGGACTCCCTGAATAACAGCCTGAAGGACATCCAGGAGAAGAACGGCACGAATGCGCTGCAGGATTCGCGGAACGATTCGGATGGCACGACAACGAACGGACCATCCTCCAATACTCAGTCCAATACGTCATCGGGGCAATTGCTCGACGTTCCTTCGAACGGTTCTTTCGCCACGGAATCGTTGGATGAATCGAAGAAGGAACTGCAGCAGTCGCTCGACAAGGCGGACAAATTGGTCAACAAGCTTGGCAAGGACGAAACACTGACGTTGACTGGCCGTAAACTGCTGTCCGCATTGTCCAAAGCTGTGGATTCCGGTCAAAAACTCATTGAAAACAGCAATATCAAGGATTCCAAGTACTACAAGGCAGCCAAAGTCACGCTCGATGAGGCGATCGATGTGGCCGAGAATTGGGTGGACAGACAGGCGTCCAAAGCGCAATGACGATTCTCCCTCGTGTTGCTTCCATACGCGCGTCTAAAGTTTCCCGGATTTTTTTTTGATAAATTTGTTGATATGATGAATAATAAAACAAATTCTTTTATTCGTACAAGAGGATTGCGATTAATTGCCTATCATGCGAAGTGGGATAATGAAAATAAGATTAATTCTATTATTGAACAATGGCTAAGCCATATCGAAGATGAAAAACTAATTACAGCAAGACAATATATTCAAGATGTAATTGTTATTGCTAAATATAAACCAGAACTTATAAATGTTATTCTTGATACATTAGGACATTTTGACCAAATTTATGATGATAGTATGCAGAAATTAGTTTATAAAGATAGACAAAAGCAATAAAAATAATTCGCCAATATACTTGGTAAATTTCAGTTTACTTAAGAAGAGTGGAATTTAATAGGAGCGAAAAGAAAAATGTGTATAGAATGTTATGTTGATAAAAACAGAATAACACCACTCTTAAATCCGTTGGAATGTTTAGAAAATCATACACAATACATTTGTGGGGCTTGTGGGCGGTGCATTTGCATTGAACATGATCCTAAACGCGGATTACAACGGTGGAATTTTCCTTTTAAATCGTTAGAAATTGCAAAATTATATTTGCGTACTGCTGATTATAGTATGAAAAAGCCATGTGGTATTTATGAACTGAAAAGTGAAAATGGCAGACTTTCATACAAAATTTTTGCGAACATCGAGGACTTACAGTTATATCTAAAAAAGAACAAAGGAAAAATTTGCAAAGATATGAAGCCAGTTTTTATTATTGAAGAATACAGAGAATATGCAAATACGCAGATAAGAAAATTGACCTCTGATGAAATACAGAAATATATGTCAGAGCGATAACTTTCAGTTTGACAACTTCATATCCATATCCACAAAGCAGTTAGTCTTAGGATTGACTGCTTTTTAAAAAGACACCATGTAGGTGCAATGATGTCTTTTGAGTGTTATTTTATAGGTCATATCAAGGCTCATTCAATCGTGGTAAATTCGTGGTAAAATGAATGGTTTTCTATACTTCAAAATGCTTAAAGGTATAGTATTTATGCGGATAATCGAAAATCAGATATAAAATTTAACATAAAACGTCGACGATTATGACATCAGAGAATATGACGCCATGACGGATGGAAGCGTAAGAAGGGATACGAATGGCGAAATCGGGGTGTGGGCCATCGGGGAAACATCGCGTTTGCGAACCCGGTCGCCCGTCCATATCCTAGGCGATCGGGTTCGCAAGACCGATTAGAAGAACAGCGCTGAGACTCCGGCCGCAAAGCACATAAGCAGCACAGACGTGATGAAACTGGCGAGGAACGCCTTCTGTCCCTTCCTGACGATGGCATTGAAATTCACGTTGATGCCAAGCGCGGCCATGGCCATGCCGAGCACAATGTATGCGAAATCGACCAGATTCGGTGTGATGGCACCGATGAACGGCACGAACGTGCCGATGATGGAAGCGCCGATGAAGCCGAGCATGAACCATGGGAATGACACTTTGCGTTTGCCGTCCGTCGGTATTTCGGAATGGTTTTTATCCCACCAAACAGCGATGACGATGGCTGCGAACACCAGCATCAGTACTCGCGACAGTTTCATGATGGTTGCGATGTCCACCGCGCCGAACGCGTCGCCGGCTGCCACGGCATGGGCGATTTCGTGCAAGGAGGCTCCGGCGGTAATGCCCAGCTGTGTTTTGCTCAAGCCGGTCAATGGTCCAAGGGCGATTTCCAACAATGCGAAGATGGTGCCCATGATGGCGATGATGGCCACGGCCATCACTTCGTTGTTGGCTTTTTCATCCTCTTTTTCCGGCGGCACTTTGATGGAGCCAGACAATCCCATGACGGCGGCCGCGCCGCAAATGCCGGTGCCGCCCGCCACCAGAATGGCGAGCTGCGGATCGACGCCGAGTTTGCGGGCGATGGCGTAGCACACCACGATGGTGAGTGTCACGACCACGGCCGCGATGGGCAGACACTTGATGCCTTGGGTGAACAATACGGTCAGATTGAGCTTGAATCCGAGCAGAATGATTCCCAGACGCAACAGTTTATTGGAAATAAGTCCTGCTGCGTCCTTCACGCCGGACCTGTGTTCCGCGGAACGGCTGGAATACCATTTGTGAATCGGAAACTGGGCCGCCATGCCGATGAGCAATGCGATGATCAGCGCGCCGAACAGACTGAATCCCGGAAACTGTTTAAGCCACGAAGCCACTAGTGAGGCGGCCAAAGTGACGATGCCGACGAAAACCATTTCCTTGGTGGCTATGCGAGCCCACCATGTTTTGCAAAAATCAATCACGAACCTTAAGTGTTCCGGCCGGTTCGGACATCGGTATGGTACGGAAAGCGATGACTTCAGCGCCGCCGGTCTGCCGGGACTCGCTTTGCAGTGGGCGCTGATCCCGCTTGCCGCCTACTGGACCGAGTCGCTGATTGCCAAGCGCAATCACTGAACAACGATAGTTCAGACGCGGCAGTCAGCCACGTTCTGAACAAAACCGATATTTTCGGGAGCCAAGCCATTACGCTTGGCTCCCGTTGTCATATCAGTCGGGAAATCAGGAGAAACGGTCATGATCGCGGGAGTGTCCATCACCACATTGCTGCTGGTGCTCGCAGCCGGCATCGGGGCGGGATTCGTTGGATACGCGGTCGGCGCATCCTCGCTGATATCCTATCCGGCGTTGCTGGCGTTCGGCATTCCGCCTGTGCTGTCCAACACCACGAACACGGTGGGTGTGTGCGGTACTGGCATCGGCGGACTGCTTTCCGCCCGCAGGGAGCTCAGAGGCCAAGGCGTGCGCGTGGCCGTCTACGCCTGCATCGGACTGGCCGGCGGCATTATCGGCGGACTGTTGCTGCTGGAACTGCCGGCAGAAGTGTTCGAATGCGCTGTGCCACCGCTGATCCTGTTCAGCGCATTAATCATAGCTATCAATCCTCGGAAAAAAACTGCTGCACGAGATGCCGTCGCACAAGCGCTTCCTCAATCGCAGCAAGGCGAAAGGGCTGCACAGATCGCCAACAAAACTGATGATGGCAAACTGCATGACCCATGGTGGCTATGGCTTGGCGTAAGTTTTGTCGGCATTTATTCCGGATATTTTGGTGCCGCCGCAGGCACGCTTGCCTTGGCGATCCTAGATTTGGGTAAGATCGGCCCGTTCCATCAGATTAATGCGCTGAAAACAGTGGTCGGTTTCGGCGCGAACATTTCCGCCGCAATCATGTTCATCATTCGTGGATCCGTGTACTGGCCATTCGCCATCATGATGTGCATCGGATGTATCATCGGCAGTGCCATCGCACCTCCCATAACCCGGCATATTCCCGAAAACATCATGCGTGCCGCTGCCGTGCTCACCGGCATCATCCTCGCCGTCAAGCTCGGCTGGAGCACCTACCTGTGACGTGCGCTGTACATTGATTCGCAATGCGAGTCCCGCTGGAAGAACCGATTTCTCCAGCGGGCTTCTTTTTCTTGCTGCCTTGCGATTTGTTATGTATGGCTTTTCGATTTCGTCAATCGAGAAACTGGATGTTCGACATTGTGTTTCTATAGAATGGTGAAAGATGAAAGGCGGCGTACCATGACTTCCGAGAATAATGTGTTCGTGCAGGATGGCATTAAAACCGAATGGGACAGCAATACCATCACTGTCACCGAAATGGGCTTTGACCATACAGCGACGTTCGATAACGATGGCAACGTGTTGTCTTCCACATTCACAGATGCGGGCAAGCCTTTCCTGAAAAAATATTTTCAGAAAATCGTTCCGATGGTGAATGGGTTGCGTGCCATCGATCGGGAATATGCCAATGCCTGAGGTATTCAGTCTTGGCGGTTATACCGTTTATTTTTCTGCTTTGGACATTGAGCATGGAGTGCATGTCCATGTTCGGCAAGGTCATAACCTTGACTTGGCTCGATTCATCATTACAGCTGATGGGCGCGCGCTACTTTCGCATAATCATGGCAGGCTCACGAAGAAGACGATTTGTCAGTTGCAGTTCGTCATCGAGCAGAATACTGACGAAATTCTGCGTTTGTGGATCAACCTGTTCGGTGACGACATACATTTCGACAGGTGACAGACGATTTATGGCCGGATATTGCCCCTATATGCGAAGTTTGCAAAGTGCATATTGATTCGCAATGCGAAGTCTCGCTGGAAGAACCGATTCCTCCAGCGAGCTTCTTTTCCTGGCTGCATTGCGATTGAAGGACCTGCGAGCTGTCTATCGGCATCTCGCAAAACAGCATCGTGTCAGATAAGCGTCGACAGTGCTCGCATTACAATATCCACATCCTTGTTTTCCAATTCGCGAATGACATGAAGATAGGTTTCCTGTGTTGTGGTCATGCTGGCGTGGCCGAGGTGGCGCGACACGCTGGCGATTGATACGCCGGCGAACAGCATAAGCTCGAATTACTGCAGAATGTCAAGAAATCCATGCTTGACAAGATATTCGTATAGGGGTGGTCATGGCAACAATCACGTTATTTCACGGTTCCCCATACGAATCCATGATCCCCGAGTATGGTTTGGGTAACGACAAGCATGATTACGGTCGTGGTTTTTATCTGACTAAAAGTGTCGAGCTCGCCAAGGAATGGGCCGTGTGCAGGCCGGATGAGTCCAATGGCTGGGGCCACCAGTACGAACTGAACACGAATGGGCTGAGCATCCTGGATTTTCAGGAGCATAGCGTGCTTGCCTGGCTGGCCGAGCTGATGAAACATCGTGATGCCGTCGATTCCAAGCGTTATCGTGTGCTTGCCGCAAAATTCATCGCCCAATACGGCATTGATACCAGCGGTTATGACATCACCAAAGGCTGGCGTGCGAACGCCTCGTACTTCTACATCGCTAAAGAATTCGTCCGAGACAATGTGGACGTCGATATCTTGGAGGAACTGCTGTCGCTTGGAGGTCTGGGAATTCAGTATTGTGTCAAGACCGAAAAGGCATACGGTCAATTGCGAGAAGTCAAAGATGGCTTGCTTTCCGTCATCTACAGCGAATTCAACGACAAATACAATCAGAGGGATGTTGAGGCGCGGCAGAACATGCGTGACCTTATCGATTCCGATGCCAATACGGTGATCAACGTGTTCAGCACGTTGCTCTAGGGAGTGAAAACCATGCGGGCATATCCGGAAGTCTATCGGGATGATGTGGTGGAAAGCCAGGGCAAGCTTTTCGACTACGTGGCACAGTCGTTCCCTAACAAGAGCACGGAGGATTTCATCGCCACGTATATGACGAGCAAAACACGCAAAAGCATTGATGAAGCCAAAGCCTACGTCAATACGATGGATGCGGAAGAGCTATGGAAGTATTTCACCGAGACCGAGCATTACCAATTGAAGGACGGCAAGGCGCTTAAAGGGTTCATGCCCGATTGGATCGGTGAGTTCTATGCCTACTACCAATGGTTCTACGGTCTTCCCAGTTCTGAAGTGATTACCAGGGTGCCGTTGAACTTCCTGAAGAAAGCCTATTTCGGGCTGCATGATCTAGATCTGGAACTTGCGGTGCGGAAAGTCGGCGAAGAATGACAGGCATCGTTTGCTTCCATAATCCCGATGAGGAGAACGGGTACCTGAGCAACTGGTATCCGTCGCACTTCGTTGTGGATGATGTTGAGTTTTCCTCAATGGAACAGTACATGATGTACCGCAAGGCATGCTGTTTTAACGATGCCGAAACAGCAGCGCGAATCCTCGAAACCGATGACGTGGCCGAGATCAAACGCCTTGGCCGACGGGTGGCCGGTTATGACGATCACGTATGGAACGGCGTTCGCCAAATCGAGGTCTATGAAGGATTACTTGCCAAATTCAGCCAGAACGCCGAACTTGGGGCACGGCTTGAGGTAACCGGCACCGCGCTGCTGGCGGAATGCGCCGTCGAAGACCGCATCTGGGGCATCGGCCTGTCGATGCATGATCCAGACAGACTCGATTCAGCGCAATGGCGCGGATCAATAGTAGTTGTCGAGAAGATCTATTCTTGAAGGTATTCGATCTGGACGATCGCAGATAGCGGACGGCAGTAAAACAGGGGGAGAATCATGGCGGTTGTTGATGAAGCAAAACTGGGGTATCTGGACTTTCTTTCGCGTGAGGATCGGGTACGCCACCATCGCTACGTTGAGGAAATGAAGCAGTATGACATGATGCGCTCCGGCGACATCAATGCCATTTCGGAAAGCGCGAAACTGTGGGATTCCGGACTATACGGCCATCTGTCGGACGATTCTCTGAAAAACGCAAAATACCGTTTCATCACAACCATTACTTTGGCCACGCGTTTCGCCATTGAAGGTGGCATGGACGAGGAAGACGCATACAACGCCTCCGATCTATACATTCAAGATCTTGACAATTGCAAGACCCCGGAAGACGTGCGCCGACTGCACACCGACATGATGACCTTCTTCACCTGGGCCATGGCCGATATGCAGAAAACCGACACTCATTCCAAAGCCGTCAACGAGTGCATGGACTACATCCACTATCATCTGCATGAGAAAATCACTGTCGCGATTCTGGCACAGCACGTGCATTTGAATCCCACGTATCTGTCGGAACTGTTCGCACGCGAAACGGGAACGTCATTGTCGCAATACATTACCGACAAACGTATGGAAGCCGCCGAAAACATGCTGAAATATTCGGAATACAGCTTCAATGAGATCGCGCAGATCCTCGCATACCGGTCGCAAAGCCATTTCACGAAAGTGTTCAAGAAGCATTCCGGCATGACGCCGGGGGAGTACCGCACCAAGTACGCGCAAAGCGGTATCTGGCCGGAGTAGTAGCGCCCCGGCGTGTCGCGGGCGATGCGGTGAACCGGACGTGACGGCATTGCGAAATTCGGGTGTGCCAATCGTGAAATCGACGTGGTTTCGCGTGTGGCATACGTTCAAATCGACTACGGTGGAAGCATTCAATGATGATGCGCGCCGGCCGAATGAACGGCGGAACGAGAAACGCGCGCAGGATGTGGATGAAAGCAAAGGAATAAACGAATATGGGAATGCCCCTTGATTTGTATGTGATTCGACATGGCGAATCCGAAGCGAACGTGATTATCAGTGCCGGTGAACAAGGTGACAACTCGCTGTATACGCAGGACAACGTCACCGTGCCCGACCGTTCGTGGAGGCTTACGGCCACCGGCCGCAAGCAGGCGGACTGCATCGGCCGCTGGCTGGTCTCGCAGCAGCCGTTGTTCGACCGTTACCTCGTCTCGCCGTACGTGCGCACGCGTGAGACGGCTGCCACGATGGCCCTGCCTAAGGCGAAATGGGAGGAGACACGCGTGCTGCGCGAACGCTCCTGGGGTGAGATTAACACCATCACGAAAGACGATTTCAAAACCAATTACGCGCGCAACTGGATGTTCAAGAACACTGATCCGCTGTATTGGCGTCCGCCGGCGGGCGAATCAATCGCCGATGTGGCCGAAAACCGCGTGCATAATCTGCTCACGTCCCTGAACCGCAAGTCGGACGCAGAATCCGTGGTGATGGTCAGTCACGGCGACCTCATGCTGGCGCTTATGCTCACTTTGGAGGACTTGTCCGACGAGGAATTCATGCACCGTGCGGCGTCCGACGAATGGAAGATCACTAATTGTACGTGCTTCCATTATTCGCGCCGTGATCCGGCGACCGGGCGTACGCATAAGCGTTTCCGTTGGGAACAGACCGCCCGTCCGGTGTTTGACGATGCAGAAGGTCGTTGGACGGTGAAGGTCGAAGATTGGCGTGAATTCAAGCGTCCAGTGCTGTCGAATGGCGATTTGGTGGACGTTGTTCATGCGGTTGACCGTCACCTATGATGTGTGTTGGTCTGTTGATTGCATGATCGGATTGGCTGATATCGACGATTGATGCCCCCATCTTGCGTGCGCAACGCGCCCGTGTCCACGCCCCACTACAATGGCTGTGACACGCGGCGCGTTTTTGCTTGCCGCGAAAGAGAGTTAAGGAGACAATCGCATGTCCAATCTGTTCACGTGGCAGGTCCACGGTGACGGCAAGACGCTGAAGCCGGGCGAAGTCGTTGAGCCTGATGAGCGCCTGACTTGGCCGCGCACTGCCGAAATCGGCGCACAGCATGTCATCGCCATGTTCGGTGCCACGTTCTTGGTGCCCATTCTGACCGGTTTCGACCCGTCAACCACCCTGTTCTTCACGGCCATGTCGACCGCACTGTTCCTGCTGATCAACAAGAACGTGCTGCCGAGCTACCTGGGCTCGTCCTTCGGTTTCATCGCCCCAATCACTGCCGTCACCACGGCGAACAAGGGCATCGCCGTCGCATCCTTCGGCATTCTCATCACTGGTTTGCTGCTGGCTCTGATCGGTGTGCTCGTGCACTTCGCGGGTGCCAAGTGGATCGACATCATCATGCCGCCGGTTGTCAACGGTGCCATTGTGGCCATCATCGGCTTCAACTTGGCTCCGAGTGTGTGGAACAACTTCAAGGTCGCTCCCGACACCGCTATCGTGACTTTGGTTGCCGTGCTGCTGGTCGCAGTGCTGTTCAAGGGTCTGATTGGCCGACTCAACATTCTGATCGGTGTGATCATCGGTTACGCATACGCTTGCATTCGTGGCCAGGTTGACTTCTCCGCCATCGGCGATGCTGCTTGGGTTGGTCTGCCGACTTTCCACCTGCCACAGGTTGATTTCACGATTCTGCCGATGTTCGTTCCGGTGGTGCTCGTGCTCGTTGCCGAAAACGTCGGCCACGTCAAGTCCGTTTCCCAGATGACCGGCCGCGATTATGACGACCAGATCGGCACCGCCCTGTTCGCCGACGGTCTTGGTACCGCCATCGCCGGTTTCGGCGGCGGTTCCGGCACCACCACGTACGGTGAGAACATCGGTGTGATGGCAGCCACCAAGGTGTATTCCACCGCAGCCTACTGGTGCGCGGCAGGTTTCGCATTGCTGCTGAGCCTGTGCCCGAAGTTCGGTGCCATCATCAACACGATTCCGGCTGGCGTGCTCGGTGGCGTGACCACCCTGCTGTACGGCATGATCGGCATGGTCGGTATCCGTATTTGGGTTGAGAACAAGGTCAACTTCGACAAGCCGCTGAACATCATGGTTGCCGCAATCACCATGATCATCGCCATCGGACAGTTCGCGTTCGCGTTCAATGGCATTTCCTTCAACGGCATCGCCATCGGCACCATCGTGATCCTCGTCGCCTACCACGGCCTGAAGGCCATCGGTAAGGCCACAGGCACGATCGGCAAGAACGACCCCGACATCCTGTGATGCAATAATCATTTGCATCGCTCTGAAGGCCCTTCCCAAACGTTCCCTGTTCTGGAAGGGTCTTTTTATGTGTGAGTGGGGGAAAGGCGGATATTCTGGCTGGATCTTGAATCGATATATAGCGTTTATGCTATGATATAAGCATGTCGATTATTGAGGAGCTTAAGGATGAGCGTATCCAGCGTGGTTTGACGCAACGTGCAATTGCCGAAGCCATGGGCACTACACAATCGGCGTTATCGCGTGCTGAGCGCAACGGGAATCCCACTCAGGATTTTCTGGAAAGATATCGTTCTGCGTTGCAGCAGGTCGCTTCGAACTATAGCCCTTTGGAATTGACCACGGTCCGTTTCATTGTTGGCAAAATTGCGCGAGAATACGGTCTTGCCGAAGTCTGGCTGTATGGGTCCGTGGCTCGAGGGGATGCAAGACCGGATTCTGATGTTGATCTGTTGTATCGTTTGAAACCCGGTGAGCGGCTCGGTCTGACGCAAACTCAGACATTGACAGATGAATTATCGTCTTATCTAGGGCGTGAAGTCTCGTTAATGGCTCTCGACACAGTCGAGCGTCGTGCCGAACGTAGTGCTGCAGGTCGTCTGTTCTATGAACGGATAAAACCTGATTTAATCAAGGTGGCATGAGCATGGTTGTGCATCAGGATTGGCGGTATCGTGACTTTGTGACATTGACCGCCATGGTAGAGCATCTGGTCCATGCGTATGGTGATGCGCAATATTTTGATGCTGCGGAAGAGTTGGCTTGCGATCGGAGATCGTTTAATTCTGTTGCTATGGAGCTTACTCAAGCACAGGAGTGCGCACGTCGGTTGTCCAATGAGTTTCGTGATGTCACGCCGCAATTGCCATGGCGTGAATTGCGCGGCATGCGAAACGCCATTATTCATGAGTACGATGCCATTGATGAGGAGGTTTTGTACAGCACTGCCATCTCGGATGCGTGGGAACTCGCACAGATGCTTAAACCGAAAGTGGAAGCTATGGCAGCGGCTTTTGGTGTGAAACTGGGAAAAGTGTGGGACGAATTATGGCAGTGCAGTTCAGAATCAGCATAACGTCCACTTCAGGTCGGCGATGGTCCAGAATAGGAATGCTGATCAGTCCTAGGCATCCAATAATCATGCCTCTCATGCAATACCGCTTCTCTGCAGGGTTTCCATGGTTCGATCGCTTATTAACCTTCATGATGTCCATTCAAAACTGCACGGTGATACGGAATATGTGAACTCGCTGAAAACGGCGCTGAAACCAGATGTAATGAAGAGGTCAGCAGATTGCGGAATGTAACACAGAAGAAAACGTCAATCGTTTGACTTCATGTGAGGTTAAACGGTTATGATGGTGCAAGAGGGATTGTGTTCATTTTTGAGTGAGGAGTTCGTCATATGAGTACCGCAGCAGGAAAGAAAATCGCTATCGTCACCGGTTCCGCGCTTGGATTGGGATACGAGCTGACTCGACAGCTGATCGCCAAAGGATGGTTCGTTGCTGGTATTGATTTCAATGGCGCACGCCAGGCGGAGTTGTCAAAGACTTTTGCTGCCGACGAATACAGAGCTTTTGTGGGCGATATTTCCGACGAATCGTTCGTGAAGAACTCTGTTGCCGCAATCTCGAAAATCGGTCATATCGATTTGCTGATCAACAATGCCGGGCAGCCTTCGTTCAAAGTCCCGACCGCATACGAGGCGGCCGATGTGGACAAGTGTCTGAAGGGGCTGAAAGGCATGGTGTTGTGGAGTGTGGAAACGCTGAAAGCAGACGGTGAGCGGGATCTCAAAATCGCCAACGTTATGTCTACTGCGGCAACGCGAGGCAATCCCAACGAATCCGTGTACTGCGCCACCAAGTGGGGCGAGAAGGGCTACACCAAGAGTTTGCAGGCCGCATACAAGGGGACCAGTGTGAAAATCGTGGGTGTCTATCCGGGTGGCATCGACACCCCGTTCTACCGTGACAGCCATGACTACGTTTCAGAAGAAAAGCAGCATACCTTCATGCGTGCCGACCAACTGGCCGAAGTGATTCTGTTCAATCTGGTCAACGAAGCGAATCTGACCGTCACCGATATCGAAATCAACCGCAATCCGGCGTGAATATAACGGATATGAAGGATTGAAGGAACGTAAAAAAGTATCGGGCATAGGCTACAGTTATCAGGTTTGCGCAACGTGCGTAATATTTGACATGAAAGGCCATTGTGCCCGATACCGTTTTTGATGAAGATACCCTCGCAGCCGCTTCCAAAGCGATGGGCGAGGAAGAGGAACGCCCGCTGACGTTCGCCGAGCTCGGCGTTCCTGGCCCGCTGGTCCGCGTGCTTGCGGCCGATGACAAGAAAACCGCTTTCCCGATTCAGGCCGACACGCTTCCCGATTCGTTGGCTGGGCGAGACATTCTCGGCCGCGGTCGTACCGGCTCCGGTAAGACGTTGGCGTTCTCGATTCCGCTGGTCGCTCGCTTGGGTGAAGTGGATGCCAACGAATATGAGAACATGAGCCAGTTCCGCCATGAGGTTGATCGTGTGAAGCAGGCTCATGCCAAGGAGCGTCGTGCCGACAATTTCGTGCCTCATCCGCGTGGCTTGGTGCTTGCTCCGACACGTGAGCTTGCCAACCAGATCAACGACGTGCTGATGCCACTTGCCCAGATATACGGCATCAACACCACCACCGTGTACGGCGGCGTACGTTATGCCCGCCAGATCCGTGACCTTCAGGCCGGTGCCGATATTGTGGTGGCCTGCCCAGGTCGTCTTGAGGATTTGATCGAACAGGGCGCGCTCACCTTGGACAAGGTTGAGGTCGCGGTTATCGATGAGGCCGACGAAATGGCCGATATGGGCTTCCTTCCGCCAGTCAAGCGACTGCTCGGCCAGATTTCGTTCGACGCGCAGATCATGCTGTTCTCCGCCACGCTCGACCATGGCGTGGACGAAGTGGTGGAAACCTTCCTGTCCGATCCGAAGGTGCATAGCGTCGATTCCGCGACGGCGACCGTTGACGAGATGACCCACCATGTGTTCAAAACCACGCAGGGCAACCGTCACGAGCTGGTGCGCACCCTCGCTTCCGGCAAGGGCCGTCGCATTCTGTTCACCCGTACCAAATTCCAGACTCAGAAGCTTGCCAAGGATTTAACGCAGAACGGCATTCCTGCGGCCGAATTGCACGGCAATCTGAGTCAGAACCAGCGTGACCGCAATCTGGCCGCCTTCAACTCCGGCGATGTGAACGTTATGGTGGCCACCGATGTGGCCGCGCGAGGCATCGACGTTTCCGGTGTGGAACTCGTGGTGCAGGTCGAACCGCCGGAAGATCCGAAATCCTTCCTGCATCGTTCCGGACGAACCGCGCGAGCCGGTCATTCCGGTGACGTGGTGACCATCATTCTGCCGAACCAGCGCCGCAGGACCCGTCGCATGATGCGTGAGGCCGGACTGACGGTCGAACCGATCGATGTGACCCCTGATTCGCCGGAAGTGTTGGAACTCGTAGGCGAAGTGGCCGAGCCGGTGTTCGGCTGGACGCTTGAACAGTCGCAGCCGGCGGGAAATCCGCGCCGCAGGAAGAATGGCAAGGGGGGTGCCGACGGCGAACGTTCCGGCAGGTCGAACCGTTCCGGCGGGCGTAACAAGGATCGCGGCAAAGACAAGGGCGGCAAGCCGTTTAAGTCCGAACGTAAGGATCGTCGTGATCGCGACCAGCGTGAGGAGCGTAACGATAGCGCGAAGAAGTTCGAACCGAAGAAGAACCGTGCGGAACGTCGTGCCGCCAAGTTCGAAGGTCGTGACAATCGTGAATTCGAAGCGCGTGAACAGCGTTGGGAACATCCTGAAATTCAGGAGGAACGCCGCGAACAGCACGAGGAAAAGCGCAACAACAAGCGTCGTGAAAAGTACGCGCGCCTGCATGAGCAGCAGCGCAGCGACAACGAACAGCGCGAAACAACGAATAGGCGTAGGAACGACGGCGATTACGGCAATACCGACAATCGCAGGAAGCTGGGAAAGAAGAAGTCCGGACAGCTTGCGAAAAAACAGGGTGCGCCAAGCAAGAAGCAGCGCAAGTCTGAAGCCCGTGCCGAACGTCAATATGACGATAATCGTCGGTTCAAAGGCAAGAAGCATGACGAGCGTTCCTCGGATGTGAAACGCTATGACCGTCATACGGAGGTCAAGCGTGGTGGCCGTGGTGAACGTCACGACAAGCATGCAGGGCAGTCACGCCATCGCCATGCGAACATCAGGAAAGCGCCATTCCGCACGCGTTGATCGCTGAAAAGCAAAATCAAAGCTTGCATAGCTGGTAGACAATAGAAAACGGTGTCCGACAAGGTATATGAACACTTGGCGGACACCGTTTTCTGTTAAATCTGATTGTCTATTAATTTGCTTGGCGATATGAAAAATTACTCAGCCTGTAATCGGATTGTATTGGTCGTCTGCAGTGAAGCACTTACGGTACGCCATCACCATAATGAGACTGTCAGCCAGAAGCGTCAACGCTGCGATGACGGCGAGAATCAGGAACTGGTATTTCGCCGCATCGATAGGATTGCCGCCGGCGATGATCTGACCGGCCATCATGCCAGGTACCGTCACAATGCCACTGGAAGCCAGCGAGGCGGTAGTCGGCAGCAAACCCAAACGAATCGACGAGACGATGGACGGGCGCGCGGCCTCCCAAGCGGTCGCACCCAACGCCAACAGCGTATCCACTTCGTCACGGCGTTCCTTCATGCTTTCGAAGAACCGGCTCAACCCAACTGCCAAAGCGGACACGGTATTGCCGAGCAGCATCCCGGTCAACGGTACCACCAATTGCGGCGCATACCATGGTTGCGGGCGAATGATCAATTCGGTGACCAACGAAATCATAATGAGCATGGTGATGACCAAGCTCAAAAACACGGGACCGACCAAACCTTTCGGTACACCCTTGGAACGAGACAGGGTGATTTGCACGGCCGCGATCAGCATGAACATCACCAGCAGCAGCACCAGCCATGGATTGTTCGACTTGATGACGAACTCCATAATGAAACCCATGGCGCACAATTGCAGCAACGCGCGGCACGCCGACCATAGCAGTGTCTTGCCAATGCCCATGCGCATCGCTTCGGAAATGCCTGCGGCCACGGCGACCATAACCAATGCGATAAGCAGACCCCAAATATCAATGGAATAGTAATTGCCGCTCATGCCTGCGCTCCTTGCATCGGATCGGACTGTGCCGCGAAATTATTGGAATCATTGGTTGCTACGGTGCGCGGAGCATTCGTACTCTGCAATACGCCATTGGCCAGTGTGAGAATACGCGTGGCTCGCCCATCCGGTGGGCGATGGCGAATACGAATCACCGTCATGCCCTGTTCTGCGGCCTGAGCCATGATGGACGCTACCTTATCGGCGTTCTCATCATCCAAACCGGCATCAACCTCATCGGCAAGCAGCACTTTCGGCGAAGTAAGCAAGGTGCGCGCCAAACTCACGCGGGCGGCCTGGCCTCCAGACAAGTTATGCGGAGCACGCCCCAAATCAATATCCGCGCAGCCAATGGCGTCAAGCGTGGCTCGAATGCGAGCATCCGGCAGTAGATCTGCGGGTTTGAGAGACTTACCGGCCGACCATTTCCTGCTGAATCCTTGCTTGCCTTCGCCTGCACGAATAGCCAATGTGAACGGTAGACGAATCGCCTCGGCCACACTCGAACCGATCAATACCGGCTTCTGCGGCAAATACGCCACCTGACTACGCCACTGCTGCGGTGTGAATTCGCTGGCGGAGCGCCCTTCAAGCTGAAAATCGCCGTTCGCATTCGGATTCAATCGTGCGAAAGCGGTAAGCAGACTACTCTTGCCCGATCCGGAAGGGCCGACCAAATCCACAATCTCACCTTGCTTCACATCAACGGATAATCCGCTGAAAATCGTGCGTTGCTCACCATCGACAGGTACGACACAGGAAACATTCGAAGCCGAAAAAACATACTGCATAATCCAACACCATACCGCTTGACTGCCGGTCGGAAGCATTGGATGCGTTTCTTAGTGTCTTATTAGCTGGAATCGCATTGCATGGGAATATTGCGTCTGCTGTACAGGGAACATGCGCAAGGAAGCGCGATTGGAGGAAATCGTGCCGCAGTCAGAGTATCAAACCGATCCAGCACGACTGGTGCTTCCCAATGCGCTGTTGATCGAAGGCGATCCCGACTTGGGGTTCGTTCCATGCGTAGGGCGGGTATTGGAACGTGCGTTCAAGGCATGATTATCAAAGGTAAGAGCTGCCCAATAGCATCATCCATTCAGCTTACTCACAGTATTCTTCGTTGATATCCCAAGGAAAATCAGCCTCAAGGATGAGGTCGTGCCAACGTTTCATGGACTACAACTGGCACATTGGAAATGAAGAATATGAAAGCAAGAAGTGAGCATGCGTGCATGGTTGATGAACATAAGTTTGGTGGATGGTTGGTTTCCGGCAACGATGTTTTCGGTAACCGCGGTGCTGGCGGCGATACTGCTGGGTATTGCAATATGGGAGACGGTTGGCGGAAGCCGTGTCGGCGGTAACCGTGCAATTGCCGTAGTTGCGCGTCCGATGGTGATTGCGGTTATTGCCGGCATTATCGGATTGGTGATTGCCTGGTTGCTGTCGGACGTGTTTGTGGTGTTCGGTGTTGAGCTGGGCCCGCGTGTGATCGCATGGGCTGGTTGCGGTTGCGCAATCATCGGATTCGCGGTCAGCCATGCGATGCTGCATAGGGGAGTGTTGCGTGCCATCGCTGTAATACTGGTGGTATGCGCAGTGTTTTCTACCGCCACCGGCATCGATCAGGCGTATGGAGAATATGCCACCATCGGATCACTGTTCGGCCAAGACACCTATCGAGAAGTCGACCTGACAGGAATGACGAAACGCAGCGATTTGATTGGCGTCACGCAATGGAGGCAGGAAGCGGCAGACGGTAGCATCAGCGATATTCCCGCACATGGCGAAGTCAGTAAAGTAAATATTCCAGCCACAACATCGCATTTCGAAGCGCGAAAGGCGCTGGTATATCTGCCGCCTGCAGCGCTTGCCACAGCCAAACACAAGCCGGCGTTGCCGGTCATACTGATGATGAGCGGCCAGCCAGGCTCTCCGGGGCGCGTGTTTGCCGCGGGCGGCATTCAAACCATGATGGACGATTACGCGCAGCATCATGGCGGACTTGCACCCATTGTTATTGCGGCCGACCAATTGGGAGACGATTCGCATAACACCCTATGCGTGGATTCGCCGGTGTACGGCAATGCGTTGACCTACTTGACGAAAGACGTGGTCGACTGGGTGAAAACCAATCTTCCTGCGGCACAGCAAGCACAAGATTGGGCGATCGCAGGTTTTTCACAGGGGGCCACATGTTCGCTGCAAATCGGTGCGAACCATTCGGATTTGTTCGGTACCATCATCCCCACCGGCAGCGAACTCAAACCGACTAATGGCAGTGAAAGCAGTATGATCAGCCGGTTCTTCCACGGCGATCGCACCGCATATGAGAAGCAGGTTCCCATCAACGCCATTCGCAACCATGCGCCTTCGAACCAGACGCTTGTGATCGGCGCGGGGGAGCGTGATCGCGAGTCCGTGCGCAATGTCAAACGCATCGCATCGGTTGCTCAACAGGCGGGCATGCATGCTACGGCAGTCGAATCGCTTGGCAATGCGCATGACTGGCATGCCGTGCAAGACACGTTGCGGTACGGACTTGCCGTATTCGGTTATAACACGGGACTGAGCGATGCCAAGCCGAAATTGGCGGACTATCCGAATCTCGAACGCATCGCGATCTGACATGTCGTTTTGAAGCGTCAGCAACTCGCAATCGCAAGTATCAATCTGAATCATCTATCGAATCATTAATCCGAATTATTGAACGGAAGCATTGTTATGACAACGCAATCGCAGGAATCAGCAGTAAAGCCATTATTCGGCTTTCGCGCGCTCATATCCGATCTTGCCGACTGGATTCGTCGGCACCGTATGACCTTGGGCTTCGTGCTGTTCATCACGCTGTTCAATGTCGGCATGCAGCTCGTATGCGGCATCAGACATACGCAATTTCCGCCGCAATTGTCGCGCGTGAGTTTTGATGCGCTCGCGCATGGGCGCTGGTATACCGTGCCGGTCTCACTGCTGTCGGTGCCTCAGTTGGGTCGTTTGCTGATCGACATTCCACTGATACTTATAGCATTCGGCTTATGCGAAACGGTGATTGGAAAGGCGAAGACGGCATGGGTGTCGCTGATCACCACACTTGGCGGCATAACGCTCGGCATGGGATTATGCTCGCTGTTCGCAGGCAAAAGTCCGCAATGGCATGCGATTTCGCATGATGGAGCGATTCTGGGGCCGCTGGTTGTTGTGGTGGGCACGCTGATGTGCGCCAGCGCATTCACCGCCATGCTGTGGCGTCGGCGCATTCGTGTGATCGGCTATAGCGTGGTGCTGATCATGTTCCTCTACCGTGGCGAAGCCGGCGATTATTGTTTGCTGGCTGCCGCGCTGATCGGTCATGTGCTTGGTTATTTGATGGCGTCCGAGAGTCAAGGCGATGTGTACAGGCATGGCGCCTTGTACGAGATGCGCAGGCTGATTGGTATGGCTGCCGGCGTGCAGGCGGTCGGTTCGCTGGTTGCCGTTTCCTCAAGACAATCATTCGGATTGCTTTCCATGTTCGGCTTGCTGACCGGTTCCACGGAATTCGACACGGAACAAGTGTTGGATTGCCTCAACGGTTCCTCGCATGCCAACTGTTTTGCGCAATATCGTATGATGCGATTCACCATGCCCGGAAACTGGCTGGTGTCGTTGATGCCGACGCTGATGCTGCTGTTGATCGCATGGGGTCTGTATCGCGGACGCCGCATTGCCGCCGTGTTAAGTGTGCTGTTCAATGCATGCACGGTGGTACTTGCGATGCTGTTTTATGTGGTGCTTCCGCTGCAATATGTTGGCGATTCGCAGGCTGATGCGTTGCCTGCGTTGGCTCGTCATGGTGCGTTTCACGCGATGTTCTCCACTATGGCATTGCCGTTGATTTTTATCGTTATCGTCATTGCGTTCCGTCAGTGTTTTACGATTCGCACTAGAAGTGAGATTATGTTGCGTGCTGCGGCAGGTGTATTGTCGGCTTTTCTGTTGTTGGGATTGATGTATGTCGGGTATGGGCTTGCCTCGCCCGAGGATTTCAACGAAAGCCCACAATTGATTGCATTGCTCGCCGATTATGCGCAACGATTGTTGCCGATCGGACTGCTGAGTGGTATCGAACCTGAGTTTGTACCCGTCGGGCAAATCTCCTTGCTGGTATATCAGTGCGTCGGTCCGGTGTTTTGGATTATCACTCTGCTGTGTGTTTGGGATTGTTTGCGGGATCGTTCCATGGTGAATGACGCTTCACGCCATCGTGTTGACGCGATTATTCCGCTTGGCGGCGAATCCATGTCATTCATGGCAACTTGGGAAGGCAATGATTACTGGTTTTCTGCAACCGGACGTTCCGCAATCGCCTATCGAGTGTCGTACGGTATCGCATTGACGGTGACAGGACCATTCGGAGATCCAAACGAATATACGGAAGATCTCACTGATTTCGCAACATTCTGCACACAACATTCCTGGACGCCCGTGTTTTACAGCGTACACGAGCCACAGCGAGCCGAACTCGCCAAAGCCGGATGGGACTCACTTGACGTTGGCACGGAAATGATCGTCAATCCCAACGAATGGCAAACCCGAGGCAAGAAATGGCAGGACGTGCGCACCGCCATCAACAAAGCCAAACGAGACGGCATCACCGACGTGCTCACCACTTTCAAGGAGGCACCCTTCTCCGTGCAAACGCAGATTCGTGAGATTTCCGCACAGTGGGCCGGCAAAAAGGCCCTGCCGGAAATGGGATTCACCTTGGGCGGCGTCGACGAACTGATCGACTCTCGGGTGCGCCTGCTCTACGCGGTCGACGGCAACGGCAAAGTCCTTGGCGTAACCAGCTGGCTGCCCACCTATCGTAACGGCACAATCATCGGTTGGACGCTTGACTTTATGAGGCACCGCACCGACAGTGTCAACGGCATCATGGAATTCCTGATTGCACGCATGGCTGAACGACTACGCGACGAAGGCAACGTGGAATTCATGAGCCTATCGGCGGCGCCACTGGCCGGTATGGGATCCAACAAAAGCGAACATGAGGAAAGCGAAGTGTTACGTCATGCACTGCAAATGGTCGCAGACATCATGGAACCAGCATACGGATTCCACTCACTGTTCCGTTTCAAACTGAAATTCCACCCCGACGAAGAGAAAGTGTATATCTGCTATCCCGACGCGGCCAAACTGCCGCAAATATCGCTTGCTGTGGCGCAAGCCTACGTGCCGTCGCTCACACCTGCCGAAGCCATGCGTTTTGTGCGCACCATCACGCCACATGATTGACGGTACGTCAGATTTGGCATGGTAGCAGCTTTGACAGAATGTCAGACTTGAGACGGTCCATGATTCTGGGATAGCTCGGGTCTACACTAAAGAACGGTTCATAAAGTACTACTTTTCCTGATGGAAGGGGTCAGCATGTCAGCTGAAGCAAACGTCGGCGTAGTCGGTCTTGCCGCAATGGGCGGTAGTCTCGCGCGTAACCTCGCACACCACGGCAACAAAGTGGCCGTGTTCAACCGCTCCTACGGTCGTACCGAAAAGCTCATGAACGAGCACGGCAGCGAAGGCGAATTCTTCCCGGCGAAAACCCTCGAAGAGTTCGTGGACAGTCTCATCAAGCCGCGCACCGCCATCATCATGGTCAAGGCCGGAGAGCCGACCGACGCCATGATCAACGCGCTCGCCGACCTGATGGAACCAGGAGACATCATCGTCGACGCAGGCAACGCCTACTTCCCAGACACCATTCGTCGCGAGAAGGAAATCAGCGCTCGCGGCTTGCATTTCGTCGGATGCGGCGTGTCCGGTGGTGAGGAAGGCGCTCTGCTTGGACCTTCCATGATGCCGGGAGGCTCCGAAGAATCCTGGAAGACGCTGAAGCCGATTTTCGAATCCATCGCAGCAAAGGCCGAAGGCGAGCCGTGCGTCACCCATATCGGACTTAACGGTGCCGGCCACTTCGTCAAGATGGTGCACAATGGCATCGAATACTCCGATATGCAGCTCATCGCTGAAAGCTACGATCTGATGCGTCGCGGCCTTGGCATGACCCCGGCTGAGATCGGTGACGTGTTCGAAGAATGGAACAAGACCGAACTTGACTCTTACCTGATCGAAATCACCGCTGAAGTGCTGCATCAGGTCGATAAGAAGACCGGCAAGCCGCTGGTTGATCTGATCGTCGACCATGCTGGTATGAAGGGCACTGGCACGTGGACCGTGCAGACCGCACTGTCTCTGGCCGTTCCGGTCACCGGTATCGCCGAAGCCGTGTTCGCCCGTGGTCTTTCCTCCGAAGCTGATCTGCGTGAGGAAGCCCAGAAGCAGGGCTTCGCCGGCCCGAACGGCGAACTGAACCTGAACAGCGAGGAGAAGAAGGCCTTCATCGAAGACATCCGCCAGGCCCTCTACGCCTCCAAGATCGTCGCCTACGCCCAGGGCTTCAACGAGATTACCACTGCCGCCGAAGAACACGGCTGGGATATCGATCTGGCTGCCGTGGCACGCATCTGGCGTGGCGGCTGCATCATCCGTGCGAAGTTCCTCAACCGTATTTCCGAAGCGTTCGAATCCGGTGAGGCCAACGTGTCGCTGCT
Organism: Bifidobacterium catenulatum subsp. kashiwanohense JCM 15439 = DSM 21854; assembly: GCF_001042615.1. Classification (GTDB taxonomy): domain Bacteria; phylum Actinomycetota; class Actinomycetes; order Actinomycetales; family Bifidobacteriaceae; genus Bifidobacterium; species Bifidobacterium catenulatum. The sequence continues at coordinate 851,627 of NZ_AP012327.1, forward strand.
GTTCGCCCCGTACTTCAAGAACGCCATCGAAACCGCCGAGAAGTCTTGGCGTAACGTGGTGGCTCAGGCCGCCATCAACGGCCTGCCGACTCCGGCGTTCGCTTCGTCTCTGTCGTACTTCGACGGCCTGCGTTCCAAGCGTCTGCCTGCCGCTCTGATTCAGGGTCAGCGTGACTATTTCGGCGCTCACACCTATCAGCGTGTGGACCAGTCGGGCGCGTTCCACACGCTGTGGGCTGAGCCGGGTCGTGAGGAAATCGAAGCCTGATGTCCTGCATCTGATGTGAAGGCATGAAGGATCCCGCGATGTGCAACGGGTTCCTTCATGCCAATTGTGGATTGAAAGAATTCATATCTGGCTTCTTTTGGACTGCAATTGGTGTGGCTCTGGAATGGACTGGCACACGAGTTGTACAACGATGTAAAAGACGGTATAGTACATCGATGTAAACCAACTATCTGTCAAGGGAGAAGCTCGTGCCGAATACCTATTCCCTGTTGTGTTATACGCGTGAAGCCACTGGCCGTGAAGAGGCGAACAACGAGGATATCGCCTACAGCATGCACTTGGCGCTGCGCCTTGGGGATGATGATGGCGCCAGATGGCGGCCGCTTAATGAGAATTACGGGATTTTTTTCGCTGCCGGCGTACCTATCGCCGCCGTGCCCGAAGAATCCCGCCGCGCATGTACCGCCGCGGCGCAATACGCTGCTGATCCATACGAGGCGCCGCAGCCGGCTTCTGAAGCCGTGGGCTATGGCGCGGTGATGCCCGGTGTGGATATCACGTTGAAATCATTGAAAGACCCTTTCCTGTTCCGTCTTGCGGACGGACGATTCGGTATCGCCTCCACCCGAACCGCTCGTGGCGGCGAACCGGATGGTTCCGAAAAATCGGCTTTCCTGCTGGCTGTCAGCCATGATATGACGGCATTCGATCAGCTCGGACTGGTGACGTTGTGCACTCGCGGCGGGGTCAATCGCCCGTCCGTCGCATACGATGCTGCAACTGCTTGCTATGTCGTTTCCTGGACCGGCGATGACGGCAGACCATACGTTGCGCAAACGCACGATATCGAGGCTGCGGCAGGCTCGAACGAACCTCTCGACGTTGCGCGGGCGGTCCGGTCGCAAGAAACTCGATATGCGGACGATTGCGGCATTCCGAACGCCATTCCCGGCAATGTCGTCGCTATCACCGCGGTGGAGGCGAAACGGCTTGACGAGCGATTCGGTCGCATTCGCAACGTCGGTGCGTGCGTGCCGACGCAATATGCTGATGCGACGCAACGTGGGGAAGCCGCAAGGAACGCGATTCTGAAGCTGAACGAAACCCGCGCGGAACTGGCCTATAGCGATGGCTCGCAGTCCGCACGTGCGGTGGATTGGGATGAGGCGCAGATCGAAGCAGTCGCGCAAGAGGCGGCCGAAGGAACGTTCGGAGTCGGTCAGACCCGCACTATCGAGGGTAGAATCCGTCAGACGGTCTACCCCGTGCCGTTCGCCACGGAGCGTGCCGACCCGTCCGTATTCGCATGGGACTTCAACGGCGAACCGATGTTCATGTTCATCGCCACCGACGATACCGACGGCAATTGTGTGGACCCGCATGAGGGCCGCACTCACATGCCGTTGCGCATCGCGGATTCCATCGAGGCACTGTCCGACGAGGCCGGTGGTCGAACCCGGGAGATCGATCTGCTCAAGTGCGGCGATCTCAATTCGGAAGGCCGTCGCATGACCGGCTGCTTCTGGGCGCCGGAGCTGCATGTGATTGGCGGGAAACTGAGTATTCTGTTCATGCCCTGTTTCGACGGGCCGGATCGCAACCCTGATGGCACGCCGAACGACCGCGCCGGCAAACCCGACATGTGGACCGGCAGCTGTCATATCATGCAGCTCAAGCAGCATGCCGATGGCGCCGACTTCGATCCGCGCGATCCGCAGAACTGGACGGTTCCTGAGCCGATTCTCGATTCGGATGGCGGTACGCTTAACCCCGTCCAACGCATTTCGCTCGACATGACCGTTATCTCCGACTCCGGTCGCTGGTACTACGCGTGGCAGCAGGTCGGCAGCATCTGGATCGCCGGCTTCGACCCATCCTGCCCGTCGCGGCTCACCAGCAGGCCCAGGCAGATCGTCGTACCGGAATTCGCGTGGGACAACATGATCGCCGAGGGGCCGAACGCCATCGTCCACGAGGGTAGGATCTTCCTGATCTATTCCGGTTCGCTGGTCGGCATCGACTACACAACGGGCCTTGTCGCGGCTCCAGCCGGAGCCAATGCCGATTTGACCGACCCTGCAGTATGGACGAAACTCGATTATCCGCTGCAGAAATCCGGCGTGTACAACGGCCGTTGGCAGCTTGGCACCGGTCATGGCATGTGGTCGCACGACGAGGACGGCAATCTCATCTATGTGTTCCATAACGCCGAGTATGACAACGGGTGCTACGGCGGCCGTGACGCACAGGTGCGGCGCGTGCATTGGTCCGCGGAAGGCATGCCGATTTTGGATATGCAGTCAGATGAGGAACTTGACCCGAGTTATGCTGATATAACGATGAAAATTACCACTTGCTGACATTCGGCGCCAAAGGCGCCTGTACGAGAGGCGGGTGGTGGGGAAGGGAGAAAGGTATGGTAAAGCAGACTGGCGGCAACGTCGAACATGTGGTGACTATGCGGGACGTTGCCAAGGCGGCCGGCATGTCGGTCAAAACGGTCTCGAATGTGGTCAACGATTATGAATTCGTTTCGCAAGCCACGCGAGACAAGGTCAACAAGGCGATCGCCGAACTCGGCTATACACTGAATATGTCGGCACGTAACCTACGAAAGGGCCAGACCGGCATCATCGGTCTGGCCATTCCCGATCTGCAGATGCCGTATTTCGCGCAGCTGTCGTCGCTGATCATTGCGGAAGCTAAGAAGGTGGGGCTGCGCGTCATTGTGGAGCCGACGCAGTATTCGCGCGAAGGCGAGCTCGAGGCGTTGCACGGCACTCAACAGACGATGCTCGATGGGCTGATCTATTCACCACTGGAGCTTGGGCAGGATGACGTCGACCAGCTGAACGTGGACTATCCGTTGGTGCTGATCGGTGAGCGCATCTTCACCGATGCCGTCGATCACATCGCCACGGAGAACGTGGAGGGGGCCAAGCGCGCCACCCAGTATCTGCTGAAGACCGGCTGCCGGCATGTGGCGGTAGTCGGCGTGCATCCGGGGGAGAAGGTCGGTTCTGCGGCTTTGCGCTATCGGGGATATTTGGAAGCGCTGGAAGAGTTCGGCGTGGATTTCGACGATAGATTGGTGGCGGCGTCGATTATGTGGCACCGCAGCGACGGCGTAAGGGCCATGAACGCACTGCTGGATTCCGGAGTCGATGTTGACGGCGTCGTCGCGTTGAACGATATGCTTGCCTCTGGTGTGATGCATGCGATTCAGATGCGCGGTCTGCGCATCCCCGAAGATGTTTCCGTGGTCGGTTTTGATAATTCCGATGATTCTCAGTTTCTTTCTCCCTCGCTGACTTCGATTGCGCCTGGGCTTGAAGCGGTCGCCCGTCTGTCGGTGAAAGTGCTCAAGGAACGCATCGATGGCCGTGATCCGAACGCCGGGCGTCCAGGGGAAAAGATATTCCGTAAGGTCTCCTCGTCTTTGGTGGTGCGGCAGTCCACTAGGCAACTGGGCGACTCCCTGATTTTCTGAAGGGGGCATCAGCCGCCACGTAAAGGTGGTTTCCGGCGGAATCTCCCACTTTGGTATCCTCGCGCAGCGGTATGAGCCTATGACGCCGCTGCGCGAGGATACGCAGCTCTGCCATATGAATTCTGCAGAATGACTCGCCGAGTTGTTGCAACGTTGTAAGAATGATATATTCAACGTTGTAAATACTGGAACATCGGATTGGAAAGGACTGAACATGGGTGTTTACCATAATCCGATCGTGCTTCAGCGCGCGGACCCCTGGGTAATCAAGGAAAACGGCGAATACTATTTCACCGCTTCAGATCCGGAATACAATTACATCGCCATTCGCCATGCGTCAAGCATCAACGATCTGCAAAAGGCCCCCGAGACGGTGGTGTGGCGTAAGCACGAATCCGGTCCGGCGAGCATCTACATCTGGGCTCCCGAGCTGCATCGCATCAACGACGCGTGGTACATCTACTTCGCAGGCGCCGCGACGGATTTCGAAGCGTCCGGCCTGCCGACGCACCGCATATTCGTGCTGGAGAACACCGATGACGACCCGACCTCCGACAACTGGGTGGAGAAGGGGCAGATCATCACTCCGATTGATTCCTTCGCGCTCGACGCCACCACTGAACTGATCGATGGCGTGCAATATCTGGTATGGGCGCAGAAGGACCCCGCCATCGAGGGCAACTCCAACCTGTATATCGCAAGGATGGCCAATCCGTGGACGCTGGGCAGCGAGCCTGTCATGCTCACCAAGCCGGAATACGATTGGGAATGCATCGATTTCCTGGTCAACGAGGGGCCGGCCTTCCTACTCCATGGGAACAAGATCTACATCACGTACTCCGCCTCCGGCACTGGGATTCCGTATGCCGTGGGTCTATTGACCGCGGATCGCGGCAGCGACCTGCTGGACAAGGCATCCTGGACCAAGAGCCCGGTACCGGTGTTCGGAACCTGTGTCGAGAATGGACAGTATGGTCCGGGGCATAATTCGTTCACCAAGTCCGAGGACGGCACTGAGGATCTGATGATCTACCATTGCCGCAACTATACGCAAATCGTTGGTGATCCATTGTTCGATCCGAACCGCCACGCACGTGTCGGCGTGGTTCGATGGACTGCGGACGGGCCCGACTTCGGTGTGCCAGAACCGGATGATCTATGGACTCCGACCACAACCGATGTCTTACCGGCTGATGGCGGACCGCTTGCCGGAATGCCGACGGCGCGTTGAACTGGAACGTCGCTTCCCATAATCGAATGGCATGTGGCAGAGCAATCGCTTCTTTCAGCGTGTCGCAGATTTGTACAACGATGAAAAAAGCGGTATAATTGAAATTACAACGTTGTAAATGGGCGGCGAGGCCCAGCGAATCCAAGGAATCGCTCTATCGGAAACGCAACGTGAGACTATCCATCGAAGGATCGTCGAGAAAAAATGAAGGAAGGTAACAATGTCCCCCTTAAGACGTTTCGCGGGACTGCGGCGTTTCGCAAAAGCCGCAGTTGCAGTATGCGCGTCGTTGGGTCTTGTGGTCGCGGCCGGAGGCTGCGGTGCGGCCTCTAGCGAAGACAAGACCATTTATTTCTGGAACAATCTGGTCGGCGATGATGGTCCGGCCATGCAGCGCATCGTTAAGGAATACAATAGGCAAAGCGATTACAAAGTCGTATTCCAGCCTATGAACGGCAATGATTTGACCACGAAGATCTACTCCGTGATGCAGACCGGCAAGAACATCCCCGACATCATCATCGGTGACCAGTTCCAAACTGCCGTGCTGCAGTCCCAAGGGCTGCTCAACACCATGGATGATTGGCAGAAGGTGGCGCCTGAACTGAAGGAGAGCAGCTTCCTGCCCGCCACATGGAAGGGTGTGACCGTCAATGGCAAGGCGTACGGCATTCCACTGTATTTGTTCCAGATGGCCATCTATTACAACAAGGACCTGGTTAAAAAGTACAATCTGCAATACATCTTGGATGACGGATACGTGACCATCGATGAGATCAAGGACCTCAAGGGCAAACTGCCTGAAGGTACGTATGCGCTGACCTACGGCAACCTTCCATGGGCGTTCATGTCGCTGCTGTACGGTGCTGGCGGCACGCTCGAGAACGATATGGACGACCTTACCAAAGATGTGTGGCGCAAGCCGATGCAGAAGCTCAAGGACGCATACGACACCGGGGTAGTGGCCCCGATGGACGTCGACGGCGAGCAGGCGTTCGGTTCCGGCAAGGCCGTGTTCGCGCAGCTTGGCACCTGGGCGCAGGGCAATATGTCCGATACGTTGGGCGCCGACAAGATCGCTGAGGCCAATACGCTGCAATACGACGCCGACAACCCGGTGAACTTCTTCTACCAGTGCAACTGGATGCAGCTCAAGGACCCGCATCGTTCTGCGGCGAAATCCGCGGCGGCGGCTGACTTCGTCAACTATGTGTACGAGCACTGGATGGATTGGGCGGAAGTCGGCTCCATCTCCCCGGCCTACCGCGATCTGAACAATCCGGAGTACCAGAAGCTCATCCAGGCATCCTTTACCAACGGCAAAAAGGAACGTGACGCCATCAAGACCTCCAACTATCTGTATGGCGGCTATGCGACTGCCGGTTGGGGCACATACAACGACATCGTCTACGGCAATGTCGGTCTTGAGGAAGGTCTGAAGACCCTCGACCTCATGGCCCAAGGCCAAATCGAGATTCAGGAGGAATCGTGATGAGCAAAACATCTACGATCGGATCCGCAGCATCATCCATGAAGCGCAAAAACTCCATCTGGCATGCTCTGCCGTACATCGCACCGCACTTCATCATCTTCGCGGTGTTCGGCATCATCCCGATTATCTTCGGCATCGGGCTGGCGTTCACCCGTTGGAACATGGTCGGCTCTCCGCAATTCGTCGGACTGCAGAACTTCGCGAAGATCTTCGATCCCAGCACCTACTTCTACTCGATCTTCTGGCGTGACCTCTGGCATACCCTGATCTTCGTGCTGATCAGCGTGCCGCTGACCATCATCGTGCCGCTACTGCTTGCCGTGGCGCTCGGCAAAAAGGGACTCAAGGGCGCCGGGCTGTTCCAAGCAATCTTCTACATCCCCGGTCTGATTTCCATCGCCGCCGGCGCACTGGTCTGGCGCATGGTCTTCAACTCCCAGTTCGGTCTGCTGAACACCACCTTCCACACCGACATCAACTGGCTGGGCAAGAACCCATACGCATGGATCACCATCTTCGTGCTTGTGCTGTGGGCTGGCATCGGCGGCAATCTCGTCATCTACCGTTCCGCGCTGTCCGGTGTGGACGAAAGCCTGTACGAGGCGGCAAAGGTGGATGGCGCGGGTCCTATCAGGATCTTCTTCTCCATCACTCTGCCGGAGATCAAGCTGCCGCTGTTCTACACCACCATCATGACCACCACCGGTGCGTTCAACGTGTGGGGCCAGCCGGTCATGCTGACCAACGGCGGGCCGAACTACCAGACGCAGGTGCTGCTGATGGATATTCGAAACCTCGCATTCCCCGCCGGTCCTGCAGCCGCAGGCATGGCTTCCGCAATGGCATTGCTGCTGGGCATCATCCTGATGGCCATTGCCGCAATCCAGCTCATCTTCATGAACAAGGAGGACTGACGATGTCCGCTGCAACAATGCAAGCCTCGCGTCCGGTAATTCCAGAAAACAAAACGAAGAAAGTAAGCCCTTCGCTGATCGCGGTCTATGTGCTGCTCATCGTGCTGGCGGTCGTATGGCTCCTGCCGGTGATCTACACCGTGACGACATCGTTCAAGTCGGTCGCCGAATTCACCTCCAACGCGTTCAACTTCTTGCCGGCGAAGTGGGTGCTCGACAACTACGTGACGCTGATCGAGGCGTCCGCCAGTTACCCGGTCCTGAACTGGCTCGGCAACTCGCTGGTCATCTCGACCGTGTTCGCGGTGCTGTCCGTGTGCATCGTCGCTCTCGCCGGTTTCGGCTACTCGCGACTGAACTTCAAATACCGTGACACGATTTTCTTCGTCCTGCTGCTCATCTCGATGTTCCCCGCCGTGGTCAACATGATCCCGCAGTACCGCATCATCGCCTCCCTGGGCTGGGTCAACACCTACTGGGCCTGCATCGTGCCGGGTCTGGGCAACGTGGCGAACATCTTCTTGGTGCGCAACTTCATGAAGGGCATCCCGAAGGAACTGGATGAGGCGGCCGAGATCGACGGCGCCTCCGACTTCCAGATCTTCACCCGCATCATGCTGCCGGCCATCCGCCCGATCCTGATCGTCATCTTCTTGTTCAGCTTCACCGGCGCCTGGAACGACTTCCTGTGGCCTACCTTGGTGTTCAACGACATCAACAAGATGCCGGTCACGGCAGGTCTGCAGCTGCTGAGCAACCAGATGGGCCAGTACAACCAGATGGGCTCCCTGATGGCGGCCACCTGCATGGCCATAATCCCGACGCTCCTGCTGTTCCTGTTCGCGCAGCGGTACTTCCTGCAGTCGCTGAACATCACTTCCGGTCTGAAGGGCTGAGCCGCTTCGGATATGGCACAAGGATTGGGTCTGCTATCGGAAACGAGCAGTCCCAATCCTTCCCTTTTCCATCGTTGAAATGATAGTATCGCCAAGTCGGCAAACGGAAAGGAACACTATGAATTCGCAAAGCAATGGCGCTTGCCTGCCGGTACCGTTGGCACGTAAGGCCGAACGGGTGCTGATGATCGTTGCCGCCTCCTATAACGTGATCATGGCGTCTGTCACGCTGTTCATGTTCGGCAGCTGGTTCAAGGGGCGGGCATACGATGTGCTGGAACGCAACGGCATGCTGCAGACGGACTATTCCGCGGTGGACAACGCCTCGACGGTGACAAACATCTACGCTCTGCTGGTGCTGATCGTCGGCATCGTCAGTTTCATCACGGCCATGCGTTGCCTCGCTCCGGGAACCGTTAATCGGTGGGTGATCATCTGGCTGGTGATTGTCATGGTCTTCTCCCTCGGAACCATGGATCTGATCGGACTCGCATTGTATTCCGTCACTCTGGCGATCTATCTTGCCCGCAACAAGGCCGTTGCCGCGCAGCAGGATGCGATTCGTAAAGCGATTCGGGTCTGCAGATAGTGCCACGACGGTTATTCACAGTATTCAAAACGACATACGGAAATGCAAAGGACAGTACATGACCGACAAACTCACTGCAACGCTCGATAAGGCGGGCGTACGTAACATCAGCACCGACCTGTGGGGCATCTTCTTCGAAGACATCAGCTATTCCGGCGACGGCGGTCTCAACGCCGATCTCGTGCAGAATGGAGCCTTCGAATACAGCCGTGCTGACAATGTGGATTGGAGCAACTACAGCTTCTGGCGCAAGATCGTGCCGGAGGGATCGTTTGCGGCTTTCTGCGTGCGTAACGGCGATCCGGTGGCGATCGAAAACCCGCATTATGCGAGCATCGAGATCGAACACGCCCCGGCTGCATTGGACAACACCGGCTGGGACGGCATGGTGTTCCGAGCGGGGGAGACCTATGATTTCTCCGCCTGGCTGCGCCTGCAGTCCGGTGTGGCGGTGCCGTTGACCGTATCGCTGCGCAACGATGACGGCGACAGCATCGCCGAAACCACCATCGACATTGAACATGCGGCATGGACGAAATGCGAAGCGTCGCTGACCGTGCCGGCGAACAGCGACGGCACGGGGGCGGAACCCGGTTCGGTGGTAGCCAGACAGGGTGCTCTGCGACTGAGCTTCGGGGCCGAAGGCGTTGTGGATCTCGATTTCGTCACCCTTGAGCCGCGCACCACGTACCGGGGGCTCAAGCACTTCCGTCCTGACCTGGTGAAGGCCCTTGCCGATCTGCACCCGAGGTTCATGCGCTTCCCGGGCGGCTGCATCACCCACGGTCTCGGCATGGATAACATGTACCACTGGGATCGCACCATCGGGCCGGTGGAGCATCGGCCGCACAACTTCAACTTGTGGGGCTACCATCAGTCGTTCCGCATCGGCTACTACGAATACCTGTGCCTGTGCGAGACCATTGGTGCCAAGCCGTTGCCGGTGCTGCCCGCCGCGGTAAGCTGCCAGAACACCAGCCAGGGGCCGGTGCCAGTCGCCCAGGAGGATATGCCCGCCTACATCGATGAGGTACTGCATCTCATCGAATTCTGCAACGGAGACGCCGAAACCACCGAATGGGGTGCCAAACGATCCGCCATGGGTCATCCGGAACCATTCGCACTCGAATACCTGGGCATCGGCAATGAGGACCTCATCGATGATGTGTTCAAGAACCGTTTCCAGCAGATCTTCGATGCGGTCAAAGCCGCCTATCCCGACATCGTCGTCGTCGGCACCGTCGGCACGGCGCCCAGCGGCCCGGATTATGAAGCGGGCTGGCGGTATGCGCGTGAAGCCGACATCCCGATTGTGGACGAGCATTCCTACCAGTCGTCCAGCTGGTGGTTCCACAATCTCGACCACTACGACCATATCGAGAGAAAGGGGCCGAAGGTCTATCTCGGCGAATACGGCTCTTGGGATACGCAGCTCATCAACGGCCTGTCCGAAGCGGCCTTCATGGGCCGTATGGAACTCAACGGCGACGTGGTGGCCATGGCCTCCTATGCCCCGTTGTTCGCAAAAAACGGTCATCACAGCTGGGATCCGGATCTCATCTACTTCGACAACGAACGCACCTATCTGCCGTATAGTTACTGGGTGCAGCAGATGTACGCCGCCACCACCGCAGACACCGCGTGGCCAGTCGGTGTGGAAGGGGCGACCACGTTCCGCCGCAACCTGCCGGATGGCATCAGGCTACGCGTCGAGGGCGGTGCAAGAGCCGATTTGAATGATCTCGTCGTCACCACCGCGTCTGGGGCGCGGGTCGAACTCGGCGATGTGCAGTACCGGGGCAGCGCCATGGACTTGCCCGTCGATCTGCATGCCGATTCATACTGCATCGATGCGACGGTGGTGTATTACGAAGGTAAGTGGGGCATACAGTTCGTCAGCGGGGATATCGACGGGAAGAACCATAATGTCACTTCCCTGGGGCGCGGCCATGAAGTGAAAGTGGTACGTGATGGCACCGCTTACGCGCTCGGCGGCACCGAATGGTCCATGAACGACGTGCAGCCGGGCACTACATGGCGTATGCGCGTCGAGATAGCGGATCGTGGACAGTCCATGAAGCTGTACATCGATGGAACGCTTGTCACCGAAGGAACGGAGACTAAAGACGAGCCAAGACGCACCATCACCGTATCGCGTAGCGGCGAACGAGGGGAGACCTATGTGCGTGTGGTCAATGCCATGGCTGAACCGGCCGAAGTGGATATCAGCCGGATTCTTGCCGCATTGGACGTCTCCTCGGAGTCCGCGGCGGGTGCGACAGTCACCATTCTGACGGGCGAAGACCCGTATGCCGGCCGAGCCGGCGAGGAATCGCCTACCAGCCCAGTCAAAACCGTGATGGATCTAACCGGTGGAGTCTATGCTGCGCCGGCCTGGTCGTTCTCCACCATCGTCATCGGCGACTAGGCGGATATGGCAGTTTGCGGAACCAAATCCGCCTGATGTAAGCCAGAGGATGCAACGGAAACAATCATCCGTCTGTGTGACGTTCTGATGGGAAAGCCCCGCAATGCATGGTGCATTGCGGGGCTTTCCCATCAGAGTCGATTTCCGCCGCTGGAAACTGTTTAGAAAATCACAGTTCGGAGGCGGCACCCTCGTCGATGAGCCACAGCAGTTCCTCACCATCGGCGTAGGAGCTTGGCGCATGTGGATTGTTGCGTTGCGCGAATGCTGCAGCAACCGCGTCCGCCTTGCGTGCTTCGGATGTGAACACCCACGTGTGCTTCGATCGTGCGATCATAGGCACGGTCAGCGTCAGGCGCAGTGGCGGCGGCTTCGGTGAATCGCGCACACCGGCAACAAGCACATGCGGATCGTCGATCTCCGACTCGCCGTGGTCGGGGAACAGGGATGCGAAATGCGCGTCCGGTCCCATACCGAACATGGCGATGTCCAAAGCTGGATTCTCACCCAACTGTTCAATGAGTTCACGCTGGTATTGCGCGGCGGCTTCAGCCAGTACCGCATCGGTCTGTTCGGGCGAGACTGCCGCGACGCTTTCCAAGTTACGCTCATCGGACGGCATCGCATGAATGTTGCCTGCCGGCATACGGCCGTCAGCAACCAGTTTGCCATACCATGCCTCACGCGCCTGCTTGGCGTTGCGGTCGTCGCTGTCGGCTGCCACGAATCGTTCGTCGCCCCACCATACGTGCACGCGGCTCCAGTCCACGGCATCGTTCAATGGGCTCGCGTTCATGGCGTCGAACACTCGGTTGCCATCGGTTCCACCGGTCACGGCAATGTCAACGCGAGTACGATTCGGTTCCGACAGAAGATCGGTGATGGTCAGCAGCGTACGCGCGGCCACGGCTTCAGCCAGAATCTGAGGATTGGGATATACAACGGTGGTGCGTTCTGCCATATGCTTTTCCTGCATTGTTCCTTTATTGTTTCGGAGCATCGATTCAGTGCTTCGAATTGATAAGATCCCAGCCTTGGGTCACAACTTCCGCATAGATCTCGTCCGGATAGAGTCGACCCAATTCCTCGCTCAGGCATTCCTCGATGGTTCGTGCGGGAACGCTCATGGTTTGCGGGGACTGCCCTGGAACGTTCAATACGGCGATGCCATCGTCGGTGGATGGGCGTTCCAAACTCAGCACGCCATCGGAACGAGTCAGATACACGCCGGTCACGGCGGTTGCATTCGGATCGTCTTCCACCACAACAGGCACGTTCAGACAAAGACGAAGCCATGCGGCCAGCAGATTCAACGGCAGGAAGTCCTTTGGTCCGGTCACACGCACGCCGCTTACTGGAAGATGCGGCGGCTGGTCAAGCATCGAAGCGAGCATCGCGCGCCAAACCGTCAGGCGAGTCCACGACATGTCCACATTCTTCGAAGACCAGTTGCGACGCAAATCATCCATAGTGCGCATCGGATTCGACGAATGCATGGCATCGGTGATACGGCTGCGTGCCATGGAGCCCAGCAAATCGTTCGACAGGTTCGCCGGAGCTTCGTTCGGCCACCAAGCCACCACCGGAGCGTCCGGCACCAATAGCGGAATCACCAACGTGTCAGGGTGGTGAACCAGGCCGCCAATCGGACGCAACACGATGATTTCGCCCGCGCCGGCATCGGATCCGAATCTCACTTCAGCATCGAGGAAGGTGCGCTTCTTACCATCTTCCGCACTCATGTCAGCCTTGCGCGAGTTCGGTGCAATGGCGATCACACGGCAGGGATGCTCACGGCTGGCGTTGTTCGCGACTTCCAAATCATGTTCCAACGATGCTTCATTCGTGGAGATCAGCAGCGTGAGCACGCGACCCAAAGCCGCTTCGCCACGCTCCTCGTGCAATTCGTCGATTTTCGCCGAAATCTCACGGGTTTCGGTGTTCTTCATGGTAATGATCACGGCATCCTCCAACGATGTCCATCACGAGCGAGCATTTCAACGGCTTCCTGAGGGCCCCACGTTCCGGAACGATACGGCTGCGGCTGGCCGAGCGTGGACCAGAATTCCTCGATCGGGTCGAGGATCTGCCAGCTCAATTCCACTTCGCGCGTGGTTGGGAACAGCGGAGGATCGCCCAGCAATACGTCAAGAATCAGACGTTCATAGGCTTCCGGAGACGATTCGGTGAACGAACGGCCGTAACCGAAGTCCATCGACACGTCACGCACCTCCATCGACGTACCACCCGGCACTTTCGCGCCGAACCGCATGGTCACACCCTCATCAGGCTGCACGCGGATCACGATCGCGTTCTTGCCGAGCTCCTTCGTCGCGGTCGACTCGAACGGCAGATGCGGGGCGCGCTTGAACACCACGGCAATCTCCGTGACACGCTTGCCCAAACGCTTGCCCGTACGCAGATAGAACGGCACGCCGGCCCAGCGGCGCGTATCGACATCCAAACGGATCGCCGCATACGTCTCGGTCGTTGACTCCGGATCGATGCCCTTCTCGTCCAAATACCCCACGACCTCATGTGAACCTTGCCAACCGGCCGCATACTGGCCACGCGCCGTATGCGCCGCCAGATCCTTCGGCAAGCGCACGGCGGACAGCACCTTCGTCTTCTCCGCCGTCAGATCGGAAGCGGAGAACGAAACAGGCTCCTCCATCGCCGTCAACGCCATAAGCTGTAGCAAATGGTTCTGGATGATGTCACGCGCCGCGCCGATACCGTCGTAATAGCCGGCACGACCCGCCACGCCGATATCTTCGGCATGCGTGATCTGCACGTGGTCGACGTAATTATTGTTCCAGATCGGCTCATACATCGCGTTCGCGAAACGAAGCGCCAGAATATTCTGCACGGTCTCCTTACCGAGATAATGGTCGATACGGAACACGCTCGATGGGTCGAACACCTCGGAAACCACACGATCCAGCTCCTTGGCGCTGGCCAGATCGTGGCCAAACGGCTTCTCGATGATCACACGACGCCAAGCACCTTCAGACGATTTCGCCAAACCGCAATCGGCCAACTGTCGGGAAACCTGCGGGAACGCGCGCGGCGGCACCGACATGTAGAACGCATGGTTGCCTCGCGTGCCTCGATCGCGGTCAAGCTCGGCGACAGTGTTCGACAGTCGTTCGAACGCCTTCGGATCGTCGAACGTGCCTTGCACGAAACGAATGCCGTCGGCGAGCTGCTTCCATGTCGCCTCTTTGAATGGCGTGCGGCAGTGTGCCTGCACGTTCTCCTTCACGAAATCCTTGAAGTGCTCTTCGGTCCAATCACGACGGGCGAACCCCGTCAGACCGAAGCTTGGCGGTAATAGACCACGATTAGCCAGATCGTAAATGGCAGGAAGTAGCTTCTTGCGTGACAGATCGCCGGTCACGCCGAAAATCACAATACTGCACGGACCTGCAATACGTGGAAGTCGAAGATCGCGCGGATCGCGCAGCGGATTCGTCCACTCTTCAGGCGCGCCAAGTACGGATGAAACAGTTTCAGTCATATGCCTCATAGTATCGTCAACAGGTCACGGACGGCAGTGGCCATCCGAAAAACGTCCTTTCCATATTTTGTGAAAACCCACAAAACCAGCCGTTTCCTAGCAGCTGTGAGCAATATCACAGCCGATGGTCTTATATTAATTCACCGGAAAATCACGTAATCCGGCGAGCAGGCGGTTGAAACCTTCTTGCATGACGCTTCGCGGGCAAGCCACGTTGATACGAATGAAATCATGCCCATTTCCGCCATATTCGGCACCTTCAGAGAACATTACCCGATGATTACGTTTGAGATGTTCGCATAACAGGGTGGTATCGTGTGTCAGTTTCGAACAATCGACCCACAGCAGGTAGGTGGCATGGCCTTCGATCAGGGTGATACGTCGTTCCGGTACGGCGGAAGCGTTGTAGTCGTCGAGTATGGCTCGTGCTTCGGCTTTGTTGTCGGCCAAATATGCGCGCAATTCCTCAAGCCATGGCTCGCTCTCGTTGAACGCGGCGAGTGTGGCGGTCATGGCGAAAGCGTTCGGCTCGGCCACTTCGTCCGTGTTGAGCGCACGCCATACTTTATGCCTCAGCACGGGATTCGGAATCATTACGGCAGCCGTGTTGAGTCCCGCGATATTGAACGTTTTGGTCGGCGCCATGCAGGTCACGGAGTTCATTGCGCACTGCTCATTCACCGAAGCGAAGGGCACGTAATCATATCCCGGATCGGTCAGATCGCAGTGAATTTCGTCGCTGATTACGGTCACATGATTGTTCCAGCAGAGCTCGCCTATGCGCGCGAGGGTGTCGCGATCCCAGATTCGGCCTACGGGATTGTGCGGATTGCATAGAATCATCAGCGTGGTCTGCGGATCGGCCAACTTGGATTCCAGATCGGCCCAGTTGATGGAGTAATGTCCGGAACCGTCGTATGCCAACGGTGATTCAAGCACCCGGCATCCATTGTTGATGATTGAATTGAAGAAAATGTTGTACACCGGAGTTTGGATAAGTACATTCTCGTTGGCAGTGGTGAGTTTTCGTACCATGCTGGAGATTGCCGGCACCACGCCGGTGCAGAATACGAGCGATTCCGGGTCGATATCAAGATTATGTCTACGGCGCCACCAGTCAACGTATGTCTGATTCCATTCAGGAGGGACGATGGAATATCCGAAAATACCGTGGTCAAGACGCTGTTGCAGTGCGGCTCGAATCTGTGGAGCGGTTTGAAATTCCATATCCGCCACCCACATGGGCAGCGCGTCTCCTGCCTCTTCCCATTTGAGCGAGTATGTTCCGGAGCGATCTACGGGAGTATCGAAATCGTAAGTCATGCCATCAAACTTAAGAACTTCAAGTAGACGAAGTCAAATGCGGACGATTGATAATCGCATGTTTTCAACATGCATTTTTGTTATGAAGAAACTCGCAATACTGATATTGGATACGGGCTTACGGATGCCGTCCGACGAGCGTAACTTGGAAAGCGTCGCGGCAGCTCGCCCGAGCAGACCGATGCGGTACTGGCCGAAGCCGCCGCCACTGCGCCTGACACCGACCGTACCGATGATAGATGGAATCCCGAGAGCCAGGTTCCATTGGTTCTGTGACGGGCCCGTCACCTAAGTCTCTGCCTGCCATGGATTACTCCCATGGCTAAACATCAAGGCTGAATCGTCTGGATGAGTGAGCGCGCAACGCCATGCGTAGTAGTATGGCGGCAGTCAAACATGCCAGACCCTGCATTATGACTATGAGAGGAAACGTCACCATGGAACAGTCATCTAAGTTCCAACATCAACCTCAGCCCGATACGCCATCGTCCTCCACGATGTCCCCGTCACCCCATCCGGAACAAACTCCGCCATGGGGCGCGCTATGGGTGTTGGCTTTGGGGCTGGCCATGATTGTGCTAGACAGCTCAATCGTCAATGTCTCCATCCCCACCATTATCGACGATATCGACATCGACCTGACCGACGTCCAGTGGGTCACATCACTGTACAACATCGTGCTCGCCGCGCTGCTGCTTCCCTTCGGCAAGCTTGGCGACGCCAAAGGACGCAAACTGGTATTCCAAATCGGAACTGTGATTTTCGTGGCAAGTTCATTGCTCGCCGCCACATCGCATGACGCTGGCATGCTGCTCACCGCTCGCGCGTTGCAGGGCATCGGAGGCGCGATGATCATGCCGGACACCCTGTCCACGGTGTCCGCCATGTTCCGTGGCAAGTATCGCGCTGCGGCTTTCGGAGTCTGGGGCGCGGTAATGAGTTCAGCCGCCGCTCTCGGACCGTTGCTCGGCGGCGTGCTTACCGAGACCTTGGGGTGGCGGTGGATTTTCCTAGTGAACCTTCCGCTAGGCATCATCATCTTTGTGGCCACCATTCCTTTGGTGCCAAAGACCGGTGGACATACCTCGAACATCACTTCCTCAACCACTTCTTCTACCATTCGATTCCAAAGCATTGATGTGGACATTCCAGGCGTGGTGCTGTCCGCACTGACTTCTGCCCTGCTCGTATTCGGACTTATCGAAGGCGAGACCTACGGCTGGTGGAAGCAGACTTCCACTCAGTTGAAGATGGGCGGTCTGGCATGGAACCGCGGCTGGCTGTCGCCGGTTCCGATTTGTCTGGTCGCCGGTATGCTCCTGCTGGTCGTCTTCATAACCGTAGAACTTGCACGAGGCAAAGCCGGGCGGCCGGTGATGCTGGACATGACCCTGTTCCGCATCAAGACATTCTCGTGGGGCAATCTGTCGGCTGCAGCCATCGCCGCCGGCGAGTTCGCGCTGGTGTTCGCGCTGCCGCTGTATCTCATCAATGCGCGCGGACTCGACACGCTACAGGCCGGTGCGATGCTGGCCGTGATGGGATTGGGCTCTATTATCGCCGGTGGCCGGGCGCACATGCTGGCCGCCAAATTCACTCCGGTCGGCGTGGTCCAACTTGGCTTGGTGATTGAGATCATCGCGGTAGCCGTGATTGCAGTCCTCATGCCGGGGGGATTCGCAGTGTGGTGGCAGCTTCTTCCTCTGACCGCCTACGGCTGTGGCTTAGGGCTCGCTTCCGCGCAGCTGACCAGCGTGGTGCTGTCCGAAGTGCCGATTCCCCAGTCCGGTGAAGGATCGGCCACCCAGTCCACCATCCGTCAGCTTGGCACCGCCATGGGTTCGGCCATCTCAGGCGCGGCATTGACCATGGCCATCAATGGGACGTTGCCGGCACGACTTGAATCCCTTGGACTGCCCGCCAAAGTCGGCGATGGACTGGCCAAGGCAGTCAGCAGCTCAGCTGGCGGTGTAATTGGCTCGTTCCGCAGCGGCGATGGACCGGCAGCCCAATTCGGTGACGAAGCGCCGAAAATCGCCGATGCGATGACTTCCGGGTTCATTGAGGGCAACCGTTGGACACTTTTGGTGGCAGGCTGCATGCTGCTCATCGGTTTGCTGGCTTCGGTCGCTGTGCGACGCGCGGCATCGACGCATAGCACACACTGACAAACATGAGGCAGGGCGATCTGCTGAATGGTTTTGGTGGGCTAGCAGCTCAACGGCGAAAAGCTCTACTGAAGCCGGCTGATACTAAGACGAAACCGATCGCGCGGTAAGGTGGGGTTTATGAAAGTAGTAGTGCAACGAGTGAGCCAAGCCAGTGTTGACGTTGTCAACGAACTGGGCACCGTAGACCCCACCTTTGAACCGCAGCAGATCGGACCGGGATTCATGCTGCTGGTCGGTGTAGCCGATGAGGATGGTGAGGAACAGATTTCTTGGCTTGCCCACAAAATCCTCAACCTGCGCGTTTTCGAAGACGAGCAAGGCAAAATGAACCGTTCCATCAAAGACATCGGCGGTGAAATCCTATCCATTTCACAGTTCACGTTGTTTGCCGAAGTGAAGAAAGGCAACCGCCCAAGCTTCGTCAAAGCGGGCAAACCGGAACATGCCAACATTACTTGGATCAAATTCAACGAAGCGCTGCGATCCGGTGGCGTGCCAGTACGCGAAGGCCGCTTCGGAGCGCATATGCGCGTTGGACTGATCAACGACGGTCCGGTCACCATCGCCATTGACACCGACAATCTGTGATCAATAGTAAAGCGCCGATTGCTTGGTGATATAAAAAATTTGAGGAGCTGCAGTATAATTTGCAGCTCCTCAAATATTGTTTTTTTGATCGACAGTGATGTTTACCTGTTGTCGGTAATTATCGTCACCTTGTTCGGATCGATCTTCGTTGGGTCAAGCGTCAATTCCTTGATGGCATCCGCACGAATCGTGCCAGACGAAGGATTGAACACACTGTCGACGGTGCTGTGAATATCGGCGTCCACATTCGAATATTCAAAAGCAAGCGTCGTATTGATCAAACGACAATTACGCAACACGAGATTATCCACATAACACAAGCCCTGCAGGCTTTCGATCGTACAATTCTCGAACGTGACATTACGAGAATTCCAAGCCAAGTACTCGCCGGCAATAAACGAATCGCGCACTGTCACATTCTCGCAATTCCAGAAGCAATCCTTGGAAATCAATCGAGAATTCGAAATCTCAATATTACGTGCGCCATCAAACGGATAATTGCCAACCAAACGCAGATTATCAGCTTTGATGTCAGAACAATTCATTGCTAAATAATCACCGCGTGCACTTACATTGTTCATCATGACATTCGAACAAGCCCACAATGTTTCCTCGGCATTGACGAAATCAACGTTCCTCAACGAAACATCACGGCAACGACGGAAATTCTTCGGCGCTTCAAATGTGCAATCCTCGACGCGAATGTTGTTTGTATACCACACGCCTGCGCGTGCCATCTCGAACCACGTGCAATCCTTCGCCGAAATATCCGAGCAATACCACAGCGGATACTTCCATTTGAACGAACTCGACTCAAGCTCAATGGCATGTGCATGCTTCAACGGCGACTCGCCATCATTGAAAATCGTGTCAATATACCGTTTGTCTGATGCTTGAAATTCGGCGCGTTCGCCGGTCAGCAATGCCTGACGGACCTCTTGCATGTCGCTCACTGATAACCCTCCTCGGAAAAACGCTCTGTTGCCAAGATAGAAACTTCGAGTACTTGAAGTCAAACGCATGGCCATGTTTCGCAGGAGGCGGAATGGAACGAGAGGATTAAGCGCGTTATAAGCAATGCCGATATGCAAGCGGGTGTTTGCGAAACATGGATGTCGGTACCATAAATTGGGCGGTTGAACAATTAAGCAGTCGCAAGGTATTGCAGCCATATATGAAGCTTGCCGCGTAAGGCAGAGAGGAATGAGGATGAGCCAGCAGAGTGGGGGAGTGAAGACGCGTGCGTTCAAAGCCGCGTTCCCCAAAGTGCTGCCGCGTATCGTCGACTATCTCGGCAACGTGCTTCCGTACGCCATGACTGGACTACTGGTGGTGTATTCGCTCAAAAACGTCAATCCTCTTGCCGGAGGCCATGGCACCCCGAAGCAGTCGCCATCGCAGTAATCGTCATACTGCACATGTGGAAACGCAACATGCTGCTCTCCATCGTCGGCGGCACCGCCATATATATGGTATTGCTTCAGCTTGTTTTTGTTTGATTATCTGTTTTGTAAGGCTTCTTGTTGGTGTGAAGCTGAAGATGGTGCGGACGTGGCCGAAGGCTCTGTGCAGACATTTCCGGCGCAGACCCACTCGTCGGCCCGATTCTGGCAGCTGTCGGCGATGCGGCCATCATGATCAGAAAGATTGTCCTGCCATCATTGACTGTAATGCATTACTGATATCAGCAAAATGAAATTGCCATGCGATATTCGCAACTATTGCGCAAGTCCCATGCTGTACTTCAGCGTCATCACGCGAATCGCGGACTGCTTCACCTTGTCCGCAAAAGCGGAATCAGCCGCGGCCTTCGCATTCAAACCATCCAAAACCTGCTGAACATAATCGAAAGCGCCAATGCAGGCAAGATCACCGCCGGCCTCAACCAAACGCACACCCAAATCACTCGGCTGAACACCGCTCAAGGCAGTGGCGGAGAGAGAATCCGAAGTGATGACACCCTGAAAACCAACCGTATTACGTAGATAATCCGTTACCAAAGCGCTGGAAAACACGGCGGGATTGTTCGGATCAATGGCCTGATAGGTGGCCAAAGACATCATCACCATGGAAGGGTTCGCCTCCAACGCGCTATTGAACGCGTTGATTTCCGCACCGTTCAACGTCGTGGTGGTGTCAAGAATGCCGTCGGCGGTGAAATCGGTATTGCCGGTTACCGAACCAAGTCCCGGATAATGCTTGATGGCGCTGCCAACACCCGAATCCGCCATGCCTTGAATGAACGCCTTGGCGTGATCGGCATTACCGGCCGCATCCAATCCAAAATCACGATCCAACGCTCCGACAGGGGCGTTCGCGGCGCGATCCACCGTCACCGTACCCACCACCGGCGCCAAATCGACATTGATGCCAGCCGACTTAAGCTGGGAACCCCATACGGCCGCCGATTGACGAAGCTGATCGGTCGACATCGTTCCCTGATTGGTGGCGGAAGGCATCTGGTCGAAACCAGAGCCTTGAAGATGCTGCACCAAACCACCTTCCTGATCGGTGGTCATCAACAGCTGATTATTGGCCGGCGCATACGATTGCAATGCGGATGCGGCTGCGGCGACACCGGCCGTTCCAGAACTCCAGTTGCCAATGATCAGCACCGAACCGACATGCTGGTTCACAATGAGATCTTGCAATGAGGAAGAATCGGATCCCGCGTAGAGGGGTGCCATGACGAGCTGACCGACGCGCTCTGCAAGACTCATGGCATTGACTGCAGCCACGGCTTTGCCGTGCGAAGAGTCGTCCACCACGCTTGGCACGTTGGATTTGTCAAGCGTATCATGTGATGCGTCGGACTGTTGCGAATTGGATTGCTCGGATTGGTTGGAGCCAGCATTCAAACTCGCGCTGGATGAACACCCAGCGAACGATAGCGGCAGTGTGATGACGCACAGTGCGGCAGCACAACGAGCGAAATGAACGTGAACCCTCTTCATAGTGTCATTATCTATCACATGCCAGTGATGGCGAATACGATCGCATAAGAAAAGAACGGGTGGATTCGTGTTCGTGAATTGCGTAAACATTAGGCCAGCGGCATAAAGCCGTTCCGTGCCTGTCGGTAGGCTATTAGTATGTCTTTTTTTGATATGTTTGGTCCCATGTTCGACCCGGAAAGCGGCCCGAACCGCTCCCAAGGGCAGCGTGCCAATAAATCCGGCAACGATGATCCCATCATTCTCAATGTCGAAACCGATGGTGATAACACCGCCCGGTCTTCGGCGAACATGCCTCCAAGAGGCCCGTCCGGTCCGCGTATCACACGCCAGCCGAACCGTCCGCGCAAATCGTCGAACGGCAACAAGATTCTAATCGGTGTGGTGCTGGCGCTTGCCATCATCATTGGCCTGTTTTTTGGCTTGGCGCAGTTCATTACCGACGTCATGTGGTATGCGCAGCTTGGCTTCCAAAGCGTGATTTGGACGCAGCTGGGTACCAGGGTAGGTCTGTGGGTGGCGTATGCGCTGCTGATTGCCGCGGTCGGGTTCCTTTCCGCGTCGCTGGCGATCTGGGCTCGCCCCGATGCCGCCGATGGTTCCACCATTCGTATTAATGGCGACACCATCGAAGTGGGCAAGGGCGTGAGCTCAAAGAGTGCACGTCGTGTGGCAGTGGTGATTTCATTGATCGTCGGTTTGATGTTCGGATCGCAGTTTAATGCGAATTGGTCTGAGATTCTGCTGATGTTCAATGCGCAGAGTTTCGGTACCACTGATCCGCAATTCGGCATTGACAATGGTTTCTACGTATTCGTGTTGCCTGGTTTGAAGTTGATTATGTCGGCGGTGTCGCTGCTGTTGCTTGCAGGCATTATCTTCTCCGTCGTCACGCATGTGATGATGGGTGGCATTCGCATCACCATGCCAGTGCATGGTCGTGGACTGTTCCACATCACCAAGCGTGCGCGTAGGCAGATCGGCATTTGGCTGATGCTCAACATGTTCGCATGGGCGGCGAATCAGGTGCTTGGTGTGTTCTCTCACCTTACGCAAGAGGGTAGCCGCATCACCGGCGCCACCTACACCACGGTCAACGCCACGATTCCCGTTACCTTCATCATGGCCGCCATCACCGCCACTCTTGGTGTGGTTCTCGGCATGTGGATCATGAAATCGCATGCACTGGAAGGCCAGGCTCCGATCGCGGTGCGCGCCTCCGAAGCGCTCAAGGCGTGGAAAGTGCCGACCGTGGCCATCGCATCCGCCATTGTGGTGAGCCTGGTGCTTACCGTGGCATGGCCGATGCTGCTGCAGCGTTTCCGTGTGAACCCGAATGCACAGGAGATGGAATCAACATATATTCAGCGCAATATCGACGCCACTCGTGAAGCCTATGGTCTGAACAATGTGAAGACGGAACAATATCAGGCTACCACCGAAGGCGAGGAAGGCGCACTGGCTGACTCCGCGGAATCGACCGCGCAGATCCGACTGCTCGATCCGCAGATTGTTTCTCCAACGTTCAAACAGTTGCAGCAATCCAAGCAGTATTACACGTTTGCCGACACTCTTGCCGTCGACAAGTATGAGGTCGATGGTGTGAGCCAAGATACGGTGATCGCAGCACGAGAACTTGACCTTGCCGGTCTTGACAATCGCAACTGGGTCAACGACCATACCGTGTACACGCACGGCTATGGTGTGGTGGCCGCCTACGGTAACAAGGTGACGGCCGACGGTCAGCCGAAGTTTTTCGAGACGGGCATCCCAACCCAAGGCAAGCTCACCGAATCCGAACAGTATGAGCCGCGTATCTACTTCTCGCCGAACGCCTCCGAATATTCGATCGTGGGCGCTCCGGAAGGCACGCAGTCGTGGGAGTTCGATTACCCGACCGGTTCCGAAGGCGCTACCAACACGTTCGACGGTAATGGCGGCCCGAAGATCGGCAATATCTTCTCCCGACTGCTGTATGCCATCCGTTTTGGCTCCGACCAGATTCTGTTTTCCAACCGTGTGAACTCCGCATCACAGATTCTCTACGATCGTTCCCCGAAGGAGCGTGTGGCCAAGGTCGCGCCATACCTGACGCTTGACGGCCGTGTGTACCCGGCGGTCGTGGATGGTCGTGTCAAGTGGATCGTCGACGGCTACACCACGTCTGACGCCTACCCGTATTCGCAGATGACCGATTTGGGCGAAGCCTCCAAGGATTCCACCACGGAATCTTCGGCCACGGTGAGTGAGCTGGCTTCGAAGAACGCCAACTACATTCGCAACTCCGTGAAGGCTACCGTCGATGCGTATGACGGTTCCGTGGACCTGTACGTGTGGGATGAATCCGATCCGGTGATCAAGGCATGGCAGAAGATCTTCCCCGGCCAGTACCACCAATTGTCGGAGATTTCCGGCGATCTGATGAGCCACCTGCGTTACCCGGAAAGCCTGTTCAAGGTGCAGCGCGAACTGTTGACCAAGTACCATGTGTCGAGCGCCAGCCAGTTCTTCTCCGGTGAGGATTTCTGGCAGACTCCGGTCGATCCGACCGAATCTCAGCAGGCTCAGGAACGCGACATTCTGCAGCCGCCGTATTATTTGACGCTGCAGACCGGTGGGTCCAACGAGCCGGTGTTCTCGTTGACGTCGTCGTATATTCCCGCAGGCACGTCAACCCGAGAGATTTTGACGGGATTCCTGTCTGTCGATTCCGATGCGGGCAACGAAAAAGGCAAGATCGGCGCGAACTATGGCACGCTTCGATTGCAGGAGTTGCCGAAGGATTCCAATGTGCCAGGCCCCGGTCAGGCGCAGAACAACTTCAATGCGTCGGCTGACGTGTCGAAGGAACTCAACCTGCTTGAGTCCGGTTCCACCAATGTGCAGCGAGGCAATCTGCTTACACTGCCGCTCGGCGGTGGATTGGTGTACGTGCAGCCGGTGTACGTCAAGTCCTCCGGTTCCACCAGTTTCCCGCTGTTGAAGAAGGTGTTGGTGGCCTTCGGCGACCAGGTCGGATTCGCCAACACATTGGACGAAGCGCTCGATCAGGTGTTCGGTGGCAACTCCGGCGCGTCTGCGGGCGATGCCGAAAACGTTGACGGTTCCACCAGCAGTAAGACCGACACGAGCGATACCGCCGGTACCAGTGGGGATGCCTCCGCTAACGGTTCTTCCGGAACCGACGGCACTGACTCGTCATCTGGGTCGAATTCCGACAATGACAGCAGTTCCGGCAATACTGGCGGTTCCAGCACGATGAGCAGCGATCTGAAGAGCGCCCTCAACGACGCTTCCCAAGCAATGAAGGATTCCGACGCGGCCATGAAGAAGGGCGATTGGTCCGCTTATGGCGAAGCGCAGAAGAAACTTCAGGAAGCGTTGAACAAGGCGCTCGAACTCGAGCAGTAGTTTCCGCACAAGTTCCGTACGATTGCTGTTTGCATAAGGCGGGAGTCTGGTTCCTCATATATGGAACCGGTCTTCCGCCTTCTGCATATGCCCGGTATGCTCAAAAACATGAGTGAGTATTCCTACCGCATCGCAACGCAAAACGACATTCAAGCGATCACCGACATTTACAACGCCGCAGTCATACGAGGCGGATCATCGGCCGATATAACTCCACGCACATACGAACAGCGCAAAGCATGGGTTGAATCGCATCATGATCCGTACGCGGTGTTCGTTACGGAAACGGCAGATGATGACGGAGAGAGACAGATTATTGGATTCAGCGCGCTTTCCGTTTTCTATGATCGCGCGGGATATGACGGCGTCACCGATCTTGCCTACTACATCGACCCGCAATGGCAGGGCAGGGGAGTCGGCACATATACGCTCACCAAACTGCTTGAAGAATGCCGAAAGCGTAATATGCGTAAGGCATGCGGCATTATTTTCGCAGACAATGCCGGTTCGATCGCACTGATGAAACGGTTCGGTTTTACACAGTTTGGCCTCATGCCAACCGCCGCCACCGATTCCACCGGCACCATGCGTGACATGAGTTACTGGTATCTCGACCTGTAAGTACAATCTTTGCGGTTATCAAGACGAGACAACGCGGCGCAATATGAATGCACGCAATCGTATGTATGAATGAATGGAACGATTTCAATGGCATCTGATTTCTGGCTGATTGCAGGACTTGGCAATCCGGGTCCCAAATATGAAGGCACCCGTCACAATATGGGATTTATGGCAGCTGATCTGCTTGCTGAACGTTGGTCGGTCAACTTTTCCGACCATAAAGGGCTTGCCATGCTCGGCAAGGGTGTGATGAACCTGTCTGGTCGTAACGTCAAATTCTTCCTGGCAAAGCCGCTCACCTACATGAACGAGTCAGGCAATGCGTTGGCTTCCATCAGCGCCTACTACCAGATTGAACCGGACCATATCGCGGTGATTCACGACGACATGGATCTTGATTTTGGACGTATCAAAGTCAAGGCAGGCGGCTCCGCAGGCGGACATAATGGCATCAAGTCGATTGATCGCGCCTTGGGAACTCCGAAGTATGCCCGTGTACGCATGGGCGTTGGACACGCGCAGCGAGGTGCCCACGCCCACGACAACACCGTGAACTGGGTGCTGGGCGGATTCGGACCGGATCAGCGCAAGCAGCTTCCGGAATTCCTCGCCGATGGCGCTGATGCCGCCGAAACTATCATTTTCAATGGCCTCGCCAAAGCTCAGGAGCAGTTCAATGGCCGCTGAACCGGTGCAGTTGCCGACTTCAGGTTCCCTGGCTGGCATTCTTGACGTACTCGAAACCGACGAGGATTTTCGTGCGCTGATTTCCGGTGAGATCGAGGTGCCGGAATCCGACATAGACCCCAGCATTACCGTTGGCATTCCCGAAGGATTGCGCCCGGCACTGGCCGCTGGAGCATCGGGAACGCGGCCGGTTGTACTTGTGGTGGCCTCCGGCCGCGAAGCCGAAGAGACGGTTGAGACGATTCGTTCGTGGTATTCCGGCGATCCGAATGACGTGGCGCAGCTTGAAGCATGGGAGACCTTGCCTCATGAACGCCTCTCGCCACGCGCTGATACCGTGGCGAGCCGTATGGCGGTGTTCCGCAGGCTGAAGCACCCTCGAGAGGGAAGCAAGCTGTTCGGCCCCATCCGCATTCTCGTCATGCCGGTGCGATCCCTGATCCAGCCAGTGGTTGCAGGTTTGGCCGACGTGGAGCCTTTGGTGTTTTCTCAAGGCGAGGAATTGGCGCTCGACGAGGCGTCTCGTCGACTGGTGGAAAATGCTTATACTCGAGTCGATCTGGTGATGGATCGTGGTGAATTCGCGGTGCGAGGAGGCATTATCGACGTGTTCCCACCGACATTGCCACATCCTGTGCGTATTGAGTTCTTCGGTGATGAGATTGACACCATCAGGGAGTTCCACGCTTCGGATCAGCGTACGTATGGCGGGAATGTTCCTGTTGTTTGGGCCACGCCGTGCCGTGAACTGCAATTGACTGACAAGGTGCGCAAGCGTGCGAAATCCCTGATTGGATCCATTCCCAATGCCGAAGACATGCTAGAATCCATTGCCAATGCCATTCCGGTCGAAGGTATGGAATCGTTACTTCCCGCATTGGTCGATGACATGGAGCCGGTGCAGGGCATGTTGCCCAAGCGTGCGCTGGTCATGCTCTCTGATCCGGAAAAATTGCGTCGTTCGGCTGACGATCTCGCAAAAACCGCCAATGAGTTTCTTGCGGCCAGCTGGCATGTCGCAGCATCCGGTCATGGTGCCGGCGCTCCGATCACGTTCGATCAGGCGAATTTCTACGATTTTGAAGAAACGATTTCATCGCTGGTTTTCTCAAGGCACGACGTATGGAAGCTTACGAGTTTCGGCGTGGACCCAAGCAGGGAAGGACACATTCAGCTCAACGCTGCCAATCCCGGCGAGTATCGCGGGGATGAAGTCAAAGCAGCATCCGGTATCGAAGGTCTTCTTGATGCCGGCTATGCCGTCACCGTCACTGCAGGAGCGCAAGGCACTCTTGTTCGGCTCAAACGTGCCATCAACGAAACGGGAATCGCCAACTTCGACTGCATCAGATCGCGTGCCATCGACGGATTCGTCGATAATGCTGCGAAAGTCGCACTGCTTACCGAACGCGACCTGACCGGACGCACATCGGCCGCGGGGCAGGCAAAAACACCGAAACGTCGCCGTAAGGCCATTGACCTTATGGAGCTCAAAGCCGGCGATTACGTGGTGCATGAGCAGCATGGCATCGGCCGGTTCCTCGAAATGCGACAGCGTACCATCGGAGCGGGCGCCAACCAGACAACACGCGAATATCTGGTCATCGAATACGCATCCAGCAAGCGCGGCGCACCCGCCGACAAACTGTTCATCCCCACCGATCAGCTTGACCAAGTCAGCAAATACATCGGTGCCGACGCTCCAAAACTCAACAAACTGGGCGGATCCGACTGGGCTGCTACCAAGGCGAAAGCACGTAAGCATGTGCACGAAATCGCCGAAGATCTGGTCAAACTGTATTCGGCACGTCAACGCATGCAGGGGTATGCCTTCAGCAAAGACACCCCTTGGCAGAAAGAACTGGAAGACGCTTTCCCATACCAAGAAACCGCCGATCAGCTGACTACCATCGACGAAGTCAAATCCGATATGGAAAAGCCCGTGCCGATGGACCGCCTGATTTGTGGCGACGTGGGATTCGGCAAAACCGAAATCGCCGTACGTGCCGCATTCAAGGCGGTGCAGGATTCCAAACAGGTGGCTGTGCTGGTGCCGACCACATTGCTGGTGCAACAGCATTTCGAGACATTCACCGAACGTTTTGAAGGATTCCCGGTGGAAGTAAGGGCGATGAGCCGTTTCCAAACCACCAAGGAAATCAACGACACTATCAAGGGACTTGAAGACGGTTCCGTCGATGTGGTGATCGGTACGCACAAACTACTCGGGCCGAAGGTCAAATTCAAGGATCTAGGCCTGGTCATCATCGATGAGGAGCAGCGTTTCGGTGTCGAACACAAAGAGACGTTGAAGGCGCTGCGTACCAATGTGGATGTGCTGAGTCTGTCGGCAACACCGATTCCGCGAACGCTGGAGATGGCCGTTACAGGCATTCGTGAAATGTCCACGTTGGCCACGCCTCCGGAAGACCGCTTGCCGGTGCTTACTTACGTTGGCGCGTATGAGGATGCTCAGGTCACTGCCGCGGTCAGGCGTGAGCTGTTGCGCGGTGGCCAGGTGTTTTACGTGCACAACCGAGTGCAAGACATCGCTTCGGTTGCCGCGAAGATTCACGAGCTGGTGCCGGAATCGCATGTCGGCATCGCCCATGGCAAGATGGGGGAGAAGCAGCTCGACGGTGTGATCCGAGACTTCTGGCATCGCGACATTGATGTGCTTGTATGCACCACCATCATCGAAACCGGTCTTGATATTTCCAATGCGAATACGTTGATCGTCGATCATGCCGACCGTTTCGGCCTAAGCCAGCTGCACCAGCTGCGTGGCCGTGTCGGGCGATGCCGTGAGCGTGCCTATGCGTACTTCCTGTACGATCCGACCAAGCCGATGACCCAGCAATCGCATGATCGACTAGCCACCATCGCGCAGAACACTGCGCTTGGTTCAGGTTTTGACGTGGCGATGAAGGATCTCGAGCTGCGTGGCACCGGCAATCTGCTGGGCGACGAGCAGAGCGGGCATATCGAGGGCGTTGGCTTCGACCTGTATGTGCGCATGGTTTCCGAAGCTGTCGAACAGTACAAGGAGCCGGAACGTACGGAATCGGTTGCTGTCACAATCGATCTGCCGATCGAAGCGTCCATCCCCGTCGGCTACATCGATTCCGACAAATTGCGATTGGAAGCCTACCGCAAGCTGGCAGGGGCACGTACGGAAGCCGATCTCGACGAGTTGCGCGATGAACTTACGGATCGTTACGGCAAACCTCCGATCGATTTCGAAGCATTGTTCGATGTGGCAAGGTTGCGATTCAAAGCAAGAAAGCTTGGCATTACGGAGATCATCGGTCAAGGGCGTAACATTCGTGTGTCCAAATTCAAGCCACGTGAATCCGTACAGATGCGCATGGCGCGAATCTACAAAGGTATCCAGTACAGGCCTGTCACTCAAACGTATGTGATCCCCACCCCGTTTGCTGGTTCGCTTGGATCCGGGCCAATGAGTTCCGATGAGATCGTTGGATGGACGAACCAACTTCTCGACGATCTTGACTGGAAACCAACGCCAAGGAAATAACAGGCGAAGTTCCGGACACGTCCGACACGATTTATGTGAGCGTTCACATAAATCGTGTCGGATAAGTTTGCCATACGTCCACAAAACGCACTATTCTAGGCAATGTCATCACAACCTAACGTTTATAAGGAGTAGTTGTGGCAGTAATTGAAAGCGTTTACGCGCGTCAGATTCTCGATTCCCGCGGCAACCCGACCGTTGAGGTCGTTCTCGACACCGAAGACGGTGCTCAGGGCCTGGGCCTCGTTCCGTCCGGTGCTTCCACCGGTGAAGCTGAGGCTTGGGAGCGTCGCGATGGCGACAAGTCCGTGTACCAGGGCAAGGGTGTTCTCAATGCCGTCAAGGCCGTGAACGAAGAGATCGCTCCGAAGGTCATCGGCATGGACGCTTCCGACCAGCGTGCTCTCGATGAGGTCATGATTGAGCTCGACGGCACTCAGAACAAGGGTCGTCTGGGCGCCAACGCCATCCTCGGCGTGTCCCTGGCTGCTCTGTACGCCTCCGCTGAGTCCGCAGGCCAGCCGCTGTACCGCTACATCGGCGGCACCAACGGCCACATCCTGCCGGTTCCGAACATGAACATCATGAACGGTGGCGCTCACGCTGACTTCGCCACCGACATTCAGGAGTACATGATCTCCCCGTACGGCTTCGACACCTACAGCGAGGCTCTGCGTGCAGGCGTTGAGGTCTACCACACCCTGAAGAACGTCCTGAAGAAGGAAGGCCTGGCCACTGGCCTCGGCGACGAGGGCGGCTTCGCTCCGAAGATGAAGTCCAACAAGGACTCCCTGAACTACATCATGGACGCCATCTCCGCCGCCGGCTACGAGCCGGGCAAGCAGATCGGCATCTCCCTCGACGTGGCTTCCTCCGAGTTCTACAACAAGGAGACCGGCAAGTATCACTTCGAAGGTGACGATCGCGAAGCCGGCTACATGCTCGACTTCTACGAGAACCTCATCAACGAGTACCCGATCGTTTCCATCGAGGATCCGTTCCAGGAAGAAGGCTGGGAAGACTGGGCTGCCATCACCGCCAAGCTCGGCGATCGTCTGCAGTTCGTCGGCGACGACCTGCTGGTCACCAACCCGGCACGTCTGGCTAAGGGCATCGAGCTCGGTGCCGCCAACTCCCTGCTGGTCAAGCTGAACCAGATCGGTACCGTCACCGAGACCCTTGACGCCATCGAGCTGGCCACCAAGAACGGCTTCACCTCCATGGTTTCCCACCGTTCCGGCGAGACCCCGGACACCACCATCTCTGACTTGGCTGTGGCAAAGAACACCGGCCAGATCAAGACCGGTGCTCCGGCTCGTGGCGAGCGTATTGCTAAGTACAACCGCCTGCTCGAGATCGAGGAGGAGCTCGGCTCCACCGCTCAGTACGCTGGCTACAGCGCTTTCAAGGCTTGCAAGAAGTACATCGCCAAGTGAGCGTAAGCGCATCGAATATGCGCTGATGTAGAGTGCCCGTCGTGTTCCTCGTCGAACGCGACGGGTATTTTCGTTGCTATGAGTTCAAAGTCACGCAAGAAGGCATCCAAAAAAGGCAGCGCTGGTCCCATCGCGTTCTTTGTGACGGTGTTTATCGTGGCTTTAGGAGCTATCCAGTTAGCGTCGACATTCCACACCTATGCGTTGAATATGGCTGAATTGAATGGCTTGAAGAAGCAGGAAGCCGCGTTGATAGCGCAAAAGCAGGAATTGGAAAACGACATCGCACGCTGGGATGACAAAGCCTACGTTACGGCGCAGGCGAGGGATCGTCTGGGATTCGTGTTTCCGGGAGAACAGGCGATTCGTGTGGAACATCCCGAAGCGGTAACCGGCGAAACCACAGAAGATAAGAAGACGACGGACGAATCACAGAAAACCGTACTGCCTTGGTACAAGGAAATGGCGTATTCGTTCAAACAGGCCGACCAATCGGATGAGGTGAAATCGAGGGAAACGTCCGAAAGTACGGCAACCGGCGAATCGGATGCGAATGGAACAAGCCCGGAATCCGGTGGCCAGCAGCAGGATTCACAAGACAACAACCAACAGCAATCAGGAGATCAGCAGGAGTGACACAGGGTATGACAATCAGCGAACAGGCCAAAACCTTGGCGAAGAAGGTTCTCGACCAGCCTGCCACCGAGCATGATATTGCTGTGGTCGAGCGTCAGTTGGGTCGCTACCCGCGTGGCATGGTGGCTGTCGGAGCACGTTGCGTGTGCGGCAGGCCTTTGGCTGTGGTCACGCGTCCGCTGCTGCCGGGAGGTGTGCCTTTCCCTACCACTTGCTATTTGACTGGCCCGGAAGCGGTGAAAGCCATCTCCCACATCGAAGCCGAAGGCAAGATGAAGGAGTACAACGATCTTTTGGCTGAAGATGACGATCTGAAAGCCGCCTACGAGCGTGCGCACGAACTGTATTTGGCGTTCCGGCATGAAATCGCCGTTGCTATGGAAGACAGCGAAGAGCATATCGAAGGCACCAGTGCCGGCGGCATGCCTGTTCGCATCAAGTGTCTGCACGCCTTGCTGGCGCAAACGCTGGTGATGGGCGAGGGCGCCAATCCGATCGGAGACATGGCATTGGAGGCGATTCGTCATGAATTCGACCCCAATGTATGCCGTTGCACGGTGGAAAACGAAGACTGAACCATATTCAGACAGAAAGAAGAAGCAATGAAATCCGTTACTGTTGCCGGCATTGATTGCGGTACGAACTCGATTCGTCTGAAGGTCTCCCGAGTCAGCGAAGACGGCGTTGAAGATATTGTTCCGCGTATTCTTCGTGTGATTCGCCTCGGTCAGGATGTTGATAAGACGCATCGTTTCGCCGATGAGGCATTGGAACGTGCCTACGCCGCTGCCCGCGAATTCGCCGAGGTGCTGAAAAAGCATCCGGTGGATGGCATTCGTTTCGTTGCCACTTCGGCCACTCGTGATGCTGAGAACCGTGAGGAATTCGAAGACACTATCGAGCAGATCCTCGGCGTGCGTCCGGAAGTCATTCCCGGTACGGAAGAGGCTGATCTAAGCTTCCTTGGTGCCACGAGCGTGGTTCGTCGCGACGTCGAAGCTCCGTATTTGGTGGTTGATTTGGGTGGCGGCTCTACGGAATTGGTGCTTGGCGGCGATGGCGTAAGCCATCCGAACACGCAGGTGCAGGCCGCGTTCTCCATGAACATTGGCTCGGTGCGTATGACCGAACGCCACTTGAAGAACGATCCGCCTACCGAAGCGCAGATTCAAGAAGCCATTGCCGACATCGACGAGCATATCGATGAAGCGTTCAAAACGGTTCCTGCAGGCAAAACCCGTACTATCATCGGCGTGTCGGGCACAGTGACTACCATGACCGCTCTGGCCATGGGATTGACCGAATACGACCATTCCGCGGTGGATGGTGCCAGCTGCTCGCTGGAAGACGCTTATGCGGTTGATAACAAGTTCCTTACGATGCCGCGCGAAGAGCGCCTGACCTACAAAACCATTCACCCGGGTCGTGTTGACGTGGTCGGTGGCGGTGCACTGGTGTGGAATCGTGTGCTCGCCAAAGTCAGCGAAGCGGCCTATGCCGACCATGGTCAGCATATCGACTCCTTCATGGCCAGCGAACACGGTTTGCTTGATGGCATTGTGTTGGATTACGGCACGCGATTGCTTGCCGAACGTTAACGTGGCATAATGACTTGGGCGTCGGCTTGTTCGATGCCTTGCCGCCATGGCGAAACTGGTATACGCAACCGACTTAAAATCGGTCTCTTCGGATTGCGGGTTCGATTCCCGCTGGCGGCACTGAATGACGTTGTGAATGTGTTGCTGGATAGCACGTACGAA
The DNA here is from genome assembly GCF_001042615.1 of Bifidobacterium catenulatum subsp. kashiwanohense JCM 15439 = DSM 21854. GTDB lineage: Bacteria > Actinomycetota > Actinomycetes > Actinomycetales > Bifidobacteriaceae > Bifidobacterium > Bifidobacterium catenulatum. The sequence goes on from NZ_AP012327.1 coordinate 885,541, forward strand.
ACAATCCGTTATTACACTGGCGGCATTGATAACCCCAAGTAGCCGACTGGAACGGAAAAAGTATGACGTCGAAAGATATCAAGCCAGTAATCGAACAGCCCGATACGGAAATTCCGCTGATGCTCTCCCAAGCGATTATCGTCGCAGGAGTTTTGGCTGTAGGCGAACTAGCTTGCTCTCCGCTGTATTTCTCGTTGCTGAAGGCGTCGTTGGCGTTGATTCCATGGGCTATGGAAGCGGTGTTCATGGCAGTGGCGTTCACGTTCGTTGTGGGCTTTGCGTTGCTGTGGTGTGCCGAATCGTTTACGTTCAAAATGCGTGAGCGGTTCCGTCCGTTCGCATATGCGATTGTTGGACTTATCGGTTACGGTGTGTGGAGCCTGCTGGTGTTCTCCGCCACCATCAATTCCGTGCTTGCCATGGTGGGGGAGAGTGTGCTCACCAATGGCCAGATTGGTGCGATTGCGTTGAATGGTGCAGCTCTTGGTTTCGTCGCCTTCCTGTTCGCCAAGTTGCTTGGCGTTAAACTCGGCAATCGTAAAACCACGGCCATCATCATGCTGGTGGTGGAAGTTGCGGCCGCCATCATTGGTTTGATTATTATGATTCTCATGTTCCGTGCATTGTATGCAGCCTGAGCGAGGCACCTGAGAGGCAAGGCGGCGATTGGTATGTTCAGTATTCTCGAAATGTTCAAGATAGGCGTTGGGCCAAGTTCCTCACATACTGTTGGTCCGATGGTGGCGGCATGCAAATTTGTCGAATCTCTTGAGCATACGGGAACGCTTGGCCGTGTGAGCCGCGTGCGTACGGTACTGTATGGATCTCTTGCGTTGACGGGCTTGGGACACGGTACCGATCGTGCGACTGTGGCAGGTCTGGAAGGCAACATGCCGCAAACCGTCGATACGGACCACGTGAACATCATTCGTCATGAGTGCGAGGCGAGTGGGGAACTGTTGCTGGCGGGTAAGCATCGCATCGATTTCGACTATGAGCATGATGTGGTGATGGACGTGTGGCATCGCATGGCCGCGCACCCTAATGGCATGCGTTTCCAAGCATTTGACCAGCAGAACAATCTTGTTGATGAACAGGTCTGGTATTCTATCGGTGGAGGCTTCGTGCGGCAAGGTAATGCCGAGGATCTGATGATCGGCATTCATGAGCGTCCGCCGGTCGGAACGTCTTTCACCGATCAGCAGAGTGATTCCTCACTTGATGACGGATCGGATGTGCCATATCCATTCACGTCATGCGACGAACTCATTGCATTATGCGAGAAGCACCATATGAGTATTGCCGACATTGTGTGGGCCAACGAAACGGCCATGCAGTCGGCGGTGCAGGTTCGTAGCGAACTGAATAACGTGTGGAGGGTGATGCGTCGTTGCGTGCAGCACGGATGCCATACGTCGCAGACCATGCTGCCTGGCGGTTTGGATGTGCCCCGCAGGGCGCCGAAAATGTATGCGAGGCTCGCCTCGAACAGTGATGTGCTTGCGCGAGACAAGAAGCGCGTGGATGCGGTGCTCGAATCGTCGGATGCGGCATGGGTGGATTTGTTCGCTTTGGCGGTGTCGGAGGAAAACGCCGGTGGTGGGCGAATCGTCACCGCACCGACCAACGGTGCTGCAGGAATCATTCCGGCAGTGCTTCACTATTACTGGCATTTCGTTGGCCATGCGAACGAAGAGGGTGTTATTACCTTCCTGCTCACTGCAGGCGCGGTAGGGTACCTGTTTAAGCGCAATGCCTCCATTTCCGGTGCGGAAGTCGGATGTCAGGGAGAGGTCGGTACGGCATGTTCGATGGCTGCGGCCGGTTTGTGCGCGGTGATGGGTGGTACTCCACAGCAAGTGGAGAACGCTGCGGAAATCGGCATCGAGCATAATCTGGGACTGACCTGTGATCCCGTGGGAGGTTTAGTACAGATTCCATGCATCGAACGCAACGCCATGGCGGCGAATACTGCTATCAATGCGGTTCGTATGGCCATGCTGGGAGATGGAACGCATATCGTGACCTTGGATCAGGCCATCAAAACCATGAAAGACACGGGCGAAGACATGATGGCCAAGTATAAAGAAACCTCAAAAGGTGGTTTGGCGGTCAATGTCGTTGAATGCTAGCGGTGGTTGGTGCTAGTCTAGGTGGCATTGTGCTTTTCAAGGAGGTTCACCATGGCATCTCAAATGCCCGTTGTCAATGTTGAGTTCGGCGATCGCCCGACCATCGAATTCTCGTCCGAGACCGCTCCGGCAGGTCTGAAGGTTGTGGAGCTACTCGAGGGTAATGGCCCGATGGTTCGTCGCGGCGACACCGTCACCGTTAACTATCACGGTGTGGTCTGGGGCAAAGACACCCCGTTCGATTCCAGCTTCGACCGTCACCAGCCGGCCAGCTTCGGCATCGGTGTTGGCCAGGTCATCAAGGGTTGGGACCAGACCGTTCCGGGTCATAACGTCGGTTCCCGCTTGGTGGTATCCATCCCGCCGGAGTATGGCTATGGTTCCCGTGGCGTCCCGCAGGCCGGCATCGGTGGCGAAGACACCCTGGTGTTCGTGATTGACATCATCTCTACCCGCTGAAACTAAACGGTATAGAGTAATTTCCAAGGTCAAGGAGGCAACATGGCCGAAGAAAAAACGCTTCTGCTGACGCAGGAAGCTTATGACAAGATGAAGGAAGAGCTCGCTTGGCGCGAAGGCGAGTATCGCGACGAGATCCTTTCCAAGGTTTCCGCGGCACGCGCCGAGGGTGATTTGAGTGAAAACGGCGGTTATCAGGCCGCTCGTGAGGCTCAGCGAGTAAATCAGGGACGCATCGAGGAACTGACCGTCAAGCTGCGCAACGCGAAGATTCTGACCGCGCCCAAGGCCGGTGAAGTCGGCGACGGTTCTTTGGTGACGCTGGATGTCAACGGCCGTGAAATGGTCTACGTGCTTGGCACGCGTGACCTGTCCATCGCCACGGACTACAGCATCATCAGCCCGGAATCCCCGATCGGCGCAGCCATCAACGGCGCTCACGAGGGAGACACGGTGTCGTACACGGCTCCGAACGGCCGTGAGATTTCCGTGACCATCAAGGAAGCCAAGCCGCTCGCCTGAGTGATGTTCGTCATAAGCTGAATCTGATATTCCAACGACATAAAGCGATATAACAAGGCTGGTTCATCGAATACAATGATGAACCAGCCTTGTCGTATATTTCGTCAAACTGCAATCAGATGTGATTTGAACTTACGGCCATAGCTGCACGATCACCATGTAGATCGCTACCATGTGGCATGCGTAACCGGCGACGGTGCCGCAATGAAAAATCTCATGGAAGCCGAACACCTTCGGCCATGGATCAGGCTTACGTAGCGCGTATACGATGGCTCCGGCGATGTAGCAGGCGCCTCCTGCGGCCAACAGCACCACAACCGCCGGGCCGGCGTATGGCGAAATCCAGAACAATCCCATGAATGCCACGCCGGAAACACCGAAAATAATATACACAATCACGTAAAGCCAGCGTGGGGCGCTGATCCAGATGACGTGAATGATGAGCGCCACGGTAGTGCAAATCCACATGCCCGCGATGATTGAATTGCGCCAGAATGGTTCGAGTGCAAAGGAGACCGGCGTATAAGTTCCTGCGATCAGCAGGAAGATATTCATATGGTCGATGCGTCGTAGCGCGTCGGTAACGCGAGGTGACCAATCGCCCAAATGGTAGCAGGCGGAATTGCTGAACAATACCAGCGAACACGTCATGAATACGGCGCACGCCCACTTCAAACCGGTACCGTGTGCCAGGCAGATCAGCACGATGCCGGCCGCCAACGCCAGAGGAGTGGCTACGGCATGAATCCAGCCACGCATCGCCGGTTTGGGACGACCATGCACGTCAAGACGAATCTTGCGTTCGATCTCCGCCGGAGTGATGCCTTCTATTTTCGCGGCACGAGCTTCGCCCTTGGCGATAGCCATTTTCGCCTTGCCATCGGCCTTCTTGCGGATGTTCTCGGCCTTGCTGCGTGCCTTCACGCGAATTATATCGGCCTTGGCTTGAAGAGCCTGTTCGTGTGCTTCTGCGATGATCGCGCGTTTTTCCTCGATCTGAGCGTCTGTGGGTTTCGCCATCTGCGTGCCTCCACTGTAAGTTACGGAACCGTAACCTACGTTACCGTAACTCATGGATATGTCAATATCCCTTTCCGATAATATGCGTCTAATATGCGTACGTGCCGTACAAAACCTCTGGCGTGATGCGTATGATGGAACGCATGGCTGATTTCTCACATATCTTGACGACCCGCCCTGATTTCGACGACGAAGATCGTGAATGGTTGCATCATCTGGTCGCTGACTGGCAGGTGATTGCCGACCTGAGTTTTGCCGACCTGCTGCTCATTTTGCAAAATGGCGAGGGCAAGTACATTATCGCCGAGCAGTGTCGTCCATCCACGGTGATGAGCCTGAGAACCGATGACGTCGTTGGCGATGTTGTTGAGGAGGAGATGAGCGCTGAATTGGATGCCGCGATGGTTTCCGAGTCGGTGTTTCGTTCCACGGTGCTCCGCACGGTGGGTGGGTCCACGGTATGCAACGTGTATGCGCCGGTGCGCCACAACGGCAAGACGCTGGGACTGGTGGTACGTGAGACGAACATGGCTACCCGAGAGTCGAATGGACGTTACGAATCCGAAAGCATCAGCGCGGGCAAACAGCTGTATGAGATGATTCCGCGCGGCCAGTTCCCGTACCGCAATCCGATCATGAACCAGCGTCATAATGCGCGTGTGGCGGACGGTTTCATCGTGCTCACCGTCGACGGCATCGTGCGATACGCTTCGCCAAACGCCATCAGCTGCTTCCGACGTTTGGGATCGGTCAGCACCATGCAGGGGGAGTACCTGAGCGAAATCGGCACCAAACTGCTGCGCGAGAACGATCCCGTGCTGGAAACCCTGCCTCTGGTACTCAGTGGCAAGGCTGCCGTCGATTCTGAACTTGACGCCAACAAGTCCGCAGTGTCCATGCGTTCGCTGCCATTGGTGGATGCCAATGGCCGTGTCGGAGCTGTCGTGCTATGCCGAGATGTGACCGAGCTTCGTCGTCGTGAAAAGGAACTGCAGACCAAGGATGCGACGATTTCCGAAATCCACCATCGCGTCAAGAACAATCTGCAGGCGGTTTCTGCATTGCTACGGCTGCAGGCACGTAAAACCAAGTCCGAAGAAGTCAAGAAAGAGCTGAAAGAGGCACAGCGCCGTGTGCAGACCATCGCCATGGTTCATGAAGGCTTGAGTCAGACCGCCGATGAGATCGTGGACTACGACAAAGTCATTTCCAGTCTGTTGAAGATGGCTGTGGACCTGGCCACCATGCGCGACCAGCACATCGACATCGATTTCATCGGCCGATTCGGTATGATGCCGGCGCAGGATGCCACGCCGCTGTCTCTGGTGCTGACCGAGCTGATCACCAATTCCGTGGAACATGGTTTTGAAGGCCGGAAAGACGGGCACATCACGATTTCCGTGGGCCGTGGTGGTAACAACCTCAATGTCGTAGTCGAAGACGATGGCACCGGCTTGGCCAATGAGGAGCATGACGGCATGGCGCGTTCCTCCGGGTCAGGCCTGGGCACGCAGATCATCAGCACGTTCGTCAACAACGATTTCGGAGGTACGGTCCGTTGGGAACCTCGCCGCGGCGGCGGCACCCGAGTGGTACTTGACATGAAGCTGCGTGCGGCGTAAGGCTGATGAACGCGAAAGCGATTCGGAAGGCATAAGAAAGTCCGGGAGACTGTTAGCAGTCAACCGGACTTTTTTGTAAGCTGCTATTCGCAGAGCGTATGCGAATGACGGATCTTCGAAAAACCTTTAGATCTGCATCTGCATGGCCTGGGAACGACGGGCGCGCATGGCACGACGCTTAAGCGCGCGGCGCTCGTCCTCGCTCAGACCGCCCCAAACACCGTAATCCTGATTGGTGTCGAGAGCGCATTTCAGACACGCATCGATCACCTTGCAGGTGCGGCAGACGGCCTTGGCCTCTTCGATCTGCTGGTAGGCGGCACCTGTGTTGCCGACTGGGAAAAACAGCTCCGGATCCTTGTCGCGGCATGCGGCCTTGGCGCGCCAGTCAAAAGCACTGCTCATATAATCGCCTTCCTCTTGCCATGTACGGCATGTAAGTCCGTTACTCAGATAACCACGAATCGTGCGACTTTTCAAGAGTCTTCACGAAAAGAATCCCACGAATCGTCAAAACCTTGAAATTCCACACATTGAATAGGGCAGGCTTTGGCTTGCTGAATGAGCACGCCACGACCGTGAAGGGTATAGTCGTCCGCTGAGAATCCGTCCAGAATTGCGCCGGGAATGCCTAACATCAGATCATTGGAACGTTCTCCGCAGGGAAATGCCACACGGGTGGGGCATCGGTCCAACAGTGCGGAAGTGGGTTTTTCCGTAGCTGCAATCACGGTGATATTGGGATTTGCCAATGCCTCCCGCAGCTCGTTCGCTTCAGGCGAAGTGGAAAAAGGATTGAGCGGTTCGTCCGCATCATCCACAATCCAAATGGTGCGTTCATGCAAAGGTGATGGCCTTCCGTCATCCGTCACCATGCCATGCTCGCTTTTGCGTGTGAAACGAATATTGGCACGACCTGTGTCGTACAGCCAACGTGCGCAATGCAGCAGCAAATTGGTTTTACCGCTGCCATAAGCGCCGATAATGGCGATGTTCTGTTGGCTCACGTTAAGAACGGCGGTATGTACAAGCACGCCATCGTCGGCAAGAGCGAAAGGAATTTCGTTCCATGGCCGGTTCGTTGTGGTCGACAGATCGGATTGCGTCGCATGCCGGGCGAGAGGATCGGAAAACAAGAGATCGGGGCGTTTGCAAGCATGGAATCTTGCGGCTGTGTTGATGTTGCGGATAAGCCGGTCGACATCACGAACCGCGCTGCACAGGAAAGGCGTGGTGCGCTGTCCGTCATTGCAATAGGCGGCGCCAGGCATATTGGGAGGAATCAACGCCGCGTCACGTATGCCGATCAATTCGTTCGACTGCATCTGGTCCGTAACCCTTAAACATATGCTTAGCGACATGTTGGCCTTCATATCGGCATGGACTTGGCCCATGGGATTTTGCGTACAGACAATCAAATGCATGCCGAGGGAACGGCCGAGCGATGCGAGACGGTTCAACCGTTGCATATAGTCGGGCAGACGGTCGCGAAGCGCGTGGAACTCGTCGATGACCACGACCAGTCTTGCCGGAGAATTGGCCAGCTGATCGAAACGGGAGACACGTTCGGAGCTTACCAAAGCCTCACGCCGAATCAGCTCCTGTTCGATGGCGTTCAGTGCACGGACCGCATGGGACAGGTCAAGATCGCAAACGTTGCCGACCGTGTGTGGAAGCTGTTCCAAGGCGTTGAATGTCGATCCGCCCTTGAAATCCAGAAACACGAAATGCAGATCGTCCGGGCTATACTGCATGGCGAGCGATAGACACCAGCTGATGAGCAGTTCCGATTTTCCCGATCCCGTGGTGCCTGCAACCATCGCGTGCGGGCCTGATCGTTGCAAATCCGTACGGAACAAGCCATGTTGCGTGATTCCTAAGAGGCAGGAGGATGTGGGGGAGAGCCACGTTCGTGCGATGGTACGCCACGGCAGCATGTCGTCGTTCAAACCGTAGAGGTGTTCGAAACATACACGGGGCATCGCGGCGAATGATGGTCGGTCAATGGTCCGCTCTAGCGTTTCCGCAACCTTCGCCGGTGTGGCGTCCGCAGGTTCGTCATACTGCTGTTTCTGACGGGACCGCAATGTCATGGATACCAACGACATCGCGCTGCCGATAAGCCCCGGGGCGAGCATAGCCACGTACAGCCATTGTCGTTGCGCGATCATCACGACAAGCATGACGAGCTGCGCCAGCACGGGTGCGGCCCAGCTGATGAGCATCAGCCGGTCTTCATTGAACCCATTGGTATGCTTGCGTTTGTTCTTGCCCTTCATACACGCCATAGTGGGCAATGCGGATGAGCGGGTGCAAGCTGAAACCATGGTTGTGGTCGGAGGATGAGTTATCCACATCTCCCGACCGGAATGTCAGCCTTGCTGTTCGGCAAGCGTGCCTACAGTGCCTGCCTTGTGGGTGCCTTTGGCCAGCTCGGAGAACAATTCGAGATTCTTCTCCTCATCCAACAGCACGCTGGAGCCAACGCCATCAACGTAATAGCCGGGGTCGGTCCAGTAGACGCTTCCCGAAATGCCTTGGTCTCCAGAAGCGCTTTTGAAGGCCAAGGCCATGCGCATCAGCGATGAGGTCGAAGCCTTCTCATCCACGGTCACGGAGCTTAACGCCGCTTCCGCGACTTTCTTGATCTTGCCGAAGTTCAGAAGCGTATTCTTGGATGCGCCTTTTTTCACTATGGCATTGATGACTTGGCGCTGACGGGCCGCACGCCCGAAATCACCTTGCGCGTCGGCATAACGCATACGAGAGAACGCAAGCGCGGTGGTGCCGTCGGCAGTATGACAACCGGCAGTCCAGTTCAGTTGGGAGTACGGGTCATTCACGTCTTGGTCGTAGCACAATTCGACGCCGCCAAGGGCGTCGACCACTTTGACAAGGCCGCCGAACTGCACCATGGTAACATGGTTGATTTTCTGCCCTGTGATGTCTTCAACCTCGTTGACTAGCTGTTTCCCGCTATATAGTTGCGCGACTGCATTGATTTTCATATAGCTTTGGTTGATTTCCACCAAGGAATCACGCGGAATGGAAATCAGTGAGGACGGGCCGGATTTCGGCTTGGTGAGCACGAGAATAGTGTCCGTTCTGAAACCGGTCACGTCTCCCGCATCGCCAATGGTGCCTTCGCGCTCGTCGGAACCGAGAATCAGCCAGCTTTCGCCGGCAGTATCGGCTTTGTCGGTCAGCCAGGACTGTTTGTTGAGCTGCCCGTCCACCCAATTCCATGAGGAGAATATCGACAATCCCAAAGCGAGGATTATGACAAGGAAGATGATCAGAATGGTTCTTCCCATATGTCGCTTTCCATGCGGTCGAGCGGCTTTTGCGACGGATCGCAATGCCGATGTGCCGGAGCTGGCCATGTTTTGGTTTGGGGTGCCTTGGTTAGTCATTCGTGGCGTGCTTGCTGGTATGGAGGAGGAGCCTCGTACCTGTTGTGCCGCACGTTTCGGATTATGCGATGCTGAAGCAGGTGCGAATGATGCGGGAGAGGACGTGGCCGGTTTGCGTGTTCCGCTGGCGGAACGTGCGACAGGACGGAAGCTTTGCGGTGTGCCCGACGAAGCTGTGGAAGACGATTGCGTAGATCGTCTGGCTGAATGCGAAACGCTAGAACGGGCCGGTTGCGAGGCAGGAGAAAAACTCGGAATCGATGGGGAGCCGGATTTCGGAGGAACCGGGGATTTATGAGGTTGTGGTTCCGTCTTCTTCCGTCCTGCGGACGGGATGAAGCTCGGCGGTACGGACATGGGATCCTTGCCGCCGTTCTCTTCACTCATACAAATATCCTCCAAAAAGAAATCCGTTCCTACACCATTTACACCGTGTAGGAACGGATTCGGTGAAAGCGGTCTAGTTCTTTGCGGGAACGGCACAAACCGTTGCGTTGAGGTAACGGTCGGCAAGTCCGATGTACTGCCCGGTAAGAGCGTCATGGATGGAACCATCTTCAGGGTCGACCGTGCCGCCGGTGTTCGGATCGATCAGCGTGCCATCGGCCTGCGTGATCAGACCAGTGACCGGATCGGGTGTTGGTGCGGCTTCCTGGGAACCCGTGTTGCCGGTGCCTTCAGTCGAATTATCGGTGGAATCGCCGGGATTGCCCGCGCTGTCGGCATCAGCGTTCGTATCGGACTCATCAGAACCATAAATCGGCTTGCCCATGCGCATCTTCTCCCAAAGCGTCTCCGCCTCATCGGCCCAGACTGAACGGTTCGGATCCGACGGCGCGGACACCACTGGAACGGTCTGCGAATACAGGTTGGACAGATTGAAATCCTTAAGGCTCATGGCGAGACCTGCAAGTGCGGCGGTGTCGGCCATGCCTTGCGAAATGTACAGTGATTGCAACGCCGCTTTCGCCAGCTGATATAGCTGTGCGGTATCGGTGAAAAGATTCTTGCTGAGCGCCTCGTTCATCAACTGTTTGATGAGGTACTGCTGCCTGGTCGTGCGCGACGTGTCGGAACCATCTCCCAAACCATGGCGGGTTCGCGCGTACTGCGTCGCCTGATATCCGTCCAGATGGTGCAGTCCCTTGGTGAGCTGCAGGCTGGTGTAAGGATCGTCAACATCCTGCGGGATGCACAGATCGACGCCTCCCACGGCGTTGATCATCTTGACCAAACCTGCGAAATCCACGACGATGAAGTTCTGAATGTTCAATCCGGTGAGGCTGTTCACTGCATTCAACGTGCAGCTTGCGGCTGAAGCGAGATCACCGCCGGTCTGATATGCGTTCGCGAAAATCGAATTGAACATCACGTTGTATTGCGCGGGAATCGTACCATTGGTTGTCTCGCACTGAGGCACATCCACCAAGGAATCGCGTGGAATGGAAACCAGGTTGATTTTGGTGCGGTCCGCGGAAATCTGCGCCACCATCGTGGTGTCAGCTTGATGGTTGCCCACCACATCGTCGAAATTGCCTCCGACTGACTGGTTTTCCTCGCCGTCGCGGGAATCCTGCCCGATGAGTACGAATTCGATGGGCTTGCCGGAATTCGGGTCAATGATCGACGTGTTGGCGTCAAGTGAACCTTGGCCGATAATCTCTACTGAATGGTTTTTGATGATGCCATTCACATCCAGCCATGTCGCGGCTGCCGCGGTTCCCGAGAACACCAGCATCGCCGCGATGACCGAAGCGACTATCGTTCTCGCGCGATGTTGCACTCGATAGCCAAGGCTGTGACGCGGCTGTGCGTCTCGCAGTCCATTGACGTTAGGAAGCTTATCGCCGGCTGGTGATGTGGTCACGGTATCGCCTTCCTGTTTATACAAAAGATCACGCCATATCTCAACGCGTTCTAGAACATACCACTACGCTGTTATGGGATTATAGAGATGTTCCCCGATTTTCGCTGATTTTGCTTCAGACCCCGTCATCTTGGTCGTTCCTCGTACCACATTTTTCTTGAATCAAGGTTATTGACACGGCGGAAAACTTGACAAAAAGAAATTGCATGTGTGTAATTCAACATGACTAAGTGCGCATACGTATGGATAGGGGAGGACGCATGTGGGGTGTGATCGATGAGTCCTCCGACAATCCGCTTGCGGAGTTGTGGGGTCTGTTCAAGCGTGATGACGATGTTTCCTGGCAACATAGGGCCTTATGCTCCCAAACCGACCCGGAGGCGTTCTTCCCCGAAAAGGGCGGTTCCACTAGGGACGCCAAACGCGTGTGCGCCCAATGCGAGGTTCGCGAACAGTGCTTGAAATGGGCCATTGAACACGATGAGCGATTCGGTATTTGGGGTGGTTTGAGCGAACGCGAGCGTCGTCGTTACAAGAAGGAACACAAGGAACGGGCATGACGTACGGCGTGCCCCGTGCGTACACTGGAAATTATGAATTCTAATGCCAGCAGCGATATTCAGGGAATCGTGACCGATCTGCTCAACAGCAGGCCGTACTCTCACCGGCAGGATGCCAATCCGTCCGTGGCTGCGGTGATTACCGCGCAGAGCGATTTACGCTTTTTCCCCTCCACCTTTGCGGCGGTGCTCGCACAGCGTGTGCTTCCGGGCACCATCATCGTTGCGGATTGCACCAATCAGGTCGAACAGCCCATGCAGATGACGTTTGACGTCATTCCGTCGCCGGCTGGCGTGCTTACGGAAGTTCCTGAAAGCAAGACCATACGTGTCGTTCTGGTAGGGGTGAAAGGGGCGACGTCATTCACGAACGCCGTGTCTCGTGCGATGCGGCAGATCGACCTTGACGCCCAGATCAGCGCACTGTGGACTTTGCACGACGACTCGAGGCCGGCTGACGAGTCATGCCTCGAAGCATTGCTTGATGCTTGGAGAAATACGCCGACGGCGTCTTTGCTCGGCGCGAAACAGCTGGATTGGCGGGCGAAGAGCCTGCATAACGTCGGCTTGTATGCGGGGCATCACAATCTCGTATCTTTGGTGGTGGATGGGGAACCCGATCAGGAACAGTATGATGGCCGGCAGGATGTGCTGGCAGTCTCGCTTTCCGGCGCGTTGGTTCCATTGGCCAGCTTGAGAACGTGGAAGGGCGCTGATTCCTGGTTTGGCACATTCGCCGAGTCCACGGATCTATGCCGGCGCATCTGCTTGGGTGGAGGTCGTGTGGTGGTGGTGCCGCAGGCTCGGATTGCCCATAGGAGAGCACGGTTCGAAGGCGTGCGCTCCAAAAGCGGCCAGCAGGTCGAAGACGAGGATGGTCGCATCGATCCATATCTCGCGAAGCGTGAAGCGAATACGAAATATGCGTACACGGATGTGCACCGTTCCTGGTGGCTTTTGCTGTGGATCTGGTCGATTATCAAGGCGCTGGGCTTGGCCGTGCTCTGCCTCACCCGTAAGCAGCCGTACCATGCCTGTTGTGAGCTGGCTTTGCCGTGGCGTTCGCTGCTTTGTCTGCCGGGCGCATGGCGTGCTCGTGCCAGGCTGCGCGAGCAAAGCAGGGTTTCCCTGAAATCATTGTCGGCATTGCAGGCGAGCCGTCAACAAATCAAACAATGGAACGATCGCAAGCGAGCCTTTCTCGACCAGCGTGGCACGGTGATTCTTAGCCCCCTCGCCAAGGCGCATCTGCGCAAAAGGCTGATGCGCAGATGGGGATTCGCCCTCACTTCTGCGCTGATCGCGTTCGCTTGGATCGTCTTCCTGTATTGGAATGTGTTCCGTAGCGTGCTCTCCGGCGCGTCGATGTATTCGCATACATTGCTGCCTACCGACGCAGACTTTGCCCAGCTGGTCCGTGCCGCCACTACATCGTGGGCATATATCGCGGGAACTGGTGTCAGCGCGCCGAGTGCGCCATGGCTGTTGGTGCTCATGGTGGTTTCCGTGTTCACAGCGGGGCATGTGGCGACCGCCGTCGCTGTGGTGTTTTTCCTGTCCGCACCGTTGATGGTGCTGTCGTTTTGGGCTTTGGCTGGAATCTTCACCCGCTCTGATACGGTACGTTGCGTGACTGCATTGGCATGGTTCGCCATAGCGTTGTCAATGAGCGTATATAACGATGCCGATGTGGCGATGATAACGGTTATGGTGTTCCTCCCCGCGGCTTTCGCGTTCTCTTTCCGAGCTGTGGGCATGTATCGAACGGAGGATTTGCTCAAGCCTCAGGCTTCCGTGCAGGCCGCCGCTCTTGCTGCGTTATGCTTCATTCCCGTTGTGGCCTCCGAACCGCAATTGTTGCTGCCGTTGATGTTGTCGTTCCTTGTGTTCCTGATGCTTGTGCGCTCTCATCGAACGACCTTGCTGTTGATCCCGCTGCCGGCTGCGTTCGTATGCGCGCCGACGTTGGTCAATGCGGTGCGTTACGCGGGAGCTGGTACCTGGCGTCAGATTTTCGGTAGCGTGATGTTGCCGTCGTCGGCGCATGATGGGCGTCCGATGATCGTCAATCTTTCGGATATCGTCTCCCGTGCGTTTGGCGTTACCCTATCAGGTGAGGCATGGCAGTATGCGGCTGTGGCGATATTGGCTTTGATTGTGCTTCTCGCTGCGGTGTCGCTGTTCCTGCCGTTTGTGCTTCGTGTGTCGCGTATGATGTGGGTTGTGTCGGTTGCGGGCTTAGCCACTTCGCTGCTTTCCGCTGCGGTTGTGGTTGCGGTCGACTCCGACGGAGCCGTGGCCGGTTCCGTGCTTCCAGGTGTTTCGTTCACGATGATGGGATTGCTGTCTTGCGTGTGCATGGTCGCCGGTAGTGCGGTGCAACGATTCGTCATGCTGTGGCAGCGGCCCACCGGTGATATTGGGATTGAGGATCATGGATCCTCTGAGGGCATTATTGCCGGTCATGCCGTGCGAATCGTGCTGGTCGTCTTGATCGCCGCATCCGTTGTGGCGAGTGCCGGTTTCGATTTCATCACGCGAGATCATGACACGGTCGCTGCCAGCGATTCGGGACTGCCGATCGTCGCTTCCGACTTTCTTGCGCAGGATGAGGCGAGGCGTGTGCTTGCCGTACGTGCGGATAGCACAGGTTCCATCAGCTACAGTGTGATGCGCACCCGTCGAGGTGATTTGATTGACAGTTCTCCGGCGCAGCGCGTCGAAGTGGCTTTCGGACGTTCCGATGATGCGAGCAAGGCGATTGCGAAGGATTGTGCTCAACTATTGTCGAATGCTGATTCCGATGCCGTCACCGATCTGAGCGAATTGGGATTCGGCGGCATCTATGTGGTGCGTTCCGGTGATGACAAGGCGCAAAGGCAGATATCCGACCAGTTGAGCTCTAATATCAGCGCTTCCGATGGTACGCAGAACGTTGTGAGCACTGATGCGGGGACGTACTATCGCCTTACCATTCAAGACACAGCCAAGCAACATATCGACCGCAAGGGGTATCGCCAGGCGGAGTCGAGCGTTTGGCGCCAAGCATGGCTGTGGTGCATGGGTGTTGTTATTGCCGCGTACTGCTTGGTTGCATTTCCGCGCATGAGGCGTCAGGGTCAGGAGGAAGCATGAGTAAGCATTCCCGTTCCAAAACGGTTTGGCGTATGGTGCTGGCGGTTGTGTCGGTGCTGGTTATCGTCGCATTGGTGGTTGTGGCTGCGGTATATCGTCCGACATGGATTCATGCCGATTCGCCGATGACGCAACGCTCGTCCGTGTCTCGTACGGTCAGCCCCCGCCAACTGGAAACGTATTGCCCTGCGCGAATGACGATTGCCGATACCGATGCGTATGGTGACAGTGAATATCAGGCGTCCAACGGCAATATCGCATCGTCGGTGCGTTACACGGCATTCGGCACGGTGTTCCGTTCCTCCGTAGGACTTCTTGGCGCTGATGAGACCACTTCGGCGTTGGTGCTGAACAAGGATGATGAGGGATCGGACGATGATGTTTTTATTGCGTCTGGTACGGTCGACGACGGTTCCCAGTTGCAGAACACCCGTTTGTTGTCGGCTTCCGATGGAACGGGAGCGGCTTCCTCGATGATGTCTTGGGCCACTGATGGAGATTTGAAAGGCGTTTCCGCGGCTTCCTGCGTCACGCCGGCTTTGAAGCAGTCGTTGATAGTGTCGGGCACCAAAACAGGCATAACCCAACAACTGGTTGTGGCCAATCCTTCAGCCAAAGCCACATCGGTGAACATCAAGGTCTGGGGATCCGACAAGGCCGGCGCTCTGGCGTTGTCTACAGGTTCGACGTTGACGGTGGGAGCGGGCAAGGAATCCATATTGAACCTTGCCGCGGCGGCTTCCGAACAGGATGCCCTGTATGTCACCGTGTCCAGTGCGGATACTCCGGTCGCTGCCGTAGTCCGCACGATAGCAATGGACGGTCTGACTTCGAAAGGGTCGGATTACGCGGTTCCCAACAATGTTTCTGCGAAAACGCTGGCGATTAACGGACTGTCGGAAGGCGACGACGTCAATCTGTATGTGTATCCGTCCCAGCAGTCCGACGTCACGGTATCTTGGACGGACGGAACAGGAACGAAGAACACCAATCAACAGACGCTTGAGGCGAATCGTGTTTCGGTCATCGACTTGGGTTCCGTTCCCAAGTCGGCGACCGGCCTCACCATCAACGCCACTGAGCCGGTAACGGCTGCTGCGAAAGTCACCAATGATGGAGACGGCGATCAGGCTGATTTCGCTTTGGTCAATGCCTCGGTGCCAATGAACGTCTCCGCCATGGCCGTTCCCGACCATGCCACAGCGCAAGTGAGCGTCACCAACACATCGGACGACGATCGCACGGCTACATTGACGTCATATAACGGAGACGGCGATATCGTGGATCAAAATGACCTTACCATCCGAGCTGGCGCTTCAACTACGGTCGAATTGGCGGATATCAATGATGGAGACGTGGCCGCGGTCAGTCTCGCCGATCCGGATCAATCCATGGTGTGGAACATCCGCGTAAGCCAGAAGGACGTTTCGGATGCAAAGCTGGCCGGAGTGTCCATTATTAGCGCAACTGATCTGAAGGAAGCCCGCGAACAGGTGTGGTCCAATCAGAACATGACCATCGTGCGCTGATCACATACCCCAATCCGGGTCGATCTCCTCAGGACGGCGCCCATACAGTTCCGCAAGACGCAACACCACTTCGTCTCGAATCGCGAACTGGAGATCCATGCGGCTGCGCGCGTGCGACTGCAAAGGCATACGATACAGCACTATGCGCGGCGGTATGCCATGCTCGGCAGAAAACGACTGCGACCCCAAACGCGGGGTGGCCTCCCAAGGTGCCGGGTCGGATGGCGGCACATCCTCGACGGCAAACTGCACCGGCGCCACTAGTTCCGGCCACGCATCGTTGAGCCTGCGGATCTGCGCCACCAGCATATCGTCGAACATGCCGCTTCGTGTGCGATACCGTGGAAGTCTCGTACCGAACATCGGTGTTCTCGTTCCACGACCATGGCGATTTCTATACACGGTTGATTCCCAAGGCAATTGATACATGGCCTCTACCATATCAGGGCTTTGCACGAATCATGCGATACCATATTGTTCATTGCACCGACATAGGAGGAACGATCATGGCGGATATTTCCGTGCCCTGTTGGAATGACGTGAATATCGATGATTTGTGCGCTGGGGCACGACTTATCGCCTTCGATCTTGACAACACACTGGCAAGGTCAAAAAAACCGATGAAGGACGATATGGCCGAATGCTTTTCCGCATTGACATCACTGATCGACGTCGCGGTGATCACCGGAGGCAAGTACGCGTTGCTGAAAAGCCAGGTGGTGGAACGGCTGACCGGGCAGGCAAACCGGGCGAATCTGCATCTTATGCCGACCAGTGGCACGCGATACTATCGTTGGGATGGTGCGAATTGGATGCAGGTCTTCGCCCACGACCTCAGTGAAGAGGATCGTGCGAAAGCCTACGAATCGTTGGAACGCAATGCGCGCGAGCAGAACATATGGCTCACCCATGTTTGGGGCGAGCGCATCGAAAACCGCGGCAGCCAGATCACGTTCTCCGCATTGGGACAGCTTGCACCCATTGAGGCCAAGGAGGCATGGGATCCGACCAACGAGAAGAAAAATCGTTTGGCGCGGGCCGTCGCCGCCGATTTGCCGCATCTTGAGGTGCGTCCAGGTGGAGCCAGCAGCGTTGATATTTCCGAAAAAAACGTAGACAAGTCATTTGCGGTCCGGGAATTGGCCGATATTCTTGGCATCGAGGTGGACCAGATCGTATTCGTAGGGGACCGTATGGATCCCGATGGCAATGATTACCCTGCGGCGCGGGCCGGTACCAGGGCGGTGAAGGTCACTTGCCCAAACGATACCGTGAGACTGTGCGGTGGAATCATCGCCAGTCTGTCACGGTAGAACCGGGTGGAAGTCCGCGTATGAACTCAATGATGAGGGCATGTTCGCAGGTTGCCGATTTGCTGTTTCCCAGAGGCTGCGCCGGCTGTGATAGGCCGGATGACGTGCTGTGCGAAGACTGCATGGCGTTGTTCTCCCGTTCTTCCGCTCAGACCTTCGATGGCGTTGCGATGGGAAGCTGGTTCGCATGCGGATGGTACCGTGGCACCGTCAGACAAGCGGTTCTCGCATGGAAGGACCATGGGGATGAGGAATGCGACAGGCCGTTTTCTGAAGTCATATGCAGACTTGCTGAAACATCTGGCGTCATTGATTTCATTCACGACAGACAAAACTCTTACCGTGCCGTTTTCGTGGTTCCGGCACCGTCGTCGCACGCTTCGATGCGGCGTCGAGGACGAAGGCACATGATACCGATCGTCAAACGGCTGGCAAGTTTTCTTCAATGGCAAACAGGTTGCAAGGTGACGGTATGCGACGCCTTGGAAAACAAGGGCATCAAAGGAAAATCAGTGCAGACCAAGGGCGCGGCACAGCGTTCGCAGCGCTTGAAAGGGCACGTTTCGGTGCGTTCTTCGGTTTCATTGCAGAATACGATGGTGATTTTGGTGGATGATATCGTCACGACCGGTGCGACCATGCGCAGTTGCGTCGAGACGATGCGGAAGAACGGTGCCACGGTTATTACCGTGCTCGCGCTGGCGCACACTCCGGAGGGAAAGCAGATGGACGAGCCAATGCAAGCACAGTAATAATCGCAGAAAAATATTTATTCGTCATCCGAAATATGATATTTCGGCAAGATGATTTCGAAATCGGCGCCGCGAGGATCGTCGACAACACTCACCGAACCGCCATGCAATTGGGCGGCCCAACGTGCGATTGACAGTCCAAGGCCGGTTCCGCCCGATTCAGTGCCCGGTCCTGTTTTTCCTTTGACGAAACGACGGAAGATATCGGAACGGGCCTCCTGTGGAATCTGGGAGCCGAAATTGACGACATTCGTGACGATGGTGCCGAAATCCTTGTTTTCATGCGCTTCGATAAGCACTTTGGTGTTGTCTGCGGAATGCTTGAGCGCGTTCGCGATGATATTGGTGAACAGTTGGCGCAAGCGGTCTTGGTCGCCTTCCATTTCGATATCGTCGGGCACATGCATTTCAATGTCGTGCGCATGCCCCGCGTCGGCGATCTCCAAAGGTTCAACGGTTTCATCGAGAAAATCCGCGAAATTGAACATTTCGATCTGCAGACTTGCCGCACCGGCTTCCATGCGCGAAAGATCAAGCAGAAACGCGATCAGGTCGGATAGACGATACGTTTGGTTGAGGATGCTTTCCAGATTCGAAGGAGTGGGTTCGACCACGCCATCCGCCATGTTCTCGACCATGGCCTGCAGTGCCGATACCGGCGTGCGTAATTCGTGGCTTACATTGGCCACCATATCTCGGCGCATCTGATCGGCATGCTGGAGTTCTTCCGCCATCTCGTTGAAGGTGAGGGCAAGCTGCCCGACTTCGTCGCGACTATTGGAATCGACATGCACGCGCACGGTGTAGTCGCCGTCGGCCATCGCTTCGGCCGCGTCACGCATTTGGCGCAGGGGAGAGGTGAGGCCTCTGGAGAAGAAGTAGGTGATGCCCAAAGCCACGGCAAGGGTGATTGGCATGGCGATCCATACGCTCAGACCGACTTTGAGCAGAAACCACGCCATGATGAACGCGATGGCGGTGGAGAGGGTGATAAGAACGCTCAATTCGACTTTGAGCGATGAAAACAAACCAATAGGGCGTTCGGTTTCCAATGGATTAACCGAACGCCCTGATTTCATATCAGTAGCACGCATACTACCGAATCTTAGCGCAATAGCTCCTTGATCATTAGTCCTGGAGTTCCGGCGGTTCGAATGCGTAACCGACGCCATGCACGGTGCGAATGGTCTTCGAGCCGAGCTTGTGACGGAGCGCCTTAACATGCGAGTCGACCGTGCGGGTGCCGGAGGCATCCACCCAGTCCCACACCTCTTCGAGTAGTTTCTCGCGGGTGAGTACGGACTTCGGCTTACGGGCCAGTGTGGCCAGCAGATCGAATTCCGTAGGAGTCAGATGCACCTGCTTGCCATTGACGGTGACGATGCGTTGCGCCGGATCGATGACCAAGGAACCGAAATCGAGAAGCTTCTCGTTTTCGGAATTCTTGGCGATGACCTTGGCGCGATCCACACGGCGCAGCAGCGCCTTGCAGCGGGCGATGAGCTCGCGCATGGAGAACGGCTTGGTCATGTAATCATCGGCTCCGGCACCGAGGCCGATGACCTTATCGGCCTCGTCGTCTCGTGCCGTCAGGATCAGCACTGGCACAGGACGCTCCGCCACAATGCGTTTCGTGGCCTCAAGCCCGTCCATCACAGGCAGCATGATGTCCATGATGACCAGATCAGGACGCAGGGTCGCGGCGGCCTGAACTGCGCTGGCACCGTCAGATGCCACACGTGCCGTCCAGCCTTCCGCTGTGATGCGTTGGGCAATGGCAGTGGCCAGTGTCGGCTCGTCTTCGACCACCAGAACGGTGCGTGGAGTCGCTGTGGGTTGTGCTGATGAGTTGAGCATAGCTTCCCGCCTTTCTCAGAGTTCCGGCTTCAAGAATACTGCGCCTAGTGCCGGAACGGTGATCTTTGCGGACCAATCTCGTGAATGATACTCGCCTTCGACTGCTTCGACCGTGCCATTATGAATGCCGGAGCCGCCGTAGATCTCGTCGTCCGTGGTCAGCACTTCCGTCCATTTTCCGCCCTTGGTGAGCGGCACCTGATAGTCGGACCAGGCCTCGCCGGAGAAGTTCACGATGGCGACCATCTGCTCGCCATCCTTGCCGATACGCACGAAGCTGAGCGTGTTGTGGTCGGCGTCATCGCTGGTGAGCCACTGGAAGCCTGCGGGATCGAAATCCTGGCTCCACAATGCCGGCGATGTCTTGTACAGCTCGTTCAGGTCGGCGACAAGCTTCTGCACGCCCTGATGATCGGGCCATTCAAGGGCATCCCAGTCGATGGAGCCGTCGTGGTCCCACTCGCCATACTGAGCGATTTCATTGCCCATGAAGGTGAGGTTCTTGCCTGGATGAGCCCACTGGTAGGCGAACAGCGCACGGACACCGGCATACTTCTGCCAATCGTTGCCCGGCATCTTGCCAAACACGGAACCCTTGCCGTACACAACTTCATCATGGCTGATCGGCAACACATAGTGTTCCGAATAGGCGTACACCATGGAGAAGGTGATCTCGTTGTGGTGCCATTTGCGGTTGATCGGCTCCTCATGCAGGTACTGCAGGGTGTCGTGCATCCAGCCCATGTTCCACTTGAGGCCGAATCCCAAGCCGCCTGCGTCGGTCGGCGCGGTGATGCCCGGGTATGCCGTGGATTCCTCGGCGATCATCATGATCCCCGGATTGTTCTTGTATGCCGTGGCGTTGGCTTCCTTGAGGAAGTCGATGGCCTCGAGATTCTCGCGGCCCCCGTAGATGTTCGGATGCCACTGGCCGGCCTCGCGGCTGTAATCCAAGTACAGCATGGAGGAGACCGCGTCCACGCGGAGAGCGTCGATATGGAATTCATCCAGCCAGAAGCAGGCGTTGGCCACTAGGAAGTTGCGCACCTCGCGGCGCCCGAAATTGAACACGTACGTGCCCCAATCTGGGTGCTCGCCACGCGTCGGATCCGGATCCTCGTACAGCGGCGTGCCATCGAAGCGACCCAGTGCGAACGCATCTTTCGGGAAGTGGGCCGGAACCCAATCCATAATCACGCCGATGCCGGCTTCGTGCAGTTTCTCAACGAGATACTTGAAGTCGTCCGGACCTCCCAAACGTGAATCAATCGCGTAGTAACCGGTTACCTGATAGCCCCAAGAGCCAGAGAACGGATGCTCCGCCAGCGGCATGAACTCCACGTGCGTGAAGCCTTCCTTCTGCACGTAGGGAACCAGCTTGTCGGCGAGTTCGCGGTAGTCGTTCACGTCCTTGCGCCAGCTGGAGGCATTCACCTCGTAGATGCTGACAGGGCCGTTATGTGGGTCTTTGGCCGCACGCTCGGCTAGCCAATCGGCGTCATTCCACTCATGGGTGGACTCGACCACGATGGATCCGGTACGCGGCGGAATCTCATGGGAGCGTTCCATCGGATCGGCCTTCATGGTCCACTCATTGTTGGCGTTGAGAATCTCATACTTATAGATCTCGCCAGCGCTGATGCCCGGGATGAACAGTTCCCAGATGCCGGAGGATCCGAGTTCACGCATGGCGTGGGCACGGCCATTCCAGCCGTTGAAGTCGCCGACCACGCGCACTGCGTGGGCGTTCGGAGCCCACACGGTGAACGCGGTGCCGATCACCTGCTCGTCCTTTACGCCTTCGGAGGAACCCATCGGGTCGTCGTAGCGGAGCACATGCGCGCCAAGCGCATCCCACAGGCGCTCGTGGCGTCCTTCGCCAAACAGATACATGTCCATCTCGCCGATGGTCGGCAGATAACGATAGGAATCGTCGGAAACAACAACGGAACCGTCTTCATATTCGGTGCGAATGCGGTAATCCGGCACGCCGTAGCCATCATCGGTGGCGACAGCGGGAACGAGTGCCATGAAGACGCCATTGTATTCATGGATTGCGAGTGTTTGACCTTGTTCAGTGAGGATCGTCACGGATTTTGCCAGCGGACGCAAGACGCGGATCGTGACGACATCCGCATGCTTGCCGGAGCCGAGGTGTCCACCGAGCACCTCGTGAGGATTGTAAAACGTACCGTTGCTTACTGCATCCAGTGTTCCCTGGGAAACAGGAACAGCAACGACATCTTCATTGATCTTGGATTCTGTAGCCATGGCAAAAGTGTAAGCACGAAATGCAAGAAAAGTGGCCCGTGTCGCGCCTATTTTTTCGTTTTTTCAAGCGTTTTTGGTCAAGTCCACCCCTGATGGCACAATAATTCGGGTTTTGTGTAAGCTTTTCACGGAGGATTCATGGGTTACAAGGTCGGCGACATGGTCGTCTATCCACGTCACGGCGCTGCGAAGGTGGAGGCCATCACCGAACGGACAGTCAAGGGAATCACCCGCGAATATCTGCAGCTGTCGGTGCTTTCGTCTGACGGTCTGGTCATCAACGTTCCGGTCGACAATGCTAAGAAAGTTGGCGTGCGAGACATCGTCGACGCCAACGAAGTAGCCAAAGTATTCGAGATTTTGCGTACTCCAATCATTGAGAAGGAGATGAACTGGTCTCGTCGCTATAAGCTGAACGTCGAGAAGATCGCCACTGGCGACGTCAATAAGATCGCCGAAGTGGTGCGCGATCTCGCTCAGCGTGATGTCGACGAGCATGGTCTGTCCGCAGGTGAGAAGCGTATGCTTACCAAGGCCCGCAGCATTCTGACCTCGGAGATTTCCCTGTCTGAAAAACTCGATGAAGCCGAAGCCCAGCGTCTGCTGGATGTGAACCTCGGATATGAGCCTGCTCAGCCTGGCGATGAGAAACATCATACCGAGGCTCCTGAGGAAGCCGCTACGGATACGTTGGCTCGAGTCGAAGCCGAAGGTAAGAAGTCTAAGAAGAAGTAAGGCGTTTTCATGCGTATCGGTCAGGGTTTTGACGCTCATCGATTCGCATCCCGTGATGCAGGCAAGCCGTTGTGGCTTGCCTGTTTGCGTTGGGATGGCGATGGTATCGAGGGTGATTCGGATGGCGACGTCGTGGCACATGCGTTGATTGACGCATTGCTTTCTGCAGCGCGTCTTGGCGATATCGGCACTTTGTTCGGTGTCGGCTCGCAGTCCGACGGCGCCGGCAAACATGGTGTCGAGATGCTGCGGACTACGGTCGACTATCTGAACGAACATGGCATGAGGCCGTCGAGCGCCAGTGTGGTCGTGATCGCCAATCGGCCGAAAATCGGTAAACGTAGGGAAGAGGCCGAGCGGGCGTTGTCCGAGGCTGTGGGCTGTGACGTGTCGTTAACCGCCACCACTACGGATGGTATGGGATTCACCGGTTCCGGCGAAGGCGTCGCCGCAATCGCCAATGCTTTGGTCGAGCCGGTACGTCAGGAAGCCTGAGTTCTTTTCCTTACGGCTGTTTCGTTATTTCCTTTTGAAGGACTCAACCGCTTTCGCAATCGTCCAGAACAGCGTTGAAATCGTTACAATAATGAAGCTTGGGGGAGCTGGGAACATGGTGGAAAGCACCAGTCCTCCCCAAATCGAAATCAGGCAGATTACCGTGGCGACGACCATCGCCTTGAATGGTGAGCGGGCAATGATGTTGGCGGTGGCGGCGGGAGTGATCACCAATGCGAAAATCAACAATGTGCCAACTGCTGGAACTGCAATTGTGATGACGCCGGCCATAATCGCCATAAAACAGATATTCATAAAACCGACGGGCACGCCTTTTGCCTGCGCTACCTGCTCATCGAGCGAACTAAATAACAATGGACGATAAATAACGGCCAGAACCGCCAACAGCAGCACATCGAAAATCGCAAAGCCAATGATCTGACCGTCGGTAATCGTCAGAATCGATCCGAACAAAATCGACTGCATCTGTTGTGAGGCCGAACTTGACATACGTGCGAAAAACAAGCCAAGGCCGGTGGCGAAGGCGAGCACGGTTCCAGTGGCGATCTCACGTTGTGAAGCCTTCTTGCCGAGCGCACCGATCACCAGTGCTCCGCCGAGAGCGAACACGCCAAGACCTGCGGAAACAGGCAGGCCGAGCAATACGGCTCCGGTGGCGCCTGGCAGTCCGATATGCGCTAAGGCGTGGGCTGCGAACGTGGAATGTCTGGCGATGGTGAAATAACCCATCACGCCGGCCGCCAATGCGATGCACAGGCCGGCAAGAAACGCGTTCGTCATGAATGGGGCGTTGAGCGTGGAAACCCAATCCGGGTCGAAAGCGAATATGGTGCCGTCCATGCTCAGTCCTCCTGCGTGGTGTGGCTGTGATGGTGAAATTGCGCGATTTCTTCTGGAGCATGCGCATCGATGCTCATGTTTTCAGGCTCGTCCTCGCTTGGCGTCACGAACATATCTCCCTGCGGAGTGGTGACCACCTGTACGGTCGTGCCATACAAATGCGTGAGTAGATGGGAATCCAGCACCTCATTCATGCCTGCATAGTGCGGATGCCCGTCAAGCAGATAGACGGCTCCGGTAAGGATCGGCAGCAACATGTTGAGATCGTGCGCCACCACCTGAATGGTCATGCCGAGCTCGCGGTTGAGTTTGGCGAGCACATGCACGGTGGCGCGTTGGCTTGCCAAATCAAGATTGGCGAGGGGTTCGTCGAGCATCAGCAGTTTTGGATCATCCACGAGCGCCTGCGCGATGGCGACCCTTTGGCGCAGTCCGCCCGAAAGCTCGGACAGGCGGTAGTTCGCTTTGTCTCGCAGGCCGACGAAGTCCATGGCCTTGCGGGCCTTGTCTCGAAGTGCTTTGGTGACGGGATGGATGCCGAATTTGGTGCCCGTCAGGCCGAGGAGCACTGACTGTTCCGCGGTGATGTTCGATTCGATGTCGGAAGCGTAGCTTTGCGGCACATAGCCGATGCGGCTGTTCGCGGAACCTGCAGGCTGGCCGAGCACCTTGATGCTGCCGTGCGCGGTCGGGATCAGTCCCAGCTCGGCCTTCATCATCGTGGTCTTGCCGGCGCCGTTGGTGCCGACGATTGCGGTTACCGAGCCTTGCGGAATGCTGAACGTGCCATGTTGCCAGATGACGCGATCGCCTCGCTTGACGCAGGCGTCATCGAATTCGATGCAGGCATGTGTCTCGTCGTGCATGGCTTCTCCTTGGTTTGAATGTACGTACATACTCGCAAATGGTGTTGACAATCATTCTCAATAAGGGAGATGCAGGCCAGCATCCAAAGCGACTCGTTGAAGAAATCCCAAGACGATGTCAGAAACCTTCATAAGCAAGAAAAAAGACCGTCTCATGTTCGATCGAACGGTGAAACGGTCTTTGAAGATGATGTTGAAGGGTTATTTTCTCGGATTTGGCTGCGGGGCGTCGTTTGATTCATCATTCGATTCATTCGCCGTTTGCGAATCGTCGGCAGCGGAGGAATTCGCAGGATCCGTCGAATCCGTACTTCCCGAGTCGGCGTTGGATTGCTCGGCGAACATGTCGTTCAGCGAGAGGATGAGTGATCTGATCCACGATGTCAGGCTTTTGCAGTCGGAAGGCATCTGTTCGCTGATGTCAAGTACGGGAACATCAGATCTGTAAGCGGTGCCGGTCAGCGTGTTCGTGGCGTCGCTTGCGGATTGCGTGTCGTTGATAAGCACGTCGACCTTATGTTTTTCCAGCAATTCCTGGAATTCCTGAAGATCGTCAGGGGTTGGTTCAGAGCCTGTGCCTGTCGATTGCAGGTATCCCTCCGGCGTGTTGTCGGTGAACCCCATGTCGCTGAGCAGATAGTAGGCGACGGGTTCGGTGGCGGCATAGGAGGAGTTCTTATGTGTGTCGCTGAACGCCTTCATGTCCTTCTCTATTTTCTTTTCTCGTCTGTTCCATGCGGTGAGTTTGTTACTGAAATACTTCTTTTGCGTGGGCATGATGCGGCTGTACGTGTCGGCCAATTCCTTGGCCATAGCGTTACGGGCGTCGCTGGAGAACCACAGATGCGGATTGTCGCCCTCGATGGCACCGACCATCTGTGCCGCGGAAACGGAAACGGTGTCTTTGTTGAGATTCCTGACGGCCCAAGCATCGTAGCCCGCGCCATTGGACACCGCGACCTGCGCCTGTTGAAGCTTGCCGATGTCGTCGGTCTTTGGCTCGAAATCATGCGCGTCAACATCGGTCGAAGACAGAATCGACGTGACTTTCACGTGAACGCCGCCTATCTGCTCGGCGAGAGATCCCCACTGGTTGACCGAGGCGACCACCTCGATCGGCGTGATCTGTTCGGTCTGGGCACCGGAATCGGCGGAAGCATCATCGTTCTGCGAAGAGGATTCTCCGGAGCATGCTGTCGTGCCGAACGTCATGCAAAGCGCGAGTCCTGCGGCAAAAGCGCGTAACGAAGAACGTTTGTGCAAGCGCATATCGGTTGCCCTCTTCCTGAACCGCCTTAATCGTGTTCATCTCATAAATACGTGTGCGACTTACGACTGAAACCAAGATAGCCTACGATACATGCAAATGCCAATACAACAGCAATCCAGTAAAGAGGGGAGTGGCCGGCATGGCAGTGAAAATCGATGGAAAGATGGTGTCCGCGCAGGTGAAAGCGAATCTCGCCGAGCGCGTCGCGTCGTTGAAAGAGCGGGGGATTAACCCCGGCCTTGGCACCATTTTGGTTGGTTCCGATCCCGGCTCCGTCAAATATGTTGCTGGAAAACACACCGATTGCGCTGAAATCGGCGTGAACTCCATTCGGAAGGAGTTGCCCGCCGACGCAACGTTCGAACAGATTGCTGAAGCCGTGCAGGAACTTAACGCTGACCCTGCCTGCACGGGCTATATCGTGCAGCTGCCTTTGCCGAAAGGTATTGACGAAAACGCCATCATTGATCTGATCGACCCCAAGAAGGATGCGGATGGTATGCATCCGTACAATCTTGGCGAACTTGTGCTGCATGCGCGAGGTGACATCGCCACGCCGCTGCCGTGTACTCCGCGAGGCGTGATCGAACTACTGAATGCCTATGACATCGACTTGGACGGCAAAGAGGTCTGCGTGCTCGGTCGAGGCATCACCATCGGGCGTACGGTTGGTCTTTTGCTGACGCGCAAGGCGGTGAACGCCACGGTCACGCTGTGCCACACAGGCACCAAGGATGTGCGCAAGCATATGCGCGAGGCCGACGTCATTATTGCGGCCATGGGTTCCGCGGGCTTTGTCAAGCCGGAAGACGTCAAGGAAGGCGCGGTGCTGGTCGATGTCGGCGTTTCCCGTGTGTTTGACGAGGAGGCTGGCCGCTATCGTGTGAAAGGCGATGTTGACAAAGCCTGCTACGAGAAGGTTTCGGCATATACACCGAACCCGGGTGGTGTCGGCCCTATGACCCGTGCCATGTTGTTGGAGAATGTGGTCGAGATGGCCGAGCGTCAGCTGTAATTGCGCTTTATACACGATGTGAGATGATTTCGGGCGTGTCGCGTGTTGTGACACGTCTTTTTTGTGCATGGTCCCATGTAAACTTACGCCTTGCATGTGTTACGTTGCATGCACATAATTGAAGACCGATTTTATCCACCCACTATTTGTAAGAAACCAAATTAATGGCAGAGAACAATAACGAAGTCGCCAAGGTCGCCATCAACGACATCGGCACCGAAGAGGACTTCATCAAGGCAGTCGATTCCACCATCAAGAACTTCGGTGATGGTGATCTGGTCGAAGGTACCGTCGTCAAGGTCGATCATGACGAGGTCCTGCTCGACATCGGCTACAAGACTGAGGGTGTCATTCCCTCCCGCGAGCTTTCCATCAAGAAGGACGTTGATCCGGACGAAGTCGTCGAGGTCGGCGACACCATTGAGGCTCTTGTCGTCACTAAGGAAGACAAGGAAGGCCGTCTGATTCTGTCCAAGAAGCGTGCGCAGTACGAGCGTGCTTGGGGCGACATCGAGAAGATCAAAGAAGCCGATGGCGTTGTCGAAGGCACCGTTATCGAAGCTGTCAAGGGTGGTCTCATCGTCGACATCGGTCTGCGTGGCTTCCTGCCGGCATCCCTGGTCGAAATGCGTCGCGTCCGCGACCTGTCCCCGTACATCGGCCAGACCATCAAGGCCAAGATCCTCGAGCTCGACAAGAACCGCAACAATGTGGTGCTCTCCCGTCGCCAGTACCTCGAAGAGACCCAGTCCGAAGTTCGCGAGACCTTCCTGTCCCAGCTCAAGAAGGGCCAGATTCGCGAAGGCGTCGTGTCCTCCATCGTCAATTTCGGCGCATTCGTTGATCTGGGCGGTGTTGACGGCCTGATCCACGTTTCCGAGCTGTCTTGGAAGCACATCGACCACCCGTCTGAGGTTGTCAAGGTCGGCGACAAGGTCACCGTCGAGGTGCTCGACGTTGATCTCGATCGTGAGCGCATCTCCCTGTCCCTCAAGGCCACCCAGGAAGATCCGTGGCAGCGTTTTGCTCGCACCCACGTTCCTGGCCAGATTGTCAAGGGCAAGGTCACCAAGATCGTTCAGTTCGGTGTCTTCATCTCCGTCGAAGACGGAATCGAAGGCCTCGTGCACATCTCCGAGCTGGCCAACCGCCACGTGGAGAACCCGGAGACCGTCGTCAAGCCGGGCGAAGAAGTGTTCGTCAAGGTAATCGACGTTGATCTCGATCGTCGCCGCATCTCCCTGTCCCTCAAGCAGGCCAACGATTCCGTCGATCCGGCTTCCGAGGACTTCGATCCGGCTCTGTACGGCATGCCGGCAGAGTACGACGAGCAGGGCAACTACAAGTATCCGGAAGGCTTCGACCCGGCAACCAACGAGTGGATCGCTGGTTACGAGAAGCAGCGTGAGGAGTGGGAGTCCCAGTACGCCGCCGCTCACGATCTGTGGGAGCAGCACAAGGAATTTGTGGCCAAGGAGCTCGAGAACGCTGAAGCTTCCGCCGCTGAAGATGGTCAGGCTCCGAAGGAAGAGAAGGTCGAAGAGGTATCTTCCAACTACTCCTCCGAGAACACTTCCGCCGGCACCCTCGCCGACTCCGACCAGCTTGCCGCTCTGCGCGACCAGCTGCTCGGCAAGTGATTGTATCCTGAGCTAGGATTCAATCCGGCTCAGGCTAGATCTTAGAAAAGACCCCGTTCCTGATTCAGGTTCGGGGTCTTTTCGTATGTGTATGGCAAGCGTGCATGCGAAGCGCATTACAATGGCGGTTGTGGTGATTCGAATAGGATTGACCGGCGGCATAGCGGCTGGCAAAAGCACGGTATCTGCAAAGCTGCGTGAGCTTGGTGCAGTACTTGTCGATTATGATCTGCTTGCGCGTCGAGTGGTGGAACCAGGCAGCATTGGTCTTCAGCGTATAGCGGAATGTTTCGGCTCCGATGCTTTGACCGATCGAGGCGAGCTCAATCGAGCGTGGATGGCAGAGCATGTGTTTTCCGGCGCTGATGCGGAACGAAAACGTAAGATACTGGACAGAATCGAGCATCCACTGATTTATGAACTTGCAGTGCAACTCGAACATGAGGCTGTTGAAGCTGATTGCCAAGCAGTAGTGGTGCATGACATACCGTTACTCGCCGAAGTAATTGACAGCATTCCTTTTGAATTCGACCATATCGTAACTGTCGAAGCGCCTGAACAGGTGAGGGTCAGCAGAATGATGACAACGCGAGGCATGAGCGAAAGCCAGGCATGGAATCGTGTGAACCATCAATCCAGCGTGGAACAGCGTCTTGCCATTGCCGATGAGGTCATCGATTCCACACAGCCATTGGAACAAATGTTCGAGCATATTGATATGCTAATGAAACAATGGCGCACGGAAGCGAGGTAGGCATGGGATTCAATATTGAA
This sequence comes from Bifidobacterium catenulatum subsp. kashiwanohense JCM 15439 = DSM 21854, assembly GCF_001042615.1. Classification (GTDB taxonomy): domain Bacteria; phylum Actinomycetota; class Actinomycetes; order Actinomycetales; family Bifidobacteriaceae; genus Bifidobacterium; species Bifidobacterium catenulatum. Next base: position 915,649 of record NZ_AP012327.1, read on the forward strand.
CGCACGAACAAGCCGTTTATGGTCAAATCGCCATATAAGCCGAGCGGCGACCAGCCCAAGGCGATTGAAGAGCTTGCGGAACGCATTGAAAACGGTGAGAACGATGTGGTGCTCATGGGTGCCACCGGAACTGGCAAAACCGCCACCACAGCATGGCTTATTGAACGTCTGCAACGCCCGACGTTGATCATCGAACCGAATAAAACGTTGGCAGCGCAGCTGTGCGCCGAGTTCCGTGAACTCATGCCAGACAATGCGGTGAGCTATTTCGTTTCGTATTACGACTACTACCAGCCGGAAGCCTATATTCCGCAAACCGATACGTATATCGAAAAGGATTCCAACATCAATGACGACGTGGAACGGCTTCGCCATGCGGCCACGGCGAACTTGCTGACGCGTCGTGATTGCGTGGTCGTGGCAACGGTTTCCTGTATTTACGGCCTTGGTACGCCGGAAGAATACGCCGGGCGTATGCTGTTTCTCGAGGAAGGCCAGCAGATCGACCGTGACGACTTGCTGCGCACTTTCGTCTCCATGCAGTACAAGCGCAACGATATCGCCTTCACCCGAGGTACTTTCCGTGTGCGCGGCGATACTGTCGAAATCATTCCCGTATATGAGGAACTGGCCATCCGTATCGAATTCTTCGGTGATGAAATCGACCGTATTTCAACCCTGCATCCGCTGACCGGCGATGTGATTGCCCACGAGCCGCAGGTCCATATTTTCCCCGCATCGCACTATGTGGCGGGGCCGCAACGTATGGAGCGAGCGTTGTCTACCATTCAGCAGGAACTTGATCAACGTACCGCCGAACTGCGCAAACAAGGCAAGGAACTTGAGGCACAACGTCTTACTATGCGCACCACGTACGATTTGGAGATGCTCTCCCAAGTTGGCGTCTGCTCCGGAGTGGAAAACTACTCAAGGCATTTCGATGGCCGTGAGCCGGGCACGCCGCCGCATACGTTATTGGATTTCTTCCCTGACGATTTCCTACTCGTCATTGACGAGTCGCATGTTACCGTGCCGCAGATCGGAGCCATGTACGAAGGCGATGCCAGTCGCAAACGCACGTTGGTCGAACATGGCTTTCGTCTGCCTTCAGCGATGGACAATCGACCGCTCAAATGGCCGGAATTCCAGGAACGCGTTGGCCAGACGGTATATCTGTCGGCGACGCCGGGCGACTACGAACTTGGTCTGAGCGATGGAGTCGTCGAACAAATCATTCGTCCGACCGGTCTTGTCGACCCGCAGATTGACGTGCGTCCGGTTGACGGGCAGATCGATGATCTGCTTGCGGAGATCAAGGACCGTGTAAACAGAAACGAGCGTGTGCTCGTCACCACGCTCACCAAGAAGATGGCTGAGGATCTGACGGATTATCTTCTGGAGCGTGGCATTAAAGTCGAATACCTGCATTCCGATGTGGACACCCTGCGACGTGTCGAATTACTGCGCGAACTGCGCGAAGGCAAAATCGACGTCATCGTCGGCATCAACCTGCTGCGTGAAGGTCTCGATTTGCCGGAAGTGTCATTGGTCGCCATTCTTGACGCGGACAAGGAAGGTTTCCTGCGTTCCTATCGTTCGCTCATCCAGACCATCGGACGTGCCGCGCGAAACGTGTCCGGCACCGTCATCATGTATGCGGACGACATCACCGAAGCCATGCACAAGGCCATCGACGAAACCAATCGCCGCCGTGATATCCAGATCGCCTACAACAAGGAACACGGCATCGATCCGAAGCCGCTCATCAAGAAGATCTCCGATGTCAACGACATGCTTGCCAAAGAGGACGTCGACACCCAGACATTGCTCGGTACCGGATACCGCAACGCGGACAAAGCCGGCAATTCTCATCTTGGCGTGCCTGCCACCAGCAAGGAGGAATCCGACAGACGGCATGAGGAGATTCTCAAGGCCGGACTGCCCGCGCAGGATCTAGCTGATCTCATTCGGCAACTGTCCGAGCAGATGCATACCGCCGCCGAACAACTGCAATTCGAGCTTGCAGCTCGTCTGCGCGACGAGATCCGTGACCTGAAAAAGGAACTTCGGCAGATGACGGAGGCGAGCAAATAGTTCTCGACTGGTCATACGGCATCCGTACCATAGTGGATTATGGCTGAAACACCACTTGTTTTTGAAATCGCCACGTTCGCGGTGCTTGCCGTCTTCTTCGTGGTCGACTTGTTCATCATCGGACGTAAGCCCCATGTGCCCTCCACCAAGGAATGCGTGCAGCATATCGCGTTCTTTGTGGTCATGGCGTTGATCTTCGGCGGACTTATGTGGTTCTTTGCGGGATTGAAACCGGCCATCGAATTTTATTCGGGCTGGCTTACGGAATATTCGCTGAGTATTGACAATCTATTCGTCTTCGTCATTATTATGTCGAATTTTGCGGTGCCAAAACAGCTGCAGAAATTCGTGCTGTCCATCGGTATCACCATCGCATTGGTGTTGCGCGGCGTGTTCATCCTCATCGGCGCGGCCATTATCTCCCGCTTCACCTGGGTGTTCTTCCTGTTCGGCGCATTTCTTATCGTCACCGCCATCAAGTTGGTCACTGGGGGAGATGAAGATGAGGAATATCATGAGAATGGCTTGATTCGCGCATTGCGCAAGGTCATCAAGATCACCGATGAGTATGACGGAGAAAAGTTGCGTACCGTCAAAAATGGTGCCAAGTATTGGACTCCGATGCTGATCGTCTTTCTGACCATCGGCACCACCGATGTGATGTTTGCCTTTGATTCCATTCCTGCGATTTTCGGTTTGACGAAGGATCCGTTCATTGTGTTCACATCCAATGTGTTCGCGTTGCTCGGTTTGCAGCAGCTGTACTTCCTGCTTGGCGAGCTGCTCGACAAGCTGGTGTATCTGCCGCTTGGACTTTCCGTGGTGCTGGGCTTCATTGGCGTCAAGCTCATTATGGAGGCATTGCACGGCAATTCGTTGCCGTTCATCAATGGCGGTCAACCGATCGCTTGGGTGCCTGAAGTGCCTACATGGCTGTCTTTGGCGGTGATCGTTGTGGCGATTGGTGGTGCCGCATTGGCCAGCGTGCTGAAGATGCGTGCCATCGAAGCAAAGGAAAAGTGACGGTTTGAGAAACCGCATGGAAACATGCGGTTTCTTTTTAGCAAAAAAATGTGAGCGCTCACAACACGCCTCGTTTCAGGGTGGAAGTGAGCGCTTTTTGCTAGTAGACTAGTCGGTTGGAAACAGGGTCGTCAGATCCCAAATCAATATCAACAAGAATAGGCAGGCATTCATGCGTAAAGCCAAGATCGTAGATACCATCGGTCCAGCTACCGAGTCCCTGGAAGGCATCACCAGCCTTGTCGAAGCAGGTATGGACGTCGCTCGTCTGAACCGCTCCCACGGCACTCCGGAAGACCACCTCAAGGTCTACAACAACCTCCGCGCCGCCGCCAAGGCCACCGGCCGCAACGTCGCAGCCTTGGTTGATCTGCAGGGTCCGAAGATCCGTTGCGGTTGGTTCAAGAAGAACGCCGACGGTGAAGACAAGGTCCAGCTGACCGAAGGCCAGGAGTTCGTCATCACCACCGACGACATCGAGGGCGATGAGCATATCACCTCCACTACCTTCAAGGGCCTGCCGGGTGATTGCCATGCTGGCGATCCGATCCTCATCGATGACGGCAAGGTCCGTCTCGAAGTCACCAAGGTCGAAGGCAACAACGTGTACACCAAGGTTGTCGTGGCCGGACCGGTTTCCAGCCACAAGGGTATCAACCTGCCGGGTGTCGCGGTGTCCCTGCCGGCTCTTACCGAGAAGGACGAAGCCGATTTGCGTTGGGCTATCCGCACCGGCGCCGACATCATCGCCATGTCCTTCGTGCGTTTCGCCACCGACATCGACCGCGCCCACGAGATCATGGACGAGGAAGGTCGTCGCATCCCGGTCGTCGCCAAGATCGAGAAGCCGCAGGCTCTTGAGAACCTTGAAGAGATCGTCAAGGCCTTCGACGGTATCATGGTCGCCCGTGGCGATATGGCTGTCGAGTGCCCGCTGGAAGAGGTTCCGCTGGCTACCAAGCGTTGCATCGAGCTGGCTCGTCAGTACGCCAAGCCGGTCATCGTGGCTACCGAAGTCCTTGGCTCCATGGTCAATTCTCCGGTCCCGACCCGTGCAGAGGCATCTGACTGCGCCAACGCCGTCCTCGACGGCGCCGACGCCACCATGACCTCCAACGAGACCGCCGTCGGCAAGTACCCGGCAGTCACCGTGAGCACCATGAGCCGCATCTCCTCCTTCGCCACCGAGCACGGTTTCGACCGTATCCCGGAACTGAAGAACCTGGATATGTCTTCCACCGGCGCCGTGTCTTCCGCAGCTGTGGATCTGGCTGACAAGCTGAACGCCAAGGCCATCGTTGCCTACACCCAGACCGGTTCCACCGTGCACCGCGTGTCCCGCGAACGCCCGGCCACCCCGATCTATGGCATCACCAACAACGAGCACACCTATCACTGGCTGGCTCTGTCTTGGGGCACCGAGTCCTTCCTGCTCGATGAGGATTACCACGACAAGTCCCGTAAGGACCTGATGATCTTCACCGATAAGATTCTGAAGGATGCCGGCAAGGTCACCGATGGTGACAAGATCGTTGTGCTGAGCTCCGCCCAGGGCGAGCACCAGCCGGGTCGCACCGATTCCATCTACGTCCACACCGTTGGTGCTTGCGACTGAGATGCATTTCGGTCAGTGACTGACTGATTAGCGAATAGGAGGGCTTCCGTCCGTTTGGATGGAAGCCCTCCCGTTGTTTTTGGATGATGTTGATATGTTGCCGATTTGCAGACTGCGACAGGTTGCGATCAAGGTGTTGCACATGGTGCGAAACGCCGACCGCTCAAGGACTTTGCAAAATCATCTTTTCTGTGTTAGCATAATCAAGTTGTGCGAAAGCCCCTGTATCCCAATTGGTAGAGGAGACAGCCTCAAAATCTGTACAGTGTGGGTTCGAGTCCCACCGGGGGCACCGGATTGATGAACAGCCGTGGTTGGAGATTTCTAGCCGCGGCTTTCTCTTTGAAAACCCATCTGGCGCATGTGCCGTTACGTGGGAGTTCAGTACCTTGCCATCCACCAGATTGTAGGTTACTCTGCGTCCCCGCACGCCTGTCAAGACCGATGCGCACCCAATGTTGTTTTGCCTCTTGATGTTCGATTGATATGCCGGAACGCGTATGTCATCATCTACCGAGGATTTCGGCATGCGTTCCCGTTCGCAGGAACCAGGCGGTGCCGTCTTCTTTGATCCATATGGCGAGCCAGTTGCCGGCGTTGCCGACATGGCATTCGATAACGCCGTCCCAGTCGCCACCCTGTAGCCTGTGTGCGCGGTGGCGACGCCGCAACGTCTCCTTTGCTGTGTCGGTATCCTCGGCGACAAGCCGAATGAGCTCCTTCAAGTCCGAAAAATCGGCATGCTTACGTTTCAGTCGTTTGATGTCCCGTTGGAACGCTTTGGTGTATTCGATCTGCAGCACGGTCAGATTCCCAGCGATTCGAACATTTCATCGGCGGTTTTGAAGCGTGGGGGAACCTTCCCTGCCTTCTCGCGCACCTCGTCGAGCGCATCAAGGGTCTCAGCCGGAATGGATTGCCTCGATAGGCTGAGCGGGATACGGTTCTCCCTGGCGATCTGTCGGTAGAACGCGCGGGTCACGCTGGACAGGTCAAGTCCAAGATCCTCCACGATGGCCGTAGCCTGTTTTTTCGTGGCGTCGTCCACGCGGACCGTTACTGAAGTCATGGTCATCTCGACCTCCATCTTTTGCTGATTGTTGTAAGACGATTATAGCTCAATGTCTTACGTTTGGTATGGAGAGTCTGCGCATCCTGTTTTTTCGGTTGACGGGATGCGGATTGGGACTGGACCGTGACTTGAACGCGATCATCAGCATCGGGGTCGCCGGGAGTGCCCTGGAGACTCTAAACGCGCATGGAGGAGATGGAAGATGGACCGGTTCGGACCGGGCAACGTAGGCTCCCGTGAAGTGTGAACCAAGTTGCTGCGCGAGCGACGTGAGGCTTGGAGTTGGCGTCCGCAAGAACGCCATGCAAACTAAAACAAACTAGTTTGTATGGCGTCATCACCCTCGCCGGTGGTCTGAAGGGCCAGAACGGTCCGACCCCCCAGTCCGACGTGCGGCAGATCATCGACCTGCTCATCCCATCCGCCATAATCCGTGGGCGTCACGCTAATACGGTACTGGGTGGCTTGGCCGCTGTCTTCGATGACTTGGATGATCTTGCCCTTGGAGTGCACCACAGCATCTTTATGACGCCTAGTCTCTCTCGAATGGTGTACCCATTGTTCCACCTTTAAAGGGTGGTAATTTGTGCGTGTTGCGGTGCATGGGAAGCCAAATAGGACGAAAGAAAAACCAAAGAGCGATGTCTTGCTCCATTGATAAAAGCTAATAAATTATCCTGATAACAGTTTAAACGTCATATAAATTATGTCGATAAGTCCAAGCGTGTGGCGCATTTTCTTTTCGGGTTAAGTAGATGATCGTGAAAGTATGAAAGATGTGCGCGCGAAACAACTCTACAACCCGAGGGGGTGCATGATGGCAAGATTCAACACACAGCTGGTCCACGGTGAACCGGTGAACGACAATGACACCAGAGCCGTGAATCCGCCGATCTATAAATCGTCCACTTTTGCATTTGAGTCGGTCGATGCCATGCCCCGTTGGGATTACGCACGTAGCGGAAATCCAACGCGCGAATACCTCGAAAGGCAGATCGCGCAGCTCGAACATAGTACTAGGGGATTTGCCTTCGCCTCCGGTCTGGCGGCGATCCATGCGGTGCTGTCCATTTTCCAGCCTGGAGACCGCATCGTTGCCGGAGACAATGTCTATGGCGGTTCGTATTCGCAGCTGAACGAGCATTTCAACCGCTGGGGTCTGGAGGTCACGTCAGCCGACACCCGCGTTCTGGAAGATGTAGAGCGTGCTGTGGCAGGAGATCCGAAACGGGGAATCCAGCCAGCCAAGGCGGTGTATTTTGAAACGGTCACGAATCCGCTGTTGAAGGTGAACGACGTCCACGCGATCGCTGAAATCGCCCATCGATACGGAACGATCGTTATCGTGGACAACACATTTGTGACACCTTATCTGCAGAATCCCCTTGATCTGGGAGCGGATATCGTACTGCATTCCGCCACGAAGTATCTTGCGGGCCATTCCGACGTCATCGCTGGTCTGGTCGTGGTGAAGGATGAGCAGATAGGGCAGCGCGTCTACTTCGCCCAGAACCGTCTCGGTGGCGTCCTCGCGCCCGTTGAATGCGATTCCGTGCGTAAGGGCATCCAAACATTGGCTCTTCGCTTGGAACGACAGCAGGAGAATGCCGCCGATGTGGCGAAATACCTGCTTGCCCACCCGTTGGTGAAGAAGGTCTATTATCCGGGTCTTACCGATGGCGAGGACCTGGCGGCCAAGGGGTTGCGCGGCGCTGGCGGCGTATTGAGCTTTGAGGTCGTCGACGGAATCGATCCCGTTGATGTGCTCGACAATCTTCGACTGTTCCGCCTTGCGGTTTCACTGGGCGCCGTCGAAAGCCTGGCGGAGCTTCCGTGCCGTATGGCCCACTTCGAACTTCCCCGTGAGGAGAGGCTGAGGGTAGGCATTACGGATGAGTTGATTCGTCTCGCCATCGGCATTGAAGATGTCGCCGATCTCAAAGAGGATCTGGGCCAGGCGTTCGAGAAGGCCTCGGAGAAACACTCCGACAAGTGGAACGATGCGATCACAGAAGATGCATTGGCCTGACCGTCACGATTGGATGAACTGGGGGGGCGAATATGATACGAATTCGTGGAGTTCGAAAGTCGTTCGAATCGTAATTAGTGCTTGACGGCGTCGACCTGGACATTCCGGAACGTAGCGTTGTCTCGATTATCGGTCCAAGCGGATCCGGGAAATCCACTTTGCTGAGAACGATTGACTTTCTTGAGACCGCCAACGCTGGCACCATCGACTTCGGAGAAGGCCCGGTGTCCCTCACCAGCACCAAGCCAAAGGATATCGCTTCGGTCCGCGCGAAAATCGGTTTTGTGTTCCAGAATTACAATCTGTTTTTGAACAGAACGGTTTTGGACAATGTGACCATCGGCCTGATCCACGCCAAGGGAAAAGGCAGGAAAGAAGCCGTACGAATCGCATATGACGAACTCGACCGGGTGGGCATGGCCGGATTCGCGGACCGATATCCGAGCAAACTGTCCGGTGGTCAGCAGCAACGCGTGGCCATTGCGCGCGCGATCGCCATGGATCCAGAACTGTTGGTGTTGGATGAGCCGACATCGGCTCTCGATCCGGAAATGGTGGACGGCGTGCTCGCCGTTATCAAATCCTTGGCGGATTCCGGAACGACCATGCTGATGGTCACCCACGAAATGCGTTTCGCCCGCAACGCCTCCGACCAAGTCGTGTTCTTCGAAGGAGGCAACATCGTGGAACAGGGGAAGCCGGAACACATCTTCAGCCATCCAAACGAGCCACGAACCGCACGTTTTCTGTCATCGATACACGATGTCAACGTGCTGGACGATTGGAAACCGGAAGAACTCGTGACAATTCAGCAGACGCACTCCAAATCCCCAACGTCTGAATTCAGTAATTGATAATCAACAAACCCTCCAAAACGTTAAGAAAGAACAGGAAGAAAATGTCTGATACCAAATCTGTCTGGAAGAAATATGCTGCCGCCGCGCTTGCTGTCGTTTCGGTCGTTGGATTTGCCTCATGCGGATCCTCGAACGGTGCGGGATCCGATGATTCCGCCACCAGCGAGCTTGAGCAGGTCAAGAAGAACGGTGAGATCGTGTTCGGCACGGAAGGCACGTATGCACCGTTCTCGTACCACGATACCGACGATAATCTGACCGGCTACGATGTGGAGGTCGCCACCGCAGTCGCCGAGGAACTTGGTGTCAAGGCCAAGTTCGTGGAAGCGAATTGGGATTCGCTGCTCGCGGGTGTGGACGCGAAAAAGTTCGATACGGTTGCCGACCAGGTGACTCCGAACGATGAACGCAAGCAGAAGTACGATTTCACCGACCTGTACACCTACTCGCAGGGCGTCGCGGTGACGAAGAAGGGCAACGACGACATCAAGAGCTTCTCCGACATCAAGGGTAAGAATGCGGCGGAGACCAAGACCAGCAACTGGAATCAGACGGCCCAGGAGAATGGCGCGAACATCGTCTCTGTCAATGACTTCGCGCAGGCGGTTGACGCCATTACCTCCGGTCGTGCCGATGTCACGTTGAACGACAAGCTCGCCGTGCTGGACTATCTCAAGCAGAAGCCGGACGCGGATGTGCAGATCGCGGCAAAGTCCGAAATCAGCCCCGCGGCGGCCTTCCCGATCCGCAAGGGTGAGGACGACTTGGTGAAGGCGCTGAACGATGCCCTCGCGAAGCTGCAGGAGGATGGCACATTGAAGAAACTGTCTGTCAAGTACTTTGGAGAGGACGTTTCGGTAAAGCAGTAGAAAGATGGGTTTGCCTGTTCTCAACGGATTTGCATAATGCGTGCGGATCCGACGAAAGCGGGCCGGATATGAGGATCGCGCATCATGGATGACAGACTGTTGGGAATCATCATCGGTTCCTTCACGAAATTGCTGATTCCTGGGCTGACGGTAACCATCCCGCTGACACTGATATCGTTCGCAATAGGTCTGGTGTTGGCCATCGCCGTGGCGCTTGTTCGAGTAGCCAAGGTTCCTATGGTGCATCGAATCGCGCAATTCTATGTGTGGGTGTTCCGAGGGACTCCTCTGCTGGTACAACTGTTCGTTATTTTCTTTGGTCTGCCGTCCGTGGGCATTGTCGTGCCGGCGTTTCCCTCGGCACTTATCGCTTTCTCCCTGAATGTCGGCGCGTACGCTTCTGAGACACTTCGCGGAGCTATTCTCGCGGTGCCAAAGGGGCAGGTCGAAGCCGGCCTGACCACGAACCTCAGCTATCTGACCATTATGAGGCTGATCGTGCTGCCCCAAGCTTTCCGGTCGGCGTTCCCTGCATTGTTCAATACGTTCATCTCTTTGGTGAAAGACACTTCACTGGCCGCGAACATCACCGTGGTCGAGATGTTCATGGCCGCGCAGCGTATCGTCGCCACCACCTATGAACCACTGGTGCTTTATTGCGAGGTCGGCGTGATATATCTTGCTTTCTGCACGGTATTGACATGGCTCCAAGGAGTGTGCGAGAAGCAGCTTGCCAAACGGTTCTGAAAAAGGCATCGAGTTCAGCGCCTTAACGGCAAATCCTGTGCTCCTTAAAGCAAAACCAATAAAAAATGATTCGCGTGGCATTCGCATAATGTCGTGAATGCCACACAAATCGTTTTTTTGGCTCTGTTAACTCAGAGTGGACATGAGCCTTCATGTTCACAACTGTAGTTGCACTGAGATTACAGTTGTTGGAGGTGAGGGTGATGGGTTTCACCGAGGAGATCCGTAGCCAGTTGTTCGGCATGGGCGCATTGGGGCGCAGACGAGCCATCAATGAATTGCGATCTTCTGAGGACAAGTACGCGCGCAGTCTCGTCCCGTGTTGGAGGATGTGGTGGCTCGCCCACGCTCGAAGCGCGGACTGTCGAAGGAGCAGATCTGCATCATGAGCGGTGTCTTAGCCAGATTATTATCCCTTTTGCTCCTCAGATCATTAACAGACCTTTGAAGCTTAAGGTTGTTAAGGATAACAACTTTAATTATGGACAATGGAAAGAACTGCCGGAGGAATGTCAAAACAACAAAGCGGAATCAGGGACTTGCTCTTGTTGATGACTTCTTTGGAGTTCGTGAAGAAGATCTGGTAAACCAAACAGATTTAGCGTTTGCTATAGCTGACCTATGTGGGCCGGGGTTGGGATGTGATGAAGATATCGAGGCATATTGCAGCACCGTTAAAGACGTGGATATTCTTAGAAGGGGTTTTCGTCCTGCTCAGTCAGATGAGATTAATGTGCTTACTTATCATAAGGCTAAAGGACTTGAATTTGACATCGTTTTTTGTCTTGAAGCCTATCGTTTTATCATGCCTCCATATTAAAGGAGTACAAAAAGATATTGAGCAATCTCTTGGCATGCACTATGTCGGAATAACCCGTGCAAAGAAAGCTTGCTATATTGCTTTGGGGTCTCAACGGCACAACAAAGACGGTTTACGAGATGCTGAACCATCGGAGTTTTTAACAAAAAACGAAGCTCTTAAAGGACTGCGCAGAGATGTGCACTGGTGATAGATGAAGGGCCTGTGATAAACGAGCCTCGGTTGTTGAGAGGTGAATTCGATAATCGGATGTGCGGTGCGTTTTTTGAGGGGGTCTGCTTTCGAAAATATCATGCGGCGGGCTTCCAGACGAGAATCGAGGTGTGAGACTTGAGTTTGGGAAGTAGATGAGAGGAAGAGATAATATGCCCGTCGGCGTTTAAGCTGCGGGCGTTTTTCTTGTTCTACTGAACAAAAATAAGACAGCATGACGTAATCTAAAAACAGCAGACACTCATGTTGGTTACATCCAGACGATAGGTTAATTGATAGACTAAACCGAAAGATGGTTTGCGAGAGAATCCATATGTTTGTGGGGTGAACAATGACTGTTTCCAAAGTCGAATCTCGTACGGTTTCGGAGTGTTCTCTGAACAACATCACGTCCATGGATCCACTGAACGAGGAATGGTACGAAAATCTGATCGTCGAACATCTAACGGAGAAACTCGGATATGAGCACCTGTACGGGCCCGATGTTCGCCGCACCGACGACTCGTATCGCGACGTATTCCTTCCTGATATTCTCCCGGATGCGTTGCGACGAATCAACAGAAATCTGCCGGAAGCAGCCGTCGATGAGGCCATTCGGAAGATTCAGAATGTCGAGATCGGCAGCTTGGAGCAGCGCAACGAGATATTCAATGACTACCTGCAATCAGGAGTCGAAGTGCACTTCTTTGACGGCAAGGAAGAGCGTGATGACATCGTCCGGCTGCTTGATTTCGACGATCCCGAGAACAACGATTTCCATGTCGTGAACCAGTGGACGTTCGTGGAGTATTCCGAGAAACGTCCCGACGTCATCATCTTCGTGAACGGCATGCCGCTGGTATTGTTCGAGCTGAAGTCCCCGTCACGCGAGGAGACGGACGCTTCACACGCGTACCTGCAATTGCGCCAGTACATGAAGCAGATACCGAGCATGTTCGTGCCCAACGTGTTCTGCGTGATGAGCGATATGACCCAGACCAGGGTCGGCACGATCACATCCGACGAGGACCGTTACGTGGCTTGGAAGTCGGTTGACGGCGACTATTCCGGAACGAAGGCCGCGACATGGAGCACCATGATTGACGGCATGCTCCCGAAGGAACGGCTGCTCGACATCATCCAGAACTTCGTATGCTTCAACGATTCCTCCGAGAAGGTCGTGAAGATCATCGCCGCATACCACCAGTATTTCGCGGTGAGGAAAGCCATCGTCAGAGCGGATGAGGCCGTCAATGGGGATGGCAAGATTGGCGTGTTCTGGCATACCCAGGGAAGCGGAAAATCACTTTCAATGGTGTTCTTCGCGCATCTGCTGCAGCGTTATATTGAAAGCCCGACCATCGTGGTCATCACCGACCGCAACGATCTCGACGACCAGCTTTTCGGACAATTCAGCCGCTGCGCCAGGTTCCTGCGCCAGAAGGCGGTCCAGGCCGAGAGCCGCAGGAATCTTCAGGAACTGCTTGAGGGTCGTGAGGCGAACGGCATCATCTTCACGACCATGCAGAAGTTCTCGGACGGCGACGAGCCGTTGTGCGACCGGAGCAACGTTGTGGTGATGGTGGACGAGGCTCACCGCGGCCAGTACGGCCTGACCGAACGGATCAATGCGGACGGTCATGTGTCGGTCGGCGCGGCCCGTGTCGTGCGCAAGGCGCTGCCGAACGCGTCCTATATCGGTTTCACCGGAACGCCGATCTCCACGGATGACCGCAACACCCGCGAGATCTTCGGCGACTACATCGACGTGTACGACATGACCCAGTCCGTCGAGGACGAATCCACCAAGCCGGTCTACTACGAAAGCCGTGTGGTCTCGCTCCATCTTGACGAGAACGCGTTGGGCCGTATCGACGCGGTCTACAAGGAGTTCGCGGACCAGGCTGACGAGGCGAGCGTGGAGAAGTCCAAGCATGACCTCGGCGGCCTCGACGCCATCTTCGACACTCCCGAGACCATCGACGCATTGTGCCGCGACATCGTGGACCATTACGAGAACAACCGCGCCGACATCCTGGCCGGCAAGGCCCTGATCGTGGCGTACAGCCGGCCGATCGCGATGAAGATCTACTACAGGATCATGGAGCTGCGCCCCGAATGGAAGGACAAGGTCGGCGTGGTGATGACCATGTCGAACCAGGATCCGGAGGAATGGTTCGACGTGTGCGGTGGCACCACGCACAAGAAGGAGATGGAACGCAGGTTCAAGGACGATTCCGATTCCCTCAAGATCGCCATCGTCGTGGACATGTGGCTCACCGGCTTCGACGTGCCCAGCCTGTCCACCATGTACGTGTTCAAGCCGATGAAGGGCCATAACCTCATGCAGGCCATCGCCCGCGTCAACCGCGTGTGCAAGGGCAAGGAGGGCGGTCTGGTCGTGGATTACATCGGCATCGCAGGCGCGCTCAAGCAGGCGATGAAGGACTATACCAGCCGTGACCAGCACAATTACGGCGACATGAACATCGCCGAGACCGCCTATCCGAAATTCCTCGAAAAGCTCGACGTGTGCCGCGGTCTCATGTATGGCTTCGACTACCGCAAACTCATCTTCCGGAACAGCAGGGAGGCTCTTGCCGACGCCATCGCGGAGGGAACCGACTGGCTGCTCGATCCGGAACGGCACGAAAACACGGAATCGTTCCTCAAGCAATGCCAGCTCATGAACCAGGCACTGAGCTTGTGCAAGAGCATGGTGAGCGAGGAGGACGCTCATGAGGCGGCTTATCTATCCGTATTGCGCGTGCAGGTCCTTCGCCTGACCGGACGCGGCTCCGGCGGGGGCAGCAGCATGACGTACACGGAGTTCAACAAGCAGGTGAGCGAGATCCTCCAGCAGAGCGTGCATGCGGACGGCGTGCTCAACCTGTTCGAGAAGGACAGCGTGGAGATCTCCCTGTTCGATGAGGCGTTCCTCCAGGAGGTCGCCGGCATGAAGGAGAAGAACATCGCGATCGAGAGCCTGAAACGCCTCATCAAGGAGAAGGTGCGGGCGTACGGGCGCACCAGCGTGGTCAAATCCCAGAAGTTCAGCGAGATGCTCCAGAACACGTTGAATGCGTATCTCAACGGCATGCTCACTAATGCGCAGGTCATCGAAGAGCTCGTCAACATGGCCAAGGAGATCATGAAGGACCGCGACGACGCGCAGAAGCTCGGCTTGAGCGACGAGGAGATGGCGTTCTACGACGCAATTACCCAGCCGCAGGCGGTCAAAGACTTCTACGACAACGACCAGCTCGTCTCGATAGCCCGCGAGCTGACCGATGCGATGCGGAGCAACGCCACGATCGACTGGCAGAAGAAGGAAAGCGCCAGGGCCGGCATGCGGCGTGCCATCAAACGTTTGCTGCGCAAATACAAGTATCCGCCCGAAGGCGTCGAGGACGCCATGAAGACCGTCATGGAACAGTGCGAGCTGTGGGCCGACACCAAGATCAGCGAATAGGATGAGCAGGAGGATAATACAAGACATGGCAAAGAAGAAGGACAATACCGCCGAGATCGGCTTCGAGGAACAGATCTGGAGCGCCGCCGACAAGCTGCGCGGCAACATCGACGCTTCCGAATACAAGAACGTCGTGCTCGGCCTCATCTTCCTGAAGTACATCTCCGACAAGTTCGACCAAAAATACCAAGATCTCGTTGAAGAAGGAGAGGGCTTCGAAGAGGACCGCGACGAATACGCGAGCGAGAACATCTTCTTCGTTCCCGAAAGCGCCCGCTGGAAGACCATCGCAGCCGCCGCGCACACGCCTGAGATCGGCAAGGTCATCGACGAGGCCATGCGCCAGATCGAGGCCGAGAACAACAAGCTCAAGGGCATCCTGCCGAAGAACTTCGCCCGCCAGGAGCTCGACAAGCGACGTCTGGGCGAGGTCGTGGACCTGTTCACCAATGTGAAGATGGCCGAAAAGGGCGATAGCCGCGACATTCTCGGACGCACCTACGAGTACTGTCTGGCCAAGTTCGCCGAAGCGGAGGGCAAGAACGCCGGCGAGTTCTACACGCCCGCGTGCGTCGTGAAGACGCTGGTCGAAGTCATCGAACCCTACCACGGGCGAGTGTACGATCCGTGCTGCGGCAGCGGCGGCATGTTCGTGCAGTCCGCGGATTTCGTCAAACGCCATCAGGGCAACATTAACGACATCTCCGTGTACGGTCAGGAGTTCAATCCGACCACGTGGAAGATGGCGACCATGAACCTCGCGATCCGCGGCATCGACGCGGATCTGGGCGATCATAATGCCGACACGTTCTTCGAGGACCTGCACAAGACCGAGAAATTCGATTTCATCCTCGCTAACCCGCCCTTCAACCTGAAGGACTGGGGAGGAAAGAAACTCAAGAACGACGTACGCTGGCAGTACGGCACCCCACCGGAGGGCAACGCCAACTTCGCATGGGTCCAGCACATGATCCACCACCTCAACCGTTCAGGCCGCATGGGCATGGTCCTGGCGAACGGCGCGTTGTCCAGCCAGACGAACAACGAGGGCGAGATCCGCGCCAAGATCGTGGATGCCGATCTGGTCGAAGGCATCATCGCAATGCCGGACAAGCTTTTCTACAGCACCGGCATACCTGTGAGCCTGTGGATCATCACCAAGAACAAGAAGCAGTCCGGCAAGACGTTGTTCATCGACGCGCGTGATATGGGAACCATGGTGTCCCGTAGGCTCCGCGAGTTCACCGATGAGGACATCGCCAAGGTATCGACTGCGTTCGACGCGTTCCGTGACGGCACTCTGGAAACGGAGAAGGGCTTCTCCGCCATCGCCACGACGGAAGATATCAAGGCGCAGGATTACATCCTGACTCCGGGCCGTTACGTCGGTGTCGCCGAAGTGGAAGAAGACGATGAGCCATTCGAGGAGAAGATGACCCGTCTGACCGACGAGATCGCCAAATGCTTCGAAGAATCCAACCGTCTGCAAGAGCAGATCAAGAAGAATCTGGAGGCCATCGGCTATGGCATGTGAGCAGCTGACGCGTCTAGGTGATGTTATCGAGCTTGAAGATGTCAAGAGAGAGCCGATATCTTCTAGGGACAGAAAGGACAGAAAAGGTTCCTATCCTTATTACGGAGCTCAAGGTATTGTCGATTATCTAGATGATTACACCTATGAGGGAGATTACCTACTGGTTGCTGAAGATGGGGAAAATCTTAGGAGTCGCAAGAATCCTATTGCGAATGCGGCTTCTGGAAAATTCAGAGTGAATAATCATGCGCATGTTATTGCTGAGTCCGAAAAGTGTAATCTCGTTTTTCTGAGACATCTTCTTAATATGACTGATATTTCTGCCTACGTAACAGGATCTACGCAGCCAAAGCTGAGCCAGAGTAATCTTTGTGCCATGAAATTGCCTCTTCCTTCGATGGCGGAACAAAATGCTATTGCAAATGTTCTTAGTTTGTTTGATAGGAAAATCGAGCTTAACAACCAGCTAAATGATTATTTGTTGGCTGCGTGAGGTCAACTTCCGAAACATCGATTTCACCGGACATGAGTTTGGGAAGAAGCGCATCGCGTGATTGTGCAAGTTTTCTACTCTCTATCGAGCTAGCGGAAATAACCCTCATGGCTTTTCCCGCGATTTCCTTGAATTCTGAGACCTGCTTCTCGCTGGGCATTCTTACTTCATAATTTCCGACGTCCGCGCCTGAAACACGCTGCCGTCCGCTCGATCCGTTCATGTGAGCTGTTGCATATGAAATGAAGTCCTCATTGCGGGCTAGAAAATAGAAGAATTCTGAAGGCAGCTCGCCTTTTGAAGTGAGCACAATATATTCGGTTGATCCAAAAGCCACTTCATCCTGTTCCAGAAAATTAATGTACCCTGCCTTCCCGTTTTCGAGGCATGGCGTAATTCTGGCTAAGATCGTATCCCCATTAACAAACTTAACGCCACCGTTGTATGCTTTCGTGCGCCAATCCGTAGGGAATGCTCCCGTTGTGGACAGGTCGGCCATTTCGACGCAAAGAGCCTCTTCTCCCTTTTTGAGAGTTCTTCTTGGATTTACATCAGCAATATCGGAAACTTTTACGAATAGATTATTCTCGTCGTTATCAAAACGGTCGAAAAGAGACTGGCATAACTGCTCTAAATAATCATTTAGCCGATTATTAAGGGCAATTTTGTCGACAATGGAATCAAGCACTTCTACGATTGCATCTTGCGTTGCCCTGTCAGGTATCTTGACAGGGCAGAGATTCACGTGATTTCGATTGACGCCTGGCACAGCACTAGCTGTTGTGTATCCCTGCCAAGGAATTGTCTGCAAAAGATAATAAATAAATCGAGGATTGTTGCCGTTGAATTCGGTAGAATACAAAGCTGTGTTGAGAGGCCAACATGGACCACCCGAAAAGAAAACTTCTCCGATAGTGCCGTATCGCCCTGTGATTACACAGGGCCCCTCTACTGCTGCAGTACTATTAGATCCGGTAATTCCCGATGATGAATAAACCGGCACATCCCCTTGCAAACGCTGGCTTTTCGGCAAATCAAATCCTCTTTTTAAGTCGGTAATCTCACCAAGGGTCGTCTCTCGCCAGCTCATTCCAAATACCTTCTGTGTGAAGCTTTCACGTTGTTCTGGTTGACCATGGCATAATGCATAGTCGTGTCTATTCTCGCATGCCCGAGCAGTTTTTGCACCTGCTCGATCGGCATGCCTTTGTCGATGGCGTGCGTGGCCAGAGTACGGCGGAACTTATGCGGATGAACTCGATGAATGCCGGCATCTTTGCCGAGCTGTCTGAGGCGGCTTTCGATGCCGCCGATGCTGATACGGTCACCATCGCCATTCAAAGCAACGAATAGCGCTGGATTGCTGTCGTTACGTGATTGCAGGTATGCGGTGAGATGAAGCTTCGTTCTGGCGTCGAAATAAACGGGACGCTGCTTGTTTCCCTTGCCTGTGACCAAGCATTCCCGCTCCTGAAGATTCACGTCGGCTATGTTCAAGCCGACCAGTTCACCCACTCGCATACCCGTGGATGCGAGAATGTCCACGATGGCAAGATCCCGCAAGGTGCCGCATCGGTCCCGCAGAGTTTCCAGATTTTCGTCGCTCAGGACTTCCTTAGCCATTACAGCGGTCTTCACACGGTGGATGCGCCTTACAGGGCTTTTGACGATATAATCCTCGTCCTCAAGCCACGCGAAGAAGCTTGACATGATACGCCGAATGTTGTCGATGGTGACCTTGCCCGCATGACGTTCGTTCTCGTATCTGTTGAGGTACCCGCGCAAGTCATCGCTGTTTATCCGCGTGCAGGGCTTGGCAAGGGCCTGGGTCATGTGCTGGAGCGTGCTCTCATAGTAAGCGATGGTTTTCGGCGAGCAGCCTTCGACCTCTTTTGCCGTAAGAAATAGCGTCAGCAGATTCTGCGGCGCTGATGTTTCCTGAGTTGGCAGCAGCGTGACTCTGAGTACTTCGGCCAGATGTTTGAGCTGTGCCGGATCGAGCATGTTCTGCATCTGTGACAGAACATTATTAATGATGGTTTCCATAGGTGTTCCTTCCAATAACGGTTAGGAACATTGTGCCCGCGCACCAGCAAATGATTATTTAGCCGACTTGTGTGAAACGATTGCCGGTAAATACTGTAATGACAGAAATTCATGTCTTCGAGATATCTGCTATCAGGTTACTGATCACGTCGATTATGGCAACGCGAATCAGGAGACTTATGTTTCGACTGAGTCACTAATGCAGAACAAGGGAGGACGGCAACTGGCGTCTTCACTCCCGACAACGGGCAAGATTACACGGTATAGAATCGGCGACACTCTGATTTCTAATATTCGTCCCTATTTTAAAAAGATATGGTACGCCCCGTTTGAAGGTACATGTTCGGGTGACGTCATCGTTTTTAGAGCGAATGATCCCAGCAACGCGCCGTATCTGCATGCATGCCTACGGCAAGACTCATTCTTTGACTACGTCATGCAAGGTGCGAAGGGAACAAAGATGCCCCGTGGTGATAAAAAACAAATGATGGAGTTCAAGGTTGCCAGTTCATGCAGTACGAAAGATTTGATCCTATTAGATTCCGCAATAAAGCAAAGATCTGATAACGATTCAGAGACAGTAAAGCTCCAAGCACTGCGCGATACGCTCCTTCCCAAGCTCATGTCCGGCGAAATCGACGTTTCGAAGGTTGACCTCACGCAGCTAACAAATAATCATTTATCAGGCTGTGGGTCTTTTTGCAGCGTTTGTTGTCCGTCCGGATTGGCCTCTGAATTTCATGAGTGGTTCCGTGAACATTTTTTCTTTGGTGACGGTCACCTATGCAAAGCAGATTTGGGATGAGAGGATCTGCCCTAAAGATACCAAGGAAGAAGAATCCTTGCAGGCTAGTTGTGACTGTAATCGAGGTGAGGAGCAAGAACTGATGAGGCCGGATTTTCGAAGAAGTGAATTAAATGAGGGACAGGTCGAAATGAAAGTGGACGATGATGCGCATTCAATCGTGCCTGGATCAACGTCAGCGTATGTCCAAAAGAACTACGTGACGACATCTGGGCCATCGGACAATTTATTGTAACAATTGTTGCGGTTGGTAACTGTTCAGGGCTGTTGATTGGTGTTATGTACTTTGCGCCGATATTCATCGAGTCCGGACGATCGACATGACGCCGATTAGCGTAGTCCAGGAAAGATTGTCGATGAATAAACTGCTGGTTCGATGGACATTGGAAACCATATTCGATGTTCATCGAACCGGTAGTTTCTATTTACTTTCAGTGCTTTACCGACAGTGTTTGCTGCAAGGTATGCGAGTCGTGCGGAGGCACGACGACCGCGCAATCACGATTGTTGACCGCTTCCACGCACACGAAACCACGCCATTCGCCGTCGCTCAAATCTCCGATGGCATTGCCGGCTTGCTCTCCCGGATTCCATACCACGGTCTGCGCTGCGCCCTGCTTGGAGACAATGATGGTGCGCTGCAACACGGGGTCGCGCAGCTCAAGCGTATCCGCCGAATAGTAGATGCGGTCAACCATGCCTTGGAAGGTCACAGGTTCATCACCTTGGCTGCAACGCGGATTGCCATCCAATACGGTATCGAGATAGTCCGCGCCCTCAAGCCCGCACACCTGTGACTGTTCGGCGTCGCCAACCTGCAGATACGTATGCAGTGCCTCTTCGTAAGACAATGGCTCGTCGCCATCGTTATATACGGTAAGCGACATCGTCAACTCTCGACCGACCTCAATGGTGTAAACGGCATGAAATTGAGGATTCGGGCCAGAAACAAACTGGGAAAGTATGTCTGCGTCGATCTCACTCGAATCCAACGTGTAGCGCAAACGAGCTCCGGTGGACCCTTCCTCGTCATAATGCCAGAAACTGTTGCGGGCAAAACCATGCTTAGGTGTCTTCGAAGCCACATGGCCGCCTTCAAAACCGGAATTGAACCAAGGGAAAATAATGGGAACGCCGCCACGGATGGCAGTGCCTTCCTTAAGGTAAATCGTCTTTGGCCGCCAAACCACAGCCTGTTCTCCGGCAGGTGCCCAGGAAAGCACATGTGCACCGTAATCGCTGACTGATGCCGTTGCGTTTTCGTTGACAATATCTCTGATAGTGAAAGTGCTACTCATACGCCCAGTATAAACAAGGTGACATTGAAACATGATTCCCGGAAAGATACTTTGCAAGATTGCGATATTTCCTGAATTTTCTAGCTTGATATGCAAGGCAGGAATGAGGATTGCTGCAACACGCGCTTGTAGGCTTCTGCTAGTATCATCCATGAAAGTACAAGGAAGATAGCCGGTTCGTTTCAACTTGCGTTATGAAAGGTGAATCAAGGCTGTGAAAAGCTGAGAATTCCCAGAATCCGAACGATTGCAAGTAACTGCATCGAATCATTCCGGAAGTGAGTTGGGGCGTGCAAGGCCGGCTTTGGGTGTGACAGTGGAAAGAGACCGACATGTCTGCAGAAAAGACCACGGAACCGGACGAAGTGCTCACCGACGATGAACTTCAGGCTGCCGCAGCGCCTGAGCGGCCCCTCGAAGAGGAGAAGCCGCGCAAGCGTACCGTCGTCGTGGCCGAAGACGAATCCGTGAACCGTATGGATTTGGTTGCCATGCTGGAAGATAATGGCTACGAGGTTGTGGGCGAGGCCGCTAACGGTGAAGAGGCAGTTGATCTGACTCGCAAGTTCCGTCCGAGTGTAGTGTGCATGGACGTCAAGATGCCTCGTATGGACGGCATCGAGGCGGCGGGTATCATCTGCGACGAGAACATCGCCCCGGTTGTTATGCTTACGGCATTCTCCCAGTCCGATCTGGTGAAGAAGGCTACCGGCGCCGGTGCCATGGCGTATGTTACCAAGCCGTATGAGGAGTCCAAGCTCTTGCCGGCTTTGGAAGTGGCCATGGGCCGTTTCGCCGAAATCAACGATCTGCTCGACAATGTGGAGCGCAGCGAATCCAAACTGCATGAAACCGAAGAGCGTCTCAAGAAGGCGGAAGAGCAGCTGAAGAAGGCTGAGGAAACCCTCGAGGAGCGTAAGCTCGTCGACCGTGCCAAGGGCCTGCTTATGGACAAGGCCGATTTCTCCGAGCAAGGCGCATTCCGTTGGATTCAGAAGACCTCCATGGACCAGCGCATTCCGAAGAAGCGCTTGGCCATGGCCATCATTGCCAAGTATGGTGAT
The DNA here is from genome assembly GCF_001042615.1 of Bifidobacterium catenulatum subsp. kashiwanohense JCM 15439 = DSM 21854. Classification (GTDB taxonomy): domain Bacteria; phylum Actinomycetota; class Actinomycetes; order Actinomycetales; family Bifidobacteriaceae; genus Bifidobacterium; species Bifidobacterium catenulatum. Next base: position 937,679 of record NZ_AP012327.1, read on the forward strand.
CAGAAGTCGGAAGCAGAGGATGAGCGCTAACACAGCAACTGTGGAAGGCACTTCACGCGGGACGCTATTGGTCGTTGACGGCCATTCCCTGGCGTTCCGCGCTTTTTTTGCCTTGCCCGTAGAGAATTTCAGTACATCCGCAGGCCAGGCAACCAATGCCGTCTGGGGTTTCGCCACTATGCTGTCGCAAGTGATCGATGCAGAGCATCCCGATCATCTTGCCGTCGCTTTCGACGTCAAAGGCGGCACGTTCCGTAATACGATGCTGCCGCAGTATAAAGGCACGCGAGATGCGGCTCCGGAAGATCTGCTCACGCAGTTGCCTCTGATTCAACAGATGCTTGATGCGTTGGGCGTCACGTTCATCGAAAAACCCGGATATGAGGGTGATGACGTGATCGGCACGTTGGCGAGCATGGGAGACGAAGCTGGCTATCGCACGCTGGTATTGTCTGGCGACCGTGACGCGTTCCAGCTCATCAACAACAACATCACCGTGCTGTATCCGGGGCATCATTTCAAAGACCTGAAACATATGACTCCCGATGCGGTAGTGGAGAAATACCATGTCACCCCGGAACAGTACCCGGATTTGGCGGCGCTCCGCGGCGAAACTGCTGACAACATTCCAGGCGTTCCAGGCGTGGGTGATGGCTTTGCAGCCAAGTGGATCAACCTGTATGGTGGGCTTGAACAGATCATCGAGCACGCCGACGAGATCGGCGGCAAAAAAGGCGAGGCACTGCGGGCCAATATCGACCAGGTTAAGCTGAACCGTTCTGTGAACGCCCTGGTGCGTGACCTCGACCTTGGCGTGTCCATTGAAGACCTGACCTTCGGTCAGATGGATGCCAACCAGTTGAACGAACTGTTCACCAGGCTTGAATTCGGCATTCGTACCAAAAACCGTGTGCTAAGAACATTCAACGCAGGCAAGCCTACGAACAATCTCGTGCCGCAAGACGAGTCCAGCAAACTGGAAATACCCGAATACGAAACGATTGATTCGCCGGAAGCGCTGGAATCATGGGCTCAATCCAGTCTGCAGGCGACGAACAAGCATCTGCATGATGAGCGAGAAACCGCGCCGAAAACAACTCCTTCCGGTTTCGCCATTGATCATACGAAGGAGTGCGCGCAATCCGTGGCCCGTTCATGGGTGTTGCAGGTGGAAGGCGAAAGCAAGCCGGGGAACGCGGCCTATTCGTCGCTGATGATCGCATCGCAAGGCAAAGCGATTCGCATCAATCATATTGATCGCGATATGGCATCACAACTGCAAACGTTACTTGACGAATACCACCAATCCATGGTGGTGCATGGCTATAAGGAACAGTCCCATCTGTTGGGAAGCACCGGTGTGAAACTGCCGGAACCGCTGTTCGATACCAAACTTGCCGGGTATCTGGTCCATCCTGATTTCCATGCAGACACTTTGGAACAGGCGGCGGCTCATTTCTTGGACCTGCATATCGAGGAGCAGCCCGAAAGCGCGACGCAAGGAACACTTGATTTCGACGAGCCTGAAGAATCCGTGCAGCGGAAAGACGACCAGCTTCCGCGCCACACGGCGATTGTGGGGCTGCTGGCGCGAAATCTGGCGAATTCGCTGGATCAGCGTGAACAGTTCGCCTTGTTGGAATCCGTGGAGATTCCAGTGTCTCGTGTGCTTTATGGCATGGAACATGCTGGTGCGCAAGTCGACATGAACAGGCTGATGAACATGCGTGAGCAGCTTGCCTCCGATGCGAATCATGCACAGGAAGCGGCATGGCAGTATGCGGGCGAGCGTGTGAATCTGCAAAGTCCCAAACAGTTGCAGAAAATCCTGTTTGAGGATATGGGTTTGAAACCCACGAAGAAGACCAAAACCGGTTCGTATACCACGAATGCGGCGGCTTTGCAGGCGTTGCGCGATCGTTCGTATGATAATGACGGCGCATGCCAGTTCCTTGACGCATTGTTGCTGCATCGCGAAAAGAACAAGCTCAAGCAGATTGTGCAGACGTTGATCGATGCGACCAACGGGTCTGACGGACGCATTCATACGACGTTTGAGCAGACTGTGGCCGCGACCGGTCGATTGAGCTCGGTCGATCCGAATTTGCAGAACATCCCGAATCGCGATCCGGCTGGACGTGAGATTCGTTCGGCTTTTGTGCCCGGTGAGGGTTTTGAGTCGTTGCTGAGTTCGGATTATTCTCAGGTCGAGTTACGTATTATGGCCGACCTTTCCGGTGATGAGGCGCTGATTGAGGCGTTCCGTTCCGGTAGGGACTTCCATAAGTATGTGGCGAGCTTGGTGTATGGCGTTCCTGTTGATGAGATTACGTCTGATCAGCGCAGTCATGTTAAGGCGATGAGCTATGGCTTGGCGTATGGGTTGAGCACGTATGGGCTTTCGCAGCAGCTTGGCATTAAGCCGGGTGAGGCCGAGTCATTGAAGCAGCAGTATTTTGCGACGTTCGGCAAGGTCCATGAGTATTTGGAGTCGTTGGTTTCTACGGCCCGTGAAAAGGGGTATACGGAGACGATTTATGGTCGTCGTAGGTATTTCCCGGGGCTGAAGTCGCCGAATCGTGCGGTACGTGACGCTGCGGAGCGTGCTGCGCTGAATGCGCCTATTCAGGGTTCCGCCGCAGACATTATGAAGATCGCCATGATTCGGGCTGATGATGCGTTGCATGAGTCTGGTCTTGCCAGCCGTATCATTCTGCAGATTCATGACGAACTTGTGGTGGAGATTGCGCCGGGTGAGGCGGAGCAGGCCACCGCGTTGGTGAAGGATGCCATGGAGCATGCGGTTGACATGGCGGTTCCGCTGGATGTTTCCACGGGTATTGGTTCGGATTGGCAGCTTGCCGCGCACTGATGCCGCCTGTTTGGGACATGTCGGTTGCCGTGCGATGATGCCACGTATATGAAGTCGCGGATGATGAGGAGGTTGCGATGGCTGCGTTAAGCCAGGTCGTTGATGTGTTGGAAACGCTATATCCGCTTCGCTATGCGGAACAGTGGGATGAGCCTGGTCTTATCGTGGGTGACTTGCGTCAGCCTGTGCGCAATATCGCTTTTGCGGCTGATCCCTCTATGGCGGTGGTTGATCAGGCGATTGCCGGGGGCGTTGATTTGCTGGTCTGCCACCATCCGTTGTTCTTCCGTTCCGTTCATGCGGTGTCGGGATTGGGTTTCCGCGGTGAGATCGTGCGCAAGCTCAATCGTGCCGGATGCGCGCTGTGGGTGGGGCATACGAATGCCGATGCAGCATATCGTGGTGTCGGCATGGCTGCGGCTGACATGTTTGGTCTGGTGGACCAGCGTCCGCTCGTGCCCATCGACGATCCGAACGCCGAGCATCCGGTCGGTCTGGGACGTGTCGGGCGGCTTGCCGAGCCTGTGATGCTGCGTGATTTCGCCCGCCGTGTGGCTGACGTGCTGCCGTATACCGAACTTGGCGTGCAGGTTTGCGGTGATCTGGACGCTCCCGTCAATACGGTGGCGGTATTGCCGGGATCCGGTGATTCGCTGTTCGATGAGGTGCGTGCGACCGGAGCCGACGTGTATGTAACCAGCGATCTGAGGCATCATCCCGTAACGGACGCCATTGAACAGGCCCGCTATGAGGCTTCCATGCGCGCTTCCGGCATCGTTCTGGGTCATGGCGATGAACATGTGCGTCCTGCATTCATCAACACTCCGCATAGCGCCATCGAATCCATGTGGTTCCAGTATGCGATGAAAGACGTTCCTCAGGCGATCGCGTCCGCGACCGGCGACACCCCCGACGTGCGTTGGATTTCCATGAACACCGATCCATGGAACATGGTGATCCCCTCAAGCGGACAGGAACGATGACACGTCATGTGTGACGAGACGGTAGACGAAACCCAGATGGACGTATTGCTGGATGAATCCAGCGATGGCGTGGACATGTCCGGTACGGTCACGGTGCTTGATAGCAACCACGTGTATCAGGGTGCCATCTTCGGTGTCGACGACATGCGGATCGCATTACCGATGCGTGGTGGCGGGCGAACGGTGATTCGTCGGCAGGTGATGCGTCACGCGCCTTGCGTGGTCATGCTGGTGCACGATTGCGCGAACGACCGGTACCTGATCGAACGAGAATATCGTGTCGGTTGCGATGCTTTCGCCTATGGCCTTCCAGCAGGTCTCATCGATGGGGGAGAGGACGTGGAACAGGCCGCGTTACGCGAACTTCGCGAGGAGACCGGTGTGGAACCCACCGGGCATGACGGTATCGAATTCGACCATGTGGGTCAGTTCTACTCGTCCGAAGGCATGACCGACGAGCTCGCTAACATCATGGTGCTTCACCTGCGTTCATGGCGCCCCGTCGAACGTCACTTCGACGGCGACGAGCATGTCGAATCGGCGTGGGTTTCCTGGCGGCGGCTGCGCGACGTTCGCATCACCGCATCCAATTCCATGATTGCCATTCTTCACGAGCAAATTCGGCGAAACCGGCAAAATACAGTCAAAAGTTCTTTCGAATCGTAAAAATAATCGCCGAACAACACGAAATCGCGATTTAAGGTCTGAAACGTGAGATACTTGAATCATGCAAATCAGACCCGGATCGATGTATCCGCTCGGCGCAAGCTATGACGGCGCCGGCGTGAATTTTGCCCTCTTTTCCCAAGTGGCACAAAAGGTCGAGCTTTGTCTTTTCGATGAGGAAGACAACGAAACTCGAATCGAAATGACCGAGCAGAACTCGTACGTTTGGCACAACTATTTGCCCGGAATCCAACCAGGGCAGCGTTACGGCTACCGTGTGTACGGCCCGTACGACCCGATGCAGGGTTTACGCTGCAACCCGAACAAGCTGCTGCTTGACCCCTACGCGAAAGCCATTGAAGGCAATGTCGACGGCGACGAAAGCCTCTACTCGTACTGGTTCAAAAGCCCCGACGACATTACCAGCATGAACACGCTCGACTCGGCCGCACACACTATGAAAGCGGCCGTAGTGAACCCCTATTTCGACTGGGGCAACGACCAGCATCCGAACATCTCATACCACGATTCGGTAATTTACGAAGCCCACGTACGCGGCATGACCAACCTCAACATGGACGTGCCGCCGGACATTCGCGGAACCTACGCGGGACTGGCCTACCCCTCCGTAATCGAATACCTGAAGAAACTGGGCGTCACGGCCATCGAACTCATGCCTATTCACCAGTTCGTCAACGACAGCTTCCTGCAGGAAAAAGGCTTAAGCAACTACTGGGGATACAACACTATCGGCTTCTTCGCCCCGCACAACGCCTACTCCAGCTCCGGGCAGCGCGGCGAACAGGTCAACGAGTTCAAATCCATGGTCAAGGCATACCATCGTGCCGGCATGGAAGTCATCCTCGACGTGGTATACAACCATACCGCCGAAGGCAACAATCGCGGACCGACCCTCAGCTTCAAAGGCATCGACAACGGAGCCTACTACCGTTTGGTAGACAACGACCGCAGACACTATTTCGACACCACAGGCACCGGAAACTCGCTGCTCATGCGTTCGCCGCACGCGTTGCAGCTCATTACCGACAGCCTGCGCTATTGGGTCACTGAAATGCACATCGACGGATTCCGATTCGATCTTGCGGCCACATTGGCGCGTCAGTTCCAGGAAGTCGACAAACTGTCGGCATTCTTCGACATCGTCGAGCAGGATCCGGTCATCTCCCGCGTCAAACTGATCGCCGAGCCATGGGATTTGGGTTCCGGCGGATACCAGGTGGGCGGCTTCCCATCCAGCTGGTCCGAATGGAATGGCCGCTATCGTGATTGCGTGCGTGACTTCTGGCGTTCACAGCCGTCTACCTTGCCGGAATTCGCCAGCCGACTTATGGGCAGTTCCGACCTGTATCAGGTCAACGGCCGCCGACCGGTCGCATCCGTGAACTTCATCACCGCGCATGACGGCTTCACCATGAACGATCTGGTGAGCTACAACGAGAAGCATAATGAGGCCAACGGCGAAGGCAATCGCGATGGCGAAAGCAACAACCGTTCTTGGAACTGCGGTGTCGAAGGTCCTACGACCATCAAGGATGTTAACGAGCTGCGACAGCAGCAGATGCGCAACATGTTTGCCACACTGCTGCTCAGTCAAGGCATTCCGATGATCTGCGGCGGCGACGAAGTGGCGCGCACCCAGCAGGGCAATAACAACGCCTACTGCCAGGACAATGCGATCTCCTGGACGAACTGGGATTTGGACGAGGATCAAAAGGACCTGCTCGAATTCGTATCGAAGCTGATTCATTTGAGGCTTGAGCATCCTGTGCTGCATCGCCGCCGCTTCTTCTCTGGTCGCGAGCAGGGAGACGACAGCACTGCGATTCCGCAGGTCGAATGGATGGATCACACCGGCTCCATTATGGATATGGACGACTGGTCGAACACACACGCTTTCACCGTGATGATCTATCTGAACGGTTCCGATATTCCGGAAACCGACTGGTACGGCAATCAGATGGTCGACAATGATTTCATTCTGATTTTCAACGCGCATTACGAGCCGATCATGTTCACCCTGCCCGATGAGCAATATGGCAAGAAATGGCGTCTAATTGTTGACACGCATAATCCAAAGGGGCCAGAACTCAATTATGAGGCTGGTTTTGCGATTACTGCGCAATCAAGAAGCTTCCTGCTGTTGATGAGCGACAAGAAGCCGTCCAACGGACATTACAATTTCTGATTGTTTTTTCGACGCTGTTTTCCAGCTACGTTTTTTAGACTTCCGAAGCAAGCCGGGAAACAGTGTCGGGAACGGTTTCGCTGACTTCCGCAAGATCCTCGACGGAGCGGGGCCTCTCGGATTGTGCCAGTACCAGCTGCGTCTGCACGCGGTCCGCTTCGATGGCGGCAATCTGACGCGAGAAAATGATGAACCAGCCAAGGAACATCATGCCGGCCAACGCCTCCACGTTCGTCAGCGTGTTATGCCCGCTCAGCCATTGGAATCCGGCATAAGCGCCAATCACAATCGCAAGATCGGAAACCACGTATACGATCTTTGAAAGTTGCGGGGCAAGCCAAGGCAGGGCAATCATCAGCACGCTCATCAAACATGGCAGGCCGCGGGCGAACACGTTGTGCAAAATCGGATGCGGCGTGTAACGGAACATGCCGATGCCTACGAAGGCGATGCCGGCCAACGCCAACATGATCGACAGCAGCAGAATCCTTGTACGGAAATGCTTCGGCGTTTCATTGATGGAGTTGGAATCCAGATACTGCAATTGCAGACGATACGTGGTGATGAGCTCGGAAACGGCGAAATAGCTGATGATTACAATGCAGATGCCCGCGAGCATCAGCGTCGAATTGAACATACGTGCGGCGAACGTCGTACGGTCGCCCAGTTGGGAGAAATTATTGTTGTACCAATATGGATCGTCGGACGTCAATCCTGCGATGCTCACGCCAGACACCACGAAAAACGGCAGTAGGGAAGCGATCGTTTTGGCGTTCATAAGTTCCGCCTGTACGAAAGTGATATAGCCTACAACGCCTGCGATGGCCGCGCATAGGATCGGCAGATAGCCTTTCAGCGTGCGGATGCCCATCATGTTGTTGATGATGGACAACATCATGAACGACATGACGAAAATGGTCGAGGCATACACCACGGAAAGCGCGAGGATCTCGAAAATACGACGGACAGGAATAGTCCAACCATGTTTGAGCGTCAACGAGCGTGATTTTCGTGCATAACCCAGACTGAATGATATAACACCGCATCCTGCCACGATTCCCGAGCAGACAGTGAACAGTCGTTGCGTGACACGCCAAATGGCGGGAGCGAACTGCGTGTAAGCGTTCATGACAAACCAAGCGATGATGGCGCATATTACAAAGGAGATAATGCCCGATGATTCAGCCTGCTGATGACGTCCCATGCCACTCTCCCTTCCGAAACGCTATTGTAAGCCTGTCGTTGTCCAACCATACGCTATAATAGAAACTCGTGTTCACATGATGCGATTCCGCGATGCGGGTTCGCTGAAAGCGAGCAGGAACGGGCTGTAGCGCAGTTTGGTAGCGCGTCTGCTTTGGGAGCAGAATGTCGCAGGTTCAAATCCTGTCAGCCCGACCCACAGGGGAGATTCGTTGAGATTCCAACGTTTCTCCCTTTTTCATGCCCAAAAAGTGTATCATTGCCTGTATCATTATTTCCAATAAAGAAGCCCCCGCCAAAATGACGAGGGCAGAAAAGGAATTACTAATCAACGTAATTCCAATATCGGTCAGTCAATGTCCAGAGAAATCCCATCGGGATAGATACCGTACTTGCTCTCACGGTTAGGATCCAGAGGCTCGACACACTCCTTCAAGGAACTGGCAAACCCACTGTCCCCGATCTCCCTACCAGAGAGAGAAACCTTCACCTCGGAACCGTCAGGATAGTGGATGAAGCTGCTATGCTCCTTCTTACGCCGAGACCCGCCAACGAACAACACGACCTTGTCAATACGGTTGAAGAAAGCATCCCTATCACAAGGAGACTCACCGACATACTGGTCTTCCAAAGGCCAATTGGACGTGATGATGAACTTCTTAACGGCGAGATACCTATTCACGTTCCTAGCGTGGACCTCACCGGAATAATTATCGAGAATCTTGATCAGATCAGCAAGAGCAATGCCGCTACGCGCAAAAGAACGGTCAACAGATCTACCACGCAGATCATCCAGAAGAATCACGGACTCACCCTTATAGTTGTCAAAAGGTGCGGCCCAATCCTTCACGAGATAGACATCGTCAAGCCTCTTGCCAGTCTCAGGATCATGCAAAGCAGTCCACGTCTTACCAGTGCCGGTCTCACCCCAACGGTATTCCACAAAAGGAAGCTCATCCTCACATGCCTTGGATTTCTCCTCAAGGTACTTAGCTTCAAGCGTCTTGCAGTACTGAAGGTTATCCGCCACTATCACAGCCAGAGAAGGGTCTTTAATCACATCGCTGAGAGACCTACCTTCCTTGTAGACCTCAAAGTAGATGATCTTCCTGTCCCTAAGCTTCTTCGAGGTATAGCCAGACCCATCGAACCTCTTGTACTCCTCATAGGTCATGGAGGTGTCCACCAGATCGTTCCAAGTCAAAGGATCACCATCATCGTTCTTCTTCGTGGAGTACTCATGGATAAAGGGGCCAGCGACCCTAGTGTCTTCCTTGGTGCAATAGGAGTACGAACCCTGAAGATTCTTCACAACCTCAAGATGGATGCCAGGAAGCTTATTCATCAGAGTCTTGCCCCTTACACGACCGTCAGAGGCTATAACGCCTTGCAAATGCAGATGTTCGGAATCCTTACCACGTTCAAGCTGACAGGCATACCGGTAATGGGACAACTTCTTCTCAAGAGCACTTTCGATCTTGGAAGGGTCTTCGGTGCCGAAGCATTCCTCGACATTGTTCAACGTAAAGAACCAGTTATTACGAGAGCTGGAGACCAGATTAGAGTCTTTCATTGTTGATAGTTTTCCGTTTCTGTGGCTACTACCTTTCATCACTCGGAAGGACTAATATCAGCGTCGTTTTTTGTAACAAACAGCCTAAAATGGAGTCTCTGGCGTGTTACAAATCTAGAGGTCAAAAATTCACTAATAAGTGTGTCTATATCAAATCAGTATCAAAGTTACGCAAATCCCTAATAATAATACTGGGCATCTAGCCGGTTACAAACCGTCTAGACCGCTTCTCCGTTTCGCTACGAAGCTTGCCCCCGGGATTTGCTCTTCGACCCGCTCAAGGCACTCCCGGCCGCACAGCACAGCCGTATCCAACAACCCAGACGCAAGCACACAGAGCTAACGTCCTTCACCACCTCAGCGACTTATCTGCAACTCAGAAACCACAATGGACCGCGATCCTCGCTTTTCGCGAGTTCGCTCCCATTGCTAGGTCCTTCGCCACAGAGTCACCTCGGTAATCAGGACACGCCCCATGCACCCACGTCCAGACGCCAGACACGGCCAAGCCGCAGGACAGTCAAAAGCACCAGCGGATCTCCGAGGAGAAGCAAGAACACGGAGAGTCGTTTTAAAGGCGAAATCTCCATCTCACGTGCAATCTATCAAAAATGCGTTTTTCTTCGAATCGAGATCTGGCTATTCATCTAGAGGCACTAATAAGTGAACGTAGACGAATAGTTCGTTCTCATCAATCCAAGACCAAGCCAAAAGCAAAAACACGAGGCTCTTAGAAAACGTATCTCAGAAAAGAACAAAACAACCGTAACCACATGATCTGCTCGCCGCAGAGCGTCTTCCAAGGCCAGACCTGCCCCCCTCATCAAGATGAGGCGTATCGAAACCTCAAAAGGTTCCTCGAGATGAGACAAGCTCATCGTTCTGGCCTCTTACTATGATCTGGTTTAAAGCGATACGAAGTATCCTTAGGTGTATCATTATCACACCTGAGAGCCTATAAACGTTGAGATGACGCTATTCAAATCAAATCCTGTCAGCCCGACCGTAACCCCTGAAAACATTAGGTTTTCAAGGGGGTTTAATTATACCGTCGAAAACAATCCGCATACAAATGCATACAAACGCCGCGATACCTCCATGCCTGATTCACACGAGTTCGCGCTCGTGGAGGGCTCTGATCGCGTCCGCCACGTCGTCCACAGGTTCTCGCCCCTCGCGGCGCGAAACAGCCAGTCGTCATCATCCATGTCATTCATCCGCTTTTCGATGTGGTGATGTTTTCTTGGACTTCCCGGCCGGGAGGAGAACCCTCTTATGGCGAAGTACAACAAGGAGCAGCGTGACAGGGCAGTGGACCTGTACATCAAATACGAGCGCTGCGCCGCCGCGGAGGGTTCCTAGGCCGGGTTAAGCAGGAGTTCCTCCGCAAGCGCGGCTTCGCGGGCGTCTCGATGGACGGGTTCATCGGCATGCTCGACGGCTACATGGTCTGGTACCGGAACAGGAGGATCAAGACGAAGTTCGGCATGAGCATCATGGCTCGTCGAGGTGCGCTCGGTCTTGCGGCATGATCGGTGGGGATGGAATCAATGACGAGTCCAACAAAACGTCACCAGCCCCAATTGCTTAAGAAAAATTGAAGCAAAACAGTCATTTCCTTTCCTCCCGGGAACCATCAGTTTGGTTGATAAGCACTCGGGAATCCATCAAGGAACCGGACGATGCCGGTGTTCTCATCCCACCGGCACCATCACCGCCGGCAATGTCCAAATTGAGCGCTCAGGGTGTACAGGAACAAGTGCCGACGCCGAACACCTTTATTTGATCACATACACTTCCGACCGAAGCGTGAGCGTGACCGTGCGCAACGGCGATACCATGTCCGGTATTGCCAAGCGAACCGGACTGTGGCCGCTGTCCGCATGGAGTGCGCCATCCGGCAACATCAACCTGATCTATCCGGGCAACATCGTCACCTATCGAGGCACGTCAGCTGCTGCCAGCGGATCCGTGTCCACAAGTGGTCGTGTGCATGTCGTCAAGCGTGGAGAAACTCTCAGCGGCATCTTCGGGGCCGACGGATGGCAGCGCGTCGCCCAGTTGAACAACCTCGCCAGCCCCAATCTTATTTACCCCGGTCAGCGGCTCCGCTACTGACCCAAACCATTGTGGCCTTCGACACCATGCCGGAGGCCACTCTCATCATCTAAGGAGAAACCCATGGATATTTCCACCGCAACCACCCTTGCCTCTGGGATTGTGGGCCTGATCGTGCCCGCCGTCGTGCAGGCCTTTAAGAAGTACATTCCCAGTGGATACGTCGGGCTTGTCTCTTTGGCCGCATCCATCCTGTTCGGCACCATCGCCATCGCCGCCACCGGCGGATTCGACGGCACCCACACATGGGGAATCACGCTCGCAGGAATAGTGGGCGTCGCCCAGACCGTGTACACGCTCGTTAACCAAGTGCTCGACGGGGAACTATCCAAAGATAAACTGCGCAACCAGTAGTCTGATTTATACTACTTCAATTTACGTGGACTCGGCCAGTTGGCTGGATCCACGTAAATCTGTAGCTACTTCTGAGGGGAAGAGTTGTTTGCCGACTGCTTATCGTTTTTAACAGCAAGAGGACAATCAACATATAGGAGGCTGCCCTTCTTGTATGGAATGACCGTGAGGAGTCGGTCGCATTTGTGCATGATCGCTCGTAAGGAGTTAGTTGCCTCCGTATCGGCAGTGAATCGATGCTTGATGCGAGTTTCCACTCGTTGAAGGCTTTCTGCTTGGCTAGCCCCGGCAGTACTGAGTTCGAGTACAAGTGCGTCTGCAATTAGAATGGACAGTACGTCATTTTTCCAAGAAAAAGCTCCATGGACTTTGCTGACAAGTTCCTTCCTGCGGAGGAAAATGACATCGGTGCTGTGTTCGGGCTGTATAAATCTAATCGCTTCAGTTGGGCTAGTCACATCAATGGCTGCAGGAAGAGCACTGGGATCAATGCCTTCGGGCACTCTAGTGTTAGGAGGCAAGACCACCATTTTCTCGGTGGCCACTTCCGAATCTTCCGCTGAAGCCACTACCTGTTCTTTCCAAGCTTTTTTATCGATGTTGAGTTGGAACTGCTTGTTAATTGCGGTGATGAGATTCAGCATATTAATGATGACAATTGTTAGCATGCTGAAAAATGACGTTCCGGCATAATATCGGTCACGATATGAAAGCTTTGCCGCTCTTGCTTTGTCTCCCTTGGGGTCAGCATGAACCAAATCTGAGTACAGCCAAGCTTCGCCTATCAGGAGATCAGATAAGGGTCGACCCTCGGGAACATTATCTTTGTCATACATTTGAATCGAATAAGATTCACCGTTGTTTTTATCGTGTAGATCTCGAAATTTCTTTCGACAAAAATCGAAACACTGCTTGGCCTGTCCAGTCAATTGCTTTCCGTCAAGTAGCATATCGATCGAGCGGAATACTTTTTCAAGATACACGGGTTCAGATTCGAGGATGCATGGCCTTGTGCGAGCTGCTAGAGATTCAAAAATCTCTTGGTCGGGCATTATGTATTTGATTCGAGTAGGTTGCCCTTCCTTGTAGCTAATTGTCATTGAGGGTTTAACATATTTCTCGACAGAGTTATTTTGGACTAGCGAATGTGCTTCTACGCGGCGTGCTCGAATCACAAAGCGGCGCAAAATGTCTCTCGCCTCCAGATCGTCTACAGGATGGCGTAGCTTCGACTGCTTTTTGGTCGAGTCGGTTTTCTTAGACATCAGCACCTTTCAGTAAGACATTTTGTCGTGCGGCATACACATAATATACCTTTAGTCGAACGAATGTTCGAAATGTCCGACATATGCTTCTCCGGGAATTTTTGTCATCATAATGATATATGTTCTTCCCTATGAGTAGCGCTATCGAATCAAACCTTAGCACCCAAGCCACCGATGGCTTTGATGAAGCAACTGAGCTTATCACGTTGTTGCGTGGTTCTATGACGCGCCGTCAGCTTGCCGAGTCGTTGCATGTATCCACCTCGACTGTGGAGCGCTGGGAGTTGGGCAAGGTGGAGTGCAAGCCTGCTTATGTTCCTGCGCTGCGTGAATTGTATTTCGGCACCACGCATGAAGACGGCACCGATTTCCGCACCATTGACCTGTTTGCCGGCATCGGCGGCATCCGTCGTGGTTTTGCTTCGGCTGGCGGGCATGCGGTGTTCTCTTCGGAATGGAATGAGTTCTCGGCCCGCACGTATCGCACGAACTATGGGTTCACCGAGCAGATGGCCGGAGACATCACCAAGGTGGACGTGGATGACATTCCCGACTGCGATGTGGTGCTCGCGGGCTTCCCGTGCCAGCCGTTCAGCGTGGCTGGAGTATCGAAGAAACGCAGCCTAGGCCGTGAGACCGGATTCCGGGACAAGACGCAAGGCACGCTGTTCTTCGACGTGGCGCGCATCATCGCGGCGAAACGTCCGGCGGCGTTCCTGTTGGAGAACGTGAAGAATCTGACCTCGCACGACCGGGGCCGCACCTTCAAAGTCATCCTCGATGCCCTGCAGAACGAGCTGGGCTACGAGGTGCATTGGAAGGTCATCGACGGACAGCACTTCGTTCCCCAGCACCGCGAACGTATCTACATCGTCGGCTTCCGCTCGCATACCGACTTCACATGGGATGACCTCAAGCTCCCCGAACATAAGCCCGTGCTCGCTGACATCCTTCATAAAAACGACGGCACCGAGCCGTATCTGCCTTGGGACGGCGACCGGTACTTCGACTACGAGCACAACAAGGTGCAGGACAAATACACGCTCACCCCACGCCTGTGGCAGTACCTGCAGGACTACAAGGCCAAGCACGAGGCCATGGGACATGGCTTCGGCTATGGCTTGGTGACGCCTGACATGGTGTCCCGTACCTTGTCCGCCCGCTATCACAAGGACGGTTCCGAGATATTGGTCGCGCAGGAAGGTGAACGCCCCCGCCGGCTCACTCCGCGCGAATGCGCCCGCCTCATGGGATACCCGGATGATCTGCGCATTCCCGTCTCGGACACGCAGGCCTATCGCCAGTTCGGCAACTCCGTGGTCGTACCAGCCATCGCGGAGATCGCCCGCATCATGCGTCCCCATATCCTCAAGGTCATGCAGGAGAACAAGGCCCCCGAACTGATCTCCGATTCCGAACTGGCCGACGAGGCGATCCAAAAGGCCCGCCAACTGGCCGTCGCCGGCGCAAGCCACGACTGAAACGACACGCCGCTAGACCGTTGATGCTTTGGCGCTGACATTGGCATGGGTATTGTTGAGGTATGCGCGATACCCATGTCAACGACGATCAGCAATGGTACGACACGGCCGACATCCAGCAGGTCCACGACCTGTTGACCCGAGCCGGTGCCGAAAGCATCTGGGTCAAGCGGCTGGTGCCCAACAACAACTCGAAACAGCAGATCTTCCTAGGCAACGATCCCTCCGACCTAGCTTTCCTTCCCCTCGGCACGCCGTGGTACACGGATCCGAAATCACAGAAGAAGAAAGCCGGGCCGCTGCTGATTCGCATTCCGGTTCCGTGGCGATGGGTCACGCCTGACGGCGAGTTCGACGCGCCGAACGCCAACATGTGCTTCTACCCGCAATATCCCGAGGTAAGGTTCTCCGGCTTCCTGAAGGGATGCAAGGAAGGCCCGTCCGAGCTGTTGAGCGAGACGAAACGTGGCCACGAAGAGGGACGCTGCTTGTTCTTCGGAACCGTGAAGGACACGGGCGAAGGAATGGGACATGTTGTCGCCTTGGTCGTCGGCGCTCCATCGCCGGCCGCCCAATACGTCTTGAACATGGACACATTCGAGAAAGGGCACGTCTGCCCGGTCGTGTTCCAAGGCCAGAGAAAGCCCGGCGAATTCTCCATCCTTGAGGAAGCTCTTCTCGGCATCATGGGCAAGAAGATCATCCCATGGCGTCTGCGCAACGACGGAACCATCGACAAGCCATACATCGCTCCCAACGCTCCCGGACTGACTCTGGAGGCGGAACTCGGCGTGGGAGAGAACGCCATTCCCGGCCCGGACTTCGACATCTGGGAGCTCAAGGCCATCAAACAACCATCCCTTGAGCGGCGCAGCAACCACCGGGTCACCTTGTTCACGCCGCAGCCCGACACGGGATGGATAACGGGACAATCCCAAGCCGATTTCGTCCTGCGCTACGGACATGTCAGCGGCACCGACGAAAACGGCAATCCCGACGAGTACTACTTCACTTCGGGCGACATTAACCGCCCCGGCGAAGACAAAGAGGGAGCGAAACTCAACCTTAAACTCGTCGGCTTCACCGATGCCAAGCACTTCGATCCCAACGGGATGATCGCCCTATACGACAAGCAGACCGGCGAACTCGCCGCCGGATGGTCATACCTCAAGCTACTGGAACACTGGCAGCGCAAGCACAACCGCGCCGCTTACGTGCCGTATCTCAGGGAAAAAGAAGACGGGAAGACCACGGTAGAATTTGGCCCACTCGTCACCCTCGGCATCTCCACCAGCTTCGGCCTGTTCCTAAAAGCCTTCCAAGACGGCAAGGTCATCTACGACCCCGGCGACAAAATCACCCTCAAAGATGGCAAATGGACGCCCCATTCCCGAAGCCAATTCCGCATCAACCTCAACGACATCTCGGCCATCTACCAAGAAGTAAAAGAAGTGGATCTGCGAGATTCCGATTCTTCGCAAAAAGAGGAATAGCCATGGCAATGATAATGTGTCCCGGCTGCGGAACAAGTATTTCCGACAAAGCGTTGTCCTGCCCGCAATGTGGTTTTGTCGGCGACGATCCGAGTCGTCCGATTTCTCAACAAGCAGTTTATGAGATGGTGCCAAAGTTCCAAGTTGAGATTGATCGTTGGGATCCACAATCGCAATCATTGGTGGGCGAGTCATTGGATATGTCCTTGGAGACCCGGCGTAAAATCTTCGGCTTCCTAGGCAATCTGGAACAGCTCCAGACGCTTGCACCAGGGCTGTTCCAGCTCATCAAGGAATTCTCCAACAAAGATGAAGCCACATTGGTGGCTCATTTGCCCGAGGAGATCATGAAGATGGTTGAAGAAGGAAAGCTCTTCTTCAAGGAGGATGCCAACGGGAAGATTATGCCGCAAGTGTTCGACGTGAACGGGAAGTTCTATAAGCAGGTGCGGCTTGACTGGGAGCAGATGTCGCCTGATGTCATGGATACAATGCGGCACTTGCAGACTCAGGTGGCCATCGCAATGGTGTTGTCCGAGGTCCGCAGCCTTAGGGACCAAATCGAAGGTATTCGAGTGGACTTGCAGAATGACCGTCTGGCACTGGCTGAAGGCGCTTGGGATAAACTCATGCAAGCCCGTGTCATTGAAGATTCACGGCTGCGCGATGCATTGATAGTACAAGCCATATCATCCGCGACCGATGCCAAGCGAACATTGATGCGTAATTTCGCGGAGAACGTCAAATACCTGAAAGCCCATTCCAATGAGCGTATAGACAAGAAACTGATTTCTGCCGTCACTCAGCAAAATCAATCGAGGGCTGCCGATGCGTTCAACGATCTGGCGCAGATCACCAATGCTGTACGTGTCGAAGGCGCTGGATATGCCATGCTCAATCAAAACGAGGCGAGCATGGTATGTTTGGAACAGTTCCGAGAATTCATCGACGCGAATAAACTTAACGAGCGAGACACCTTACTGGCAATTAACTCGCATCTCCCGGTTGGGTCGAAGATGCCTGACATGGTTGACCAATTCGAGGATCTGGCGCTAAGGATCACGGCGCTAGACGGCGCGTCGCAGCTAGACCGTATCCCCCAAAGATTGCTTGAGCCATTCAGACCTGAGCCGGAGACGAACGAAAGCAACAGTGAAGAGGAGGACGGCAACAATGTTCCGTAAGAAGAAGAATGATCCAGCTCAGAGCGAGGGGACTGAAAACAGTCCTCAAAGAAAGTCCGTTAACGATGCTCAAGATGCCGTTGCGCCCCATGGCCACGCTTTCATGCGCAAGACAATCAAGCGTTGCGAAAACTGCGATAGCGAGTTGGAAAGCACGAGAAAGTCCAATTTGTGCGAAGCATGTGAGAAGGAACAACTGCAGAAAAATGTCAAGAAAGGTGCGGCAGCTGCTGCTGCTATCGGCCTAGCAAAAGTGGTTATTCCGAAAGTTGCCCCATATGCCAAGAAAGCCGCTCCATTGGTAGCCAATGCTGTAAAAAAGATAGTGTTTAGATAGCAAAACAGTCTTCCAATGTCGCAAATTCAGAGCGGCTGCGCAATAATGCGATGCTCTATGGATTATGGATTCGGAGTGCTGAGCAATGCCCAAGAAAAAGACTCATAGTGAGTTCCTTGCCGATCTCGGACGGCTGAATGCTCATGCTGACGATCTGGAGATTGAGTCGGAATATCAGGGGTCGAAAGCGCCAGTGGATGTGCGTTGCCTGCGCTGCGGTCATAAATGGATGACGATGCCTGGCACGTTGCTTCAAGGGTGCGGATGCCCTCGGTGCGGTGAGAAGCAGCTCCGGCGTAAGAAAACATACACCAATGAGAAATTCCTAGAGAAGCTTGCCAAGATCAATCCTGAGGCGGAGCCATTAATGGAATACACGAAGGGCTCTAGTTACATCGACGTTCGATGCAAGCGATGCGGCACGATATGGTCCTCCAAGGGATACAACTTGTTGCAGGGCAAGGGATGTCCCCATTGCGGTGCGATTCGGGGCGCGAGGAACAACCAAGGCAAGACTGGTGTCAAGACCCGTGAGCAGTTCTCGGCCGAGCTGGCTGAGGCGTCGCCGGACATCGAGGTGCTTGGCGATTATGTGAACGTGCATACGAAGATCAAGGTCCGGTGTCATGTCTGCGGCCACGTTTGGTCGGCGGTGCCGGGTGCGCTTTTACGAGGTCACGGCTGCCCGAGGTGCGCCCGATCCGGCACCAGCTTCATGGAGCAGTTTCTGCTCTATGCCCTCAGGCAAGCGCTTGCCGGGGAGACGGTTCTCTCACGGGACAAGACGACCATCGGAATGGAGCTGGATATTCTGATTCCATCGAAGCGGCTTGCGGTCGAGCCGGGCGTGTGGTTTCTTCACAAAAGGAATGTCAAACGTGACGGCGAAAAGCGGAGAAGATGTCATGAGGCCGACATCCGGCTTGTGACCATATACGATCAATTCCCGCAAGACATGGAGTCTCCGTTCGATGACGATTGCCTCACATACCCGTTTGATTTGAACTCAGGCGACCGTTCGGCGCTCAGGGATCTTGCGATTGGATTGATTAAGGATGCGGGTGGCATCTGTGAGTTCAGCGCGGATGACTGGGCGAGGATTGAGGAAATAGCGACCGAAGAATCACGTGCCCAGAGTCCCGATCAATTTGTCGAGAGGTTGCATGCCATTCATCCCAATATCGAGGTCGTGGGCAAGTATGTGAATGTTAATACGCGAGTCCGAGTGCGTTGCAACGTGTGCGGGAGGGTGTGGGATGCCTTGCCGGCAAGTCTGCTCGCAGGTGATGGATGCCGAACGTGTGGCACGAAACGGGCTCATGACCAATTGCGCAAGTCCCAAGACGATTTCATTGAGCAAGTCAGGGAAGCGAATCCCGACATCGAAGTGCTTGGCGAATACGTTTCGAGACATGGCAAAGTTCACGCTCGTTGCCGTGTCTGCGGTCACGAATGGGATCCCGTAGCAGCGAGCCTGCTCAGAGGATCAAATCACAAAGGATGGAAAGGAATCCATGGCAAACTTAAGCTTTAGAGAATTTCTCATGGAAGCGCTCATCGGATAAAGTCGACACGCCGAACGCCGTTGCCACCATGACTGCCAAATCCAGTAAAAAACCAGTAACAATGACCGTCACGGTGAGCCAATCCCAGCCGTCTCAACAAAGACAGCCAAAAATCAAGAACCGCCATTTTTCCAACGATATTAGTCTTAGCAAAAAGCCATTCAATCCAACAAGAAACACCCCGCGGAAACAGGATGTCGCAGGTTCAAATCCTGTCAGCCCGACGAAAACCGTTAGAAACAAAGGCGTTTCAGTCGGTTTGAAAACCTTTTCCGGTTTCCGGTATAAACAGTGCAAACACGGAACGACCTCCTTGACGTCAGTCCTCCAGCATGCGGAGTGGAGCATCTCGACCGCGTCCGCGCAACCGTCCAGATTCTCCGGCCACAACGCCGCGTACGTGCCCAAAGTGACCGTCGCGCTGCATGGTGATACCGGAACATGATTTTCCACGGGTTTTGGATACGATAAACCCTATGAACGCATCTCAAGAGAATCTTTGGCCGGCGCCGTTTGCCGGCAAGCCGCTCGACGCCACCGTTGTGGTGCCGGGCAGCAAATCCCTGTCGAACCGTTATCTCATTCTTGCGGCTCTCGGGCATCGTCCTGTGCGATTGGTCGGTCTGTTGCGCTCGCGTGATACCGAGCTGATGATGGACGCGCTGCGTTCGTTGGGAGTGCGCTGCGAAATCGATGAGCAGGTCGACACCACGGTTACGGTGGTGCCGCCGTCCGACGGCCGGTTCCACCGTGGTACGAAGGTGTTCTGCGGTCTTGCGGGAACTGTGATGCGCTTTGTGCCCGGCCTTGCCATGTTTGCGGACGGTCCTGTGGATTTCGACGGTGACGAGCAAGCGTACGCACGTCCGATGAAGCCCGTGTTGGACGGTCTTGAACAGTTGGGGGCATGTATCGAATACCGCGGCGAGGAAGGTCGCCTGCCATTTACAATCACTCCACCTCAAACGGTGAGCCAGCGCGTCAAGCCGAGCGTAGTCAGCATTGATTCTTCGGGATCCTCGCAGTTCATTTCAGGACTATTGCTCATCGGCTCTCGAGTGCCAGGCGGTTTGGAACTGCATCACACGGGGGAGAAGACGCCGAGTTTGCCTCATATTCGCATGACCGTGGCCGATCTGCAAGGTTCCGGCGTGCGTGCCAACGCAGACGAACACGCCCGCGTATGGACCGTGCAGCCGGGAGCCGTGCAGTTGCCCGAAACCGTGACGGTCGAGCCTGACCTGTCGAATGCCGCCCCGTTCCTCGGCGCCGCACTGATCGCCGGCGGAACCGTTCGCGTGCCTCACTGGCCGGAATCCACCACCCAGCCGGGCGGCCTGCTTCCGGGCTATTTGGAACGTATGGGAGCTGAAATCAACTTCCCGGTGATTGACGGCGTCCGGTACTGCGAAGTGACCGGCGACGGTCGTGTCAGCGGCCTAGGTGATTTCGACCTGACGGCGGCAGGTGAGATCGCGCCGTCGCTTGCGGCGATTCTGGTTTTTGCGGACAAGCCTACCCGCATGATTGGCATCGGTCATTTACGAGGGCACGAGACGAACCGTCTGGAGGCTTTGGCCAACGAAATTACGCGCGTTGGAGGAGCTGCTCACGAACTGCCCGATGGATTGGAGATAACCCCTGTGTCGGCGAATCGTCTTAGACCATCCGTGATGGAGACTTATGCCGATCATCGTATGGCCACATTCGCGGCGATGCTTGGCCTACGCATCAAAGGCATCCACGTGAAGAACGTCACCACGACGGCGAAAACCCTACCGAATTTCGTGGATATGTGGAATGGCATGCTTGTTTGACGGATACGCAAAAGTGACATCGGAGGACGTTCGGTCCGTCTGACGAGAGCGGACTTGTTTCCGTAACATAGCGGAAGGGGCTTTCCACAAGAATAGTTTGTGGAAAGCCCCTTCCGCTATGCGTCAAGCCTGTGGCTCACTCCGATTCTACAAAGACTAACACATTTTGTTTAGGAATCATTCTCCGTAGTGTTTCTCGTTCTTTTGATTATTTGATATATCCATATTATCCTGCCTATACAAACTAATGTTATCATTTTGTTATCGGTGTTGATAACACTTGCTCGGTAACTGTGGATAATACCTATATGTTCTTTCGTAAATTATAAGCTGTTTTGTTTAAAAATTCAACACTAATCTGAAATTCATCTCTCAGTATTACTGAATATTTCCATCTATTTCTTTTTGCGGTATTTTGGTTCAATACCTACTACATATACTACTATAGCCACAATACTAATAAGCATTGCACACAATATAGATAAAATAATCAAACTCGAATTCTGTTCATCTAATAAGGGCAATCCAATTAACGTAAACAAAACGCCATACACGCACCACAATATACCCAAAGCACGATTATAACCTTTCGCATCTTCTATCGGCGCCACCTCAGCATTTGCCCAGAATCCGAAAGGTTTTGCTTTCTTGGAATTCAAATCATAAATGCCCATTGCAATAAATAATACGCCCATTATTGCCCAAATAACAAATGCAATTAATCTTTCTTCCATAATATGTATCCTTCTTTCTTTGTTATTCTGCAAATTCTCCTATCACTTTCTGTTTCCGTTCTTATCAAAATTCTTTTTCAATGCTCGTTCAGTAGGAATAATTGTACCTATCAAGGCAATTAACTGCACAAAACATACAAAACCTTAAAAATATAGGATTCAGCAACGCAAGAAACAACTGCAATACAGCCTTAAATAATTGGACAAACAATTCTAACATTGTAATATACCTCATAATTTTTTCTTTTTATTATACATCCATTGCGAAATTCAATCTTTCACATATTTTGCAGGTAACAGCATTCCTACAAATGCAGGAGTACCGCACCTCTAAATGCTTATGTGCATTTGATTTTCTGTTCCTACAAGTTGTAATTCGTAAAACTATTTGGCTAAATCAAACTAATACAATCATCTTCTACATAAACAGCTTGTCCATCAACAATCTTTATTGCTTCTCCGAAATCTGGTAATTCAATTATTTTGGTTCCATTCCAATGGGGAATTATAGGGTTGTTAATAATATTTAATCCATCATCTAAATTACCTGCCGCATACATACTACCAGCACTAATTCCAACGTATACAAGACCATTATTAATTGCTTTCTCAATCGTTCTATCAAATCCTGTTCTAATCATTTCACGACACAATACCGCAGCATCACCACCACTAACAACAACTGCATCAAAAGATTGCAGTTCCTCAATCGTTAACAGTCTGGTAAGCATATAAGGATCTGTAACACACGTCGAATATGTTCTCTGATAGTCTTTTGAGAGAATCAATTCCAGATTATATACTAATATATTTTCATACCGAATACCCATAGATGAAAGCTCCTGAAAACAAACTGCAAAGCCTTCTCTCGCTCCATCTGTTTCAATTCCAGCAGTTGGAATGTATAGCACCTTCACATCTTCTGGACATTTTCCTATAATATCGAAAAATTTCTTTTTCATATCAGCCGATAATCCACTAGATGTAAGAAATAATTTTTTACTGTTCATATCTACCTCTCATCATCAAATTTTAATTTTTACTTTTCAATTATACATCTACCCGTTGCGAAATTCTATCTTCCACACCATATTGATGGGTACAGCGCTCCTGCAAACGCGGGAGCACCGTACCTCAAAACGCTTATATGTAGATAAGCTCCTTTCCAACAACTTCCCTCACACATGCCTGAATGTTATTCATTCTTCCGATCCATTCGTGGGGATTTTCTGCCTTTAACTGTTCCGTCACTCCCTGCCTGTCCGCATATTCCTTTACCAGTCGAAGAAACATATCCCCTGCTTGCCTATCAACATCTACAAGATATCTATCGGTCTTATGCACACCCTGTTTACCCTTGAAGATATTTACGGTCTTACTGTCAGCAAAGCAGATGGAGAGGTATGCTTAAAGGTCAACAAGGATAAAGGCAGAGAAGCATATGAACTCATCAAAATGCTGTATGCTTGGAAAGAACAGGCAGACAAGCTATCTTCCGAAGAAATCAGCAGGGAAGAGTATGATAACTGGCGTTACCATTATCCAGCGTTCGACACCACACAACGTTGGGCAAAAGTTCCATCACAGGAACTCAGTGACGCACTCGTAGAAGCATTCAAAGACCACTTGAAAGATAAATAAGCACGACAAAAAGCCCTTAACTATGGTTATTAACCACAGCTAAGGGCTTCGTTTATAATATGGAATTCGTTCAGAGCCAAGCTCCGAACTTTAGTCAGCAAGCCACCCGATAATCATTCCGTTACCCATAAACCACTGGATAACAAGAATAATGGCACTTGCGATGACTGTTATCAATTTGTTATCAAAAGACTTCTTGAAGTGCTGCAAACCCGCATAAATACTGGATTCTTAAAGCATTCCAAATTACTCCCACTCGATGGTTGCCGGCGGCTTGGAGGTGCAGTCGAGCACCACACGGTTGATCTGACGGCATTCATTGGTGATACGCGTCGAAATCGTGGCAAGCACATCGTACGGAATGCGGGACCAGTCTGCGGTCATGGCATCTTCGGAGGAAACCGGACGCAACACGATTGGCGAACCATACGTGCGCTCGTCGCCTTGCACACCCACGGAATGCACATCGGCAAGGAGCACGACCGGGCACTGCCAGATATCGCGGTCAAGACCAGCCTTGGAAAGCTCCTCGCGAGCGATGGCGTCGGCCTCGCGAAGCAGATCCAGACGTTCCTTGGTGATCTCGCCGATGATGCGGATGCCGAGGCCCGGGCCAGGGAACGGCTGACGCCAGACGATTTCGTCCGGCAAGCCAAGTTCGGTACCGATGGCACGAACCTCATCCTTGAACAAGGTACGCAGTGGTTCGACGAGCTGGAACTTGATGTCGTCCGGCAGGCCACCCACATTGTGGTGCGACTTGATGTTGGCTGCGCCGTCGCCGCCGCCGGATTCCACAACATCCGGGTAGAGAGTTCCCTGAACGAGGAACTTGACTTCCTTGCCGGAAGCACCCGCCTCTTCGATGACCTGGCGCTGAGCCTTCTCGAACGTGCGAATGAACTTTTCGCCGATGATCTTGCGCTTCTTCTCCGGCTCGCTCACACCCTTCAGGGCAGTGAGGAAGTCTTCGGAGGCGTCCACGGCGATGAGCTTGATGCCGGTCGCCTCGACGAAATCATGCTTCACTTGTTCGGCCTCGCCCTTGCGCAGCAGACCGTGGTCCACGAACACGCAGGTGAGCTGGTCGCCGATCGCCTTGTGTACCAGGGCGGCGGCCACGGCGGAATCAACGCCGCCGGACAGGCCGCAGATCACCTGTGCGTCACCGACCTTCTCGCGGATCTTCGCAACCTGATCCTCGATGATGCTGGAGGCATCCCAGTTGTTGCCGAGACCTGCGCACTTGTGCAGGAACGTCTCGATAAGCTGCTGGCCCATCGGGGTGTGCTTGACTTCAGGATGCCACTGCACGCCATACAGCTTGCGGGATTCATCCTGCATGGCGGCAACGGGGGCGCCCTCGGTGTGTGCCAGCACTTCGAAGCCTTCCGGCGCGGTCTTAACGGCCACACCATGGCTCATCCACGTGTTCTGATCGGCGGGGGAGCCTTCGAGCAGACCCTTCGACTCGTCGATGAAGGTCTCGGTCTTGCCGTACTCGCCAAGAGCGGCCTTGTCGACATCCGCGCCCAAGGCATAGGCCATGGCCTGGAAGCCGTAGCAGATGCCCAGCACGGGCACGCCGGCCTCGAACAGTTTCTTGTCCACGCGCGGCGCGCCCGGCTCGAACACCGAAGCCGGACCACCGGAAAGGATGATGGCCTGCGGATCCTTGGCCAGCATCTCGTCGACCGGCATGGAATGCGGCACAAGCTCCGAATAAACATTGGCCTCACGCACGCGACGTGCGATCAGCTGGGCGTACTGGGCTCCGAAATCAACAACGAGCACAGGACCTGCAGCCATAACACTCTCCCTTTTGATATGAGGTATGAAGAAGCAACAATATTAACTGTTCTATTGTGGCGACGCTAGCAGACATTGGAAACGCTGTGAACAGAAAGTGAACAAACCTCACAATTGCTTACTACGCATGGTTCAACACGCCGCATGCAAGTATTGCAAAACGAACGTGAAAAAGGTGCGATAATGGCTTGAAATCGTTGATATTGAGCCGTTTATCAATCTTTTTGATAGCATGTGAAGTATTCACAAATCTCCCGATAAAAGCTCTCATTTTCTAACAGAAACGACACACTTACGCACACAGTCGCAAAAAAACAGCAAAAAGTCGCACCTCGCTCGTAATATGCTCAAGTGATTGGGAATGAATCGTTCCGCGGAACCGCAAGGTTTTGCAAGATTCAGGACCGAATGAAAATAAACAATCGCACAACACAGTGCAGGAGTACAGGAGTACACATGACGAGTCCTGTTATTGGCACCCCTTGGAAGAAGCTGAACGCTCCGGTTTCCGAGGAAGCTATCGAAGGCGTGGATAAGTACTGGCGTGCAGCCAACTACCTCTCCATCGGCCAGATCTATCTGCGTAGCAACCCGCTGATGAAGGAGCCTTTCACCCGCGAAGACGTCAAGCACCGTCTGGTCGGTCACTGGGGCACCACCCCGGGCCTGAACTTCCTCATCGGCCACATCAACCGTCTCATCGCTGATCACAAGCAGAACACTGTGATCATCATGGGCCCGGGCCACGGCGGCCCGGCTGGTACCGCTCAGTCCTACTTGGACGGCACCTACACTGAGACCTTCCCGAAGATCACCAAGGACGAAGCTGGTCTGCAGAAGTTCTTCCGCCAGTTCTCCTACCCGGGCGGCATCCCGTCTCACTACGCTCCGGAGACTCCGGGCTCCATCCACGAAGGTGGTGAGCTGGGTTACGCCCTGTCCCACGCCTACGGCGCTGTGATGAACAACCCGAGCCTGTTCGTTCCGGCCATCGTCGGCGACGGCGAAGCTGAGACCGGCCCGCTGGCTACCGGCTGGCAGTCCAACAAGCTCATCAACCCGCGCACCGACGGTATCGTGCTGCCGATCCTGCACCTCAACGGCTACAAGATCGCCAACCCGACCATCCTGTCCCGCATCTCCGACGAAGAGCTCCACGAGTTCTTCCACGGCATGGGCTATGAGCCGTACGAGTTCGTCGCTGGCTTCGACAACGAGGATCACCTGTCGATCCACCGTCGTTTCGCTGAGCTGTTCGAGACCGTCTTCGACGAGATCTGCGACATCAAGGCCGCAGCTCAGACCGACGACATGACTCGTCCGTTCTACCCGATGATCATCTTCCGCACCCCGAAGGGCTGGACCTGCCCGAAGTTCATCGACGGCAAGAAGACCGAAGGCTCCTGGCGTTCCCACCAGGTCCCGCTGGCTTCCGCCCGCGATACTGAGGCTCACTTCGAAGTCCTCAAGAACTGGCTCGAGTCCTACAATCCGGAAGAGCTGTTCGACGAGAACGGTGCTGTGAAGCCGGAAGTCACCGCCTTCATGCCGACTGGCGAACTGCGTATCGGTGCCAACCCGAACGCTAACGGTGGTGTGATCCGCGAAGAGCTGAACCTGCCGGCCCTCGAAGACTACGAGGTCAAGGAAGTCGCCGAGTACGGCCACGGCTGGGGCCAGCTCGAGGCAACCCGTCGTCTGGGCGTCTACACCCGCGACATCATCAAGAACAACCCGGACTCCTTCCGCATCTTCGGACCGGATGAGACCGCTTCCAACCGTCTGCAGGCCGCTTACGACGTCACCAGCAAGCAGTGGGACGCCGGCTACCTGTCCTCCCAGGTTGACGAGCACATGGCTGTCACCGGTCAGGTCACTGAGCAGCTCTCCGAGCATCAGATGGAAGGCTTCCTCGAGGCCTACCTGCTCACCGGCCGCCACGGCATCTGGAGCTCCTACGAGTCCTTCGTGCACGTGATCGACTCCATGCTGAACCAGCACGCCAAGTGGCTCGAGGCTACCGTCCGCGAGATTCCGTGGCGCAAGCCGATCTCTTCCATGAACCTGCTTGTTTCCTCCCACGTGTGGCGTCAGGATCACAACGGCTTCTCTCACCAGGATCCGGGTGTCACCTCCGTCCTGCTGAACAAGTGCTTCAACAACGATCACGTGATCGGTATCTACTTCCCGGTGGATTCCAACATGCTGCTCGCTGTGGCTGAGAAGTGCTACAAGTCCACCAACATGATCAACGCGATCATCGCTGGTAAGCAGCCGGCCGCTACCTGGCTGACCCTGGACGAAGCTCGCGCTGAGCTCGAGAAGGGTGCTGCTGAGTGGGAGTGGGCTTCCACCGCCAAGTCCAACGACGAAGCCCAGATCGTTCTCGCCTCCGCTGGCGACGTTCCGGCTCAGGAGATCATGGCTGCTGCCGACAAGCTCAACGAGCTCGGCATCAAGTTCAAGGTCGTTAACGTTGTGGATCTGGTCAAGCTGCAGTCCACCAAGGAGAACGATCAGGCTATCTCCGACGCTGACTTCGCTGAGCTGTTCACCGAAGACAAGCCGGTCCTGTTCGCTTACCACTCCTACGCCCGCGACGTGCGTGGTCTGATCTACGATCGCCCGAACCACGACAACTTCAACGTCCACGGCTATGAGGAGCAGGGCTCCACCACCACTCCGTACGACATGGTTCGCGTGAACAACATCGACCGTTACGAACTCGTTGCCGAAGCTCTGCGCATGATCGATGCTGACAAGTACGCCGAGAAGATCGACGAGCTCGAAGCCTTCCGTCAGGAAGCCTTCCAGTTCGCAGTCGACAACGGCTACGATCACCCGGACTACACCGACTGGGTCTACTCCGGTGTCAACACCACCAAGCAGGGTGCTGTCTCCGCTACCGCCGCAACCGCTGGCGATAACGAGTGAGTCTAGCCTCTATAGGCTGATTGCTTGAACAAAGCCCCAAGGGATTTTCCCTTGGGGCTTTTGCCATATCTGTAACTCTGTAATACGTTGCGACATCATGTCATGAAATGCGTGTCTGTTATCGTTCACGCATTACAATGGCACATGGTGCGAAACAGCGCAGTCACACACCTTAAAAACAACGAATAGGAGCAGACATCGTGAGTCTAACCAGCGTCACCATCATCAGCCCTGAAGCCGCAAACGGCCGCAACGTCGTGGCCCTTGGCGTCACCAAGGCATTATCGGCTGCCAAGAAAACGGCCGTGTTCCGCCCGGCGGTTTGCCGAAAGGAAACCTTCACCGACGTTCTTCTTGAAGCAAGCAACGCGGGGCTGGGGCGTGAACAATCCGTAGGTGTTTGCCCGAAGCGCGCACGCACCGACAAGGAAGGTGCCCGGGCCGATATCGTGGCCGCCTACACAGAAGCCATCGAAACCGCCCAGCCCGAAGCCGTGGTTATTGTCGGAACGGACAAATCCGCCATCAACGACCCGTCCATCTTTGCGTTCAACGCTGACGTAGCTGCAGATCTTAAGTCCGTCGTGCTTCTTGCCGTATGCACCATCAACCGCACTCCGGAACAGGTCCTGGGCACCGTCGAGGCGTCGAAAGCCATCATTGAGAATGCAGGAAGCACGGTCGCCGGCGTGTTCGTCACCGGATGCAAAGATGAGCAGGTGGAACCCCTCAAGGAGGAGTTCGCAAGTTACGAGGTGCCGGTGTGGACACTACCCGCCGTTGATTTCGACGAGGAAGACGCCGTGGCCAAGGCCACGAAAGCATTCGAGGCGAATGTCAACGCAGAAGAGCTTATTTCCGCTGTCGAGGCTCCGTTCGAGGCTCCGACCACGCCATACGCATTCCAGTACAGCCTGCTGGGCAAGGCCAAGGCAGACAAGAGAACCATCGTGCTTCCGGAAGGAACCGAAGACCGCATCATCAAGGCAGCCGACTATCTGCTCGAGCGTGATATCGTCGATCTGATCATCGTCGGAGACAAGGAAAGCATTCTCGCCCGCGGTGAGGAGCTTGGACTCAAATCCCTTGAAAAGGCGCAGTTCCAGGCCAAGGACGACGAGGAAGTACTCGCTCCGATGGTCGCCAAACTGTGCGAGCTGCGTGCCAAGAAGGGCATGACCGAGGAACAGGCACGCAAGCAGCTCACCGATGACAGCTACTTTGGCACCATGCTCGTGGTGCTCGGTAAAGCAGACGGTCTCGTTTCCGGATCCACCAACTCCACGGCCAACACCGTACGTCCGGCATTGCAGGTCATCAAGACCAAGCCGGGATCTTCCCTCGTGTCCGGCGCGTTCCTCATGTGCTTCAAGGATCATGTCGCCGTGTTCTCTGACTGCGCCATCAATCTGAACCCGTCCGCTGAGCAACTTGCGGAAATCGCAATCCAGTCCGCCGAAACGGCAAAGGCGTTCGGCCTCAATCCGAAGGTCGGCATGCTGTCGTATTCCACACTGGGATCCGGCAAGGGACCGGACGTCGACCTCGTGGAAGCAGCAACCGCACTCGTGAAGGAGAAGGCTCCGGATCTCGCGGTTGTCGGCTCCATCCAGTTCGACGCGGCTTGGTCGCCGACCGTCGCAGCCACCAAGGCCAAGGGCAACGATGTGGCGGGCCACGTCAACGTGTTCGTGTTCCCGGATCTGTGCGCGGGCAACATCGGGTACAAGGCCGTCCAGCGTTCCTCCGGCGCAGTGGCCGTCGGACCGGTGCTGCAGGGCTTGAACCGACCGGTCAACGACCTGAGCCGTGGCGCGACCGTGCAAGACATCATCAACACTGTTGCCCTGACCGCCATCGAAGCCCAGTAAAACGCTATTTTGTAGCAAGCAAAGAGTAATCTAAAGTTTGGAAAGTCGCGCAAGCGGCACATCGATTAACACATGGAGGATGCCCACAATGGCGAAAACCGTCCTTGTCATCAATTCCGGTTCCAGCTCTATCAAGTATCAGCTGGTTGATCTTGAAACCGGTGAAGGTATTGCTTCCGGCCTGGTCGAGAAGATCGGCGAGCCGGTTGACGGCCACTACAAGCACGAGTTCAACGGCGAGAAGCATGAGCTGGAAGAGCCGATCCACGACCACGAGCAGGGTCTGAAGCGCGTGCTCGGCTTCTTCAACGAGTTCGGCCCGAAGCTGGACGAGGCCGGCATCGTGGCAGTCGGCCACCGCGTGGTGCAGGGCGGTTCCATCTTCCCGAACCCGGCTCTGGTCACCGACAAGACCATCAACCAGGTCAAGGACCTCGCGGTGCTCGCGCCGCTGCACAACGGTCCGGAAGCCAAGGGCGCTGAAGTCATGCGTGCGCTCCTGCCGGACGTTCCACAGATCTTCGTGTTTGATTCCTCCTTCTTCTTCCAGCTGCCGAAGGCCGCAAGTACCTACGCGTTGAACAAGGAAATCGCCGACCAGTACCACATCCGCCGTTACGGCGCCCACGGCACCTCCCACGAGTTCATCTCCTCCGTGGTGCCGGACGTCATCGGTAAGCCGGCTGAAGGCCTCAAGCAGATCGTGCTGCATATTGGCAACGGCGCTTCCGCTTCCGCAGAGGTCTCCGGAAAGCCGGTCGAGACCTCCATGGGGTTGACCCCGCTCGAAGGCCTCATGATGGGTGGTCGTACCGGCGATATCGATCCGGCCGTCGTCTTCCACCTGATCCGCAACGCCCACATGAACGTGGATGAGCTCGACGCTCTGTTCAACAAGCGTTCCGGCATGATGGGCATGACCGGCTTCGGCGATCTCCGTGAGGTTCACCGTCTGGTCGCCGAAGGCAACGAGGACGCCAAGCTGGCTCTTGACGTCTACGTGCACCGCATCGTCGGCTACATCGGCAACTACACCGCTCAGATGGGCGGCGTAGATGTGATCACCTTCACCGCAGGCGTCGGCGAGAACGATGACGTGGTCCGCAAGATGGTGTGCGACAAGCTCGCCCCGTTCGGCGTCAAGCTGGACGAAGAGAAGAACGCCACCCGTTCCAAGGAACCGCGCATCATCTCCACCCCGGATTCCAAGATCACCATCTGCGTCATTCCGACCAACGAGGAGCTGGCAATCGCCCGCAAGTCCGCGGCCATCGCAGAAGCAGGCGAAGACACTTACGGCGACGTCTTCTCCAAGTGAGCGAGGAGATCCCGCAGTCAGATGATTGACGGGACCGTATGAAGAGGACCGTACGTCCATTGGCGTCAAATCAATACCAATGGACGTACGGTCCTCTTTCGAATAATCGTTATGTTTCCGCCGCTTCCAAGGTCTCGTTCCTCGAACGTTTCCAATCGTCCCAGACAACGCCTTTCCATATCTGTTCATGCTCCGCATAATGGGGGAGGGGCTGGTAGTACGATACGAAACGTTGTGCCTATTACGCACATACGTCGCATGTTGAGAGAAGCGGTTGATTGTTGTGGTAAGACGTCGTTTCGTCGGTCTGAATGGCCTCAAAGGCATCGCCTTGATCGCGATAGTGTTGTATCACTGCGACCAAGGCACGCTACGGGGTGGATTCCTAGGTGTTGACGTATTCTTCACCATTTCAGGTTTTCTGATTTTCTCGTCGTTGCTGAATCATATTGATTCCGGCAAGGGAATAGGTTTCAAGGAATACTACCTCAAGCGTCTGCACAGAATATACCCGGCGTTGATTCTGATGATTCCTGTCACCGTATCGTTGGCATGGTTCATCAACCAAGACATGTTGGTGGGCATTAAAAACCAGATAGTGACGGCTATGTTGGGTTGTTACAACTGGTATGCCATCGGCAGTGGCGCCAGCTATTTCTCGCAGATGAACCCAGACATGTTCCGTCATCTGTGGTTCATGTCGGTACTGATGCAGTTCTATCTGCTGGCTCCTTTGCTGATCTACCTGCTTCGAAAAATTCTGGTACGTTGGGTGCCGGTGGCGGTACTTGCTGGACTCGCCGTGTGTAGTGCGCTTTCTATGGGATTGCAGTATCACCCGGGAACCGATCCAACCAGAGTGTATTTCGGTTCGGACACACATGCCATGGGACTTTGGCTAGGCGCCATGCTGGCATGGCTGCTGATGATCATACGGCGTGGCAACGGTCGTCCGGAAGAAACGGCGATCATGGAATGCGCTCGTCTGGTCTGGAGCAAGATCGGCCCTGCGGTGGCTTTTGTGGCATTACTGATTCTGTTATGGATGATGCAGCACGTTGAGCAGGGTCCTGCTGCTTTCTATGGAGGGATTTTCGCGGCTTCGCTACTTTCAGTGGTTCTGGTCGCCGGTTCCATTCCTTTCGGATCTTGGATGCAGGATCTGCTGGTGTTCAAACCATTTGATGTGGTCGGCAGGTATTCATACGGCATTTACCTGTGGCATTGGCCTTTGTGGTTGTTCACCAAGGCGATGTTCCCCCAGTGGGGTGCGCGGCATCTTGGATGGATGCTGCTAATCACACTCGCTCTTACCGCATGTTGTACCGCCATGTCGTGGAAGTTAGTGGAACAGCCTGTTGCCCGAGGCGGATTCATCGCCATGATTCGTCCTCTTCCGGAAAATGGCATGTGGGATGCTGCCAGATGCTGGATAACGATCGTCGTGGTATTGAGCACATGCTTGATGTCCGGATACGTGGTGGACAACGCACCAAAGCAGACCAGTGTGGAACGCGCGTTGGAAGAGAATGCGAGAATGCTGAAAGAGCAGCAGGGCATGCATCTCGACTTCGATAGGAAGCATCCGCCAACGCCCAAGAAACCCGTACACACCATGCCTAACGGGCAGCAGATGGTCGCATTCGGTGACTCGGTGATGCTTGCCTCCAGTAAAGGTTTGCAATCCGTTTTCCCTGGAATCACTGTTGATGCGGAAACCTCACGCTCGATGACCAAGGCGTTGGGACTTATAGACAAAGCCAAAAGCCAGCCGGAAGGATTGCGCCAATGGGTGCTGGTTGGCTTGGCTACGAATTCAGCGGTGACCGATGGCCAACTCAATGACATACTGAACGACATTGGACCGAATCATGTGCTTGTGCTGATTAACGCGCATGCCCCTGTGTCTTGGGTTTCCGGAACGAACGACGCGTTGAGCGACTTCGCGGCCGCCCATTCCGACAATGTTGTTCTCGTTGACTGGGATGCTACGATTTCGGCGTATCCTGATGAGCTTGCCGGAGATGGTATTCACCCCGGCATGTCCAATACGTTGTACGCCCAAGCCGTTAAGGATGCGATTACGAACTGGATTAAGCAAGGACACTGAGAATAGCTTCTCGTGAATCGTGATAAAGCAGTTTTGCGATGAATATGAGGAATCCCCCTGACTCGTTTGAGCAGGGGGATTCCTCATATCACCTTAAGACTGAATAGTCTCAGTCTTCCTGATGCTGTGGAGCCGACAGGAAATGCTCTTCGCTCGGCAGCAGCGCGTTCAACAGCACGGCCACAACGAACGACACAGCGATGCAGTTGGATGCGAAGATGGACTGGAACAGCGGCGGGAAGTTGACGAAAATGTCACCGACCTGCGTGAAACCGATACCGATGGTGAGGCTCAACGCTGCAATGGTGATGTTGCGCTGCGTGTAGCCGGCCTCGGAAATCATCTGGAAGCCAGACAGAATGATGTTACCGAACATCATGATGGTGCAGCCGCCAAGCACGGCCTGCGGCAGGGAATTGAACACTTCCGCCACAGCAGGAACGAAGCTTGCGATCACCAGAATCAGACCACCGGAAAGAATCACCTTACGATTGACGACCTTGGTCATGGCGACCAAGCCGATATTCTGTGCGAACGATGTCAACGGGAGGCATCCGAACAGGCCAGAGACGGAGGAGATGAGACCGTCTCCTGCAATGGCGCCTGCAGTCTCCTTATCGGTAGGCTGGCGGTCGAGACCAACCTTGGTGAGTGCCGCGGTATCGCCGAGCACCTCTACGGAAGACACGACGTACAGCAAGGCGAAGGAGATAATCGCACCCGGATCGAATTCAAGCTGGAAAGGCATGAAATGCGGCACGGACACGGCCTGCAGATTCGAGAATCCAGAGAAATCGACCTTGCCCATAAAAATCGCTGCAACATAGCCGACAACCAAGCCGAACAGCACGGAAAGCTGCTTGGCGGTACCCTTCATCAGCAGCTGGAAAGCCAAGCAGGCGACCAGCGAAATCAGACCGAGCGTAAGATTCTGCCAGCTTCCGAAATCCTTAGCGCCGGAACCACCGCCGAAACTGGTGGCACCAACGGAAAGCAGCGAAAAACCAATCGACGTAACCACAATCGCGGATACGATCGGCGGCACGAAGCGACGCCAATACTTGGCGGTCAAACCAAGCACTACCTCCAATAGGCCGCCAAGCACGACGGCGCCGGCAACAGCGCCATAGCCTTGATTCTGGGCGATCGACATGGCGGCGGCCACATATGTGAAGGAAATGCCCGTGACCATTGGCAGTCGGGAGCCGATCAGCCACACGCCGTACAGCTGCAGGCAAGTGCCCAGACCTGCCACCAGCAGACCGGCCTGAATGATCGTGGCAGACTGCTCGGCACTCATGTTGGCGGCGGAAGCCACTAGGAAAATCGGAGCCAGATTGGACACGAACATCGCCATGACATGCTGCAGGCCGAACGGGATGCCCTTCCAGAACGAAACAGGTGCGTCCAAGCTGCTTAATGCTTCAAAGGAAACGCCCTTCTTTTCGTTCGTATTGTCTTTCTTCTTCTCTTCGCTCACAACGAATCCTCTCTTATTCATTCATACTGTGATGAGCAACAGGTTGTAATGGTTGCTGATACGTGCCCTAAGATACAACGATCAGGAGCGGAACTCGATGACACCGGTTTCCGGATCCATCGACTCCACGATTGCCAGGGAATCAACGTCGTATCCCGCTGCACGCAACTCATCGCCGCCGCCTTGGAAACCTTTCTCCACCGCGATGCCGATGCCCTCGACCGTCGCTCCGGCATCATGGCACAGATTAATCAGGCCCTTCAGAGCCTTGCCGTTGGCCAGGAAGTCATCAAGCAACAGCACATGGTCGCCTTCGTTGAGATACCTCTTGGACACGATGACGGGGAATTCCTTCTGCTTGGTGAAGGAGTAGACGGTGGTGGTGTACTGGTCGCCATCGAGATTGATGGACTGCGCCTTCTTGGCGAACACCACAGGTGCATTGTCGAAATGACGCGCGGCAACACAGGCGATACCAATGCCGGAAGCTTCAATGGTCAGGATCTTATCGATGGTCTTATCGGCAAAATGCTCCGCCCAAGCGGCACCCATGCGGTCGAACAATTCGACATCGCACTGGTGGTTGAGGAAAGCGTCCACTTTCAGCACATTACCCGGCTTGACGGTACCCTGCAGGCGAATGCGCTCTTCGAGCTCCTTCATGAATCCCCTTAGATTATTGGCCGCATAAGGCGGCGTTGATGTTGACATACGGTAAACCGCATATAAACGTTCAGCATACGCGTGTCAATTGACCATGCGAGTGTTGCGCTGACCTGCATGTGTGATAGACATGAATTTCGCAGTAATCGACTTTGAATCTTCATGAAAAGAGGAACCGGTGGAGCAGAATATGGGGCCAAGCCTGTGCGATCCGCAAAGTCTAATCAAGGACCTCAATCCGCAACAGATGGAAGCGGTGAAGTACTACGGCCAGGCCCTGCTTATCGGAGCAGGCGCCGGATCCGGTAAGACCCGCGTGCTCACCAGACGCATCGCATGGCTGCTGGCACACGGTTTTTGGGCGAGCAGCATTCTCGCCATCACCTTCACGAACAAGGCCGCAGCGGAAATGCGTGAACGTCTTGCTGCTCTCGTAGGGCCTGAAGCCGAACATATGTGGATCTCCACCTTCCATTCCGCGTGCGTGCGTATCCTCCGACGAGACGGCAAGGAAATCGGCCTTACCTCTGGATTCTCCATTTATGACACGGCTGATTGCGAACGTTTGGTCAAGCTCATCAGCGGCGATTTGAACATCGATACGAAACGGTATACGCCGCGCATGCTGCTCGGCAAAATCTCCGACTGCAAGAATTCATTGACTTCATGGCAGGACCAGCTAAAAAATGTGAACTGCGACTACAAGCCAGGCCAGCGCGGATATCAGGTTTCGGCCGGCGACGTCGACGAGCTGGTCGCCGTGGTCTATGCGGAGTACCAGCGCCGTCTGGCCATGGCGAACGCCGTGGATTTTGACGACCTGATCATGCGCACCGTCGAATTGTTCCAGCGTTGCCCACAGGTAAGCGAATACTATCGGCATAAGTTCCGTTATATTTTTGTGGACGAGTATCAGGACACCAACCATGCGCAATATGTGCTCGTACGCGAGCTTTCCGGCATTGACTCGGGAGAAGAGCCCGATCAACATATGCGTGGCGCGGGCCGTGTCGGACCGTCTTGGATTACGGTGGTAGGTGATTCCGACCAGTCGATTTATGCGTTCCGAGGCGCGGATATTCGTAATATTCAGGATTTCGAGCAGGATTTCCCTAATGCGAAAACCATCATGCTTGAGCAGAATTATCGTTCGACGCAGACCATTCTCGACGCAGCCAACGCGGTGATTGCAAGAAATGAAAATCGCAAGCCGAAAAAATTGTGGACAGCACTTGGCGAAGGCGACAAAATCGTCGGATACGCGGCCGACAACGCACAGCAGGAAGCAGGGTGGATAGCCAACGAAATCGCGCGAATCCACGAAGAGGAAGGCATCGCATACCGCGACATCGCCATCATGTACCGTGCCAACGCGCAATCACGTTCGCTTGAAGAAGCCATGATCAATGCCAATCTTCCATATCAGCTGGTCGGTGGCACCAAATTCTACGAGCGTAGGGAAATCAAGGATGCGCTCGCATATCTGCAGGCCATCGTGAATCCTGCGGACAATGTGAACGTCCGCCGCATCCTCAACGTGCCGAAGCGTGGATTGGGCGTTCGTGCAGAAGGCCTCATTGCCGCGTATGCGGATGCTCACGACGCTACGTTTTTTGGTGCGATTGAACATATGGAGCAGATTGAAGGCATGTCCGCGCGTACGACGAAGCCGTTGGGCGTGTTCCGCGACATGATGCATGGGCTTGCGGATTTCGCGAAGGACCATGATACGAAACCATCCGAAGTGGTTGCCGAAGTGCTCTCCAAGAGTGGGATTTTGGAGGAGCTGCAGCGCTCCGAGGATCCGCAGGACGCTTCCCGCGTCGACAATCTTTCCCAGCTGCAGTCGGTGGCTGCGGAATTCGAGCAGAACACGCCTGATGCCACGTTGGCGGGATTCTTGGAAACTACGGCTTTGGTGGCCGATTCCGACCAGTTGCCGGGGGAGAACGAGGACTTCGGCAAAGTAACGATGATGACCCTGCATACGGCTAAGGGTCTGGAATATCCGTACGTATTCCTGACCGGCATGGAGCAGGGAACATTCCCGCACCAGCGGGCTATGGAGGACACCAGTGAGCTTGCCGAGGAGCGTCGCCTTGCCTATGTGGGCATCACCCGCGCGAAGCGTCGCCTGTATGTGACGCGTGCGGCCGTGCGTGCGCAATGGGGGCAAGCCAACGATATGATGCCCAGCCAGTTCCTTGACGAGATTCCCGACGAGCTGATCGATTGGAAAAGACGTGAGGCCGGAGTCGAACGCATGCGTGCCAGCTGGCGGAATGATGACGACGAGTTCGGCGGCTGGGACGATGACGACGATTTCGGATCAGTGCCGTTCGGTGGTTCCTTATATGGAAAGTCGAGTTATGGTGGTTCCTCATATGGTTCCGGTATGTATGGATCGCGGTCCTCGTATGGGTCGGGTCGCGTGCAATACGGTGGTTCATCCGCGCGCGTCGCATCATCCTCATACGGCTCCAGTTCGCAACGTTCGTATGCAGGAGCAGGATCGAGCTCCTCATATGGCTCTTCGTACGGTTCGTACGGCTCTGGAAAGCCCAGCGGAAAATCTGGCAAGGTCACTACTAGGCGCGTCAAGCCGAAAACCAAACCTGTGGACCTGACCAAATCTTCGCAGGCAAGCCAAACCGACAATCGGAGCGGCTTGAGCATCTCGGACGTGCATGTCGGAGACAGGCTCACGCATGACCATTTCGGCATGGGCACGGTCGTCGAGACACAGGACAAAGGCGCGAATTCGGTCATTACCGTTGATTTTGGCAATGGTGAGGTCAAACGTTTGCTGCTGCGTATGGCACCCATCGAAATGCTGTGATGAAGCTGGAAAGCATATGAAGCCTTTCTCTATAGCACGAAGTTGAAGAAAAAACAAGACTTTCTTTTTCAAAAAGACCTTGCAATAATCGGCGATGCTTGTCTTTTTGAGAGGAAAAACATGAATAAGAAACTGTATGCCGGTATTTCGCAGATTCTGCTTGGCGCTTTGGTGGCCATCGCACCGCAGACCTTCGCCCACGTGTGCGCGGTCAAAGAAACGCCGATGGCATGCCATTACACGGCTCAGGCCGCGCTCGGCATCGGCATTGTGATTGCGGTGCTTGGTGTCGCCGGACTGTTCGTTTCCGATCAGACCCGTGCTGGTCTTGACATTGCCAATGCCGTGCTTGGTGTGCTGACCATCACTGTGCCGACCGTGCTTATCGGCGTGTGCAAGGGTGCCATGATGCACTGCCATATGGTCACCTTGCCGACGCTGATCGTGCTTGGTGTGCTGCTGGCCGTGCTCGCGGCAATCGCCGCGTATCTTGATCTCAAGCCGGCAAAGCGCGCCTGATCTTACGATGGCGAATCACATCACCCTCGCCGGTTTGCCGCTGGTCAACCTCAAGCGCAAACCGTTTCGTACTGCAGCGCTTACCATCGTCGTCACCATGCTTACCGTGGCCTTTTATGGAGGCTCGCTGCTGTCCATGAATCTTGAGGCTGGTTTGAACAGCATGCAGGAACGTATGGGCGCCGATCTTATGGTCACGCCGCAAAACACCAAAAACGAGGCCGAGGCGCTGCTGACCAATGGATCAGCAAGTACGTTCTACTTCACCAACGACATCACCGGTGAAGTGGCGAAAGCCGATGGCATCGACGAAATCACGGAACAAACATATATCTCATCGCTGGCCGCCGCATGCTGCGACGAAAAAGTGCAGATCATCGGATTCAATCCAGATACCGACTTCGTAATCACCCCTTGGATCGCATCGCAGTTCGACGGCACGCTCCAGCGCGGTCAGATCGTTGCCGGAGCCAGCATCAACGTGTCGGGCGATAACACGGTCAAACTGTACGGACATGAATTCCCAGTGGCGGCGCAACTTGCCAACACGGGTACGTCACTCGACAATTCTGTATTCGTGAACATGCAGACCGTTCCCGACGTGGTCGGCTATTCCGCCAAGGTGGGTCATGCCGCCATACCGGAAGAATATGCCGACAAAGCCGTTTCAGCAGTGCTCCTCAAAGTCAAAGACGGTTATTCCGCTCAGCAGGTCGCTGCGAACATCATCAAAACGACCGGAATCAAAAGCCTTGGATACGTGTATCCAGGCGGTATTACGGCTACCACGAAATCCAATCTGAACGTGATTATTCGCTACGTGACCATTTTCGTCGTGGTGTTCTGGATTATGGGCCTGATCGTGCTGCTTGCGGTGTTTTCGTCCGCCATGAACGAACGTAAGCGTGAATTCGCCGCGTATCGTATTCTTGGCGCCAATCGCTCCACTTTGGTTGCCATCATCGTGAAGGAATCAGCCATGATTGGAGCTTCGGGCGGAGTTGTTGGCATTGCGGTCGCATCGCTTGCGATTTTCCCGTTCAGTACGCTTATCGGACGGCAACTGCAGTTGCCATATCTGCAAACCAACATATGGAATGTGTTGGCATTGATCGCAGTGAGTTTCGTGTTCGCAGTGCTTACCGGACTACTTGCCTCCGTAGTGACGGCGGTGAAACTTTCCGCTCCCGAAACCTATCTGACTTTGAGAGAAGGTGAATGATGGCGGAAAACACGGTTCTCGAAGTAAAAGAGCTCACTCGCGAGTTCACACGTCGTGGCAAACCGTTCGCGGCTGTGGATCATGTCGATTTCACCTTGAATCAAGGCGAGTTTGTGGCGATCGTCGGACGTTCCGGCAATGGTAAAAGCACGTTGCTGAATCTTATAACCGGTCTGCTTAAACCCACGTCCGGATCCATCGATTTGGATGGTAACGACGTGACGCGGCTGAATGACAGGCAAATGTCGATCGTACGCAATCGCAC
The DNA here is from genome assembly GCF_001042615.1 of Bifidobacterium catenulatum subsp. kashiwanohense JCM 15439 = DSM 21854. Classification (GTDB taxonomy): domain Bacteria; phylum Actinomycetota; class Actinomycetes; order Actinomycetales; family Bifidobacteriaceae; genus Bifidobacterium; species Bifidobacterium catenulatum. The sequence continues at coordinate 978,201 of NZ_AP012327.1, forward strand.
CATCGGTTTCGTCACGCAAAGCCAGACGTTGTTGCAGAATCTTACGGCGCTTGACAATGTGATTCTTCCTTCCGTTCTGCAGAACGGCAAAACAGAGCAGTGCGATACCCAGGTACTTGCGGATTCGCACGATTTGAAAGCGACGGAAGAGAACGCTTCTGATTCGCCTTCCGAACAGACGGTCGATGACGGACTTCCGGATGTCATTGCGGCGGTTCCGGTGGCAAAAACGCAAAACAATCTCGTTCAGGATCATGCCGTGGAACGTGCGCACTCGTTGTTGCGCCGACTGCAGGTCGATGACTTGGCGGAATGCTATCCGAAAGAACTTTCCGGTGGTGAGATGAGACGTGTCAGCATAGCGCGAGCTTTGATGAACGGTCCGAAACTACTGATTGCCGATGAGCCCACCGGCGATTTAGACGCCGAAAGCACTGCCATCGTTATGAGGCTACTGCAGGAAGCCGCCAAAGACGGTACGGCCGTACTCATGGTCACCCATGATCCGGATGCGCTCGCATATGTGGATCGAACTTACCGCATGGACAGAGGCGTACTGTCTGAGGCATAGCGTCGAAATGGCGGCGTGACATGCCGAAGAGGGCGGAACGGCAAGCTCGTCCCGCCCTCATGTGTATTATTGACGATTGGTGTGCACCCGTAGGGGACGCACCGTCTGGAGTCTTAGCCCATCAGTGGGTCGGCGGCCGATACGAGCTGTACTATGGCATGTGTTCAAGCCGTTCGTGTTCTGCACGAAGAAGCACTGGAGAGGCTGGCTCAGCGCATATCGGGAAACCGGTTTGCGTTCCGTTCAGACAACGACAGAACAAACAAAGGATTAAACCAATGACGAACGTTCAGCGTTCTCGCCGCCAGGTGCGTCTTTCCCGCGCCCTCGGCATCGCACTGACCCCTAAGGCTCAGCGCATTTTCGAAAAGCGTCCGTATGCTCCGGGCGAGCACGGTCGCACCCGCCGTCGCACTGAGTCCGATTACGCAGTGCGTCTGCGCGAAAAGCAGCGTCTTCGCGCTCAGTATGGCATCTCCGAGAAGCAGCTTCGCGCCGCTTACGAGAAGGGTACCCACACCGCCGGTCAGACCGGTAACGCCATGCTGACCGACCTTGAGACCCGTCTTGACGCTCTGGTTCTGCGTGCAGGCTTCGCCCGCACCACCGCCCAGGCCCGTCAGTTCGTGGTCCACCGCCACATCCTCGTTGACGGCAACGTCGTCGACCGCCCGTCTTACCGTGTCAAGCCTGGCCAGACCATTCAGGTCAAGGCCAAGAGCCAGACCATGGTTCCCTTCCAGGCCGCTGCCGAAGGCGTGCACCGCGATGTGCTGCCGGCGGTTCCGGGCTACTTGGATGTCAACCTGCCTTCTCTGAAGGCCACCCTGACTCGCAAGCCTGAAGCCGAGGAGATCCCGGTGCAGGTCAACATCCAGTACGTGGTCGAATTCTACGCCCGCTGATCTGGATTTACATACTGTAAGAACCTACAGTATAAGGACATACAGCAAGAGCCTCGCAATCCCAACGGTTGCGAGGCTCTTCGCTATCTAGTAAACGAACTGTTAACGCCTAGTCGCCTATGATGCCTCCTACAATGCCACTGACAATCGTCATGACAAGAGAGCCGAGCACAGACCATACGAATCCGTCAATAGTGACGCCCACAGAGAAAAACGACAGCGCCAACCATGATGCGAGCTGCATGAACAGCCAGTTGATCACCAATGCGACCAATCCGAACGAAATAATCGACAACGGCAATGCGATGATGTGGATGATCGGCTTGATGGAAGCGTTGATCAGCGCCATGAACAAAGCGAACGCAGCAACGCCAAGCACAGGAGGCTCTCCGATGGCATGCATGCCGGGGAGAACCGCGACCATAACGCCCGCCGCGACAGTAAGAATTAGCCAACGAGAAATAAAATGACCCATAACAACATCGTATAGCATGAATTTGCTCAAACCGTGAGGGTAGCATGGAACCCATGTTGCTTCATCTTCATCTCGTCCGACACGGGCAGACGTTTTTCAACCGATATAACAGGTTGCAGGGCTGGTCGAATTCTCCATTGACGGAATCCGGCATCGCCGACGCAGACAAAGCCGCAAACAAATTGAAGGATTTCGATTTTGCCGCGGCATATTGCTCCGACACCACGCGTGCGCAGATGACCGCCCAGCGTATTCTCGATGCGAACGAGGCGTCCGGGCATGTTCGCCCTCAATTGATGAGCGACATGCATTTCCGTGAACAGTTCTACGGCTATTTCGAAGGCCAGGATATGGGTGTGGCATGGACCGCCGCTGGAGGCCCCCACGGTGCGAAGAACTACAATGACATCGTTGAAAAGTACGGCCTTGGTGCGACGCGCGACTTCCTCAAAGAGGCTGATCCGTTCCATGACGCCGAATCCGATGCCGAGTATTGGGCGAGGGTCGAAGCCGGTTTTGCTTTGATCGCATCCAATCCCATGTTGAAAGATGGCGATGATGTGCTGCAGATTTCCCACGGCAACACGCTGCTGAGCCTTATGCACCGTTTTGCTCCGGAAGGATACGATTTGAGTGAACGCCCGGCCAATGGATCGGTGACCGCTCTTGACTTCGATACGACGAAACCCATCGAAGAAGCGGTAAGCGTCATTTCATACAACCAGTGAACATAGCTTGCCTTAGGTCGGGGCTTTTTACTACTGTTATGCGGGTATTGTGTTCGCGGGCAACCGTGGGACTGAAAAGAGGTTCAAGATGGGTGTTGGAGAAATAGCCGGTCTGATTGCGGCAATCGCTTTTGCGATTCTTGCTGGTTTCATGATCTACCCGTTGATTCGTCTCGGTAAGCTGTTCGACCAGATCGCCGAGACCGTCAAAGATACGGGGGATCATGCGATTCCCGCGCTTGACGAAAGTGTGGTCACCGTCCAGCAGGTCAACAAATCGTTGGAAGACGTCAACAAGATCTCCGCAGCGGCTTCCACGACGGCCAATAATGTCGGTGCGCTGACCGATCTGTATGGATCGTTCCTCGGTAAGCCGGTCATTAAGGTCGCTTCCGCGGCATATGCCCTGAAAACCACTGCGCAGTCCTTCATGAACAAGAAGAACGTCAACAGCGCAGCAAGCAACAAGGGGGAGTGATGTTCAAGCGTCTCTTCTGGATTTCCATCGGTGTGGGCATCGGTGCTGTGGCCGTGACCAAGGCACAGGCATACGTCAAGGCCAACACTCCTGACGCGGCCAGGCAGTTCCTGCTTGGACCAGACCAAGATCATGTGGCCGTACGTACCCTTGAAGGCTTGTTCAATGAGTTCGACAAAGCACGCCGAGCCCGCGAGGCTGAACTTAATACCAAATATGCGAGCAAAATCAGCTGATTCTTCAGCGTGACACAAGTTCAGACAACAATTACGAATTCTTTGGAAGGCATTAGGCCTTCCAACAAAAAAGGAGCTCAATCTCAAATGCGCACTTCTGAAATCGCGAAGCGCTATCTTGATTATTTCGAAAAGCACGGCCATCTTATCGTGCCTTCGGCATCGCTGATCTCTCCGAACCCGACCACCCTGTTCACCATCGCAGGCATGGTCCCGTTCATTCCTTACCTCATGGGCGAGCAGACTCCGCCGAAGAGCCGCATGGCATCCAATCAGAAGTGCGTGCGTACTTTGGATATCGACGAGGTCGGCAAAACCACCCGTCACGGTACTTTTTTCCAGATGCTGGGCAATTTCTCCTTTGGCGATTACTTCAAAGAAGAAGCCATCCATTATGCGTATGAGCTGCTGACCACCCCGCAAGACAAGGGCGGCTACGGCTTCGATCCGGAGAAACTGTGGATGACCACTTTCACCGACGATGAGGAAGCCCGCTCGATGTGGAAGAACGAGGGTGTTGACCCAGAACACATCCAGATCATGGGCATGGAAGACAACTTCTGGACGACCGGTGGTCCTGGCCCTGGCGGCCCGTGCTCCGAAATCTACGTGGACCGTGGACCGGAATATGGCGTGGAAGGCGGCCCGATCGCCGACGAGAACCGCTACATTGAAATTTGGGATCTCGTGTTCGAAAACTACGAGGTCGATAATGTCAAGTCTAAGACCGACCTGCACATCGTGGGCGAACTTGAGAACAAGAACATTGACACCGGCGCTGGTCTGGAACGTCTTGCCTATCTGATGCAAGGCAAGCAGAACATTTATGAGACCGACGAGGTTTTCCCGGTCATCGAAGCAGCTCAGAAGCTGTCTGGCCGTACGTATGGCGATGACGAATCCATGGACGTGCGCTTCCGCATCGTGGCCGACCACGTGCGCTCTGCCTTGATGATCATGTCTGACGGCGTGCGCCCATCCAACAACGGTCGGGGCTATGTGCTGCGCCGACTGCTGCGTCGTACCGTCAAGGCCATGCGCGAACTCGGTGTGACCGGTCCGGTCATGCCGACTCTGCTGCCGACTTCCAAGGCGGCTATGGAGCCGAGCTATCCGGAACTCGATAACACTTTCCATGATGTGTCCGAGGCGGCTTACGGCGAGGAAGATGCGTTCCGCCGCACGTTGGAATCCGGTACCGAAATCTTTGATCTCGCTGTGGCAAAGGCCAAGGAATCCGGATCCGACGCCGTTTCCGGCGAAGATGCGTTCAAGCTGCACGACACCTATGGCTTCCCGATTGAGATCACCCTCGAAATGGCTGCAGATCAGGGCGTCAAGGTCGATGAGGCCAAGTTCCGTGAGCTTATGGCCGAACAGAAGAGCCGCGCACGTGCCGATGCTCTTAAGAAGCGCCACAATGTGGATCTTTCCGTTTACGACGATTTCAAGAAGACGCTGGTTCAGCCCATCGACTTCCTTGGTTACACTGACATGTCCGCGCGTGCCAAGGTGCTGGGCATCATGCAGGAAGGCAAGGGCTCCGTTCCCGCAGTTACCGGTCCGGCCAATATCGAAGTCATTCTCGATCGTACCCCGTTCTACGCGCAGGCCGGTGGCCAGCTCGCCGATCAGGGTGAGATCCTCTCCGACGATGGCGCTGTGCTCGAGGTCGACGATGTGCAGAAGCCGATCAAGGATCTCATCGTGCACCAGTGCCGTCTGACTGAAGGTACGCTGGTTGTCGGTGCCGAGGTCAACGCCAACATCGATCTTGATCGCCGTGGTGCCATCGCCCGCGCGCACACCGCTACCCACATGGTGCACAAGGCGTTGCGTGAGGAGCTTGGTCCTCAGGCCACCCAGCGCGGTTCCGAAGATGCGCCGAACCGTCTGCGTTTCGACTTCCAGTGGTCCAGCGCTCCGAGCAAGGATGCGATGAACTCCGTGGAAGCCCGTGTCAATGAGAAGCTGCGCGAAAACCTCGCCGTCACCACTCAGGAAATGAAGTTCGATGATGCCATCGCCCTGGGTGCCATGCACCTGTTCGGAGAGAAATACGGCGACGTCGTGCGTGTGGTTTCCATTGGTGAAGACGGCTGGAGCCGTGAGCTTTGCGGCGGTACCCACATCGATCATGTAGGTAAGATCGGCGCGATCAACATCATGTCCGAAGCTTCCATCGGTTCCGGAGTGCGCCGTGTTGATGCGGTCGTGGGCGAAAGCGCTTACGAGTTCAACGCTCGCGAGCATGCGTTGGTGTCCCAGCTTTCCGACATGGTCAACGCCCGTCCGGATGAGCTGGCCGACCGCGTGAATGCGTTGCTTGCCAAGCTCAAGGAATCCGATCGCCGTCTTGCGGCTATGTATGAATCCCAGCTTTCAGCTTCCGTTCCGGTTCTGGTTGCTGAGACCAAGGCTTCTCAAGCTCCGGTCAAGGTGGCTGCGAAGAACGTCGAGCATTTCGGTTCCTTCGACGCGCTACGCAAGACCGTACTTGACGTCCGTGGCCAGCTCGGTGAGGAAAACCCGGTCGTGGTGGCCCTCTCTGGCGTGAATGAGGAAGGCAAGCCCATGGTTGCCGTAGCCACTAATGAAGCCGCACGCAAGCAGGGTATTAAGGCGGGAGATCTCGTTCGAGGCGCGTCTAAGATTCTCGGCGGCGGTGGCGGCGGCAAGCCGGACTTCGCTCAGGGTGGCGGTTCGGACGCCACCAAGATTGACGAGGCTCTCGAGGCGCTGGTCCATCAGGCCATGAAGGGCTGAACCACCAAACATGGTTTGGCTTGGCATTGATTTGGGTGATGCCAGAGTCGGACTCGCATTGTCTGACCCCGGCATCACCCTTGCACACCCCGCAGGCAACATCCAAGTCTACGGGGATTCATTTCGCGCATTGGATGAGGTTGTCGACGTCATCGAAGACGAATCGGTCGACCATGTGATAGTCGGGTTGCCGTTGCTGTTAAGCGGAGAAGAAGGCAAAAGCGCGAAGAAGGCACGGCGGTGGACCGTGAATCTTGAGAGAAGACTGCGTGCTGCGGTGGAGGATGACGAATACTCGTTGACGCAAGTCCCAACCATCGAATTGGTTGACGAACGACTGACCACGGTGACTGCGCATCATCAGCTGTTTGATGCGCAAATCGGTGGACGTGAGCATCGTCCGATGGTCGATCAACAGTCGGCGGTGGTGATACTGCAGACAGCAATCGACAGAAGAGAGAGACAAGAGGAGAGGGACCTGTGACCGACAATCTCGATGATTTTTTCTCCGATAACGTGCAATGGGTGGGTCCGTCGGATGACACATCCTTCAATTCGGCAATGCCGCCGCAGCCGCCGAAATCGCGTAGAGACATGCGTCGTCGTAGAGAACAAAAGCGTCGTCGTTTGTACATCACGATTATTGCCGCACTTGTGGTAGTCGTTTTGATCGGTGTCGGCGGATTCTTCGGAGTACGTGCGTTGAAACATTGGAAGGCCGCGAACGAAGCGAATTCGCAGAGCCAAATCGAGGATTACACGGGACCGGGCGATAAGAAAGTGACTTTTACCGTAGAATCCGGTCAGGGTGCCGCCGAAATCGCTGAGAACCTTGTCAAAGCGAAGATTGTCAAGTCCGCTGCTGCGTTTACTTCCGCGGTAAGCGGGGCTTCGGCCACGTTGTATCCGGGATCGTACGCTTTGAAGACGCATATGAAGGCGTCCGACGTGGTTAAGATTTTGTCTGACCAAAGCCAGGCCGGAGGCTTCGTCGAAGTCAGGGCCGGTGAACGTGTGTCTGATGTCATCGCAAATGCGGCGCAGGTATCGGGCATAAACGTTTCGGAATTCCAAGCCATCATAGATGGTGGGGGATCGGGAATCCTTCCTGAAGAAGCCGGTGGCAAATTCGAAGGTTGGCTTGAGCCTGGCGCCTACAATGCGCAGAACAAATCCGCTGAGGATATTATCAAAAGCATGGTCGATGCGCGCATCGCCAAGTTGGATGATCTGGGTGTGCCGACCGGCAGCGAACGCGAACGTATTTTGATCATTGCGTCCATTGCTGAATCTGAAGTGGGCAGTGACAGATACTACGGGCAGGTCGCAAGGGTTATCCTCAACCGTATCGACAGCGACATGGCGCTCGGCATGGACACGACTGTCGCCTACGGTCTAGGCATTTCCGCGAGCCAGCTTACTGACGACCAGCTGAACGATGACAGCAATCCGTACAATACCCGCATTCGCAAGGGGCTGACACCGACGCCAATCAGCAATCCGGGAGACGACGCCATCAAGGCATCCATCAACCCTCCGGAAGGCAAGTGGATGTATTTCGTCACCACCAATCTGCAAACCGGCGAAACGAAATTCGTCGAAACGGAAGACGAGTTTTGGAAGATTCGCGACGAGTATAAGAACAACAACGAAAACGCGAACTAATCAGAACATAACGCCAATCGCAATGCCTATCGCCCCGGTCGCCACAATCGCCGGGGCGAATGGCGTTCGGCCGGCGTAAGAAGTATGCTTTTGCGGGTCAAAACGTGTCCATAGGGCAATCCAGCACAAGCCGACTACGCCGATAGCAAGCCACCAAGACACTACGGCGAACAGGCCGAACATGCCGACGGCCAAACCCATAAGCAACGTGGTCGTGACGTCACCAAATCCCAATGAACCGGGTTTCACCAAAGCAAGAGCGCATTGCAGCGCCGCTGATAGCGCGGCGAAGAGCAGTGCCTGCAGCGCCAAAAAAAGTGTGTTGGCGTAGAGCGCGTATATGAGGTTCACGATAATCTGCACCACGCATCCTGCTGAGACCCATGTGCGTGGGACGCGACGTGAACGGATGTCTTCAACGCTGACGGCTAGTCCACAGAGCAGACTCGGCAGGCAAATCATGTACCACATACCGTTAAGATAGTCCACTAGTTGCATTCGGAAGAAAAGGAGTTGGCATGTTGCGCTGGCAGACAGCAGGTGAGTCGCACGGCGAGGCGCTTGTCGCCATGATCGAAGGGCTGCCTGCGGGCGTCCACGTTACTACGGAGGATATTGTTGGCGCGTTGGCGCGTCGTCGTCTTGGATATGGCCGTGGCGCACGTATGAAGTTCGAGCAGGACAAGGTCCGCATGCTTACCGGTGTGCGTTTCGGTGAGACCATCGGCTCTCCGGTGGCCATTGAAATCGCCAACACCGAGTGGCCGAAGTGGACTGAAGTGATGAGCGCCGACCCGCTTGATCATGAGATCGCTCGTGAGGGGCGCAATGCCCCGCTGTCCCGCCCGCGCCCAGGGCATGCTGACCTGACCGGTATGCGCAAATACGGTTTTGATGACGCTCGTCCGGTGCTGGAACGTTCTTCCGCACGTGAGACGGCTTCGCGTGTGGCGCTGGGAGAGGTTGCCAAGCAGTTCCTGGAGCAGACATTCGGCATCCGTACTGTTTCTCATGTGCTCTCCATCGGCGGTGCGGGCATTACCGATCCGCAGCAGGCCACGCTTCCTAATCCGGAGGATCTTGAAACATTGGATGCCTCTCCGGTGCGTACGCTTGACAAGGAAGCGGAAAAGCAGATGATCGCCCGCATCGATGAGGCGAAAGAGAACGCCGACACGTTGGGCGGTGTGATTGAGGTCGTGGTGTACGGCGTTCCTGCGGGCGTCGGTACCTATGTCGAATCGGATCGCCGTCTTGATGCGGCTTTGGCAAGCGCTGTGATGGGCATTCAGGCTATCAAGGGCGTGGAAATCGGTGACGGTTTCCTTGAAGCCATGCGTCCTGGTTCCCAGGCCCATGATGAGATGGTGGTGGGCGAGGATGGTCGTATCGCCCGTTTGAGCAACCGTGCCGGTGGCATCGAAGGCGGTATGTCGAATGGCCAGCCGATCGTGGTGCGTGCGGCCATGAAGCCGATTCCGTCCATTCCGAAGGCGCTGCGAACCGTTGATGTGACCACAGGCGAACCGGCGCAGGCCATCAACCAGCGTTCCGACAACACCGCGGTTCCGGCGGCCGCGGTTGTGGCCGAGGCGATGGTGCGTCTGACCATCGCGCAGTATGTGCTTGAGAAGTTCGGCGGCGACTGTGTTGCCGAGACCAAGCGCAATGCCGATCAGTACATTGCCTCCTGGCCTGAGCATATGAGGTGATTCGTTTCATGGCTGGTATGCGTAGGCCTGTCGCCGTGATCATCGGCATGATGGGCGCGGGCAAAACACGTGTCGGCAAGGAAGTGGCGCAGATGATGAATCTGCCGTTTGCCGATGCCGATAATGAGATCGAATATGATGCGGGAATGCGGATCCCCGAGTATTTCGAAAAGTACGGCGAGTCGGAATTCCGTAAACTGGAAAGCGACGTTGTACTTGACATGCTTGAGGATTTCGATGGCATCTTTTCCTTGGGCGGGGGCGCGCCGATGACACCTTCCATCCAGGAGGGATTGGCGAGATACGTTGAGTCTGGTGGCAAGGTCGTGTATTTGATGGCTGATCCGGAAGAGGCCATGGAGCGCGCGAATCGTGGTGGAGGTCGTCCGATGCTCAACGGTGATGCCAATATGCGTTGGAAGAAACTCTATAAGGAACGTGACCCGGTGTTCAGACGCGTGGCGAACGTGCATGTGGGCACACGCGGCCAGTCCCCGCAGGTGGCTGCGAGAAAGCTGATGGAAATGATTGATCAACGTATAGTACATGTCACCGGTTCCGCCATCGAACCGTACGATGTTCGTATCGGCGAGGGGGTGATGGGACAGCTTGCACAGATTTTGGGCAGCAAGCCCGTCAAGGTGGCGCTTATCCACACCCAGCCGGTGCAGCGTCATTCAGATCGTGCGCGCACGCTGCTTCGTCAGGCGGGCTATGATGCGTACGACATTATCATTCCCGATGCGGAGGCCGGCAAGACCATCGAGGTGGCCAACGGTATTTGGCAGCGCTTGGGCGATGAGGGTTTCACCCGTTCCGACGCAATCGTAGGCCTCGGTGGTGGAGCGGCAACCGATTTGGCTGGTTTTGTGGCAGCCACATGGATGCGTGGCATTCGCTATGTGAACTGCCCGACGTCGCTGCTTGCCATGGTTGATGCTTCGACCGGCGGCAAAACCGGCATCAATACGCCGCAGGGAAAGAATCTGGTCGGCTCGTTCTACACTCCGGCCGGAGTGCTCGCCGACTTGAAGTCGCTCACATCGTTGCCGAACGACATTTTCATCGAGGGCTTGGGCGAGGTTGCCAAGTCCGGTTTCATCATGGATCCGGAGATCCTGCAGATTCTTGAGGATCATGCTGATGAACTGCGTGTCTTCGATGGGTCGGCGTTTCTGGATTCCGATCTGAAGAATGTGGTCGCGGAGCTGATCGAACATACCGTGGGCGTGAAGGCCTACCATGTGTCCGCCGATCTCAAAGAGGCGGGACTGCGAGAATTCCTGAACTATGGGCATACGCTCGGTCATGCCATCGAAAAGCTTGAGCATTTCCGTTGGCGTCATGGCAACGCGGTTGCGGTCGGCTGCGTGTATGCGGCCGAACTGTCGCATCTTCTGGGATACATCGATCAGGATCTTGTGGACTACCATCGTTCGCTGCTGGAATCACTGGGCTTGCCCACATCTTGGAACAACGGTACGTGGGACGATGTGCTCGCTTTGATGCATCGAGACAAGAAGGCCCGCGGCAACAAGCTTCGTTTCGTGGTGCTCGAAGGTGTGGGGAAGCCCATTCATCTTGAGGATCCACCCGCGGACGCCGTTGAAGAAGCGTTCCGTCGCATTCAGCAGTAATAACAGGGGAGTTTGAATATGACTAAAGTAGTAGTCGTCAATGGACCGAACCTTGGTCGCCTTGGCGTGCGTCAGCCCGACGTGTATGGCAAGCAGGATCTTGAAACCTTGCGTAGCCTGTGCACGCAGTGGGGTGAGGAGCTTGGTCTTGACGTGGAAGTCCGTCAAAGCGACGATGAAGCTGAAATGATCGGCTGGATGCATCAGGCCGCCGACGAGAAGACTCCGATTGTGATGAATCCTGCGGCATTCACCCATTATTCCTATGGTCTGGCAGATGCCGTGCACATGGTGATTGATGAGGGGTTGCCTCTGATGGAGGTCCATATCTCCAATCCGTCCGCGCGCGACGAATTCCGCAAGCGTTCCGTGATTTCCCCGGTCGCGACCGGCACCATCACCGGCATGGGCTTCTACGGCTATAAGTTGGCGTTGGAAGCCGTGGCACATCTGTTGGAAGCTAAGTAATGTTTGAAGAAACACGCCGCGTCTTATACCGCTGATAAACTGAAGTTCCATGGTTAGAAGACAACATGGCAATTCTCAAGAGCACGTTACCAAGCATATTTTCGTCACCGGTGGCGTTGTCTCCTCTCTCGGCAAGGGCCTGACCGCCTCCTCTCTCGGTCGCCTGCTTCGTAGTCGCGGCATCAAGGTTTTGCAACAGAAGCTCGATCCGTATATCAACGTTGATCCGGGCACTATGAATCCGTTCCAGCATGGTGAAGTCTATGTCACCGAGGACGGCGCCGAAACCGATCTCGACATCGGCCACTATGAGCGTTTCCTTGACGTGTATCTGAGCCAAAAGGCGAACGTCACCACCGGCCAGATCTACCAGGAGGTGCTGCGCAAGGAACGCGCCGGCGAATACCTTGGACAGTGCGTGCAGGTCATTCCGCACATCACCAACGAAATCAAGTCCCGCATGCGTGCGCAGGCGTCCGATGACGTCGACGTGATCATCACCGAAATCGGTGGCACCGTCGGCGACATCGAATCCCAGCCGTTCCTGGAGGCCGCGCGTGAGGTCCGCCGCGATCTGGGCGCCGAGAACTGCATGTTCGTGCACGTCTCCTTGGTACCGTACATTGCCGCCGCCCATGAGCTCAAGACCAAGCCGACCCAGCACTCCGTCATGATGCTGCGTCAGCTCGGCATCTCCCCGGATGCCTTGGTGTTGCGTTCCGACCGCCCGCTGAACCAGTCCATCAAGGACAAGATCTCCCTGATGTGCGACGTGGATTCCGAAGGCGTGGTCAACTGTGTGGACGCCCCGAGCATCTACGACGTGCCGAAGACCCTGTTCGACGAAGGCCTCGACGCCTATGTCGTGCGCGAACTCGGCCTGCCGTTCCACGATGTCGATTGGGACGAGTGGGAGGATCTGCTGGAGCGCGTGCACCACCCGAAGCATGAGGTGAACATCGCCATCGTCGGCAAGTACATCGATCTGCCGGATGCCTACCTGTCCGTCACCGAAGCCATCAAGGCTGGTGGTTTCGCCAACTATGCCAAGGTGAACGTCAAGTGGGTCGCCGCCGATAAGTGCGAGACCGAGGAGGGCGCGGCCGCCGCGCTCGACCAGGTCGACGGCATCGTCGTTCCCGGAGGCTTCGGCATCCGTGGCATCGACGGCAAGATCGGTGCCCTGAAGTTCGCCCGTGAGAACAAGCTGCCGGCCCTCGGCCTGTGCCTCGGCCTGCAGTCCATGGTCATCGAATACGCCCGCCATGTCCTTGGCCTGGAGGACGCGAACTCCACCGAGTTCGAGCCCGATTGCGCGACCCCGGTCATCGCAACCATGGAGGAGCAGAAAGACATCGTCGCCGGCAATGGTGACATGGGACACACCATGCGTCTCGGCTCCTATCCGGCCGAGCTTGAAGAGGGTTCCATCGTCTCGGAACTGTACGGCACCACGCATGTTACTGAGCGTCATCGTCACCGTTACGAAGTGAACGTGGCATACAAGGACCGTCTGCGTGAAGCGGGTCTGCGTATTTCCGGCCAGAGCCCGGACGGCGAACTCACCGAGTTCGTCGAGCTTCCTCGCGAAGTGCACCCGTTCTATGTGGCCACTCAGGCTCATCCTGAGTTCAAGTCCCGTCCGACCAAGCCGCACCCGCTGTTCGCAGGTCTGGTCAAGGCCGCTCTGGACCACCAGCAGGAGCGCTAGATCGACGAATTGTGATTAACGTCGGATAACCCGATACGCAACATGGCCATGGATCCAAAGGAGTTCATGGCCATGTTGCATAATGGGGACTTGGTCTCGAATTGCCAACAAGACGTATTCGTAATGAACAACCTTTACGAGGGGGCATGAGTTTGAACGATATGGATTCTCCGGAAAGCGACAACCGTAAGTTCGCCTTCCCAAACATGGGCGATGACCCAAAAGTCATTTCGCAGGTGAGCTTGGATTCGTTTGCCGAAACGGCCGATTCCATTGATGATGGTGCAGCGTTGACTGTGAATGCCAGCAAGAAGCGCCACCTGTTGTGGCTGTGGATTGTTCTTGCGGGGATGCTTCTTCTCGGTGCCGTGGCTGGCGGCGGATATTGGTTCTTCCAGTCACATGTGTTGCCAGGTGTCACGCTCTGGGGCAGGTCCATGACAGGGCAATCCCGAGATCATATCATCCAAGAGATTTCCGATACGGCGGAGTCATTGACGGTTCCCGTTTCCTATGAGGGAACGAGCAAGAAAGTCACGTTGAAGGATCTCGGCGTCGCCATTGACGCGGAATCCATCGCCGAAAATGTGATGAACGCGAAACGTGACGATTCCTTTTTCCAGAAGTATGCATTCTGGGCTCGTGAGGACGTCGACGTCGAGTCTTTTGACGATTCCCAAGCCAGTGCCCAGACGGTAGGTGACATGTTGGGAGTGCAGTCCGCGTCCGCCACCAATCCGTCGCTACAGCTCAACGCGGATGGTACCGCCTTCGATGTGACGCCAGGTCAACAGGGGACTGGTATCGATGTGACGGATATCGTCAAAGAAGCCAAGAACGTACTTGAGTCCTTTGGCAAGCAGACTGCTCAAATGGTGACTCTTAAAAATAAGGTTACTGATCCCGTCATCACGGATGACCAAGCCAAGGAGGCCAAGGCTTCTGCTGACGCGTGGATAGCAAAGCCGGTGGCTATCAAAATCGGCGACCATAAGGTGGCGGAATTCGGTGCGCAAGCCATAGCATCGGCCATTACGCTTGGACCGGATAGTGAGAAGCTCGGCGATAATCAAATCCGAAATGGCTCTTTGATCGTCGACGGTGACAAATTGCAGCAATACTATAATGATTCCATCAAATCGAACTTCCATGCGGATCGAGTTGATGGTGATGTCATCGTTAATAGTGTCGGTGATGTGCTGCAAACCAATATAGACGGGCATGATGGTATAACCGTTTCTGATGGTGGCGACACCAATGTTGGTCGTGATGCCGCTGAGGCGTTTGCCAAAGGCTCTGATTCAGTAAGTATTCAAGGCACTTGTGACGCGCAAAACGAGAAAAAAACTACGCGTACCGTGGTGGTCAGCTTGTCTTCACATACCGTTACAGCCATTGAAAATGGGCAGACCGTCCGTGTCATGCATATGTCTGCTGGTCAGGGCAATGATTACCAGACGGGCCAGTGTCAGCCGAGCGGCGACTTGTGCACGCCAACCTACTGTGATCCGAACTCCTATGACAACTGCACGCCTGACGGTGACTTCAAAGTGTGGCTCAAGTACCAGTCCCAAGATATGAGCGGCACGCTTACCCTATCGGACGGAAACACCGAGAAGTGGGATGTCAAGGATGTTGGATTCGTCAACTATTTCTCGAAAACAGGTTGCGCGATTCACCGCATCGCTACGCAAAGCGCTTTTAACGACAGCAGTATTCAGGCTATGGGGAAGAACACGTCCCATGGTTGCGTCGGTGTCGGCTGGGATCAGGCTGAATGGTTCTACAATTGGTGCCTGATGGGAACGACGGTTCACGTTCAGGCCTGATGTGCGGGCTATCGACAGAAAGACGAGAAGGCGGAAGGCTGAATGTTCGGCTTCCGCCTTTGCGCTATGTAAGATAAATCACGACAAATCATTGCCGAATAACGAAAGGGGCGCTAGTATTTCGTCCCACGTTCTGTTAGGTTGTCATAAGTACAAACGAGTGATTGGAGGCAGCGTACGGTGGCAGAAAACCAAGCGCCCAACGCCGCGGCTGACGTGGAGATGAGCCAGTATGTGGCTGATCGCACGCGAGTGAACGAAGACAAAATCAAGCAAGATGACGAGATCATCCAGCAGTTCGGCGACTATACGTATGGATGGCATGACACGGATTTCGCCGGAGAAGCGGCAAAAAAAGGCATTGACGAGAATGTTGTGCGTGCCATTTCCGCAGATAAGAATGAGCCGGAATGGATGCTAGAAAAGCGATTGGAAGGCTATCGCGATTTCATCAATCGTCCGATGCCTCAATGGGGTGTCGATCTGAAGGATTTCGACGCAGACGATTTCAAGTATTACGTCAAGCCGATCGACAAGCAGGCTACGACTTGGGAGGAATTGCCTGACGAGATCCGTGCGACGTATGACAAGCTCGGTATTCCCGAAGCAGAAAAAAGCCGTCTTGTCTCCGGTATCGCGGCACAGTACGAATCCGAGGTCATCTATAACTCAATCCAGAAGGATCTTGAAGACCAAGGCGTGATTTTCGTCGACACCGACACCGCGGTGCAGAAGTATCCGGAAATCGTCAAGAAGTATTTCGGCAAGTGCATTCCGAGCAACGACAACAAATTCTCGGCATTGAATACCGCCGCATGGTCGGGCGGATCGTTCGTCTACGTGCCGAAGGGTGTGCATGTCGATATTCCGTTGCAGGCATACTTCCGTATCAATACGCCGAATATGGGTCAGTTCGAGCGCACGTTGATTATTGCCGATGAGGGATCGTACGTGCATTATGTGGAAGGCTGCACCGCACCGATCTACTCGACCGATTCGTTGCATTCCGGTGTGGTGGAGATTTTCGTCGAGCCGCATGCCCGCGTGCGTTACACCACCGTGCAGAACTGGTCGAACAACGTTTACAATCTGGTGACGCAGCGTGCCTACGTGCGTGAAGGCGGCACCATGGAATGGGTCGATGGCAACATTGGGTCCAAGGCAACCATGAAGTATCCGGCCTGCATTCTCGCCGAGCCGTATGCGAAGGCCAGCACCATGTCGCTTGGTTTCGCAGGCAAGGGCCAGTATCAGGATACCGGTGCAAAGATGATTCATCTTGCACCGCACACCAGTTCCACCATCGTGGCAAAGTCGATTTCCCGCGGCGGTGGACGTTCCGCATACCGTGGTCTCGTCAAAATCGTCAAGGGTGCCGAAGGATCGTCCAACTCGACGGTATGCGATGCACTGCTTGTAGATGAGTTCAGCCGCTCCGACACCTACCCGCATGTGGACGTGCGCGAAGACGACGTGTCCATGGCACATGAGGCTACGGTTTCCAAGGTTTCCGAAGACCAGCTGTTCTACCTGATGAGCCGAGGTCTTTCCGAAGACGAGGCCATGGGCATGATCGTGCGAGGCTTTGTGGAGCCTATCAGTCGTGAGCTGCCGATGGAATACGCGCTTGAACTGAACCGACTGGTTGAACTGCAGATGGAAGGATCGGTGGGCTGATCACCATGGCACAAACTCAGGAAATCAACATTCCCGTTGCGGATCCGAACGATCCGTATGCGAATCCGGCAGCCATGCCCTCTTCGGCGGATCGCTCGCCGCGTTCATTTGATGTGGACGCATTCGAAGTGCCCGACCGCAAGCAGGATGATTGGCGCTATACCCCTGTGGAACGCGTCGAAGAGTTCTTTGAACCGTTTACGCCGTCGAACGAAACCCAGATTGCCGTCACAATGATCGACGGCACGGCTCTCACTGAAGGCTTGACCTATAGCGAGAGCAAGCCGGGGGACGCCGATACAGGGATTGTTTCCAAGCCTTGCGATCGCGTATCCGCGGTGCAATGGAATTCCACATCCCGCGCTGGAATTCTGCGCATTGAGGGTGAAATCGAGCAACCAGTGCTTGTCAAGGTGCATGGTGCCGGAACCGACTTGGATGCTTTCCATCTGGTGATCATCGCAGCTGACCGCGCCCACGCTGATGTTGTTGTAGAGCATGACGGCGATGCACGTATCGCCGAAGGTGTGGAGATTCTCACAGGTAAGGACTCCCATGTGTCCACCACATTCATTCAAGAGTGGAACAAGGGCTCCAAGCATGTGGGCAACCAGCGTATCCATTTGGGGGAGGGCGCGTCCCTGCGCCATTCCGTGGTCACGCTTGGCGGCGATGTTGTTCGAATCCGTATGGATCAGGATTTCGGCGGCGATCAAGGCGATCTCAATATGCTTGGCATCTACTTTGTGGATCCGGGCGAGCATATCGAACATCGCACCATGATTGTGCACAACCATCCCGAGTGCAAGAGTCGTGTGGTATATAAAGGCGCTCTTGACGGCAAGGGCGCACACTCCACATGGGTCGGTAACGCGCTGATCGCCCCGACTGCGCCGGGTACCGACTCGTATGAGCTCAACCGCAATCTGGTACTTACTCCGGGCGCGATCGCCGATTCCGAACCGAATCTGGAAATCGAAAACGGCAACATCATCGGAGCCGGACATGCC
The DNA here is from genome assembly GCF_001042615.1 of Bifidobacterium catenulatum subsp. kashiwanohense JCM 15439 = DSM 21854. Taxonomy (GTDB): domain Bacteria; phylum Actinomycetota; class Actinomycetes; order Actinomycetales; family Bifidobacteriaceae; genus Bifidobacterium; species Bifidobacterium catenulatum. The sequence goes on from NZ_AP012327.1 coordinate 996,069, forward strand.
TCTTCCGTCGGGCGCTTCGACGATGAGGAGCTGTTCTATCTGCAGTCCCGTGGCATTCCGGAAACCGAAGCCCGCAAACTTGTGGTGCGAGGCTTCTTCGGCGAACTCGTCGAGGAAATCGGCATTCCCGCAATCAGCGAACATCTCATGAATGTTATCGACAGGCGCCTGGCGCGCGGTGAGAGCGACGCAATCGCCCAGGTGCTGGAAGAGAAGTAGAACGTAGGAGCGAAAACCATGTCAACTCTTGAAATCAAAGATCTGTACGCTCACGTCGAAACCAAGGACGGCATCAAGCCGATCCTCAAAGGCGTGAACCTGACCGTCAACTCCGGTGAAACCCATGCCATCATGGGACCGAACGGCTCCGGCAAATCCACGCTGGCATACACGCTGGCGGGCCACCCCAAGTACGTGGTCGATTCCGGACAGGTACTGCTAGACGGCGAAGATATCCTCAAGATGACTCCGGACGAGCGAGCCAAGGCAGGCGTCTTCCTGGCCATGCAGTATCCGGTCGAAGTGCCAGGTGTGTCGATGACCAACTTCCTGCGCACCGCAAAAACCGAAGTCGACGGCAAGGCTCCAGCTATCCGTACCTGGACCAAGGAACTGTCTGAAGCGATGAAGCGCCTGAAGATGGATCCGAAGTTCGCCACCCGTTCCGTGAACGAGGGTTTCTCCGGTGGTGAGAAGAAGCGTGCCGAAGTGCTGCAGCTCGAGCTTCTCAAGCCGAAGTTCGCCATCCTTGACGAAACCGACTCCGGTTTGGATGTCGATGCGTTGCGTATCGTCTCCGAGGGCGTGAACCGCGCCAAGGAAGCCAACCAGTTCGGCATCCTCATGGTCACGCATTACACGCGAATCCTCAAGTACATCAAGCCGGATATTGTGCATGTGTTTGCGGCCGGCCACTTCGTCAAGACCGGTGGCCCTGAACTGGCCGACGAGCTTGAGGAATTTGGCTATGACGCATACCTGCCGGAAGGTGCCGACTCCGAAAGCGCGCTGGCATGACCGATTTCGCAGCGATCCGTAAGGAATTCCCGATTCTCAATCAGAAGATTCACGGGCATCAGCTCGTTTATTTGGATTCCGCGGCGACTTCTCAGAAGCCGCAATGCGTGATTGACGCCGAAAGCGATTTCTATCGCACCATCAACGCCGGTGTGCATCGTGGAGCGCATGAACTTGCCGCACGCAGCACCATGGCGTTCGAGGAGGCGCGTGCCAAGGTGGCGCGTCTTGTCGGAGCCAATGCAGTTGAAGGCGAGGAAGAAATCGTCGTCACTTCCGGCGCCACGGCAGGATTGAATCTGTTGGCGACAGCCTTCGGCAACGCATCCCAAGGGCGTGGGGGAGAAGCGGCACGACGTTTCGCTGTGAAGCCGGGCGACGAGATCGTCGTATCCAAGGCTGAGCATCATTCTGTGTTGCTGCCATTCCAGGAACTTGCCGCACGTACTGGAGCGACATTGAAATGGTTTGATCTGGACGATGAAGGACGAATCCTTGCCAACACCGCAGATGAGGTAATTACCGAGCGCACGAAGATCGTAGCCGTCACTCATGTGGGCAATACCACTGGTGCCATCACCGATATTGAGCCGATTGTGAAGCGTGCGCACGAGGTGGGCGCAGTGGTTGTGCTTGACGCATGTCAGTCCGTGCCGCACCTGAAGATCGATTTTCACGCATTAGACGTGGATTTCGCTGCATGGAGTGCGCATAAGATGTACGGTCCAACGGGCGTCGGCTTCCTATATGGCAAGCGTGAGATGCTCGAAGCGTTGCCTCCGGCGAATTTCGGCGGATCCATGGTGGAACTTGCCTGGATGGATCAGGAAGCGCAATATATGGCACCTCCGGCACGTTTCGAGGTGGGCACGCAGCCGGTTGCCCAAGTCGTGGCAGCAGGCGTTGCAGCCGAGTGGCTAATGAACATTGGCATGGAAAATCTCGAAGCCCACGAACGCGTTATCGCAGGCGAACTGCTCAAGATGGGACAGATCGAGGGTGTACGCATTCTTGGACCGCATGCTAACGAGCAACGTATCGGCACGGTTGCTTTCGAAATCGAAGGCGTTCACCCGCATGACGTCGGCCAGTTCATCGATGCGCAAGGCATCGCCATCCGTGTCGGTCACCATTGCGCGCAGCCGGTGCACCGCCATTTCGGTGTATATGCATCCAACCGTGCATCCAGTGGCATCTACAACTGCGTCGAAGACGCACAGGCGTTGGTTGAGGCGTTGAAGAAGGTCCGTCCGTTCTTTGGAGTTAAGTAACACATATGAGTGATTTTGCAATGTCTGGCGACGATCTCGAGCAGATGTACCAAGAGGTCATTCTCGAAGCCTCAAAGAATCCGCATGGCAAGGAGCATTTCGCTCCAGATCTGGCTTCTGAAAATGCCTTCCAAACGGGAGATGCCATGGTTCAGGCGGTTCACGAGTATTGCACTCCTGGCGAGTCCCATCAGTTCAATCCAACCTGTGGAGACGAGGCCACCGTGCACGTGGAGGTTTCCGACCAGGAGCCGCATGTTATCGAACGACTGGTGTGGGATGGTCATGGTTGTTCCATTTCACAGGCCAGCCTTTCGGTGATGGTCGACCTTGTGGAAGGCAAAACCGTGGATGAGGCCATGAACTTGGCTAATACCTTCCATAAGCTCATGGAATCACGTGGCAAGGGACTGGATGATGAATCCGCGGAAGAATCCCTTGAGGACGGCATCGTCTTCCAAGGAGTGTCCAAGTATCCGATGCGCATCAAATGCGCATTGCTTGGTTGGGAAGGAATGAAGGATTCCGTGGCTAAGGCGTTGTCTGCGAAAGCGTGACAAGCATCTTTCCGCAAGTGGGCCGGTGTTTTCGTGCGTTGTGTCTACAGTGAACGAAACACCGGCGGCAAACTCCAGCCAACACGATAGGCTACTCAACGAAATATACTCGAATCAAATATGGAGCAACAATGAGCGATACCTTGGTACCAGAACCGCAAGCCTCGATTTTCGATTCCGTTGCCAAGGCATTGGGCAATGACGAGGCCGCTGCACGTCGCGTCATGCTTAACCCTAATCTCGCTAAAGGATTCAAGGACGGCAAACCAGTGGAAATCGAACACGAGAATATCAAGCAGGATGCTTGTGGCTGCGGCAATCAGGCTGGAGTATGCGGCTGTTCCGATGAGCAGGATGACGGCATCGCATTGAAGGCTGTCGATGATATCGGACGTGCGACCGCCGCCGATGTGAAGGAAGCGCTGCATCAGGTCATTGATCCGGAACTTGGCATTGACGTGATTGATTTGGGCTTGGTATATGGCATTGAAATCGATGAGCTTGGCCGTGCCATCATCACGATGACGCTGACCACTCCGGCGTGCCCGCTGACCGATTTGATTGAAGACGAGTGTGCAAGCACCCTTGCCGGTCTCGTTGAGGAATTCCGTATCGATTGGACGTGGCAGCCGCGTTGGAGCATGGAAAAGATCACTCCGGAAGGACGCGAACAGTTGGCTGCGCTTGGCTTCAACTTCGATAATCTTCCGAAATACTGATACTATAGCGGCATAAAAACAACATAAAAAAGCGTGCTCCCGACGCTGGGAAGCACGCTTTTGTTCTGTGTGCGGCAGAACGTCAGTCGTCGACCACGGTACCCTTCGGCACCACAGTGATGCCTTCCGGCGTGACGGTGAAGCCACGAGCCAGATCATGTTCAGTATCGATACCGACGGTCGAATTCTCGGTAAGCACAACATTCTTGTCGAGAATCGCCTTGTAAACGCGTGCTCGACGATTGATGGTCACGCCGTCGAACAGAATCGAATCGACGACCTGCGACCACGAGTGGATACGCACATTCGGTGAAAGCACGGAATGGTGCACTTCGCCGCCCGACACGATGACGCCGGGGGAGACGATCGAATCGGTGGCGTGTCCAAGACGGTCACGCCCGGCATGCACGAACTTTGCAGGCGGCAGATTGCCGGACAGCGTGTAGATCGGCCATTCGGTGTTGTACAGATTGAACTCCGGCACATAGGAAATCAAATCCATATGTGCATCGTAGAACTGCTTCAGAGTACCCACATCGCGCCAGTAGGCATGATCGGTCGGCGTCGCTCCCGGAATCTCGTTGGAATTGAAGTCGTAGACGCCGGCCTCATTGCGAGCCGCGAAGTATGGGGCGATGTCGCCACCCATATCATGCTTGGTGTCTTCGGCCTTTTCGTCGAGCGCCAAAGCCTCGAACAGGGCGTCCGTGTTGGCAACGTAATTACCCATGGAAGCGAGGATGGAGTTCGGATCATCCGGCAGACCAGTCGTGGTCTGCGGCTTCTCCTGGAAGCTTTTGATCATGCTCGGGTGTTCCGGATCAACCTCGATCACGCCAAACTGGTTGGACTGGCTGATCGGCTGGCGAATACCCGCAACCGTGAACTCCGCACCGGATTCGATGTGCTGCTGCACCATTTGCTGGAAGTCCATACGGTAGACGTGGTCGGCACCGACGATCACCACAATATCCGGCTGCACGTCTTCGATGATGTTGATGGTCTGATAGACGGCGTCGGCCGAGCCGAGATACCAGTGCTTGCCGAGACGCTGCTGGGCAGGAACAGGGGAGACATAGTTGCCGAGCAGCGGCGAGAAACGCCACACTGTGGAAATATGACGGTCGAGCGAATGGGATTTGTACTGGGTGAGCACCACGGTCTGCATGTAGCCGGAATTGACCAGATTGCTCAACGGGAAGTCAATCAGTCGGAACACGCCGCCGAATGGAACGGCCGGTTTCGCTCGGTCCCTGGTCAAAGGCATCAGACGCGTGCCTTCACCACCTGCAAGAACGATGGAAAGAATTTTCGGATTCTTCGCCATGAGAACTCCTCTCCTAGAGCGTCGTTACGACACCGCACACATTGGTCGGTCTGCATCATCGCAAACCGCTTACGCACTCAATAATTGCATATTTTTTGCAACATGCAAGGAGTTTGCACCGCGAGTCTTGAAAATTTGCTGATTGTTTCAGTGAACAGCTGTTGAATAGAAGGCTACGGCGCTCGAAGCGGCGACGTTAAGACTGTCCACTCCGTGGCTCATGGGAATCTTCACCGTCAGATCGGCACGGGAGATGGTGTGATGCGACAGGCCGTCGCCTTCAGTGCCGAAGATCAGCGCCAACTTGTCGATATGGTCCTTTTCGTCGTTGGCATTGTTCAAGCGACGAACGAGCTCTTCCAACGAAATGGAGTCGTCTTCAAGAGCCATCGCAACGGTCGTGAATCCAAGATCGTGCAATTCCCGCATGCCGGTGAACGGCCAGTAATGCTTATCATCTCCGCCGATGCGAGTCCACGGAATCTGAAACACCGTACCCATCGACACGCGGGCGGCGCGCCGATACAGTGGATCGCCGCAAGAAGGCGTCACCAGCACGGCATCGACATCCAACGCGGCCGCGGAGCGCATAAGAGCGCCGACATTGGTGTGGTCAACGATATTTTCCATGACCGCGATGCGGCGCGCCCCTCGGCAGACTTCCTCGACACTGGGCAAAGACCAACGTTTCATCGCAGCCAACGCGCCTCGGTGCAGCCGATAGCCGGTCAGCTGCTTGAGCTGCTCGGGGGAGGCCACGTACACGGGAATGTCGGTGCCCCATCGGTTGTCGATGAGCGTGAAGGTTTCAGCCATGCCTTCAATCCACGGTTCTTCGACCAGCAGCGATATCGGCTCTCGGTTGGCGGCAAGCGCCCTGTCAATGACTTTTGGCGATTCCGCGATGAACAGGCCTTTGCTGGGTTCAAGTTTGTTGCGAAGCTGGATTTCCGTAAGATTTGTGTATGCCGCCACGCGCTCGTCGTCAATGGAATCAAGATGGATGAACTGCATGTGACCGATCTTTCGCCGAATAGCCTTTCAGATACAAGAAAACCCCTTGTTTCCAAGGGGTTTTGCTGGTGTCCGGAGCGGGACTTGAACCCGCACGCCTGTATAAATAGGCACTAGCACCTCAAGCTAGCGCGTCTACCATTCCGCCACCCGGACAGGTGCGTTGCTCACCGGCAACGAATGAAAACTATAGCAGATGCTCGGCGTGATGCAAGTCTCGGCGTGTCGCACGGAATTTCGCCATTAGTATCCGAGGTGCTGGTAGTCTCTGGAGCTATGACTGATGCCCTTTTTCTGCTTGATACGGAACATGATGATGTGCCTGTGAACAGCGATGAGCTGAACGCCGGATGGAAATTGACGTTGCCTCAATCGGTGCGTCGCCACGCCATTCAGGCCATGCGTCTGAAAGACGGTGATGAGTTGCAGCTTTCCGATGGTAAGGGATTGCGCATTCATGCGGTGCTGTGCGACGCGCAGCGGGGAATCGCGCAAGTGTCGAGCTTCAGCAAGGAGCAGCAACCCATCACCAAACTCGCTTTGATTCAGGCGCTGGCCAAAACAGGGCATGATGAACAGGCCATCGACACGGCAACGCAGATCGGCGTGGACGAGGTAATTCCATGGCAGGCCGATCGTTCCATCGCCAAATGGAAGGTGGGGCGTACCGACAAGAAGTGGAGGCAAGTGCTTGAGGCAGCCACCGAACAATCGCGACGTTCCTGGACGCCTGAATTGGGGGAGTGCGTGACCAGCAAGCAGCTGGTCGCCATATGCAAACGTGCCTGCGTGCGCGGCGATATGGTAATCGTGCTGCACCAGGATGCCACCAAAACCTGGGACCAGTTGGAGGAATCGATCGCGGCGCTTTCCGACAAATGTCTGCAAGACGGTCGCCAGCGTACCGTGTACGTGGTGGTCGGGCCGGAAGGAGGTATCGGCGACGCGGAAATCGAGTCTTTCGCCAACGCCGGAGCCGAAGCATGCGTGCTCGGAAGTAACATTCTGCGGGCGTCTACGGCCGGTCCGGTCGCATTGTCGTTGCTCGCACGGGCGTTGGGACGTTTCGTTTGATGCCATATGCCGGCGATTTGCCGTGAATTATCCCGGTTGCGCAATAGCATGGTCATGACGGTTTCCCAGCATTAAAGGAGCATTATGAGCGACAAGGATTGCCTGTTCTGCAAGATCATCGCAGGAGAGATTCCAAGCGAAAAGGTGTATGAGGACGATACTACCTACGCGTTCAAGGACATCAATCCGAAGGCCAAAGTCCATGTGCTTGTGGTGCCTCGTGAGCATTATGCGAACGTAGCCGAGCTTGCGGCGGCCGATCCGCAGCAGCTTGCCCACATGGCTCAAGTCGCGCAGAACATCGCAGATAAGGAATTCCATGGCGCTTTCCGGCTGATCTTCAACACTGGACTTGATGCGGGGCAGACCGTATTCCATGTGCATGCCCACGTGCTGACCGGTGAAAAGCTCGACGAGTAGCTTTCTTTTCCCCATATATCAACGTTAGAAGAGGTTTTGTGGCCACCACTACACGTACCATTGCTATTCCCCAACAGCTTGATCCGGTAACCGTGCTTGGACCGGTCGACGAGGTTCTCCGGGAAGTGGAACGAGCGTTCCCCGACCTGACCATCATCGTCAGAGGCGACCGTATTGCGATCATGTCACGTTCCAACAAATCTGAATCCCAAGCTGCGCAGGCCGAACATGTGATTGAAAACATCATTCAAGCCGCATATACGGCTCCGATGGACGCCGACACGGTGCGGCGTATGCTCGACCAAAATGTGTTGAAAACCCCCGTTCGCGCCACGCGCCCGGGGCATGGGCGTGTAGTGGAGGAACTACGTTTGGCTGATAGGCAGCAGGGACGTGCCTCACAACGTGAGCATGCCGCAGACCGCCGCAAGCCGCACGTGCCAGGAGTGATCACCTTTGCGCTTGGTAAGCCGGTTCGCGCGAAAACCGCTGGCCAGGTCGCCTATATCAATGCCATTGAGTCGCACACCATCACGTTCGCCATCGGTCCTGCCGGTACAGGTAAGACGTATCTTGCAGTAGCCAAGGCGGTTCGCGCCTTTCAGGATCGGCAGGTGCGGCGCATCATCCTGACCAGGCCTGCGGTGGAAGCCGGAGAGAACCTCGGTTTCCTGCCGGGCACACTGAACGAAAAAGTCGATCCATATCTTCGTCCGTTGTACGACGCGCTTTCCGACATGCTTGGAGCGGACCAGCTCAAACGTTACATGGACGACGGTACCATTGAAGTCGCGCCGCTTGCGTACATGCGTGGACGCACGCTCAACGATGCGTTCGTGATCCTCGACGAAGCGCAGAATACCACCGAACAGCAGATGAAGATGTTCTTGACACGACTGGGTTTCAATACGAAAATGATCATCACGGGTGACGTGACGCAGGTTGATCTGACAGTACCGAAATCCGGCCTTGCCACCATCGAACGCATACTTGACGGTATCGACGATATAGCGTTCGCCCATCTCAAGCCGGCAGACGTGGTACGACATGCGCTGGTCGGCAAAATCGTCGCAGCCTATGATCGACACGCGGCCATCGCCGGCGACCATAGCCGGCGCGTTGTAAGCAAAACCACATCCAAGCAAACGGACGAACAAATCGAAAGGAACGCTGAATGAGCGTCGAAGTAACCAACGAAACCGTCTGGCAGATCGACGGCAAGGTGTTCTCCGATCTCGGCATATGGGTGATGGACCAGATGCGCGTCAGCACGCAATCCGACCTGACCATCATGTTTGTCGATCCCGATCCGATCGCCCAATTGCACATGCGCTGGATGAACCTTGAAGGACCGACTGACGTAATGAGCTTCCCCATGGACGAACTGCGCCCAGGAGACGGCAGAACCGTGATGGAAGGCGTGCTTGGGGATATCGTGATCTGCCCATGGGTGGCCGCCCAGCAGGCACTTGCGGCTGGACACAGTACCATGGAGGAAATGATGCTTCTGACGATCCACGGCATTCTCCACCTGCTTGGATACGATCACGCGACACCGGAACAGGAGCGCCAGATGTTCGGCCTGCAGCGTCAACTGCTGCTCACCTTCTTTGCTCTCCGCCAAGGATCGGGAGCGCAGGCAATTCTTCCGTCAGGAGCGCCGGATGCGCTTGCCGAATGGGATCGGGAGCATGGTACCGGGCGTCAGGTCGCCAAATAGTGATGACGTTGCCGGTAGCATATCGTCCGGCATGATGGGGGCTGAATTATGATGCAGGGGACAATGATTGCGGTGGTCGCGGTACTTGCCGTGGTAGCGTTGCTGCTGGTCTGGCTGTCTCTTTCGATGGCTGCCACCGAAGGCGCTGTGGGACGTGTGACCCGGGCGAGCCTGAACAACCTGATTCTTGAGATTCAGACGGATGCGGAGCTTTCGCAGTTCATTCGCGACAGGAAGATCAAGCGCATCCATAAGGTCCAGCGGTTGGTGGCCGACCGGTATGCCACCGCAGGATCATGTGCGTTCTTCCGTATTTGTTGCAATGTGCTTGACGGTGTGCTTGTAACTGTGATCGCAGGCATGCTGGACGCCCCACTATGGGCCGAATTGCTTGCCGGATTTGTTTTTGCCATCGTCGTTGCGGTGATTTCGCTGCTGGTGCGTCCGCGTAGTGCCGGAGCGTCCAAGCCCGTCGACATCATGCTGCAGCATGCGGATACTGTCTCCGTTGCGGTGTTGTTGACCCCATTCGCAAAAATCGGCGGACAAAAGGGCGCGAAGCGCCGTGGCAACGATCTTTCCGACGACGAGGAACTCGAAAAAATCCAGATCGAGCAGGGGCGCGCGACCATCGACCGTTTGGTCGAAGCCAACGATTTCGACCCTGAAGTTTCTGAAATGCTGCGCAACGTGCTCACGCTTTCCGAAACACTGACCCGTGAGGTCATGGTGCCGCGCACCGACATGATCTGCATCGAGCGAGGCGAGACATTGGAAAACATGTTGAAGCTTTGCTCCCGTTCCGGATTCTCGCGTGTGCCGGTCATTGGTGACGATGTGGACGATCTGGTCGGCGTGGCCTATCTGAAGGACGCCGTACGCGCGACGGCTTTCAACCATGCGGCGATGACGCGCGAAGTCGAATCGATAGTCCGCGATCCGATGCTGGTGCCCGAATCCAAACCAGTTGACGACCTGTTCCATCAAATGCAACGCACACGCCAGCATGTCGCCATCGTCGTGGACGAATACGGCGGCATCGCAGGCATGGTCACCATTGAAGACGCCATAGAACAAATCGTGGGCGAGTTGGAAGACGAACATGATCGCACGCAACATGCCGATCCGGAACAGATCGGCGACAAAAAATGGAGCATGCCAGCCCGCACGCCGATCGCCGATCTGGAAGAGATTTTCGAAATCGATATTGACGAGGATGACGTCGACACTGTTTACGGATTGTTGACCAAATTGTTGGGACGCGTGCCGATCGTCGGCTCTTCCGCAGTCACCCGAGGATTGCGTATGACCGCAGTCGATTCCGCGGGACGACGCAAGAAAGTGTCGACCATTGTGGTGGAACCGGCCCACGTCGAGGGCGTGGACGAAACTGAAACACATAACGAAGAACATGCGGATGATGCCGAAGAGGCATCCGACAATGATAAGGATTCCAAAGACAAGCATGACTGACGCAGCAACGACTGAGACGACTTCCGACCATTCCGATTCCACTACGCCCGTTCCATATCGTTCCGGTTTCGTTGCCGTGGTAGGACGCCCGAACGTAGGCAAGTCGACGTTGATCAACGCGTTGATCGGCACGCAGATCGCCATCGCATCATCTCGCCCGGAAACCACGCGTAAGGCCATTCGCGGCATTCTGACCACAGATGATGCGCAGATCGTTTTGGTCGATACGCCTGGTATCCATCGTCCGCGCACATTGCTGGGGCAGCGTCTGAATGATGTTGTGGATGAGTCTCTTGCCGACGTGGACGCCATCGCCTTCTTGCTGCCCGGTGACCAGGAGATCGGTCCTGGCGACAGGCGCATTTTGAGTCGTCTGCGCTCTGATTTCGCAGCGAAGCGCGATGATGGCACGTTCAAATGGAAAGTGCCGCTGATTGCCATCGTCACCAAGATCGACGAATTAAGCCGCGAAGGACTGATCAACAAGCTTATCGAAATCAACGAGTTCGCCGATTTCACCGACATCGTGCCGGTCAGCGCACTCAAGCATGACAATCTTGCCGAAGTCAAGAACGTGCTTATCGAAAACATGCCGGAAGGTCCGCAAATGTATCCGGCTGAACAGATCACCGAAGAACGTCCGGAAGAGACCATAGCGGAACTGGTTCGTGGCGCATTCCTGGAAGAATTGGATGACGAGCTGCCGCACTCGTTGGCCGTGGTCGTGGACTCCATTGAATATCCGGAAGACAACGATAGCGGAGCGGCTTACGATGGCAAAGCCCACGTCATTGTGTCGATTTATGTGGAGCGTGATTCCCAGAAGCCGATTATCATCGGCAGGGGGGCGGAACATCTCGTGCGCGTCAAAAAGAAGCTGCGCACGCCGGTCAACCGCATCGTCGGTCAGAAAGCAAAACTCGACTTGCATGTCAAGGTCGCCAAAGGATGGCAGTCGGATCCGAAACAGCTTGAGAAGTTAGGCTTCTAAGCCATTTAAGGTCGTTCGCAGTCAAGCAGCTTGAAAAGCTAGGTTTTTGATTTGTTTAGGATTCGTTTCGCAACGGGTTAAATAGAATGAGGTCCGGTTCCTGCGGGAACCGGACCTCATTCTCTATTTTCGAAGAGTCACTTCCTCTTGGTATACATCTGCGTGTTCAGCAAAGTGGCGTAACGCTGGATGACCTTCGGACGAATCACCTTCATGGAAGCGGTCATCAAACCATTCTCCTGAGTGAATTCCTCCGGCAGAATAATGAACTTGCGCACGGATTCCGCACGAGAAACACCTTCGTTGGCCTGATCGACCCACTTCTGCACTTCGGCGCGGACGGCCGCGTTATTGGCGGCGTCTTCCATCGACATGTTACGGTCCAGACCCTTGCTTTCCAGCCATGGACGCAGGGATTCCTCGTCGAGCGTGACTAAAGCGGAAATGAACGGACGCTTGTCGCCGAGAACCAGCGCCTGGGAAATGAACTCGCAACGCTTGATGGCTTCTTCAATCGGACCAGGGGAAACGTTCTTGCCGCCTGCAGTGATGATGAGATCCTTCTTACGTCCGATAATGTACAGGAAGCCATCATCATCGATACGTCCCAAATCGCCGGTACGATACCAACCATCCTCGGTGAATGAATCCTCAGAAGCCTCTTCGTTCTTGTGATACTTCGGGAACACCGCCGTACCCTTGACCTGAATCTCCTCATCCTCGGCAATACGAAGCTCGAAACCAGGGAAGGCGACACCAACGGAACCCTGATGATATGGCACACCAAGCGGGTTGAATGCGCATGGAGCGGTGGTTTCGGTCAAACCATAGCCCTCATATACGGGCACACCGGCGCCGCGGAAGAACGCCATCAGTTCCGGATCAAGAGGAGCGCCGCCCGCCACAATCCACTGGGCACGTCCGCCGAGTACCTCACGCAGCGAAGCGTAGACCATCGGATCGAACGCCATGCGGCGAGCCTTGGCCAAAGCGCTGGCCTTGCCCTTCGCGCTGACTTCTTTCATATAATTCTGAGCTGCAACAACCGCCGCAGCGAAAGCCACTCCCTTGGCGCCATGTCCGGCCTTTTGCGAAGCTGCGTTGTATACCTTCTCGAGTACACGCGGAACAACGATCATAACGGACGGTTTGGCGACCTGCAGATCGGCGATTAGCGTCTTGATACCCTGCGCGATGTAAATATGCATCTCGCTGGCCACGCAGATGTAGTTGATGGCACGTGCGAAGGAGTGTGCCTGAGGAAGGAACAACAGCACGCTGTTCTTCTTCTCGTGCAGCAGCTGCGGCATGTATACCGGAAGATTCAACGCGGTGGTGCAGTAATGCTCATGAGTCATCTCTACGCCCTTCGGTGCGGCGGTGGAACCAGAAGTGTATACGATGGAGCATAGGTCGGTTTTCTTGATGGAATCAATGCGCGCATCGAGCTCCTCGTCGCTTACGCCGGAACCATAGGCCATGATCTCGTCAAGACCGCCGTTTTCGAAGCAGATGATATGCTCCAGCGTCGGGCATTCCTTTTCAGCGCCGTCGGCCTTGGCGCGCATATCGGTGGTTTCGACCACCAGCAGACGTGAATCGGAATTATTGACGATGTTGCGAATCTGCTCCGCGGAATCTGTGTCATAGATCGTGGCGAGCACGCCGCCGCACGCCATAACGGCAGCGTCGAACACATCCCACTCGTAAGAGGTGCGGCACATGAACGCCACGGCATCGCCCCTCTTCAGACCGTAATGCATCAGGCCCTTGGCAATCTGGCGAATGTCAGCAAGCACCTCATTGCCGGTTTTGGTTACCCATTCGCTATCTGATTTATAGGTATAGAGCGGCTCGTCACCCATACGTTCTGCACGATTGGCGTAGATGTCGTAAATGGTGGTACCCTCGTCCAGCGGCGGCTGGCCCTCGGTTTTGGTGGTCAGCAAACCGGTTTCCGGGTCAAGGAACGTGGTGGATGGGAATCCCTCGCCCCACTCGACGGTGTGCGGAAGATCGATATGGCCGTCGGGGGAGATGATGTTGTTCGGATTGTTGTAGTCCGGAGTGTTACCGGAATCGTCGCTGACGGGGTGAACGAAGTCACCGCCCAGACGCAGTGCCTTCTGCGCAAGGTTTGCAGCTCGCTTGTTCAAAGAGGTGATGACGGACACGTGACTCTCCTACACATCTAAATCCAATATCTGTAGGAATGATAGACCCTTGAACGCGACACGTCACCTTACGGTAGCGTAGGAAAAGCGTATGCGCTAATAAAGCGCTGCATGAAGAAATCGTCATGGAATGTCATTCAATAGGTGAACTTTTCTTCATGCAAAGGTGTGACCTACGTTACACTGGTGCGCTGTATCTGTTCATTTTGATTTCTTTAACGAGGAAGAAAGGGCACCTATGGCTGACAAAGCTGAAGCCACCGTGGTCTTCGGGGTTCTCAATGAGACTTCCGAACACGAGTCTCGCGTTGCTCTGACACCGGACATCGTAACGAGGTTGCGTAAATCGGGTGTTAACTGCCTGATTGAATCCGGTGCGGGAGTCGCGTCGCATTATGTTGATGAGGATTATATTAAGGCCGGGGCGCAGGTCGTCTCCGCTGATGAAGTGATTGCGCGTGCTGACGCGCTTGGTTTTGTCGATCGTCCGAGCGATGCGCTGCTCGCTCGTGTCAAGCAGGGCACTTGGATTATCGGTATGCTTGGCTCGTTCACCGATGCCGATTATGTCGCTACGATTGAGAAGGCCGGCTTGGTCGGTGTTGCCATGGAAAAGCTGCCACGTCAGTTGAGTTCCGCTCAGTCCATGGATGAGATGACCTCCCAGAACTCCGTGATGGGCTACAAGGCCGCCATTGTGGCAGCCGACGCTTATGGTTCGTTCCTGCCGATGATGACCACTGCCGCCGGCACGATCCGCCCGGCCAAGGTACTCATTCTTGGCGCCGGCATCGCCGGCCTGCAGGCCATCGGTACCGCCAAGCGTCTCGGTGCGGTTGTCACCGCATACGACGTGCGCCCGGCTTCCAAGGGTGAAGTCGAATCCTTGGGCGCCAAGTTCCTGGATTTGGGTCTTGATTTCTCCAAAGGTCAGGGTGAGGGCGGTTATGCCCGCGCGCTGAGTGCCGAAGAACAGGCCCAGCAACAGGCTGCCGTCGACCAGAAGGCCGCCGGTTTCGACATCGTCATCACCACCGCCAAGGTTCCTGGCCGCAAACCGCCGGTTCTGCTGACCAAGGCCGGCGTGGCAGGTCTGCACCGCGGTGCCGTGATCGTCGACTGCGCGGCAAGCGACCTCGGCGGCAACGTCGAAGGTTCCACTGTCGGCACTCAGGTCACCGAGAACGGTGTGACCATCATTGGCGCTCCGTACCTGGCAAGCGGCGTTTCCACCACCGCATCCAACTTGCTGAGCCGCAATGTGGCTGACGTGCTCGCGCATTTCGTGCGTGACGGCAAGCTGGCCATCGATCTGAACGAAGAGCTTGACAGCGCCATGGTCGTGGCCGGCCGCGGCGAGGAAGCCAAGAAGGAAGGGGAGTGAGCAATGGATATCGTTGTTGCGATCACTCTGTTCGTCCTCGCGCTGCTCATCGGCGTTGAGGTTATCGGCAAGGTGCCGGCCACCTTGCACACTCCGTTGATGTCGGGCGCGAACTCGATCCACGGCATCGTCATCGCAGGCGTCGTCATCGTCGCCGCGCATGCCACCAGCCCGCTCGCTTGGGTGTTCATCTTCCTGGCCGCAGTGCTGGGCACGATGAACGTGGTCGGTGGTTACGTCGTCACCGACCGCATGCTGGAAATGTTCAAGTCCGACAAGGGCAAGAAAAAGGAAGAGGAGGCCAAGTAAATGGGTACCATGGCTGAAATGCTGAGCACTCCGCTCGGTGTCGTCGAATGGTTTGTCTATCTGCTGGCCGCCGTGATGTTCGTTATCGGCCTGCATCTGATGAACTCTCCGAAGACCGCACGCAAGGGCAATATGGTCTCCGCCATCGGCATGATTCTCGCCGTGGTCATGGCGTTCATCGTGCTGTTCGCCGGTGAGATCTCCAATGGTTTCCAGCATGGCGTGGCTGTTGTGCTGCTGATCGCCGGCATCATTATAGGTGCCGTCGCCGGCGTGGTTTCCGCCAAGAAGGTCAAGATGACCGACATGCCGCAGTTGGTTTCCGTGTTCAACACCGTGGGCGGTGGCGCCGCAGCGCTTGTGGCTTTGAACGATATTCTGACCTCCGAAGGCACTCCGTCCATCGTGGTGCTGATCACCGCCGGTTTGGGTATCATGATCGGTTCCGTCACATTCTCAGGCTCTCTGATCGCAGCCGGCAAGCTGCAGGGCATCAAGTGGGTCAAGAAGCTGAGCCTGCCGGGCAAGGGCTTCTGGAACATTCTGTTCGCCGTGCTGACCGTCGCATCCTTTATCATGCTGTGCGTGCAGCCGGGCCAGCGTCTGCTGTGGTCCGTGCTCACCACCGTGTTCGCCCTGTGCTACGGCCTCGTGTTCGTCATCCCGATCGGCGGCGCCGATATGCCTGTGGTCATTTCCGTACTCAACGCCTGCACTGGCACTGCAGTGGCCATGTCTGGCTTGGCCATCAACAACATCGCTCTGATCGTGGCCGGCGCACTGGTCGGCGCCGCTGGTGTGACCCTGTCCATCGCCATGTCCAAGGCTATGAACCGTCCGCTGCTGTCCGTGCTCGCAGGCGGCTTCGGTGGTGCCAATGCCGCCGCTGGCGCCGGTGAAGGTCCGGAAGGCACCATGAAAGAAACTTCCGCAGACGATTTGGCCGTGCAGCTCGTGTATGCCGAGAAGGTCATCTTTGTACCGGGCTTCGGCTTGGCTCAGGCCCAGGCTCAGCGCGAGCTCGCCGATCTTGGTGTGCTTCTTAAGGACCATGGCGTCGAAGTCTCCTATGCTATCCACCCGGTGGCAGGTCGTATGCCTGGCCACATGAACGTGCTGCTTGCCGAAGCCAACGTGCCGTACGAGGAGCTCGTCGACCTGGACGACATCAACCCGCAATTCCCGCAGGCCAACGTGGCTCTTGTGGTCGGCGCCAACGACGTGACCAATCCGGCTGCACGCAAGCCGGGCACCCCGGTCTCCGGCATGCCGATCCTCGACGTCGACAAGTCCCAGAACGTGGTGGTCATGAAGCGCGGTCGCGGTACCGGTTACGCCGGCATTCAGAACGAACTGTACTTCGAAGACAACACGCAGATGCTCTTCGGCGACGCCAAGTCCAGCCTGCAGGCCGTTATCGCGGCAGTCAAGGAGCTCATCAACTAACAGTTGAAACGTTGCATTGATGCTTTCCTGAAAGGTCTCTTCCAGTGATGGAAGGGACCTTTTTGCATATGGCGGTTTTCGTAAGATCAGATCTGTTGCATGCGAATTGTGAGTTATCCACAGTCGTTATTCGCCTGTGGATATGGGTGGAGTTTTCCACATATCCACAGATTTTCAAGGTTCGGTGGCACAAGATGATTTGAATATGAGACAGTAGGTGCACCCTACAACAAAGGAGTTGCACATGGCGGAAATAATCACTGGCCCGTTCCATATGGATGAACAGGGATTTTTGGCAACGATCGAAGAACTTATCAAGCGTTTCGATGGATACAGTTCTGGCAAATATCTTGCGGAATTGGGGAAAATCCACGATGAATACGGTGAGATCGGGCCTCTTTCGCTTTTTGACGAAAAAGTCTGTGAGCTGGGGAAGGAATTATTCTGCAGCACATCATGGGTGGCGAATCTGGCGTGGGCCATGATTTCGTTCGATTATGATCTGGTTGAGCATAATGCGAATTTTCTTGATGGATGCCGTAACATCGTGCGTAAGTACGGTATGAGCGTTTGGCTCTATGAAATGATCAATGACGCTTCGATGGCGGTGGCTTTGCAAAGGCCCAGCAGCAGAATGCCATTCCAGATTGGATTGACCTGCACCAAAGATGTGTTTCGGAGAAACAAGAAAAAAGGTGGAAAATACGTTACTAGCAAAAAGAAGAGACTGGCCTGCATGGCTGAATATTTGCAGGAAGTATACTGGCTGGCCGCGTACAGTCTGTTGCGTTGGGGTGAGGAAGAGCCGCGTGCGGCCGATGTTGCGTTGATGGTGCTTGGATATGGCGGTATCGGCATGTGCATGCTGAGGGACGATCCGAAAGTGGTGGATTCCGGATGCGATGAAGACTTCTCCTATCGCAATCTGTGCGACCATCTGCGCGATCTTAGAATTCAAGCTGATCTGGACTATGCTTGCAATGCCGACCTTGCCGAATCCATGTTGCTTGAATATCCCGCGTGTATGGATGCGCGATATCTGTACGATGCGGGGAAAATCGTGGAAGCGTATCGTGCTTTGTGGAACAAGCAGACTGAATCAGCTTCGCAAATCCTGGAACGCGTTTACCAGAAGGGCGCATATCAGGTGGCGAACATTTGGGAGGATCCGCTGTACCTGCATGATCTTGCCCTGTCGCTGTTGGGGACAGTGGGCTCGCGGCCCCTTACTGAAGGGTTCCGGACCCGTGATGACAAGATGTTCCAGCAGGGAGTGGAAAGTCTGAGACGAACGACTGAATCCGTTAAAGGGATGGGGTTGGTGATGACATTGGGAGGGTATATCTGCTTCCCGGAACCGGAAAACAGGGATGGTGCGCTTTTCGCACCACGGAAGGAGAAGAAACAATTAATGGACACCTGTAACGGGCTTAGGGATCTGTCGACAATGGTTGCGCTGTACCGCTTTCCGAGAGATACCGAATCCCTACGTGCCACGCGTGCGCTTCTCGCTCATGACGCGAAGGAATATATCGATCTGATGGATCCATACATGGGAAGCGTGGATGAGACGGGAGGAAACGAGGAGAGGCCGGTTGCAGTCGGCGACTGATCGGCCTCTTAGATCGCGAACGCCAAAGCGTATGTATCATGGTTGCGCCGAGATTGAATGGAGGAACGTTCTGATGAGCTCTGTCTCTTCAATCTCGGTGCATGCTATGTCGTACCAAAGAACCCCGATCGAACATTCCTGTATAACAGATGCCAGCTGTTGAACGTCGCATGCTGATAACTTGTCTGCACATCTGTTTATAAGCTTCCAGATTCGGCAGGCTCTCAAGATAGTGATTCAGCCAAGTGGCTCCGGCCAGCTTGGGAATCAGTGTTTCAATATCGCATTCGTCTATCTGTTCATGGGGTATTTTCAGCTTGGTCCGGCAGATGTGGCTCTTGGCACAATTTAGTGCTGATTTGCCTCGGCTTCGATACATGGATGAAACGCCGCGGACCGCTGAACCAAGCAGCCAAATGACCGCTGCTCGTTCGTCACCCTGCCTTACTTGGAAATCGTATCGTCAAGGTGCGCAAACAGTGGGCGAGCCAGCCATGCCAAGGGTAGTGATGCCAGTGCTGAAATCAGCAGAATAAGCCAAACCGTGCAATGTGCGTGCAGCCATCCGTAAAGCATTTGCCCGAGTGGCTGAGTGCATATCGTCAACGATGAAATAATGGCCATGACCTTGCCGGTAAACGCGGTTGGCGTCCTCATCTGAATAGATGGCACGAGAATGAGGTTCAAGAAATCAACGGCGATGATGACTACCGCAGTGCAGAGCACCAGCATGATGAGCTTGGTTTGCGTTGAACATGGAAGCAGGAAAGCGATGGCCGGCGGAAGCAGCATAAGACTTTCCACGAACAACAACGAAGGGGCGTTTTGTGATTTCAAACGGTTGGCGAAACATCCAGCAATGAATGTTCCCGCTATGCCGGCAATGCCGATAATGCCATCGCATAGACCATATGTCGCCGCATCGTAGCCTAACGTAGTTCGAATAATGTAAGGAAAGCTTACTGAACTGAATCCAGTCAGTATCAGATTAATCCATGTGCAAACACCGGCTAATCGTGCTACGGTCGGCTCCTTGCGAAGCAGGAAAGCGGTCGCCGAATGCATATCGCCAATAATGACGCCGAGCAGGCAGATGCCGGCATCATCTTGATTCGATAGGGGCTTCGCGAGTCTGATGAAGCATTCAACCATGGCTGCCGACATAAGACATGCTGCGGTAATGAGCATCATCGGTCGAATGCCAACCAGCCCGTACATCACGCCGCCTAGGAAACTCGGGAGTAATTGGCTGAGCTGCTGCACTTGATTGATGATGGCCGTGCCTCGGCGAAGGTCAGTGGAGGACTCTCTTCCGATGATTTGTGGCAGTGCGGATTGTACGACGGGAGTTTCCATGGCATCGAGTACTGCCAATACTACCTGCATGATGGCGATGGCGAGAATGTTGAATCCGGATAGTGCGAAAAACGCAGTCGCGAGCAACGTGACGATTCCTGAGATGATATCGAGCGCCACCATCATGGCACGTTTGCTTACTCGGTCGGCCATAACACCTCCGAATGGGCTGATAAGTATGGTCGGAATGACGGATATGGCCAGCACGGTGGCGAAGGTCGTAGATGATGCGGTTTCGTCCAGTACCCACATGGACATGGCAAATCGGAGCATGGTATTGCCGAACAAGGAAATGCCTTGACCGAGTACAAGCAAGATGAAGTTTGCGGAGCGCAAGCTGGATTGGGGCATCGTTTCTGACGAGTTTTTCATGACCATTCCTTTCGATACCGACTGACGGTATGTAAAAAAGTGCAAATAAAGATAGATTGACATTGCCGAGCTTTTATTGCGGATTGCTGGCGAGTAGGAAGAAGCCTTCCGCAAGCCGATCTTCCATATCACTGTCGTGATCGATAAGCGGAACTCCGAGCGAGTCCATAATCAATCCAAGACAGTGGATGCGATGCTTGAATTCACTAAGGGTAGTGATGGGGTAGAAGTTTGGAGCTAGCCAGTAATTGAATAGCAGTGAAAAAAGTTCCGCGGCTTCTTGAGGGTATTCGGTTGTAATTGAACCGTCCTTTAACCCCTCCTGGATGAAGTCGTATGCGATTTTGGTGCTGTCGGTTCGCCAGATGCGAAGATTTTCGGCGAGGATTTTCGGGTCGTTCAGCAGGGGAAATGCATCGCGCATGAGGGTCATATGTTCGGCGTCGGTAATCTGCATCATGAGCGAATTGCGTAGTTTTTGCAATCCGTTTCGTGAGTCATCCTCTTGATTTGCTTGGGGAAGAAGTCGTTCGTTGTCGGAATCTACCAGCGCATACAGCATCGCTTCTTTGTTTTTGAAATGATGATAGATAGCGCCTTTGCTGAGGTCTTCGAGCTCGTCGAGAATATCTTGAATCGTGGTGCGCTCATACCCCTTTTGCGCGAACAGCTTTTTCGCGGCGTCAAGGATTCGCTGTCGCGTCACCTCAGGGTGTGCATTACGCGCCATATGCCTCTCCTTCAATGGTGGAGTCGAATACACCAATATTATACATACCGTTGGTCGGTATGGTATGTCGGATGCCTCCCAGCTCGGTCGAAAAGTGTACCGAAAGAATCTCTGTAGATTTCTGCAAAGAAACCTGAATCTGTGTTGCCGGGGTGCGGGACGTCTGTCTTTTCTGCGGTTAGTGCATGATTGGTCGTCCAAGGTCAACTTGAGTGAGTGACGGCTGGGTTCCCGAAGGGAAATAAGACTCTGGTTCCTATATGCCTTTTACGGCATGGGGCTTTTAGTGAAGAACGATTGCATCCGATGTGAAAAATCCCACAAATCCGGCCCACGTCCTGCCCTGGAACTTCAAAACTGTTGCCAATGCTGGAAACACGCCGTATATAGTGTTTGAAAATGTGACGAGACACTGTATGTTGTGGTCTTGATTTTTATTTTTGTTCGGATAATGTGTGCCACGTACCAACGACGTACGGTCGTGAAAGGACGTGGAACATGAACATTACGTTATACACCAAAGCAAACTGCCCGCAATGCACGGCGACAAAACGCCAATTGGACAAACGAGGTCTTCCGTATACGACTGTCGACATTACAGCCAACGCACGTATTTCCGACAGATTGCGGAACGAAGGATGGCGGCAGATGCCAGTCATCATCGCAGACGACGAATCCTGGTCCGGGTATCGTCCCGACAAAATCCACGAGCTGGAGGCTCGCTGCCGGTGAGCGCGCTGGTGTATTTCTCGTCGGCATCGGGCAATACGACACGCTTCGTTGAAGGATGCCGATTGGATGAATTCGGCATCCATGCAATGCGCATCCCGCTGCGGTCGAACGAGCCGGAGCTGCATGTGGATGAGCCCTACGTCTTGCTGACACCTACATACGGCGGAGGAACAATCGGCAAAGCAGTGCCCGTACAAGTCAAACGATTCCTCAATGATGAACGCAACCGCAGAGGCATCATCGGAGTCATCGCATCGGGTAACACCAACTTCGGCGAAGCCTACGGCATCGCAGGCGACATCATCGCGGCTAAATGCCACGTACCATTACTCTACCGGTTCGAACTGATGGGCACTCCGGAAGACACCACGATCGTGCGCGAAGGACTGCGCAGTTTTTTCGACGAATACACACAACAGGAACAACGATAACCATGCCAGAAGATTCAACGACACCACACGCAGCAACCGACGTTACAGCCTCCTACGATCGCGCCCATGACTGGCACTCGCTCAACGCGATGCTGAATCTCTACGACAAGCAGGGACGCATCCAATTCGATAAAGACCTTCAAGCCGTACGCGAGTACGTCGAAAAGCACGTGCTGCCGAACACCGTCCACTTCGACTCCACGCAAGACAGACTCAGTCGGCTCATCGCAGACGGCTACTACGACGAATCCGTATTTGCCCAATATGACACCGAATTCCTTGACAGGTTCTACCGCAATGTGGATGAGTGCGGCTTCGAATTTGATACATTCCTCGGAGCCTTCAAATTCCACCGCTCATACGCATTGAAAACTTTCGACGGCAAACAATACCTGGAGAACTTCCCACAACGCGCAGCCGCCGTTGCGCTCGCGCTTGCCGCCGGCGACCATGCGGCTGCTGAATCGTATTTCGAAGAACTTATATCAGGGCGTTTCCAACCGGCGACGCCCACTTTCCTCAACCTCGGTAAAGCGCAGCGCGGAGAGGCGGTCAGCTGTTTCCTCATACGTATCGAAGACAACATGGAGTCCATATCGCGTGGCATCAACGCCGCATTGCAATTGAGCAAGCGAGGTGGAGGCGTCGCGCTGTTGCTTAGCAATCTGCGCGAGGCCGGCGCGCCCAT
This sequence comes from Bifidobacterium catenulatum subsp. kashiwanohense JCM 15439 = DSM 21854, assembly GCF_001042615.1. GTDB lineage: Bacteria > Actinomycetota > Actinomycetes > Actinomycetales > Bifidobacteriaceae > Bifidobacterium > Bifidobacterium catenulatum. Next base: position 1,018,886 of record NZ_AP012327.1, read on the forward strand.
CAAGCGCATCAAACACCAGTCCAGCGGCGTTGTGCCTGTGATGAAACTGCTGGAGGACTCTTTCAGCTATGCCAACCAGTTGGGCGCTAGACAGGGCGCCGGTGCGGTGTACCTCAACGCTCATCATCCGGACATCATGCATTTCCTCGATACCAAACGCGAGAACGCGGATGAGAAGATCCGTATCAAATCTTTGGCTCTTGGAGTAGTGATCCCCGACATCACATTCGAGCTGGCGAAGAGACACGAACCTATGGCCCTGTTCAGCCCATATGACGTCGAACGCGTCATGGGCAGGCCCTTTGCCGATGTTTCCATCAGCGAAAACTACCGGAATATGGTGAACGATGAACGCATCGGGAAAACCTACATCGACGCGCGAGAGTTCTTCATGACTTTGGCCGAATTGCAATTCGAATCCGGATACCCGTACATGGTGTTCGAAGATACTGTGAACCGAGCCAATCCGATCGACGGACGAATCGCCATGAGCAACCTGTGCTCGGAGATCCTCCAAGTGCAGGAGCCAAGCACTTATCATGAGGATCTGTCCTACGATCACGTGGGACGTGACGTGTCCTGCAATCTTGGATCGCTCAACATCGCCAAAGCGATGGACGGTGATTTGGGACGAACTGTGGAACGTGCGATTCGCGCACTGACCTCGGTGTCGGAACATACGGACATCGCGTGTGTGCCATCCATCCGACGCGCCAACGACGAAGGTCATGCCATCGGCCTGGGACAGATGAACCTCCATGGATTCCTTGCCAGAGAATCGATCATGTACGGTTCACCGGAAGCCCTCGACTTCACCGACATTTACTTCATGACCGTTGCATACCATGCCTACCGTGCCTCGCATGAGCTCGCAGTCGAACGCGGAACACGGTTTGTAGGCTTCGAGCGGTCCGCCTATGCGAAACCTGCAGGCGCAGGCAACTATTTCGACAAATACACGAACGGCGAGCGATCGCTGGCGCCGAAGACCGGAAAAATCGCGTCGCTGTTCGCACGGCGGGGCATCCATATCCCCGACGAGGATGATTGGCGTCGTCTGCGTGATGACATCATACGTGACGGTATCTTCAACCAATATCTGCAGGCTGTGCCGCCCACTGGGTCAATTTCGTACATCAATCATTCCACGAGCTCCATCCATCCTATCGCCTCGAAGATTGAGATTCGCAAGGAAGGCAAGATTGGACGGATCTACTATCCAGCTCCGTATATGACCAACGACAATCTCCAGTATTTCGCGGATGCGTACGAAATCGGATGGAAGGCCATTGTTGATACGTATGCCGAGGCGACGCGGCATGTCGATCAGGGCCTGTCGCTGACCTTGTTCTTCCCCGATACGGCGACTACCCGAGATTTGAACAAGGCGCAAATTTATGCATGGCGCAAAGGCATCAAAACGCTATATTACATCCGCATTCGTCAGCAGGCGTTGTCTGGCACCGAAGTGCAAGGCTGCGTCAGTTGCATGTTGTGAGACCCGTGGTTTGAAGGGAAAAGGAAAAGACATGTCTCGTTTGGTTTACCGCGCGATACTTCGCCTGACGGCTCCGGACGAATACAGGCGGTTATACGGCCGCAACGATAAGACGACGATTAGAAAGGATGACCATCATGGCGCCGATATCCGTACCTCGGCAGAGAATTAAGCTCATTGACCGTGTGAGTGCCATCAACTGGAACAAACTTGAGGATGACAAGGACCTTGAGGTATGGGACAGGCTGACCGGCAATTTTTGGTTGCCGGAGAAAGTACCCGTCTCCAATGATCTGCCCGTTTGGCGCGCAATGAGCGAGGCCGAACATACGTTGACCATGCGCGTGTTCACCGGTCTCACCTTGCTTGACACTATCCAGGGAACCGTTGGCGCGGTCAGCCTCATACCCGATGCGCTTACCCCGCATGAGGAAGCCGTCTATACGAACATCGCGTTCATGGAATCAGTGCACGCCAAGAGCTATTCTTCGATTTTTTCCACCTTGTGTTCCACCCGACAGATTGACGAGGCGTTCTCTTGGAGCGAGGAGAACGAGTATCTGCAGAGGAAAGCGCGCATCGTGCTCGACTATTACGAGGGGGATAGTCCACTCAAGCGCAAAGTGGCCTCCACGCTGCTGGAATCGTTCCTGTTCTACTCAGGCTTCTATCTACCGATGTATTTCTCCGCGCATGCCAAACTCACCAACACCGCCGACGTGATCCGCCTTATTATCCGCGACGAAGCCGTGCATGGTTATTACATCGGATACAAATATCAAAAAGGGCTTGAGCGGGTCAGCGAGGACAAACGCGGCGAACTGCGCGACTACACCTACGACCTGCTCAACGAGTTGTATGACAACGAGGTGGAGTACACGCGCAGCCTCTACGAGCCTGTCGGATTGACGCAAGATGTCGAAAAGTTCCTGCGATACAACGGCAACAAGGCGTTGATGAATCTCGGATATCCAGCGCTTTTTCCACAAGAGATCTGCGACGTGAACCCGTCGATCCTTGCCGCGTTAAGTCCGAACGCCGATGAGAACCATGACTTCTTCTCCGGTTCGGGAAGCTCGTACGTAATGGGTAAATCAGTCGAGACCGACGACGATGACTGGGATTTCTGACTGTATCCCAGACAACCCCGAGGAAAGCAGCTATGGGAAACCGTCACGGGCGAGTTCGCGTCGGATCATCCACACAGATATCTGCCCGTGACGCTGTCAGGACAGGCACGGACCGTTTCCGGTGTTCCCTCGCATACGATGCGACCGCCGGACATGCCTCCGCCCGGACCCATGTCGATGAGATAATCCGCGTTCGCGATTACATCAAGATCATGTTCGATTACTACAACTGTCGCCCCAGAAGCCACCAACGAGTCGAACACGCGTAGTAATACCAGCACATCCAACGGGTGTAGCCCGATCGTCGGCTCGTCGAACACGAATACCGAACCGGACTGTCCGCGTCCCATTTCGCTGGCCAGCTTCAGCCGTTGCGCTTCGCCGCCTGATAACGCAGGAGTCGGCTCGCCAAGTGTCAGATACCCCAGGCCAAGCTCATGCAGTGTGGCCAGTTTCGATCGAACGGGGCGTAGGAAATCCAATAGAGGCATCATCTCGTCGACGCTTAGCAACATCAATTCCGGCAGTGAACGGGCGACGCTGTCCGCGCAAACCAATCGAATGTCATCGGCGGTCTGTGCATACCGTGTCCCATGGCAATCGGGACACGTGACGTCAACATCGGGCAGGAACTGCACGTCCAACGAAATGGTACCGGTTCCATCGCAAGTGGAGCAGCGCAACTTGCCCGTGTTGTATGAGAATGCGCCAGGTTTGAGATTCTTCTTATGGGCATCGGAAGTCTTCGCAAACGCACGACGCAGATCATCGTGAACACCGCAATACGTCGCCACGGTCGAGCGGATGTTTGCTCCAATGGGCGTGGCATCGATCAGTTCCACTTTCGAAATGCCATCCGCGTCAATCAGACGAATCGAGCTCGGGGAAACGGTACCATCAGCGGCCGAGCGCAACGCAGGGACCAGTGTCTCCAATACCATCGTCGTCTTACCGGAACCCGACACGCCAGACACCACAGTGAGACGTCCTCGCGGAATGTCCACCAATAACGGATGCACCGTATGCACGGTATTCGTCTCCAAATGAATCCGACCCTTGGCGAACATCGCATCTAAGTCAATCTGCGGCCGCGCCCGCTCATGTATTTTGCCACCATCACGCAGAAAAGGCGCTATCTGAGAACCAGGTGCCGTCATAACATCCGCCACCGCACCCTGAGCGATCACATGACCACCTTCGACACCGGCCGTTGGACCCATCTCCACCAAATGATCCATCGCGGCAAGCACACGGGTATCATGATCGACCACAACCACCGAATTGCCGTCAGCCACCAAATCGCGCATCACGCCCAACAGTCCATCCACATTCGCCGGATGCAATCCGATAGACGGTTCATCCAGCACATACAGCACGCCTGTAGTGCGGTTACGCACCGAACGGGCCAACTGCACACGTTGGCGCTCGCCGGTGGACAGTGTCGCACCTGCGCGGTCAAGCGACAAATAGCATAATCCGAGTTCCACGAGCCGCTCGGCCGTATCCTCGAACGATTCGCAGATGGCTGTGGCCATCGCACGCATCTCCTGCGGCAATGACTTAGGTACTGAACGCACCCAACGTATCGTTTCGTCAAGTGTCATCGCCGTGGCTTGTGCCAGATCAATACCGAGAATCTGCGGTTGACGAGCCTGCTGTGAAAGCCTCGTACCGGAACAATCCGGACAGGGTTTCTCGCTGAGGAATCTCGACACGCGTTTGATACCCTTCTCATCCTTGGCTTTGGCGAGCGCATTCTCCACGGTATATACGGCGTTGAAGTACGTGAAGTCAAGTTCGGCGAAATCATTGCCTTTCTTCGGTTTGTATAGAATATGCTTCTTGACGGCCGGGCCGTTGAATACGATGTCCCGCTCGGCGTCGGTCAGCTGGTTGAACGGAATGTTCGTGCGCACTCCCATCGCGCCGCACACCTGCTTCATCAGATCCCACATCAACGATCCCCATGGTAATACTGCGCCGTCGTCGATGCTTTTGGTCTCGTCTGGCACTAGGGAAGCACGGTCGACGATTCGCACGATGCCTGTTCCGGAGCAGGTCGGGCATGCGCCGGCGGAATTGAACGACAGCTGTTCGGCGGATGGTGGGTGCATGAGTTGGTTGCAGGATGCGCATCGTATAGGCAACTCGGCCGCCACGTTCATTGTGGGACGGTTGCGTACGCCACAATGCTCGCAGACATGCGAGGCGCAACGGGAGAACAGCAGACGTAGACTGTTGAGCAACTCCGTCATCGTGCCGAACGTGGATCGCACGCCGGGCACTGAAGGTCTTTGATGGAGGGCGAGAGCTGCGGGCACATGACGTATATCGACTACCTGCGCTCGACTCGCTTGGGTGAGACGTCGCCTAGTATACGTCGACAAAGCCTCCAGATAGCGTCGGGATCCTTCAGCGTATAGCACACCTAAAGCGAGAGAGCTCTTTCCGGACCCGGAGATGCCGGCGATACCGACTAATTTGTTCAATGGAATGTCGACATTGACGTTCTTGAGATTATGCACGCAGGCACCGCGCACTTCGATGTGGGACGGTGGGAAAGCTCTAGATGATTGTTCCATACCTGCTACAGTACCTGTGTGACGGGAAAACACGTGGGCAGGGGAGCCTTATCCGTCATGGTATTGCGGCATGTGGTATTTGATCCATATATTCGACCGTAACGGAGGGGATGTCATTGTTTTCATGGCTGTCGTCAGTGTGCGTGAATCAGAAGGTGATGCGGTGGAATACGGAGAAATGGATTGGGAAAGGAAGAAATCATGTACATCGTATATACCAATGGAAAGAAGTTCGCCGAGGAACAGGACCGGAGTCTGTTCCTCGGCGTGGAGCGGGTTGCGGGCGAATGCCCAGAACATCCGCGTAAGGCGTTGATAGGCTTGTCCGCCGTGTCAGCGTGTTGATAAGGCGTTGGCGCTCTTGCCTTTCGTGGCGAGCGTCACGGCGATGATGGACACGAGAGCGACGGCGTACAGTACGGTGATGATCGGAATCAGCGCGCTGTATCGGTGGGCTGCGTCCGTCGTATGGGAGACGACGAAGGACGCCAGCTGGTTGCCGGACAATCCGGCGAACGCCCACGCGCTCAAAGCCAGTCCGTGCACGGTGGACACTGACTTCATACCGAAGTGCTGCTCAAGCAGCACCGGCAGCGTAGAGAAGCCGCCGCCATAGCCGGCGTTGATAAGGAACAGCATCGTCACAATCAGCCATAGGGTGCCGTTGGCAATCGAATGCGTGAAGATCTGCAACGCGCACACCGCGATGGACATGATGAAAATTACCAGATATGCGGTTTCACGGCGTTTGCAGTGGTCGGACAGTGCGGAGAACCCGATACGTCCGGCAGCGTTAAATACGGCATCGACGGCCAGGATGACGCTGATGCTTCCTGCGATGGCTGTGGCCAGCTGTGTCGCGTTCAGTGACGCGTACTTTGGAAGGATGGACAGCGCATCATGCAGGATGTCCTTCTCTTGGGAGATCAATGCCAGACCGCAGGTGATATTGAGATAGAAAGCCAGCCAAATCGCCCAGAATACCGGCTTCCTCATGATATCGCGACGGCGGATGCGGGCCTGTTCGGAATACACGTATCCGGCTGGACGCTTGATTAGTGCGAAGCCGATCAGCATCATTACCGCGTATACGACGGCAAGAACATAGAACATGGGCGCCAGGCCAATCGTGGAGACCAGCCACTGCATGACCGGGCTTGCGATGGCCTTGGCCAGACCGAATCCCGCGACGGCGATGCCGGTGGCGAGCCCCTTGTTGTCGGCGAACCACAGCATCAGGTTCTTCACCGGCGTCAGATAGCCGACGCCCAACCCGATGCCCATGATCACGCCATAGAAGATGAACACGCCGGGGAGCCATCCCGCCGCGATACTGGCTCCGGTGCCGGCGAACCCACAGACGAAGCAGACCGTCGATATCAGAGCCGATTTCTTGATGTCCTTTTCGACGAAGGGTCCAAGGAAGGCTGCCGACATGCCAAGGAAGAAGATGGCAAGCGAGAAGCCCCATTCCACAATGCTCGGCGCCACATGCATCTGATCGGCGATTAGCTGTTTGAACACGCTCCAGCAGTATACGGTGCCGATTGAGATGTGAATGAGCAACGCCGGAATAACAGCGCACACCCAACGGTTTCCCCCATGTTGTTGATTGGCCATGTAATATTCGTTCCTCTCTGTTGTTTGTTCGCTCTGCGACGAACAAACAACAAGATAATGGTGGAGTATTCCGTGGCCTTGAGCGTGTTGGGAGGTGGTAGGAGTGGGTAAGCCGTTGATTTTATTGGATTTTCCAACAAATGAACATTGCGTATGTTCACCTTGGGAATAAACATGAGGAAAATCTCATGTGAGTCTTGACACAGTTTTCATGGTTCACAATTCGAATGCGCGTTTGATGAAGGCGTTGACGGTGTTCCAATACAGTTCAGGATCCACGACGGATGCTTCCATATGGCGTGCGTCGGGAATCATGAGCTTTTCTCGATCGATGCTTGAGCACGCTTCGTAATTGATCTTGAGGAAACGTGAGTTCACAATGTCGTCCTGTTCGCCATGAATGAACAGCATCGGAATGACGGTATGTCTGAGCGACTGCAGACAGGTGGCTTCCGAAAAATCGTACCCTGCATAATGTTTGCAGAACAATCCCGTGGCATCCACGCATACCGCGGCAAGCGGTTTCGGCAGATGCGACGAATGCCGAAGGTTGTCGATGAACACCATACGTGCAGACGTGTAGCCGCTATCGACAATCGCGGACACCACATTGTGCGGCAGGCGCGGGTCTCCCGTCGTCATCATCACCGTTGCCGCGCCCATCGAACCGCCATACAGCAGGATGCGGGCGTCGGGGTCGCTCGACACGATAAGGTCAATCCAATTCAGTAGATCATTGCGTTCGAGCCAGCCCATGCCGACGTACCGTCCTTCGCTCAAGTCTTGGGCACGCTGCGACGGAACCAACACGGTGAAGCCCATGCGGGCGTAACGATGCGCCCATTTCGCGGTTTCCTCCGGTACGCCGGTATAACCATGCATACAGATTGCGTACAGGTGTGGTTTTGGCGCAGCGCAATCCGGGTCGAACAGCCATCCATGCAGTCGAAGTCCATCATCGCTGGTAATCGTCACAGGCTGTTTGGCTTGCGAGAACCATTCTCCTGCTTCCTTTGCCTCACCCTGCTGAAGTTTCTCGGTACGTTCCGGCGCAATCAGCGATTGATGGAAAACGGAACGTTTCCATTGCGTATCGATGCAGAAATGGAACAGGTATTTCGCGGTCGCAGCCAACGATGCGATACAGGCAGCCGTCACGGCTCCCGTGGCGATGCGAATGTCGCGAACGATTGTGCCATTGTCATGCTTCATTGCTGTCTCGATTCCTTGCGATTGACGAATTGTTCACAACTACTATCGATTGTACGTGCGTACGGCGTTTTCGTGGGCTTTGACAGATTTTTGCATTTTTGATGTGTGGCGTTTTTCGATGATGTCCGCCCTCATCATATACTAATTAACTGTTGTCTTGGCGAGGGAAGCGTATGGCCTCCGTAATCGACTCGGCGTGTGATTGTAGGCTCCTTGTGGGTTGATTCACGGCTCGTTGATGCGCCGAGACAGAGTGAACGAATAAAACAAGGAGAAATAGCTCATGGCTACCACCATTACCCTCGAAGGCGCTGCCCGTACCGAGTTCGGCAAGGGCGCTGCCCGCCGCCTGCGCGTCGCCAACCTTATTCCGGCCACCGTGTACGCAGGCGGCGAAGAGCCGGTCTTCGTGCAGCTGCCGATGAAGGAAACCACCCTGTCCCTGCGTCACACCAACGCTCTGTTCACCATCAAGTTCGGTGACGAGACCAAGATGGCTGTCGTCAAGGACGTTCAGCGCAACCCGGTGAAGCGCATCGTCGAGCACGTTGACTTCTACGAGGTCAAGGCCGGCGAGAAGATCGACGTCGAGGTGCCGGTGTTCGTCGAGGGTACCCCGAAGGGCGCTGCCGTCGCATTCGTCGACATCCAGGAGCTCAAGGTTCGCGCCGATGTCGCCAACCTGCCGGAGAAGATCGTGGTTAACGTTGACGGTCTGACCGACGGTTCCAAGATCTTCGCCAAGGATGTCGTGCTGCCGGAAGGCGTTGTGCTCGACGTCGAGGATCCGGAAGAGTCCGTCGTCACCGTCGAGGTGCCGGAAGATGCTGCCGGTGAGGCTGCTCCGGTCGAAGCCGCTCCGGCTGACGACGCTGAGTGAGTTCAGCTAGCTTAAGGAAGCAAACTTCCATCTTACGGTTTTGAAAAACCGTAAGAGATGATGAAAAGCCCATGTGTTCAGACGCACATGGGCTTTTTGCACCCCGGCAACACCCGTTCTGTGAGCTGGAAGACATACGAAACTGACGGCAAATCCTGCATTTCTTACGCAATATTGGCACGACGGGTGGATGCGGACTATACTCGCCCATGCGTTCAATGAACCCGTTCGATAATGATCTGACGCAGGATTCCAGTAAATACGTGACATGCATCAGCAATCCAATCGAGTGATGACTCGCATGACTGACGATGCATGGAAACAATGCACGAGAGACGAAGTGAGACGCTGCGGAGGAGAGGAACATTTGAATAAGCATATTATTCGGCTTGATGTGGTGGCGGTGGTATTCCTTGGCGGATGCATCGGCACGGGACTGCGGTATGCGAGCTCGTCCATTGCGGATGTGGGCAGCTTCCATGTCGGTACGTTCGCGGCCAATATGGTGGCCTGCTTCGTATATGCGGCGCTTTCCGCATGGCTGGGATCTTCCAGTCTGTTGAAAGGCCGTGCAAAAGAATACGTGAATCGTGGATTCGGCATGGGCATGTGCGGAGGCCTTTCCACCATGTCCACGCTCGCATTGGAAGAATTCATGATGATTGACGATCACGCGATTCCCAGCGTCCTCACATATTGTTGCGCAACGTTCATTGTCGGTTTTGCGCTCGCCTACGCTGGTGCCTTATGCGGTTCGTGGCTGGCGGAACGAAACAAAGACGAATATGCTGACAAGGAGGCGATCCGATGAGCGCAATGCTTGCGATCGGCGTATGCGCATGCGGTGGCGTCGGCGCGGCCGCGCGCTATATCTGCGATTCGTATATCAAGGCAATGTGGCGCAAAACGTTCCCGCTTTCGACGTTTGCCATCAATGTTGTGGCCGGTCTGCTTGCCGGCTTGGTGGCGGGATTGTTCGCGGCGAACACCATAAGCCCCGACTGCCGCCTACTGCTCGCAACAGGATTTCTCGGCGGTTTCTCAACGTTCTCAACCATGATGAACGAGACGGTTACGCTCCTACGCAATGGGAAAATCGCTTGTTTCATCGGCTATACTCTGGCTTCGATCGTCGTGCCCGTCATGGCCGTTGCGTGCGGTTACTGGCTGGCCTGAGCCAACGTAAACGTGATTCCAAAATCACGTCTGAATGCAGAGACCGGCTTAAGTTTGCGCGTAGCATGCAACCACGCTCGGGACTATGGGAATCACGTATACCGATAAAAAGAAGTTCACCAAAGAGCGGACGCGGCAACTGTTCCGATCCGTCGGATGGGTGTCAGGCAAATATCCGGAACATTTGCACAAGGCTCTGATGGAATCGTCCACCGTGTTCAGCGCATGGGATGGCGACCGCTTGGTGGGCTTGGTGCGCGTGCTTGATGACACTGAGATGGTGGCTTACATGCATTACGTGCTGGTCGATCCGGAGTATCAGGGTCATGGCATCGCAGGCCATCTGGTGGGCATGGTCAAAGAGAAATACTGCGACTACCTTTATATTGAAGTTATGCCGGAAGAAAGCAAGAACGCCACCTTCTACCAGAAGCACGGCTTCTCAAGCATAGAAGACGGCGTGGCCATGCAGATCCGCAATCCGGGAGAACGCCGTTGAAACAGGCAACGTGCCGCCGCTTGCCGGAATCTCGATTGCCTCAAATAGTTTTTCGAGATTCTTATTCTGCTTCTTGTCCAGCGTCAGATTTTTCTTAAACTGGCTGGTGCACTTTACGTCGTATCTCTCTCATACTTCGAGGACGGATCTGAGGGTGTCTATGCTGGAATAGCTGGGAGAGGAGCGAGCGGGCTGTATCTCGCTTATATATGGCAAATTTCGGGACGTGTCATGTGATATCTCACTTATATATGGCAGGTTGTGCCACTGTGCTGTTTCCGGAGTAAAGGAAGTTGATGTACCATGGCAGTTAACGGCAGTTCCCTAGGCCTCCTGACAGTGTCCAACCCTGGGAGCTCTTTTAGCCGAACGAAGCTGTGGCGGGTGCCGACGGTCGTGAGGGCAGCAACTTTTTCGCAGGATGTTTCTTCCTATCTCATATCGCGAACGCTTGTAATCGAAAGAGATTATGATGTGGGAGAGTTACTAACCAGAACCGGTGCCACAAGCGCTGGAATACCAACAACCGCGGGCCGCTTTCGGGCGGCTGCAACAAGAAGAAGTAAAGAATGACTGAACAGAATCATCACGATCCGGCAGAGCTCGACAAGCTCACCGAGAAGTTCACCGTGCTCCCGAACGAAAACCCGGCCTCCGACGCCAAGCGTGCCGAACTCATCGACAAGCCGGCATTCGGTCAGGTCTTCTCCGACAATATGGCCCACATGACTTGGACCAAGGGCGAAGGCTGGGGAGACCGTCGCATCGAGCCGTATGCGCCGCTGAAGATGGACCCGGGCGCATCCGTTCTGCACTACGCTCAGGAATGCTTCGAAGGCCTGAAGGCCTACCGTCACGCCGACGGCTCCACTTGGCTGTTCCGCCCGGATGCGAACGCCGAGCGTTTCCAGAACTCCGCCAAGCGTCTGTACCTGCCGGAACTGCCGATCGACGATTTCATTGGTTCCGTGGCCGCTCTTGTCAAGCGTGACGTGAACTGGGTTCCGACCCGCCGCGAGTACACCCTGTACATGCGTCCGTTCATGTTCGCTTCCGAGCCGTTCCTCGGCGTGCGTGCTCCGCAGGAAGTGGACTACTGCGTGATCGCATCCCCGTCCGGCCCGTACTTCCCGGGCGGCGTGAAGCCGGTCAGCATCTGGGTTGAAGACAAGTGGTTCCGCACCGGTCCTGGCGGTACTGGCTTCGCCAAGTGCGGTGGCAACTATGCTGCATCTCTGCTGGGCGAATACACCGGCATCGACCACGGCTGCGAGCAGGTCTGCTTCGTCGACGCCGCCACCAAGACCTACCTTGAGGAGCTTGGCGGCATGAACATGATGGTCGTGCACAAGGACGGCCACGTGGAGACCCCGTCTCTGACCGGCAACATTCTGCCGGGCGTGACCCGTCGCTCCCTGATTCAGCTCATTCAGGACAACGGCCACGACGTGGTCGAAACCATGATCGCCCTGGACCAGCTGCTCGAAGACATCAAGTCCGGCGAAGTCACCGAGGTGTTCGCTTGCGGTACCGCAGCCATCATCACCCCAATCGGTCGTTTCAAGTCCGAGAAGTTCGATGTGACCGTTGCCGACGGCAACTCCGGCGAATTCACCGTGAACCTGCGCAACCAGCTGCTGGGCATCCAGCTTGGCGAGATCGAAGATCCGCACAACTGGATGTGGAAGGTCTGCTGATTTTTCTCGACTGACTTTCATGGGTTCTGACCCTGCGTGAGGGCGGAACATATGTTGCTCGACACACTCAAGGCCGTTCGGCCAAGCCTACGGTCGGGCAACACATGTTCCGTCCTCACGCTTTGTTTGTGTACGATGGGAAGTCGCGAAATCCGAAAGCGAGGGAAGGGAAGCATGCCGGTGGCGTTGGAGAGTAATGCCTTCTTTTGGGGGATTGAATATTTGGCGACGTTCTGCTGCGGCATGTGCGGCGGACTTGCCGCCGTGCGCAAAGGCTACGACATTTTCGCGATTCTTGTCACCACATGGCTTACCGCACTGGGGGGAGGCATCATCCGTGACTTGCTGTTGGGTATTTCGCCACCAGTCGGCGTGTCAGACAAGGGTTTGGTGATCGTCGCGTTGCTCGCTTCTGTGGCTGTAGCGGTGTGCCATCCCGAAATCAATAAGCTCAAATGGTCCATGCTTTCATTGGATGCTCTGGCATTGGGATTGTATGCAGTCAACGGTACCAGCAAAGCCATGATGTACCACACTTCAGGCATGACCGCGGTTTTTCTGGGCATGTTCACCGCGCTTGGCGGTGGGCTGATTCGAGACATGCTCATCAACGAAGTGCCGATGGTGATTCGTGACAAACATTGGTATGCGGTTCCATCCGCCGTGGGATGCGTACTGACGGTGCTTGTCTGCAAAGGCGTGGACGCTGGAATCGTCAGTTTTCCAGCCGAAGTGGTGCTTGATCTGCTGATTGTCGCGTTGATGGTCGGCATGCGATTGGTATCGGTGATTTTCGACATTCAGCTTCCGGGAGCGCTGGTGCGTCATAATACATATCTGCCAAGTGAAGCGATATATTTGAAACGGCCGGTCATTCATTCTGATAAGGATTCCGAAAAACGCAAGTGTGATAAGCGCAAGTAGCGGCAGTGAGATAGTAATTAAACGTAAAAGATATTTGCGTAACAAAAAACCCGCAGGAAAGAACCTGCGGGTTTTTTGTTAGCTTTGAGCTTCTAAAACTCAGAGAGCGTTAATGGCCACGGCAAGACCGGACTTGCGGTTAGCAGCCTGGTTCTTGTGGATTACGCCAGCGCCAGCAGCCTTGTCGAGCTTCTGAGCTGCGACCTTGTAGGCGGCTTCTGCTGCGGACTTATCGCCGGCGGCGATAGCTTCGCGGGTGGCGCGAACGGCAGTCTTCAGGCTGGACTTCACGGCCACGTTGCGCTTGTGGGCCTTCTCGTTGGTGAGAACGCGCTTCTTCTGCGACTTGATGTTTGCCACTATTTCTCCAAACGACGTTTTCTATAAGGACATACAAACGATGATGATAACATGGCGCGCGGATAAATCGCCAACGGGCTCAGGAGTGTCGCGACTCACCATGCCGATACTAGCAGTTAGAATCGTTTGCGTCGAGTATTTCAAGAGGAGGATGGCGTGAGCCAGCAGCATAACCAGCCCGGTTTCACCGATCAGTCGTTGATTCGCAATTTCTGCATCATCGCGCATATCGATCACGGCAAGTCTACGGTGGCAGACCGTATTCTGCAGCTCAGCGGCATCGTGCCCGAACGTGAGATGCGTGATCGTTTTCTGGACCGCATGGATATTGAGCAGGAGCGTGGCATCACCATCAAATCGCAGGCCGTGCGCGTGCCGTGGACGTTCGACGGCACCGAATACACTCTCGGCATGATCGACACTCCAGGTCACGTCGATTTCACCTACGAGGTTTCCCGCGCACTCGCCGCATGTGAGGGTGCCGTGCTGCTTGTTGACGCGACGCAGGGCATCGAAGCGCAGACCCTGTCGAACCTGTACATGGCCATTGACCACGATCTGGCCATCATTCCTGTACTGAACAAAATAGATCTTCCCAGCGCGGAACCAGACAAGCATGCCGAAGAAATCGCAGGCCTGATTGGCTGCGATCCTTCCGAAGTGCTGCGTGTGTCCGGTAAAACCGGTGAAGGCGTGTCCGAACTGCTTGACCGTATCGTTGCCGACGTTCCGGCGCCGACTGGAGATCCGGATGCGCCCGCACGTGCGTTGATCTTCGATTCCGTCTACGACTCTTACCGCGGTATCGTCACCTACATTCGTATGGTCGATGGCGAGCTGCGTTCCCGTGAGAAACTGCACATGATGGGTATCGGCATGACCCATGATCCGATTGAAATCGGCGTGATCAGTCCAGACATGATGCCTACGAAGGCGCTTGGCGCGGGCGAAGTCGGCTATGTGATCACCGGCGCGAAGGATGTCAGCCAGTCCAAAGTGGGCGACACCATCACGTCTGCGCTCAAGCCCGCAGCCGATCCGCTCGAAGGCTACCGTGACCCACAGCCCATGGTCTACGCGGGTCTGTTCCCCATCGACAACGCGCAGTATCCGGAACTCCGTGAGGCGCTCGATAAGCTCAAGCTCAACGATGCGGCCCTGATTTATGAGCCGGAAACGTCTGTGGCGCTAGGCTTTGGCTTCCGCTGCGGCTTCCTTGGCCTGCTGCATATGGAGATCGTGACCGAACGACTGAGCCGCGAATTCAATCTTGATCTGATCTCCACCGCGCCGAACGTGCCGTACGAGGTCACTGCGGAAGACAATTCCGTGTATCGTGTGACTAATCCGAGTGAATTCCCCGACGGCAAGATCAAGCAGATCGTCGAACCGATGGTTGCCGCCGACATCATCACTCCGAAGGAATTCATCGGCGCCGTCATGGACTTGTGCCAGGACCATCGTGGCCAAATGGGCACCATGGAGTACATTTCCGCCGACCGTGTGGAAATGCATTATCGCATTCCGTTGGCCGAAATCGTGTTCGACTTCTTCGACCAGTTGAAGAGCCGCACCAAGGGTTACGCGTCGCTTGACTACCATGAGGACGGCGAACAGTCCGCCGATCTGGTGAAGGTTGACATTCTCATCCAGGGTGAGAAGGTCGATGCGTTCAGCGCCATCGTGCATAAGGATAAGGCGTATTCCTACGGTGTGATGATGACGAAGAAGCTGCGTGAGCTCATTCCTCGCCAGCAGTTCGAAATCCCGATTCAGGCCGCCATCGGTTCCCGCATCATCGCACGCGAGAACATTCGCGCCTTGCGCAAGGACGTGCTTGCCAAGTGTTATGGCGGCGACATTTCCCGTAAGCGCAAGCTGCTCGAAAAGCAGAAGGCCGGCAAGAAGCGCATGAAGATGCTCGGCCATGTCGAGGTGCCGCAGGAGGCGTTCATCGCCGCATTGTCGACCGGAGAGACCGGCAATGACCGTGACACCAAAGACAAGATTCGTGCGGCTCAGAAGACCGAAGGCTGATGTTCGAAGTCTACATTCATGTGCCATTCTGCATGCGTTGCCGAGCCGTGAAGCGGGAAGCCCGGTGGGCTTCCCGTAGGCGAGGGGAGCGGCTTGCCGCGACGGCAGCGGCGCGGAGGTGCGTGTGCTTTGACGTATGAAATTTATGTTCATGTGCCATTCTGCATGCGCCGCTGCGGTTATTGTGATTTCAACACGTATACCGCCGTCGACATGGGGGCGGGCGCATCGCGCGGCAACTACGCCAACATGGTGATTCGCGAGATGTCGATCGTTCGCGATTGGCAGATCGCGCACGGCATTGACGAACCGGAAGCGGCCACCGTCTTCTTCGGCGGTGGCACGCCCACGATTCTGAAAGCCTCGGATCTGGTGGCCATGCTGAATGCCGTGCGCGATACGTGGGGCATTGCCGAGAACGCGGAAATCACCACCGAAGCGAATCCGGACACGGTGAACGCCGATTATGTGAAAGAACTGGCGGACGGCGGATTCAACCGCATCTCTTTCGGCATGCAGTCGGCCGTGCCAAGCGTGCTGAAAATATTGGATCGTACGCACACTCCGGCCAATGTGGCGGCAGGAATCGCCGTGGCAAATGCTGTCGGCATGCGTTCCAGCGTGGATTTGATTTACGGTGCGCCGGGGGAGAGTCTTGATGATTGGCGTGCTTCCGTACGCACGGCGATCGATTTAGGCGTCAACCATATTTCAGCATATGCGTTGACCGTTGCACCGAACACGAAAATGGGACGTCAGATCGCGGCAGGAACATTGCCTACGCCCGATGATGACGATGAGGCAATCAAATATGAGATCGCCGACGATCTGTTGAGCGCGGCCGGTCTTGAATGGTATGAAATCAGCAATTGGGCACGGCCTGGTTATGAATCGCAGCATAATCTCGGCTACTGGCGCAATATCGACTGGGCCGGACTCGGACCGGGCGCGCACAGCCACTATGGCAATGTGCTGGATGTCGAACAGTCTACGCCGGAGGAAAAAACCGAAACAGTCAAAACTTCAGGCTTACGCAGCTGGGATATCGCACATCCGCGCATGTGGGGCCAGGCTATCAACGCCGGCGATATGCCATGGTCGGGACGCGAACGAATCTCCAACGAGGAGAACCTCGAAGAAATCATCATGCTTGGTCTGCGCATACGTGAGGGCCTTGATTTGAGCCTTCTCGGAAACACGGTTGATATGACTCGCGTTCAACCCATGGAAGACGAAGGTCTTATCATGATCCGCGACGGACGTGTGATTCCAACCCGAACCGGACGCTTGCTCAACGACACCATCATCGAGCGTTTCTTTGATGCCTGCTCGTTGTAATGCCGATAATCCTCTGACGAATTGGTTTTAGATGACCCATCTTGGTATGGGCGGATACAGTGTGCAGATTGAAACGGGCCTCGGATGCAGGTTGTTGCATTCTAGGCTCGATGGCATAGAGCCTAGAACGAGGCTGTCACCGGATGTTCGTAATCAGCTCATCGTGAGTCCGCCATCGACATGCAATGTCTGTCCGGTGATGAAACGTGCATCCTCGCCCACCAGCATCGCTACGCCCCCTGCGATGTCGCCGGTGGTGGCGAGCCGTCCCAAAGGCGTCTGTTCGATGATATGTTCGCGAATATCTTCAGTAGTGGCGCGGCTTGAATCCGTGCCTACGGTCAGACCTGCGGCGATGGCATTCACCGTGATACCCCACGCGCCGGCTTCCTGCGCCAGCGAGCGTGTGAGTCCGATGAGTGCGCCTTTGGCGGCTATGTAGTCGTGGTAGGGGACGATGGGGCTGTCGACGAGATTGCTGGAGATGTTGACGATACGTCCCCATGATTGGCGTCGCATGTATGGCAATGTGGCTGTGCAGGTGTTGTAGGTGCCTTTGAGACATCCTTCGAGTTGGATTGCGTAGTCGTTCCAGCCGGTGTTACTGAAGGTGTTGCGGTTGCGTGGGTCGAACGAGTAGTGGCTGAGCGCGTTGTTGATGAGGATGTCGATGCCGCCGAAGGTGTTGGCTGTGGTTTGTGCGAGTTCGTTGACTTGGGTTTCGTCGGTCACGTCGGCTTTGCATGTGATGACGCGTCCTTGTGCGTCCGCGTCGTTTTCGATGTGTTGCTTGGTGTGTTGGGCGCGTTCGTCGTTGCTTAGGTAGTCGATGGTCACGTTGGCGCCGAGTTGTGCGAGTCTGAGTGTGATTGCGGCGCCGATGCCTCGGCTTGCGCCGGTGATGATGGCGGTTTTGCCGGTGAGTGGCCGGTGTTCGGATTGCTGGTTCACGTAAGGTCCTTTGGGATTATTCGTAGTCGATGTCGAAGGTGTCGGCGTAACGGTCGGTGTTGCGTTCGATGTCGACGGCTCTGACGAGGTCGAGGATGTTGAATCCACCGTCGTGGTGCCATCCGGATTTCGCGCGGTTCATTTCTCCGACGGGGCAGATGCGGTCGATGCCGTATTCGCCCACTTGTTGCGCGAGTGCGAACAGTCTGGATGAGCTTGTGGCGATCGCGCAGGTTTGCAGCCACTCGCGGTAGGGTTTCAGTGTGGGCAGCGCGTGTTCGAGTTGGTCCACGGCGACGATGTTGATGGTGCGGTTGAGCGGTGTCGCCAACGAGGGAAGACTACTGGTGTTGGGGTAGCAGAGCACGGTCCAGTCGGTGCCTTGCGGCGATTCGATGACGAACGGCGCCTGTGGGTCGGCCTGTGCGGCGCTGTCTGGAGTCATGGACGTCATAAACAGCGCTTGCATCTCGGTTTGAGAGCGTGCCCTGCGGATGGCGAGGGATTCCGTGTCGGAAGGGGTTGATCGTGGATATTTGCGCTGCTGCGAGTCGAGTTCGCGGGCAAGCAGTTCGGCGGTTTGCGCGGGGGAGATGGCGCCGCCCCGTTCCACGAAGATGGTTTGCGGCGCCAAACAGCTTTGTTGGTCGTAGGTGGCCACGTCCACGGCCATGCGGTGCACGGTCTGCACATGCGTGTCCGCGCGCAACGCTTCGCGGCCAATCAGTGAGAAGCCGATGCGAGCACCATAGCTGAGAAACGGTTTGCCGGTACCGACGCGTGGACGGATGGCTTCAGTGGTGTGCGAAGAGCCGTAGGCGATTACGGCATTCGCTTCGCCGATCGTCATGTCTTCAAGTTCCACAGTGCCGCCACGCCATGGCACCACGGCCAAAGCGTCAGCAAGATCCGGATCGATTTGCGCCAAAGAGTGCGCGAAAAGTACGGGCATCAGCGGCTCATCGAACGAGGATTTGCCGATAATCGCGCTTTTCGTCAGCAGACTCATGGTCATGCTCCACACAGGAATGCCGGGAACGTTGCTGGAGAACACGTGGAACGTCAGATCAGGTCCATACAGGCGCGTGTACCCGCCGGACTTGTTCGGACGGTATTCGTCCAGCATGCGCGGGCTTGACAGCTCATCGTCGAGAAAACGCAACAGCTCGCGTCTATGAAACATGCGCATGTAGCGTTTCAACTCGATGCGTGTCATCGTCGCATCATAACCGGTAATGGCGGGAATCAACGATTCGGCAAGCAGACGTTCCTCATAATCGGGATCCGTCCACAATTCCACAGCCTTACCGATAACATCCACAATGCGTTCGACGGAATATACCGACAGTGTCTGCAGCCGATTGCGACGTACTGTCCCGCACAAATCACGGATTATTTCCGCAGTGAGCACCGGATATCGTAACGTGACCTCACCATGATTGGTGATGATGTCGCGCGTTTCGAAATCTTGAAACACGAAACCGCGCGGCGTATGGAAAATATCGATGATGCTCATGCGTTCGCCGCCATCACCTCATCGACGGCGATGGAGCAACCACGTGCCTCCGCACCCTTCGCACGACCATTGAGCTCGTAACCGGAATCGGTGCGCACACCAAGATCTTCGGTCAGAATCGCCAGACAGGAATTCCAATTCGCCAAATCGTAATGCGAGATCACCCCCTGCTCGCCATCGGCGACAGGTGTGAGCGTTGCCGGATCAAGGAACACGGAACGAACCCACGACGGCGTCGCCTTCAGATAGTTCGACGAACCATCCGTATAGTACGACAGCAGATTCTGATCGTATATCTGCGAACTCAACTCCGTCATACCGTACATGTTCACGCAATGCGTGCGTGCGACGCCGAACACCTCAAAGAACTTCGCATACAAATCATCGACGGTCATATCGGTTTTCGTACTCTTGAAACCACCGGTATCGAAAACACGCGAATCCTTCGCCAACGCGTAGGTTTTGCCCCGCTCGACAAGATAGTCGAGCAGATACAGATACGCGGACGAAGCGCCCATCAGCATCACCGGCTCGCCGTCCGCCACCGCCTGATCAAGGAACTTTTCCACACCAGCGAAGTCCAGGCCATCCTCATGGAAGAAGAAGCCGCTGCCTTCGCTGCCGCACTGCTCCACCGCACGAGTCAGATAGCGGGCCAACGAACCATTATGATTCATCTCCCAGGCAGGGGAGAGCACCGCGATACGCATGCGCTCACGGTCAGGCATGATGAAATGACGGAACGGGCCGATCATTGACGCATCCCACACCTCAAGATCGGGATGATAGTTGCGTCCACGCTGACCCGGATGCGTAGTGCCGCTGGTCATGAACACTGCCTCGCAATCATCCTCAGGCACCGAAGTGAGCGTCAGCATCTTGAACCCATCCACCGGCATCGGCGGAATATCCATCCACTCCGACAATGTCTGCGGGGTCACTCTGCGAGACATGCAATACGCGCGATACTGCATGTTATGAGCGAACTGGAAAGCGAAAATCTTACGTGCAAGTGCGTCGAACGCCTTATCCGGAGCGATCTCGCAACCATACTTTTCGATGAACTCAAGCACGTTTGCCTTGACTTCCTGCGCGTCGGCGCCCAACGACATCGATGTCATATGCGGTATTCCTTTCCATAAAACTTTCTATAAACGATACTGATATTCGAAAGCAAATCAGATCTGCGACGGAATTTCAGCGTCGCTGTTTCCTTTACGACGATTGATCAGATTCGGCAGGTCGATCAGCAGCGCCTTGAGAATTACCACACAGAACGCTCCGACTAGAATCGAATTGGAGAAGAACACGTGAGCGCCGCCCTCCAAGCCGCTCAACGCGCTCGGCAGCGCGATGCCCAACAGCAGGGACAATCCAATGACCGCCTGTGAATGGTCGTTCGACTCCACCTTGCGCAGCGTATTGAAGCCCGTGCTGATTAGGCTTGCCGCTGCCGGCAGGAAAATGCCGCCGATCACAGGGGACGGAATCAGCGACAACACCGCGCCGGCCTTCGGAATGAAACCAAGAACCACAAATACCACGCCGGCAATGATCACCGGCACGCGAGTACGGGTCTTGCCCTCATCCGTGACCTTGAGCAACGCGACATTCTGCGGATACGCGGTAGTGGTGAAACCGCCGATCAGCGAAGAGACCGCGGAACCGGCCGCTTCGCCCGCCAAACCATAGCGAACCTGACGATCTTCAAGCTTGACGCCCTGAATCTCGCTGGCTGCCTGATATACGCCAAGCGCCTCCATAATCGCAACCATATACGCGATGAAGAACGGCACGAACACCGCGGAGTCAAAATCAAAACCACCATACGGCATGATCTGAGGAAGACCGAACCAAGGCTTCGACGAGACAGCGGAAAAATCAGCCATGCCAAACACCATCGAAAGCACAGTGCCGGCAGCCAGAGCAATCAGATAGGAAAGCGCCCTGACCATACCCTTGCCGAACTGCGAAAGCACCACCACGAGTGCGCAAGTCACGATAGACACGGCCAGCGTCTTCGGATTGGCGAAACCATCATCGCCGGGAGCGCCACCAAGAAACTCACTCAACGTGAAACTCGACAGCGAAACGCCAACCAGAAAAATAATCACGCCCGACACCATCGGCGCGAACAGAAAACGCATCTTCTCAATCACACGAGTCAGACACAACACCAGAAAAATCAGCGAACTGACAAAAATCGACGTGCCTGCGGCAGCCAACGAACCAGCAGTGCCCGCAGCGATCATCAACGCATCGAACGCGGCGGACGGCCCCTGTACAATCGGCAGACGCACTAATCTCGTGGCCTGAATCAACGTGACCAAACCAGACACAATGAAAATGGCATTCACCATATTCGACGACAATGCCAACGGCAAACCAATGGCACCAGCCACAAACACCGGGTCAAGCCACACATTGGACACCAACACATGTTGCAAACCCAGCAGAACATTCTTCGGAGTCAACTTCTTCGAACCCGAACCAAGCTGCTCAGGCACCTGCGACGCATCGGACACACCAAATCCCTTCTCTTCCATAACACAGACGGCCGAACCCAGCCGTCGGCACAGAGGAGACGCGCACGCGCACCGTTCGTAACATTCCTACGCAGGCATTACCCTGTTCAGGTCATAAGGGTTCGGACAAACAGCCCATCTCAGCCACAAATCGGCTCCCCTGTACTCTTCGGACAACCACCAGCATAACGACACGCATCGATACCGGCAACCGCCACGAACCACCACACATCCTCCATATTTTCCCAAGAAAAACAGTCTTGACTTTTTTGGGTATTCGTTATATGGACACATGAAACGTGTTTGATACAGGGGCGCGGTATTCTAAACCACGCATTAAAGAACCGCAAGACTTTTCTTGCCCAAAAACATTGAAGGTGGTTTCGGTGACTTTCCACGCCCCGTTAGATCTCACGATCCATGATTCCCAAGGTATGTACGATCCCGGCGTCGAGCACGACGCCTGCGGCGTGGGTATGGTCACCACCCTCAACAAGCGCCCGGAACGCAAGATCATCGACGATGCCATCGAAGTGCTCGTCAACCTCAATCACCGTGGTGCGGTCGGCGCCGAGGAGAACACCGGTGACGGCGCAGGCATCCTCATGAGCATGCCAGACGAGTTCATGCGCGCCACTGCAGGCGTGGAATTGCCCGAAGAAGGCCATTACGCGGCCGGCATCGCGTTCCTCGACCGTGACATCGCCACCTCCGGCCAGCAAGAGCAGACTATCGCCAAAATCGTGCGCGAAGAAGGCCTTGAAGTACTCGCATGGCGCGTCGTACCCACCAACCCGGACGGACTCGGACTACAGGCGCTCGCCAGCATGCCCGCGTTCAAGACGCTGGTCGTGGCCGACCCTGAAGGACAGCTCGCCGGCATCGAACTGGACCGCAAGACGTTCCGCATCCGCAAGCGCGTGGAACATGAGGTGGGCATCTACTTCGCGTCCCTGTCCGCACGTACCATCACCTACAAGGGCATGCTCACCACCATGCAGCTCAAGCCCTTCTTTCTGGACCTTTCCGATGAGCGCATGAAGGCGAAGATCGCCATCGTGCACTCCCGCTTCTCCACCAACACGTTCCCGAGCTGGCCACTCGCACAGCCGTTCCGCCAGCTGGCCCACAACGGCGAGATCAACACAATCCAAGGCAACCGCAACTGGCTGTCCGCACGTGAAGGCCGCCTGAGCTCCGAGCTGCTCGGCGAATTCAAGCCGCTACTGCCGATCGCGACCCCAGGCTACTCCGATTCCGGCACGTTTGACGAATGCCTCGAACTGTTGCACCTGTCCGGCCGTTCCATGCCACATGCCATCTCCATGATGCTGCCGCCGGCATGGGAGAAGAACGACCAGCTTGATCCCGACGTCAGGGCGTTCTACGAGTACAACAACACGCTGATCGAACCATGGGACGGTCCGGCGCACATCATCTTCACCGACGGCACCCAGGTCGGTGCGCTGCTCGACCGCAACGGCTTCCGCCCCGGTCGCTGGCAGCTCACCGACGACGGCTATATCGTGCTCGCATCCGAAACCGGCGTACTTCCAGAGAACGCCGAAGAGCACATCGTATCCAAGGGCCGCTTGGAGCCGGGCAAGATGTTCCTCGTCGACACCAACGAAGGCCGCATCATTCCCGACGAAGAAATCAAAAAGTCCCTCGCATCCCAGCATCCGTACCGCCAGTGGGTCGAAGGCAACACCGTCGAGATGAGCCAGCTGCCCAAGCGAGAGCATGTCAACCACTCCGGCCAGTCCGTGCAGCGCCGCCAGCGCGCATTCGGCTACACCGAAGAGGATCTGAAGCTGCTGCTCGCCCCTATGGCCAACACCGGCAAGGAACCACTCGGATCCATGGGCAACGACGCGCCTATGGCCGCGCTCTCTTCCCGCAGCCGCATGCTGTTCGACTACTTCACCCAAAAGTTCGCGCAGGTCACCAACCCGCCGCTCGACTGGGAACGCGAAAAGATCGTGACCTGCCTCGAGTCCGCCATCGGCCCCGAGCCGAACCTGCTGGCCGATTCCGAACTGCACGCCAAGAAGATCCTCATCCCACTACCGGTGCTCAACTCCGACGAAATGGCGCAGCTCAAGCGCCTTGACCGAGCCAAGATCCTCGGCAGCTACTACAAGCCGTTCGTCGTCAAGGGCCTCTACCAGGTCGCAGGCGGCGGCAAGGCTCTGAAGGAACGTCTCGATGAGATCTTCCAGGAAGTCGACGAAGCCATCGAAAACGGATCCAACTTCCTCGTGCTCTCCGATCGCGACTCCAACTACACGTGGGGGCCGATCCCGTCGCTGCTGCTCACCTCCGCGGTGCAGCACCATCTGTTGCGCAGGCACACGCGCACCCAGATCTCCATGGTCGTCGAGGCCGGAGATGTGCGTGAGATCCACCATGTCGCTCTGCTGATCGCCTACGGTGCGGCGGCCGTCAACCCGTATCTGGCGTTCGAATCCGTTGAAGACTTGTCTCGCAAGGGCTATCTCAACGTCGATGCCGAAACCGCGGTGAAGAATCTGACCAACGCGCTGTCCACCGGCGTGCTCAAGATCATGGCCAAGATGGGCGTCTCCACCATCATGAGCTACCGTGGCGCGCAGCTGTTCGAAGCCATCGGCCTGAATAAGGACGTCATCAACGAATACTTCACCGGTACCACCTCCCGCGTCGGCGGCGTCGGACTCGACGAGCTGGCCGAAGAGGTCGCCATCCGTCACCGCGTTGCTTACCCGTCGCAGTGGACCGCACGCCCGCACCGCAACCTGCGTACCGGCGGCGAATACAAGTGGCGTCGTACCGGCGAGGACCACCTCAACGATCCTGAGGCCATCTTCTTGCTGCAGCAATCCACCCAGCGTGGCGATTACGACATGTTCAAGAAGTATTCGGCGCACATCAATGACACCTCCAACCGTCTGATGACGCTGCGCGGTCTGATGAAGTTCAAGTCCAATCGCAAACCGATTGACATCAGCGAGGTCGAACCGGCCAGCGAGATCGTCAAGCGTTTCTCCACCGGCGCCATGAGCTACGGATCCATCTCCCAGGAGGCGCACGAGACCCTCGCCATCGCCATGAACACCATCGGCGCACGTTCCAACTCCGGCGAAGGCGGAGAATCCGAAGACCGCATCAACGATCCGCTGCGTTACAGCAAGATCAAGCAGATCGCATCGGCGCGTTTCGGTGTGACTAGCGACTATCTGGTGCATGCCACCGATCTGCAGATCAAGCTTGCCCAAGGTGCCAAGCCGGGCGAAGGCGGCCACCTTCCGGGAGCCAAGGTCCCGCCGTGGATCGCCAAGGTCCGTCACGCGACCCCGGGCGTCGAGCTCATCTCTCCGCCGCCGCACCATGACATCTATTCCATCGAGGATCTGAAGCAGCTGATCAACGATGCGAAGATGGCGAATCCGAAGGCCCGCGTCCACGTCAAGCTCGTCTCCGAATTCGGCGTCGGCACCATCGCGGCCGGCGTCGCCAAGTGCCATGCCGACGTGGTGCTGATTTCCGGTTACGACGGTGGTACTGGCGCGGCTCCGCTCAACGCTATCAAACACGCTGGCACCCCATGGGAGATCGGCCTGTCCGAAACCCAGCAGACGCTCGTACTCAACGGCCTGCGTTCGCGTATCACCGTGCAATGCGATGGCGAGCTCAAGACCGGCCGTGACGTGGTGATCGCAGCCCTGCTTGGCGCCGAGGAATTCGGCTTCGCCACCGCGGCGTTGATCGTCGAAGGTTGTGTCATGATGCGTGCCTGCCAGAAGAACACCTGCCCGCAGGGCATCGCCACCCAGGACCCCGAGCTGCGCGCACGTTTCAAAGGCAAGCCGGAGCACGTCATCAACTTCTTCATGTTCATCGCCGAGGAAGTACGCGAGCTACTCGCACAGCTTGGCTTCCGCACCTTGGAGGAGGCCGTCGGCCATGTCGAATGCCTCGACCAGAACGAAGCGATCAAGCGTTGGAAGTCCGACGGCATCGATTTGAGCAACGTGCTCATGCAGCCGGGACCGGTTCCGGGAACCATCCTGCATCAGACCATCGAGCAGAACCACGAACTCGACAAAGCGCTTGACAACAAGCTCATCGAGCTTGCGCAGCCGGCCCTCGAGAAGAAGGAGCCGGTGCGCATCGAGATGCCGATCCGCAACGTGTACCGTACGCTCGGCACCATGGTCGGCTACGAGATCACCAAGCGCTACGGTGAGGAAGGTCTGCCGGATGACACCATCGACATGACCTTCCACGGTGCAGGCGGCCAGTCCATCGGCGCGTTCATTCCGCGCGGCGAAACCATCCGCATATACGGCGAAGTCAACGACTACGCGGGTAAGGGACTGTCCGGCGGACGCATGGTCGTGCGTCCGGAAGCGTGCATCACCTTTGATCCGCATAAGAACGTGATCGCAGGCAATGTCACCGGTTTTGGTGCTACCTCCGGCCAGATGTTTGTGGCGGGACGCGCCGGCGAACGTTTCGGCGTGCGCAACGGCGGTGCCACCTTCGTGGTGGAAGGCGTCGGTGACCACGGATGCGAATACATGACCGGCGGCACCGTCGTGATTCTCGGCACCACGGGCCGTAACCTCGGCGCAGGCTTCTCCGGCGGACACGTGTACGTGCTCGATCTCGACATGAAGCAGGTCAACCCGGCAGCCGCCACCAACGGCGCACTGTTGTTCGAACCGCTCGACAGTGAGTCGGACGAAATCGTGTATGGCCTGGTCAAGCAGCACGCGGAAGAGACCGGCTCTGCATTCGCAGCCGGACTGCTCGCCGACTGGAAGAATGCATCCAGGCGATTCACACACATCGTGCCGAAGCACTTCCTCGCCATGCAGAAGGCGATGAAGAACGCCGAAGAGAACAATATCGATTTCAATACGCCCGGCGTCTGGGAACAGGTGTACGAGCAGGTTATGGAAGGAGCGCGCTGACATGGGAGATCCACGTGGATTCCTGAAGGTCCGTACCCGTCGCGAACTGGCCGAACGCCCCGTCGAGGAGCGAATCAAGGATTGGTTCGACGTCCACGCCGAATCCGGCCTGCAACCTTGGACCACCGAGCAGGCGGCCCGATGCATGGATTGCGGCACGCCGTTCTGCATGAACGGCTGCCCGTTGGGCAACATCATTCCAGAATTCAACGATCTGGTCCGCCAGGAGAAGTGGGAGGACGCGTACAACCGCCTGTCCGAGACGAACAACTTCCCTGAGGTCACCGGCCGCATCTGTCCTGCGCTGTGCGAGGCCGCCTGCGTGCTAGGCATCCACCAGCCGCCGACCATGATCAAGAACGACGAGTGCACGATCATCGACCAGGCATGGGAGCTTGACTACGTCAAGCCGTTGCCTCCACAGCGTCTGACCGACCAGACCGTCGCCGTGGTCGGCTCCGGCCCATCCGGTCTGGCATGCGCCCAGCAGCTTACCCGCGCCGGCCACACCGTGGTCGTATACGAGCGTGATGACGCCATCGGCGGTCTGATGCGCTACGGCATCCCGAACTTCAAACTCGACAAGCGACTCATCGACCGCCGTGTGGAACAGATGGAGGCCGAAGGCACCGTGTTCCGTACCGGCGTGGAGATCGGCAAAGACATCTCCTGGGATGACCTGCGCTCCCGCTACGATGCCGTGGTCGTCGCCATCGGCTCCACCGTGCCACGCGACATGAAGATTCCGGGCCGCGAACTCAAAGGCATCCACTTCGCCATGGAGTTCCTGCCTGACGCGACCCGCCGCGTCTACGGCGTTAAGCCAGTCAATGGCATCACCGCCGAAGGCAAGCACGTCGTGATCATCGGCGGCGGCGATACCGGATCCGACTGCTTGGGCACGTCCATCCGTCAAGGCGCCAAGGACGTCACCGTGCTGCAGATCATGCCGCAGGAACCAAGCGAACGCCCGTCCAACCAACCGTGGCCGACTTTCGCACGCCTGTACCAGAAGACCTCCTCCATGGAGGAAGGCTTCGAAACCCAGTGCGCCGAATACGTGTACAGTACGGATTCCGTGAACTTCGTCGGCACCGAAGAGGAACAGGCTAAGGTGAAGGTGGAACACTCCGCCGCCACCGAAGGCTTCGTGGCCGACGAGAACGGACATGTGACCGGCCTCAAGGTCGTGAACGTGGCACCCGGCGAAAACGGCCCGTTCACCCGCCAGCCGGGCACTGAACGCGTGATCCCGGCCGACCTGGTGCTCATCTCCGTCGGCTTCCTGCATCCGGACACCAGCACGCTCGTGGACCAGCTGCCTGTCGACCTCGATGGGCGTGGCAATGTGGCACGCAACGACAAGTTCGCCACCAGCCAGGATGGCGTATTCGCCTGCGGCGACGCCGGACGCGGCCAGAGCCTCGTGGTATGGGCCATCTCCGAGGGCCGCTCCTGCGCGGCTGCCGTGGATGAATATCTCACCGGTGCCACTGAACTGCCGGCCCCCATCGTGGCTTCCAAAAGGCCGATGATGCTGCCGCGCTGATTCGACGGCGACACCAAGATTCAAGTGGCCTTCATCCGTATCCATCGGAATGCGGATGAAGGCCACTTTTCCTATGGGCAATGTTTTTCTTGAATCGATATGACTGAAGTGTGGAAAAACAGACGGCATACAGGTCCGGTATACGCTAAAGTAGCATGCAGCAACACGTAACAAAGGAGTGCACCAATGCCAAATCGCGCCGAACGACGTGCCCAAGCCAAACAGAACCGCAGGGGAGTGCCCCAACAGTACGACCAGACCAGAGGCCGTAGCCGTTCCGGCATGCTTGACGAATACCAGCTTCAAGAGAAGTCCCGTCGCCTGCAGGACGGCACCGACGGTCCATGGAAACCGACCGGCGGCAGCGTCGTGGAAAACGAAAGCCTGCTGACCACCAATCCGGATTACACAAATCCGAAGATGTTCAAAGCGCCGCATTCCATGCGCCAGTGGTTCCGCGTGGCCAGCTGGGCGCTGATCGCATTGTCCGCAATCGCATTCCTTGTAGTCATGTGGCTGCCATCGCATCCGATGTGGCTCATCGCAACCGTTTCCATTGTCTTTGCGGTCGGTGTGCTTAGCCTGTTCTTCACGGCGGGTAACCCGAAGCATAATCCGAACCTCGATCAGAATGGTACGGCCGTCTGATAGTAAGGCGATGAACATAAAGCGGGGCTGCATCTTTCCATCGGATGCAGCCCCGCTTTTACATGCGAGTCACAAATGATAGTACTATTCGTTCTTGGTTTACAGGAAGTGGTACGAATATTTCCTTGCAGTACTTAGAACGACGTATCATTACAGAATGGCTTCCTTTTTCTGGTTTTGAATATGGAAATGCACTGGATATAATACATTACATGCAGGCTAATCTAAATAATGCAGAAAATGAATATTGGCTATCAATACAGCCTAAAAAGGAGGAATAATATGGCGATTTCTAACATCAAAGCAACTTTTCCAACAACCATTGAAAATGTATGGGCAATAGTAACTTCTCTTACTGATTATTCATGGCGCAGCGACATTGACAAAATAGAGGTCGTTAATGATACTACGTTCATAGAATATTCTAAAACAGGTATTGCTACCACATTTACAATAACCGTATGTAAGCCGCTTGAACGGTGGGAATTTGATATGGAAAATAAAAACATGAAAGGACACTGGGTAGGAATATTCAAGCCTAAAAATGGATATGTAGAAATTGATTTTACAGAAAATGTTTCTGCAAAAAAGTTTTTATTAAAGCCCTTTGTCAAGACCTACTTGAAAAAGCAGCAATCAACTTATGTGCGTGATTTAGGAAAAGCATTAGCAGATGAATAGCATTGAAATTGTTGAATACCTAAAAGCAGAGGCTTCCGAGAAATATAAAACCAATATTGTGAAAATGGGTATTCCCACAGAAAATTGTATTGATGTATCTACTGCTATATTGAGAAAGTTATAAAAAAGGACTTGAAAAATCAAACAAATTAGCTTTTGGGTTGTAGAATACTCATTATCACGAAGCGAGGCTGCTTTCAGTATTCCTATTCAATTCTAAGACACTCACTTTTAGTGATATTTCAGAAAAGATGCAGAACTTTGTGACACGAACGAAACAATCAGGCGTTTCCTTGGAAATTTGCCTTACAGTAGTGGTGGAACAACTGCCTGACTCGAAGAGGAGAGCACAAATATGAAGGTTGAGATTCTTTCCCGTGAATATCCGCCCAAAGTGTACGGCGGCGCAGGCGTGCACGCGGAGGAGCTTTCCAAAGTTCTGGCGGAACGCGTGGATGTGACGGTCCGTGCGTTTGATGGACCGCGTGCCGAGGATGAGATCCCCAAGATTCCGGGTGACGATCCTAAAGGGTCGCTTAAGGTCATCGGGTACGACGTTCCCAGGGAACTCCAAGAGGCGAATGGCGCGTTGAAAACATTCGGCGTCGACTTGCAGATCGCCAACGACGTGGACGCCGACATCATCCACGCCCACACATGGTACGTGTGCCTAGCCGGCTACCTCGCCAAGATGCTGCACGGAACGCCGCTGGTCATCACCGCGCATTCCCTCGAACCGTTCCGCCCATGGAAGCGTGAGCAGTTGGGCGGCGGCTACGACCTGAGCTCGTGGGCTGAACGTGACGCATACGAGCACGCCGACCGCGTCATCGCCGTATCCGCCGGCATGCGCGAGGACATCCTGTCCGCATATCCGAATCTTGATCCCGACAAGGTGGTCGTGGTGCACAACGGCATCACCATGAGCCAGTTCGAAACTCCGGCTGACGACGATCCGGGCTGGAAGGTGTTCGAACGTTACAACATCGACCGTAATAAGCCCACACTCCTGTTCGTCGGTCGCATCACTAGACAGAAGGGTTTGCCGTACCTGCTGCAGGCGTTGCATTTCGTCGATCCGGGCATCCAGGTCGTGCTGTGCGCCGGCGCACCCGACACTCCGGAAATCATGAACGAGGTCAAAACCGCGTTCGCCAAGCTTGATGAGGAGCGCGGCAACATCATCTGGATCGAAGAGATGCTGCCGAAGCCGGAACTTAACGCGCTCGAACACGGTTGCGACGCGTTCATCTGCCCGTCCATCTACGAGCCGCTCGGCATCGTGAACCTTGAAGCCATGGCCTGCGGTCTGCCCGTGGTGGCCTCCGCGACCGGCGGTATTCCCGAAGTCGTCGTCGACGGTGAAACCGGTTACCTCGTGCCCGTCGACCAGTTGCACGACGGTACTGGTACCCCGACCAGTCCGGACAAGTTCGTGCACGATATGGCCGACGCCATCAACCGCATCATGGCCGACCCTGAAAAGGCGAAGCAGATGGGTCAGGCCGGATACGAACGCGCACGCGACAACTTCAGCTGGGAGTCGATCGCCGACAAGACCGTCAAGGTTTATGAGAACGTGCTTGCTGAGCAGAGCAAAGCCGCCGAATAGCCCGTTCTCTACGTAGACGATACGTGAACGCCTTCCTCCGGACGCATTATTCTGGCGGAAGGCGTTTTCATGACTGCAATCTGAACAATGGCAGGGGAGGAAGAATGTCGGAAAAGAACATCGCGCTGAAACTCACTGACGTGGAATTCCGTCGTCGTAAGCGCGTGATTCTCACTAAGGTCAATTTGGAAATCAACAAAGGTGAGAAATGGGTGCTGTTCGGTCCTAACGGCATCGGCAAATCAAGCCTGGTTCAGATGATGAGTACCAGAGGCTTCCCGTCGGAAGGTACCGTCGACATTCTTGGCAACCGTCTCGGGAAAGTGGACGTGTTCTCCTACCGTAACCGCATCGGTTTGAGCTCCGCGGAACTGAGCCGTGCATTCCCGTCTCAGGAAGATCCGCTCGACGCCATCGTGACCGCATTGACCGCGACCACCGGCCGTTGGCGCGACACTTACACCGACGAAGATTATGCCAAGGCGCGCTCCCTGATGCGCGAATTCGGCATCGAATACCTCGAAGGCAAGATGATGTTCAAGCTTTCGGAAGGCGAACGTACGCGCGTGCTGATCTGCCGTGCGCTGATGGCCGATCCGGATTTGCTGATTCTGGACGAACCGACCACAGGACTCGACCTGGGTGGTCGTGAGATCGCGCTTCGTGCGTTGAGCAGGGTCGGTGCCGAACAATCAGACCGTGCCGTGGTATTGGTGACGCATCGTCTTGAGGAGATTCCGCAGGGATTCGACCATGTGGCGATCATGGGTAGAATCACCGGCAACGAAGCCGATGCTTATGCCGACAATGTGGCAGGCAACGATCCGGCCCCCGGAACCATCGTGTACACGGGCGACTTGGAACATGGCTTCACGTCCGCGCGCTTAAGCGAGGTGTTCGGCCTGAAGCTCGAGGTGACACACATGAACGGGCGCTGGAACGCGTACGCGCTGTAACTGGCGCTTTGCATGGCGGAACATGCTGTAGCATGAATAGCGCCAGACAGGCGGGTCTTGACCGTGCTGTCGCAATGATGGAATCCATGTTTGCAATGAAGGAGCGATTGATGCGTCGAGGACCGTTGACGACGGGCGAGAAAGTGCAGTTCACGGATCGCAGATCCAATAAGATCACCGACCAGCTGGTGTCTGGTGGCGTGACGCAGACCTCGCATGGCATCATTCTGCACGACGACGTGATTGGGCAGCTGGAGGGATCCGTGGTGGTTACGGTGAGCGCCAAACGCGAGACCCAGATCAACCAGGACCATCCGGAACGCGACGCCAACAAGCCTTGGAAGGGTACGCGCGCCATCGGTGGATGGCAGTTCGCGGTAATGCGTCCGAGGCTGGCCGACTATGTACTGTCGATGCCTCGAGGCGCGCAGATCATGTATCCGAAGGACATTGCCCAGGTAATTCAGTTGGGCGACATCCGTTCCGGCATGAACGTGCTGGAATCCGGAGCCGGATCTGGCGCCATGAGCATCAACCTGCTGGACGCGGTGAGTGAGTCCGGCCGGCTGACCACCATCGAGATGCGGTCGGAATTCGCCCGCGTGGCCGAAGCGAACGCCACGGTCTATTTCGGAGGCCGCCCTGCTTGGTGGGATTTGAAAACTGGAGATTTCGACTCGGTGGCGGCCACGTTGCCGGAGCATTCCTTCGACCGCATCATGCTTGACATGCTCGACCCTTGGAACCGGCTTGAACAGGCGTATCGAGTGATCGCCCCCGGAGGCGTGCTTGTGGCGTACGTGACCACCACCACGCAGCTGAGTCGTATGGCGGAGGCGTTGCGCGAAGCCGGCTGCTGGACGGAACCGGACATCCAGGAAACGCTGGAACGTGACTGGAAGGCGCAGGGTTTGGCGATCCGCCCCGACCATCAGATGATCGGGCACACCGGTTTCCTCATGGTATCCCGTGCGATGGCTCCGGGATTCCAGGCGTTGCGCAAACGCGACCGCGCCACGAAAGACACGACCACGGATATCGATTCCCTGAGTGCTGAAGAACGTGCCGAACAGCTCGAAGACCTTGAATTACGTGATATTTCCGACCGTAAACTGCGCAAAGTGCTGCGCGATCTTGACGCTCAGGTCGAGGCTATCGGCGATTGATACGGTGTTTCTTGCAGTTGTTCTGAGACAATAGTTATGTGCGTTGCGTTGACGCGCACCAGATCGTTAAGGATTGGAGCATTCGTCCATGGGAACGAGCCTCAAGAAGGTTGCGAAGAAAGCCAGGGATTACAAATACGTGCTGCTGGTGATGCGCCACGCCAAGACCGAACCGTTCGGTGACGGCGGCGACGTTGGGCGCGAACTGACCGACAAGGGACGCAAGCAGGCGAAGGCCGTCGCCAAAGGCTTGGCCGCGCACAAAATGGTGCCGACACGTATCGCTTGCTCCAGCGCCACTAGAGCAAGGCAGACATGCGACCGCATGCTCAAGGTATTTGGCGACGATCCGAAGGTCGACTATCGCCAGAGTCTGTATGAGGGTGGGGTGCAGTCCGTGTTCGACGAGCTTGCCCAGACCAAGGAAAAGCATCGCGAATTGTTGGTGCTCGGCCATGAGCCCACCGTGTCGATCGCATGCCAGTGGCTGGCGAGCTCCGAATCGGATGCGACGCTGCTCGACTTGCTGAATCTGGGCATGTCGCCGGCTTCGCTCGCCGTGTTCGGATCGAACGAGCCATTCAACCAATGGCAGCTGCACAGTGGCGAACTCATCGCATTGCTGACGGCCAAGGATTTTGAATAATTCCTTTGCAATCGTCATGATGTTGAGAGGCATGAAACGTTGTTGCGCCAACTGATATAAACCGTGCTTATAACGACACTCAAGTTTTCTTAATGCCTTATAGCAAGGTGTTTTGTGATAGCTTGAGCGGGTTGCATTGTTTATATCAGATGGAGGATTCATGTCCGCTCTCACTTCCGTCTCCGGTTTCCCGCGCATCGGCCAGAACCGCGAGCTGAAGAAGATTATCGAAGCCTATTGGAAGGGTGCCGCCGCACTTGACGACGTGCGCGCCACCGCCAAGGAGCTGCGTGCCAAGCATTGGAAGTTGCAGCAGGCAGCAGGAATCGACCTGATTCCGAGCAACGACTTCAGCTATTACGACCAAATGCTCGACACCGCCATCCTGCTGAACGTCATTCCGCAGCGCTACCAGCGTCTCGCCTTCGACAATCCCGAGGAGACGCTGTTCGCCATGGGCCGCGGCTACCAGGGAGACAAGGGCGACGTTACCGCGTTGCCGATGAAGAAGTGGTTCACCACCAACTACCACTACCTGGTGCCGGAAGTCGATGAAGTCACCGACATCAAGCTCAACAGCACCAAGCCGTTCGACGAGTTCAACGAGGCGAAGGCGCTCGGCATCACCACCAAGCCGGTGTTCATCGGCCCGTACACTTTCCTCAAGCTCGCCCGCAACCCGCAGGCCGAAGAACTCGAATACGATAAGGGCCTGATCAACGCGGTCGCCGCCGTCTACGCCGAGGTCGTGGCCAAGTTCGCCGAACTGGGTGCCGAATGGATCCAGATTGACGAACCGTATCTCGTGCTCGACAAGGAACCGGGCGACGTCGAACTATTCAAGAGCCTATACGCCAAGATCCTGCCCGCACGCGATGGCAAGATCAAGGTGCTGCTCAACACCTACTTCGGCCACATCGCCGACGTGTATGAGACCGTCAACCTGCTCGCCTTCGACGGCATCGGACTCGATCTCAACGAAGGCAAGGACGAGAATCTTGCTGCTGTTGAAAAGTTTGGCGTCGCAGAAAACACCACCATCTTCGCCGGCGTGGTCAACGGTCGCAACATCTGGCGCAACGATTACGCCGTCAGCCTCGGCCTCGTCGACGCGCTGAAGAAGGTCACCGACAACGTAGCCGTCTCCACCGCAAGCTCCCTGCTGCACGTGCCGTTCAGCACCGAAGGTGAGGACGGTCTCGTCGACGACGTGCGCAAACATTTCGCCTTCGCCGTTGAAAAGCTCGGCGAACTGCACGACATCGCGGTCCTTGCCGACGCCGGCGAAGAAGCCAAGAAGGCATCCGAAGCGTTGGCCGCCAACCAGGCACTGTTTGACGGTACCCGCGTCGCCGCCGACAAGAACGTGGCGGAACGTCTCGCAGCCCTGACCGACGCGGACTTCGTACGCCAGCCGGCACGCGCCGAACGTCAGAAGGCACAGCGTGAGGCGTTGAACCTGCCATTGCTGCCGACCACCACCATCGGATCCTTCCCGCAAACCAAGGAAGTGCGCGCCGAACGCGCCAGGCTGCGCAAGGGCGAAATCACCAAGGCAGAATACGACGAATACATGAAGGCGCAGATTGACGCCTGCATCAAGCATCAGGAGCAGATCGGCCTCGACGTGCTTGTGCATGGTGAATTCGAACGCAACGACATGGTCGAATACTTCGGCCAGAACCTCAACGGTTTCCTGTTCACCAAGAACGCTTGGGTGCAGTCTTACGGTACCCGCTGCGTGAAGCCCCCGATCGTATGGGGCGATGTGTCCCGCGCCAACCCGATCACCGTGGAATGGAGCGCCTACGCTCAGTCCCGCACCAGCCATGTGATGAAGGGCATGCTCACCGGCCCGGTCACCATTCTCAACTGGTCCTGGCCGCGCGAGGACATCACCCACGAGCAGCAGACCCAGCAGCTGGCTCTCGCCATCCGCGACGAAGTGCTCGACCTCGAAGCCGCTGGCATCAAGGTCATCCAGATCGACGAGGCCGCCCTGCGTGAAAAGCTGCCGCTCAGGAAGACCGACTGGCACAAGAAGTACCTCGACTGGGCCATTCCGGCATTCCGACTGGTGCACTCCGCGGTCAAGCCGACCACGCAGATCCACACCCATATGTGCTACTCGGAGTTCAACGACATCATCACCGACATCGACGCTATGGACGCCGACGTGATCTCCTTCGAAGCCTCCCGCGGTGATCTTGTGGTGCTCGACGCCATTCACGACGCCAACTTCGAAACCGAAGCTGGTCCGGGCGTCTACGACATCCACTCGCCGCGCATCCCGTCCGAAGCTGAAATCGAGGAACGCATCTACGAAATCCTCAAGAAGATGGACGTCGAAAAGGTGTGGATCAACCCCGACTGCGGTTTGAAGACACGCGGCAACGCCGAAACCTGGCCAAGCCTCGAAAACCTCGTGGCCGCAGCCCAGGCTGTGCGTGCCAAGCTGGCCAAGTAAGGCGAAACGTTAGGAACAAGACAACAGCCATGCATTCGCCAATGTTCTCGCTCGAGGTGTTCCCTCCAAAGCGAACCTCCCCTGTGGGTACCATCTGCGACACGTTGGATGGCCTGCAGGGGTTGGACCCCGATTTCATTTCCGTCACCTACGGCACCGGCAAATCATCCGACCGTACGCTGACAGCGCGCATCGCCCACACCGTGAGTGAATACGGCATCCCCAGTGTGGCCCATCTAACCGCACAATATCTGAACAAGGATGACGTCGACCAGGCGCTCGACATGTTCGAACAGGCCAAAGTCTCCGGTGTACTCGCCTTACGTGGCGACCGCATCGACGGTGCCGAACCGGCAGGAGTGTTCGAACATGCCAGCGATCTGGCCGCGTACATCCGCCAGCAGCGTCCGGGCATGAAGATCTACGGCGCCTGCTATCCGGAAAAGCATCCGCAGGCGGCAACACTGGAAGAAGACATCGACAATCTCAAAAAGAAAGTCGACGCCGGCGTGACACACCTGATCTCGCAACTGTTCTACGATAACGAGGACTTCCTGAGATTCCTCGACAAAGCGAGGACTGCAGGCATCGACGTGCCGATCGAAGCGGGCATCATGCCAGTCATGAACGCGAAATCGGTGTTGAACATGTCGAGCAAATGTCAGTCGAAGATTCCCGAAAAACTCGGCATCATGCTCGATAAATGGGGAAGCGACAAGGCTTTGCTTAAAGAGGCGGGTATCGCTTACGCATCCGAGCAGATCTGCGATTTGGTAGCGCGGGGCGTCGACGGTGTGCACCTGTATACGATGAACCATCCATGCGTCAGCCGACGTATTTGGTCCAACGTCAAACCATTCTTCGTCTGATTTCAGGCGATGCAACAAACATCAGGGGCGGTTGCGGGTATTTCGCAACCGCCCCTGGTTTTATACGGTTGCTATAGAAACCATGACTTCCATGCAACACAAGTTCGGAGCGCTCGATCTGATTCGAGCAGGGCTGCAAGATTTCGACAAAGCTCGCACATTGTTCGATGAGCTGCACAATGACGGCATTGACGATGACAGAATGCGACTGCTGCTGACAACGCTGGAAAAAGCGTGCGATCCTGACGTCGCACTCAGCAACCTGGTAGACATCATCAAAGTGATGCAAAGCCAAGGCAAGGATTTCACCAACATCATCGCCGACGAGAACTCTTTCGTACGACTGATCACCGTGCTCGGCGTCACCCGTCACGTCCGGCGTAACGTGCAGCCGCTGTTCTGAGGATTATCCGCCTGTTCTCCGCGCTGCGATTGTGTTCCGCCGGGATGGTGGAACGTCATATACGTGACGCCGAGGGAGGCCTGTTGCATCGGATATTACGCAAGATCATTCTATCCGACGTCACGGTTGGGACTTCTACTTCTTCTTGGTACTCCTCGCACTCTTCAACGGTGTCTTCGGCTTGGCGGGCTCGAACCACGGGAAGCGGTGAAGTACCCAGCGGTGCAGCGGCGGGGTCTTGGCGACGGCCCAACCCGCAATCATTGCGAAAATCGCCACCCACGAGGCGAGATTCTGCTTGGCGAAGATCAGCAGGATGGTTAGTCCCACGGCGATGATGCCGAGGAATTGCGAATATTTGTTCTGCGATTCGGTGGTCTTGTCCGTCTTCATCGGCACGAAACCGAAGAACAGGCCAATCGCCACGGATACGATGGCGATGGCGACGCAGATGATGATGTCCTGAGTGCTCATGAACGTTCCCTCCCGGAACAGGCGATGAAGATATGCGATTGTATCAGTTTACCGCAGCGCATCGGCGCGCGCCGATGCGCCCCTTCTATTCGAGATTCATAGCGGCGCTGATCGTGCGGTCGATGAGCTTGCGCTGATGGATCATGTTGGCGTATTTCGGGTTCTCCGTCATCCCCTCGCTCCCATGTCCGGCGTCAACGCCAGCGATTTGCGCGATAATCTCCTCGTAGGAGGTCTTGGCGGTGCAATACACGCCGCGGATACGTCCTTGTCGGATGACCACGATGCGATCCGACACCGCGAACACGTTCGGCAGGTCATGACAGACCATCACCACCGACCGGCCATCGGAACGTATCCGTTTGATGTAGGACAGCACCTCCGCGGCCTGCATCACCGACAGCGAGGCGGTCGGCTCGTCGAGCAGGATGAGCTGCGGGTCGTTGAGTAGCGTGCGGGCGATGGCCACGGTCTGACGCTGCCCCACCGACAGCGAGGTGATGGGGGACCCCACACGGATCGCGGAGCTCAGCGTTCCGAGCACGGAACGGGCTCGCGTGTTCATCATATCGTCGTCACGAACCCAGCCCGACTGCATCTCCTTGCCGAGGAAAAGATTGGAAGCTACATCGAGGTTGTCGCAGAGTTCCTGACCTTGGAAGACGGAAGCGATGCCCATGCGGTCCGCCTCCCGGATCGAGGGGATCGTCACCTGTTCGCCGTTGAGGTAGATATGCCCGAATCCGGGTTGCAGAAAACCGGAGATTACCTTCATCAGTGTGGACTTGCCGGCGCCGTTGTCGCCCACGATGGCGATGACCTCTTTGCGGTCGATGGTCAGATTCACCGATTTCAGCGCCTCGACGAATCCGAATCTGACGCAGATGTCCTCCAGTCGCAGCAACGGAGGTGTACTTGCGTTCCTCATGTCATCCCTCTTTCCTTGACCCTTTCCTCATGGGTGTTTCGTCTATGCTGCGATGCTGTTGCGAATCGCATGTCCGATGGCGGCGAGCGCGCCGCCCAGCGCGCAGTTGTCGCTCGGGTGAGGGGAGCTCAGCACCGTGATTGGCATGACCGCGTCGGGGAACAGCAGCCGCTGCAGCGCTTCATTGAACGGTTGAGTAAACACCTCGCCGGCCATGGCGAGTTTGCCTCCGACCACGACGACCTCCGGGTCGATGCTGATGCACAAGTCGGCGGCCACTTGCCCGATGCGCACCGCCGTGTCAGCGATGATGCGGCGGCATCCGGGGTCGCCGTTGTTCGCCTGTGCCACGAGGTCGTCCATCGTCATGTTGCCGTGCGTGACGCTGAGCAGTTGCACCAGCCGGTTCTCAGCGACAATGGTGTTGAGGCATCCGCGATTGCCGCAGGAGCAGATCGCACCGAGCGGATCGACTTGGATATGGCCGATCTCGCCGGCCAGGCCGGTCACCCCGTGCATGATCTCCCCGCCGGCAACGATACCCGCGCCTACGTTGTCATTGGTGGAGATATAGACGAAGTCGCGCTTGCCGATTGCTGCGCCCATGCGTGATTCGCAGTAGGCGGCGTAGTTTGCGTCGTTGTCGACATATACGGGGGTGTTGAATGTGGCGCTTAGCGGAGAGACGATGTCGAAGCCATCCCACCCGGGCATGACGCCGGGGATGGCGATCATGTGGTCGCCGATGGCGACTGGTGCGGCCAAGGCCACGCCGATGCCGGCGATCTCCCCGGGATCAGCGTCGATGTTGGTCATGGTCTCGTTGATGAGCTGTATCGCGCGTTCCAGTGTGGTGTCGGCCTTGTGACCGAGGGGAAGCGGCAGCATATGCTCCGCGATGATTGATTTCGCGAAATCGACGACGGCCAGTTTCAGTTCGCGTTGCGCGATCCACAGGCCGATGCCGAGACCCTGATTGTGGGCGAGTCTGACCAAGGTAGCCCTGCGGCCGTTGCGTATGGTGCTTTTCGTCTCCAGCTGTCCCTCGTCGACGAGTTGGTGGACGAGTGTGGAGACCGTTGCGGTGGAGAGGCTGGTGACCTCCGCGAGTTCGACCTGCGTCATAGCGCCGAATTTGTGGATGCTGGACAGCAGGTTGGCACGGTTTGCCTCGCGCAGGGAGGTTTGTGAGCCGAAAAGTCGTGTTGCCATGGCTATCCAGTGTAGTCCGACGCGGTGGTCGCCGGGGCCGTGTGCGCTCTTCCTGCGGCGTGTCGCGTCGAAAGGCGCATAATACAGCTCTTATGTTCGATAAATGAATTTAAATAACGTTTAAGAACAAATATAAGTTTGACAACTTAACTCAAGAGTCATATGCTATGAGATGAACCGGAACGGTCCGGATCACAAACGGAACAATGGTCGTTCCGTCACCCTCAAAGATGAAGGAGAATACATGCAGTTCACCAAGAAGATCGTCGCCGTCGTGGCGGGCGTGGCGATGTGCGCGGGTCTCACGGCCTGTGGCGGCAGTCGAACCGGACAGTCCGGCGACGGCGACAAGATCGAGAAAGGCGCAACCATCGGCATTTCGATGCCGACCAAATCCGAGGAGCGCTGGAACAAGGATGGCAACAACCTCAAGGCCAATCTTGAGAAGCGAGGGTACAAGGTCATCCTGTCGTTCGCGGATGACAAGCCCGCCCAACAGAACGCCGACATCGAGAACATGGTCAACAACGATGCGAAGATCGTCGTGGTCGCCTCCAAGGACGGCACCGCGGTCGGCCCAGCCGTCGAGAAGGCCCGTGACGCTGGCGCGAAGGTCATCGCCTACGACCGTCTGATCATGAACACCGACGCGGTCGACTACTACGCCACGTTCCAGCTGGAGCAGACTGGTGTACTCGAGGCCACCTGGCTGATTGACAAACTCGGGTTGGAGGAAGGCGCCACCGGCCCGTTCAACATCGAGCTGTTCGCGGGCTCCCCGGACGACAATAATTCCAAATACTTCTTCAAGGGTGCATGGGATCTGCTCCAGCCCTACTTCGAGAAGGGAATCCTCGTCAACCCATCCAACCACGGCGGCGGCGTGAAGGCCTCCGACAAGGCCGAGGACATCTGGCAGAAGATCGGCGTGCAGTCTTGGAAGGCCGAGCAGGCCCAGAAGGACATGGAATCCATCCTCGACTCCACTTACGCGCACGGCGAGAAACTCGACGCGGTGCTCAGCCCCTACGACGGTATCACCCAAGGCGTGGCCAACGCCATCGAGTCCAAGCGCCCGGATATGAAGCCCGGCACCGACAGCTGGCCGTACATCACCGGCCAGGACGCGATGGAGATCTCTATCGCCAACATCGCTAACGGCAAGCAGGGCGAGACTGTGTTCAAGGACGTGAACAAGCTCGCGAACGCCGTCGAGGAGATGATCATCGAGATCGCCGAGGGCAAGGAGGTGTCCGGCATCAACGGCAAGTTCAATAACGGCAACTTGGACGTGCCGTCCAAGCTGCTTGACCCGCAGGGCATCACCATCGACAACCTCTCCGATTTGGTGAAGGCGAACTACGTGACCCAGAGCCGCTTCAACGAACTGACTAAGGGCACGCTGCTCGAGGATCAGATCAAGTGACGCGACGGTTCGACGGATGGAGCACACGGCCGTCGTGGCGTGTGCCCCATCCCCTCGCAACACAATATGAGGAGTGATGAAATGTCCCAAACAGACACCATTCTGATGATGGAGAACATCACCAAGACGTTCGGACCGGTCAAGGCCCTGACCGACGTGAATCTGGAGGTGGGCCGTGGCGAGATCCACGCCATCTGCGGCGAGAACGGCGCGGGCAAATCGACGTTGATGAACGTGCTTTCCGGTGTGTATCCATACGGCAGCTACAGCGGAAGGATCGTCTTCGACGGCAAGGAATGCAGATTCCGCACGATCAATGACTCCGAGGCCGATGGCATCGTGATCATCCATCAGGAGCTGGCGCTGAGCCCGTTCCTGTCCATCGCCGAGAACATCTTCATGGGCAACGAGCGGGCCAGGGCCGGCGTCGTCGACTGGGACCGGACCCGCGCCGAGGCCAGAAAGCTGTTGGATCGCGTGGGCCTCCCGGAGGATCCGGACACCAGGATCATGGACATCGGTGTCGGCAAGCAGCAGCTCGTCGAAATCGCCAAGGCTCTGAGCAAGGACGTGAAACTGCTCATCCTCGACGAGCCCACCGCGGCCCTGAACGACGAGGACTCCGCCCATCTGCTCGGTCTGGTGCGCCAGCTGCGCGACGAGCAGGGCGTGACTAGCATCATTATCACGCACAAGCTCAACGAGGTCGCCGCCATCGCCGATAACGTCACCATTATTCGTGACGGCTCCACCGTCGGACAGATGTACGTGACGCCGGAGACACCACTCGATCAGGACGAGCTGATCCGCAAGATGGTCGGTCGCCCGCTGCACAACTTGTATCCGGATCATCCCTCTAACAAGCCGGGCGAGGAATATCTGCGCATCGAGGATTGGACCGTGCATCATCCGCTCGACGTCGAGCGCGTGATCGTGGACCACGCGAACATCAACGTGCGCGCCGGCGAGATCGTCGGGCTCGCGGGGCTGATGGGTGCCGGCCGCACCGAGTTGGCTATGAGCGTGTTCGGACGGTCCTATGGCTCGAACATCTCAGGCAACGTGTACGTCAAAGGCAGGAAGGTCAACCTGCCGAGCGTGCAGGCCGCCATCGACGCCGGAATCGCCTACGCTACCGAAGATCGCAAGGTATACGGCCTAAACCTGTTGCAGAACATCCGTGAGAACGCCTCGCTCGCCTCGCTGAAGAAGATGAGCCGGCACGGTGTGATGGACGATAACATCGAACGCAAGGAGGTGGAAGAGTACCGCAAGGACTTCCACATCAAATGTCATGACATCGATGTGAACGTCGGCACGCTTTCCGGCGGCAACCAGCAGAAGGTCGTACTCGCCAAATGGGTGATCTCCCAGCCGGACATCCTCATCCTCGACGAACCGACCCGAGGCATCGACGTCGGCGCCAAATACGAGATCTACGAGATTATCGACCAGCTGGCCGACGCCGGTAAGGCCGTCATTGTGATCTCCTCCGAGCTGCCGGAACTCATCGGCATCTGCGACCGCATCTACACCGTAAGTTACGGCGTCGTCACCGACAACGTCGAGAAGAATGGATTCACTCAGGAATACTTGATGAAGGGAATGACCAAGGAAAGGAAGGTGGACGCCCGATGAGCGCCGCAACCGCAACATCTGCACAGAAGAAAGAGAAGGTCAGCCTGCTGGCCACTATCGGCAACAACGCCCGCCAATACGGCATCGTCGGCGCATTGCTCGTGATCGTCATCGCCTTCGAGATCCTCACTGGAGGTGTGCTGCTCAAGCCGAACAGCTTCGTGTCGCTAATCCAGCAGAACGCCTATGTGATTATCCTCGCCATCGGCATGGTGATGGTCATCATCGCCACCCACATCGACTTGTCTGTCGGTTCGTTGGTCGCCTTCATCGGCGGCGTCTGTGCCCTGCTGATGGAGCGCGCAGGCATGAACTGGATGCTTGCTATCCTCCTCTCCCTCATCGTCGGCCTCATCGTTGGCGTCTGGCAGGGATTCTGGGTGGCCTACGTGGGTATCCCGGGCTTCATCACTACCTTGGCCGGTATGCTGATGTTCCGAGGGCTCGCCACCGTGATTGTCGGCGAATCCGTGCCGATCACCTCCAATGCCTTCCGTGGCATCGCCCGTGACTATCTGCCGAACATCTTGGGGTTCTGGGGGCCGTTCGATGGTCTGACCCTTGTCGTCGGCGTGCTGTGCATCGTCGGCTACGCCTTCTCCCAGCTGCGCAAGCGCAAGCGCGTCGAGAAGGTCGGATTGGTGCCCGAACCGATGAACTTGACTATCCTCAAGATCGTCCTCGCGGCCGTGGTCATTGCGTTCGTCACCTATCTGCTGGCCTCTTCGGGCAACGCGGAACAGGGCGGCATCCCGATTATGCTCGTCATCGTCGGCGTGCTCGTGCTCGCCTACAACTTCATCCTGACCCGGACCGTGTTCGGTCGTCACGTCTACGCCGTCGGCGGCAATCGCAAGGCAGCCATCCTCTCCGGTATCAACACCAAGCGCGTCGACTTCCTGCTGTTCGTCCATATGGGCTTCCTCTCCGCTGTCGCCGCGGTCTGCATGCTGTCCCGTCTGGCCTCCGCGACCGCACAGGCCGGCATGGAGTTCGAAATGGACGCCATCGCTGCCTGCTTCATCGGCGGTACGGCCGTCACCGGCGGTATCGGCACGATTCCGGGGGCAGTGGTCGGCGCATTCGTGATGGGCGTCATCAACCAGGGTCTGTCGATCATGGGTGTGGACACCGCCGTGGTGAAGACCATCAAGGGTCTTGTGCTCCTACTGGCCGTCGCCGTGGATATCATGTCCAAGCGCAAGAAGAGCTGATCTGTTCCGAATCCCCTCCGGCGGATGGGGGTCCGCATCGCGGCGATGCGGACCCCCATCCGCCCGTCCCGTGCTCATTGTCGAAAGAAAAGGAATCCCCATGCGACTGAATACGCATTCCACCGCCCGTCTCTATGCGCTCACCTGCCTCGCCTGCGTGATCTGG
Source organism: Bifidobacterium catenulatum subsp. kashiwanohense JCM 15439 = DSM 21854 (assembly GCF_001042615.1). Classification (GTDB taxonomy): domain Bacteria; phylum Actinomycetota; class Actinomycetes; order Actinomycetales; family Bifidobacteriaceae; genus Bifidobacterium; species Bifidobacterium catenulatum. The sequence goes on from NZ_AP012327.1 coordinate 1,063,844, forward strand.
CTTGCCCAGTCGCTGATGCAGGCACAGGCCGACGGCTCGTTGCTCGACTGGTCTACCATCGTTTTCTCGCTGTGTTTGCTCGTCGTGATCGGCTGGTGCGCCCGTTGCGCCGTCGTTGGCTGGAACACGAAGGACGGCGATCAGGCGGCGACGTCCCACGATGCGGGACCACGAAGGAGCATCGTCGATGACATGTCCATCGTGAAACGCGGAGGTGGTCGCAGATTGGCCGAAATCGCGTCCGAACGGGGCATGGCGTGTACATTAGCTAGATATGAACGCAATGAACGCTTTCCATCCATCGGCCATGGACCTGATCCGCACCGGGCTGCAGAACCTCGACGACGCACGCGCGAACCTTGATCGGCTCAAAGCCGACGGCGTGTCCGACGAACGGCTGGTTGGCATGCTCAAGGCCCTGTCCAAGGCGTGCGACCCGGACTGCGCGCTTTCCAACTTCGTCGACATCACCAACGCGATGCAAAGCCAGGGGCGCGACTTCGACGCCATGGTGCCCGACGAGGCGGCGCTCGAACGGCTCATCACCGTGCTCGGCGTCTCTGACGCCCTCGGCAAGCTCATGCGATTCCGTCCCGAACTCGTGGAGGCCGCGGCCAATGATGCCTGCGAAAGCCATCTTTACAATCACGAACAGCGCAGAGCGCATGTGCTCAAATCGGTAGGAGCCGATCCCAATGACCATGCCATGCCGGCCGCAAGCCTGCCACTTGCCGAGGCTGCGACGGCGCTACGTAAAACCTATCGCAAACAACTCGCCGCAATCATGGCGCAAGACGCTACGGCGAACGATCCCATCGAAATCCAACCGCGCATCAGCGCCGAACTTTCCGACCTGGCGGATGCGGCGCTTGAAGGCGCGCTCGCCATCGCACGCCATGAAGTGGACGGCAGCGAACATGTGCGTTTCGCCATCATCGGCATGGGCAAACTGGGCGCACAGGAGCTCAACTATGTATCCGACGTGGACCTGATCTACGTGGTGGAACCCGCCGACGCGGACACCAACGGCATGACGCTCAGCCGAGTCGGAACCAAAATGGCGACCACCCTGCAACGCGTATGCCAATCCGTCATTATGGGCGTCGCCGAACCGACTCTCTGGCAGATCGACGGCGGACTGCGCCCCGAAGGCAAGGATGGTCCACTGGTACGCCGGCTCGAATCCCATGAAGCCTATTATGAGCAATGGGCGGAAAACTGGGAATTCCAAGCTCTGCTCAAAGCACGCCCGGTAGCCGGCGATTCTGACCTCGGCCAAGCGTATATGAGCATGACCCGACCGTTCGTCTGGACCGCATCCAAACGAGACAACTTCGTCTACGACTGTCAGCAGATGCGCAAACGTGTCGAAGATCTTATCCCCAACCCGCTCAAAGACCGCGAAATCAAACTCGGCAGGGGAGGCCTGCGCGACGTTGAATTCACCGTGCAGATGCTTCAACTCGTGCATGGGCGCTCCGACGAGGCATTGCGTACCAGCTCCACACTCGAATCCCTGCAAGCCTTGGCCGAAGGTGGATACGTCTCACGCAAACAAGCCAAAAAACTCTCATGGGACTACCGATTCGAACGAGTGCTGGAACACCGACAGCAAATGTGGGCGCTCAAGCGCACCCACCTGTTCCCGGACCTCGGCAAAGCCAGCGTGGGAGGCCTTGAACTCAAACGAGACATCACCATCGACAAGCTGAACCAAAATATCGAACTACGACGACTCGCACGCGCGTTCCACTTGCATCCCGAAGAACTCGTCAACAAATATGATGAGACGCGTCGCGAAGTACGCCACTTGCACATGGACATCTATTACAGGCCCATGCTGCCCATCAACGCGGGACTCGACGACGAACAGGTGGAACTGTCCACGAAAGCCACGCAGGAACGATTCGAATCCATCGGATTCGCCGATGCCGACGCGGCTATGCGCCACGTCACCGCACTTACCGCAGGCATCTCCCGAGCCGCGAAAATCAACCGCATCCTGCTGCCCGCGGTATTGCAATGGCTCGGCGAAGGGCAGAATCCAGACATGGGGCTGCTCAACTGGCGCAAACTCGAAGAAAATTTCGGTTCCGAAAGCGAATACCTCGGATTCCTACGCGACTCGCCATCAGCGGCACAACGCCTATGTCACGTACTATCCAACTCACGATTCCTCGGAGACGCGCTCAACAAATCCGTCGAATCCGTCACTTGGCTCGGCAACGACGAATCCCTGCAACCACGCTCGCGAGAGAGCCTCAATATCCAAACCAAGGCAACGCTCGAACGCAATGCCGGCAACATTAACGACTTTGCCAACTCCATCCGAGCCATGCGCAGACACGAAATCGAACGCATCGGCCTCTCATGGATGAGCGGCGTGATCGACGATGAAGCATCGCTCGCCGGCATGACCGACGTATACGACGCAGCCATCGAAGCCTCACTGCAATGGGCCATCCGGCATCGCATCAACGACATGCAGCTCGAACAAGCGCCCGCCGCAATCGCCATCATCGGCATGGGACGCTACGGCGGCAGGGAAGTCAACTTCAGCTCCGACGCCGACGTGATCATCATCTACCGGCCAGCCGAAGGCGCCGACGACACCCAAGCCAACCTCTTCGCACGCAAAGTACAGGAAGACCTGCGCGCGATCCTGCAGGGCCCAACCACATTCGAACCAAAAATCGAACTCGACATGGACTTGAGGCCTGAAGGCAAAAACGGACCACTCGTACGTTCCTACGCATCCTGCGAGGAATATTACCGATCCTGGGCAAGCACATGGGAACACCAGGCACTGCTACGCGCCCGGTACGCAGCAGGCGACGCGGCGCTCGCCGAGGACTTCCTGATGAACATCGCTGATCCGCTTAGATATCCGAAGATCGATCTTACGGAAACGCAGATTGCTGAAATCCGCAAGCTCAAGGCACGTATGGAAGCCGAACGTTTGCCGCGCGGCGTACGCAGGGATCGCCATCTGAAACTCGGCAAGGGTGGACTATCGGATGTTGAGTGGACGATTCAACTGTTGCAATTGCAGCATGCGGGAGACAACGCCAACCTGCGCGTCAACGGCACATTGCAGGCATTGGACGAGCTGGAACATCGCAAGCTGATCTCCGCCGGCGACGCCGTGGTGTTGCGTAAGGCATGGCGCATGTGCACCGCCGCGCGCAACGGCAGCTATTTGTGGAGCGGACGCGTCAATCAGGCAGATATTCTGCCGGACGATTCATATTCGTTGGGAGGTATCGCCGTGTATCTCGGTTACGACGCGAATCGCGGCCAGCATTTCGAAAACGATCTGCTTGCAGTAATGCGCAAAGCCCGCGACGTAACGGAACGTATCTTCTACGGTCTTTCGTGACGCTGCCGTTGAAGCATGCTTCATGAACACGCGGTGAACTGATGGGGTCTGCATTTCAGGCTATAGTTGGCTAGGTCACTTCGAGTGGCCACCTTCAACCACAAGTTGCATGAAAGGTGAGCCGTTGTCTTCAGTACTCGAACAGGCGGTTGAAACGCCGATGGTCGGAAAAAGCGTCATCACATTGGATGACCTTTCCATTCGCCAGATTCAGGAATTACTCCACAAGGCGCAGTACATTGATTCTCATCGTAAAGAAGTGGCGCACGCCTGCGACGGCAGGGTGCTCGCCACTTTGTTTTATGAGCCCAGCACCCGTACGCGTCTGAGCTTTGAAACCGCCATGCTCCGACTTGGCGGCAAGGTGATCGGCTTCGCTGGCGCCCAGCTCGCTTCCGTGACCAAGGGTGAAACCATTTCGGACACTCTGAAAACCGTGTCCAACTACGTAGACGTGGTGGCGATCCGCCACCCGAAGGAAGGCGCTGCTCTTGTGGCGTCCCGCGCGGCTTCCGTACCGGTCATCAATGCCGGCGACGGTGGACACATGCACCCCACGCAGACCTTGGCCGATTTGGCGACGCTGCAGTCGCGCTTCGGTCGCGTGAACAATCTGACCGTCGGTCTGTGCGGCGATCTTACCTTCGGTCGTACCGTACACTCCCTGATCGAAACCCTGTGCCGTTTCGGCAATGTGAACTTCGTGTTGGTCAGCCCGGACGAGCTCAAGACCCCCCAGTACGTGCTCGACCGTATCAACGCCACCGACTCCTGCTCTTACACGGAAGTCAAGGATCTCGTTTCCGTGATCGGCGATCTCGACGTGCTGTACATGACCCGCGTGCAGAAGGAACGATTCTTCAACGAAGACGACTATCTGCGACTGCGCGACACTTACATTCTCGACGAAGCCAAGATGGCTTACGCCAAAAAAGACATGGCTGTGCTGCACCCGTTGCCGCGAGTCAACGAAATTGCCGTTGAAGTGGATGACGACCCACGCGCCGCCTACTTCGAACAGGTCAAGAACGGCATGCTCATGCGCATGGCATTGGAAAGCTCGGTGGTTGGAGACGAACTGCCGGGATACGAACCGCTTGAATCCAAGGAGGTTGCGGCCTGATGGAAGTCACCAGCATTCAGAATGGCATCATCATCGACCATGTGCCTGCCGGCACCGCGCTCAAAGTGCTCGAATACCTGAAAATTGATCCGGCTAAGACCAAGCTCGCGCTGATCATGAACACCGACAGCCACATGTTCGGCACCAAAGACATCATCAAGATCGAAAGTGAAGAGGAAGCCGAAACCATCGACCTTGACGTGCTTGGCCTTGTGGCACGCACCGCAACCGTCGGCATTGTGCGCGGCGGTAAAATCGTAGAGAAAAAGCAGCCTACACTGCCGGAACATGTGGTCAATATCATCAAATGCGTGAACCCGCGCTGCGTGACTACCACCGAGCCGGCCGTGCAGATGTTCCACCTGGTGCACTCCGACCGTCAGGAATACCGCTGCGACTACTGCGACGAGGAAGCGAAGTTCTGATCCATGACCCTCACCCTTCACGACATCAAGGTTTGGAACACCGGCGAAGTCATCGACCTGATCGTCCCATCCGACACTGATGAAACGGTGGACGCTTCGTCCATGACCATCGCCCCGGGATTCGAAGATCCCCACGTCCACTTCCGCGATCCGGGCCAGACCTACAAGGAATCCATGGTTTCCGGCTGCGCGGCCGCCGCCTCTGGCGGATACACGAACGTGCTCATTATGCCGAACACCGTTCCCGCTATGGATGGCGTGAAGGTGACGGCGGGGGAACCGGGCGCCAGCGAAGTGCTCGATGCCGGTTTCGACACGGTCATCGACTATTTGCAGCATTACGAACAAGCCCATGATGTGACCTTGCCGGTGCGTTATGACCTGTGCGTATGCGCTTCCAAAGGGCGTGTAGGCAAGGAGGCGACCGATGTGGCCGACTGGATCGGTTACCTACCTGAACACGATGACGGCAACAAGGACGCTTACCAGCTGTGTCACCCGGTGACTGCCATCAGCGATGACGGTTCCGCGGTAACACCGGAAATCCTCGGCCAAGTGTTCGACAACGTCAAGGAATCAGGTTTGTACCTGATCGAGCATTGCGAACACCACGACACCGGGGCGGTCAACGAAGGTCCCGTATCACGAGAACTGGGCGTACCCGGCATTCCCGAAGATACCGAACTGAAGATTGTCGAACGGGATATCGAGATGGCGCGCAAAACCGGCGTGCACGTGCACTTCCAGCATGTCAGCACTGCGATTTCCTTCGACGCGATTCGCAAGGCCAAAGCTGAAGGATTACCGATCACGTGCGAAACCGCACCGCACTACGTTGCATTGTGCGATGAAGCGTTGCTGAAATACGGCACGCTCGCCAAGATGAATCCGCCGTTGCGCTCCGAAGAGGATCGCAAGGCAACCATCGCAGCCGTAGCTGACGGCACCGTCGATCTGCTGGCCACCGACCATGCACCGCACACCATGGAAGAGAAGGACCTTGGTTTCCTCGATGCTCCGAACGGCATCATTGGTCTTGAATGCGCGTATGGCGTATGCCACAAGATTCTTGTGGACGGCGGCTTTATCTCCGACGAACGCTTGATTGAACTCATGTCGACTGCGCCAGCAGAACTTATGGGTCACATCAAGGCCGACATCACAGCGTTGCTTGACGAATACGCAGACGCCGTCCCCGGAGACGACGACACCAAACGTGTGCTGGACCTCGGCAAGGTTCCTGCAGAAGACCGCGCGGATCTGGTAGTGCTCAACATCGACGAGAAATGGACCGTGGATCCCGAACGCTTCCATTCCTCGGCTCGTAACACCCCATTCGGCGGATGGCAGGTCACCGGCCGGCCGCTCGCCACCATCATCGGTTCGAAACTGGTCTTCAGCCGTATTAACAAGGAGGATTGATGGATCACCTGATCGAAGCAATCGAAGTCAAGCAGAATCCAAGCGTTGTAGGACTTGACCCGACCGAAGCGCTCGTGCCAGCGCAAATCGTGGCCAGCTTCGCCGAGGAGATCAGCGAGCAGGTTGAAGATCCGGCGGAAGCACCTGCCATGCAGCTTTCCGTGGCCTTCTTCGAATTCAACCGCGCCATCATCGACGCCGTCGCAGACATCGTTCCCGCGGTCAAACCGCAGATCGCCATGTATGAGGCACTCGGTCCGGCAGGCATCGACGCTTACACCATGACCTGCGAATACGCCAAGCAGAGGGGATTGTATGTGCTCGGCGACGTCAAGCGTGGAGACATCGGCTCCACTGCAGCCGCATATGCTCATCACCTCAGCGGTGTAGGATTGGACGACACCGCCTACGATCCATGGCATGAGGATGCGGTGACCGTGAACCCATACCTCGGCACCGATGGCATCACACCGTTCGTCGACGCCGCCACCGCCAACGACAAAGACATCTTCGTGCTCGTGCGCACCTCCAACCCATCCAGCAGCGAACTGCAGGAACTTGAACTCGCCTCCGGCGAACGCGTATACGAGCATGTTGCCGATCTGGTGGAAGGTTGGGGTGCCGAAACCATTGGCAAGAACGGCTATTCGCACGTTGGCGCGGTGGTCGGAGCCACCCACCCGGAGGAAGGCAAGGCATTGCGTGCGCGCATGCCGCACACATTCTTCCTGGTGCCGGGCTACGGTGCCCAGGGCGGTACCGCACAGGGCGTGGCTGGCATGTTCGACCGCGACGGCATGGGCGCTCTCGTCAACTCGTCCCGAGGCATTATCGGAGCATGGAAGAAGTCCGGCAAGTATTCCGAATCCATGAGTGCCGACGATGCTTTGGATCTGGTCGCCGAATCGGCACGTGAAGCAGCCAAAGACATGCGTGACAATCTGCGTGCGGTCCTGCCGTGACCTGCCGACTGGCCAACTGTTCAATCTGAAAACAACCATCAAACCATCGAACGTAACAGAGAGGGAGTTCATGACCACCGCAACAACGTTCGTTCCGACCGTTGCCGAGGCGACTGCGGCAGGCTTTTTTCCGAGCCGGCATGAAGTCGAGGTCGTTGACAATCGGGAACTGACCGACGGCGTGTACCGTTTGACGTTCCGTGACGAATACATCGCCAGCCATGCAAGGCCAGCACAATTCGTTGACGTATATTCCAACGATCCAAGCAAGCTGATGCCGCGTCCGTTCGGCGTTTGCGAAATCGATGGCGACGAAGTCAGCCTCATGTTCGCCGTGGTAGGCAAGGGCACCGCCGAATTCGCGCAGCTGAAGCCGGGAGACACCATTCGTGTAATGGGTCCGCTTGGCAATTCGTTCAAAACCAAGGAGCCGGCCAATTATGTGCTGGTGGCTGGTGGCCTTGGTGTGCCTCCGCTCGTGCATGCGGCGCAGCATATTGCCGGCGTCGAAGGCGCGGTCAGCACCGCGGTGTTCGGCTACCGTAATGTGCATTTCGGCGACGAATATGTGAGCAAGTATGCCGACAAGGTGTACAGCATCGACGAGAGCGAAGGCAATGTGATTACCCTGCTCGACCGTATCGAAGACGAGCTGCTCGGTGGCGAGCTTAAGCCGGTGATTCTGACCTGCGGACCTCTACCGATGATGAAAGCCGTGGCCGCATGGGCCGCGAAGCGTGACATGGCATGCCAACTGAGTTTGGAACAGCGCATGGGCTGTGGTTATGGCACTTGCGTGCTGTGCACGGTCGACACGTTGGACGGACGTTTGAAGGTCTGCTCCGACGGTCCGGTCTTTACTCGCGAACGTTTGGGATGGGGTGAATGAGATGATCGACGATACCCAGCATGAGAACCTGTACGGTTCGTACGAATGGAAGCATCCCACGCAGGTGGCGGGCGTGCCGTGGAAGAATCCGGTCGCCACGGCTTCCGGCACCTTCCAGTATGCGGCGGTCCGCTGGTTCTACGACGTGAGCCAACTGGGCGCGGTCACCACCAAGGGTGTCTCCCCGGTGCCATGGGAAGGCAATCCTGGCATCCGTACCGCTGAAGGCCCATCCAGCAACATCAACGCGGTCGGCTTGCAGAACCCGGGCGTGGACCATTATTTGGAAGACGACCTGCCCAAGCTCAAGGCCATCAACGCCACGGTCATCGCCAATGTGGCCGGCCACTGTGACGACGACTATGTCGAAGTCGTGTCTAAGCTGAACGATTCGCCGGCCGACATGCTGGAAATCAACGTGAGCTGCCCGAACGTGTCCGCCGGAGGTATGAGCGTCGGCACCGATCCGGTGGCATTGAGCCGTCTGATCACCCGACTGCGTAAGCTCACCGACAAGAAGATGATTGTCAAGCTCACGCCGAACGTCACCGACATCACCGTGCCTGCCCGCGCGGCCGTGGAAAGCGGCGCCGACGCGCTGAGCATGATCAACACACTGCTTGGCATGCGCATCAACATTCGCACTGGAGAGCCGATCATCGACCATGTGACCGGCGGCGTTTCCGGACCGGCCGTGCTGCCGATGGGACTCGTGGCCGTGTGGAAGACCCGCTCCGCATTACCGAACACTCCGATCATCGGCATCGGCGGCATCGATTCCGGTGAGAAGGCGCTCGAATACCTGTATGCCGGAGCGAACGCCGTGGAAGTCGGCGCGGCCGCACTGTTCGAACCGACCGCACCATTGCGCGTGGCCCGCGAACTCGACGACCTACTCGACGCACGCCCCGAACTCGCAGACAAGCTCGCCAAGGGCGAAACTTGGCGCTGACCTCGATTATTCATCAAAGGAGCATGACATGACTGAATCCCTCGATCACCGTTTTACCAAGTTCCTGCTGGAAGCACAGGCACTGAAATTCGGCGAGTTCACGCTGAAGTCCGGTCGCAAGTCGCCGTATTTCATCAATGCGGGCGCATTCAACGACGGCCGTAAGATCGCCACACTCGGCGCATTCTATGCGGAGAAGATCGCGGCAGAAATCGAAGCAGGCAATCTGCCGGACGACATCGACACCATTTTCGGCCCTGCCTACAAGGGCATTCCGCTGGGCGTCTCCACCGCAATCGCTCTGACTTCCGACCACGGTATGGAAGTCGGCTACACCTTCGACCGCAAGGAGAAGAAGGATCATGGCGACGGCGGCATGATGGTCGGTACCCAGCTGACCGACGGTATGAAGGTGCTGCTCGTCGACGATGTGATGACCGCAGGCACCGCAGTACGCGAGGTCATTCCCAAGCTCAAAGCCGAAGCGAATGTGGAGGTCGTTGGCTTGGTACTTTCCGTGGATCGTATGGAAAAGACCAAGGATTCCGACACGTCCGCGGTGAAGGCAGTCGAAGCAGAGTTCGGCTTCCCAGTGTTCGCCATCGCCAATGTGCGTGAGATCTTCGAAGCCGGCCAGCATATTGAAACCGCTGACGGCACCGCGTACGTGACCGACGAGATCAAGGCCGCTGCCGACGCCTATCTGAAGCAGTATGGCGCCTGAATTCCATAGGTGAACCGTATAGGATCCTATAGTCGCACATGTAAAAAAGTGCCTCGCACCAATCGAAAGCATCGGTGCGAGGCACTTTTCATATCTCATAGCAGAGTGCATCCAGTCGATGAGTGCACTCAGTCGATCAGGTTATATCCATGGTCGGCCACCACCGACTTGAGCTTCTCCAAATAGTTTTCCGCGGCCTTCGACAGCTTCGCACGCTCGTTCGTGATCCAGCCGACCAGCATGGTCTCATCAGTGTCAAGCGGCACGGTCACGATTTTCTCATTGTTAAGATCGCCGTTATCGATGCCGGTGCACACGGTATAGCCGTTCAGACCGATGATGAAGTTCAGAATCGTCGCACGGTCGGTCACGTTGATCTGCTTGGGAGAGTATTCCGGCCAGACCGCCTCTTCGGCGAAGAAGAAGCTGCCCTCCTCGCCCTGCTCGTACTGGATGAACGGGAACGGCTTCAAGTCGTCCATCGTGACTTTCTTCTTGCCGGCCAGCGGATTGTTGCGCGAAATGAACACATGCAACGGGGCACGGAACAGTGGATGGAATTCCAAATGCTTTTCGCGCAACATCTTGCCGATCACGTCCTTGTTGAAATCGGACAGATAGATGATGCCGATTTCGGAAAGCATGTTCGTCACTTGGTTGATGATGTCTTTGGTGCGCGTCTCACGAATGGTGAACTCGTATTCGTCGGATTTGATGGAGTTGATCATTTCCACGAACGCTTCGACGGCGAACATGTAATGCTGTGTGGACACGGAGCACAGCTGCTTGCGTGGCTTCGCGTTCTTGTAACGTTCTTCGAGCAGCGACGCCTGATCGAGCACCTGGCGAGCATAGGTGAGGAATTCCGCTCCGTCCACGGTCAAGGCGATGCCTTGCGACGAGCGGGTGAAGATCTCGATGCCAAGCTCGTTCTCGAGTTCTTTCACAGACGAGCTCAACGCGGGTTGTGACACGTACAGTTCGTGCGAGGCTTCGTTCATGGAACCGCATTCCACGATTTTCACAATATATTTCAGCTGAAGAAGAGTCATAAACTCAGGTTAGAGCCATGTGCTGACTGTGGGGGAGTGCTTATACCCTCTTGTCTGGATAGTGGACTATCGATCGCGCAGATCGAGGATGCGAAAGCTTGAGGAGGCCCGCACACAGTTGGAAACCATCAAAGCCGTGCTCGACAAAACCGGTCAGATATTCGCCCAATGGAGGCAGGTCGGCTTGACGGGTCAGGCTTACAAGCAAAAGAGTGTCCCTATCGGAGTGCTCCGTATCGACATACAAGCAACAAAAAAGGGATTGCCCGGTCTTCTACGCACCAGGCAATCCCTTTCGTAAAACCTACTACAGTTTGGTCTACTGGTACAGATGGCCGCCCTGCTCGCGGAAGCGCTCGCTCATGGCCTGCATACCGGCAGCGATGGTTTGCGCGTCGGCGACGAGCTTTTCCTGTGCTTCGGCATTACCGAATTTTTTGCGGATGTTTTGGCTGATGGCCATGGAACAGAACTTCGGACCGCACATCGAACAGAAATGCGCCATTTTCGCAGGCTCGGCCGGCAAAGTATCATCATGGAACGCGATGGCGGTGTCCGGATCGTAGCTCAGATTGAACTGGTCGAGCCAACGGAATTCGAAACGTGCCTTGCTCATGGCATTGTCGCGGTCGATGGCATGCGGATGATGCTTGGCAATATCAGCTGCATGGCAGGCGATCTTGTATGCGATCACACCTTGCTTCACATCGTCCTTATTCGGCAACCCAAGATGCTCCTTCGGCGTCACATAACACAGCATGGCAGTACCATAGCGGGCGATTTCCACACCGCCGATCGCCGACGTGATGTGGTCGTAGCCAGGAGCGGTGTCAGTGGTGAGCGGTCCAAGCGTGTAGAACGGCGCGTCCTTGCAGATCGCCTTTTCCATTTCAATGTTCATGCGCACGGTGTCGAACGGAATATGGCCAGGTCCTTCGATCATCACCTGTACGTCGTGTTCCCATGCACGTTGGGTAAGCTCGCCCAAAGTCATCAGTTCGGCAAACTGTGCCGCATCGTTCGCATCGGCAAGCGATCCCGGACGAAGTCCATCACCCAGTGAGAACGCCACATCGTACTTGGCGAAGATCTCGCACAATTCATCGAAATGCGTATACAGGAAGCTTTCCTGATGATGCTGCAAACACCATTCAGCCATGATCGAACCGCCACGCGAAACGATGCCTGTCATACGGTTCGCCGTCAACGGCACGAAACGCAGCAGCACACCGGCATGAATCGTCATATAGTCCACGCCCTGTTCGCACTGTTCGATCACCGTGTCGCGGAACAGTTCCCAGCTGAGCTTGGAAGCATCATCCTCCACCTTTTCGAGCGCCTGATACATTGGCACGGTGCCAATCGGTACGGGGGAGTTGCGCAAAATCCATTCACGAGTGGTGTGAATGTCGTTGCCGGTAGACAGATCCATCACAGTGTCGGCACCCCATTTGGTGGCCCACGTGAGCTTCTCCACCTCCTCGTCAATAGACGAAGTGACCGCCGAATTGCCCATATTGGCGTTGAGCTTGGTGAGGAACTTCGAGCCGATGATCATGGGCTCAGCTTCGGGATGGTTGATATTGCAAGGCATGACGGCACGTCCTGCGGCCAGTTCGCTGCGCACCAATTCCACGCTGCAATGTTCGCGTTCCGCCACATAGCGCATTTCCGGCGTGATGATGTTGTGACGCGCGTACCACATTTGCGTCACCGGATGATCCTTGGCCTTCATCGGCTTATGCTGGCGGCCACGCCATTCCTTGGAAGCCTTGCCACGTTTGATGGCGCGTTTGCCGTCATCTTCCAAATTACGGCGACGTCCTTCATATTCCTCGACGTCTCCACGGTCAAGAATCCAGTCCAAACGTAGGGGAGCGAGACCTTCCTTCGGATCGCATTTCGGGCCTTCGGTGTTGTAATCCTTGAATGGTGCGTTCGGTCCGACGCCAGGAGTGTCAGACAGTTTGATTTCGGTGTACGGCACTTGCAGATCGTAGGAACCGAATTCGTTTTCGAAATGTACCGGCGTGGTTTTACGAATATGTGCTTTGTCTCGCTGCTTGGAATCGCGTGCGGCAATGTCGACGCGCTGTTGCTTGGCGAGCTTGGATGCGGCCTTGGCTTCCTTCGCATTGGTGAACTTCTTTTCGCCGGATGCGCCGTCGGCTGTGTTGTCAGGGCTGATTTCCGCTGTGTTCTGGGCTTTCATGCGCGGTGCGTATCCGTGCTTCGTGTCGCCACGTACGGCTTTCCAACGCGTTACCATATCGCGGGTTGTGGCTTCCGGATCATCGGCTCCTGCAATCGCGGACACCACGAACCAGCCTGCCGCCTTTGAATGTGCCAGCATCTCCATATCATCTGCGGTCACGCCACCGCCTACCACTACCGGAAAACCACTGGCTGAACAAATGGTGTTGATCTGCTCTTCGTCAAGCGTGCGACCGGAACCGTCATTGCCGCCTACGGACGCTTCCGGCTTGGTGACGGAAACATGCAACGGTGCCGCACCGATATAGTCGATGCAGCCGTCGGGCAATTCGTTGATGAGTTTGACCAGGCTTTCCGTTTCCGCCGACAATCCCACGATGGCATCTTCGCCAAGCAGTGCACGGGCTTCGCGTGGTTCCATATCGGTCTGTCCGATGTGCACGCCGTCGACCTTGATGCCTTTGCTGCGGGCCTGCCAGACCACGTCCACACGGTCGTCAATCACGAATGCCACGGAATCCGACTTATTGTTGTCTTCGATGATTTGCGCGATATCACGCGCCATGTCGGTAAGATCTTTCGCATCAGCGTCTTTGGCGCGAAGTTGGATGAAGCTTGCGCCCCCGCGCAACGCATCATCGACAACGTCGGTGATCGGTCGGCCTTTGCAATCCTGTGGTCCTACCACAAGATAGGCACTCAGGTCGAAGCTGTCTCGCATCGACGCATATGGATAATTGTTCATGATTCCCCCTTGATTATGCTGTTTTGGGTTGGGAAAAATTGATTTCGTCAATAAATGGGTATACTGACACGCCCGTATTCTTGGATACACGGGATAGAAAACGAAATTACGATCGATGATTTCGCGATGCAGGCTGTTTGGTCGACGCGCCTGTTGCGTTGACTCTTACGGATGTCAATTGACGCTGACAATGCGTGTGTGCTGTGGCACTCATTCTCCGCTCCCTACGATGGTGTTAACCAACAGGTTCAAAGGGTCAGGCACTCGCCTATCTCAGCTCCGTTGGGGAGCCCCCCTGCTTTATGTATTGGCTATGAATCTACGCCCTGCACTGGACGTAACTTTTATCGAAGCCCGCAGGAGAGTTAGGACAGTCGTCCCTTTCGCATGCATCGCCTTCATTCGTGTCACACCCCGCCGCGAAGCTCACAGCGAAACTCTCCTTGCAGGGGCCAAGCTATACTTCAATTCAATGCATTGCGTGTGAAAGGGAATGACTACATGTTGGAAACGGAACGGCTGACATTGAGGACTTGGGCGGAAACAGATGCGGAAAGCTTGTACGCCTACGCGAAAGATCCGGATATCGGGCCTATCGCGGGCTGGCCCGCACACCGATCGAAAGAAGAAAGTCTCAATACGATTCGTCATGTGCTCAATGGCAAGGAATGCTACGCGATTTGCGAGCGCGGCAGCAATAGCCCCATTGGTTCGATTGAGTTAAAGCTTAATGGTCATACGGATATGACGGATCGTGATGATGAGTGTGAGTTGGGTTACTGGTTGGGCAAGCCTTTCTGGGGGAGGGGTTATATGCCGGAGGCAGCCAGAGAGATTATCCGTCATGGTTTTGTTGATCTTGGTATGAGTGTGATTTGGTCCGGCTATTATGACGGCAATCTGAAGTCGAAGCGGGTGCAGGAGAAGGTTGGTTTTGTCTATCATCACACGTGTGATGAGGTGCCGGTGCCTCTTATGCATGAGGTGCGTGTCGGGCACGTGAATATTCTTACCAAATCACGCTGGCAAACTTTGGCTGCCCGCTGATTGTGCCAGAAGCCAAGGCTGCAACAGGCAAACTGGGTGATGTTTCAATGTGGTGAAAGGGCGTTCAATACGGCGGCATGCTCGACATGTCGGTACTCACCGAACAAGCCGATCTGCAAATGGTCGTATCAGGCATACGCGAACTATCATTTGCCGACCAAAAGCACCTGTTCCTCATGAGATGCAGCCAGGGAGGCATGGTTAGTGCCATGGAAGTCGCCGACCATTCGCACGACTATGCCGACACCTTCATCGCAATACGATGGTGCTCGCCTAAAATGCTTTGGAAGGGTCTTGGTTGGCGTCGAACGGATGCTGGTCAAGACCCTTTAGAGCTTCATGATGTTTTCTTCGATGCGACGGATGACGTCAATGAAAGCCTTATCGTTTTGCCCGGTTGGATCTGGCAGATTCCAATTATCGTCGAAAGCCTTGCCGATATAGGGGCATTCCACGTCGCAGCCCATGGAAATCGCGATATCAGGTTTTGGAATATCCGAAATCAGTTTGGAGTATTGCGTTTTCTCCATGTCGATGCCGTAAAGCTCTTTCATGAGTCGTACGGCATCCTGATTGATCTGCGGCTTGGTTTCCACACCTGCGGAATAAAAATCAAAATCGGTTCCGTGTAAATGCTTTCCCAACGCTTCGGCAATCTGGCTGCGGCATGAATTATGCACGCAAATAAAAGCCGCTTTTCTCATAGCTTCCCCTGTCTGCGATGTTATGATTTCACGATTGGCGTTCCGTATTATATGTTTCGCCCAATGCTCTGCGTCCACATCATCGAATAGCACAATGCCCGGTACGACCATGGCATAAGCTGGTCGTACCGGGTATTGGCTTGGATTATTCGCCCCAGACTTCTTCGGCGATGGATCTTACGAGTGCGATCTTAGCCCACTGCTGCTCCTCAGTGAGCTTGTTGCCTTCCTCTGTGGAAGCAAAACCGCATTGGGTGGAAAGGCACAGACGCTCCAACGGTACATACTGGGCCGCTTCGTAGATGCGAGCCTTGATTGTTTCCGGATTTTCCAGTTCTGGCCTCTTGGAGGTGACGAGGCCAAGAACAACCTGCTTATCGTCGGAAACCTCAGCCAGTGGTGCGAAGTCACCGGAACGGTCGTCGTCGAACTCCAGATAGTAGGCGTCCACGTTCTCTTCGCCGAACAGCTTGGCTGCGACCGGAGCGTAACCGCCGGATGACAGCCATGTGGAATGGAAGTTACCGCGGCAGATATGAGTGTTGATCACCAGGTCGTCAGGCTGGTCTGCGATCACCGCGTTAATCACGTCGAGATTCTCCTGTGACTATTGACTTGCAATTAACAATCAAAACGACAAAACCAACAGTATGCTATCCCACCACCCACGAACGCGACGCATTCCATCCGCCTGGTTGACAATGTACTTCCGTCCATCCGCAGCAGAGTTTTCAATGCTGAAATAAAAAAGAATGACGCTGCATGGCGTGCCGATATTGGCAGACGTGCGTTCAATGATTGTGCAGAGAGTCGCGAAAGGCATGCGGAATCACGGCATGAGTTGCGTTGTGTTCGTATATAATCGCAATGGACATGAACGACTGCAAGGAGGCTGCCATGACTGTGTCGCAACGAGTGCTTGACACCATGAATTCCGGGCTGATCTACACCTGCGATGACGAAGAGATGATCAAAGCGCAGAAGGAACAGATGGAACTGCTGCACGACTTCAACGCAACCCGCCCCAGCCAAATGACGCAACGCAACGAAATCGCACGCCAACTGCTTGGCGAATTCGGCGAGGAAGCCTATATCGAACCGCCGTTGCATGCCAATTGGGGATGCAACACGTATTTCAGTGCGCATGCTTACGCCAATTTCAACCTCACGCTGGTTGATGATGGTGAAGTGCATATCGGCGAACATACCATGATCGGCCCGAACTGCACTATCATTACCACCGGCCATCCGATTCGTCCTGACCTGCGCGAGAAGGTCACACAGTATTCGATGCCGGTCGTCATCGGCCGTAATGTGTGGTTGGGCGCCAACGTTACCGTGCTTCCCGGCGTCACCATTGGTGACAATTCGGTGATTGGCGCATGCTCGCTGGTTATCAAGGACATTCCCGCTAATGTGGTCGCATTCGGACAGCCATGCAAGGTGTATCGAGAAATCGGCGAGCATGATGACGTCTACTATTGGCGTGACCGCATGATCAACCCGCCCTATGACCAAAAGCAGTAAAACATATCACTATCGACCAACCGTTAAAACAGGTCGAATCATCGTGAACTGGTCGTTATGACAGATCCACGATTCCATAATTTGCGACTGTCAAGCGAGATGCCGGGCGCACCATTGCTCCACCACACGGGCAAGGCGCGCCTTTTTCTGTGAAAACTCAGTCCTAGCTGCTCCAATCAATCATGCTTCCCACCATAACGCGCGAAACGTAACGCATACATGTCCGCAGTAGATAGTTAGATAATTATCTAAATAAGAAAATGTTTAAACATTGCGAAGTGAAGGAGGAATGCATGGCGGGAGAGGGATTCAAGGCGCTCTCCGATCCCACGCGACGGCGCATTTTGGAATTACTGCGCGAATGTGACATGACGGCTGGTGAACTCGCGGAACAATTCAACATGAGCAAACCGTCGATCAGCCACCATCTGACCACGTTGAAAACCGCGGGACTGGTAACCGACGAACGGCACGGGCAGAACATCATCTACAGTCTCAACACCACGGTGATGCAGGATCTGATCGGATGGTTCATGGGATTCATGGACAGCGACGGAAACGTCAATCAAGCGAATGATCAAACAGGCAATAAATAAAGGAGGGTCTTATGCGCGGGAACAACTTGAACGATTCCAAAAAAGCTTTCGATAACAACATCAACAATGCCGAAGACAAGAACAAGACTGATTCGAGGGAGAAGATCGCCCCGATCGGACGCAATCTGTGCATTACGCTCGTTGCACTGTGTGTAGTCAACATCATCGCACATCTTGCTTGTTACAGTCGGCTTCCCGAAAACGTGCCGATTCACTGGGGTGCCGATGGTTCGGTCAATGGCTACGGTCCGCGTGTCGTAACGTTGATTCTTGATGTATTGCCGTTGCTGTGCTTGGGACTTTTCCTCGTCATTCCGAAGATGGATCCCAAGGGAGAAAACTACATGAAGTCCAGCGGACTGTATCGTGGATTTGTCATTGCGTTCACGCTCATCATGTGCGGTGTCACATGGTTCACCGAAGCCACCGCATTCGGTGTGATCCCGGCTACTGGTGGTCCTGTTGGACTTATCGTCAGCGTGGTGCTGGGAGCGCTGTTCGTCGGCTTAGGCAATTACCTTCCGCGCATGCGCCAGAATTACACTTTCGGCATCAGAACGCCTTGGGCTTTGGCTGATGAGAACAATTGGAAGCGTACGCAGCGTGTAGGTGGCATCTCTTTCATGGTGTTGGGAGTGTTATTGGTCGTAGCGGGCGTTGTCAGCTCTGTCGTGCCTGTGGGCGACATGCTCATGGCTGCAATTATTGTGACGATAGCGGTTGGCGCAGCGCTCGTTCCCTATGTGTACAGCTACCTGTTGTTCCGCCGCAGCCGGAATTCGCAGTGACGTTAAAGCAACTGGGACGCTGACGCTCCGACGCAACCAGTCGATATGCAACGTTGACAAACACCGTTGGCAATCTGGAAAAGTTTAATGAACGGACTCAGGAGAACCAATTGCAAACAGTGAAGGAATCGAATCTGAATTTCTTCAGTCCAATGGTCGAGGGCGGTTCACATGCGTGCGATCCGCCCTCTTTGCTAATTCAAGTGTTCGTTTTGAAAAAAGTCAGAAATCCATGCCCAAAGATTTCAGATCGCGGCGAGCTTGATCGGCGTTAGTAAAGCGGAACGCATGCATGCCCACGGCCTGTGCGCCAGTGACGTTCTTCGCGGTGTCGTCGAAGAACACGCTGGATTCCGGCCTGAGATTGAAACGGCTCAGTGCCAGTTCGTAGATGTCGGCATTTGGCTTGTGCATCTTCTCCACACCAGACACCACCGTGCCCTGCAACAACTCCTCCAGCTGAGGGAATCGTTCGAAAGCAAAATGGAACGTCTCGTGCGACCAATTCGTCAACCCCCACACGCCGTAGCCTGCAGCCTTCAAATCGCGAAGCAGCTGTTCCATATTCGGAATCATGCGGGGGAGCGCATCGCCATAGCGTTCGATGTAATCGCGGAAGATTTCAGCGATTTCCTCACCCTGCTCGCGTACCACGTCGGGATAAATGTCTTCGAAATCTTCGCCATGGTCCATACGATCCTCATAATCGTAGAAACCGCACGGATCATTATCTGCGCAAATACGGTCCACGACTACTTGGGGGTACCTGCCTTCAAGGCATGCGCGCGTCTGCCAGTCGATGAGCACGCCGCAAAAATCAAAGACCACATCGGTGACGTTGGCACTGGGGGAGGTCATGAGAATCCTTCCTGCAAAATACGGATTGGCAACGTCAGTGTAACGCAAAGTAACCGACGTTGGGGCTGGTATTCAGTAAATTGTGTTGCACAATTAAAGTAATTGTAAAAATGCGGGCTGAATACTGTCGATAATATCGCTGGCGATGATTGGATGGCCGATTTCTCCGAAATGCTGCTTTTTGGAATGACCGTAGATTTGCGGACGATGCCATCCGCGCTGTTCGGATTGCGATGCGATTGCTCCCGCAAGACCATGCATGTAGGCGCCGGCAGCCACGACCTCGGGAACCAATGCCGGATCCTTAGCAAGCATGTCGTCCTGCTGCGCGAGCAGGGCTCCCAACATGCCGGCGAGCACGTCACCCGATCCTGCGGTAGACATCCATGCCGGTGCGCGACCGGAAAGAATCACACGCTCATTACTCTCGCCATCAGCGCCCACCACCATGGTCACCGCGCCCTTCAGTAGCACGGTCGCACCGGTCAGCTCACGGAGTTTGCGGGCGCAGGCAAGCGGCTGCGCCCGCACCTCGTCGACACCGACTTCGTTTTTGCCCAGCCGAGTCAGCATGCGGGCCAGCTCTCCGGCGTGCGGGGTGACGACCACCTGAGGCGGCACCTTATCTGGTAGTAAATCCAAGGCTCCGGCGTCCACCACGATTGGTGGCATATCCAGTGCGCTCGCATGCCTGGCGTCGGCATCGTCGCCAAGGTCGGTTTCTTGCGGCAGTGCATAGTGCTTCAGCAGCGCGGCTATGGTTTTGCGCTGGAAGTCGGAGTCGGACGCTTCGTCATCGCCTGTGGGAACGCCGGAGCCAACCACCCACGATTGGACGCGTCCCTTGCCGATCACCGCCTCAGGCAACGAGGAAAGCACCATATCCTGCGCGCGTTGTGGGCCAAGATAACGCACCATGCCTGTGTTGGTTCGTGCGGCGGCAACGGAAGACAACACGGCCGCACCTAGGTAACGTGCGGAACCTGTCACTAAGCCGACCACTCCGCGTGAATATTTGCCGTCCGAAAGCTGCGGCAGACGGATCGAATCCGTTACGAAATCGCCGTCCGTCATTTCGGTCGCGGGAACGCAATCATCGATATCGAAACCGAAATCGACCAAAGTGAGGTGTCCGCATGCATACGAGGCGGGCGGCACCATCGCGCACGGCTTCATCGCGCCGAATGTTACTGTAACGTCGGCCGGAATATACGGTCCCGGCAGCGAACCATCATTCACGCCAACGCCGGACGGTGTGTCGATTGCCACGACAAGCGGCAGATCGGAGGAGGGTTCATTGTTCGGCAAGGCGGGCCTGTCGGGTAGTTCGCCATCGAATCCCAAGGAGGATGCGATGGCGCCTGCGATGCCACGCAACGCGCCGCTTACGCCAATGCCGGTCATCGCGTCGATGATCACATGGGAACCTTGGGCGTACTCTACTGCGGCCTGCAGCCGTTCTCCGGCTTCCCCTGCGGAGAAGCCCGTGGTGCATCCGGGGATTTCGGCGGCGGGGTCGAGTGCGAGAACGCGGCCTCCGGCGTGCGCGAACGCGCTGAAAGCCTCCTCGTGCAGGGAGCGGCCCACGGCGATCGCAGTAACGTGCGCGCCTTCGTTCGCTAATTCCGCGCCGGCGTACAGGCCGTCGCCGCCATTGTCTCCCGCGCCCACAAGCAGGGTCACGCGCGCATCTTCGATGGTGAGATCCTCGTCGTCGAGCAGCGTCATGGTCACGTGGGCCGCTGCCGAGGCGGCCATGCGCATTAGCGGCACGCCGTCGTCAAGCAGCGGACGTTCCATGTCGCGCACGGTATCGGAGTCGTAGGCACTGTACAGCAGTGTTTGCAAACGGTCGGCGTCGTCGGCGATGTTCATAACGTTCCCTTCCTCGTCGTTTATGAGCAACAATCCCTACTGTAGTCGTAATATTGGGAGTCAGGGATTTTCGGCGTGGAATGGAGACCAAAATGGCATATATCGAAATGCGGCACAGTTACAAGCGTTACCAAATGGGTTCTACCACCATCACCGCGAACGATGATGTGAGCTTCGGCATTGAAAAGGGCGAACTGGCCATCATTCTGGGCGCGTCGGGCGCAGGCAAGTCGACGGTACTCAACATTCTGGGCGGCATGGACACGAATTCCGAAGGCAGCGTGGTCATCGACGGGCGCGACATTTCCAACTACTCTCCGAAACAGTTGACGGCCTACCGTAGAACGGATATCGGTTTCGTGTTCCAGTTCTACAATCTAGTGGCGAATTTGACCGCGAAGGAAAACGTCGAACTCGCCTCGCAGATCGTTTCCGACGCGCAGGATGCCGTCAAAGTGTTGGAAGACGTCGGTCTCGGCGATCGTGTCGACAATTTTCCCGCGCAGCTTTCCGGCGGTGAACAGCAGCGCGTGGCCATCGCCCGAGCCGTTGCGAAGAATCCGAAGATCCTGCTGTGCGACGAGCCGACAGGCGCGTTGGACTACAACACCGGCAAGCAGGTGCTGCAGATTCTGCAGGACATGAGCCGTAAGAAAGGCGCAACCGTGGTGATCGTGACCCACAATTCGGCGATCGCGCCGATTGCGGACCGTGTGATCCGCATGCATGATGGCAAGGTCACTGCCGTCGATGTCAACGAGCATCCGATGGGCATCGCGGAACTTGAATGGTGATATCGCGACACGCGGTGCGACACTCGATTTGCGAAGACGTGTGAAGCGTGTAATATATGTGACTTGTGCACGGAAGCAATTCCGTACAGGAAGCACATTCCTGCGTAGCTCAGTTGGCAGAGCATCCGACTGTTAATCGGACGGTCACTGGTTCAAGCCCAGTCGCAGGAGCGCAGTTTTAGGTGTTTTCTGATTTTTTCGGAAAAGACTTTTAAAACGGGAAAGACATTCCTGCGTAGCTCAGTTGGCAGAGCATCCGACTGTTAATCGGACGGTCACTGGTTCAAGCCCAGTCGCAGGAGCCATATGGAAGCCCTTGGAAATCAAGGGCTTCTTTGTTACTCTAATGAGTCAAGCACGTCGTCGATCAGCGTACGCTCGTGCGACCCATCGGCTTTGAGTCGAGGGAAGCGTCGCAAGACGTTGGCGGGACTCGCGCCGGCCGCACGCGCTACATTCGATTTCGATTCGCCATGGGCCAAAGCCGTTTCTGCAAGACGATCCACCAGCGAGTCCGACACCTTGCGAAGCTGCTCGGCAACCCACAGCTGCGCCAGCTCGGGGGAGAGAGCGTAATCTTCCTGCAATTCGCTTGATGCTTCCTGCACGGCCGCCCACAGCACCATAAAAGGCTTCTGATAGTAGGTGATCCGATCGTAATCGGACTCGCCTTCCAGCTGCTGCAACGCTTTGCGCTGTGACGTGTTATCGCTCATGCGTTCCATCGTATGTCGCGACATGCCCGGAGACTGTGGATAACTCATCCTCCGACCACAGGGCCGTTTCGGCTGGACAATCCAATCACATACTGTCATGCTGGCAATTCACCGCCGCGCAACGCAACAAATCAACAAAGCGACACAGCAATGCAGCAACGCGAAGGAGCCATCATGAACGAACATGAATATCGTCAACGAATCCGACGAAGCAGAATAGTCCAGGAGGAAAAGAAACGCATCCGCCAGCAGCTGCGCCAAATCATGATCGTATGCGCGTTGGCGTGCGTCATACTGCTCGTGTGCTGTCTATGGTCGGCTGAACCGACATATGCGAACACGAATTCGGGCGACACGTCCGAATCCTGCGTAGCCCTGATGCGATGGCCGTTGAACGGCGCGCAGGTAGTTGGCAAGTATGACGCGCCGAAACAACAGTGGCTTCCAGGGCATCGGGGCGTCGACTTGCTCGCCGACCAACAGGAAGCCGTCGTCGCACCTGCAGACGGCGTGATCGCCTTCAGTGGCAGCGTGGGAGGCAAAGCCGTGGTCACCATACGGCATGGAGGCAGCCTTTCCGGACTGACCTCGACGTTCGAACCAGCCAAGACGGAACGCGATGTCGGCGCACATGTTGCGCAAGGGGAGCGTTTCGCGCGTGTGGAGGGCGAATCCGACCATTGCGACGATCAGTGCCTGCATTGGGGAATCAAATCGGAAGGACGACAATATACCGATCCGGAAAGCAAAACCCGTACGGTGCGAATCGGATTGAAAGTCCTGTGAAACAGGGGGGGGGCGACAGAACCATCGATTTTGTCCATACGTCGTGGCCTCGCCGAAAAAAGTGAAGCTCTCAGGCTATGATGCTGCATGTACGACGATTACGCAGGGGAGAAATGCCATGTACAAGGAATACACGCGGCCTTTGGAACAGCATATTGACACAGACAAAAATATTTTCTCGGTGCTTGAGGAACGAGTGAACCGTACTCCGAACGATTCCTTGGTGGAATACAAGAATGAGCATGGCGAGTGGGCGTCGTTCAGCGCCACCGAGTTTCGAGACAAGGTCATCGCCATCGCCAAAGGCCTGATTGCCCAGGGCATCATGCCTGGTGACTCGGTGTCCATCATCTCTCACACCTGCTGGCAGTGGACTGCGCTTGACGTGGCGATCATGTCGATTGGCGCGCTCACCGTCCCCGTATACGAGACGAATTCGCCTGCGCAGGTTAAAATGATCTTCAACGATGCCAACGTCAAAATGGCGTTCGCTGAAGATGACGCGCAACGCGACAAGATCGAATCCATCAGAAGCGAATGCTCCAATCTTGGCGACATCTATGTCATCGGGCTTGACGCGATTGACACGATGATCGAATACGGTCATGCCGTGTCCGACGCCGAATTCCAAGAGCGCGAACATGCGGTCAAAGGCTCGGACCTCGCCACCATCGTGTACACCTCCGGTTCCACCGGCACGCCGAAAGGCATTGAGCTCACCCACTCCAATTTCGTGTTCATCACCTATTCCGGCATCAACTCCATGCCTGATATCGCGATGAAGCCGAACCGTCGTCTGCTGCTGTTCCTTCCGTTGGCACATGTGTTCGCCCGCTACATGCAGTTCTTCTGCTTCGCCGGCAATGTTTCGCTTGGTCTGTCCGGCAACCTGAAGACGATCCTGGCTGATCTCAAGGCGTTCAAGCCGACGTTCATCCTTGCCGTGCCGCGTATCTTCGAAAAGATTTACAATGCGGCGTCGCAGAAGGCCGGCACCGGCCTCAAAGGACGTATTTTCGCAGGTGCCACACAGACGGCGCGCGGTTGGTCGCACGCACAGCAGTCAGGCGAAGACATTCCGGTTGTCTTGAATCTCAAGCATGCGTTGTACAACAAGCTGGTGTACTCCTCGATCATGGACGTGTTCGGCGGTCATGTGGAATACGCGGTTTCCGGAGGCGCTCCGCTTGATTCATCCATCGCGCATTTCTTCAATGGCATCGGACTACCGCTGCTGGAAGGCTACGGCATGACCGAAACCTGCGCTCCGTCAAGCGTCAATCCGACCTCCGGATACAGGATTGGCACCATCGGACTGCCACTGCAGGGCGTGACCATGGGCGTCGACGAGGAAGGCGAACTGTGCATCAAGAGCCCGGCCGTATGCGCCGGCTACCACAACAATCCCGACGTCACCGGGCAGCAGATCGTCAACGGGTGGCTGCATACCGGTGATCTTGGTTCCATCGACGACGAAGGCTTCGTCTCTATCGTCGGACGTAAGAAGGACCTCATCATCACCGCCGGCGGCAAGAACGTCTCCCCATGCGAAATGGAGGCATCGATCATGACGTCGCCCGTGGTGAGCCAATGCGTGATGATCGGCGACCGCAAGCCGTTCATAGCGGCCATCATTTCGTTGGATCTTGGCGAAACGAACGCATGGCTTGCGTCGAAGGGCGCGGAATACGCGGCATCCCTCGAGGAGGCCTCCCGCAATCCGATCGTGCGCGCCGAAGTGGAACGTGCCGTCAACAAAGCCAACGAGCTCGCATCCCGTGCCGAATCAATCCGTAAGTTCGAAATCGTGCCGGACGAGTTCACCGAAGAAAACGGCTTGGTCACGCCGAGCATGAAGGCACGCCGTCAGGCGGTGGTTGACCATTACCGTACGCTGATCGACACCGTCATCTACGTTCCGAAGAACAAGTAAAATGCGATGATCAGCGGTAGGAACGCGCCGGCCTCAACATAAAAAAGATGGCTTCCGTCACAGCGGTTCGACGGAAGCCATCTTTTTCTATCTCTTGTCGGATTTCCTATGCCTGATAATCCGGATTACCTTGTTGCCGGTTTACAAGCCTGCTTCGGCGAGCGAGATATATCCCGGTTCGATCAGTGTTTTCTTCAGATTGCTGGCGCTGACCGCAAGCGCTTCTTCTTGGATGGTCGGCACTTTCTTGTTTTCCATGGCGACGGATGAGACGAACGTCAGCTTCGCAAGCTTGCCCGACGTGTTAAGCTGCACGCAGGTCTGTGCGATGTCGGATGCCAAGGTCTTGCGATTTTCCAAAGCGGTCATCCACTGTTTGCCGTTCACGATATTCGGTATGGAGCTGACGTAGGCGCCGTAACCAGTGATGATCGGCCATTGCGAGTTCTGCTCGTCAAGGGAATCGCTGGTATCCTCCGTATCGGAATCGCCGTCATCGGATTCAGGCGCCTGCGCAGGATCGGGAACGGACTGTTTTTTCAAGTCTTTCTTGCCGGTGATATTGTCTACGATGCCGGAAATGGTGATGGATGGGTTGATGTCGGCTGCCGAACCGGTGTATCCAAGATCATTGAGCTCTTCGGAAACATAACCGGCCACATAATCATTGCAGGAGATGATACCGTCGATGCGGGTATGACGCGATGTGTCCTTGTCCATGCCAAGACGTTCGGCGAGCGTGGATTTGACCCGCTCGCTTTTCGCCGCATCGAACGCCACAGACACCCAATCGGATTCCGTGCTCGACGAGGTCAGCGTGCCGGACGGGGAAACGACCTTCCCGTCTTTGAAATACGGTCCAAGCACCGACCAAATACCTTTGAACACGTCTTGCGCGAAAGTCGCGTCTGCTGTGTCACCGCTTTCATCGGCGGCATCGTAGGGGAGTAGCACTTCGATATGCTTCGGATTGTCGGAGCTGGTTTTATCGAGTTCAAGCTTGCTGACCAGCTGCTTGGCCTGCAGTTGGCCGACTTGCTCGGCCGTGGTCATCGGTGCGTACACATCCGGAGTGAAACCCTGCAGCGTGTTTGACACTAACACGACTTTCATGCCCTCGTTTTGAGCGAGCTGCAATGCGGAAACCAAGCGTTCCGCGGATTGGGCATAGTCCTGGGCGTCTTCGTCGGAGGAGTTCCCATTCCATGTGATGGCGTGCGACGCGTAGTCTCCATACTGGCGGTCGGATTCGGTGGTGTCGGCCACCGGCGCCACTACCAGAGTGGTTTTGTCTGAGGAATCCGCATCATCGCCGGTGCCGTTGACGTGGTTCACCACATAATCCTGCACGCTTTGGCTTTGCTTGTCGAGGCTCGACGCCGTTTTGACGGTGATGTTGGAGCCTTTGACGTCGTTGTCTTTCAAAGATGAGACTATTTCCGGCACTATTTTTTCCCACTTGCTCAAAGGCGTCTGCTGGGAGATGGTGATGCCATCCGAAGGGGTGAAGATCACCACGTTGCCGGCATCGACGGTAGTGGTGGTGCCGGTGGAGCCCGCTTCATGCGATTGCGTTTCATTGTCGGATGAGCAGGCGCCCATGGCCATGATGAGCGAGGTCGATGCCAACAGTGCGAACAGACGTTTCGTTACGGTCGTGCGGTGCAGTGTCATGCCGTTTCCTTCATGAAAATCGAATGATGATTCCTATGCTGAGCTCTGATTGTAATATCTGGACGTCAAAAAGGGCTGGATATGCGTGTGAACCATACATATCCAGCCCTTTGAGCCTGCTGCTGGCCGTTCAGCCAAAGGTTATTCGGCTAAGGATCATTCGGCCAGAGCCTTGGCGAGATTCTCGTCCAAAGCGTTCATGAAGCCTTCGGTGTCAAGCCAAGCCTGATCCGGACCAACGAGCATGGCGAGATCCTTGGTCATCTGGCCGCCTTCAACGGTAGACACGATGACCTTCTCCAATGTTTCGGCGAAATACTTGACTTCCGGAGTGTTATCCAAGTCGGCGCGGTGCTTGAGACCGCCGGTCCAAGCGAAAATCGATGCGATCGGATTGGTGGAGGTCTTCTCGCCCTTCTGCCAGCGGCGATAGTGGCGGGTCACAGTGCCGTGTGCGGCCTCGGCCTCGACGGTCTGGCCGTCAGGGGTCATGAGCACGGAGGTCATGAGGCCGAGAGATCCGAAGCCTTGCGCTACGGAATCGGACTGCACGTCGCCATCATAGTTCTTGCAGGCCCAAATGTAGCCGCCATGCCACTTGAGGGAGCTGGCCACCATGTCGTCGATCAGACGATGCTCATAGGTCAGGCCCGCTGCGGCGTACTTGTCTTTGTATTCGTTTTCGAACACTTCGGCGAACGTATCCTTGAACTGGCCGTCGTAGGCCTTGAGAATCGTGTTCTTGGTGGAAAGATATACCGGATAGCCGCGCATTAGACCATAGTTAAAGCAGGCGCGGGCGAAACCACGGATGGAATCGTTCACGTTGTACTGCACCTGGGCCACGCCGCCGTCGGCGCCATAGTTGTACACAACATGCTCGATCGGCTCGGAACCATCTTCCGGAGTGAAGGTGACGGTGAGCGTGCCTGCCCCAGGAACCTTGAAATCAGTGGCCTTATACTGGTCGCCGAACGCATGGCGGGCTACTACGATCGGCTTGGTCCAGCCGGGAACCAGGCGCGGGACGTTGCTCATCACGATCGGCTCGCGGAAAATGGTTCCGCCGAGAATATTGCGGATGGTGCCATTGGGGGATTTCCACATCTTCTTTAGGCCGAATTCCTTGACACGTGCCTCGTCCGGTGTGATGGTGGCGCACTTTACGCCGACATGTTCACGCTGGATGGCCTTCGCCGCGTCGACGGTCACCTGATCGTCGGTGGCATCGCGGTTTTCGATGCCGAGATCGTAATATTCGAGATCCACGTCGAGGTATGGAAGGATCAGGCGATTCTTGATGTCTTTCCAGATGACGCGGGTCATTTCGTCGCCGTCGAGTTCGACGACCTTGCCTTCGACCTTGATTTTGGCCATGTGTTGCCCTCCTGTCGGGATTGAAGGTGATAAACTCCTGTCTTATAACGAACGTGTTAACGATACCTGTTAATGTCCAAAAAAACTGGGCGATGGCGGGTGACACGCTCTTGCGTACTGTCATTGCTGAGCATTAGCCTTGAGAACATGTCTCAGGAAATTGAAATCGGTTTGGGCAAGAAGGGCCGTCTGGCATACTCTCTGGACGACGTTTCCATCGTTCCCTCCCGTCGTACTCGCGATCCGCAGGATGTGTCCACTTCTTGGCAGGTTGACGCTTATGAATTCGATGTGCCGGTCATCGGCGCGCCGATGGATTCGGTGACCAGCCCGGCCACCGCCATCGCCATGGGCAAGATGGGCGCGCTCGGTGTGCTCGACCTCGAAGGCTTGTGGACCCGCTACGACGATCCGCAGCCGCTGCTCGACGAAATCGCCGAGCTGCCGGCCGAACGCGCGACCGAGCGCATTCAGCAGATCTACGCCGAGCCGATCAAGCCGGAGCTCATTGTCGAGCGTCTGCATGAGATTCGCGATGCCGGCGTCACCGTTGCGGGCGCACTATCCCCGCAACGCACGCAGGACTATTATTCGACCGTGCTCGAAGCGGGCGTCGACCTGTTCGTCATCCGTGGCACGGTTGTTTCCGCCGAGCATGTCTCCCAGGATCACGAGCCGTTGAACCTGAAGAAGTTCATCTACGATTTGGATGTGCCCGTCATCGTCGGTGGCGCCGCCAACTATACCGCTGCTTTGCATCTGATGCGTACCGGCGCGGCCGGCGTGCTTGTCGGCTTCGGTGGCGGCGCGGTATCCGCGAACCGCAACACCATCGGTGTCCACGCTCCGATGGCCACCGCCATCGCAGATGTGGCGGAAGCACGCCGTGACTACATGGACGAATCCGGCGGCCGTTACGTCCAAGTGATCGCCGATGGCGGCATGGGCGACTCCGGCAGCTTCATCAAGGCGTTCGCGCTTGGTGCCGATGCCGTGATGCTTGGCTCCCCGCTGGCTCGTGCTGAGGAAGCTCCAGGCAAGGGCATGCATTGGGGTGCCGAGGCCCGTCACCAGACGCTTCCGCGCGGCTTCCGCACGAATGTCGGCACCGTCGGCACCCTGGAAGATATCATGTTCGGCCCCAGCCACAATGCGGACGGCACCACCAATTACATTGGCGCGCTCCGTCGTGCCATGGCGACCACCGGTTATGTCGATCTCAAGAGCTTCCAGCGTTGCCCAGTCACGGTCGCTCCGACCCGCTGAACGAGCTTTGCGGTAAAGCCTGAATAACGGTTCATTGATCCTGCAGTGTCATGCTGCAGGATCTTTTTTTGTTATGTTTCCCCGGCTAAGAAAGTCAGGTTGGAATGATTAAGTTATACATCGCAAATGGAAGTAGCGGAGGTGAGATGAATGGCAGCGCGTAGAAGTGGCGATCCCCGACGTTTGGACCCGTTGTCCGGACGATTCACGGATTACATCGTGATCGATACGGAAACAACCGGATTGAGCGTGCGCAAAGGCGCCAGGCTCATTGAGATCGGTGCGGTCAAAATTCACAACGATGAGCTGGTCGACGAATTCGACCAGCTCATCAACCCGTTCGAACACATCCCGTCAAGAATCACTGGTTTGACGGGAATCGACGATGGCATGCTGCTCGGCAAACCGGATGTGCGTGAAGTCATGGATGAATTCGCACGCTGGTGTTCGGACACGGCCGTGGTCATGGCGCACAATGCGTCCTTCGACATGTCGTTCCTCGACAATGCTGTACAGCTCGCTTACGCGGAGCGGGACGCGCGTTTCGCGCATCATTTCGTCGACACGTTGGACCTCAGCCGTCGGCTGCATCCGGAAAAACGAACCCACAAGGTTTCCACCCTCATCGTCGACTACCACATCGCCGACATGGAGGAGCACCGCGCATTGTCCGACGCAAGGCAGGAGTGGATGCTGTATCGCGCCATGCGTGACGAGGCCGAGCTGCTCGGCATGCTCTGACAGCCTAACGTCGAAAGTAAAGATCGCATTTGTTCATTTGTAAAGTAATCGTACACAATGTCTGCTACGTATTGTAGCAGGCATTGTAAATGGCGGTTTCTTGTTAAAAACTTGAAAATCATTATAATGAGTCTATCAAATAATAAGGAGGACTTAAAAATGAATTTAGGAGACAAAATCAAAGAATGCAGAAAGCAGGCAGGTCTTTCACAGGAGCAGCTTGCTGAAAGACTAAATGTATCAAGACAAGCAATTACAAAATGGGAAACTAATAAAGGTATTCCCGATATTGCTAATCTAATAGCGATTAGCGATGAATTTGGATTGAGTTTGGACGAGCTGATTAAGGATGATGTTGCCGTAAAAAGTAAAATAATTACTGATAGTTCCGCTAAAAAGTGGCACATTTTGATGATTGTATACTTGGTGGCTATCGTAGCGTATATTGTTTATTTTGTAATCTGCCATAAAATATTGATGATTGGTTTTTTGGTTGCTACGCTATTTATGCTGTTCTTTGAATTGAGAATTTTTATTAGAGAGAAAATATACAGACAGCGTAAGGAATAAGCACTGTTTTAGCTATAGTTGTTTCAAGTATTCGGCATGCGAATAAAGATAGCATTAAAGAAAAAGTGTTTGACAATTTCCAGTTTTACAATTCAATACTTATATTCACAAAGCAGTCAGTCTACATGATTGACTGCTTTTCTTATGTCCGAAGAAAGGAGTTTATATGAAAGTATGGGAAAAATCTAAAGGTAACAGGATTCGTGCCAGTGACAAGTCACTTGTCTATCATTTCTGTATTGGTTGGTTGTTGCTTCTGTTCGTTGCGGTATTCCTGCTACTGAATCTGCGACAGCTCCTTGTTGTCGAGAACGACAGGAACGTCATGTTGTTTGTAATCGCTCGGCAAGGTGTAGTGGAAACCACGCCCCAGCTGGAACGCTTGTGCCAGGATTAGCGTAAGCAGCGAAGCCGTCGCGGTGTTAAGTAGCAGGAAGAACACGGTTTTCGACCAATATTCTTTAAGCGTATGGATTCTCCAAGGTTCGTGATGCTGGAGATAATGCTGAACAGCAGCAGCGGAACCACCAGTGCGGTAATTGCATTGGACCAGATGGAACCCACCGCACCGACATAATCGGTATGGCCTTTGAAAGCAATTCCCAAAATGATGCCGAATACCGTTGCAAGCAGCACGCGTGTAGTAAACTCTGCATTTTTTACGTTTGAGGAACGATAGGACGGCGAGCAGGATCGCGGCTACGCCGAGCACGATCCAATCGTATGAGATATTTGACATCATTGTTATTCCCCTCCCAAGAATGATGATGCGTTACGTGAGATACCCCCACGTTCATGTCGGATATCAATCTATCCGCTCACTCTTCGGCGCAACACCTTGTGGCTATTGCCGTTTTCTATAGTCGTTTATCAGACGGCAGTCATTCCAAGGTGTACAGGCTGACCTTCCAGTGTTCCGCAAGTCGCTCCAAGACGTGGTTGTTTTGCGTTTTAGGGAGGGCTCGTTTTAATATGGGGCGTCGGATAACTGGCTTCGCGTCTGAATTTGTTAGGTCCTGAGGAATTGGAGATTAGACATGGCATTAAGCGCCGCGATTATTCTTGCGGCGGGTGAGGGTACCCGCATGCGTTCCAACAAGCCGAAAGTGTTGCACACTTTGGCTGGAAAGACGTTTTTGAACCGTGTGATGGATTCCGTGGCAGCGCTCGACCCTGAAACGTTGGCCGTGGTCGTACACTACCAGGCGGAACGAGTCGCCGAAGCGGCCCGCTCCTACAATGAGCGTGTCACCATTGTCAACCAGGATGACATTCCCGGCACCGGACGAGCCGTGCAGTGCGCCATGACGCAGTTGAAGGGGCAAGGCGGGCTTGACGGCTCGGTGCTGATCGCAGCCTCAGATATGCCGTTGCTCGACGCCGACACGTTGAACCAGTTGCTTGCCTTCCATGAGCAAAGCGGCAATGGCGCCACCGTGCTCACTACCATTCTTGACGATCCTACCGGCTATGGCCGCATCATTCGCGACAGCGAAGGCAACGTGCTACGCATTGTGGAACAGAAGGACGCCAACAGCAGCGAACTGGCCGTGCACGAGGTGAACACGTCCGTCTACGTGTTCGACGCCAAGCTGCTGGATGAAGCGATCGCCAACCTCAAATCCAACAATGCTCAGGGCGAGTTTTACCTGACCGACGCGCTCGAAACCGCCAAAGCCAACGGTGCCGTCGGCGCGTTCGCTGCCCCCGACCCGTTGAGCGTCGAAGGCGTCAACGACCGCGTGCAGCTTGCGGCGCTTGCCAAAGCCCACAACAAGCGCGTCTGCGAGCGTTGGATGCGTGAAGGCGTGACCATTCTCGACCCTGAGACCACGTGGATCGAAGATGACGTACGCATCGAACGTGATGCCGTGATCCTTCCCGGATGCTTCCTCGAAGGCAACACGGTGATTGGCGAGGGTGCGCAGGTCGGTCCATACACGACGCTTATCAGCGCGGTCATCGATGCTGACGCCCGTGTGGAGCGTTCCCGCGTGCAGGAGAGTCACATTGGCCGTGCCGCCAACATCGGCCCGTGGACGTACCTGCGCCCGGGCAACGATCTTGGTGAAGAATCCAAGGCCGGCGCCTTCGTGGAAATGAAGAAGGCACACATCGGCAACGGCACCAAGGTGCCGCATCTGAGCTATGTGGGCGACGCCGACTTGGGCGAGCATACCAACATCGGCGGCGGTACCATCACCGCCAACTATGATGGCGTGCACAAGCACCACACCACCATCGGATCAAACGTGCACGTCGGTGCCGGCAACCTGTTCGTGGCTCCTGTCGAAGTCGGCAGCGGTGTCACTACTGGCGCTGGTTCCGTGGTTCGCCACGACGTTCCGGACGATTCCATGGTCTATTCCGAAAACACACAACATGTAGTAGAGGGCTGGAAGCCCGAATGGGAGCGCTGAATATGCCGGCAGTACAAGATTCCATCGACGCCATCCGCATCGCCGCAGCCGCGGCTGACCGTATGAAGGCCACTGACCTCGTAGCCTTCGACGTCACCGAACCATTGGCCATCACCGATGCGATGCTCATCGCCACCGCTTCGAACGAACGTCAGGTGCTGGCCGTCGCCGAAGAAATCGAAAAGGACCTGTATCTCAAAAGCGGAAAGCGCCAGCCGCGTTCCCGTGAAGGCCTGACCGAAGGACAGTGGGTGCTGCTTGATTACGGTGATTTCGTGATTCACGTCATGCATCAGGAATCCCGCGACTTCTACCGTCTCGAACGCCTGTGGAAGGATTGCCCAAGCATCGACCTGCAGCTCGAACATCCTGAAACCTCCGACGAAAAGACCACGGAGACCGCGGAATAACACGTACGAACATGCCTTCACGTTTGGATGCGGAAGGCATGTTTTCATATCAAGTGAAATGGTATTCGCCAATTCCATAATCGAGAAAGCAACGGAGGACAGCAGCATGCCTCGAAACGTCGAACTTGAGCATAACAGCGCAGTACCGGAACATGTGCACGCCATCACGCTGGTGCGTCACGGGCGCACCGCCTACAATGCGCAACATCGTCTGCAAGGCCAGATCGACATTCCCCTCGACGAAGTCGGCCAGTGGCAGGTTCGCCAAACAGCGGTCGCATTGCGTGAACTGTATGTTGACCGTCGCCCCGATATTCCGAACCGGCTGGTCGTATGCTCTGATTTGGGGCGTGCCTCTGCCACGGCGCATGCCTTTGCCGATCCGCTCGGGCTGGAGGTGTATCCGGACGCCCGCGTGCGCGAACGCAGCTTCGGAGACTGGGAGGGCATTCCCGTCGAGGAGCTTGCGCAACGGTATCCGGAAGACTATCGTTCTTGGGCCGAGTTCCGCGGCGGTGAACTTAAATACGGTGCGGAACCCAAGGAAGAGGTGGGACGTCGTGGCGTTGAGGCATTGAACGATTGGGCGTTCCGTGCCGGATCCGACACGGATCTGTACGTGTTCTCGCATGGTGCATGGATTTCCCAAACGTTGCAGACGCTTCTGGGAATGGCGGATGTGCATGGCGATTTCGCCGACATTTTGTCGATGCGCAACGCTCACTGGGTGCGGCTCATTCCATTGGAGGTCGGTTCCACATTGCGTTGGCGTTTGATGGATTACAACCATGGTCCCGCCATTGCCGATTCCGAGGAATGGGAGCATCCCAATCTGTAGCCAGTCTGTAAGCGTCATCACGTGATGGCTGGTCGCTGTTTTTTCAAGCTTTTCACAGAATCGCCAGTACTTTCATAGCGAAATTAGCTATCGTCATGGCTTGTGAAAAACTTTTTTAAGGGAATCTCTTTTTCGTCGATTTGCGCGGGCGCGCTGGCGGCGGTCA
The DNA here is from genome assembly GCF_001042615.1 of Bifidobacterium catenulatum subsp. kashiwanohense JCM 15439 = DSM 21854. GTDB lineage: Bacteria > Actinomycetota > Actinomycetes > Actinomycetales > Bifidobacteriaceae > Bifidobacterium > Bifidobacterium catenulatum. Next base: position 1,098,817 of record NZ_AP012327.1, read on the forward strand.
CGTCATTCCTGCTTTCTGCGAAAATCGGTATCGCAGGATCGGTGATTGGCGTGGCTGCGGGCTCGGTTGTTTCCGCGGTGGCCACGCAGGTGTACAAGAACGTTTTAAAGGCGTCGGGGGAGAAGATTCAACAGGCCGTGCCGTTACCGTCAAGTAGTGATGCGGCTGCGGATGAAACGCAAGTGCTTGGCTCTTCCACGAAGGGTGACGAGACGAGGATTATCGGATCGTCTCCTGTTGCATTGGATGCCACGATGGTATCGTCCGATGATGCGTCTGCGGTAGCACCGTCCATCTCGCCGCGCGTCATTTCCTCCGAGCAGGAGGATGGGGACGCTACCCGCGCGCTTGGTGATATTGCCGGAGCAGGGGAGACCTCCGTATTCCCGAACGGGCATCGTGGCATTGGTAGCCCTAGCATCGCCAGCGGAAAATCCACTACTCGTAGTGCGCGCGATGTCCAAGTGCAGCATGCGGGGCGTCGTTCCTCGAATTGGTTGCATAGCAAATACGCTCCGGTGATCATCGCATTCGTCAGCGCTCTGGTTGGTGTTGGAGTGAGTGCGGGATTGATTCTCGCTTTCACCGGCGGTCAGGGAACGGATACCGTGGTGCGTAACGTGGTGCATGAGAAGGTCGTGCCTTCGTATGAAAGCACTGGCGATTCCGGATCCGGTAATGAGCAGGCTCCTGTGCAGAAGCCCAAGTCCGATTCCACGGACTCGAATGATGGAACCACCACGGGCGGCAGCGACAAGACTACCAGTGGTTCCACCGACTCGTCCACTTCCAATGGCACGTCAAGCAATACCACCAATGGTTCCACGTCCGGAAACAGTGGATCGTCATCTGATAATTCCAGCAACGGTCCCAGCCAGACCGGAACGGACTCGTCCAACGGTACCGGCTCGAACGGCGGCACGTCCGGCACCACTGGTGATGGTTCATCATCGGGAACTGGAAGTAGTGGCACTGACGGATCGACAAGTACTGGCACATCGGGATCCACCGACGGTACTGCCGGTTCGACAGGAGGTGCAAGCAGTAACTAGCGTTACTGGTGTCGCACCTTCCATGTCGCCCGCCTAGTGTGATTGCGTATGGCAGATTACATATGGCGATTTCCCAATGCGGGCGACACGCCGGAAGTTGCATGGTTCATGTCTGTGATGTATCTTATACGAGGTCTGCAGGGCAGACTTCGGGGCTATGGCGCAGCTGGTAGCGCATCTCCATGGCATGGAGAGGGTCAGGGGTTCGAATCCCCTTAGCTCCACAGTCAGGGTTTCCGGTGATTTCCGGAAACCTTTTTTCATACTCAAACCAGCGGAATTCCAACGATTTCAAGCCCTACGGCAGCGATGCCAAAAGTCTACAGAAATCCAAAAAACCAATAAAATGTATACCTGAACGTGTCTCATAAAAACATAGGGGTATGGTCCAAATGAACCGCACCTCCAATCATCGAATCTGTATTTCTTCAGTCCAACAATCGGGGTGCGGTTCATAGCAAAGTGCGGAACAGGTGCTATCTCTCCTAAATTCGGTTTCAGATGGAACTCGTATGTGATGTTATTCACGTTGGGCGAACATGCGTTGTGGGGTTTCTTGCCGTAATCTGAAAGTATGTCCGCATTCCATGGGCATGCAAACGAAAGGACGGCATCATGGCAGATCTCACCGATGAGATGAAGGAATTCCTCAACAGCAACCTCGCATGGGTGGCCACCATCAGCAAAGAAGGTCAGGTTAATCTCGGACCGAAAATGAGCATGTTCATCATCGACAGCAACCATATCGGCTACCACGAGCGCACCGCGGGCCAAACATACCGTAACCTGCTTGACGGCAGCGATCTGGTCGTCGCAGTCGCCAATCTTGAACAGAAGAGAGGCTACCGCTTCCGCGGCAACGTCGTACTCCATTCCGACGATGCGATCTATGATGAGCAGGTCAAGGTCGCCGAGGAACGTGGCACGAAAAAGCCGGTGACCATTCCGGTTTTGGAGATCACGGAAATTCAGGATCTCACCCCGGGCGCTACGGCAGGCAAAACCATCGTCAAGGACTGATCAGTTCCATACTGAACCAGTCGAAACGACAATAACAGCGAACCGCAGAGGGGACAGCATGTCCGGTCTGCGGTTCGCTGTTATCGGAACGAAAGATCGCGAATCTGCAGCATATCGTTCGCAGCGGTTCGATCAGGGATTCCTATACGGCAGCTGCATGCGTGGGTTGTGGATAAGTGTGGATAAGTGTTCGCTCATCCACTTATCCACAGATTTTCTTACGGAGATGGCGGGTGAATATTGGTTTCTGCCATGCTGGTCTGCACGCATAAGCGAAGACGTCTATGCGACAACCAACAACCAAAGAAGGTGAACCATGACACAACGCACCATACATCGCCGATGTGCAGCATTCCTCGCCATTGGCGCGATGTTGACCCTCGCCATGCCGAGCACGGCCCAAGCTGCTCCACAATTGGCCGATTTGGATGTCAAACAGTCCATGAGCGTGAAAGCAAGCAACGGGGAAAGCCTTGAAGGCAAGGATCTCCGCGCCATCCAACTCGCCACATACACTGTGGCAAGCGCGGACGGCAACACGATCGTCGGCTACGATCTGACCACGAACACAGCATTGACGTCAGACATCACCGCGGCGGCCAAAACAGCCGGAGCCACCGACGCGAACCTCACCGTCAACGGCAAAAACGATCCGATGGTGTGGGTGGTGAAGAATCTGACCGACTCACGCAGCGATCCGTGGAGCGGAAAGCTACGCAACTTCTGCAATAGCCTCGCCAAACAAACCAACTTCGCCAAACAGGAGGGAACGGCGGTCGCCACGCTCAGCCAAGACAAAACCACCATGTCGACCGACAACGTGCTCGTGCCGGGAATCTACGCCATCGTGGATCGTACGCCGGCAACAACCACGCCAAGCGGCGGAACCGCCGTCAAAACAACCGCGTCCATCATGATGATGAACGGCACCGCGGTCAACGGCATCAGCCAACTGCGCACGGCCAGTGGCACGACCTTGACACTCGGACAGGTGATCTACAAGGTATCCAGCGTGGAAACACCCGATAAAAAAGTCAACGTCGGCAGCACGTGGAAAGACAGCGCATCCGAAGCGATAGGCAAGAATCTGACCTACCGCGTGACGCAGAAAATTCCCAACTGGACAGGCTACGACCACTACTATCTCGCGTTGAACGACACGCTCGGCACAGGCCTCGACTATGGTTCGCTCACTTCAATCACCGTCGGCGGCAAAGCATTGGCAAGCACGTTCTACAAGGAAAACGTCAACGGCAAAACCATCAGCTGGCTGTTCGGCATCAACGGAGACATCCTCGCCTCGGACGCATCAAAGGCAGCCCTACCGGTCGGCGCGACGATCACCATCACCTACACGGCCCGCCTCAACGGCAACGCAGTCATCGGAAGCCCCTGCAACGTCAACTCCATCAACCTAGAATACTCCCACAACCCCAATGCATGGAAGGACCACAACAACCAACCCGGCAACGAGGTCAAAGTCTGCACCGGCGAAATCGCATTGCGCAAGGTCGACGCCAAAAACCAAAAGCTCACCGGCGCGAAATTCACCATCGCCCAAGGTACCAGCGACAAAACACCTTTGAAACTCGTGTCACTCGGCAACGGCAACTACCGCCTCGCCACCAGCGGCGACACCACAACCACCACCACGTTCGAAGCCGGAGAAACCAAAATCCAAGGACTCAAAGGCGAATACACCATCACCGAAACACAAGCGCCCCAAAACTACTCGTCGCTCATGCTGCCCAGCGCGGTCGTCACCGTCAACGTTGATGACGCCACCATGACGTGGAGCATCGACGTCAAATCCGACCCCAACAACCTCATCAAAAAAGGTGACAGCCACACCGTGGTCGTCACCAATATCCGCACCATCACCGAAATACCGTTGACCGGCGCGGCAGGATTGACCATGCTTTTCAGCATCGCAGCGCTCCTCTTCATAGGAGGCATCGTAATGCTGCGCATGTGCAAATCAGCCGACGACCGCTAACCGGCATCCAACGATAGGAAACACATGACGGTTCCCACACACGGCAAACCCCGACACAAAAACACGTCGGTAACACACAACATCATCCGATGGTGTGTGGGAACCGCCATGCTCACCGCAACGGCACTCATCATCAGCATCCCCCTGATCATGCGCACCGAAGACAACATCCAACAAGCAGCCAGCGTCAAAGCGTACGCAGCCACCGTCGCCAACACCACAGACACGGCAATCCAAGAAAGCAAACGGCAGGCGAAACTCTACAACGCACGCCTCGCCAACCGAACCGAACCTCAAACCGACGATCCGGCAGACAGCCCAACCGACAACCAGACAAAATATGAAACCCCAACACAAACCCTCATCGAATACAACCAACAACTCGTCATCCCACCCAGCGACGTCATGGCAACCATCAACTACCCAAAACTCGGCATCAACCTACCCATACGCCACGGAACAAGCGAACAAGCACTCGCCCTCGGCGCCGGACACTGGGCGGGAACATCCCTGCCAATCGGGGGAGCAGGAACCCACACCGTCATCACCGCACACCGAGGCCTCGCCGACAAACTCATGTTCACCAAACTCGACCAAGCCCGAGAAGGCGATGAATTCACCATCACCACCCTCGGTGAAACCCTCACCTACCAAGTGCAAACCATCCGCACCATCACCCCCGACGATTTCACTTGGATAAACAAGCACGACAACACCGCCGATCGAGCCACGCTCATGACCTGCACCCCATACGGCATCAACACACACCGACTCCTCGTCACAGGAACACGCATCCCAAACCACGACGAATGCCCGCACGAAACAGGCTGCCTCACCGACGGAACACTCGCCATCACAGCGTTCGCACTCACCACCGTATGGGCAATCATCATCGCGCTCGCACGCCACAGTTACAATGAGATGCATGATCGACGAAGTATTGTTCCTACGCCACGGACGCACCGCCTACAATCTCGCAAGACGTCTGCAAGGCCAAATCGACATTCCCCTCGACATCGTCGGCAGGTGGCAGGCCGACCAAAGCGCTTATGAACTCGCCAGAACATACTATTGGGCGAAAATCGCGCACCTCGCCGACCATAATGACGAACTTGCCCAACCCGCGTACGAGGGCGCGTATCTCGCCGATCTCAACGAAATCAACGAGGCGCCGGCCGCAAGCCGATGCATGGTCGTCGTGTCGTCGGACCTTTTCCGCGCCCAACAGACCGCCCACGCCATCGCCGACCTTCTCGGACTTGACGTAGCTCTCGACCCGCGTCTGCGCGAACGCAGCTTCGGCGAATGGGAGGGCATGACCCGTGAGGAGATTCTCGAACAGTACGCCGAAGACTACCATTCATGGCGCGCCCACACCGGAGGAGAAACCAAGCATGGCGTCGAAAGCCGTCGGCATACCGGCCAGCGTGGTGCCCAAGCCATCCGAAGCATCATCGCCAAGCATGCCGGCGATTCCGCGCCAACCACGCTGCTCGCCGTCGGCCACGGATCATGGATCGTGGCCACCGTCGCCGTATTGCTCGACATGGATCCGGATGATCTCAACAATCTCGGCGCCATGCGCAACGCCTTCTGGACGCGGATGGGCGTCGATGCAAGCCGTGGCCCCGCCGAACCTGACACATGGCAGTGGAAGCTCGACGCCTTCAACCAAGGCCCGGCCATCGCCGCGCTTACGGACTGGGAGAACGGTCCGAAGGAATTGCGCGGCCCGAACATGCCGTTGTGGAAGCCCATCATGCAGTGATATGCAGTGGCATGCGGTAGCCCACGGTGGCCGTTGCTCACTGTGGGCGCATGCGGCGAACATGAATTCTCGATGAAATCTCCGGCTCGTGGTCGGCTAGCTCCCAAGGTTGGACTATTCTAAATAAGGTTGTTTGCCCGAATGGTCCAAGAACGGTCCCAAAAGACTGATTGTAGGAGACGTTGTATTCGGGCTGCCGTACAGCGATAGAACGTTGGAAAGCGCGAAAGGCGGGTGAGAGACATGTTGAGAATGTTCAGAACGATTAACGGCCAGGTGGAGCAGATCCAAAAACCCGAAAACGGGTCCTGGTTATGCCTTTCGGATCCGACCGATGTGGAGCTTGCCAACGTTTCCATGGAAACCGGCGTCGATCTTGCCGACTTGCGCGCCCCGCTTGATGACGAGGAACGGTCCCGTGTGGATGTGGAAGACGATTACACGATGATCATCGTCGACATTCCAACCGTCGAGGAGCGTGGCGGGCGAGACTGGTACGAGACCATCCCGTTGTCGATCATCATCACGCAGTCGGCCATCATCACCGTCTGTATGCAGGACACTCCGGTGCTGCACCCGTTCATGGAAGGCACGATTCGCGGTTTCAACACGTATATGAAAACGCGTTTCATCCTGCAGATCCTGTACCGCAACGCCACCATGTATCTGCGGTATCTGCGCATCATCGACCGTGAAAGCGACAAGCTCGAACTCAAACTGCGCCATTCCATGCAGAATCGTGAAATCCTCATGCTGCTCGAATTGAGCAAGACGTTGGTCTACTTCACCACGTCGCTTAAGTCGAACGAAATCGTGATGGAAAAGCTGACCACGCTGCCGCGCATCAAGCAGTATCCGGAAGACGAGGATCTGCTCGACGACGTCATCACCGAAAACAAGCAGGCTATCGAGATGGCCAATATCTACAGCGGCGTTCTAGCCAACATGACCGATGCGTTCGCGTCGATCGTGTCGAACAATCTGAACAACGTGATGCGCATCTTCACGATTATCTCCATCACGCTGTCGATTCCGACATTGATCTTCTCGATGTACGGCATGAACTTCCAGGAGGGTATGCTTGGCATGCCGTTGACAGACAAGCCGTGGGGCTTCGCCGTGATCATCGGAATCTCGCTGGTCGTTTCGGCCATTGTCACCTGGTTCCTGACACGTTCACGCATGTTCAAGTAGAATCGCGTAGAATCGCGCGTATGTCACGTCTGTCACGAAATATCGCGGCGCTGGTATGCGCCGCTTCGGTCGTATTGGGCACGAGCGCGTGCGGCACTTCCATTTCCGTTGTCACCAATGGTCTTGCGCAAGGGCCGACCATTGCGATTGGCGTGGCCGCGGACCAGCCGGGATTGGGTTTTATGCATGGGGGAGAATATTCGGGCTTCGATATTTCCGTGGCGCAATACGTGGCGAACACGTTGGGATTCGCGCAAAAACAGATCGTGTTCAAACAGGTGCTGCCGTCGACGCGCGTTTCGTCGCTTGAAGACGGCACTGTGGACATGGTGGTTGATGCTTTCGCCGCTGATGACGTTCAGGATGGTGAGGTTGAGCTTGCAGGACCGTATTTGACCGTGCATGCGGCATTGCTGGTGCGTTCCGACAGTGCGGGAACCATCACCGGAATCGACGATCTTGCCGGAAAAACGGTATGTGTGGCCAAAGACGGAATGCCCGCCGATAGCGTGCGAAATCTTGCGGAAGATGTGACCGTGAGCGAACGCGACACGTATCCGCAGTGCGAAACGGCATTGATGATTGGGCAGGCGGACGCCATTGCGGCCGACGACGCCATAGCGGCGGGCCTCGCATCCAACAGGGGAGGCGGGTACCTTAAGGTCGTGGGCGAAACGTTCGGCGAACGCTCGTATGCGATCGCGGTCAAACCCGGCCAATCCACGCTTGCCGAACAGGTCGACGCCGCATTGCAGTCCATGATGGACGACGGCTCGTGGAAGCAGGCCATGGACGAGATGAAACAGTCGATTGGCTACGTTCCTGACATGTCGATCAACCCTCCCGCGATAACGCGCTCAGCGGCGTCGGAAGGCTGACGGGCCTCACCTTGCGTGACGCTTTGCGAAACGCTTCTTGCATAATGATTGACGCTTTGCGAAGTGTCCAGTTGCGCGGCTAGTTTCATGCATTATGAGTGACATTGAGAAAAGCGCGCAGGCGCAGTCGAACGAACCAGCCGAGCCGTCGTTCCGTTACAATGCGGATCTGGCTCAGGGCATTGAGGAAAAATGGCAGAAGATTTGGGATGACGAAGGCACTTTCTGGGCTGCCAACGTCAATGGCGATCTGAAGGACGGCAAGGGACGCAACGCCGAAGGACGCCCGTCGTATTTCGCGATGGACATGTTCCCGTATCCGTCGGGCAAGGGTCTGCATGTGGGTCACCCGTTGGGCTACCTTGCCACCGATGTGGTCAGCCGCTACCATCGTATGAAGGGCGAGAACGTGCTGCACGCCATGGGCTATGACGCCTTCGGCCTGCCGGCCGAGCAGTATGCGGTCCAGACCGGCCAGCATCCGCGCATCACTACCGAGCAGAACATCGCCAACATGCGTCGCCAGCTGCACCGCATGGGCCTGAGCTTCGACAACCGTCGTTCTTTCGCCACCATCGATCCGGGCTACGTGCGTTGGACCCAGTGGATCTTCTCCCGAATCTATGATTCCTGGTACGACGAGGATGCCACTAATCCGTCTGGTTCCAGGGGCTGCGCACGACCAATCAGCACGCTGATGGAGCAGTTCGAATCCGGCGAGCGTGAGATTCCGGGATTCGCGGGCAAGCAGTGGGGAGACCTGAGCGAAGCCGAGCAGGCTGACGTGCTCAACGACTTCCGTTTGGCCTACATCTCCAAGTCCCCGGTGAACTGGTGCCCGGGCCTGGGCACGGTGCTCGCCAACGAGGAGGTCACCGCCGAAGGCAAGTCCGAACGCGGTAACTTCCCGGTGTTCCAGCGCGAGCTGCGCCAATGGTCCATGCGCATCACCGCATACGGCCACCGTCTGATCGAAGATCTTGATGGCATCGACTGGCCGGAGAAGGTCAAGCTTATGCAGCGAAATTGGATCGGCGAATCCCACGGCGCTTCCGTGCATTTCGAGGTCGAAACCCCGAACGGCGTCAAAGACATGGAGATCTACACCACCCGTCCCGACACCCTGTTCGGCACCACGTTCGCCGTGGTCTCTCCGGAACATCACATGCTCGAAGACGTTCCCGCCGAATGGCCGGCCGAGACTCCGGAAGACTGGAAGGGCGGCTATGCCACTCCGGTCGAGGCGGTGAAGGCCTACCGCTTGGCTGCGGAAGCCAAGACCGCCAAGGACCGTGTTGACGAGGCTGGCGAGAAGACCGGCCTGTTCACCGGCCTGTACGCCATCAACCCAATCACCGGAGCCAAGCTGCCGCTGTTCACCGCGGATTACGTGCTCATGGACTACGGCACCGGTGCCATCATGGCCGTGCCGGGTGGCGACCAGCGTGATTACGATTTCGCGGTCAAGTTCGGCCTGCCGGTCATCTACACCGTGCAGCCGCTGGCCGAATCCGGCGACGATCTGGCCAACTATGAAGGCAAGGCGCCGTTCATCTCCCACGACGGCATCGTCATCAACTCCTCCGTGGACGCCACCCGCGCCAAGGGCGACGCGTTGAACCTCAACGGCCTTCGTGTGGACGAGGCCATCGACAAGGTGAACGCATGGCTGGAAAAGGCCGGTGTCGGCAAGGGCACGGTCAGCTACCGTCTGCGTGACTGGCTGTTCAGCCGTCAGCGTTATTGGGGCGAACCGTTCCCAATCGTTTATGGCGAGGACGGTACTCCGCATCTGCTGCCGGACGACCAGTTGCCGATCAACCTGCCGGATGTGCCGGACTATAGTCCGAAGACTTTCGATCCGGAAGACGCCGAATCCAATCCTGAAGCTCCGCTGAGCCGCAACGAGGATTGGGTGAAGGTCGAACTCGACTTGGGCGACGGCAAGAAGACCTACTATCGCGACACCAACACGATGCCAAACTGGGCCGGCTCCTGCTGGTACTACATGCGCTACCTCGACCCGACCGACACCGAACACATGGTCGAGAAGAGCGAGTTTGACTATTGGATGGGCCCGAACCACAATGAGACCACCGGCAAGTCCGGCGGTGTGGATCTGTACATCGGTGGTGTGGAACATGCCGTGTTGCATTTGCTGTACTCCCGTTTCTGGCACAAGGTGCTGTTCGACCTCGGTTTCGTCGATTCCGCGGAACCATTCCACAAACTGTTCAACCAAGGCATGATCCAGGCGTACGCCTACACCGATGACCGTGGCCAGTACGTGCCGGCCGCCGAAGTGGTGGAAGGCCCGGCCGATGCCAATGGTGAGCCGACTTTCACTTGGAACGGAGAACGCGCCAACCGTGAGTTCGGCAAGATGGGCAAGAGTCTGAAGAACATCATCACGCCGGACGACATGTACTCGAACTACGGTGCCGACACCTTCCGCCTGTATGAGATGGGCATGGGCCCGCTGGCCGAATCCCGCCCGTGGAACACGCGCAACGTGGTCGGATCCATGCGTTTCCTGCAGCGCCTGTGGCGTAACGTCGTCGACGAGAACACCGGCGAAGTGCACGTCACCGATGGCGAACTCGACACGAAGACTCTGAAACTGCTGAACAACACGATCGCCGACGTGACCGTGGAAATGGAAGCGATGCGTCCGAACACGGCCATCGCCAAGCTCATCGTGCTCAACAACCACTTGACCAGCCTCAACGAGGTGCCACGCGCAGCCGTTGAACCGCTGATTCTGATGCTTTCCCCGATTGCCCCGCACGTTTGCGAGGAACTGTGGAACAAGCTCGGACACGGCGAGTCGCTGGCACACGCCGAATGGCCGAAGGCTGATGAACGCTATGTCGGACAGGACACCGTCACCGCGGTCGTGCAGATCAAGGGCAAGGTTCGTGCCAAGCTTGAGGTTTCGCCCGACATCGATCCGAAGGAACTTGAGAAGATGGCGTTGGAAGTCGTCGCCGACCGTTTGGGCGGCAAGGAACCGCGCAAGGTCATCGTCAAGGCTCCGAAGATCGTGTCCATCGTTCCCGCGGAATGATATTTCGAAAACTTTCGGAACCAACGGCCGCTGACAAGGTTTCCAACAGGATGTGAACCGTTCCCGCAGAAGACGACACGCCGAATATGTGGATAACTTGCATCCTCCGACCACAGGGGCCGTTTCGACTGGACAGCATGCCCATGCATCCTCCAATTTGGATGCATGGGCATTACTATTACCCCGCCAAACAGGCGGAACAGGCAGGCCGAGATCACATCGCCGGCCACGCGGCGGCTGCGTGGACTTGGCATGCCCGAAACGCATGAAAGGAACGCGCGCGGGCAAAACATTCGCAGCGAACATGTCCCTCCCGCAATCCCTGAAGCATCTGTGGCAATCGCGGCAACTGCAACGCCTGAAATATCCCGTGAACAAACGTCGGAGCCTGCGAAACCCTCATTGCGGGATCTGGCCGGAGTCAAACCTGCCGACACGCCGACGGAACAGGACGGGCCCAAACGTGATCGTCCACGACTCGTCTTTCAGCCAATCCACGCGGTCATCGCCATACTCACCCTGTCATGCGCGCTGTGTGCAAGTCTGACCATGCTTGTGCAACAGGCCATCCACTACAGCGCACTCCAACAGACGCAGATCACGCAATCCAAACAATCTCAGGCGAACGGAACCACGAAAGACGGGGCGTCATCCGCGGCAACAACACCAAACCAGCAGCCTTCCATGGAACAAAACGGCCAGAACAAGCAAACATCCGAACCAACGGAACCTTCCGATCCGACTGACGGTCTGTTGAATATCAACACCGCCGGATCCAACGAACTGCAAACCTTGAAAGGCGTAGGCCCGGTGACCGCGCAGCGCATCATCGACTACCGCAATCAGATCGGCCGTTTCGACAATGTCGACCAATTGTTGGAAGTCAAAGGCATCGGCGAGAAAACGCTGGCGAAATTCCGAGACCAAGTGTGCGCACGATGAGAGGAAACACGTTCGAATGGCGGAATAGGGAGCAGGGGAGCAGGGATTGGCGTCTGCTGCCAGCCACCCTGTGCGGGTGGGCGGCGAGTCTGGCCGCACATGCGGGATTCGACTACTGCGTCGAGCAGGAAGGCAGACTCGGCATGCTGCCGCTCGTTTTAGTGTTGTCTGTGCCATTGCTGGCATTATTGGGATTGTTGGGATTGCCGTTTATGCGATTGCCTATCCTGCGCCTGCCGGTTGGCGTGCGGCGGGCGGTCGCGGCACGGCATTTCAGCATTATCGTATGCGTGGTCGCGGCGATGGCATGCGCGTCTTCCGCGTTGACCTACGACGTATTGCAATGGAGGGATGCGGCCTCGTACGCGGCCAGAAGCGGCGAAAGCGACGTTGTAACACTGGTACGTACGACATCCCCCGCAGTGAATTCGAACAGACGTGCGAATGATTGCCAGATCGATGCGACGATTTCGACAATCACGGCAAGCCAGGTCACGCAACCAAGCATGATGCGGGTGCGCATCTATGCGGACCGGCCGGACTGCGGCACACTCAAACAAGGCGGCGAATACCGGATGCGGGGCACGCTCGCCATATCGCAATACGGTACCATGCCGCTATGGCTGACGGACATCGCCTCCGTGGAACGCATACGGGCGCCCAATCCCGCATTGCGCGTGATCGACATGATGCAGCAGGCGTTTTTCGAACAGACGTCACGGCTTTCCGACCAAGGGAAAGTACTTGTTCCCGGACTGACATTAGGCATTCTCGGACAGGATTACATTCCTCCAGACAGCGGCAATGGCAAAACCGGCACCGGCATTGATTCCACATACGCCAATCTGCTTGAAAACGCCTTCCAACGTTCGGGCATACTGCATCTGATGGCAGTCAGCGGAGGGCATCTCGCGGTCGTCGCCACCATAGTGCGCACCGCCTGCTCGTTCCTGCTACTACCAAGGCGCGTCACGGCCATCGCCATCGGCATGTCATACATCATGCTGGCAATGTGTGTGTTCCCCTCCGATTCGGTGTCACGCGCCCTGCTGATGGGTTTGGCCGGAGCGGGCTTCCTGTTCCTCGGGCGGAGAACACAGGCTTTGGCCGCCCTCAACTGGACCACTTTGGGCATGCTCATGGCCAATCCGCACATGTCACGCAGTTTCGGATTCGCATTATCATGCACAGCCGTACTCGGCATCGTACTGTTCGCAGGGCCGTTAAGCGCATGGCTCACGCCGATCATGCCGTCGTTCATCGCGCAAACCATGGGCATGACCATAGCCGCGCAACTGTTCACCCTGCCGATTCAAGTGCTCATCGAACCAGAACTGCCCGTCTACTCCATTCCGGCCAATCTGGTCATCGCACCCTTCGTGGGCTTTTCCACACTTGCCGGACTCGCCAGCCTCGCCATCTCATGGATACTACCCAATCTGGGATTCATATTCGCCAGCCTCGCCTCCTGGGGCACCGCCATTATGGAACTCATGGCCCTCAACCTCGGGTCAGGAGACCGAGCCACCATTCCATGGACCGGAGGCGCGGGCGGCGCACTGCTGATCATCGTCGTCGAAATCGTCGGATACGCGGCCGCACGACTTGCCGGCACACTCTTCACCCGCATCACAACACCGGAACCAAACCTGCCGGGCCGACGCCTCATGCGCAATCCCATCGAACGGGCGAAAGCATGGGGCGAACGAACCCACAACGCGCTCAAAACCATGAAATGGAACAAATGAATCTTGTCCACCGATACAGCGAGATTGAATACTATGCCGAAACCATCCGCAGCAACCTTCCACCTCATCTATGGAGGCGACCCGTACCTCAACGAGCAAACCGTACGCGACCTGCGCCACCAAGCGCAATGCAAACACCCCGACGCGGAAACCATCGAACTCGACGCAACCAACGCCGATCATTACGCCTTCGACGAAGCGGTAAGCCCATCACTCCTATCCGAACGATCAATCGTCATCGTATCCAACCTGCAAAACGCCGACGACAGACTCGGCGAAACCATGGTTGCCTACTGCAAGCAAGCCGTCAACAATCCAACCGAAGCCAGCATCGTCATCTGCCAACATGAAGGCGGCGTCAAAGGCAAACGACTCATCGACCAACTCACCAAAGCCGGAGCAGTCAAAGAAGCTGTGGCCGACCTCAAAAAAGCCGACGCAAAACTCAACTTCACCATACAATGCTTCGAACGACGCAACCGACGCATCGAACCCATGGCCGCGCAGCAACTCGTAGCCGTACTCGGCGACAAAACCGGCGAACTCGCAGCCATGGCAGGCCAACTCTGCTTCGACTTCGACGACAATCCCATAACATTGCAACGCGTCAACCAATACCTCACCGCCAACCCCCAAGTAGACGGCTTCCGCGTGGCCGACCTCGCACTCTCCGGACGCTCAGCCGACGCCATCATCGCCATGCGCGCCTCGGTCGAACAAGGCACCGCGCCAATCGCACTCATCGGAGCGCTCGCCATGAAACTACGCACCATGGCCAAAGCCTCAGCCGTACGCTCCGGCACCATCAGCGAAGCGGAAGCGAAAACCAATTCATGGGTACTGAAAAACGCCACCAGACAGCTCTCCGGATGGACCTCCGACGGCATGAGACGATGCATCCAAATGCTCGCATGGGCCGACGAACAAAGCAAAACCAACGGATCGGACCCTGTCTACGCGCTGGAACGATCCATCGAACTAATCAGCAACAAAGGACGAACCAACTAACATGAACGAGGACAACACCAACAACAGCGCGGCCAGCGGCACCGCCAAAACCATCACCGTCGAAGCAACAACCGGCGAAGCCATGCGCGATCTCGGCAAACACGTCGCACACCTCACCCACGGCGGAGACGTCATACTCCTCTCAGGGCCACTCGGCGCAGGAAAAACCACCTTCGCACAAGGCTTCGGCGCAGGACTCAACATCAGCGAACCCATCGTCTCGCCAACCTTCACCATCGCACGCGAACTCAAAGGCCAATTCCAAGGCGGCAACTCCGCCCACCTCATACACGTCGACGCCTACCGACTCGGCGGCAACGCCTACGCCCCAGGCCAAAACGCCGTCGAACACCTACTCGACGAACTCGAATCCCTCGGACTCGACGAAGAACTCGAAGACCCCAGCGACAACACCATCATCCTCATGGAATGGGGCGAACAGATGGCTGCCGCGCTCGCACCGGAACGCCTCGAAATCCACATCGACCGGCCACTCAACACCGCCGGCACAGGCACAACGGCCAATACGGCCAGCCGCGAACTCACCAGCAACGGCGTACGTACCGTAACCTTCATTCCCGTCGGCGAATCCTGGCAAACCTTCGACATCGCACGCAACAAACGCTAAAACACAGCCAACAACCATGATTCCAGCATCGGTTGTACAGTAGTTCCCAGCTTGGCACAAGGAGTTTCCACAAAATGCAGACACTGGTGATCGACACTTCATACGGCTCAACCGTCGGCATGGTCGGACACGACCCCATCGTTGAAACCGACTCACGCACCCACGTCGAAAAACTACAGGTGAACATCGCCACAACCGTCGAACAAGCCGGCCTCAAACCGGAAAACATCGACCGTATCATCGTCGGCATCGGACCTGCACCCTTCACCGGACTGCGCGCGGGAATCGTCGCAGCCAAAGCGCTCGCCTTCGCCACCGGTGCGCGGCTCATCGGGCAGAATGTGCTTTCCCCGCAGGTGCTCGTACGCAACGCGGAGCATGATGGCCGCCATCATCTGACGCTCGCCGTGAACGATGCGCGACGCAAGCAGCTGTATTTCACATTGTTAGATGGCAGCGGCTATGAGGTCGGTGGCAGCGCAGGCGAAGACCATGATGCAAACGTTGAAAACAGCTGTGCGAAAACCCTGATTGACATGGATATCGACTATCCCGAATCGATCGTGAACCGTGTTAACGAAGTGCTGGAACAGCTTCGTCAGTCAGATACGAACGTGGAATATGTGGTCGATGTCATCGGCCATGGAGCGGCGAAATACGCGCAATCGTGGGCAAGTCTTCCCGAAGGCGGCATGGTGAGCGACCATGCGCTGCTTGACGAGGGCACGTCTGGACTGGAGCGTTTCGCGGCCTTCGCCACTTCGCAACAGTCTTTGGCGAATCCGGAGCCGATCGAACCGTTGTATCTGCGCAGGCCGGACGTGTCGGTGCCGAACCCGTTGAAGCATGTGCTCAACCATGCCGGTGCAGAACGTACGGAGTGATGGTACGGCATGATCGTTGACCATACGAACATCGACGAGGAAATCGTTGTGCCACAGATGGCCGCTTTGGAAGCTGACCTGTTCAGCAGGGGAGCGTGGAGCGAGCAGTCGATCCGTCAGGAATTCCGCGCGCCGGCACGCACGTATCTGTTCGATATTGATGATTGCGGGATTGTGGATTGCGCTGCAGCAGACGGGCCAGTTGTCGATGAATCGGCTGCGGCCGATACTGCCGAAAAACAGCCTGTCGTGCGCGGGTATGCCGGTTTCTGGTATGACGGCGACGATGCTGAGATCATGACGATCGGCGTCGGTAGGCAGTTTCAACGTCAGGGAATCGCGGCTTCATTGATGGAAGCGTTGATTGCGCGGGCGCGCGAGCAGGGGGCGCAACGCATGTTGCTTGAAGTGCGCGTCGACAATACTCCGGCCTTAGCGTTGTACGAACGGTTCGGTTTTGCCAGAATGGGCTTGCGTAAACGCTACTACCAGCCCGAAGGCATCGACGCGTACACCATGAGCCTTGAACTTAAGCCGAGGATCGTCGGCTTCGCAGCAACGGAACAATAAAACAGAACAACTAAACGGAACAGTAAGCAAAGCAGTAAACGGAGCAGCAATGAGCGAACCAATTGTACTCGGCATCGAGTCCACCTGCGACGAGACCGCGGCCGCGGTAGTGCAGGGGCGCACCCTGATTTCCAACGTCGTCGCATCCTCCATGGATGAGCACGCGCGTTACGGGGGTGTGATTCCAGAAATTGCGTCACGCGCCCACGCCGAAGCGTTCGTGCCATGCGTTTCCAAGGCGTTGGCCGACGCGAACATGACGTTGTCTGACGTCGATGCGATCGCCGTGTCCGCGGGTCCTGGACTTGCTGGATGCCTCGCCGTTGGCGTGTCCGGCGCGAAATCTCTTGCCTGGGCGGCGAACAAGCCAATTTACGGCATCAACCATGTGATCGGGCATATTGCGGTCACGCAGCTGCAGTTCGGCCCGTTTCCCGAAGACACGCTCGCCTTGATCGTGTCCGGCGGACACACGTCCCTGCTGCATGTTGAGGATGTCGCGCGCCATATTGACGTGGTCGGCACCACGCTTGATGATGCAGCCGGCGAATGCTTCGACAAGATCGCCCGCCTGCTGGGCTTCCCATATCCGGGCGGTCCGCATATCGACCGTCATGCGCAATTGGGTGACCCACATGCCATCAAAGTTCCGCAAGGGCTCACCCAAGGCAAAGCGGGCCAGCAGCATCCGTACGATTTCAGTTTCTCCGGCGTGAAAACGGCCGTCGCGCGTTGGATCGAGGAACAGCAGGCGCAAGGCAATGAGATTCCCGTTGATGACGTGTGCGCGTCGTTGGCGGATTCCGTGGCGACCGTGCTCGCCAAGAAGGCGATGCGCGGCTGCGAGCAGTACGATTCGAAGACGTTGATTGTAGGAGGTGGCTTCTCCGCGAATTCGCAGCTTCGCGCCAAACTGTTGGAAGTCGGAGTCGAGCATGGGGTAGAGGTGCGTGTGCCGCAGCTCAAACTGTGCACCGACAACGGCGCCATGGTAGCCATGCTGGGCGTCAACCTAGTCGAAGCTGGAGTGGCTCCGTCACACCCCGACTTCGCCATCGATTCGGCCATGCCGTTGACGAAGATCTCCATGTGAGATTGGGGCGAAATCGTCGTGTGGAAACGTTTTGCAACCCGAAACACACATGTGACACGCTGAAGATTTGCAATCCACAAGTTTTGGTGTAATATCTTCATCTTGTGCACAGTGCATTCCTGCGTAGCTCAGTTGGCAGAGCATCCGACTGTTAATCGGACGGTCGCTGGTTCAAGCCCAGCCGCAGGAGCTCATTGAAGGCCTCGGATTGATTCGAGGCCTTTTTGCTGCCTGAGTATTCTTTCTTCATGCGCTCAAGGAAGTTTCTATCCTCATTGAACTGTGTCGCGTTTGAAAGATCGTCCATAGACACATGCAAATAGTTGGCAATTGCTGCAACTTGTCCATATTTGAAATGCGTGCGGCCTGTCATGAGCTGAGAGACAGCTCCTGATGTGATGTTGAGCACATTCATAAGGGAGTTCTGGGATACTCGATTTGCCTTTAAATACTTGCGGATGTTGTATCGCAGAATTGCCTCTGCTTCATCCTCGTCAAACTGGCTGGCGACGAGTACGGGGTCAACCATCGTCATAATATTCTCCCCTAAATTGCTAAGGATAATAGTCTTAACACGCAGTATAGGGCTTCGTTTGCGCTTAGTCAAGCTAAGTAGTATGGTTCTGCTTAGATAAGCTAAGCAGTTGAAGGAAGCTAATATGTCGAATATGAAGCGATGGCTCAGAGAGCATGGCATATCGTATGCCCAGCTCGCTAAGCAGCTGAATCAATCTCAGCCAAGCATCAGCCAGAAGGTCAACCTGAAGACCTGCTGGCAATTCGACGATTGTCGCCGTCTACGAGATGTTTACGGTCTCTCGTCAGATTTTGTTCAGGACTTGGTTCCCTATGAAGCCAAGTTTGCTGAATCTGTTCGTGATCACGAGGAGGTGTCTGTCTGATAAAGGAAAAGCCCAGTCTCGATTTGGAGCATCGAAACCGGGCGTATGCAACACATCCAATGTTGAACGATTCCCGAGTCGCCAAACTTTTGAATCGTTCGCATTGCCTTTTAGATTATGGAGGCTGCACAAATGTCTAGTGTAACCGAAGTCGCTGTGCCGACTTCTGATTTTGATGGTAACGCCCCCGTGAATGGTTCGCGGTGCATGGCGTCTACATTTTCCGAATCCCTGTATTGGCGGCGTTCTGCCCGGCGCTACGAGCTGGCGGGTCTTGCCGCTTGGACGCTGGCCGCGTTGTCGTGCGTGGTTTTTCTGGCGATTCTGCTTGCCGCGAGGAATCTGCTTCTGCCGGGATTCGCTTTGGTGCCGGTGGCCTGCGGCCTGGCTTGTGTGGGTTGCTGGTGCGACCGTAACTCGCGTGATGCCTGGGATTTCGCTTTCTGGTCCCTTCACGCGGAGGTGAGGCAATGACCATGACCGTTGGCGCGCGTTCCCTCGATAACGAGGAGCGCTCGAATTTCCGGGACTATATGTCCCTGTTGTCCCTGTCCGTGGATGCGTCGATGACCGTGAGGGAGGTCATGGCGGTCGCCTATCTGATCGGCCGGCGTGACGCGCTTCGTGACGTGCGGAACGCTTCGTCGCCCGCGCGGACGGTGAACCGTGGCCTGATCCATGGCGGTCCGTCGGATTGCGTGTTCAATCGCGGCTACGAGGCCGGTGCGGGCATGGTGTCCGACGAGATCGACGCGTTGATGCGCGACGTGGAGGCCCTCAGCGGCGATGACGCGGCGTTCTCGATGCTCAGGCATCCTTCGGTGAGCGGGGGTGATGAGTGGTGGAATTGGTGATCCTGCTGTTCGTGGTGCTTGCGGTGGCCTGTTTCGGTCTGCTGTTGCCGTTCCTGCGTCTGGCCGTCGGCATCGTGCTTCTCGTGGTCCGTCTGCTGGCCTCCCTCGCGCGATCAATGGGGGCGGGCCGATGATGCACCTCATACTCGTGATCGCCGTCGTTTTCGTTTTCGCCGCGTCCTATCTGCTGACGTTCGCCCTGTGCCGCGCGGCCACGCGCCGCGACATGCTTGAGGCCCGTTGGCGTGAGGAGTCGGCCGGTTCCGTGAGTGAGGAGAGCCATGAGAGCGCATGAAACGCTTGAGCGTGCCGGGCGTCATGGCGGCTTCCCGCCCCATGGGTCCGTTTCGGGCCTGTTGGCGGCCTGCCCGTCGGACGGCAGCCACGACTTCTACCTGTCGATGATGCTCGACGTTCCCGTGCCGCGCGTGCCCATGCTGCGCGCACGTCTGCAAGACTCCCGCCGAGGGGGTGCCGCATGAGCGTGAACGCGGTCGATTGGGCGCTCAGGTTCGCGCCCGTGGACGCCAGGCACAACGGTGCCGCTCGCGTGCTGATGTGTCTGGCGAACGTGGCCGACGACGAGGGGCGCAACGCGCATCCGACGCACAGGAAGCTGGCCGCGTGGTGCAAGTGCAGCGTGAGCACGGTCAAACGCCACCTGTCATGGCTGGAAGCGAACGGGCTGATCCGTCGCGGCGACCAACGCCAGGCCGGGCATTTCAGCGAGTGGCACCGGCCCGTCGTGTGGGACCTGTGCCTAGGGAACCGTCTGGAGCTCGACCCCGACTTCTTCGACTCGAACGACATCGACTCGACCCGAGGCGGACGGCCTTCCACGGAAAACAGGGCGAAGGGAAACCCCGGCTCACATGTGGACCGTGGTTATGGCGACGGGGACACGGGAAAACCCCAGCTCACGGGTGAACCACGGTTCACAGCTGTGACCCCACCCCCAGCTCACCTGGTGAGCCACAGTACGTCCCTAGTACGTAATAACCCCTCTGCCCCTACGGGGCATCTCCCCGCAAGCGGAGAGACCTCCCCGGACGATGACGGAATCCGCGAGGACGGTTCATGGGCCGACGCCGCCGGAGCCGAACCCCCAAGCAGCGAATCCGCCGGGGCCGGTTCCGACGCGGAGGCGGTGTGCCGCACGATGGCGGACGGGCTGCGCGCCATGCCGTCGATGCCGGTGCCCGAACCGTTGGCCCGGCCCGGCAAACGCGAACTCGACGCCGCCCGACGGCTGATCGCCCGCCACGGCATGCCGCTGGTGCTGGCCGTGACCGAATGGGCGTCGCTGCCGCCTTCCAAGACCGACAAGGGCGACGCTTCCGGCAAACCGTATGACGGTTTCTGGCGTCGCACGCTCACCGGCCCCCGCTCCCTCGCACGGCACTGGGACCAGGTATGCCTCCAGATGGCCGACGACCCCCACGGGCGTCGCCTGCTCGCCGAACACGGCATCCTCGCCGACAAGGGCGAAACAGCGCAGACGCCGAGCGCGGAATCCACGCCGAAGGTGCCGAACTACGGCATCCCCGACAACCTGGACCGGCGCGTGTGGAAACTGCTCGACCCTTACGACTTCGATGCGGGCAATGACGGGTTCGAGGCACCACGCACCCTGCGCCGGCTGCTGAAGCGCGTCCCCGCGAACGATGCCGAAGGCGAACGCAATGCAGTGCTGGAGGCATTGCGGGCGGGCCGCGCCTTCCTGGACGCGGAATCCAGGGAGAAGGACGACGGCTTCGGGCAGCGGAAGCCGGCCGAGACCGGGCCGGCATCCGGACGTGTCGGCTTCATCGGCGGCCGTGGGCCGAAGGAGGTGCCGGCATGTTCCTGAAAGGCGAATGCGCGGATTTCCCCGACTCGTGGTCGGACCGCATGTGGGGGCCCGACGACCTGCCCAACCAGCGAACCCAATACGAGCTGCGCCGCGCGGCGGTGCGGATCTGCGAGGCCTGCCCGGTCAGGGCCGAATGCCTCGCGTTCGGCATCATGGTCCGGGACCAGTACGGCATCTACGGCGGACTGCCGTTGAGGGCCCGACGCCAGGTGCTGAAGACCGCGCAGGAGGCCGGATTCCGGTTCGACCCCGACGACCCGACCGCCGAACGGCGGCTCGCCCGGTACATCCGCGAGAACCCCGAGATCGTGGCGGCGGCACGCGAACGCGAATGCAAACGCCGCAAGACCGAGCAGCGCAACGCACGCCAGCAACGATGGCGCGCCACCACACGCTCGACCGGCAAGGCGAAGGCCCCGGCCGCCGCCACACACACCCCGCCCTTGCAGGACACCCTCTTCTGAAGACAATCCGATACAGATAACCGGTCCGGCCCCATAAGGACGAACCATTCCGGAAACCCGTATACGCGGCAAACCGTGGAACCGTGCACCCGTGGACACGGGAAGCCGGAAAACCATTGAAAGGAAAAAACCATGAGCGTGGAAGCATTGCATGAATGCAGTCTGAAAGTCACCTGCTTCAGCCCCGAGCCATACGTGCTGTCCTACACAGGCATGACCGCCGGCCAGGCGCGCCGCAATCTCAGCCAGGCGCTGAAGGGCGTCGATCCCGCCGCCGTCGAAAAGGAGACGGTCGCGGGACTGGAACGGGCCCGTGCCGAATTTGCCTTCCACACCGCGGACTGCGCGCCCTCCTGCTTCTTCGACACGGCCAAGGGACACGGCGAGTACGTGTGCAACTGCGGCGAAGCCTTTGCATCACGCGAGGACTGGGAACGTCACGTGGTGGTGGCGGTCATCGACGCGGCAAACGAAGGAGGCGAACGATGAAGACGCTGTCCGCAAAGCTGGCGAACGTGATCGAGAACGCGGCGCGCGGCGCGATCCCGGAGGCCAGGTTCGGCCGCGAGTTCGCGCCGTCGCCCTCCAAGGACGGAACGGCCAGGACCATCAAACGATTGGAGGTGTATGCGCTTGGCGGCGTGATAACGGCCATGCCCGCCACCATCACCATCGATGCCGGCGACTGTCGGGAACAGTACGTGGCCGTCAGGTTCGAGGCCACCGCCAGGAACGGCGAACGCCGCCGCTGGGACGCATCCCCCGACATGACCGGCACGGTCATCAACGCCGCCAAACGGCACCTCGCCGAGGGGCGCATTCCCACTCCCGAAAGCAAAACGGCAAACCAATAAACCAACATTCCGACCAACCGAAACCACCGATCCGGCCCATGAGGCCGAATCATCACGGAAACCCGTATTTACAGGAAACCGGCCACCCGTGGACACGGGAAGCCGGAAAACCAGTGAAAGGAACAATGCAAAATGAACACGAACACGAAAACCGTGGCCTTCGTCAACCTCAAGGGCGGGGTGGGAAAGACCACCAGCGCCATCGGCACCGCCGAAGCGCTCACTCGCCTCGGCCGCACGGTGACGGTACGTGACGCCGACCCGTCCGGCGCGGCGACCCTGTGGGCGCACAAGGCCGAATCGGCCGGCCGGCCCCTGCCGTTCCCGGTGGAGGTGGTCAACCGTTTCACCGTCGCCGCACCCGCCGAGGAGGAATGGGTGCTGATCGACACACCTCCCTTGCAGACCGATCTGGTGGAGGCGGCGGTGGACGCGGCCGACCTCGTGCTGCTCGTCACCACCACCGGACCCATCGACCTGGAACGCATGCTGGAGACCATCCGGCAGATCAACAAGCCCTCCTCGGTGTTGTTGACCCAGACCCGCTACGGCACGCGCAGCCTCAGGCACGCCGAGGAGTTCCTGGCCGAGAACGGACTGGCCCGATGCCAAGAGACCATCCCGTACAAGGAGGCCATGCGCCTCGCATCGGACGAGGGGCGGTTCCCGTCCGCTTCGGGCTACGGACTGATCGCCAGGGAACTCAGCGACGCATTCGCCGCATGACACCCGCAAAACCGAAAACCCGCAATCCCGTATCCACGCAAACCCGTGGATACGGGAACACGGAAAGGAACGACATCATGGAGATCAACAAGCCGATGACCACCAGGAACATGCTGGCATCGACGCTCACAGACTACAAGAAACCGGTCAAGCTGCCCAAGATCACGGTGGAGCTCGACCCCATGCTCAAGAAACGGTTCAAGGCCGAGGCCGTGCGACGCGGCACCACCATCCGCGACATGCTCACGGCATGGATCGAACATGACTGCCCGCCCCTCGACGCGGCGGATGCAAGGGCCGAGGCGAAGCAAGACGGAAGAAGGAGTGGATGATGACGGATGACATCGAGGAGCGGGCCGTGCTGGCCCGTCGCGGGATCATGGATCATTCGGATTGCGAGGACTGCGTGGAGGACTGGACGTTCCTGATGCGTCAGGGACGGCGGGAGTTCCCGTTGGGATTGCGCACGGTGCTCGCGTGCCTCGCGTTCGCCGAACGCGAGGGCGCGGTGCCCGAGCTGCCGGCGGATTGGTGGGTTAATATCAACAGGAGGTATCAATGACGACGATGCGCGGCGAGGGGGGCCGACTATGGATGTGTTCAAGGCATGGCCGGGAAGGGCGGAAAGCATCGTGATCAGCCAGGAGTCATACATGGGGTGCACCGGCGGCGTGGCCCCGTGGCGTCGTGACGGCGACACGGGGCCGTCCTACTACGCGGTGTGCCCGCTGTGCGACAATCCCATCCAGATCGTCGGTCTGTTCCGCCGGCAGGAGGAAAGCCGTGCGCGCCGGCCCTACGGGCGGCACCACCGGGGCGACGTGCCGGGCCTGTGCCGCTACGACGAGGACGCCTACCTGCACTGCCCGTATGCGGATCCGAACCATCGGACGGACACCCGAGCGAGACGTCATTCGAAGGATCCGACCGGGCGGGCCCTGTATGGTCTCATGCGCGGCGAGTTCGACCGGGTGACGCTGGCGTGGGAACGGTTCTCCGGCATCCATCTGGGGCCGGGGGCCGCCCGTGACATGCTTCGCAGATGGCGGGACGACCAGGGATGGCGCTATTACGACGCGACCTACGGCAATCTGCCGCAGATGCTGTTCTTCGCGGCCGGCGGACAGAACCTGGTCAAACGCTACATCGTGCCGGGCAGTCCGTTGCACGAACGGCTGAAAGGCGTGCCGCAGGTGAGGCTCGCGCCGGCGCGCTCCCGGTACGTGCAGGTGGACAAGGCCGGGCCGGGGTTCCTTACTCTGGATTTCCTGCTGTACGCCCGGCGCATCGAATGGGACGGACAGCACATGAACGAGACGTTCAGGCTACGCGGCCTGCTGGGCCGCGACGACGGGCAACAGGCCTTCGATGACCTGACCCTCGACGTCGATCAGGACTGGCTCTCCCACACAGCGGACGCCCAACCCGGCCGTGACGGGCGGCTGCTCGACATCGCGCGGGAGACGCTGCGATGAGAGACGAAATTGAGACGACAATCAAAACAAGGAGAACGACAATGAACCCCGAGAACGAGATCGACAAAACGGAAGCCCTCGAACCCGTCGAAACCGCTGCCGCAAACGTTGCGGAGGCCCGTGGCGGCGTGGACGGAAGGAGGCGGCCGAAGTGGCTGCTGCCCCTGATCGCCGTCGTCTGCGCGGTTGTGCTGGTCGTGGCGGGAGTCGTCGGCTGGAACATGTACCGTGGCGCGAAGCTCGCGGAAGCGAAGGAGGCGTGCGCCACCGCCGCCGACGGCGTGCGCAACAATGCCAACGAATACAACGCGCTGCTCAACGGCGATGCCGCCGATGCCGCCGCCATCAAGGCCGAACAGGTCAAGGACTCGAAGACCGTCGAATCCTTGGGCAAGGAGCTCAAGGCCTCGGCACCCGAATACGAGGGCTGCGTGGCCGAAAACGCGCAAGGACTGGATGCCGCCACCGTGAAGCTGGGCGAACAGGCCGACTGGTACAAGGCCCACGAGAAGAGCCTATCGAAGGCGGTGAAGGCCGTCACCGAATCCAAGGACTCGAAGAGGCTGGATGACGCGAAGGCGAACCTCAAGGCGAAGCTGGACGAGGCATCGAAACTGCTCACGGATTCGGATGGCAAGGTGCAAGACAACGCCACCCGCGAGACCCTGACCAATGCGATTGACGCGGCGAACAAGCTCAAGGACGCGAACGACGCCACGAAAATCGACAAGGCGCACAAAACGCTGGAGGATGCCATCAACGGCGTGAACGCGAGCGTCCAGGCCAAGACGGACGCGGATGCGCAAGCCGCCGCCGCAGCTGCCGCTGCCGCTGCGGCTCAGGCGCAAGCCCAATCCACCTACAGCGGCGGCTCGTCGTACTCCGGCAACACGTACAGGCGCACAGGCACAGGTGGCTCCAACGCATACCGAGGCACCACATCGGGCGGATCCGGTTCGAACTCCGGTTCCGGTTCGACCGGCGGCTCTGCCTCCACCACAAGACCAAACCTCAACGGCGGACACGGCATCGGCACATGCGTAGATGGTTGTGCATCGTTGCCGCCTATTCAGCACTGATTGATGATTGGCTGTTTGTGGCCCGCACCGGGAAACCGGTGCGGGCCACAATCCAATCAAAACAAGGAGAACGACAATGAACCCCGAAAACGAGAACGACAAGATGGAAATCCTCGAAACCGTAGAAACACCCGCCAAGAACATCACGGAGCCAAGCACGGGTGAAAGGAAACGGCCGAAGTGGCTGCTGCCCCTGATCGCCGCCATCTGCGCGGTCGTGCTGGTCGTGGCCGGCATCATCGGCTGGAACACGTACAGCGGCGCGAAGCTCGCGCAGGCGAAGGAAACGTGCGCCGCCGCCGCCGACACCGTGCGCAACAATGCCAACGAATACAACGCGCTGCTCAACGGCGATGCCGCCGATGCCGCCGCCGTCAAGGCCGAACAGGTCGAGGACTCGAAGACCGTCGAATCCTTGGGCAAGGAGCTCAAGGCCATGGCACCCGAATACGAGGGCTGCGTGGCCGAAGACGCGCAAGGACTGGATGCCGCCACCGTGAAGCTCAATGAACAGGCCGACTGGTACGGGACCCACGAGAAGAGCCTGTCGAAGGCGGTGAGGGCCGTCACCGAATCCAAGGCAGCGAAGAGGCTGGAAACCGCGAAAACGAATCTGACGGCGAAGCTGGACGAGGCGTCGAGGCTGCTCGCGGATTCGGACGGCAAGGTCGCGGACAACGCCACCCGCGACGCATTGTCGAACGCTATCGACGCGGCGAACGGGCTGAAGGACGGGAACGATCCGGCGAAGATCGACGGGGCGCGCAAGACGGTGGAGGATGCCATCAATGGCGTGAACGCGAGCGTCCAGGCAAAGACGGACGCGGATGCGCAAGCCGCCGCAGCGGCCGCCCAGGCTCAGGCGCAGGCCCGATCCGCCTACAACGGCGGCTCCTCCTACTCCGGCGGCGCGTACAGGCGCACGGAAGGCTCCGCTTCCGGCTCCAACACATACCGTGGCACCACATCGGGCGGCACCGGCTCCGGCTCCACGTCCGGCTCCGGCCCGGCCGGCGGCTCCGCCCCGAAGCCGAACCTCAACGGCTCTTACGGCTGCGGCAATAGCTGCACCGGCAAGGATGATGGCTACTACCATCACTGATTGACGATTGGCTGATTATGGCTCGTATCGGGAAACCGGTACGGGCCTTTTCCATGGATTTCGCAAAGGAAACCCATTTCCCCGTGAACCCGTGTCCCCGCATTCCCGTGTGCCCGTGTTGCCGGGAAATACTTCCGGATTTTTGTAGACGCCATGCTCCGTGGTTCGGCGTGTCGTCTGTGAGGCTTGTTGGTGGCTGCCGGGCCAACCGGCGGCTACCTCCCGTTATTCCTGCGGTCGGAAGCCCCGCCACCCCTTGAAAAAAGGCGGCGGGGCCATGACCGGAAAGTTTGAGGGGAGGGGATGAACAGACAATGTTAACGGAGGTTCATTTGAACTTTGGCAGGAAGATGATGAAGGCCGGCGTCGCGGCGGTGGCTGCGATCGCCACGCTTGGTGCCGGCGGCGTCGTCGCATCGACCGCGTTCGCGGGCGGTGGCGGCGGCAACCAGCCCGGCGCGGGCGGAAACATGGACGTATTGCAATTCTGGCAGTACAAGGACGACACCAGTGGTTCGTGGGGTCCGGCCACGAGTCTTGATTCGGTGCGCGCCGCCATGAACAATGCCGGCGTCGCGTTGCAGGGCGATGGCGTCACGAAGGCGCAGGCCGCATTGGACCAGGCCCGCACGGAATGCGAGACCGGTTTCCGGCAGCGACATCCCGGCGAGGGCGATGGTGACTGCCGAGTGGTCGCGGTCGGCGCGGTGCCCTACATCTCAGGCCGCAGCTTCATCTACAACGGCACCGGTTACTATTCGCCCTCTTTACCCGGCGGCTGGTACGACAACTGGAACACATATGTAGCGCCATACAAGTACTACTATGCGGGCACTCAGGAATATGGCACCGCAACCCCATTCTCAGATGATCCGTCGAACAGTGTTGATGCGATCATGCGTCGCAACGTGGAGGCCTCCTCGAAGCCTTCGATCGTGGTGATCGTGCTGGACAAGTACCAGCCGGCACCACCGACCTATCATCTGAGCGTGAGCACGCAGGCTGCGGAGATGTCGGGCCAGGCGGGCGACACCAAGGACGCCTCGGATGTGATCACCCTGTCCAGCGACGGGTCGAAGACCGAGAACGTGAACGGCACCGCGACCCTGCACTGGCGTGGCATTGACGGCACCGAGAAGACGGTGGCGAAGCAGTTCACCGCATCCAACAAGGGCAGCGCCACAGTGAGCGCGTCCTTCAAGGACATGGACGCCTCGTGGGAGTCGTGGCCTGCGGGCAAGCGCTGGTGGGACGTTGACGTGGCGAAGCAGGGCGACATGGCCGAGGCGGTCTCCCACAAGGGAGAGAACGACGGCAAGGAGTCCGGCGAGAAGACCACCACCCCGCCCGAGAAATGGCTGACCAACGGGGCCGGCGACACGGTGCGGGACGGCAACGACTCCATCGCGTCCGGCTCGCTGTACACGGCGCACATCAAGGCGCATTCCAACGCCTCCGGCAAGTTCTGGATCTACGACACGATCGACACCAGGGACGTGGTGATCGGCGGCACCGAGCAGGACGACGTGAGCAAGGTGACCGTGACCGACGCGAACGGCAACATCGTGCCGGCGGACATTTCCATCGACGATTCCATCGATGGCAAGCGCGTGGTCAAGGCGCACGCCACCGCCCCGCATTCCGGCCTCTACACGCTGAACGTGCCACAGTCGGCCAAGCCCACCGGCGGCGACTACGAGATCAACGACGGTTCCGTGGCGTGCTGGAACGGAGACAACGGCACCGGCAGCCTGGCCGACTGCCAGACCGGCAACAGCGACAGCGTGGGCAAGGTCACGCCGACCCCGGACAAGGTGTGGGTGCTGGACGAGTCCGGCGCTCTCGTGGCCGAGGACAGGAAATGGACCAACCAGCAGGGCGTCGATCAGAAGACGTTCCTCGTGGGCGACCAGGTGGGCGTGGTCGTCAACGGCAGCATCCCCGCGCACCTGCTCAACCCGCTGGCATCCTATTCCATCACCGATGATCTGACCGGTTCGAACCAGTGGATCGACTGGAAGTCCGGCAAGGTGTTCGTTGACGGCAAGGACGAGACCGCGAACTTCACCATCGCGATCGACCGGAAGGCCGGGACCGCGACCGCCACCGCGAAGTCCGCCTACATCGCGAAGACGATGTTCAGGAACAGCGCGAGCAAGGTCAGGTTCTACCTGACGGGCACCATCAAAAAGGGTGCCACCGAGGGCAAGAAGATCCAGCTGACCAACAAGGCGTACGAGAAGTGGAACAACGAGACCCGACCGACCAACGAGCCGCCGGTGTTCGTGTGGACGCCCAACCCCAACAAGGCGTGGGCCATGAAGGTTGACGGCAAGTGGCAGCTGACCGTCGATCCGACCAAGAGCGACAAGGTGGGCGGCGACGACAAGTACTACCGTCTCGGCGACGAGGTGGCGGCGGTCATCTCCGGCACCCTGCCCACCGGATTGGGCCGCGTGCCCGAGATCGCGTGGGCCGACGACTTCGCCAACGTCGATAGCATCCTCGACCTGAAGGACACCTCCAACATCAAGGTCTACGAGCAGGACACCGCCGACGAGGCCAACGCCAGCGTCAACGACCTGAACAAGACCGGCAGGGACGTGACCGACCAGTTCGACATCACCGCCGAGGGCACCAAGGTCACGGTCAGCGCGAAGGACTCCTACGAGGCCGCGCAGAAGGATCTGAAGACCGCGAAGCAGATCAGCGTCGTGATCCCGTTCGACGTGAACTTCGACACCGTGAAGCTGCTCGAATCCTACGGCAAGTCCGAGGGCGACGAGCTCAACACGTGCGTGGACCCGAAGGGCGACGACCTCGACAACAAGGGCGGCCAGACGGTCGGCGGCAGCACGGTGGACACCAACACGCCGAAGATCTGCGTGACCGTGCCCCCGATCCACAAGCAGGTCATCGCCGAATCCTCCCAGGGCGGCGACCAGTCCAGCATCGACACCAAGACCGTGTTCCCCGGCCAGACCGTGGAATACACCGTGCGCGTGGACCCGCGGATCCCTGCGGACCAGGCATATTCGGTGACCGCCATCAAGCTGAGCGACACCTATTCCGAGTACACCACCGCGAACAAGCAGACCCTGGAGATCACCGACCTGGGAACCGGCGGCATCATCCCGAAGAGCGCCTACAAGGTGCAGTGGGACGAAGCCAACCACTCGTTCGAGGCCACGTTCGCCAAGGACTGGGTTGCCGCCAACTGGAAGGCCGGCTCCAACCCGCGCGTGCTGCTGCGCTTCGAGGCCAAGGTGAACGAGGACGCGCCGACCGACAAGACCGTCGGCAACAAGGCCGCGCTGACCGTCAACAACGGCGTCACCCCGTCCAACAAGGTCGAGAACGAGCCGCCGGTCATCAAGCCCTCCAAGCAGGACACGCAGAAGGACCCGACCATCAACATCGACGGCAAGACCGCGCTGCTGGGCGACAAGGTGTACTACCGCGTCAACATCGACGCCTCCAGGCTCACCGACACCGCCTACAAGGTATGGCGACTGGGCATGACGGACGACTACGACCAGGAGTACCTGACCCTCGACGCGAAGCACGTGGAGATCCTTGACGAGACCGGCAGGGACCGCACCGGCGAGTTCAACATCCAGGACAAGGACGGCGTGCTCTACGCCTTCGCCAAAACCGTGGACACCCAGATCCCCGCGACCGGCGAGACCGTGAAGGGCGACCCGCAGCCCGGCGACCTGAAGGCGTACAGCGAGAAGTCCGACAAGGATTACGACCCGCTGAAGGACCCGAGCATCGACCAGTCGCTGCTGGGCCACACCTACCAGGTGGTCATGCCGATGACCGTCACCAAGGTCAAGGACGGCCACACGGTGGAGAACACCGCCACGCAGGTCACGAACGACAAGCGCGACAAGACCAACACCGTCACCAACCCGCTGAAGGAGATCAACCCGACCAAGGACGTGACCGTGCAGGTCGGCGGCGACAGCATCGACGGCAAGAGCGTGTATCTGAACCACACGTTCCTCTACCGACTGGATTCCAGCATCCTGCCCCCGGACCGCGCCTACCAGACCGTCACGGACTGGGGCGGCACGGACCAGCTGGCCACCGAGTACGACCAGTACCTGGGCAACTGGGCCGTCTACGCCTCGCGTGATTTGTACAGGGACGGCCAGGTGCTCGCGGCCAGGGGCGAGAAGATCGCGGGCAGCGGCTTCGACTCCTCGAAGTTCGGCGGCAACCTGTTCGCCGTGGACGCCGACGGCAACGGCAAGGTCACGGTCAACGCGACCCAGGCCTACCTCGACCTGGTGAGCGCCGACAACGAGCACGAGGCCGGCTGGGTGCTCTACCTCCAGTGCAAGCGCATCGCCGTGGCCGACGAGGTGCCCAACACGTGGACCGAGACCATCAACGGCCAGCCGCGCGAATCCAACAAGGTCGTCACCAAGACCCCGGACATGACCCCGAGCATCCACCTCGAAAAGGTCGATACCCCGACCCTCAAGCAGGACGGCCAGGAGCAGGCGGACCGCGACGACCCGAAGCAGGCGCTGAAGATGGACGCCGACAACATCGGCATCACGTTCATCATCACCAACACCTCCAAGACCGACCCGGCCACCGGCGACGGCGCATGGTTCAAGGCAAGCGACCTGAACCTCGACGACTCCACCATCGTCGGCGACGCGCACGTGGACATGGATTCGCTCACCTATCCCGCCGACTGGGACACCCTGGTGCTCAAGCCGGGCGAATCGGTCAGCGTGACCGGCACGCTCAAGGGCGTCAAGGAAGGCGATACCCACACGGATCGCGCCATCGTCACCGGCACCCCGCTCGTGGAATGCGCGCCGTCCAACGGCGACCCGTTCAACGACGAGTCCGGCGAAGACACCGATCCGGAATACTCCACCGGCGACGTGACCGAGATCGACGGCAAGCAGCTGTGCGCCGACACCCAGACCGCCAGCAACACCGACGACTGGAACGGATACCGTGCCAAGCCGTTGGCCTCCACCGGCACGGCCGTGCTCGGCCTTGCCGGCGGCGCCCTGGCGGTGCTGCTCGCCGGCGGCTCCCTGCTCGTGTTCCGCAAGCGCCACCGCGCACAGGGTTCCGGCCGCCACACGGCCGTGAACGCGGGCAAGTGACCCCGAGGCGTTCCGGCCTCGTCGTCCGATGACGGCCGGAACGCCCTCCATTGACTTCACATGCCGGAAAGGGGCATACCTTCCGAATCCCGTGCCCCGGGCGGCGTGCGAACCCCCAGGCCCTTCGCCAGCCTCTCCCGGCGGAGGGCCTTTCCCATGCCCGGAACCCGTGGACCCGTGGAGCCGTGCTCCCGATGGGGCCTGTAGACGGTGCGCCCCGCAGCGGCCCGCGACCCGGCGCATCATCGACTCTGACATTGTTCGCACCATCATCATTCCTCTGGAGGTTGCACATGGCTGACAGGCAAACCGCATTGGCCGTATTCGATTTTCTCGACTCGCTGCGCGCCGGACAATACCGCATCGGCGCGGACGCGGAAAAGGACCATGCCACGGCGGGGCTGCTGGCGTCGCTGTCCGGCGACACGGGGCTGCGCGACGCCGTGTGCGCGAAGCTGATATCGCCGGGCCTGGAGCGCGCCCGTTTCCTCATGGTCGCCGAGCATGATCCGCGCGCCATACCCCTGTTCGCCTCGGGCCAGGTCAAACCGTGGTACCAGGCCGACTACAACGTGCGCGAGATAGCCAACAGCGAGTTCCACCAGGACATACCCGCACTGCTGTGGCGGCTGTCCAACAGCATCCCGGATTCCGCGCGAAGGGAGGGCATGCTTGAGGCGGCCGCGTACATGAGCTTCATGCAGGGCGATCCCGAAGCCGCGTTCACCGGCCATCTGGGCCGGCTCGCGGCGGTTTCGCCCGAGGGCGAGGTCACGCGCTGCCTCATGGACGCGCACGAGCACGGCCAGCATCCCGCATGGGTCATGGAACAGCGGCAGCTGCGCGAACGGCAGGCCGACGCCGCCGACGGCATGGCCGCCACCGCGCCGGACCGCCCGAGCCTCCGCCAGCGCCTCTTCCCGAACCGATGAACACCTCCGGCACGGACCCATGGGAGATCGGCCCCATGGTCGCCGCCGGCACCGCCGTCGCCATCGAACCGGCACAGGAACCGGAACGCCGGCCACCGGCCGAACCCGAACCCGAGCCCGAAGCGGAGCCGGATGCGCGATGCGTGGACGACGCCGGAAGCGAAGTCCGGGCGAACACGGCCGTCGATCCGTGGGAGATCGGCCCGCTGCCATCGGCCTCGAATCCGGTGGGGAATGATATCCCGGCCGGTGCTCCGGCATCGGAACCGCAGCACGTCGGCGGTGCCGTGGAGCCGGCCGATCTCGCCGACACGATCGACCTCACGCCGGTCGGCGAACAGGATGCCGCCATGCCCGTGCGCGAATGGAGGCGCATGGCCACGACCGCGGGCGGCATCCTGCTCGCGGCCTGCGTCACGGTCGCCGGCATGTCCGCGTGGGAATCGCATGAATCCGCCACGGCCGCGCGCGAGCTGGAACAGGCGACGGCGGACTGCGCCGCCGCGCGCGCAGCGGCGAAGAAAGCCGAACGGAAGCTGGCCGAATATCTCGACGGCGACCGGCTCGCACAGGCGAAAGCGGTCACGGCCGACAAGCTCGCCGACCCGGAAACCCTGGAAACCCTCAACGACCTGTCCGAACGATACGCCGCAGGCGAACGGATCCCCACATGCGCAGGCGGCACGGAAACGGCGCAGGCCACCACGAGCACGCTGCGATCCACGGAGAAGCGGAACGCCAAACGGCTCGCACGGGTGAGGAAAGCGGTGGAGGCGGTGTTCGCCTCACGGCTGGCCCATACGGTCGAACAGGGCGAACGATTGTATTCCTCCTCCGAAGGCAAGGTGCAGGACGAATATTCTCGCGCCCTGCTGCGCGCCTCAATCGACAAGCGCGACGAGAAGGCCATCACCGACGCCATGGACAAGGTGACCGCCTCCATCGACGCGAAGACCAAGGCCGACGAGGAAAGGAAAGCGCAGGAGGAGGCCGCAGCGGCTGCGGCGCAGGCGCAGGAGCAGAGCACGCCGGCACCGCAACAGTACTCGTACATGCCCTCCGGCTCCGCTTCGGGCTCGGGTTCCGGCCCGACGGGCGGCGGATACCATCCCTCCGGCGGTTCCGCCGGCTCGACCGGCGGTTCCGCGTCTCCGGGCTGGTCGGTGCCCGCGAACCCGGACCCCTCGCAACTGCCCGGCACCGACCCGAGCCTATGAAAGGACCAACACCATGCCACAACTGACCACGTTGATCCCGGCGTTCACGGCACCCGTCACCGACCGCGTGTGGCTGGTGGGCGCGCACGGCGGTGCCGGATGCACCACGATCCGCCATTCGGATCCGGAACGTTTCGCCGACGCCGGCCGCGCGCTGCCGGTCAGCCAGGATCCCTCCATGCCCTCGCGCATCATCCTGTGCGCCATGGGCACGGGGCGCGGCCTCGAATCGTTGCGCGCGCTGCTCGCCGACCAGTCGGCCGGACTGTTCGGCGCATCGATCCTGTTGGGCGCGGCCATCACCGACCCCGTGCCCCGCGTGCCCCGGCCTTTGGTGGCGGCGCGCATCCAACTGTCATCCGCCGTCCGCGTGTGGCGGCTGCCCCATATCAAAGGGCTTGAGCTCGACGGGTTTCCCCGGCGTTATCCGGCCGCGTACTCACGGCTTGTCAGGGACGTAGACGCCATGCCCCGCGCCACGGCCCATGTCGGCTGACGATGGTGCATGAACCTAACACGAAAGGAACAACCCAATGCTGCATGAAACATACATGATCCTCGCCGAGACCCTTTCCGACCCGACCCCGTGCCTGCCTCCGGGATTCTCGGGGCCGGTATCCACCGCCCTGGGCTGGGTGAAGGCGCTGAGCCTGGTGATCGGCGTGGTCGCGCTGGTGCGCATCGGCGTGCACATCCTGCGCCAGCAGGGCGACGGCGTGCCGGACCGCGACGACACGTTCGACAAGCTCGTCAACTGGGTGATCGGCATCTTCCTCGGGGCGGGCGCTGTCGCCATCCTCGCCGCACTCGGCCTGTCCGTCACCGCAAGCTGCTGAGAAAAGCCATGGAAGGGATTCGACGCATACGGCAGCGCCTGTGCGCGCTGCTGCTCGCCCTCGCCTGCCTCATGGGCCTCGCCGCCTGCGGCGGACCCGACTTCGGATCGTTCAGCAAGGAGCTCACGTTCGGAGACAAGCAGATCAGCGACACCCAGACCACCTACGTGATGAAGATACCCGAAGGCAGGCTCGGCGACCTGATCGGCCCCAGCCAGATCCAATGGGTCATCGGCAAGTACCGGGCCGGCTGGGTGCGTGCCGGAATGGTGTCCGCGAATCCGACCGACAAGGAGCTCAAGAAGCATGCGCGCGTCCAGTTCCGGGCCGCACCGAACCTGCAATGCGATGCGTTGGAGAACACGTACCAGGAGGAGTCGCCCGACGAGGGCAAATGGGAGTACAAGGATTCCTCGTGCCAGAAGCAGCGCAAGCTCTCCTGGCTGGAGAAGACCCTGTGGAACATGTACCAGGTGCAGTCGGATTCCACGATCGAATGGCTGTCCACCAGCCGCAACACGCTGGTCGCCGCGAACGACACGGTATCAACGTTGCAGGCGAACGCCACGCCGGACTACGATTCATGGTTCACGCCGGTGAACCGGTACCTGCGCATCGCGCAGGGCGTGCTCATTGCTGCCGCCGCGATCAGCCTGATCGTGCTGAGCGCGCGCATCGTGTGGAACATCGGCCAGGGCGGCGAGGGCCGTCTGCTCGACCGCATCGGCTGGATACTGCTCGGCGTGCTGCTCGGCTCCTCGTGCGCGAGCATCGCGCTCACGTTCTTCTCCCGCTCGTCCGGCGGCAATCCGGGCCTGCCGTCCTGGACGCCGGGCGGCGGCACCACGTTCTTCCTGTCGGACTACATCCGCATGCAGGTTGACCCGTTCCTGATCATCGCGGCCGTGTGCGGCGTGATCGCCGCCGGCTGGAAGCTCGTCACCCAACAGGAGGGCCGCGACCTTATCCCATTGGGCAAGGCCTTCATGTGGGCGATCCTGAGCGCCGTGTGCCTTGCCGGACTGGTCAACACGTTCCAGGCCACGTTCGACACGTGGACCGCCGCCGTGCTCAGATCCGCGTCCGGCATGATGAGCGACGCATGGGAATCGAAAAGCCTGGCCGCGAGCTCGTTCTTCAACTTGGGCGCGCCCGTCGCCATCGTGCTCACCGTCGTGATGTGGATCTGCGGGCTGATCAGCAAGATATTCGCCTACTTCCGCGCCGGGATGCTGCCGATCCTCGTGGGCGTGGCACCCATGTGGGCCGCGATGAGCTGGATGGAATCGGGCAAGCAGGCTTTCGCCAAGACAATCGGCTGGCTGGCCGCGTTCCTGGCCTACAAGCCCGTCGCCGCACTGGTCATGGCGACCGGCTCGGCGATCATGGCCACGGCCGGCCCCGGCGACGACAGCCAGGCCATAACGTTGATGCTCACCCTGAGCGTCATCATCCTCCTTCCCGCCATGATCCGCGTGATCGTGCCCGCAGTGCAATCCTCGGTCGGCGGTGGCGGCGGCGGAATCCTGCCCTCCATACTCGGCATGGGAGTCGCTTTGGCCGGTGCCGGCGTGCGCAAGGCCGCAGGAGGCAAGGGCGGCAGGAAAGGCGGCGGCGACGGACGCGGCGAAGCGTCACCGGACGGTGCCAAACCCGGTGCCGGTCGCGGCCTGGCCGGACTGCTTTCCGGGCTCGGCCGAAACGGCGGAAAGCCGCAGGGAGCGAACGGCGGCGGCAAGCAAGCCAAGCCGCTGGACGGCAATCCCACGGGCGACGAACCGCAGAACACCGGCGACAAGCCGCAGGGAGCGAACCGCAAGGCTAGCGACGGCAAGCCGCAGGGAGCGAACGGCAATGGTGTGGGGAGCCCGGTTCCACCGGCACCCGATGGCGCATCACCCGACCCGTCAGGCGGCAACAGGCCGCAGGGGGCGAACGGCGACGCCGGCGGGTTCGCCCGCGAGGGCGCCCCGGACGGTGCCGACCGCTCGACCACTCGCAAGGGCAAGACATTCTGACGCATACGTTTTGTTAAGGAGATTCGGACAGCCATGGCGTCGAACACGACATACGGCGATTGGATGCGGCCGATGCCGGGCGGCATCCGCAACATCGGCATCCCGCTGACGATAGCGGGCATGGGAGTGCTGACCTGCACGCTGCTGGTCAGCATGGCGAGCGTGGTCGCGGCCATCGCGATCCTCGTGGTCGGCATGGGCGTCATCCTCGTGTTGGCGATCCGCGACCGCGAGCACCGCAACATGGTGGATCGCACCGTGGAGAAACGCACGTGGATGGCCGCGCAGCGTTCCGGCGCTAACCTGTATCGTTCCGGCCTGCTCGCGCCGATCGACGGCGGCGAGGCCATGCTTCCGGGCATCCTCTCACGGGTGGGCCTGACCTCCGCCCTGGACGGGCTGGGCGGCGAGTTCTGCCTGGTGCGGCATTCGCACACCGGCGAATACTCGCTGCTCCTGTCATGCCAGCCGCAGGGCGCGAGCCTCGCCGACGACGACGTGGAGGATTCGTACGTGGCCTCGTGGGCCGGGCTCATGGAATCGCTCGCCTCCGAGGCCGGTGTCACCCAATTGGCCGTGACCGTGGACACGGCACCCGATTCCGGCGTGAGGTTCCGCCGCACGTTGAGCAGACGCATCGTCAGGGACGCTCCCGAGCTGGCCGCGCGCGCCATGGCGCAGATCATGGACCAGTACGCGGCCGGCGGCGCTTCCAACGATGTGACGCTCACCTTGACTTTCCGCTACACCGACCGTAACGGCAAATACCTGGAGGCCGGGGAGGCCGCGCGTCGCATAAGCCTGCTGCTGCCCTCGATCCGCGAGCAGATAGCGCAGGCGGGAGGCGGTGCCGCGAGGGCCCTGGGCATGGAGGAGATCACGCGCATGGTCCGCGTCGCCTACGATCCGGCCGCTCAGGAGACGATCGAGGAATCCGACGAGCCGCCGTACATCGCCTGGGAGGATTGCGGACCGCTCATGCACGAGGCCGGCTGGAGCCATTACGCGCATGATTCCGGTTTGAGCCGCACATGGGAGATGGTGGATCCGCCGAAAAGCAACGTGACCGCCGACACGCTCACCCGGCTGCTTTCCCCGTTGGCGGACTGCGACCGCAAGCGAGTGACCGTGCTCTACCGGATGCTGCCGCCCGACAAGACGATGTTCATGGCCGAGCAGAACAGGCAGAAGGCCGCGAACCAGGTCAGCCAGGAGAAACGGGCCACGGTGAGGTCCATGAGCCAGATCGGCAAGGCCAACCGCCAGGCCGTCGCAACGAACCAGGGTGCGGTCATGGTGTTCTTCGGGATGCTCGTCACCGTCACCGTGTCCAGGGGCGAACAGGAAAGCCAACGGCTCGAAGCCGCGTCACGCGCCGTGGAACAGGCCGCAGGCGGCGCGAAGATCGACCTGCGCCCCTGCTACGGGGCACAGGACACGGGATTCGCCGCAAGCCTGCCCCTTGGATTGAACGTCAGATCATACACTCCAGCCGGCCCCCTCGGCCGGCTCCTGTCCTGAACGGAGGACACATGATGCCGATGCCATGGAAGCCGTCGAAACGGAAGGGAACCATGCCGAGCGCCACGGCCACGGACCCCGTGGCTCGCATGGAATCAATGCTGCTCACACCGTTGAAGGCCAAACCGGACGAGCCCGTGCCCCCGGTGCCGTGGCGTGGAAGAAGATCGCGTGGAGGCGGCTATGCGGCCCTGATGCCCACGATCGACGAGTTCTTCGGCACGTCGAACCAGGTGTGCGGCGGGTTCTGGCCGTTCGGCACCGACATGGCCCTGCCGGCCGAGGGGGTGCCGGTCGGGCGGAGCCTGATGACGGGTGCCGGCGTGTGCTGCGACCCGATCAGCTGGTTCAAGGCCGGCATCATCAAACAGCCGAGCATGTTCCTTCTCGGCCTGCCGGCCATCGGCAAGAGCACGTTCGTGCGCCGCGAGGTGCTGGGACTGAGCGCCCTGGGCATGAACGCGATCATCCCCGGCGATCTGAAGCCCGACTACGCCTCACTGGTCAACATGCTCGGCGGCCAGGTCATCCGGCTGGGAGCGGGCATCGGCGTGGTCAACCCCCTGGACCCCGGCGACCTCCATTATGCGCTGCAACGCTTGGAGGGCGAGGCGCGCAAGGACCTCACGGACTACTACAACGACACGCGCGCCGCGCTCATGGAGGTGCTTTTGACGATCATGCGCACCGGCCGCGAGGCCGACGACGTGGGCGGTGCCAGGGGCGTGACCGCACGCGAATCCGATATCCTTTCCGTGGCCGTGCGCGTGCTCCACGACCGGCATGGCGGCGATCCGCAGCCTCCCGTCATCGCGGACCTGCGAGACCTGCTGAGGGAAGGGCCCGACGAGGTGCGTATGGCGGCGGTCTGGGACGACCCGGAAAACGACGAGCTCTACAGGGCGCAGGTTCGCGGCCTTCTGGCCGACCTGCACGGGTTCTCGAACCGCATGACGAAGTTCGGCCGTCTGTTCGGCGACCAGACCACCGCGCGCATCGACCTGTCCAGGCCCGTGGACTTCGACATCAGCGCCCTGGCCCAGTCGGGCGACGATGTGGTCGCCGCCGTGCTGGCGACCACGTGGACGAGCGCGTTCGCCGCGAAGAACGCCGCCGACGTGCTCGCCGAGGAGGGATTGCAGCCCCGGCGCAACCACGTGATCATCATGGACGAGATGCACCGCGCTTTGCGCGCCAGCCCCCTCATGGTCGAAAAGCTCGACCTGCTCACCCGTCTGAACAGGCAGTGGGGCGTAGGCCAGATCATGATCACGCACACGTTCAAGGACCTGATGTGCATGGAGACCCCGGCGCAGAACACCAAGGCGCGCGGCTTCGTGGAACGCAGCGAGATCAAGGTGCTGGGCGCTTTGAGCCGCATCGAGGTGGACCGATACCTGCGCGGCGAATGCGGACTGCCCGTATCCCGGCGCGAGGAGGACATGCTGGAGGATTGGGCCACCCCGGTCAACTTCGGTTCCGATGCCTCGCACAAGGGTCTGGGCCGTTTCCTGATCAAACTGGGAGGACTGCCCGGAATCCCCATCAACGTGGAGATGTGCCCGCTCGAAAAAAGCGGGTTCAACGATACGAACCTCAAATGGCACGCCTAGAAGGGAACCCTGCGATGACAGACCGCCTCGCCACCGGCATGAAACGCATGATCCGCACCGTGGCACGCTCCGCATCACTCTCCGACCGGCTCGGCGAGCGATCCCGGCTGCTGCGGCTGACGGGCAACCGCAGCACGCTCGACTTCCGCCCCGCCGAGCACGGCGCATCCTCATGGGACTTCGAAATGTCGATAACCCCCACCGAGCCCAAGCCGTACGGCAATGCGGAAACCCGTGAACCCGTATGGCGTGAGACGGTCGATTCCGCCACCTATGGCGAATCGAGGGCGCGGGTCGCGCACGCCGTCGAAACGTTCAGAATATACGACGACACCGGCTTCCTGCCGGAAACGGAAAACCGGTGAAAGGACCACGGTGAACGACGCCGCACTGCTCGACTCGCTGCACGCCGCGCTGCGCAATCCCGACCTCGCATGGTACGCGGAATTCCATGCCGGCGAATCCATCGTCGCCGGCTACCTCGATTCCCTGACGGACCCGTATGACGGCGATGCCATACAGGTTCCCGAGGGCTGGTTCCGCTACTCGGTCGTCACCCGTGAAGGCGACCACGCCCTTCCATGGGTGGAGCACTGGAACGAATGCGAGTATTCGATCACCCATCACATCGATTGGAACGGCAAAGGGTTCACGCCATACGACCTGTACTGCACACAGGACCTCACCGGCATGATCGCCGGCGGCTCGCTGGCCTCGATCCGGGAGGACGCGCGAACCATATTCAAGGACCGGTCCCTGACGGACGACTGCCTTTTCGCCAACTCCATCTGGCCCGAACCGGAACTCCTCGGCCTCGTGGACGACCTGACCGGCCGCACGGGACGAAACCTGTAAGGACCCTGTAGACGCCATGCCCCACCCCGCCATGGCCTTGGACTGATGATCGGGGTCATGGCGGGGACAGCGGGTTGCCGCCGAGGATTGTCAAGGAGCCGAACATGCCTTTGGAGAACACCGGTGCCGAAGAGCGGATCACACGGGAGACGATGATCGGATGGATCGAGCATTGGGGCGAATCGTATGACGACGTTCGACCCGATGACGGTGCCGTGCGGCTGGCGAACCGCATCATCGAATACAACGAGATGACGGAAACCGTCGAAGACCTAGGGAATCCCGATGCCGTGTACGACGAGCTGGCATCCATTCTCCAGCCGGTGCTCTCCTCGATGGACGGCACCTGTTTCGCGGGCTCCGAATGGTTCGCCGGCGAAGTGGACCGCATGGAAGCGGACCGCATCAACGGGGAGCGGCCGGAGGAAACGGACGGCCTGGTCTCCGAAGGGCCCCGCATCCCGTTCATCGTGGAGAGCGAGGCCACAGCCGCCGATACGGACGAACCGCCGTTGGACGAGCTGATCACCGCAGCCACGCACGAATATCTGGACTCGGGCATGACCTACGACGGATTCTCGGAACATGTGCGCACCACCTGGCGCAACGCGGCAGCCTACGACTGGTCGAAGCTCATGGCCGAACAACGCTCCACGGGCGAATGGTCGTCCGACGCGAACCGGCTCGCCGTATTGGGCGTGATGATGCAGTTCGCGCCCGAATCAACGTGCATGATGATCGCCAGCGACATACTGGCCGAGAACGCTCCCCTGTCCCTTCCGGCATTGCGCGAACGCATCAATACGCCGGACGGCATGGTGAACACCGACCTGCTGTTTTCCCGGCTGATCGACAACGGCACCACGCCCGATCCGGCGCGCATCGGCATGGCGATGGGGATCCTCGGCCCGTTGGAGGCGAACGCGCCGACGGACGCCTGCTACCGGATCATCGGCCTGAAGGCCATGCTCAGCCTCGCCATGGGCGACGGTGAGAAGGCGCGGGAACTCGCCGAACAGGCCATCGGCTACGACGCCTCGGATCGGTTCGCGTCAAGCGTGCTCGACCGTCTGCCGGAAACCGATCCCGCCATGGAGGCGGCGAACGTGTGGGAGAACGGCGGGCATTTGGGGCGCTGACGTAGACGCCGTGCCCCG
This sequence comes from Bifidobacterium catenulatum subsp. kashiwanohense JCM 15439 = DSM 21854, assembly GCF_001042615.1. Taxonomy (GTDB): domain Bacteria; phylum Actinomycetota; class Actinomycetes; order Actinomycetales; family Bifidobacteriaceae; genus Bifidobacterium; species Bifidobacterium catenulatum. The sequence goes on from NZ_AP012327.1 coordinate 1,141,260, forward strand.
CGAGGCCACCGGTCCGGCCGGATGATGGGAGTCGCCGCCGCCATTGAAGGCGCTGGTATTCCCCGAATGAAAGGACCATCATCATGCCACAGTCAATGCAAGTGGTTCGCGGTCTCCTCGCCGCGAACCCCGATTACTGGCCGGCGAAAGCCGACGCGGACGGCACCACGAGCTCGGCGTACCTGCGCGCCACCGTGTATGAGGACCGCCCGCGAGTCCGTCAGAAGGACGGCAGCTATACGGACAATCCGCTCGGCCCGGTGAGAACCACCGTGAAATTCTGGGGCCAGGCTGCCGAGCTCCTGCACGGCATGGATTTCCGCCAGGGCGACGCCGTGGTGGCGACCGGCCGCATGGGCGATCCCGACGCCTTCATCAGCCAGAAGGACGGCAAGGCATACGCACGTCCGGTCGTGATCGGCGATTCCATGCAGATCGATTCCATCGTGTCCCGGCGCATCCAGCTCGCCCGCGAACGCAAACGCCAGGACAAGGAACAGGCCGGTGCCGTGGCCGATGCCGGGCGAACGGATCCATGGACGGACCAGGTTGACGCCTCGCGCGGCGAATACGTTGGCGACGGCGTTCCCCGCACTTTCAACGGCGAGCCCTTCGACCCGCTGTCGGGCTATCCGACGCCGGGCGCGGCTCCCGCTCCGGCGGACCCTGCGGCACCGGATTTCCTTTCCGCCCCATCCGATTTCACGACGGGCAACGTCCGCTAGCCATGACGCAAGCCCTGGCGCATCGACGGCGGGACCGCTTCCATCGGTTCCGCCGTCGATGCTTGAAAGGAGAAATGAATCTTGGCCGACGTCGATCCGAAACTGCAATCGAACCGAGTGAAGGATCTGGGCGGCACGGTCCGTCCCAGCCGCAAGATCGAACTGGCGATCATCGTCGCGGTGTTCCTGATCCTCACGGTGTTCGCCCTCGTGTGCTCCCATGCGGGGCATCCCTTCCAGATCTTCGCGCTCCTGTACCTGGTCTCCGGCCAATGGTCGCTGACCGCGGGCCAGTGGGCGCTGGCCGTGGCCGTGCTCGTCGTGCTGGCCGTGGTGTGCGGCGTGGGCGCGTGGCTGATCGCCAGCAAGGCCGTGCCGTGGGCCACCGGTGCCAAGGCACGCACCCGCGTGGACGTGTACGCGCCGGCGATGGGCCATGGCGAGGCCGTGGAGAAGGTGACGCGCCAGCGCGCCGAGGCCATGGCGTCAAGGCTCATAGAAGCGGACCACTGGCGAAAGGGCATGTCGCCGGGCTATCCGCTGGGGCTCAACATCGTGGACAACACGTCGATGTACACCAGTTGGGAGGACATGGCTATCGTTTTGGCGGGCCCGCGTTCCGGCAAGTCCCTGTGCTACGCGATCCCGGCCGTGCTCTCGGCTCCGGGCCCGTGCCTGGCGACCTCGAACAAGGGCGATATCCTCGACGTGACCGCCCCGATCCGCAGGCTCGACCATCCGAACGGCCGGATATGGACGTTCGACCCCGAACGCATCGCGGACCCGAACCGGAAGAGCGCGCCGTGGGTGTGGGACCTGATCGCGTCGGTGCAGTCCATCGCCGACGCGAAACGCATCGCCGACTGCTGGCGTTACGCGTCGGGCCAGCCGCAGACCGGCGGCGACGACTTCTTCCCCGGCACCGCCGCCCAGCAGCTCGCCGACTACCTGTTCGCCGCGCATCTGGGAGGCCGTTCCGTGTCCGACGTGTTCAGGTGGTGCTCCAACGAGCGCGACACGTCGCCGGCCGACATCCTGAGCGAATACCCGCGCTACGCGGGCATCGCCTCGCGTGTGTCCAGCGTGATCGCGCTGACGCCGGAAACCCGAAGCGGCGTGTTCGGCAGCCTTCAGACCATGGTCGCGTTCCTCGCGGACCCCGAGATCATCGACTGGATCGACCCGCACCGGGATGCGAATGGGAACATCGACGAGCGGCGCGGCCTGTTCGATCCCTACGAGTTCGCCACGAGCGAGGACACCCTGTACCTGCTTTCGGCGCAGGGCCGGCCCTCGACCGCGTTGACCGCGAGCCTGACGGCGGTGGTGGCGTTCACCGCGTTCCAACGCGCCCAATCCGAGTTCACCGGCAACAACCGCCGTCTGCCGGTCCCGTTGTGCTGCGTGCTGGACGAGGCCGCGAACATCTGCCGCTGGCCCGAACTGGCGGACGTGTACTCGTATTTCGGTTCGGCGGGCATCCCGATCATGACGATCTGGCAGAACCCCGACCAGGGCAGGGCCGCGTTCGGCGAGACGAACTTCGGCTCGCTGTTCAACAACGCGAACATCACCGTGTACCTGGGCGGCATCAAGGACGCGAAGTTCCTCGGCGAGATCAGCCAGCTGGTGGGCCAGAGGGAGATCGTGCGCGGCAGCGTCAACATCGACGGCACCGGACGGCGCAGCGTGAACAACTCGATCCAGAAGGAGAACATCCTCGACGTTTCCGACCTGACCGAATGGCCCGTCGGACGCGCGCTGCTGCTCGCATCCCAATCCCGGGCGCAGATCGTCAAGACCCTGCCATGGACGGGCAACAGGCAATGGGCCGACGCCCTGGCGCAGGCCAAGGCGAAAGCCCGAGACGAGCAGAGAAAGGCCGCATAATGAGCGAACACACGTCGAACACCACGTCCGGCCCTGATGGGGAGGAATGGGAGCGCGCGGTCGGTGCCGCCAGGACCCTGCTGTCATCGGACTGCGGATGGCTGGAACTGTTCACCCGCGCCATCCTGGAGGAGAAGGGCGTGCCTTACGGCAAGGGACTGCCTAACCCCGAAGCGCCGCACATCCCCGAGGACAAGGAGATCGAGGAGGAAACCATGCCGGGCCAAGGCGAGCCGACGCCGACCGCACCCGTGATGCCGGCCGGCCGGCGCGCGGCGGAACCCATCCGATCGGGGATTCCGGCCGATGCCGGGGAAACCGGCAACGGCTACGAGAAACCGCCGGAAGATGCAACGGACCGTGACGACACCCCTCCAAAGGCCGGTGCGGAGGAATCCGACACCCGTATGCCGCCCGCGCAGGAGGGGAAGACGGATCTCGGCCGGGACGAATCCGGCGACCTCGATCCCGCGCGGGCCAGGGACGTGTCAGGCCAGTTCGGAGCGCGAATGCGGCGCAGCGAGACCTACTATCCGAACCTCGCCGCGTTCGTGGAAAGGTTCGTGGCCAACGTGTTCTGCTACCACCAGAGCGCGAGCGTGAACATGCAATGGGTGAGCGACTGGTGGCGCTATCCGGCGCTCGTGTTCCCGCTCGACGCCATGTGGCGCGCCTATGAGAACTCGCGCAAGGCACCCGGCCAGATGATGATCTTCTACATACAGGCGGCGTCGATGCTCGACCGCGTGTTCGACAAGGACCGTGGCATCGTCGCCAGCCTCGACTGCAAGCAGAATCTCACCAGGAAGGGCGAACCGCTGCCCTGCGAACGCCCGAACCGGGCATGGCGCGAACCGATCCTGGAAACGTTGTCGGTCCCCGCCGCAGGCGGCAAGGAAAACAAGGAAACCACCATCACGCCAACAAGGAGGAGAAACAATGGCTCAATCTGATCCCGAGGACGGCTTCGACCAGATCATGGTCCAGAGCTGGAACAGCGTCGCCCAGCAGCTGCGCACCCTGCACAACGAGCTGAGCGGCGACCGCGCGCGACGCAGGGAACGCGCCGAACGCGCCGTCCAGAACGAACGCTACGAGCAGACCAGACGGCAGCAGCAGGCCATCCGCCTCGAACAATGGGAGATGGACAACAGGGAACGCCTCAACAAGGGGTTCGAGTCCACCCTGAACGCGACCGTGCTTGCCGACGGCGACGGCTGGAGGAAGATGCGCGACTCGTCCCTCTTGCAAGGATGGATGGTCGCCGACCAACTGGAGGGCAACGACCCCGGCTTCCGCAGGCAGATCATCGAGGCGAAGGCCCGGCTGAAGGACGAATGGTCGAAACGCCACCCGGAAACGCACATCGACGCCGCAGCCGACCAATTGACCAACCACGTGAACATCACCTACACCGACCAGTCGCCCGCGTTGCAGGCCACCCTGAACGCCTTCAACACGGCCGGCGTGCCCGTGGACCTGCAACGGGTGGAGGACGCGCAGGCGTTCCAGGCCGCGCACGGCGACGACGCCACGTTCTTCGTGGACTCGCGGCTCACCGGCCAATGGACGGGCTACGACCACGACAGGATCGTTGACGCCGTGATGTGCGCGCCGGTCAACGGCGTGGACGACGCCGCCTCCCGGATCAGCTTCCTCAAGGACCAGGGCCTGCCGGAATCCTCGCACGCGGACAACAAGGCCACAGGAGACGAGCCCAGCACCATAAGCGAGGTCGAACGCACCGAGAACGCTGACGCCGCACCCATCATCGGAACCACCGCGCCCGTGAAGGCTCATACGAAACCCGCCGCCGATGAACGCAAACCGGCATCCGAACCCGAGCCCGAGACCACGGGAGGCGGCGACCTGACGACCGGGGAGCCCGACGGATACGAGGAAATGCCACTCGACCTGAACGAACCCGAGGAATGGAACGGGCCCGACCCGTTCGGCGAATACAGTCCCGCCATGGAATCCTCCATGAACCCCACGGACCAGCCGATACCCGACCAGGCCAACGTCTCGACGCCGCAGATCCTGCAACCCGAGACCAACGGCAACGCACGCTGACGCCGATGCCGGCGCACCCCTTGCCATGAGGTTCGTGGGGTGCGCCGGCATCGGATGGCCGTATCATGGTGTCAACGGCTTTCGGAACCGGAAAGGACGAGCATGGCACACGTGACGTTGGATCTGTCGAAATATGATGCCCTGACCGCCTACAAGGGTCTTCCCGACGAGAAGGAGGAGAACCCGGCGCGGTTCTTCCCCGACACCTCGTCGGTCCGCCGTTGCGTGCGCGAACGCATGTCCGTCATGGGTCTCGACGCCGCCGAACTCGCCAGGAGAGCCGGGGTTCCCCTCTCAAGCGCCGAAGAGCTCGTGGAGACCGGTCTGACCTCCATCCGCTACGTGTACAGGATGTTCGACCTGCTGCACATCCGCACCGAAACGCTGCCGTCCGCCTACGCGGGGAGACTGCTGTGAGGGAACTGCACGCCTGGGAGAACGGGCATCATGTGGGCGTGTTCTCGGAAGACGACGAGGAGCGCATATCGTTCGCGTACGACGCGAACGAGGGTCTGCCGATCAGTCTGAGCCTGCCCCGAACCGGCGGATGGAGAGACCAGGCACCGCGTAACTTCCTGGACAATCTATTGCCCGACAATCCGAACGTCCGCCAGGCCATGCGTGAGCACCTGAATGCCTCCTCGGCCGGCGTCTTCGATCTGCTGGACCGGGTTGACGCCACCGGCGGACTGGTGTTCTCCCTCTCCCCGGAACCTCCAATCCCATCGCCGACGCTTCGTCTGATCTCCGATTCCCAGATAGCCAACGAAATCGACCGCATCGAGCGGACCAGGAACTACTGGTGGGACGAGGACAGCCACTGCCGGTTCTCCTTGGGAGGGGCGCAGGGCAAGTTCACACTGTCCCGCGTGGACGGCAAGTGGTATTGGCCGGATATGATGCTGCCCTCCACCCACATCGTCAAACCGAAGCCCCATGATCTTCCCGAGGCGACCAAGGTGGAACTGGCGACGATGCGATTGTCGGAACTGTGCGGCATCGACACACCGGCACGCGGCGAGATCACGGCGCAGCACAAGACGGCCTATATCGTGGAACGGTTCGACCGTCGCCTGGAGGAAGGCCGAATCGTCCGACTGCGGCAAGAGGACTTCCTGCAAGCGTTGGGATTGCCGACCCGCGACAAATACGATCCGTCGGCCGACGACTGCCTGGATCTCCTGCAACGCATCGACGCGTCGGGTTCCCTGTCCTACCGGTGGCTCGAAAGGCTGGCCTTCAACACGTCGTCCGCCAACAGCGACGCACATGCGAAGAACTATTCCCTGATCCTCGACCCCGCATCGGGGATACGCCTGTCTCCCCAGTATGATGCGGTCGCCACCAGGTATTGGCCCGAGTTCAACTGGGAACTCACCATGCCGTTGAACGAGGATCACGCCTTCGCGGAGCACACCACGCCCCAGGATTGGGAGGATCTGGCGACACGTCACGGTCTCGATGGTTCGAGGGTGGCGGATATGGCCCGGCGTATGGCGGGGAAGGTCCTCGCCGGCATATCCGAATCCTGCGAGGGCCTGGACGCGCGGATGGCCGATCGCCTGAACGCGTGCTGGACGAAGGCGAACGAGTCCATCGAGCCGATCATGCCGGGAGACGAGCCGGCGAACTCTCCCGATCCAGCATCGGCTTTGCCCGATTCGCTCGGTTTTCCCTCCTCGGGCCGTACCATCTGAGCTTTTTCCGGGAAGCGTCCTAACGGCGGGGCCGGTTCTCCCCGTCAGAGGCGACCATGCTCCATAGACCGTATTCCGGCGCGATTCCGTAGCGTTCGCGCAGCATGTCGAACGTGTGCAGGCCCTCGCGCATCGCTGCCCGGTATTCGTCGCCGTCCGCCGCGTTGTTGAGACTGGCGGCGATGCAGAACGCTTCGGATACGAGGCGTTCCATGTCATGCGTGGACAGATTCTCGGGGTGTCTTTCTCGTCCGTCATCGAGGAAGGGCGGGCGGTTCTCCATCGCGGCGCGCCATTCCTGGACGGCGAGGCTGCGGCTTCTGGCATCGTCCGCCCAGTCGTCGCGCAGTCGTTTCAATCGCATGTCGTCGCCGAGCTCGAAGGCGTTGAACCGTTCCGTCCACCCGTCCGTGCTATGCCACGTGATCCTGTAGCCGACCACCTGGCCGGGGTCGGTGAACGAGTCTTTGGCGGTTCCCTTGCGCAGCCTGGGGTCGATGGAGAAGCCTTCCCTGCGCACGCGGCGTATGAACTCGTCCTCGCTGCGCGACGCCTTGGCGCACGCCTCCACGATCCGGCCGACATACTGGCGCGGCATCGTGGAGGCGGCGACCGCCGTGACGAGCCGGCTCCTCGCTTTGCCGTCCAACGCCTCCCATCCCTCGTCGTCGCCGTACCCGTTCCGCGCCTTCCATTCGGCCCATTGACGCCATTGCCCGTACTGCCAGCTGACGCGCGTGCCGGTATCGGAGCGTGCGAGCCCGACCAGTTCGGGGCGCGTCTTCTCCATCCGCCTGCATGATCTCTGCGCGTTGATCCGGTCGTGGTACGGGTTGATCCATCCGTCGTCGGCGGCGAGCTGCACCATGATGTGCACGTGGTCGTTGCCGTTGGCGGACAGTCCGTGGCGGACCGCGAGCCACGTGACGCCCTGATCGTCGTCGCCGTCGATGATGTTCATGCGCGTCAGATAATCGCGGATGACGGCCTCCCATTCCTGATCGGTCAGTATGCCCTGGCCGGCCTTGATGGCGAGCGAGCAGTGCCACACGCGCTTCCTGCCATGCTCTCGTTCGGGATTGTCCTTGCCTCGCATGTCGGGCGGGAACGGATCGTCCTTGCGTTCCCTGACGCGGTAGCGTCGGTCGAACCTGCGGCCTATCTCCGCATACGACGCCGCCGGCCTGCCATCCATGTCAAACGAGGGAAACATGTCGCCGCTCGCGCACACGAGATGCTGGTCGGTGTGTTCATTGCGCCGTCCCTTGCCGAACAGGTAGCGCACCAGGCCGGCCGGGTCCGAACCCCTGACGATATTCGGTATCATACGATGATTCTCCGCCCGCACGCCCGGCACGGCGGCGCATGGCGTCTATGAGAGATATGCGCCCTTTGCCGGCACGGCCACTTCGATAGAATTATCGGAAACGGATAAGGAGCTTTGATGGAACCGGTGAAGAACGATACGACGACGGATAGGCGCACGGCCGTGGAACTGGCGAAGCGGCTGCTGGTCGATTCGATCTGGCGCACCGCCAAGATCGAGGTTGATGGCGTCACCTTCCCCGACACGCAGGAGATCTTCGACGGGCGCGCGCCCGAGGGTATGAGCGTGGACGATATAGTCACGGTGAACAACATCAAGCGCGCGTGGAGGTTCCTGCTCGAGAACATCGACTATCCAGTCGATTGGCAGTACATCCGCGAATACAACCGCATCATCGGCGAAGGCCTCGTGCGCGACGCCGGCCGCTTGCGTGAATACGGCGTGAGGATCGGCGGCACGGGATGGGTGCCGGAGATCCCCGCCGTCGAGTCCTCACAGGAAAGGGTTCGCGGCATCCTGGAGGAGTCAGAAGGGGAGGACACTGCGATGCTGCTGTTCGGCGCGGTCACGCGGGGACAATGGTTTTCGGACGGCAACAAGCGCACCGCGCTGATGGTTGCCAACCACCAGCTCATACACGACGGCATCGGCATCTTCTCGATCCCTCCCGAAGACAAGGCGCAGTTCGTCTCTATGCTCCTGCGATACTACGAGACGGGCGACTACTCCCGGCTCTCCGATTGGCTCTCACAGAACGCCGTCGGCCATGTGCCCGGCGGGCTGACTTTGGCCCAATCGTCTGGGGTCGTGGAAAAGACGAATGATGCCGTGAACGGGATGGGCATCGTGCCCGGTGTTCCCCTCGACGGCCTCGATGGAGGTTCCGGCTTACTGAGGTGACGGTCGTGGCGTCCGGGGGAAGTTTGCTCCCGAACGCCACGGGATTATTTACGCGATGATTTCGCGGGGTGTCGGGCCGCGCCCTTCTCATGTGCTATCCTGGGTTTCTCGGGAATCGGAGGAACCGTATGAGTGAGATCAGGATAGCGGATTTGTTCGCCGGCATCGGCGGCATCCGCATGGGAATGGTGCAGGCGCTGGGCGATGCCGCGCACGTGGTGTATTCGTCCGAGTGGAACAAGTACAGCGTGCAGACCTATGAGGCGAACTGGCACGACGAGAATCCCGTGGCCGGCGACATCACCAAGGTCGACGAGCATGACGTTCCCGACATCGACCTGCTGCTCGCGGGATTCCCGTGCCAGCCGTTCTCCATCGCCGGCGTCTCCAAGAAACAGAGCATGGGCCGTCCCACCGGCTTCGAGGACAAGACCCAAGGCACACTGTTCTTCGACGTGGCGAGAATCATCAAGGCGAAGCAGCCGAAGGCGTTCCTCCTGGAGAACGTGAAGAACCTGCTCTCGCACGACCGTGGGCGCACGTTCAAGACGATATATTCCGTGCTGACCGAAGACCTTGGATACCACGTCACCTACAAGCTGATCGACGCGGCGGGCTTCGTCCCCCAGCACAGGGAACGCACGTACATCGTGGGCTTTCGCGAGGAGAACGGGTTCACGTTCGATGACGTGAAGCCCATCGCGCACGGCAACGTCGGCAGCATCCTCCTGCCCGCCTCCCAGGTTCCCGACAAATATGTTCTGAGCGACAAGCTGTGGACGTACCTCCAGAACTACAAGAAGAAGCACGAGGCCGCAGGCAACGGTTTCGGATATGGCATGGTCGATGCCGCCACCGACCACACGCGCACGTTGAGCGCGCGGTACGGAAAGGACGGCAGCGAGATACTGGTCTCACGCGGCGAGGGAAAGAACCCTCGAAGGCTAACCCCGCGCGAATGCGCGCGACTGATGGGCTACCCGGATTCGTTCAGTATCCCGGTATCAGACACGCAGGCATACCGGCAGTTCGGCAACTCGGTCGCAGTGCCGGTCATCCGAGCCATAGGCGAGGCGATGAAACCCTACCTGTCCGACTGATTCGCCCGAGGCGTTCCCTGTCCGATTGGTCTATGCTCATGGATTATGAGCGATTACGGAAGAATCGGCGACTACATCGGCCCGGTCGCGGCCAAGAAACTATCGGCCGTCGATATCGACGCCAACAGCAGCAACCAGCACGAGTTCGGCGGCAACGACGCGCTCAGAAGACTGCTCGGCACCGGCGAGGACCGCAGAGCCTCACAAGGGCACGGCATACCCACCGCGCTCATGTACCTGAGCGACGACGACGCACCGGCGGTCGCCGACCTCGAAACCACATGGTACGACGCACGGCGCAACAACCCGAACCGCAGCGCCGAATGGCGTCTCTACTACAAGGACTGCGAACCAATCCGCATGGCCCGCCCCGGCGACCTCATGTGCTTCGGTATGCTCAGGGACAATCGCCTGCTGATCATCATCGCACAGCATGACAGCACGGCCGAAGCCCAAGCCAAATGGCTCTTCGGCATCGACGACGAACAGGAGGGCGCGTTCCGCTTCCACGACAACACGGAACGTGAGCTGGACGCCTTCGGCGCGCAGATCTTCGAAGCTCTCGGCATCAACGTCGAAGTGCGGGATGACACGTATCTCCCCGAGATGATCGGCAGATGGGGATACAGGTTCCCCAGCAACGAGGAGTTCGCGGCCTTCTCCCAATCCTCCTTGACGGACGTGGACCCCACGCACGATGACCCTGACGACGTGGTGATCGAATACTACGACCGCAGCTACCTGCTGTTCAAACTCTATGAACGGGCGGTCATCCAACACGACTACGATGCCGCGCCATTCGTATCGGATGGCGTCATCGACGTTGACTCGTTCACTTCGTTCTACACCTCCGTGCGCAACCGGCGCATGAGCCGCGCAGGCAAGGTCCTCGAAATCCACATCGCCCACATCCTCGACGCGCGCGGCATCGAATACGAGGCACAGGCCAAGACGGAAAACGGAAAGAAACCCGATTTCCTGTTCCCCTCGCAAGCCGCCTACGAGGATCCGGCGTTCCCCGAGGAACAGCTGCGTATGCTCGCCTCGAAAACCTCCATCAAGGATCGTTTCCGCCAGGTCGCCGACGAAGCCAACCGGATCAGGGACAAACACCTGTTCACCCTGACTCCCGGCGACGTGACCCATCCCAAGCTCGCCCAACTCGATGAACTGCACATCCACCTGGTCATGCCCAAGGTAGTCAAGGAATCCTATGACGACCTGATCCAGGGAGAAACCATGACGTTCTCCCGGTTCATCGAAGAAATCCAAGGACTACAAGCGGACCGTCCGCAAAGCCTGACCCTCCTCTGACCGGTTCGCGTCATCAGGCACTCCCCCGGACTGCCCGATGACGGCATCGAGATGGTCGATCAGCTCCCGGCATTGCCGGACGGCGTAGGACGCCGATGCCTCGTCCTCGATGGTCGCGTTCATCTCCCTGTTCGCGTTGTGCGCGATCTGGTTGACGTTGCGGCCGATGCGGCGCAGCTGGTATTCGATATCCCTGAGCGCCTGGACGGTGGGCGAATCATGTTCCTCCTCCTCGACGTACAGGCTTCCCTCCAACAGCTTCACCGCCTCGATGACGGTGAGGGAGACGGTCTGGCCGCGTCGCCGCGCGGCATCCTGGAGCATCCGTTTCTCGTCGTCATCGACGCGGATCAGCACCGCCTTTTCGCGTGGACCGTTTTGCCTGCACCGTCTTTTCCTCGCCATCGTTTCCTCCTCTCATGGATCATTGATTATCAGGCCTTCGGCACTCGGGTTGTTGCTCCAGCGCCGCAGGGCGCGGGAGGCTGCGGGCTCGGATTGTATATACAATCCGTCTAGCTTGCTTACCTTCGATTTGATGGGCATCTCCATGTGGATGTCCATGGACATATCCATGTGGGTGTCCATAGACGTGTCCATGTGGATGTCCATGGATATATCCATACGAGCGCATAGGAAAACGCATGAGGGTGGATGATCGTTCGGGGTGATGCCTTCTTCCACGAATGGGAAGGGGCTCTTCCTTTTTTTGGAATGTCATCTTCCCGCATCCTTCGTCTTGAGCTCCTTGAGGAGCATCGTCGCGTTGTCGCGGATGCTCGCGTCCGTGAGCGGGGAGAGCTCGTCCGCATAGGAGCGGCAGAGGAGCGCGTACACCCGTTCCCGCACCCATGCGCTGCGCGCGATGCCCAGCTTGAACGCGGCCCGGCACAGCATCTCGTATTCGTCGCCGGTGAACATGACATTGAGCTGGCGTCCCTGCTTCAGCGGATGTTCGGGGTCGGGGTCGGTGCGGTACACGTCGTTCCAATCGGTGGTGCCGGGGGCGAGTTCCGTGTAGCTGAACGGCTGGATGGCGTATCTCACGAAACGGGATTTGGGTATGCCCGTCTTGGCGGAGGCCTCGGCAAGCAGATTGAACAGCTCCCGGTCCATGAGGACCCGGAAGGCGTGGCTGTATCGTCGCATGGTTTCATCGTCTCCTTGGTCGTTGCCGTGCCCGGCGCGGCATGGCGCGTCGGGCACGGATGGTTGGCCGGTTGGTCAGCGGTCGAAGTCGAACGCCGTGCCGCGTAACTTGTCGATGCGGATGGCCGCGTCGAACTTCTTCCCGGATTTGGATGTGAAGCCCTTCAGCGTGACGGTCTGTCCCGCGAGGAGCCTGCGTGCGGTCTGGTCGGTGATGGTCTTGCCCGCGAGCCTCGCGTACATCTTCCAGCCGCATCCCTCGACGGCGATCCACTTGCCGTCCTTGGTCTTCTCGCTTTTGTTCGTGGAGCATTGCCACATCCGGCCGGTTTTCCTGACCGGCTGGCCGCAGCGCGGGCAGTCGCCCCAATCCTGCGCGTCGGTGTTCGTGGTTCGTGTGACAGCATCGGCCTTGAGGTTCGCGGTCGCGTCGGCGGGGATTCGCAATGCCTCCCGGTGGAACATGTCCATCACGTCGGCCGGGTCCCGTTTGCCGTGTTCCACGTCGGAGAGCGCCTGTTCCATCCGCGCGGTGAGCAGCACGTCCTTCAGGCGTGGCTCCACCACGTCGGTGAGGCGTTCGCCTTCCGTGGTGGCGTGGAGCTGACGGCCCTTGCGTTCCACGAGTTTGGAGCGCACGAGCTTTTCGATGGTGTCCGCGCGGGTGGCTGGCGTGCCGATGCCGCCGGAATGTGATTCGTCGTCATCGAGCGCCGCCTTGAGGCTTTTGTCCTCCACGTACCGGCTCGCGTGCTCCATCGCGGCCAGCAGCGTGGCCTCGGTGAACGGTTTGGGCGGGCGGGTCTCGCCTTCCTCGACCGTGACCTTCCCGACCGGGCGAATGACGCCGCCTTCCATGAGGTTCGACGGGATCACGTTCCTTCCTCCCGCCGGGTCTGCTGTTTCCTCGTCTTCCGGTTCGGGCCCGCGGCCGGTTTCGACGGCCTTCCATCCTGCGGATACGGTCTCGTCGGAACGGCTGGAGAACTCCCTATCGGTGTCGTCGGAAAGCCGTGCCTTCACCTCGGTGACGATGTGCACATGGTCGTCGCCCACGGCCTCCCACATGCGGCGCACGATGCGCGTCATCACCTTGCGTTCGTCATCGTCCAGGCCTTCCAGCTTCCCGGCGTCCAATTGCATGGTCGGCAGGATCGCGGTGTGGCCGGCCACCTTCTTGTCGTTGACGGTGAGTTCCGGGCGCGGGTGTCCGGGTATGCCCTCGCGGGTGACGAACCCGTGGGCGAGACGGCCGGATTCGAGGAGCGCCGTGAGCGTTTCGAGGTCGTCGTGCGTGATGTACCGGCTGTCGGTGCGCGGATAGGTGGCGAGTTTGAGTTCGTAGAGGTGCTGCAACGCCTGGAGCGTGCGTGCGGCGGTCATGCCGTGCAACCGGCTCATGTCCTTCTGCAATCCGGTCAGGTCATACAGGCGGGGCGGCCGGTCGTTCACCCGCCTCCGGTTCACGGACATGATGCGGAAGCGGCCGTGTTCGGCCTGGCCGCACAGCAGCATCGCCGCATCCTTGCTGTCGATCCGTTCGCTGGAGAGCCGCCATCCGCCCATGTCCGCGATCACGGTCCAGAACGGCACCGGTTTGTGGTTCCTGATCTGCCGGTCGCGTTCCGCGATCATGGCGAGCGTCGGCGTCTGCACGCGGCCCACGCTGAACCGTGCGTTGCAGAGCAGCGAGTACGCGCGGCTCGCGTTCATGCCGATCAGCCAGTCCGCCTTCGACCTGATCTCCGCCGACCATGCGAGCCCTTGGTATTCGGATTCGGGTTTCATCGCCCGCCACGCGGCCTGGATGGCCTCCGCCTCCAGGCTCGCCACCCACAGGCGCAGTTCCGGCTTGTGAGAGCCTTCCATGTCCGCGATGCGGCGGAAGATGGCCTCACCCTCGCGGTCGGGGTCGCAGGCGTTGACGAGGCAATCCACATCCGTTCGGCGGATCAGCCGCACGATCTGCCGGTAGCGGGAGCCGGCACCGCGCTCCTCGCTGATCTTCCACCGCCAATGGCCGGACGGGTCCACAGGCAGCGTGTCCAGACTCCATTTCCTCCAATCCCTGTCCTTGTAGTCCTCGGGCATGGCAAGGTCGATCAGGTGGCCCTGCGCCCATGTCACGAGCAGCTGGCCGCACTCATAGCATCCGTCCCTTTGGACGGGCGCGGCGCACAACGCCTGCGCGATGGCCGTGGCGACCGATTTCTTTTCCGCGATGACGAGCTTCATTCTTCGTTCGCGTTCCTTCCGTTTTTTGGGATTCCTTGATTCTTGTCCGACATGCGAGGACCGGCGCGGGAATCCCTTCCCGGCCGGCCCTGGATGGAAAGGCGTCGCCAAGGTCAGGCGGCGAAGCCGAGCAGCGGCGCGAACACGGCGGCGATGGCCAGCACCGCGATCAGCATGAGGATGACGCCGGCGATCCACGCGATGGCCGTCACCAGCGTGCGGCTCCAGGTCTGTCCGCCGGATTCCACGATCATCGGGCTGCCCATGCGTTTGCCGATGATCGCGCACACGCCCGAGGCGACCACGCACAACAGCACGAGCACCACCTGGAGCATCCCGTTGAGCTCGACCAGCCACGTCCACAGGCCCATGAACCAGCCGGCGAGCATAGAGAGAAACGATTCCATTGATTTTCCTTTCACCTGATTGGAACGACGCTTCCGATTCTCGGCCGCAAAACGGCCGGCCACGGGGCACGGCGTCTACACGCCCCGCCTTCCGCCATGGGGAATGTAGACGCCATGCCCCGTGGAACGCGCGACGGGAAGGCAGACTCGCCTTGACGGAAAAACGAGCGAAAGGAAGATCGTCGTGGCGAACAACCAGAACACCATGCGCGACATGAAACGCAGCATCCTCAAGGCGGTGCGCGACAGCCAGAAGACGAAACAGGATGCGATGGACGAGTACGTGGCGGCGCGCGTCAACATCAAATCATTGGAGGAACGTCTGGAAGAGGCCCGCGAGAAGGCCACCCTGCTGCGCAGGAAGGCGAAGGACGCGGGAAACACCAGCGCCGAACTGAAAACGGCGGACGACCTCATAGACGCGCGGTGGACGGGGACGGAAGACGGGTCGGCGGAAGACGGGTCGCCCGAAAACGCGGATCCGGGAACCGTGAACCCCGAGCGGGAGCATCCGGCCATGGAAGAAAACACGCAAGGCGGCATGCCGGGTGAGCCGAACCGTTGGGAAGGCGGTGAATCGTGAACCGGCCGGAACCGCGTCCGCTGCCGAAACCGCTGCGCGTCCTGTGCCTGTTCGTCGCCGCGCTCCTCGTGTGCTCGCTGGGCGTCATCGTCGCCAACCACCAGCCGTCAACGGCCGGCGACGACCACGGTTCCGCGACGGACGCGAAACAGGAGTCCACGGGCAAAAGGAAAACGGATTCGGGCCCGCGACGGTACGCCGGCCTGGAGGCGGCGGGAATCCCGGTTCCCGGCGACTGGTCTCAGCGCACCACCGCGTTCCCCGTTGACACCCACAAGGACGGCACCCGCACGCTCTCCGAAAACGCGGACGGCATCACGCTGCACAATGGTTCCGGCCCGATCGACACCGCATTGGAAACGGTGGACGCGCTGCTCGATCCAAACGGCAGCGACGACGAATGGCGCAAGAACGTGTTCGCGCTGCTCGGCGACGACGGTGCCGGGGAGAGCCATCCGGTCTCCGACGCGCCGCGCTGGTGGTGGACCCAGCGCCGCTTCCACGCCGGATCCGTATGCTCGGGCCAATACGATGACAAGTACGTCAACTACGCCTACACCTGCACCTCCGACGGCAAATGGGAGGGCTCGGATACGGATGCCATCCAGTCCCAGCCGTTCTGGACGACGAAGGAAACCAGCTTCCCGATCCCGGAAGGCGGCGGACCGTCATCCACGACGGATCCGCAGCAGACCGTCAGCCAGGCGTACAACACCGTGCTCTTGCCGATGGACGACGGCAACTGGCACGTCACCGTCTACTGCCCGGCCGCGCTCGACGCGTCATTGCTGGACAAGGATGCCAACGAGCTCGACCCCGATCAGGTGAAGGCCGGCGACGGGGCGTACACGGTGATCTCCGCCACCGGATACGGCACGGTCCAGCATCCCTGCCGGACCGTGGAGGTCGTGGTCGGCGGGCAGAAGCCCTTCTGGTCGCTGAGGAACACGCAATGAGCCGGGCCAGCCGCCATCGGATCCTCGCGGCCATGCTCTCGGCGTGCCTGCTGTCCCTGCTCGGCGGATGCACGCCGTTGACCGTGCTCGCGGTCCTCGGCGGCTGCAAGGACGGCGGCTCCAACGGATCGTCGGGAGGCGTCACGGGAAGCGTCACGACCGGCGAGGTGCGTGACGGCATGACCATCGCGCAGACCAAGGCGTGGTTCAACGGATCCGACGGGCCCGACAACGTGTGCCAGGCCTATCCGGACGGGCAATGCACATGGTGGGCGTGCATGAGAGGCCATAAAATCGGATTGGACGTGGGCTCCTACTGGGGCAACGGCGGCGACTGGGCCGCCAGCGCCACCGCCGCCGGATGGAAGACCACCCGCACCGATCCCGTGGCCGGCAGCATCGTCAGCTACCCGCCCGGCGTGGCCGACGCGGACACCCTGTACGGCCACGTCGCCGTCGTCGAGGCGGTCGACCGGACGGCCGGCACCGTGACCATCAGCGAGATGAACGGGCGCGGCGGCCTGGGCATCGTCAACCACCGCACGCACAGGATCAACGTCGGCGCGGTCTACATCCTGCCCAACGGCAGTGTGTCCACCAATGGTTCCGCCGGCACGGATTCCACGTCATCCGGTTCCGAATCGTCC
Organism: Bifidobacterium catenulatum subsp. kashiwanohense JCM 15439 = DSM 21854; assembly: GCF_001042615.1. Lineage (GTDB taxonomy): Bacteria > Actinomycetota > Actinomycetes > Actinomycetales > Bifidobacteriaceae > Bifidobacterium > Bifidobacterium catenulatum. The sequence continues at coordinate 1,158,263 of NZ_AP012327.1, forward strand.
GATTCGTCGTCATCGTCCGACTCGTCCTCCTCTTCGGATCCGGTGGAGGCGGCATGGACGTGCTCCAGTTCCGACTCGGGCTCCACGGACGTGGTGGTGGACTACGACGGCGACGGCACCCACGCCACGCCGGAACAGGCCCGGGCCATCGCCCGGAAGATGATCGCCTCGTACAAGGACTGGGGAGACGGCGACTATGACGCGCTCGTATGGCTGTGGAACAAGGAATCGGGATGGCAGTGGAATGCCACCAACCCGAGCAGCGGCGCGTACGGCATACCCCAGGCGTTGCCCGCGTCGAAACTCGCCTCCGCAGGAGACGACTGGAAGGACAACGCCGCCACCCAGATCAAATGGGGATTGAACTACATCGCCGGCCGGTACGGCAGCCCCAGCGCCGCCAAGACGTTCTGGCTCGCCCACAACTGGTACTAAGGAGCGGGACACGTAAAGGGACCGAGCATCAAATCTCGGCGGAATCATCTGCCCCGTAGACGCCATGCCCCGCGCGACCGCCCGTATGGGCTGATGATCGGAGCCATGCCCGCCGGACGGCGCGGCACCGATCATCCAAGGGAAGGAAGGACGCATCATGCTGATGGAACCCGATGAATACACGTCCCAGGAACGGGCCCTGACCGACAAGGCGAAGGAGCTGATCGAGCAGCACGAGCTCGACTGGGGCAACGGGGAATGCTTCATCCAACGCGACGCCGGCCACAGCGAACTGTACATGACGCTGGAGGCCCACAACCACGCCACGGTCACGGTCACGGTGCCGGCCGAGGCGGACGAGAAGGGGCTGAGGCGCGCCATGGCGGACGGGCTCCTCGACTTCGACCCCGACGAGGAGTTCGACGAATGCTGGTCCCGCGAGTTCGCGGCACGCAACGGGTTCACGCCCTCCGGCTTCCTGTCCGGCCTCCAGGAAGACAAAGCGTATTTCGGTCTCCGATCTGAGGCGTTGCTTCATCCCGGTCAAAGCAACGCCGGGCAAGGCAACGAAACGATTGCGGAGATCCGCTGGACGGAGGAGGACCTTCGGCACTGGCTGAAAGACCATGACTGGCCCGACAACAACGAGAACATGGACGCGATGCGCGACATGATCTCGGCCAGGGAATTGCGGGACCGCAGCATCGAGGAGGGATGGGAGATCATCGACGCGATGGTGGACGACGGCCGGCTCGCCCGCAAAGACGAAGGCGAGAAGGCCGAAACGTCCGAAACCTACGATCCCGCGAACCCGGCCGACCCGTTGAGCATTGCCGATACGTCTGCCTCGGCCGCAGCCACACGATAAAAGACCCGAGCGAAGGAGCATCATCATGGCCGGATTGAAGGACTACCAGATCAGCGTGTACGTCGCCAACCTGGGCAAATACGTGGAGGGCGTGTTGCAGGGCGCGTGGATCACGCTGCCCATGCCCGCCGAACGCTTGCAGGACACCCTGAAGACCGAGGTGGGATTGGGCGGCCGGTACGAGGAGTACGCGATCCACGACTACGAGGGCGGGGAAGGACTGCTCGCCACCGTGGCGAATCCCGGCGAATACGAGTCGCTGACGGACCTGAACCTCATGTGCCGCGCGTTCGAGGCGCGCGAGGACGACGACCCGGACGTGTACGAGAAGGTGCAGACGGTCCGCGACGATCTTGACGCGGCCCCGCGCACCCCGTTGCAGTACGCGAACCTCGCGCTGAACTCGGACGAGATCCCCTATCACTCTTATGATGCGCCGTCCTCGGCCGAATCGAAGGAGGCGAAGTATGCCTGGACCGCCGTGAACCATGGGTGGGCATCGGATGCCGTGTGGTCCATGTTCGATACGGGGCTCGGCTATCTGATCGATATGGAGATGTACGGCCGGGACCTCAAGCTCGACGGCGATGTGTCGCTTGGCGACAACGGCTATCTGGAGGACGCGGACTGGCCGAGCGATATCGACGGCCGGTACTCGCGCGAGGAGATCGCCGAGGAGGTCGAATGGCTGGATGATTTCGACGCGAAGACCGGTTCGCCGGCCGCGTTCGACCTCGCCTCGCTCGTCCAGCCGGGCGAACGCATCGCGGACTACACGATTTCCGGCACCGGCACGAACTGGGGAGCCCCCTCATACCAGTGCATCGTGGAGGAGGGTTCCACCGATATCCATGCCGCGCTTGAGGACACGATGCACCGGATCATCGACGCGCGCGCCGCTACTGGCGACGCCGTGGACGTGCTGCGCGAGACCATGGGCGCAATGCCCGCAGCGTCCGTCGGCGAAGACGACGGCGTGAGCCCGATCGACCTTGATCTGGGATATGTGCTGCCCGGTGCCGTCACCTCGTTCGCGGAACGCGCGCAGGCGTGCGACCCCTCGGACCCGCTGAATATGACCGATACGGCCGGTTCCGGCCTTTCCAAGTGAGAAAGGGCGAGCGAGATGGCCTTGACGCCTTTTGACATGGAGGGTGTGAACCGCGACCTGCTCGCGGCCGGGAATCCCGCCAAGCCCGACATGCAATCCATCCTGCGCAGGAACGCGCGCGATCTCGTGCTGGGGAACGCGATTCTGGTCTCTTCCGTCGATGCCAAGGAATTGGAGTTCGGCGTCCACATGGCGTATTCCGACGCGGACGGCGGCTTCGACACCGATCCGAGCGAGGACGTGTGGTTCGAGGCGTCCTCGCTCCCGATTCCCAATGAACGCCCTGATCTGCCTCCCGACAACGCGCTCAGGATCAGGGTCACGGACGTGCTGACCGAATACGGGTTCACGGACATTGACGTGAAAGCCCCGGACAGGACGCCGGAAGGCATCTGGATCGGTTTCGAGGCCATGCAGCCGGTCAGGCTCGACGTGACCTCGGCCCAGGGAGGGCGTTCCGTTTCCTTCACCCTGACAGCAGCCGAGGCCAACGATTGGCGTTCCGGCCGTCTCGACGCGCATGGCCTCTCACGCATGGCCGTCGAACGGGTTCTCGCCAGGCCGGGCGACACGGTGACGCTCGCCTACGGGGATTCGCTGTTCCGGCCGGCGGTGATGTGCGACGGTTCGGGAAGGCTTCCCGAGCATCGCGTCAAGGCCGGCATCGGCACGTTCGTCATCGGCCGTGAAAGCGAGGCGGTCATGCCCGAGATACTGCGGATCGACCGCACTGTTGACCCACGAGACCCGCTCGTGATCGAAAAGGCGTTCGGAAAGGAGAACGACATGGAGAACGGGAATGTCCCCGAATACTGGAAAGGCCTGATGGACGAGGCCGATCTGCCGTTGGCGGGCATCGTGCGCGAGCACGGCGGCGGGTTGATGGACTTCCACCGCATGAAGGGCATCGAACGCCTGACCGGTTCGAGTGACTGGGATTTCTACTCCTGGACGGTGGAAAATTACGACGATGACCTGCTCGACGTGTGCGAACGGGAGAACGCCGCCGACGTGCTCGCCGACTTGCAGGCATGGTGGAAAACGAGCCAGCCCGACATGCGGCAACACGTGGACGAGATGATGTCGGGCATCGACGCGGCCATGGGGCAGATCGACAAGCGCCTGTACGCCGCCGCCGAAAAGGAGTTCAAGGAGCGCTCGTTGGACCCGGACGGGGAATGCTACCAATTGGACGGCGGCACGTTCATCTCCCAGGAATCATTCGACGGCATCTGCGGCGACCAACGCGACCGCTACATGGCATGGAAGAACCAGGCCGAACCCGCCAGACTCGTGAGCGCATGGGACGACCCCGCGCGCCTGGACCGGCTCGTGGGAGACGCGATCGACGCGGACGATGGCGGCGGATGCTTCTACACCGACGCGCAGCCCATCGACTACACGCAGGGCATGGATTACAGCCCACAGCAGCTGGCCGCAGACAGCGGGCTGGGAGATACGGTCCCGCTGGCGTGTGAGTCCAACGCTTCCTACAGCCTCGCGCACCACCCCGATATCAAATTCACCGCCACCGGGTCTCCCGACGGCAGAAAGGCGCTGGAAGTCTCGGTTCCCGGTTCCGCCCGTCATGCGCTGATCACGGCCAAACCCGAAGCGTTCGACGTGAGCCTGCATGACGAGCGCGGCATCGTGTCCGGCGAATCCTTCCCTTACGAGGCAAACGATTTCTGGACGTACCGGCTTTCCGGCCAGGCGTTGCGCGGCGCGCTGGACCTCGCCGTCGGCTGGGCCGACCCACAGGAAACGTCTCCTGAGACCGCAGGGCTCGACCTCGCGTTGGATGACGGCATGGAAACGGCACACGGACGATAAAGCGATTCTGCCGGCGTATGCGATCCGGCCGGCACGTTGAACCTTGACCAGGCATCGCCGTACGGCATGACCCGGTGAATAGGAAAACGGGGTTAAGGGTCAAAAAGTGTGTCCGGAATCGCGGATTTTCACGGATTGACCTGTAGGTTTCCGGAAAGTATATGCTCCGGAAGCATATATCTAGCCCCCGACGGGAAATCCTCGGTGTGGCAGCCGTGATGTGCTATGCGCGGCGTGGTGTGGTGTCGCAATGTCGAAGAACCAACCACGCTGCCACTGCGGCGGTGAAATGAAACGCAACGGCACCACCAGCAAAGGCACCACCAGATGGCGCTGCAAACAATGCGGCGCCTCCAGCGTCAAACGTCGAAACGACATCACCAACGCGGCAGTGTTCACCCAGTTCATCGAGCATTGCACCACCGCAATATCACTCGACGACCTAGCCAAACGAAACGGTGTTAGCCGCGCCACCATGAAGCGGCGCTTCAAGTGGTGCTGGCTCGTTGATGTGCCTGACCCCACCGCCGGCCACCACAAGCGGATCTACGACCAGGTATTTCTCGATGGCACCTACACCGCCGGTGGCTGCCTGATCGTCGCGGCGACCATCGACCACGTGATCGCCTGGCACTGGTGCAAACACGAAACCACCCGCGACTACCAACTGCTGCTTGAACGCATCGAAGCCCCACTCATCGCCGTCATCGACGGCGGCCAAGGCGCATACAGCGCAATCAAAAAGTGCTGGCCGACTACGAAAATTCAACGCTGCCTCGTCCACGCCCAACGCGTGGTCCGCCGCTACACCACCACCAACCCACGCACCGATGCCGGGCGCACCATCTACCGACTTGCGCTGAAACTGACCCGGATCACCACACTGGATGAAGCCGCCGCGTGGGGTGTGCAACTGCACGAGTTTTCAACGATCTACCGGGAATGGATGAACGAGAAAACCATGATCAAAGACCCCAAAACAGGTGCATGGACCCGCGTGTGGACCCACCACAACGTGCGCAAGGCCTACAACAGCCTCAACCATCTTTGGCGGTCCGAGATGCTGTTTGTCTACCTCAACCCGCCAGCAGGAGTCCTTGCGCCCGAGCGGATCAAATCCACCACCAACAGCTTAGAAGGCGGCATCAACGCCCAGCTCAAACTGCTCGCCAGAACCCACCGCGGCAGATCAGGCGAACGACAACGCCGCATGCTGGATTGGTGGCTCTACTTAAAAACGGAACTGCCTGACGATCCAGTACGAATCGCCAGGCAGTCCGACTGGGGCCAGGGCCAACTCGCCAAAGTATCCACCCTGACCCAAACCGAGAACCAAGCCGACCACGAAACAGGACGCCCAGCCCTCTACGACAACGCTATCGACACCGACTACACCCACTCAATCGGCATTCAAAAAGGCCAAATCTAACCCCCGCGACACGCCGAGCCAGACACACATTTTGACCCTTAACCCTTTAAATGGATATAATTAGACCCATGTTGATTTCAGGTACCGCTTCCTTGCGGTTGCGCACCAACCGCTAAGGCGGTTTCCTACCCCGTAGGTTAAAAACCGCTCCGGTCCTTTAGCCGGGCGGCTATTTGTCATGCCCGGCTCCCTTTCAAATCCAAGGAGCACACCTGATGTCTGCATACGGACACGGCCGTCACGAGAATGGCCAAAATTTTCTCACCAACCACAAGATCATCAACTCCATCATCGACCTTGTGAAACAAACCTCCGGCCCCATCATTGAGATCGGACCAGGAAGCGGTGCCCTCACTCACCCGATGGCCCACTTGGGGAGGGCGATAACGGCAGTTGAAGTGGACGCAAAACTAGCTGCCAAAATCACACAAGAAACCTCCTCGGCGGCGGTCGAAGTGGTCCATGATGATTTCCTTAACTTCCGGTTACCCGCCACTCCCTGCGTCATTGTGGGAAACATTCCCTTTCACCTCACCACTGCCATTCTTCGAAAGTTGCTGCATGCGCCAGCATGGACTGACGCTGTACTCCTCATGCAGTGGGAAGTCGCTCGCCGCCGGGCCGGGGTAGGCGCAAGCACGATGATGACGGCTCAGTGGTCCCCATGGTTCACATTTCACCTGGGTTCTCGGGTACCAAGGACTGCTTTCCGGCCACAGCCAAACGTTGACGGGGGGATCTTAGTGATCCGCCGGGTGGGTGACCCGAAGATTCCGATAGAGCAGCGCAAAGCCTTTCAGGCGATGGTGCACACCGTTTTCACTGCCCGGGGACGCGGGATAGGGGAAATTCTCCGAAGGGCAGGGTTGTTTTCATCACGTTCAGAAACACAATCATGGTTGCGCTCGCGAGGAATCGACCCCGCGACCCTACCTCCCAGATTGCACACCAACGACTGGATCGATCTCTTCCAGGTGACTGGTTCCTCTCTACCTCACCATCGACCCATTTCACCATCGGGAAGTAGTCAACGACCTCCTCAACGGAAAAACCGAAGCCGGCGGCGTTAATCCCCACCAAAACCGAAATCCACCAGTAGTACTAAAAGGGCTCTTCCGGTTTTAGAGTGCATTGATTAGTTCGCCGGGGGTTCGGGCGTGGCACAAGATATTGGGGTCCTTGGCTTTGTAGGAAAAAGGTATCTAATCCATCCGTACAAAACTAAGGACCTACTGTGCAGCCTAACGGAAATGTCATCGTCGATACCATCTGCCGCACCGCAAAACTAGGAACTACTATCACCGGTGCCACAGAAAACGGTGACGTCACTGTTATTGAAGCCGAACCCGTCGAGCCGATCAATGAATGCCCTACCTGCGGGCAGCCTGGAGTATTCCGCGACCACGTCATCCGCAGCCTGGTCGATCTGCCCATCGTCGGCCACCCAACAACTTCATGTGCGCCTTCCACGCTACCGGTGCACCAACAAGCGTTGCTTGCAGAAGATCTTCCGTGCTGGCCTTGCCTGCGCGCCCGACAATTCAAAGACCACGGACCAGGTGACCCACTGGATCCTGCAACGACTCTGCCTAAATCGGATGAGCGTTGCCGCTGCACCCAAGTCATTAGGCCTGGGGTGGGATATGAAGTGTCCCAGGTTTTGTTCCGTTTGATGAAACCCGTTTTTGAAACAACGTACGGAGCACAACGCACGCCGATGCCAAAGCTTCCGCAACATCGACTACCTCATCAAACCCACGACAGTGGGATTCACACCCTCAATCCCCACGCGTGCAATCTGGGTTAAGGGTCAAAAAGTGTGTCCGGAATCGCGGATTTTCACGGATTGACCTGTAGGTTTCCGGAAAGTATATGCTCCGGAAGCATATATCTAGCCCCCGACGGGAAATCCTCGGTGTGGCAGCCGTGATGTGCTATGCGCGGCGTGGTGTGGTGTCGCAATGTCGAAGAACCAACCACGCTGCCACTGCGGCGGTGAAATGAAACGCAACGGCACCACCAGCAAAGGCACCACCAGATGGCGCTGCAAACAATGCGGCGCCTCCAGCGTCAAACGTCGAAACGACATCACCAACGCGGCAGTGTTCACCCAGTTCATCGAGCATTGCACCACCGCAATATCACTCGACGACCTAGCCAAACGAAACGGTGTTAGCCGCGCCACCATGAAGCGGCGCTTCAAGTGGTGCTGGCTCGTTGATGTGCCTGACCCCACCGCCGGCCACCACAAGCGGATCTACGACCAGGTATTTCTCGATGGCACCTACACCGCCGGTGGCTGCCTGATCGTCGCGGCGACCATCGACCACGTGATCGCCTGGCACTGGTGCAAACACGAAACCACCCGCGACTACCAACTGCTGCTTGAACGCATCGAAGCCCCACTCATCGCCGTCATCGACGGCGGCCAAGGCGCATACAGCGCAATCAAAAAGTGCTGGCCGACTACGAAAATTCAACGCTGCCTCGTCCACGCCCAACGCGTGGTCCGCCGCTACACCACCACCAACCCACGCACCGATGCCGGGCGCACCATCTACCGACTTGCGCTGAAACTGACCCGGATCACCACACTGGATGAAGCCGCCGCGTGGGGTGTGCAACTGCACGAGTTTTCAACGATCTACCGGGAATGGATGAACGAGAAAACCATGATCAAAGACCCCAAAACAGGTGCATGGACCCGCGTGTGGACCCACCACAACGTGCGCAAGGCCTACAACAGCCTCAACCATCTTTGGCGGTCCGAGATGCTGTTTGTCTACCTCAACCCGCCAGCAGGAGTCCTTGCGCCCGAGCGGATCAAATCCACCACCAACAGCTTAGAAGGCGGCATCAACGCCCAGCTCAAACTGCTCGCCAGAACCCACCGCGGCAGATCAGGCGAACGACAACGCCGCATGCTGGATTGGTGGCTCTACTTAAAAACGGAACTGCCTGACGATCCAGTACGAATCGCCAGGCAGTCCGACTGGGGCCAGGGCCAACTCGCCAAAGTATCCACCCTGACCCAAACCGAGAACCAAGCCGACCACGAAACAGGACGCCCAGCCCTCTACGACAACGCTATCGACACCGACTACACCCACTCAATCGGCATTCAAAAAGGCCAAATCTAACCCCCGCGACACGCCGAGCCAGACACACATTTTGACCCTTAACCCGGAAAATAAGGAGAAACGAATATGAGTGATGAACATGAGGTCACGGCGGGAATGGACCGGTCGATAGGCGAATTGCTGGAGCACGCGGACCGTGATCGTTTGCCCGACACGATGCTGTATTTCGAGTCGCATGACGGCCGGAACCATGTGGCCGTCAGCGCCGCGCTCATGGAGGAGGATGACGAGGAGGCGCTGCGCGGATTCCTCGCCGAGGAATGCGGGACTCAGGACAAGGGGCTCGCGGACCGGTTCATAGCGGACTGGCAGAGCGGGCATTACCGCAGCGCCGTGCTTGCGTTGCGTGACGCGGGGGTGGATTTCACGCTTGATACCCGGCTCGATATCCGCTCCTGGTCGGACGAACCCATGGAACAGGGGCTTGAAGCATCCGGTCTCGATGGTGCCAGGGCGCGTGTGGAACAGGCCATGAGATTGATCGAGCAGGCCGGGGAATGTCTGCGAAGCGCCGATGCCATCGCCTTGGACATTGACCCGCATTACCTCGCGGCCGCTTTCACGGGCAAGACCGTCAGTCTGTGCGACCAGCTCGAACAGGCGACGAAGCAGACCGCCGCAGAAGTCGAGGAAATGCGTCTCCAGGAGCCATCCGTGGAATCATCGGACGGCAACGATGATTCCACGGCCTTTTTCCAGGACTTTCTCGAAGGCAAGAAAATCGTCGGACTGTCCATGTGACGCGCCTGCGCTTGTAGACTTATGGAAGCATCGATTAAGGAGCCGATATGCCGAATCCAGCGCTGACTGAGAAAATCCGAAACCTTCCTCCTCTCTTGGACTCTCTGGAGCGGGACGCGGAGGTGTCCGACTTGCTTCGTCGTTCCGATGCTGCCCGAGAACGGTTCAGGCAGATGTTTCCTTTGGATGGGGTGGAGCAGTCAGCGCTTGAGGATTACCGTAAGGAATGGATGGCCCGCTATGTCTACAACTCCAACGCGATCGAGGGATCCACGCTGACGCTTGAGGACACCGAACTGGTGTTGGAGGGCGAGTTCGTGCCGACCGACTCGCCGGCAAGATACATCTTCGCCGCCCGTGGCGTTGCGGATGGCATGGCCTATGCGGAACGATTCGCTGAAGAGGAGCGGACGCTGAGTGTCGAGATGATCCAAAAGCTGCATGAAGTCACCGCATTGGACATGCAGCCCGCGCTCAGGGGTCGGTTCCGCCCCTACGGCTACCAGGCAAGGATCACCGCCACCCGAGTGAAGACCGCCGACCCACTTGAAATCTACGAGGACATGGAAGCGCTCGTGGACGCGGTGAACGGTTCCAAAGACCACCCGATCCTCAAGGCTGCCGGATTCCACGCGATGTTCGAGAACATCCATCCATTCACGGACGGCAACGGGCGAACCGGGCGACAGATTCTGAATCTCATGCTCATGGCTGCCGGCTACCGGCCCGTAGCAATCAAACATGATGCCGGCCGCAGCTATGGGAAAAGTCTGGAAGCATGGCAGGTTGACGGCGATCCCAAGCCGTTCATTTCCCAGCTTGTCCAATGCGTTGATCAGGAAGAGCGCGCCGTAGCGGAAATCGTCGGCAGATTAAGAGAGAACCCTTTCTCGGAAAACGCCATCGACGGGATTGGTCTCGAAGACGGTCCGGCACGAGGGCGTTCCCTCTGATTGGAACGCTTCAGGATTGTGATAGGTGTACATGAATATGCGTTTTTGCGTATGTTCGTGTATACTCACAAACATGAAAAGGAGCGAGGCGATTGACCAGCTGCGCGAGATGGACGCCAAGTACTCGTGCTACGTGTATTGCAAGAACGAACTGGCCGTCGTGCTGGGTGAGCAGGGGCAGAAACTGAACCGAACCCTGTCCAGCCTGGTATCGGCGAAGGCGTTGGTCCGTGCCGCCCGTGGCGTCTACGTGTTCGCGTATTCCTCCCATCTCGGCGAGGGGACACTTCATCAGGTCGCAAAGCGGTTGCGTTCCGGCGAGCTGGTGTGGGAAAGCCTCGAAAGCGCTCTGTCGCGCTGGAACGTGATCAGCCAGATTCCGGTGGATAGGGTCACGTTCATGACCACGGGTCGCGAAGGCGAGTTCCATACCCCGTATGGGGTGATCGAGTTCACGCACTGCAAGCTCAGCTGGGACCGCATCCTGCCGAACCTGATCGCCCGCGATGACGGACTGACGCCGCTCGCGTCGAAACAGTGGGCGTATCGTGACCTGAAGGCCGTCGGGCGTAATCTCGATCTGGTGGATATGGATGAATTGGAGGACGACGATGACTGGAACTGACGAACCGTTCAAGTACAAAGCCATGGCAGCACAGATCGTTTCCGCCGAGGGCATGGGCAATCTGCTTCCCGTGGTCGAGAAGGAACTTCTGCATTATCGAATCCTGGACGCCATGATGCGCGAGGGTTTCTTCTCCTCGCTGGTGTTCCAGGGCGGCACGAGTCTGCGCCTGTGCCACGGGTCCCCGAGGTACAGCGAGGACCTTGATTTTGCCGGCGGCACCTCGTTCGACATGGACACCCTTAAAGGGCTTGGCTCCTGCATCTCCGATTCGCTCTCGGGGATGGGCGATGATGTGACGGTCCGGGTCAAGGAGCCGAGACCCGACGCCGATGGGCTGACGCGCAGATGGCGTATAGCGATTCGCACGGCCGGTCAGCGCAAGGATCTGCCGAGCCAGACAATCAAGCTGGAGGTGGCATCGATTCCCGCGTACGAGCCGCAGCATCGTCCCGCCTTGGTCAACTATCCGATGTTCCCGGCCTTGTCGGGTCAGATCATCCTCGATGTGGAAAGCCCCACCGAGATTCTTGCCGACAAGCTGCTCTCCTATGCCTGCGCATCGCACCTGCGGCGACGCGACCTGTGGGACATGTGCTGGTTGGCGTCGAGAGGCGACGTCGATTCCCGACGGGCGATGGAGCTTGCGGAATTGAAATCATCTGATTACGGCGAAGAAGGACTTTGGGCAGACCGTGCTGATCGCGTGGCGGGGGTCGCCGATGTGATCGGCTCGGATGCCTTCGCCGACGAGATGCGCCGGTTCCTCCCCGCCGGCCTGATGACATCCACGGTCGAATCCCCACGTTGGAGCGCATGGGCGATCGAACAGATCGGGACGTTGTACGGCACTCCAGGCACTCCATCGTCGGCCGATGCGGTTCCCGGATTCCCTATTTTCGGTGCGTCGAACGACTCCAGTCCAACCCGCTGAACGCTAAGGAGGTCTGCGATGTCGAATCTGGACTATAAGTTGCCTGAGCCGACAAAGGCGCAATTGGAGTACGCGCGTTACCTTAGTCGTTTCCAAGCGCCGCGTGAACGCCGGACTCTTTTCGCCCGCACCGAATCGGATATCGCAGCCGCCTTCCGTGAAGAGACCGCGAACCATTCCTGGAACGCCGACGACCTTGCCTCCCAGGCCGGTATCGGTCCCCGGCTTGCCGATGCTCTGCTCCAGCGGGGCGAAGCCCCGATTGAAGCGGTGTTCTCCGCAGCCGATGCGCTGGGGATAGACATAGCCGCGTTGCCGCTTTCCAGTCTCGGGAACACTCGGTGAGCGGTGTTGGTATGCGCCAATATGCGCAAAGAAGCATGTTGGCGTATACCGTTTGTTCATCCGATCCTCGCGGTGCTAAGGGAATAGGTGGCGACGCTGCCGGCTGTTCCGACGACCTGGTTCATGGGCATGGTCAGTCTCATGTCGGTGCGGGTGGTGGATTCCACGGCGTTGCGCATTTCGTCCTGCACGAGGCCGATGTAGCGCATGGTGGTGGCGATGTTGGCGTGCCCCAGCATACGGCTGACAAGCACGATGTTGCAGCCGTTCCTGTAGTAGACGCATGTGGCGAACCTGCGGCGCAGGCTGTGCGACGGGTATCCGGTTGCCGTCTTGATCCTCTTCGCCACGTAATCGACGCCGCAGTGTCCCTGCACGTCTCCGGGGAACAGCCATACGCCGGTGCGTTTCCTCAATGTCGCCGCAAGTCTTGCCGGCACGGGAAGGATTCGCTCTTTGTTGCCCTTGCCGTGGACGTGGAGCACCATGCCCTCGGCGTTCTCCTCCAGATCGGTCTTCAGGTTGATTCTGGTCATTTCGATGCGGCGCAGGCCGCAGAACGCGCCCAGCATGACGGCCAGCCGCGCGTTCTCGTCGGGTGATGCGAGTCCTTGTTCGATGTTCTCCTCGGGACAGATGCAGCCGGACGGAAGGGTCATGGGCACGGTGGGCACTTCGTCCGCCGGATTGCGGCGGGCGAGCCCTCGCTTCATGCTCCATTGGTAGAAGACCTTGACGCAGCTGCGTACTCCGCGTCTGCCTTCGGTTCCCATGCCGGCTAGGTAGAATATGAGGTCGTCTTCGGTCACGTCGGTGATGCTTTTATCGACGGCTTTGGAGAATCGAACGATCTGGTACCAGCGGGTGCGCAGGGTGTCGTTCGTGCGTCCGATGGCGTCCATCCAGTCGATCCATTTCTCGATGGATTCTTTCCAATCCTCCCGTGGCTCGACGTGTTCGCAGCTCTTCCTGTTGTCGTTCCAATACCTCATGGGGCTCCTTAAGCGCATAGAAAAGGGAAGTGACTTCTTCATCACTTCCCAAGGAATACTATTGCGCGTTTCTGGCCGATGCTCTTCGGAAAACCAGCTGCAAGGTGAACATGCGCGATGACACGCCGATTTGAAGGAACAGCAAGGCTGGTGTATTGTCTACTCCTGTTGCAAAAAGCCCTACGGCTGCGAGCCAGAACCGTATATCGGACGGTCACTGGTTCAAGCCCAGTCGCAGGAGCCATTTGAAAGCCCTTGGAAATCAAGGGCTTTTGTCATATTTGAGGAATCAACGAAGAGGCCCATGCGGCATCCCCGACTAAGAGGTGCAGGAAAAATGAGTTACATCCACATCACTGAAGAGAACATTGACAAGGAACATATCTGCTGTGCCATGTCCGGCAAGCAAAGTCTTGCGAAAAAAGAGTGGCTCAAGCAGCGTTTCAACGAAGGTCTCGTCTTTTATCGTAGCGAGGAACGAGGCAAATGCTTCATCGAATATATTCCTGCGGAAAACGCATGGGTGCCGATCGATGCTGACGGATGGATTTATATCAACTGTCTGTGGGTGGCTGGTTCTTTGAAAGGTCATGGGCATTCCGGTAATCTGCTGAGCGAATGCATCCGAGACGCCAAAGAGCAGGGGTGCAAAGGCATTTGCATTCTCTCGGCCGAGGGGCGCAAACGAGAGTTCCTTGCCGACCCGAAGTTCCTGTCCTACAAAGGTTTCGAGGTAGCCGACGTATCCGATTGCGGCATCAATCTCATGGCCCTGTCTTTTAAAGAGAATGCGGAGTTGCCAAAATTCAAGGAATGCGCCAAGCATCCCGCGGTGGACGAAGACGGGTTCGTGCTCTACTACACCGATCAATGCCCGTTTACATACTATTGGGTTCCGCGGGTGCGGCAAACGGCGGAAGAACACAATATTCCATTCAAGACGATTCATATCACCGACAAAGAGACTGCCCAACGTACGCCCGCGCCGGTCACCACGTATGCGTTGTTTCGAGACGGACAATTCCTCACTCAAGGCATTCAATCCGACAAAAAGTTCCTGGCATTGGCCGGCTTGTAACGTCCTGAATCTTCCACCCACTGGGGGAATCTTCCCGGCAAGAAGGCAGTTGGCATACGGATTGTTCCAGCGGGTGGGTGTTTTGGGACTCGGGAGGCGGGCTATTCTCTAACACGAATGCAGGAGACCTCGAATTTGCGCGTTTGACGGAGACTCTGCTACCGGTTGCGAGAATCCAGCGGATAACGGTCGTCGTAGAATGCATAGATATCCAGACCAGGTTCCTCCACGGGCAAAACTTAAGATTTTCCCAGCAAGCGGCGTTTACCATGAACACGCAAGCAAGAAAACCACGGCAAATCATGGAAGGGAGTCCATATGTGCACTGGTGTTCGTTTCTCCGACGATGAGGGAAACATGTATTTCGGCCGTAATCTCGACTGGAGCTTCTCCTACGGCGAGACCATTCTGGTCACTCCGCGAGGCTACCAGTACGACTATGTCTATGGGGCCGAAGGCAAGAACGAACCGAATGCGGTGATCGGCGTGGGCGTGGTCATGACCGACCGCCCCATGTATTTCGACTGCGCCAACGAGCATGGTCTGGCCATTGCCGGACTGAACTTCCCCGGATACGCCTCCTTTGCACACGAGCCGGTCGAAGGAACCGAAAACGTCGCTACCTTCGAATTCCCGCTGTGGGTGGCGCGCAATTTCGACAGTGTCGACGAAGTCGAAGAAGCGTTGAAGAACGTGACGCTCGTTTCGCAGGTCGTGCCCGGCCAGCAGGAATCCCTGCTGCACTGGTTCATTGGTGACGGCACCCGAAGCATCGTCGTCGAGCAGATGTCTGACGGCATGCACGTTCATCATGACGATGTGGACGTGCTCACCAACCAGCCGACCTTCGACTTCCATATGGAAAACCTGCGCAACTACATGTGCGTGAGCAACGAAATGGCGGAGCCGACCACTTGGGGCAAAGCGAAACTGAGCGCATGGGGTGCCGGCGTGAGCATGCATGGCATTCCCGGTGACGTGAGTTCGCCGTCGCGTTTCGTACGCGTCGCCTACACCAACACGCACTATCCGCAGCAGAACAACGAGTCCGCCAATGTGTCTCGTCTGTTCCACACGCTGGTCTCCGTGCAAATGGTTGAAGGCATGTCCAAGATGGGCAACGGCCAGTTCGAACGTACGCTGTTCACCAGTGGCTATTCCGGAAAGACCAACACGTATTACATGAACACGTATGAGGATCCGGCGATCCGTTCGTTTGCCATGTCCGACTTCGACATGGATTCGAGCGAGCTGATCACAGCCGATTGATTCAGGGAATTTCGAGTTCGAAGATTCCAGTTCCGAAGATTCCGCAGCAATCGCACTATGTGAACAGTATAAAAGGGCACAACGTCGCAACCGTCGTTGTGCCCTTTTAATCAGTAAAACTGATGAGATTTGATTAAAAAATTAAAATGGTCGAGGCATGCTTTCAAACGTACTTTCAGGCGTTTCCCTCGTTATGTTCCTTATGCGAGGAAGCGAATCGCGACAGAACACCTGACTTACGTAAAGCGCAATACATTCCCCAGGAACCGAAACCGGCGAATGCCACAGCGCTAAGCAGCTCGCAAATAGTGCCGATGATGCCTCGCGGGCTGAAGAACGTGAATGCCTGATAGTAGAAGAACAGCAGGTAGAAGTTGTAGACGATTCCAATCGCCAAAGCAGACAGAATGGTGACGCCGAGCGTCCAACGACGGTAGCGGAACAACGCGAATACCGCTTCTGCGGCTGCCGCCTGCAACAACGCAATTACCACCAGGCTTACACTGTATTTCGTGCCGAGCACCACCTCGACGAACGATGCGACTAAAAGCACGTAGGCCGAAGCTCCCGGCTTGCGCACGATCAGAGAACCCAGCGTGGCGGGGAAGTAGAACAAAGCATGAAGTAGCGCCGCTGAACCAGGAAGAATCAAAGTCATCAACGGAAAAAGACCGTACGAGAGGCCGTCGAACACCCAAAACATCACTCCCGACATCACGCCTACCGCCGCGCCGACTGCGATATCGACCACACGCCATGTGAGGGCCTTGCGTGTTCCTTGGGTTGTTTTCAAAGGCTGCTTTACCTGCTTCGACAGCTTCGCGTCTGTATTATGAATAACGGTTTTAGAGAATGGCTTCGCCATAATGATAATGAATCCTTGCGTTGGTCGATGCCGCGCACCGTGAGTCGGAGATCGCGGCAGTCGCCGTGGGCCGTTCCTCGACCTGCGCGGCTCGGGCAGGAACGACGAGAGGTATTATACGACGTGTTGTTTTGCCGAACACGCATCATGGATCTCCCTGTATCCAAAATATCGTTACAAATACTCCAAATCCGGGCGTACGGTCCAGTCCAGTACACCTAATCCGCACGATTTCATTTTAAATCAGCAGCATAAGAGCTTTTTGCTGTGAGGCGGCATTCGTCCAAAACAGCGTGGTCCTATGTTCCTTATGATGAACACGTAAGTTACACTTTGCAGACGCAACTTAGCTAATTGTCAGGATTACATGTTCTTTTGTTATGCGATAGCATGCAACACGCCAATTAGACTTCAAGCACTTTAAGTTTTTACAGTGCAGGGTATGAGCACTACAACATGGCATACGATTCGTGAAGCATCCATGATTTCCGGACTTCCCGAATCCACTTTGCGCTACTACGAGCAGATCGGCATCATTGCCCCGATCGCACGTGACCCAAGTTCTGGTCATCGTGCCTACACTAACGAAGACATTCAATCGCTGGTCACCATTTCCTGCTTGTCTGCGACCGGCATGCCGCTTGACGCCATGCGCGAGTATCTGAAAAATCGTTTCGACGGCGCCGAAGGCGCGCACAGGCAAATGGCGCTACTGGACGCGCAAGCATTGCGTTTGGCCGCAAAAGCCGAAAGCATCCGCATGCAGCAAGCCTATGTTTCCCTCAAAACACTGTATTGGCGTGCCGTGGCGGAAGGCCATGACGACGAAGCGCAACGACTTCTGGAAGAAAACTACGATGTCATCGAAACAGTGAAAAAACAGATCCGCAGCAAGGCTGACGCATAAGCCGAGGCATCCTCGCAGACGTTACCTCAATTCAATTCATACAACAAAGGAGCAACTCATGAAGGCAGCGATCTTTAAGGGAGTCAAGCAGATGGCATGCGAAGAACATGCCGAACCGACCATCATCGATGGGGGAGACGCCATCATTCGCGTGGTACGCGCATGCGTGTGCGGCTCCGACCTGTGGTTCTACCGTGACGGTAGCAAGGAGCCCAACACCCAGGCCGGTCATGAAGCCATCGGCGTGGTTGAGCAGATCGGCGACGACGTGACCGTGGCCAAGCCAGGAGATTTCGTGATCGTGCCGTTCCCATTCAGCTGCGGCAAGTGTCCAGTATGCAAGGCCGGTTTCGAATCCAGCTGCCCTCATGGCGGATATTTCGGAGACGAAGGATTGGGCTGCCAGGCGGAGTATCTGCGCGTGCCAGAAGCCAATGGCACGCTGGTGGTCGTTCCGGGCGACGCGAAGAGCTTCTCTGACGAAATGCTCGCATCGCTGCTCACCCTCTCTGACGTGATGTCGACTGGTTACCATGCGGCCGCTTCCGCCGAAATCAAGCCGGGGGATACCGCGGTCGTGTTCGGCGACGGTGCGGTCGGTCTGTGCGGAGTGCTGTCCGCCAAGCTGATGGGCGCCACCCGCATCATTTCCATGAGCCGCCATGCCGACCGCCAGCGTATCGCACGCGAATTCGGCGCCACCGATTTCGTGGAGGAACGTGGCGACGAGGCCGTGGCCAAGGTACTGGAAATGACTGATGGTTACGGCGCCGACGCCGTGCTTGAATGCGTGGGCTCCGCATTGTCGAACGACACCGCCATGAAGGTTGCACGTGCGGGCGCTGTGGTCGGACGTGTTGGCCTGCCTCACGGTGTGGAAGCCGATATTCCAGGACTCTTCTACCGCAATGTTGGTCTGCGTGGCGGTCCGGCACCGGTGCGCACGTATGATCTGCAGCGACTGCTCAAGGAAGTGCTCGATGGCAACATCAATCCGGGCATCGTCTACACCTCCGAATACACGCTCGACGATATTCAGGAAGCGTACGCGGCCATGGACGAGCGTCGCACCGTAAAGTCGCTGTTGCGCATCAGCGAGGTCTGAGCAATATGCCGGCGATAGAATAAGCGGAAATCAAACGAAAGGAAGCAAGTCTTGTTTGAAGAGCTACATAAACGGATGAATTCGTTTTGGAATAATGACAGGACATTGTCACAAACCGATCCGGAATTCATTGAATTCTTCTCGAATTTCGCTTATGACGAAGTGGTGAACGAGCCGGGAGCAAATCATCCTGATTTGGATGACAAGACCCGTTCGTTGGCCATTCTTGCCGTGTTGGTCGGATGCCAAGGCTTGGATGCCTTCGAAATGATGCTGCCGGTGGCCTACGAAACCGGACTGTCGTCCATCGCCATCAAGGAAATGGTGTATCAGGCAACCGCATACTGCGGTTTTGGCAAAACTCTGCCATTCCTGAAGAAACTCAACAACTTCCTCGGCGCGGCCAACGTGCATCTTCCGCTTGAACCGCAAGGCACCATCACGCCGGAAACGCGTGCCAAGGCGGGCGAAGACAAGCAGATCGAAATCTTCGGTGAAGGAATGCGTGGATTCGCGCAATCCGGCCCCGAAGAGACGCGACACATCAATAAGTGGCTTGCCGGCAACTGCTTCGGCGACTACTACACGCGCGGTGGCTTGAACACGCGTGAGCGTGAAATGATCACGTTGTGCTTCCTCGCCGCGCAGGGCGGTTGCGAACCTCAGTTGACATCTCATGCGAAGGCCAATATGGGCGTGGGCAATGAGAAGGCGTTTCTGATTGCCATTATTTCGCAGTGCATGCCGTATATCGGATATCCGCGCACATTGAATGCGATTCGTTGCATCAATGATGCCGCCGAGCAGATGCAGGGCTGATTGCAGTAAGGTTTTACATCGATCGATGCCTCGACAGCTTGCTTTGATCCTTGCCTGATTCTCGCCCTGATATATAAGGGGTCGTTTGCCAGTCATGATTGGTTTGGCAAACGACCCCTTTACGTATGTTGCTACTTATGTGCGAGCATCACTCGCCCCACGCATCCTACTACAGGGAGGATTCTTCCATCCACTGGATGAATCTGGACTCTAGAGCACTCTTCAGCAATTCAATAAGCTCATTGCGTGTGACTACGACACTATTTTGTGGTCGGTGCGGTAAAGGTCAGGTTCTACGTAGATTTCGAAGCGGAACCATGGCAGTGCGACGCGCACGCTTCGTTCGATCTTGTTCACGGTTTCGACATCGTAATCGCGGTCGAGTTTGCTGGTCTGCACTTTGACGCACAGCAGAATGTCATCCTCAGACATGTGCACGGTCTGCATGTTCAGCAGTCGTTCCACGCCTGGCGTCGAAATAACGGCCTGCTCAATCTTCTTTCGGGTATCAGCGTCAACTGCCTCACCGATCAGTAGTGAACCCGACTTGAACATCAGCAGCAACGATCCCGAGATCAGCACAAGACCAACCATCAGGCCGCCAAGTGCGTCGAATATCTCATTGTCGAACAGAATCGCCAGACCGATGCCAGCTCCTGCAAATGCCAGACCAATCAAGGCAAGCGTGTCTTCCATGATGACGGACGCAAGCTCCGCCGACTTGGTGCGCTTCCAGAAACGGAACACACCCATGTGGGGTACGCCCGTACGTTCCATGCGCTCATTCGCTTCCTTGATGCTTTGATGCAGCCCGTAACCTTCCAGACAGGCGCTGATGACCACCACAATGAACGCCACCAGCAGTTCCATCTGGTTGGCATCACGCAACGCGGGATTTTCGACAATGGAGAACAGCTTCTTTACCGCTTCCGAAGTGGAGAAGAAACCTCCGACGAAGAACAGCAGCGTCGCCACCACGAACGAGGCGAGATACTTGGCCCGATACAACCCGAACGGATGATCGCCGTCCGTCTTATGTTTGGAGAAGCGGCCGCCTACCATGAGCACGATCTCATTGGAACAGTCGGCGATGGAGTGCACCGATTCGGAAAGCATTGCGGACGATCCGGTGAAGAACGCTGCCGCGAGCTTGGCGATGGCCACACCGATATTGGCTCCGAGCGCCGCTTTGACGGCCGCACCCTGGTGTTCCGTTTCCTGTTGGCGAATATTGTTTGCCGTATTCGCGTTACTGTCGTTCGTACTACTGTCGTTGGAATCTTGCGATTCGTTCATTGCCTTTCCGTTTCTTTCTGGAGTTAATACAGACACGTTTAATCATATATAAGGGTGTGGTATTCCCGTCGTATTCCGGAGGTGAAATGCCAAAAATGCGTGTAAGACATGGGTGGCTCCCCAATACCGGTAGATTTGTAAAAATCTGCTTTTCTGCAACGAGGAGGGATGATTGGGCGGTTATGGTTCGGATGCGGTTGGTTTGTTTATCTCGAGAGACGAGACGCTTACGGATGCCAAGGCCGCAGCTGCATGGTCGGCACATGCGAGAAGAATCGGCAGTATGACTGAAGCTGCGCATGACGATTATCAGTTGCCCGAAGAATTCGAGCACTGTTCGAAACTTGACCCTGTACGAGATGCTCCTAGCGCGTTGGACCGCGTCAAGCAAGTCGTACGCATTCTGCACGAACCAGGCGGATGCCCTTGGGACGGCGAGCAGACCAATACAAGCCTGCTTAAACCACTGTTGGAAGAAACCTACGAATACATCGACGCTGTGGAAACGAACGATCGCGACAACATGCGTGAAGAACTCGGCGACATGCTGCTGCAATCCGTTTTCCAAGCGCAAGTGTGCGCCGTTGATACGCAGGATCCGTTCAACATCGACGAAGTGTGCAACCGTCTCGTAGATAAGCTCATCACCCGCCATCCGCACGTCTTCCAGACAAATGAGGCCACTGACGAGTCCGCGCCCGCACCGGAAAACGCGCAAGATACGCTGAAACTGTGGGAAGCGATGAAGCAGAAAGAGAAGCATCGCAAGTCCGTGCTCGAAGGCATCTCCCATGCGCAAGGCGCATTGCCGCGTGCTACAAAAATCGTATCGAGAGTACACAAATCGCAGTATCGTGACCAGCTCGAAACCGCATTCAATTCAAGTGCAGAACAGACAGACAAACAGCATGATGTCAGTCATCCTTATGCAGACGAAATCATCACCATCATCCGCAAAGCGCAACGTGACGGCGTAGACGTGGAATCCGACCTGCGTTGCCGCCTGCGCGACATAGAATCCGAAATCGAACACATCGAAAAGACCATGAACCATGAGTGACGTTAAAGCACTCGACCCAGCACTGCTCAAAACAGCATTCCGCGGACTTCAACGCCGACCGTGCCAATGATGATGGTGGTTGGTGGCAGATGTTTGCCAATTTGGTGAACAAGTATGGTTTGGTGCCGAAGAGTGCTTATCCGGAGTCGGCTAATTCGAGGAATTCGGGATGCGTTCAAGCAGTATTTGAATACGAAGCTACGTGAATTCGCGTCCGATTTGCGCGACCGTCATACGGCTGGAACGTCGTTGGATGAGTTGCGTGGCGATGGCTTTTTTGATTGCGATACTGTGCGCGTTGACCAGCTTTTCGGTACGGAATTCACGTTCGACAAGGCCAAGGGGTTGGAGCATGGCGATTGCCCAAACAATCATGCCATGACGTTGACTGGCGTGAATTTGGATGAGGATGGTCGCCCGAATCGTTGGAAGGTGGTGAAGGCTTGTGCACAGGTCGCAGATCATGCCGATCACATAGAACAACGGCCAGTCGACCAACACGTAGTTCCATGCCGTACCGACGTCACCGGTGCGTACGCCGTAATTGAGTGCCGCCATCACATAAATCATGATTGCGGACATGATGAAAACTAAAGAGAATGCCTTCCTTGCCGTTACGTGACATGGAATTTTCTTTTGCTTGCATTCGATGTGTTAACGCATCGGCCCCTCTGGCCTGTTTCGCGCGTTGCCTTCGCAAGAGGAGTGCGGAGGAGGACTAGAGGGTGCATATCGAAATCCAAAATACTTGTGAAGCACATGCGAAAAGAAAGAGCCGGACATTTCTCACGTCCGGCATAAGTACAATCCCCCAATAAACTGGAATTACTCGGCTTACTCTTCGGCCACCAGCTCCAGATAGGAATCATTCCACAGGTCTTCGTCGCCGTCAGGCATAAGCAGTACACGCTCAGGATTCAGAGCCTGTACTGCGCCCTCGTCGTGGGTGACCAGCACGATCGCTCCCTCGTATTTGGCTATGGCCTTCAGAATCTCGTCGCGGGACGCGGGGTCAAGGTTGTTGGTCGGTTCGTCGAGCAGCAGCACGTTCGCACGGCTCGTCACCAATGTCGCCAACGCCAGTCGCGTCTTCTCACCGCCGGAAAGCACACGGGCCGGCTTCAACGCGTCGTCACCTGAAAACAGGAACGAACCAAGAATCGAACGCGCCTGCGTGTCGTCCAGTTCCGGAGCGACATGAATCAGGTTCTGCAATACGGTGGCGTCCAGATCCAACGTGTCGTGTTCCTGTGCGAAATAGCCGATTTTGCAACCATGACCGTAATCTACGGAACCGGTGTCCGGCTCCTCCAAATGCGCAAGCAGCCGCAGAGTAGTGGTCTTACCGGCACCGTTGTATCCCAGAATCACCACACGCGAACCTTTGTCAATAGCCAAGTTCACGCCGGCGAACACAATGTTCGAACCGTAGGCTTTCGAAACATCCTTTGCCATGATTGGCGTACGACCGCACGGAGCTGGTTCCGGGAAACGAATATCCGCCACTTTCTCCTGCTTTTGCGCCTCGGACGTGTTCTCGAGGAGTTTCTCCGCGCGGCGCATCATGTTCTGTGCGGCCACGGCCTTGGTGGCCTTCGCGTGCAGGCGAATACCTTGCTGCATGAGGCGTTCCGCCTTCTTTTCGGCGACCTCGCGTTCGCGGCGGCGACGTTCCTCGTCAACCACGCGCTGGTGCAGGTAGGCCTTCCAGCCGAGGGAATACATGTCAATCTGGCCAAGCTGCGCATCCAGATGCCACACCTTGTTCACCACTTCGTCCAACAGTTCGGTGGAGTGGGAGATGACCAGGAATCCACCCTCGTATTTCTTCAGGTATCCGCGCAACCATTCGATGGAGTCGGCGTCCAAATGGTTGGTCGGTTCGTCGAGGATCAGTGTGTCCGCATCGGAGAACAGGATGCGGGCCAATTCGATACGACGACGCTGGCCGCCGGAAAGCGTGCCCAATTGCTGGCCCATGACCTCCTGCGGCAGACCGAGACTTGCCGACATGGCGGTCGCTTCGGACTGAGCCGCATAGCCGCCGGCCTTTTCAAAATCCTGCATGGCCTTGTCGTAACGGTTCATCGCGCGGGTCATGACGTCCGGATCCGGATCGGTCATCTCCTTTTCAGCCTTGCGGATACGCATGATGATCGATGCGATGTCTCGCGCGCTCATCATGCGGTCGAGCGCGGTCTGTTCCGGATCGGCGGCATGCGTGTCCTGCGGCAGATAGCCGAGCTTGCCCGATACACGCACTTTGCCGGCGGTGGGCAGCATGTCGCCGGTGATCACGCGGGTAAGCGTGGTCTTACCGGCACCGTTACGGCCGACCAGGCCGATCTTGTCTCCCTTAGCGACATGGAAATTCGTGGGATGCAGCAACGTGCGCGCGCCGATCTGAATCTCAAGTCCCTGCGCCTCAATCGCCATGCCGTGATACCTCTAGTCTTTCGTGTTCCTTCAAACGCCAATCGAACATCATAGCGAACACCCACAACCGTTTCACCTCATCTCACGTTTCATTTCCAAGCAGATGCCGGAGCAGTGATTCGCGGTGGTTGATGAAGACCCTGGTGATTTGATAGCTGTCCGTATCCTCATAATCGCAGGGATGGACGCCGTTTTCGTCGAATGACAGGATTTCCGCATCCGGCAGACCGAGCAGAATCGGCGAATGGGTTGCGATGATGAATTGTGATCCGTCGTTTGCCATTCGGTACATGTGCTCCAGCAGAGTCAATTGCCGCTGTGTCGAGAGCGCGGATTCGGGTTCGTCCATAAGATAGAGACCCTTTCCCGTGTGGGACAGGAGAATCTCCAGAAAACCTTCGCCATGCGACATCTCGTGCAAACGGGACATGTCGCCATATCCGCGACTGTATTCACGAGCCTGTGTCGCCAGCGTGAAAAAACTTTCCGCACGCAGGAAGAAGCTCGATGGGCCGATCGCATACTGCCGGTATATCGTCATCGCCTTGGCGAGATCCGACGTGTCATCGTATGTGCTGAAACGGTAGTTGCGCGTGCCGCCTTCCGCGTTGAAGCCGCAGGCGACGGCGACGCCTTCCAGCAAGGTTGATTTGCCGCTACCGTTCTCGCCTACCAGAAAGGTGACATTCTTGTGGAATCTAAGTTCGTCAATCGAACGCAATGAGGGAATTCGACTGACGTACGAATCGGTCAGCATATTCCAGTCGATGCGCAGTCCCGACACGATCAGATCATCCATACTTCACTTCCATATCCGGCCAGAGCCAACCCACAGACCAGTGGCATGGCTCGATGTACGCAACGGCTCCACCAGTCTCACATTGTCCTGCGTGCCATATGCCACTTCAGATTATAGGACGGGCGGTGGGAAGGATGCATATATGCTACGCCGACGCATCGGATGAAACGAATTATCCACTCTCGTGATTGATTCGCTACAGTGGTGTCAGAACCATTCAGGAGGGAAGAAGCATGGCAAGGGCTTTGATTGTGGTGGATGTACAGCCGACGTTCTGTGAAGGAGGCGAACTTGGCGTGCAGGGAGGCAATGCGGTCGCCGAACGTATCGCGGATTATGTGAACGAGCACCGGAGCGAATACGCATATATCGCAACCACGCAGGATTGGCATATCGAGCCGGGGACCCACTGGTCCGAGCATCCTGATTTCGTGGACACCTGGCCGGTGCATGGCAAGGCCGGAACCGCCAATGCCGAGCTGCATCCCGCCATCGCCGCATTGAACATCGAGCATCATTTCGAAAAGGGTCAGTATTCGCCCTCATATTCCGGCTTCGAAGGCTTTGAGGACAACACCGACCGCATTCCCACCCGCGAAGAAGTCTCCACCGCCATGGCCGCGGGCAGGACACTCGCCAACGGGTTGAAGACCGCAGGCATCACACGGGTCGATGTGGTCGGACTGGCCGAATCGCACTGCGTCAAGGAGACCGCTCTCGACGCAAAAAAGCTGGGATTCGAAGTGCACGTCATCGAGAACCTGACCGAACCGGTCAGTGAGGAACTCGGTATCGCAGCCCGTCGGCAGATGAGCGAAGCCGGCATCATCCTTGACTGATCTCGACTGATCGGCCCCAATCAGCAGATATCAATCCGAATGGCGCCGACGGCCATGGCATTGTTCATAATGCTTGGGGTCGAATGATCATATGCTATGATGGAATATGTTGAGTGTATTTAAATCCTCCCATATGCCAAGAGGGTTTTCGGGAAAGAGAAACGGACATTGCGTATCTAACGGGCGGCGGATACCGTCGGCAGAACCGTGCGCGTTGAAGCGCACTGCCGCGTAGCTTGCTCGTATGCACATTTCACGGTTCCGTATCCGTTCGTTTTTTTCACAATCAAGACCTCGCAGTGCGCCTGTATGAGAAAGAAGCCCCATACATGGCCCGGACAACAATGCTCACGCTTACTGGCATCTCTTACACATACCCATCCATGTCTGAACCACTGTTCGAACACGTGTCCGCATCTTTCCAACAAGGATGGACCGCCGTGCTCGGCGACAACGGACTCGGCAAAACGACTCTACTGAACATCGCCATCGGAATGTTGCCCGCCGATACCGGCAGCATCAACCCGGACCCGCATGGACTCACTATCGCTACCTGCCCGCAAGACAACATGGTGAGGCCTAAGAACCTCGACGACTTCGCCACGGATTGGTCGCCCGGAACCATGCGTGTACGCAACGCGTTACACATCGGCGATGACTGGCCCTACCGTTATGAAACGCTTTCCGGAGGCGAAACGAAACGATTGCAGGTCGCTTGCGCAATCACAGCGCGTCCCGATGTGCTCGTGCTTGACGAACCCACCAACCACGTTGATGGTGAA
Source organism: Bifidobacterium catenulatum subsp. kashiwanohense JCM 15439 = DSM 21854 (assembly GCF_001042615.1). Classification (GTDB taxonomy): domain Bacteria; phylum Actinomycetota; class Actinomycetes; order Actinomycetales; family Bifidobacteriaceae; genus Bifidobacterium; species Bifidobacterium catenulatum. The sequence goes on from NZ_AP012327.1 coordinate 1,184,924, forward strand.
ACACGGAAAGCCATAGTCGAAGTCATGCGCCAATACCAGGGCATAGGCATCGTAATATCCCACGATGTCGCACTGGTTGACGCTACATGCGCACGATGCGTCATATTCGAACGACGGCACATCAGTGGGCGTAACATCACCGCCATCAGCACATATGATGGCGGATATACGCAAGCGCATGAGCTGATGACGTCCAGACTGCGTGGAGACGAGGAGTCAATCCGTGCGGCACGGCAGGAAGTCACACGACTGCGGTCCGCACAAGCACAGCGACATCAAGCCATGCAAAGCGCATATGCTCGCAAACGCAACGGGTGGAAAATCGACCGCAAAGATCACAGCGCCCTCGATCACCACAAATGGATCGAAAAACAGACCGATACCGCTTCGGGCGCCGCATACCGACAAATGAACAAGCGTCTTGAACGAGCACAGCGCACACTAGATTCACTAACCGTAGCGGCCAAACGCTACGACGGCGACATCTGGATCGACATACGGCCAAGCAACAGAAAGGAGCTCCTGCATCTCACGGAAGGTATTATCATATTCGGCAGCGGCAGGATGACCAGCTCGAACGATGCCGCGAGAACGCCAACACAATCCATACTGCATGCCGACGGACATCAATGGAAAGTCGCGCATAATCCAGGGATGAGTGGTGAAAAACCACGGATGCCAGGTGTCGCCATACCAAAACTCAGCATCGGACAGCAAGACCATATCGGACTGACCGGTGCCAACGGACTCGGCAAAACAACCGTGATGAACGCATTGCTGGACAGCATGCCGGAAGACTTGCCGCATCTGATCGTCCAGCAGCAAACGGGAGAAGCCGCGCTTTCTCAAACCATGAGACGACTCGCCGCATTGCAGGGTAAGGAACGCTCGCAGGTGCTGGCCGCCTTCGCCCAGCTCAACGCCGATCCGGATAAGCTGCTTTCTAACGAAGCGCCGTCTCCGGGCGAACTGCGCAAGCTCATGTTGTGCTTGGGCATTCTTGACCGGCCTCAGTTGATTGTCATGGACGAGCCGACGAACTATCTTGACTTAGAGTCCAAGGTGGCTCTGGCAAGATGTCTTGCCGACTATCCGGGAGCATTGGTGGTGGCCAGTCATGATGAGTGGTTCCTTGACCAAGTAGTCAGATAAGCCAAGCGATGCCTATGCCATCGAAAGCTGGTTTGCGTTCCGCGTGATCAGGACGCGTAGGCCCGCTTTTTATCAATGCTGTACTAAAGCCAATCGTCATCATATGGTTTCGACATTATGGCATGGTGCACGGTATTCCGTTGAACTTTTTAATATCCCTCGTCGATGAAGATCCATCCGTGTTCCGCCCGCGCGGAACCGGGATTCCACGCGTACCAGCTTCCCCAGCCATCTTGGGACGAGTTCTGCGAGCCGGCATGGCAAGAGATGTAATTGGAGAGGTAAATCACATTGTCCATCCCGTATTCGTCAATGGCCGTGGAAATCGAAGAACTGCCACCGGAAGCCGTGACGTCGTGTTCGGCTGCAAGCAGCGCGGCCGAACGCTTTGCGTCATATCGGACGGCATCCACGCGGCAACCGTTCCAGGATTTCAGCCTGGCAAGGTCCGCCTTCACCGCGCCGTCGATCTGGGATTCGTCGAACTTGCCCGTCGCGTTGATGCTGATCCAAGCATGACTGACATCGGCAGGCCGGAGTGGCAGGTAGACGAACCGATACGCGCCGACAGCGCATGCCACGGCGGCGACGCATACCGATACGACGGTGATGGGTTTCTTGCTTTTCGTGGTTCGCATGATCCTCCCACATAACAGCTTTCCCTAAAGCATACAGCGGAAACGTGATAAGAGGAATGGATACCAAGACCAACAAGAACGCCCTTCAACGGATACTACGATGGAACGCGTCAAACAGGCGGAATGATTCCCCCGCTCCGCAAACGAGATCGGCAAACGACTCATGGTATTTGAATATGGACGGTGACGTTTTGACGCGTATAAAGCGTATAAAGCCGAATCCGACGAATCAGTACTGGAATGCTGCAAGGAGGGTCAGATGATATTGGCCGATGCCATCAATCTCGTTCTCGCCGAATATCCTGGAATGAAGGCGATTGGTGCCGCGGAGAGTGCCGATGCGTGGATCATCGGACTCGATTTCACGTCTTCAACAGATGACCATCCGGTGCCGGGCACACCGAGCGCAGCGGTCGAAAAAACATCAGGCGTTCTGCATGACCTTATTCCGGGGACGGAAGATCTCTGGCATTACATGACCGGTGCCAAAAAGGTGACTATTCCTCGGATTTAAAATCCGCCTTAGTCTTCCCATAAGAGCTCCCGCCTTTCACGCCTTCCGCGTGGAAGGCGGGAGCTTCCGTTATTCGCTGAGCAGTTTCGGCGTGAACGCCATGAACAGGATTCCCGCGATGACGGCGAAGACGATGTCCGAAATCGGTTCCGCGCGGATCAGACGCCAAGCAATCCAACGGAAAAAGCAAGAGGAAAAAGACACGAAGAAACACGCCGGGCCATCTCATACCAGAGGATGAGTCACCCCAACATTTACGCCAAGGAATGAATACGACGGACGATGCCACGGACACGACCAGCCGTACTACCGTTGAACCAACAACGGAAACGAAACCCACGCACACACCACGCGCATCCCACACGCCCAGCAAAGGAAACCGGCCATGTCATACGTCCTCTACTTCAGCAAGCCATTCGCGCTCGCCATCGCAATCTGGCCATTCCTCTCACTCCTACTCACCCTGCCCGTGCTCGCACTGCTCTACCACCGCGACAACCGGCTACGCTTCACCTCCGCACTGACCGCATATCTCGTGGTGCTCTACCTCATCGCGCTCGCATGCTTCACCATGTACCCAATGCCAGAAAACCCGGCCACCTACTGCGCCGCCCACCATTTCAGGCCACAACTCAACCCATTCGAATTCATCCACGACATCCGAACCGACGGCATCACAGGCGTCATGCAACTGGCCATGAACGTCGTGTTCTTCCTACCGCTCGGCTACTTCATGAAACGCGTCTTCCGCTGGAAATTCGCCACGGCGTTGCCGGCCATGTTCCTCACCTCGCTGCTCATCGAAACCACCCAGCTGACCGGCATCTGGGGCATCTATCCATGCGCCTACCGCCTATTCGACGTCGACGACCTCATCACCAACACCCTCGGCGGCATACTCGGCTACGCCATGGGAAGCATTGTCACCCACTTCCTGCCCCAACAGCGCATCGACGAAGACGCCATCACCACCGAGCCAGGCTTCGTGCGCCGCTGCGTGGCGCTCGCGATCGACCTGTTCCTTGTCGAAACGGCGTCGCTGTCCGTCACGGCGCTTATCTATCTGGTTGGCGTGCTGTTCGATGTGAACCGCGCGAACAACGTCAATGCGGCCGTCTCCGCCGTGGCCACCATCGTCATGTTCGTCCTGTTCGAAGGAATCATTCCGTGGAGGCGCGCCGGCCGCACGTTGGGCGGCGGTTTCACGCGCATGACGGTGGAGGCCAGGGAGCGTTCCGGCATGCGCAGGATCGTGTTCTATACGTTACGCGCGTTGGTGTTGTATTGCGCGGTCTACGGATTGTGGACGGACCGTGGCTTCTACGCGCTGCTGCTCGGCATCGCGCTTATCGTGTTCTGGCGCGTTAAAAAGCGCATGCCGTACGACTATGTCTGACCGTCGTGCGGAGCTGCCGCGAGTCCGGCGCCGCAAAAACGCGACACGCCGGACTTGCGCGATGGCGGACGCTCCTGTATATTTTCAACTCGTTGACCACCAAGGTGGAAAACATGCGGACATAGCTTAGTTGGTAAAGCGCAACCTTGCCAAGGTTGAGACCGCGGGTCCGAGTCCCGTTGTCCGCTCCACAAAATGAGAGCTCCCGGGAGGGAGCTTTTCTTGTATTTCCAGCAGTCGCCGGCACCGGCGAATCCAATAGAATCCGATGCCGGCGGTCTTGTTTTTTCAGTCGCCGATGTTGTCGCGTGCCGGCGTGACCATCGTCAGCATCATGACGGACGGCTCCTCGGCGTATATCGCGTGCGGGATACGGGTGGGAAAGTAGGCCAGGCCTCCCGGAACAAGCTCCACGGTCCTGCCGTTGCCCGTCACCTTAAGCCGTCCCTTCAGCGTCTGCACGAACACCGGCATCGCGGCCGTATGCTCGCTGAGCTCCTCGCCCGTGTCGAAGGAGAACAGCACCACGTTGCCTCCGGCCTTCTGCATGACGGTGCGGGACACGGTGGACCCCTCCTGAAAGGAAATCATGTCCCCGAGGTCCTCGATGTATCCCAGTTCGATCGGTTCGGCCTCATTGCGTTCGTCGCTCATCATCGTCCTCCTTTGGTTGGCGGCAGGGATGCCTTCATCGTATCGTCTTCACGCCGGAGACACGGCATGTACGCGTGGAGGAAAAACGTTTGACCACGATGTGAACACGCTCTTGCATCGAACGCGTTTATGGTCCAGACTTTTGCCTGTTCCATGAAAGTCGGCAATGTCGCCGGGGGCAAATGGGACGAACGGAGGTATTAAGGAAATGAACGAGAACATCGACATCGACACCACTTTCGTGCCGGACGATTCCGCCAGCCATTCCTGGACGGAGCGCGACAGCGAGCTTGTGGAGGAGTATGCGGCCCAGCTCATGGCGATGAGCATCTGAGCGGACACGATCCGAAAACGTGGGGGACGCCCCTTCCGGAAACTCCGGAAGGGGCGTCCTTCCGTTTTTTCATTACGCCGGGTCGAAACGCCTCCGGCGCGTCCGTAGCCACATGTGTGACTATGCTTTCCAGCCGTAGCGTTTGAGACGACCGGGAGGAGACCGCATGCCGACGGACGGAAAACCGAAAAACGGCATCGTCAGACAATTGTTCAGCTATGGCGGCGTTTCGGCCATGCAAACCTTCGTGGAATTCGGCGTGTTCGCCGTGCTTCAGCTGGCCGGCCTGCCGTTCCGTCTGGCGAATGCCGTGGCCGTCTTCTGCTCCGGCTCATTCAACTACGTCATGAACCGCAACGTCACATTCAAATCCTCGTCGAACTACGCGCGTTCGATAGCCATGTTCGTGGCCATGTACTGCTGGAACCTGCTGTTCTCCAACCTGATGATGGCCTGGATCCCCGGACTGCTCGGCTGGCCCACCATGGCGGTCAAGATCGTCACCATGGGCATGCAGGCGGTCTGGGGCTTCCTGTTGTGCCGCTACGTCATCTTCAAATGACGTTCGCGCCGGACGGTTTTCCCGCCGCGATCACGGGAAAACGGACATGCTATCTTACAATGGATGCGCATCGGGAAACTTGTGGCTAAGGGAAGGACGGGACGCCGTTGGCGGATGTAAGACGGGAAATGGAACGGCTCCGGCCCGTGTATGAGACCGGGGTGCTGCGATTGCTGCTGCGCGGCAATTCCATGCTGTACGTCGCGCTGCTGCGCTCCACGTTCGACCCGCTCACCGGCGAGCTGCCACGCGAGATCGTCGAGGAACGGTTCTCCCGCAGTCTGACCCGACTTGCGGAAACGGGCGATTACACGCCCAAGGAAGGGCAGACGTCCGCGGAAGCCGCGCACACGATCCTGCAGCAGCTGACGAAGGAAGGCGAAGGCGACTACGCTTGGCTCGCCAATTCGCTCGACGTCGCAGCCCACCGCTACCTGTACCGTCTCACGGCGCGCGCCCACCGTGCGATCGAGGCGCTCGACCGGCTCGAGGACACCACGAAAGCGCTGTCCGGCGCGCAGGCCAACAGCATCATCATGGAGATCGAGCATGCGCGCATGCAGCTGACCGCCGACCCCCGCGAACGCATCCGCCTGCTCGAACGCGACATCGAGGAGCGGCAAAAGCAGATCGACGAATTGAAGCACAGCGACACGTTGGACAAGCTCACCTCCCAACAGGTGGGCGACATCATCGGCGTCATCCACAACACGCTGCGCGGCGTGCCGATCGACCTGCGCGAACTGGCGCTCGAGGAACGCGACAACGGCGACAATCTGCGCCGAAGCATGCAGTCGGGCTCCATCAGCGTGGAGCAGGCGCTCGGCACCTACCATGACGAATACCACAGGTCGTTCCACGAATCCGACAGCGGCCGGCGTTTCGAGGACGCGTTCCAGGTGATCGTCACCGACGAGGGACGCCGCGAAATCGACGAGGCGGTGCGAGACATCGCCCAGAACCCGTATCTCGAGGGCGAGCCCGGCATCCTGCTCGCCCAGGTACGCGCCGAACTCAAACGCATTTACGAGGGCATCGAGGACGTGCGCCGGCAGATCCGCATATCCGACGAGGCGGTGAGCCGTCTGGTGCGCCAGCAGACCGACACGCATTACCGCACCATGCTCGACAAGCTCCACAGACTGTTCGTGCGGGCCAGCGACGACGCGAAGACGTACCCCGGCTCGGACGAACGCCCATACCGTACGGACACCGGCACGGCGCAATTCCAGGCATTGCCGTCCAGGCCCGCGAAATCGATGGCGCGCGCGGCCACGGCCGGATTGGACGACGCGCCTTCGACGAACGTCGACGCGCCGGACCTGAAGGCCATGGTCGAGATGTGCGGCCCGCGGCTGACGCACATGATCGGACTCATCAGGCGCGATCCGGTCAAAACGGCGGACGGCAGGTTCGTGGATTTCGCGGCGAGCTTCAACCGGCTGCCCCGGGAGGAACGGCGCGAAAGCGAGCTGATCGGCTTCCTAAGCGCCCTACGCACGCAGGACGGACCGGCAACCGTGGCATGGCATTGTGTATCCATCGACGGAGGCGAGCGCGTGTGGCGCACCAGGCCGATCTTCACCACCGAGGCGGCGCTTGACGAGATCATCGAGGAGGGATGAGCGTGACGGACAACACCGACGGATTCGACACTGGCATCGGCATCGAAGAGGAGACAGGCCCGGAATCCGGCATGCCGTCCGAAGGGCCGGCTATGACGAGGGACAGGCCGGCATTGTTCGACGGGGATACGGGAGACATGCCTCTTGAGGCGCGTATGGCCGCGATCGCGCTGAAACGCGAACGCTACATCGACGGTAGCCTGTACGACAGGGCGTGCCAGTACCGTGAGGCCGTGGAACGGTCGTTGAACAACGACATGCTCAGACTGGTCGACAACACGAAATACCGGATCATGTACGCGTCGCCGGTCACGGACGCGGAGACGAACATCCGCTCGTTGAAGACGCGTGTGAGCCTCACCCGCGAGGAGGCCGCCACGCTCGCGGCCCTGCGCATCAAGGTGCTGGAGTACGAGAACCAGAAGACGAAGCCGGGCGACTGGCTCATCAGCTTCGACGACATCCGCGCGCTGCTCGCCACGGGAGCGGGCTTCCTCACGGCCAGCAACGACGAGGAGGGCACGGCGAAGAAGATCACGTCCGTCATCTCGCGCATGCGCACCTACGGGTATCTCGCGGAAACGGGGGACGAGAACATGTACGTGCTCACGCCATTGGTGCCGATGGTGCTCGACCAGAAGCTCGCCGACCGGTGGCTCGGCTCCGATGATACGGATGGCGATGGTATGAAAGACGCGGATGGCGATGGTTATGACGATTCGTCCATCGGCGCGGATGGTGGCGATACTTCCGATTCGACCGGGACGGTTTCGTCCGGCGTCGAGCAGGACGCGTTCGATTTCGATTCGGCCGATGACGCTTTTGATGGAGGGGAACACTGATGGAAGACGGCATGAAAATCGTTTCCGACCGTTGGACGCTGCAAAGCCGGCAGATCGTCAACTGGGGCTCCTACGGCGGCTACCACGTGTTCCGCCCGTCCATGGACGATGCGATGCCGGTGACCCTGCTCGCCGGCGCGAGCGAATCGGGCAAATCCACGCTCGTCGACGCGCAGATCTCGCTGTTCTACCCATCCGGCACCCCCTACAATAAGGCGTCGAATTCGGGACGTTCGGAACGCAACGACTACACGTACCTGCGCGGCATGATCGGCATCAGCGACGGCGAAAACGGTGAGACCCCGATCTTCCTGCGCGGCAGGGACGCGGACGGCACCCCGCAGAACATCTGGGGCGCGATCGTCGACACATACACGAACCGCAGCGACGGCGGACTGTTGTCCTGCGCAAAATTCCTCTACCTGACCGCAGGCGACGGGCCGGACGGACTGCGCCGCCAATACGTCACCTGGAACCAGACCATCGACCCGCGCCTCATGGACCGGCACCGCGACACGTCATTCACGCGAGGACTGATGGAACAGACCTACCCAGGATGCACGACGCACGTCAACGCGCAGGCGTTCCACGCCTCCATCTGGCAGGACATGGGCCTAAGCGCCGAAGCATGCAGGCTCCTGCACAAGATCCAATCCGCCGACGCGCCCTCCAAACTCGACGACATCTTCAAACAGGGCGTGCTCGACGTGCCCGAATCCATCCGGCTCGCCCGCGAAACCGTCGACGACTACAACCGGTTCAGCGAGAACTTCCACAGCATGGAAGACAAAATGGAACGCGTCGCCATCCTGCAGGACATACAAGCCCGCTACGGCGAATACGCCAAACAAGCCAGCGAACGCCGAGAATACACGCCCATCGACCCCGACCGCGAGCAAGGCGAGACGACGCTCGCCGCATGGACATGGTCGCGCATGGCCAGCGAAGTACGCGCCGGACTGCCATCGGCGCAACGCAAAGCCAAGGAATCCCAGGACGCCATCGACCGGTCTCAGCAGCGCATCGACGAACTCGACACGCAAATCGAAGCCGTCAAAGAACGCATGAACGGCATCGACGGCGGCAGCCTGCAGCAACTCGGCAAGGACTTCGAACGCGCACGCCAGGACGCCGACGAGGCGCGCAGACAACGGCACGCCATCGCCGAACGGTTCGAACGCGTCGAAGGCAGACTCCCCGCCGACGAGCAGACATGGAACGCCAAACGCGCCGCGCTCGCCTTGTCGCTCGACACGTACGACAAGCGTTTGGAAGACGCGCGATCCGAATACCAGCGGATGGTGGTGGAACGTCACGCCCGGCAGGGCGAACGCGACCTGTTGAGGCAGGATTACCGGCGCAAGATCGAACACAGGACGCGCATCAGCGACGACATGGACCATGCGCGCACGCTCATCGCACGGGCGACGGGCTTGGACGAGACGGAACTGCCGTACGTGGCCGAACTGATGGACGTGGACGAGGGGGACGAGCAATGGCGTCTGGCGATGGACGTCACGTACGCGCCCATCGCGCAGACCATTCTCGTGGACAAGCGGCATGAGCAGGGGTTCGCCGCGAAGGTCAGCGCGATCGATCCGACTCGTATGACGCGGCGTGCCTGGCGTTTCGTCGATACCGACGCGCAATACGATTCGGCCTGCAACGAGGGGTGGATATCGTCGAAGCTGCGGTACAAGGAGGATTCGCCGTTCGTCGGATGGTTGAAGGAGCAGACCGCGTCGCAACGGTTCGACGCGCGTTGCGTGGAGGCGATCGACGACATGGACCGGGCCGAACGGCAGGTGCAGGTCGACGGGCAGATCAAATCCGGCGACCGTGGATTCTATGGCGTCAAAGGCCTGCGTCAGGTCATCGGCTTCGTGAACGAACGGTATCTGGCCGAATTGGAACGCCAGCTTGACGGGGCGGAACGGGCGTTGGAGGACGCCGACCGCCGCGGCAGGCAGATGGCCAACGCCATGACTCTGCTGCAGGACGAGCATGAGCTCGCATTGACCGTCGCGGATCTGCCATGGGGCAAGATCGACGTGGACGGGCTCGAGACGAAGGCGGAACGGATCCGTCTGCAGATCGAACGGATCGAAAGCGATCCGGAACTGGCACAATTGCAGGACGAGTTGAAACAGCTGCTACGGCAGAAGGACGACGAGGGCAAGACCAGGTACCGTGCCGAAGCGGAATTGGAAAACGCGCAGCATGCCGTCCAGGCCGAACAGGCATGGCTCGACATGCATGGCGACTCCGATTTCGACGATGCCGCATTGTCCGACATGGTGTCGAATCTGCTGGCCGACACGTATGAGACCTGTTTCGACACGTCGCGTCCGCAGGAACGGCCGCAGCGCATCGCCGGCGGTTTCGACCGTGAGGGGACGGCGCCGTTCGACGTGCGCGTGCTGCGCAGAATCGGCAACACCGTGCGTGCGAGACTCCAGCAGATCGACGAGCGTGCCGTCCAATTGCGCGCCGACACGGAACGCGCCATGGGCGACTATCTGAAGCACCATTCCACGGAGGGCGACACCGTCATGGCGAGCGTGGAGGACTATCCGTATTTCCTTGACGAGCTCAAGAACCTCAACATGCTCGTCACCCGCGCCGCGACCGACGAGGAGTATGCGAACAGCGTCGAAAAGCTGTATATGAGCTTCCAACAGCTCAACCGCGCGTTCAACACCGACGAGGAGAACGTCAGGGAGCAGCTCGACCGCATCAACGGCATGCTCAAAGGCCAACAGTTCGGCCCCCGCGGCGGCAGGCTCTCGCTCCACGTGGACTTCCACCCGATCGACCGGCAGTTCAAATCCTCGTTGGGCCGCATCATGTCGAAGCTCGACGATTGGACACGCAACGCGCGCAGCAATCCCATGGAGACGCGCAAGGCGTTCGCAGGCTGCGAAACGTTCATCGGCAGGCTCCAGGCGGAACTCGGCCAGATCCGCGACACGAACGGCATCAAGGAATACGGTGCGCGCAACCTCGATCCGCGCGTGCGCAGCTCGTTCTACGCGATCGTGCACCATAACGATCTGCCCGACGAGCGCATCAGCTCCACCGGCGGCAAGTCCGGCGGCGCGTTGCAGGAACTCACCTCGTTCGTCTACGGCGCGGCCCTGATCTACCTGCTCGGCGGCGACCTGACCGGCAAGCCCACCTACACCACGCTGTTCCTGGACGAAGCCCTCATCAAAGCCGACGGACGCTACACGAAACGCGCGCTGACCGTGCTGCCGCGCCTCGGCTTCCAGATCATCGTATCCGCGCCGGAAAGCAAAACCGCCGAAATCCTCAGCATCGCAGACAAGGCGTACGTGGCATACAAGGATCCCGCAACCGGCAACTCGTACCTGCAGGAGCTCGACCGCGAGCCGGCAACGCAAGCCGAAACACAAGACGCCACCGTCGAGCAGACGCAACCCGCGACGGAGGCATAATATGGCAGCGGCCAGAAACACCACAGGCGAAACGGACATCCGCCGGAAACTCGACGAATACGTCGACGCCCACCTCACCAGGCACATGTACGACACCGACGAATCCTGGCCGCTGCGCAAAACCATCCGACTGCCCAAACAAGCCGAACTAGAGCAGCACTACAACCAAATCCGCGCCCAAAACGAAACCATCCGCGACTGGGCGCGGCAACACCACTGCGAAACCAGCGAAAAAACCAAAATCGTCTCCAGCGGACTCATCCAACAAAAAAGCCCGCTCATCGACTCCGTGACCATACCCGACCTCGACACCGCCCTCCGCATCGCCACCAAACAAACCCGCGAACGCTACCTACGCGAACACGACCGCATGAGCGCGCTCGCCAAAGAATTCGGCCTCGAACCGGAGAACGCCATGAACGTCGCCAAAACCCTCAAAGACCATGACGACACCGACTTCCACCTCGTCATCCAAGCCGCTCACTACTTCGCAAACCACGACTGCCACACCATGACCCCACGCATGGCGCCCATCCCAGGATTCAGCGCCAAATGGCTCGGCGCACCCAACTCTCAACGCCGCAAAGCGATATGCCAGCTCACCGGACAAGACAACCTCACCTTCTAGGAACGCCCGAACGAACTCCGACTACGCCTCATGGACGCCGAACACCACGACCAACCCGACCTCATCGTCACCCAACCATGGGTCCGCAGCCAGCCAACCGACATCGAACACGCCATCATCATCGAAAACAAAGACACCTACCAGGCCATGCCCACCGTCGAACACGCCATCTGCATCCTCGGCAACGGATACGCCGCAACATCACACATCACAACACTCCTGCCATGGCTCACCACCATCCCCAACATCATCTACTGGGGCGACATGGACGCCAACGGACTCGACATCCTCTCCAAACTACGCGCCACCGGCATCCCATGCACATCCATACTGATGGACACCACCGCATACCGGACATACGAACAATACGGCACCCAATTCGACGCCAAAAACAAACCCCTCACCACACAAACCCCACAACCCACACCCGGACTCACCACCGAAGAACGCAAACTCTACGAAACACTCTGCACAGGAACAGACATCCAATACCTACGCATCGAACAGGAACGCATCCCCATACGCGACGCCACAACCATCCTGCACGACCAACACCACTGGCCAATCGACATACCCGGCAACGACATACCAAACAACAACACCAAATAGAACACCTGTTCGAAACCACAACAAAAATACGCTATCCTATACAACAGAACAGGCAACACCAAGCGGAAGAACACTATGACAACCAAACGCAACAATACGACACACAACGAAGTCGTGGTCGAACGCGTACTCACCAGCGACGCATTCCGCACACGCGAAATCAAAAAAGCCCCCATGAAAACAACAGGCGACTCACTCATAGCAGACCTCAAACACCTACCCAACGACCTCAAAATCGTCATCCAAGGCGCCCGCGAGCATAATCTGAAGAACGTGGATCTTGAGTTTCCACGCAATCGCATGGTGGTATTCACAGGGTTGTCGGGCTCCGGCAAATCCTCACTTGCGTTCGACACGCTGTTCGCCGAAGGCCAACGCAGGTATGTGGAATCGCTATCGGCGTACGCGAGGCAGTTCCTGGGGCAGATGGACAAGCCGGACGTCGATTTCATCGAAGGCTTGAGCCCGGCCGTGTCGATTGATCAGAAGACCACGAATCGCAATCCGCGTTCGACGGTCGGCACGATTACGGAGATTTACGATTACCTGCGACTGTTGTTCGCACGTACGGGTGTTCCGCATTGCCCGGAATGCGGCGCATTGGTAAGTGCGCAGACGCCACAGCAAATGGTGGATGCGTTGCTGCAGTATCCGGAACGTACACGATTCCAGATTCTTGCGCCGGTCGTTCGTGGGCGTAAAGGAGAGTTCGAGGACTTACTCGAACTATTACGCGGTGATGGCTATGCGCGAGCGTTGATTGATGGCGAAATGAAGCAGCTGTCTGACGACATCAAACTCACCAAGCAGAAGAAGCACACCATCGAAGTGGTGGTGGACCGACTGGTGGTCAAGGACGGTGTTCGTCAGCGTCTAACCGATTCCATTGAAACCGCGTTGAAGCTCGCTAAAGGTATCGTTGTAGCCGATTTTGTGGATTTGGATGAGAAGGATCCCGACCGCCGCAAACCATTTTCTGAGAAACGAGCATGTCCGAACGGTCATCAGCTTGAGCTTGACGAGATCGAGCCTCGTACATTCTCATTCAATGCGCCGTACGGCGCCTGCCCCGTATGCACCGGCATCGGATACAAGCTGGAGATTGATCCGGAACTGGTGATTCCCGATCCCAGCAAAACCCTGAATGAGAATGCCATCGAACCGTGGGGCATGACCAAAGGCACTGGCGAATATTACCGTCATGTGCTTGAGGGGCTCGGCGATGAGATGGGATTCGATCTTGACACTCCTTGGAAGGATCTTCCGGAGGAGGCTCGTCAGGCCATCATGTATGGGCGTGATTTCAAGGTTCAAGTCTCATATCGTAATCGTTGGGGTCGTATGCGCGAATACTCCACCGGTTTTGAAGGTGTAGTGCGCACACTGATGCGCAGGCATGACGAGACCGATTCCGACCAGATGAAACAGTACTACGAATCGTACATGCGCGAAGTGCCATGCCAGGCATGCCAAGGGCGTAGACTTCGCCCCGAGGTATTGGCGGTGACCGTTGGCGGCGAGTCCATCGCCGACGTGTGTGACATGTCCGCCGAGAAAAGCCTCGCATGGGTGAATGGCTTGCAGCTTGAAGGGTCTGCCGCCCAGATTGCAGGTGAAGTGCTGAAGGAGATTCGTGCCCGTCTTGGATTCCTCAACGACGTCGGACTCAACTACCTGACGTTGTCCCGTGCGGCCAAGACCTTGTCTGGCGGCGAGGCACAGCGTATCCGTTTAGCGACTCAGATCGGTTCCGGACTGGTGGGCGTGATGTATGTGCTTGACGAACCGTCCATTGGCCTGCATCAGCGAGACAACGAACGCCTGATCACCACGTTGCATCACCTACGCGATCTCGGCAATACGCTGATTGTTGTGGAGCATGATGAGGATACCATCAAGAACGCCGACTGGGTCATCGACATCGGACCGGGAGCTGGCGAGCATGGTGGCGAGGTCATCTATTCTGGCCCTGCAAAAAAGCTCATCGACGCTCCACGCTCGGTTACAGGAGACTATATCGCTGGTCGCAGAAAGATCGAAGCGCCACAGTCCCGACGCAAAGTACGCAAAACCAAACAACTGCGCGTGGTCGGAGCCCGTGAAAACAATCTGAAGGGTCTGACGGTTAATTTCCCACTGGGAGTCTTCACCTGCGTGACGGGTGTTTCCGGTTCCGGCAAATCCACTTTGATCAATCAGATTCTGTATCCAGTACTTGCCGACAACCTTAACGGCGCACGCATTGTTCCCGGCAAACATACCCGGGTGGAAGGTGTGGACCAATGTGACAAAGTGATCCACGTCGATCAGAACCCGATTGGGCGTACCCCTCGTTCCAATCCGGCCACCTATACCGGAGTATGGGACAAAATCCGCACGTTGTTTGCTAAGACTCCCGAAGCTCAGGTACGCGGATATGGTCCAGGACGTTTTTCGTTCAATGTCAAGGGCGGACGGTGCGAAGCCTGCCACGGCGACGGCACGCTGAAAATCGAAATGAACTTCCTGCCGGACGTGTACGTGGACTGCGAGGAATGCCATGGCAAACGTTACAACCGCGAAACGCTGGAAGTGAAATATAACGGCAAATCCGTTGCCGATGTGCTTGACATGCCAATCGAAGAGGCTGCCCAGTTCTTCAAAGCCTATCCTTCCATTTCTCGCTATCTCGACACACTCGTTCAGGTGGGACTTGGATATATCCGACTTGGACAGCCAGCTCCAACGCTTTCCGGCGGCGAATCGCAGCGAGTGAAACTTGCCACGGAATTGCAGCGAAGGTCCACAGGTAAAACCGTATATATTCTTGACGAACCGACCACAGGCTTACATTTTGAGGATGTGCGCAAACTACTGCTTGTTCTGCAGGGATTGGTAGACAAAGGCAATACCGTCATCGTTATCGAACACAACCTCGATGTAGTCAAATCGGCTGACTGGCTTATTGATCTTGGCCCAGAGGGCGGAGATGGAGGCGGCACCATCGTTACTGAAGGCACGCCGGAACAGGTGGCGCAGTGCGAACGATCCTGGACCGGCAAATTCCTTAGGGGCATGCTGTGAGCACACCCATTGAACGTCACAGTCCGGAAGTTTGGCGCAAAACCGCCGAGCAGATAAGCGTTGACGGCAGCGATACCGTAAGGAGTGCCCTTTCTGACGGAAATACTCCTTCCTGCGGAGGAGTGAACAAGAATGGCGCACCTCTGCTGGGGGATTCACGTGACCTGTTTCGTCCGAAAACATCTGATATTCCGGCACAGCCGGGCGTCTATAAGTGGCGAGACGGTGAAGGCAGAGTCATTTATGTGGGCAAGGCTAAAAACCTGCGTAACCGTTTGACCAACTACTTCCAGCCTTTGTATCAGCTGCATCCACGCACCCAGACCATGGTGCTTACGGCACGCAGCTTGGAATGGACGGTCGTAGGTACCGAACTTGAGTCATTGACGTTGGAATACACGTGGATCAAAGAGTTTGATCCACGATTCAACGTCGTGTTCCGAGACGACAAAACCTACCCGTATTTGGCGATCTCATCCGCAGAGCGCGTGCCACGGGTGTGGGTGACCAGAAGTCGCAAACGTCGAGATACCAGATATTTCGGCCCCTACGCCAAGGTGTGGGATTTGCGGCATAGTCTTGATCGGCTGCTGAAAACCTTCCCTGTGCGCACATGTTCGCAAAACATCTATCACAAGGCGGAAGTTACCCGGCGCCCATGCCTGTTGGCTTCGATCGGCAAATGTTCGGCACCTTGCGTCGGGCGCATCAGTGCAGCGGAACACCGGAAAATGTGCGAACAGCTCGTCGGCGTGCTGACCGGTCGCATCGGCAAATCGTATATCGCGCAGCTCACTCGCGAAATGAAAGAAGCAAGTGCTGAACTTGAGTTTGAAAAGGCAGCACGATTGCGTGATCAAATCCAAATGCTGTCCACGGTGGTCGAGCAGAATGCCGTAGTGTTCGATTCCGATGTCGATGCCGACTTTTTCGGCGTCGAATCGGATGAGCTGGAAGCATCCGTGCATGCATTTTACGTACGTGCCGGTTCCATTCGCGGGGAACGCAATTGGAGCGTGGAACGGGTTGAAGATGTGACAGACGAGGAGCTGATCGCCGACCTCATCGTACAAGTGTATTCGGAAACCGCGGGGGATACGTCCAATGTCTCCCAGTCAACCGTCGTCACCGAACAACGTAATGCCATCGGATCAACGCAAACCGTGACTGCGACCGATGCTTTGGCGCGTGCGCAGGCAACGCGAGAACGCAATGAACGTCAGGGGCAGACTGGTCGTGCGGATTTGCTCGCTCCCATCTCTCCGGTGCCGCGTGAGGTGATCGTTCCCATCGAGCCAGCCCGGCGTGAGGAGTTGGAATCGTGGCTCAGCGGACTGCGTGGCGGTGCTGTGAACATTCGCACGGCCAGCAGGGGAGGCAAAAAGCAACTCCTGGACCGTGCCAACGACAATGCCAGGCAGGCGATGCAGCGCAGCAAAATGAGCCGTATCAGTGATATGGGCGCCCGCACTACGGCCATGAATGATGTCGCCAAGGCGCTTGGGCTTGAACAGGCGCCGTTACGCATCGAATGCTATGACATTTCCAATACCGTTGGTGGTGCGTTCCAGGTCGCTTCCATGGTGGTGTTCGAGGATGCGATCGCCAAGAAGTCGGAATATCGTCGTTTCGCCATTCGCGGAGCGGACGGGCAAGGCGCGCTTGATGATTTGAGCGCATTGTATGAGACGCTGACGCGTCGATTCCGGCATGGCAATATCGCAGGCGATTCCGGCGAAAGCATGGACAACGAGCGGCGGGCATCTGAACAGGGCGAACAGGTCGAGAAGCCGTCGGTGCAGCAGAACGTCGACCGCCACCATTTCGCCTATAAGCCGAATCTCGTGGTGGTTGACGGCGGCAAACCGCAGGTCATGGCGGCAGCGAAAGCACTGGAGGATTGCGGCGTGGACGATGTGGCCGTCTGCGGATTGGCGAAACGCTTGGAAGAGGTATGGGTTCCGGACGACGATTATCCGATCATTCTCAAACGTCAGTCCGAAGGCATGTATTTGCTGCAACGTGTTCGTGACGAGTCGCATCGTTTCGCCATCACCTACCATCGCCAGACACGAAGGAAAGGTGCGTTGCGTTCCGCATTGGACGATATTCCCGGCGTTGGAGAGGCGTATCAGAAGCGTCTGCTGAACCATTTTGGTTCGGTTCGTGCCATGCGGGAGGCGAATGCCGAGGATTTCGAGCAGGTCAAAGGCGTCGGAAAAGCCAAAGCCGAAGCCATTTATCAGGCGTTGCACGCCCGCGACGGGCAGCGACCGACGGAAGATGCAGTTTCGCCGAATAGTCCGAAGGATGGAATGGATTAGGATTGAGTAGCGAAAAAAGACAATCGGATTGCTAGCATGATGACGGTGGGTATTAAGGGAGGGAATATGGCTGAAGTCAATCATCGGTGCGCGGTTTTGGGCAAGCCTATCGCGCATTCGTTGTCTCCGGTGCTGCACAATGCCGCTTATCAGGCGTTAGGCCTTGATGATTGGTCGTACGACAAGCATGAGGTAGGAGAACCCGATCTTGAAGGTTTTCTCGAATCGCTTGACCCGACTTGGTCTGGCCTCAGTCTGACCATGCCATTGAAGAAAACAATCCAACCGTACGGTACGCCCTGCAATATGTGGGCGAAGGAGCTTATGATAGCCAACACCGCGGTGTTCGATTGGAACGAGACCTGCGTCAACGGTAATCCGGATCTTCCCGCCATCAAGCTGTACAACACGGATGTGCAAGGCATCGAGCTCGCTTTCGAACACTCGTATCAGACGCGCGAGATGGAGCCGAAGACGGACCGTTCGGGAACGGCTGTGATCATCGGCAACGGCAACACGGCGACGTCAGCGTTGGCCGCGTGCGTGGAATCCCCCGCAATCGGACACGTCATCGTCGTAGCTCGCCATCCCGAAAAGAACACCGCTCTCAAGCCTCTTGCCGAACGATATTTGCCGTCGGAGCGACCGATAACCATTGTCGGAATGGATCATGCTATTGAGGCGTTACGCCATGCAGATATGGCGGTAAACACCATCCCTGGCTTGGCTGCGGACAGTATCGCCGAAGCTTTGGAAACGTCAAACGCGAACATGGGCGGAACATTGCTTGACGTCGTGTACGATCCACGTCCTACCAAACTGATGCAGGCTTGGCGCCAAAGGGAAGGAACCGCCATCGGCGGCGAAGAAATGCTGTTGTACCAGGCCATGGTGCAGGTTTGGCTGATGACGGGAATCTGGAATAATGATCCGCCGAGTGGCATGATTGATCAGGACTGCACCGCGCGGTTGGAACAAGCCATGCGCATCGCACTTGAGGAGGCTCTGTAATGGCACAGGAAGATATCAATGCACAAGCGAATGGCACGCATGCCAGCGCTCCTTCACCTGCCGAAGGTTTTGAAGTATTGCTGATCACCGGCATGAGCGGTGCGGGGCGATCGCATGCGGCCAACAGTATTGAGGATATGGGCTGGTATGTGGTCGATAACATGCCTCCCAAACTGTTGGTGCCGCTGGTCGACATGATGACCACCGGATCCAACATCCATAAGCTTGCGGCAGTCGTGGATGTTCGTTCCCGTGATTATTTCGACGATCTGTCCGCAGTGCTCAGCCATTTGGATGATCTTGGTGTGAAAACACGCATCCTGTTCCTTGATGCCAGCAACGAAGTGCTGATCAAACGATACGAATCAGTGCGCAGGCCGCATCCGCTGCAACAGGGCAACCGGCTGATCGACGGCATCCTCGAGGAACGTGACCTTCTTGAGAATCTCAAGGAGCGTGCAGACATCGTCATTGACACGTCGTCATTGAGCATCCACCAGCTGTCTACGAAACTATATGAGGCAATGCTTGGATCTGGGCCGACCACGGTTTCTGTGCACATCTTCAGTTTCGGTTTCAAATATGGTATTCCCATCGACGCCGATTTTGTCGCCGACGTGAGATTTCTGCCGAACCCATTCTGGGTGCCGGAGTTGCGTTCGCTCACTGGACGAGACAAGGCAGTCAGCGATTATGTGCTTTCCAGCGAAGGTGCCGCCGATTTCCTTGACGCATACGAAAAAGCGATTGCGATTGCGATCGAAGGGTACGCGCAGGAAGATAAACATTATGTGACGATTGCAATCGGCTGCACCGGAGGACAGCATCGTTCCGTTGCGATGAGCGAGGCCTTGGCCAAACGCTTGCGCGCGAGAGGGCTATCGGTTTCTGTTTCCGCACGTGAGCTTGATAAGCGGTAAGCGGAAAAATGACCGTATTGTGAAAATATAGTGTCCATATATAAAGAAATCAGGCTGTGATTGTCCAAGATATTCGGTATCACAGTAAGCCGTGGCAGTGCGGAATGATTCCGCGACTCGCCTGAAATTTAGGGAAGAACAGCAAGGTAGGAGGTTGGCTCTTGGCTCTTCTGGATGACGTCAAAAGCGAGCTGTCCGCAATCGACAATGAATTGCCAATCGCCAAAAAGGCGCAGGCTACGGCAATGATTCGGTTCGGCAATGGTTTGCACTCGGTGGATCACCACATTCTTGTGCAGGTGCAGCTCGACTCCCAAGATGCGGCCACTTGGCTGCAAGACACCATCAAGAACCTGTATGGTCACGAAGCCACGCTCACTCCTGTCTCTAGGCAGACGCCGACCGGTACGGTGCAGCGTTATGTGATTCGTGTGCCGAAAGGCAGCGCGGCACTCGTGTTGCAGACCGGTCTATACAGCCGCTACACGAAGAACATGGTGCTTGGTCTGCCGAGCGATATCATCAACGGCAAGATCGCGCAGATCAAAGCCGCATGGCGTGGTGCGTTCCTTGCGAACGGCCGTCTGTCAGACCCGGGCAAGGCCAGCTATCTCGAGATCGTATGCCCGAACCATGAGGCCGCTCTGGCACTGGTTTCCACCGCACGCCGCTTGGGCATCACCGCCAAGCCACGTAAGCTGCGCAGCTCCGAGCGCGTGACTCTGCGTGACCCTGATGCCATCGAACGCATGCTCATCCTTATGGGCGCCCCGCGTTCAGCGCGCGAATGGACTGGAAAGCGTTCCGACGGCGAAGCACGAGGCAAAGCGAACCGTTTGGCCAACTTCGACGACGCCAACATGCGCCGCAGCGCCAAGGCGGCCGCGGAAGCATGCGATAAGGTACGTCAGGCATTTGAAATCCTCGGCGACGATGTTCCCGATAACCTCAAGTCCGCGGGCCAGCTCCGTCTCGATCATGCGGATGCGTCGCTGGAACAGCTGGGACGTTTGGCCGATCCTCCGATTACCAAGGATGCCATCGCCGGTCGTATTCGTCGACTGTTGCAGCTCGCCGAAAAAACCGAGAAGGCTCGCCGACAGTCGGTCTGATTGAGTTTTTTTACACGAAACACCATGCCTGTTTTCGAACAGCATGGTGTTTTTGTTCGTTTGAGCTTGTATTATTCGTAAATGGCAATATGGCCATTCCACGCTTACAAGCGGCTAGGAAAGGATATACATGAAGACACTCAAGGATCTTGGAGATCTCAAGGGCAAGCGCGTTCTCGTTCGCGCTGATTTCAACGTTCCGCTGGACGGCACCACTATTACCGATGACGGTCGTATCAAGGCCGCCCTGCCGACCATCAAAGCCCTGCGCGAAGAAGGCGCAAAGGTCATTCTGATGGCCCACCTCGGCCGCCCGAAGGGCAAGGTCGTTCCGGAACTGTCTCTCGCTCCGGTCGCCGCTCGTCTTGGCGAACTGCTCGGCATCGAGGTTCCGCTAGCTGAAGACACCTACGGCGAAGATGCTCAGGCCAAGGTCGCCGCAATGAACGATGGCGATGTCGTGCTTCTGCAGAACGTGCGCTACAACCCGGAAGAAACCAGCAAGGATCCGGAGGAGCGTTCCGCTTACGCCAAGAAGATCGCAGCTCTCGGTGAAGCGTTCGTGTCCGACGGTTTCGGCGTCGTGCACCGTGCGCAGGGCTCCAACTACGACGTTGCAGCTGATCTGCCGGCAGCCGCCGGCCTGCTAGTCGAGAAGGAAGTCAAGGCTCTGTCCCGCGCCACCGTTGAGCCGGAGCGCCCGCTGACCGTCGTGCTTGGCGGTTCCAAGGTTTCCGACAAACTCGGCGTGATCGAGAATCTGCTTGACAAGGCCAACCGTCTGGTCATCGGCGGCGGCATGGTCTACACCTTCCTCAAGGCCAAGGGCCTCGAGGTCGGCACCTCCCTGCTGGAAGAGGATCAGGTCGAAACCGTCAAGGGCTACATCGAGCGCGCTGAACAGAACGGCGTTGAGCTCGTGCTGCCGACCGACATCGTGGTGAACCCGGTCTTCCCGAAGTCCGACGAGGACATCGCTCCGGAAGTCGTGGCAGCTGATGCCATTCCGGCTGACAAGATGGGTCTGGACATCGGTCCGGATTCCCAGAAGCTCTTCCACGACAAGATTGTGGATTCCAAGACCGTCGTGTGGAACGGCCCGATGGGCGTGTTCGAGGTTCCGGCATTCGCAGCCGGCACCGAAGCCGTGGCCCAGGGCTTGGTCGACGCCACCGCGGCTGGCGCGTTCACCATCGTCGGTGGCGGTGACTCCGCCTCCGCAGTGCGCAACCTCGGCTTCCCGGAGAATGGCTTCTCGCACATCTCCACCGGTGGCGGCGCTTCCCTCGAGTTCCTCGAGGGCAAGGAACTGCCAGGCCTGAAGGTGCTCGACTGATTATTTGACGCATAATCTGGAGGTGCTCCCTTATCGACAAAGGTGGGGAGCACCTCTTGTTGTCAACAGCGCGAAACGCGACACATACACACTGAACGGAAACAAGAACGGAGGCAAGCAAACATATGGTATCACAACGAATCCCACTAGTCGCCGGCAATTGGAAGATGAACTTCGACCATCTTGAAGCCACCTATTTCGTTCAGCAGCTTGCATGGAAGCTCCGTGACATTCATTTCGACTACCGTCATTGCGAAATCGCGTTGATGCCCTCCTTCACCTCATTACGTAGCGTTCAGGTGTTGGTCGAATCCGACAATTTGAAGATTCGCTATGGCGCACAGGCTGTTTCCGTAACGTCGCAGGGTGCGTTCACTGGCGATGTATCCGCAGACATGATCGCCCATCTCGGCTGCTCATATGTGATTGTCGGCCATTCTGAACGCCGCAAGTACCATCCGGAAGACGATGCAAACATCGTGGACCAGGTACGTGCGGTTTTGGCTGCAGGCATGCAACCGATTCTTTGCGTCGGTGAAAGCTATGAGGAACGACGCAAGGGCATCGAACTCGATTTCGCCGTGGGACAGGTGCACGACGTCACACGCGATCTTTCTGACGAGGAAGCGTCACGTCTGATTGTGGCATATGAGCCGGTCTGGGCCATCGGCACCGGAATGGTAGCGACTCCGCAATCCGCGCAGGATGCTGCCAAAGCAATTCGAGACGATTTGTTTGCAACTTTTGGCTCGCATGTAGGCGAGACCGTGCGTATTCTGTATGGAGGCTCCGTTTCTTCGAAAAATGCCGTGGAACTGATCGGCGAGCCTGATGTAGACGGATTCCTTATCGGCGGTGCCGCGCTGAATGTAGATGAGCTCACCAGAATCTGCCAGCTCACCATAAAAGCGACTTTGTGACGTCATGTTTTTAAAGCAGATATTTCAAGGTGTGGTCAATACTCAATTTTCTCAATACCTTGCGCTATCGTTAACAACAGTGTTTACGAACTGGAGGTTCACTCGTGTCCGCTATGGCCATCGTTAAGCTTGTGCTGCAGATTGTTCTCGTTATTTTCAGCCTCTTGCTCACCCTGCTGATTCTGATGCACAAGGGCAAGGGCGGCGGCCTGTCCGATATGTTCGGAGGCGGCCTCACCCAGAATGCGGGTTCCTCTGGCGTCGCCGAAAAGAATCTGAACCGTTGGACCGTCATCATCGCACTGCTATGGGTGGCCATCATCATCGCCCTCGGTTTGATGACGAAGTTCAGCCTCATCTAATTGACTTTGTCACTTCGGCCCATGACTGGATACGGTCATGGGCCGAAGTGTTTTTATCGTAGTATTGGCTGCAACATATGAGCGAAGGATTGATTTGACATCTTTAAAAATCGAGAAAACCCAAGAAACCACGATGGTCGTCGCAGATTTGGATGGCACGCTGCTGCACGACGGCGAAACGTTCGAGGAACGTTTCCTGACGCGATATTCCATCGATGTGATCAATCGCATGCACGACAATGGCATCGTTTTCGCTGTGGAAACGGCGCGTCCGGTCAGCACAGGCTTTTCGTTCGTGGAAAAACTGCCTGTCGACGCCGTCGCTTATCTCAACGGTGCGTTGATAGATTTCAATCCGGCATCATCGAATTATGAAATGCTTACTTCGCCGACGTTGCCGGAAGACGGCCATCTCAAGAAAATCGGTTTTTCATCGAAACGTGCCTGCGAGGTCTGCAAAAATCTATTAGCTGAGCTACCCGGCATGGAAGTCGGCATCGTCATGGATGACGTGCGGTACACCAATTTCGATGTCTCCAAATACTGGAAGACGCAGACTTGGCGATACACTGACTTCGACGATGTTCCTGAAGGTATCGCCGATAAGCTCATTATCTTCCCTAACGATGAGCAGTGGAATCAGGTCGGTTCTCTTGTGCCCAGCGACTTTGACGTTCACATCTCTGAAGGATCGCTGTGGATGTTGATGAATCCTCAAGCCAACAAAGAACATGCATTGGATCTGCTGGCAGAACATTTTGGAACACCAATGAGCAAAACCGTCTCATTCGGTGATGATTTGGTCGACATTGCCATGCTATGTAAATCCGGAAGGGGAGTGGCGGTGGCGAACGCTAACCCGGATGTGTTGAACATCGCAGATGAAATCTGCCCATCCAACAATGATGACGGTGTGGCACAGTGGATTGAAGATAATCTGCTGTGATGTCTCATGATGTTCAAGAATGACATGAGTTGAACTTCATGAATTGAACTTTTGTTGCAAACGGACGCGAAATGGTTACATTTGATATTGAACTTCCGCGATTTCAATAGGTAGTTTGTGCTAGGATTTGAACTAGTGTTTGATGAAAATTGAACTGAAAGGACTGGTATGACGGAATCATTTTCCAGCCGGTTGAACGTTGCGATGGCGTTCCGCAATGTCAAACAAATTGACTTTGTGCATGCGGCTGAGAAGTTCAATATCAAACTTGGCAAAAGTCATATGAGTCAGTACGTGAGCGGTAAAACCGTGCCACGTGCCGATATCGCCCATTTCCTTGCGGCTTTTCTGCAGGTCAATGAGGACTGGCTGATGGGAAAGGACGTTCCCATGGAGCAGAACGCCGTCATCTTGCCTGCAATCGAGTCTGATGAAACCCAACCTGATAGCAATTCTGCATCAGCGCAATCAACAGAAGGAAAGACCATGCGCACCTTTACGAAATCCCATAAGCTCGACAATGTGCTCTACGACGTTCGTGGTCCGGTGGCGGACGAGGCGGCACGCATGGAAGCAGCGGGAACGCATATTCTGAAACTTAATATCGGCAATCCTGCGCCATTCGGATTCCGGACTCCGGATGAAGTTGTGTATGATATGGCGCAGCAGCTTCCTGAGACCGAAGGATATTCACCGTCCAAGGGTCTGTTCTCGGCGCGCAAGGCCATCATGCAGTATGCACAGCTCAAGAATATTCCGAACGTCTCCATCGACGATATCTTTACTGGCAATGGCGTCAGCGAGCTCATCAATCTGTCGCTGTCCGCATTGCTGGACAACGGCGACGAGGTGCTGGTGCCTTCGCCGGACTATCCTCTGTGGACAGCCTGTGTGAATTTGGCTGGCGGCACCGCCGTACATTATATCTGTGATGAGGAATCCGAATGGTATCCCGATATCGACGATATTCGCTCTAAAATCACGGATAAGACCAAAGCAATTGTCATCATCAATCCAAATAATCCGACCGGAGCGCTTTATCCGAAAGAACTGTTGCAGCAGATTGTCGATATTGCCCGAGAACATCAGCTCATTATTTTCTCCGATGAGATTTATGATCGCCTAGTCATGGATGGGTTGGAGCATATTTCCATCGCATCGCTGGCCCCGGACCTGTTCTGCGTGACGTTCTCCGGTCTGTCGAAGTCGCATATGATTGCCGGATACCGCATTGGATGGATGATACTTTCCGGCAACAAGCGTATTGCAAAGGATTACATCGAGGGCCTGAACATGCTGGCGAACATGCGTATGTGTTCGAATGTTCCTGCTCAGTCGGTGGTGCAGACCGCTTTGGGTGGGCATCAGAGTGTCAAAGACTACATCAAGCCAGGTGGCCGCGTGTACGAGCAGCGCGAACTGGTCTATCGGATGCTCAATGAAATTCCCGGCGTTACCGCAGTTAAGCCGAAGGCGGCGTTCTATATCTTCCCGAAGCTAGACATCAAAAAGTTCAATATTCACTCTGACGAGCAGTTCGCATTGGATCTGCTGCATGACAAGCATATTCTAATCAGTCATGGCGGTGCGTTCAACTGGCAGAATCCAGATCATTTCAGGGTGGTATATCTGCCGCGTATCACGATGTTGAAGGAAACCATAGGTGAGATCGCTGATTTCTTGAGTACATATCATCAGGCATGATGACCTTGGTTGTTTGAAGGACATTCATGGGGTGAAGCGCGCGCAGTATCGCGACGCTCCACCCCAAAATATTTATAGTCACATTGACCATAAAGTGGGGTTACGATGGCTCTGGCCTTAGGGTCGAGCAATCGTTCCGTCGTGAATTCGCAACGATCATACCCTCTCGTGGGGGTACCGATTTGCTCCTGTCGCCATCATTGTGATTCGGCAGGAGCCTTTTGTTTTCAACGGGTTGCACCTGCCGGCGATGTGGCGTGCCAGGAGCATCGAGGTCAGCGCTGCCACCAACGATGCACCTTTGCCCTCGTTCGTGTTCGTGTCGTCGTTGTTGACGATGTCGTACAGCGTGTCGTCGAGCAGTTCGGCCGGCGGCATGCCCAGGGTGACGGCCGCGGCCGCGATGGCGTTGAGATCCCATGCGGCGTCGAGGTTCATTCTGGCCGATATGGTGGCCTTGGTCACGCCGGTCGCCTCGCACAGGGCCTGCTGTTCGAGTTCTTCCTTGGCCAGGTGCAGGCGCACGTTCCACGCGGCGACTTCCCGCAGGCGTTCTCCCAGTTCGACGGCCTGTGTCCTTGCCGTAGTGTTGCCGGTCATGTCCGTTCCTTTCGCTCGCGTGCCCTTGGGGGCTTGTGCGCACCATGCTATGGGCGGCGCGCTTGGTTGCGCAATACGACCGCCTCCCCGGTTCGGTCTGGTCGAACTGGGGCAGGAAAAACATGGAAAACGAAAGCGTTCCGCACCGTGTTGGCGCTTGGTGCGGGGCTGATCGACAACCTTGGGCGGGATTCCGAGCGATTCAAGTGACAAGAGTCCCGGGATTCGCCCTCCATTGAAAGAGAGTTATCGCAATGACCAATCCTACCATCGCTTCCGCCCCGCGTGCGGCGGGAGCCATGAAAACCATCCCGTCGCTGCGTGTGCGGATCGCCCGCGCGCACCTGCTGGCGGTGCTGCTGCATCCCGCGCGCTCGTCGCGCCGTCGTCGCCGGAGCGCCTGAGATGGGCCGGGCTGTGGCGGCGGTGGCCGTCGTCGCAATCGTCGTGTGTCTGCTGGCGGTGTGGGCGTTGTGCCGCGCGGCCGCGTTGGGCGACCGCATCGGCGAACGGCTCCATGATGCCAGGGGTCGCGAGGAGGATGCGCGATGAGCGGGCCGGCGGAGCAGTGGGCGTGGCAGTTGCAGGATGAGCGGCTGAGCCTGTCGGAGAAGTTCGTGTTGGTGTATCTGGCGCGAAGGGCGTATTACGACGACGGGTGCGGCGCGTGGCCGTCGGTCAACACCATCGCGGCACATTGCCATTGCACGCGCCGTTCCGTGCTGCGCGCGTTGAAACGTTTGCAGGAGCTGGGCTACTTGCGCGAGGGTGACCAGGAGCTGGCCGCGCGCAATCCCCGCAGCCACGAGCCCATCCCCAGGGGGCATCGTTCCAAGGTGTGGGACGTGGTGATGAAGGGCGCGCAGACCGAGCCGGAGGATATCACCGATCCCGGCGAGACCGACGCAGGCAAGGACGTTCCAGCGAAACCCAGTACAGCCGAACCATCGCGGAGCAAGGAGTGCGCGCGGGGTGACATGGCGTCACCTGACGCAGTGTCACCTGACACAATGTCACCCCAGGGCGATCCCGCCGGTGAGGTGACATCTTGTCCGAAGAGAGGTGACGTCATGTCACCCAATAGACAAGTGATAACCAATGCTCCCCTTGTCCCCTACGGGGACATTCCCCTCGCCGGGGAACAACCCGAGGAGGAGCGAAGCGAGCGTGATGCACCGGATTGGCGTCTGGCGCTGCCTCCCAAGGGCGTACGCGATCCGCTGTGGACGCCAGGGGCGGAGGATGCGGACGAGCGGGTGCGTTCCCGGGCCCTGCAGGAGGTTCGCGTGCTGACGCTGATCCATGACCGTGTGGCGGCCATCGACCCGAAGGCAGCCAGGCCGGCGTCGATGCGAGACCGACGCAAGGTCCACGAGCTGCTGATGGAACGCTCTCTGACGGAGGTCGAGACGATCCTTGATTGGGCGTATGGCAATCCGCGCTGGATCTCATGGCTGGTGGACGGCACGATGGTCGAACGCTACTTCGCGCAGGTCAGCCTCGACATGCGCACCAAGCGGGCACGAGGTCCGCAGCATTCCGGCAGCCATGCCGCTGCTGCCGAGCTCACGCCGGTCCATGATCCAGACCGGCCGGTGGCGGTTAGTTCGGGCTTGGCCTGGCGGGTGCCGGTCTACGGCGGCGGCATCCTGTCGATCGCATTGTGCCAGGCGCACCTCGACGGCGAAACCAAGCAGGCAGAGTGTCCGGTGTGCGCCTACGACCGGCGCAACCAAGCCAGCCACGCCATCGGCCTAGAGAAAACCGACCGCGCCGAAGACAAGGAATCCCACGAGGAGGCCAAGGCATGACCGGCATAGCGGATGCCGCGCCCCGTTCGCCGGAGGCGTGGAAGAACATGGGATGCTGCGCGGATTTCCCGCAGCCGTGGGCCGACCTGATGTGGGGCCTGGAGTTCGAGGACAAGCATCCCCTGGCCCGCGTGTTCCGACAGGCGGGCGCGTCGGTATGCGAGCACGACTGCCCGGTGAGGGCCGAATGCATGGCCTACGCCGGTGCCGCCGGCCTGGAATGGGGCTTGTACGGCGGCCGCTCGTGCACCGACCGGCGCCAGATCGCCCGTCTAGCGGAAGCCGACGGCGTGCCCTGCCGCGACCGCACGGTGCCCTGGGCCCGGCGCTGGGGCCTGTTCGTCGACTGGCTCCAAGCCCATCCCGAAGTCTTCGACACGGCCCGGGGCAAGGCCAGCATGGAACGCGGGCAACGCCGATGGCGCGCCGCAGGCCGCGCCCAACCCAAGAATGAGCCGCATGACCGTCAAACCATCATGCAAACAGACAATCAAGCAATCCGACAATCAAGCAATCAAACAACCGACCATGCCGGCGATCCGGCGAATGGTCCCGAATCCAAGGAGGAAGCATCATGCGAGTAGCGTTGGCGAACGCGAAGGGCGGGGTGGCCAAGACCACCAGCTGCATCTATCTGGCCGCCGTGCTGGCCCGGCGCGGAATCGAGGTGGCGGTCTACGACGCGGACCCGCAGTCCAGCGCCAGCCTATGGGCGGCCGCCGCCGAACAAGCGGGAGACCCGCTGCCCTTCGACGTGCTGCCGGCCAACATGGCCACCCTCACCCATCTGGGCGGCGACCCGGCCGCAAGGGAATGGTCGATCATCGACGCCCCTCCGCAAGGCCCGCTGCTCGACAAGACGTTGGCCGTGGCCGATTTCGTCATCGTGCCCACCTCGGACTCGCCGATGGACCTCCAGCAGGCATGGGACACGCTCGACCGCGCCCGACGCGCCACCAGGGCGGCCCTACTGCCGGTGCGCGTCGAAGCGAACACCAACGCCTGGGCCCAGACCCTGGCCGCGTTGGAACAAACCGACACCGCACGCTTCGACACTTTCATCGCCAAACGACAACCGATCAAGACCTCGCTCGGCATGAACCCCAAACAACTGTACGAATACCGGGAACTGGCCGACGAACTGACGCGCATCGCCAAGGAGGAACTGGCATGAAAGGCAACTACCAGCCACTGCCCCGACCCGTGCCCTTCGACAAAGTCCTCGACCAACAGGCCGAAGACAAACAACCCACCGGGAAGAACAACGCCGGCGAACCGCTGGTCATGCTCTCCCTGCGCCTGCCCGTCCGGCTGAAGAACCGCCTCAAAATCGCCGCCGCCGAACACGGCACGCCATGCAACAGATCCTGCGCCACGCCATCGAACACGAACTCGACCGACTCGCCAGCAACGACTGAATAAGGGACACCGTACATGCCGAGATGCGAGGATTGAGGAATTGATAGTTGCTATGGTAAAATCCAACTAAATTTGATGGAACACCTGACATGCCAAGGTGGTTCCGAAGCAGGAAGGCCTTAGAGCATTGGTGATTTGAGCAGTGGCGGATTGCATGAGGAGAGATTCCGCGTG
The DNA here is from genome assembly GCF_001042615.1 of Bifidobacterium catenulatum subsp. kashiwanohense JCM 15439 = DSM 21854. Classification (GTDB taxonomy): domain Bacteria; phylum Actinomycetota; class Actinomycetes; order Actinomycetales; family Bifidobacteriaceae; genus Bifidobacterium; species Bifidobacterium catenulatum. The sequence continues at coordinate 1,215,038 of NZ_AP012327.1, forward strand.
TTCTGCGCATTATCGCGCGTATCTGCCATTGTACCAATCGCAATGCCTGATTCGATGAAGTTCTCGTTAGCATAGCGACTTTCGGTGCCGTCACGAGGACTGCTTTCTGAATGCAGCTTGGCAATAAATGGCACAGTCCGCCACTTTTCGATAGTCACAGTTTGATTAATGCGCCTTATCGAAAGAGGCTTCCATGAGTCAGATATTGACACTAACCGATATTTCCTACTGCTATCCGGGCGCGCCGGAACCATTGTTCGAACATCTGTCCGCGACATTCGCGGCCGGCTGGGCCGCAGTGCTGGGAGACAACGGCATTGGCAAGACCACACTGGCCAAACTCGCCTGCGGCATGCTTTCCCCCGATTCGGGGACAGTCTCGCCGAACCCGTGCAAGATGGCAGTCGCCTACTGTCCGCAACGTACTGATGAAACGCCTACGAATCTGGATGATTTCGCGGCGGATTGGACGGGCGAGACCATCGCCATCCGCGACGCGCTGAACATCGGCGACGATTGGGCATACCGATACGAGACTCTCTCTGGAGGCGAAGCCAAGCGGCTGCAAATCGCTTGTGCGCTGGCCGGCGATCCCGACGTGCTGGTGTTGGACGAGCCAACCAATCATGTGGACGGCAGGACGCGCCAAGCCATCACGCAGGCGATGCGTCGGTTCGATGGCATAGGCATCGTGATCTCCCATGATGTCGAACTGATCGACGCGACGTGTTCGCGCTGCGTGATGCTGGAGCGCCGACATGCGCGTGGGCGTAACATCACGGCGGCGAACACCTATCAGGGTGGATATACCCAGGCCGCGCAGCAGATGCGCGACAATCAACGTGCCGATACGGCCGCCATACAGTCCACTCGAAAGGAGCTGCAACGCATGCAGCGCATCAAGCGGGAGCGGGCGCAGCGTGCGCGCGAACTGGATATGCGGAAGAATCAGGGAATGCGCATCGATATCAAGGACATCGACGCTCGCAAAGCCCTGAAAAATCTGAAACCGGCTATCGGCACCACTGTCGCACAGACAAGCGCGCAATTCGACGGGCGTATCGCCGCCGCCACCGACAGACTTGCTCACCTCAGCGAAGCGGCCAAACGCTACGACGGCACCATCTGGATGAACGTCATGCCGAGCTCACGCAGGGAATTGACGCGCATCCCCAACGACCACGCCATCGCGGACCAACCCGATATGCTGAGCATCGGCCCGCGCGACCGCATCGGCATCAGCGGTCCAAATGGCAGCGGTAAAACCGCATTGATACGACGATTGATCGAAGCGCTGGAGCGTGATGAAGCGCAGCGGCATTCGGAGAGAATGCCATATCTCTATATTCCCCAAAATTCCAGCGACATGGATACCGCCAACGCAATGAACCGCTTGCATGCTTTGACGGACGAGCAACGCGCCATTGTGCTCAGCGCCTACGCCCAACTTAACGCCGACCCCGACAGACTGCTCGCCGGCGGCAATCCCTCGCCAGGCGAACTACGCAAACTTCTGTTGTGCCTCGGCATGATTGAACAGCCACAGCTCATCATCATGGATGAGCCGACCAACCACCTCGACCTGCACTCCAAACAGGCACTTGCTAATACGCTATCCTCCTATGCGGGCGCATTGGTCGCAGTCAGCCATGACGAATGGTTTCTGAATGCCGTCACATCGATTCGATGGCGATGCGCGTCATGACGCTATCTATGAGTTTACGTTCCTTCGTAAGACTTGGATATCGGCAAGACGCATTCCTTTTCGTATGAAGCTGTATCGATGGCAATGACCGAGCAAGAGGACACCAGTATGACACGACCGATTATGCCGCGAGCACATGGCAAAAAACTTCACATGGAGGCGAACATGGCTCATGTTCCTTCGGCCATCGCAATCACGGCGATGCGACCGGAGGAATATCCGTTGCTCGTCGAGTTCCTGTATCAGGCGATTCATGTATCGCCGGGAACCCCGGCACCGGACAGGAGCGTTGTCGAGCTGCCGGAATTGCGGCGATATATCGAGGGATTCGGACGGCCCGACGATGCCTGCATGGTTGCTCGCGCCGGACTACCGAACGGTCCGCAAATCGTGGGTGCCGCATGGGCCAGAATCTTCCCGAACAACTCCGCAGGCTACGGTACCATCGACACGGCAACGCCGGAAGTCTCCATATCCTTGCTTCCCGACTGGCGGAACCGAGGCATAGGGCACCGCCTGATGACGGCGTTACTGGACCGACTGCGAACCGATGGTCACGCCGCAGCCAGCCTCTCGGTCCAACGCACCAACGCCAACGCCCTCCATCTCTACGAGTCGCTTGGCTTCACCATCATTAGCGAACACGACGGTGAACTGGTCATGCGCGTGGCTCTCGCGGATTGAGGCAGTGTTCCACACATCATCCGCATGGAGCCAGTGCGTAAGCCACCCACTGTGATATGTGCGGCTGCAAGTCCCGCATTCATACAAGCAAACAATCTGACATACAGATGCAGTCTATTCCTTATTATGTTTTCGGCTTTGCTCTTGATAAGAGCCAGCACCACCATCCATCCTCGATGAATGTGGGCAGGCTTTCGCAATGTGCCACATGACGCAACGTGTAGTCGGCGTGAACCGCACCACCGCGCAGGTGTTCACGCATGAAGCTCACGAATGATACGACCTCGAAAAGCTTTTTGGGAGGCTCGTTCCCAATCTTGTCCTCAGTGTGCAGCCTGTCAGTCTGAAGTCAGCTTTCAACTGGCAAATGTTCAAAGAGACGGGCTAGCGCAGTGGATAGATCCGCTCCTTCGAAAGCAAAAGTCGCAGCAGCACGTGTCTGCTTGTCCGCGTTGAAGGCAAGCGAGACACCGACGGCTTTGAACAGCGGTAGGTCAGAACGACTGTCACCAATAGCGATGCAATTCGAAGCTTCAACTCCCAAGCATTCACATTGCTGCCTCATGAATGTTACTTTGGTTTGTTCATCGGCATATGCCGCTGTTTTACCAATAAACACGCCATCCTTGACAGCAAGTTCTGGACCGCACCATGCTTCAAATCCAAATCTCTGCGCAAGGCTCTCGGAAACGACTGTCCAAGCGCAGGATGCGAGGACTGGCTTGATTCCCCTCGACTTGCATTCCGCAACGGACTGTGCGATTCCTTGCACAAGCGGGAGATCGTTCAACCATCCGTAAATTTCACTTACCCGATGGCCAGTGTATCCACGAGCATCAATATCGCATACCGTGTCATTTCCGATCTCACCGCGTGCGTATCGATCCTCTGCATCTCGCATCCTGTCGCCGGTACCCAACCGGTCCGCAATAAATGCGCCAGAGCTAATGCCGTATGTGAGCGTTCCGTCGATATCAAAAAATGCAATTCCCGCCATTCATTCCTCTTCATTTACTGGTTCAGCCCGAACCTCCAGCCGGTAACTAAGCCAATAGCGTATCAAAAGGCACACATATCAGAAAAGAAAGGCAGATAGTCCCATTAAACCGTTTCATGCGATTGCAGTTGTCCGCCGCTGGCTACGGCTGGCAGGGGAAGCTGGGAAAGGCGTCCCGGCGGAAGGCCCGCCGGTGCGTTCTTCTTCCAGGGACAAGGAAGGATGCGGGTGGCCGTGAATGGTCGCCCGCATTTTCCGTATCCGTGTGAAACGGGAGGGAGCGCATCATGGGGCGCTTCCGACTGAAAGGACGGATACGTATGTCAGGTGGGAAGAAGAGCAGGCGCACGATGCTGATGGCTGCCCTGACCGCAGGGGCGTTGGCCTTGGGATATCTGGCGCCAGCCGCGTTCGCCGAGGGCGGTGGTGGCGGTTCCGGCGGGCAGGTTCCATCGCAGACCGCCGACGTGCATTGGATCTACAAGGATTCCTGGCCCGCCACTCTGGAGGGCATGAAGTAGGCGATACGTGATTCGGGCACCACCCTGTCTTCCGATTTGGAGGATGGGTCGAATCAGTTCGTGGATATGAATGCCATCCTTGCCGACGCGATCTCGGAGTGCAAGGCCTCATACACCGGGGAGGGTGACGCGGAATGCCGGATGGTCGCTGTCGGCTACGCGCGCCTCGGCAACGGCGTGTTCAGCGGTTCCTATGTCAGTTCGAACGCGCGTCAGCGTTGGGAGTCCCAATGGGCCGCACCTACCAGTACCAAGGCCAGTCGTACACGACCGGCACCACGTGGACCGATCGGCTTGGCGTGCGTTCGGTGGATAGCCTGGTGCAGGATTCCATCAACGCCAATCCCGATGCCTCGTTCCGTGTGGTCGTGCTGGCCAAGAACCAGCCGCCCGTCGATTATCCGTTGACCGTCACCACCTCGCACCGCCAGCAGACCGACATGCAGGTCGGCTCGACCACGCCGGTCGGCGACACCATCCACGCGAACAACGGCGGCTCGTCGATCAAGGAGACCCTGCACGGCACCGCGATCGTGCACTACGATGGCGGCCCCTACACGCCGACGGGCAGCGTGAGCAAGCCGATCAGCTTCGCCAACAGCGGCGACACCGTGATCGACAACCTGGCCTCGCCGGGTGATTTCGGCATGGATTCCTGGGCCGAGGGCACATATTGGATCGACATCCAAGTGCCCAGGCAGGGAAGCATGCAGGCGGCCGTGGACACCACGGACCGGGATCCGGCGGAGACCTGGAAGGTCAGCGCCGTGCCGCCGGCCGATCCGGTCAAAAGCATCGAGGAAGGCGTCAGCGCCGACCGAATGACCAACCGCACCACCATCACGTATGGGACCGGCCGGGGCGGTTACGAGCTGAGTTTCAGGGACGTGATCGAACCCAACGGCGTCGATTACACGGTGGACGGCTTCACGCTCGTGGACGCCACCGACAACAATCGCGATGTCTCCAACGAGTTCGAGATCGGTTGGGACCGCGCATCGAACACGGTCAGCGCGGTCCGTTCGTCCGACAAGGGCATGATGCCGTTCGACCACGAGTATGTGTTCGGCTTCGATGTGACCGTCAGCCTGCCATCCGATTACCAGAACATCAGCGACCATGCGTGGGGCAAGTGGAACCAGCTGCCCGAGGCCGACGCGGGAGAACGCGAGTTCGACACCTGGCGTCCCAATCCCGACAAAAGCTGGATCATGCTCGACACTAATGGCAAGTGGCAGGCCGTGATCGACCCCGACCGCACCAACCAGACCGGCGGCGACGGCAAGGTGTTCCTCGACGGAGACCGCGTGGCCTCCGTGGTCACCGCCACGACCAAGTCCTCCTACCTGACCGGGTTGAAGGACTTGGAGAAGGCCAGGCAGATCACGATGCTCGTGCCCGGCCGCGCGAACTACGCCAACGGGGCCGGGGCGGGCCAGGTGCGCGATGACTTCGGCATCGAAGCGGACGACGAGATCACGTTCTGCACCGCCGGCAAGAACGGCGCGGAGTTGACCAACGCCGGCTCGCAGACCATCAACACCCACACGGTCGAGACCAACGAGCCGAAGGTCTGCGGTTACGTGCCGTCCGTGGCCAAGGATGTGGTCGGGGAATCCTCCCAAGGCGGCGCCCAGGACAGCGTGGACGGCAAGATCGTCTTCCCCGGCCAGCGTCTCGAATACCGTCTGGAAACCCAGCCGCATTTGCCCGACAGTCTTACCTACACCATTGTCGAGGTGGCGGTCACCGACACGTATGACGAGCACTTCCAGCCGGACAAGCAGACCCTGGAGGTCACCGACCTGACCACCGGCAAGTTCATCCCCAAGAGCCAGTACCGCAGCGAGTGGAACGACGCGAACCATGCCGTGCGTCTCGTGTTCGCCGACGACTATGTGCGGGCGAACTGACTGGCGGGCGCGAATCCCAGGATCATCATCAGGTTCGAGGGCGTCGTGGCCGAGGATGCCCCGGCCGACACCGTGGTTGACAACCAGTGGGCGTTGACCTTGAACAACTCGGTCACGCCAAGCAACAAGGTATGGAACGATCCGCCCGACTTCCAGCCGGGCAAGGAGGACACCCAGGCCGACCCGTCCATTTCGATCGACGGCAAGACCGCGTTGCTCGGAGACCGCATCTACTATCGGATCGATCTCGATGCCAAGCAGACGAACCATGCCTACAAGGTGTGGCGGTTGGGCATGGTCGATGACTGGGACGACGAATACCTCGAACTCGACGAGAGCCATATCACCGTGACCGACAAGGCCAACGGCAGGGATGTGACCGACCGGTTCAACATCCAGGCCATCGACGGCGTGGCATACGTGTTCGCCAAAACCGTTGACACCGAGGTTCCGGCGACGGGAGAGACCATCAAGGGCGACCTCCAGCCAGCCGATCTCAAGATCTACGCCGCGCTTGGCGACAAGGACCACGACCCGTTGAAGGACCCGGCCATCGACCAGTCGCTTCTGGGCACCTCGTATGAGGTCACGCTGCCGATGACCGTCATCAAGGTCACCGACGATTACGTGGTCACGAACACGGCCACCCAGCTGGTCAACGACGTGCGCAAGGACACCAACCAGGTCTCCAACCCCTTGCAGCCGATCAACCCGGCCAAGGATGTCGTGGTCAAGGTGGACGGGCAGAGCGTGGATGGCAAGAGCATCTATCTCAACAGCCTGTTCCTCTACCGGCTCGACAGCTCCACGCTGCCGCCCGACCGCGCCTACCCGCAGGTCTCCGACTGGTCCATCAGCGACCCGCTCGACACCCGGTACGACAAGTTCACCGGCCAATGGGCCGTCTACGCCGCCTGCAACCTCATCAAGGACGGCGAGACCCTGGCCGAGCGGGGCGAACGCATCGCCGGCTCCGACTTCGACGCCAGCCGTTTCGGCGGAGAACTCTTCGAGCTCGCCACCGACGAGCGCGGCGTGGTCACCGTGCGTGCCACGGAGCTGATGCTTGGACTCGTGTCGGCCGACACCGAGCATGAGCAGGCGTGGACCGCGTTCATCCAATGCCAGCGCATCGCCGTGGGCGGTCCCGTGGCCAACCAGTTCACCGAGACCATCAACGGGGTCGAACGGCCCTCGAACACCGTCACCACGCACACGCCCGACATGACGCCCCGGCTCACCATCGAGAAATGGGACGAGCAATCCGGCTGGCCCGACGGCGACCGTGACACCGTTGACGAGGCGCTGAACATGAACGGGAGCGACACTCGCATCGTGTTCACCATCACCAACGCATCGCCCACCGACCCTGACACCGGAGACGGCCCTTGGTTCAAGGCGAGCGAGCTGAGCCTCACCGACCAGCTCGTCGCCGGCGACGGCCAGATCGGCGAGTTCGAGTATCCCGATGACTGGCAGACGCTGATCCTCAAGCCCGGAGACAGCGCGGAGGTCAAGGCCACCCTGACCGGCGTGAGCGAGCATCACACCGACCGCGCCATCGTCACCGGTGTGCCGCTCGTCCAATGCGTCGTCTCCGACCCCGACCCCTTCGACGGCAAAGACGAGGAGAAACTGCCCGAGGACGCGGTGGAGATCGACGGGCGAACCCTGTGCGCGGACACCACCGTGACCAGCAACACCGACGACTGGAACGGCTACCAGCCCAAGGACAATCTGGCGACCACCGGCACCAACATCGCCGGCCTCATCGCCGTCATCCTCGTCCTCGCGCTCCTCGGCACCGGTGCAACCGCCGCGATCCGCCTCACCCGCGCCAACGGCCGCCACACCGGGCACGAGAACGACGCGAATGATGATGGCGCTGGCCGTGATGGCGGTCCCAATGGAGATGGCCCCGAGCCGGACTTCGCCCAACTCGTCACCACTATCAATCCCAAGGAGCCGCCCATGAACTAATAACAACCACCCATCTGCTGCTTAGAGCCAACTTTCGTATTCCAGTTGGCAGTTAGACGGTGATACCATGCAACTGTCCCGGCAAAACGGGGCAGTGCATACTAGGCCCGCAGGCGTAGTCCTGCGGGCCTATTTCGTCTGTTCCCCATCGGCTTTAGCCAACGTTCCCCCATGACAGCGGACTATGATTCGCTGCTTTAAGCACTGGCAAGTGAAACTCGATGCCAGGTTTCTCTCCCCACGGCACTCTAGCTAAATCGGTTATGTTGCCTGGCCATTCAGGCACCTTATTACTAGAACTGAGATCAAACAAAGTGAAAGCGAATGGCGGTATCCTGATACATGCCATTTTGCAGCACGTGTAATCCGCAAATATGGGAACCATCCATCCGGTGAACAGCTTTTGTTCACGCAGGTTATCGACTATAAACATATGGAGTCTGTATCGCTGGGGAAAACAGTGCTCTCCCTATCCAAGAGATAGTCCTTACAGTCATGCATATCACCAGCTGATACACAGAAGTTCGACATCACCTGCTTCACAAATGCAAGAGGCATGAGCCTATCTGTCTTGAAATGAATGGATCTATCCCCTTCCTGAAAGTCAGAGACAAGGATTTGCTGTCCAGTTGCACGATAGAACTCACTGAATGGCTTGACGTAGTTTTGACCAAGATAACTATTGCATGAGCTGCAAATCGTCTTGAATCCTTGACCTCTTTGCAATTGCCGATACTTCAGGCCTTCCATGTCATCCTGCCCGGTCAAGCTGCTCTTCACGGCGTCAACGCCTGAATAGAGCTTCACCGTGTGATCATTACCCACAGATTGAGGAGGGATGTGTTCAAAGCTCAGCGGCCCTTCTTTACCGCAGATTCGGCAAATGTCATCTGCCATTTCACGTCATCTCCAAACGTTATTGCCACAGGCCGAGGAATGCTGCGGCAATGAAATCGAGAAGCGCAGCACCGACCAGAATCAATGCATATAGGTTGAAATAACTGCGCATCAATTTAAGTTTTGCAACATGAAGTTTCTCGTTTGTTGATTCAAAGTATTCCATCGATCCCGACACGACTTTTTCTATCGCAGGAAAGACCGCGCCAATGATGGCGAGCGACGAAGTCACGAGTGTAGCCTTTGCGCCGTCTTGCAGAATGGTGAATGAGAGAATCCCCACACCAATAGCTAATCCGATGGCGATGATTGCGTACCATGCTGCTGCTTTCCGAAGGGAGACTCGATCGGCTTCGTCTAGTTCTTCCCAGTTTGAAGCAGCGCCGAGAGATTGCTTAATCCAAAGATCATTCTGCTGCTGGTCGTTATTTTGCATTCTTTTCCCTTTCCCGGGCATCTTTTGGCGAATACTATAGCGTCTTGATTTACCTATTTCTGTAAGTATGCTGAACGAATGCTGTGTGAATTTGTCCGTCGCTGATTCCACGGGACTGCACGAGGATGGCCGTATGCGTAGGCATGGCGGTGGGCCGTGCCGTTCCTGTGCGGAGGAGTGCGGCTGTGGATTTGATGAACCAGGTGCTGGAGTTGTTCGTGAAGTTCGCGACGATTGGCGGTGGCTTGTGGCTGGTGTGGGGCGCGGTGACATTCGGTGGTGGTTTGAAGGATCATAACGGGCCGCAGACGCAGTCGGGCCTGTGGCAGATCGTGGGCGGCGGCATGATTATCGCGGCGGCGCAGATCTTCAGCGCCGCGGCGTTGGGCTGAGCCGGTTTGAGGCATCGGGGATCCCGGCATGGAGGATTTCATCGTTGCGATGCTCAACATGATCGGGGGCGGTGGCACCGGTTCGATAGCCACTGGCATGCTGTCGCAGGGGCCGGAGACGTGGAATCCGGCGCTTTACCAGTTGGCCGTGAACGTGCATGACGTGGCGGTCAAGCCGTTGACCTCGGTGGTTCTGGCGGTGGTGTTTACCTTGGAGTTGGCGCGTAATTCCACGCGCATCGAGTCCGACCGCGAGTTGGACGTGAAGATCGTGTCGGGCTTCTGGCCGGCGTGGAACCAACCCTCCAACACGCGCTCCAGCAGCGCCGTCGATTTCAGCGAATATCGTTCCTCGACCATGACGCGCAGTTGCTTCATGGAAACCTCCGGGCTGATTGCGGTCACGATAAGCGTGTCGCGAGAACGAAGGTCGGCGTCCAGCGTCACGGCCAACGCCAATTGCTCGCGGGCCGTGAAGCCCTCGCCTTTGCCAGCCAGCAGCCTGCGCCACTTCCTCAGCAGGGGCGTGAACCATTCGGCCGCCGCCTCACGCGGCCCCATATCGATGCGCGCCTGCCGGTATTCCTCGGCCAGTCGCTCCGCCAGCCGCTCGTCGGCCGGACGCACTTGGGCAATGGTGCCAGTCATATCCATCGGTCCTTTCCGTGGTGTCCGAACCCCCAAGTCCGCTTCCACGCGGCCCATGCCCGCGAGCCATGCGAGCGGCCAAGAGCAATGTCATGCGCTGCAAGCGCATGGCCCAGGGCCGCGATCCGCCCGACGATGGAGGAGAGTATGTCGCGCAGCCCCGTCTGAAGCATCCTCTCCGCAATCGGCGGGCGTCACCCGACGACCACAGCCAAACGTCAATGTCGCTATGGTTGTTGCATGGCACGCAGATATGGAAAAGTCCCGGCGATTGTCGCCGGGGCCAAGTGTTTAGGAACTTTTCGACAGACCGCAGCCGCGTTGCTGTATCAGTCCCGCATCAATCAGCCGAAAACCGAATGACAGATGAATTGGTTCATCCGATCATAGGGATCGCATAACGGCTGAGCACCATTGCTGCAATGCCGAGTAATCCTCTTCTCGGGCTTCGCTAGGGTCGATGCTGTGCGCGAGCAGCATGCGCTCCGATGGGTCGTCCAGAGCGGCAAGCAGTTCACACTTGGTCGGGACGAACACGCCGGCACGGACTGCGTGGACGATCTGCAAGGAGAAGAAGAACCCCTTGAGCATGGCGCGTAAAGCGTCCAGACGGGCATCCGCAGACAGCTCCCGCGTCGTCAGATACGTGTGATTGGTCATGTGATAAAGGTTCGCCACGCTCACCCTCGCGCCCAGCCGGACATCGGCCGGACCATAGGCGGGAAGCAAAGCGCACAGGTTGCCATGCCAGACCTGGGTGCCATGCTCGAACTGCGCGAGCTCATAGGCGGGCCATGCGGCCAGTTCGTCGCGCCCGCAGGTGAAGCCGACGGCCTTGTCTCCCTCCGGCACCGTGCGCATCGCCTCGTGGAAGTGGTCAAGATCGGTCAGATCCACATGGTCGAGCACCACCAGCAAGTCGATGTCGCTGTCCGGCCGGACCTCGCCACGCAGATAACTACCCTGCAATCCCATGCACAGCAAGCGTTCGCCAAACGCCTCTCGCAATGCCGCCATCGCCAGCGGCTTCCATTCACCTAGATCAATCATCGTCAAACTCTCGCAATCATCAGCCAATGTTAAAAGGGCAAAGAAAGTTCAGTCTAGCAAAGAACAGTTCCCCGATTAGGCGTGCCGTCATCGCGGGATGCCTTGTCGGGGTACTGTCCGTCTTTCAGCTAGCCAGGTTGAGCTCGTCGATGACTTGCTTGAAGTCCGCGATCATCCGGGTCAGTTCGCGCACCCTTTGCTCGGTGACGTTGACGATGTCTTCCAAACTGTCCGTCTGCGTTCCCCTCCGCATAGGCTTCCTGAAGGAACTCGTCGGCCAGTAGGTTGACGATTTGGCGTTGGTGCTCCGCGACGACGCGCTGATAATGCTTGATGGCGACCTTTTCGCTGGCATGGCCAAGCTGGTTCATCACCTCGCGCAACGTGCCGCCCTTGAGCATCAGGAGGGTGGCGTGGCTGGCGCGCAGGTCATGCAACATCAGATCGGAGCGTCCCGCCTTCTTACGCGCCCTGGCAAACTGCGCCTCCAGCGTGGTCTGGCTCATGACCTTGACCCTTCTGGGCACGAACACCGGTGAAGTGGGGTCATCCAAATCGCAGAACGTATGCAGGTGCTCGCGAATCATATCGACCAAGGCGTCCGGGATGGGAAGGTCCCGGACGCTGCGCTTGGTCTTGGTCTTGGCGAACCTTGCCTCTCCTCGATCCAGATGTCCCCGGTTGACCGACCTGCGCACACGCAGAATCTTGTTATCCAAGTCAATGTCACCGACTTGCAGGCCGCAGAGTTCCCCGCATCGCAGCCCGCCGGCAAGCGTGGAGAGAAACACCGTCAGCCGCGTGTAATCCGGCATGTTCTCGGCCAGCACGCGCAGTTGCTTGGGAGTGACCGGCGGTATGTCCTCCCTTACGGAATCCGGTTCCGGCGGTATCGGAAAGATGAACGGATTGTCCTTAAGCAATGGCGGGGACCCATTCATGCTCATGGTCGTGGCCGAGCGGAACACGGCCTTGAGCCGCATGCAGGCCCGTCGAAACGACCACTGCCCCTCGGGATGCGGGCCGTCATACCAGCTTTTGATATGTCTGGGCTTGATTTCCGTCAGGCGCAGCCCTTCGAACGCGGGCATGAAATGGGCGATGTCCAGGTACAGGTTGCGTCTGGTTCCGCCGGCTATCCGTTCGCCGTTGGGCAGCGTGTATTCGACGGCCCATTGCTCGACATACTCCTTGAACATCATCTGGTTGGCTCGTTCCCGCCTCATGCGGTCACGGGGATGAACCCACGTTTGGATGCCTTTGGTATGTAGATCGACCAGATGATGCTCGTTCTCCAACCACACATGAGCCTCGTGCTCCTGATGTGGCTTGAATTGCTTCTGCACCTTCTTGCCATGATCCACGGGGTTCGGATAACGAACCTGCCATGCGCTGAGGCTACCGGAATCGTCGTATCGGGGAATGACGGTACCCCATTGGCTACGCGGCTTGGACATGACTTTCCCCACTGGAATATTGGTTTTTGGCATGATTGCTCTCCCTTGAACAAAAAGTGCACCCAAATATGCACTTAAGGGAGATTGAAGAAAACCTGCATATGCAGCTCAACACAAGGCGGCAAGTCTACGCGATTTCGGTACGCGGCTAGAGCGTCCTTGGTTACTTCGGCTACGATAAAGCCAAGCCTAGGAACCTTGAAATACCGCCCAAGCTAGGGTGTTTGCGACGGTGCAACCCTATGCTATAGTGGCATCCAGAATTGAAGTTGAATCATGCACCACTTCCGGAGAGGAGGTAGGGCGCATGAGCGGTGATGTTGTTGCCCCCTTGGAGGGTGCGACGCGCAGGCGATTCAAGCGATTCGGCAGGCTACCGGTTTTACGCCTCGTGTGGAATAAACATGAAAGACATGTAGAACAATAAAAGAAGTTCCCCCTGCCAGAACTCTGGCAGGGGGAACTTCTTTAGCTTAAATCGCTCTAACGCCTAAGCAAGAAGCTCAGCCGTTGACACGGTCGATGCCGGCCTGGACGTCGGTAAGGACTGAATCCCAAGACTTGATGAAGGAAGCGACGCCGTCGGCTTCCAGCTTGTCGGTGACAGCCTTGAAGTCGATGCCCAGCTCAGCGAGCTTGGCCATGATGGCGTGGGACTCTTCGTAGGTGCCCTTGATGGTCGGAGCGCCGTTGCCGTGATCGGCGAGAGCGTTCAGGGTCTTCTCCGGCATGGTGTTCACGATGAGCGGAGCGACGAGCTCGTCAACGTAGACGCAATCGGAGTAGGCCGGGTTCTTGGTGCCAGTGGAGGCCCACAGCGGACGCTGCTTCTTGGCACCCTTGGCTTCGAGAGCAGCCCAACGCGGATCGTTGGCGAACTTGTTCTCGAACAGCTCGTAAGCGAGGCGAGCGTTGGCGATAGCGGCCTTGCCCTCGAGAGCCTTGGCCTCATCGGAGCCGATCTCCTCAAGCTTGTTGTCGACGGCGGTGTCCACGCGAGACACGAAGAAGGAAGCGACGGAACCGATGTGCTTCAGGTCATGGCCGTTGGCGTCAGCCTGGGCGATGCCTTCGATGAAAGCATCGATGACCTGCTCATAACGCTCGAGCGAGAAGATCAGGGTGACGTTGACGGAGATGCCCTTGGCCAGGGTTGCGGTGATTGCCGGCAGGCCTTCGAGGGTTGCCGGGATCTTGATCATGGCGTTCGGACGGTTGACCTTCTCCCAGAGCTCGACAGCCTGCTTCTCAGTGGCTTCAGTCTCGTGGGCCAGACGCGGATCAACTTCGATGGAGACGCGGCCATCGACGAAATCGGTGGCTTCGGCGATCTCACGGAAGATGTCGGTGGCGTTACGCACGTCGGTGGTGGTGAGCTCGCGGATAGCGGTCTCAACGTCAACCTTGCCGAGCTCCTTGAGCTGTGCATCGTATGGGCCGACCTGGCTCAGAGCCTTCTGGAAGATGGACGGGTTGGTGGTGACGCCAACGACGTTCTTGTCCTTGATGAGCTCCTGCAGGTTGCCGGACTCAATACGGGTGCGGGACAGGTCGTCCAGCCAGATCGAGACACCGGAGTCAGAGGTGCGCTGAGTTGCTTCAGTCATTGTTTTTCTCCTTGATACCTTTTTGGATCAAATCTTTATCTATTGTGCGGTAAAAGGGGAGAGGCACATGCATTGTGCCCCTCCCCGTCGAATCACTTGGCGGCTTCGACTTCCGCGATGGAGGCCTTGGCGGCTTCGACAACATGCTCGGCGGTGATGCCCAAGTCGATCATGTTCTGAGCGCCGTCGCCCTGCAGGCCGAACTGCTCGATGGAAACCGGCTTGCCGTAGGAGCCGAGGTACTTGTACCACGGCATGGCAACGCCAGCCTCGACGGAGACGCGAGCCTTGACGGAGGCCGGAAGCACGGATTCCTTGTACTCGGCGTCCTGCTCCTCGAACCATTCGAGGGACGGAGCGGACACAACGCGAGCCTTGATGCCTTCACCAGCCAAGGTCTTGGCTGCGGACACGGCCCACTGCACTTCGGAACCGGTGGCCATGATGATGACGTCTGGGGTGCCTTCAGTGTCGACGAGCACGTAAGCGCCCTTCTTGACGCCGTCCTTTGCCTTCTCAGCGGTCTCAGCGAGAACCGGAACGCCCTGACGGGTCAGCACCATGGCTGCCGGCAGAGTGTTCTTCTTCTCGAAGAAGTAGCGGTAGGCTTCGGCAGTCTCGTAAGCATCGGCCGGACGAACGACCTCAAGCTGCGGGATGGCGCGGAAGGAAGCCAGGTGCTCCACCGGCTGGTGGGTCGGACCATCTTCGCCGACGGCGACGGAGTCGTGGGACCACACATACAGGTTCGGAATCTGCATGAGGGCGGCCAGACGCACAGCGGAACGCTCGTAGTCGGAGAACATGAAGAAGGTGCCGCCGAACGGACGGGTGTGGGAGCCCAGAAGGATGCCGTTGGTGATGGTACCCATGGTGAATTCGCGCACGCCGAAGTGCAGCTGACGGCCGTACGGGCTGCAGACCGGCCACTGCTTGGTGGCGCACTCGGCGGGAGCGAAGGTGGCAGCACCCTTCAGATCGGTCTTGTTAGAGCCACCGAGGTCGGCGGAGCCGCCCCAGAGTTCCGGCATGACAGCGGCGATAGCATTCAGCACGGAGCCGGAAGCGCCACGGGTTGCAACGCCCTTGCCGACTTCGAAAGTGGCTTCAAGGTCATCAATGGCCTTGTCGAAGCCTTCCGGCAGCTCGCCAGCCTTGAGGCGGTCGTACAGAGCGGCGTTGTCCGGGTTGGCCTTGCGCCATGCGTTGTACTTCTCGTCCCATTCCTTGTGGGCTTCGAGACCGCGCTCAGCAACCTTGCGTGCGTGAGCCAGAGCCTCTTCGTCGACATGGAAGGACTCTTCCGGATCGTAGCCGAGCAGTTCTTTGAGGCCTGCGACGGCTTCGGTGCCCAGCTTGGAGCCATGAGAAGACGGATCGTTGGTCTTGCCCGGGGTCGGCCAAGCGATCAGGGTGTCGACCTTGATGAGCTTCGGCTGGTTCGGGGCAGCTTCACGAGCCTTGGCAATGGTGTCGGCCAGACCCTCGACATCCTCCTTGTAGGAGCCGTCAGGCTGAATGAAGCTGAACTCGTCGGTGTACCAGCCGTAGGCCTGGAAGCGCTTGAGCACGTCTTCAGCCAGAACCAGGTTGGTGTCGCCTTCGATCTGGATGCGGTTGGCATCGAAGATTACGGTCAGGTTGCCCAGCTGCTGGTTGGCAGCAAGGGATGCAGCCTCGCCGGAGATACCTTCTTCGATATCGCCTTCGCCGCAGATGACCCAAATGTTGTGGTCAAACGGGGACTCGCCTGCCGGAGCTTCCGGATCAAGCAGGCCACGCTGGAAGCGCTGGCCATAGGCGAAACCGATGGCGGAAGCGAAGCCCTGGCCCAGCGGACCAGTGGTCATTTCGATGCCCGGGGTCAGGCCATATTCCGGATGGCCCGGGGTACGGGTGTCAGCGCCGCCACGGAAGTTCTTCAGATCGTCCAGGGTCAGGCCGTAGCCGGAGAAATACAGCTGGACGTACTGGGTGAGGGAGGCGTGGCCACCGGAAAGGATGAAGCGGTCGCGACCTTCCCAGTTGGGATCGTTCGGATCATGCTTGATGAAATGCTGATACAGGGTGTAGGCGATAGGCGCCAGGGAGACGGGGGAACCCGGGTGGCCGTGTCCCGCACGCTCAACCGCGTCGGCCGACAGGACCTTGGCCATCTTGATGGCGCGCTCGTCCAGCTCGGTCTCCTTGAATTCGGTCATGGATTACTTTCCTTCCAATTGGTCGGGCCGCGTATCCGGCTTGTGCCGAGCGCTCGACGCCCTCACATTGCGTTTTCCATAGTAGCGACGTGAGGTGACGTTGTGATGGATTTTTGGCGTGTTTTGGTAGTTTGTGTTCTGTTAACGCTCACAATTAACATTCTCGTGCGATCGTCCTGTTCGATTAGTGGCATGACGAGCATTTCGGGAGATTGCTATCGGGAAAAACAAGAAACAAGTACTCTGGAAGCGAACCGATTAGCACTCGCGCGGCGCGAGTGCTAATACAATGGGAGAAGCATTTGAGTCGTATCGCATATGTAGAGGAGGCACGCATGACGCAGTCAAGACGTATGTTGGTACTGCGTGCCGTCGTCGAGGACTATATTCGCTCGCAGGAGCCAGTTGGTTCGACCACCTTGACCAAAGATCATGATCTGGGCGTCAGCTCGGCCACCGTCCGTAATGATATGGCCGCCTTGGAAGATGAGGGATACCTTATTCAACCCCATACGTCAGCAGGGCGCATACCAACGGAAAAAGGGTACCGATACTTCGTGGACCGTTTGGCCACAGTGGTGCCGATGTCCGAAGCGCAGCGCCGTGGCATCAACAGTTTTTTGTCGGGATCCGTCAATCTGCAGGACACCTTGCAGCGCGCAGCCCGTCTTCTGGCGCAGATCACCGGTCAGGTCGCGGTCGTGGCGGCACCGTCGTTGGCGAAATCGACGTTACGGCATATCGAAATCGTTCCCGTATCAATCAACACCTTGTTGGCCGTCGTCATCACCGACACCGGCCGAGTGGCGCAGCATATGCTCAACGTTTCCGAGTTGCCGGACACCACGGTGCTGTCGCATCTGGTCAACGAAATCAACGCGCAGTGCGCCAGCGTTTCTTTGACTCGAACCGCGGACTATGTCAGGCAAATGTCGTCCCGCAAGGAATACCGCTCTATCAGCAAATTGGCGGAAACGCTTGCTCAAGCTTTCGATGGCATGGCCGACGACGAGTGCGCGAGCGAACTCTACATGGCAGGAACCTCACGGCTCGCGCACCAGCGCACCGTGGCCGATCTCGCACCATTGTTCGATGCGTTGGAAGAGCAAGTCGTGCTCATGAAACTCATGAGCTCGTTGAGTGAAACCACGCAATCCAATGGAGTCGGAGTGGCCATCGGATCCGAAACGCACACGCCTGGTCTACTGCATGCATCCGTAGTGACCAGCGGATACGGTCGAACCTCGGCAACCGTTGACGACACCACAAAAGGCGAGACTGCGGAAGAACAGGGGAGAGAAGCCAGCGATCGCACCATTACAGCGCAGGATTCCAGCGAGCCCATTGCCTTCGTCGGATCCATTGGACCGACGCATATGGACTACGAGGCAACCATGGCTGCAGTGCGTGCCGTCGCCAGATATCTGACCGCATTCGTGGCGCACGACGAAAACCAAACCAACAGCTGACCCCGCCTTATGGCACAATGACACGCGAAAAGCAATAGGGAGAAAGAACAACCGTGACGGACTATTACGAAGTGCTGGGCGTAGACCGCTCCGCAAGCGACGACGAGATCAAAAAAGCTTATCGAAAGATGAGCCGCAAATATCATCCCGATATCGCAGGTCCGGAATTCGAAGACAAATTCAAGGAAGTCAATAACGCCTATGAAGTGTTGTCCGACCCGCAGAAGCGTCAGATGTTCGATGCCGGTGTGGATCCGAACGATCCAAATGCTGGAGGTATGGGCGGCAGCGGATTCGGTGGCGGATTCGGCGACATGGGAGACATCTTCAGCATGTTCACCGGAGGTGCCTTCGGCGGTGGCAACGGTGGACCGACCCCGCGTACACAGCCAGGACGTGACTCACTTGCCACGATAACCATCGACTTGAAGACGGCGGTGTTCGGCGACACCGCGCATGTTGAGATCAAGACGTTCGGTCTATGTCAGGAATGCGCCGGAACAGGATGCCAGAAAGGCACTCAGCCCGTGCAATGCCCCAACTGCCATGGACAAGGCTATGCCCAGCGCGTGGTACGCACCATGCTCGGCCAGATGATGACCACTGCGCCATGCGAACGCTGCGAAGGACACGGTACCGTTATCGAAAATCCGTGTCCGTCCTGCCTTGGTCATGGTCGCGTGCGCGTCACCCGTAATGTCGGCGTGTCCGTGCCTGCCGGTGTGACGAACAATACCCGTCTACGTCTCGCCAATCAGGGTGAAGTGGGTGAAAACGGCGGTGTTGCCGGCGACCTGTATGTCGATATCCGTATCGCTCAGGACGATACCTTCACTCGTGACGGTGATGATTTGCACTGCTGGATCCGGGTGCCGATGAGCTGGGCCGTGCTGGGGCATGACCTGGAGATCGACACATTCGACGGCAAGCAGTCGGTGAGCGTGCCTGCAGGAAGCCAGCCTGACGACACTGTGACCTTGAAGAATCTGGGTGTCACACATCTTAACAACAAGAACGAGCGTGGCGATCTGGTGGCGCATATCGCAGTGAAGATTCCAACAAAGCTCACTGACGACGAGCGCGCCTTGATGGAACGGTTCGCAGAAAAACATGACACAGATGCCCAACATGTTGCGGTAAGCGCACGTCCGACCTCCGGAACGAAGAAGGGCTTCTTCTCCAAGTTAAAGGATGCGTTGCGCTGAGTTTCCCTGTTCTAATGCCGTACTTCCGATGAGAGGACAGCGCTAGATCGCATTCAAATAGCCGGTTGCTTCAAAAATTGAGGCAACCGGCTATTTTTCAATGTTTCTGCTGTAGCAAGCGGATTGTCTCGCGCCTACAACAGTCAATCATTAGACATATTTACGTGTTTATTTGAGCAATGACCGGCACATGGCGCGATACTGGTTTACATATCCGCCACCGAAGAACACGCAATGTCCAGCGATGGGGTAGAGCTGCCACAATGTGGTGCGCTCCTGCCATCCCGCCTTCAACGGGTGCACGGACTGATATCCGTCGAGAATGTCCCGCAGATACGACATGCCGAACAGGTCAAGCATGGCGAGATCCTCTTCACGATGCCCTCCATGCGCTGCCGGATCGATAAGCACCGCTTCCACAGATCCGGAATCGGCTGACCACATGACATTGCCGCTCCACAAATCGCCATGCACACGCGCAGGCTTATCGTTAGCCGCTTTACCCAGTATTTCAGGCAGCGCTTCAATGACGTCTTCAGTCAATTCCATGTCGTAGTCGGTCAGTTCGCAACGTTTCATACCAAGCCGTACCATCGGTCGGAGCCTGCCTTCGGCCAAATATGTGGCCACGTCATCCCATTCGCCGGTATCCATAGGAACCGGATCCTGCAGGGGGCCGAAATAGCAGGTTCCCGTATAGCCGGCCGGAGCGGATCCGAAATAATCAGCGCCAGCATCGTGCATGTGGGCGAGGGACGCACCAAAATCATGCGCGGCCTGCAGTGTCGGCCCGCAGGCGTTCACACGCTCGATATCGAGATAATCCTTGCCCCAATCGTATACGTCCACAACACGCGGACCTCCCTTGGAGCTCGCTTCACCAAGCCATTGCAGGCCACGGCCTTCACATTCGAAGAAACCTTCCGGGCTGAATGCTCTGCTTTTACGGTATTTGCTCATAATGCCAGGCCTTTCTTTTGCATCATGCGCCACGTTTGCGAAACTATGTAGAGTCGCTGGCGAGATTCCGATAGATTTTGGCACCATTGTGTGCATGGTTTGAGACAACTCAAGGATCCATAGTGAAAAATTAGACCCCTCTCGCTAGTCTTGAATGCGGAAAAGCAGACGAAACCATTAATACATGTAAAAGAGGGTTCATGAATTTCTTCCAAGCGATTTTCCTTGGGCTGGTGCAGGCACTGACCGAGTACCTGCCGGTTTCTTCCAGTGCCCATATCCGCATCATCGGCGATTTGATGCTGGGATCTGACCCGGGCGCCGCGTTTACCGCCATTATTCAGATTGGCACCGAGCTTGCCGTGATTTTGTATTTCCGTCACGACATCATCCGTATTCTCGGTGCTTGGTTTGGCTCCCTGTTCGGCAAGGAGGGTAAGGACTTCAAAAGCCGCATGGGCGCGCACAATCCGGATACCCAGATGGGCTGGTTCATTATCCTCGGCACCATGCCGATTCTGATTGCGGGCCTGCTATTCAAGCATGCCATCGAAGGATCGCTGCGCAATCTGTGGATCACCGTCACCGTGCTTGTGCTATTCGGCGTGTTGCTGTGGGTGGTCGATGCTCGTTCCAAGCAGGTCAAGACCATGAAGGAAATGACCTGGAAAGACGCGTTGATCTTCGGCATCGGCCAGATGCTCGCCCTGATTCCAGGCGTTTCTCGTTCCGGCGGCACCATCACCTTCGGCCGCGCTATGGGGTACACCCGTGAGGCAGCCGTCCGCGTGAGCTTCCTTATGGCCATTCCCGCCGTGTTCGGCGCAGGCATTCTGGAAGCCGTATCGGCCGTTAAGGATGTTGCGGCAGGGGATGCCGGCATGTTCCCGGGCTGGGGTCCGACCATCGCCGCAGCCATCGTGGCGTTCGTAGTCGGCTACGTGGTGATCATCGGCTTCCTGAAGTTCGTATCCACATTCTCATACAAGGCGTTCGCCATCTACCGCATCGGCTTGGCTGTCGTCGTGGCACTGCTACTGATCACAGGCGTGCTCTCTCCGCTGGAGGCCGTGGCTGCAGCGTGAACCTAGTCCGATAAGCGAACAACAAACAACAAGTTGGGCCGATCATCACAGGATGGTCGGCCCAACTTGTATATTGACAGCCTATCGTCAGCTGCAACGTCAATTGCCACGCAAGAACGATTCGGCCTCGTGAATCAATTCCTCACATGCCGGCATGCCATTCGACGCGATACGTTGCGCCTGAGCGTTCAAATCGTAATCCCGCTCCAAACAGGCAAGATAATCGCCAGCGTGCGTCTGCTCGACAATCTCATCAGCATTCTTGCGCCATTCTGCGGCCTTCCTATTCAAATCACCCTCGATAATCGGATGCTCCAACAGAAGCGACAATGCGCGAACCAACTCAAGCGTACCCTGCAAACATTCCGTATTGGCGCAATAATGAGGCACGGAAACCCATATGGAAGTGGTCCGAAATCCCGCATCCGACGCAAAAGCGTCAAGAATGTTAGGGATACCCACAGGACCGTTATATTCCTTGTCAGGCTCGCTTTCGCAGCCATTCTTGGAAATATCAAGCGGCAAAGGCCTCGTATGAGGGCAGTCGTCGAACATGGATCCTAACGTGACGATATCGCTCACATCGTAGTCCTCTGCGATACGCAATGTTTGCCTGCAGTATTCCTCCCAACGATAATTCGGTTCGGGGGCAATCTGCGCGAGAAAATGCATCGTAGGGGAGACATCAATGTCATAAAACGTGGTCTGCGGCCAAATGATTCGCTTACGTCCCTGTACCGAGCAGATCATCGGACGGGCCACCTGATAATCATAAAAACCCTCGTTGTCGATATGACGCACCTCCTGTGAATCATATCGCGATACAAGATGCCGTATGACATTCGTCGCGGCCTGGCAGGCATCATTCCAACCCTCGAATGCGGCGATCAATATCGTCGTTCGTCTTGTCATCTCCTCACACATGTTTCAAATGTATAACGAAACCGAAGAGGCTGCGACACGCTTTTGCCGTCGGTGAATGACGAGCATTTGCGATATCACTGCAGACAGTCAACGAAACAGTTAGCGATCTATTTTCCACAGCGTCTTCAACCGTTTCTCATTTTGTCCGATAATGTACGCTGTGCGACAGTGATTCGACCTGGCTTCAAGAATGGCTTTATTTCAACGGTTTGAAGTCATGCTAATCAGCGGTCTGGACCGAAGCCTGCTAAAGGTAGCCAAACCCGTATATGACAATTGGCTATGGAGATGAAGTGACCCATGGCCTCGGTTTGCATTGCCCTTGCCGTGGGTCGGTTTCATCATACCCGGCGTCCATCTGCGGACGAGCCCCGACGCGGCGCGGTAGGCCACCGCGCCGCGCTCCGACCTCCAGAAGCCCTGCCATTCCGGCGTCTCGCGGCTCCTGTCGAAGTCGAAGCAGCTATCCCTCAGAAGGGCCATGAGATCGGGTTCGACGGGTTCGCCGGTCACAGGGTCGTTGACGACCAGACTCAGGTCGGCGGCGTTGCGCCTCACGGCGGAGATTCGCCATGACTTCGGCAGACAGCCGGGCTCGAACGTCACGAGACGGTCGCCCGGCACCACGCGCCAAGTGTCCGTCAGGCCGTTGCGCGAGCCGCAATCGAAGCGGGCGCATACAGAACGGAGCGCTTCGTCGCCTTGGCGATGGTGCAGTGGCCGGGGCCCTCGATCTACCCGACGATGTCCCGCGCGGAGACGCTGAAGTCAGAGGAACCGGGAGAATTGAAGGGTGCGGAGAAGAAATAGGTTCGACCGAGCCGTTTCTTCCTCCGGGATGCAAGCGCGAACAACGGTTTGTTGTACCCGCGCTTGGCGAACGGGCCATGCCCTTAGAATGGAATCAGCAAGCGCACAGCGAGGCGCTCGAATCGTTTTCCGATGTCGGGAGGTAGTCATGTCGATCGGTCAGGTTATCAAAGTCGTGCGCGAGGAGCGAGGTCTTACGCAGTCGCAGTTCGCGCACGAGCTGTTCGTCACTCAACAGGCGCTTTCCCGCTGGGAGAAGGGAACGGCAGATCCGAGCATCGACATGATTCGGCTTATCAGCACCCGTTTTGAGGTGCCGATGGCGAGGCTTATGGAGATGCCGGACAACGGTTTTTGCCAAAGTTGCGCCATGCCGTTCTATCGCCCGGAAGACCATGGCACCGAACCGGATGGAACGCGAAGCGGAGATTATTGCAACTACTGCTATGGCGACGGCGTTTTTCTTCAGGACTATGCCAATAGCGATGAATTGGTCGCCGCGTGTGCGCCGATGATGGCGGAATCCTGCCATATCAGCGTCGAACAGGCCGAGGATTGCATGTCGGCGCTGCTGCCAAACCTCAAGCGGTGGCGGCGTCGGGACGAGATCGATGCGGTGGCGGAAGGGGAATGAGCGATGGCGTTCGATTATAAGAAGGAGTATAAGGACCTGTATCAGCCGAAGACCATGCCGGCCATCGTCATGGTACCGGCGATGCGGTTCGTCGCGGTGGACGGTGTGGGCGACCCGAACGAAGAAGGCGGCGATTACGCCAAGGCGATGCAACTGCTTTACGGCATTTCGTTCACCGTCAAAATGAGCAAGAAGTCAAAGAACCCGGCCGAGCATATCGACGGGTACTTCGACTACACCGTGCCTCCGCTGGAGGGCTTATGGAGCATGGGAGAGGGTGTGCCCGGCGTCGATTACGCGCACAAAGCCGACTTCCATTGGACTTCGATGATTCGTCTGCCGGAATTCGTGACCGATAAGGTCTTTGCGTTGGCCAAGGCATCGTTTGCCGCCAAACACCCGGAATCCGACGTCGATCGCGCATATCTCTTCGATTTCGATGAAGGCGTGGTCGCGCAGGTCATGCACAAGGGCCCGTACGACGACGAGCCCGCAACCGTGGCGATTCTGGATGACTACGCGCGCTCGCAAGGCTACGAGCTCGACCTCTCCGACGCCCGCCGACATCACGAAATCTACATATCCGATCCGCGCCGAGCAAAACCGGAAAACCTCAAAACCGTCATCCGTCATCCGGTAGTGAAGGTGGGTTGACTTTCAGCGAACTGCTCGAAGCGCTCACCGGGCGGACCATCTTGGCCGGGTTCCTCCGTATGAGGTTTTCGTCACGCGCGGCCTCAAGCGCGTTCTTCAGGACGGACCAAGTGATTGTGGCCGTCTTCGGGCTGTAGCACTTCAGGCCGTCCTGAATGTCGGCCATATCCTTATGGCCCAGCGAGTTGATGCGCCTCGCGCCGGCCATCTTGTTCAGCCGCACGATGGCGTTCTCGTAGCTTCGCCTGCTGTTCGGACGCAGGTTGGCCTCGGCCCGCTCGTGGTACCAAGTCTCCAGCCAGTCCATGAGGCGCGGCGACGGCGAGTTCGGCGTGAAGCCCTTGCGCACGTATGCGTCCAGCTTCATCCTGAGCCTCGCGTTCGCCACCGCCTTGGTCTTGCCTTGGGCCGTGAGCCGCCGCCTGCGCCCGGTGGCCCTGTCGGGCTCTATGTCTATTGCGGCGTGCCAGATTCCATCGGCGCTTCTGTATGTCGAGCCGCCGCCACCCATTGCCATCGTTGGTCTCCCGTCGTGTGAAATGCGTAGCCAAATGCGTAGCCACAACGGGCCACCCAGAGGCATCCACAGTTACCTGTGCGAAATGAAGACCGTTGAAATTAAGCCGTTTTTAAGATTCCCGAATAGTTAGCCGATAATGTACGTTATGTCAGAAAAGTGTGACAACCCTCGGCTGACACTCTTTTCTGTACATAACATCGTTGGATTCTGTCAGCATGTCCCCTTTCAG
Source organism: Bifidobacterium catenulatum subsp. kashiwanohense JCM 15439 = DSM 21854 (assembly GCF_001042615.1). Lineage (GTDB taxonomy): Bacteria > Actinomycetota > Actinomycetes > Actinomycetales > Bifidobacteriaceae > Bifidobacterium > Bifidobacterium catenulatum. Next base: position 1,240,016 of record NZ_AP012327.1, read on the forward strand.
GACTTTGCTCGATATAATCCAACGGTATGGCGGGTGGCATTTTCGCCACGCTGGACGTCTTTTACGGTCAGCCTTTGATGGCTCGTCTGAGTTTTCTTTCCATTTCGTTTTTCATGCCATTTCTGGCCTGCAGATACATAAACACCAGCTCCGCTGCGATCAGCAAAATCATCAGCGCGGCTGACGGCCATCCTACTTGCTCATAGAAATGCTGGAATTTTGCGGAAAAGCCAGATTTGAACATCGCATATACCGGGTATGGCAAGGCGCCAATAACCAATGAGGTGAAGTGCAAACCGACAATCGACCAACGTACTGGATATACGTCTCGCCTGGTTTTTGAGAAGATATTTCCACGAATCGCGGTAATCGAACAAATGTTCACCGCAATGACTGCTGCAACAATCCACAGCAATGCCGGCAGGATATCAAGCATGCGACACTCCCCTGTTGTAATCTGTCTCTACATATCTACCGTGTATCGATGACCATGTATAACCCAATTTAGCCTGTTCGACCTATGCGGTATGCGCCAAACCTGTATATTACAGTGAAACCGCGGTGCGCGCCTGCCGCTTCGCATCAAGCTTCTTTTTCATGCGCATCGCAGCGATGTCGTCAACAGGACGGGTCGAGTCCGCAGTGGAAGACATCGTGGATAAATCGACATACTCCTCGCGTTCAAGAGCATCCCTAATTTGCTTCCACAGGGATCCCATGGATACTCCGAACACCGCCCTACCGCTTTGCAACAGCGCCACCATTTGCTCGCTGTCCGTGCATTCGTGCACATGCTGTCCATCGCACATAATGGTAATGTTTTCCAGCTGCTCAGCAGTGCATTGCACTAGAAAACCGATGGCAGCCGTCACATTCTGCAGATTGATGCCCGCATCAAGCAGTTTTTTTGACACGGCAAGAATCACCACATCCTTGAACGAATACAGTCTACGCGACCCAGACCCATGCGATGGAGTGATGGAAGGCTCCACAATCTGTCGGCGCGCCCAATAATCAAGCTGACGATAAGTGATGCCGGCCACTCTCGATGCCACTGAACCCTTATAGCCACGTGTCACCGGCTGCGCATCGCCTGCGGGAAACAACTCCCCCTGTACCGCAGTCGGCATATGCAGATGCAACCGCATTGTTGGCTCTGCCTCATTCATCGCATTCTCCTACGACATATAAACAACGCCCATGAGCCTCCGTATGAAGCCCATGGGCGCGAAGCTGATGTACACAGTTTATCCCGCATCACACGGATCAACTAGCAATGACGGCCTTATTATCGAAATAAACCAGACGGAACTTGCCAAGAATGATTTCATCGCCATTCTTAAGTTCCTGCTGATCAACACGCTGACGGTTCACATACGTGCCATTCAAGCTTCCCGCATCAATGACGCAATACCTACCATTCAACCTGCGGAACACCGCGTGGGCACGGGAAACCGTGGAATCATCCAAAAGAATATCGGCGCTCGGATCACGGCCGACGGTAATCTCATCCTCATCGAGAAGATACCGCGACCCCGATACCGCTCCCCTAGTCGAGATCAGCAGCGCCGTGCCGTCGGCAAGACGCATAATGGTTTCAAGGTCCTCCTTCGTCAGAGGACGGTCTCCGGTGGAAGTAACCGGTACAGTTATTGCAGGAAGGCCAATGATGGTCGTTTCACCTGCGCTTGGAATCGGATCAGTCATAGTCGCCATTCTAGTCATTACCCTTGCAAATAGCCGGTATTGAGACCGGCATAGTCACGAATCATACACCGTAAAGCGGGCTTCACCCCTCAGTTTTGTCAATAATCGACACGAACTGGTCGTGCGGCAGCATGTCATCATAGCTGCGCCAACGGCGTTCCAGCTCACGATTTGCCTCGTCATGCTGCTGTTCACCAAGCTTGGCATAAGCCTTCAGCTCGTTCGGTCCCATGTCTTTGACCGGCTGATTGAGATTCAATGCTTTGTCACCCACAAATCGCCATTGTAGCCGCACACCCTGGAAGAGTAGGAAAAAGCCCGGATACAGCGTGTGCACCGGGCTTAAATCTACATTCAAAGATTTATATTACAAAGAATGATTTCAGCGCTGCTCGTCGATCATTTCCTGCAGTGCCTTGTTGACGGACGGAGAACCGGCCGCCATGGACAGGGCGTTGATGCCACTGATTTCAAAACCACGCTTGATTGCGGAGAAAATCTGATTCTTGTTCATGTTATTTCCTTAGTACTCGTTTTCCTTGACGCACCTTGCGTCTTACCATCTTCTGTTATTGACAAGTATCAATATAGAGATTTGTCAGACTGAAATCATTGCTCAACCATTCGTTTTATAGCAAAATCATCGGCTGTTCTTGAATTGGGAGCACTGGCCGGAGTGTATGAGCTTCGGCCACCACGTCACTCTGTTGCGTCATCCTATAGCCATCTCCTTGCATGGAGTCAATCTGGGATTTATCCGCACCTATACATTTCACCACATAGGAATTGACTGCGGCCTGAGCCCGATATTCAGCCAGGTCGGCTTCAACGGGTTGGACACCTCGTGAGAACCACCGTCCAAACCGGACAGCCGCCATCCATTTCCGACACGCCGGACGAAAGCGCGGAATCCCAGTGGAACCAACAAAAAAGGCGACACATCGTGCCGCCCGATGGTGGGTGATATAGGAATCGAACCTATGACCCCTTCCGTGTGAAGGAAGTGCGCTAGCCGCTGCGCCAATCACCCAAGCACCTATTCCGTTATATTCATCCGGCGGCTCTCCGCGAAACCTGCGGAAACCCTTGGAAGCATTGGCTTCCCCGGCTTTCGTGACCTCAGCAGGTCACGGGTTGGTACATTACACGCACCCGCGTCCAACACGCAAATCGGCGTGTCGCGCCGACGCATACGCACGGTCATGACCGTCGTCAGCATGCCCATACTCCACCGTCCCGCAGAACTCGCGGAACTCCTGGATTGCAGCCTCCGCCACGTCTACGACCTCCGCCTCCCCTCTTACCATCCGACCCGACGGGTCACGCTCATCCGCGCCGACGACGCCATGCACGCCACCGGCGTCCCATTGGACACGTACGAGACGATCGACGGCTGGCCCGACGTGGCGGCCGCGGCGCGCATCCTCCGCGTCAGCACCCGCCACGTCCACCGGCTCATGGGCGACGGGACGCTCCCCTACCGCAAGCCCACGCCGCGCCGCGCGCTCATCGACCCGCAGGGGCTGCTCCGCCTCGTCGGCGGACCCGCCTAGAACAGGCCCGTCTGCATGTCCCGCCCCATACGCTCGCGGATCAGCCGTATGTAATCCGCGTCCATCTCCGCGGCCTCGCAGCGCACGCCCTCCATGACGCACGCCTGCAGGGTCGCGCCCGAACCGGCGAACGGCTCCACCACCAGCCCGTCCCGCGGGACGGCCAGACGGACCAGCCAGCGCATCAGCGCGACCGGCTTCACCGTCGGATGCAATACGCCGTCCACTTGGGGACGCTCCGACGACGGGGCCTTCGCCTCATACCGGAAGACGGGGAAGAACCGGCTCGCCCCGCCCGCGTCATCGTACTCGGAGCCCGTATGGGTCATCCCCCACCCGGCCCCGGGTTTGATGCTGGCGCGGGGCCGTCCCTTGCGGCTGGCCGTGACGCCGCTCTGCGCGTCCAGCACGTCCGCGGCCGCCGGGTCGAGGAGCACGTCCGGCGGGAAGCGCGCGTCCGCATCGTACGGCGGACTGGGACGCGCCCTGTTGTACACCTTGTTGTCGCGGACGCGGACCGTGCCGGGCACGGCCTTCGCCCGGTCATCCTCGCCGCGGAACGGGACGCGGCACGCGTCCACATGCAATGCGCCGCACCCGTGGTCCTTGAGATTGTCCGCCAGGCACCCGTCCAGGGGCTTTCGGGCCAGGACGATCGGCTCATGCGCGGGCTTCAACGCCGTGTTCCACCCATCCCACCGCTTCGCCTCATCACTGGTCGCCTCCGTGACATCCCACTCGCGGGGCGCATCCCCGCCGTTCGTCGCGCTCACGCCGAACCCGCCGCCCGACCGGTAGCCGGTGCCCCGGGTCGTGTACGTGCCCGTCACACGCCGCTCCACGCCCAACCGGTCGTCGACCAGGCGCGCCGCATCCGAACCGTGCGGCATGCCGCTGCCGTAGATCCAGTCGATCTGGTCCCTGATCTCGAAGCCCGCATCCTCCACGGCGCACGCCATGCGATGATACGTGCGCGACGCCGAGAACGCGAGCACATGCCCGCCCGGCTTCAGCGCGCGATACACGAGCCGCCAGAACTCCGGGTCGAACGCTATCCCCGTCCGGTCGAACGCCCGGTTCATGAAATTGATCTCATACGGCGGGTCCGTCACGCACGCGTCCGCGCACCCCTCCGGAAGCCCGGCCAGCATATCCCGGCAGTCGCCGTGCGACAGCCGGATCCCATGGTCGAATTCGATGATGTCCGTCACAGGCCGTGCGTATGCGTCCACACCGGCGGATACAGGGACAGGCGCGGCAGGTCGTCGTCGCCCACATACAGGAACGCCCGCGCGCACTCCATCCCATCCGGCAGGGGCGCGCCCGAACGGACCGGCACATCCCGCACCGCGCGCGATTCTCGACGAAGCTCTGAGCACCGATACCCATCCGCTGTTCGTACTGTGCCTCGGCGCCATCACCAACGTGGCCGCCGCCATCAAGCTGCACCCGGAAATCGTCAGCCGGATGACCATCATCTGGATCGGCACGCAGCTTCCCGGCAACGATGAGGAAGCCATTCGCGAATTCAATTCCGGCAACGACGTGGAAGGCGCCAATCTGGTGCTGACCAGTGGTGCGAATCTCTGGCTGGTGCCTTATCAGGTCTACCGTACGATGAATGTGAGCATTGCCGAACTACAATGTAAGCTTGCCGATGCGGGCGCTATCGGCGAGTTCCTGTTCGACAATCTCGTGAAATACAATGACAGTGATTTCGCGTTCTGGACTTCGGGAGAAAGCTGGTCATTGGGAGATTCGCCCGCCGTCGGCTTGGCGATGAAGCATGATTGCGGCGAATTCCATTACGCGCCGGCACCATTAGTCAAGCCGGACAGCTCCACTGCTTTCATACCGTCTCGCCCAACGATACGCATCTACGACAGCATTGACAGTCGATTCATTCTCGAGGACCTCTTCGCCAAGTTGACGCTGTTCGCACGCGGTTGACGACCCGATAATATGCGGCCACCAACGGTGACGCCTCCCATCGGGGCGACAAGGCTGTTCACGATCGAAATCACAACCGGAAGGCCGCCCCTTTGCGGTACGGGTTCTGCAACGCTCGGCGATTGGTGTTCCGTACCGCCCGATCCCGGTACGGAACACCATAGCACCTGATAACGGTGCCCCGTACCATGCCACAGCCGAGATACCATAGCAAAACGGCGAAACCAAACCGTTATGCCGAGTCCGATTCCGCCGCGGAATGGTATGGAAGCGCAATCCAACGCTTCAAGGACTTCCGCACCCCGCCGAGAGCAGGGTAATAAGGCCGCTCGACATTGGCATATGCCGAATCATGTGACCGACAACGGCTTCGGTGGCGATGAAAGCCTGCCCCGCCACCGAAGCGGAGATGCCGCCTTTCATCGCACATCCATGTACGGCTTGCCATCCCTGTACACCGTGGCGGCTGCGTATCGATGTACAGGTGGAGGGCAAAATGTGTGGTCATAGACGTATACGGCAGGGGTGGATATCAAGTCTTCGGCGCCTCCATCCCTCGATACACCTTGATACATCCTCAGAACACGACCGACGTCACGCAGGATGCGAGGATGGCGCGCGCGTCATCGCGGGTGATGTGGCGGTAGGAGCCGCCGACCTCGCCGGCATGGTCGGCGAGCTTGTCCAGCGTGGCCGAATCGGAGGGAATACCGACCTCGGGGAGCGTGAGCGGGGCGCCGACTAGGCGCAGGAAATCGACGTAGCGTTCGATGCCCTCCTCGGCCACTTCGCGTTCGGATTTGCCGGTCGGGTCCACACCCCACACGTTGACCGCCCAACGGGCGAACCGTGCGGTGGCTTCGGGGCGCGATGTGTAGACGTACTTCATCCAGTGCGGATGGACCACGGCCAGACCGGCACCGTGCGGGATGTCGAAGTAGGCGGACAGCGCGTGCTCGATGCCGTGCGTGACCCAATCCTCCTCCTTGCCGCGCGAGATGACGCGGTTGAGCGCGAGCGTGGAATCCCACATCGCGTTGCTGCGGGCCTCATAGCTGCGCGGATGGCGGCGGCAGGCGCGCCAGGAGCGCAGGATGTGCCGCTGGATGGCCTCGACCATCTCGTCGGAGAGGTTGTCGTCGCTAGGCAGCGAGAAATACTGCTCGCAGGTGTGGCAGAACATGTCCACGAACCCGTAGGTGGTCTGCTCGTCCGGCAGGGTGAGCAGGTAAGTCGGGTCGAGCACCGAGAACTTCGGCGTCAGCGGGAAGGACGTGTAGCCGAGCTTGCGGTTGCGGGCCCAGTTGGTGAGCACGGCCGCGTCACCCATCTCGGAGCCGGTGGCCGCCGTGGTCAGCACCACGCCGAGCGGCACGAGGTTCTCAGGGGCGGGCTTGCCGGTTTCGACATAGTCGTCCCACAGGTCCTCGTCCTCGCCCAGGCCGGAGCCGAGCGAGATGAACTTGGCGCAGTCGATGACCGAACCACCGCCGACGGCCAGGATCAGGGATACGCCATGCTCCTTGACCAGCTTCACGCCTTCGAGGACCTTGTCGAGCCTCGGGTTCGGCGTCACGCCGGACAGTTCGATGACCTCGTTGCCGGCTTCGCGCAGCGCGGCCGTCACGTCGTCATAGGCGCCGTTGCGCTTGATCGAGCCGCCGCCGTAGACCAGCAGCACGGCGCCGAGGCGCGACTTGGCCTCCTCGGCCACATGCACGGCCTGGCCTTCACCGAAGTAAATCTTGACGGGATTGTGGAAGATGAAGCTCCTCATGCGTTCATTCCTTTCACGAACGGTTACGTCATGCGATGGGTTCGGCGAACGGCGGAACCGGCAGACCGTTCGACCCGCACAGCAATCCACGGTTCGGAGCGTTGCGCCACGCATACCGCACTGCCGTCGGTCTGCGCCACGGCACGGCGATGACTACGGTGTTGCCGTCGATGCTCGCCGGCACTGCTTGCCGGGAGCCGTCCTCCCAAACCAGTTCGAACTCGCCTGGATCTGCGCCGTCTAATGTGTCCAAGCCGCAATCGCCGGTGCCATCGTCGAAGGTGATGGTCAGCCGTCCATCAGCCAGCCGAACGTCAATCGACTCCGGCGAGCGCGGTGCGTCGTCCTTGCCATATACAAGACGCTGCGCCGCGGCGAACAGGCGGTCCGCGACCACGCTCTTGTTCCACGGGTGCAGGTCGTTCCAGTTGCCCGCGTCAAGGGCCACCACGGTGGCGACGTCCTCAATCAGCCCGGAGGCCTCCCACTGGTGCTTGCGGACGAGCGGCCAGCCGCCGTCCTCCACGCCGTCGATGGAGAACACCGGCAGCTGCACGATGAGGAACGGCAGCCGTTCCTGCCCCCATGCCCTGCGCCAGCAGCCGATCATCGCGGTCAGCATGCGGCCGTAGTCGTCGGCCACGTCGCCGGTGTTCGACTCGCCCTGGTACCACAGCGCGGCGCGCGCGGTGTATCCGGCGCAGGTCGCGGTCATGCCGTTGTACAGGCCGAGCGGCTTCCAGCGCACGAAATCTTCGCCGGGGCAGTCCGTGTCCGCGCACGCGCCAATGGCGTAGGTCCAGGTGCCGTCGAGATTGTACGAGTCGTCGCCCATGTCGAGGTGCATGTGCTTGCCCGGCGTCACGCGGCCCGTGCCGTGTTCGACGACCAGGCGCACGTCGATCTCGTTGCATCCGGCCTTCAGCACGCCTTCGGGCACCATGTAGTCGCGGGAGAGGTACTGGTGTTCGGACTGGCCGACTTTGACCCCGTTGACGAAGGTTTCGTCGGAGTCGACCATGGCACCGAGATGCAGCGCCGCCGATTGTCCGGCCGCGTAGGCGGGCAGCGTGACCGTGCGGCGCAGGTGGATCACGCCGCGGAATCCGGTCAGTCGCGGATCGGCGTCCTTCAGGAACGCCGGCAGTTCGAGCGTGCCGTGGCCCAGATCCTCGGATCGGGATTCGGCTTCGCGGACCCGCAGGTCCTCGTACCAGCGGTTCATCGCGGCGATGCTCTGCTCGCTGCGGGTGCGGGCCACCTCGTCGTCGCGGTAGGGTTCCAGGTCGGCGAGCGCCTTCGGCCATGCGGCGAGCGTCTCCTCGTCCATCCACGATTCGATCGGCGAGCCGCCGAGCGTGATGTTGAGCAGGCCGACCGGCACGCCGAGCCATGCGCGGACCATGCGTCCGAAGAAGTATCCGACGCCGGTGAACTCGTCAAGCGTGTCAGGCGCCGCGCCGACCCAGCGCACCGGCTCGTCGAAGTCGCGGCGAGGTCCGTGGAAGTCGAACCGGACGGGGACCTTGCAGTGGCGCAGCAACGGGTCGGGTTCGCGCGTGTATTCCGACGGGTAACGCCAGCGCAGGAACTCCATTTGGTATTCCATATTCGACTGTCCCGCGCAGATGAACACCTCGCCCGCGTAGACGTCATGCGCGATCACCGGTTCGTCGCCGCCGTCGACCCGCACCTCCAGCCGGTAGGGGCCGCCGGGTTCCAGCGGACCCAGTTGTACGACCCAGGCTCCATCGTCACCGACCACAGCGTCGGCCGATCGATCGGTAATGGTAATCCGCACCTGCGAACAGGGCCTTCCCGTTCCCCAAATTCTCAACGGGTCACCTGACTGTAACACTCCCCCCCCCCTTCGCCGAACAGCGGCGAAAGCGTTACGGTATCCTGCCCCTCATTCATCGTCGTCATCATTCCTCCCACTCTTCCTTGTACCGAGGTTTGTCATAAATAGGTGAGCGCGAAACCGTTGTTCGTTCGTCATTGAAGGTGAGCGCGAAACGGTGCTTGCGTTCCTATTTGTTGTCTTGTTCGGCGTCGGCGTGCATGCGTTCGATCGCCTTTCCCAAGTATCCCATGTCCAGGCCCTGTCGGCGCGCCATGCCTTCGGTGCGTTCGCGGCTGAGCCGTTCGAGTTCGTCCTGGATGGCGGCGATCTCGCGGCCCAACCGGGCGGGGTTGGTGGAGGCGATCAGATTTTCGATGCGCGTCCGGGTGGCGTCGTCGACGTAGCCCCGGCCGCCGTCGGCGCGGCTGGCCGCATCGTATTCCAGTACGCGCGCCCACGGGGTGCGGGGCCGGTCGTAGACGGTCCTCCTGCGCCCGTCGCGCCCCTGCTCGATACGGGCCGGCTTTCGCGTCGGGGTGAACAGGTTCAGCAGCAGGTAGGTCTTCGCCCACAGCCGGTCGGGCAGGTCGCGCTGCTCCTCGGTGTCGTAGCGCCAGTAGAACGCGAACTTGCGCACGACGTGGTTGTTCCGGGATTCGACGGTGGCCTGGTCGTTCTTCCTGTACGGTCGGCTCCTGGTCTGTTCGATGTCCTTGTGCTGGAGCCGGTCGATGAGCTCGTCGTTGATGGACTCGGTGCCGTTGTCGGAGTCGAAGCAGGTGACGGGGAACGGGAACAGGGGGATCGCCAGGTCGACGGCCTTCCTGATGTTGGATTTGGCGTTGTTGCGGGCGGTGACGTCCGCGGCCCGGTTGGTCGCGTAGTCCGCCATGGTCAGCGTCCTGGCGAACTCGCCCCTGGCGCTGGGCCCGCAGTGCGCGACCGTGTCGGCCTCCGCCAGGCCCGGCAGGCGCGCGATCTCGTCGGTGCACTTGCGGATCTGGACCGAGTTGCGCAGATGCTCGCCGGCCGGACGCGTCAGCGACATGCCCCTGGGCATGGCCGCCCGTTTGAGCGGCCCGAGCCGCCGGTCGATGGTCGACGCGCTCATCGAGCGCACCTGCTCGAGCGCGTCCCCGTCCACGTCGTCGAGCTCCCCGTCGGCCCTGAGCGCGGGGATCCACTGGTCGAGCATCGCCTTCATGTACGGGCCGCACGGCATGCCCATCAACAGCCACAACCGCTCCAATAGTCGCTGCGTCTCCTCGCCGTACTTCGGTCTGCGGCCGCGGCCCGGCCCCGGTCTTTCCTCGGACCCGACCGCCTGCGAGAGCAGACGCCGTGCCGTGGACCTGCCCATGCCCACGGCCACGAGCCGGTCGATGACCTCGCCCTTCTGCTTCTTCGTTCCCTTGGCGTACTCCGCCCTGAACCTGTTCGCCAGCCGCTTCCTCGTGGCCATGTCCAGTCCGCCTTCCATAAGGCAAGCATCCCCGCACCCGGCCATGCCGGACGGGATTTCACGCTCACCATTTATGACGAACAAACCAGAATTTCGCGCTCAAACATTACGACAAACGTCGGTACCATCGGCGCTTTCAGGAAGCGCCGCTATTATTGAAGAGTCATTCCATAGGCTTGCACCACCAATGCCATGGCCTATGGAATGACAGGAACTGAGCGCTTACGCTCTCAGCTTGTGCACCCGCTTACGGCCTTGTCGTCCGGCCTTGCAGGGACCGAAACGATTCGGCGCGCTGGCGGGTGTACAAGTCTCATCGACGCCGAGCGATGACCAGCCCGCATCCGGCGGCAACCAGCAGCAGCGCCACCACGGCGACTCCGATGACCGCGGAGCCGGTCTGCGGCATCTTGTCGTCGTTGTCAGCGTCGTCGGAAGGTTGCGGCTTCTCGTCGCCAGGCTTCTCGGCATCCCCGCCCGGAATCTCGATTTCGGAGGAATCGGACAGCAGACGCAACACACCCCAATGGGACGCCGTCTGATAGCCAGCGCCGGTTGGATCGGCCCAGTTGCGGATGCCGATTCGCGCACCCTTCTTCGCGTCATTGATCTGGAAGTCCACGCCTTCGAACGTTCCGGCCGCGGCCTCTCCCAGATCGATGGCCATTTCGACGACATACCCGCCGTCGACGACGCGGCCGGCCGTGCGGACCCTGGACTTCTGGACGTCCTCGGCGGCACCGGCACCGAAGCTGAGCTCCCGGCCATCGGCCGACACGCGAATCTGCTGGATGTCATCGGTGTACTGGCCGCTCTTGGTGTTGCCGCGGTCGATGAACACCTCCACGGAGTCCTTCTCATACGGATTCGAATTGGTCAGGTCGACGTCCGCGTCGTTCACCTTCACGAGAACGTACAGCTTGCCGTCCGACCACAGGGTCTTGGCGGTAGCGGTCGCCTCGGGTGTCCCGCTGGTCACTTTGTCCAGCGCGACCTCGACGGCGTCGTCCCACGCGGCGTCCGACGCATCGGCATCAATCTTCGGGGCTTCGACGTCGGAGGGAACCTGCACGGTCTCCGTATAGCTCAACGGTTCGACCAGCGTGACCGTACCGGTCGGGTTGGTGTCCCATGCGGCGGCCTGTCCGCTGTCGCCATCCTTAACGATCACGTTCAGACCCACCGCGGCATTCTCGACGGCGTCGGGGCAAGGCATCGTGACGACCAGCTCGTATCCGCCATCGCCTTCCACGACCTTGGAAGCCACGTCGGCGGCCGCGGGGCCAGAGCTGCGCCCGATCACGTACTCGGCGTCGCCGACCCGCACGGTTACGGAGTCGCCGTCCGATTTCGTGGCGTCGACCGCATCCACATAGACGGTCAGCGTTCCGACGTTCCAGTAGGCGTTGAACGTTCCTGCGACCGTCCCGTCCTCCGAGGCGTTCAGTCCGATCAGCGGCAGGCGCTCCCAAGGCGACGAGGCGCCGTTCCTGGGTTCGGTCCCGGGCAGCGGCGAATCGACCGTGGCCGAGGGGTCCTTGAACACGATCGCGCTTTTCATCGATTCGGGCAGGTTGTCCTCATCGCCGATGTAACCGACGTAGGCGGGCTTACGGTTGAGGTTCTCGTCGAACAGCAGCGGCGCGCCCTCCTTGTTGCGCCAGGACTGGTCGTCGCTCAGCCCCCACACCGAAACCGAGAACAGCTGGTCGGCGTGCCTGTGGATGATCTGGTTGACGTCGTAGTAGTACCGTCCCTGCTCGATGAGCTTCGCCTCCGTGACCGGCGTTCCGGTGGCGACGTCCAGTTCGGTGATGGCCTGCTTCTTGTCGAGCGAGGACATATCGGTCAGCGCGTCGTCGAGATTCGACGAGGCCGTGGTCAACGACACATGGAACTGGTGACCGATGCCGTCAAAGGGAACCCCCTGCTGGATCATGCGTTCCAGAAGCGCCTTGTAGCGGGAACGCTTGCCCGCCTGCTCGGTGCTGTAATCGTTGATGAACAACGTCACCGGATGCTCCGCGTCGTCGGCGGCGTAGACGTCGTTCAGATACGTATTCGCGTTCCGGAACGCGTCATAGATGTAGTCCTCGCCCCCATAGGTCTGATACCACAGCGAATTGCGCATGCCGTTGGTGTCGGGGTCGTCGCCGTCGTTCACGGTCTCGTTGACCACGTCGAACGCGACAACGGGATTGGTCGGGCTGCCGAATTTTCCGAATTCGTCGGAGATGGCCTTCGCCACGTTCTCGATGTGCCTGCGCTGGCGTTCCTGCATCGTGGGCTTGTCGGCAAGCGGGCAGCTGGTGACGCCGGGGTTGTCGTTGGTGTCATGGCACCATTCGTCGGCCTGGAAGAACCAGTCGGGCGTCTGCGAGTGCCAGACCAGAACATGGCCGTAGACCTTGATGCCGTTCTCGCTGGCGAACGTCAGCAGGTTCCGCGCGTCACCCGACATGCGGAAATTATGCTGGTCGTCGTACCAGCCTTCCGGCTTCAACGAGTTCTCCGGGGTGATCTGGTTGAAGTTCTCGACCAGGGCCTTCTCCTTGTCCTGGTTGAGAGTGTCTGTCTCGATGGCGACACCGGCGTTGATTCCCAGCGGATTGTATTCGCCCTTGATGCCGCCCGGATAGTCGGGGTCGGCCGCCATGGCCGTCGGGGCGAACGCCAGCGGCAGCAGCATCGCCGCGGCGGCGACCGCCGATACGATTCCGCGACGTCTCGCGCCCTTGTCTCCATCCATTGTCGTGAAGATACCGTTCATAATCTTCCTTTGTCATTCGTCGGTTTTCATTTCGGCCTCGATATCGGGAGACCGGAACCGTCCGGGAGCCAACCACGCCCCGGACCTCTTCGTGTGCGTCCTCCTTTCCTATTCGTTCTCCGATCGGAACCCGCCGGAAGGGGTTCGCCCATCATGGCGGGTCCGTAAACTCAGTCGTGCGCCGTCACCACACGCGGTACTCTCCCGCGAGCGCGAGGAACGCGAAGGCGTAGAGGAAGTTGTCGTAGTAGCGGCGCGTGCCGGTGCGGATCGGGGTGTCCCACAGCAGGCGCACCCAGCGGATCGCGTTGTCGAGCGCGTCCGGCTCCTGCGAGTGCATCGCGGCGAGCGAGCCTTCGGCGGTGGTGGCGATGAAGCCGACCGGGTGCAGCACGGTCTCGTCCACCGGCGTGCCGTCGATCGCATACACGCAGGTGCGGTCGTGTTCGAGGAAGAAACGCTGCAGACGCGCATTCGCGTCGCACAGGTCCGGCACGACGCCGTTCCACAGGCAGTCCAGTCCGATGTTGCCGGCGGTGCGGTAGGCGTCAGAGTAGAAGTGCCAGTGGTCGCGTTCGTCAACGTGCGGCGTGCCGTCGTAGTTCGAGTATTCGGGGTTCATGCCGGTCTGCGGGTGGCAGGCGGTGACCAGGTACTCGCGGCTCGCCTTGGCGGCCTGCGCCCAGAACGGACGGTCGGCCTCGTCGGCGCGCTCGGCGAACACCTCGTAGAAGTGCGGCAGATGGTAGGACGGGTCGGTCCATTCGGTTTCCGGGATGAACTTGATCAGATGGTTCTCCGGGTTCCACATCGGATAGCCTTCACCGTCCTCGCCCTGGTGCACGCAGGTGTGGAGGATCGAGCGGGCGTGGCGGGAGTACTCGTACACGCCTTCGCCGTCGCCCCATTGCGCGGAGGCCAGGAACAGGTCCATCGCGAAGTATTCCTCGCCGTCGGGGGCCGGGCCGTCGGCGTTCGGTACGCCGCTGGGGTCCACGGACCAGGCGAAGTAGCCCTGGTGCAGGCCCTCGGTCATGAACATGTATTTCATGACCCAGCCCCACAGCTTGTCGAACACGTCCTTGCGGTCGTACTGCACGGCGATCATCATCGCGTAGCTCATGCCCTCGGTGCGCACGTCGTGGTTGCCGGTGTCCATCACGTACCCCAGGCCTTCGTCGTTCTCCCAGTAGATCTTGTCCGGGCCTTCGAACATCTCATACCAGTTGCGCTCCAGGCGGGCCTGGATGGCCTCGCGGCTGTAGCCGCACTGTTCGAACAGGCTGGTCTCGGAAGCGTTGTGATCGGTCATTGTCGTTCTCCCTGTATTCGTGATTCCTGTGTTCTCGTGGTTCAGTCGGCTGCTGCGCCACCCCATTGCAACAACGCGTTACGTTCGACGTTCGTGCTCCAGTCGCGGATCATACGGGTCCGCTGACCCAGCCGCATGGCGTCGCCGCCGAACGGGGCGTACCGTGTCCATTCCGGCAGCGGCGTGCCGTCCGCGTCGGGACCGTTCGGGTCTCCGGTGGCGGCGAAGTTCGTCCAGTAGGCGACCATCCGGCGTGACAGGTCGTAGTGTCATCCGACGAACGGCCGCCAGCAGGTGGCCAACGTACCGAACGAGAACCACAACTCCGAGGAGTGGAACGCGCCGGCGTCGTCCCCGGGCATGGCCACGTCGAACCGGTAGTAGTACGGCGCCTTGCGGCCGCTGCGGATCCACTCGGCAATCAGTTTGAGGTTGCCGACCTCGCCCGCGGGCAGCAGGGTGCCGTCGGCGTCGGTTTCCATGAATTCACCGGTGGTGTTGCCCAGCAGGATCTCGACCTCGTTCTGCTCTCCGCGCGCGATGGTCCGCGCATACTGGTCGGTGATGAACCGTCCGTCCACGCAGGGCACCCAGTTGACCATCATCGACCAGTCGCCCTCGCGGCCGGATTCGGGAGGCACCGGCAACGCTTCCGCGGCGGCGAGCAGTTCGGCGGCCGGCACCTGCCGTGCCTCGTCGAGCGAGGAGACTCCCAACGCCTCGAACAGGCGCTCCGCGGTGCGGTGACCGTCCTCGAGACTCTGCTGATGGCGGTTGAACATCCCCAGCCCAGCACCGGACTGCATGATGGCGCGTTGGAACAGGCCGCGGTTCAGCGGCGAGCAGATCTGCGCCAACACGCTGCCGGCCCCGGCGGATTGCCCGAAGATGGTGATGTTCTCCGGGTCACCGCCGAACGCGGCGATGTTCTTGACCACCCATCGGATGCCGGCTCGCTGGTCCAGGAAACCGAAGTTCGCGTAGGGCTCATCATCATGCCGGGCCTCGGCCTCCTCGCGCAAGCGGTTGTGCGCCAGGAATCCGAACCATTGAGCCGGTAGCCGACGGAAACCACCACCACGCCACGGCGCGCCAGGGCAGAGCCGTCGAATTCCTTCTCTGCGGTGCATCCGGTCTGGTAGGCGCCGCCGTGAATCCACACCATCACCGGCAGCGGGTGATCCGCTCACCCGTGTGTCCTCGTCGCTGCCGCGCAGCGCGGGGTCCACACGTTCAGATAGAGGCAGTCCTCGTCGAGCGCGATGGCGGGGTCCGTGCCCCATTCGCGGTCATAGAACTCGTTCGAGTCTCCCGGTGTGGGCTGCGGACAGGCGGGGGCGAAGTCGTGCGCCGCCAGCGTGCCCGCCCAAGCTGCCACCGGCTGGGGTGCGCGCCAGCGCAGGTCGCCGACCGGCGGCGCGGCGAACGGGATACCGCGGAAGACCGTGATCTCGGGTTCCGGTGCCGCAATGCCTTCGATGGCGCCGCAGCCGGTGTGGACGATGCGTAGCATGATCAGCTCCTTTGCTTGTCTGTTCGTGGTGCGCTCAGCGTGCGCGCCGGCCGATCACGGCCAGGGCCGCCGCCTTTCGCCATCTCTTTGTATTCATCTTCGAACTCCTCTGCTGTGGAATTGAGAAGGCTTGGGCTATTCGCTATAAATAGTCCGACATTTCGATTTCTTCTCTCGAACCATTTGCAGCATAAGTTTAATTAATTCATTTGTCAAACTTAAGACACTGGCATGAAAGGTGCTCAAAATTGTTGATTTTCCGGTATTCTTTCACATCACACCGTGTCCTTTTGTCCACAATATGAGAGAAATTCGAAAATAGTTCAGTGTTTTCGATGATATTTCACCTATCGGTGACCTCGACACGCCGCTAAACCAGCCACACTGTTGAAATATCGTTATACTCGAAAGCAGTTGAAGGATGCGCTGGTGGAATACCGATAATTTCGTCGTTGCCGTCACCGCCAGACGCCCGCCCCCAAGGAACACCCATGTCAGATTCGCAGACGACACCCGGCAGCGGCCATACGGTCCAGATCTCCGACATCGCCGAACGCACCGGGTATTCCCTGGCCACGGTCTCCAAGGTGCTCAACGGCCGCAGCGACGTGGCCGCCGGCACCCGACAAATCATCGAGGAAGCGCTGCGGGACAGCGGCTACACCAAGCGCATCTCCACCACCAAGAACCGCAAGCTCATCGAAGCCGTGTTCCAGAACTTCGACAACATCTGGTCGCTGGAGATGCTGCGTGGCATCGTGCATGAAGCCAGCGCCCATGAGATGAGCGTCGTCACCACCGAAAGCGGCGACCGCTCGCACCCCGATTCCCGGTGGGTCGAAGGCGTGCTGCGCCGTCAACCGCTCGGCGTGGTGCTGGTCTTCTCGAACCTCACCGAATCGGAGAAATCACGCCTGCAAGCGTTCAACATCGACTATGTCACGCTCGACCCGGCCGGCGACCCCTCCCCCGACAACCTCCCCGTACAGGCCGACAACTGGACCGGCGGCCTCATCGCCACCCGTCACCTGCTCTCCCTGGGGCACACCCGCATCGGCATCATCACCGGACCGAACTCCATGCTGTGCTCCAAGGCGCAACTCGACGGCTACAAGGCGGCCCTGGACGAGCACGACATCCCCTTCGACCCCGACCTGGTGCGCGAAGGCGACTTCTCCACGGCCGGCGGCTACCTGCAGGGACTGTCGCTGCTCAAGAACTCCGCCAAACGCCCCACGGCCATCTTCGCCGGCAGCGACCTGCAGTCCATGGGCGTCTACGAGGCGGCGCGCACGCTGGATCTGAAGATCCCCGAGCAGCTGTCCGTCATCGGATTCGACGACGTGCAGACGGCGGCGTACATGGGTCCGGCGCTGACCACGGTCCGCCAGCCGCTGCAGGACATGGCCGCCGCGGCCGTGCGCATGATCATCGACAAATCGCACGGTCGACCGATCCAGAACCGCTCCATCTACCCGACCACGCTGATCGTCCGGGACAGCACGCGCCCGCTGGAGATCAGCGAACCGCACTGAGCGGTCCCACGCGTTCGGCGAACTTGCATGATGGATCGTATCAACTCTCCAAAACCTTGATATTGCAATGATTACAGGCTCTTCCGGTTTTCGTGTGTGTGTGATGGGGGAGCCGTGGGGCATCATGGTTGGTTGTGAAGAAGATAACCGAAGATGCCTCACGGCCTGTACGCGAGTTTAGCAGGTTCGACGGGGATGCGTTGTTGGGGTTGGATTCTCTGGGATTGAGGGGCGTGGCACAGCGTCACCTGCCGGAGGGCGGCAGGGGCGGCGTGTGGGAGGTCCGCTATGAGCCCGTGGAGCCGGCGAGGGTCTGCCGGGATTGCGGGGTGCCGGCGCCGGTGCGCAGCTCGCGTTGGCGCCGCTTCGTCCACGTGCCGTTGGGCAAGGCCGGGGTCCGGCTGCTGGTCCGCTGCCGGCGTTACGAATGCCGCGGGTGCGGCGGCGCGTGGGAGGACGACCTGTCGCGCGTGGCCGCGGACGGGCGGCGGCTGACGGAACGGGCCGCGTGGTGGGCGGTCGCCTCCGTGGTGCTGGACGCGATGAGCGTGCGCAGTGTGGCGGCGACGCTGGGGTGTTTGTGGGATTGCGCGAACGACGCGGTCCCGGCCAAGGGCATGAAGCATCTGGCCGGCGACGAACACCGCCTGGACGGGGTCACCCACCTGGGCGTGGACGAGCACGTGTGGCGGCACACGTCCCGTGGCTCCAGATACGTGACCGTGGTCGTGGACCTGACGCCCAGGAGGGACGGGCGGCCGGCCCGTCTCCTGGACGTGGTCGAGGGCAGGAGCGGCGCGGCGTTCGCCGGATGGCTCGCCTCCCGCTCCGAGGAGTTCAGAAGGAACGTGCGGGTCGTGGCGATGGACGCGTTCGCCGGATACAAGCACGCCGTCAGGAAGGCCGTGCCCCACGCCAGGGAGGTCCTCGACCCGTTCCACGTCGTCAGGCTCGCCGGCGACAAGCTCACCCAATGCCGCCAACGCCTCCAGCAGGAGGCCACCGGCAGGCGCGGCACGAAGCAGGACCCGCTGTACCGGGCCCGCCGAATCCTGCTCAAGACCAACGCCACCCTCACCGACCGGCAACGCTCCCTGCTCGACCGGCTGTTCGGGAACGAAGACAACGAGCAGCTGAAGGTCGTGTGGGGCTCCTACCAGAAGATCATCGCCTGCTACGCCGAGCCCGACCGGCGCAAGGCGCGCAGCATGATACACGAGCCCGTCCGACGGCATCAACGCCAGACCCGCCGACGCGCCCGGCGAGCTGAGGACACTGGCGCGTACCCTCAAACTGTTTTTAGTCAAGTTGGTGTTTCGGTTTCGGGGTGGTGACGTTTTGTTGGACTCCTTGAGCGGGAGGAGTCATCATCGTGGCGAGGTATTCGAGGGAGCAGCGCAGGTGTGCGGTGGAGTTGTACGAGCGGTACGAGCATAGTGCGGCGGACGTGATCCGGGAGTTGGGCTATCCCAGCAAGGAGGCGTTGCTCATGTGGTATCGCGAGTGGCTGGAGGAGCGGCGTACGGGGGTTCCCTCGAGGCGTGGCGAGCGTTATGCGAGGTACACGGACGAGCAGAAGCGCGCTGCGGTGGATCATTACCTGACGCATGGCAGGCGGTTGAGCAGGACGATGCGCCGGATGGGGTATCCCAGCCATGAGGTGCTGGCGGCGTGGATCGACGAGCTGGCGCCCGGGGAGCGCGTGATCAGACGCGGGCCGGTGGCGGACGGGGTCAGGCGTATGGCGGTGGCGCGCCTGACCGCGGGCGGCGTCACGTCGCGGCAGGTCGCGGCCGAGGTGGGCGTGGAGGCGTCGGTCGTGAGAAACTGGAAGCGTCAACTGCTGCACGAGCCGGTACCGGAGGACGATCCAGTGACACCAGACAAGCCGGGGAAGAGGAATGATGGCGCGGCGGATCCCGACGCGTCGGATCTGGATGGGCTGATTGCCGAGCGCGACCGTGTGCGCGCCGAGCTGGAGCGGATCCGCCGGGAGAAACGGGAGGCGGAGATCGAGCTGGCGATCCTCAAGGGGGCGTTGGAATTGGTGGGAAAAGAGCGGGGCGCAGACCCGGACAACCTGACCAATAGGGAGAAGACGATCCTCGTCAGGACGATCGGCGCCGGGCACGGCGTCCCCGTGGGGCGTCTGCTCGCCCGGGTCGGCCTGGCTCGCAGCACGTACTATCATCAGCTGAACGCGATGAACAGGCCGGACCGGGTATGGACGATACGTTGCTGCTTTGGGTGGATGTGGAGACGACGGGCCTGGACCCGTCGCACGGCGCGATCCTGGAGATCGGGATGCGTTGGACGGATACGCGTCTGGACCGTCTGGACGGCGGGTTCTCGACGCCGGTCGCCTACGCGGGTCCGGTGGACGGGTTCATCGAACGCATGCACGGGCCGAACGGGCTGCTGGCCGCGTGGGCCAGGCCGGGCGCGCCGACGTCTGACGAGGCGGCGAGGCTCGCGCGCGCGTATGTGGCGTCCCGCCTGTCGGATGGGGTGCGCGTCCTCGCGGCGGGCGCGTCGGTCCGGTTCGACCGGGATTGGCTGGACACGCGGATGCCGGGCGTGCTGTCCGGCGTGCATCATCGCAGCCTGGACGTGAGCGCTCTGGACGAGGCGGCCCGCATGTGGGCGCCTTTGACGTGGGCGGCGCGCCCGGAGCGGACGACCGATCACCGGGTGGACTCGCGCCTGGACGACGAGCTGCGTCTGGCCGCGTATTATCGTGACGCGTTCCGGGGGGGGTGGCGTATGTGGGCTAGGCTGCGGGGCGTGCTGGCCCGCGTGGGCCGTTGGTTCCTCTCCCCCGCGGGCCGCGCGGTGTGGGTGCGGCTGCTCTTGTTCGGCGCGTCCATCCCCCTGGCCCCGTACATGGTGGCCGTGTGGCGGGTCGCCCCGTACGGGCAGGGGGCGGAGCAGTGTCTCCTGTTCGTCGCCGTGGCGGGCGTGCTCCTGTTCAGGGGCGGCTGGCGTCGCCTGCATGCGCTGCGCGCCGCCCGCGACGAGGACCGGCAGTCCGAACCGGATCGGGCGCGGAAGCCCGTCCGTCCGGCCCGGAACCGGGCGCGTCGCCGCTGAGCCGGCCGCGCAATCGTCCGAGCCGGCTGATCTCCTCCTCGAGTTCGCGGATGCGTTTCCTTCTGTCCTCGATGGCCAGGGTGATGTCGTGCTCGTTCCGGGGGCCGCCCAGGAGCGCCATGTAGGAGCGGTCGGACAGTTCGCGCCGTTTGTCCTCGCCTCGCGCCCGCTGGTAGTGGCGCAGCGAGGTCGCGTTGTCCGCGTGCCGGCCGAACCGTTGGGTCTCCTTGGGTTCGGCGCCCTGGTGGACGGCCTCGCTGATCGCGGTGGCGCGCAGCGTGTTCGGCTGTATTTCGTCAAGTCGGTGTTTCGTGTTTAGTCATGTATTTTTTTCGGGTTTAGGCAGTTGCATGCATTTTCCTTATTTTTCCGGTTGCGCGGAGGTGTCCCTGCCGAACATGAGGGCCTCACTGACGCGGCGGCTCTGGCCGGTGAACTCGAGGAGCCGCCCGTGGTGCACGATGCGGTCGATGATCGCTGCGGCGAGTTTGTCGTCCGCGAAGACCGTGCCCCATTTACTGAACTCGATGTTCGTGGTGAATACGATGCTCCGTCTTTCGTAGCTGCCCGCGATGATCTGGTAGAGCAGGCGCGCCCCGTCGATGTCGAAGGGTACGTAGCCGAACTCGTCCAGTATGATCAGGTCGGCACGGCCGATGTCCCGGAGCGTCGTCTCGAGCGTGCCGTCGCGTTTGGCCTTGCCCAGCTGGAGGACGAGCTCGGCGGTCTGATGGAACCGCACGCCCAGCCCCATGTCGATCGCCTTCATGCCCAGCCCGATCGCGAGGTGTGTCTTTCCGCGCCCGGTCTTGCCGTAGAACACCAGGTCCTGCGCGCGCGGGATGAAACCGAGCCCTAGGAGCTCATCGAGCATGTAGCCGTCGGGGAGCCTGACGTTCGTGAAGTCGTGGCCGTCGAGACCCTTGACGACGGGGAACCGGGCGCGGCGCAGGAGCCTGTCGTGCTTCGCGCGTTCCCTGTTCGCCAGTTCCGTGTCGAGCAGGCGGTGGACGGCGTCGACCTGGCGGGGCGTGGCCCAGCCGGCGAATTCGTCGATGCTCGCCTTGGAGATGAACAGCTTGCGGGCCTTCTCGTAGAGCCCTTCGTCCGTCTTCGTGTTCATCGCCCGCCTCCCTGCACGCCGACGTCCGCGGTGAACGCGATGTCGTATTCACTCAGATCCGGCCTGTCATCGTCGTATTCGATACCCGCCACGCCCTCGGCGAGCCTGGCCGCGAGCAGTGTGACACCGGCGCGGTCCGCCCCGCCGGTCGATTCGAGGATGGAAAGCATCGCCTCGACCGCGTTCGCCCACCCGGATTCCCTGTCAACGCGTTTGAGGGTCTGCAGCGCCTCGTTGCGTGTCTGTCTGTCCTGCCGATCCAGCCATTCCCGCAACGGGTCCGGCAACGCGTCACGTACCCGGCTGTTGGGCCAGGACGCGGGCTTGTTGCGCAGCAGCGCCAACTGCATGGACGGGTCCTCGCTGTTCGTGCTGGCCTGGCCGTACGCCCGAGGATGGGTCGCCAGGTGCTTGCCCGACGAGTCGAGGACCTCGACCTCGAGCGCGCGGAGGCCCACGATCACCTCTCTGCCCGCGTTCGCCCGGTCCGCGGAATAACGATGCCGTCCCTCGAGCGTGGCCACGCCGTACCGGTCGGCCTTCATATGCCGCCACGTGACCACGTCGAAACGCTTCCCGGGCAACGGCAGCAGCGCCGCACGGTCCTCGGAGAACAGGCCACGTTCCTCCGTGTCCTTGCGGTAATGCGGTTTCGTGGCCAGCTCCAGGCACCGGTCCGGCAGCCCGGCGTTAAAGTTCTCCAGGCTCCATACGCTCGGCCGGGGCACGAACAGCTTGCGCCGCACCATGCCGACCTTGGACTCCACCGCGCCCTTCCCATGACCGGGATACGGGTTGCGGAACGAACAATCGAACCCGTAATGCGCCTGGAAGGCCTGGAACAGGTGCGTCAGGCGCGGCTCGCGCTCCCCGTGCCCCTTATGGCCCGCGCCGGCGGCGTTATCGGACACGATCCGCTCCGGCACACCGCCCAGCCACTCGAACAGGTTGCGCGACGCCAGGCACGTGCACTCAGCGTTCTCGCCCGGCATCGACTGCACCAGACCGACGTTCGAATACGGGAAATCAAGCACGAAATGATGCATCCGCTGCACCACGCCGCGCAACAGCACGTCGACCTCGCCGAAATTCGGCCTGCGCCTCGCCCGGATGCCATACCAGGTCCATGAACGCCTCATCACGCTCCGCCGCGAACTCACGCCTGGGCCGCGCCACCGCCCGCGTCACCGTGGACAGGGAGACCTCCGCGCCATGCTCGTCCCTCAACCGCTCCCAGATCCTAGTCGCGGTATGCCGCTGCTTGCGCCAGTTCGCGCGATCTTCCGCGAGCCACTGCTCGATCACGGGCAGATACGGGTCGATCACCGACGCGCGCGGCTTTCTCACCGACGGCACGGCCGACAGATCCTCCTTCGCGAGGTACTTACGCACCGTCGGCTCGCTGACATGTGTTTTCCGCGCGATCGACGCGACGGATTCCCCGTTCCGCCGCAAACGACGGATAGACTGTACTTGGGGCATGCTGATCATAATCCTTTCCGGTCCTTTCTGGCGGAGATACAAGCACCATCCAGTCAAGACCATTCCGTGGTCGGCATGCTCTGCCTAAACCCGAAAAATCATCGTGACTAAACCCGCAACAACTAATTGAACACAAACATTCGGCCTTCAGGAGCATCGCGTCGGGCGTGGGGTCGCACCAGGTGCGGATGTGGCGTTCCAATCGGGGCTTGAGCGCGTGCGGGATGGGCATGTCGTCCATGCTGCTGCGGGTCTTCATGCCGCCGAGCAGGTAGGGGCCGACGTCGCCCTCGCCGCGGCGCGCGGAGTGGCGCAGGTGGAGGATCATGTTGTCCAGGTCGAAGTCGGCGACCTGGAGCGCGCAGATCTCGCCGGCCCTGGGGGCGAACGCGATGGCCACGTCGATGGCGATGCGGGTCTTGTCGGGCATGGCGTTGCGGATGGCCTCGAGCTGTTCGGGCTTGTCGGGCGTGGCCCGGACGCACGGGTCGCGTTGGATGACGGGGTCGCTGCCGTCGGACGGGTTGGCGGCCTCGCGCATGATCCGGTGGAGGAGGATGTACGCGTTGCGGTCGGCGGTGGCGCTGCCCAATCCCCGGTCGAGGAACCGGTTGACGTCGCGGACGGTGATGTCTTTCATGCGCATGCGCCCGAAGTGCCGGTCGAGGCGTTGGAAGGCGAGGTCCTTTACGCGGAGGGTGACGGGTGCGAGCGGGTTGCCGTGCCTGTCGTAGCGTCCGCGGCTTCGGTACCAGTCGCCGGCCCACTGGTGGAAGGTGACGTCGGCGTTGCGGTCGGCCCGTTCGCGTTGGCTGGGGTGGGTCCATCGGGTGATGCCGGCCCGGTGGGCGGCGTCGAGGGCGGCCTCGCGTTCGAGCCATTCGTCGGCCTTGGCCCGCGTGGGGAAGTCGCGGACGACGCGCCGCCCGTCGGTGGGCGCGTTGTATCCGGCGCGGTAGAATCTGATGGTGCCGTCG
This sequence comes from Bifidobacterium catenulatum subsp. kashiwanohense JCM 15439 = DSM 21854, assembly GCF_001042615.1. Taxonomy (GTDB): domain Bacteria; phylum Actinomycetota; class Actinomycetes; order Actinomycetales; family Bifidobacteriaceae; genus Bifidobacterium; species Bifidobacterium catenulatum. Next base: position 1,264,110 of record NZ_AP012327.1, read on the forward strand.
GGGCGGCGGCGGATGGTGATGTTTCCGAATGCGCGTCGTGCGACACGCCGATGGTTGCCGTTCATGGTGCTCTCCATGCGTCCATGGGGCGTGGGTTCATGATTGGGTACATGAAAACGCCCCGGTTTTGCACGAACTGTCCAAAACGGGTGCTTGGGGAGCCTTGGGCGACACGCCGACGGATACGGCGGAAACAAGCCATTCCAACGCAAAAAGGCCCCATGTCGGGCCTTGGAGGGTGGGCGATACAAGATTCGAACTTGTGACCCCTTCCGTGTCAGGGAAGTGCGCTACCTCTGCGCCAACCGCCCAAGTTATTCACCATGCCAACTTACGTCAAGCACAATGAGAGGTGGGTACGAGAGTCGAACTCGTCTATACGGCTTTGCAGGCCGCTGCCTAACCGCTTGGCTAACCCACCCTAAAGGTCGATAATCAATCGGAACCTTAGAGCGGACAACGGGACTCGAACCCGCGGTCTCAACCTTGGCAAGGTTGCGCTTTACCAACTAAGCTATGTCCGCATGTGCCCCGCAGTATCACTGCCTGAGCACGAGTATCTACTATAATCACATTTCCGTAATTTGCAAATCAGCGTGTCGCGCTTTTTCGAGACGCGCTGTCAACCGAAATACTCTTCGACGGACTGCGCTAGTTCGCTTACGGTATCGATGACTTGGTATGCACCATGCTCCTTGAGCTCGCCTGGCTCAGCATAGCCCCATCCACATCCCAAGCAATCCAGACCGCACGCCTTGGCCCCATCGGCATCGGTCCAGCGATCGCCAACCATCAACGCACGATCACCGGCAGCCTCATCAAAACCGATATGCTCAAACGCCCAACGGATCACCTGATCCTTGTCAAGACGGGAATTATCGGCGCTTGCACCATAGATGCCGTCGACCATCGTATCCAAGTGGAAATGCTCACAAATCGGAATGCACTGATACTGCGGTTTGCAACTGGCAATCGCCAGATAATATCCATCAGCACGCAACTTGGTCAGCTGCTCCGGAATACCCTCGTAGATGGTATTGTTCAAACGCCCCGGCACTTTCTGCCCAGGATTGTTAGGATCGTCGAACACAGCCTCATCCGCATAATACCTGCGATAAATAGCAATGCCCTCATCAAGACGATCCTCAGGAATATCGTTGCGCTGCAGGGATTCAATAATTGCAGGACCGATGAATCGCTGCAACTCCTCATTATCCGGGACCGGATACCCCAATTCCTCGAACACCTTGACCACACAGCCGATGATTCCCGGATCGGATTTGGTCAGCGTACCGTCGAGGTCAAGCAGAACGACTTTCTTGGATTGCCTGGTCTGTTCGGACATGAATTGGTTCTCCCTTTATTCCTATCGATTCGTTTTCATCGATGTGATACCTGTTGACGCTAACAATTATGCCCAGCCATACTGACTGGGCATAATGTTCAAGTGTCGTTCAACTGCAGGTCACTCGTAGTCTGGGAACCAACCGTCACGATGCATCTGCAGTCGCTTCTCAAGCAGCGTCTTCAACTCGTCTTCGGTACGACGTTCCAGCAGCATGTCCCAGTGTGTACGAGTCGGCTTGGAGATTTCGTCGTCCTCACGATCCTCATCGCCCTCACGACGCGCAGTCATGCCGCAACGGCATTCCCATTCCTCAGGAATCTCCGCGCCCTCAGCGAACGGCAGAATCGTACGGTGCCCTTTCGGGCACACATATGCGACGTCGTTTCGTGCCGCGAAATCCACATTGTCATCGGATTCCAACGACTTTGCGCCGATGCTCATGCCTCGCAGGCTGCGTTCTGCCATATTGCCTTTGCCTCCTTGGGATTGTCTGTTCTTTCTAAGCTACAGAACAGTTCGGACGTGCCTTTTATTCCTTATTCGTCTGCTGATTGCCAATTTTAGTCGACGCCAGAGTATGAGACGATGCCACGATTAATACGATCGTATGCTTGTCTTGCGATTGCTGGCAATGTTTCGGCACGTTCAGCAAGATAAGGTCCGCTCACGGCTATCTGTTGAAGCACGTCGGCAAGTCGCTTACAGTTGCGCACGAAGTCTCCGCCAGTCAGCTCAGTGCCATATAACACCTGTGAAAGGCTTTCACCCTGCGCCCACTCGTAGACGATGTCAGTGATGCCGAAATCGAGCTGGCGTGGCTCTTCAAGCACATGATCCTCACATAACATGGCGATCGACGCATGTATGCCTTTAAGCTGTGCGGCGCACACTGCCACATTCCCTTGGGTGCCTCCGGGATAACGACGCGGCTCTCCCCCGCTTCCCCTGCGGGCTTCGAATACCAGCGATGCGACAACGCTGGCCAATTCACAGGCATTCAATCCGTCAAATGCACCAGCCTCGATCGCTTGGGCCAATACCAAATCAAGTTCGCTGTACAGATGCCGCAGCAGCTGGCCCCGCTCCGTGAGCTGATAATCGTCATGGCCTGCGGATTCCCGCACCTGCTGAAGATAGCCAAGATCGGCAAGTACCGTGCAGATATGGTCGAACTGACGAGCCACTGAGCCTGTACGTGAATCATAGCGATGCTGCACACGTTCTAATTCACGCGTCTCACGAGCCCAACGATGCCCCCATTTCAAGTGCTTCTGCACGTCTGGACACTTGCGGCACGGGTGGTCACGGTCTTCTTCACGAAGTTTTTTAATGCGTTGGTCAAGCTCCATGAACGCCTGGCTACGGTCTTTCTGAGTGCGGAACACCTCATGCTTAAGCTTGCGGCGTTCGTTCTTCTCCAAATCGCTCAGACGCATCCTCAGACGCATGAATTCTTTGAAATCACCAAACTCACATTGGAAGGCCCGTTCGTACCCTTCCAAAGCCTTGCGCAGGGCTTCCATCTGCGCTTCAAGCTGCCAAGCTGACTCGTTGGCCTCCCACTGCGCAAAGGAATGGTCGAGCGTAACGCGGGCGGTCTCGTAATCGCTGGTATTCAACAGGTTCACAGCCATGTTGAAAGTCGGTTTGAAGCTTGAATGCAACGGATACACGCGCTTACTGGACAATGCGGCCGCGGTAGCGGGCACAAAACCATGGTGATCCACTACAACGGCATGTCCAATGGTGTCGATGCCCCGACGTCCTGCGCGACCGGTCAGCTGGGTGAACTCGCCAGGGGTCAAACCAACATGTCCAGTGCCATCGAATTTCTCGAGTTTTTCGACCACCACGCAACGCGCCGGCATATTGATGCCCAGTGCCAGCGTTTCTGTTGCGAAAACCATCTTGACCAAGCCCTCTTCAAACAAACGTTCGACGATTTGGCGGAACAGTGCGACCATTCCCGCATGGTGTGGGGCAAATCCCTCCTCCAAAGCAAAACGAAATTGCGAGAAATGCAGCGCTTTCAAATCCTCTTGGCTTAGCTGTCCTTCGACCATTTCATCGACGATCCGTCTGATCCTACGTACTTCATCACTGGTAGTGAGTTCCAAACCGGCATTGATGCATTGGTCGACCGCCTGATCGCAACCATTCCTTGAGAAAATGAAATAGATTCCCGGCAACATGTCAAGAAAATTCAGTTCATCCACAACGGCCCAACGTCGAGGTGTGTGACGTTCGGCTTTGTAAGGACGCTCATTCCACCGTCCGCCTTTGCCCTTGGACCTACGCCTGTCGGGACGCTCCTCTCCTCTGCGACGTGCCGCCTGACGGTCTAGCTGATCAAGCCTGTTTACCAGTTGCGCATTGAGTTTAACCGTCTGTTCGCCGTTGACGCCACGGCGGTACAGGTCGATAAGCTCCGGTTCGGTATGGTCATCCGCCTGCACGAGCACATGCTGTTCCAATGGTACCGGACGCTTCTCCGATACCACCAGTGTGGTTTCGTCACGAACGGATTCAATCCACTCGGAAAAATCCTCGACATTGGAGACTGTTGCGGAAAGACCGATTATTTTCACGTTCTCCGGCAAGTGGATGATAACTTCTTCCCATACCGGACCTCGGAAACGGTCGGCAAGATAATGCACCTCATCGAGAATCACATAACGAAGCGCTTCAAGCGTTACGGAATGCTCATACAGCATATTGCGCAACACTTCGGTGGTCATGACCACAATGTTCGCTTCGGAATTGATGGATGTGTCTCCGGTCAGCAATCCAACCTTATCTGCACCGTACTGGGCAACCAGATCATGATACTTCTGATTGCTCAACGCCTTGATCGGCGTGGTATAGAAAGCTTTGACGTTTCGTGTCTGTGCCAAATAGATAGCAAAATCCGCCACGACCGTTTTGCCAGCTCCGGTTGGTGCCGCCACAAGAACATTGTTTCCCGTTTCCAACGCCTCGTTGGCCTGCAACTGAAATTCATCGAGCTCAAATGACATGGATCTGGCGAATTCGGCGGCAACAGTGCGCTGTTTGGCCTGAGTCTGTTTGAATGCGGCGTATCGTTGTGCGGGAGACAATTCGGCCCCATTGGTATCCGACGTGCCAGTACCGTTATTACGGCGACGATGATGGGTCATAATTCCTTACAATTTAGTTAGGTCAATCATTAAAATGACGCCATTGCGCCCACTGTTGGGCATGGCGATTGCGATTCGCCTCACGCCTTTCGATGACTTCAGCATGGGCATTCGTGTAGCGCTCGGCAGCATCCTGTAAAGGCCTAGTGAAAAAAGGCGTGTCGTTCTCGTTTTGGCAAGGCAATGGCTTACCCATAGCGTCGATCCGCTTCGCCGCGCATTCGCCCAGTTTCGCCATATCCTTGAACGCATGGTAGCCATGCAGACACGCATAGACGATCCCGGAAACGATCATCACCAACATGAATAGAACGAGTACTAGCCAAACCCACCAAGGCATAGAACCACTCCCGTCAGTTCTCGTTCTCACGATCGCCAATACTCAACTCATGCTGGGCACGGGCAACAATCATGGTACGTAACGTCTCAGGAGCCACGGCGGTGATATGTCGCGCATGTGCAATGCAGAATGCGACATACCAGGAATCGGACGAGACAATCAGGTGCACTTTCTCGCCTTCTCCGCACTTTTCGACCGTCGCTCCCGACAATCCGTCAATAAACGACAGATCGTCCTGATTGGTAACGAACACAGCCGGAGTCCCATTATCAAAGCTCCACTTACGCAATTCGGATGCGGGTACATCAGGAATGTCGATCCTTGCGATCGGCTCGACTAATTCAGCCTTCTCAATGCGGGAGATACGTAGCACCTGCCAGATGCGAGGCTTGCCCGTAGCCTTGTTGATCGTGGTGTCCTTCTTCACATACTTGGCTTTATCCGCCGGTGCCGCGGCAGCGACATCAGTCCATACGGCAACGTAGAAAACACCCTCGTCAACGAAGATCTTGTCTGGAGCGACAAGCTTGCGCTGGGTTCGTCCTGCGCCATCCGTGTATTCCATGTCAAGCAGTGAACTCTTGGAAATCGCGCTTTTCACGATGGAGAAGTTGCGCGGCTCCATTTCATAGCCAGTCAGACTCAACCACGGCATATCCCCCGGCTCAACATGCTGGCGAAGGCGGCTGTACAGCGATTCGGCCTGCTCGCGAAGCCTATCCGGCAGCAACGACGAATGCGCGAGATAGCTTACGGATGCGGTAAGCATACTCAGATACTGCTGTGAAATACCCGCCAAGCGTTCCAAACCAAGCGAATTCGTGGCTGAAACGATGCCTTCCGCGTCAAGCAGCGACCAATCGATATCGAAGAATTGACTTCCCGCCATCTCCCCATCATCGGAAACCGTGGTCAGCGTGTTGATGTCTTTATGAATGACGTTGACGAACTTCTTCAGCTCATCGTCGGACTTCGGTTTGCCGATGAAACGTTCCGCAAGCTCCTCAAGCGAATACTCCTCGCCAAGGTGCGCCGAGAGGAACAGCATCAACCGCAGGCGACGGTCGACTTCGCTACCGGTCTGGAATGCGGAATTCTTCTTCGGGCGTCCTTTGCCTTCCTCGACATCGGCATCGTCTGCGCTATTACGATTGATCTCCATGGCAGCGACGGTGGAACTGTCATCTCCCGTGGATTCGTCGGCAGGCACGAACTGCGTGGCTGCATTCAGGCGACGATTGAACGCGTCAACGGCTTCCTGCGGACTGACGATGGACGCGCCTGGATGGGATAACACGAACATGGCCAGGTCATCGGAATCAGTATAGGCGACATTTAAATGCTCGCCATCAACATCCACCGTGGCCGCAAAACGACGCTGGTCGACAACTTTGACCAATTCGTCGGGAATGGACTGGGTTCCCAGTCCAGGAGCGATGGAGTCAAGACCAAGTCCCGGAATAGGCGTCTGAGGAACACGCGGCGCAGTACGAGACGTATGTTGCGTCTCATGCGCAGGAGCCGAGGAAATCGACATGGAACGAGCCAAGTAGTTGGCGGCAGCCAAAATCGGCAGATCCTCATCCCCGAACAGCAGACGAACACGAGGCTCGTCACCAAGCTGCAGACGGTAGGACGCGAAGTCCTGCCCCTCCGACTTGGATGAATATTCCGGCTGCCTTGATTCGATGGCAATGCCCATGGCCGCAAGCTTGGCGCGGTCACGCTGGAATTGCTTGGCAAAAGCTGCCTTCGCCGCCTGATCTGCCAGTTCCCCATAGGAATCGGCATACGCCTTCACGCGCTGAGCAATCTGACGGGAAGTGAGCCATTGCGGAAAAGCTGAGGAAAGCACAGCCAACACATCAAGTTCGTGCTTGCCCCATTTGTCGGAGAAACGACGCCTTCCGTTACTGCCCTCTGCCATTAGTCCTCACGTCTCGTTAACGTTTCACTTTAAGTGCGTAACCAGTGTAGGCTTCCGCACACACCTCTCTATGATAGAGGGTTTTCGCTCAGATTGTGCCTATTTTACGAAAAAATACAGTTTTTCGTGTTGAGAACACCCCTCGAATCAGACCCAATCGTCAGGTTCCACGCCTTGCGGGCCTACATATTCGCCGTTCGGAACATAACTCGGCTCGCCGGTGTCAGGCAACCGCGCGTCACCAAACAGCATTACATCCCTGCCAAAGGTCCAGTCGCCCTCGATATCGACGGAATTTGCCGCGGCAAGCGATGGAACTCCATACGGGAATCTCGTATCGAAATCATGAATATTCTTGTAGTACCGCGCATCCAAATGGACATCCGGGAAAATGTAGTTACCGTCCTCCATCTCATACTGGTCCGTCAGATGGAATCGATCAGACCGCATAATGAACAAATCGTCGGTAGTTTTCACTGGCAGGAAACGCATGCGGTCCACGCACACGCAAGTGGCACCATCAAACAACGTCACCGCGGCTCCCATGGCCGTTTCCAGCTGAATAACCGGCTCGCTCGTCGGATCGGTGGGATCAACGGTCTTTTTATTACGAATCACTGGCAACGGCAGTACGCCGTCATATGCGGACAGCTTGGCCTTCAAAGCGTCAATCCGCACCCAGATGCTGTTCGTGTTGAAATACGGGTGTTTTTCAATGTTCTGAGCATCGTCTTTGTCTTTTGGATGCACCTGACTCATTTCACGCAACATCAAACGGCCCGTCGCCTTGTCACGCACGATATGGCCGCCCTTGCGGTCGGCGGGAGTGCGCTTGGCGACTTCGATCATGACCGGAGCGCCGGTATTTTCGAAATGCTGGGCTAGCGTACGCGAAGGTCGTGCACCGAGATTGTCGGAATTCGAGATGAACAAATACTTGAAACCATGTTCCTCGAGCACGTCGAGTAATCCGGATTCCCAGATGGTCGAGAACAGGTCACCGTGGCCTGGCGGACACCATTCAAGTTCGGGATTTGCCGAGAAGCTGACAGGAAGGCCCGTTTCCGCGCTGATCTTTGGTTCCTGATGCTGCACAATCTCCAGAGGAATATCCTTCTGATGGAATTTCTTGTTGGCTCTCAGCACCTTCATGGTGTCGTTCGAAGTGCGGAATGAATTCATCAGCGTCAACGGCAGCTCCACACCCAGACGAGTGCGTGCGGTCAGCACCTGTCCGATGATGATGTCGATGAAACGCATCTGACGGGCCTTGTGGCGGCGCACAGGCAGGAGAGACTTGGCGCAATCCAGTCCCATGGAGGTGCCGAGCCCACCATTGAGCTTAAGGAATGCGGTTTTTGCGAACGCATCAACGGCCTTGTCGTGGTTGATGGTCTCGTAAACGTCATGGAAGCTTGGCACCCCCACCAACGGTTCCACCTCATCCTCACGAATCCAGCTGCTTGCCTCCTCGTTACGCCAAACCTCATATAGACGCTTGAACTGTGCGATGGCCATATCGGTCATCCCATTTTCCCGCATCTTCGCGGCGGAGTATTCGAATACGTCCTCAGTCAATGTCTTTCCCTTTCGTGCGGGCGTCATGTTCTCATTGTACCTAGGTAATACTACGACATATTTCCCATAACGGGGGCTTTTGGATGTTCAAAAAGATATTTTTTGACACAAACGACATCTTTACGCATCCTTCATCACGTTTCATTGACTGCGCGACACGATGTATTTGAAAAAAACCACAGACTATGCTATGTTTCATTTTCGGTGCTTTTGCATCGTTCGGACCATAGCGCAGTTTGGTAGCGCACTTGACTGGGGGTCAAGGGGTCGCGGGTTCAAATCCCGCTGGTCCGACCCGAAAAACCCGGATTCGTATGATTTCGGGTTTTCTTTTTAAGGTTGTCAGTCTTACACATGCAGGTAAGGGGTGATTGTCTTGAAGTCGAGGGACGCCCAGCCACAGTTTGACGACGTTGATGACCTTGCCCATGTGTTCGATTCTTCCGTACCTGAAGATGAATGGAAGATCCGCCTGCCCCGAGAACTTGGCGTGGAAGCCCGAGAACGCGCGAAACATGACGGTATCACTCTCACCGAGTTGACCCGAAGAGCGCTTAAAAGCGATAACCTGAGTGACACAACCGACACCGTTCGTCCAGGACGAAGGCCAAAGAACACCGACGGGCGCGAACAGCTTGGCGACGAATGGAAAATCAAACTCCCCTATGCCATCGGCAAGACGGCACGGGAACGTGCAACAGAAGAGGGCATATCTTTGAGTTCTCTTGCCCGACGTGCGATCAGCGGATATCTACGCCAAAGAGACGCCGAAGAACAGCCGCTTTTCTAAGACGCCCGGTCGATAGCGTCGCACATTAGCTACACAGATTGGCAGATATAGTAGCATTCCTTACAACCCGTTTTTTCTTGGGGTGCATGCCACGAATGATGGTGTGCACCCCAAGAAAAAACGGACTACTTGCGCTTTTTCTTTTCTCGGATATTCACCGAAATCTGAATCGGAGAACCCTCGAAACCAAACTCCTCACGCAGGCAACGTTCGATGTAACGACGATAACCGTGCTCAAGGAAGCCAGTAGCGAAAATCACGAAGCGCGGTGGGCGCGTCGAAGCTTGGGTCGCGAAAAGAATACGTGGCTGCTTGCCACCACGAAGCGGATGCGGATGTGCAGCTTGGATCTTACCCAGGAAAGCGTTGAGCTTGCCGGTCGGGATGCGCTTGTCCCACGACTCCAAGGCGCCACGCATAGCTCTGGCCAGGCGATTCGTATGCCATCCGGTCTTAGCCGACAGATTCACACGCTGGGCCCACGTCACGCGGTCAAACTCGGTCTTCCACAAGCGTTCCATGCGCTGGCGATCGAAATCATCCATCAAATCCCACTTGTTGAATACCAGAACAATGCAACGACCGGCATCCACGGCTTGACTCATCACCTTCAGATCCTGATCGGAGATCGGCTGGGAAGCGTCGAACAGCACCAACGCAAGCTCCGAACGCTCAATCGCGGCCTGCGTACGCAACGACGAGAAATACTCGGCGCCGGACAACTTGTGCAGGCGACGCTTGATGCCGGCGGTATCGATGAACAGCCAGTCCTCACCATCAACCGTCACCACCTCATCGACAGGGTCGCGGGTGGTTCCAGCCAGATCGTTGACCACGGTGCGCTCTTCATGCGCCAGCTGGTTCAGCAAGGACGACTTGCCGACGTTCGGACGTCCGACCAGTGCCACACGACGAAGATGCGATGGGGTGAGGAACCCGGAAGTCTTCTCAGCCTTCTTCAACGAATCCAAAGCCGCGTCAAGCAGTTCGCCTATGCCACGGCCGTGCATGGCGGAAATACCGTATGGCTCCCCCAAACCCATCTTCCAGAATTCGGCGGTCAGATACTCACTCTCACGATCGTCGACCTTATTCACTGCAAGCGTGACCGGCTTTCCAGAGGCTCGCAGCATCTTTACGATACGCTCGTCAGTATTGGTAAGTCCAACCTGACCATCCACCACCAGCACCACGGCGTCAGCAAGCTGGACGGCGATCTGTGCCTGCGACGCGATAGCGGATTCGATGCCTTCGACATCGGCTTCCCAACCACCGGTATCGACCAGCTTGAAATCAGTGCCGGCCCATTCAGCATCGTAGCTCACACGGTCTCGGGTCACGCCTGGAGTATCTTCCACAACGGCCGCACGACGTCCGAGAATACGATTCACCAGCGTGGACTTGCCAACATTCGGACGTCCAACAACGGCAAGCACGCCGACCGGCTTCGGGCCGGACTGGCGTTCGCCACCAACGAAAGACGATCCATCAATCAGCCCTTCATCGCCCTCATCCAACTCATAATCATCAAGATTGGACGCATATTGGCGATATTGCTGCTCTTCAATGGCGTCATCGACGATGCGCACAAGCACGTCGAGGGTTTCGCCGAAATCCAAATCGGAATTGTCAACGGTCAACACACCTTCCGCTGCGGACGTGAAATTCGTGACCTTGGAATCAGCCTTGTCTCGTGCCGCAACGTTTTCCGCGCCAACTCCAGAAGCCGACTGCCCTGCTCGACGGGCTTGGCGGACTTCCTCACGAGCGGTAAGCAATACACGCACTTCAGCATCCGGCGCAACGACCGTGGTGATGTCACGGCCTTCGGCAACCACGCCAGCACCTTCGGAGAAGGAATCGGAAGCCGCTTCACGAGCAATATACGCGCGTTGTGCGGCAATAAGCACATGACGAACCGGAATGATGTTCGACACCTTGGACACATGGGATGACACTTCAGAGGAACGGATCGCCTCACTGATGTCTTCGCCATCGGCATACACTTTCGGATCGTCCGGATCGACACTGATGTCAAAATGACCCTCGGTGAAGAACTCGCCCACGGTTTCAGTGACCAGCTGTTCGTCGACAGTCTCCGTATCGAGGTCGATACCCTTGTTCATGCACCACCATGCGCAGGCACGATACATGGCGCCGGTATCAAGATAGGCAAAACCGTAATACTTGGCCAACGCTTTGGACGTGGAAGACTTGCCGACGCCCGCAGGCCCATCAATAGCTACGCGAATCACAGGCCCACCGCCTTGGACAGGGAACGCACCTCAGTCTGCGAAAGCACACGGTACGATCCGGACTTCAGATCGCCAAGTTTAATCGGGCCGATCTGAGTGCGCACCAAACGTCTGACCGGGAAACCGATCGATCCGAAGATACGACGAACAATACGGTTCTTGCCGGAGTGCAGCACCACCTTGACCAGAGTGCTATCGCGGCTGGCATCAAGAATCGCGCAACGGTCAAGCTTGATCCAACCGTCGTCGAGCTGCACGCCGGTGGTGACCAGTCGGCGGCACACCTGACCGCTGATGCGACCTTCCAACGTGGCAATATAGGTTTTCTCGACCTCATATTTGGGGTGCATGACATGTTGGCTCAACTCGCCGTCGTTCGTCATGAGAATCAGGCCTTCGGAATCGTAATCCAGACGACCCATGTGGAAAATACGGTCATACTTGTCGCCGACGATATCGCTCAGGGTGTAACGTCCCTTCGGATCCTCCATGGCGCTGAGTACGCGCTTCGGCTTGTTCAAGGCAAGCGTGACATGATTGGGGTTCACACGAACACGGGAGCCGTCCACACGAACCTCCTGATGTTTCGGGTCGACGCGAGTCCCCAACTCGGTGACAAGCTCACCGTCGATTTCGACGCGTCCTTCAGTAATGATCTCTTCACATTTGCGACGGGACCCAAAACCTGCCTGAGCAAGAAGCTTCTGCAGGCGGATACCTTCATTGTCATGTGTATGCGCCTTCGCGGCGCGGGAATATGCGTTTGGCATCGTTCTCCCAACGTGGCCGGATAATACTTATAGGGACTGCTGGTACTATGGCAGTCGTTTGGCGATTTCCAAAAAATCGCAACTTGTCCACTATATGACAGAGGAAAGACTATGACTGCTGTTGAAGCAACGTCCATAACTAAGGAAGAGCAAAGCAAGCCGCTGGCACTTCGTGTCGGAGCGGAACTTGTGGGAAGCTTCATCATCTGCTTCGCGATTTACGCGATCTGCTCGCTTGGCTCCGCAGTATACGGCATCAATATGGCGTTCATCGCCCTGCTGACGGGCATCGTATATGCCGCGGCCACCGTGATCTTTGGATCCATCTCCGGAGCGCAATTCAATCCGGCCGTATCTGTCGCCGCCATGCTCACCGGCAAGACCCATGTGCTTGATGGCATTCTGTACATCATTGCTCAAGTGCTCGGCGGCATTGGCGCCGGCGCTGCCATCCGATTCCTTCTGCCGGCTTCCGAGCAGGTGACGTTCAAGATCTGGATGACGCCGACGATCAACGGCTTCGATAAGAACTCCGTCTCCTACTCCACACTTGGCAACTATGGCGTAACGTTCAGCATCACCTTGGCCATCGCTGTCGAAGTCATCGCAGGCATCGTCATTGTTGCCGCCGCGCTTCGCACCACGGGCAAACATGGCGAGTCCGATACGAACCATGCCTTCGCCATGGGGCTTGCCTACGGCATCGGCACCGCCATCGCCTACCCGGTGACCGGAGCTGCATTGAACCCGGCACGCGCTACTGGCATCGCTATTTTCGCGCAAAACCAGGGTCTGAACGAGGAACCATTGCAGCAGCTGTGGGTCTTCTGGATCTGCCCCGTTCTCGCCGCTGCCGTCGTTGCCCTTATCGTCATTATCTCCGGTATGGTCGGCACAAAGAAGAATACGTCGGATGCCGAAGTCGCCGATGAAATCGAAAACGACACTGTTCTTGACGAAGCGTCAGTTTCCGACAGGAACGATGGTGAGGAGAATGAGCAGTCCAGCGCCCAAACCTACACCCATGAAAGCGTCGAAAACAACTGACCGGACCTTCCATGGGCTGCGTTCACGCAACACCAGCCTGACCAGCCCAGTCACTATGGCCGTCACCGCGATCGCAGCGGTGGCGGCCTTTGTATATCCTGCGACCGCAAGCGCCGTCGCAATAATCACTACAACTGCGACAATCCATTCAAACCACGGTTTGCCCTCATGATCTTCGGAAACGTAAGGATGGCTCATTCCGAGGCCTTTCATATCTCGCTTGCCTGCAACAATCGTAATCATAATAAACGTGGCGTCCGAAACCAATACGGAATCGGACGCCACGCTAATCACAATACCCTCGTATGAGAGGTGGAACTATCAGTGGAAGAAGTGGCGGGTGCCAGTCACATACATGGTGACGCCGGCCTTGCGGGCCGCTTCGAACACTTCCTCGTCGCGGATGGAACCACCCGGCTGGACGATGGCCTTGACACCTGCGTTGATAAGAATCTCAGCACCATCGGCGAACGGGAAGAACGCGTCGGATGCCGCAACAGCGCCCTGAGTGCGATTTGCACCATCAGCCAGCGTATTCGCGCGCTCAACGGACAGGTTGGCGGAATCGACACGATTCACCTGACCCATGCCGATGCCGACCGTGGCCTGATCATGGGCGATCAGGATAGCGTTGGACTTGACGCAACGGATGGCTCGCCAAGCGAAAACCAGATCCCTGATGGTCTGCTCGTCCGCAGGCTTGCCGGAAACCAGCTTCCACGCATCCGGATCGTCGCCCGGAGCGTCGATGAGATCAGTGGATTGCACCAACAGACCACCGTCGATCTGACGGAACTGTGTTTTGGACTTCGGCGGTTCGGTAACCTTCAAAATGCGAAGATTCTTCTTCTTGGTCTGCAACAGCTCAAGGGCATCGGCATCATAATCGGGAGCGACAATCACTTCGGTGAAGATCGGACGGACGCTTTCTGCCATTTCCACGGTGACCTTGCTGTTCGCAGCGATCACGCCACCATAGGCGCTCATCGGGTCGCAGGCATGCGCCTTCTTGTGCGCCTCAGCGACGGTGGCTCCAACGGCAAGGCCGCACGGATTGTTGTGCTTGACCACGGCAACCGCAATCTGCGGAGCGAAATCCCACACGGCACGCCAGGCTGCATCGGCATCGACATAGTTGTTGTAGCTCATCGGCTTGCCACCGAGCTGTTCAGCATGTGCGAAGCCGTTCTGGTTCAGCGGATCGAGATACAACGCGGCCTGCTGGTGGGGATTCTCGCCATAACGCAGAACATGGGCGCGATCCCAGGTACGGGTGAATGCGGCCGGGAACTTGGCCTCATTCAATTCCGTCTCGCCTTCGGCAGTCGGATGATCAACGGTAGCCGGCTTCGGCCAATGCTTCGCGGTCCACTCGTTGATGGTGGCATCATAAGACGCCGTGTGCGCGAACGCTTTGCCGGCCAGCCAGCGACGTTCCTCAAGGGAGAAACCTTCACCGTTCTCGATACGGGCCGCAACCAACGCATAATCGTTCGGATCCGTGATGATGGCCACGGTGGCGTTGTTCTTCGCCGCTCCGCGAACCATGGACGGGCCTCCGATATCGATCTTTTCAATAGTGGCAGCTTCGTCCGCACCGGAACGAACCGTATCAGCGAACGGATACAAGTTGACGACCACCAAATCGAACGGCTTGATGCCAAACTTTTCCAGTTGAGCCGCGTGCTTCTCATTGGTCATATCAGCGAGGATACCTGCGTGGATATGTGGGTCAAGGGTTTTGACACGGCCATCGAGACACTCGGGAAAACCAGTGACCTCCGAGACTTCCGTCACCTTGACGCCGAGTTCCGCAAGACGCTTTGCAGTGGAACCAGTGGAAACCACTTCAGTGCCGGCCTTGATGAACGCCTCGGCAAGAACTTCTATGCCTTCCTTATGGAAGACCGATACCAGAGCTCGACGTATCGGTCGATTCGTTGTTGTCACCCTGCTCCTCCTTATTGTTAATGGTTGAGGTCACTGTGCGGGCCGCATCGGCGATCTCACGATTATTTGGTTCGAGGACCGCAGCGGATGTACCGCTCCTGCCCTCGCGGACACGCTTTATGCCCCAGCGTATTCCGAAAAACATAGATACAGCCACCAAAGTCAGCAGCCACGATGAGAACAGTCCGACTGCAGTGGGCTGCCCAACCTTACGTGTCGACGCAATTACATCGACACCGACATGCGCAAGGTGTTTCGATCCCAGTGCCCCGTTGGAGATGGAGAACAGCAAACTCGAGCCTACCGATACGATCACGCAGGACATGCAGAATGTTCCCGCGGGATAGGCGAGTCCGAACACCACCCGCTTGACGTCAATCTGGTGATCAGCATCATCAGCTCTGATATGGAATCCCTTGTTGAACAACATGACGATTATGCCTGCGATACAGGGCAACGCCAAAGGAATGCACATTAATGCGATTCGAACCCAATCCGTTTCAATTGCCGAAGGAAGCAGACCGAATATCGGCAGCGACGGCAATGCCGTTCCCTGACCGCTCCACATAGTGAATTCAGCAAGGTCGCCAATCGAAAAACCTGCTCCGAACACCCAGGAAACCGCCCAAATCGCAATGTTCGGAATCCACGCGAGCATAGCGATCGTCGTAAGTATACGAGAGCCGTTCTGCATTCCCGACAACTCATACAGCTTCACCATGGCCGACTGATTGCTAAACACCCAATACACGACCACAATCAGGCCAATGACCAGATAGACTGCAATCAACAACAGACCAAGAGCTAAGCCTATGGTGATAGTCTTACGAACCGGCAACGAAACATGCTTGCCAATCCATTCCAAACCTCGCTCAGTCAACGGCGCCTCAGGAATCAAGGCAATGGCATAGCCCAGTATGAAGATGACCGCCGTTTTCACGATAATCATGCCGGTCGTGTCAACAAGCTCGGTATCGACGCTGTTGGCGAAGAATATGTTAATCAGCACCCAGCCAGCAGTCCCCGTCACGCATCCGGAGAAACTGGTTCCAATACGCTTGGCAAGCGATGAAATAAGTGCAATCAGCATAACCGTCAGCAACAACGGCATAATCGTCAGTGTGATAGATTCGGTTTTGAACCCGGATCCTTGGCTGAGAAGCACAACCGCTTCAGTCAAGGGAACGGAGAAGGCGGACAGATTGTCGCCGCCTTCCTCCATGGAGATGATCAGAAGCATCAGAGCTATATAGCAGCCGAGGGCGACAGCATAGATAATCATGGACGCTGCCGCTACGGCAAGCCCTTTCAACCAATACTTCAGGTTCTTTGCCATCATATCGACTTGGAAGCGAGCACCTCGCGCATGATTTCAGCAGTCTGCCCCGGAGTTCGTCCAACACGGATGCCCACGGCTTCGAGTGCTTCCTTCTTGTCTTGCGCGGTTCCCTTGCCGCCTGAAACGATGGCTCCAGCATGGCCCATCTGCTTGCCTTCCGGCGCCGTGAAGCCAGCGATATAGGCGACGACAGGCTTGGTCATATGCTCGGATGCCCACTTGGCAGCATCCTGTTCGGCGCTACCGCCAATTTCACCAATCATCACGACGGCCTTGGTGGCATCATCGTTTTCGAATACTTCAAGGGCCTCCTGCAACGTGGTGCCAACGATGGGATCGCCGCCAGCGCCTAAGCATGCAGTGAAGCCGATGTCGGACAGCTCCCCCATCAGCTGATAGGTAAGGGTGCCGGACTTGGACACCAAGCCCAAAGGTCCACGGGAGACGATGCCGTCCGGAATGATGCCGAGATTGCAGCCCTGCGCATTTTCCGTCGAAGGAAGCGTAAGCAGACCAGGGCAGTTCGGCCCGACGATGCGTACGCCCTTGCGCAATGCGAGCTCAACGAAATACGCACTGTCGGCAACCGGAATACCTTCGGTGATAACCACAATCAACTTGATACCGGCTTCAATGGCCTCAACCACGGCGTCTTTAGCAAAACGTGGCGGTACGAACACAACACTCGCCTGTGCACCGGTAATTTCAACGGCTTCGGAACAGCTGCCAAAAACATGCAGGGTAACATCTTCGCCGTTTTTTGCTTCAGGGAAATTGACTTCCTGACCGGCCTTGCGAGCATTGACGCCGCCGACGATATTGGTGCCGGCCTTCAGCATGCGCGCGGTATGGGTCATACCCTGGTGCCCAGTCATGCCCTGCACAATGACAGGTGTGCCATCCTCAACGAAAAGCGTCATTTTCAGCGAACCTCCTTGCCGTTGGCCGCAAGGCGTGCAGCCTGCTGTGCGGCCTCTTCCATAGTCTGTGCGACATGCAGATTGACTCGATTAGCTTGGGCAAGAATGCGCAGACCCTCAGCAGCGGCATTGCCGTCGAAACGGACCACCAGAGGCTTGGAGCTGCCAAGCTTGTCAAGAGCTTCCAGAATGCCTTTCGCCACCTGTTCGCAGGATGTGATGCCACCATACACGTTGACCAGCACCGATTCTACCTGCGGATCAGAAAGCACGATCTCCAGACTGCTGCACATCACTTCGGCAGACGCGCCGCCACCGATATCAAGGAAGTTTGCGGGCTTGACATCGGTTCCCTGATCCTCACCGGCACCGGAAACGGCGTCGAGCGAGCTCATCACCAAACCGGCACCGTTGCCGATTACGCCAACGGAACCTTGGAGATGCACATAATGCAAGCCATGCTCACGTGCCTTCTGCTCGAACGGATCGACATGCACCGGGTCTGCGAACCGACTCCAACCATCGTGGCGGAACGCCGCATTGTCGTCCAGAGAAATCTTGGCGTCCAACGCGCACAGCGTCTTGGACGATTCGTCATCCGGATCACCGATCTTGGCAAGCGGGTTGATCTCAACAAGCGTAGCGTCATTGTCTTTGAAGCAATGCCACATCTTCAACAGAATCTGTGCGGCCTGGTTAACATCGGCATGGTAGAAACCAATGCTTTCAGCCATTTTGGTGGCCGCTTCGAGGTCGAAATCCTCAAGCGCGTCAATATGCAGACGCTTGACGGATTCCGGATGCTCCTTGGCGATCTCCTCAACCTCGGTACCACCATTCGCTGTGGCAAGCACATCGAAATCACGGGAGGAACGATCCACGGAAATGGAGACATAGTACTCGTGAAGAATGTTCTTTGCCTCAGCTACCAACACACCGCTGACCTTGTGCTTGTGAATGGTCATCGGCAGGATTCCCTCGGATGCAAGAATAGCCTCATCGCGATTCTTCGCCAGCTTGACACCGCCAGCCTGACCGCGATGACCAATCTTCACCTGAGCCTTGATCACATTGGGGTAGCCAATCTGCTCGGCAGCCTCAGCCACTTCGTGAGAGTTCTGCGCGAACACTGCCTTAGGCGTTGGAATACCCTGCTCTTCAAGCAGCTCCCTAGCCTGATACTCATAGAGATCCATGGATTCTTTTTCCCTTGATGCTATTGGTTATTTAGAAAGAATATACTCAAATCACGCAGGCATGGTGACCAACGAACTGGCTGGATACTCCTGCAAGGACTTCATGCCGTCAATGCCGGTAAGTTCCATAACGAAACTGAAACCAGCCACCTTGCCACCGCACTTTTCGATCAGCGCACTGGCCGCATTAGCAGTTCCACCGGTGGCGATCAAATCATCAACGATGAGCACACGTTCACCCTCATGCACGGCGCTGGTTTCGATTTCCACAGCAGCCTGGCCATATTCAAGATCATAATACTGCGACACAGTCTCAGGCGGAAGCTTACCCGCCTTGCGCACGGCGATAAATCCTTTGCCAAGACGCGCGGCCAATGCAGGACCAAATAAGAAACCTCGCGCTTCAAGACCCGCAACGGCGTCGAAGTCATTGGGATCCACTGGCAGCGCGGCCTCAAGAGCGTCCAGAAGAACGCCAAAGGCACGAGCATCAGCCAATACCGGCATGAAATCACGGAAAAGAATGCCTTCTTTTGGGAAACCGGGAATCGTGCGAATTTTAGAAATGAGGTACTCGGCGTTTTCAGCTCCGACCCTGCTTAAACCGGAAACAGTGATATCCGTTGATGCCATGGCGGTAGTTTCCTTCTCCTTCAATATGCGGCACTTTGCATTATAGGATTTCGACGCGAAAAAGAACGGCGAAAATCCCAAAAACGAGATTCTCGCCGATATCTTTTTATATGTTGTCAGCTGTTCTTCTGTTCGGCCTCAGTCTGTACCGCTTCGATCTCACCCTCAATCGGCTCCTGGGCAACCTGATCTTCATCTGCAGAATCGACGGGAAGCGGGTTGCCGTTCTCATCGACCTCGTCATCATGCACATATGCGGGACGCACGTATTCACGGCTGATGGCGTTGAAGCCGAAACGAATCTGGGAACCTTCGGAATCGATGACGATCTCCTCGTATTCGGTATCAACGGAAACAACCTTGCCGATCACGCCGCCGATGGTGATGACCTCAGTGCCGGGCTGAAGATTGGCACGAAAATCCTGTCGCTCGGCCTGCTGCTGCTTAGCCTTCTTGGACTGCCAGAACATCATGCCAAACATGGCGACAACGATGACGATGAGAAAAATGTAATCCAAAGCACAACTCCTTGAGGTGGACGCTCAAACGGGACATTATGTCCAAGACAATGAGTCTAGGCTAGCTTGCTGACATCAACCTGAGATTCGTCAGGCACCAAACCGAGATGTTCCCATGCCTTACGTGTCGCCACACGACCCTTCGGCGTGCGCATGAGGAACCCCTCACGAACCAAATACGGCTCGCAAACCGTTTCCACGGTTTCCGATTCCTCGCCGACCATGGCCGACAGATTGTTCAGACCGACTGGTCCTCCGTTGAAATTGGTGACAATGGCTTTTAGCACCGCGATATCCAAGCGGTCCAGACCTTCAGTATCGATCTGGTACAACGCCAAAGCCTCCTTGACATCATTTGGATGCACGGTTTCCAGATCATGTACGATTGCCCAATCCCTTACGCGGCGAAGCAGTCGGTTGGCGATACGCGGTGTACCCCTCGAACGCATGGCAAGCTGATGGGCAGCGCCGTCCTCGAGACGGATGCCGAGCACAGCCGACGATCGTTCGATAAGCTTTTCAAGCTCCTCATGCGGATAAAAGTCGAGATGTGCGGTGAAACCGAAACGAGCTCTCAACGGCGACGGCAGCATGCCTTCACGAGTGGTGGCACCGATCACTGTAAACCGCGGCAAAGTAAGAGGGATGGAGGAAGCGCCCGGTCCTTTGCCGACCATCACGTCAACGCGAAAATCCTCCATGGCTATATACAACAATTCCTCGGCCGCCCGTGGAAGACGATGGATCTCGTCGATGAAGAGTACTTCCCCAGCATCCAAAGAACTCAGAATGGAAGCCAGATCGCCGGCATGTTGAATGGCCGGACCGGAAGTGACTCTGATCGGCACTCCAAGCTCGTTGGCAACAATCATGGCCAACGTGGTCTTACCCAAGCCCGGAGGCCCTGCCAAAAGAATATGGTCCGGAGGAACGTCGCGTTTGCGGGCAGCGTCCAAAAACAGCTGCAGCTGCGCCTTGAGCCTTGGCTGTCCGATGAAACCGTCAAGAACATGGGGTCGCAGTTCCTCGTCGCTCACCGGCTCGTTGCCGACTGAAGATGCGGAAACCATGCGGAGTGATTCCTCGTTGGCACCAGTATTCGGCTGGTCGAATGCAGAGTCGTTCGTCATGATGGTGCGATTCACCTACCTCGATCAAGGGACGCCAACGCGAGTTTGAGCACACGAGGCACGTCATCGTCTCCCAGTGGAATATCGATATGGTTGCTCTCGCAGACGTCTTGCACGGCATGAACGGCATCCTGTTGACGCCATCCAAGAGACATCAGGCCTTCCACCACCTGTTCCGAACCAGTATCTTCCGTGGAACGTGTTTCAGGAGAAGCGCCTTCAATCTGGCTAAGGTCAATGGACCCTTTAAGCTCAAGGATGATTTTTTGCGCACCTTTTTTACCTAATCCCGGCGCTTTCGCCAGCGCAGTGGCATCGCCATCTGCCACGGCTCTCGCCAAACGTTCCGGAGGCAACGTCGAAAGCAAGGAAAGGGCAACCTTCGGGCCAATGCCACTGACCTTCTGTAATTGCAGGAACATACGTTTCGATGCGAGCGAGGAAAAGCCATACAGCGTGATCGCATCCTGCGAAACGTTCAACGACGTGTACACCTTCACCGTTTGACCGGCGTGCATGGAAGCCAGATCCGCCGAAGGCATCCTGGTCTCATAGCCAACTCCCCCGACCTCAATGATCGCCGAAACCGCGTCAATGGAATCGACTTGGCCATGCAGCATGCCTATCATGCCGTCACCTCCCATAAACAACTGTAGAACATTTGTTCGATAGTCTACATTCCTCTGCGGACGCCACGCTGCCGTGCCGCATTCTGCGAGGCAAGCGCCCATTGACGTTGCGCATCAGTGAGATGCTGCTCACGTTCGCCCCCTTGCAGCGCACCCGCAGGACGAAGGGCATGGCAAATCGCAATGGCCAACGCGTCGGCCGCGTCAGCAGGTTTGGGCAGGGTGTTCAGCCCTAGAATACGGGCGACCATACGTTCCATCTGAATCTTTTCGGCCTTGCCGTTGCCAGTGATCGCCATTTTCGATTCAGTCGGCGTATGCAGGGCAACGGGAATGCCACGCTGGGCTGCAGCCAACATGGCCAGCCCGGCCGCCTGCGCGGTCCCCAACACGGTATTGCGGTTCTCTTGTGCGAACACACGTTCAATGGACACGGTATCTGGCGCAAACCGTTCTATTTTTTCAACCAAACCATTGTATATGGCCAACAGACGCAAATCCTGTGACATTTTCGGATCGGACCGCACCACATCCACATGAATAAAAGAAAGCCGGCGGTATGCGCCGGCTTCGATCACGCCGACCCCGCAGCGAGTCAGCCCGGGGTCGACGCCAAGAATAATCACGCTCGATTACTCCTCGTCAAGCTGAGCCATGACCTCATCGGAAGCGGTCCAGTTGGAGTAGATGTTCTGCACATCGTCCAAATCGTCGAGGTTGTCGATGAGCTTGGACACCTTCTGAGCATCCTCAAGAGTCAATTCAACCTCGTTCTTCGGCATCATGACCAGATCAGCGGAATCGTAATCGAAACCAGCATCCTGCAGAGCCTTACGAACATCGATCATTTCGGAAGGATCGGTGACAACGGTGAACACATCGCCATCTTCGGTCACATCCTCGGCACCAGCTTCAGCGGCCTTTTCGAACAGATCATCGAAATCAACGCCTTCGGCAGGAACAATAATCTGTCCCTTGCGCTCGAAATTGAAGCTCACGGAACCGGAGGTAGCCAAGGAACCATTGCCCTTGGTCAGGGTGGAACGCACTTCAGCAGCCGCACGATTGCGGTTGTCGGTAAGGCATTCGATGATCAGACCGACGCCTGCGGGAGCATAGCCCTCATAGACGATATCTTCGTAGTTGGCACCGCCGGCCTCTTCACCAGAACCACGCTTGACAGCGCGCTTGATGTTATCGGCAGGCATGGAAGCCTTCTTGGCCTTGTAGATGGCGTCGTACAGGGACGGGTTGCCGTCAGGATCGCCACCACCCATACGTGCTGCGATCTCGATATTCTTGATCAGCTTGGCGAACAGCTTGCCACGCTTCGCGTCGATGGCGGCCTTCTTGTGCTTGGTGGTCGCCCACTTGGAATGACCTGACATAATGCTCCTAGGCAGGTTGCGGATGTTTCAAACGAAACGATTCTAAAGCGGTTCTAAGACAAAGCGCCTGACATATGGTTGTCAGGCGCGTCAACATTCGACGTTTACAGGCAGTTATAGCTGATACGTCCTATGACCGGCAGCCATCTGTCGACGTGCTTCGAGAACGCGCTGGAATACTGTGGCCACACCTAAAACTGCAAGCAACACCATGTCAATGGCCAGCCATAGGCCATGATGCGTCAATCCAGTGATCGCCATGCCCACCAGAATGATGACCAGTCTGTCGGCGCGCGTTGCGATGCCGTTCTTTACTTCGAAACCAACGGATTCCGCACGGGCACGCGCATACGACGTCACAAACGACGTCATCATTGACACCATGGCCGCGCCGACACCAACCCAACTAATATAATCCGGGCTTGACCGGCTGATGTCATACCACCAATCGGCGTGCAAGATGAAGAAGACGATCACTCCGGCAAGCAATGCCCAATCGGCGATACGATCCAACGTGGAATCCAGAAAAGCGCCGAATTGGGTGCCTCCCGTAGTCAGCTTCGCGATCGAACCGTCCAGGGAATCGGCCAGCACCAGCAATGTCAGCACTACGGCTCCAGCGAAAAGCCATCCTGTGATGCCGGTGACGAAGGCGACCACAATGGTTCCAATGGTGCCTATGACCGTCACCGCATTTGCGGTCAGACCAATGGATATCAACGCTTTGGCAAGCGGTTCTATGAGTTTTTTGAATGGTGCGCGAAGATGTTCTAGCATGCGGATTCCTGTTTCTCGGAAAACGAAAAGGGCGCGCAAGCGTCAATAATGATGCTTGTGCGCCCTTATATGACCCATGATCGTATGAGACCGAATGCAAGTGAATCGGCTCAGTCTGCGATGGCGGACTTGAAGTCGTCGACGTTGTTGACCTGAACGCGCTTCTTGAGCACGGTCATAATCTGAGCCTTGGCTTCATTGACCGGCACGCCGTTCAGCTGGCTGCCATCACGGAAGCGGAAGCTCACCGCATTGTTGTTCATGTCTTCCTCGCCAACGATGAGGATGAACGGAACCTTGGACTTGGACGCGTTGCGGATCTTCTTGCCGAAACGATCGTCGGACATGTCGATTTCACAACGAACCGTTTCCTCTTCGAGACTGGCGATGAACTGCTGCAAGTGCGGGGCGAATTCATCGGCAACCGGCACGCCAAGCACCTGAACCGGAGCGAGCCATGCCGGGAAAGCACCGGCGTAATGCTCAAGAAGCACGGCGAAGAAGCGTTCGATGGAGCCGAACAGCGCACGGTGAATCATCACCGGACGCTGGTGAGTACCGTCCGCAGCGATGTATTCCAAGCCGAAACGTTCCGGAAGGTTGAAATCAAGCTGGATGGTGGACACCTGCCAGGTGCGGCCGATGGCATCACGGGCCTGCACGGAAATCTTCGGACCGTAGAAGGCTGCGCCACACGGATCGTCAATCAGCTCAAGGCCGGATTCCTTGGCGACTTCGGCCAGCGTATTGGTGGCTTCCTCCCAGATCTCGTCAGAACCGACGTACTTGTGCGGATCCTTGGTAGACAGCTCTAGATAGAAGTCGTCCAGACCGAAGTCCTTCAATAGGCCAAGCACGAAGGTCAGAAGGTTTTTCAACTCGTCCTTCATCTGCTCGCGAGTGCAGTAGATGTGGGAGTCATCCTGAGTCAAGCCGCGCACGCGGGTCAGACCATGCACCTCGCCGGACTTCTCGTAGCGATACACCGTGCCGAATTCGAACAGGCGCAATGGCAGCTCGCGGTAGGAACGCTGGCGGGACTTGAAGATCAGGTTGTGCATCGGGCAGTTCATTGGCTTCAGGTAGTAGTCGAAGCCCTGCTTGATGACGTTGCCGTTCTCGTCCTTTTCCTCATCCAGACGCATTGCGGGATACATGCCATCCTTGTACCAATGCAGGTGGCCGGAAGTCTCGTACAGACCGCCCTTGGTGATGTGCGGAGTCTGCACGAAGCTGTAGTGGTGCTTGCGATGCATTTCGCGGGAGTAATCCTCCATCGCGTTAATCACGGCAGCGCCCTTCGGATGGAACACAGCCAGGCCCGGACCGATCTCATCCGGGAAGGAGAACAGATCCATCTCCGCGCCAAGCTTACGGTGGTCACGCTTGGCGGCCTCCTCAAGACGAGTCTGATAGGCCTTGAGATCTTCTTTGGTGGCGAAAGCCGCGCCATAAATGCGCTGCAACATCGGATTAGCTTCGCTGCCACGCCAATATGCAGCTGCGGAACGCTCGATCTTGAACGCCTTGATATAGCGGGTGTTCGGCAGGTGCGGTCCGCGGCACAGGTCCTTCCAAACCACATTGCCGTCGCGGTCGACATTATCGTAGAAGCTCAGTTCCTTGCCGCTGATTTCAGTGGCCGCCTCCGGATCGAGGTGGGCTTCCTTGTCTTTGATTAGCTCCAGCTTGTACGGCTGATCAGCCTCTTCCGCCAAAGCCTCCTCTTCGGTCACCACGCGGCGGCGGAAGGACTGGGACGATTTGATGATGCGCTGCATGCGCTTTTCGATCTCTTTGAGATCGTCAGGAGTGAACGGAGTCTCAACATCGAAATCGTAGTAGAAACCGTCTTTGATGACCGGGCCGACGCCAAGCTTGGCATCCGGGCGAATCTCCTGCACGGCCTGTGCCATGACGTGGGTCGCGGAGTGACGCATAATGGCCAAACCGTCTTCGCTATCAAGCACGATTGGTTCCACAACATCGCCGTCATGCAGTTCGGTATACAAATCGCGAGGCTCGCCGTTAAGACGCACCGCGATGATGTTCTTGTCTTCCGCAAAGAGTTGGACGCCAGTCTGGTCTGCTGCCACCTCCTTCGCTTCACCGTTGAGTATGATGGAGATGGTCTGTTCAGCCATGGGTTGTCCTTTGCTATCGGGGTCCGCGTTACTAATGTGCAGGCCTGGACTGTATGTCAACGATGAACAAGATAGGGTTGAGGGCAGACATCGGCACGCTGAAAAGGTGAACGGCACTCTACAACACAACTATTTTTAGGATCGACCAAAAGAAAACGCTACTTGAGGAGTTATTCGACGACATGCGCATACGTGTACTGTGGCGCTCTTCTCGTCGACATGATTTCCACCTTGTCGGAAGGCGCAATCGACACGGTGGAGCCATACTTCACTTTCAAACGTGAACCAACACCGCCCGCAAGATTGACGGCGTTCTGCAGATTGTCGCTATCCCCTATCGCTTTGATGATGAATGGCGCCTTGATATTCGCGCCATCACAGCTGAGACCGTCTGCGGAATCGCTGATATACGTACTGGTAATCACACGAATATCGTTGATTTCAATGACCTCCGCACCGCTATTGCGCAATTCTTCAAGAAGCGTGAACAGAATCGACGCATCAATATCTTGCTTTGATCCTTTGGAAATACGGATGACCACGCCTTCTCCAGATACCGGCAGACGTCCGGAAAGAATTCCATTCGATTCGGCATTCTGTTTGGCGATTTCCGCCGCCTTTTCGTTCTTGTCGGCCGTATCCTTCAGCGAGTCAAGCTGGCTGGAAAGCTCACTTTTGCGCTGCTCAAGCTTTTGGACCTGCGTGCTGGTTTCACTGATGAGTTTGGTTAGTTCGTCCTCACTCATCGTCTCATATGTGGACGTTGTGTTGTTCAACTGAATGGCATAGCTAAAGCCGAGCAACGCGCAAAGCACGGTTACAAGCACGCTGGAGTACAGACGGGCACGAGTGACCTTCGCGTTCAGCGAAATCCGCTTCGGCTTGCGCCTGACCACTGGAAACGATCCGGTCTGGGTGCTGTCGTTGTTCTGGTCCTTGACGATCTGCTCGTGAATTTTGGAGAGCACGTCCTTGTTGTCATCGTTACGTCTGCTCATGCCACGTCATCCCTTGAAGATGAAACGCCGGATGGCCGACACATTGGTGAAGATTCGAATGCCGAGCACGACGATGACAGCGGTCTGCAGCTGGGAACCAACGCCAAGTTGGTTTCCCAAGAAAACCAGCAATGTTGCGGTAATGACGTTCGAAAAAAAGGATATCACAAAGACCTTATCGGAAAAGCTGCGCTGGAAATAGGCTCGTACGGCACCAAGCAGCGCATCGAGCGCGGCCAGAACCATAATCGGCAGATACGGCTGAAGGGCAATGGGGATGTCCGGTCGGACGAACACGCCAATGACCACGCCAATGATAAGTCCCAAGACCGCTGCCATTACTTGACCTTCCTTGCATATGTCACTTCGCCAGTTACCGCCGCTTCCAGTGTAATCGATTTGTTTTTGCCCACTTGCGGATAGATGCCCGCTTCTTTGAAATCATCGTACAAACGTTGTTGTGTTTTCTTGCTCACCGCATTGGCAAGAACGCTGGAATTGCCGATCGCCTCGATGCGATACGGACTTTGCACGGAATTGACTCCGATGAGGATCGTCGTTCCAGCCGTTCGTATGGAAGTCTGCACGCCGAGACGGTATCCGTTGATGGCGATCGCTTCCGCTCCGGACTGCCAGAGTAGCGAGACAAGCACCTGCAGATCCGAATCCGTGACGACGCGAACCTGATTGCCGTTTTCTCTTGGCAGCGACGAATCCGCGTTGTCACCGCCCACAGATATCGGGTTGGCGATGGTGAGCGTGATGCCTTCGCCTCGCACGGGAAGTACGCCATTGACCATTTCGTCATCCTGTATGGTCTGGTTCAATGACCAGTTCGACACGGATTTCGATTCCTCTTCAACTTGGGCACGCAGCGCATTGACGTCTTTGGTGAGGGTCTCGACGTTTTTTGTTTGCTCAGCCAACTGACTTGACAGCTGCTTGCGCACTTCCTTACGGGGGTCGGTGCTCAACTGCCGAACGAATACGCTGCCTGCCGTACCCACGGCAATGCAGATGAGAAACACCAACACACGGGTAAACCAGACCGCAAACATCGGCGGTGTTTTGGTGGCCAGTCTCGAATCCGTATACATCGCATCCATCGGACGGTTGGTCAGGTCATCGATGAGCCGCAGCGAATCATCGTCCAAATTCCGCCTTCTTCGAGAGGTGGATGCAGCAGTGTCGGGCTGCACATGATGCGAGGTCAGCCCAGCGAAAGACGCCGAAAAAACGGCGCGACGCTTCGTGGGCGTATTCTCCGGAGACACCGGAAACGACACACGTTCCGAAGCATCATGCATCATGTGCGCTAATCCTTATCGTTTTTCAGCAGCTGGATTCCCTGACGTATGTAAATATAGCCGGCAAGCCAGTACAATCCTACGCCCCATGTGCCGGTGGCGAGACCGCATAAATGCAATGTATCCGTAGCGGAATTGGACCAGATATCCGCAAAAATCAAAGCGACAATAGCAATCATCAGCATGGCGGTGCCTGCTTTGCCCACGAAATGCACGGGCAGCGGACCATAATCATGCTGGGCTAATATCAACACGAGAATCGCCATGATCAAATCGCGCAATCCAACGACAATCAACATCCACCATGGAATGATGTCGGCGACGCCCAATGCAAGGATGCTACAGAAAATCAGCAGACGATCGGCGATGGGGTCGAGAATCTGCCCGATCTTGCTCACCTGGTTGAACGACCTTGCAATAAGACCGTCCAAACCGTCAGATACTGCCGAAAGCGCAAGCACAACCAACGCAAGCACCATCTCATGACGAGAGACCAATACCGAGATGAAAGGAATCGAAATGATTCGCAACAGGCTAATAAGGTTCGGAACCGTGAAATAGATATCCCGCGGTTCCGGACTGTACTGCTTTTTGATAATCAGTTTGCTCATACTTCGAGCAACATTACATTCTCGAGGCCTGCAAGGCGGTGACAATTATGCCACGGGCACCAACTTCATACAACTGGTCCATCAGTTGGTTGACCTTGGCCTTCGGCACGACGACGCGCACGGCCGCCCACTGCTTGTCATGCAGCGGGGAAACGGTCGGGCTCTCAAAGCCTGGCGTGATGGCCACAGCGGCGGAAACCTTCTCGACCGGAATGTCGTAATCCATGAGCACGTAGCGTTGGGCAGTGAGCACACCCTGCAGTCGGCGGCTTAGAATCGTCAGGCGGTCGTCGTTCTCAGCGAGACGCGGAGAACGAATGAGTACGGCTTCGGAATGCAGCAACGGCTCCGCGAAAATACGCAAGCCGGCATTGCGGAGTGTGGTGCCCGTGGACACGACGTCGGCGATCAAATCCGCCACTCCAAGCTGCACCGACGATTCGACGGCACCGTCAAGATGCACGGTTTCGGCGTTGATGCCATGTTCGACCAGATAATCATGCACAAGCTTGTCGAAACTGGTGGCGACGCGTTTGCCTTCGATGTCTTCAAGCGTGCTGATCGGGGAATCGTTCGGGGCCGCGAAACGGAATGTCGATGCGCCGAAGCCAAGTTCCATGTGCTCCTTAGCGTCCGTTCCGGAGTTGAGCAATAGATCATGGCCGGTGATGCCGACGTCGATGGTACCGCGTCCAACGTAGACGGCAATATCAAGCGGACGCAGATAGAACAACTCCACATCATTATCGGGATCCTCTACGACCAGCTGACGCGGATTGCTCCTCAGACGATAGCCAGCTTCGGCCAGCATGTTCCAGGCAGGTTCAGACAGCATGCCTTTGTTAGGCACGGCGATTCTCAGCATTTTTCCTCCCCAAAAAGGCCATGCCTTCTGCGGCATGGCCAAAAACTCACAGATTCTTGTAGATGTCTTCGAGTGTGATGCCACGGTCAATCATCATGACCTGCAGGTGGTAGATGAGCTGACTCATCTCCTCTGCGGTACGATCGGCACCTTCGTATTCGGCTGCGATCCAGGTCTCGCCCGCCTCTTCGACGATCTTCTTGCCGATGAAATGCGTGCCCTTGCCCAGTTCGTCAACAGTTAGCGAGCCAGCCTGCTTGGAAGCGGCCTTCTCGCTCAATTCAGCAAAAAGGGATTCAAAAGTCTTCATTGTTCTTGTCTATCCTCAAAAAATTGATGGAAGGTCAGGCCTTGAATGCGGCTTCAGCCTTCTCGCGAATGGAATCAATGGCTTCCGCAGGATTCTCAGCGCCGTACACAGCGGAACCCGCGACCAACACATCAGCACCCGCTTCAGCTACGATATGGGCAGTCTTCGGACTGACACCGCCATCGACCTGAATCTTGGTGGCAAGACCACGGCGGGTAATTTCGTCACGCAAGCGACGCACCTTGGACATCTGGTTGTCGAGGAACTTCTGGCCACCGAAGCCGGGTTCGACGGTCATGATTAAAATCATGTCGAATTCGTCGAGAATATCGAAAATCGGCTCGACAGGTTCAGCCGGACGTACCGCGAAGCAGGCTTTGCAACCCATTTCGCGCAACTGGCGTGCCAGACGCACCGGAGCATGAGTAGCCCCCATATGAAAGCTCACGGATGCGGCGCCCAGCTTGGCGTACTCAGGTGCCCAACGATCCGGATCCTCAATCATCAGATGCACGTCAACCGGAAGATCGGTGACTTCGCAGATACGAGCCACGATCGGCTCGCCCAAAGTCAGATTCGGGACGAAATGATGATCCATCACGTCGACGTGAACGAGATCCGCATTGGAAATGGCCTTGAGGTCACGCTCAAGGTTGCAGAAATCGGCGGACAGGATGCTTGGTGCGATTTGAATAGTCATGACTCTCATTCTATGAAAGGTAATCGACTTGCTGTTACTTGATGTCGGACTGTTTGTCGGTATTCGAGACGGTTTCGGCATCGTTGGTTTCGATTTCATCCGCAGTTTTCTTTGAACGAGTCGCTGCATGATCGGCGGATTCTTCCAATCCACCGTTTTCGAGACGTTGCTCGATTTCAGTGACGGTACGAAGCTTCTCCGCCAACAGGTCAGTATCCTTGCCCATCTGCTGCACGACGATGAACGCCACCACACCAAGCACAAACACCGCCATGGAAACCCACACGTTGATGCGCACACCCAAGAACTCATGCGCATAATCGATGCGTAGGGATTCAATCCAAGTACGCCCCAACGTGTACCACATGATGTACACGGTAAATAGGGATCCGGCTTTAAGCTTTTTCATAGCCTTGGATCCGATGTACACGATGATTGCGGCTCCGATGAGATTCCAAATCATCTCATACAGGAAGGTTGGATGGAACAGTGTTCCGCTTGGGCATGTAGACCCGTCGTAGCATTGCTCGCTGTGCCCGATAGCAGTGCCTTCCATATTGAGCTTCAGGCCCCATGGGAAAGTCGTCGGCGCGCCATACAGCTCCTGATTGAACCAGTTGCCCAAACGCCCAACAGCCTGTGCTACCAACAATCCCGGGGCGATGGCGTCGGCCAGCAAGGCCATTGGATAATGCTTGTGTCTGCACCAAGCCCATGCGGCCAACGCTCCAAGCAGCACTCCGCCCCAGATGCCAAGTCCGCCATTCCAGATGCGGAACATCTCCGCCCAATCGCCATTCGGCCCGAAGAAACGTTCGGGCGTGGTGATGATGTGATAGATTCGGGCACCCACGATACCGGCGGGGACACTGACCAAAGTGATGTCAAGAACCTGATCGAAATTACCGCCCAACTTCTTCCATCGTGTGGCGGTTATCCATACCGCCAACACAATTCCCAACAGAATGCATAACGCATAGATGTGAATCGTTACAGGGCCGATGGAAAACTGTGAAATCGTTGGCGATGGAATGTATGCAAGTGTCATGGTTTCCTGATGGTAGTCCACGCATCCGATATGGCGTTGCGTGGACTACCGAAATCGTTGGAATGGTTTACTTCGCGGAGCGTGCGTTGTGAATGCCGTCCGCAAGTTCTTCGGCCTTGACCGCCAATGCCTTGAGCCCGGTGGCCTCGTCGACGGCGTTCTTTCCGGATTCGTCGAGCATGGTATGCACCAACGCGGATCCGACGATGACACCGTCGGCATAGGAGCCGACTCGCGCACCTTGTTCGGCGGTGGAGACGCCAATGCCGACGCAGACGTTCTTCGCACCGGCATTGCGCGTGCGTGCCACCAACTCCTCAGGCGAAGCGTCAATGGTGGAACGTTCACCGGTGACGCCCATACGGGCGGCTGCATAGACGAAACCGCGAGCATTGTCGGAAACGACCTTCAAACGACTGTCTGTGGAATCCGGCGACACGAGGAAGATTCGGTCAAGTCCGTGACGGTCTGAAGCTTCGATCCATTCGCCAGCCTCATCCGGAATGAGGTCGGGGGTAATCAGGCCAGCGCCACCGGCGTTCTCGAAATCACGCGCGAAACGTTCGACGCCATAATGGTAGATGAGATTCCAGTAGCTCATCACCAACGGAACTCCCCCGGCATTGGCCACGGTCTCAACGGCCCTGAACACGTCCGCGATTTTCTCTCCATTGTCGATGGCGATCTGTGAAGCGGCCTGGATGACGGAACCATCCATGACCGGATCGGAATACGGCAGGCCGATTTCAACGGCATCGACGCCATGCTCGACCATGGTGCGGAATGCCTTCAGCGAATAGTCCGGGTTCGGGAATCCATATGGCAGATAGCCGATGAATGCGGGCTTGTTCGCGGCTTCGAACTCATCGAACATGGCTTCCGACGGACTCGACTTGTGGCTGATGCCGAGCGGCTGTCCGGACAGCGTGGTTACTGTTGCGTGCGTCATAATGGGATGCTCCTTCTTTCACTTGCTGTCCGCGTTGTTGCCTTGGGCGCCGTTGGCTTCGAGCGCCTTGGCCTGTTCATCGGTCAAATAACCGAACCATTTGCCAGCGGTGTTCATGTCCTTATCTCCACGACCGGAAATGTTGATGATCATGACTGGGTGCTCGTATCCCTTGGCCTTGAGATCCTCAGCTGCCTTGTATGCGCCAGCAACTGCATGAGAGCTTTCAATCGCCGGAATGATGCCTTCGGTTTCGCAAAGATCCTTGAAAGCGCTCATCGCTTCCTCATCGGTTGCCCAGGAATAGTTGACGCGTCCGATTTCTTTGAGCCATGCGTGTTCCGGGCCGACGGATGCGTAATCCAAACCGGCGGAGATGGAATACGTGTCGAGGGTCTGGCCTTCGGAATTCTCGAGAAGATAGCTCTTGGCACCTTGGAACATGCCCAGTTCGCCGGTTCCCGGAGCGAAACGAATGGCATGACGCCCGGATTCGGGGCCATTGCCGCCCGCCTCGTAGCCGTACAGATTCACGCGTTCGTCATCAAGGAAAGCGTTCATGATGCCGATGGCGTTGGAACCGCCGCCGACGCATGCGCAAACCGCATCCGGATGGTCGATGCCGTACCAATCCTGAAGCTGCTGCTTGGCTTCCTCACCGATGATCTTCTGGAAGTCGCGCACCATTGCCGGGAACGGATGTGGACCTGCGACCGTGCCAAGCAGGTAGTGCGTGTCTTTGACGTTGGTGACCCAGTCTCGCAAAGCCTCATTGATGGCGTCCTTGAGAATGCGATCTCCCAAAGTGACTTCCACCACCTCGGCACCGAGCATGCGCATGCGAGCGACATTAAGCGCCTGACGACGCGCATCGATCTGACCCATGTAGATGCGGCATTTCAGGCCGAGCATGGCGCACACCGTAGCGGTGGCCACGCCATGCTGTCCCGCGCCGGTTTCAGCGATGACACGGGTCTTCCCCATGCGCTTGACCAGCAGAGCCTGCCCAAGCGCATTGTTGATCTTGTGCGCGCCGGTATGGTTGAGATCCTCACGCTTGAGGAACACACGCGCGTCGAGACCGGTTTTTTCTTTGAGACGCTCGGCGAAACGCGGAGCGTCAGTCAACGGTGATGGACGTCCGACATACTGCTGGTTCAGTCGTGCCAGCTCCCTATGGAACTCCGGATCGGCCTTGGCTTCCTCATAGACGCGTTCAAGCTCGTCAAGCGCCGTGATCAACGCTTCCGGCACATAGCGTCCGCCGAATTGGCCGAAATATGGTCCTTCATGGCTTGCCAATGGGGTTTGTTCGGATGCTTTCACTCTTGCTCCTGCCTTTACTAGTCGCTCCACAGCCTGTTCATGGTTGGTTGCGGTTGCGACACCTTCGCCAACCAGCACCGCGTCGGCTCCGGCGCGGGCATAATCCTCCAGCTCAACCGAGCCGAACACTCCGGATTCCGCTACACGGATCACATCGTTCGGCAAATCAGCGGCCAGCTCGTTGTATTTGTTCACATCGACCTTGAGGTCCTTGAGATTCCGCGCGTTGATGCCGATGACTCGCGCTCCCGCATCAATGGCACGCTGGATTTCCTCACGGGTATGCGTTTCGACCAGCACCGTCATATTGAGACTATGTGCAAGCTCAAGCAAGGACTTGAGCTTGCCGTCGTCCAACGCGGCGACGATCAATAGCACCAGATCGGCACCGTGCGCACGCGCTTCCCAAATCTGATATTCCGTGACGATGAAATCCTTACGCAATACCGGGATTTTCACAGCTGCACGAACTTTATCGAAATCATCTAGCGATCCCAAAAAGCGACGTCCCTCGGTAAGCACGGAAATCGCGCTGGCTCCGCCCTTCTCGTATTCTCTGGCCAAAGCGGCTGGATCAGGAATATCGCTCAGGAGGCCTTTCGATGGCGAGGCTCTTTTGATTTCCGCGATGACCGGAATGCCGTCGGTCTTTTTCAGCCATTGCCGCGCATCAATAGGCGCTGGCGCGGCAAACGCCTGACGCTTTACTTCATCAAGAGGGATTTTCTGTTCGCGTGATTGTTGATCTTCAACTGCTCCTGTAACCAGCTCATCGAGTACAGACATAGTGTTCCTTTCAGCAATTGACTCGATTAGTTAGCTTGTTTGGTTTGACTCACAATTGGCGAAGCTGCGAGGCGATCTGAACAGCCTCAACGCTGGCTTCGGCCTTATTGCGAGTCTCCTGCCACTCACTGGCCGGCACGGAATCAAGTACGATTCCAGCTCCGGCCTGCACGCTCGCTTCATGGTCGCGGATGAATGCAGTTCGAATGGCAATTGCCATATCGAGGTTGCCCGAAAAATCGAAATAACCGACAGTACCGCCGTAAATGCCACGATCTGCGGGCTCAAGCTCGTCGATGATCTCGATGGCACGCGGTTTCGGCGCTCCAGAAAGCGTTCCCGCAGGAAATGCAGAAGTGAACACGTCGAATGATGTCATGTCGGGGTTGACCCTGCCGGTGACGGTGGAGCAGATATGCATGATGTGGCTGAATCGCTTGATATCCATCAAGGAAACAACCTCCACGCTTTCCGGAAGGCATACACGACTCAGATCGTTACGCGACAGATCGACGAGCATGATGTGTTCGCTGCGTTCCTTCGGATCAGACAGCAGATCCTTGGCGAGCTGCTCGTCTTCCTCAACGGTGGCGCCACGTGGTCTGGAACCCGCGATCGGGAAGGTCATGGCATGACCGTTATCCACTTTGATCAGTGTTTCCGGGCTGGAACCGATGACATTGAAATCACGTCCCTGCGCGTCAGTCAGCGACATGAAATACATGTAAGGACTGGGGTTCAACGTACGCAACACACGGTAGACGTCAAACGGATCGGCAGGCGAATCAATGTCGAGACGCTGGGAAATAACCACCTGGAACACGTCACCGTCGATAATATGCTGCTTGGCGATTTCGATAGAGCGCTCGTAATCGCTTTTCTCCGTGCGGAAGCGAAGTTCCGGCTGGCTAACGGTCTCATCCAGCACGTTGACGCGAGCTTCACCTTCGACAGGCGTGGCAACCTTTCGCTGCATATCGTCCAATCGCGACACAGCCTCATCATATGCGGCGTCGGCACGGGTCGGGCGGTCGTCCACATTCACCGCGTTGGCGATCAACCACACCGATCCGGACACATGGTCGACCACGGCAATATCTGTGGCTAGGGCCAACACCATTTCAGGCTGCCCGGTCTCGTTCGGAGCCTCGGCACGCAGGGTCGGCTCCCAGTGGCGAATCGCATCCCAGCCAACGGTACCAACCAGACCGCTGGTCAGATTCGGAAGTCCTTCAACATGCGGCGCCTTCAAGGTTTTCAGCGCGGCATGCGCGACTTCCATTGCATCGCCTTCAGCAGGCACGCCAGCAGGAACCTGCCCCAACCAATCGGCCTTACCGTTGTTGGAACGCAACTGAGCCATGGAATTCACGCCAATGAAACTGTATCTGCTCCACGTACCGCCGAATTCCGCGGATTCGAGAATAAACGTGCCAGAACGTCCAGCAGCAAGTCGCTCATAGAAGCCGACTGGCGTCAAGGAGTCGGCAAGAAGGCGACGTACAATCGGAATGACGCGATATCCTTGGTCCGCCAACTCGTGGAACTGTTCACGTCTCGGCCAGGTGGCGCCCCACTTGAGTGCTTGTACGCTGCGTTCGCTCATCGCTGGCCCTCCTGTTCCTTGGTGCGATATCCCACGACCACGGGCAACTGCCCGCCTTCCTCAAAGCAGGATCGTTTGCCGGTATGGCAAGCCGCTCCTACTTGGTCAACTTCAATAAGAATGGCATCCCCATCGCAATCCAGCGCGAAAGACTTCACATATTGGGCATGTCCGGAAGTATCTCCCTTACGCCAGTACTCCTGCCTGGACCTCGACCAGAAAGTAACGCGGCCGGTTGTCAAGGTGCGGCGTACGGCTTCATCGTTCATATATCCGACCATCAGCACTTCTTTGGTGTCAAACTGCTGGATGACAGCTGCCACCAGTCCTTTGTCGTCACGCTTGAGACGTTCTGCAATTCGTGGATCGAGAGTAGTGCTGTTGTCGTATGCTTCGTTGGTCATGGTGATGGTATGATTCGTTTCTTCGATTATTGATTAATTTTCCGCTTGCTTTTGCTATTTCCGGCTTTCAACGTACGGTGTAGCCGGCGGCTTTGATCGCGTCCTTGACTTCACCAATCGTAACTTTGCCGTAGTGGAAGATTGACGCGGCAAGCACGGCATCCGCACCGGCTTCGATTGCCGGAGGAAAATCAGAAGCCTTTCCAGCACCGCCGGAAGCAATGATCGGAATCTTCACTTCCTTACGCACAGCTTTGATCATTTCAAGGTCGAAACCCTGCTGGGTGCCGTCTGCATCCATGGAATTCAGCAGAATCTCTCCCGCGCCCAGCTCCTGGGCACGCTTGACCCACCAAATGGCATCAATGCCCGTGGACTTACGCCCTCCCATGGTAGTGACTTCGAAACCAGACTGGGTATGGCGCTCCCCCTGCTCACGACGCGCGTCAACGGACAATACGAGCACCTGATTGCCGAAACGTTCCGCGACACGGCTGATCAGTGTCGGATCGTTGATGGCAGCAGTATTGACGCCTACCTTGTCGGCTCCGCAACGCAGCAGTGAATCAACATCTTCAGGAGTACGCACGCCTCCACCGACAGTCAGAGGAATGAAAATCTGTTCGGCGGTTCGACTTACCACATCGACCATGGTCTGTCGATGTGAACTTGATGCGGTCACATCGAGGAAGGTCAGCTCGTCTGCGCCTTGGCGGTAGTATTCCGCAGCAAGCTCGACCGGATCGCCGGCATCGCGAAGATTTTCGAAATGCACGCCTTTGACTACTCTTCCCGCATCAACATCAAGACATGGAATGACTCGGACTGCCAGTGACATGCTGTTTTACTCCTTCGCGCATGGTGTCGTGCAACGAATGCAAGAGTAGCCGTTTTACGTTACGCATGTTTGTCAGAAGTCCGGGTAGCGGACAAAATCAGCTTCTTTCCTTGACAACTAATCGCGTTCTTTGGCCGCAAGCTGACCGCATGCGCCATCTATGTCCTGCCCGCGCGTATCTCTCAACGTAGCGGTGATGCCAGCCTTATGAAGGATGTCTAGAAACTGTTGTTCATCCTCAGGCTTCGAAGCGGTCCATCTTGACCCTTCAATAGGATTAAGCGGAATCGGGTTGACGTGAGCCCAGTTATCGCCATAATGGTTCAGGCGCTTAGCGAGCAACTTGGCATGTTCGGCCTGATCATTGATGCCACGCATCAGAGCATACTCGATGCTCACGCGGCGTTTCGAAGCCAGATAGTAGTCGTGCGCGGCATCAAGCACCTGCGTGGTGTTGAAACGTTTGTTCATTGGAACAAGCTCATCTCGCAGTTCATCGCTCGGGGCATGCAGAGACACGGCCAGACGCACCGGAATGCCCTCAGCCATAAGTTTTTTAATACCAGGCACCACGCCGACCGTGGAGACGGTAATGTTACGTGCCGAAATACCGAAGCCCTCGGGCGGCATGGCACTGATCTGACGAACAGCGCTCAATACCGACTTGTAGTTGCCCATGGGCTCTCCCATGCCCATGAATACAATGTTGCTTAGGCGTCCGGGACCACCCGCAACTTCTCCGTCACGCATGGCTTTCGCGGCCACACGAACCTGTTCCACAATCTCACCTGCCGACATGTTTCGAGTAAGACCCAGCTGGCCTGTAGCACAGAACGGGCATCCCATGCCGCAACCGACCTGACTGGAGATGCACAACGTGGTGCGTGTGGGATAGCGCATGAGCACGGACTCAATAAGCGAACCGTCGAACAATCGCCACAACGTTTTGATTGTGGTGCCCTCATCAGCCACTTGACGAGTCACTTCGGTGATGAGCGTCGGGAAAAACATCTCCGCGGACTCAACTCGTTTCGTTGCTGGGAAGTCGGAGAATTCCTCCGCGTTGACATCGAAATGCCCATAATAATGGTTGGCAAGCTGCTTGACCCTGAATTTCGGAAGTCCAAGATCCTTGGCTTTAGTGATGCGCTTTTCCTCGGTCATATCCGCAAAATGCAGCGGCGGTTTGCCTCGACGCGCATGATCTTTGGATAACACGTCTCGGAAAGCACCAGTGGTGCCTCCTGGGGTGATGCCGGTCTCTGGCAGGTCCTTCATGAAATTCACAGAGTCGCTCATCGCTTTTCCTTGACCTTTCCTACATTCCAGTCGCCCACAACAGCACGCACACGAATGGTGCGCACAGCAGAATGGAATCCACTCGATCCATCACGCCGCCATGTCCCTTGAGCAGATGGCCCATATCCTTGATACCGATATCTCGCTTCAGCATGGATGCACACAAGTCACCAAACGTTCCGGCAATGCCGATCATGAAACCTGCCACGACGGGAACCCACCAACGAGAAGCCCACACGGCTGGCTCGTATGTGCAGAACATCACTACGAAGGAACCAACCATGGAGAACAGGATGGACCCGGCGAGTCCTTCCCACGATTTCTTCGGCGAAATACGCGGGCTCAGCTTGTGCTTGCCCAGCCATGCTCCAGCGAACAGGCCGCCAGTATCGCTCAATGCGGGCATGAACACCATCATGATAGCGTGAGCAACGGGATGCTCATTGAATGTCAGTGGCATGATGATGCAAGATGCCAGAAGAGGAATATACAACACGGTGAACATGGAAACCGCAACATGGCTCAAACGGCTATGGCTTCCCTCTCCCCGCTCATGGTTGAACGACGATTCGAGTCTCGCTCCGGCATCGGTATGGGAAAGTTTGTCGGCAACCGCCAGTGAGATGCGGCTGCCAAACGTCACCTTGGCGCTGGCTGCGATCGCGACAACCACCAGAGACGCCAGTACGCATACCGTCATGGCGACGATATGACGTTCGCTGTAATAGGTAGACAACAGCGTCGCCGCCGAACACACCCACAGCACCGCCACAGGAATATGCAATCCCACAGTGGCGAAATCGACGCGCAGCTCCCACAGGGCAAGCACCATGAAAAGCACGACCAGATAGACGAACAAGTCGATGCTGATCAGCAGGCATGCCAAAATGAGGATGACGAGGACCGCTCCCGTGGCGATGGCCTGAGGCATGTTACGGCCCGTCTTCTTGTTGATGGCGTTGATGGCCTCTTCGGCTTCCTTTTCGTGCTGTTCCTGATGTTCCATCATGCTCCCCTGTCTAGCTGTGCGTCGATTCTTTTTCAGGAGTGGAAGTCTCAGACCTCCATAATCTCCTTCTGCTTGGCTTCAAGCAGGGTGTCGAGCTCGTCAGTGGTCTGCTTGGTGACCTTGTCGAGCTCCTTGAGCAGACGATCGCCATCGTCCTCGCCCATTTCGCCATCCTTGATGGCCTTGTCAAGGGATTCCTTGGCCTTGCGACGAATATTACGCACAGCGACCTTGCCGTCTTCCGCCTTGCCCTTGGCAAGCTTGACGTATTCCTTGCGGCGCTCTTCGGTCAGTTCCGGCATGGTCAGGCGAATGACATTGCCGTCACGACGCGGGCTTGCGCCCAGATCGGAATCGCGCAGCGCCTTCTCGACGGCGTTGGCCTGGGATGCGTCAAACGGGGTGACGGACAGGGTTCGCGGTTCCGGCACGCCGATGGTGGCGACGGCCTTCAGTGGGGTCGGAGCGCCATAGTAGTCGACGGTGATGCCGTTGAGCAACGCCGGATTGGCACGACCGGTTCGAATGCCGGAGAAGTTCTCCTTGGTGGATTCCACGGACTTGGCCATCTGCGCCTTGGCCTGTTCGACAATAGTTGCCATTTGTTTACTCCTTGTTGTTGGTTTGTTTGATCGATATTCGACGTTGAATGTCGTTATTCAGCGAGTGTGGATTCCGCAGTAGAAACCATGGTTCCGATTTCCTTACCGAGAAGAGCGCGAGTCACATTACCGGCGCCTTCAAGTCCAAAAACGCGGATACGCTGCTTGTTATCGCGAGCCATGGAAAGCGCGGAAGCATCCATGACGGCGAGATTGTCAACAAGCGCACGGTTATAGCTCAACGTGGAGAAACGCTTGGCATTCTCGTCTTTGCGAGGATCAGCGGTATAGACGCCGTCCACGCCATTCTTGCCCATCAGTACCTCATCGCAATGAATTTCCAAGGAACGTTGGATGGACACCGTGTCGGTGGAGAAATACGGCATGCCGGCGCCGGCGCCAAAAATTACGACGCGGCCCTTCTCCAGATGACGAATGGCCTTGAGTGGAATGTACGGCTCGGCCACCTGCCCCATAGTGATGGCGGTCTGCACACGTGTAGCCTGTCCTTCCTGTTCTAGGAAATCCTGCAACGCGAGACAATTCATCACAGTTCCCAGCATGCCCATATAGTCGCCGCGGGAGCGATCGATACCAGCCTGCTGAAGTTCCGCGCCACGGAAGAAGTTGCCGCCACCGACAACAATGGCAACCTGAACGCCCTGCTGCACCGCAGGAACAATCTCTTCCGCGATACGGCGGATAACAGACGTGTCAATACCGACCTTGCCGCCACCAAACGCCTCTCCGGATAGTTTGAGCAGTACCCTGCGTGGATTATCACCAGTGTTTTCGCCAGTCATGAAAAGCCTTTCTTGCCCGAGAACTCACGAAATTTACCGCTCTCAAGAGTATCGGCAAACACAGACACCGCAGCGTAACGACACAGTCTTGCAAAAACAAAGGTGTCCATCACCTTATGGGTGATGGACACCTTTATAGAATCGCCGTGCGTCTAACGCATGGACTCACTTACAAAGCCAATTCACTCGGCTTCGCCCTTGCCGACCTCGACACGAGCGAAGGCCACGGCTGCGCCACCGACTTCCTTGAACAAGTCGCCGACGGTCTTGGACGGATCCTTAACGTAGGACTGCTCGAGCAGGACGTTCTCCTTGTAGAAGGCGTTGAGACGACCTTCAACGATCTTCGGAACGATCTTCTCCGGCTTGCCTTCAGCCAGGGACTTCTCAGTAGCCACACGACGCTCGGACTCGACCACATCAGCCGGAACATCCTCGCGGGTCAGCCACTGGGCACCCATTGCGGAAATCTGCAAAGCGGCTTCGTGAGCCACAGCGGCACCAGCCTCATCAGTGGCGATCATGGCCACGATGCTCGGCGGCATTTCAGCGGACTTCTTGTGGGCGTAGATCTCGACGTGCGGGCCTTCGACCTTAGCGAACTGACCGACCTTGACGTGCTCACCGAACAGAGCGGCCGCCTCTTCGACGGCTTCTTTCACGGTGGCTTCGCCGGAAACGGCTGCCAGCACTTCGTCCACGGAAGCAGCTTCGGCCTTGACGGCATCCTCGAGAACGCTGTCAGCGAATTCCACGAACTTCGGGGTCTTGGCCACGAAATCGGTCTCAGAATTCAGTTCGACGGCGTAACCGGTCTGACCATTGGCGGACTCCACGACCTTGGAGGCGATGGTGCCTTCCTGAGCCTTACGGCCTTCACGCTTACCAGCGGCCTGAATGCCCTTGGCACGGATGATCTCCTTGGCGCGAGCCACGTCACCCTCAGCCTCGGTCAGAGCCTTCTTAACATCCATCATGCCGGCGCCGGTTTCCTCGCGCACCTGCTTGATCAGAGCTGCAGTGATTGCTGCCATTGATTTGTCTCCTCTGGAAAATAATGATGCCCTATATGATGGGAGACACAACACCTCCCATCACAGTGGATATTTTCACTCAGCCTTGGCTGCGCCTTCAGCTTCGGCCTCAGCCGGTGCGTCGGCGGCCGGAGCGCCCTCAGTGAGGAGCTCCTTCTCCCAAGCGGCCATCGGCTGCTCGGCTTCGCCTTCAGCCTTGGCTGCCTTGCCGGAACGCTCCAGCAGACCCTCGGCCACTGCGTCAGCCATGAGGCTGGTCAGCAGTTCAATGCCACGGATGGCGTCATCGTTGGCTGCGATCGGGTACTCGACAGACTCCGGATCAGCATTGGTGTCGACGATGGCGACAACCGGAATACCCAGCTTGTGAGCTTCCTCGACGGCCAGGGCTTCCTTGTTGACGTCAACCACGAACATGGCGGACGGAGTACGGTTCATGTTGCGGATACCGCCCAGCTGCTTGGCCAGCTTGTCCTTCTCGCGCTCGAGAAGGAGCAGTTCCTTCTTGGTCAGGCCGGAGCCGCGAACGTCGGTGAAGTCCATCTCTTCGAGTTCCTTGAGACGGGAGACGCGCTTGGACACGGTCTGGAAATTGGTCAGCATACCGCCGAGCCAACGCTCGGAGACATACGGCATGTTAACACGGGTAGCCTGATTGGAAACGGCTTCCTGAGCCTGCTTCTTGGTGCCGACGAACAGCACGGTGCCGTTATGAGCGACGGTAGCCTTGATGAAGTCATAGGCCTTATCGATCATGTCGAGCGACTTAAACAGGTTGATGATGTGGATGCCGTTGCGCTGGGTGAGGATGAACTGCTTCATCTTCGGGTTCCAACGACGGGTCTGGTGGCCGAAGTGCAGGCCTGCCTTCAGCATGTCGCTCATATTGATCTGAGCCATGGTATTACTACCTCTTTCTTGTCGGTTCTTGCCTGGTCATGCGTTCCTGCGTGCAGCCAAAGCCTTACGGCATCGGCCGACCGACACAGGTCGTCGCGAACATGACGCGAATTGGTTGTATGCCGGTTGACAATATTGGGTGGTTTGGGACTTTCACGACACAGTTCCTTACCGGATGGCACACAAGGCATAAAATACCACGGGGTCACGTCTTTCTGCAAAGACGTGACCCCCAAATCGTCATATTAAACGAAACGGCAGCAATTACTTGCGGTGATTGCGCATGTAGCGCATCGCCTCACGACGTTCTTCTTTCTCCAGACGATCGAGATAGACATGGCCATCCAGATGGTCGGTTTCATGCTGCAGCATGCGGCCCATAATGCCATGTCCTTCCAGCACGACCGTCTTGCCGTCCAAATCGATGCCACGCACACGAGCATAATCGGCACGACGAGTCTTGTACCACAATCCAGGCACGGACAGGCACCCCTCATCCCCGTACTGTTCGCCGCTGGTTTCTTCAAGGACAGGGTTGAGCACGTATCCGATCTTGCCGTTGATGTTGTAGGAGAACGCTCTCAAGCCCACGCCAATCTGGTTGGCCGACAGACCGGCACGTCCCGGATCGTCAACGGTATCAAGCAGATCCTGCACCAGGTGACGCACAGCCGGCGTAATCTCCTTGATGGGGTCGCAGGGAGTGCGCAGCACCGGATCAGGTACGACTCGAATCTCACGTATTGCCAAAACTATCTCTCCTCAATCATAGTTGTTTCCTCAGTTTCCGATGAGCCCACAGGCATCGACGACTCGCCGTCATTTTCTTCGGACTGCTTCTTGATTTTATCCTGCATGGTATCAAATGCCTGCCGAACCTTCGGGCTTACGGATTCGGATGCCTGCCGCATGGATTCGGATGCCTGCTTGACCGTTTCCGTAGTGCGATCAAGGATCTGCACCGTCTTCGGCAATGGCCTGTTGGATGGTTTTGGAGCATACAACACGTTGTCGATGATGTTCTCATACCGTTTGAGCACTTTCGGCCTGACGACCTTCAGACTCGCCGTCAGCGTGCCGTTCTCTTGGCTGAACTCCTCTTCGAGGATTTCGAACTTGCGTACGGATTCCGCGCGGGAAACGTTCGCGTTCGCCTTTTCAACATACTGCTGGATAAATGCTCGCACGGCATCGTTCCTTACGATCTGCCCCATGGACATGTTGCTGTCAAGTCCCTGCTGCGCAAGCCAGGAACGGACCATCTCCTGATCAAGCTCGATCAGGGCCCCGATGAATGGTTTGCCGTCGCCGACCACCACACCATGCGACACTATCGGGCAGGTGTTGATGATGTCTTCCATGGGCGCAGGGCTGACGTTCTTGCCACCAGCAGTGATGATGATGTCTTTCTTGCGTCCCGTGATATACACAAAGCCATCATCGTCGATGGTTCCCAAATCGCCGGTCTTCAACCAGCCATCAGCCATCTTGACGTCGGCCGTCAACTCTGGTTTCTTGTAATAGCCAAGGAACACATTAGGACCCATCACCTGCAGTTCCCCATCATCGTCGGTCCGCACACCCATACCGGGACCAGGCTTGCCTACCGAACCGACTCGGTTGGCATTCTGCCAGTTGACGATCATCGGCGCGGCAGTTT
The DNA here is from genome assembly GCF_001042615.1 of Bifidobacterium catenulatum subsp. kashiwanohense JCM 15439 = DSM 21854. Lineage (GTDB taxonomy): Bacteria > Actinomycetota > Actinomycetes > Actinomycetales > Bifidobacteriaceae > Bifidobacterium > Bifidobacterium catenulatum. Next base: position 1,309,002 of record NZ_AP012327.1, read on the forward strand.
CCGTCATACCGTAGCCTTGGATGAAGGTAATATCATCCATACCGTTGAAGAAATGGGCGAGATCGACGTTTAGGGGGGCTCCTCCGCAGGCTAGGTACCTCATGCTCGGCCCCAAAGCGGAGCGGATGGATTTACCCACGACAGACATGAAGAACGAATGTTCGGCGCGAGCCGCGATGGAATGATGTCCGGTTTCCTGCTCGTCCTTTGACCATTGCACAAAATGATCAAATGCTTTAGCAAACACCCTTCCCCGAATGCCAGCTCCAGCCTTCTGCGAAGCCGCGTTGTACACCTTTTCGAACACGCGGGGAACTCCCAGCAGATAGGTCGGTTTGAAGCTACGCAAATCGGCGAGCAGATGCTTGGCTCCCGGAAGATAGCCGACCACTCCTTGCCCACCAATCGCAACGTATTGGATGTAACGGGCGAAACAGTGTGCCAACGGCAGGAACAGCATCAGACGATTCGGCTGATACAGCATTTCGTCGAGAATGATGTAGCCGTTCAACACGATATGCGTGAAGTTCCGGTGAGATAGCATGGCGCCTTTGGGCTTGCCTGTGGAGCCGGACGTATACACAATGGTGAGCATGTCATCGGCCTTGACTCTGGCGATCACCTGATCAAGCGCGTCCTCGCTGACGCCCTCTCCGAAATCGGCAACAGCATCGAGACCATCCGCCTTGAAATTGAAAACATAACGTAAGCTGCTGTGCCCTTCGCGGATCTGCTCAAGCGTTTGCGTGTGCGCGGAATCACCAGCGAAAGCGATAACCGGATTCACTTCTTCGACAATTGACTCGGCCTGCTTGGCAGAATCGGTCTCGTATACAGGCACGCTTACCGCTCCAATCGCGGCGCAGGCAAAATCAACGACTCCCCATTCGTAGCAGGTAGGCGAATAGATAACCACCATATTGCCGGTCTTGACCCCCAGACCAAGAAGTCCTTTCGCGACCGCACGCACACGTTCGAGCATCTCCCCAGCCGTGACGTCATGCCAACGACGAGTCTCATCGTCCTGCCATTGGGCGATGAGATCCTCGGGATCACGTTCAGCGCGTCTGGAGAGCAATGCGAAAACGGTGTCCTCATCCGTGGTGCTATACGCAGGTTCTGGTATAAATTCTCTCAACATGAATCCCTATAGTAGTTGCAGTACACTTAAGGCACGCTGAAAAACCCTTGGAAACGGCTGAATTTAGCCAATTCCAAGGGTTTTGAATAGTTAGCCGTTTTTCATCACATGCCGAAATCAGCAGTCACGCACTTCCAAGCGGATCCCTTGAGCACGCACTTCATATTGCCGCATAGCCTCCGGCTTCCGATGCCCATCAGCACGGTGCTTTCGAAACATGTCGGTGAGATCATCCAGCTTTCGACGGTATAGACGGTAATCGGAAGCAATCCGAGCTGGGCGTACACTTTTGCATCCTTCTTCATCCGGCTTACGATCTGGGCGGAGGCGATCTTCAGCTTTCGCATGTAGTCTTCACTCAACACCTTCTCCACGAGCGACAGCTTCTGCCTTCCGCGGAAAATATCAACAATGTTGCAAAGTAGCCGCGCAGAAAACATGCTCATGGAGTAGGCAAACTCAGCATCGCATGGCCCGGGCATAATCTGAACAAAGTGAAATGGAATTTTCCTACCGAAAAGGTCTGAATCTAGAAACCCATCATAAGTGGGAAGCTTTCGGCTGGAAGGAAAAACCAGTTTCTTCCATTCAGTCAGCTCTTCCTCCGTGGGAAGCTCTTCAGGATCATCCTCACCTTTCTTATTGAACAGCACATCCAGTCCAGAAGACGGAATAGCCGAACCCGTCCCGTCAAACGCCGGCGGCGGAACTTCAGTTTCAAATGAACCATCCATAATGGTACCTTTCTTCTTTGCCCGACTCATCGTTGAGAGGGGTGTAGGAACCATTAAGGCATGAAAGATTGCCCCCGTCAAGTTAACATTTGCCTTTTGTGGATATGTGGATAACTCAAAACCCCGAACTATTACAAAACACCCTAAATATGCATTTACTCACCCTTTGTATACTGAATAGTAGGGCGGATTTTTGTTGGAATTGCAATTAAATAACATACTCCAGCGTCACACCCTAATTCATCTCAAAAAATCTTAGTAAAAATGGACACCTTAGATTTTTCCTGAAAGATATTGATCGCTTTTGTTTGCATGCGTTCGTATTATGATATTTTCACGCTATATAATGACAGTTCTCGGCAAAAAACTTTTTAAAAATTGTCTCTATACCGTTCGCAGCAGAGCCATCCCGCATCGGGATTCTCCAAGAAGTTCGTAACGATGCCACGCGACACCCCGTGGTATGCGGCGTCCGAAGAATATGGCATAATGAACACTTGGCAGAAGACATATGTTTCTGCCGTTCCCCCATGGTGTAATGGCAGCACACGGGTCTTTGGAACCCTTTGTCTTGGTTCGAGTCCAGGTGGGGGAGCTTGCTAGGATAAAAGCTCCTGCAGAATCAGTCTGCAGGAGCTTTTATCCTATCCGAAAACGCAGTAGCAGAAAGCTCAGCGGCACTCCGGGAAACATATTCGCAATACACAAAATTTGCGAGGTGCCCTCCCCATATGGAGCGGGCACCTCGCAAATGCGCCTATACGCACCTATGTCAGGCGAACAGGAAGCCCTGGCCGTGGTGTTCCGGGTAGGTGTCAAACAGTTCGGCCACGGAGCCGTCTTCGAACACAGCGCGGATGGCGCTGGCCAGAAGCGGCGCGATCGATAGCACGGTCAAACCGTCCCAACGCTTCTCCTCAGGAATCGGCACGGTGTCGGTAAGCACGACCTCTCGGACGCCACTATTCTTCAAACGTTCGACAGCTGGACCAGACAGCACGCCATGCGTGGCGACAACGGTCACCGACTTGGCGCCGGCGTTCTTGAGCACGCTGCAGGCGCCTGCGATGGTTCCAGCGGTATCGATCAGATCATCGACAAGCACGCAGTCCTTGCCTTCGACGTCACCCACGACTCGGTTGGCGACCGCCTGATTCGGACGGGTGATGTCGCGCGTCTTGTGCACGAATGCAAGCGGGCCGCCGCCAAGACGCTGCGCCCACTGTTCCGCAACCCGAATGCGACCTGCATCCGGAGACACGACGGCGACGTTGTCAAGTTGGTTGGCGAAACGATCACGAATGTAGTCAACAAGCACCGGCATAGCGATGAGATGGTCGACCGGACCGTCGAAGAAGCCCTGGGACTGTGCCGCATGCAGGTCGACGCTCATAATACGGTCAGCGCCCGCAGTCTTAAGCAGGTCGAACATCAGGCGGCATGAAATAGGCTCGCGGCCGCGATGCTTCTTGTCTTGGCGGGAATAGCCCAGCAGTGGGCAGACCGCCGTGATGGAACGTGCGGAGGCACGCTTGAGCGCATCAATCATGATGAGCTGCTCCATGATCGACTGATTGATCGGAGCTGCGTGACTTTGCAGTACGAACACGTCCGCGCCACGCACGGATTCGGTGTAGCGCACGTACATCTCGCCGTTGGCGAAGTCGTATGCTGTGGTTTCCAGAACGTCGATGCCGAGTTGTTCGGCGACTTCCGCCGCCAGTTTCGGATGTGTTCTGCCTGTGACAAGGATAAGGTTTTTATCCGGCTTTCCTTCAAGGATTGCGCTCACCATGTCTCCAAACGTCTGTTTTCGCGTCAAGTGGACGTGACCCATATTAACCATCCGCGCAGACCGTCTCATCCGCGCGTGTTCACCTGAAATTTACCGGTACAGTCCGTGTTTGCCAATATATTGCACCACGCCGTCCGGTACGAGATACCAAACAGGTTCCCCGTGTTCCGCACGTCGACGTACATCAGTCGAAGAAATCGCCAGCGCCGGTATTTCCAACGTATCGACCTTGCCTTCCGGCAGTTTCACCCCTTCTGGCGATGAGTACCCAGGGCGGGTCACGGCCACGAAGTGGGCCAAATCCCACATTTTGTCGGCGTCTTTCCATTGCATGATTTCCGCGACCGCGTCGGCTCCGGTGATGAAGAAGAGTTCCGCGTCGGGATGTTGCGCACGGATGTCTCGCAACGTGTCGATGGTGTAGGTGACTCCCGGACGGTCGATGTCCACGCGTGATACAGTGAATTTCGGATTGGATGCGGTGGCGATGACCGTCATGAGATAGCGGTCTTCCGCGTTGGTGACGTTCTTGTCGAGTTTGAACACGGGGCGTCCTGTCGGCACGAAGATCACTTCGTCAAGGTCATACACCCATGACACTTCTGATGCCGCCACCAAGTGGCCGTTGTGGATGGGGTCGAACGTACCGCCCATGATGCCGATGCGAGGTCTGCTATGCCAGTTGCCGCGCGCTGAACGTCGGCCCGTGGCCACCGCGGAACCTGCTGATTCCACGGACAGGCCGGACATGCGCCGTTCCGGTTCCACCACATAGCTGATGGCAAGTTCGGAATCGGCTTCAGCGAATTCGGGCCGCATGCGTTTCGGGCCAGTCATGAGGCATCCTCGTTTTTTTGTTCCTGATCGGCATCCGCGGTTTCACGTCCAATGCTGTCAGCCGTGGGCGAAGCGTTGTCAGGATCGATCTTGCCCATATCCTCGTCCCACTCGTCCTGCACAACACGCCTGATTTCAGCGAAGGTCGGCAACGGGAAGTCCGGCTGGTAAGCACGCCGCACCTCGGCCACACGTTCGGTGACACGAATCAGCGTATCAGTCATGCCGTCGATATCCTGTTTGCGTTCCATGGCGCTGAATTTGGCGATGTACTGTTCCATAAGACGCATCTGCTCGTCGACGTTCCTGAGTTTCTCCTCGCTGAGTTCCACCACGTCGTCGGCGCCGGTTTCCGGCCAGCCAATCAACACCGCATCGGCATATTCGAGTGACGCGCGCTGTGCCGCCGAGGCGATGCCGTCCTCGATTTGCACAAGGAACACGTATCGTACAATGCTTAATCGTTCGGAGGCGAGCTTCAATCCCAGATATGGATCATTGAGATCCGCATTCCATGGATTCTTGACGTCGGTCATTGTTCCCTCCATCTGACTGTCGTTTTCGTTGATACCGTTTTGTTCGCTCATGCTCGCACCTGCCCCGTTCCGTAACCGATCCACTTGGTCGTGGTCATTTCGCGTAGTCCCATGGGGCCGCGTGCATGCATTTTCTGCGTTGAGATACCAAGTTCCGCGCCGAAACCGAACACTCCCCCGTCGGTGAAGCGTGTGGATGCGTTGACCATCACCACCGCCGAGTCGATGCGTGAAGTGAATTCCTCGATGGCCGAATAGTCTTCGGCGATGATGGATTCCGTATGTCCGGTGGAATGACGGTTGATGTGTTCGATGGCTTCGTTGAGTGAGTCGACCACTTTGATGCCGATTTTCAATGCCAGATACTCGGTATCCCAGTCTTCATCAGTGGCATGCATCAGTTCCACTCCGTCGATACCGGCTTTATCGATGATTGCGTAAGCTCGCTCGTCGGCATGCATTTCAACATTGGCGGCGGCGAGTGCGGCTGCGGCCTGCGGAAGGAACGTTTCGGCAATGTCCTGATGCACGAGGAGTTTTTCGGTGGCGTTGCAGACGCCGACACGTTGCGTTTTGGCATTGAGGATGATGGGAATGGCCTTGTTTTGGTCGCCGGTTTGGTCGACGTAGATATGTACGTTGCCAGCTCCGGTTTCGATGACCGGCACTTTGGAGTTTTGCACGACGGCTTGAATAAGACCCGCTCCCCCTCGCGGAATGAGTAGGTCGATGTGACCTTGGGCTTGCATCATGGCGGTGGCGCCCTGGCGTCCGTATTCGTCGACGGATGCGATGAGCGCAGGGTCGTATCCGTATTCGCGTAGCACGTCGGCGATGATGCCGAGTGTGGCTGCGTTGGTACGTTCGGCCGCGTGTCCGCCTCTGAGAAGCACCGCATTACCGGATTTGATGCAGAGCGATGCGACGTCGACGGTGACGTTGGGGCGTGCTTCGTAGATCATGCCAAGCACTCCGATGGGCACGCGGGCCTGTTCGAGTCGTAGACCGTTGTCGAGATGGTATCCGCGTACGATTTCGCCGATCGGATCCGGCAGGGTAGCTACGTGGCGTACGCCTTGTGCGGCTGCGTTGACGCGGGACACGTCGAATTTGAGTCGGTCAAGCTTGCCTGCGTCCATACCATGTTCAGCAGCTTCCTGCATATCGATGGCGTTGGCTGCGGCGATTTCTCCGGCACGAGCGTCGAGTGCGTCCGCGATGACATTAAGAAGCTCGTTTTTACGTTGCGTGTTGGTTTGGGCGAGTTGCGCTTGCGCGATTCGTGCAGCGTCGGCTTTGGCGCACACTTCGTTGAGCACGTCGGTTTCCATGGCGTTGGCTTGGGCTTGTAGGTTCGTCATAGTTCCCTAGATTAGCGCGAAAACGCGCCTTGTTCCGCAGCTTCGACCATTATTTCGTCGTAGCGTCGGAATCAGGGCGCGATTTCACATGTCACGTGGCCTCAGAGATTCATATCCGGAACCGTTCTCAATCAACCGTTATTCGACATGGAATCAGTGAATCTGGTCGAGGCCCGGATACAGTGGGAAGCCTTCGGCGAGCTTGTCGACGCGAGCCTTGAGGACTGCTACGTCAGCGTCCTTGCCAGCTGCGAGTGCAGTGCCGATGATGTCGGCGACCTCTTCGTATTCCTTGTTGCCGAAGCCGCGGGTGGCGAGTGCGCTGGTGCCGATGCGCAGGCCAGAGGCCACGCTTGCCGGGCGCGGGTCGAACGGAACGGTGTTGCGGTTGATGGTGATGCCGCATTGTGCAAGGAGGTCTTCGCCCTGCTGGCCGTCCATTTCGCTGTTGCGCAAATCGACCATAACGAGGTGGACGTCGGTACCACCGGTGAGGACGCTGATGCCGTTGTTCTTGACATCGTCGGCCATGAGGCGTTCGGCGAGGATCTTGGCACCGTCGAGGGTACGCTGCATGCGGTCTTTGAATTCCGGGGAGGCAGCAACCTTGAATGCGACGGCCTTACCTGCGATGACGTGCATGAGCGGGCCACCCTGCTGGCCCGGGAAGACTGCGGAGTTGAGTTTCTTGGCATAATCCTGCTTGGCGAGGATGAAGCCGGAGCGTGGGCCGCCGAGTGTCTTGTGGGCAGTGGAAGACACGACATCGGCGTATGGGACCGGACTCGGATGCAGTCCTGCAGCGACGAGGCCCGCGAAGTGTGCCATGTCAACCCAGAACTTGGCTCCGACTTCGTCGGCGATCTCCTTCATGGCCTTGAAGTCTTCGATACGCGGGTAGGCGCTCCAGCCGCCAATGATCATGGCAGGGTGGGTTTCGAGCGCGCGCTGGCGGATGATTTCAGGGTCAATGCGGAAGGTTTCGGGGTTGACTCCGTAGGCTTCGGCATGGTAGAAGCGTCCAGAGAAGTTGATCTTCATACCGTGGGTCAGGTGTCCGCCATGGTCGAGCGCGAGGCCGAGCACGGTGTCGCCCGGCTTGACGAGTGCCTGGTAGACGGCTGCGTTGGCCTGTGCGCCGGAGTGGGGCTGCACGTTGACGTATTCGGCACCAAACAGGCTCTTGGCGCGTTCGCGGGCGATGGTTTCGATCTTATCGACCTGCTCGCAGCCGCCGTAGTAGCGGCGTCCCGGATAGCCTTCGGCATACTTGTTGGTCAGCACGGAGCCTTGTGCCTGAAGCACTGCACGCGGCACGAAGTTTTCAGAGGCGATCATTTCCAAGCCGTTTTGCTGTCGGTACAGTTCGGCGTTAAGCACTTCGGCGATTTCGGGGTCCGCTTCGGCAATGGGTGCGTTGAATATGTCGTTCGGGGTTTGCGCGAGGGGCGATGCGGTCATTGAGCTCTCCTTGGCTTGGAATAAAACGTTGCCCGTACGAGCATGCGGGCTTAACGATGAAGTGTACGTGCATAAATCGTATAGGGGAATAGGGCGTTTCGAAACATGAAAGCAATCACGAAACAAGGAAGGAAACAATCGCCGATTTGCAAATCGCATGTCGTCCCATTCCACGGACGCCAAGCATGTTTCTTCCCGCCCGTAACGCTACACTCAATACTGTTTGACGTTATTGTCCGTTCTATTGCTAAGGAAATCCAGTGACCACGTTCCACAGCACCCGCAGTACCACCGATTCGCTCACCTCCAAGCAGGCCATTCGCAAAGGCATCGCCGACGATGGAGGCCTGTTCGTAACCGACTCACTGGGCGAAACCCACGTGGACATCGCATCCCTCGCAGGCAAGTCCTATCAACAGATCGCATTCGACGTGCTGAGCGTGTTGCTGCCCGACTTCACCGAAACCGAACTCAAAGCATGCATCAACGAGGCATACGGCGTGCAATGGTCCAACGAAAAGATCACCCCGGTCAAACCTCTCGGCGATGACTACGTGATGGAACTATTCAACGGCCCGACCTCCGCATTCAAGGACGTCGCATTGCAGATCCTGCCGCGTTTCATGGCACGCACCACCCCGACCGGTGACGACAACGAGAAAATCATGATCGTGACCGCCACTTCCGGAGACACCGGCAAGGCGGCGCTCGCTGGTTTCGCGAATGCCGAAGGCACGGGCATCACCGTGTTCTATCCGGAAGGCAAGGTCAGCCAGGTGCAGGAACTGCAGATGAGCACGCAGGCCGGTTCGAATGTGAATGTGTGCGCAGTCAAGGGCAATTTCGATGACGCGCAGTCCGCAGTCAAGCGAATTTTCGGTAACCGCGAGCTTGCCGACCGCTTGGCGTCCGACTCACATGTGGTACTGTCTTCCGCAAATTCGATTAATGTGGGGCGTCTAGTGCCACAGGTCGTCTACTATTTCTCCGCTTACGCGCAGTTGCTCGAACAGCAGGTCATCAATGTTGGCGATGAGGTCGAGTTCGTGGTACCGACCGGTAATTTCGGTGATATTCTTGCCGGATATTATGCGAAGTTGTTGGGCCTGCCGGTCAAGCATCTGGTTGTTGCGTCCGATAAGAACAATGTGCTGTTCGATTTCCTGACTTCCGGCACGTATAACCGTCAGCGCCCGTTCTATCAGACGATTTCCCCGTCGATGGATATTCTCATTTCCTCGAACCTGGAGCGCATGCTGTATTACATGTCCGACAAGGACACTCGTCTGATTGCCATGCTGATGAACGATCTGAACCAATGGGGCGCCTATGAGGTTCCCGAACCAATGCTGGCCAAGATCCGTTCCCTATTCGGCACTGGCTGGGCCGATGAGGATCAGGTGCGTGAGATGATCGCGGATTGTTGGAACAAGAACCATTACGTGATCGACCCGCACACTGCGTGCGGCTATTACGTGATGCAGCAGATGCCTCGCGATCCGCTGACGCCGCGCGTGCTACTGAGCACCGCCAGCCCGTACAAGTTCCCGCGCGTGGTCAACGAGTCCTTGGGTTTGGATGCTTCCGGCACGGATTTCGAATGCATGGACGTGCTTGCCGAGGCGACCGGCACTACCGCTCCGGCCGCGTTGCGCGGTTTGGAGACCGCCGACGTGCGTTTCGACCATGTCGTTGACATCGACGGTATGGAAGGTTTTGTCGAGCAGGCCGCCAAAACCCTGTAAACGAAGCGTGTCTTCGAACCGTTAACTCGTTACCGCCGGCCGTCCGCAATACGTGGGCGGTCGTTTTTCGTCAGGGCTGCTACAGTTGCATGCTCGGAGGCGAACCAGCATGACAGTACCAACAGCACCCGAGGCATCCAACAAGCCGACGATTTCCGCATCCGAAACGACACAGCAAACGCAATCGGCGAAACAATCAAGGCAGTCGAAGCAGCCGCAACGCAAACATGATCGTCTCATCACACGTGATATGGCGTTGGTCATGCTCGCGACCTTCTGCTTCATGTCGAGCAACATGCTCGCCAATCCGATCGTTGCCGGATATGCGGAATCATTGGGCGCGTCCGGCATGCTGATGGGTGTGGTGGCCGGGTCAATGAGTTTCACCTCACTGTTCTGCCGCCCGATCGCAGGCAACCTTTCCGACAAAACCAGCAAACGTACGCTCGTGGCGATCGGTACTGTGCTGTATTTCGCGGCGGGACTGCTGTACTATTTCGCGAACTCCCCCACCATGCTCATCATGGCACGTGTGATCAACGGCGTCGGTTTCGCATGCTGCTCGGTCTGCCTGGCCACATGGATGTCGCTGCTGCTGCCAATCCGCCATATGGGTGCCGGCATGGGCTTATACGGCACGATGAACGCGCTGGCCATGGCGGTCGGCCCAGCATTGGGTATTCGCGCGCAAAAGCACATCGGCTATCGGCTAACGTTTTTGAGTTCGCTGATATTGGCGGCGATTATGCTGATCGCCACGTTGATGGTGAAGAATGGCGGACAGCCGGTACGCAAAAAGCAGACTTCCACAACGGAGAATCCCTCCGCTGCCGTAGACATTGACGGTTCTGCTGGCGCAACCAAAAAGCATCTTTTTTCGATCCGTTCGATTTTAGAACCACGCGTGGTGCCGTTGTCGTTGACGTTCATGATGTTTGCGATAGCGTATTTCGCAAATCAGTCCTTCATCGTGAGTTATGTTCAGTCTCGTCATCTGCCGGTATCGTCCGACCTGTTTTTCATGTTTTACGCGGTCGCGTTATTGGTGTTGCGACTGGGCTTGCGCGACCTGTTCGACAGCAAGGGCTTCCGTTTCTGGCTGACGGTCTGCTCGTTGGGCATGCTGGCGATGCTCGCGTGTATGACGTTCCTGTTCAACGATTGGATGCTGTTGTTGGCCGCGATCTTCACTGCCATCGGCTACGGTCTGATGAGTTCAGTCACGCAGGCGCAGGCCGTGGTAATCGCCGGCCGCGAGCGCAGTGGTATTGCGAATAGTACATATTATGCGGGTATTGATTTGGGTATGTCGGTTGGTCCGTTTGTGGGTGGTTTGGTGTATGGGCATTTGCCTGCTGTGTGGTTTTATCCGGTGTTTATGTTAGCGATGCCTGTTGCTTGGTTGATTTATTTGTTGTGTGTGAAGCGTGTTTCGCGGTAGTTGTTGGCATCGTGTGCGAGGTTTCTGCCGTAAACCATTCCAAGCGCGTGTCGTTCTAACTGTTTTTGCGGTCGGTCGTATTTTCCATATACGGCAATATGACCGACCGACGCCCATCCTGGCTCGTGCAAGGCGTCCATGCCGAAGGGGAGATGTCAAGATCGGCCCTTGCCGCCGTATTCCGTTCCAGCCTTTCCGTCTATTTGACTTGGTGGATTTTGTTGCCTTTGACCATGTAGGCATGGCGGGCCATGTCGATCATGGGTTGGTCGAAACGGCTGTCCGTGTAGAATTCGTCCACGCGTGCGTTGTCGCCGTAGAGTTCGCGGAATCGTTTGGGCTTGTTGGTGTTGAAGTTGAGGTAGTTTACGTTCAATGTGCTGCCATCGATGGTGGATGAGACCAGATGCTGCACGCCAAGCCTGCGGCAGGCCTCCCCTACCGTGATATCGAACGAGGCGGTGAGGATCACATCGTCTTCGCACGGCTCATACCAGGGTTTGATACGTTTCATGTTCTGATCCCAGAAAGCGTTGACGAGTTCTTCGAATTCCACCGATTCGGCCAGTTCGCTCAAATATCCGTGGCATAGTTTGCCCACGCCGTATTCCATTTGGTCGAACGTGGCCCGTCCGAGTTTGTATTTGATGGCATAGCGCAGTACCGGGGCGATGTACCGCAATACCTTCAGATTGTATTTGGCCGAAAACAGGTACAGATCGAACAGGCTTTCCCCGTCATAGATGGTTCCATCGAAGTCGAACACACGCATGTAAGCAGCTCTCACTTCCTCGTATGCACGTATCCAATACGCGCCATTGCACCTCATGCTAAAGTCCGAAGGCTGATTCCTTCTTACACCAAGGTGAACGGCCGGCGACCGCAATGTGCACAAATTGCACATCTCAATGCACATTCGGTTCATGTCACGTTTGGAAGGAGGAACCACCACAACAACACAGTCGGACCGCTATTCGCCCCATAGGAGCCGTTCGCGCTGCTGATACTCCTCATCGAACAACGGCTGGGCCTTCGTGTCGATGAGCTTGGCGAATTCCAGATCCTCATCTCGTTCCACCCGATGCTCAGCCATATTCCATTGGTCATGGTACGTGTAATGCAATGCCTCGGCATCCGTTTTCAGAACATGCGACCGGTAAAGGTCCCGTTCGAATAGAAGCGTATCAACCAACCATCCTGGCTCGTCCGGAAACTTGCTGATGCCATTGACGTACTCCGCACGATACGCGTCATGGACAAGGACGGGCAACGCATCGATACGCAAAAGCTCCTTGAACATGATAAGCCGTCCGATTCGACCGTTGCCGTCCGAAAATGGGTGAATCTTCTCAAACGTCCAATGGACACGGGCGATCTGATACGGTTCATCCTCAAGTTTCGTGCACATATCAAACAGCCTGTCCATAAATTCGGGAACATCCTGCGGCAGCGCAGTCCTTGTCGGAGTGGCAGGATTGCCGATAAAGTTCGGCCGAGTCTTGTAGCCGCCCACGTTGAAAAGCGAGTCGGAGACCTGTCTGGTGCCCTGCTTGAGAATGGCATGCAGGTGACAGACCATATCCCGGTCCACCGGCTCATCAGCATGGTCGAGAATCCAACGGAACGCAGCGAAATGATTACGGGTTTCCAACGCATCGTCAGGATTGACCTGTTCGCTGCCATCCGTGGTATAGGTACCGGTGGCAAATAGCTGCGCGGTCTGTTTGGCAGTAAGGGTGGAACCTTCCATATGATTGGAATTCCATGCGAACTGGATTTGTGTAGTCGTGTAAATGCCGTCACCATATCGAGTATCACGCTCTCGGATAAGACGCTCCACGATACGTTCCGCCATAACCCCATCCTTCCTTCATTCCGCTCGACTATCCTCCCATGGTAATTCATTTAGGCTAGAAACCGTGGTGGATGTCGTATATCCTGCAGGTTGGTTCCATGTCGAACGTGACCGTGTCGAACTGTTCGGGATGGTGCACGAACGTATCGATCAGTTTCCATTGGCGACGGCTGATGCCGATACGATAGTCCGGGCGGACCATAAGCACCGGCGCTTTCGGCTGGAGTTCCTCCAAGAGCTGCGCGCGCTGTTCGAAGCATTCATCATCGTCGATCCATACGATCGGCGCGGGTTCATTCTCTTCGCATTCGATGCGTACGCGTCGTTGGATGGTCTGCCATTTGCCTGTCTCACGTCCCCATTTGGTGACGGGATCGTACCAGGTGATGACATCGACCAGCATGGGATCCCAGCCGAGCATCGGGTCGAGAATCTGACTGCAGTATGGCTGCCAGGTGGACAGCCACCACAATTTCACAATGCCGTTAACTGCCAACGCGTACATGGCGTCGGACAGTTCGCTGGACCAGTGGATGCGCCATGAGCCTACGGGCGTGTGGGCTTTTTCGTTGCCGTCCAAGTGGAACGCTTTTTCAGGATTGTACATTTTCGCGTAGGGACTGTCGGGCTTCGCCCAGGTCATAACTTTGTTCACGCCGCCCCTGCGCAAAAGCTTGTCATCCGGAAAGGCGTTGAGCACCCCATCGAAATCCGTGAACGCCACAGGCTTGGAAAACATTTTCAAATCCGTCATCACCACTCCCCTTTCAATCATCAACTATCTTCTTATATTGACCTTACGGTTTCCGCACTACGTTTTACCTGACAAATACTGACAGCACCGCCATCGTTTTATTTGCTACACTCGGATTGGTTCGGCACGGACGCCGGACGACCGCAGGCACGAGCATAGGCAACCGCAAACATGGTCCATAGATGCGCAAAACATGATGCGCGGACGCATCCAAACAAGCGGTCACCATCACGCAAAGGAGCGAAACATGGCAGACGAATCATCGAAGATTCCAGAGAAAACCGTCGAACAAATCTTCGATGAACGTTATCCCCTCGACAAATGGGAGGATTCAAACTACTCGATACTCGACAAATTCTCAATGCGCGGACGCAAAGGCTTCGTCACCGGAGCCGCAGGCGGTCTAGGACGCAACGCGGCGGCCGCGCTCGCCCAAGCCGGAGCAGACGTCGCACTAGTCGACCTGCCCAGCCAAGAAGACAAGCTCACCGAACTGGCGAAAGACATGAGCGAACGTTTCGGCACCAACGTCATCGCGCTCACCTGCGACGTCACCAACGTCGAACAAGTAGCCGAACTCAAAACACAATTGGTGGAACAGCTGGGCACCGTCGACTTCGCGTTCCTCAACGCCGGAGTCAACGTACCGGGCGACGATCAAGACGCCACCGAAGAAGTATGGACGCGCACCATCAACATCAACCTCAACGGTACCTACCGTACCGGCCGCATCGCGCATGAAATCATGCGCGAACACGGTCATGGCGGCTCACTGATCTTCACAGCCTCCCTGTCCGGACACAATGCGAATTACATGATGGGAAGTCCGACGCCGGTGAACGCGTATGGCGCCACCAAAGCGGCCATCATGGAACACTCACGTTACCTTGCCGCAGCGCTCGCCAAAGATGGCATCCGTTCCAACACCATCTCCCCCGGATACGTGTGGTCTGGAATTTTCAATGGCCGTATCGACATGCCTGGCCACGACGCCATGCTCGAAGTCGTGCCAATGCACCGTTTCGGCACGAATGACGAGATTGCCAGCACGGTGCTCTTCCTCGCCAGCGACGCGTCCTCGTACGTTACTGGCACTGACATTCGCGTAGACGGCGGCTACAGCATCTTCTAATCACCGTACCCCATTTGATAAATGGCCGGTCGCAGCTAATGTGCTTCGACCGGCCATTTATCTGGTGGTGGTTTCTAGAACATACCGCTACACATGCTTGCGGCGTATCAACGTACCGGCAGTGGTTCCGGCTCCTGCAAGGAGGAGCCTGACCGCGATAATGGGAACGATGTCGGAGCCCGTGCGAGGCGAGTCCGCGGTCGGTTTTCCATCGGCCTTGCTGGCATTCTTGTCTTTCGGGGGCTGCTTGTCATTCGGCTTGGCCTCGCCACCGCCCGGCTGGTCATCAGGCTTCGTTTCCCGAAGCTTCAGACCGTCCAATGCCGTGTTAAGGAGCGTGGCGGCATTGGAGACAAGACCGTTCTGTTCGCTGCTGAACGTGGTGTTGTTCCACAGCGAGAGGGCCTGCTCGTACGCTTCCGTGAGAGATGCGACCGTATCCTCCGTGTATTTGCCGAATTCGGCAAGCTTGGCCTGTGCCGCCGCGATCGGAGCTTCGAGCGCGCTCTTGTCGAGTTCGGTCGGATCATCATACATGGCCTGATATCCTGGGATGGTCAGTTTGGCGAGCTGATCGTACATCTTGGAGTAGAGGCGAGCGTTGAAGTTCATGACACTGAACCCTGCGCGGGACAAGTTCATCTGTCGGATTTCCAGATTGTCTGGATCGTAGGCGCCTTCGGCGAACGTCATGTCGGACGATTCGCTGTCGGACGCGCCCTTGCCTGTTCCGCTGGTGTCGAGCGCGCTGCCCGTGGAGTAGTCGAACGGGGTGCCGTCCTTGCCGCTCCATGCGTTGATGATGAGGCTCGACGTGCGGAACGGGTCAGATCCGACTCCTGCATAGTTGTAGCCTGCAATGTCCTTGCCGGAGGAAACGGTGTCGCCGTTCTCATCGACGAAGTAGATCGGGTTGCCGTCGACGTCGAGCGGATACCCGTCGGGACCCCACACGTTGTCGGTGATCACTGCAAGACCGTCACGGTCGGTATAGCTGCCCATGCGGGATTCGCGATACCATGCGTTGTCGGTCGTGGCCGTCGGATGCAGGAACAGTTCGGCTCCGGACGCGGCATAATAACGACCGAGTTCCGGATAGAAGTGGCCGTCTCGACAAATGTCGATACCGGCCTTGAGTGGCTTGCCGTCCAAGCCGGTCCACTCGGGCATCTCGAACATGACCGGCGTGCTGCCAGGCAACGACCATGCGGTTTCCTCGGATCCGGCGCGATGCATCTTCTGGTAGGAGTCGGCGTGCCCGTCAGGGAACGCTATGGCAGCGGAATTGTAGACCTTCCGCACGCCGTCGCTGTCGGTGATGAGACTCTCGGTGATTTCAGCTTGGGAGGCCGCCATCTTGTATGCTGCGGAGTCTAGGGCGCTTGAGGAAACGCAGCCGGTGAGTGCCGCGACGAAGGCCATGGTGGCGCACAATGCGACGCTGCCCACCGCCGCAACCGCCATGTTGAGCTGTCGTTTGAACCATATGGATTTCGCGGTGACGTTCGCTGCCGCGTCTTTGTTCTCCGTTGTCGTACGGTGCGACGTGGATGTCCCTCTCTTCAACGCGCCATGCTTCCCCGAAATTTCCCCGCTCTGGAAAACATCATAGGAGATAAACGGAATTGTATGACAGTTCGTTTTCCACTTGGCTTCTGAATTCCGAAGAGTAGCTAAAGAGTACTCATGCCCGATTCTGCGAGCGCGATCATTTGACGTTTCCTTTGTTGTTGAACACTGTTTTGCCCATATCTCGCTTATGTATGGCAGATTTGCGAACTTGTCCGGAGATATCTTGCTTATATATGGCAGGTCAGTCCGTCAAAGCAGTAGGTAGGGGGTATGAAAAACCTCATTTTCGCGAAAACGACTGCCATATATAAGCGAGATGCCTCATGTCACATCCCGAAATCTGCCATACATAGGCGAGATACAGCCTGCTTTGCTCAGCACAAGGCCGACAGATCCAGAAAATGCGCACGATGACACGTTTCAAACCATACTTCGCGCAGGATCTTTTTCCGATTTGTTCCCTTGACAGGTCTGACGCCTACTGCTTGGGCAGTTCGCGGCGGCGCGCAACGAGTCAACGAACTGTGCACACGCAAAGGCGGGTATGATGACGTTTATTCTCACTTGGTATCGGCACTTGAAATCCGAAGAACAGTAAGGAGATAATCATGTCCGACATCAATCCGTCAGTAGCCTCGGCAGCACAGAACCCTCCTGCATCCGCACGACTCGAAGCAGGACTAATGGCCCCGGACTTCACACTTCCCAGCGACAACGGCGATAGCATCACGCTCTCCGCATTGCGCGGCCAGAATATCATCCTATACTTCTACCCTGCCGCGATGACTCCCGGCTGCACCACCGAGGCCTGCGACTTCCGAGACAACCTCGAACGCCTGCGCTCCCGCGGATTCACCGTGCTCGGCGTATCGAAGGATCCGTTGGACAAGCTCATCCGATTCCGCGGGCGCGATCATTTGACGTTCCCGTTGTTGTCGGACGCCGATCTGACTGTGCATCGTTTGTATGGTGCGTATGGTGAGAAGAAATTGTACGGCAAGGTCTATGAGGGTGTAATTCGTTCGACTTTCGTGATCGATGGTGATGGAGTGATTCGTATCGCCCGGTACAACGTGCGCGCGAAGGGTCATGTTGATTCTTTGCTGCGGGCGCTCGACAAGCTTGATGGTTCCGTTTTCTAGTTTGGAATGCGATGCCGCTTTGTTTATAGATCAGCTTTTTCATGCGAATGACGCAAGCAGCGTCAGTAGCGGGTAGATGCCGAATTCCTGATAGAGGTCGTGCAGTGTGCCGATGTCTTCGAATATGGTCTCTTCGACAAGCCTTTCGAAGGTCTCGTAACGGCGCGGGGCACGGCCTCGTAAGAGAAGAGGAGAAGCGCGATGAGACTCAGACTTCCGACAATAAATCATCGTCTTCCGACATGTCAGCCCACGGCTCGCGTGTACGGTTTGCTTGATCGTGTTGGCGATGCGTTGGCTGAGGAGCGTGAACGTTTGGAGTTGAAGGCGATTGAAATGCTGAAGGGGCCGAAGCATCTTGCGCAGCCGGAGCCGGTGAATTATGCTTGGTGGGATGATGGTTCCGGCGTATACAGCGTTGGCTGATAGGTCCGGTAAGCTAGTGTGTATCCAGCGGAGAGGGACGTGCCATGGTAATGCGGCGCAATTATGAGCAGACGGTTGCGGGAAGGCATCGCATGATGAGGCGTGCCGACCGTGAGGTGGCCGATCCGCAGCAGGTCGAGGCGATTATCGCAACATGCAAGATCGTGAATATTGCATACACCGATGCGGAGGGCATCACCATCGTGCCGTTGAATTTTGGATACGTATTCGACACGGAATCCAATCATCTCACCTTGTATTTCCATGGTTCTGCAACCGGACGTAAGATGGACGCGGTCAAGACCGCGGGCAACGCGCTTCCTGTAGCATTCGAAATGGCGACTGACTGCGAGGTGGTCGAGGGGCGCACGCTGTGCAATTGGGGCGAGGCGTTCAAGTCGATCGTCGGCAATGGTACCGCGTCCATCATCGACGATCTTGACGAGGCGCGCCAGGGACTCGCACTGCTGATGAGGCAGCAGGCCGGTATGGAGCATGTGGAGTTCACCGACCAGCAGGTATGCGCCGTCACCGTATGGAAGGTGGAAGCGGACTACTTCACCGCCAAAGTGCGCGAAAAGCCCCAGCCGCATACGCACTGACCTCATATCGCACCTGACGCAATGATGCGCTGCTTCCAAGCCCGGGGATGGGAATTGGGAACAGCGCATCAGATGTAAAACGCTAGACCGAAGTCCGGCTGCAGCCAAGTTGCAAGTCAGGCCGTAACCCGGTCGAGATAAGGTTTCAGATCAAGCCTTCCGGCGGGAACGCCGCGCGTAGCTTCCTCCAAGAATCGCGGAGGACACCATCACGACGGCCGCCACGATGGCGGGCGTCACGTTCGAACCGGTTTTGGCGAGCTTGACCGCATCGCCGCCGTTCGCGGACGATTTCACCGGATGCTTCCGCTGGCCGTTCGCATCATTCGCACCCGGAGCCTTCTGCGAATCATCTGGTGTCGATTCATGGCCTGGCGTTTCAGGCTGACCTTCCTCATCCGTCAGTCGGGCATCAACCGTGGTTCCCTTACCATTCAGGCAGCTTTTCAGCTCGCTTTCCTTATACCAGGTCGAACCATCCGCAATTGGCGTGCAGGCATCGTTGAATCCGATTTCCTTCTCGTTGTACAGCATTCTGACCAACGGCTGATACGGCTGCCCCGAGACGTCCGTACCATCACGCACAACCACATCCCACTGCACATTCGCAGCCATCGGCGTCACACTTTCACCACGCCACGGATTGTTCTCATACGTGTACAGTTCACTCGCCTGCTGCTGCGATCCAGGCAGCTTCAGCAATGCCGCAAACGGAATAATGGTTTCGGCATGTGCGAATCGGAACGTCGCGGCGGTGCCGGCTCGCTCCCTCGTGTCGATCGCATTGAAGAAATCGTCGAGCAACGGCTGGGCGATGCGGTAGGTCTCATCCTGACCTGCGCGCCCCGGTCCCTTCTCGTAGAAGTCTTCGGCATCAAGCGACCAAGCAAACGTCTTCGCATCCTGAGCGTGCTGACCTTGGAAGTACTGGTCGAAATTGAACGTGTGGGATCCGGTGTTCTCCTGTTCCATATCGGCCGCGATGATGTACAGATTGTACAAATCCATTGCTGCATCCTGTTCCGACGCGATCTTCTTCTTGGCGTCACCGCACGCGTTCGCATCCTTGGCAGGGTCGGCGCCGGCAGCGCAATTGGCCGCACCCTTCTTCGTGCCGTCAGCCGTGTTGTACCAGATGCGCTGGCCTTCCTCCTTGCCGATGGACGCGAGGAAATCGTCAGTGAAGATTTGAGAGAGCAGATCATGCGAAGCGGTGGTCATGGACGGATCGTTCGTCACGTTTTCCTCAGCTTCGGCGATGCCCTCATCATTCGCGACGAACTGCTGGTAACGTTCCGCGCGCTCCTTGGCCTCGCCCATTTTCTGCGTACCATCCGGATTATCGGTCTTATGGAAATACAACGTGGTGGTGTTCTTGTCGAAATCCTTGCCGGAATTGTTATCCGCAGGATTATTCGGTGCTACAACCGCATTCGCCAGCAAACCGTTGGAAGCCTGATCGAATCCTAGTTTGAAATTCTCTCCGGATTCGGTTGCACGAGGCTCACCCGAGCTCTGGTATGAGACGCGCAGTCCCTGCTTTGCGGCATTGGCGAACAGATCAGCATCACGCTGGTATATTCTCTCACCAATGCCCTGATGCTGTATGGCGCCCTGACCAGAGAGCATGCCATACCCGTTGCCCACGTTGGCCGCGGTAATGGCATTGACATTGTTGATGAATTCCTTGCCAACCTCTGGGCTAACGAATCCAGCATAATTGTTTTCCGCAGCGGACTGAGCCATCAGTGCCAGCAAAGCGTCATACTTGTAGCTCGACAGACCACGCGAGCCATGCCTTGCCACAGACTCGGTGTATGCAAGATGGTATCTGTTCGGAATTGCTGAATATGATGTGCTCGCTGGTGCAACATACGGCTGCTTGCTGCTGTAATACCGGGCGGTTCCTTCCCCAGCCAAAGCCGCTGGCGTTGCGAACATGGCCGCTGCCACTACAGCGCTTGTCAACGCGAGCATGCCACCACCCACCGATTTGGTACCGCGTTTGCACCAGGCTCCTGCCTGCCGCTGTCCCTTTGTTGCCATATGGTTTTTCGCCATTATCCTCATTCTTCTACCTCTTCTGCTTTGCCACATTGAAGCTGTCAGACAAGCCAGCCCAGGCGACAAAATAGGCTCGGAAGGCAAACACGCAACGCCTTAAACGTGAACGATCGACAAATAATCCGCGAACGCAAGTAAATGTCGCTTCCGTCAATCGCCGACCGCAAGAGGCGTTCATGGAGCGGCGGATTTCCTTATATTCCAACAGAATCCGCACTGTTATACGACACGCAATAACAGTACGGATTTTCTGTGTTACTGTTATATATAACAGCTAAACAGTTTGTATCTAACTGTTCGGCTGGGAGATATATCACCTACGGAACATACAGAAAAAGAGGCACAGATTGAAGCTGATCATCTCATCCGTGTCCGGAGAACCGATTTACGAACAGATCAAGAACCAAATCAGGTCCGCGATCATGTCGGGTGAGTTTACGGCAGGCGAGGCGCTTCCCTCACTGCGCAAGCTCGCCAAAGAACTGCGCGTCAGCGTGCTCACCGTGACCAGAGCGTATAACGAACTGGCCGACGAGGGGCTCGTGGAGAATGTGCAGGGCAAAGGCACATTCGTGATGGAACGAGGCAACGAACTCATGAAGGAACGTGCGCGTGAACGCATCATGGACAAGCTCCGTGAAGTTTCCATCGAAGCCAAAGCCGCCGACATCAGCCTGCTTGATCTGCTTGGCATGTTCGAGAAAGCATACAGGGAACAATCATGAACGATTCCTCACTCCCCCAAGGGACACGGCCAACCTTGGCCTTGAGCATAACCGGATTGACGAAGCATTATGATTCCGGCTTCACATTGGATGACGTGACCTTCGACCTGCCGTCCGGCTACATCATGGGGCTGGTCGGTCCGAACGGCGCCGGCAAATCCACGTTGATCAAACTGATCCTCAATATGACCACGCGAGACGCGGGACGAATCGAAGTGCTCGGCCTTGACGCGATGGCCGATGAGGAGCAGGCCAAAGAGCAGCTGGGCGTAGTGCTCGACAGCAGCTATTTCATCGAATACATGACGGTCGACGCGGTGGAACGGACAAGCGGCCCAATGTACCCGCTGTGGGACCACAATCTGTTCGACGCATACCTCAGACGGTTCGGACTCGGACGAAACAAGAAGATCAAGGACCTGTCGCGCGGCATGCAGATGAAGCTCATGCTCGCCGTGGCGTTGAGCCACGATGCGAAACTGCTGATTCTCGACGAGCCGACCAGCGGTCTGGACGTACTGTCCCGCGACGAGCTCATGGACATCCTGTCCGATTATGTTGCGGATGGAGAACACAGCGTAATCTTCTCCACGCATATCACCGCCGATTTGGAGCGTTGCGCGGATTTCCTCACGTATATCACGCACGGCATGCTGTATTACAGCGGGCCGAAAGACGAGTTCGAAGACGCGTTCCGTCTGGTCAAGGGCGGTCCGGATGAGCTTACGGATGGCCTACAGCGGGCAATGGTCGGCATCCGCACATACGCAACCGGCTTCGACGCGTTGGTCCGCACGCAGGACATCCCACACATCGGCGGCACCGACGGTCTCCTGACACAGCATGCTTCGATTGAGGATGTGATCAGACTGACCAATGCCGCAGAACATACGGCAATCGGCAATACCAACGAAGGAGACGTACGATGAACACGACAGCGAACGCGGACGCCATGACCGCCATCCTTAGGCAGATTTCCTTGGACTGGAACCGCACCATCAGCTACGGACGGTCGTACATAGCCATCTTCTTCGCGTACGTTCCAGGTTTCACATGCCTGATGGCGGCCACAGGATCCACTCTCGACAGCGTTGCGGGAGCCGCCATCGGCGGGGCGGCCTCCGGCTTCCTGATGCTTAATATCAGCCTGTTCTCCTATGAACAGATGAATAACCATCATTGGATGAACGGCATCGTGCCCATCAACCGCAACCACCAGATCCTCGGACGATTCGCATTCCTTATCGCCTGCGATCTGGTGGCAGGATTGGAAGTGGCCGTCAGCATCGCCTGCGCCGGCATCATCATGCACGAGCCAGTTAAAGTGACGGATGCGATCGGCTTCGCCGCGATGACCGTGCTGACCCTCGTGCTGCTCAACGCCATCGTGCAGCCGTTCCTGTACCGGTTCTCCCCTTATCGCGCCATGGCCGCCATTATTCTGAGCATCGGCGTGATCATGGGCACGGTCATCGGACTGTGCAAGGCATTGCCGGAATTCGAAAAGACCGTCGAACAGCTGGCCGAGGCGATCAGCCGGCACCAAGCCATTGCATTAGCGGCATTCTTGATCATCGACGTACTCGCCTTGGCGTTCTCCAGCAAGATATCGCTGCATATTTACGGTAGCAAGGACATCTGAACCGAACCAACCGGTAGACTCTTATGGAGAACGGATTTGGGGTTTTCCGAATCAACGGAAGACCCCAAATGCATATATCCCCGTACGACACCGGTTCCTACAATGCGGCGGGCGCGTCGTGGAAGTCGAACATGACACCATCCGCCAGACCGCAAATCGCCGGCCAATCAGCATCGGACGAATCATCGTGCATGGCCCACACTCGCATGCCGACGGACTTGGCCGATCGCATGCCGACGAGCAGATCCTCGAATACAGTGCAGTCGGTCGGCTCGATGCCGAGCCTCGACGCGGCCAGCAGGTACACGTCCGGCCTGTCCTTGCCGATATCGCCCGCATCGTCGACACTGACCACCTCGTCGAAATAATCGAAAATGCCGACATGCCTCATAGCCGGCTCTCGCAGCATCGGTGGCAATGATGTAGCCACGGACAGTTTCGCCCCGCTCGCCTTCAACGTTGCCAGGTATTCACGCGCGTGCGGCTTGGCTTCTACCACCGTGGAGTACATGACGCGAGCCATATGATCCCACTCCTCCATCAGCTCCTCAGGAGTGTCCGACAGGTTGAAGCGTGCGATCGTGTATTCGGCGATCTGCCGGAACTGCATGGCGGCGACCTTCTGCATGTAGTCGCCCGGTACTTCGAATCCACGCTTGGCTAGAAAATCGACATCCACCTGGTCCCACACGCCCATGGAGTCGAGTAACGTGCCGTCAAGATCGAAAATGGCACCTTTACCTTGGTTGCTCACGTTTTCCTGCGTCATGTCAGCTCCTTTGATGGTCGTGTTTTTCGATTCTCTGTTTTGCGATTGATTTTGCGACTTGCCTGCGATTGCCTGCCACGGGTCAGTCAAGCACGGACGATTTGAGTAGTTCCTCGGCATGTTCCAGCGACGCCTCGCTTTCACTGCCGGAGAGCATGCGGGCGATTTCGTGCACACGTGCCTCTCCACGCACTTGATTGATGGTGGTGGCGATTGATCCGTTATCCGTTTCACCTTTGGCGACCACGTACTGTTCGTCCGCCCAAGATGCGACCTGTGGCAGATGGGTGACGACAATGACCTGCGCGGATTGAGCGAGTTTCGCCAATCGCGCGCCAAGCTCCACCGCGGTTTTGCCGCCGACGCCTGCGTCGACCTCGTCGAAAATGAACGTCATGGGAGGTACGGAACCGCCCGCCACCACATGTTTTTCCGCCGCAACGAGTTCAAGCGCGAGCATGAGTCGGCTCAGCTCGCCGCCGGACGCGCTTTTGCCCATCGGCATTTGCGGCGAACCCGGGAACGGCGTGAATAAAAAATCGATGCCGTCAGCGCCGGAAGCGTCCAAATGTTCACGTTCCGATACACGGATCTCTAGTTTCGATCCGCTCATGGCAAGAGATTCGAGTTCCGCAGTGACTTTGGCGGCAAGTTCCTTCGCGGCAGCGACACGCCTTTTACTTACCGCACGCGCCGCCTTCAACGCTTCACCGAACAGTTTTTCACGTTCCGCCTGCAATTGACTAACTTTTTCTGGAGACGCGTCCAGATCCTCCAAGTCGAACACCGCTTGATCTCGCCAGGCAATCACATCCGACAATTCCGGGCCCCAACGACGAATCAAGTCGTCAAGTTCATGGATCCGCCCGTTGATGGCGTCCAAGTCTTCCATGCCGAGATCATTGTCGACTTCGCCCGACAAGGTGAACACCACATCAGACAAATCAGTGCTGATGGAATCAAGCCGATCGGCCAATTCCGAAAACATGCCGTCCACATGAATGGCACGAAGTGCCTGCGACGCGCGATCGATCAGATCGGTGGCGCTGGATGATTCAACATCGTCAACAACCTGCGAGGCATCCAACGCGCTCAACGCGCGGTTCACGCCTTCGGCGATCTCAGCCGCGTTCTCAATGCGATCACGGCGAGCACGCAACTCGGTCATCTCCCCCGGCTGCGGATCGATACGGTTGATTCGTTCGATGGACTCGCGTAGGTAGTCTGCCTGCTGGCGCATGGACGATTCCTGACTCGACAATCGTTCCAACCGCTCATCCATGGCACGAAGCGCGTTCCAAGCCTTGCCGTATGCGGCCAACGCCACATCATCGCCGGCATAGCGGTCCAAAAACTCACGTTGTCGCACCGAAGACGCGATACGCAACTGGTCTGCCTGACCATGAATCGTCACCAATTCCGCCGCGATCGACCCCAGTACGGAACGAGGCACGCTACGACCAGACAGCATGCTGCGGGAACGCCCGGAAGCGGGCACCTTGCGAGACAGGAACAGTTCTCCGTCTTCAGGTTCGAAACCCGCCTCGTGCGCGACGGCAACCGCGGCTGGTGACGAAGCGACCTCGAACACGCCCTGCGCCCACGCCTCGCTCGCTCCAACCGATACACGGCCGCCGTCGGAAGGACCGCCGGAAATCAGCCGAATCGCACTGAGCAGCATCGATTTGCCGGCACCCGTTTCACCGGTGATCGCCGTCATACCGCCGGCAGGCGCGATCAGCGCAGAACGGATTGGCCCAAGATTATGAATCTCAAGTTCTTCAAGCATCAGTGTTTTTACTCGTTCGTTTCTTTATCTTCCGGAAACACATGCCCATGATGCACTCCCCCGGTTTTACGCGCCTGCTCGCGCCAACCGACAACAGGAAGATCGAATTTCGTGACCAGACGATTCGTGAACGGCACGCCGGAAAGACGGGCCAGACGCAATGTGCTCTTCGATTCGCGCACCTCGACCCTGGTGCCCCGCGGCAACGCGCATTGGCGACGGCCATCGCAGCAGATCCAACCGTCCGACGTGGAATCCTCAAGGATATCAATGGCGAATGTGGAACCGGAACCAATAATCAATGGGCGCGCGAACAGGGCGTGGGCGGCCAACGGCACCAACTGCAACGCTTTCACGTTCGGCCACATGATCGGCCCTCCGGCGGAGAACGCGTATGCGGTGGAGCCGGTCGGAGTCGACACGATCACGCCATCGCAGCCGAAGGAGCTCATTTCCACATCATCCACACGAATCGACAGTTCGACCATTTTGCCACGGTCGGCACGCTCCAACGTGATGTCATTCAACGCCCAATCCTCAATCGGCTCGCTTGCTCCCGGTAGCCACACGTCGACATGCGCGATCATGCGTTCATCAATGGAATAATCATGCTCGGCAACTCTGCGGATCGCTTCACTCATCTGGAAGCTTTCAAACTCCGCCAAAAAGCCGACATGCCCCAAGTTAACGCCAAGAATCGGCACACTGGTGCAGTGCACCAGTTCAGCCGCCCGAAGAATGGTGCCATCCCCGCCGAGCACCACCACGATCTCAGTGCGTTCGGAAACCACCGGCGGCTGCTTGCCGAAATCCGGCGCCTCGATATTATCAATGATCGACACTTCGAAACCGGCCTGGGTCAGTTGCTCGACAGCCTCCTCAACCACCGTGCCGCTCTCCCTCAGACGACTATGCGTCACCACCACCGCATGACGGGTACCGAACATCGTTAATCCCTTTCCAGCAAAGGAAACGCCCTATGGAAAACGCCCATGTAGACGTCACCGACCTCCAGTGTAATCGAACAAATGAACGAAAACCGGCAATGCGCGTCGAAAACATGCCAGAATCCGCGAAAACACCCCAAATCCGTCTCCAATGCAAGCCACGAATCAGGAATGTCAGCCGTCAAATAGCCTGTTAGTCACACATATGCTTACAATAGCTCACAGGAGCGAAGACCGAACTCATAAGAAAAGGAGAGAGGAACGGCATGTCAAACCTCGTCTTTGACGAGTCCTCCTCCAATCGTGAGGCCTCACATGGCTACGCATGGTGGTTCTCAGGAGATACTTTCGAGAAGGCCATGGTGGAAGACCGCAAGCCACGCAAACGAGGCCTCACGCGCCGACTCGTCAACCATCCAGGCCGTCTGACCATCTTCTACTTTCTGACGCTCGCAGTGTTGTCCACTACGTTGCTGATGACGCCCATCGCCACGCCGAAAGACGAAACCACCACGTTCACCACCGCGTTCTTCACCGCAGTATCCGCCATTTCCACATGCGGCATCTCCATCGTCAACTCCACCACGCATTGGACCACCTTCGGCCAAGGCGTGCTCATCTTCGCCGTGCAGATGGGCGGCCTTGGCGTCATGACGTTCGCCTCCTTGATCGCATTGGCCGTGAACCACCATCTCAAGGCCACGCAGCGCATGCTGACCGCCAACGAACTCGGCACTACGAAGCTCGGTGAAATCAAAGGCGTGCTCACCGTGGTCATCACCACCGCATTCGTCATTGAAGGCATCACATTCGTCGCATTGTTCCCCGGCCTCTACAAGGTCAACCACGGCAATGTGCACCACGCATTGTGGGAATCGCTGTTCTTCGCGGTCATGGCGTACAACAACGCCGGCTTCACCCCCGACGGCGCCGGGCTACATGTCAACAACTGGGCGGTCGGACTGCCGATCCTAGCCAGTGCTTTTTGCGGAACCCTCGGCTTCCCGGTATTGCTGAACCTGATGCGCTCCTGGCGCATGCGCCGTCCTCCGAAGCGCTGGAGCCTACACACCAAGCTCACACTGACCACCACGTTCTGCATTGTAATCGCCTCGTTCACGTGGTTCCTGCTGATGGAATGGAACAACAAGCTACTGTTCGCCGGAGACGGCATCGAGCCGCGCCTCTGGCACGCTATGGTCGCGGCCGTCATGCCACGAAGCTCCGGATTTGACCTGTCGTGGATGCCAGGTGTCAGCGACGCAACCAAAGTGTTCCTGTCCATCGTCATGTTCATCGGCGGCGGCAGCACCTCGACCGCAGGCGGCATCCGCGTCACCACGTTCGCGGTGATACTGCTGACCTGCCGTGCCGCATTCACCGGACGCCACGACATCAACGCGTTCCACCGCCGCATCCACTCACAGGCGGTTATGACCGCCGTGGCCGTAAGCACGGCATGCCTCACGCTGGTCACCGTGGTGTCGATGGCGCTGATGATCATCACCGGCTGCTCGCTGTGCGACGCACTGTTCGATACCTGCTCCGCGTTCGGACTGGGCGGCTACTCAGTGGGCGTAGCCAGCGAAAGCAGCCCCACGGCACTATACATTCTCGCCGCCACCATGTTCATCGGGCGTCTCGGACCGCTCACCATCGCCTACGCGATTTCGCGTCCACACAATCTCGAGGCCGTCCGCTACCCCACCGAGCAAATCGTGGTCGGCTGACGATACGGCTTCATATACTTGCAGTTGCCTGCAATCACACATGAAGACGGAATTTCGAAAGGTGCATAACATCATGGCTAACAACACCAGAAGCGTTCTCGTAGTTGGTTTGGGGCGTTTCGGCAGCTCTGTGGCCACTACTCTTGACATGATGGGCCAGGATGTGCTCGCCGTCGACAAGGATGGCGAGCTGGTGAACCGTTGGTCTTCGCAGATTCCCACCGTGCAGGCCGACATGACCGACGTGATGGCGTTGGAGCAGATCAACGCATCCGATTTCGACACGGCCGTCGTGGCCATCGGCGACAGCGTCGAAGCTTCCGTCATTACCGCCGGCAATCTGCTCGACGCCGGCATCTCCGACATTTGGGCCAAGTCCGTGTCGAAGGAACACGCCCGCATTCTGCAGCGCATCGGCGCACGCCACATCATCAACGCGGAAACCGATGCCGGCAAGCGTGTTGGGCATCTTGTGTCCGGCAACTATCTTGACTACATCGAGCTTGAAGGCGCATACAACGTCGTCAAAATCCATACCCCCGCGCATGTGGTCGGCTACACAATCGAAGACGCCCGCGTGCATGAACGTTTCGGCATCACCGTGGTCGGCATCAAATCGCCAGGCAAGGAGTTCGAATACGGTTCGAAAGAGCTCATCATGCACCGCAACGACGAGCTCATCATCATGGGCAAGCAGGATCAGATCGACCGGTTCCTACGCGGTTGACATGCTCTTTCCATATGGAAAAACCGGAATTTCATGATCATGATTTCCGGATTTTCTTTTACTTATTTACTTGGCCCGTCCAAAGACAATCGTTATTTTCTGTGCGGCGCTCTCAACGCAAGTAAAGCGACAAGCCGGAGGAACAGGCAGCCAACCTGTTCAGCGCCGGATCATGGCCTTGGGATGGCCGGGCCCATTTACAGTGTTGGTGTTGTTCGCTCAATCTCTTTTTGGAAATGTCACCGCGCACCCACCGTCTGGCTTCCCGAACTTACTCAGGGTTGCCGTTATTCCCTTGCGTTAGGAAGCAAACCTCCTCTCATAAACCGAGACATTTTTTCATCAATTCCAAGTGGGTTAAGAAGAAAAAATCAAAAAGTTTTTTTCATGCGTTCAAGGCCACGCTTGATCGACTGGCGAATAGACTCCTCATGTACGCCCTCGGCCTCGGCAATTTCCTTAATCGACTTGCCAAGAATGATATATGCGTCAATTCTACGGCCTTGGATCTCCGGCAGAGAATTGAGAGCGTTCCACAGACGAAGAAAGGTTTCCATCCGTTCAAGAAGCTCCTGCGGGGTCGGCTCATGCAGGCAGGCGGAATATTCAATCCCGTCATCGCAGTCCAGAGAATACTGCGCCTTGTGCCGGGAGAGCCGCCGCTGGTAGGCCATTTCGTAGCGGGCATCGGCCTTGAATACCTCGGCAACCTCGTCAGAAACTTCGATAAGCTGATCCTGCGTGTACCAAATAATAAAGATCTTTCAGATTGATAGTAGTCATCGTAAAATCCTCCATTTCAGTTTGTTCGGGGTTGGTCGGAAACGAAATGGAGTAATGGCGGAGAACGGCACCGCACCTCGGGACACTTTGTCTCGAAGTCTGGAAAGCAAAATGCGCCTGCGCGACACAAAGCCGCACAAGCGCACGAAAAGATATTATCGGTTATGTACTGTTTAATTTCACATTCAAAACCGGACTGCTCCGATGGAGGGGCTACGCTTTTTTAGCTGGTGCAGATCACGCGAACAATGAAATAATAAAATGGACACGGCAATACCTCCCGGGAACCGCCGTGTCTTAAAAAAGGGTGACTTTAATACACCCTCCGTATTTCTACTTTTTGAAAAGAAAACGGCGGCTTGAAATTGCTATTTCAAAACCGCCGTAAGGCTACTGCATTTTGTTTTGGCGCATAGAAACTCAGCCGCCGAAACAACGTTTTTTTATTATCCCGTTGGGCTGATAAAAGTCTATGATATAAAAAAGCAGAGCCAATAACCTACATCAGTAAGTGGTCATCGGCTCTACGTCTTTGCGTCTGGCTCTTTGATAACTGTTGTCTGAAATTGTTTCACATTGATAATGGTTTCCCGCCTGCACTTCGGACAGTACAGGCGGGAAATTTTCAAGTATGGTGTTTTCTCTGATCTTCACCCTTGTTTTATTGCCACATATCGGGCATAAGATCCAATTATTTTTAATCATGCATCACCCACTATTATAAAATGGAAGATGCCGCAACACTTTCTTCATTCTCGCATTCTGCAAAGTCAAGAATGTCTGCGGGATAATCACGAGCATACTGCTTTATTCGTTCTATAACGTACTCATTCACAACAAGATTCCTGCATTCCGTACATTGTTTTGCAGGAACATTTTTGACTTTTTGTGTTTTGCCACCAATATCAACCTCAATATTGGCGTCAACTAAAACCAATTTGCCACAACATTTCTTGCATTTTCTAAAAAACATAAATTGACCTCCTTTTCAGCTGGCACTACCATCTTCTATCTTTGTTTACGATAGATAATAACAGGAATGTGATATGAAAATGAACCAAGACGAAAGAAGGTTTGACTTTCACGGCCTCGGGCTGGCACTCAAACGATCCAGAGAAGAAAAGGGCTGGACACAAGCCTATGTTGCGGAATTAGTAGACCGTGACTCCCGTACCATTATGAATATTGAGAACAAAGGACAATATCCCAGCTTCGATCTTTTTGTTAAACTCATTACCATGTTTGATGTTTCAATTGACCAGTTTATTCATGCGGACGGAGGGGCGAGGTCAAGTTCTTGCAGAAAGCACATTGATGTGCTCCTAAATCCTATGAATGAAAAAGAGCTTGTCGTGATAGAAGCCACAGCCAAGGGTATTAAGAAAGCCAGAGAAACGGAGGATGCGTAAGAAAGCGTAACCTCCGTTTTTTGCGCCATGTTGCGGGTTACGCGTTTTGGCAAGCAATTCGGGTGTGGCCACACTCCGAAATTTTTGCAGGGCGCAGGGCCCGCAAAAATGCTTGTTGGGGAGCTCCCCCAAACCCGCTGGACTTCGGGACAAATTGTCCCAAAGTCCAGGTGCGCTGCACCGTAGTCTGCGGCCCGCCACTATCGTTCCTGGGCCTTATTTTCACGCTCGTCTGTTATGCCGAGCAGATGATCAATGTTTGCTTTTACTGCAACGGCCTCCCGCATTTGCCGCTGGGCTTCCCGGTATTCTGCATAAAGCTCTTTCTTTTGTCCCGCCAGCTCATGGCGGGATTTTTTTAGTGTTTCAATCTTATCTTATTTGCCTTGCCTACACTGTAGACACGGTTTTCTCAATCAGCCACTGTTTCACTGCATGACCGCGTACAGCAGATATTCGATATTGCCATGCGTGCCTTCAATGGGAGATACTGTTGTAGCGCGCACGTCAAGCCCGTTGCGTTCCGCACATGCTACGACGGATGTCAACGCCTGTTCGCGTAATTCCCGGCTTTCGACAATCCCGTTTTTCCCAAGGTTGCCTTTGCCGACCTCGAATTGCGGTTTGACCAGCAGCACAATCTGCGCCTGCGAGGCGGCGATTCTTGCGATTACAGGAATCACATATGTCAAGGAAATGAACGACACATCAGAAACAATCATTTCCGGACGGTACGGCAAATCATCCACATACACATCGCGGATATTGACGCCGCTCATCTCGATAATACGATCGTCATACGCGATTTTCGGGTCTAACTGTCCATGTCCGACATCCAATGCGATGACCTGCGCGGCATCATTACGCAACAACACGTCACAGAAACCTCCGGTGGACGCGCCAATATCCAAGCAATGCAATCCCTGCGCTGAACGCAATCCTGCGTCGGCGAATCGTTCGAACGCGCCGACCAGCTTGTATGCGCCCCTGGAAACGTAATCGTCGCCCCTATCGGCTGTGATGACGTCATCGCAGCTGACTTTCGTTGACGCCTTGGTGACGTCAACACCGTTCACACTGACTTTGCCGTCCGCGATCAGACGTTGCGCTTTGGAACGACTGTCGGTCAGACCGCGTTCCAACAACGCAACGTCAAGACGAACTACTCGAATGGAATCACTGTTTCGCAATGGTTTTCCGATAATCGGCATGAACTGTTCGCTAGGAAATGCGGAATTCCGGAACGATGATGCCACTCACGTCACGTCCGCTGTCAGCAGCGGCCCACATGGCGCTGCATGCGGCACGCAACCCGTCGACGCTGGTGACGTCGGTGACATACAGACGGTCGCCGTCAACACGAGCCTTCGTATCGCGGCACAGCCATGCGCCCTCATCGTACACCACTTCAGGAGCGGACTCGTTGAGGCCGCACAAATCCCTGGCGATGTAGGTTGGGCGAAGATGTGCCGGCGCGAACATGAGTTCGTTTGGATTGGTGACGCCGGTCAACACCGCAAGGGAATCATATCCGCCACGATTGCCCGCCTCGATATCGGTGTCGAGACGGTCTCCAATGGCGAGGCACAGTTCCTTAGCCACCGGATCGTCACCATCATGGGCTGCGAGAACACGCGCCTCATCATACATGGCGGATTCCGGCTTGCCTGCGGACGAAACCGGTTCCACACCGGTGGCGTTGATCACCGCCATGATCATGGAACCGCATCCCGGCGCGATGCCAAGCTCGCGGGGAATGGTCAGATCACGATTGGTCACAAAATAGGTTGCGCCATGCTCGACTGCATAAGCGATCTGCGCCATCTCATTCCATGACATGTCGGGATACCAGCCTTGAATGGCGGCAACCGGCTGCTCTTCCGCACAATCGACGACCTCAAGTCCCTGCTTGGACACTTCCTCACGTAGATGCTGGGCACCAAGCACGAATACCTTCGAGCCTTCAGGCACGGCACGAGCCACCATGCGTGCGGCGACAACCGACGAGGTGATGACCTGCCATGGTTCGACTTCTAGATCGAATCCTTTCAGCTGGTCCGCCACCACGGCCTGCAATCTGGACGAATTGTTGGTGGTGTACTCTACCGTCATGCCCGAAGATTCGGCCTTGCGAATGTTCTCGGCGGCATGTTCCACAGGGTTCTTGCCGCGGTAAACCACACCATCAAGATCAAGCAACGCCAGCTTGTACGCCTCGCTGAGCGGCTGATTCGTGGACTTCAGCATGTGGGCCACGCACCTCACTCGTTGTCTTCGGAGGCTTCGGAAGATTCCTCGGCCTCATCTTCGTCGCTGTAGGCTTCGCCTTCCACGGTTTCATCCGCCTCGTTGGCTTCGGCCGGCTCAGCGTTGGCCTGAGCCGCCGGCTCGTCATCGGATTCCGCGCCAGCTTCCGCTTCCTCGGCCTCAAGCTGGGTTTCATCGCTGGTTTCGCCGTTCTCGCTGATGGCTTCGGATTCGTCTTCCTCATCCTCAGGATCTTCCGGAGCATACTGCGCGTCATCTTCGGAAATGCCGAGCACGTCCATGAGTTCGTCGTTCAGCTCCTGCATGTCGTATTCGACAACAAGATCATCGGAAGTCTCATCATCCTCAACATCGGCATACTGTAGTTCGAGCTTGTCAAGCAGACGATCCAATGCGATGGCCTCATCGGTACGACCGGCCTCTTCAAGGAAGTACTGTTCGGCCTGCACCGCACGCATGCGGTATTCGCCAGCCAGTCCCTTGGAATGGCCCAGCGTATGCACGATCTCAATGGCCTTGTCCCACATCTTCAAGTCACCCAAGGCACCCGCGTAGACCAAGAACATTTCAGCCTTGGCTTCGCCTCGCAGATACTTGGCGTCATCGCTCACCGCCACTTCGATGGCCTTCTTCGGCTCGCCCATGCCACGCTCGCAGTCGGCGATGAACGGCAGGTAATCCAAGAAGCCGTTCATACGGAACGCAGTGCGGAACTCACGCAATGCAAGCTTATAATCACCCTGACGGTATGCCACGAAGGCTAGCGTCTCACGAGCGAAATCGATGCGGGAAGCCTGACGTGCCACCCACTTGGCGTGTTCGAGAGCCAGTTCCGGATTGCTTTCCTCAAGCGTGTACGCGGCAAGAATGTGCAGACCGATGTTCTCCGCATGCTCCTTCGACAGTCCACGCAGGCGTTCACGATCGTCGGTGGTGAGCATGCGCCATTCGATACCCTTCGGCATCTTCGGCTCGTCAGGACGACGATGCGTGTACGGATTCTGAGAGGGGAAGCTCATCGTGCCATCGGAATTGCGGCGTGGCTTGGCCATGTACTCGCCACGCTTCTCCTCACGGTAAGCCATCTTCTCTTCACGGGTGAACTCGCGGCGTTCCTCACCCTGCTGCTGGTCACGATCCTTGTGGAAGTCGCGACGCTGGTCGTCACGACGGAAGTCCTTACGATCACCATCACGGAAATTACGACGGCCGCCGTCACGACGATCATTGCCACGGTGGTTATCGCGGTGGAAGTTGCGGCGTTCGCCATCACGGCGGAAGTCCTTACGATCACCGTCACGATGGAAGTCACGACGCTCACCATCACGGTAGTTGCGGCGTTCACCGTCACGATGGAAATCCCTGCGATCGTTGTCGCGGTGGAAGCTACGGCGATCACCGTCACGGCGGAAGTCCTTACGATCACCGTCACGACGATCGTCACGACGGAAACCGGAACGCTCGCCATCGCGCTGATAGCGCGGATTGTCTCCACGACCGCCACGATAACCGCGATGATCGTCACGACGCTCGCCGTCACGGTTGAACTTGCGCGGACCGTTATGGAAGCGGCGCTCCTGGCCTTCCCCCTCACCGTCACGACGGAAATCGCGGTCGCGGTGGAAATTGCCGCCATTGCCTTTGCGATATCCGCCCTTATGGTCGTCGTTATGGAAGCCTCCGGCCTTGTGGCCGTAGGACTTGCCGCCATTGCCGCGCGGCTTGAATCCCTTGCCGCCGCGATTGCCCGGCTTGCCCGAGCCGTAGGACTTGTGGTTGCCGTAGGACTTGCCGCGCGATCCGCGCTGTTCTTCTGCCATGCTGTTCCTTATATTCCTTGTATTCCTTGAGGAGGATCTTTGTTGTTCTTCGCTTACGTTTGCTTGTGCCGCTCGCGATTGCCTCACGCGTTTTCGACGACGCCAAGGGCCTTCTTGCCACGGCGAATCAATGCGAAACGACCATGCAGGAAATCGTTTTCGTTCAAAATCTGCTCTTCATCTTCAACACGGGCGTTGTTCAGATACACGCCGCCGGCCTTGATCGTCTTGCGCGCTTCGGAAATCGACTTGAACAGTCCGGCCTTCATGCCGGCTTCCGCCACACGGTCGCCCACCGCGGCCTTGGCGAACTCACCATCGATCTTCACACCGTCAAGAGCAGCTTCAAGCGTAGCCTCGTCAACACCTGCAAGATCGCCGCCACGGCCGAACAGCGCACCGGCCGCCTCAATGGCCTGTCGGGTGGCTTCCTCACCATGAACCAGGCTGGTGACCTCCCAGGCCAAGGTGCGTTGCGCCTCACGCGCGCCCGGATTGGTCTTGCTTTCCTCCACAAGACGTTCAATCTCCACCTTCGGCAGGAACGTGAACACCTTCAGCAGGTTTTCCATCTCGCTGTCGGGACGGTTGAACCAGAACTGGTAGAACTTGTACGGGCTCAGCATGGTTCCGTCGAGCCAGACGGCGTTACCCTCGGACTTGCCGAACTTCTTGCCTTGAGCGTCGGTGATGATCGGGCTGGTGAACACGCTCACATCCACGCCACGTACCTTGTGGATCAGGTCAAGACCGGACGTGAGGTTGCCCCACTGGTCGGATCCGCCAAGCTCAAGCACGCAATGGTATTCGTCGAACAGGTGCAGGAAGTCGTTGCCTTGCAGCACCTGGTAGCTGAACTCGGTGAAGGAAATGCCATCTTCGGAATTCAGTCGACGGGCAACGGTGTCTTTGGCGAGCATGGTGCCCAAACGGAAGTTCTTGCCAACGTCACGCAGGAAGTCGATGACGTTCATGGAGGCAGTCCAATCGTAATTGGACACAAAACGAACCGGGTTGCTGCCTTCCACTTCGAGAATGCCGCCAATCTGCGCCTTCAGACGCTCGGCCCAACCAGCCACGACGTCTTTCGGATTGAGCGTACGTTCGCCCGACTGGCGAGGATCGCCGATCAAGCCGGTGGCGCCGCCTACCAGAGCGATCGGATGATGGCCCGCTGCCTGAAGGTGACGCATGTTGATGAGCTGCACCAAATTGCCGATATGCAGAGAGGCAGCAGTCGGATCGAAACCGCAATAATAGGAAATGGGATCTCCGTTCAACGCTTCGGCGAGTCGATCCCTGTCAGTGGACTGGGAAATCAACCCGCGCCATTCCAGTTCATCGAGGACGGACTCGAAACCGGCCTCCTTGAAATCGATGACGTGAGCCATAGCTGTGTTTTCTCCCTATTGGATTGCGGATGATACTGCGTTTTACGCATCCTACAGTCTCGCAGAAGATGAAGACAGGCACACGCGGTGTTTTTGCCATCATCCATCAACCATCGTGCATACAAGTAAAGTTAGAAGGAGAATCCCCATACCAAGAAGGGAGATATCTGTATGGACCGCAAAGGCATGAAGGTTGCGGCTAAGAAAGCCCAGAGAAAACATTATTGGATGATAGTCGTCATTTGTCTGTTCGCTTCGGTATTCGGTGTTGCGTACGCATCATCGACGCTCTCGGTCAACATCAACATTTCGGTCAGCGCCCCGCAAACAGAGGATTCCACGCAATCCAACGATATGTATGGCGTATTGCGGGATCTTGCCATAGGCAATGAAGACAATGCCCGTGAAAAAGTCAAGCAAAACCAAGAGCAGATCGTCAACAACGATACCGATGCCATGTTCGGCCGCCGTCGCGGCGTAATCGCGTCCCTGCTCAACTCGTTTGCATCAGGATCGCTGGTGGTTGCCATTGTCGATGCCGTCAATTCCGTCATCCATAACGGCGGAATCTCCATTGCGGTTCCAATCATTCTTTCTTTTGCCGTCTATATTTTCATCTGGCTGTTCATTCAGGAAACGTATCGCGTCGTCATGATGCGCATGCTGTTGGAAGGACGATTCTACGACAAACTGCCGGCATCGCGCTTCTTTTACCCCATCCACACGCACGCATGGCTTCGGATAGCCTGGACCATGTTCGTGGAAAATGTGTTCCTGTTCCTTTGGAGCCTTACCATCATCGGTTTCTTCATCAAACAGTATTCCTACCGTATGGTGCCGTATATCATTGCGGAGAATCCAAACATCAAAGCCTTGGACGCTATTCGCCTGTCCCGACATATGATGAAAGGGCATAAATGGGAATGCTTCGTGGCGGACTGCTCGTTTCTTGGCTGGTATCTGCTCAACCTCGTCACTTTTGGTCTGATCGGTATCTTTTACTCCAATGGCTACAACGCCGCATTTTTCGCCGAGTATTACGTGTATCTGCGCACGTTGGCCAAGGACAACGGCATTGAAGGCGCCAAGATGCTCAACGACGAATACCTGTATGCCAAGGCCGATCCGCAAACGCTTCATACCGCATATGCCGACGTCGCCCAGTCCGTGGCACAGCTCGAACAAGGACTCTCCCCCGCCCTCAAGCCGCGTGGATTCACCGGAATCCTGTCCGAATGGTTCGGCATCCGTATTCTGCATGCCGATGCGGTGAACCGTTATGAGGAATATCGCGAGGATCTTCATCAAATGCAGATTGGCAAGGATATTTTGGAAGGTAACATCTATCCGGGGCGTCTCGCACCTGCTCCCATATCATTCAAATTCCGCGAATCACATACGATCAGTGCTGACCGTAGCTATTCGCTGGTCAATCTAGTCATGATGTTCTTCATGTTCTGCTTCGTCGGCTGGGTGTGGGAGGTAAGCCTCGCATTCATTTCCGAAGGCATGTTCGTGAATCGTGGAACCTTGCATGGCCCATGGTTACCAATTTACGGCACTGGCGGAGTGATCATTCTGATTCTGCTCAAAAAGCTGCGTGAGAAGCCCGTATTAGAGTTCGTGGCGACCATGGTGCTGTGCGGATGCTTGGAATACTTCTCGTCGTGGTATCTGGAAATGACGCATGACGGCCAGCGTTGGTGGGATTACACCGGATACTTTCTAAATGTCAACGGCCGTATCTGCGCCGAAGGATTATTGACGTTCGGCCTTGGCGGATTGGCCATCGTCTATTTGCTGGCTCCGGCCCTCGACAATCTGCTCAGCCGAATCGATACGCAAAAGCTTAGCATTGTGGCTGTCATGCTGCTCGTGCTGTATTGCGCCGACCAAGTGTATTCCACACAGCATCCGAATATCGGCGAGGGCATCACCGACTACAAGGGATCAGATACGTCGCTGGAAGCGCCCATTCCGTACGAAATCAGTAAACGATCCAATGGACTGCCATAGCGTGATTGTCATGCAAATCGCATATCGCAAACAATAATGGAAATTGCCTGTCGTTCTTTCGAGCGGCAGGCAATTTCATGTCGTTGCTTATTGCGCGATTATTTGCGACGCAGCATTTCGTGCAGAGTTTCGATGATCTTGCTGTATTTGATGGAATCCGTGAAACGCAGGCGTGGGAATGCGTTGATCATACGACGCTGCTGCTTGTTCAGGATAGATGCGGCAGTGGCCTGCATACTGGCAAGAATCTCCTGCGAAGAGTCCGACCAGTCCTGAACCTTGTCTTGTACCTTGTCACGGAATTTGTCTCGGAAAACGTCCTTGCCCCATTGCAGAGAATCGCCGGCCTTCTCCGCATATGCCTGCACGGTTTCACTGAACTTCGCAAGATTATCGGCCAAATCGATGATGCCAAGCACTGTGATAATGGTATCCGCGACGATAAGCGCCATGAAAATCACACACATCCAATGCACCGCCGGCAAAGGAATCATCTGTGTGACACGATTCACTTCAGGCTGTATCACATCTGTGATGAGCACACCCAGCAGACCGAACACCACCGCTCCAAGCAAACAAATGCGCCCTTGAACGTTGAATCGGAGATGACTGTAATCCCACCACCGCGCGTGGAATAGCTTTTCCATGCCCCATGACGTGATGTATTCAAGTATGCATGCGCCAATCGAGGAGATGAGAAAAACAGCGAAGGGATTATGCAGATCATGCAGCAGCATAATCGCAAGAACGGCTCCACAACCGTAGATCGGACAGACGGGACCATTCAGGAAACCACGATTCACCAAACGACGTTCCGAAACGGACACAAGAATCGACTCGTATACCCATCCGGCAAATGAATAGAACAGAAACCATAAGAACAGGTATTCCAACAGGAGCATGCCTTTGAGCCGTCACTTTCCACTTATGCACGTATTGGTTTTCGTCTTATAGAAGCGGTCAAAGCTGAACGTCTCCCGTGTGGCGCTGATCTTATCTGCGATAGTCACCAAATACCCTTCAAGATACCGAGGCGGTATCGGTGTCAAAGGAAACATATGGTTCTCAATGCTGTCACGTTCCACTCTATTGAGATGGAAATCACGCATGGCATTGCGCATGGCGGTGCCACCATGGGTGAAACCATGCATACGATGCCGGCCACCATCATGAGCATGCCAGTCGTATAGAAAATAATCATGCAGCAGAGCGGCGCGAATCAACGAATGCAAATCCACCCTATGCCATAAGTGCAACCTGTCTGCAATCCATACGGTCAGACAGGCCACACGAATGGAATGCGCAAACGTGGTGACCACGCCATGCTGGTAACAGACTCTTTCGATCTGCATATGCTCATGGCATAGTATTTCCTGGCCGTGAAGCCGAACAAGCTGCTGTATCTGCGTTCGTGTCAGTGGCACCGCTTTGCCTTTGTTTATGTATTGTTGCTGTGGTTACTTAAGCAATGATTCCGGCGTCTTGTATGCCGGGCCATCACTGACGGAGTTTGCGAAGGCACGCAGCTGTTCGATGGCGGTTTTCGCGGAAACGATCTGCTCGCGCACACGCAGCGGAGACGTACCTCCCTTGCCATTGCGGGCGGAAACCGAACCTTCGGTGGACAGCACTTCGCGCACTTCAGGCGCCTTGTCGGCCGGAAGGAATTCCTTGAAGACCTCGACGAAGTCATCGTCAGTCAGGTCCCACAGTTCCTGGCCGCGGTCTTCGGCGATCTTCACGCATGCGCCGGAAAGCTCATGTGCATGGCGGAACGGCACTCCGTTCTTGACGAGCCATTCGGCGATGTCGGTGGCGAGGGCGAAACCGGTCGGGGCTTCTGCTTCGAGGCGTTCCTTGTTGAAGACCATGGTGCCGACCATGCCGGTGAACGCGGGAAGGAGCACTTCCAGCGTGTCGACCTGATCGAATACGGCTTCCTTGTCTTCCTGAAGATCACGCGCATAAGCGGTGGGCAGGCCCTTCAGCGTGGTGAGCAAACCAGCCAGATCGCCAATGAGACGGCCGGACTTGCCTCGTGCGAGTTCCGCGATATCCGGGTTTTTCTTCTGCGGCATGATGGACGATCCAGTGGAATAAGCGTCGTCAAGGCGCACGAACGCGAATTCCTGGGTGTTCCAGATGATGATTTCTTCAGACAGCCGACTGATGTCGACACCTGCCATGGCCGCAATGAATGCGAATTCGGCAACCAGATCACGGCTGGCGGTACCGTCGATGGAGTTCGCGGTCACCTTGGAGAAACCAAGTTCGCGGGCCACGGCCACCGGCTCCAAGCCAAGGGTGTTGCCGGCGAGGGCACCGGAACCATACGGGCTTGCGTCGATGCGCTTGTCCCAATCGGCAAGACGTTCCACATCGCGCAGTAGCGGCCACACGTGAGCCATCAGCTGGTGTGCGAGCAATACCGGCTGGGCGTGCTGCATGTGGGTGCGGCCCGGCATGACGGTGCGTCCAGCCTTTTCGGCCTGTTCGGTCAGTGTCGCGGCGAGGCCGAGCAACATTTTGGCGATGACGCGGCTGTGGCGACGGAGCCACATGCGAATCAGTGCAGCGATCTGGTCGTTGCGGGAACGGCCGGCGCGGAGCTTGCCTCCAAGTTCGTCTCCGGCAATCTGCAGCAGTCCACGTTCCAATGCGGTGGCTTCGTCCTCATCGTCTTCGATTGGAGCAAACGCACCGGAATCCACACGACGCTGCAGCTCGTCGAGAGCATCTTCCATACGCTGCAGCTCGTCAGCGGTCAACAGTCCCGCACGTCCGAGCGCACGGGCGTGGGCGCGTGAGCCTGCGATATCGTCATCGGCAAGACGCCAATCGAATTGGGTGGACTTGCTCAGTCGCGCGAGTTCCGGAGACGGGCCGGACTTGAAACGGCCGCCCCACAGGGCGAGGTGTTCACCATTGGTTGTGCTCTCGGTCATTGTTACTTCATTCTCCTTGCAGATATGGCTGAGGGAGAGAATACCAGTCAGGATGGTCCTAACGGTACACTCTCCCCCATTATCGAGACGATTTGGTGTAAAAACCCGCTTACTCGACGCTGTTTTCCGGAACCTCGATTCCATTGCCGAACTTGACGTCACGGGCTGCGGCCACACGGCTCGGCAGACCGTAGATGTCGATGAAGCCGTTGGACGACTTCTGATCGAAGCTGTCGCCGGAATCGTAGGTGGCCAGATTGTAGTCATACAGCGAGGTGTCGGAACGACGACCGGTCACGACGGCGCGGCCACCATGCAGAATCATGCGGATTTCGCCGGAAACATACTTCTGGGTATCTTCGATGAAGGCGTTCAGGGACTGCGTTGCCGGGGAGAACCACTGCGCATCGTAGACGAGTTCGGCCCAGCGCTTGTCGATATCGCGCTTGATGCGATGCTGCTCGCGTTCGAGGCAGCAGTTTTCGAGTTCCTGGTGGGCGGTGATCAGTGCGATAGCGCCCGGAGCCTCGTACAGCTCGCGGGACTTGATGCCGACCAGACGGTCCTCGATCAGATCGATACGTCCGATGCCCTGTGCGCCTGCGCGACGGTTCATCTCTTCGATGGCCTGCAGCGGAGTAACGTCGTGACCGTCGATCTTGACAGGGATGCCCTGCTTGAATTCGATGACGACCTCATCTTCGACCGGCGGGAATGCCGGATCGTCGGTGTAAGAGTAGCAGTCCTTGGTCGGGCCGTTCCACGGATCCTCAAGGAATCCGGTTTCGATGGCGCGGCCCCACACGTTCTGATCGATGGAGAACGGGCTCTTCTCGGTCTGCACGATCGGAAGCTTGTGCTCCTTAGCGAATGCAATCTCGACGTCGCGCGTCAGCGACAGGTCACGGATCGGGCTGATGGCCTTCAGCGTCGGGTCGATGGAGGAGATGGACACCTCGAAACGGACCTGGTCGTTGCCCTTGCCGGTGCAGCCATGGGAGATGGTGTCGGCGCCGAACTGGTGGGCGGCGCGCACAAGATGCTTGGAGATGAGCGGGCGGGAAATGGCGGAAACCAGCGGATACACACCCTCATATAGGGCGTTGGCCTTCAGCGCCTTCATGCAGTACTCATTGGCGAACTCGTCGCGGGCGTCTACCACATACGCTTCAACGGCACCGCAGGCAAGCGCGCGCTGCTTGATAGTTTCGAGGCTTTCGCCACCCTGACCGACGTCGAGGGATACGGCCACGACATCCTTGCCGGTGCGTTCCTTCAGATATGAAATGGCGACGGAGGTATCCAGACCACCGGAGTACGCCAGAACGAGACGATTTTGATCGCTCATGGTTTCCCTTTCTAACATCAAACGTTATTCATCAGTATATGCAATGCTCTGTATATTTATGCATATACGGTGCGTCGTGTCCACTATATGGCTATTCAGCCTTTGGACACAACGTCCAACAGCCATTGCGCACGCTGTTTCGCATAATCGTCATCGGCGCAGATCACCATGACGGTATCGTCCCCGGCAATGGTGCCGAGCACTCCATCGATGGGCTGCTTGTCAACCACACTTGCCACATACTGAGCCGCGCCAGACGGCGTGTGGACCACCACCAGATTCCTGGCCGCAGCGACCGAAGTGACTAATCCGGAAAGCACACGGTTCATCTGCTGTTCCGTTTTTGCATCAGGATTGGCCGATGCGGCTTCTTCCGGCTGTTTGCCCAGCGCATAGGCCACGGTTCCGTCAGCCAAACGGGTTTTGGTGGCATGGATCTCGTCGAGATCGCGGCTCAAGGTGGCCTGGGTCACTTCGATGCCCTGATTTGCGAGAATCTGCGACAATTGCGATTGCGAGGTGACGATGCGCGTCAGCAGCGCCTGCTCGATGGCGCTCAATCGAGCGGCCCGTGTGGCGGGGCGTTGCAGCGCAGGCGTTTGGTCCGTCATCAGGCCAGCAGGCTTTCATCGCCGCGGGCCTTGCCGGCAAGCCAAGTCAGCAGCGCCTTCTGCGCATGCAGACGGTTACCGGCCTCATCCCAAACCACGGACTGTGGTCCGTCGATGACTTCGGAGGTGACCTCCTTGCCACGGTATGCAGGCAGGCAATGCTGGAAGATGGCATCTTCCTTGGCGTAAGACATGAGATCGGCATTCACCTGATAATCCCAGAACG
Organism: Bifidobacterium catenulatum subsp. kashiwanohense JCM 15439 = DSM 21854; assembly: GCF_001042615.1. Taxonomy (GTDB): domain Bacteria; phylum Actinomycetota; class Actinomycetes; order Actinomycetales; family Bifidobacteriaceae; genus Bifidobacterium; species Bifidobacterium catenulatum. The sequence goes on from NZ_AP012327.1 coordinate 1,352,746, forward strand.
GCTTGGAACGGATGGAGTATTCCGCTTCTTCGCCCATGGAAACCCACGTGTCGGTGAACACGCAATCAGCGCCGGCGACCGCTTCCTTCGGGTCCGTGGTCACCAGCACGGACCCGCCGGTTTCGGATGCGATGGCTTCGGCATCGGCAACGATCTGCGGATCCGGCAGATAGCCGTTCGGGCCTGCAACGCGTACGTTCATGCCGGCCACGGCACCGCCGAGAAGGTAGGAGTTTGACATGTTGTTGGCCGCGTCACCGAGGTAGGCGATGGTTTGGTTCTTCAGATTATCGACGCCCCCACGATGCTCAGCAATGGTCTGGAAGTCGGCAAGAATCTGGCAAGGGTGGAATTCATCGGTCAAAGCGTTCACCACCGGATGGGTGGAATACTTCGCCATTTCCTCCACACGATCCTGGCCGAAGGTGCGCCACACCACACCATAGGCCATGCGGTCAAGTACACGTGCGGTGTCTGCCACCGGTTCGCCACGGCCCAGCTGGGATCCGGACTTGTCGATGACCAGCGGATAGCCGCCCAGTTCGGCAACGCCAATGGAGAAGCTGGAACGGGTTCGGGTGCTCGGCTTGTCGAAGATCACCGCGATGCCCTGCGGTCCGGCGAACGGCTGATGGTAGAAACGGTTGTTATGAAATTTGATGGCAAGTTCGAGAACCTGCTTCTGCTCTTCATGGTTGAGATCGTCATCGCGCAACATGTGGCGCAATTCAGGAGTTGCCATTGCTGGCTCCTTTCAAAAGATTTCCGGTTCGTTGTGATTGACGGCTATGTTCAGTCGTTGGGAAGATCCGTGGGGATCTTCGCGAGGATGGAGATGGCCTGATCAATATCCTGTTCGGTCACCACCAACGGAGGGACAAGACGAAGCGCATTCGGCGCCACCGCGTTGACGATCAGACCGTGCTCCAACACCCAATTCATCGCCGCATGCGCGCATGGATGGGCAAGTTCGACCGCATCGAGCAAGCCACGTCCACGCACGGAGACGAAGAGCGGATTACCGCAAGCCATGATGCCGTCACGCAATTGCTGGCCACGCGCCTCGGCGTTGGCCACAAGGCCGTCTTCCTCAATGGTTTCCAACGTGGCCATTGCAGCGGCCGCTCCGAGAGGATTGCCCGCAAAGGTGGAGCCGTGGGATCCTGGGGTGAACAGCGCGGAAAGCTTGGCGCCGAAAGAGATCATGCCACCCATCGGGAAACCGCCTGCAACGCCCTTGGCGAAGGTTACGACATCCGGAACCACTCCGCCCGCAAGATCCTCACGCTGGAATGCGAACCAGGATCCAGTGCGCCCGATGCCTGTCTGGACCTCATCGATGATGAGCAACGCATTGTTGTCGTCGCACATCTGACGGGCTTTCTTCACGTAGTCGGCACCAAGCGGGCGCACGCCGGCCTCACCTTGAATCAGCTCCATGATGACGGCGGCGACAGGACCCTTGCCATATTTGCCGGGACCGGTTTCGGCAAAAGCGTCATGCAATGCGGCATCGTCACTAGCTTCGACAAATTCGATATTGGGAACCAGCGGCTCGAACGCTTCTCGGATAGCGGGCTTCCACGTTGCGGACAGCGCGCCCATGGTACGCCCATGGAAACCGTGGGTCATGGCGATGATACGTGCCGGCTTTCCGACAATGGCAGGCGATGCGCCCGGTAAGGTGCGGCCATACAGTTTGGCGAGTTTCAATGCCGCCTCGTTACCTTCCGCTCCGGAGTTGCCGAAATACACATGAGATCCCTCGGGAGCGCCTGCAAGCTCAATGAGCTTCGACGCCAGTTTGATCTGCGGCTCCGTGGCAAAGTAGTTGCTCACATGGGCGGCTTTGGCGGCCTGCTCGCTGATGGCCTTCACCCATTTCGGATGGGCGTAGCCGAGCGCGTTCACTGCGATGCCCGCAAGGAAGTCGAGGTATTCATTGCCATCGACGTCCCAGATATGCGCGCCTTTGCCATAATCCATAACGCGCAGAGGCGTGCCGAACACGTTCATGTGCACCTGGGAGTACTCCCCCAGCCACTTGGCGTCCTCACTACCGAGGTTTTCCAACTGTTCAGTTGCCATACGAGCTCCTCATTTCAATACCGTCTTCGGGAACGACCATGGTTCCAATGCCGTCTGTGGTGAAAATCTCATTCAGGATGGAATGCGGCTTGCGTCCGTCGATGATGTGGGCGCGCGGCACGCCTCCGTCGATGGCCCTGACACAGGCCTCCATCTTGGGACGCATGCCGCTTTCCAAATCCGGCAGCATATCGCGTAGGTTCTCCACGCCGATACGTCCGATCAGAGAGTCCCTGTCCGGCCAATCGGCGTACAGGCCATCCACATCAGTCAACACGACCAGCTTGCTGGCGCCAAGAGCGGCCGCAAGCGCCGCAGCCGCGGAATCGGCATTCACATTCAACACTTCGGTAGCATCATCCTCATTTGGAGCCACCGAGGACACGACAGGGATGCGCCCGGCATTGATCAGGTCCTCAACCGCGGATGCGTCGACGCTCACCACGTCGCCAACCAAACCGATATCGGTTGGAGAACCATTGATGATCGGCTTGCGCTGCATGGCGGAAAAGAGCGCACCATCCTCACCGGAAAGACCGACCGCGAACGGACCATGGGCATTGATCAATCCGACAAGTTCACGGGAAACCTTGCCCGTCAAAACCATACGCACCACTTCCATGGCCTCCGGCGTGGTGACCCTCAGGCCTCCCTTGAACTCCGACTTAATGCCCAAAGCTTTAAGCATGTGAGAAATCTGCGGACCTCCGCCATGCACCACAACCGGATGCAAGCCGACCTGTCGCAGAAACACCATATCTTCAGCGAAACAGGCCTTGAGATGATCGTCGATCATCGCATTGCCGCCATATTTGATGACGATGCGCTGTCCGGCGAATTCCTCAAGCCATGGTAGTGCCTCGATTAGCACTTCCGCCTTTTGGTCGGCGCGCAAATCGGTATGCACGTCAAAATGGAATCCAGGTCCTTTGAGTTCCTTGGTCATTACCGTTCAATCAGCTTTCGTAATCTGCATTAATGTGTACGTATTCGTGGGTCAAATCGTCGGTCCAGACGGTTGCTTCCGCATTTCCCGCATGCAAATCGATGTCGATGTGTACCTCGCGCGGAGTCATATCGACTTCGGATCGATCGCGTCCGGCACCGCCGTTTTCACAGATACGCACGCCATTGACATCAACCGTGACTTTATTGGAATCGTATGGCGCGACTTCCGATGGCACAGTGCCCAACGAGCTGACAATACGTCCCCAATTCGGGTCATTGCCGGAAATGGCGCATTTCAGCAAATTGGATGACGCTACCGCACGACCGCAAGCAAGCGCCGCATCTTCCGTGGTGGCACCAGTCACCTTGACACGGATGTCATGGCTCGCGCCCTCACCATCTCCAACAATCTGACGCGCCAAGGAGGCAGTCACTTGCGCCACAAGTTCGTTGAACTCGTCGGGATCCGGTTCGATACCGGATGCTCCAGATGCAAGCAAAAGCACGGTGTCGTTAGTGGACATGCAACCGTCAACGTCAATGCGGTTGAATGACATTTCCACTCCAGTGTTCAGAGCTGCCTGCAACTGGCCGGCGCTCACCACGGCATCCGTGGTGATGACGCATAGCATGGTGGCTAGCTGAGGTGCGATCATGCCTGACCCTTTGACCATGCCGCCGACACGGAATCCATCGGACCCTTCAAGTTCAATGGTTTTCGGCTTGGTGTCGGTGGTCATGATGGCATGGGACGCATCCGCACCGGCCTGAGCGGTATCGGCAAGGGCCGCGAACGCTTTGTCTGCGCCAGAAAGTACATGGTCAAGAGGCAGAAGCTCACCGATCAGACCCGTGGAGCAGACCGCGACATCACTGTCTTTGGCACCTACAAGCGCCGCGACCTTTTGGGCCGTGGCCTTGGACTGCTCATATCCCGGCTGGCCAGTGCATGCGTTTGCGCCTCCGGAATTAAGGATGACGGCTTTCACATGACCGTCGGCCACAATCTTGCGTGTCCACTGCACGGGAGCCGCGCAGAAACGGTTCGAAGTGAACACTCCGGCAGCCGCATCCAGCGGACCGTTATTGACTACAAGAGCCAGATCCTTCTTGCCTTCGACTGCGGAAATACCGGCTTCCACGCCGGCCGCGGAAAAACCTTGCGCAAATGTTACACTCACGGTGCCACTCCAATCTTCGTCAATCCTGCATCTTCAGGAAGTCCCAGCGCCACATTCAGTGACTGCACAGCCTGTCCTGCCGTGCCGCGGTTAAGATTATCGATGGCCGCGAACGCCAGCAGACGTCCGGCCTTATGATCAACCACCACTTGTATATGGGCGGCATTCGATCCGATGATGTTTCCGGTGGCCGGCATCACGCCTTCCGGAAGAACCACCATGAAATCCTGGTCCTTGTAAGCGTCAAGCCAAACCTGCCTGATCTGCTCGTCCGTCATCGTCAAAGCCTTGTCGGTGAGTTTAGCGGAGACCGTGGCGAGAATGCCTCGAGCCATCGGAGCGAGAATCGGAGTGAATCCCAACGTGAATTCACTTGCATCGGAAGCGTTCTTGCCTGCCGCATGGGCGAGATTCTGCAAAATCTCTGGAATATGGCGATGCGTGCCTCCCACTGAATACGGCAATGCGGATCCGAAGGCCTCTGCGGCCAGCAGGTTGGTACGCTTCAGGTTCTTGCCGGCTCCGGAATAGCCGACCACCAAGTCAGCCACAATGTCGGCCGGTTCGACAAGTCCTTGGGCCACACCTGGCTGGAGCGCTAGCGTGGTAGCGGTCACATTGCATCCCGGTCCCGCGATGCGTTTGGTTCCGGCAAGAGATTCGCGCTGCCTGATGTAGGAGTCTTCCGCCGCAACGCCTGTAATGAGCTCAGGCATGCCGTAAGTCCAGTGCCCATAGAAGTCGCCGCCGTAGAACTCATCCCATGCGGTTTTTTCCTCAAGCCTATGGTCGGCCCCCAAGTCCACCACCACGGCATTCGGATCAAGCTGCGAGGCCAATGCGCCGGATGCCCCATGAGGCAGGGCAAGAATAATGACGTCATGCCCATTAAGCACTTCCGGAGTGGTGTCTTCCACCACAAGGTCGGCAAGTTGCGGAATATGCGGCATATGCTTACCAAGCTTGTCACCAACGGATGAATGCCCGGCCACGCACGTCACTTCGAAATATGGATGGGCCGCAAGGATACGGAGGGCCTCGCCTCCTGCATATCCGGTCGCACCGGCCACAGCTACTGTGTATTTGGCCATGTCTCGTCTCTTTTCATTGACTCACTGAAAACACATTCAGCATACACTTTATGCACTACATTGCATAATTATGCATTCATTTCGTGTCGCATAGTGGTCACTGCGTGACAATGACGATTATTAAAAGACTGGAAAACACACTAAATCAGGCGGTGATCGACTCGTCTCCTTGCCCTGATCCTGCACCGCCAAACATATTTTGCAACGCCTCGTTATACAGGTCAGCGACGGAAAGTCCATGCATCGCCAGCCAAATCACAGCCAAGGTGTACAGCACGTTGATGATCACCGCGGCAAGGGCAAGACCATGCCCTTTCATATGGAGCTTCTTGGTACGCCACATCGAGATCGCGCCGACCAACGCAGGAAGGACCGGCACCGGCATCAGCACGGCAAACACGAGAGACATGATCGCATAGGCATCCCAATGGCCGTATGCGGGATTCTGCCGGGGATCGTTGAGATCCAGATTCGGCAGATAAGGCATATTGCCCCGTTGCGGATATCGGCTCGGATCATACGGATTTGGCCCATACGGATTGGCACCGTATGGATTCTGTTGTCCATTCGCACTGTACGAAGGCATCGGCTGTTGCCCATTTGAAGGGTATTGCCCCGTTTGGTATTGCGTATTCTGCTGCTGAGCGGCATCCGTGGGTTGCGGTTCAGGTTCAGGCGCGCCATATACGTATGGATCGTAGCCGACCGGCAGCTGGCTGCTCATCGCGCCATATTCGGGTTGGCTAATTTGACCATATTCCGGCTGTGAAGGCGCAGCGGCGTCAGAAGATGGCGAAACCGGAGCAGCATCAGCCGTCTCCTGACGTTCGTCGGTGTTGTTCGGCTGATACTGTTCCGGTTCGTTCATAATCATCCTCTGTTCTTGGGAAGGTTGGGATCAGGCACGCAGCTGCGCACCCAGTTTGGACGCTTCATCCACAATACGCTTGCGGATGGCTTCGCTGTCTTCGGAAGCGAGAGTCTTATCCGGAGCGCGGAATGTGACCGCGTAGGCCAAGGACTTTTCGCCTTCGCCCAGCTGATCGCCGGTGTACACATCGAACAGCTCAATACTTTCAAGACTGTCTCCGGCGGCTTCGACGATGACCTGCTTGAGTTCAGCGGCCGTAACGTCGGTGGACACCGTGAAAGCCAAGTCCTGCTTGACCGGCGGGAAGGTGGAGATCGGTTTGGCCTGCACCGGCTTGCCGCTCAACGTGGCGAACAGCGCGGTCAAATCCAACTCAAAGGCCGCGGAATGGGCCGAGAAGCCCAACGCCTCGTTGATGTGCGGGTGAAGCTCGCCGACCATGCCGACGAATACGTCACCGGCCATCACGCGGGCCGCACGGCCCGGGTGCCATTGTGCCGGCACATCTTCAGCCTTCGGCTGATCCAGCGTGAGAGCTGCACCAATACGGTCGGAGATGCGCTGCACCGCCTCGACGGCGTCAGACCAATCCACTGCGCGGCGCTCGCCCAGCCAACCGGAGTCAACGGCGTTGCCGGTCAGAATACCAGCAACATGCATCGGCTGGTCCGGAAGACCGGCATCAAGCGCGGCAAGCTGCTCGTCCGTCGGCTTGACGGCACCCGGCAACGCTGGAATCGCAGGGGCGTTCGGATCCCACAGATACACGTGGCCGATCTCATACAGCGACACATTCTCCACGCCGCGACGCAGATTGCGCTGAACGGTCTGTGCCAGCGTTGGAATAATATCGCGACGCAGGAACGGACGATCACCGGCGAGCGGGTTGGCAATCTCCACGCTGACGTTCTTCGTCTCAGCGGCGTCCAGCGCGAGGTTCTTGTAATCCTCATCGCCGACGAATGGATAGCTCAACGTTTCCACCATACCGTATTCGGCAAGTTCATCGGCAACCTGGCGCTTACGCAGCTGCTCGGCAGTCAGACCGACCCTGCCTTCGACCGGTGCCGGCGGCACGGTGACGGGAATCTCGTCATATCCGACAAGACGCGCCACTTCCTCAACCAAATCGCACGGCTCGTTCAAATCGGGGCGCCAACTGGGGGGCACCACGGAAAACTCGCCATTGCCACCTCCGGCGACGGAGCAACCGATATCGGTAAGAATGTCGCTGATGGTATTCACATCCGTGTCAAGTCCGGCCACACGAGCCACTTCCGAAGCTTTGAACAAGATCGGACGGCGGTTGGAGACGGTGTTGAAGTCGGTCGGGTGCTCGCTCGGCTCGCCATTGCCGTACTTAACCATCAGTTCGGCGGCCATTTGGGCGGCTGCCGGCTGCAGCTGGTCGTCCACACCGCGTTCGAAACGACGGGAGGCTTCGGACGGAATCTTGTGACGGCGTGCGGAACGCGCGATCGACACCTGATCGAAGTGCGCGGATTCCAGCAGGATGTTCTTGGTATCAGCAGTGACCTCGCCATACATGCCGCCCATCACACCTGCGATACCAAGCACACGGGAGCCGCGTTCGCCGTTCGGGGAATCGGTGATCAGCAGATCTTCGACATTCAAATCGTGATCCTTGCCGTCCAACGTGGTGAGCTTCTCACCTTCGTTGGCGCGACGCACCACGATCGGCCCTTCGATCTTGTCCAGATCGTAGGCATGCATCGGCTGTCCCAAGTCGAGCATCACATAGTTGGTGACATCCACGGCCAAGGAGATGGAACGCATGCCAGCGCGGGCCAGGCGCCGACGCATCCAGTTCGGTGTATGGCTGGCCGGATCGAATCCCTTGACCGCGCGAGCGTAATAGCGATCGCATCCAACCACACCGTGAATCGGATTATTGTCGTCGACGATCACTTCGATGTCGGTCTTGGTGCCTTCCGGCAGGCCCTTGGTAATCGGCGCCTTCTCGTTCAGAGCGACAGCCGGATCGGTGTAGGCCGCACCAGTGGAATGATGGTATTCGCGAGACACGCCACGGTATGAGAACGCGTAGCCGCGATCCGGAGTGATGTTGATCTCCAGCAGCGGCTCATCCAAGTGCAGCAGGTGCATTGCGTCGTCGCCCGGCTGGAGCTTCTCATACTCTTCCGGGGTGAAGCCGTACTTGCGCAGCAGGATGATGCCGTCATGGTTATCACCCAATCCAAGCTCACGTTCGGAAGCGCACATGCCGTTGGAAATATGGCCGTAGGTCTTGCGTGGTTCGATCTTGAAATCGCCCGGCAGCACAGCGCCAGGAAGCGTCACAACGACCTTTTCGCCGGCAGCCATGTTCGGCGCGCCGCAGATGATGCCGCGCGGCACCTTGTTGCCGTTCTCATCGGTCTCGTTGTATTCGTCGCCGACGTCAACATGGCACCAGTTAATGATCTTGCCGTTCTTCTGCGGTTCCGGAGTGGCATCGACCACATAGCCGACGACGATCGGACCGACCAGCTGGGAGGTGTGGATCTCTTCCTCTTCGAGACCGACCTTCACCAGATCTTTGGCAAGCTGTTCGTATGTAAGGCCTTCCGGAACCTCGACATGGTCCTTGAGCCAATCAATGTCAACCATTGGCATGGGTCAATCACTCCCCCATCACAAACTGTTCGCTGAATCGCACGTCGCCTTCGACCAGGTCGTGCATGTCGTTGATGTCATGGCGCAGCAGCAGGGTACGCTCCACGCCGACGCCGAAGGCGAAGCCGGTGTAGACCTCGGGATCGAGGCCTGCGGACTTCAGCACGTTCGGGTTGACCATGCCGCAGCCGCCCCATTCAAGCCAGCCTGCGCCACCCTTCTTATCGGGGAACCACAGGTCGAGTTCGGCGCTCGGCTCGGTGAACGGGAAATAGCTCGGGCGCAGACGGGTCTTGGCTTCCGGACCGAACATGGCCACGGCAAGCTTATCGAGCACGCCCTTCAGATCGGCCATGGTCAGATGCTTGTCGACCGCAAGAGCCTCCACCTGGTGGAACACCGGCGTATGGGTGGCGTCGAGCTCATCGGTGCGGAACACACGGCCTGGGCATGCGATGTACAGCGGCACGCCACGGGTGAGCAGACCACGCACCTGATCGGAGGAGGTCTGGGTGCGCAGCACCATGTTGGATCCGACGAAGCCTGCGGCATCCTTGGCCTGATTGCCCTTGACATAGAAGGTATCCTGCATCTGACGTGCCGGATGATCGGGACCGAAGTTCAGCGCGTCGAAGTCGTACCATTCGGTTTCCACTTCAGGACCGTCGGAAATCTGCCAGCCCATGGAGATGAAGAAGTCTTCGACATCCTCCATCAGCTTCGGCAACGGGTGGCGTGCGCCAAGCGGCTTGCGGTTGACCGGAAGGGTCATATCCACGGTTTCGGCGGCAAGCGCACGGGCCTCTTCCTCGGCTTTGACCTGCTGTTCCTTGGTGCCATACGCACGACCGAAATCGGCGCGCAGCTTGCCCATAATCTTGCCGGCGTCTTTCTTCTGGTCCTTCGGCAACGCGCCGATGGCCTTGCTGGCCTGCGTCATCGCGGATTCCGCTCCGGCGTACTGCGTCTTGATGGCTTTCAATTCCTCCATGCTGGAGGCGTTTTCGATTTTCGCGATGCCCTCGGCAACCGCATCGGTTACCGCTTGGGCGTCGAATACCGCACCTTCTGCCACGAGATACCTTTCTCATTCCCCGTTTGTTTTACGCGAAAAACGCGCAATTTCAACGTTTTCCGACTTTACATTCTTTCAACATGACTCGACATAGCCAAGCTCAGCAGCATTACCGCCGAACTGGTGCCGAGGTTCAAGGATTCCGCTTTGCCATAGAGCGGTATGGACACGATCCTATCGGTTCGTTCCAAAACTTCCTTGGTCAATCCACGCGCCTCATTGCCAAACAACACCGCTTTGGCTCCGGCAAGCGTTTCCGGCGCGGCGATTACATCCGTCAGGGATTCCGGCTGTCGGGAATCCGTGCCATATACATCAGCCGCATACACTGCCAGCTCGTGAGTATCGCACCATGCAAAGAAGTCGTCTGTTCCCATGGCCAGAATCGGAAGGTGGAACAGTGATCCCGCAGTGGAGCGGATCACTTTCGGATTGAACACGTCCACGCAGTCGTCGACCAATACCACGGCGGAGCAGCCGGCCGCATCGGCGGAACGGATCACGGTTCCAGCGTTACCGGGATCGCGGACCTGCCAAAACGCGGCGACCATCGCATGTCCGTCGAAATCGTCTGGAACAGCGGATGAATCAAGGAAAGCCTGCATGTCTGCGACGGCAAGCGCGCCTTGCGCGTCGGCGCTCATACGGTGCATCACCGCATGAGTGACCTTGTGCACATACACGCCGGATTGCATGGCCTTGCCCGCCATCTGCGCGACGACAGGTGTCGCAAACGAGGCATCGGGCTGTGCTGACTCAACCTCAACGTAAAGGTCCTCGACAATCCCAGGATGGTATGTCAGCAGCTCACGCACCGACTGCGGGCCTTCCACCATGAAATGGCCGGACCGTTTCCGCCCTTTTCGATCGGCAAGTTCGGACACGCGGTGGACGCGCTCCGACTTGGTGTTCGCAATGACTTCGGATTTTATAGGCATACGCGTTAGCCTAACACCATTGCCGCAACGTATGCCCCGTTCATGTCGTGTTTTTGATTCAGAAAAGTGGAGAATCGCGAACCCAACCTGGTACGCTCAACAACCTGTCGAAGTTCGCGTTGACGCTGCTCATTGTGGTGCTGGTGGTCATCACATTGCTGAACGTACGTGAACGTAAGTATGAGATCGGCGTACTTACCGAGATCGGTGCGGACAAAGTCAAGGTTGCGGCGCAGTTCGGTCGCGATATGCAGGGTGTCGTTGGACGCTTCGCTCCCCTTATTTCGCCCCGTATTCGGCATATCATGAATTTGGCAGGCCGAGTATGGGGCTTTTGCACATCCATGAAAGATATGCACAGCTTGCGAGTGTGTCTCACCGCTTTCGATTGGTTTGCGAACATCGGTTCGTTACACTGATTATCTGACTTATTGTCTGATTACGGTTGGGCGCGCGACATCATCCCATGAATGTTGGAGGTACAAACATGAACGTCACGGTGTATTTAGGAGCTCACGAAGGCAACAACCCCGCATACAAGCAGGCCGTGGCGGAGCTGGCCATATGGATTGCCGAGAACGGGCACCGTTTGGTGTATGGCGGTTCCAACGAGGGGCTGATGGCAGTCATCGCCGACACTGTGCTTGAGCATGGCGGCGAGGTGACCGGCATCGAAGCGCAGATGTTCGTGGACAAGGGTGTCGCGCATAAGAATCTGACCCAGCTCACCATCGTGCCGAACATCACCGAACGACGCACGCGCATGATCGAGCTTGGCGACGTGTTCATTGCGTTCCCCGGGGGCACGGGAACGTTGGAGGAGATCAGCGAGGTCGTGTCCAAAGTCTGTCTTGACCAGTTGGCACAGCCTTGCATTTTCTATAATCTCAACGGTTTCTACGATGATATGAAGGCGTTGCTGCAGCGCATGATCGACGATGGCTTCTCCACAGGGGAACGCCAGCATGGTATCTATTTCGCTTCGGATCTTGCCGAGATAGAGCATATTATCGCCATGCACAAGGCATAGGCGGCTCAGTAAGGTCGTTTTTATTCGACAGGTTTTTCAAGAAAACGGGGACGCCCAAACGACCCTCATAATCGGCCGGAATATCCTCCAACCGGCCCATCACAACCAACATGCACCCACATGCCCCGCAGCGCATCCGGTCAACTCCGGGATGCTTTGTTTGCCGAACCTGCTGATCGGATGGAACCCGTATCCGTCGGCCACGCGAAGAATGGATTTGCGTTTTTATTGTCTGCATGATTTACAGTTTCGTTACCATGAACATCCCGTTTGTCCTGCTGTACATTTTCCTCGGCGGCGTGCTCCTGTTCTCCGCCTATTCGCTCTGGAAGAAAGACAAAAACAATCGGAGGTAATGCAGAATGGACAGCAAGGCACTTCTTTCCTTGAACCATTTAAGCGTCTGGTACACCGCAGATCACCCCTTACTTTCTGATTTGCACTGGATTTAGGGGCAGCGGAAGATCAGTCATTTCAGTATTTCACATTCCGGGAATATCTAACGTATGTGGCGGCGTCCTATGGTGTCCCGCTGCCAGATGTGTCTGACCTCATAAGGGGATTTCACTTTGAGGACTATGCCAATGTTCTTCTATCGGTCGCGGATCTTCTTCCACTGCCTGCCATAGCGCTTGCCCGCGGAGTAACCGCGCGTGAAATGCCTGTACTGCCGCTCCGCTTCCTTGCGATGCTTCTCACAGTATTGCTCGCCGTCCTCGCAAAGGTTCGGGCAGCCGGGGTGGCGGCAGGGGCGTCTTGGTTTTCTCGGCATGCGTGCCGCCTCCTTTCGGACAATAGAAAAGCCCCGAAAGGATTGCTCCTTTAGAGGCTTGAAACAGGTCGTCCGGACCGCGTTCTCCTTCTTTCGGCTTGTTATCTACGATGGGCGCCATGGGTGCTTATAGAGAGTGGTTCGCGGTAACGCTACGCTTGCAGGACGGTTGAAACCTGAGTATTTATTTAATCCAGTTAGGCGTAGCGCTTTGTGATGCACATTGGCAATAAAAAACTTGAAAGACGATAAGCGGCTATGCGGGAATTACTACATGAGGATGATTTCCTACGATATACCCTGCAGAGCAAAGGCAAGGTATATTTGTGGGAAACGAGTAATCAATATGCATGAACGGCGCATGTCGCCAAGGAGATGGTTTCGACATGGACAAGGATTTCCTTGCGATTTTTAATGCCATAAAGGCTGATGGGGCGAATGCAGACTACACCAAGCGCGGCATCGATCCGCTCTACTCCGTCGGGGCTGGCGCTCGCATCGTGGTCATCGGGCAGGCACCAGGCGCGGTGGCGGAAGAGACGCGCATCCCCTGGAACGACAAGTCAGGAGAGCGTCTGCGCGATTGGCTGGGTGTTTCTCGCGAGACGTTTTATGATCCTGAGCGGGTGGCGCTTCTCCCCATGGACTTTTATTTTCCGGGACATGGCAGGTCGGGCGATCTACCGCCGCGCAAGGGATTCGCCGAGCAGTGGCATCCTGCACTCTTGGCGCTCATGCCCAATGTTCGGCTCACTGTGCTTGTGGGCGCATATGCCGTCCGCAGGTACCTGCATCTCAAGAATTCGGACAGCCTTACAACCGTGGTGCGCGATTATGATGCCTATATCGGCCGGGGATTCTTCCCTTTGGTGCATCCGTCGCCGCGCAACCAGCTATGGATGAGCAGGAATCCTTGGTTCGAGGCCGAGACCTTGCCTGCACTCAAGGCGCAGGTCAACGCGGCGCTTGAACAGAGGTAAGTGGTTACGAAATCATCTGTGACGATAACTTCCAGCCATACAAGGAGGTTCATTCATGCAGAGAAGGACGTTGGGGACTCGTGAGGCGCTTGAAGGCATCCTCGAAGATGCCGCGACGCCAAGGTGGCGAGAGCGTTCGCGAGTGACTATGGCTATGACCTCGTCAGTCTTCTGCTGACCGGTGATGAATGCTCGTATGTGATGGGCAACCCGCCATTCATCGGCCATCAGCAGCACACGCAGCAGATCAAGGATGATATGGAACTGGTGTGCGGCAAGGCCGGAGGCTCGCTGGATTATGTGGCTGGATGGTATTTTAAAGCTATTGATTTCCTTGACGGGAATCCCTCCGCGCAATTCGCGTTCGTATCCCCGAATAGCATCACACAAAGCCAGCAAGTCGCCCCGCTATTCAAGCATGTGATCGAACGAGGGTGGCGTATCCGGTTCGCTCACCGTACGTTCTGCTGGGACGCTCAGACTACGGACAATGCGAACGTGCATGTCGTCATTGTCGGATTCGACAGAGGCACAAACGCTCCTGCGTTGTATGAATACGACGACATTAACGGTGAACCTGTGGAAGCACGTCCGGCTCATATCAACGGTTATTTATTGGATGCGTCTGATGCGTTCATGGAGGCGAGGAGTCAGAAGACCGGTCCGTAAGGTCTTTGCCGTCCCGGATGGAAGAAATTCTGTAGGAATAAGGAGAGTCTCCCCAATTTGGGGAGACTCTCCTTATAACCAATCTGGCTACCTTCTGATTACCCTTGGAGTCCAAAACAGCTTGATTTCAAGGGAAACTGGGTATAGGCCTCAGATGTGGAAGTACAGCTCGTACTCCAGCGGGGTCGGAGCCAGACGAGCCTGGTCGATTTCGCCACGCTTGATGCCGATCCAGGTTTCGATCAGGTCATCGGTGAAGACGTCGCCTGCGGTGAGGAAGTCGTGATCTTCCTCAAGGGCGTCCATGGCCTCGGCCAAGGAGCTCGGAACCTGCTTGATGCCTGCGTGCTCTTCCGGCGGCAGCTCGTACAGATCCTTGTCGACCGGCTCCGGCGGTTCGATGTGGTTCAGGATGCCGTCTAGGCCTGCCATCAGCTGTGCGGAGAAGGCGAGGAACGGGTTGCAGGACGGATCCGGAGCGCGGAACTCGATGCGCTTTGCAGCCGGGGAGGTGCCGGCCAGCGGAATACGGATGGCCGCGGAACGGTTGCGTGCGGAGTACACCAGGTTGACCGGCGCTTCGAAGCCCGGAACCAGACGGTGGTAGGAGTTCAGAGACGGGTTAGTGAAAGCAAGCACAGAGGAGGAGTGTTTGATCAAGCCGCCGATGTACCAGCGGGCGAGGTCGGACAGGCCACCGTAGTTCTTCTCATCGTAGAACAGCGGCTTGCCATCCTTCCACAGGGACTGGTGGCAGTGCATGCCAGTACCGTTGTCGCCTGCGATCGGCTTCGGCATGAAGGTTGCGGCCTTGCCTGCCAGAGCGGCGGTCTCGTGAACGACGTACTTGTACTTCATCAGGTCATCGCCTGCGTGCTGCAGGGAGTTGAAGCGGTAGTTGATCTCCTGCTGGCCAGCGCCGGCGACCTCGTGGTGGGAACGCTCGAGGATCAGGCCGACCTTCTGCAGGTTGGCGACCATGTCGTCGCGCAGATCCTGAGTGTGGTCGATCGGCGGAACCGGGAAGTAGCCGCGCTTGACGCGGTTCTTGAATGCGATGTTCGGGGTGCCGTCGTCTTCGGTGTCGACGCCGGAGTTCCACGGAGCTTCGATGGAGTCAACCTCGTAGAAGGAGCGCTGCATGCTGTTCTCGAAGCGCACCTTGTCGAAGATGAAGAACTCGGCTTCCGGAGCGAAGGAAGCGGTGTCGGCGATGCCGGTGGACTTCAGGTAAGCCTCGGCCTTGCCTGCAACCTGACGCGGATCACGGGAGTACGGCTCGTCGGTCAGCGGGTCGACGATGGAGAAGGCCACGTCGAGGGTCTTGTGCTTACGGAACGGATCGACGAATGCGGTGGAAACGTCCGGCACCAACTTCATATCGGACTCGTTGATGGCCTGGAAGCCTTCCACGGAGGAACCATCGAACGGCATGCCGTCGGTGAAGGCGTCCTTCAGGAATTCGCTTGCCGGCACGGTGAAGTGCTGCTGAACACCGATCAGATCAGTGAAGCGAACGGAGACATACTCGATGCCTTCCTTGTTGATAAGGGCCTCAGCATCAGCCTTGGTTTCAAGTGCAGTCACGGGACCGCTCCTTTCGAATAAGTAACTTACAGGCTCTTAGTCTAGGAACGCGCGTTTCGCTCACTCGCCAATTGGGTTACGAGAATGTTTCGTAATGACATATTCGAAGGATGATTTCGCAGAAAACTGGGATTCAATTGTTACGAACGCTCATATTCGCTTGCGCAAAACCGTTCAATTTGTGGACATTCGTGTCGTCGCACCGTCCGCAACGCCAGTTCTTTTCCAAACCTTACGTAGGCTCATGGAACGATGAAATAAAAAAAACCTCGATTGCATATCAATCGAGGTTCCTGCACGTTATACCGGATTATCAATCCCGGGCATCAGCGGCCACGCATGGCACGACGGCTGACACGCTGCGGATGCATCGGGTCGACACCCTTCGGAATGCCCATGCCGTTCTTCATCTGCAGAGTGCGCAGACGCTCGTTGAGAACGTTCAACTCGGTTTTGGTGAGTATGAAACGGCTCTTCGGATGGATGGCGGCCACCAACTTGTTCTTGTGGTGGGTCGGCAGGTAGCTCTTGCATTTGAGCACGGTCTTACGCAGGTTCTTCAGGCTCGTCTGGTTCTTACCCTGGCCGACGTAAATACGGTAGACGGGAATATCGGATCCGGCGGTCACGCCCTTGATGTTCTGTTCCTGACGATCCATGGCACGCTTGACACGGCCGTATTCGCCTTCGCCCAACAGATAAATACCGTTGTAGCCGGTACCGCGCCAGATGGCATCCTTGGTCTTCGGATCAACCCACACCGGTTCCTGCGGGAAGTTGAAGCCAGCCTTGTTGATGTTGCCGAGAACGCTGATGGCGGCACCCTGACGGCCTTCAAGCTTGGCGTATCCAACCTTGTCGGCACGGTTGGTGAGCATCATGGTGGCGAATAGCAGGCCAAGCATGACGGCCAGGATCATGGATGTGATCCATCCAATCACCGACCACTTGAATACGATGCCAAGTACCACGAACACGATGATAGGCGCCACGAACACGCCTCCGCACAGCCACGGAAGAGCCTTGTCTTCGGCATGGGTGTACTTGAAGATCTGAATGATCTGTTTGATGGTGCTCTGCTTCTTCTTTGGCTCTTCTTTGTCTGCCATCGACTTCCTCACTTGGTTATGCGGTTACTCACACTGGAACGGTAGTTTATCAGGAACCATGCCATATCGCAGGATTTCCGCTGTTTCCCCTTTATTGACGAGGATTATCGGGTGTGCAAAGGCCTGCCATCCGCTTTGAGCAGCGCCTCTCCGAACGATTCGCTGAACGTAGGATGCGGATGGATGAGCCTTGCCGCGTCGGCAAGCGGCACATGGTTACCGACCAGCTGTTCGGCTTCCGCGATCAGATCGCTGGCTATCGGACTGACGATGTGCACGCCAAGCACAAGAGGAACGTCGGGAGCGTCAGCCATCGCACCGCTGACGATGGTCATGGATCCACCCTCCCCACTCATGAGCATACGCGAGTTGGACATCATCGGATATGCGGTTTCCTGCGGATCGACAATGGTGTCACGTGATTTCGCCTCGCTGAGCGTAAGCCCGACGCTTGCCGCCTCGGGGAAGGAAAACACGACTTGTGGCACGGTTTCGTCGACGACAGGTTTGGGATCAAGTCCTGCGATGGTTTCGGCGATGGTGATGCCCTGCTCGAACGCACGGTGCGCCAAGGCATGCCCCGGCGTGATATCTCCCAAAGCCCATACGCCTTCCACGTTCGCGCGCCCGTACGCATCGGTCAGAACATAGCCACGTTCATCCAATGCGATGCCGTTGGATGCGAACCAGTCAGCATCGGTGTTCGGCATGCGGCCAATGGCAGCAAGCACCACTTCGCCATACGCGGTGTGCTCCTCACCGTCATCACCCTGCCTGTAGTGCACGGTAGCACCCAAGTTTGTTCCAGTGTCCACATGACTTACCGACGTGCGCGTCACCACATTCACGCCACGGCGTTTGAGCTCACGCGTCAACGTCATCGAAGCCCGTTTCTCCCAAGACGACAGCACGCGGTCCTTGCGAATGAGCAAGGTCACCTTGCATCCCGACGCATTCCACAATGATGCGAATTCCAACGCCACCGCGCCAGCGCCGATAATCACCGCGCTGGATGGGAACGTGTCCAATTCCAGAGCCTGCGTCGAATCAATCAACGCTCCGGAAAACGAATCGTCAGGCAACGGCAGCGGGCGCGAACCGGTCGCGAGAACAATATCGCCGCCTGCGACCGTGAGTTCCGATCCTACAGGTTCCCCTACTCCCGCCTTGATGGAACGCAGAACCTGCGTCTCTCCCAAGGCCGGCGCAACATGCACCTCATGACCATTTTTTAGCTGTGCCTCGCCACGGAACACGGTGACACCACGGTGCGACAGCAATCCCGCCAATCCCTTCGTCATCGTCTCCACCGTGGACATACGGAAGTCACGCAACCTGCCGAAGTCAATGCTCTGCAATGCGACATTGATGCCCATACGCTCCGCCTGACGTACGTTCTCTACACTATGCGCGGCCGTCAGCAACGCCTTCGATGGAATGCACCCGCGATTGAGACAAGTGCCTCCCAACGTTTCGTCGCGTTCGACCAATGCCACCGTTTTGCCAAGTTGGGCAGCACGTAGTGCCGTGGAATATCCGCCTGGTCCCGCTCCGATGATGACGATGTCGAAATGCTGTTCAGTCATGCCTGTCCTCGTTGATTCGTGCGTTACAACTGATTACATGGTAATGGAAAAGCCGCCGGTTTTCGCCGACGGCTTGAAAAAACGATGGCCGCGATTCCCGGCAGGAGCCGATCACTCCGGCCAGTGTCCACGCTTATCGTAACGCGGCTTCGGCAGACGCCAACGGCGCATCTGGATCGCACGGCTCCACGCATAGGAACCAGAACGCATGCCCTTGGCCACGGATTGCTCGCCGAACTTCTCAATGAGCTTCTTCTTGAGCTTACGCCACATGATCACCACGTCAATGATCACCGCGAACAGGTACACATACATGAGCACCATCAACGGCAATGCCAGCGCAGGCCACTGATATGTTACGAAAATCGAACCGATCAGAATGACGAACGCAACCGGAATGAAGAACTCACCGAGGTTAAAACGAGCGTCGACGTAATCACGGATGTAAATGCGCCACGGCAGACGCTCTGCCTTTGGCATGTGGTTGATGTCGCCCTTCTGCATGGCATCGTACTCGGCGTTCTCACGCTCGCGCATACGCGCCTTGGCGGCCTTACGGCTCGCCTCGCGATCCTTGGGAACCAACGGACGAAGATTCTGCGCCTGAGCATCCTTGCGCTTCGGCGTCGGACGACCCTTGCCGGAAGTGGTTTCCGCAACCTTGGTCTCGACAGGCTCCTGCGCCGTCTCTTCCTTCTTGTTAAACAAACTCATGCCTATAGAGCGTAAAGTGACGTATCGACGCTTTGGCCCTGCCCTGTCAACAATTGGACGTGCCGATTGAGACCGATACAATGGTCATTCGTTACACGCATATGATCACGCTGCGTTGTTGTATGACAGCGCGTCTTTGTAAGGAGCAATATGGCAGCTTTACCTGTCGAAGAAGTTCGATCACGAGTCGAAGCGGATTTTGACCGCATCGTCAACGTGCTTAACAAGAAAATCGCATTACAGTCCATTTCGGCAAAAGGCATCACCGCGGATCATATGAAACGATCCGCCGAATTTGTGGCCGAAGAGCTCAGCAAGGTTGGCGTAAACGCCCAAGTGGTGCAGTCCCACAATCCTAATGGCACCCCGGGCGCTTGGGAAGTCATTGGTTCGAAGATTGTCGATGAGGATGCGCCGACCGTGCTTCTGTACGCGCATCACGATGTGCAGCCGGTACCCGACACCAGCGCATGGAACACCGACCCGTTCGTCGGCACTGTAATCGACACCCGACTGTACGGGCGCGGCGCGGCCGACGATGGTGGCGGCATCGCCATCCATTCAGGCGCATTGCAGGCCCTCGGCGACGATCTGAAAGTCAACATCAAAGTCTTCATCGAAGGCGAAGAGGAAATGGGCTCACCAAGCTTCATTCCCTTCATCGAAGAACACAAAGACGAATTCGACTCCGATGTGATCATCGTCGCCGACTCGGGCAACTGGTCCGCGGAAATCCCCTCCCTCACCACATCACTTCGCGGCAACACCGACATCGACGTGCATGTCAAGGCATTGCATCACCCAGTGCACTCTGGCCAGTACGGCGGACCGATCCTCGATGCGAACACGCTTGCAGCCATGCTGATCGCTTCCATGTACGACGAACACGGCGATCTGGCGGTACCGGGCGTCGCCTCAGAAGATCCAATCGGCGGACTGCAGCGAGACATGGACGAGACAACCGTGCGTACGGACGCCGGCATCGTCGATTCCTACCGTCTGGCCGGCACCGGTTCTTTGGCTGCACGCCTGTGGACCAAACCAAGCGTGACCGTCATCGGTTTTGACGCGCATCCGGTGGAAGGATCCTTCAATGTGATCTCCCCTGAAACAACGTTCCGCCTCAGCCTACGCACCGCCCCGAACCAGCGTCCGGAAGAGGCCCAGGAGGCGCTTGCAGCATTCATGGTCGAACATGCCCCGTTCGGTGCCGAGGTGTGGGTCGACAAGCTTGATAATGGCATGGGCTGGGCCATGGATCCGAATGCCGAAGCCACCAAGGATGCCATGGAAGCCATGGAAGAGGCTTTTGGCGTGGCTCCTGTCAACAAGGGTGAAGGCGGTTCGATTCCGTTCATTCCAGAAT
This sequence comes from Bifidobacterium catenulatum subsp. kashiwanohense JCM 15439 = DSM 21854, assembly GCF_001042615.1. Taxonomy (GTDB): domain Bacteria; phylum Actinomycetota; class Actinomycetes; order Actinomycetales; family Bifidobacteriaceae; genus Bifidobacterium; species Bifidobacterium catenulatum. Next base: position 1,373,388 of record NZ_AP012327.1, read on the forward strand.
TGCAACGTATTTTCCCGAAGGCCCAAGTCTTGGTTACCGGACCGGAGGATCCGAAGGCCAACGCGCATAGCCCGAACGAGTCCATCAGTCTGCCCAGTCTGAAGAACAACGTGATCACCGAGGCGCTGCTGCTCGACAAACTCGCCAAGTAGCGGATGCCACGCTTTTTAAGAAAAAACATACAAAAAGGACGTTTCATTCGTTACACGGAATGAAACGTCCTTTTTGCAATCGACGCAAATCCAACAATCTCGAGCTATGAGATCATCTGTTCGATCAATTGCCGGTACCGGTGAAAGCCCAATGCCAGTAGCCCGTGAAGTAAGCGCAAGACAACGCAATCACTGGCACTGCCACACAAATCGCATAAAACAGCCAGTCGACGGCGTTCAAACGTGATTCCCGGGCCTGACTACGTGGAGCATCCGATCCGAAAGCACGCGCCTCCATGGCGGTGGCAAGCTTCGTGCCGCGTCGAATCGACACCACCAATAGGCTGAACGCCTGGGAAAATACGCGCTTGATAGCGCTACCGTCGCCCAGTCCACGAGAGCGGCGGGATTGCCCGAGCGCACGCCAATCATCCTGCAGCAACGTGAACATGCGCATGCCAGCCAAACCGCCATATACGAATCGTGACGGCAAATGCAGAATCTGCACCAAACCATCGGCCAGATCGGTCGGGTCAAGGCCAAGCGCGAGGATCACGCCGGGAACGGCAATGGCCGCCACACGTAGGAACGTGGCCAACGCCAAATACAACGATCCCTGCGAGATCACAATGACATTACCAAGATTGACCAGCACGGCACCGGAGGTTTTGCCATACAATGACACGGAAATGAAGCTCCCCGAAGCGGCGACCCATACCGGCCAGGTTTTACGAAGCACCGTCCATGGAGCGACGCCTCCAATCCAGAGCAGCAGCATCTCCAACGCGAACGCCACCGATGCGGAAACCACGTCCAACGTCACGAACATGGGAATGCACAATATCAGCGCACCGATGAAACGACTGACCGGATTAATCTTCGCTACAAACCATGACGGCGACGCCGGCTTGGCGTCATCATGACGTTCCTTATGCGGCACCACGCTGATGGTTTCCAACTGTTCCATCTCACTCCCCCTCGCTTACGAGAATGCGACGCGCACCCAGCGCTTCGATCAACGGCTCGTCATGAGTGACCATGATGACGGAACAGCCCGCGTCGCGCGCGCCCGCTATCAGCCTGACCATTTCCGTCCATGTGGTGAAATCCTGACCGAATGTCGGCTCGTCCATCACCAACACCTTCGGCGCCGCGGCAAGCATGGACGCTACGGAAAGGCGACGCTTCTCGCCGCCGGATAACGTGAATGGATTGGCTGGGGCGAACCGTTTGAGGTTTAGCCGTTCTAGCATCATATCGGCAATGGCGTAGGCCTCGTCATCGGTTTTCCCCATGGATTTAGGACCGACTGCCACTTCGTCGCGCACACTGGACGTGACGAACTGGTGTTCCGGCTCTTGGAACACCATGCCGATTCGTCCAAGAAGATCCCTGCTTTTCCATGTGAAGACGTTGTTCTCCCTATGTGCGGGAACCATGCTTTCATCCATACTTACCCGACCGGAAATCGGCTTGAGCAAGCCAGCCAAAGTCAAAGCGAGTGTGGATTTTCCCACGCCGTTTTTGCCGGTCAGGGCGGTAATCTCGCCGGCATGGAACGCGAGGTTCGCATGCTCGCCAAGCGAGAATTCACGTCCGAAGCTGAGATCCTCGGTTCGCAGAACAACATTTCCCGACGATTGATTGGATTCGGGAATATGGCTTTCAACGGTGCGCCCCGGAACCCAGGCACCACCTTTTGTCAATACCGGAGCCATGCTGCCAAATACTTCTTCCGGAGTGCCGTCGGCGATGACTCCGCTGACATGCGAATCGGATTCCGGCTTGCCAAGCACAATGACACGATCCACCAAATCAAGCCATACGTCGATATGATGCTCCACCACCACCAGGGTTTCATGAGTTCGGTCAAGCACATCACGTACCGCATCATGCACTTCCTTGACGCCTTCCGGATCAAGGTTGGCAGTCGGCTCGTCAAGCAACAGCAGCCCGGGATGCATGGCAAGTACGCCAGCCAAAGCCAGACGTTGACGCTGCCCGCCAGAAAGCCTGCGTGTGGAACGATCGAGCTTCATATAGCCAAGTCCAACAATGTCGAGTGAGGAACGGACCCTGCTCCAAATCTCATCTTTTGGCAGATTCAGATTTTCACAACCAAAAGCAGTATCGTCTCCTACACGTTCCAGAATCGTCTGCGCCTCGGGATCCTGCAATACCAATCCTGAACGCCCACGCGAATGGCGGGCATCTGTTCCGTCAATCAGCAGCTCACCCTCGAGTTCGCCTTCATCATCACCGCCGAGCACGCCGGCAAGACCTGCCATCAACGTCGATTTTCCGGCACCAGAAGCACCCAACAGCAACACGCGCTCCCCTGGCTGTATGGTGAAATCCACATGCCTTAACGCAAAATCCTTACGTGAGGCATGTCGCCATCCCCAATCGCGTGCGACCACCCCGGCTGCGGAAAACGATTTTTCTGCATCAGTACCCATGAATCGTTCTTTCATTCCTTTTGCATTTGACATTCGCAAGGCGAACACGCATCAAAGAAGTCCCGTATCCACCCACCGTGAATGCGATACGGGACTTCACAAACGAATCGTCAGACCAGAGCCTGCGCACGACCGGATTCGAAACGGTCGAGCACACCTGTTTTGGCGATGGCCTGATGCAGCAGATACATCAGAACGCCAGCCACCAAAGCGCCGGAAACAATGGAAGTGACGCAGCTGACGACAATACGCAAGCCCGCCCAAGCGGGGTTTGCGTTCCAGTTGTAGAGGAAGCATCCCAACCCGGCGAGGGTTCCGGCAATGGTGGTCGACAGCAAATCCCAACGCTTGTATGCGAAAATCGCAAAGCCGATTTCGGCAGTGAGACCTTGGCAGACGCCAATGATCAGGGAGCCGCCGATGCCCCATGGATTGCCCATAGCGAGCTCTATAGCGGCAGCAAGGGTTTCGGCGAACAGCGCAGCTCCAGGCTTTCGCACAATAATGGCGGCCAGCGGACCTGCAAATAGCCAGATGCCGTTCAGCAGGCCTTCGAAGCCAGGCGTCACCGCTTCGAACAGCGTGATTGGAGCCGCACAGATAACATCCCAGCCCCAGAAAATCACACCAGACGCAACCGCGATGATGGCGGCCACAACGATATCAACGACTCGCCATTTGTTGTTGTGCTTCTTCACCACGGAAGATTCATTTACGGTCATTAATGTGCCTTTCTCTATGCCAAGGCACGGGAAAGAGAGACGTCCGTGCGCCGGCATTACCCGGTATACGTTCATACGGTCGAAGCGTTTGCTTCCTCTCAGCCATACGGCCCCCGTGTCCGCGATTGATACTACACAAGGCACAAGATTTTCACAAGGGCCGTTTCATTTTCGCTTCGTTTCCGGCATGGAATACGTTCGGATTTTTTGCAATGGTCTGTCTTCACGGGTTTCCCTCCCATACTGAATGCAGTACGGGAACACGGTTCCATGGAGTTTTACAGGGGTCTGCGCATCAACGATTCGGCTAGGCTCCTGAATGTCTCACCAATACCGTCGGCGCGTAATGAGCCATCCTCATTCAGCACGGCCGGACGTCCGGCCTCACCAGTCTCCCTCAATTCCGGTTCCAACGGAAGCTGAGCGAGCAATGGAACGTCATAGCCGAGGCTTTCGGTCAGCTGTTCCGACACGCGCGCGCCGCCGCCTTCGCCGAAAATCCGCAGACGTTCACCCTTGTGCTCGTAATAGCTCATGTTCTCCACAACACCACGCACTTTCATCGGCACCTGCAGCGCCACCAAGCCGGAGCGGACCGCGATGTCGGACGCGGATGGCTGCGGCGTGGTGACCACCACCAGTTCCGCGTTCGGCAAAGCCTGGGCCACGGAAATCGCCATATCGCCGGTGCCTGGAGCCAAGTCAAGCAGAAGCACGTCGGGCTCGCCCCACCACACATCTGAAAGGAACTGTTCGAGCGAACGCTGCAGTCTCGGCCCTCTCCAAAGGATCGCGCGATCGGCGCCCGCGAACATGCCGATGGAAATCAGTTTCGCTCCCCAAGCGGTGACAGGCATGAGCATGCCATTCAGATTGGTGGGTTGCGCATGCACGCCGAACAGTCGCGGCAGCGAGAACCCGTAGATGTCGGCATCAATGGCAGCCGTATCATAACCGAGCGCCGCGAAAGTGGCGGCAAGATTCGCGGTGACGGACGATTTGCCGACACCGCCCTTGCCGGATGCTATGGCGAAAATACGGGTTCTGATGCCTGGCTTGTTGAAAGGGTTCTGCTTGCGCTCGGCTTTGAGACCGGCAACGAGTTGGGTGAGCTTGTCTTGGCTCATGGAGCCGACTTCGATGCGCGGCAGCAGCGTTGCATCCGGGTAGGATTCCACCGCTCCGTTGATCTGGTTGGTGATGGTCTGCGATAATGGGCAGCCTTCTACCGTCAGTTCGACCTCCACACGAACCTCATAGGTGTTCGCCTTACCTTCCACCGGTATCGCGTCGATGGCTGCGATCATGCCCAGATCAGTCACGGATCGGCCCAGTTCCGGGTCGATTACTTTGCTGAGTCGCTCATAGATTCGCGCTTCAATGGTGCGCTCGTCGGTCATGGTTCCTCCTTTAGCCGCGTACCAGACTAGCGTCTGGAAGCGCGGCATGCCAGAGCTTTCTTGCGATTACGTTGCCAGTTTGACGTGCCGGTGTCACACCGTTCCGTTTTCCAGCAGTATTTTGAACTGGTCCTCGTTTAGCATGGGAACGCCTAATTCCTCTGCTTTGGCGGCTTTGGCACCGGCGTTTTCGCCAATGACCACCCAATCGGTTTTCTTGCTGACGGATCCTGAAGCTCTTCCACCGCGGGAGATAATCGCTTCTTTGGCGGAGTCACGCGAGAAGTCAATCAACGAACCGGTGACAACCACTGTTTTACCTTCAAGCGTCTGCGGTAGTGTACTGATTTCAGCCTGCTCCACACCGACTCCAGCAGCCTTCCATGCTTCCAACACCGTGCCGCGCCAATCGCCTGGTTCCTTGGCCGATGCAAACCACGTGACCACCGATTCCGCGATTTCCGGACCGATGCCGTCTATCTGTGACAGTTCGTCCACACTGGCGCGTTCGATGGCGTCAAGCGATCCGAGCGTATTGGCGATAACACGTGCCGTAGGAGGACCGAGTCGCCTGATGGACAGGGCCACAAGCACACGCCATAAGTCGACGTGGCGTGCCTTGTCAATTTCGTCAAGCATTTTCCTTGTGTTTTCCGCGGGGCGTATATATACCGGCTGCACGCTGGATGCTCCGGAACGCGACACCTTGGTTTCCTCTCGGACCACCATGGCATCCTCAGGCACATCATATCCGGGATATTCCGCGGATTCATCGACTTCGTCCTTACGCTTTCTCGCCACTGTCGGAGTCGTCCAAAACGCCGGAACCTGATGCCACAGTCCTGATCCGCCGATACGTTTGCGCGTTTTTTTCGGTTTACCGTTCTTGCCGACGGTTTCGTGGATTTCGATGATTGGCGCTTCTCGCCATACGCGAACATCCTGCAAATCGGAGGATGTCAGCGAGAACAGGCCGGCCTCGCTGGACAACACCGGCGTTTGCCGGGCCGGCAGCTCCAGCCCTTCCACCGGCTCGTACGGTTCTGGCTCCTGCCCCGGCGCCACCACGATTTCCGTGATGTTCGGCGCGTAGGTCGCCACCGAATCGGGGCGATCCTCTTCCGGATTCGTCAACGCGATGGCCGATTGGTCACCCAGATGTTCGATATCGAACGCCTTTCTGGACGCCAGGTTGATGATGCGTTCGGTTAACTGCGCCGGACAGGACTCCACGTTCGGACAGCGAATGTCCTTGTCCCCCTCTTTGGCTGGAGCGAGTTGTGCCCCACAGCTCGGGCAATGCGAAGGCATCACAAACCGGCGCAGCTGGTCCTCACGTCCTTCCCTACGCTCCAATACTGGACCTACAAGTTCGGGAATCACATCGCCTGCCTTGCGCACCACAACGGTGTCGCCGATAAGCACGCCTTTACGTTCCACCTCGAACGGATTATGCAAAGTGGTTCTCGACACCGTTGAACCCGCAACATATACGGGCTTCAGAATAGCCACCGGTGTCACGCGGCCGGTACGCCCCACTTGCACGGTGATGTCAAGCAACTCCGTGTTGACTTCCTCGGGCGGATACTTGTAGGCGATGGCCCAACGTGGTGCACGCGAGGTCGCGCCCAGCGACCGCTGCAACCCCAGATCGTCCACTTTCACGACGATGCCGTCAAGCGCATGCTCGATGTCACCGCGATGCTCGCCGTAATAGTCAATCATGTCGAGGATTTGGCTGAATGTGGAGACTTCACGGTTGTGCGGAGAGACCGGTATGCCCCACTTCTTGTATAGCTCGTACGCCTCGGATTGGTTGCTGACGATATCGTGGCCATTGCCGCGTTTGGCGCCCCATTGGAGCATGCCAATACCGTGCGCGTAGAAACTAAGCCTTCTGGTGGAGGTGATGCGCGGGTCTTTCTGACGCAGGCTTCCTGCAGCCGCGTTGCGCGGATTGGCGAAAGGCGCGCGTCCCGCATCCTCGCTTTCTTTGTTGAGCGTGTTGAAATCATCCCATCGCATGAAAACCTCGCCACGGATCTCCACGAATTCGGGAATATCCTCCTCTGGTCCGGCAAGATTCTGCGGAATGGTGGAGATGGTACGCACATTGAGTGTGATATCTTCGCCAGTCACACCATCGCCTCTGGTCAGGCCCTGTTCAAGCACGCCATTACGGTAGATGAGATTGAGCGCCAGTCCATCAATCTTCACTTCGCAGGTCATTGGCAGGGGTTTCGTATCCGACCAATCAAGGCCTCGGATGACACTGTCATACCATTCGCGCAATTCCTCAAGCGAAAAGACATCGTCAAGACTCATCATGCGTGACGGGTGACGCACCGATGCGAAATCGTTGGAGAAGGTGCCCCCAACACGATGCGTCGGCGATTGCGTGGAGTCGAGGGATGGAAACTGCGCCTCCAAAGCCTGTAGGCAGCGCATTCTCGCATCGTAGGCCGCATCAGACGAGACCGGCGCATCATCGATATAGTATGCAATCTGATCGGATTCCACCCATGCCGCCACTCGCGCCCACAATCGCGCCGCGGCTTCAGCACTCATCGACGAAACGTCGATCCTGTCCAGTCGCATGGCGTCCGCATCAGTCGCCTGCAATGCGGCGATCCACCGTTCGCTTCCCGGCGCATATGAGGCGACTCCCCCATCTGCCGCCACGGGCGTCGACGTGCCCATAGCACCGCCATTCGTTTCGGGAGCGTCAAAATCCCATGCGAGCTGTTCGGAATCGTCATGCCTTGTCATTGTCACTACCTTGTCAACGTTTTTCGATGTGCTTTCAGTACTGTCGGTCGGCGACACTTCGAACAGTATCGCACAAATGTTCGATTGACGTGCCGTCGACGCTGAATTATTCGCTCCGGATGGTATCGGTCAGTTGTTCAACGATCTCAGGAACTGCATCTGCACCACGTCGGCCCCGTCTCGTTCCTCGTCATCCATTCTGGATGCGGCCACCGAAAGCGTTCTTGCCGGCACGAACATGCCCTCGTCCACGCAGGCTCGCGCGGCCTTGCGCACCAAGGACGCAACCCGCGTGTTGGGCCATACCGGCAGTCCAGCCTGCGCAAGCACATGCATGGCTTCCGGAACATTGGTAGGCACCGGAATGCACTGCGATTGCGCGCGTCCGATTAATTCCTGAAGCTCACCTTCCAACATGGCGATACGCCCCGGAGCGATCTCTTCGCTCATGATATATGCGGCGGCCGCAATGTCGAAATGATCGCACATCCATTCCGCGTAGGCGAGCCTATAGTAAGCGAACGATGCATTCTCACGGTCGAGTGCGACATGCAACGCGTTGAGGCATGCGGCTTTGGCCGGATCCCAATCCTCGGAGCGTGCCAACTGCACCGCCAGTTTGAGGTGAGAGAGCGGATAGGCCGGCGCGTATCGCACCATCGCGTTGAGATGCGGCAGCGCGGCCTTGACTCCTTTGACCTGTGCCAGCACGTCAGCTAATTCCATATGCGCATAGAACAGGTTGTCAGGGATAAGCACAGTACGTTCGCCTTCTGTGGCAAACATACGGTTGTAGATGACACGTTCCGCATACGAGTTGAAATACCGTGGTACGCCCGGATTCGAAACGAACAACTGATCCATTCGTTCCAGCGCCGATTCGGCCAATTCCACGCTCTGATCGATCTGCCCGGAGAACAGCAGATCCCTCGCCTTGATGCGTTCCGTATCGAGTTCGTCGGCCATGCGGAATGAGAAATCCGGCGTGTCCTTGCCATCGATAAGAGCGCTCGTCACCTGCGGAGCCAGGGCCGTTAACTCAGGGTCGGCGATGGCGTTGATGACGTCCATGGCCTGTTTCGCTTTGGCCACCGATTCCAGATGGGGGTCCTGCGCGATCCTATGGAATTCGCCAACCGCGCGCTGCAGCAGATCCACACGTTGGATGGACAGCCCTGACATGTCGCGGCAGCCAAACAGTTGCGCCGTATCATGGTCGAACGTGACGTCGGAAAGCTCGGGCTCCTCCTGGCTTCCCGCCGGAGAGAAACGGCTGTCACGCAGGTTGAGCGCGGCATCCACCGGCTTCAACGCACCAAGACCATCCACATCCATTTCCGCGTCGAACATGCGGTACGTGCCTGTCGGATCAGACAGTCCGCACTCACCCAACCGTTCCATGAACTCGCTTCTGGTAAAGGTGACCGTCACCAGATTGCGCACGGTTGGATTCTTGCGAAGCTGGCTCAACGGATCGTCGCCATCCCCGTCGAAATCGTTATAGCCGATCAGACCAGCATCAAGACCGTCATGCGTGAAATGCTCGGAATCGCCCTCTTCGCCGGTGGACTCGTTTGCGGCTTCGTCAGGAACCGCAAACGTCATCTCGTCGAAGTCAATATCTTTCATCAGAGCCTCGAACTGGCTGTTAAGCGAATCGTCCGCATCATCGCCGTCACCGTCATCGGCACCCAAGTCAGCGGTTTTCGGCGTCACTGGCCGAGACGGATCCCCATGGAAATCGCCGTCCTTCGGATCGGCTTTGGATCCGGAAACGCCCATATCTCCAGTACGGATTCGTTCGAACGCGGCCAACGCCTCGCTCATCAGCTCGCTGATGGCGGAATCCTGCTCGGCCACGGCCTCTTCCAAACCAATCGAATCAATGTGCATCGATACGCGCTGGATGCCCGGATCGGCACCGAAACTCAACGCGGCCATCATCAGTCCGACACGCAGATTGTAGTCCGCGCTCATGCGAGCGCGTTCGGCATCCGTCATGTCCGCCCATGCATGGCGTGTCGCATCGTATCTGGTGGACGGCATCATGGAAACGCCTGCGGAAGTGAAGCCGATCGCCATATTGCCGTCCTTGAGGCTGCATCGGAAATCCACGTCGAAACGGTATGGAAGGCGCATGCTGCGCAGCAGTCGAGACATTGTCTGGCGGTACACCCATTCCGAACCGCCTTCGCTGCCTAAGGCGACGCCATCCGTGCCGCCCTTCGTGTTTTCGGCGATGGAACGCCTGGTTTCCGAGGCGATGTCCACCAGACGCATGACGGCCTGCACGCCATCATCCTGTTGGGAGTCGAGGATCGCGCCGAATTCGTCATCCGGTTTCAATGCGATCAACGCTGGATTTTCCAGCAACGCCATGTCGATCTGCGCCGCTTCGGCTCGTGTCACGGTGTCTTCCGTGGGGAGTCTGCCGATGCGGGCGTTACGTTCCAACCATGAGCTGACTGCGGCGAAACGGTTGAGATTGCCTTCGATGTTTAGCGCACGCAACGATGCCGAGAACGGCAACGTGGAATCCCATGCGAAGAAGTAGCAGCCGGAGTAGCTGGACGTGTACAGATGCAGCGGTTCTGCACCATGCACGGCCTCAAGGCCTTGGTCTTTGTCGAGCGCGCCGGCCTCGCGCATGAGGTCGGCGAAATAATCCTCGAGTCCGGAGGCGCGCATGCCGTGCGAGCGGGCACTCATCGTGTCTCTGATGGATCGGCGGATCGCACCCATCGGCGCTTCCCTGTTGAGCCTGCGGAAGATGTTACCCGTGCCGAATCCTACGAGTAGTCCGTTCATTTGCGGCAGCATGTAGGCCGCGAAGAACGCGATGGCGATGGCGTCACGGTATTCCAGGTCGAATCGCATGGCTTCCGGCAGGTTGGCGCGCATCTGTTCAAGCGTGTAGCGGTTGCCGACCTTGAGCCAGGATGCAAGCCACATCATGCGCCCTCCGGGCATGCGCCCTACGACACCGCCTTGTGATGCGCGTACCGTTTTTGGCGTGCCGTTCGCAGCATGACCGAATCGTGGGCCGTCAGGCAGAGTGAGGGTCTCCTCTTTGACGAAGATGAAGCGTGGGTCCAGTTCCTGCACATCCATTTCAGGATCGGTGCCTGCAAAGACGCGTGCTTTGTTGTCGGCGAGCGCGATTTGTGCGAAGTGGTTGGTGTCGGTGAACAGGCCGATGGAGAAGGCTTTGCCTTGGGTTTGCGGTAATTGTGCCCAGCCGAGTTGGAGTGTGTTTGGTACGCCTTCGAATCCTTTGATGATGCGTCGTTTGATGAGTGGGTTGAGTTTGATGGCGTTGCGGGTGAGTTCGCCGATGATGTCGTCTGGCGTGTCGAGGGCTTTGCCGAAGGGGTTGGTATCGGCGGCGTTGTGGGGGTGTTTGTTGTGGTTGATGAGTTGTCGCACCCCTTGCATGGCGTGGTTGAGCATGGTCCGTCCTTGGTGTGGATGGTGTGCTGATGGCGATGCTGGTGTGAGGTGTGACATGTGGGCCATTCTTTCAATTCAATGCGACATGCAGCCTTTAGAATAATATTTGTGATTTTTTCGAAACCGCGTTTTCAGTCGCGTCATCGTGTGCGCGCAGCTATTGTAGCCGCTTTTGTTGTGGTGGTGTTGGTTGAGTGCGTGTTGTGTAATGTGCCTTTTTTCCGGTCGTTGGCAGCGTCGGGTGATTCGGCGGCTGCCTATAACACGTTGGGGCCGGGGCTTGAGCGTCGTGATGATGGGTTGTTGGAGGTTATTGATCCGACGCAGGCGTATTTGCAGGTGGCGGCGGATGGTTCGTCGGATTATGTGCGTGTTGTTCCTGTTTCTGATGCGGTGTTGCAGGGGGCTGAGCAGCAGGGTGAGCACGTGGTGCGTACGGTGCGCGTGCGTCCTGATGCTGATCGTAGGGCGTGTGAGCTTACTTCGGTGTCGTTGGATTCGTCTCGTTCGTTATATGTGAGGGTTTCGGCTGGCCGTACGGTGCGTGTGCAGGTGGTGGAGCCGAGGGGGTCTTTGATTCCGTTTGAGGCGGTGCGTGCGAATGTGCGTGTGCCTTTTTCGGTGAGTCCGCTGCGCGTGGCGTTGTTGGTGATGGTGATGGTGTTGGTGGCGTTGTGGCGCCCTGGTGCGCGTTTGTGGAAGGTACCGTTGGACACGTCGAGTGTGCGTCAACGCGTGGCGTTGGGCGTGTTGCTGGCGGTTCCGGGGGTGGTGACCGCAGCGGTGGTGGTATGGCAGTTGGTATCTGCCGTGCCGTTGAGCTTTCATACGTATGGCATGTATACGTATGATTACGATCAGTATGATCATGTGGCTCGGGCGTTGCTTAATGGTCATGCGTGGCTCGATTTGGATGTACCCCAGGGGCTGCGTGATGCGGATAATCCGTATGATGTGGCGACCCGGCAACAGTTGCTTGCCGATGGCGTGAGTCCTGTGTATTGGGATTATGCGTTTTTCAATGGGCGTTGGTATTCGTATTTTGGTGTGGTGCCGGCGTTGCTGTTGTTTGTGCCGTATCGTGCGGTGACGTCGTTGTGGGTTGATGGTGGTCTGATAATGCCGTCGGGTGCCGCGGTGCCGTTGCTGATGTTTGGTTTTTTGGTGTTCGCATGCCTGTTGACGATTCGTGTGATCAAGCGTGTGCGTCCGCATGTTTCGGTGGCCGCGGCCAGCATGTTGTGCGTGTTTGTGTTGTTGGCGTCGAATGCTTCGTATTTGTGGTATCGGACGAATTTCTATTCGGTGCCGATCGCAGCGTCTTTGTTGTTGAGCACGTTGGGTTTGTGGCTGTGGTTGGGGGCCGAACGTCCGTCCGCGGCCAACGCTGGCGAGGATGGCAAGGTGAATGCGGTCGGATCGTTGTCGCTGCCTCGTTTGGCCGCAGGTTCGGTGTGCATTGCCGCGAATGTGGGTTGCCGTCCGTCGTTTGTGGTGGTGGCGTTCGCCGCGTTTCCGTTGTTCTGGCCGCAGATTCGTGCGATTGCCAAACAGTTGCGTGATGGCGTGTTCGCTTCCGGCACGCATGGGCGTGCCTACGCCATGTTGTATGCGTTGCGTGCGCCTTTGGCCGTGCTGGTGCCCGCATTGGTTGTAGTGGTGCCGTTGTTCGCCTATAACATGGCGCGTTTCTCCTCGCCATTCGATTTCGGTTCGTCGTATCAGCTGACGGTCACGGATATGACGAGCTACCATCAATCGTGGTCGAATTTCATTTGGACGGTCGCATACTATCTGTTTTTGCCGTTGCGTTGGACGAATATGTTCCCGTTCCTTGCCGTTGATGCCGCCCCGTTGAAAGATTGGGGCTTCACGGAGGCGATGCCTGGAGGCCTGTTCGTCATGGCGCCTCTCGCATTGGCTTCGCTGGCATGCCCATTCCTGCGCCGGCATATGCGCGCTTGTGGTCATGCCGGTATGTGGCGCACGCTGACGACGTTCCTGCTGTTGGGTTTGCTGATTGTGGCGCTTGACGCGCACTTGGGTGGTCTTGGGTGGCGCTACATCGCCGATTTCGGTTGGCTGTTCGCCTTGGCCTCGTTGCCTCTGCTGCTCCTTGCGCTGGATTGCGATCGTCCGCGGCTGCGCTGGCTGTTGCGCGTACTGGTGTTGGCGCTGCTGCTGTTCATGTTGGCGGTGACGGTGTTGTCGCTGTTCCTATATGGTCGCGACGACGAGCTGATACGCAATAATTCCGGTTTGTTCCATGATGTGCAGTCGTGGTTCACCCTGATATGAGGCACGGCGTTTTCAGGGTTATTTCAGGGTTTTCTTACGATTTATCCAATAAAATCTCCGGTTCGTTCCGAGTTTTTCGGATAATAGTGGTGCCGTAACTGTTCGCTATGAGATGAACCCTTGTTGGAGACATCAGTTATGGAATCTCTTCCGCTTCTGTCAAGCCATCCTCGTATTAGACGCTAGACCGCAGCCGTGGTAGCATCGACCATCGCCTTGAGCGTCTGTCTCGCCAGCTATGACAACGTCAATGCGGCCATCAGACAAAACAGGATCGAGAGGAAGTGCAGCTGGAGCAGACCGTCGTAGCCGATTCCGGAGAAGACCTGGGCGATGGCCTGTATGCCATTCTCGGCAACGATTCCGACGAGCAGGACTTCATGTTCTATTACGATACGCACGGCGTGCTGCGCGGCGAGATTCCCGTGCTCTACTATCGTTCGCATCGTCTGCTGTTCGACGATGACGGGCTCATGTGGTTCTCCGCTTCCACGCACCACATGGCGGCGATGAACCGTCTCGGTAAGTTGGAGAAGATCTATGATCCTGGATCCGACTATATTCTGCACCACGATTACGCGATGGACGCCAATGGAGACATCGTGCTGTTGGCCACCGAAATGGGCCGCGACGACAATGCCGTGCAAGATCAGGTCATCAAGCTCAGCACTTCCACCGGCAGTGTGACCCGCTTGGCGGATTTCGGCGAACTGTTCGCCGGCTATAAGGCCTCCACCACGCATGCGGGAACCGACGTGCCGTATTCGCCGTATGTCAGTTCCGCACAGGAATTGGACAACGGACAGATTCTCATCGATTCGGGCATGAAGGGCCTGTTCGGCCAGTACAACGAGTATGGCGATCTGTTGGCGCAGTTCAAGATGACGTTGAACAGCGCGTACATCTATCGCGTGTACAAGTACAATTTCTCGGGATTCTATTTCGACTGACGCGTAAGCGTTCGCGAATCTTGACGGGGCTGAAATCTGAACTCCTTTCGGGGGTTTGGGTTTCCGGCCCCGTTTCGCATGCATCGGGTTCGGCGCGCCCGTACAATGGGCAGCATGGGTTTTTTCGATTCGTTGTTTTCATCCAAGCGTCCCGAAGGGGCGCATGATGTCACGTTCACGCTTGACCAGGCCGGCCACACGTATGAGGATGGCAATATCGGTTTGAAGCCGACGTCGTTGACGATCACTCCGGAAAGCAAGCGTGTGGCCGTAATCGGGTTGAATGGTTCCGGTAAGACCACGTTATTGCAGTTGTTGGATGGCGCGTTGGCCGCGACGTCCGGTTCGGTACGCATCGACGCGGATGGCGTTGCATACGATCCGTCGGTGAAGCGTGATCTGAAACGTATCGAATCGATGATCGGTCGTGTTCGCCGCGAGGAGATTCCGAACAGTTATTACAAGGCGGATTCCATTCGTGAGGCGATTGATGAGCCGTTGAAGAAGCATAAGGTGCCGGAAAGCGAACGCCAGGCGATTATCGGCAATCTGTTTGCGCATTTCGATTTGGCTGCGGTCGCACGCGAGTCTGCTTCCGCGTTGGACAGCGAGAAGCGCCATCTGCTGGCGATTGCTTCCGCATTGAGCTTCTCTCCCGCAGCGATCGTTGCCGACGAGCCGACTAAGGGTTTGGATGAGGTGGCGTCCGCGCATGTGGCGAAAGCCTTGTTCAGTTACGACAAGCAAGTGGTGTTCGCCACGCATGACACGGAACTGATCACACGCGCAGAATATGCGATCGACCGCACACTGGTGGTCGACGACCATCAGGTGGTGTTCGACGGTGGCCCACATGAGGCCGTCGCCTTTTACACAAATCTCATCCGAGCCAAATACGAGGCATCCAAAGCCTGATTCATATTCCGATCGATTCGTATTGGCCGCTGTACCGTCATTGGCGTTAATTGCGGCACAGCGACACGATTCAAGCAATCATTGTGTTGACGGTGTCAAGCACCACTTGCACATTATGCCGAAATTCGTCGGATTCCGGCAGCAACGAAATCGCAAGATAGCCGTTCGAAGTCATATCAAAGAAGTAGCCGGGTTGGCCTGAAATTCCATGGCGTTCGATCATGGCCAATACCAGCTCGTTCTCGTCGAGTACGCTCGGCACGCGTAACAGCACGTTCCATCCACCCTCGGCACGCAATACGCTGACCATACCGTTTTTGTCGGCGTTCAGCATGGCATGCAATGCGGTGAGATTGGCTTGCACGCGGTTTTTTACGCGCGTAGTCTGCGCTGAAGCCGCCTGCAGCATGAGGGGAATCTGTTTGGCGATGATTTCGCTCATCGGCAGATAGTCGTCGGCGATCACGTCGAGTCTGCGCCTGGCTTCTTCCACCTCTCCTGCCGGGCCGGATACTTGGATCCAACCGACTTTGGCGTGCGGCGCGGCCAACGTTTTCGAAAACCCGTCCAACGCGAAGGTCAATGCACCCTTCTCTCCCGCAAGACGCGCGTTGCCGTCAAATGGTTCCAGATCGTAGTCGTAGAACACCTCGTCGGCGATGATGGCCACCTCATGGTCGTGGCAAAGCCGCACGATGGCTTCACGTTCCGACGGTTTGACATATGAACCAGTCGGATTATTAGGGTTAATGAGCACCAGTGCGCGGATACGTTCACCTTCTTCACTTTCAAGCGCTTCGCGCAGTTCGGCCACATCGATGTACCAAGACCCGTCGAATCGCTGCTGGTATTCGATCATGTCGACACATTCGAGTCGTGCGATCGATTCGATGAGAGGATAGCCGGGTTTCGGCGCGAGCACGGCATCGCCGGCGTCGCACAAGAGTTTGATCAGCCACGAGTACGCTTCGGACGTTGAGCTCAGTATGTACAGGTCTTCGACGGCAACATCATTGCCTCGCCCTTGAAGGAATGCGGCCAACGCTTCGCGCGCATACCGTTGGCCGCGTGGCTCAGCGCCATATATGTCTGGCAGAAGTTCCGGCGCAAGCGCATGCTTGGTTGGATTGGAGTCGTTGAGTTTGCCGAGCGTGATGCCGCTTGTTTTGGCTTCCGCTTCCGCTTTGGCGATGGGATTGGGCTCGCTGATATCGACTCTGGAGGAAAAACGCATGGTCTCCACCATACTCCTTGGGTTGCGCAAGTCGTTACGTCAAGCAAGATGGTATGCCTTCGCTTCACAAATGTTGACGGAATAAGCGAGAGCCATCCGACGATGAAATCGGACGGCTCTCGCTTATACAAAAGTTGGGAACCTTAATGGTTCACGGCATCACTTCTGCTTGGTGCTTGCGTAGTACGCGGCACCGATGATGCCAGCCTCATTGTGCAACTTGGCTGCGACGATCGGGGTCTTGATGTCGATGTACGGCAGGAACTTCTCAGACACACGAGACACGCCGCCGCCGACGACGAACAGCTGCGGATCCAAGTAGAACTCCATCAGGGAATAGTACTTGGTCAGTCGCTTGGCCCACTTCTTGTAGCCCATATCAAGCTTTTCACGGATGGAGGATGCCGCGTACTTTTCGGCGTCGCCCTTGCCCTTGAGCAGTTCCAGGTGGCCAAGCTCGGTGTTCGGGATGAGTTCGCCGTTGAAAATCAGCGCCGTGCCGATACCGGTACCCAGCGTGGTTGCCACGACCAGACCATCCTGCCCCTTGGCCGCGCCGAACTGCTGTTCGGCAAGGCCTGCCGCGTCAGCGTCGTTCACCACGGTGACTGGACGTCCGCAGGCTTCGGAGAACACTTCTGTGACGTCCACGCCAACCCAAGACTGGTCCAGGTTGGCCATGTAGCCGAGCTTCTCGCCCACGTGGATCGGCGCCGGGAAAGCGATGCCGACCGGAGCGGATTCGGGAACCTCGAAATGCTCGAGCTGCTGGCGAACGATTTCACCAACGGCCTTCGGAGTGGAAACTTCCGGGGTAAGAATCTTCAAACGCGGTTCGGCAAACTCGCCCTTTTCGAGGTTAACCGGGGCTGCCTTAATGCCGGAGCCTCCAATGTCAACGCCAAACGCCTGTGCAGTTTCAATCATCTTCGACCTCTCCTATCAAGGTACATAGTGGGTGTTATCGAACCGGTAAGCGCCATAGTAACTCGCCCCATGCCCCAAAACGCGCCGAAAAAGCACAGATGGTGAATACGATTGCATAATTTTTCGCAATGAAATGATTCATTTCACAACTTTTTTCTGCAAACGATTCGCCCCATGTCAACTCAACGCATCGGCATGGGGCGAATCGTAAGAAGATGACCGTCTGAAGACGGCGCAACCGCATCACTTGAGCGGCGGCATCGGCTTCCAATCCGGATCATGCAGCAGCTTGCGTGAATCCCACCAACCCTTGGCGATCTGCACCAAGCCGGTCTTCACATGCTCTCGGTCCACCATCACCAGGCGGATGACTTCCTTGGCGGCGGTCAGCAGCGTACCCAGACCGAACATCAGCGGACGGTAATCGCCGAACGCCATGAAATAGCGCGCCATGTAGCCTCGGTTACGCATGATGTGGTAACGATTCATGTCGGAAGTGGAGTTGAGCTGGCGCACGCCGGCGATATCCCAATTGCCGATTTCACGAGTGCGGCGCAGGATTACGTCGGGCACTACGATCGGGTTGGTGACTTTGCTGGCGCGGTAGCCATACATCGTGTCGTCCCAGTAGATGAAGAAACGCGGATCCGGCAAGCCGATCTGTTCGACGATGTTGCGGCGGAACAGACCCCCCTCGAAGCACAGGGTGTCCATCACGCGGTAGCCGGGGCGTCCGAATGCGGCCGGAGCGATCGGATTGGGGATGCCAAGGGGAATGATGAAATCGTATTGCCAGTAGAACGGGCCGCCGTCATAGTCGTATCGGCTGCCTTGGATCACATCATGGCTGCCGGTCCACTTGGCGAGTCGTTCGATGGCTTCGGGCATCACGGCCACATCGTCGTCCATCACCCAGAACCATTCGGATCCCAGTTCATACGCCTTCTTCACACCTGCGGAGAATCCGCCTGCGCCGCCGAGGTTGTCGGATTGAGGCGCATACACCACGCGACTTTCGTTGCCCGACTGGTCGGCGATGGTATTGCCCCACTGCGCGGTGACCGCTTCACGGAAATCGTCGACCATGCCTTGGGTCGCATCGCTGTGCTCGTTGTCAACGACGACGATACGCCATGGTGCCACAGTGAGTTTTTCGATGGATGCGAACAGGGTGGCGAGCAGCTGCTGACGCTTGTATGTTACCACGACGATAGCCAGCTTTTCGATGGTGTTCTTCGCAACTTGCTTTTCAGTCATACGTTCTATTCTTGCACTCGCCCTCAACCGAACATCGCCTGTGTTCGCATCATGCGGCACGATTCCATTCGGCGGACAGGCTCTTGCACATTTCGGACGGCTTTGCCATAATGTACGGCGTAATGCAGGGGAACCCGTGTTTGTCGGGTTGAGATGGGCCAAGTGAGGCCTGAACCCTTTGAACCTGATGGTTAATACCAGCGTAGGGAGGCATGTCTAATGACTGCTGTGACATCAACAACCAATTTCGATTATGAGTTCGACGCCGCCAAAGGCATCCAACGCAACAATCTTCCTCCGTTCGCGCAGCGCATGCGCAAGGCTGCTGATCTGGTTTGGGAGGAAGGCTACCAGCAGCCGTTCATCCGCGAGCTTGGCGAAGGCACACTGCAACGCGAGCGTTTCGCCTTCTATCTGCTGCAGGATTTTCGTTATGTGAACGATTACGCCAGAGTGCACGCTTTGGGATTAGCCAAGGCCACCGACCCTGAAATCATGGCGTTCATGCTCAAGGTGCAGAACGGCGCCCTGCAGGTGGAAACCGAAGTACACCGCTCCTACTTGGCCAGCTATGGCATCACCGAAGAGCAGATGAACAATGTGCGCCAGTCGGCCTTCGCGCGCGCCTACACGTCGAATATCCTTTCCATCGCCTATGACAAGGATATTCTCGACATTCTTGTGGCCGTGCTGCCGTGTGCCTGGGTGTATGCGGATTATGGATACCGTCTTGCCGCCGAGTTTGCCGACACGCTTGACGACAATCCGTACAAAAGTTGGGTCGACATGTATAAGACCGACGAGTTCTGGCAGGATTCCGTGTGGCTGCTCGAACATATCGAGAAACTGGTAGCCGACGCGAGCGAGGAGCGCAAGCGCGAGCTGATTGACATTTTCGTGACCGGCGTGGAGAACGAGTACATGTTCTGGGCCAGCGCGTACGACATGCAGTACACATGGAAGCCCGAATGGAATCAGGAGCGTTGACACCGCTCCATCGCATGTTTTCCTGACTTCCGATTGTTTATCTTCATTGCAATAGGGCGGGTGCTTTCTGATTGGTTTTCAGAAAGCACCCGCCCTGTTATGTTTGGTTGCGTCAGTTTCCAGCTTTATTCGCGTACGAGACGAATATGCTCCACGTCATCGCGATGGGAGCGGCGATAGAGCACGAAACGGTTGCCGATAACCTGTACGAGTTCCGCGTTCAGTTCTTCGGCCAGCCCCTCGCCCGCTTCCTTGGCAGTCAGTCCGGATCCATCGAGCACGGAGCATTTGATAAGCTCACGCTTTTCAATGGTCTCGTCCGCCTGCTTGATAGCGGTTTCGCTCAAATCGTTCTTGCCGACCTGGATGAGCGGATTGAGCTTGGTGGCCAGGCCACGCAGCTGCTTGACCTGCTTCTTGGTTAATGCCATAACTTGTTCCATTCCTATCTATGATGCTTGCTCAAGAGTAGCGTGAGGGCAGTAAATCTTGCATATCACTCCCCCCGCGCCTTTGATGGCGTTCACACCGTTTTCGATGTTCTTGCGCGTGTTCAGACGTGCTTCTTCGGCGGTTTCGCTTTCCAATGCGATCGGTGGAGCGCCATGCCCGTCCGGAATGCTCAGCATAGTCCAGCGATCAGGGTTAATGCGGCAATGTACGACACACTCACACCGACTACGGCGATGTCATGTTTGGCGATTCGCATGATTCGCCAATGCGTGCGCATGATGCCTTCCTCGTAGCATCGTGCGTCGAGTGCGAGGCTGAGATTATCGGCATGGCGTATCGCTCCTGCGAATACCGGAATGATAATGGCGGTTATCGCTTTGATCCGCTGTACGAATGTTCCTGTTTCAATGCTGCCGCCTCGGGCTGATTGCGCATCCACAATGGCTTTCGCTTCGCTTCCTAACGTGGGCAGGAACCGCAATGCGAGGCTCATCACCAACGCGATCTCCTGCGCATGTATGCCGAATTTTGTGAAAGGTTTGAGCAACGCTTCGAATGCGTCGGTAATGGCTGTGGGAGTAGTCGTGGCAAGGAATACCGCTCCGACGATAATGACCGCAGCGAATCTGCAGGCGTACAGTATAGCGATACGCACACCGTCGTCGGTGATTGGAATCGGTCCGATGCTCGTAAGAACATTGCCGGATCGTACGAAGAACACATTGAGCAGTCCGCAGAACACGAACAATGCAAGGAACATGTGAATCGATTTGAACAGTTGTTTCACGCCGATGCCCGATGTCGCAACGATCATGCCGGTCAACAGTGCGGCCACCAGTAACTGCCAGAAGGAGCGGATGGCGAATGCGGAGAACATGACCGCCAACGCACCCACCATCTTCACGCGCGGGTCAAGCCGTTCCATAAAACTGCGGTTTTCACGGACGTCTCCCTTTGCACGTCCGGAGCCAAGCGTGTGCAGATTCTTCGAACCTACCGTTTCGGAAGTGACATTGGTTCCGATATCTCGAGTAAGGTCATTACCGTTTTGTCTGCGATCAAGCGCGATCACCCGATCGGCGAGCACGTCGATTTCCGTTTGCGAATGGGAAATGATGAGTATGGTGATGCCTTGTGCGTGGAGGGTTTGGATGAGATTGTGCACGCGGGTTGTGGCTGCCTCGTCAAGTCCTGCGGTCGGCTCGTCCATAATAAGGATCTGCGGTTGGCATGCGATGATGCCCGCTATGGCGGCAAGTCGTTGTTGTCCGCCGGAAAGGTCGAATGGCGAACGATCGGCAAGATGTTCGATATGCAGCAGCGTCATGGCTTGATTGACACGTTCGGATACCTGCGTTTCGTCAAGATGTTGGTTACGTGGCCCGTAAGCGATATCCTCGGCTACGGTTTCGGCGAAAAGCTGACGTTCGGGATGTTGCATGACGTAGCCGATGGTGGCGCGCAGTTTCTCGCGGTCCGCACGTTTGAGCAACTGCATATTGCCGTTGGTGCGTTGGCGTGCGACGGGAATGGTATCGATGGTGATGTTGCCGGATTGTGGCTGGTCCAGCGCGCAGAGAAGACGCGCGAGGGTGGTTTTGCCTGCACCGTTATGCCCTGTGATGGCCACGGTTTCGCCCTCATTGATGGTCATGGAAAGCTTATCGAGCGCAGGCTTGTTGCTGTTTGGATATTGGTATATCAGATTACGGATTTCAATGATTGGTACAGCTGATATTGGCTTCGATGCGCCATTTGCGATATTGGATTTGGCAGTTGGGTTGTCTTCTTGCGCCGTGTCTGATTCGTCCATTTCCGGAATACTTGCAGTGTTACCGCGAGCGCTTTGCACGATACGCCCGTTATCCAGGCGAATGATGCGGTCGGCATTGGCGAATTCGTCACGATGGTGGGTGACGAGAATGATGGTTGTGCCGTGCTGCTGCAATTCGTCAAGAATATGCATGATGTCGGCACGGCCTTGCGGATCGAGCATGGCGGTAGGCTCGTCGAGCACGAGGATTTCGGGATTCATGGCAAGCATGCCGGCGATGGCGACGCGCTGCTGTTGGCCTCCGCTCATTCGCGTGGGATCGGCTTCTCGTTGTCCGTTCATGTCGACTGCATCAAGTGACATGGCGATGCGCAGGTCGATATCATCATGCGCAATGGCGAGGTTTTCCGGACCGAAGGCAACATCATCCTCGGTAATGGTGGTAACGATCTGATCTTCCGGATGTTGGAAAACTGCCCCGATACCATGGCGGGCGCTGCGGTAAGCGTCAGCATGCGCGCCGGTTTCATCGAATACGTTGTTTCCCAACAGCGTGGCGTGTCCGGCATCGGGTGCGGCAAGCCCTGCGATGATGCGTGAAAGTGTGGATTTGCCCGATCCGTTTGGTCCTGCCAAGCATACACGTTCGCCTTGGCGGATGGTCAGGTTCACGCCGTCGAGCGCCCAAGTCGCGCCGGAGTCATATGTGAAACGAATATCACGTAATTCGACCGCAATGGTATTCATGTCGCTGTCAGGGTTCATGAAATCGTCTTTCATAAAAGGAAGGAACCTTCCATACGTCGAAAGGTTCCTTCGTATTCATCAATATGCGGAATCGATATGGTGAACGAGGCTCAGCGGTTCAACAGGTTGGAGATCGGCTTGTAGATCAGGAAGGTGACCACGCCATGGATGGTGAATTTCAACGCGTTGAACGGCAGAAGCGCCGGCACGATCAATGCCACGACCTGTGCGGTGGTCATGTGCGCGTAGAACGGTGTGACGATCATATTGCCCACAATCGCCACCGCCAAGGCCGCGATCGCACCGACGATGATGCCGATGACCGCGCCTTTGCGGGTCTTGTTCCTGCGGTAGATCAGTGCTGCCGGCACGGATAATGCCAAAGCCACGAGCACGGCCATAAGCGTGCCCCATGGGTTGGTAAACAGGTGCGGCAGGAAACCAAGCACGCTGACGATTACCGCCGCCGCTGGCCCGTAGGCGAAACCTGCCACCAGGCTGACAATGCCGGATGGATCATATTTCAGCCATTCCACGCCTGGCACAATGGGAAATTCCACAAAGCTGACGGCCATCGACAGCGCTACGAACAGCGCATACATGGCGATGCGTTTGGTGGACCAGCGTCCAGAGTCGGCCACGCCTGTGGAATGCGCGTTGTCGGGGCGCGTCATGCTTTCGCTGGCGATTTCGGCGTCGTTGTTTTGGGTATTGTTTGGTGAGGATACACTCATGTTGAGCCCCGTTTCTTCCATCCGGACTTTGACCGTTGGCTCCGGATTCTCACCGGATCAGCCGCTTTCGCGGGTCGCGGGCTTCGGCATGGGACCGTTATGAACGTCAGTCGTACCGTTACCGCCAGTAAGGATTTTCACCTTCCCTGAAACTTGCACGACAATATATACGCCCACCATGCGATATTCGCAACCTGTGTTCCGTTTTTATCTTGCGATTTGGAACGCAGGATTCCTCCGACAGCACGTCACGACAACAGGCCGAGCAAGTCGTCTTTGCTGAGTGTGCCGACGCCTCCGGATGCGGTGCCGTCGGTGAACTGCTGGGCGAGTTCGCTTTTCTTTTCCTGAAGTTTGAGGATGCGTTCCTCGATGGTGTCTTTGGCTACGATTTGGTACACGTTCACATCCTGCGTCTGGCCGATACGATGCGCACGGTCGGTGGCCTGGTTCTGCGCGGCGGCGTTCCACCATGGGTCGGCGTGCACCACTACGGATGCGCCCACAAGGTTCAGTCCCGTGTTGCCCGCCTTGAGCGAGATGAGAAATACGGGAACATCGTTGCCGTTGAATTCGTCCACCAGTTCCACACGGCGTTTCTTCGGTGTCTCGCCGGTGATGGTGTAGAAGTCCACGCCATGTTCAGCCAAACGTGTACCAATCAGGTCAAGAAATGAAGTGAACTGCGAGAATACAAGCACTTTCTTGCCTTCGTCCATGCACGTGGATACGAGTTCGCAAATGGCGTCAAGTTTGGCGGAAGCGTTTTTCGCATCCGCATAGACGAGTCTCGAATCGCAGCAGATTTCGCGTAGCAACGTGAATTCGGCAAGAATACGGATTTTCTTGGTATTGAAATCGGCATCCTCGGTTTTGGTAAGGGTGGCACGCAACCGTTGCTCATGTGCCGCATAGAGTTTGCGCTGTTCGCCTTCCAATTTGACGGTGAGCACGTTTTCGAACTTGTCAGGCAAATCGGTAAGCACGTCTTTTTTCAGACGTCGTTTAATGAACAGTCCAATCAAAGCCTGCAGTTTGTCAGCCATGACGGAATGTTCCGGACCGGGTGCCATGATCGGCTGTTCGTATTTTTCTCGGAACTTCGTGTAGGTTCCGAGCAATCCGGGCATGAGGAAGTCGAATATGCTCCACAGTTCGCTCAACCGGTTTTCGATGGGCGTTCCGGTTAACGCGAACCGGTGTTCGGCGGTGATTTGCTTGACGGCTTTGGCTAGTTTGGTGGCATGGTTTTTGATGTATTGAGCTTCGTCAAGTGCCATTAATGCGAATCGGCAGTCGGCATAATCATCCACATCTCGACGCAGCAAATCATAAGAGGTGATCACCACATCGGTTTGCTGCGTTTCATTGGTTTCAGTCGAATTGTTCCATTGCTGCGCCACGGTTGCGATGAGTTTGCGCCGTTGTGCCTTCGTGCCTGCTACGACTTCGATGGTAAGATCCTGCGTGAATTTTTCGCATTCGGCAGCCCAGTTGTATACCAAGGATGCCGGGCAGACAATCAACGCTGGGCCGCCCCCCTTGCGAGCTTCCACCAGTGACAGCAGTTGCACGGATTTACCCAAACCCATTTCGTCGGCGAGAATGCCACCGAAGCCTTTGTCCCACAAGGTGGAAAGCCATTGGAAGCCTTCCACTTGGTATGGGCGCAGTACGTTTTTGAGCTTGCTGGGCACTTCGTATCGTTTCGGGTCGATGATTTTCACATCGTTGACATAGTCGACGAACGATTCGCTTTTGCCGTCATCATCAACTTGAGCATCCAAGAGGAACGCCTGATATCCGGGAATGGTGATTCTTCCGGAATCAATCTGTTTCTCATTAAGGTCAAGATCTGTGGCAATCTGATCAAGTTCATGCAGATCGGCTTTCTTCAGATCAACGAATGTACCGTCCCTGAAGCGATGGTAGCGGCGGTTCCTGCGGTAGGAATTCAGCAACGCACCGACCTCGTTCATCGGCACTTCGTTGGCTATCGGCGAAATCTCAACCAAATTCGAGTCGATGGACAGTCCGACCTTCACTGTAGGGCTGCTTGGCATCATCATGCCGTCGAACGCGGCTGTGGAGAACACCTGTCCGACCGAGCGCAAGATATCCACGCCTTCGGTGAGCAAGAGCAGAATCGTCTGTTCGTCTTCCTCGCGAACCCGCGCCACGTCAATGGAACTCCATGTCGGGAAAAGCTGGCGAACCACCTGCACCGCGAATGATTCGCGAGCCGTATCTCGTTTGATGAGCGCCGCTTTCGACCGCGAATCCGGATTAATCACGCCTCGTAGTGCTTTAGCGGTCGGCACCAACTGGAACACGAAATCGCCGTATCGTGCCACAGCCTCACAGGTGATGCCTTGCAGATCACGGTCCAAGTAGAATTCGATCTGGCAGTCGACTCCCATCTGTTCGGCGACTTCCTGCGGAATATCGAAACCAATGCCCACTTCGGTAAGTTTTGGCAGTATTGTTCGTGCGAACATGGGCCAGTCGTTTTCCGCGATGAACACGCCATCGCTAACGTTCGACGCGCACAATGTCATCAACGCGTCCACTGCGGGGAGGATGCTGTCGGTGCAACGGAAGAGTCCGCTCACTGGCATCATATGGGAATCCGTCGGAGTGCCGTTATGTTCGGCACTCATGAGGTACACGCCCCGCTGCCCAACAATCCGATCCGTGATGGTACGGTTCGACGTGATACGCACGCCCGACGAAGCGCCTTCCTTCACATATTCGGCGATGAATCGAAATTGCGGATTGCCATCGAATATGGCGATAGTATGCGATCTGGACTCCCTTGGCGTGGCCACTTCGACATAGCCCGGAGCGGTGTCATCCGTATGGGCGAACTCATCCGGAGTGAGCTGCCGCGCCCTCTCACGCCCCTCATGCTTGGGAGCTTCCAGCGGCCCACGTGCTATCAGCACGTCTTCGATGTAGTCCTGTTGCGGTTCCGCTTCGAACAGGTTCAGCAGATCGCACAATTCCCCATCGGTAAGCATGATTTCACGTTCGATACGCACGTCTGGCGCGTAATAGTAGTTGTTCTGCAGCTGTGCAGCGACACGTGATCCAACAACACCTTGCAGGAATCGGAACAGCTGCAGCGAGAACGGTTCGAGCATGTCCGGAATGTGGGTGAACGAGAGTTTCTGCCCGTATGACACGTATGCCCCGTTGCGCATGTCGGCTATGAATTTGGAAATGTTTTTGATGATATAACTTGCGTCGCCGCAGCCGATTTTCAGCGTCAGGCTCCACAGCTCACGGTTCATAATCAGCGTGGGCTTCAGACATACGCTTCCCGGTTTCACCATGATGGAACCGCTCTTGCGTTTTATTTTCGCGGCCCCTTGCGTAATGGCGCCTCGTTGTTCGTCGGCGAGACGGCTTTTCGCGTCGACGATGCGCTTGAGCACGTCAAGCTGCGCGCTTTGACCGGTATTGTCATTCTTCGCATCCAGCGCACGCATGTAGTCGGAGAGGATAGGCGAAGTCACGCCACTTCGCTTGAATCCGCGGAACCGTTCGGGCTGGTCAAGAAACAGCAGCAGCATTGCGGCGACATGCTTGCACATGCCCGTATAGCGGCGTCCCCCAGCCGGCTCCGAAGCGAACTCGTCATCGTCCTGCACATGGCCGAACGTCGATCCTGAACCGAAATCATCATAATCGTCGACATAATCGTATTCATCGTCATCATCGTCGAAACTGCGATAATTTGGATTGTTGCGGTAGCTGGGCGAATATGCCGACGAATACGTGCCATAACCGTGCTGCGAACCGTTGAACGCCGGGCAGGAGCAATACCTGGCCAAGAAAAGCTCATCATGCAAATCAAGCGTGGCCTGCACTTCGTATCGGCTGGACGGTGAGGTGGTGCCCCGCATATTGGCATGCAGGGTGATGCGATCGGAATCGGAGTCGTTCAGGCAATGCAGATCCGACATTTTCGCACACCACTGGTTGGCGATTCCACGGGCACGCTGCAATACAGGCTGACTGCATTCGCTGCGTAGTTCGTCGGAAAGCCATGACAAAGTATCCGCCAACTGAACCCCAATCGTTCGCACATTTGTTCTTATGAAAGAGTATCAGCACAGCGGAACAGGAAAGCCGTGGCTGCAATCCCAGCCACGGCTTCGCTCCATACAGGTTATATCAGCGGCAACGCTTGGTGAGCGGCTGCCATGGATCGAGTTCCACCGGTTCGGATTCCAACAGCGCGCGAGTGGCGTCGTCGAGGTATTCCCTGCGGATGATAATCTCGGTCACATAGCGGTCGAACCATGCGTCGGAGGCCACGTAGTAGCCGTCCTCGCCGTTGTCCTTGCCCCAGCTGTTCTCCACCTTCCAGCGGTTCGGCTTGCCTTGTTCATCAAGGTTTACGCCGGTAATGGTCATGGCATGGTTGCTCGGGCTGTCACCGTATTCGAGGCCGTGCGCCTTGTCGAAATCGAAATCGGTGCCGAACAGCTGGTCCACGCGCACGCTGTCGCAGTCGAAATAGCCGGCCGCGCGTAGCGAGAATTGGGTGCAGTCGCAGGCGAACCAGATCGGATGGCCGGCGCTGATCTGGTTGACGGCGGCCTTCTTGAACACGTCGAGCGGCACGTTGACGAATTCCATATCCTCCGCTTCGGCGACATTGGCGGTGTAGCGAATGCGGTAGCGCTTGTTGAACGGGCGGGATTTCATCGGCACGTTGCACAGCGTCACCAGATCATCGACGTCCACCGGCACGTATTTCCTGTAGAATTCCATCGGCGTGATGCCGGTCTCACGGATCTGCCTGCGCTCGTCCTTGCCGGTCTTTGGATTGTCGGACTTTCCTTCGTCGGCTTTCTTGTCGTTTTTCTTGTCATCGTCGCTCACGCGAGCCAGGAAGTCGAACCTCTCCGGCGGCTCACCAAGCGAGATGGCGCACATGCGGTACACGGTGGACATGTCGTCTTCCTTGACCGACCGCAACTCTTCAATCGAAGCTCCAGCGGCATGGCGTCCGCGCAAATCCGCCGCGAACTGACGCAGCCTGCTGTTGAGATACTGTTTGAATGCGTCGGAATCCTTGGAATTGGCGGATTCCGGATATGCGTTCTTCGGCACAAGACCGTACTTGTCAACAAGGGCGGCGAACATCTGCCACCAACCGCCATCGTCGGCCGGACCATAGTTGATCTCCTGGAACAGGCGGCTGTCGGTCGGCTCGTCGAGCGTGGAAAGCACGTTCTCAAGATATGCGTTGGATTTCTCCATCGCATCCCAGAAGAACAGGTAGGTTTCGGAGAATTCGAAATCGTCAAGTCCCCATTTGTGCATGAGCTCATAACGCAGGGCGTTGAGGGACGCGAACATCCAGCAGCGGCCCGATCTACGTTGGTTGGTGATGGAGCCCTGCTTCAGTTCTATGGAGAAGTCGCGCGGCAGCGAGCGCTGACCCTTGTAATCAGTGGCAGCTTCGAGCACGCCCGCAGATACCGCCGCGTTGGCCGCCACGAGATTGGCGCGGTCTGCGTTGAAGTCCTTGGCGTATTGCATGAGACGTTCCGATTTGATTGCCTTGTTATTGTTTGTCATATCGCCGATATTCGCCGTATGCCTTGACAGAAAGGCACGTTTCAGCCCCCATTTCGTCCTGTCCCAATTCCATTTCGCTTATATGTGGCAGATTCAGCCACTTGCGGAAAACCATTTCGCTTATATGTGGCAGATTCAGCCACTTGCGGAAAACCATTTCGCTTATATGTGGCACTTTCTTCCACGCCAGCGCCTCCATACCCTCGGGAAAATACCCCCTTGTACGGTTTTCCCCAAAAGCATCTGCCACATATAAGCGAAATGACATCAGGCGGAATGGAGAATCTGCCACATATAAGTGATTTGACTTCGATTTGCGGGTACGCTGATAGCGTGTGAGAGTTTGGAGATGAGGAGCATATCATGCGTCGTCACAATTCGATGATGTCCGTATTGTCCGGATTGCTGGCCGTGGGGTTGGTTGTCGGCTTATCGGCTGGATCCGCGTTGGCCGTGGAACCGACCGATAATACCGGTGCCGGACAGAGCGCCACTCAAGCGCTGGATTCGTTGGAGGTCAAAGGCCGCGCCCCGAAGACAGGGTATAAGCGCACGCAATTCGGCAAGGCATGGGCCGATGTGGATCACAACGGTTGCGATACGCGTAACGACATCCTCAACCGTGATCTGACTGACGTGAAGCATAAGGTGCGTACGCACGATTGCGTGGTGGAATCCGGCCAACTGCATGATCCGTATACCGGCAAGGATATCGCATTCAAGAAGGGATGGAAGACCTCCACAGCGGTACAGATCGACCATGTGGTGGCGTTGAGCGACGCATGGCAGAAGGGCGCGCAGAAACTCAGCCAGACGAAGCGTACCGAACTGGCGAATGATCCGTATAATCTGCTGGCGGTACAGGGAAAGGCCAACCAGAAGAAGTCGGATGGCGATGCGGCCACGTGGTTGCCGTCCAACAAAAGTTTCCGTTGCGAATATGTGGCACGTCAGATTGGTGTGAAGCACAAATATTCGCTGTGGATCACGCAGGCCGAGAAAGAGGCCATATCCAAGGTATTGTCCTCCTGCCCGACGCAGACCGTGCCCGATTACACGGGAGTCAAGGATTCTACAGTCGAGAAGACCACCGAATCCGAGCAGACAGAACAGACGCAGACCGAACAGCAGACCGAACAATCAGCTGAGCAGGCCCAGCAGAATCAGCAAACGACACAGGCACCTGCACCCGAACCCGCTCCGGCTCCAGCTCCCGCGCCCCAGCCAGCGCCACAGCAGGACGTCTACTACCAGAACTGCACCGCGGCACGAGCCGCTGGCGCCGCACCTATCTACCAGGGTCAGCCGGGCTACCGTTCACAACTGGACCGCGATCATGACGGAGTCGCCTGCGAATAAATCCAATACAGTGTCTCCACCTTTCCGGTTGCGAGACGTATGGTGGTGAGACATAGAAAAAGCGCCAGGTTATTCATCTGGCGCTTTTCCTATGTCTCAGCATTTTCCGTATTTCCGCGGTGCAGGCATGAGAACCGCTATAACCTGCGCAGCTGCGCGATATCATCGCGCAGCTGGTTGACAGTGTCCGTCAGTTCCCGCACATTGTGGCGCAACCGTTCCGTTTCCGATTCTGCCTCATCCGCACGCTTGTCGGTCTCGTCACGAACACGGTCGACGATCCATGAAGCCAGCGTCGCAGTGACGATGCCAATCAGGGCAACGCCGGTTATCATCAGTCCGATGGCGATGCATCTTCCCTGCCATGTCACCGGGGACAAATCGCCATAGCCGACAGTGGTGACGGTCACGAACGACCACCATATCGCTTCACCGAAATCGGTGATGGAAGCGCCTGGAACCCCACGTTCCACATCCAATTCGGCAAGGGCGCCGATATACATCAGTAGTGTCACGCTGCAGCATGTGTACAGTGTGATGCGCCCACGCACCGCCATGCCACCGGTACGATTGAGCACGTTGAGCACTGCCACCAGACGCAGCAGTCTCAATGGTCTGAAGACGGGCAATGCGATGGACACCAGCATCAGCAGATTGTCTTTGAACCAAGTTTTCTTGTCTTTCGCCAGCAGGATCGAAACGACGCAGTCGACGATGAACGCCATCCAGATGATGTTGATCACCATTTCACACAACAGGATATGCGTCCTCGCCAGCACTTCCCACGAATACGCGAGCAGGAACACCAATGCCAATGCCGTCATGAACCATTCCGTCGCACGACACCATTTGTTCAGTGTCATACCTTCTCCTTTCTCCCCGCACGCGTGGCCGTCAGCCTTTGAGGGGCATGCGATTGTCGAGCGACTGCCCGTTGGCGTAGCAGCGTACATTGCCCAATGCGATGGTGATGATGCGGCGCTCGGTGATCTCAAGATGGTTGCCGCCCGCCACGTGTGGCGTGATGAGGCATTTCGGCTCGCGCCACAGCGGCGAGTCGGCCGGCAGCGGCTCCGGTTCGGTCACATCGAGCGCGGCACCACGGATTCGTCCTTCCGCGAGCGCGTCGGCAAGTGCCTGGCTTTCAATGGCGTTGCCGCGGCCCGCGTTGATGATGATGGAGTCAGGTTTGAGAGATGCGATGCGTTCCGCATTGAGCAGATGGCGCGTTGCCGGAGTGGATGGTATGCACATGGCGATCACATCGGCGTATTGCAGAACGTCGTCGAGGGAATCGAAACCGACCATATGATCGATGCCCGGCGCTTCGACGGCGGGATTACGGCGAATGCCGATGGTTGTCATTCCGACGTTTTTGCAGAGTCGTGCGAAGTGTGATCCGATGTCGCCGGTTCCGATGATAAGCGCCGTTTTTCCGTTGGGGCTGATGGCGCGGCCCGCGTCCTGCCACATGGCGTTCGGGTTGCTTGCCGCGTAGATGTGCAGGTTCTTCATGATGGTCCACATCATGGCGAACATGTGTTCGGAGACGCTTTGTCCGTAGGCTCCGGTGGCATTGGTAAGCATGGATCCGGGTTGTAGGATGCCGGGTCGCTGGTATTTGTCGACTCCGGCACTCCAAGTTTGCAACCATTCGAGTTTGGGGCATTGCGCGCATTCCTCGGGCGCGATGTTGCCGATGACCGCGGTGGCTTTGGCTTTGAGGTTCTCCGGTACTGCGGCGGTCCAGCTCATGCTTCCCCGTTGGGTCGAATCGCCGACGAATTCCTGTGGTATGTCTTTCGCGGCACGTATGAATTGCGCACGTTCGGATTCGGTCAACGGCAGGCAGTTGACGATCAGTTTGCGGTCGTTCCATATTCCCATGCGTTTTACCCTATGGCAATCGTCGGATATAGGGTTTCACGTTGGGTTCTGGGTCAGACTCCGAGTTCGTCGGTGTCAAGGATGATGGTGACCGGACCGTCGTTGGCGAGCAGCACGCGCATGTGGGAGCCGAATCGTCCTTCTTTTACTTCGAGTCCTTGTGCGCGCAGGGCGTCGTTGAATCCGTGCCATGCTTGTTCGGCGTGCGCGGGCGCTCCGGCTTTCACGAAGCTTGGGCGGTTGCCTTTGCGCACGTCCGCGTATAGCGTGAATTGGGAGATGGACAGCACACTGCCGTTCACGTCGTGGATGGAACGGTTCATTTTGCCGTTCTCGTCTTCGAAGACGCGCAGGTTGGCGATTTTGCGGGCAAGCCAGTCGATTTGTTTCGCTCCATCCGTGTCTTCCACCCCGACGAGCAGCACATAGCCGATGCCTATATGCTGTGGTTCGAATGTGGTGTCGACTTCTCCGCTTGTCTCGTCGACTACGTCGACGGATCCTTCGCTGACCTTCTGCAATACGATGCGCATATTCCGTCCCGTTCTTTTCAGCCGGCGTAGTCGACGATGGCTTGCGTGACCTGTTTCAGGTAGTCGAGCGACGTCTACCAATCGTCCGGCACTTCGATGGAATGGTTGGCACCAGCGTACGTGCGCACATGGTCGGTGAGCAAATGCGCTTTGGCGTCATCGTAGTATGGGTCGGCGTCACCTGCGCAGATTAGCGGCATCGGGCTGCCGGCAGTTCCCGGCAGCGGCGCGGGAATGACCGACTTGTGCCTGTCGAATGGCGGCGGGTTGAGCACCGGGGTGAGCAGCACCACGCGCAATCCTAGTTTTGCGGAATGCGGATATGAGAGTGTGGAGAGCGATTTGGTGACAACCAGCAAATGCGGCTCCTCACCCGATTCGGCAGCATGTTCGAGCGCCGCCTTGCGCCATTCGTCGACCACGCGTTCCATGCAGGCGATCATTTCCGGAAACTCGACGCTTTCCGTCAGTTTCAGGTCGAGCCGGTCCACGAACCATCCGTTGGCCGCAAGCGCTTGCGCTGCCCAGTACAGCAGCGGTCGGTCTACGGTGTATCCAATGCCCGGCATGATGAGCACGTGCTTGCCGGTTTCGGTGTTCTTCACACGGTTCTTACCCCATGGTGTGACCGCCGGTGTGACGTTTTTCGTTGTTGGTTGCGTGCCGTTCTTGCCCATGCTGTGTTTGATTCGCCTTTTCGTGTGTTCCGTCCGTCTTGGCCGGTCGTTGTGGCCGGCGTCGTTTCCCATATTGCATGCTAGGCGGCGCCGGCTACAATCGTTTCCGTCAGTTCACCATGCATTGGTTGCCGAACTACGGACCGACCTATTACGCCGCTTTCGTGCACGATCCGGAAGGCAACAACATCGAGGCCATGCTCGCCTGAGTGTCCGACAGCTCAACAGCGACAAAACCAGATCCCGCCATACGTAATGTTCTCATGGCAGGACCTGTCATATTCCCAGAGAATCAAACATCTCAGCAGCCGTGTGGAAACGCGGGCCGTTCTCCGCTGAATATTCATGGACTTCCCGCAAGGCAGAAAACGTATCAGTAGGAACGGCGCTCTGTTGAGGAAGGTCTAATGAAAGTCGGAACTCGTACGTGTCTGGATTGGAACACATGTGATCCCCCCCTAGCCCTGGTTACTTGAACAAGTCGAACAGGCTGAACGTGGTCTTCTTGTAGACGGTGTTGTACAGCTTGCGCTTGGGATGCAGCCATCCCATGCCCTTCTTGCCGTAGCCGGGGATCAACGCTTTCTTGACCGCGCGGGTGGCACGGCCTTTCGTGCGCGCGGACAGGCTCTTCTTCCAGCTGGGTTTCCTCATCCCGTATTTCATGACGGCCTCTTTTCGGATGACTACGTTCATTGTATGAAGCATTGAACGCACAGCAGTCGAAACGACCAAAACATCAGCCGAGCAGCTCATACACATTGCGCATGGCGAGCAGCCCGTCCGTCATCCACCGGTAGGCTTCCGTCATGTCACCGGAGAAATCCACATCACGGCGCATCCAAAGGCATCGGTTCTTCTTGTCGGCATCCGGTTCGTCCCACATCACCTCGCCCAGATTTGCCAGTATCCGTTCAACGGAATCCCTCATAGTGTAGAGCTTCGTGTACTGGAACGTGTCGGTGAAGTACAGATCAACCGCAATATAGCCGCCTCGAATATTCAACGCCCCATCCGGGTGACAGAAACCCAAGCCCACACCGAAACTCGTCCACGTGTCGCTGTTCGTCTTGCGGCCGGACGGATCGCCATACACGTCGACAAAGTCGAGTCGCGTTGCGGCATATTCGTACAGGCCGTTCCAGAAGCTGCGCCGCAGCGAGATATTGCCGCTGACTTGCCGCAGTTCGTCTAAGGTTCTGCCGTCCGCAACTTTCCACACTATCCAACCGTTGATCTGCTTATTCTCGCCGGTTTCGAGCATTCTGGCGCGGCGGAATGCGCCGGATGGGCTGTCGAATATCTCGCCATTGGACAGGCGGATGCGGTGGTCTTCGGTTACGGTTGCCGTGGCGGTTATGCCGGCATACCGGCTTTCCAGTGCGGCTCCAGCTGCAAGAATGCCCCACTTGCATAGATCAGCGACATCAACGGCATTCTGTTCGCGTTCCCCCCTGGTTCACGTTCCGATTGCGCAGAGTCTGCATAACTCCATTCCCCGCTGTGGGGCGTGCCCACACCTGCAATGCGAGATCGGCAAGTCGGGTGCCTCGCTGCGCGATTGCCTGTTCGTTCCATTGCGAAGCATCGTGCAGTTCTGCGGAAATGGATAGGTATTCGCTATCGTATCCGCCGATTGCGCGGTTTTTCTTCTGTTCGAATGTTCCGTCGGAAAGCTCCGAGTTGTATGCGGTCAATGTCAGATTGCCCAAACTGTTCACCAGCAGTGTGAATCGGTCGGGGTCGGCGAGCATATTGCGCCATTCGGCATGTGCCATGGCGTTCTGCGGCATGATGTGTTCGATGGTGTATTCGCTGAAGGATCGCGGATCCTTGGGGTGGTTGTGGTTTTCCAATCCGGCAAGCAGATATTTGCACCGCGGAGCCGGGCGGTACAGATCCTCGCCGAGCAGCGCCTGCCTAAATTGTTCGTCTGTGGGCATGCGCGTGGCTTTGGCAGTTTCGGTGAGCAGCAGCGCGGCGAAGGTTTCGGCTAAATCATCTTCAGCCGAATCAAGTCTGACGATCAGCGACGGAACGAGCTTGTTCAATCCGTTGCTGGATACCGAGCAGACCATTCTGCGGAACAGATACGATTCAAGATCCGCGAGCATACGCAGCAATCCGTCGCGGTTTGTGCAATGGTGCTTCCACGCCGCGAACATGTACATAACCAACGGGTCCGTAACCGTGCTATCCAGTTTTTGAATCAGGTCGAGATGTTGGTCCACATTCATGTCGCCACTGCCAGCGGCGACAACGCCTTTGATAGCAGCATAGTACTTGGCGTATTCCAGCATGTTCTCGAGAAGATTTCGCACGCGTTCCATGCGTAACAAGGAACTGTCGGCCGCAAAACGTTTGAATTCCGCATACATGGCGCGACCTTTGGTTACGGGCTTTTTCAATGTGACGACCATCCAGTCGTGCAGGAACGCATCGAATGAGAGGTTGCCGAGAACACGTTCCATGGGCAGCCAGTAGTCGGCGTATAGGGTGTTCTGCTCGGCCATGGGGCACCCCATGAGCATGTAGTTGCGTACCAGGTCGGAAGTCTCCAGATCAAGCCCGGTGGAATTCATTGATTCGAATACCAGTTGCGGTTCGTCACGCTCTTGATCCAAGGTGACGGACACGACTTCGAGACGCTGCAAACCGTTCCACACCACGTTCGCATCATCGATTGCGGCGACCAGCGAACGGAACAGATCAAGATTGGCTTCCAGCCGGGAACCCGTATTGGCATGGTTCGGCCGATCAGGGGCGACCACATGGTCGCACATGCTGTGCAGCACTTCCCTATCGTCGCCGGAAAGCGTCAGCTTGTAGCGGCCTTCGCCGGTTGCGTACTTGTCGACCAGATAGCCACGGTCGATGAGCATGTCTGCGGAGAATCGCAGTTTCTCAGGGTGTTCGCGGGCGTATTCGGCCAGTGCGATAAGCAGCAGGGTCACCGAGGTGAGGCGCTGCTGGCCGTCGATGAGCAGACACCGGCTGACGCCGTCCGGGCCGATGCCGCCTTCCTGCATCCATACGATCGACCCGGTGAAATGGGTTCTGTCAGGATACCTGCCAGCCGTTACGATGTCGGCCCACAATTGCCGGCACTGCGCCTCGCCCCATGAGTATCTGCGCTGATACACCGGCACCACGAACCGAAGCGAACCGGTGAATAAGTCCAGCAGAATTTTCTTGCCAGCGTCCATGGTGCTTTCCCCTCTCTTAAATGATTACTTGCTCGAAAAGAGTTTTACTGGACTTTTTATTGGCCACAGTTGCCATCACCACACTATAAAGCTTTGGATACTTCAATTAGTTGTATCTGTCCAATTAGATGCACTTCTCTCCAAAGCAAGAAGCCTGACTTGATGTCCGTAGAAGCATGCTACAAAGCAGCTTCCGACTCGACACACTACCATGCAATAAACCGACTAACTCTCTTACCAATTTCATCAGAAGAGACACGTTCCTTCAACGTATTCCCATCAGCACCTAATTGCAGACCTACCCACATTCGCGCAATGACCAATGACTCCATAGTCACGTCATACATTGTTTGAAAATCCACACCTTCCGCATCGCCATGCTTATTCCCAACGAATGCCTTTCTCATGTCCCTTTTCCAATCTTCTTTATTAGTAAATGGAAAGACACCACCTAATTCCTCTTGTACAGCCTCAAGCATTTGGTAAAAACCGGCAGATTGCATTTCACCGGTTTTGGAATTCCGTTTCATACGCTTTATCTGGTTCTTTGTCTTTACGACATACCATCCAATGCAGTCAAGCATGGTCCCCGTCAGCATATTCAACGTTTCAAGGGCAAGATGTTCCTGTTCCTTCGCCACGTAGGCAAGAAGAGTCATTCCTTGTTGACATCTATCTACTAGTTCAAGCCATTTCCGAATTCCTTCTTCACGGATGTCGGAAAAGCAAAAGAGATACTGAGACTCAGGATTCTCAAAATGGGAACGGTCGACTCGCGGCATATATGACAAAACAGGATGCCACATCTCTCTCTTTTCCCCATCTAATTCGTAGAAATCCTCGTCCCGAAGAACCTCCAAGTCAGCAAACGTTCTTGGAACCCAATCAGAAATAGTAAGCAGGTTCATCAACGAGCGATGATAAAACAAATGCCATGTCCAATCCCGCAATTCATCTGTCCTAGTTTCGATGAAGACCATTTGTCGAGCAGTAACCTCATCTCTCCTCAAAGAAGTCTTTACAGAGCAACCAGGCCGCAGCTTCAATCCCACTGACGCATCGACCACGATCTCATTGCGCGGTTCCGCAATCACTTCAGTTTTCTTTGAAGAACCGTCACCAAGAGAAAGCGAAAGTGAGGAAATTCCCGACCACGGTGACAAACCTGGAATGCCAGAACGCATCGCATGTATTTTTCCGAAATTCGTTTTACTATTCCCGAAAACTACGTATGTCGGAACGACAACTCCCGTCCCAGTTCCCGCAGATACAGAACCACTCACGCGACATCCCACAAGGGTATAAAACCTGCCATTCGATACTGTACGAATTATGTTCGGCAATTCCACTGGCTCAAGGGGCTTATCGTGGAGAACAACCATTCCACTCGATAAAAACCATTGCTGGTATTTGTCAAAATTGTCTCTGAATGGAACAGTGAGTTCGAAGCGTTTCCCTGTATCACGCAACATGGCTGCTACTTCTGCACAATTGCTATCAGGTTTTAATAGCCATGCAATAATCGGTTCCGTCAAATCTAATTTCTTGTCCATTTTGGTCTTCCTCTTCGCGCTGATTACTCACTCATGAACAATCGTATATACTCACACGATGCAATACCCTGACAAATGTTAAGGCGTCGCTACTGCCCCTTGGCCCCTCCTCCACTAAAATAGGTGCTGTGACTCAAGGCTTTATTGACAACAGGACCTCGCTGGTCAAGGACGACCTCGTACAGACCATACGCGAAGGTGACCGAATCTCCATCGCGGCGGCTTCGTTCTCGATGTACGCGTACAGGGAGCTGCGCGAACAATTGGAACATGCAGGCGCGTTCCGTTTCATCTATACGTCAAAGACATTCACCGAGGACGCCACCCCCAAGGAACAACGCGAATTCTACATCCCACGCTTGGAACGCGAACAGAGCCTGTATGGCACTCCATTGGAGATCCGCCTGCGCAACGAGCTCACGCAGAAGGCCATCGCCACGGAATGCGCCAACTGGATCCGTCGCAAGAAGGCTCGTTTCATGTCATTCTCTGAAGGGTCAAATATAGCCCAGTTTCTCGGAGTGGAACATGGCGACGAGCACATCGCGTACATGCCGTTCAACGAGTTCACGACCACGCAGTTAGGTGTGAGCCGACACGCAGCCTCCTATCAAGGCGTCGCCAAAGTGGACGGCTCTGCAGCCAAAGGCTTCTTGGACCAGTTCAATAGTGCTTGGGACAGCGGCGACCTGCATGACGTGACCGACAAGGTCATCGACGGCATCGAGCGCATGTACCAAGAAAACCCGCCCGAACTCGTCTACTACATGGCCCTGTACCGTATCTTCAGCGAGTTCCTTGATGACATCTCCGAGGATGTGCTACCGAAGGAAGGCACCGGTTTCCGTGAAAGCCTGATCTGGAACAAGCTGTACGACTTCCAGAAGGACGCGGCCCTCGCAATCATCAACAAGCTCGAAACATACAACGGCTGCATCTTGGCCGATTCGGTCGGTTTGGGCAAGACGTTCACCGCACTGGCCGTGGTCAAGTACTTCGAGGCCCGCAACCGCAACGTGCTTGTTCTGTGCCCGAAGAAGCTCAAGGACAACTGGGTCACGTACCGGTCGAACGCAACGAACAATCCAATCGCCGGCGACCATCTGCGTTACGATGTGCTGTTCCATACGGATCTGAGCCGCACGCGGGGCGATACGATTATGAACATCCCGATTGAACGGATCAACTGGGGCAACTATGATCTCGTCGTCATCGATGAGTCGCACAACTTCCGCAATGGCGCAGACAGCGCCGCCAAGGCCGACGACAAAGAAAACCGATACCAGAAGCTCCTCAACAAGGTCATCCATTCCGGCGTGCCTACAAAGGTGCTTATGCTCTCCGCCACCCCGGTGAACAATCGTTTCCGCGATCTGCAGAACCAGCTCGAATTGGCCTACGGCGACAAAGGCGATGAATGGTCCAGGAAGCTCGGGCTTTCCACCAATATCGATATGGTGTTCCGTAACGCGCAGAAGGCTTACGGTGTCTGGTCGAAACTCGAACCGGAGGAACGCAACACCAAACGTCTGATGGACATGCTCGACTTCGATTTCTTCCGTATCCTCGATCAGGTCACCGTTGCGCGCAGCCGCCGCCACATCCGTAACCATTACGATATGGATGCGATCGGCGGCTTCCCTGAACGTCTCCGCCCGCAGACCATCCGCCCGGCGCTGTCCACGGAAAGCGACTGCGTGTCTTACGACGAGATCTATGACGAGTTGGAAAGGCTCACCCTCGCGTTGTACACCCCGTCCGAGTTCGTGCTCGAATCGCGCATGAGCAAGTACTTCGACGATGACAAAATCGAAGGCCTGACCATCCGGGGCCGGGAGACTGGTGTGCGTAAGCTCATGGCCACGAACCTGCTCAAACGTTTCGAGAGCAGCGTCCACTCGTTCCGCATGACGTTGGATCGTGTGCTCGGCTACATGTCGGATACGGTCGGCACGATCGACTCGTATGAGGAATACCGTGCCAAACATTACGACACCGGCGTGCTTGAGCAAATTGATATTGATCGTTTCGACGACGGATTCGACCTAGACCAGGATGATACGGAGAGTATGGATCCGGACGAGTTCGCTACCAAAGGCAAGACCAGATTCCTGCTGTCCGACATGGATTGGCGCACCTGGCGCGATTGCATTCTTCGCGACATGGATGTTATCCACCGCCTGCTGGACATGGTTGCCGGCATCGACGCAGCGCACGACGCGAAACTGCAGCGTCTGTACCGGACCATCAGCGACAAGCAGAACCAGCCCATCAACCCCGGCAATCGCAAGCTCCTCATCTTCACCGCGTTCGCCGACACCGCCGACTACCTGTACGAACACGTCAGCGAGTATGCCGGCATGCTGGGCCTGAACACCGCGGAGGTGACCGGCACGAATCCGGGACGCTGCACGGTCAGGAAGGTCGGCGGACACATGTCCGACATCCTTGCCTGCTTCTCTCCGGTCTCGAAGGAACGCAACCTGACCGCGCCCCGTCTGAAGGACACGGACATTGACATTCTGATCGCCACAGACTGTATCTCCGAAGGGCAGAATCTGCAGGACTGCGACATGATGGTCAACTACGACATTCATTGGAATCCTGTGCGTATCATCCAGCGTTTCGGCCGCATCGACCGTATCGGCTCGACGAACAAACGTATCCAACTGGTCAACTACTGGCCCGACGTGGATCTCGACAAGTACCTCAGGCTCAAGGACAGGGTCGAGGCACGCATGAAGGTCGCTGTGATGGCTTCCACCGGCGACGATGACTACATCAATCTCGACGAGAAGGGAGATTTGGAGTACAGGGAACGTCAGCTCAGGCAGATGCAGGACGAGACACTTGATCTTGAAGATGTGGACGGCGGCGTCAGCATCACTGATCTTGGTCTCAATGAGTTCCGCATGGATCTAGTCGGCTATCATCGCGACAACCCCGACATAGAACGCACACCTACGGGCATCAACGCTGTGGTCGAGGGCAACGAGCCTGGCATCCTGTTCGTGCTGCGCAACACGAACAAGGACGTGAAGGCCGTGGGCCGCAACCCGATCCACCCCTATTATCTCGTACATGTCGGCGACGACAGAAGGATCCTGCACGGGCATCTGAATGCCAAGGACTGTCTCGACGTGATGCGCAAGCTGTGCAAAGGCAAGGATACATATGATCCGCGCCTATGCCGCGCATACAATCGGTTCACCCATGACGGCAGAGACATGCGCCACGCCTCCGGCCTGCTGCGCGACGCGGTCGGAAGCATCATGGACCAGGACGACATGGATGCCGCGGACGGGTTCTTCACCGGATCCATGGGGAATTTCCTTGACGAGAATGTGAAGGGGCTCGACGATTTCGAACTAGTTTGTTTCCTCGTCATC
Organism: Bifidobacterium catenulatum subsp. kashiwanohense JCM 15439 = DSM 21854; assembly: GCF_001042615.1. GTDB lineage: Bacteria > Actinomycetota > Actinomycetes > Actinomycetales > Bifidobacteriaceae > Bifidobacterium > Bifidobacterium catenulatum. The sequence continues at coordinate 1,414,815 of NZ_AP012327.1, forward strand.
CGTCCTGCAACGGAAGGTAAGTCATGAGCGGCATCGAATCATGCGGACCTGTGACCGCACTCACGTTGGGACTGCCCAGCACCACCGCGGTCATGCATCCGAGGGGACGGCTCGCCAAAGAACGCTTCTATACGAACACCAAAGTAGGCAAACGCTTACGGCAGCATTTCATCGAGGACATCGACTCAATCACCATGCTCGCCGTAATCCGCGAGCAGGAGACCGGCATACCGACAGGACCGTTCACCAACGAAATCAACGTGATTGGCCTAGAGCAATCCACAGAACATCCGCCGCTGGAGGTCATGGAGCACATCGCCCGCACCCGTGATGAACTGACCCATCACAGGTCGCGTATCCTGTTCGTCTGCGTGAATGGCGGCATGACAAGATTCGCGGTGTTTCGCAACGCGAACGTGGCCGAAGGGCTCATGGAGGGCTCGGTTCATATGGGAGAACCGGTGGAATGCGAATCCGCACTCATTCGTCTGAGTGGAACCAATCTGGACACTGTATGGGAGTCGTTGTGCGCGGAGACCATCCTCAGCTCGTCGGATCCGACGCGCGTCGACCGACGCATCGTGTCCCGCACGCGCATAATGAGACTTATCAAAGAAATAGACCAGCTGGAACGACGCCACGCCAGGACCGTCCAGATAGGCCAGCGGAACAGGCTATGGGACGATCTGCAGGCCAAGCGGCACGAGCTCGAACAGGAACAACAAGGAGAAACACTGTGAGTGACATCGAGAAGATCCACGGCATCACACCGGATTTGACCAGGGAGAACGTGGACAGACTGCTCGCCCTGTTTCCAGACGTGACCACCGAGATTACCGACCCGAAGACCGGCAGAACCGAACGCACGGTGGACTTCGACGCGCTGAAAGAGCGACTTGGTGATGTGGCGGAAGGCAACCGAGAACGCTACCAGTTCACTTGGCCCGGCAAACGCGAGGCGAAACGCCTCGCCCTCGAACCCATCGCCAAGACCCTGCGACCCGTCAAGGAACGCAGCAAGGACTGGGACACCACCAGGAACCTGTACATCGAGGGAGACAACCTCGACGCGTTGAAGCTCCTGCGCGAGAACTACGCCGGCAAAGTCAAGCTCATCTACATCGACCCGCCCTACAACACCGGCCACGATTTCGTCTACGACGACGACTTCTCCCAAACCCATGACGAATTCAATGCCGAAAGCGGAGAATACAACGAGGAAGGAGGCCGCCTGGTCGCCAATCCGGAAAGCAACGGGCGTTTCCATTCCGACTGGTGCTCGATGATCTACCACGCCTCCTGCTTGCACGTGATCTGCTCACCCAGGATGGTGCCATTTTCATCAGCATCGACGACAACGAATCAAAGAATCTGCGTGCAATCTGCGATGAAATATTCGGCGAATCAAATTTCGTGGGTGACGTGATTTGGCAGAAAACATATTCGCCAAGAAACGATTCCAAAGGTATTCCAACTGAGACAGAACATATTTTAATTTATGCAAAGCAAGATGGCTGGACTCCAAAAAGATTAAAACGCACTACAGAAATGGACGATCGCTATGCAAGTTCTGATGGCGATCCAAGACCATGGTCTTCAGGAGATGCGGCAGCTCCTGGTGCCGCAACCCATCAGGGCATGGTCTATGCGATTCAGCATCCTATTACTGGAAGCATGCTTTGCCCTCCGAACGGGCGGCACCGCCCGTTCGGAGGGCAAAGCATGCTGGAAATAATGAATGAATGGGCGGAATATGAGTTCCGTGATATTCATGATGAAGCAAGGCGTGCTGAAATCTGCGGAGTATCCCCTGAAGATGTGCGCAAAGGAGTTAAAGCACTCGTTCTTAAAAATCCATGCGAGGCTACTTTCAAGGCAGCACAGGAAAGATATGACAAAGGTCATTGGCCACGGCTGTACTTTACCAACAAAGGTAAAGGCGGAATGCGTCTTAAACGTTACCTTGATTCCATGGATGGGAAAATGCCAACCAATCTTTGGCCTTATTCTGAAGTGGGCCATACAGATGAGGCGAAAAAACAGCTTAAAACACTTTTTAACGATTCGGCACCTTTTGATTCTCCCAAACCGACGCGTTTGATGAAACGCATGCTTGACATCGCCTCCGATAAGAACTCTCTTGTTCTGGATTTCTTTTCCGGCTCGGCGACCATGGGCGAAGCCGTCATCCAGAAAAATGCCGATGATGAGGGACAGCGTAAATTCATCCTTGTTCAGCTGCCTGAAGAGACAACAGGCCAATACTCGACCCTCACGGACATCGGCGAGGAACGCATCCGCCGTGCCGGCGAGAAAATCAAGTCCGAGATTGAAGCGGAGAATGCGCAACTGACACTCGACGGCACTCCCAAGAAGGTGCCGGACATCGGCTTCCGTGTGCTCCGCGTGGATGATTCGAATTACGAGGACAGGCGCAAGCTCGTCGACGAGTATTCCCAGAAGGACATCGACGACGACGTGGACATCACGAAAATGGACCGTTCCGATCTGGATCTGCTGTTCGAGGCGCTGCCGAAGTTCCAGTTGCCGTACGGCTCGAAGATCGACGTCCTGTCGGGAGGCGAGTTCGACGGCCACACCGTGTACAGCGTAAACGACGGCCAGCTGCTCGCATGCTTCGAGGACAGTATCCCCGAATCGCTGGTCCGCGCGATGGCGGCGTTCAGTCCGCGTCCGTCCTATGTGCTGGTCTCCGAGAACGGTTTTCTGAACAGTGCTGCGCGTACGAACTTCACCGAGATCTTCAAGCAGTCCGCCGACGAGAAGACCGGCGCCACGCAGATCCGCATCATCTGAGGTCACCGATATGCAATTCAAATTCTCGCAATACCAGTACCAGACCGATGCTGCGGACGCGGTATGCGACGTGTTCGACGGCCAGCCGCTGCAGGATGGCGTCTCCTATATCCGCGACACCGGTATCCGTAAGCCCGCATCCCAAGTGCTCAATCCCGCTCAGGACACTTTCGATATCCCCGAGTTGAGGCCGGCGCAGGAGATGCTCGGCCATTTCGACGCGGATGACGACACGGGCTACCGCAACGCGGACCTGCTGCTGGACGGCGAAAGGCTGCTCGCCAACATCAAAAACGTGCAATGCCGGCAGAACCTGACGGAATCCCCGAAGCTGTACACGGATCCGGCCGGTGCCGTCGAACTGGACGTGGAGATGGAAACCGGCACGGGCAAGACTTTCGTATACACGAAGACCATGTTCGAATTGAACCGCAGGTATGGCTGGTCGAAGTTCATCGTCGTGGTCCCGTCCATCGCCATCCGCGAGGGCGTCGCCAAATCGTTGGACATGACAGGCGACTATTTCTACACGTCCGGCCGCGACGGCAACGAGGGCTATGGGAAGAAACTGCACTCCTTCATCTACGACTCGTCGAATCTGAACCGGCTGGACGAATTCGCCCAGTCCTCGGACATCCAGGTGATGGTCATCAACATGCAGGCGTTCAACACGTCCATGAAGGAGAACGGGCGTAGCAGGGACGCGAGAATCATCTTCTCGGAACGTGACGATTTCGGCTCGCGCCGCCCGATCGACGTGATCAGTGCGAGCCATCCGATCATGATCCTGGACGAGCCGCAGAAGATGGGCGGCAAGGCCACGCAGGCGGGCATACGCCTGTTCAAACCATTGTTCACGCTGAACTATTCCGCCACGCACAAGATAAAGCACGACCTCGTGTATGCACTGGACGCGCTGGACGCGTACAACCAGCGTCTGGTCAAGCGCATCGAGGTCAAGGGCTTCGAGCTGAACAACATGCGCGGCACCGACGGCTACCTGTATCTGCAGGACGTCATCGTCAGCAAAAACAGGGCGCCGCAGGCCCGTATCGAATACAAGAAGCTGTCCTCGGCCGGTAAGGTCGTGACCACGTCCGGACTGTTCGACGAGGGCGACGATGTCTACACCGCGTCCGGCGGGCTAGAGGCGTACCGCGACGGCTGGCGCATCGCTCCGGACGGCATCGTGCCCGACGGCCTGGAGCCGGGCCGGACCGGCTACGTGCGGTTCATGAATGGCGAGACGCTCGGCAAGGGCCGTATCATGAACGACGGATCCGAGGCAGACATGCGCCGCGTGCAGATCCGCGAGACCATCCTCTCCCACCTGCACAAGGAGGAGCACCTGTGGGCGCGAGGCATCAAATGCCTGAGCCTGTTCTTCATCGACGAGGTCGCGAAATACCGACAGTACGACGATGACGGCGAGCCGTTGAACGGCGAGTACGCGAACATGTTCGAGCAGGAGTACGACCGTTGCGTGCATGATTTCGTCGAGAACCGTCTCGACGACGGGTCCAGCTATCTCGACTGGCTACGCACCACACACGGCCGTTACGTGCACAAGGGATATTTCAGCATCGACAAGCACGGTCATTCCATCGACTCGAAAGTCAAACGCGGGTCGGAAGACAGCGACGACATCAGCGCATACGACCTGATTCTGAAAAACAAGGAACGACTGTTGAGCTTCGACGAGCCCACGAGGTTCATCTTCAGCCATTCCGCGCTGCGCGAGGGATGGGACAACCCGAACGTGTTCCAGATCTGCACGTTGAAGCATTCGGACAACGAGGTCGGCAAACGCCAGGAGGTCGGACGCGGCCTACGCCTGTGCGTGAACCGCGAGGGCGTGCGTCAGGATCGTAACCTGCTCAGCGACGCGGACTTCCTTGACGTGAACCTGTTGACCGTTATCGCGTCGGAAAGCTACGAAAGGTTCGCCGAAAGCCTGCAGAAGGACATCGAGACCGACCTGCGAGAGCGGCCAATCGTCATCAACGATGCGTTCTTCGCCAAGACATGCGTTCCGGCCGACAAGCTCGGTCCGGAGTATGCGGGCTTGGGAGACGTGTCGTTCAGCAAGGACGAGGCGCGTGACATCGTGTACGCGCTGACCGTGGACCGGCTCATCGACCGCGACGGCAAGCTGACCGGCAAGTACAAGGAAGAGCGTTTCGGCAAGGATACGGTGGAACTTCTGCCAGAACCCTTGCGAAAGAAGGTCCCGGCAATCCGTCTCGTGCTGGACAGCGTGGTGGAAGGCACCACCAAGGTGCTGATCGGCAACGCATTGAAGCGTAAGGTACATGGCAATCCGCTCAATGCCAACTGGCAGAAGAAGGAGTTCCAGGAGCTCTGGAGGCGCATCAACCACAAGTATGCGTATACCGTCAGCTTCGACGACGACGAACTCGTCAAAAACGCAGTCAAGGCAATTGACGAGCGTCTGGTCGTATCGAAACTGTCCTACACGGTCACGCGCGGCATCCAGAAGGAGAACGCTTCACGCAACGAGCTCGCGGACCGCACCCACTTCCACAGGAACGACTCCCATACCGACGACTTGGATGTCGACGCATCCAACGGCGTAAAATATGATCTGCTTGGCGAGATCGCGCAGGCTGCGACCATCACGCGTCGTTGTGCGGCACGCATCCTCAAGAGCATTCGGCCGGACCGGTTCCTCATGTTCAGAGACAATCCAGAGCAGTTCATCGCGAGGGTCGGCCGTCTGATTGTTCAGGAGAAGGCGAACATGGTCGTTGACCATATCTGCTACGACCGGATCGAAGGCGGATACGATTCGAGCATCTTCACCAAGGGCGGCAACAATCGTGATGAGGCCGAAGGCTATCAGGCGTCTAAGTGCGTGCAGGACTGGGTGTTCCCCGATGGCAGGATCGAAAGCGATTTCGCCAAGGACCTCGATAACGCGGCGGAAGTCGCGGTGTATGCGAAACTGCCGCGTGGATTCCAGATTCCGACCCCGGTCGGCAACTACGCCCCTGACTGGGCCGTGGCCTTCCGCGACGACAGCGGTCTCAAGCACCTGTTCTTCGTCGCCGAAACCAAGGGCAGCCTGGAATCATTCGACCTGCGTGGAATTGAGAACAGCAAGATAGCCTGCGCGAAACGACTGTTCAACCAACTCGATCTCGCAGATGGAACCCGTTACGAGCAGGCCACCACCTATCAGACCCTGCTTGACGAAGTGAAAGCATTGCAATAACGAGAAGAATTAGCTGGCAGACCTTCAATTATCAATGACTACCAATCAAGTGACGTTTAACGTAGCCAGACGCATCCCAAGGGAATAATGCAATGGACATATGGGGAATAGCGGTACCATCAGTAATCAGTGTTGTCAACATTTTCGTGACGATTCACGTTGCGCGCATGACAAAACAAACGCAAAAATTACTCTCTTCAAACGAGAAAGAAATCCAACAAATTGATTCGAACCTTGAGCATTTGCGAGAAGATCTCGTACGATTCTATTCTGCATTTAGCACCAGTCCTAAAGAAACCATGGCAGATGTTCTTGTCGCTTATGAGATTCTGATGGCGAATCCCCTAACCACTGATGAACTGAGAAAAGCCGCATATAAAGTACGAGAATTTACCACGGTAGAGGCTATGAGCATGTTCGGGATTCCCATCAAAAAAGATGCTGCAATTGAACCAGAAGATACCTATCAATCTTCGATAGATGAATTAGGCAAGGCTTACCGCCAAATAGTGGAAGAACAGAATCAGAAAAGGGCAAACTTGTTAAACGACAAGTCAAGGAGAAAATTATTCAGAAGGATAGCAGACTCTTCGAAATAATTTTTTATACTTATTTTGCCCCAGATGGATATATACACGAATTTCGCGATGGCCGACACCGCCCAGCTCGCAAAAGAAGGCAAACTCGCCGAATTCGTAGACAAGGCGTTCGAAGAATAGCGATCTCTTCAGCCAGCTACAACGATGATGGGACTGGGTTGCCGGCAGATTATTTATCCGTCAGCAACCCAGTCCCCCGCTTCTCAGTTGTCTATCTCAATCGCATGGATCGTGACTTCGCCATCTTCCGAAGGTTCGGCTTGTCTGAATTCCGGGCGGAGTTCCATGCCGGCCTGGTCGAACTCACCGTTCAAGTTGCGTACCAGCGTATCGGCCAATCGGCCACCCATGGGTTTGAACGTCGCATAGGTTATCACCCCGGAAATAGCACCGCCGACAATGGGCACAACCTTGGTAACGGCCTTCCCGACCGATTCCTTCACCACCTGTTTGCCGACCAGTGCACCGATTTTCTTGAGCAGTGGATACCAGGTCGTTTTCATCAGAGCCTGCTGAGCGACCTTCTTGCCCATATTCTTGCCGACTTCCCTGGCGACTTTTCCTATCAGCATCGCCGCACCCGACGCGCCGAACATTACGCCCAAATAGACGAGAATGCGCACTTTAGCATCTTCGCTCAGCTCCGACTCGTCGGACAACAGATCATCCTCACCAAAAAGATAGGCGATTTTCTGCGCCAGATTGATCGCGAAACCAAAGTATTGGGCCACATCGGCACCTCCGGCAGCAACGGCGGCAGGTCCGCCGGGGATTCCTGCCACAAAAGCGGCAAGAGTGGTCTGATTCGTCGACTTCTTGATCACCCCATCCGCCTTTTTCCGCAACGACTCCACCGTATATACATGTTGCGGGCCATGCTCCAGAATCTCATCGAGATATTCCGAATCGGCGAATTGCTGCCGCAGAAACGCTTCCCTATCAACCCTAATAACCGGAAGCTTCGCAACGCTTCCGATCATATTTATCGCCACATCGTAAAGCTCTTCGTCGGTTTTCTTGGCCATGTTCTCTTCATTCTGATAAGACGCATTGCGCTTAACGCCCATGGTATTCGCTCCTTTGTTTGCTCGATGGATAACATGCGGACGATCCGCATTCACCATGAGCCATGTTTTCTTCGCGAGCGCGACGGGGCTCCGGAGATACTGCCTGCACTCAAGTCAGCAAATCAGTCAAGGCATGCTTGCGCATGTGCGCGCGCTCAGTATCTTGATTACTACTTCGTCATTCGTGTGGCATGTTCAATCGCCAAGGAAATCAACGATGCTCCTCCTAAAACTCTTTGTCAGTAAAACACACAACAAGGTATGGGATCAGGAAATAATCAAACTACAATCGCGTCATCAGAAACCGAATCCCGTCGCAATCCCATCATAAGCAGGTAATGTCCGAAAACCATAACCGTAATGAAAAAGATTCTTCCAACACCATGAGTCGACAGAATACAGAGCATCGCTTCTTCAACCGGTTTTCAGCAAGCTCGTAAGTTCGCAGGCTGTGAGGAAGATCCAGGAGACAAGGAAGTTTTCAAATGGAAACGATTGAAAAAACGTTCTATCGTCGTGTGACGTTGAGTTTCATGCTAAATTATTCAGTCAATTGCGATGGAAACCTTCGGGCGACACCTAGGAGGAGTCGATGCGTCGACTCCTCCTTTTAATATCTTCCAGCCCATCGGTTTTCCAGTCGTCAATCTCAATCGCGTGAATCGTAACGACTCCGCCATCTTCCGAGGACTCGGTTTTTCTGAATTCCGGGCGGAGCTCCATGTCGGTCTCGTCGAATTCACCGTTCAAATTACGTATCAGTGCTGGTGTATAGTCCTGTGTATCAGCGCCCACCCAAGGCTACGTTTACGTCCTGAAATGCGGTGGGCCTCTTTATCTATCTGCTACTACGAGCAGTAACAGCAGCCTCCAGGCCTCTTAACAATGCTCAATCCGGAGGCTCTTTTTGCTCATCAACCAGTATGCAACAAGGCATGCAGTCATCCCGCACAGCTACTGCCCCACCTCTTCAGCGATCAGCCCAAGTTCGCCAAGCATATCGTTGGGAATGATGCTCGCATCAACGGCATCATCTGGCAGTAACCCGTATTCCTGAGCCTCCGCACGAAGCAAATCACTACGAACGCCCTGAAACAACTTGTAGTCAGGCTCGTGTGAACACAACCCAGCAAAAACTGGAATGTCATATTCAGAACCTTTCCCCTCAGATCCGCGGCACATCAAAAGGGTCCTTCCCCGTAAGCTGTACCTGTGCTTGTTGTTCCACATATGGTTGCAGAACCGCCAATACCTGCGGTATTTCATGAGTTACGGCATAATATAGGCGGTCAAAATCAAGCCCGTCATAATCATAGGCAATCCAATCGCGCATGCCGCTCACACCACGCCATGGAACACCGGACTCTGACTCGCGGAATTCTTTCGAAAGCTTCTTGACATGCTCCCCCGCTCTGGCAATCGCCATAGCCACGGCATTCTGCTTCTCATCATTCTCAGCGAATTCCTCAGAGCTCAGCTCTCCTAGGAATCGTTGCGCATCATGAAGCGCGCGAACTATCGCGACGATATGCAGGACGTCTTTTTCAGTCGTTTTCATAAGCACACCTCAGATAATGCGGAACATCGGTTTGGAGGTTATGGAATTGACGAATATCACCCGTTGCATCTCAGCAAACCTATCTTGCAATTCAGTGGTGATGTATCGCTTTTTCACCAAGTCGATCTCCCGACCAAAAGTCGATGCGAGTTCATCGCGCAAAGCCCACTCATCAATCATTGGATTAGCCGTGTCATCAAACTGGTAGATGAAATCGATATCTGAATCCGCACGTCCCTCGCCGCGAGCCATGGAACCGAACAGGTACAATTCATTGACATGATGCCTCAGCGCGATAGGACGAGCAATGTCCGCTATCTGCTGCGGTGTAGTGGCCCGCGAAATCGCATCAAGCGCATTTTTATAACGCTGAATAAAAGCCTGCGTTGGATTTCCTCTCACCGCACGCGACAGAACAGGATCAGTCACGCCCATGGATTCAGCCACACTTTTCTGCGAGAAACCCAATCGCTTGCGTTTTTCATTAAGCTCGTGCATTACTTCCATACCAACATATTAGCTTACAAGCTAATTACAGCGCAAACCTTTTGAACGGAACGTCGAATGCCATATCTAAGAAATTAGTCCGCTCCTTCGCATATCTCCGCAAGCTTTCGGCTGAAGTCCAGTTTCCCTTGGCATGCGCAGTCTGCAGAATGCGTATGTGTTCTCGACGGGTGGCCTTATCCGTGATATTCAAATCCTCCAGTTTGCTCACCACGGTATTCATATCAAGTCCCATGCATAGCGGATGATCGAGAACCACGGATCTCAAATCGTCCGTATGCACCACGAATTCGCGGCCGGAATGCGTCTTCACCTTGAATTTGGTGCGGTTCGAAAAGCAGTCGATGGAAATGAAGGCCAATACTGCGAGACATCCTCGAACGGTATTTCGGACTCGGCAACATCGACACCGCGCTGCAATACGAAATCGAACGCATGCACGACGGCCTACCGTGCAATCCCGGCTTGAGCACATACCAGTTCGACATCGACGACCAGGCCCGGCGCAAACGCGCCGGCAACGACTCGGAAAAGGGAAACGACGTCTTCGGAGACGACGAAAACCTCTCTTTCGGGGAGAGCCGCCCTCCCCGCCGAGCGCAACTTCCCGCAGGATGGCTGAATATCCTGGAAGCCGCCTACGAGCATCAGGACGACACGCAGGCTCTGCTACGGCTCGCCATGTACGCGATCCTTTCGGACATCCCGCCCGCGGACCGGTACCTTCCCATGGCAAAGGCGCTTGCCGCCGACGACTGGCCGAATGTCCTCACGCGTATCACGGAACTGTTCGGCCAATACGGTGACAGGCTGTTCTCGCTTGCGCGCAACCGCATGATGGAACGGCTGATCATCCAGGAACAGCTGAGCGAACAGGCATGGCAATACCTGCATGCGCGTACGGACATCGACAATTCCGATGCGGTGTTCTTCGGCACACGGGAGCCGCAATGGCAATTCATGTTCGACGAATTGGCGCAGGTCGCCATGCGCACGCGCGCGGCGGACATCACGGCAGAACTCGTGCGACCGCTGCAGGATCCGGATACCGAACCATTGAAAACCGACACCGCCGAAAACCGCATCGTCATCGCGAGCATCATCAAACGCTGCATCGATTCCGGTGCGAAGGATCTGGCGGAACGGCAACGAGACAGGCTTCGTCTTATGTACCCGAAACGCCGCATGTTACAGCGGATGCTCGATGCGGTCATGGCCGATGACTTCAACCAGTACGATCTGCAGTGGCAACACGAAGAGTGAATCCCGATGGGCCGTCCCAAACATCGACCGCCGACACGAATCCAAAGTGGTACTGGCCATTGCGGGATCTTGAAAACGGCCACTTCGCTTGTTTGAGGCATACGAACGCCGAAACACGAAGTATGGGCGTTGGAATTCCAACGCCCATACTCGCCATAATCGGCAAACGGTGCCACAAACAAGCCAACAAGCATTTTGGGGAGGGCTATTCGTGCGATGTTGCGCTCTATCATTGATAAAAGCATCCAGCAACCGCATATAGTAAGGAATCGCATGCGTTATTTCACTTCGGACACGCATTTCGGCCATCCACTGGTCACCGCGCTGCGCGGGTTCCTGAACAATGGCAGGCTACGTGCTGAGTACCTCGACATCTGGCAGACGCAGACCCGCGCCGCCGCACACGCGTGGATCAAACAATATGTGCACGACAATCAGACATCGTTCAAAGCGATCTGCGACATCGCACGTCATGAGAACACCATCATCGACAATATCAACGAGATCGTCGGACACGACGACGAACTGTGGATTCTCGGCGATCTCTCCTACCGTTGCACCGTCGAGCACACGCTTGAATGTCTACGCCGAATCAACTGCCAACATCTGCATCTGATCATCGGCAACCATGACCGCAACTTCCGCCTCCGGTTCAATGACATGCTATACGAAAACGTGTTCGAGACCATCGATGACTACTGCGAAATCGACATGGAACTTCCCGTTCTCGATGAATCCGGCAAAATAACGGTGGCGACCACGCAGCAAAGCATCGCCATGAGCCACTTCCCCAGACTCTCGGCATTGGCCGAAGAGCACAGCGACTGGCCGAACAACTGGAACGAGTTCGCCGATATGGCGCCTACCACCGAAGGCTGGCTGCTCTACGGCCATACGCATCAGGACGTTCCCGACGGCACCGATCCGCGAAGTGTGAACGTGGGGCTCGACGCATGGGATTTCAAGCCCGTCAGCGAACAGCAGATCCTCGCCTGGCTTGCATCCCGGTGCGCCGACCAATCAAAGTGAATTCCACCCTGAGCATGGATCCAGGCTGTAGAATGCCGGGTCGCTGGTATTTGTCGACTCCGGCACTCCAGGTTTGAAGCCATTCGAGTTTGGGACACTGTCGGCATGTTCCCGGATCAACATTGCCGATGATGGCGGTGACTCGAGCTTTGAGTTCTTCGAGGATGATGGCCGTCCATGCCATGTTGCCACGCTGCGCCGGATCGCCTACGAATTCTTGCGGTACGCTTTTGGCTGCACGCATGAACTGCGCTTGTTCGGATGGCGTCAACGGCAGGCAATTGACGATAAGTTTGCGATTATTCTCGATTCCCACCCGTCCCGCCTTAGGATAGACATGAGATAAGCCTTTCGCATGTGAGTGGCGAATAGATTCAGCCGAGTCTGACTTGGCCCCGGCTGAATCACATGTATGCGTCCGTCTGTTCAGGCAAGGGACTCGTACGCTTGCGCATCGACCGGTTCAAGCCATTCGTTGCTCATCGCGCCAGGGTCTCCTGCCGGAACCATGAACGCACGGCATGAGATTCGAATTCCACCCGCAGCACCACTGACGGCATCATGCGCAACAAGTATGATCAGGCGCAAGACCAAGACATGCCCATCGTCGAACGTGTGCTTGAAGTAGCCGAACATCACGGAGTGCCCATGGCTCAGGTTGCGCTTGCATGGCACTGGGCCAAGGGCGTGACCGTACCTATCTCGTGGGCTGTTCGCAGCCAGAACGCGTGGATGATGCCATCGCCGCGCTAGGCGTGCAGCTTACGGAAGATGACATAGCCCACATCGAGGAGCCGTATACCGCGCATGAGCTAGTCGGTCCGCTTTCTCGCCCAGGAGAGAAGGCCTTGGCCGACACTTTGGCTCCCACGCTCAAGGAAACCACTCGAAACTAGCTTCTCTTGACTCTGCGGGGTGGTATCCGCCCTTACGTATGGCAGATTTCACCCCGCGTCCCCATGCATCTCGCCTATATATGGCAGGTCTTATAGATAAAAAGCGGGTTAGAGGGTACGAAACATACCCTCTAACTCGCTTTTGCTCCTATGTATAAGGCAGATAGCATCGGACAGCCTCGTGAATCTGCCCTATATACATATATAGCTGAGTTAGAGGTCGAGGCTCTCCACCCAAGAGGAGACTTCACCGGCCGAGCCGTTGCCCTTCCTGCCAATCACCGGTGCCGATCATGGTCGCCAAGTCATTACCGCTGCTGCCCAGCGGTAATGACGAAGAAGCGGCAAATAGAATGACTTTCTTGCCGATGAAGTCATGGTCGGTCACAAAGTGATTGGCCGGCCATGCGGCTCCGCCCCACCAAATCGGATAGCCAATGAACTCAGCGATTCAATCACTCACCTTTCACGGTGATGGGCAGGAACGTTCAGCAGCGCCCCTCGTACAGGAAGAAGGAAAGCGAACCGTCTTCCAAACCACCTTGAGTAAAGGAATCCCTGCGTATGGTACGTTCCGCTTTACGCGTCAAACCACGGTAATCATAAAAACCGTAATCGCAGGTAGTGTCAGTGAAGAGGAAATACTCGTTCATTCCAGCATCACGAAACACGTCAAGCATGTGATTGAACAGCTTACGGCCGACACCCATGCCCCGCGCTTCCGGAGAAACCGCGAACAGCGTTACCTCAGCCTGATAGCTTTTGCCGGCATCTCGCTTCAACACTTCATCGACCTTCAAAATCGCAATCTGATCGGCAAGTCCTCGACGACCATCCTTGCTTGCCAACAAGGGCAACGCCAAGCAATTTCGCGTAATAGCATGACGTATCCTCTGCGCTGTGGTAACACGGGACCTCAACGATCCCAATACCACGCCAAGCACCCGACCATCACGTTCAGCGACCGTAGCCTCGGTGGTGCGAGAAAGAAAATCATGCATGTCAATTGCCGCAAGTCGGTGCATATTGCGCAGACGAATCGCCTTGCGTAGCTTGTACTCACGCAACTCGCGCTCATCGTTCGGAACATTCCCGTTATTATCCGACTCATCATCCGCATACCAAGCCTGTCGAACAAGCTCTTCAAGCGCAGGAAAATCCGTGCGACGCATCGTCCGAAGCATAATCGTTTCTGAAGTCATGCTCCCCCATCCTAGCCGCAGCCATGCCAAAGCTCCGTTCATGGATGGCATAATGCACATAGTATTGCAATAGCAGGAATGCGCAGGATTTGTTGGCATTGGCGTGCGACGCTTGGGAGTCTAGGGGCCACGTGCTTAGGATGAGACAGGATTGCGTGCGACACGCAATGAATGAGAGGTTCATCATGGCAACGTTGATTAGACGAATCACAGGCACTCTATGCTTAGTACTCGCCGTGGCATGCGCATGTTACGCTTTCGCCGTGCGCAATACGCATTCCGGCACGAGTTTCTGGATTGTTTGGCTCGCGTTCGCAGTTTTGTTCGCGATACTCGGATTCGGTCTGCTCTTCCGGTGGTGGACGATATTGCCAAGACTGGTCAGAGGCATATTGATTGCGGTCGCGTGTATTGGTCTGGTCGTGTTCGGCACAGTGGAAAGTTGTATCGTCAGTAAAATGCATGCGCAGGGCAAACCGGATCTTGATTATGTGGTGGTGCTCGGCGCCCAGGTGCGTAAGTCCGGCCCAAGCCTTGTGCTTCGCTACCGTCTCGACAAGGCCATCGAATATTTAGATGAGAATCCGAATACCATCTGCATCGTTTCCGGCGGAAAAGGACCGAATGAACCGTTCCCCGAAGCCCAAGGCATGGCTGACTATCTTAAGGAACATGGTATTGCCGAACAGCGCATTCTTGAGGAGCCGGATTCAAAAACCACTGAGGAAAACATCGTCAACAGCAAGAAGATGATCAACGACGATAATGCTTCCATAGGCGTGATCACCAATAATTTCCACATGTTCCGCGCGTTGCAGATTGCCGACAAATATGGTTTGGACAACGCCCAAGGCATTGCGGCTGGCTCTCCCCCGAACATGCTCGTCAACAATATGGTTCGCGAGTTTTTCGCCGAAATCAAATTCCTGCTGTAACTCATGTTTCGGCAATCTCTGTCTTGCCCTGTTTAAGGATGCCGAAACCGAATACGAAATAAATTGAGGGGTGGGATCCATATGGATTTCACCCCTCAACGCTTTAGAAAGATGACTCTCGCGAGTCAGGCATTAAGAGAAGCTCACTCTTCGGAAGCGAGTTCGTCAGCCACCGCGGCGGCTGCGGAAGCAGCTTCAACGCTCTCGACTTCTTCATCTTCAGCGGCTTCGCCGAGGAAGGCGCTCAGGTCCAAGGTTTCGCCCTCGGACTTGAAGGTCACGGCACGCATGCCGGCAAGCAGACCCTTGGAACGGCCGACTTCCTGCACTGCGGAGCCGAGCTGGCCGTTGCGCATGATGGCCTGGATGAAGGCGTTCGGATCCATGCCGTACTGCTGGGCGATGGAAGCGAGGAAGTTGAACACGTCGGCCTGGGAGACCTTGATGTCCAGCTTCTCGGCGAGCACGTCGAGCACCATCTGGTCGCGCAGTTCCTTCTCAACGGTTTCTTCGGCTTCTGCCTTCTGCTCCTTGGTGGCTTTGGCCGGATCAGCGGTCACACCCTTGAGCTGCTGCTCAACCATTTCAGCCTTGACGCCCTTCGGCACCGGAATCTCCAGACCTTCTTCGAGCTTGGCGATGAAAGCGTCGCGGGCTGCGGTGGCTTGACGGCCTTCGGCATCCTGGGAAGCGGCCTTCTTGAGGTCTTCCTTCAGCTCGTCGAGGGTGTCGAACTCGGAAGCTTCGGAAGCGAAGTCATCGTCGAGTTCCGGCAGCTCTTCAGCCTTGACGGAGTTGACCTTGACCTTGACCTGGGCCTTTTCGCCCTCGTGCTCGCCAGCTTCCAGCGTGCCTTCGAAGGTGGTCTCTTCACCGGAGGACAGGCCTTCGAGGGCCTCATCCAGACCGTCAAGCATGGTTTCGGAGCCGAGCTCGTAGCTCACGCCTTCCTGGGAGTCGACCACTTCACCGTCGATTTCGGCGGTCAGGTCGATGTTGGCGTAGTCGCCCTTGGCGGCCGGGCGGTCCACACCCACGAGGGTGCCGAAACGCTGACGCAGGGCTTCCAGACGGTTGTTGATGTCTTCGTCGGTGATTTCAGCCTTGGCGACCTCGATCTCCATACCGTCGATTGCCGGCAGTTCGATGTCCGGACGGCGCTCAACGGTGGCCACGAACTTCAGCTTGGTCTCGTCCTTAGCGGATTCCGGCACTTCCTGAACGTCGATGTCCGGCTGGGCCATCGGGTGGATGCCCTTTTCTTCGAGAGCCTTGGAGTACAGCTCCGGCACGCCGTTGTTCACGGCTTCGCCAGCAACAGCACCGAAACCGATGCGCTGGTCGATGATCTTGCCGGGCACGTGGCCCTTACGGAAGCCAGGCACGTTCACCTGCTTGGCGATTTCCTTGCGAGCATTGTCGAGATACGGGTTGAACTCTTCCGGATCAACGGTGATGGTGAGCTTCACCTTGGTCGGCTCAAGATTCCTGACGCTGATTTTCACGCTTGCGCTCCTGAAAAATACGGTTCTTCACATTTCTGCCGTTAGGCAACCTCTACATAATAGCGCGACTCACGGACTCTGCAACCAGCGCGACCTGCCACGCCCTCGCGCCCTGTTCGGTGAGGAATTGCGCGACATCACGTTCCTGCGGCTCATCCGTCCAGCAGAGATTACGCAAATACTGCGGTTTGATGATGACTTCCGCGGGTGTGCGCGTATCTTCCGCTATCTGCGCCACCACCTTGCGTGCCTTGGCAAGTGTGGCGAGGCGTTCCGGATAGCGTTCCCTCCAGACTCGTGTCGCACGTGGGGCGGATGTGGCTTGCGCTTCTTGATTCTGAGGATTGCCGTTGTCTATGACCGGCCACTCGCTTTCCGGTAGATCAAGCGCCTGCTGGATTATTTTCTTCCACATGCTTGGCTTGATTTTGCGTTGGATGGGCGCGTAGCGTTCGAACATTTTCTCCTGTTCGGCGTCGGCTTGGATGCGCACACGTTCGTTGATGGAACGCACCGCCCTGAATTGTGCGGCATTGTGCGGCTTGCGCTCCGCCACTTCGATGATGGTTCTGTCGGCAAGCAGCAGCGTTGGCGAAATATCGTATTGGCGCGCCAGCTCGTCTCGCTTGGTCCATAGTGCTTTCGCCACAGCCAAGGCCTGACGATCCTTCATGATTTCGGTGATATGCGAGATGCGCAGCCATGGAACGGGATGCTCCTTACGTGGCGCGGTTCCTTCGCGCAGCGCGTAATCGAATTCCTCCTCGGCCCATTCGATTTTGCCTTGACGGCGCAGCTCGGCGCGCATGATCGTTTCCAGCTCAATCAGCAATTCAACATCCAACGCCGCATAATTGCGCCAGTCACGCGGCAACGGACGGTATGACCAATCGGCTGCGGAATGCTCTTTGGCAAGTGTCAATCCCAAGTAATGCTCAGTGACGGCGGCCAAACCGAACCGTTTCATGCCGAGCAGTCTCGCGGCGATCTCGGTGTCGAACAACCGCTGCGGCTTCAATCCAAGGTCATTGAATCCTGGCAGATCCTGCAGAGAATCATGCAGAATCCATACCGCGTCGCCTACGGCAGCATTGAAATCGTTCCAATCAACACCTTCGGCAGTCAATGCCTGCGGGTCAAGCAATCCTATGCCGGCACCGTCCCTTTTGAACTGCACCAACCAATCGTCATGACCGTATCGGAAACCGGATGCTCGCTCCGCATCGGCAGCAAGAGACCCGTGTGAGGACGCCAAAGCGCTGCAGTACTCGCGAAATGCCGGTAGGGTGTCGATCACATCGGGCACGCCCTCACGCGGCTCGGCCTGCAACCTTGGCTCGTCAGTCAACGGAATAATCCTCCTCGGATTGCGTCATGGACCGGAGGAATTCCGCCCATGCACCCACCTGAGCGCCTGCGTCAAGACCTCCATCGGCATAGTCTAATGGCGTCCAAGACACACGAATCTCACATCCGGTTTCTGGAGCGTCGGATTGCCTGCCAAATACCGTGCTTCTCGTAACGGTGACGGTTCCTGAAACATGTTCGACACCGTATGCGCCGATCTGGTCCACCATCGCATCCCAATACATGGATGGCGTCAGGCAGTCCCTTTCGTTGCCAGGCAATGGCAACGCGGCGAATGCGGCGCAACGCCAATGCGAATGCCAGTCGTTTCGGTATTTATGCGAATACAACACCATGATCCAACCGGTGGAACGCGTCTCATCGCAGCCCATTTCAACGCCGATGCCGAAACTCGCCATGGCGCATGGTACTGGAATCTCACGATATGACACACCTGATAATCGTGGCATGCATTCCACGGAAAGCACGGCATCCCACACTTTGTCTGGTACGCCGGAGGGTCGAGTCAACATTGATTCAGGAGGGGCTGCGCAGGCGCACGATCCCCTACCTGTGGTGCGCGCTTCGTTGGGTGCACCTTGAGGAAAAGCATAGATGTCCGCCATGGTTCAAGACTACGGCAGCGACACCGTTTCCATGGTATTTCACAGCATTTCGCCACGCGTCGAATGTGAAGATTTTTCCGCGTGGCGAACGCTGGTTCAACAGTTGCGCGAATATTCCTTTTTCGATCGCTGAGGCATTTTCAAACGATTGATTTGCTTGGGATCGTTGGCTGGAATATGCGAGGCTTCCCGTTTAGTAGACGGTAAAGCCGTGCGATTGGAATTGTTCCACTGCACGCTGTTTCATTGCCGCGGACGGCCCTTTCTGATCTTCCAGCGGGTAGGGAATGTCGAGCATATGCCATTTTGGGCGGCCCAGCTGGTGGAATCCGAGCACGTCGATATGTTCCACGGCGTCGCCGAACGATTCGCAGATCTTCGCCACGTTCTCAACGTTTTCCTCGGACGAGGTGAGCCCTGGTACGAGTACGAAACGCACCCAGATCTTCTTGCCTGCTTTGGCCAGTCGTTGTCCGAAATCGATTGTCGGCTGCAAAATGCCTCCGGTAACCTTCTTGTAGGTTTCCTCGTCGCCGGACTTGACATCAAGCAGACACAGGTCGATATCGTCCACCATGTCGTCGGTATAGCTTGCGCCAAGGAATCCGGAAGTGTCGAGGCATGTGTGCACACCCATCTCCTTGGCCGCATGGAACACGCGGGAGACGAATGCTGGTTGCATCATGGATTCGCCGCCTGAGAAGGTGATGCCGCCATGCGTCGCCTTGAAAAGGTCAGCATAACGTTCGATCTTTTTGACCATGGCTTCGTAGTAGACGGGTTTGCCATCACGCATTTTCCACGTGTCTGGATTCTGGCAGTACTGGCAACGCAATGGGCAGCCGCTCATGAAAACGGTCATACGTGTTCCCGGACCGTCGACGGACGTGTTAATGTCCCAAGAATGCACGAAACCGATATCGCCGCTTTTCAGCGCGTTGATGCGATCGCGACGGTCTAATCCGATCGGCGATTCAAAGCCCGATAATCCTCCCATAAGCGTCTGGTTGACATAGCTTTGCGATTCTCTGAGCATGTGCCTGGTTGTGGAGCGAAAATGTACGTTCTCAGACATCCGTGTCCTTTCGTTGTATCTCTCCAATGGGTTTCCCATATTGCACGGGGAAAACAATGGGGCGGAGCTTTCACACTCCACCCCATTGTCGTCTACCGTTTCACGCGGTGCCGTTCAGTCTCAGTCGACGACGGCGCCCTGGTGGAACGTACGGGAAATCACGTCGAGCTGCTGTTCCTTGGTGAGCTTGACGAAGTTCACCGCGTAGCCGGAGACGCGCACGGTCAGGTGCGGGTACTTCTCCGGGTGATCGACGGCATCCTCGAGCTGTTCCTTACGCAGCACGTTGATGTTGGCGTGGTACAGACCATGGCCATTGCCGGCGTCCAGAATGCCCACAAGGTTGCCGATGCGCTCGTCCTCATCGCGGCCCAGACCGTCAGGGGTGATGGTGTTGGTCAGCGAAATGCCGTCAAGAGCGTCGTTGTAGTCGATCTTACCGACGGAGAACATGGACGGCAGCATACCGTGGGAGTCCATGCCGTTCTCCGGATTTGCGCCCGGAGCGTACGGGGTGCCCTTCTTGTGGCCGGACGGGAAGGCACCGGTGGCCTTGCCGTATTCCACGTTGGAGGTGATGGTCAGGATGGACTGGGTCGGGACTGCTCCACGGTACACCGGCAGGCGCTTGACTTGGCCCATAACGGTGGAGACGACCCACTTGGCGATCTCGTCGGCACGATCATCGTCGTTGCCATACAGCGGGAACTCGCCTTCGGTGCGGTAGCCGACGATCAGATCGTCATCGGCACCTTCAACGTACTCCGCCTCGTGACCCGGGGTGGTCTTGGCGTCCTTGTTGTAGATCGGGTAAACCTTAGCGTACTTGCATGCGGACAGGGAATCAGCTGCGATGGACAGACCGGACATACCACAACCGAGGGTACGGTACACCTCCTTGTCGTGCAGAGCCATCTCGATGGACTCGTATGCATACTTATCGTGCATGTAGTGGATGATGTTCAGGGCCATGACGTAGGTCTCGGACAGCCATTCGAGAGCCTTCTCGTAGTTGGCCTTAACCTTCTCGTAATCCAAGGAGCCGTCAGCTTCCGGCTGAATCGGCTCGATAACGCCCTTGTCGATGACCTGCATGCCGGTCATCTCGTCGCGACCGCCGTTGATGGCGTACAACAGAGCCTTGGCGGAGTTCACACGAGCTGCGAAGAACTGCATCTGCTTGCCCACACGCATTGGGGAAACGCAGCATGCGATTGCAGCGTCATCGCCCCAGTGTGAGCGGATTTCCTTGTCGGACTCGTACTGGATTGCCGAGGTGTCGATGGAGATCTTGGCGCAGAAGCGCTTGTAGGCTTCCGGCAGCTTCGGATCCCAGAAGATGGTGATGTTCGGCTCCGGGCCAGGTCCAAGGTGCTCGAGCGTCAGGGTGTTGAGCAGACGGAACGAAGTCTTGGTGACCAAGGTACGGCCGTCGTCGCCGAAGCCTGCGTCGGACCAGGTCGCCCAGTACGGATCGCCGGAGAAGATCGCGTCGTAATCCTGGGTACGCAGGAAGCGCACGATACGCAACTTCATGACCAGGTTGTCGATGATCTCCTGAGCGTCGGTCTCAGTGATCTTACCGGACTTCAAGTCACGCTCGAAGTACACGTCGAAGAAGGTGGAGACGCGACCGAACGACATTGCGGCGCCATCCTGGCTCTTGACGGAAGCAAGGTAGCCCATGTAGGTCCACTGCACTGCTTCCTGAGCGGTCTGTGCCGGGCGGGACAGGTCAAGACCATACTCGTTGCCGAGGTTGATCAGCTGCTTCAGGGCCTTGATCTGCTCGTCATGCTCTTCGCGGAAGCGGATCCAGTGCTCGATCTCCGGTTCGGTGAAGTCGTTGCGGTACGGCACGGAGTCCTTGTCGCGCTGCTTGAACTTGATCAGGGCGTTCACACCGTACAGTGCCACACGACGGTAATCGCCGATGATGCGGCCACGGCCGTAGGCATCCGGCAGACCGGTGAGGATCTTGTTGTGGCGGGCAACCTTGATCTGCTTGGTGTACACGCCGAATACGCCGTCATTGTGGGTCTTGCGGTACTTGGTGAAAATCTTCTTGATTTCCGGATCCGGCTCCTTGCCAGCTTCCTTGATGGCTTGCTCGACCATACGCCAACCGCCGTTCGGCATCATGGCACGCTTGCAAGGAACGTCGGTCTGCAGGCCGACAACCACATTGTCAACTTCCGGAGAATCGATGTAGCCAGCGCCGAATGCGTCGATGCCAGCCGGGGTGTGGGTGTCGACGTCGTAGACGCGCTGCTTACGCTCTACTGCCAGATAGTTGTCATCAAGATACTGCCACAGGTGCTTGGTCTTCTCGGTGGCGTCAGCCAGGAAGGACTCGTCGCCCTCATAAGGCGTATAGTTCTTCTGAATAAAGTCACGGACATCAATGTCCTTCTGCCAGTTGCCCTCAGCGAAGCCTTCCCAAGCCTTAGCCTGAAGCTCTTCCGGGGAGACTGCCATCGCATCAACTGCTGCCATTTCCACTCCTTCTGGGTGTTGGTTTGGCGACGCATCGTTACGTCGTCGCTAGTTACCGATTCTAGCTGCACGAACCTGTAAAGAACCTGAGTTTGAGAGGAAATATAAGTGACATATGTCACAATTGCGAAGTATAAGAAAAATCGCGGTGCCGTAATCCAGGCACCGCGATTTCTTATATCGAATCAACTACTTCTCATCGGAAGACCAGCGTTTCCATTCGCGATCCTGTTCTTCCCATTTGATGTTGCGTTCCTGCACAATCTTCCATGCATCGAGCGCGTCTTCCCTGGTTTTGTAGGGTCCCATACGATGGCTCGCCGGTGAGATCATACCCAGTTCAGGCTGTTCGGAGACCGTATTGAAATACCATTGCTTTTCCATATCACTCCTTACGAAGCATGTAACGAAACAATAGTTCGTCGATGTTTTATTCGCGGAATGCGTTGGTGATCGGCAAGCGGCGGTCACGTCCGAACGCCAATGCCGTCACCTTTGGCCCAAGCGGGTATTGACGACGCTTCCATTCGGCACGATCGACCAGTCGCATAACCGTGTCGACGGTGGTTTCATCGAAGCCGTCGGCGAGAAGATCCTCACGACCATGCGCATGTTCAATGTACATGGCCAGCACTTGGTCGAGCAGCTCGTACTCCGGCAGAGAATCGGAATCCTTTTGCCCTGGGCGAAGCTCGGCGGACGGGGCTTTCTCGATCGAATTGACGGGAATCATCACGCCATCCGGCAATGGCGTTCCTTTAGAGCCCTGTTCGTTGCCCACAACATGTAGCCCGCCGATGCCCATGCCCTCGGCGGCAGCCTTGTTACGCCAGCGGGAAATCTCCCACACGCGAGTCTTCAGCAGATCCTTAATCGGAGCATATCCGCCGACTGCATCACCATAAATGGTGGAATAACCGCAGGCAAGCTCCGACTTGTTGCCCGTGGCGACGGCCAGAAGTCCCTTGGAATTCGAATACGCCATAACGATCACGCCACGAATACGCGCCTGCAAATTCTCAGCAGCCACACCTTCAAGATCAAGCTGCTTTTGGAAGGAGACGAACAGCGGCTCAATAGGCTGAACATCATAGTGTGCGCCAATATTCTTCGCCAAATCGGCAGCATCATCCTTCGAGCCGTCAGACGAATACATGCTCGGCATAGAAATGCCATACACATTGGACCCACCCACGGCATCAGCAGCCATGGCAGCCACCAATGCGGAGTCGATACCTCCAGACAAGCCCAAGCACACACCCTTGAAATGGTTCTTTGCCATGTAATCTTTCAAGCCGAGCACACAAGCGGTATACACTTCCTCATCCGGATCAGGCTTGGCCGCGATAACACCGACCTGCTGATGTTCGGCGGCAGTATCCAAATCAAAGAAGCTCAAATCCTCCATGAACATCGGAGAACGTTCCAGCAGTGTACCGTCAGCGTCAACCACGAAACTGCCACCATCGAACACCAGATCGTCCTGACCACCCACCTGATTGAGGTAGATCATCGGCGCGTTCACTTCAGCCGCACGGCGTACCGCAAGATCGAGTCGAGTATCAGTCTTACCCTCCTCATACGGAGAACCGTTCATGGTAAGCAGCAGATCAATATGTTGCTCGGCAAGTTCTGCCACAGGACCGCCATCCTGCCAGATATCCTCGCAAATAGCCACACCAATACGTGCGCCATCCACATCAAGCACCATGGACTTATCGCCAGGACTGAAAATGCGGAATTCGTCAAACACACCGTAGTTGGGCAGGAAGTGCTTGTCATAGCCGGCCCAAACCACGCCATCATGCAATACAACAAGTCGATTACGCGGCTTAGACGTTTCACGATCAGTGCCGACCGTGCCAACCACCACAAACAGGTTGCCAAGCCCATCGGCAGCCAGTTCAGTAGCAAGCCAGTTGGCTTTATTCCATGCGGCTTTGCGGAAGGTGGCCCGCAACGCGAGATCTTCAATCGGATAGCCAGTAAGCGTCATTTCAGGAAAAACCACGACTTGCGCATTGTTGTTGGCTGCAAGGTGCGCATAACGCATGACCTTGTCTGCGTTGGAGTCAAGATCTCCCACACAAGTATCGATTTGGGCGAGGGCGAAGCGAATGTTTGTCATAGTTGTCTAGTGTATTGCGATTTGCGTATCAAACATGCAAACGGCACGCATGTGGCGAGAAAAACCACATGCGTGCCGATGAGCGCTGCATTCATATCGGTTTGCAGGAGGATTGCACGAAATCCAGCCGGCTTACGCAAGTTCGTTCAACACAGTAAGCGCCGCGTTGGCATAGAATTCCACACCTGCCTGCAAGGATTCATCCAATCCCACAAAATTCGGACTATGCCAATCAGGACATCCTTCCTCACCATTGGATCCGATAAAGGCGAACACGGGCAATGTGACTTTGGCGTATTCGCAGAAGTCCTCCCCCGCCATCGACGGATGAATCGGCTCAAGCTGCGCATACTCTCGCACGTCATCGGCCACGATCTTCGACAGTCCCTCGTCGGAGACCAGCGGATCCTGAAAATCATCCCAGTCGATGTCGGCGGTGATGCCATAACCGGCTGCGATGGCGTTGACTTGTTCCTTGAAGCGTTCGCCTACCATGATGCCGTCGGATTTGTGGAAGTAACGGACGGTACCTTGGAAGCTCGCCTTGTCTGGAATCACGTTCCACACGTGGCCGCCGTGTAGTTCGGTGATGGACAGCACGAGAGGATGGAATGGAGACACATTGCGGCTCACGATGGTTTGCAAGGCAAGGATCATGGTGGCAAGCGCCTCGATGGGTCCGGTGCCCTTGTGCGGGTAGCCTGCATGCGTGCCCGTAGCGTGGAGCGTGACATGGAATTTCACACATCCGGCCATCATGGGGTCGGGGCCGATGGCAATCTGCCCGGGCGCATAGTTTGGATTGTTGTGCGCACCGATGATGGCGGAAACATCGGCCAGCAGTCCTGCGTCGATCATGGCGCGTGCGCCGGTGCCTGTTTCTTCGGACGGCTGGAACAGCAGTTTGATGGAGCCCTTGATCTGCTTGCGACGCTTGGCAAGCCAGAATGCCGCTCCCAACAGATATGACATGTGCAGGTCGTGGCCGCAGCCGTGCATCACTCCATCGTTGACCGAGGAGAATGGCAATCCTGTGTCCTCCTGAATGGGAAGACCGTCGATGTCGGCGCGCAATGCGATGCGCGGTCCGGGTTGTTCTCCGCGGATCAGCCCGACTACACCCGATTCGAGCGGATTGTTCAGGATTTCGATGTCGTGCGCCCTGAGCAGTTGCTCAATGTAGGCGCTTGTTTTGAATTCCTTGAAGCTACGCTCCGGATGGGCGTGCAGGTAATGGCGGATTTCGATGAGTTCCGGCGTGATTTCGACATGTTCAATCATCTTGTGCGAATCCCTTGGTTTCTTTTCTCCCTTAAGCGGCTTTCACCGTTGCTGTCAGCGTTTCAGCAGGTGCTTCGCGATGGCATTGGCGACGCCCTGCACCACCTGAACAAGCACAATCATAATGATTACCGCCGTCCAAGTCACAGTCTGGTCGAATTTCTGGTATCCGTAGGCGATGGCGAAATTACCGAGACCGCCGCCACCGATGTATCCGGCCATAGCCGACATGTCAAGTACGCCGATGAACAGGAATGCGTAGGCGAGAATCAGCGGCGCGAGAGCCTCCGGAATAAGCACGGTACGCACGATGGTGAATTTCGAGGCTCCCATGGCTCGCGCCGCTTCAATCACACCGGAGTCAACGGGAACCAAATTCTGTTCAACAAGCCTGGATGTGGCCATGGTGCACATGATGATCATCGGGAAGATCGCGGCGGCCGTGCCGATGGAGGTGCCGATGACTTTGATGGTCAACGGTTGCATGGCTGCGAGGAAGATGATGAACGGTATCGGTCGGATGATGTTCACGATCACGTCGAGGATGCGGTAGACGACCGCGTTTTCGAATAGGTTGCCGGGACGTGTTCCGTAGAGCACCACGCCGAGGATCAGTCCGAGAATACCGCCCACGATCATGGTGATAAGCACCATTTCCAAGGTTTGCCCGATGGATTCGAACAGAAGCGGTCGTAGTACCGTCCAGTCGCTGCGGCTTGCGAGGGTTACGCCTTCGATCTGTGTCATGCCTGCTCCTGTCCGGCCTTGATGAGGGCCTGTTCGTATGGTGTCGGCTGTGCTGCGGTGCCGAAATCGACGATATCGCTATTTTGTGCCAGTTCATTCAAGAACGATTCGACGTTGTCTCCGCCGAATTCGTAGGTGATCGCTCCGATGGCCACGCCGTTGACGGTGTCGATGCCGCCGTACAGTAGGCTGCTTCGTACGCCGTGTTTGGCGATGAGTTGTGAAATGTTCTGCCCGGATGCCGCGATGACGGTACCATCTTCACGCTCTTCGACGTCATGCTGTCGAATAAGCACGGTGACGATGTGCCCGGGATTTTCCTCATGCATGGTGTTGATGCGCGACTCTTCCGGAATGCCGCTGATGGCGGTGGAGATGAATCGTTTGGTCACCGGCTGTCGCGGGGCCGCGAACACGTCGTAGACGCTGCCGGATTCCACTACCTTGCCGGAGCTCATGACCGCCACACGGTTGGCGATCTGCTGCACGACGTTCATCTGATGGGTGATGAGCACGATGGTGATGCCCATTTCCTCATTGACTCGTTTAAGCAGCGACAATACTTCCGTGGTGGTTTCCGGATCCAGAGCGCTGGTCGCCTCGTCGGCAAGCAGGATCTTAGGATTCGTGGCCAACGCCCTGGCGATGCCGACACGCTGCTTCTGGCCGCCGGAAAGCTGCGACGGATATTTGTTCGCATGGTCACTTAAGCCTACGAAGTCAAGCAATTGTGCTACGCGCTTGTCTTGATAATCCTTGCGCCAATGGTCGAGCTGCAACGGATAGGCGATGTTCTGCGCCACTGTTTTGGTGGAGAATAGGTTGAACTGCTGGAAGATCATGCCGATTTTCTGTCGGATTGGGCGAAGCTTGGATTCGCTGAGTGACGACACTTCGGTGCCAAGTACCGTGACCGTGCCCGATGTCGGCTTTTCCAAAGCATTGATCAGGCGCACCAATGTGGATTTGCCGGCTCCGGAATAGCCGATGATGCCGAAAATGTCACCTTCGTTGATGGTGAGGCTCACATCGTCAACGGCGCGAGCAACGGTCGTGCCGCATTTGCCGCCGTCAGTGCTGCTGCCGCGCTGCCGGAACTCCTTGACCACATGGTCGAATGTGATGATCGGTGTGTGTTCTGTCATACTGCCGCTTTCATTGATGGTTTTTCAACCCTTGACCATACAACCACGCCTGACGTTGGTTGCACATATAGGAAAGCCCCCTCCTTGGAGGGAGCTTTCCGAAAAGGACTTACTCGGCGTCCTTGGCTTCCTGTTCGATCGTCTTCAGGTAACCCTGAAGTTCGGATGCGCTGAACTTGTCAGCCAGAACCGCGGTGCCGCCGGAATTCTCCTGCAGTTTGTCAAGCACGCTCGTAGTTTGGAAGACCTCAACGACCTTCTTGTAGACTTCGTTGTTCACGTCGGCCTTGCGGGTGGCGAAGATGTTGATGTACGGGCGGGCTTCTTCGGATTCGGCATCATCCTGGTAGATGGCGTCAGTGGCCTTCAAACCGGCGTCGGTGACATAATCGTTGTTGATGACGCCTGCCGCGACCTGCGGGTCCTTCAGGGAGTTGGCGACCTGCTCCGCCTTCAGCGGGGTGACCTTGACCTTAGATTTGGATTCGTCGATGTCCTGCGGAGTGGAGAACGGCGTCCAATTGCCCTTCATCGTTACCAGACCTGCAGCCTTGAGCACGCCGATGGCGCGGGCCTGATTGGTCTCGTCGTTCGGAATCGGAATGGTGCTGCCTTCAGGAATCTCGTCGATGCTCTTGTACTTGGTGGAATACACACCGAGCGGGTAGATTGCCACGCCGCCGATCGGCTGCAGATCCTTGTTGTTCTGCACATTGTAGTTGGCCAAGTACAGCAGGTGCTGGAACTCGTTGAGGTCAAGCTCACCGGAGTCGACGGCCGGATTCTCGGAAGTGTAATCCTGGAAATCAACGATATCAACGTACAGGTTCTGCTTTTCGGCCTGCTTCTTGAATTCCACCCACTGCGGATCGGTGGCGCCCACCACGCCGATCTTCACCGGGTTGGCTTCGGTTCCCTTCTCCGCGGTCTTGTCGGATCCGTTAAACGCACGAACTCCAAAGAACGCTCCGACCGCGACCAATGCGACCACCACGACGGCGATGATGATGTTACGTACCGTGTGATTGACGCGGACCGGTTCTTCCGGCAATCCTGCCGGCTGCTGATTTGCTTCTGCCATGATGAATCCTCTCTTCTTCCTCATTGCTTTGCATGGTTTCCAACGTGTCTTCGATGAGCTGCATGCCATCGCGTCGTGTCCAACCATACGCGACACTTCCGTTACGAGACGCCGAAACCTAAGAATCACCTTATCGGAGTTCGTTATAGCGGGTGTTCAATCGTAATGATTCCAGCATTTTCATCAATCCTCCGAAATGCATGAAATCATGCGCGATAGTGACAGGCACTGGTGTGTCGGCAATCATGTCCGCTCCCTACACTGAAGCAAGCGAGCAATTACGAAATCACATATTCGGAAGGTGTTTTCCATGACCGCAATCGACATCAAAGCGGCGTTTTTCGATATCGACGGAACGTTGACGAGCTTCACCACGCATGTCGTGCCGCAATCCACCATTGACGCGCTGCACGCGCTGCAATCCAATGGCGTCAAGATTTTCATCTGCACCGGTCGCCCTCCCGCGCAGATGAATGTCGTGTTGGACACCATTCCCGTCGATTTCGATGGCATTGTCGGGTTCAATGGCCAGTACTGCATTGACGGCAGCGGATTTTTGGAAAAGCAGACGCTTGACTCAACCGATGTGACCACGATCGTGCGTTGGCTGGATGAGCATGAGGACATCGTCGCCTGCATCGGCGAAGAGGATTACGTGTATTTCAACCACAGCAACGATCAGATGCGCCGCACGTGGGCAAGCTTGGGTAAAACCGCACCGGACGTGTTCTTCGACGATCCACGTGTGCGCACGGCGGAACATGAAACATTCCAGATGAGCCCATATATCAGTCGTGATCAGGAGACTGAATTGCTGTCGCTGTTGCCGAATACGCGCGGTGTGCGCTGGCATCCGGATTTCGTTGATTTGATTCCCGCTGACGGCGGCAAAAATCGCGGCATTCAGCGTTTCCTCGATCATTATGGATGGTCGAAGAAGCAGACGATTTCGTTCGGCGATGGCGGCAATGACGTGGATATGCTGCGTTTCACTGGCATCGGTGTAGCCATGGGCAATGCGACCGAGGAACCGAGAGCAGTCGCCGATTACATTACCGACGATGTCGATCACGATGGTATTTGGAATGCACTTAAGCATTTCGATATCATCTGACTCTCTACTGTTGGCCGTATTTCATTTCACTGCAGAAAGTAGATGCATACGGATATGCAACCATGTGGAAGTTCCGATACGGAAACCATTGAAAATGGCACGCAATCCTACAAATAACAGATTCACGGCAAGCCACAGCAATGCCATACGCAGCGCGGAAGAAGCCTGTATCGCATCGCATATCCGACCAATCGCAGCAAGACAGGGCACATATATTGCAGCCGTCGCCGCACACGTCAATGCAAGATACCGGTAATCCCCTGCCCCAATCAGAATGCCATCAACAGCCCACATCCAACCAGCCAACGGCAATGTCATGCCAACAACCATCATGCCAACGGTGAGCAAATGCTGAATCTCAGTAGACTGCGAAAACAGCGGGGACGCACACCATCCGGCAATCATCAAACCAATGCCGATTACCGTTCCTCCGCATAATCCTGCCTTGCCAGCGATTCTCGTCAAACGCATGGCCTCGTCCTCTTTGCGGGCACCAATCTGCGCGGCAACCAACGTCTGACCGGCAATACCAATGGCATCAAGCATGTTCAACACAAAATTCCAACTGGAATTCACCACCTGATATGCAGCCAACACTTCCACACCCATATGCGTGGCCAGCACCACATTCGCCACCAGGCATGCACGCAACGCAAGCGTACGCAAAAACAACACCGCACCATCGCCAGCACTGTTCAACACTCCTGACAAACGAGGCCGCAAACGGGCACCTTCCGCACGAGTCCACAACACCGCAGGAACAATAAGCACCACTGCCATAAGCCATTGCGAAATCAGCGTGGCCACTCCAGAACCAAACACACCCCAACCGAATCCGAGAATAAACAGCAGGTCCAGCAACGTATTGAGTATCGCACCCACCATAGCAGCTATCAACGTGATACGAACCTTCTGCAGTCCGCGGAAAATACCGTTGGCCGCATACACCAGCAACATGCCGGGAATGCCGAACACCACTGCGCGAACATAGTCAACCGCGTTATGCAGTACACTCCCCTGGGCTCCCATGGCCGTGCACAACGGGCGTGCAATAACGAACAGCGCCACAGACACCACCACGCCAATGATTCCAGCCAACCACAGGCCATCAATGCCTGCTTCCAAACCTTCACTCCGTTTGCCGGCGCCCAAAAGACGTCCCACCTGCGTTGTGGTGCTATACGCAAGAAACACACATAGCCCCACAACAGTGAGCACAATGGTTGACCCGACCGACAGACCGGCGAGCGCCTGCCCGCCAATATGTCCGACAATGGCGGTGTCGATGAGCACGAATGCTGGTTCGGCGATAAGTTGCCCGAACGTTGGTATGGCCAGTGTGAGAATGGTGCTGATGGTGGTGCATGATGCGTTGTTTGCGGTATCTGTTTCGTGAGTATTCTGCGAAGTTGATGTGGTCATAATCGTAAGCGTCTGGCGTGTTGAGAACTACATGTGCAGTGTAAGGTCACGTGTTTCACCATCGCCGTTGATTGCTCAGATTTTGACTATGCCTGTTTTGCGCTATTGAGAATGTCGTCGAAGGTTTTCGCTTATTGTCTGCATGAAAGAAATAGTCGAATCTGTCTCTATGGAGATGACGGATTCGATTATGTTGAAGTACAGATTGATTTCACCCAATTCGACTGCCATGTCAGGTATGGTAATCTCAAAACAACATATAACCCCGAACCATCCAGAACATCGATAAGCTAAATTACCTGCAACTGAAGTGAGGACGGAATCATGAGCGATGAGTTCCCTGGTCTGTTGTATTGCGCGGGCGCGTTAATCGCAGTGGCCTCTTGGGCTCTTTTTATGTTCTCGAAAAAAGTTCATCGGGAAGGCCGAACAGTATCCATCCTGCGACTGTCCGTCATTTGGATACCGTTCCTCGTGAGTTCGGCGCTGGCTCTCGCATCGTATCCGGTTTTTGAAATGTACCTGGGATCCATGGATCCGGATGTTATCGATTTCTACAGTCAGCCGTTCATACGGCTACTGCCGGCAGCGACCTGCATAGTGAATCTGTGCGTATCGACATGCTGCTCCATGGCTCTTGTCAACAAGCGCAGAAAAACCGAGCATCGAAACATCTGAATCACAGCGTTCGAGAGGAGATGCCGTGGAAAAACCGCTGCTTCTGCTGGCCTTGGTGCCGCTGGCCATCAGACTGGCCTTGATGTTCGTCGTGATTCGGTCCAAAAAACTGCGAGAAGACACGCAAAAGGACTCTTTTGCGTGTCTTCTCGACGCTCATGGTCGTTGCCGGCGCGTTAATCGTCGCGAGCCAATTCGTATGACGCTTCACGCTGCGGCTCGGCTTCCCAGCTATCGGCCGCGGCCAATCCATGGCTCTCTGCGCCATTCCCGCAATCGCACCACCGGTCGGTTTCAAACCCATGAGACACTTAAGACCATGACTACCATCATCATGCGCACCTCTGACGATAACTCCCCATGGTCGTTTTTGGCTTTATTCCAAGGTTTCCGATTTTTGGGAAACCTGCCGGTTACGCTCGTTTTCCACGAGGCACCTACAGGCACCCAAGAATAATCCGGGAACGTTCCACCACCCTGCCGGCGCTCAGCGTCTTCGCCGACCGGCACGGAAAAGCGCAATACCCCCTGTGGTTTCATGATGTTCCGCATGGGTGGTGCCCAGAAGCATTCACCCGGCAGCATGTCTCCATGGCGGACAATAGACAGAACGATACGCAGCCCGTGCAACCGTCCCAGCCGCCAATGGCATCCAAATCCATCCCGAATCCCACAGGCCCATTGCAGACAGCCCAGATCAGCTGGCTCATGGTCCAAAGCCGCCTGCGACGCCACCGTCCCAATAGCAGGAACGGTCAGCTGCGCAGTATGATTTCCGCCCTGTCGGCCAGTTCCCGTTCGCGCACACCCATGGCAGACAGGATCGCTTGGCTCCGCGATGGCATGGTGGAGGTCACCCGTGCGACCAATGCGGAGAAGCGACCGAACAATTCCAAGTAATCGTCCTTGTCAAGCAAATAACCAAGATCACCGATGGCCTGATACACGTTCTCGTTAGCGCGCCCATCGTACCGGGCACAATAGCAGCGCTCGTCATGCGCGCACAGGTTGCGGTAGAACACCAGTCTGTTGAAGATGCTGTCCAGCCGCTTGATGGTGATGCGCCGTGGCCTGTCGTGCGTGTCCGCATACAAACCGGTGAAACTTTCGGCGACCGCCAATCGGACGGCCGGGGACTGGACTTGGAAGAACCATACCGTCTGACCGAAGGAAAGATCGTTGGCCAGCACCCACAACGGGACCTGGCCGTTGTGGTCTTCCATGCAATGGCGGATATACGCCTTGCCGCCATAGTCGCCCCTGTTGCGCGGGTTGCCGTCCAACTCAAGTATCCGCTTGAAGACCTTGTCGATCAATGCCATAGCGCTCGGACGGCACCTGGAATCATAATAGTCGGGATTGAGATACGGGTTGACCTCGTCGGGGTGCAGCCCGGTGAACTCATGCGCGCACACTGCCTTGAGCGCGGCCTCCGCCCGTGTGATGGAGGAAAACAACAGTTCACGCAACTCACGGTCGAACAGGAACAGGGCGTACAGATCATCGAAACGCGCGCCCGTTCCGTACCGGTCATCACCAGCGGTCAGGCATGCCTTTCGGTCGAGGAACAAATCCTTATAGCCATTGACGATCGGATAATAGCCCTCGCGCCTGAGCACATGACCCGCACCGGCATCGACGGCCACGCCACGGGAGCGCAGAATGCGCAGCTGTTCGTTCACACTCCTGTAGGGCTTGCGCAACGACATGGATCCGACCTCCCCCAATCCAGCGATGAAAGCACTGAGGCCACCCCGCGTCCACGGAATGGCCTCAGCGAACCGAACGAAGTCCAGCTTATTTCGCTGTTACAGAATAGCGCCAATCCCCCGCGAATGCAACCCAGCCAGACGGCGGACGATATAATGAAACCTCCATATCATCATTCCAGAGGCACACGCCGGTCCATCAAGACCACCACCAGAAAAACCCAAACGCCCACAAAGGAGAAGACGCGCGCCTCCACGAGGCCTGTATGCCCCTCGCTCTTTCAATCGTCTGCACGAACCGGGCGAAGTCGTAGATGCCGTATGTCGTACATCGATGATGTCGGGTCCCCAAGCAGGGTGCTCGTGGCTCTTCACCAGGAGGCT
This sequence comes from Bifidobacterium catenulatum subsp. kashiwanohense JCM 15439 = DSM 21854, assembly GCF_001042615.1. GTDB lineage: Bacteria > Actinomycetota > Actinomycetes > Actinomycetales > Bifidobacteriaceae > Bifidobacterium > Bifidobacterium catenulatum. Next base: position 1,448,661 of record NZ_AP012327.1, read on the forward strand.
GGAACACTTTCTCGTCGATGCCGCAGGAGCGACGCAAGCCTTCCGCTCCTTGAACTGGGCCTGGCCTCTCCGGCAAGCCCTACTACAATAGGACTCATTCCTCCGCAGTTCGAGAATCGAGTCAATATGCGCCGAATTTGCCACATTCTTGCAGGTATCCTAGTGGATACCGGACTCTTACGCACAGTAAGCGGCTTTATTTTTGACTACCTGCATCCGGAAGACGTGTCTAGCTTTCCTTCATACCTTTATTTTTTACGAGCAGTCCCCTTCCTTATCGCTGCTGGTGCTGTCGAAACTATTTTATTCCTGATAAAAAGGAGAAATAAATGAAGAAACTCAAACAAATTGTCACTGCTCTAGTATCTGTAATATTGGCTGGAACTGTAACAGTAAATGCGTCGGCAGCAGAATCTATGGAAACTCCCTATAGGAGTCCTACCCTATCTAGTTTTCCGTCTAATGCTTCTCTGGAAGATTTTGAGAAAACCTCAGATAACGAAGATCTGAGAATTATCTCATCTCCTTCTCGGGGCGCTAATTACAAAACGCGTGCTGCAGAGGCTGTAGCTTTATGGCGGATTTATTCCACTACAGGATCCGGCTCATCATCTAGTTTCACGAATCTCGGCCATTCTTGGCTTATGATCACAAACCTGTCTGGTTCTACGGTAAACATTGCTGGGATTAACGTTGCTGATGGTAAATCTATAACAGCAAGCACTTGGGATGAATCCGTAGATGTCAGTAGAGAACATAAGGGTCTATGGCTCAATCTTGATTCGAAGCTTAATTCCAACGGTATTAATCTTCAGAATGTTTCCATTCAATTACCCCTAAGACAAATTGATTTAGATACAGTGAATACTAATATTAAGAATAACGATAAATGGGGTTATCTTACCAACTGTTCTACTTTCGCTTCAAAAATTTGGAATTCAATTGCTAGTGGCAGCAGTAAAGTTGACGCTGGATCCATCAATACACCAGCCAGTCTAGCAAAGAGTATTACAAAAGTTGGTGAGGCAGAATCATATACATTGTTAAAGTACAATACTTCTTCACCGCATTACGATTCCGTATATTACGACTATCCTCCCATAAAGAGTAATAACAATAATTAGATAACCAAATCTGTCTGGTAAAGCCGGACTAGTTTTATCTATAATGTGAACCGCAAGTGTTGGCATAGCGCTTGCGGCTCATACGCACGATAAGCAAGAGCCACAGCATTCCCACCCGGTCTCAAGCCCATGAGACACTTAAGACCATGACTACCATCATCATGCGCACCTCCGATGATAATCGTGGTCAGCTGTTTTTGGCTTTGTTCCAAGGCTTTCAATTTTTGGGAAACCTGCCGATTACCCTCGTCTTCCACGAGGCACCTACAGGCACCCAAGCATAATCTCGACTGATTCCCACCCCGACGGTCAGCCATAACTGGACATACCGTCAAAACCAAAACAGTCACCTATACGAAGGCCAAGGACACACAGACTAATCGACATCAAAAGAGCGAACAGGCAAGTTCAGCTCATTCTCTAGATTGTTAATCGCCCTGCTCATTTTGCCTATCAAATCACCATTACGAATATGCTCAGGAAAACTGAGCTTATCACGCCGAAGTTCCTCCTCGAGACATTTTTCCGCTTCCTGATTACGCATTGTAACTGTTGAACAAATTAGGGGGTAACTGATTTCCTTCTGGGCGGAGGGACTGAAAGCAACAGAGAAATCTGTAATGGAATCCAGCCATACTTGGTCTTTTGCCGTCACTAAAACTGCGTTCGCTCCAACATAATTGCTCTGATGCTCGAGTCTAGCTGGAGGGACTAACATACCAAGTCGATATCCATCAAGAGCCTGAATAAACCATGCATCCCATGCGGCATTCCATGCTTTTTGTCCTAGACTTTTCCTCTTATGATCGACTTTAAGAAGTGAGCGTGCTTTCCCCTTGCTTGCTTCATCTCCTAGGAGAAGAGCAGCCGCTATCACTCTTGCGTATGCAGAAACACATCCAAGCTCCTCACGGACCCATTCGCAATGCTCCTGAAACTTTTCGACACCATTATGTCTATTGGCTCCTTGCACCAGATTAAGCAAATGAAGTAAAGCGCCATATGCAGGCATAATGAACGAACGAGGATCTCCATCGTCCATCCCCAACATTGATGGCGAAGGAATTGAGACTTTTCCTTTCTCCCACTGTTTATCCCGCTTAACAGGGGGATGTCTGCTATCGAAAGCCTTATCAATCTTCTCCTGATTCCAATTCACAACTGTTTGTACCGCACGGTAGATACGCCGACAACGTAAACGGTCGAACCCCTCTTGCCGAAAACAAGTCTCTGCTAAAGCAAAACCAAATACAACGTCTGGACGCACTTGCTTATTGGGCGACATAGTTACAAGAAGCTGATGGAGCCCCGACGCCGAATTCGGATTCAGCCCATCAAAATAAAAATTCCTAATATCAATCAAAACCAATGAGTCTAATAGAAACACATCAGCCTCACAGAGATCAAAATCCCCGTTGGTAATAAGCCTGTATTTACCTATATCACGTAATTTGTTCATACAACTTATCATATTCATTCGCCCGAATACTATGGGGCTGGCGATAATGACATCAGCTACGTTGCACTTGGCATGATTGAGAGCAAAGAGCTATATGAAGAGGCCGCGAAGCTAGGCATCAACCGCCGAGTCGCAGTCAACCCAAACAATTTCCTAAAAGGGGAAAGTCAATGAAGGACACGGAGAACAGGCCACCATCGAGAAAACGCAGGAAATGGGGATCGGTGATCGTCCGCAGGGACACGGACGGCAACCCGACCAGTTTCCAGGCGCGATACGTCAACCCGCTCGATCCGCCCAAGAAGGTCGGCCGGAACTTCGGTCTGGAATACGAGACGGAGGCCTATAAGTGGCTCGACGAGGAGCACTACCTCGTCACGCTCCACAACAAAGGCATCCGCCAATGGGTTCACCCATCGCAGCGAGGCGCGGGCACAATGCCCACATTCAGGGAATACTCCAAAGACTATTTCGACGGATACCGCAAACCGGACGGCAGCAAGCTATCCGGCCGGTCCAACCGGTGCAACGAGATCGTGCTACGCCGGCTCAACGAGGCGTTCGGCGACACACCGCTCGACCGCATCACCCGCCAGATGGTCGACGAATGGTACGTGAACGCCAGGGACGAGCTGACGGCATGGACGTTCGAGCAGGCGGCGCGAACGCTCAAACGGGTCATGCTCGCCGCCGCGACCGAGCAGGCGGACGGCACCCCGCCGCTCATCCCCGCGAGCCCGTGCCGGTACCGCGTCATCAAACCGCAATCCAAACGACGTGACCAGCCGCCGGTCACCGCCGACGAGATCAACAGGCTGGCCACGCTCTTCCCCGACTACCAACGGCTCGCGCTCTGGCTCTCCCTCCTGGTAGGCGGACTGCGCATCGGCGAGGTATGCGCACTGCAACTCAGGGACATCGACCTGGAGAACCTGCAACTCCACGTCCGACGCTCCGTCAACCGCGGCCCCGACGACAGGGGCAAATACCGGTTGTGCGAGCCCAAGACCAAAAGCAGCAAAAGGGTCGTACCCATCCCGAAACCGCTCGCCCCACTCATCGAGGACCATATCAGCCGGTTCTGCAAGGACCGCAAACCCGACACCATGCTGTTCCACTCGACCATGCTGGACGACTGGCTGCTCCCGCCCACGACCATCGAACGAACATTCCGCATGGCCCGTGAAAAGATCGGACGACCCGACATCACCTTCCACTCGTTGCGCGCCACGCACGCCACCATGCTCGTCCTCGAGGGCGGGACCATGCGCGAGACGATGGACGACCTCGGACACACCAGCCTCACCGTCGCGGTGGACAGCTACCAACGGGTCGTCAGAGAACACCACCGCGACACCGTGGAACTCCTCGCCTACCGGTACATGCCATCGAACGATCCGACCGTAATCCGCACGGTCATCGATCAGAAGGAACGCCAGATCGACAAGCTCCGGGACGAAGTGGAAAGACTCAGGAAGATCCTGCTGGAACGGGATACCGGAATACCGACGGACCCGGACACCGTTTTACCGAAAAACCAAAACCGGTAAAGACCGGCATCAAACGGAACAGCCTCACACGTCTAAGTGTTGCAACAAGTACAGCGGCAACGCTTAAACACGTGAGGCAGCCACGGTCGAAGCGCGAGGCAATGCCTTCAACCGACTGGATACCGCGATACCGGAACCGGTAAATACCGAAAAACCGAGATAACGAAACCGGTTTTCAGCCCTCGGAATCCATTACCGTACGACCCTTGCCGAAGAGATGGTCGAACAGCTTCTCCCCGGCCTCCTCCCGGTCGTATACGCCGCTCTCGTACATGTCCAGGATGAAGTCGGTCCTGGCGAACCTCGCCCTCACATCATCGGGAAGCGGCAGCGCGTCCCCGGCGGTCACGCTCATGGTCACGTCGCTGAACCGCACGTCATCCACGCCGGCAGCTTCGACGCCGGCAGGATCCAGGAGCATCACCCACCGGTCGTCGTCACCTTTCGGGTCCGGGCCAGCGATGCGCGCCCACACGCTTCTGTCGTCCATGGTCCGGGCCTCGCCCGACTCGGGTTCGCCGTGATGGCTGAAACTCACCCATCTGGTCACGCCCATGTAACCGGTCTGTTCATCATCCATGGTTCCTCTCCTAGCCGATCTGTCCGAGAATCTGCCTGAACTCGTCGATGGCATAGGCTCCGGTTCCTTCTAGCGGATCGTGTGCGAACACCATGAAGTAGCGGTATGCGCCGCCGGCCGCGTTGGCCCAGATGTTGCCGAGTTCCAGCTTGTCGCGGCTGTCGTCGTTCTTCAGCATCTCGCCCTTGGTTTCGATGGCGAGGATCTTTCCCTGCCTGGTCATCGCCAAGAAGTCGGGATAATGGTTGATGAACCCGTTGATGGAGAACTCCCCGTGTCGTTTTTCCGTGACGCGATGCCACCAGAGGATGCCGTCGGTGTTGGCGAGCATGTCGGCCATGTCGCGTTCCAGGTTGTTCATGCCGTCTTCCTCCGCCTCGTACAGGGAGTTGGGAAGGGAATCGAACGGTTTCCTAAGAGTGAATGATGCCGGCAGCTCATAGCATGGATCAAGATAGACAGTGCCGGTGTCCCTGAGCCTGTTGAATTCGTCTCGTTTGAACTTTGCCGCCTGGCGGTCCACCTCGTCGCTGACGATGCGGGCGTATGCCCCCAGATTGTCGTATGCGTCGTTCAGCTGCTCGTTGTCCATGTCTTCGACGACGTTCCGCAGAAGTCTTCTTAGTTCGCCGTCGCCGTACAGTTTCCGCTCCTGGATTCTCGTCTCGTTGAGCAGACCGTCTCGTATTGTCTTGCGTTTGTTGTCCGTCGCGTCCTTCGCGAACAATGCCCGTGTCATCGCCATCTGGTCCGTGCTCATCCATTTGACGCGCACATGGGAATCACCGTCGACGTCGATTTGTTTCGCATCGCGGATGGCCTGCGGACTGAAATGGATTCCCTGGGTGGGGCACTTGCCCGCATGGAAGTTCTCAAGCAGCGACGCCGAGTCGAGCTCCGCGGCATCTCCGTCATCGAGTTCCGCGAAGAGGTTGCTGCCGGAGGATTGCTGTCTGATCATGAAACGCGGCAGTCTCAACCCCTTGACGCTTTCTTCGACGGCGTTCCTTATCGAATAACGCATGGCGTCTTCCTCCCCCAGTCCCGAGTCCTCCTCGTCGAACGCATGGTCACCGGTTTCCTCGACCTGCTGCTCGAAATCCTCTTCGGCCTTTGTGGATTCGGCGATGATCTGGTCGACACGGCCTGCCGGCTCGTTGATTTCGGTGTCTGTTTCCGGCAGGGATGAGGCCACGTCGGTGAATACCATTCCGTTCAGGTCGTCATGCTCATGGCCGGCATCCGCTTCGGAATCACCATCATGAGTGTCGGCCAGTTCGTCCTGGATGTGCCGGACATCGTTGGATTCCTCTGCCGTTTGGCTTGCCACGACGTCGTTCTTGGAGAATCCCGCGCCGTTCAGACCGGCGACGACCTGGTCTATGGTCTCGTTGAAGTCGGCCGATGACGTGAGCACGTAGGAGACGTTCAACGCGCGCGTCTTCGCCCTGACCGCGTATGGTTGGCGGAGTACACGGCCGACTATCTGCTCGACGTTGGTCTTCGACTGCTTGTTCGCGACGGTTGCCAGGACATAGGCGAACGGGCAGTCCCAGCCCTCGCTCAGCGCCTCCACCGTGATGATGAACCGTATCGGACATTCCTCGGACATGAGATCCACGTCCTTGAGCTCGTCCACGTTGCCGGTGCGTATCGCTATCTGCTCGTCGGGGATGCCGGCGTTGACGATCTTCTCCTTGAGCTTGCGGAAGGTCTCGGCGTCGTCGGCTCCCCGGCGTTCCGCCTGGAACAGGACGATGGGGCGGATGTAGCGTCCCGTCTTCTCCCGTTCCCTGCCGGCGATGAGTTCCAGGCGCCGTTGGAGCAGTATGGCGTCCTCCACCACTTCGCGTTTGCCGTCGCGACGGTAGACGATGACGGGAAGTTTGACCATCTGCTCCTTCTTGAGTTCGAGGGCCGAGACCCTGGCGATCACATTCGATTTGGACGATGGCGTGGCAGTCAATTCGAGAACGAACCGAGGATTGAGATTGCGCAGCATTCCCAAGGACAGATCAGACTTCGCATGGTGGGACTCGTCCACCACGACAATCGGGTTCAGACCGGACAACGCACTGATCAAGGCGGTATCGTCGGCGCCTTCCACATCGACCGCCATGCCGGACGCCTTCTGATAGTTGGTCAGCTGCATGAGGGCGGAGTTCTCCTGATATGCCTTGCGGCCCTCCTTGTTCTTGAACGAGTCGTAGGACAGCACGAAGATGGTCAGCTGGTCGTTCACGGAAGAGACGTCGAGACCGCGGCCGGCAAGTCCCTGTTCCTTGTCGAGCACTTCGACCCTGTGGGAGAAGTCGCGGTCTATGGCGATGCGGAGGTAGTTGGCGGGATCACGCAATTGCCTGATGGTCTGGCGCAGGATCTCCTTGCGCGGCACAAGCCACACCACGGCCCTTGCCTGCACCGGAGGAAGATTGTCATCCAGCACCTTGAGCGTGTTCGCGGCGATGAACGTCTTTCCGCCGCCCGTGGGCACTTTGACGCACACCTTCGGCACTGTCCCGAGGTCCGCGGAATAACTACGGACCTGTCCCTCACCGATATGGAGATCGCGCCGGTTTAGATATTCTTCATAGGCTTCTCGACCATTACCGTTGGCGGAATCGACGAGTCTGGCGTAGTCGCGCACGCAATCCAGGACACGCCTCTGGTATTTCTTAAGCTCCATGATCAAACCCTCGCAATCTGTCGTGGAATCTGCTTGAACACCACGTTCAATTCGTTCAACTTGTCGTCGTCAATCACGCACCGGTCCGCGTATATGACCGTAGGCGTGCCGCGTCTGGGCAGCTGTCTCAGCAGTCCCGGTCCCAACGTGGTCTCTCCGTCGGGCTCATACGCGAGATAGTAGACCGTCTCCCCCAGTACGCCGAGCAGGTAGGGATGTTCGGCGGTCATGTCGACATACGGGGCCTTGGTCTCCGAATACCAGATATACCTGCGGATCTCAGCCTCGGACACGTCAGCGTTGAGACCGCCATCGGCGTCAAACATCACGGAGCCGAGTTCGTAGTAGGAGAAACCGGAATCAATGCCAGGGACGTGTTCTCCCTTGTTAGTGATACCATTCACGACGATTGCGGATCCATCCATTTTCGGCCCCTCGATCTTGCCGTATTTTCCTTTGGGCACGCTTTTGGCGACTTCGATGGCCTCCTTGTAGAAGTCTCCACATTTCTTGAGATTGGCCGCAGTCAGTTTCTTTTCATAAAGGCGCTCCGAATGGCTCTTGTCGACTACGTAACCGCTGATTGTGCGCCGAGCGCGTTCGGCGGTGATATCCGACGCGTAATCACCCATCTCAATAAGAATGAATCGACGATTAGTTGATTTACCGCATTGTCCTGAAGCACAGCTTGCGCGGTCGTGCCAGAACCTCCGAACGCATCCAATACCAATCCGTCCTCGGGACAGACGATTTGCAGAATCCGACGTATCAAACGTGAGGGCTTTGGATTTTGGAACACGGCCCTACCACCGAACATAGCTTTAAGTTCCTTCGCGCCCTCGTCGGTATGACCGACATCATCATAAAGCCACAGATTCGTGGGCAATTTGCCCTCGACGTCGGTCAGGTAAGTCTTTCGACGTATGCCGCCCATACCGTTCTTTGTGAAGAAGTATCTGGGCCAGGGGCCCTGTTCGAGCACCTTCATTGCCCGCGACTTCGATCTGGTCTTATCGTAGGAAAACACTATACCTTTAACGCCTGGGCGAACTTCTTTTTCCGAAATTCCACAGACTTCGGCTCGCTTTGCAGCATCATGCAGGTCCTTGAGCTCGTACTCGCACCACCCGTTCATGGTGCCAAGCATTGTTTCCTGATCGTATCGCCAGCATGCGCCGCTGTACGGGTATATCAAATCACCCGTGAACGGATGTTGGATGGCATATACCATTCCCTGATGCGTGGCTGCGTTCGGTGCGAATCCGTCGCTGCTTGTCCATGGCGCGCGGTCCCCGTCGGGATTGGCGTACTTCGAGTCCATGTCCTGTGATCGTTCCAAGCGTCCCGGCATCCAATCGGGGCTCACGCTGTAGACCATCAAATGTTCAATCTCGGCAGGCATGCCGTGTTTGTCGTTGCGTGGCGAATAGGTGCGCTGCCAGGAGATGTCGCCCTGGAAGCAGTTGGCTCCGAAGATTTCGTCGCACATGAATTTCAGCGCCGCGCACTCGTTGTCATCGATGCTTATAAATATGGCGCCGGTTCTCCTGAGCATCATGCGCATCAGCCGCAACCGCGGATACATCATGCACAGCCACTTGTCATGACGCGAGAAGTCCTCTCCCTCCTTGCCGACGACCTCACCGAACCATTTTCTAATCCGCGGATCGTTCACGTTGTCGTTGTAAATCCAGCCTTCGTTGCCGGTGTTATACGGCGGATCGCACAAGTTGGCACAATGGATACAAGGACAAAGGAGAAATAACGCGAAACCCCTGGGCAGAAATGAACTGCGACCAGGGGTTTCATTGGCTACGTATTCATTGAATACTAGAACCATGATCGAACAATTGCGATCAAGGCAATGAACGAAAGGGGTTTGTTTGTCTGATGAACCAATTACTATTTCACGCGCATAGGTTCTTATTGATTTGCCGAGGAAGGTTCAATAAAATAATCAAACCCTTTTTCCATCAACGATGAAACAGCAGAGTCAGATGCTTCCTTTGCAAGAATAAATTGCTTTCCTTTCTCAATGAGATCAGATACATCTGACCAGTCTTGTGGAACAGGAATCAACATATCACGCACATGACTTGGCTCCAGATGCTGCTGGATAGACCCATACTCGTTCATTAGCATTTGATGCTTAGCGTTCGTTGATAACAGAAATGCGGCGACATAATACCGAATTCGGGCTGAAGGAATTCGCACTCGAATCATGTCGTCAGAAACGATTTGGCCATCCATTAGTTTTGTGACGTATGCTAAGCGCCCAATGGTGCCAGAGCGGGTTAGAAGCAAATCTCCCTCATGCACTGTTACGACGTCAAAATCTTTTAACTGCTTCTTTGACGCCAGAGAAAGATCAATAAGCTTGGCGGAATCCCTCTTGTCCTGAAGCATCGCTCCCGGCACAAAATAACCTACGACGTTTTTGCCATCAGTCGGATCTTCAACAATGACATTCTCGGTCTTCAATCGTGGCCCCTTAAAGATGCTTACGCCGGACTCAATTTGTCCGAGAGTAACCACTGACCACCCGTCAGAGTCTCCAAACTCCTGGATTCGCTCAATAGATTCGTTCAGGTGTGGTGAATAGTATTGAGGGTTGATATTTAGCCTCTCATTAATTTCACTTCTTAGGACCGAATAGCGGTACTGCGAAGGAACAAGTTCTCCCATCTTAAATGCTTGGAAATCTCTGACAATTTCGTCTAAATCATGGTCCAATTTGTCGGTAAGGGTACCGTCATCTGCAACCTTGAATATCGGTTTACCTTCAGAGTCCTGTCCTACTTTTTGCGAAGTTGCTAAGAAGATTGGATAATCAGCTTCTTCAGATTCCAATTCGATCTGGGTCTTCTTGGTTAAGAAAATGATGCAGGTTCTGACGCCTGTGTCCGGCTGAAAAGAGTTCTTATGGAGCGTCACGACACCATCAAGTTTCGCTTTCTCAAACAGCATTTGTCGAGCAACAAGCGATTGAGTTGTGTCTAAGAACGACTTTGGGAGAATGATGCCTAGCCGCCCTCCTTCAGCTAACCAATCCAAACACCTTTCAAAAAAGAGCAATTCAGGACCTTGTTGCTGCATTAATGGGGCCCGACCCCCGGGGGGCCCGACCCCCGGAAAGTAGACACCGTGGGGTGAACAAAAGTAGGTGTAAGCCTATCAGACCTTAAGCGGCTTGGGACTCGAACTCATCGGGAGTTTGGTACCCGCACCAAGTGTGCCGACGGCACGTGTTGTAGCGCACGCACCACCGGAAGACGTCTCTGCGGCAGATCAGTTGATTGGCGAAGGTCTTCGCATCTTTGAGGACCTCCCGCTTTAAAGCTGCGTTGAACGACTCGGCGAGCGAATTATCCGCGCTGGTTCCCACCGCGCCCATCGACTGGGCAACGCCCAAGCGCTTGCATGTTGCCTGGAACTGCGACGAGGTATACACGCTTCCATGATCCGAGTGGAAAATCGCACCATCAAGACCTCCTCGCAGGTGGGAAGCGTTTTCGAGGGCCTCTTCTACCAGTTCGGTACGCATGTGATTTGCGATAGCAAAGCCGACAAGCTTGCGAGAAAAGCAATCAATCACTGTTGCTAAGTACATGTTCGCCCCGTCTGCGATCGGCAGATACGTAATATCGCCAACCAACACACGATTGGCAGCACAGGCTGTGAAATCACGGTTCACCAAGTCTGCGAACACGCGCCGGCCTTTGTCACGCGCAGTGGTCTTGACCCTGCGCTTCTTTTGAAATCCGAACAGGTTCTGGGCCCGCATCAAACGAGCCACTCTCTTGCGATTGATGCGCTTAGCCGGAGGTGTAGTGCCGTTGTCGCGCTTGCGGTCGTTGAGTTCAGCAGTGATGCGACGAGCGCCCCAGACGCCGTTTTCAGCGTCGAAAATTGCCTGGATCTCCGCGGCCACCACAGCGTCATCTACAAGGCGCGCACGGCGCCGTGGAGCCGAGTTCTTCCACTTGTAATACGAAGACCGATTTAGCCCCAGGACTGTGCACATCCGCTTGACCGAGTAGTCGGCGAGATTGTCGTCAACGAACTGGAAGCGGATCACCAGGTCGTCTCTTCCGCAAAATACTTCGCGGCCTTACGCAGAATATCGCGCTCTTCACGAAGCCTTTTGTTTTCGCGTTCTAGCTGGCGGATTCTTTCCGCATCAGCAAGCTTTTCTACGGGTGACGCTGCATCTTCATCCTTGGCGACGTTAGTGCCGAATTGCTTGTACCAGCATCCCAAAGTCGAGCGATTGATTCCGAGTTCTTCTGCGACCTTGCGCATTGAGGTATCCGGGTTCGACTCGAACATCGCGACGGCGTCGCGCTTGAACTGTTCCGTGTAAACCTTGCGGGGCATGGTGGTAGATTACCTTCCTTCCCAACCACACTGGCTGGAATCAGAGGTGTCTACCTAACGGGGGTCAGGTCCGACCACTCCCGGAACCCAGCCATAACCCACCTGACCTCATCAACTCTTTAGCCATCCGATTCTTGGGTGGCTTTCTGCATTTCTAGGAGCCACCCATGTTCTTAAAACCTCTCTGGGTTACTACCCAAGCAATCGTCACCACCGCAGGCGGCATCGCCGGCTATTTGTTTGGAGGCATCGACGGGCTGATCATCGCCCTGGTTGCTTTCGTCACCGCCGACTACCTCACAGGCGTCATGGCCGCCATCAGCGAGAAGCGCCTCTCAAGCGCTATCGGGTTCAAAGGGATCTTCCGCAAGATCATCATCTTCACCCTCGTCGGCCTAGCCAATGTCCTCGACGTGCACGTTCTCGGGGATACCGGGGTGCTGCGGACGGCGACGATCTTTTTCTACATCTCCAACGAAGGCATCAGCCTGCTGGAGAACGCCACCCGCCTCGGCTTGCCGGTGCCTGCGCGGATTCGTGAAGCCCTGGATCTGATCGGCCACAAACACCATCCCACCAACCCCACCCTTGAAGGAGAAAACCAATGAGCCACACCTACACCCTGAATCACCGCCAAGCAGCCTGCTTCACCCCAGGACGAGGCGGCAACCGCATCACCACCATCGTCATCCACCACTGGGATGACCCAGCTAAGAACCCGACCTTTGACGGAACCGTGGGCTGGTTTGTCTCTGGCCGCGGTCGCAACAGCGCCCACTATGTTGTCGAAGCAGGACGCGTCACCCGCCTCGTTGCTGAGAGTGATACCGCATGGCATGCAGGTAACTGGCCGGTCAACCAGACCTCTATTGGCATCGAATGTAACCCTCGAGCTTCTGAAGCTGACAAGCAGACTATTGCTGCGCTGATTCGTGATATTCAGTCTCGTCACGGCAAGCTCCGTATCATCGGCCATAAGGACGCGAGCTCTACCGCTTGTCCCGGACGCTATTACCCGCCAGCAACCGTGCTCGCACCTTACCTGGGTGGCAATAGTGGTGTGCCTGCCGCGCCGAAGCCACCTGCTGCGTCTGCTCCTGGTGGCAGTGTTGATGAGCTCGCCCGAGCAGTACTGGCAGGCCGCTACGGCAACGGTGAGGAACGCAAACGCCGCCTAGGTAGCCGCTACGCAGAAGTACAGCGCCGCGTGAACGAACTCATCGCAGGTAAAGCACCAGCGCCAGCAGCTCCGGACCTTGATGCACTAGCCAACGCGGTGCTTCGCGGTGAATACGGCAATGGCGAGGAGCGTCGCCGGCGCCTTGGGCACCTGTATCAGCCGGTACAGGATCTGGTGAACCGTAAGCTCGGCATCCGCTAAACAGCATCCTTTCTCTCTGGCCCCGCGTCGATCCCCGTAACTGGGGGTTGGTGCGGGGCCATTTTTGCTTTTCTCCGACCACCTTGTCCGGTTTCGGCTTCTCTCGCGGACGGATAGGCGACCACCTAATCGCCAACCCAAGGAGGAGAGAGCAATGGCCCTGACCGAGAAACAACGCGCCACCATCAGCCTGATGCGCAGCCATGGCGTGGCCTATGCGCGGATAGCTCGCCACCTAGAACTGAACGCCAACAGCGTTAAAACCTATTGCCTACGCAACAACATCACCATCAACCCAGAACTAGAGCAGGTTGATGACCCAGAAGGAATCTGGTGCCTGCATTGCTGGCGAGAAATCAGCCTGCGCAAAGGCAGCAAGTTCTGCAGTCAAGAATGCCGCCGCACCTGGTGGAAACACCATCGCACCCTCATCAGCCAAACCATCACCTGCGCCAACTGCGGGCAACACGTCACCGTCGCCAGTAGCAACAAGGCCCCGCGCAAGTACTGCAGTCACCCCTGCTTCATCCAGCATCACTTCGGCACCAAAGGCGGCAAACGATGATTCCAGATCTGAAAGCAGAAATCAGGGTCTACCGCCAGATCGAAGAAATCACCACACTGCTCGAATTGAAGATCATCAGCCCCGTGGTGGCTTTGAGGGCAGTACAACTCATTGACGTTGAGAGTGCTCCGCTGGCAGCACATAAGAGGGCTTGCTTCGTTGACTATCTGGAGGCTTTGAGTGATGTATGGATACAAGAAAAAACCGCCTCTGATTAGGAGAAAAGCATGAAACGAATGGAGCAAATCGCCCCACCACCAACAGCAAAGAAGACCGTGCTGAACGTCGCTGCCTACGCCCGTATCAGCATGGAAACCGAACGCACACCCATCAGCCTCTCCACACAGATCAGTTACTACCAAAAACTCATCACCTCAACCCCAGGCTGGAATTTCGCAGGAGTATTCGCCGACTCCGGCATTTCAGGCACCACCACCAAGCGGCCGCAATTCCAAGAACTACTGACCCTGGCGCGGGCAGGCAAGATCGACATTATCCTCACCAAGTCCATCTCCCGCTTTTCACGCAACACCGTAGACCTGCTGCAAATCGTTCGTGAACTCAAAGACCTGGGAGTGGAGGTGCGGTTCGAAAAGGAAGGCATCTCCTCTATGACCGGTGATGGCGAACTGATGCTGACCCTGCTGGCTTCCTTTGCTCAAGCGGAGTCAGAGCAGCTATCAGCCAACGTGAAATGGCGGGTGGAGAAGCAATTCGAAAAGGGCTTAGCTAACGGCTTTCGTCACTACGGATACACCAACTCACCTGATGGCACCGATGTTGAAATCATCGAACATGAGGCCGCCCTGGTACGCCGCATTTACCGGCTCTACCTTGAACAGGTCTCTTGTGAGCGGATGGAAGAAATCTTTGCAGCCGAAGGGATCCTTGGCCGCAGCGGAGAACCGATTACCTCTGAGGTACTGCGGTCATGGCTCAAAGCAGAAACCTTCACCGGCACCCTGATCTTGGGCAGGCACCACAGCCCCCACTTCGGTGAGCACTCGGTACTGAACAAGGGCGAGAAACCCATGTATCGGGTTGAGGATGCTATCCCGGCCATCATCAGCAAGGAACTGTTCGAAGCGGTCCAGCAGGAGCGTGCCCGCAGGCGTGAACTCGGCGCGCGAGCCAACTGGTCAATCCCAACCACCTGCTTTACCTCAACAGTGAAGTGCGGAATCTGCGGCCGCAGCTTCTCACGGTCAGGCAAATACAACACCGCTCACGAAATTCACTACGTCTGGTCGTGCCGCACTAAACGCGACGGGTACAAACGCTCTGGTGGCAGGCGATGCACGGCGAAAAACATCCCTCAAGCAATCCTCGAAGAGCACCTGGCACCGCACCTAGGGCTCGAAGTCTTTGACCCAGAGGTTTACGAGAGTCTGGTAGAAACCGTGGTGATGCTGCCTGACCAAAAGATCCGCATCAACTTCAAGGACGGTCGCCAGGTTGAACTGGCATGGAAGTCGAACCGACGCGAACGCTCCTGGTCACCTGAACGCCGGGCAGCATGGGGTGAGTTTCAAAGGCAAAAGTGGCAAGACCCCGAGTACCGGGAACGCACCATCGCCTCACGCAAGAAGAAAGCCAAACCACGTAAGCCATTGAGCGATGGAGCAAGGAAGTCGATGCGTGATGCCTGGACTCCTGAGCGTCGCCAAGCTCAAGCGGAGCGAAGCAAGGCCATGTGGGCAGCGCGCACCGAGGAAGAAAGAGCCGAGCATATTCGCAAATGCCAAGAAGGCATCACCGAAGAAGCCAAGCAGCGCAAAAGTGAAAAGCTCAAGGCCGCCTGGACTCCAGAGCGCCGTGCCAGGACCGCTGAAATCGCACGGCAAACCAGAGCTCGTGAAAAGCGCAAGCGTGAAGAAGCAATGAAAGCAGGTGAGATCTAATGGCCCGCAAGGTCACCCAGATCCCAGCAACCCGAGCCCTACACACCGGCACCTCACTGACGGAGACCAAGGCCCGCCGGGTCGCAGGATACGCCCGTGTTTCCACCGATCACGATGACCAGGTCACCTCCTACCATGCGCAGGTGGACTACTACACCCAATACATCACCAACCACGCAGGATGGCAGCTGGTGAAGGTCTACACCGATGAAGGAATCACCGGCACGTCCACCACCAAGCGAGCTGGCTTCCAACAAATGGTCTCTGATGCGCTGGCAGGCAAGATCGACCTGATCATCACCAAGAGCGTGAGCCGCTTTGCTCGTAACACCGTCGACTCGCTAACTACCGTGCGCGCGCTGAAGGAGAAGGGGGTGGAGGTCTATTTCGAGAAAGAAAACATCTGGACTTTTGATGCCAAGGGCGAGCTGCTCATCACCATCATGAGCTCCCTCGCTCAAGAAGAAGCCCGCTCGATCAGTGAAAACGTAACCTGGGGGCACCGCAAACGCTTCGCAGACGGCAAAGTCACCGTGCCTTTCTCACGGTTCCTCGGATACGACAAGGGCGAGGACGGCAACCTGGTCGTCAACCCTGAGCAGGCTGCTTTAGTGCGCCGCATCTACGACATGTTCCTTGACGGCATGTCCATCGGATCAATCGCACGAACCCTGACAAACGAGCCTGACACCTTTACGGCCGCAGGCACCAAGCGGTGGAGCATCACCACGCTGCGCAGCATCCTCAGCAATGAGAAGTACAAGGGCGATGCACTCTTGCAGAAAAGCTACACGGCCGACTTTCTATCCAAGCGGCAGGTAGCCAACCAGGGTGAGGTGCCACAGTATTACGTCACCGGTAACCACGAGGCGATTATCAGCCCGGCCGTGTGGGACTTCGTTCAATCAGAGCTTGCCAAGACGGCTAAGTTTAGGCGAACCCAGCACCGCACCCGGCCCTTCTCATCAACCCTGGTGTGCGAGGAGTGCGGTCATTTCTTCGGGTCGAAAACCTGGCACGCGGGCAGCAAGTACGAGAAAGTGATCTGGCGTTGCAGTCAGAAGTACGAGGCTCAAACCAGGTGCGCTACCGGG
This sequence comes from Bifidobacterium catenulatum subsp. kashiwanohense JCM 15439 = DSM 21854, assembly GCF_001042615.1. Taxonomy (GTDB): domain Bacteria; phylum Actinomycetota; class Actinomycetes; order Actinomycetales; family Bifidobacteriaceae; genus Bifidobacterium; species Bifidobacterium catenulatum. Next base: position 1,465,378 of record NZ_AP012327.1, read on the forward strand.
CACGTGGACAATGACCGGTTGGAGCAGATGCTGGTGGAAGCGGTTCGCCAGAACTTGCAGTCCCGTAAGAAGCTCGAGTCTGAGCAGGTGTTGCTGCGGGCGGTGGATACCAGTGAGCTGGAACTTGAGGCGGCAGGGTTGGTGGCGCAGATTGACCAGGCGGCAGCTAAGCTCAACGAGCTGATTGCACGCAATGCTCGGGTTGCGCAGGATCAGGACGAGTATGAGCGGCAGTTCAATAAGGCCCACAAGTTGCATCAGGATCTGCTGGTGCAGCATGGTGAGGTGCTTGCCCAGATCCAGGATATGAACAACCAGTTGGCGGCTTTCCGTTATTACCAAGGGCAGATGGGCAGCCTTCAGGTCGGGGGGTTGAAGTTCAGCCCTTACCTTTGCGTGACGGTTCTGGACTCGGCATCCGTGAGCGCGGACGGGATCGTGACTTTCAAATTCAGGGACGGCAGCACTCAGGCGGTTGCCATCAAGTGATAGCGGCCACCCTGACTTGTTTCGCTGGGCGCAAATAGTAGGTGCTGATCAGAACCGGATCCCTTGACGTGATCTAATCTGGATGCATGACTTTTTCTGCAACCGTTGTGAGGGTGCTTGTAGCATCTCCATCCGATGTCCCTGAAGCTCGTGACGCAGTAGAAAGCGCTCTAAACTCGTGGAATCTTCGGTATGCGGCAAAGCGACAGATTGTCGTGCTTCCTTGGCGTTGGGAAAGCAGCTCAGTTCCTTTGCTTGGAAAGCATCCGCAAGCGTTAATCAATGAGCAAGGCGTTGACGACGCCGATATCATCATCGCGATTTTCGGAAGTCATTTAGGCTCACCAACACCCGATGCTGTCTCTGGGACAGTTGAGGAAATAGAGCGATCCCTGGCAAATGGAAAACCTGTTCACCCATACTTTTCAACTGCGTCTTTGCCGCATGACGTAGACATTGAACAGCTTCAAGGGTTGCGCCAATTCAAGGAGGAACTGCAAAAGAAGGGACTTCTCGGCGAATTTGATGATGTTCGTCAGCTCGAAAACCAGATTTGGGCGGCAGTAGAGCATGACATTGAAAAACTCGAAATTTCAGGGCAGCTAACCCCAAACATGCAAAAGGGAATTCGTTTCAAGGTTGATTCGAAGCAAGAACGCATTCAAAAATCCGTTGATGCAAAAGGCCGCATTAAACATGATGTGAAGCATTGGATTGAGGTTACAAATGTTGGTGATGAAGCTGCTGAATCGGTGACGTTTGAAGGGCGCGCCGAGGAAGGGTTGCTTCGGCTCATTACTGATGAGACTCGACCGATAAGGCTTGACCCTGGCTCTACATGGAAGATTCCGTTCGCAATTGCAATGGGTACGGCAGGTCTTACGCTAAAGATCCGTTGGTCTGAAGACGGGGAAGAACAAGAAAAAGAATTTGACTTTCAGTAGGTCGCGGGTTGCTTACACCTAGTTCCGGTTCAATTCTTACTTATCGAGAAGTCTGAGATTGCTATCTGGGCTTCGTTATTTGCGTTGACCTGCGGTTTCTCAGGGTGAACCAATCAGGCGGCTAAATCGTAGTTGGCGCGCGTTTGTATCCGTTGTGGCATGAAAGTTTCGATATAGATGCAATCCACCTTGCCTTCGTATTCGGGCAGCAGGGCCTTGAGCGCTTCAAGATTGTCCCCATGGATGACCATGTTGCCGCAGTCGGAGCCATGAGAATCCATGACGCTTTTTTCGGGAACGTGTTCGAGTACACGGTACGGCACTTGACGGTGGTATGCGACCACCTTGTTCTTTCCCATCCACTCCAAAGTCGGCATGACCCGTTCTCCTCGCTACATCAAATCGATATATCCAAAGTATAGGCTTTTGGTCTAATGGCTCATATGGCGCCCAGGACCTTCGCGATCAATCCCGGCACTCTTGCCATCCCCGTCTTGCCGAGCAAGATTCTTCCGCAGCGTGTCGCCGAATCTGTCCAGCAGATCCGTTTTGCTGCGAATGGCGTCCGGCTTCCGACGCAATCCCTCGACCAGATCGATGAACGCGTGTTCCTCCTGTTCCACGCAGTCGAGGAACACAGAACAGAACGCCACGGGATCGCCGTCCACCTGCCAGGTCTCCAGACTGCGGGCATAGTCGCGCTTGGCGTCATACTTGATCGCCACGGGACGATAGCCGTGCTTCAGCAGCATGAAATTAAGCAGCTGGCGGCCGGTCCGCCCGTTGCCGTCCATGAACGGGTGGATGTTCTCGAACATCGCATGGAAGCCGGCGGCCCTGAGCAGCGGATGAGCGCCGCTCGCGTCCAGCCCGTCGATCAGGGCCCGCAGGTCGTCGCGGATCTCCAGCGGGTCGGCGGTCTTGACGCGGGTCGCGGTGATCCTCGCCAGATAACCGTAGGGGCGGAACGTGCCGCGGGCGAACGGCTGGAGGTCCAGCGCCGTCACCTCATGGACGCGCCGGACCAGTTCCTCATCCAGTCTCCTCCCCTCCCGGGCGTATTCGCGTACGTAGGCCATGCCGTCCGCGACGCCGCGCGCGGCGAACACGTACCGTGCCGGCGAATCCGACGGGACGAACTCGCCCTCCAAAACCAGGGACGTGTCCTCCAGGGTCAGCGTGGATCCCTCTATGGCGTTTGAATTGTAGGTGTAGCGCACCAGCCAGTCGCGGTCGTAATCCGCCAGCGCCATGTCCTCGACGCCGTCCAGGGGGTCCAGTGCGCGGGCACGGTCCTTCAGCGCGTCGATTCGTCGCAGGCGTTCGACGATTCCCGGCTCGCGTTCAAGGCCGAGCAGTTCCTCGGGCAGTTCCTGTATGCGCTGCGATAGCTCGGGATTGGCCATCATGTCCCTCTTTTCGTGTTCCGGTTGCAAAGTCCATTATTCCAGCCGCGGTTCGTTCCGTCCTGCGGTCTGCATGTCATAGGGAGGCGCGCCGGCCGTCCCGGGTCGATTCGAACGCCGCGGCCACTTCTTCCGATACCGGCATGCGCATCGTCACCCTGCCGGTTTCCTGCGCGGCGGCACGTTTCATGGCTCGGCGTTCGGCTCTGGTGGGCCGTTCGAGAATCCACTCGGCGAACGCGCGGATAAGGATGGACGCGACGATCACGCCGATGGATCCCCAGAAGCACGGGACGAAGTCCGGCTTGGAGTGGTCGTACCAGAACCAGACAATCAACGCGAGGATCAACGCCAGGCCGGCGGACAGGGCGGCGAGCTTGTGGAACACGAGGGCGAGCGTGCGGATGGGATGCGTGACCAGTCCCACCGCCAGCGCGACGACGACGAGCAGTGCGACGAAGCCGGCGGCGATGACGGCGACGCCCAGGTATATCGCGAGCATGTAGAGTCCGAACATGATCGGCCTTCCTTCCCTCTCCTATTCCGTTTCTTCGGGCAGATAGGTGTAGTCGACGGCGACGCCCTCCGCCTCAAGCAGCACGGCTGCCTCGCGCACGGCGGCGGCGCGGCGCTTCACGGATTCCTCGGCCCGGACCCAGTCGGGCAGCCCCTCGGGCAGGTCGGAGACGCGGGAGAACGAGAGCACGGCCCGCTCATCTCCCCTGTGCCGTTCCACGATGGCCACGACGGCGCGCCTGTGCTCGGCGAGATAGTGTTCGAGCATCTCCCGCATTCTCCCCGATGGTTGGATCCGGTATTTCTCCGACTCGTATTTCTTGACCATGTCCACGGTGAGGTTCGCAAGCACGGCCGCGTCGTGCTGGGTCATGCCGATGCGTTCGCGCGTCGCGCGCATCCACGCCTTGGCCTCGCTCCAATCCTCTTTTGCCATGGCCCCTCCTGGATATAAGAAAGCCGGATCCGCCTGCGCGAACCGTGATTATACTTTTAGTATAATCACGGTTTTCTACAGGGCGGACCCGGCGTTTCCCGGGACACGGCCGTGGCCGCGCCCCGGTTTCGTCACTCGGTCGGTATCGATGGATTATCGTCGGCCGTGGCCTTGCGCTGCTGGTCGAGCATCTGCTGCTGGATCAGGACGCTGTTGGTCTGGGCCGTGTACTGCTTCTGGGCCATGTCCATGCTTTCCTGGTGGCGTTGTCCCTCGACGTCGGCGAAGACAAGCCGCTGGATGTTCTGCGCGAGCTGCATGAGCTTGTCCTTTTCGAGGATGGACACCTTGACGCTGTTCCTGCCGCCGGCCTGGTTGACGAAGTCGAGCTGCGCGCTCATCGCGTTCGCCAGGTTCGCGGCCGCGAGCAGGAGGAACAGGATCCCCACAAGCGCGCTGCTCGAAAGGAACGAGAGTCCGGCGACGAGGAAGACGGCGCCCCAGACGAAGCTACCGAGGTTGAACTCGTCATTTCTTTTTCCTTTCCTTGTTGTTATTGCCGAAGTCGAAGGCGACGCCCTTGTCCTTGTCGATGACGAGCGCGGCGTCAAACGTGCCGCCCTTCCTCGAGGCGAAGCCCTTGAGGCTGACCTTCCGGCCGTCGAGCAGCCTGCGCATGGTCGTGTCGGTGATGGTCTTGCCGGCGATGGTCGTCCAGGCGCGCCAGCCGCATCCCTCCGTGGTCCTCCATGTACCGTCGGATTGTTTCTCTCGCCGGTTGGTGGAGCATTGGAACACCTTGCCCGTTTTGACGACGGGCTTGCCGCAGCGCGGGCAGCCGCCGAACGATTCCGTGTTCCGCGTCTTCGCCTGCACATGGTCCTGACGGATGGCGGTCTGCGCGTCGGCCGGTATGCGCGCGGCGAGGTCGCGGAACTCCGTTTCGACCTGCGAGGCCGCGGCCTGGCCGTGTTCGACCTCCGAGAGGCGTCGTTCCATGTCGGCGGTCAATGCCACGTCCTTGAGCTTCGGGGCGACCACGTCGATCAGGGAACGGCCCTGGTCCGTGGAGCGCAGCTGCTTGCCCTTGCGGTCCACGTATCCGGTGCGGATCAGCTTCTCGATCACGTCGGCGCGCGTGGCCGGGGTGCCGATGCCTCCCGAGTGGGATTCGTCGTCGTCCAATGCGGCCTTGAGGTCCTTGTCCTCCACCCAGCGGCTGGCGTGTTCCATCGCGGCGAGCAGCGTCGCCTCGCTGAACGGCTTCGGCGGTTTCGTCTTTCCCTCGGACAATGTCGCGCCGCATTGCGGGACGGGCGCGATGGAGACCCCGGTGACGAGGTTCGCGGGGATGATGTTGCCCGCAGTCTCGTCATTGTCGTCCTGATCTTCCTGTGGCCCGTCATGTTCGATGGCGTGCCAGCCGAGGGAGACGGGCTGGTCGGAACGGCTGGTGAAACGGCATTCGCCTTCGGACAGGAGGCGGCCTTCGTCCGGATGCTTTTCGCACCAATGCGGGTCGATGTTCGCGACGACGTTCGTCACGTCGTGCACGTAGTCGTCGCCCACGGCCTCCCACATGCGTCGCACCACGCGCGTCAACACGAGACGTTCGTCGTCGCCGAGCTCATCGAGCGCCGCCTTGTCGGTCTGCATGGTGGGAAGGATGGCGGTGTGGGCGGCCACCTTCGCGTCGTTCACGGTCAGTTCGAGATGTGGCCGTTCCGGTTTCGCGGCCGGTTCGATGAAGCCGGCGGTGAGCCGGTCGCCTTCGGTGAGGCCGCGCAGCGTGTCCAGGTCGTCGTGCGTGATGTACTGCGAGTCGGTGCGCGGATACGTCGCCAGTTTTTTCTCATACAGGGATTGCAAGGCGGCCAAGGTGCGGGCGGCGGTCAGGCCGTGCAGCCGGCTCATGTCCTTCTGCAATCCGGTCAGATCGTACAGGCGGGGCGGTGCGTCGTGCTGCTGCTTGCGTTCGGCCTTGAAGATCGAGAAGGCGAAGTCGTCCGAGTTGACGATCCGCAGCAGCGTCTCGGCGTCCTCCCGCTTGTCCAGGCGTTCGCCGGCCAGTTTCCATCCGCCCATCGGGGCGACGACCTTCCAGTACGGTCGGGCGACATGGCCGGCTATCTGCCGGTCGCGGTCCACGATCATCGCGAGTGTGGGTGTCTGCACGCGGCCGACGGTGAACCTCGCGTTGTAGACGAGGCTGTAGGCGCGCGACGCGTTCATGCCGATGAGCCAGTCGGCCTTCGCGCGGATCATCGCCGAATCGGCGAGCCCCTGGTATTCCGTCTCGTCCTTCATGGACGCGAGGGCGTCGCGGATGGCGTCCTCCTCCAGGCTCGCGACCCACAGGCGTCGCATCGGCTTGGAGACGCCGGCATGCGTCACGATTCTGCGGAAGATGGCCTCGCCCTCGCGGTCGGGGTCGCACGCGTTGACCAATGAGTCGGTGTCGCCTCGGCGCATCAGTCCCGCGACGATCTTGTACTGCCGGTCCGCGCCCTTCTCCCGGCTGACCTTCCATTGCCAGTCGGGCGTCGGGTCGATGGGCAGCGTGTCCAGGCTCCACCTGCCCCAGTCGTGGCCCTGGTATTCGTCGGGCGCGGCCAGGTCGACGAGGTGGCCCTGCGCCCAGGTGACCAGGTCGTCGCCGACCTCGATGTAGCCGTCATGCTTTTCCGCATGCCCGCCGAATGCTTGGGCGATGGCCTGGCCGACCGAATGCTTCTCGGCGATGATCAATCGCATCCCGCATCACATCCGATCATCAGTAGCTGCCGGACGCCCACGCGGGTCGTCCGGCATCCGACGTGTCCGGCCCGGCGGCGTCCTGCGGGGCGGGCTCGTCGTCCGTCGCCTGGATGTCGGATCCGGTCGTCTCCGGATCCGATTCGGCGACGGTCTCCGGTTCGGAGGGTGGGGTCTTTCTTCCGCCCGGCGCGGCGACGAGCTCGCCCTTCGCGTCGAACGCGATGTTCTTCTCCGTTCCGGTCATCGCCAGCTTGTCCGCGATCATCGTCCGACTCATGCCGGGGAACGCCTCCTCGAATTGCCTCGCCGCGTCGCGCAGCGCCTGCGCGCTCTTGCGGAAATTGTCGAGGCGGCTGTCGAACTTCTTCGCCGCCGCCTCCTTGCGCTTGAACGACTCGCGTTCGTCGCGCAGGAAGTCGTCCACGTAATCGGATGCCATGTCCGTGTTCCTTTCCAGTCTTTTTCATCCCGGTTTTAATCCGGCTGGAACCATGTTCACGCGATCGGACGTGCGCCGGTTTGGACAGTCGGACTCCGCCAGGATCACACGCGTGTGATCCTGGCTTCGCCGGAAACGGAGCGCGGCCCCGGTGGCCGCGCGCGATCATTGCCGACCCTTCCGGGATTTCCAGGCGTCGACGCCTGGAAGGGAACAGTCGGCCGGCCATGGTTCATCATCGCAGCCCCGCGCCCGCGTCTTCGGATCTGCGTGTTCCGTGCTCCGCTCCGGGAGGGCTTCGCCCGATTATCCCGAAGCGGGCACGGCCCACGCGTCCTCCACCGCGCGGCGGGACCGCGAGGCTGCCCCATGTCCGGCGAAAGGAAAACAGGAATGCCGGCGGGACACTAAGGAGTGGGACCATGCAGATGGAACCGATGGAATTGCAGCACGTCGTCTTCGAGACCGACGAGGGGCGCGTCGACGCGATGTGGAGCGACGTGCGTCTCCACGAGCACGACATCCCCGACGGATGGCACTGCTACGCCGTCAGGGGCGGTGACGGCGGATGGCCGCCATGCAGCATCGAGAAGAGCGTATGGGTCAACCACGCGGGCGACATCGTAACGCCCGACGACATCGACCCGCTGCTCGAAAGGAGCGGCTGGATGCTCGTCATCAGGGACTGGTGGTTCACCGACGAACCGTTCGGGCACGCGGAATGAAAGGAGACCCGACCATGAAGGAGCAGAACGTGGCCTTGGAATGGTTCCGGGCCAAACACGACGAGCTCGCCGGGACGGCGCGGGCCAACCTCGCCGCGCACGACTTGGAAACCGGACGGGAGGCCTACCATCTGGACAGCATCTACTATGCGACCGCCGAACAGATGGAGGCCATATGCCCGACGGGCATCGACTTCGACCGGTACGCTACTCTGGCGAACGGCAGCGTCGGATACGACGAGGCCGACGCGCATTGGGACGACGCGGCATGGTGGGATGAACGGGCCCGGACCATGTGGGACGAGGTCGACGACATCCCCGACGACGGCCTCTACTGGACAAGTGTCGAGGGCTAAACGTCATCGCCGTTCCCCGGCCGAGTGACGGACCGGGACCGATGCCGCCCGCGTCATGCGGGCGGCGCCTCCGGCGGCCAGAGGACGGCTACCGTCCTCTGTACTCCACGCGCCGGGAACGGTTCCCGGACCTGACAGGGCGTCGCCGTGGCACGGAGGCCACGGCTCGCCGACGGGAAACGGAGCGCGGCACCAATGCCGCGCGCATCCCGAGGATTTTCTTTTGACCGGCCGGCTGACGCCTTGATCATAGCGGCCCGCGGAACCCGTCAACGCCCGCGCAGCGAAACCCGTGGTTTCGACGCGTTCTCATGACGGAACCCGCTACCACCGCTGGCGCTTTCGCTTGACCATCCGGTCAAAAGAAAAATATCCTAGAATGGAAGACAACGAAAGCAAGGAGGCGGGCAGGCCGGTCATCAGCATGTTCTTCGGAATCATCATCACCATGAACGCGGACGACCATGTTCCGCCGCACATCCACGCCAGATACCAAGGACATGAAGCGTCCTTCACCTTCGATGGCAATCTGCTCAAGGGAGACTTCCCGCGCAAGCAGCGCAAACTGGTCGAGGCATGGGTGCTGCTGCATGCCGAAGAGCTGGAGGCCGACTGGGAGCTGGCCTTCAACCTCGAGCACCCGTTCAGAATCGACCCGCTACGCTGACAAGGAGGCGACGGACATGACCATCGACTATTCAATCAAAGTGACCCAATGCGAGCCCATGCCGGGCTACAGGCTCAAGGTCACCTGTTCCGACGGCGCGACCGGAATCTTCGACATGTCCCGATACGTCGACCGTGGCATGTTCAAACCGCTCAAGGACCCGCAGACGTTCGACCGCGTGCGACTCGCGTTCGGCGTGCCCTCATGGCCCGGAGACATCGACATCGCCGCGGAACGCGTCCGCTCCGACATGCAAGTCATCTAGGAACCCGCGTGTCCCTGTCCCGACCGTCATCAAGACGGCCGGGGCTTTTTCATGCCCATATGCATGACGGACATGACGCGCCACCAACGACCCACCGGCCCCGCGATTTTTTCGCGGGGCCTTCTCATTTCCCGCGCTCCGAGTGTCCAAACCCGCCGCCGTTTCCACGACGGACGATTGGCGTAAGACACCGGCCATTCCCTCAAGGCCATGGGCGAAAGGAGCGAGGAGTGAACGCGATAATCCTTCACGGCATTCCGCAATCATGCCGTGCGAAATCGCTCCCAATCAATGAAATTGATATGGGAGTAGCAAGTGACGTGAACGTATATACGTTCACTCGATTCGCACCGCGAATCGGCTTGCTCGGGAGACCCAGACCCCATGGTCGAGCAAGCTCTCCAGACCGCTTCGCGGCATCACGGACGTGCCGTCCGCACACCTCCACGGGAGGTGCGAAATGAGCTGGGCGAACAAGCGCCGACGCACCGTGCAGAAGCTCGTCACGTTCACTCCCGACGAGTGGGAACGCGTCAATTCGCTGCACAAAAAGGTGAACAAGTACACGACAAGATACCGTTCGTTCACCGTGTTCGCACGCAAAATGCTGACCGATGGCGAGATCCGCGTCACCGAGATCAGGCCGCTGACAGACCCCGAGCCGCTCGCCAGAGAGATCGGCCGCATCGGCGTGAACGTCAACCAGATCGCCCACTGGGCCAACGCGAACGAGCACATCACCGCCGAGCAGGTGGCCGAGCTCCGCGCGTCGTTCGGCCGCATCGAGCGTCTGCTCGGCGACCTGTTCGCCAACAAACGCACCGCCGGGAAGGACGTGTGAGCATGGCCGTGGTCAAGCTCGGCAAGCCCGTGAAATCGAATCTCGGCGGCCCCAACGGGGCGATGGCGTACATCATCGACCCCGCCAAGACCGACGGCGGAAGACTGGTCAGCTCCAACTACGAGCGGACCGGAACGGACTACGACGCGCTGGCTGATCCAATGCTCGAAGACAACGAGAACTCACCCAAAGGCATCCAAAAGAACAGCCGTCTGGCGTACCACATCAAGCTGAGCTTCAGTCCCGATGACCCCGTGACGCCCGAGCGGGTGCACGAACTCGGTGTGGAGTTTGCGCACCGCATCACCAGTGATGAATACAAGTTCGTGGTCGCCACACACACCGACCGCCACCACCTGCACGACCACATCATGGTGTGCGCCGCCTCCCGATACGGGAAGCATCTGAAGGCGGAACTACCCAAGGACATCATCGAACAGTGGCGCGTCATCGCCAACGAGATCAGCGAGAGGGAGGGGCTAAGCGTCATCTTCAACCCCGCCACCGAGCGGGTCGCACGCAAAATGCGCGGCGCCGAAACCACGCCGAACGAAGACCCGACGACACAGGCACGCGACCCCAAACATGTCGAAGAGACTTCCGAACCGGGCACGGCGGCGACGGCGCGAACGACGCGACGGGCCGAAAACGAGGAGCCGATGGAGCGTCGCTACGGCATGTCGATGGAGGAGATCTACGCGTCCGCGAAGGGCCTGGGCGTCAAGGACCAGCTCCGCATGCTGATCGACCTGACCCTGGCCGGCGCGGAGAACTTCGAGGACTGGAGGAACATGCTCGACGTGCAGGGCGTGGACGTGACGGTCCGAGGACAGCACTTCACGCTCACCATGAAGGACACCGGCTTCAAGGTCCGAGACACGAAACTCGGCTCGGCGTACGACATGACGAACATCATGGCCGGACTGCAAAGCACGCCCGTCATCCCCATCACGTTCAACCGTCGGCTCGTCGCCAAACAGACCAGGAAGACGGTCACCGTGTGGCTGCCCGGCACCCACCGGAAGAAAAAGATCACGTTCGACGCGAAGCGTCTCGTGGACGACGGCGGATCCACGCTGCGCGCGTTCCTGCCCCTCCACCGCGACCAGATCATCCTCGACCCGTCCAACCGGTACGCCGGCAAGACCACCACCCACGGCCTCTACCAGTGGTTCGGCGAGCCCGCGAGCCGACTCGAACCACTGGCCTCGCCCGAACGGCTGCCCCTGCGCTACGGGGTAAGCCCCGCCCAGCAGCGCTACTACCAGGCACAGGCGCGACGCCTCGACCGGCTCGCCGGCGAGGCGAAGGCGCTGAACGCGGCGATCCGCTGGACCAGGCTCGCGGGCGGCGACAGCGCCAAGGGACTCAAGCTGCTGCGCGGAAAGGTCCGCGAATCGCACGACGAACTCCAGGCCGCCGTCATCGCGTTGCATGACGCGATCCAACAGGGAGACCCCGACCTCGTGGCCGAGACGCGCGGCGAGATGGAACGTCGCGAGGCCCTGTGCGACCGGTACGAGGGCGAGCTGGCCGCCATCGAACGGGAGATCCACACGACCCGCGACCGCGAGCAAACGGAGACCGAGCAGCGCGAACAGCATCAGCACAAGCGTGGACGGTCCATCTGAACCGTCCCAGGAAACACCAACCGACAACAGAAAGGAAACCACAATGCCAATCGAGGAACAGGCTGAGGAGAAGATCCAGAACGCCGTCCAGACCATCATCACCGGAGGCGCGAAGCTCATGCTCAGAATCCCCAAGGGCGTGGCCATGGCGCTGCTCCGTTCCGGCATGAAGCTCACCAAGACCGGCGTGCACGCCGCGGGCGAGGCCGTCAAGAACAAGATCGACAGCGGCGAGATGTCCGAGAAACGATTGCAAAGGAAGAAGGACGGCGACCTGCACGAGCTGCAACTCGACGACTCGACCATGCGCGAGGTACAGCACAGCCTCAAGACCGCCGGCATCGACTACCACCTCGAACGCACCGACCAAGGCCAGTTCATCCTGCACTTCGCCGGCAAGGACGAAGACCATGTCCGCCACGCAGTGCAACGCGCGTTCAAAGGCATGGGCCTGGACGTCACCGACGACGACTTCACCGTCGAGCAGACGGAACAGACCCGAAACGAGCCAGAACCCCCGGCGCGGGAGACCCCGGCCGAACCAGCCATGAAGCCCATGCCGACGCAGCGCATCGCCTGGGACTTCGTGGACCCGGAGGTCATGGAGATGGCCGCGAACAGCCTCGCCGCCCGGCATCCCGAACTCTCATGGGACAAGCTCATGGGCGACACAACATGCGACGAGCAGGCCGGCCGCGACTTCGCGGACCGGATCATCGGCAAGGCCGCCGCCGACCCGAGCCTGCGCGACGAGCTCGACGCCATCCTGCGCGACGACTACGGGCAGGGCGCGCAAACCCAGGAGCAGACACGCAGGCAGACGACCGAGCCGAACCGGGAGAAGCCGGCACCGGAGCCGGAAAGCGAACCGGAACCCGCGCCGGACGAAGCCCGGACACCGGCCACGCGACAGCAGACGCAGGCCAGGGCAGACAATCCCAGGCCGGCCGGCAAGGAGCGGAAACCGAAGCCGATCCGGTCGAAGAAGGCACTGCTCGAACGGTTCAAGACCCGGCTCAACGAGAACCTCGCCGAACAAAAGAACCACATGCCACCCACCCAGAACAGGGACCGCACGCCCCGCAAGGGCCGCTGAAAGGAAACCATAATGAACCAGCAGGAACAGGCGACGAAACACGCCGCGATCTTCCAGGACACCATCAACGGAACCAACGACCCGACCCCATGGCCGGTGACCATGTGGGCCTCGTCCGGCGACACGATATGGACGGCCGGCACTGCAAGGACGGCCGGCGAGGACTCGGTGGGCATGATCTACGATCCCGGCGACACCATCGTGCACCGGAACACAATCGCCGGCGACGTGACCCGCGCCACCGAATCCTTCGCCATCAGACCGGCGGACGGGCAGAGCCCGATGGACGCGATGCTCGCGGGCATCGAACAATGGAACCACCGCCATCCCGACCGGTGGGACACCGTGGCCACGCCGGGCCAGTACCGCATGACGGATCCGACGACGGGCCGGCAGCTCCCTATGGGATGGAGCGCCAGCCTCGCCGCCGCCGCGTCCGCGGCGGGACGGCTCGACCCCGACCTGCTCCAGGCCAGCCTCATGCAGAACGCGGTCGAGCACGAGCCGCGCCCCTGCGTGTTCTTCCTGGAGGATAACGGGTACGACCTCATGGTCTTCTCCTGGCATCGGAACCAGCAGGGACTGTTCGACGCGATGAGCTTCAAGCACCTGCAATACGACGACCTGAGCATGCAGGTCACCACCATCAGCCACAGCGAGGACATGAGCGAGTCCTTCCCCGCCAAGACCATGAGCGACGGCGAACTGCTCACCCAAAGCCGCGTCTACCGGGATGAATACCAGCACTGGCGCGAACAGGACGGCGGAACCGTCGCCCAGGGCATGACCGGCCGCGTCATGCGCAGCGGACTGCTCAAACCGGGACTGGAGCAGAAGCCGCTGCTGAATCTGAACGACGGTCGACGCGCCCCGGACTGGGACGAGTTCACCGACCAGGCCGCCATATCCATCCTCCAGGGCCAACCCATCTCGCCGACGCCCGCGCTCCCCCAGCAGGAGCAGCCGGAGCGGGACACCGACCCCACAGCCGTGACACAGACGCCGGCCCGGACGGCCGCGGCGACGAAGCAGGTCTGGCCGAACGCGTGGGTGGCGAACAGGCTCGCGCACACCTATATATTGCATGCGAAGGACGGACGCGACTGGCCGAAGATGATCGTCGGACTCCCCCGCGGCACCGCCATCGATGGCAAGGACCTGACCGGCTGGGCGACCGACATGTTCATGAGCGCGAAGAACCAGAGGCAGAAGAACGAGGGACGGGCCGTCAACATCAGGTTCAGACCCGGTACCCCGGTCGAGCTGTTCACCGGCCGCGGAGCGGAACGCCGCACCATGCAGGTCGACCCGCAGACGCTCGTCCAGGCGGTCATCGACGCGCAGAAACGCAACCGCGACGCCGAGAAGACGCTCGACACGGCATCGGTGGAGCTCGTCTCGAAGACCGTGGAGGAATCCTGGCCGCAGATCGAACGCATGCAGGGCCGGTTCACGGAATACCAGCGTGCCGGTACGTACAAGCCGTCCGTCGCAATGAAATGGGCGCGCAGACTCGTCGACCGGACCGCCGGAGAGGACGAGGGACGGTGGACCAACCGCCAACGCCGCCAGGCCGCCAGACTGCTCATCCAGGAACTCACCGGCACGCAGGATCCGACGCAGGCCAGAAGCAAAACAACGGATCGTCCGACCGTCGAACAGTACGTGCCGGAAGGCGGCAAAACGCCCGACGCCATAGGCGATGAGACACCCGCGCCGCCACGGAAAACAGAGACGGACATGGCGACGAAACAGCGGCAAGGCCCCATCGTTCCCGCCTCGCAATCCCCGGCCGCCGGTCCGGAACGACGGCACACGGACCTGAAGTCAACGCTCGACCGGTTCCGCACCAGGCTCAAGAAGAACCTCGACGGACTCAACGCAGACCCGCCCACCGCCGGCACCGATCGTAACCGCGGGCAGCGGAAAACCTTATAAGAAAGGAGAGAACCATGGTGAGAAAACGCCTATACGCGAAGCAGACCGCCTCGGTCGAATACGAGCAGATCGACCTGTTCAGCCTTCTCGAGGAGGAGCAGCGACAGGTCGACAGGACGGCGGAACAGGTGCGCGGATACGAGATAACGGTGGGCCACGCCGCGGTGCAACGACTCCGCGCACGCGGCGCGGACGACGAGACGATAGCCGCCGTGGCGGCCGAATACCGGGAGAACCGGCTCCGTGGACTCGGCCGACGGGACGCGCGGATCGCCGCCGAGAACAAGCTCGGCGTCGGTGCCGCCACGCCCGGCGAAACCACGCCGCAACCTGTGGTAAAACGTTTCACACAATCCTCCGGCACGGAAAACAACACTGAAGAAAGGAACAATGATGGACGAGATGACATGGACCGACCAGCAGCTCAAGGCGCGCTACGAGAGGAACCTCAAGGCGATGGAACAGCGCCGGGCGGCGCATCCGGAACTGTTCAACAAGTGGGCGCTGCCGTACAAGGTGTTCACCCGCAGCAGCCTGCACGGGATCCAGAACATGCGCATCAACTGGCTGATGGACAACCATCCGCAGCGGTTCAGGGAGATGATGATGGCCAACGTGCTCGAGGAGCATCTGCGGGACATCGAGAGGCGGACGAGGGAACGCCAGGCGCAGATCATGGACCAGCTGATGGAGTCCAGGCACCTGCTCAACCGGACGGACTGCCTGAAGGCGGCACCCCAGATGACCGACCTGGACCGGCTCAACGGGATGAACGAGGCGCAAGCGGAGTCGATGAGCATGGCGATCCACGAGATCGTGGAAAGCTTCTAGCATCCCTCGACTCGCAACGCGCGCGTTCGCCCCGCGAACGCGCCGAAGCGAACATCGCCGCCATTCGGACACTCAAGACGCTCGATGGGAACGGCGACGAGCCTCTCTCCGCGGAGCAGACGGACACGCTGCGCGGATACTCGGGATGGGGCGGATGCGCGGACGCATTCTCCGACAAGCCCGAATGGGCCGACCTGAACGCCGAGATCCGCGAACTGCTCGACGACGATGAGTACACGCAGGCGCGCGCCTCCACACTGACCGCCTACTACACGCCCGGACCAGTGGTCAAGGCCATGTGGGACGCGCTCGACATCGGGTCCGCGCCCATCCAGGTGCTGGAACCCGGGTGCGGCACCGGCAATTTCATGGCCGGCATCCCCGAAAACATCAAAGCGAACGTGTCGGGCGTGGAACTCGATCCGATCAGCGCGCGCATCGCGGCCGCACTGAACCCGGACGCCACGATCCTCAACGCGGACCTCGCGGACTGCACCATCCATCCGGGATTCGACCTGACCATCGGCAACGTGCCCTATTCGGGCGACATCAGCCTCGACTACCGGACCACGGACGGCGGCACATCCCGCCTCCCCCTGCACGACTACTTCATCGAACGCTCGGTGGACGCGCTGCGGCCCGGCGGCGTCGCCATGCTGCTGACCAGCAGATACACGCTCGACAAACGCTCCGAGACCATGCGCGCCGACCTCGCGAGAAAGGCCGAGCTCGTCGGCGCAGTGCGCCTGCCGTCCTCGACGTTCGCCCGCCAGGCCGGCACCGAGGCCGTCACCGACGTGCTCGTTCTGCGCAGACGCGAACGGACGCTCGACCGCACGCCCGACGAGGCGTGGATCCACTCCAATCCGGTCGCCGTGCCCGGATACCAGGACGTGACCGTCAACGTCAACCAGGCGGTCGCCAACGACATGACCGCGCACGCGGTAGGCGACATCAGACCGGTGATCGGACGGTTCGGCGGCGACTTCGACGTCGTCTTCCAGGGTGACGCGGAACAGGTCGGCGAACGACTCCAAGAACTGCTCTCCACACAGATCACCCACGGCCCGGCGCTGTCGCTGGGCGAGGCGGAACCGGCCGGACGGGCGGAGATCACGGTCCGGCCGGACCATGTGGCACCGTTCGAATACTCCGTCGACCAGCGCGGAGTGGTCTGGTACGGCGACGGCACCACCGTCACCGAGATAGCCCACGGCCAGGGCGACGAGGCGCGACGCCTGCGCGGCATGATCCGCCTGCGAGACCTGGCGCGCGAGCTCCAACGGCTCGAACTCGACCCCGCCCGCGTAGACGACCCGGACGTGGAAGCCAAGCGCGCCGAACTCGACCGGGCATACGACCGGTTCACGAGCGAGTTCGGACGACTGTGCGACCGCGCCAACCAACGCGCCTACAGCGGCGAGGAATCCGGCTGCCATCTCGTCATGGCGTTGGAGGAGACCGACGAAAAGGGAAGGTTCGCCGGCAAGGCGAAATGCCTCTCGCAACGGACCATCAGCCCGGTGCCGCCCATGCCCGACCATGCCGACAGCCTGGACGACGCGCTGGACATCAGTCTCGACCGCGCCGGCGGGGTCGACCTGGAACTCATCGCGCGCCTGGCCGACACCACCGTCGAGGAGGCCGAGACCGGTCTGGGCGACCGCATCATCCGTGACCCGGACACCGGCGAGGTCATGCCCGCCGAGGACTACCTCGCCGGAGACGTGGGGACGAAGCTCGACCACGTCACGGCCATGGCCGAACACCTCAGACGCCGGGCGGCACGCGAGGCCATGACGGAGTTCGCGGCATCCACCTACGCGACATCGGAGGACATGCCCGCCATAGAGCAGGCACGCGAATGGATCGACACCGCGGGAACGGACGTGTGGCGCAGCCTCACGGACCCGTACGCCGCCGAATCCTACAGGGATCCGACGCCGGTCATCGAACGCATCAACGACGGACGGCACGGATGGACCATGGGCTGGAACCGCAACCCGGAACTCGTCCTCGCCCTCGTCTGGCGGGCGGTGGAGGAACTGCCCGAGCGCCACTCACGCGTCACCCTCGAACGATCCGACACCGGAGAGCGGAAGCCGTGGCACGCGCCGGCATGGCACCGATCGCACGGCACCAGCCCACTGTGGGACGCATTGTGCTGGACATGGCGCGACGGCGACGCGCCACAGCACTACGCGCCGATCCTCGCCGACCGGCGCATGCCCGTCAGGGACCTCGCCCTGTTCGTCCACAAGATCGCCCACACCGACCGGCTCGAAACCGCCGACAAGACCGCGATCCTCTCCAACCTGTTCGAGAGCTATTCGGCCCACGACAAGCATGGCAGCACGATATGGACGGACACGACCATCGGCGCGATGGCACGCCGTCTCATGCCCGGTACCGACGACCCCACGCGGCTCGCCGAACGGCTCGCCACCGACATGTCGGTCAGCGAATGGATCTGGGGCATCGCCCGCGACCTGCCCGACCTGCGCCAGGGAGCGGCACACGACGCCTACGGCGCGCCGCCACGTGCCATCGACGCGCGCCCCGACGACTACCAGGCGTTCCGCGCACGCCGCGAGGAACAGCTCGGACAATGGCGGGAGCAGCCGGAGCACGCCGAGGCCGCGCGCGCCGACCAGACGGACGCGGAACGGCTCGAACACGTGGCCGATCTGCTGGAACGCGTACAGCCCACCCCGCTGGAGACCGAGCAGATCAAGGCGCCGCTGGGGGCCCCGTGGATCCCCGCCAGGGACGTCCACGACTTCATGATGGAGACGTTCAACGTGCGCGGCCACGGGCTCACGCCCGGCAAGCTCTCCCAGTACTCGGTCGACTGGATCCCCCAGCTCGGACAATGGCGCGTCGGCTACTCGGGCGGCGGCGACATCGACTACAAGGCAGCAAGGACGTACGGCACCGAGGACCGCAACCCGTTCCAACTGCTGGAGGCGTGCCTGGACAACGCGCAGATCACCGTCACCAAGGACTCCCCCACGGAGACCACGGCGTCCGGCAAGCCCAAACGGGTCAAGGACCAGAAGGCCACGATGGCCGCCATCGAGAAGGCCAACGCGATCCGCGACGCGTGGAACCAATGGGTGTTCAAGGACCCCGACCGCGCGCAAAGGCTCACCGCCCTGTACAACCGCAGATTCAACGGCATGCGGCCCCGCCACGTCGACGGATCCTACCTGACCACGCCCGGCATCACCCACGGCGTCGCCCTGCGTCCGCATCAGAAGGACGCGGTGGCCCGCGCCCTGCGCAGCGACGAGGGCACCCTCATCGCGCACGTCGTCGGAGCCGGCAAGACGTTCGAGGGCGTCACACTCTCCCACGAGGCGAAACGTCTCGGCAAGGCGTCCAAGCCGATGCTCGTGGTCCCCAACCACCTCGTGGACCAGTGGGCCGGCGACGTGCTCAGGCTCTATCCGGCCAGCCGAATCCTCGT
The DNA here is from genome assembly GCF_001042615.1 of Bifidobacterium catenulatum subsp. kashiwanohense JCM 15439 = DSM 21854. Classification (GTDB taxonomy): domain Bacteria; phylum Actinomycetota; class Actinomycetes; order Actinomycetales; family Bifidobacteriaceae; genus Bifidobacterium; species Bifidobacterium catenulatum. The sequence continues at coordinate 1,484,184 of NZ_AP012327.1, forward strand.
CATGGACAAGGACGCGCAACGCAACCCCGAATCGGTGAGACGCTTCTGGGGCCGGGTCGCCAACGGCGACTGGGATGCGGTGATCGTGCCGGAGAGCCGGTTCAGCCAGCTGCACGTCAGCAAGGAACGACGGCTGAGGAACATGCGCGCCCGCGTCGACGAGTTCGCCCAGGCCGTCGAGGCCGCCGCCAAGGCCAGGGGCGACAAGGACCCCACCGTCAAACGGCTGGAGGCGGCGCGCAAAAGCGCCGAGACCGCCATGCAGCGCCTGCGAGACGGCAAGGAGTCGCGCGACGACAAGGCACTGGCGGGCATCAAGTTCGAATCGCTTGGCGTGGACATGCTCATCGTCGACGAGGCCCACCACTTCAAGAACCTCGGCGTGCCCGTCGCCTCCGCCGACCTAGGCATGCAACTGTCGTCCGCCGCGAAATGCGAGGACCTGCTCGACAAATGCGAATGGCTGCGCGAGGCCGGGCACGGAGGCAACATCGCGTTCATGACCGGCACGCCGGTCTCCAACTCCATGAGCGAGCTGTACAACATGCAGCGCTACCTCGCGCCCGGAACCCTCAAGGCCCAGGGCCTCGACACGTTCGCCGCATGGGCTGGCGCCTACGGCCAGGTAGTACCCACCGTGGAACTGAAGCCCGAAGGCAACGGATTCCAGGTCAAGCAAAGGTTCGCGCGCTTCCAGAACCTGCCCGAACTGATGAACGCGGTGAAGCAGTTCACCGACATGATCACCAACGACGACATCCAGCTGCCGCTGCCCGAACTGGAGCAGGTGCCCGTCCCCGTGCCCATCACCGACCGCCAGAAGAAGGAGATGGAGGAACTGTCCGACAGGGCCGACCTCGTGCGCGACGGCGACGTGCCGCCGGAGGTCGACAACCTCCTGCGGATCACTGGCGACGGGCGAAAGATCGCCCTCGACCCCAAGCTCCTCAAAGGCCACGAGAACGACCGCCCCCTGGAGAACGGCAAGATCCAGGCATGCGCCGAGAACGTCGCCCGGATCTGGCAGGAGGAGACGCCACGCCTGGGCACGCAGCTCATCTTCTGCGACTCGAGCACGCCCGCGTCGGGCGGATGGAACGCCTACCAGGACCTCAAGGACCGCCTCATTCAATTGGGCGTGCCCGCCGAGCAGATAGCGTTCGTGCACGACGCCGGCGACAACCCCGCCAGACGCGAGCAACTGTTCGCCAAAGTCAGATCCGGCGAGATCCGCGTGCTGATGGGAAGCACCCAGAAGCTCGGCACCGGCACCAACGTGCAGGAACGCCTCGCCGCGATCCACGACCTCGACTGCCCATGGAGGCCCGCCGACCTGGAACAGCGCCTCGGCCGAATCCAACGCCAGGGCAACACGTACGACCACGTGCGCGACTACCGGTACGTGACCGAGGGCACGTTCGACGCGTACAGCTACCAGACCGTGGAACGCAAGCAGCGCTTCATCAGCCAGCTCATGAGCTCGAAGAGCCCCGCCCGCGAGGCCGCGGACCTCGACGCCGACGTGGTGGCCCTCGCCAACATCAAGGCGCTGGCCACCGGCGACCCCGACATCCAACGCCGCATGACATTGGAGAACGAGATCAACCAGCTGAAGCTCCTGCGCGCCTCATGGGCGCAGCAGAAGGCCGACACCCGCAGGGACATCAACCAGCAGCTCCAGCCACGCATCGAGGGGATCCGCCAGGCGATCCGCGAGAAGACCGACGACAAGCCGCTCGCGTCCAAGGCCCTGAACATCCACCAGACCGCACGCATGAACGGCAAGTGGGAGGGCATGACCATCAACGGCCGGCCGGTCGGCGACCGGCAGACCGCATGCAGGCTCCTCCACCAGGCCGCCCACCAGGCGCACGACGGGGACACGATCGCCGAATACGACGGACTGCCCGTCATCGCACGCAGGGCGGCCACCACTGGACGGATCACCCTGGCCGTCAAGGCCGTCCACGAGCACGAATCCGGTACCGAGATGCCCGGACCCTACCTGACCGGACCTTCCAGCATCGTCAGCCAGCTCGACCGGATCGTCAAGAACATGGCCACCGACCCCGGCAAGCTCACGGAACGGCTGGCGGACGCCGAAAGGGAACTCGCCGCCGCGCAGGAGACGCTGGCCGAACCATTCGCCCACGAGGACGAGTACCGGCAAAAACAGGCAGAACTCGAACGGCTGACGTCCAAACCCGACGAACCCCGGGAGACGGAAAGTAGAGACCAGGAAACCAAGGAAAGGAGCGCAGGAATGCCATTGACAACGGAAAACGCCAGACGACTGCTCGAACAGGACCACGACGTCACCGAAGTCACCCAGGGCGGCAACGCCATGGGCCACTACCTCGAAGCGAGGCTCACGGACGGACGCGCCGTGCAGATCGACTTCCACGACAACCCCGCATGGAAAGACACGGACCGTCTGGCCGGCCGGATCGAGGTGTCCTATGCCAACCGGCCACAGGCGGAATGGCAATACGACGACAACGACATGGCCGACCGCGAACACACCGTCATCGACCCGGCCGACCCAGCCGCCGGGAAAACACTCGCCAAGGCGGTGGAGGGCTGGGAACGCGCGGGCGGCCTACACACGGCCCGCGCAGCCGGGACGAGCCATCTGGCCGCGAACCAGCCGCCGGAGGAATACGCCTACCGGTGGCGGAAGCCCGGGGACCCCGACAGGCACATCGCATACCTGAGCACCGCCTTCGACCGCGACCAGGCGATGAAGGCGAGGGAGAACGCCGGATACGTCGTGACGAAGGTCGATGAGGATCCGGCCGTGCTCTACGAGCAGCACCGCAAGGCGTCCTGCATGCGCGCGAGCCACATCCTGGAACGATACGAATCCCCCGACCAGGACGCAGTCAGAATCCTCCACGGCATCGTGGGCGAGGTCAACGCGCACGACCCCGAGAACGACATCGCCACCTACCTCGCCTACCCATCCGACAAGGCGGTCCAGATCGCCGGAGACGGCCTCACCTCCGCGGACATCGCGGAGAAACGCGAGATGGGCGGATGGGACCCGCGAAAGGACCCGCTCATGCGCATCAACGCGCAGGGCGACTGGACGGGCATCACCCAACAACAGGCCGACCAGATCGTCTGGGACAACCGCGATGAGATCCTCACCCGCGCGTCATACGACAGTGAACTGTCCACGTGGACGCTCCACCAGCTTGACCAGTTGAAGGAGCCCCAGCCGGCCCAAAGCCTGGACCGTGACCGGCCGGAACCGGATCACAAGGCGCCCGCACAGGCCGATTCCACGACGAAGCGTCACGGGCCAAGACTGTAGTCCTCTCCAGCCACGGGGTGGCGCGCTTTCCGCGCCACCCCGCATTCATTCCATACGAAGGAGCAGAAGACACGCATGACAACAGAAACAAACGACCAGCCGGAACCCATCATCTGGTTCGAGGGCACACTCATCAGCAGCCCACGGCAAAACAGAAGCGCGGAAGACTGGCTGCTTGAAACCATGGCCATGGGAACAGCCACGAGGAAAATCACCATCCACGCCAGCGGCAGGGAGCATTCGGAGAACATCCGCGACCACGCGCGCAAGGGATCCCGCCTCATGGTCAAAGGCACCGCGGGCGACGAAGGATCAGGCATCGACATCGAAGCCACAAGCCTCGCGTTCGATCCCAGCCATGACGAACCGGACGGGAATCGATGACACGGACCACCACCGTCAGCGGCATCAGACCGGACAAGGCCGGCGACGGCGAATGGATCGACATCAACGGCCACGTCGGCCGACTCATGTCCACGCTCATGGCAGACGGCCGGCCATTCAGCATCGACGTCACGCCGGGCGGCATGACCACCGTCACGCCCCTCCCACCCCCGAAGGACGCGGAAGCGGCCGGCGGCGACGCCCAGGCCGAAACGGAGCCGGCCGACGGGAGGATCACCAGCAGGAAGACGCTGTACGACCGGTTCCGCGCCAGGCTCAAGGAGAACCTCGCCGAAAGAAAACAATAGAAAGGAACAATCATGGAACAAGCAAGAGGAATCATCGTCAAGACACTGACCATCCTCGCGGGATTCTGGATCGCCGACCTCGCGGCCGCCCGCGTCCAGGCCGGCCTCGCCGCCGGCGAAAGCATCGAACGGATCATGGACGGCATGACGACCATGCTCCAGCATCCGCTCGCCCTGGGATTCGACCGGACCAGCCTCCTATGCGGACTGGGCGGCGCGTGCGCCGTCGCCCTGTTCCACCTCTACCGGTGGAGCATGAAACGCAACTGGCGCGACGGCGAGGAATACGGCTCCGCACGCTGGTCCACCAGCCGGGAGATGGCCCCATACACCGACAACGACACCCGTCAGAACCTCCAGATGACGGCCACCGAGGGCCTGAGCCTCGACGCCCAGGCCACGAGACGCAACCTCAACACCACCGTGATCGGCGGATCCGGTTCAGGCAAGACCGCCACGCACGTCATCCCCAACATACTCAAGGGCAGCATGAACTACGCCTGCACCGACCCGAAGGGCGAGCTCTACGCGAAGACCGGCGGAGACTTGGAGAAAATGGGCTACACGGTCAAACAGCTCGACCTGGTGGACCTGACCAGCGAGACGAAATTCAACCCCATGCGCTACATCGACCCCGACAAGCCCGACGTGGCGATCATGCGCCTGGTCACCAACATCATGGACAACACCAACGGCTCCGCACCCAAGGAGCACCAGACCGACGACTTCTGGACCAAATCCGAACGCAGCCTGCTGACCGCGCTCACCGCGTTCGTCTACTACCTGCCCGACGACATCCTCAAGGACTGCCTGCGCATCGACGCCGGCCAGACCCTCAACGCGGTCGCCGACATGCGCGACCTGCTCGAAGCCAGCGAACAGGACGAGACCAAGGAAAGCCAGGTCGACGCCGTCGCCCGGACCGCCACGGAGATCTACGAGGAGACCCGCGCAGAATGGGAACGCGAGGACGCGGACCACGACGACCCGGACCTGCGCGAGGCATGGCGTCTCGCCCAGGGCCTGAAGTTCGCGGCCCGCCAGTACCGGCCCTTCGCCCAGGGCGCGGGAGAGACCAAGAAGGGCATCATCATCAGCCTCGGCGTGCGCCTCGCCCCATTGACAGTCGGCCCGGTCCGCGAGATCCTCTCCGACGACAACCTCGGCATCGACCGGATCGGCGGATACGCGGACGAGCACAAGGGCGGATACAAGCATCCCAACGGGAAGACGGCCATCTTCCTCGCCCTGCCCGACGAGGACCCGACATTCAACTTTTTGGCCGCGATCTTCTACCAATGCCTGTTCGACAGCATCATCCGCCGCTGCCGCACCTACCCCGGCGAATGCCTCGCCACGCCATTGCACTGCTTCCTCGACGAGTTCGCCAACGTGGGACGCATCCCCAACTTCGACAAGCTCATCGCCACGATCCGCTCGCGCAAGGTCAGCGTCAGCATCATCCTCCAGACCATCGCCCAATTGAAGACCATGTACAAGGACTCGTGGGAGACCATCGTAGGCAACTGCGACTCAGTGCTGTTCCTCGGCGGCAACGAGCAGTCCACCACCGAATGGCTCAGCAAGCTGCTCGGCAAGGAGACCATCGACATCCGCACCACCAGCGACTCCAAGGGCGTGTCCAGCAGCCACACCACCAACTACCAGCGCACCGGACGCGAACTCCTCACGCCCGACGAGCTCGCGCAACTGGACAACGACAAATGCATCTACAACCTGCGAGGACTCCACCCGTTCCTCAGCCGCAAAGCATGGCCCAACACCAGCATCCCCAAACCCAAATCAAAACTCAAGCACTCCAAAGGATGGAGGAAAGCAGCATGAGGAAACCCGACACCGACGAAACCATAGGGAACAACGTCCACGGCATAAGGATCGCACGGCGCATATCAATGCAAGAGGCTGTGAACGGCATGAGGGAACTCGGACACAGCTGGAGCAAAACCACATTGTTCAACATCGAGCACAACACCCGCCGCCTACTGGCATCAGAAGCATTTGATCTTCTCATCTGCCTTGGATATGACCCCGAAAAAGACCTCATGCTGATCTTTGGTGAGCCGCCGTCCCCAGCTGACTATTCCATGCAACGCTGCGGCCGATGCGCCACCAAGGTAGAAGACGCCTGGAACGTTTATCTCGGAGCTCTGGAAGTCGCCGAAAAGTCGCTCACAGAAGAAACAGAAAAAGAAGAAATCACCAAAGAATATGCCGATGCACAACGGAAGAAGCTGCGGACTTGGGAAAGGTCGATGAGCGAGGCAATCAAAAAAAGACGCTCTGAACACGGCACAGGCACGATAGCGCTCAAAACAAGTTAATCATTTATATGTTTCTCTCATATCATGCGACGGATACGAGTTAGATGCCGACAATGGACAAATCCGAAGCATCCACATAATTATGACAAGGTGTTGTTACCCTCGTCACTTATTTGACTAAGAGTCACGTTGGCATATGATTGCATGGTCATCTTTCTCGATGCAAACATATATTCAGAATAGTAGCCTCTTTTATTCGCTGAATAAGCTATCTGATATTCATATTGTTTAACGTTCTTATCGGAATACAACCTGCATATTTGAGGCGCTTTGTCATAAGTGAGTATCCAGTTCCAATCCGGCTCAGCGACGAGGCGCTTCGCAACCAGAGAGTGGATGGTTTCGGTTGCATATGAATTATAAAGATTCCGTCCCTGCACATAGTAAGGAGGATCCGCAAATATGAGACTGTTCTTCATATCGCAGAATTTGCCATCAGAAAGCAATTTGAAGAAATGGCTGGCCTCTAGGTTGCTAACAGTGATTCTCTCTTTTTCCGCTGCTATTCGCTCTATCCTCTTTTTGAGTGTGCTTTTGTTAAATCGAGAAGAAATGTTGTATTTCCCGTCTTGGGCGGCACCTCCTATCGGCCCACCTTTGATGACGCCACTTACGTTCATGCGATTAAGCATGAAGAAGTCGAATCCTTTCCGTCGAATATCCGAATAATGGTTGAAATCGTATCTTTTCCTGATAGCCTTCCAGTATTCCGAGTACTTCGAAGATTGAGACGTGGGCTTTTCATCCGAATAGTCAAAGGGGACGCGGTCGATTTCACGTAGCAGATATTCGGGTTCGTTGACAAGAGAATACCAAAACGAATATACGCCGTCATCAAGGTCGTTGATAATAACTGCATCTACACGACCCGACAACAAAAGATTGATAGCAACGCCTGCTCCGCCTGCAAAAGGCTCGATATAGGTTCCGGTTATATGGTTAGTCTCCAACACGTTTGCCACGAAACGTGTGATTTTGCCTTTCCCGCCGGGGTATCGCAACGGGGTATTGGAACCGTTTGTCAGCTTACTTTGCGCCATAAACATGAATGATATTAGAAGATTCCCATTTTGGCCAGTTCGTTCGAGTCATACACCCTGTTTTTTGAACTGCACATATTGCTGACAGAGCATAGCAAACAATACCGCATCATTCGACAGCCTCATGATGGTATCTATGTCGTAATCCTTCATAGACTTGTGCGACCCAAGCGATGAGTATTCAACGGACTCGCCGAAATCGGTATTTTCGATTACATTATGAGCCTCTTGGTAGGTGTCGAATACAATCCTCCCGGCCTGCAGATAGTCTTGGAATTTGTTGTTTTTAAACAGGCTATGGACATATGAGACGTTCTCTTTATGCTTTGCGCTGACCCCTATGTTGGGAAGATGAATCTCATTGCAGGATTTGTCCAATGCAAGAAGGGACAGTTCGAAGATCACACGTATCGCCGGCGCAATCAAGAATGCTTTCGCCCATCTTTTGGTGCTGTCGTCCTCCAGTACTCCATATGCGTTCAAAGCGGAAAGCATAAAGTTCGTGTCTTCGAATTCCGGCGCGTCGGTCATCCATTCCGGATTGTTGTACATCGCACCAAGGTGCCGGTCTCGATTTGTGGCGAACTTGCTGGCGAAATCATGATTGAGGCGTTTCGCGGCAAGTCTTGGCGACCTGACCGTTCCTTGTCCTTTTTCCTGAAGAGGAATGATTATGTCCTGCTTGATGACATCGTTATTGAGGCGTGAAATAAGGGTGCCGTTCTCTTGACAATATCCCTTAACCTCATCAGCCAGTTCTTTGACTTTGTCCAGTTGCTCGGGGGTTATTATATCCGGATTCTTGATATCAAGATATTCCTTGACCGGAGCCGAGTTGAAAACCCTTCTCGTGCTGGTCGTAGCGTTCGACCCTCCGAGATAGCTTGTCAAGGAATCTCCAAACTGATTCTGGAACGGCGTTTCAAGCTTGTCCGAAAACGTCTGCCTTCCTGAGAAGCGGGCTTTGGCCTCAGTGCTCCATGGAATCGTGCCGGCACCGTCCTGAGGGCCGTTGTGCTTTCGATTGAGGATTTCCCTCAGCTTATCCTGTTCATTGTCACCGAAAACAACGATGTCCAGACTGCTCGGAATGTTCTGCGGATATTCCGCAACAAGGTTCTTCAATCTCTTGTAATCTCGGTCATCAAGAAGTTCACGGTAACAATCTGGGTTTTGCAGCAATTTGATTGCAGACAATCTCCTATTCGCATCGTGAATCACATACTTGTCGCCGGCCCTTGTCGCAAGGATCGGCTCAACATCGTTCTGATAGCCATTCTCCGCTATTGACGATGCAAGATTCATCAATTGCCGCTTTGATGTCGATTGAGACTGTGCACTGAAGTTATAGATTTTATTGAGTTCATCCATCTGGTCGATTGATGGTTCAACTCTCGGGTTCGTCTCCCAGAGACATAAATCCGATACATTGACATTTATACGTTCCATAAATAGTTCCTCCGCTCCACCGAAACAAACTCAATTCATTACCTTATCCTATGTCCAATGATATCCCCAGACCTCAGTGTTATCCTCTCCCCGTTATCTAATTGAAAGTACAACACACCCGTTAGATTCAGCTTGATGATCCCGAACACCGCGCACGCTTGGAGGAGCTGTGCCGGCGGTTGAGAGCACCCATGCATGAGTCAGTGCAGCCAACATGCGAGGAGGTCACCGACTGGGTGTGTAACCTCGCGTTGTCCGTCTGCCGGAGGGAGCATGAAGTCTTTGGCTTTCCCTGCGGACGGCCTCGCATTGGCTGACGCTCATGAAAGAGCGCGTTCCAGAATCGGTTTCCGCGAAGCTCCCGTCACCCATCACCGTTCACGAATCAGAGCCCCGGATCGCTGCCGGGCAAGCCGGTGCCCCCGTCTGATGGCGTGGGCACGGACCATCCCGGCGAGGCTCCGCCCGTATTGGTGGAGGACGACGAGCCTCCCGAAGACGGGCGTCGTCCGGATCCGGAACCGGAACCGGAACTTCCTTGGGAATATGAGGGCGTTTGCCGCTGTGGAGCTGATTGGGATTGCGATGCCTGGGCCTGCTGCTGCGCGGCGGCGGCAGCCGCGGCTGCTTCCTGTTCTGCCTTGGCCTTCGCCTCCGCGTCGGCCTTTTCCTTCGCCGTCTTCGATTCGTTGACCTCTTTCACGGCTTTCGCGATCGCGTCCACGTCACGGGTCTTGACCGCCTTCAGCAGGGTCTCCCGGGTCTTGCCGTCCGCCACCCTGCCGTCGGTCTCCTTGTACAGCGCGTTCGCGTCGTCCACGGTCTTGTCGAGCTTGCTGTCGGTGACGGCCTTGGTTGCGGCCTTGAGGTCGGTGAGACGGTTCTTGAGCTCTTTGGTCGTTCTGTGCAGCGACGCCGTGGTCCTGTCCAGGTCGGATGTGGCGGCGTCGGACGCGCAGGAGCCGCTGATGGTGGTCGTCTTTGCACCCAGGAGCCGATTCAACGCATCAAGGGTCTTGGGATCCGCGACCTGGCCGCGACTGGTGTCCTTCAATAGTTTGGAGGCTTTGGCCGTGGTCCTGTCCAGGTCGGACTGGATGGTCCTGCGTGTCGCTTCGGCCGAGTCGCATGCGCTGATTGCGGTCTCATGCGCCTCTTGCCGCATGGCGGCGGTGTGGCGGTTTTTGATTTGCAGTCCCATCCAGGACACGGCGATGAGGCTCGCGGTCATGACGATCGCGACGAGCGCTTTCCCGACCGGGAAGACGCGGCGCACCTTCAGATCGTCGGGGTCGGCCGAGTAGGTGACGGCCGACCCCGACGATTCTGCTTCCGGTATTGGAGGGATGTCCGCCGTATCCGATTCCAAGTCGGCGATTCGTTCGAGTGCGGCAAAATCGTCGTCGGCGTCCTTCAGGGCCTTCTCCGCGGAATCGTCGGGAGGAGACTGCTCCGCCGGCGCAGACACGGGTTCCTGCCCCGGCTCGTCTTCCGGCGGCAGCGGCGCGGATGGTATGGCGACGCGACGGCGGCCGCGCATGGACGCGGGCGGCAGCGGCGCGGCACCGGCCGTGTCAAAGCCTTGCTCCTGCGCGGTATGCCACCATTCGGCGAGCTCCGGCCACGCGTGTGGATGTTCGGCGATTAGGCGCATCCATGGACGCCAACCGGGCTCGTTGGCCATGGCGTACAGCTGGTCGACCGTAAGCTTGGGGCTGAGAATCGGCTCACCCGTCTTCCTGTCGATCCTGGTCATTCCTCTCCGCCCTCGTCTTTGATGAGGACTGGCTGATCCTGTTCGTTTGCCTTCATCACTTTTGTTCCTCTGGTTTGCCTTCATGCACCCGGTATCCGCCTTCCAATGGGCCCTTGACCGCCGCGCATCGCCAGCCGTCGTCAGTGAGCGTGTAGTCAAGCACCCAGGATGCCTCCAGCCCGGTGGATACGGCGCATGTCGCCACCCGCCGCCCCGTGGACACGGGGAAGCCGGTGAACTCGGTCTCGGGCAATGGCTGCGGGGCTATGGATGATGCCGGTATGTCGAGGCCGGCGGCATCCGGCGTGAAGTATTCGCCTTCGAGTTGGCCTCGTTCGCCGCCCATGTAGACGCCGAGCGCTTTCGGCGCGAGGTCGGCGCACGGATCATCCTCCGTCGGCGTCGCCGGCTCGGTCTCTTCGTCTCCAGCCGTTTTTTGTCCGGGTTCGGTTTTCGTTCGCGGCCGGGCGACGGTGCTTTGCGTGTCCTCCGCGGTTCCGTTGCCGGCGCATATCACCGCGACGTTTCCTCCCAGGATGAGGAGCGCGACCGCAAATCCCGTCGCGGCGATGATCCTGTTCCTCTTTGGTTCCATGCTTGGTTTTCCTTTCAGTGGATGTAGCGGACGCCATTTCCGGCTGCGGCCAGTTGGGAGGCGCTGATTTCGCGTGTGGATACGACGCCGAGGCCAAGCGCGTTGGACTCGCTGATCAGGATCGACCCGTCCCCGCGGACCTCCTCGACCATGGCGACATGCCCGTAGTCGGCGGACGCGCCCAATACTCCCGGTTGGAACACGATGACGCTGCCGGCGGATGGGGAGCCGTCCACCGTGTAGCCGGCCGACGCCGCGGAACCTGCCCATGTGGCGGCGTTGCCCCACCCTGGTATCGGTTTTCCTATGTCGGCTCTTCTGGTCGCGGCCCACCAGGTGCACTGCCCCCATGGGTATCTCGTGTCCGGCGTGATGCCGGCCGTGGACACGATGCCGCCGGAGACCGTCAGTTTCGGTTCGAGGGAGCCGACCGTGCCACCCTCGGCGGTCCCCGTTGCGGTGTATTTGGTCGCTGCGAGTTCCTTGATCCGCCGCACATAGTTGATGGTTTCCTCGAAGGGCGGCACCATGCCGTATCTGAGCACGCTGCCGAGGCCGGCGTTGTAGGCGGCGAGGGTCAGCTGGAGCGTGTCGCCGGTCAGTTTCCCGGACTTCTTGGCCGTCTCGACCTGCGAGGCGAGATTGCACATGTAGTTGCCCTGGCTCCAGATCGCGTCGTGCGGGTTCCAGATGTCGGCCTTGCCGTCTCCGTCGCCGTCCTTGCCCGCGGACGCCCAGGTGGACGGCATGAACTGTGCGATGCCCTGCGCTCCGGCGGAGCTGCCGGCCTTCGGATTCCAATTGGACTCCTGGTCGATCTGGGCGGCGATGATGCTCGGCGTGACGACCTGGCAGATGGATCCGGCGCGGATCACGTCGGCCTCGTATTCCGCGGGAACGCCCGAGACCGTGGATTCGCTGGCGTTGGATCCGAGGAACGCGCCCATGACGGCCAGGAGCACGCCGAGCACCGCGAGCATGGCCGCGATGACGGGCAGGATGGGAAGGCTGATGGAGGCGGCTCCCGCGATGACGCGGGACGCGGCCATGCGCACGAAGTTCGCGGCGACGCGGGCGGCACGCACGGCGGCCTGTCCGGCGGCTTGAACGTCGCGCGCCGCCTTGACGGGCGCGCGGCGGTGCCGCCAGATGAATTTGGCCGACGAGTTGACACCTTTCACGCCAGCGCGTGCCGCTTTGAAGGTCAGGTCGCGTGTGGCGCTTCCCAGCTTGGACGCGAAATCGTCGTCAGCCACGGTGAGCCTCGCGCCGGCTTCGTCCATCCAGCCCATGCCGGTGGATCCCATCCGTTTGACGCTACGGCCGGCGTTCCCAAGGCCCGCGCCTATGTGCTTGCCGATCCGCTTGCTCGCTTTGCCTTTCGCGGCGAACTTGCCGATCTTCTCGCTGGGCTTCGCCTCGGACAGCGCCTTGGGTTTGCCGGCCGTCTTGCGCATTCCCTTGCCCGACCGCAGGGCGCGTTTGCCACGGTTCATGATGCGCCGCGCCTTGCCGGCCGTCCAGCCCACGCCGTGCATGGTGGAGGACATGCCGTACATGCCGGCGCGTCCCGCCATCTCGGCGGCGGTGTGGCCCATGGAATCGGCGATGTCGGCCCGGTCCGAGCCGAATTGCGCGGCGCTGGACACCACGCCGGTGGCCGCGCGTCCGATGCGGGCGCGTGTGCCTCCGGCGTGGTGGGCTTGGGTTCCGCTCATGCGTTTACTTTCCTTCCTGGAAGGTCGTGGAGTACAGCCGGTAGAGGTCGCCGCCCGCGGGGATGCGCCCGTCGAACGGCACGTAGGCGCTGCCGATCTTCATGAGTCCCTGGCCGGGCAGCACGCCGGTGAAGTACTGGCGCTGCTCCTCGCTCAGGGTCAGCAGCTCGCACAACGCGTCCGCGTCGGTGCTGTTCTGGCTCAGGAGCATGAGGAAATCGCTGTTGGACAGCATCTCTCGCGCGTCCTGGAGGTCGAGGATCTCCTCGACGTTCTGCGTGATGCCGGTCACGCCGAGCCCGTATTTGCGGGCGCGCTTGTAGATGTCCTTGAACTGGGCGGCGGCGTACTGGTTGGAGAAGAAGCGGTGGAACTCGTCGACGTACAGCCAGGTGCGCCGCCCGTTGGCCTTGTTGCGGATGACGCGGTTCCACACCTGGTCGATGACGACCATCATGCCGAACGTGCGCAGCTCGCCGGACAGGCCGGACACGTCGAACACGGTGAACCGGTTGGACAGGTCCACGTTGGTCTGGCCGTTGAAGCCGCTCATGGAGCCGGTGATGTACGGGTTGAGCGCGTCGGCGAGGTACCGGCTCACCTGGTCGCCGCCCGCCTGCAATTCGTCGTGCAGGTCCTGCAATGTGGGCTGGACCACTCCCCCGCCCTGGTTGCGGTAACGCGTGTACAGGTTGCTGACGCACTGGTCGACGAGTCCCTTCTGGAGCGGGTCGAGGCCGTCGATGCCGCCGATGAGCGCGCCGATCATGGAGACCACGTTGTTGGTCTTGTCCTTGACGGGGTCGGAGGCCGAATCGTCCTCCAGGACGATGTCCATCGGGTTGACGCGCGTGCCGGTGCCGGCGCTGATCTGGATGATCTGTCCGCCGAACGCGGCCGCGAGGGCGAGGTATTCGCGTTCCGGGTCGATGACGATCACCTCGTCGTCACGGTTGAGGAACATGCCGGCGATCTCCTGTTTGACGGTGAAGGATTTGCCGCCGCCGGACGTGCCGAGCACGAATCCGTTGGAGTTCATGTGGCTGCGCCGGTCCGCGAGGATCGGGTTGCCGCTCCTCGCGTTGCTTCCGTAGAACAGTCCGTGCGGCTCGAACACCTCCTGCGTGGTGAACGGGATGAGGATGGCCGCGCTGTTCGTGGTCAGGGTGCGTTTCATGGGTAGAGGGTTGTTGCCCAGCGGCAGTTCGGCGGTCAGTCCTTCCATCTGCATGAACTTGAGGCTCTCGGCCGTGCAGGACTGCGCGTTGACCTTGGCCTTCACGTTCCTGCACGCGACTTCCAGCTCCTCCTGGCTTGCCGCGGACACTCCGATCACGATGATCGAGTCCACGAGCCTCTGGTTGGTGGAGCGCAGCTCGTCGCGCAGTTGGCCGAGCTGTTCCTGCTGGTCGGCGAGGTCGTCGGGAAGGTCGTCGGGGTCGAGGCCCTGTTTGCGGTTCTTGCGCCGCTGGTCCATGACCTGCATCTTGACCTCGGCGTTCTTGCGGCGCACGAGCGTCATGCTTTCGCCGCGGTCCATGGGGGCGAGGTGGATGCTCACGTCGACGCGGGCGCGCAGTCCGGTCAGGTCGTTGACCAGCTGGTCGGACAGTTCCGGCGGCAGGCTGGACACCCACATGGTGCGATGCAGGTATTTCGAGTCCAGGGATTCGATGTCCAGCTGGATGGGGTTGCGCGCGTCGATGCTCCACGGGCACACGAGGTCCTTGGTGTCGGGCTTGCCGGGCTGATGCTCGAACCGGCGTTCGTCGAACCGGAACTCCTCGCCGGGCCGGAGCACCTCGGCCATGAGGCGCAGCCGGTGCTCGCGGTCGAGCCGGGTGGCCTTGCATGCGTCGATGGAGCGCATCTGGCTGACGAGGTTGTTGCACAGGGCGTTCAGGGTCGCGACGGCGGCCTGCTCGTCGCTTTCGCGGACGGTGACGGTCAGGGTCTTGACGGTGCTGGTGTTGCGGCTGACGGATTCGAGTTTGCCTTGGGCGAGACGGTTGTAGTCGAGCCGGTAGTGGTCGAGGCTGTCACCGGTCTCGTCCATCATCACGTCGGCGAGGATCTCTCGCACGCCGCGTGAGCGCGTGTAGGAGGCGATCTGCACGCTTTGCCCGGCCTCGAAGCTGTTGATGAGCTTGGCCCACCGGTCGATGATCTCCATCTGATGGGATTCCGGGCTCAGCTGGTAGTTGATGTCCTGGAAGAGGATGGTGGCGCTCCACCGTCCGTCGCCCAGGCTGGCGATCCCGTTGCGCAGCATCGCGTCGTAGCCGATGAGCTGCTTGACGCCCTTCGGCAGACGCGTCGCCTTCTTTCTCCGCGCCTTCGCCCTGGCTTCGGCACCGCCTTCAGCCGGCGCGGCCTGGGGTTTCTTCTTTCCGAACATTCCTCACCTTTCCTTGATCGTCGGTTTCGCGCCGGTGCGGTATGGTCTGCCCGGACCGTCGAGCAGGTAGACCTCGCGCTGCGTGTAGTGGCGCAGGATGTATTTCAGGTATTTCTCGGGCATGAGGCCCTTTGGCCTCACCCATCCCCATATGGCCACGGGCAGGCCGGGCGGGAAGATCAGGTACATGGCGAGGTTGGGGTCCATGCCCAGGCCGAACCACAGGCCGATGTACCCTCCCCCGCACACGACGGCGAGGATGACGGCGGCGAGGCACTGCCGCCAGCTCATCCCCATGAACACCTTCGACTCGATGGTGGTCAGTTCCCTGTAGACGGGCATCTGCAACGCCATGATGATTGCTTCCTTTCGTGGATTGCGTTGTGTTTCATTCGCCGCCGAAGAGCTTCTTGGCGACGGAGTTGGCCGCCATGACGATGCCGATGAGCATGACGCTCGCCAAGAGCAGGCCGATGAAGTTGTCCATCACCCAGCCGGAGAGGCTGTCGCCATCCTTGAACTTGCTCGGGTTGAGCGTGCCGCCCACGAGCGTGCGGTACATGAGGATCGCCAGATACAGGGTCGCGCACTGGAACACCAGAGACGCGTACTGCTTGAAGTAGTTGATGCCCCACTGGCGGGTCTCCTCCTGGGCGATGAAAGCGATCGGCAGCGGGTTGAACGCGGTGAGCATGTATATCTGCACGAAACGCAGGAGGATGACGACGGTGACGACGATGGTCGCGCCCTTGGAGACGAGGAACGGGATGAGCAGCAGGATCAGGCACGGTATCTGGCCCATCCAGCCGGCGGAGTCTATGGCGTCGCGCATGCTGTCGCCAAGGCCGAGGCCCGACGACGCGCCGGTGGTGAGCGCCGCCGAATGGATGCCGCCGAGCACGCCGTCGCCGACCTCGTCGATGGCCTGGAGCATGAGCTCGCTGTGCTGGGCCGCGGTGAACACGAGCGTGAGCTTGAACATCGCCATGGCGACGAGCTTGACGCCCAGCTCTCGGTCGCCGTCCGCCCGGGTGCTGACCCTGGCGAGTTCCAGGACGCACATGATCGCCAGTATCGTGCTGGCTATGGGTTTGACCGCCGAGCGGGCGACGGTCAGGCTCAGCTGGTACATGCCCGCGTTGTATTCGGCGGGGGTCTTCAGCAGGTCGGCCACAAGGTCGTCGCCGACGCCGGACCCTATCGAGTTGAGGATGCCGACGATGAAATCGACCATGCGCGGCCTCCCGTCTACAGGGCGATGTTGGAGAACAGGGCCGCGGCCGCGATGATCAGACCGCCGCCGACGACCTGCCAGACGCCCGACTGGGTGGCGGGGCCGTTCTGGTCCTTCAGTCCTCCGGCCAGGGTGATCACGCCCCACACGGCCCACAGGCCACCGCCGATGATGGCGAACTGGCTGAAAAGCTGCAACGCACTGGTGACGACGCTGCCGCTGTCTGCCGCGATGGTGATTCCGTACATGATGTTTTCCTTTCGACTTGTTTTGGATGACATGACCACGGTATGGCCGTCGAGAAGGCTCCGGTTTGGACGTTCCCGACGAACCCGAAGAGGCTCGGACGATGGTATGGAAAAGGCCCCGCCGACCGTTCGCCGGTGGGGCCGTCGGTGAGCTTGAGGTCCCTGGCCCGGAACCACGCGCCCTCACCCGTGCTGGAATCGACCTTGCTGGTGTTGGTGATCTTGAACGCGATCTCCAGCGAGTCGCCGTCCATCTTGAGCGCCTGCTTGACGTCGTCGCGGTCGCCGAGCCTCTCGCCGGATTTCACGTCGTACTTCTCCAGGTGCAGGCCCGGGGTCATGTCCGGCGTGCGGGTCCACACGACGTTGGATTCGAGGCCCTTGTCGTTGAAGTGCTCGGTGAACCGGTTCTCGACGCGGCCGGCGGTCTTGATGCGCTTGCACTGGATATACGCGGTCCAGTCGTTCTCGTGCTCCACGTCGGCGGACACGAGCGCGCGGTACGCGTCCGTGGCGGTGATGACGGCGGTGCCGTCCTTGTAGTCGAGGGTGAACAGGTCACCGCCGAACTTCTCGGAATCGAAGCCGCTGCCGGCGAGCTTGTCGCCCTTGGCCGTGATCACGGCGCCATCCTTGTGCAGGTCGCGCGCCGCGTACACGGCCCACAGGCCGCCTCCGATGATCGCGAACTGGCTGAAGAGGTCGAGCGCGCTGGTCACCACGTTGGATCCCGCCGCGAGGATGATGCTGTCATGTCCGTTCATTCGTCCCTGCCTTCTTTCCTTGGCTTGGCTTGTTTGACAGGTCAAAGGTAAGGCGCGCGCGACGGGGCCGGGTCGGACACCTTCGCGGGGGGACGCCGCATCTTCCGTTGGATATGGAGCAGTTGGAACACTTTTATCTCAATTGAATCAGAATGTCCCGCGAGCTTCAGCATGTTGCAGAATGTCAATAGACTATACTTGGCAAACGTGGAACAGGATTCAGATATTAAAGATGAAATTGTCCAGCTTGTTAAATTTGGACTTGGTGGGCAGTTGAATGACTTTCGTATGTACGTGTCTAGATTGATACGCAAATACAGGGTCGGTGATGCGTCGTTCTCAAAGGCGTTGGAATCGTTACTTCAGTCCAGCGATGTGCCCGATATGACACCGATAAGGGAATTAGGCCATGCGTCACGTCGGACTGGGGAGGCGCCGATCCTTCCCGTGGGCCAACGCTCCGATGTGGAGAAGCCATTCCTGCCTGAGCGGATTGTCAAACAGGTAGAGGGACTGCTCGAGGAGCGCGAGAACGCGTCGGTCCTCGCCCTTAACGGTCTTTCCCCGACCTCGACGGCGATTTTTACCGGTCCTCCCGGAGTGGGGAAAACCATGACCGCACGGTGGATAGCCTCCCAGCTCGGAATGCCTATGTACCGGCTTGATCTGGCCGAGACGATCGGCAGGCATCTCGGGGAGTCGGGCAACAACATCAAAGCAGCATTTTCGAAGGTTCGTGTCACTCCGGGAATTCTCTTCCTCGATGAGATCGACGCCATCGCGAAGACCAGGTCGGACGACTCGGACATTGGCGAGATGAAGCGCGTAGTGACTGTTCTCCTGCAGGAGCTTGATGACAGGAACCCGGCGAGCCTCATACTCGCGGCAACGAACAACATGTCACTCATCGATCCCGCCGTATGGCGTCGGTTCGAGTTACGAATAGATTTCCCTATGCCGGACGAGAAGCAGATCATGAATGCGCTTGAAAGCGATTTCAGCGCATCGGACAGTCTTGGAGGGGTTTCGGCCCCGTGGATTGAAGCCCTGGGCATCGTGATGAAGGGGGCGCCTTTCAGCGAGGTGAGATCCGTCGCGATGCGCATAAGGAAACGGTGTGTGCTGAGGCGGTGTCCGGCGGAGGATGCCATAACCGAATACATAAGGGAGAACACGGAAGGGCTGACCCACGCGCAGAGGATTAGCCTTGCGGTCGCGCTCGTGGAGACCGGCGCGGTGACGCAACGGCTCGCCTCCGAGATGACCGGGGTGTCGCGCCAGACTATACGACGCAGAACTGAGAAAACGAATTCGAAAGGATGATTCATGGGACGGCATTATCTGATAGGACACGGCGAACGGCTGTCTGAACCGATTGTTCTTCCCCGCGGCGGGGCGACGCCGAAAGATATCTACACATACGAGGAATCGCGTGCGCGGTTGCAGCCGGAACTGCACAGTGCGATTGCAAATCTGCCGGACGATCCGGCCCTCGCGCCGAATGATGTGCACGTCTTGCAGATGGTGTTGCATCCGAAGTATCTGGCAAAGTCTTATCATCCATCCGGGCTGCTCAGGGCGGCCGGCCTGTCCTTGGTGGGCAGCAAGCCGGTACGAATCACAACGGCCGACGATCCAGACAAAGGTGCACGTCTGTCTAGGACGTTGCTGGTGGCGGGACACAGGCAATCGCTGGAGCATTTCGATTCCCTGCTGCAGGACCCCGACGTTCGATGTGAAGAGTACGCAGGTATCAAGGACATCGTCAGAATCGAGCGTATCGACAACTACGCATTCGATGACAAGTATCATCCCGCGCCTTCCAATGACGCATGGTACGAACTGGTTCTCCATGAGCTGGACGAGGATTTGGCGCCAGATAATACCCAGAAGTTCTTGGAGCTCGCGGAAAGGCTCGGAGTAAACGTCGAAGAGCGAATGAACTTCAAGGCCAATAATCTGTTGTATCTTCCGATTCGGGGACCGGAAGAAGCCGTCAAACGGCTTGCTGAATACTCCAGCGTCCGCGCTCTGCGCCCAATGCCGAGGTTGGGGCTGAGCCCAATCAGCTCCGTGAGGAGCATTCGGGAACCCGTTACGCTTCCCGAACCTCCGAGTACGGCGTCTCAGCTGGGGGTTGCGGTGCTTGACGGAGGGCTGCCGCCGGATAACCCGATATCGTCATGGGTGGACTATATCAAGGCGAATCCCGATGCCGATGATGACGAGCGGTTTTTGGAACACGGGTTGGGGGTATGCTCGGCGCTACTGTTCGGCAGCCTTAAGTCCGGCCAGCAGCCGCTGCGCACGCGGATAACGGCGGTGAGGGTGCTTGATTCAGAAACGAGGTCCGATGATCCGATCGCGATGTATAAAGTGCTCAATAACATCGAGAATGTGTTGGAATCGTACCCCTTCCACTACGTCAATCTCAGCCTCGGTCCAGATTTGCCGATTGAGGATGACGATGTGAGCGCATGGACGTCGGTTCTTGACCAGATTCTTTCTTCCAAGGACATGCTGCTCAGCGTGGCGGTCGGTAACAACGGTGAAGGGGATGCCGAAAGCGGGAACAACCGCATCGAATCACCGGGTGACGCAGTCAACGCCCTCGGAGTCGGGGCGTGTGATTCTGAGGATGTGTATTGGATGAGAGCCCCGTATTCTGCTGTCGGCCCGGGGCGAAGTCCCGGGATCGTCAAGCCCGATTTGGTGGCGTTCGGCGGAACGGAGGGCAATGAATTCATGGTGCTTGGCCCTGGAACGTCACCTGCAGCGGTACCGGTTATGGGAACGAGTTTTGCCGCGCCCAACGCGCTACGGCAGGCTGTGCGTATACGCGAGATCTGCGGCCCGGAAATAACTCCGCTGGTGGCGAAAACGCTGCTGATTCATGCAGCGGAACGCAGAAGGGAAGACAATATGAGCGAAATCGGATGGGGGAAGGTTCCATCCGACGCCACCGAAATCGTCACGACTGAGGACGGGCGTGCTCTTGTCATCTACAAGGGCAGCATCAGGCCGGGGAAGATAGTGCGGGCGACCATACCCGTGCCGCCACGGCTTGATCATGGTGACGTAAAGATTAGAGCGACGTTTTCTTTTACCTGCCGGGTGGATCCCCAATCCCCGGATTCATATACGCGTTCTACGCTTGAGGTCACGTTCAGGCCTGACGCGAACCGAATTGATGAGGGAAAGAAAACGGCAAGGACCGATTCCTTCTTCAGCCGCAACCGCATGGGAACGTCCAGTCTATATCCCGTAGAGGCCGAGAGAAGATCGGATCAGGGGAAGTGGGAGACGGTACTGCACTCCGAGAGGCAATTCAAGGCAGCGAGACTCGCCAAGCCGGTGTTTGACATCCACTATAACGCCCGTGAAGAGGGTGGCGCATCGCTCAGCGTAACGGACAAGTTGGAATACGCGCTTGCGATTACGATTTCCGCCCCAAAGATCGGGAATCTCCATCAGCTGATACTGGACGCATATCCCCAGCTGATTTCTCTTGATCCTCTCCTTGGCGTGTGACGCGCGTTTCGTCGGGGTTCGCCGGTGTCCGGTGTCCGACGGTTCGGTGCGCAAGGGAAAGGGGTGGCAGGCCGGATCCGACCTCATTGGGATCCGGTCTGCCACCCCGTTCTGGTTTCCATGGTGCGCGGGAAGGGGTTCCCGCGGCGTGCCCCCGCCGGGAGTCGAACCCGGCGCCGTCACAAAGGAGAAAACAAAGACGGTACCGGTGGGGGCCTTGGGCGCGTCCGGGAAGGGAAAGGATCCGGGCGCGCCCGTGGGCCTGTACGGCGGATCATGGGGAACGGTCCGCCGCACGGGCCCGGGGTCAGGTTCGTCGGATCACTCCTCCGAGCCCTCGGTGTCGGCCGGGGCCTTCGCCTCGCGTCGGCGGGACGCGATCAGCAGGGCCGCGCCTCCGCTGAGCACGACGACCGCGGCCAGCGCGATCAGCGCGATGCCCGCGCCGGTCTGGGCGAGGCTCTTGCGGTAGCCGTTCCAGTCGTCGGTGGCGGACTCCACCTTGGTGTCCGCGCAGTAGTCCTTGCCGTCGATGGTCACGACGTCATCGGACTTGCTCTCGGTCTCGGCCTCGGGCTTGGAGCCGTACTCGTCGTCCGAGGTGCCGTCACCGAACGGGGCCGACGTGTCGACCGGACATTCGGTCAACGGGGTGCCGGTGACCTTGGCTCGGTCGGTGTGGGTCTTGGTGACGCCCTTGAGCGTGCCGGTGACCTCGACGCTTTCGCCGGGCTTGAGCACCTTGGTGTCCCAGTCGGCCGGGTACTTGAGGTCCACGACCTCGCCGTCGCCGACGATGGTGGAGTCCTCGAGCTTGATGTCCTTGGTGCGGAACACCGCGCCCTGCTTCGTGTCGGGGTCGGTCTTGCTCGTGTTCGTGATGGTGAACACGATCTCCGTGTCGCCGGAGACGGTCAAAGCGTCCTTCGAATTGTCGCGGTCGCCGTTCGGCCAGCCGGACTTGCGGTCCCACTTCTGGACGTCGATGCTCGGGGTCATGTCCGGGGTGCGGGTCCACACGACGTTGGATTCGAGAGTCTTGTCGTTGTAGTGCTCCGTGAACTGATTCTCGTGGCGGTCGGTCACGGCGAGGCGCTTGCACTGGATGTAGGCGCGCCAGCCGGCCTCATGGGAGTCGTCGGACACGAGGGCCCTGTAGCGGTCGGTCGCTTCGATGGTGACGACGTTGCGGCCGTCGACGGTGGCCGCGGAGAGGGTGAAGAGGTCGCCGCCGAGCTTCGAGCTGTCGAAACCGGAGCCGGCGATCCTGTCGCCCTTGGACGCGAGGACCTCGCCGCCTGAAAGCAGGTCGCGGGTCGCGTACACGGCCCACTGGCCGGTGTATTCGTCGAAGGCCGGGTCGAGGGAGTCGACGATGTCCCACTTGTCGACCTGCGGGTAGGCGCGGTTGGCCGGCAGGATGGAGCTGTCGAGCTGGTAGAGGAAGCTGCGGCCCTTGTAGATGCTCTTGCCGTTGGCGGATGCGCCGCCGACCTTCACGGTGACGTCCTTGGCCGGGTTGATGGGCTTCAGGGGGTTCGTGACCTCGTTGGTGTCCTTGCGGATCTTGTTGAGCACCTGCGTGGCCTTGTTCTTCACGGTGTAGCCGTCGGTGACCTTGATGACGGTCATCGGCATGGTCACGGTGTACGTGTGGCCGAGAAGCGTCTGGTCGATGGCGGGCTGAGTGAGCGGGTCATGCTCGTCGGACTCGCTGTAGGCCTTGAGGTCTTCCGGCTGCGGGTCGCCCTTGACGGTCTCGCCCGTCGCGGGGATCTCGGTGTCGACCAGCTTGGCGTAGGCGTAGAGCACGCCGTCCTTGTCCTGGATGTTGAACTTGGAAGTGACGTCCTTGCCGGTCTCGTCGGTGATCTCCACGTTGGTGGCGTCGAGTTTCAGGTACTCGTCGTCGTAGTCGTCGGTCATGCCGAGCCTCCAGACCTTGTAGGCCTGGTTGTCCTGCCTGGCGTCGATGTCGACGCGGTAGTAGATCTCGTCTCCCAGCAGGGCGGTCTTGCCGTCGATGCTGATCGTCGGGTCCTTCTGCGTGTCCTTCTTGACGGGGTCGAGCTTCGGCGGGATGTTGAACACCTCGTTGCTCGGGGTGATCGAGTTGTTGAGGGTCAGCACCCACTTGTTGCCGACCTTGTGGTCGGTGGGGGCGTCGTCGGCGACGGTTCCCTCGAAGCGGACCTGGAGGCGGGGGCTGGTGCCGGCGCGCCACTGGCTGATCGTCTCCTGGTCGGTGACGGTCAGGGTGAACATGTGCTTGGAATCATCCCACGTGGTCGTGTACTTCTTCTTGGACACCGGCTTGCCGGTGTCCAGGTCCATCATCTCCAGGGTCTGCTTGTCCGGTTTCAGATAGGCGTCGTAGGAGTCGGTGAAGCTCACGGACTTGACCTCGTAGGCGAGGTCGGCCGGCAGTTGCGGCTGGGTGTTGAGCTGGTATTCGACCTTCTGGCCGGGCTGGACGACTTTGCCGTCCACGCTCTCCTGGTCGCCGCCCTGGCTCGCCTCGGACACGACGTCCTTCTTGACCGGTGGGATGTAGCCGCAGATCTGCGGTTCGTTGGTCGGTTCGGTGTGGTTGTTCACGGTCTCGGAGCCGCTGTTGGTCAGGTTCTTGCCGGTCGGTGCGGCGCAGAAGGTGAGCTCGTCGCCCGCGGCCTTGCCGTAGTCCTTGCGGACCTGTTCCGCGCCCTTGCCGTCGGCGAAGTTGATCTTGCCGGGGATCAGGAGCGTGACCTGCTTCGGGTTCTTCAGTCCCTTGAGCCCTTTGAGGTAGGAGGTCTTGGCGGCGGCGGTGGCCTTGGTGCCTTGGACTGTGATGTCGAACTGGTCGGTCACGTCCTTGCCAGTGTTGACGATGTCGCTCACGCTGCTTTCGCGGTCGGTGCCCGCTTCGGCCTCGTAGACGCGGATGTTCTTCGTGTCGGCGTCGAAGATGTAGTCGGCGGCAGTCCAGTCGTCCGTGAGGACGAGCTTCTTGGGCGCTTGGATCAGATTCTTGCCGATGGTGCCGTTGACGACGCTGCCGAGACGGCTACCGTCGAGGTAGGTGTGCGAGTCGCCGCCGGTCTTGTTGGTCTCCTGCGGGTCGATGACGGCCTGCCATCTGCCGTTCTGCTCGAAGATCCAGGACTTGTCCGGGTTCGGCTGCCAGGTGTCGAACTCCTTGCTGCCGGCGTCGGCCTCGGGCTCCTGGTTCCACTTGCCGGTCGCGTGGTCCTTGACCTTCCTGAAGTCCTTCGGCTTGCTGACGGTGATGTCAAAGCTGAACTCGATCTCGTGGTCCAATGGCATCTCGCCCTTGTCGGCCGTGCGCACGGCGGTCACGGTGTTCGCGGCCTTGTCCCATCCGATCTGGAACTCGCCGCTCACGTCGCGGTCGTTGTCGCTCTTGTCGACGAGACGGTAGTTGTCGACGGTGCAGTCGACGCCGTCGGCGGTGATCTCGTCCTTGAACGCCATCTCGTAGCCGCCCTTGCCGGTGCCGTAGGTGATGACGGTGCGGTTGGTCATGCCGTCCGCGCTCACGCCCTCGTCGATGGTCTTGACCGGCGGGGATGGCGGTTCGGCGCTCACGCTCCAGGTCTCGGCCGGATCCTTGTCGGCCGTGTCGACGGCCGCGTTCATCCTGCCCTGCTTGGCGATCTGGATGTCGATCCAGTATTGTCCTTCCTGCCAGTGGTTCATGCCGAAGTCGGCGGGCGTGGCGAGGTTGTCGAGCCGGGTGTCGCCGTTGTTGGCGAAGGTGATCGGCTTGCTGACCGTCTTGGCGGCGACGTAGCCGTTCTTCTGGCCCTCGTAGTGGATGATGGCGGTGCCGTTCAGGCTTTCCTTGATGCTGCTGCCGTTGTTGCTCGCGTGCAGGATGTCGCTGATCGGGTCGGTGGAGCCGACCTTCAGATCGGTCCTCTGCCCGTGCGTGGTGGAGACGCTCAGCGTATAGTTCGGCGGGACGGGCTGGTACTTGTCAAGCGCGATGATGACGATGCTGGCCGTGCTGGACACGTACCGTTCCATGAGCTTGTCCACGCTCGTGGACGGATCATCATCAAACGCGGTAGAGGTCTTATAGTGACGAGTCCCAGCATAGTTGTAATCGCCTGGTGCGATGTACTTGTTCCAGTTGTCCTTCCACACGCTCTGGTCGTAGATGCCGGACCCGTTCCATACGCTGGTGGTCGTGCCGTTGCCCGAGACCGCGCCGACCGCGACGACACGGCAGTCGCCGTCGCCCTCGCCTGGATGGCGCTGGTGGAAACCGTCCACGCAACGGTCGTTCGCATCCTTCAACGCGGCTGCGGCCTTGCCGGCTGAGTCGTCCATCCTCACGCCCGCGTTGGCCATGGCGCTGCTCACGCTGTTGATGTCGGTCGCCGGACCCCATGAGCCGGACGCGTCGTCCTTGTACTGCCAGAACTGCGTTGCCGCGCCGCTGCCGCCGGTGCCGGGCCTGTTGCCGGCCTCGCCGCCGGCGTAGGCGGTGCCCGCGGTCAGGCCGCCAGCCAGGGTGACCACGGCCGTCAGCAACGCCAACGCCTTCCGTTTATTATTGGTGGAAACCAATGTTCCTCTCCTTTCAGAGATTCTGCACTTGACTATGTCGGGTCGGGAATCGCGATCCCCGACCGATACCATTGCAACCCGGTTTCACTGACTCCGGTTTGGACATTCGCGCAGGAGACAGGAAAGGGCCGTCCCACGGATGTTCGTGGAACGGCCCTGAAAGAGAAACGGAGTCGACCGGCTTAATGTTGGATTGGGATGGAGCAATCCTCCAAACTACAGGCACCTGGATCACCGTGTCCGCCGCTGGTCGGCCCCGACCAGCCTGACCCACCGGACGACGAGCCGCCCGTCGAATCCGAGGATGCGCCCGCCGAACCGGCGTTTGTGTAGGAGCGGCCCGAACTCGTGCCGGCGTTCGTATAGGACGGCGTGTACGACTGGGCCTGCCGTTGCGACTGTGCGGCCGCAGCGGCGGCGGCCTGAGCCGCGGCCTCCTGTTCGGCTTTCGCCTTCGCGGCGGCCTCCGCGTCCGCCTTCTCCCTCGCCGTCTTCGATTCGTTGACCTCTTTCACGGCTTTTGCGATGGCGTCCGCGTCGCGTTTTTTGATGGCGTCCAGCAGGCTTGCGCGGGTCTTGTCGTCCGCCACCTTGCCGTCGGTCTGCTTGTACAGCGCGTTCGCGTCGTCCACGGTCTTGTCGAGTTTGGACGTTTCGACCGCGTTCACCAGCCTGTTCAGGGACTTCCCGTGCGTCCAGTACCATGCCGTGTTCGCGGTGATGGCCTTCGTGGCCGTGACCACGGCGTCCCTTGAATCCGCTTTGCAGGACACGGTCTTCGGCGTGGATGCCTTCATGGCCTTGGATAGGACGTCAAGGGTCTTCGCGTCCTTCACGCTTTTCACGTCGGTCTTCGCCATACTGGCGGCCTTGCCGTTCAATAGCGCGTTGTACGCGGTCGTCGCGACGTGGAGACGTTCGCTCGCTGCCGCGCAGTCCGCCTTGGCTTCGGCCATGAGACGATCCGTGTGGGTCTTCCACACGATGCCACCCGCCGCGAGCAGCGCAATGACGGCAACGGCGATAATGGCGACGGCCCGTCCGCGATGCGGTTTCTTCGTCTTCTCTTCCATAGGCTCGGACGAAAGTTCGAAGGTCTCCTCTTTCTCTGTCATTTGTCCTCCTTGTTTCTTAGGCTCACAGCTTATCGGATCGGCGGGGCCATCCGCATCAAGAATCATGATGCGGTCCATCATTCCCCTCCATTCAAGCCCAAGTACATCTCGAGGGCGGAATCGACCACCTCCTGGATGCGCATGTCGTGTTCGGCGGCGTAGGTCTTGAGCCTGCGTCGGGTCGAGGCGCGCAGGCTCACGCTGGTCTTCACCCAGCCCTCCGCGTCGTTCGGTTTCACGGTCCTCCGGTTTTTCGGTATTCCGGTTTCCACCGATTCCGGTCTTCCGGTATCCGCCGGTTCCGTCCGGTCGCTGTTGAGCAGCGCGGTCAGGTCGCGCGGACGGGGCGTCAGGTTCATGTTCCTCACAGGTCCTCCTCCTTGTCCTTGAGCTGTCGCATGGTCTGCTTGAGTTCGGCGGCCAGGTCGCGGTACTCGTGCAGGCGGGACCCGCGGGGGCGGGTGGATTTCGCGTTGAGGATGTCCTGGCGCTTCGGGATCAGCGTCTCGAAGCACGCGATGTCCGAGTCGTCGATCCAC
This sequence comes from Bifidobacterium catenulatum subsp. kashiwanohense JCM 15439 = DSM 21854, assembly GCF_001042615.1. Taxonomy (GTDB): domain Bacteria; phylum Actinomycetota; class Actinomycetes; order Actinomycetales; family Bifidobacteriaceae; genus Bifidobacterium; species Bifidobacterium catenulatum. Next base: position 1,511,496 of record NZ_AP012327.1, read on the forward strand.
GCCAGCGCATCACGCAGAGCGGTCGTGTTGGCCTCGGTGCGGCACAGGAGGATCGCGGCGGGGATGCCACGATTCTCGCACAGGCTCTTCACGCCGGCGGCCTGGTCGAGGTCGATGCGGCTGGGGCTCGAGGGAATGACCACGAGGTCCGCGTTGTTCACCGATTCGTCCAACGCGCGCCCGTACGGGGCGGAATCGATCAGCACCCAGTCGACGGGGTCGTCGAGCCGGTCGTTGATCCCGTGCAGGTGCTTGATGTCGGCCGGCGCGGCGGACATCACGTCGAACGGCAGCGGGTCTCCGATCTCGGCGGCCAGGTACCACCAGTCCTTCGCGTCGCCCTGCACGTCCGCGTCGGCGACGAGCACACGCTGCTCGCCCCGGGACTGGTCCACGAGGGCGCAGGCCAGAAACACGGCGCTCGTGGTCTTCATGCTGCCGCCCTTGCCGGTCGCCAATGCGATCACCATCGGCTCGCGGGTCTTCTTGTCGTTCATCGGTTTCTCCTTATTTCAGTATGTCGGTATCCGGTTTTTCGGCATTCCGGTTAGTTGGTTTTTCGGCATTGCGGTTTATGCCGCGTCCCACGCGGATCGCGACGGGAAGCGGTCAGAAGAGGCTGCCCTGGACCAGGCCCTTCGGCACGGGCTCGGTCGGGAGGAACAGCGGATCGTCGTGCGTGCATTCGCGGCGCGAGCGTTGGCGGCGTTTGGTCCGTCGCCAGTAGTCGCGGCCATCACGGCGCATGCGTGCGGCCCAGTCCGGGTGGTCGGCCAGCCAGTCACGGACCCGACTCTGTGGGATCCGGTGCAGGCCGCCGTCGGCGATGTGGAGGTCGCGGGCGATCAGTCGGGCGAGGATCCAGCGGCTCGCATAGTCGAGCCCGCCGTACACGGCCTTGTCCTTCCAGCCGTTGACGAGAGCGCGGCTGATGCAGTCGAGGCGCATGGGGCACGCGGCACACAGCATGCGGCCCTTGCCGCGCATCCGTTCGTCGACCAGGTCCCGGCCATCGTCGTCGGTCGTCGTGTTCCACATGCGATCCGCCATGGCCGGGTCGACCGCGGCGATTCTCGCGCAGGCCGGCATCATGTCCCGCCCGTTCATGGCCGCCGTCCTTGCGTCATCGGCGTCTTGCGGGCCTGGAGGCGTCCTATGGCGGTTTCGCCGGGATTGCGGGCGGCCCATGCCCGGGCGTATTGGATCAGCAGGCCGACGGCCTTGGGATGGCCGAGGCGCTTGTTGCGCCAGTAGACGGCGTGCAGCTGCCAGATCAGGTCCGCGTGCCCGTCGAGCTGCGGGTTGGCGAGGAGGAATTCGCCGAAGCCCGCCTCGGAACAGTCGATGCGCGTGGTCATGCCGTCGCCTCCCCTCCGGCCGTCGCGTCCTGGCCGTCCAATTCGGCCAGCGTCTCCACGGCCCAGTCGGGCAGCCATGGCGCAGCCTCCGGTTCCGGCACGGCCGCCGGAACCGTCTGTGCGTGTGCGTCGCCGTCTGTGCGGCCGGCTGCGAGGATCATGTCGTCGTTGAGTTCGTCCCAGTGTCTGGCGAGGGCCCGGCCGGTGCGGATGCGTTTGGGCCACCAATCGCCGTTCATGGCGAAGCCGATCGCGTCGACCATCACGAGGGTGGGCCATTGCGCTCCCTGGTCGACGAGCCTGCGGTACAGGCCGATGATGGCCTTGCGGTCGGCTTTGGTCGGTGAGGGCGTGGCCAGGCCGAGCATCGAGCGCTGCTCGCCGAGCGAGGCGAGGACCCGTCCGGCCGCTTCGGCGATCTCGGTGTCGTCCTCGTCGGATTGTTCGGTTCTATTTTTTTCGGCGGCGGTCGCCCCGCTTGCGGGGAGATGCCCCGTAGGGGCAGAGGGGAAGGAGGGTTTACTCGGAGGGTTTACCTGGAGGGTTTACCTGGAGGGTTTTATCCTTATATATACAGCCCTGCGAGATTTGCAGTGCTGGAGGTGCGGCATTTGCAGTGCTGGGGGTGCAGCTCTCGCAGTGCTGGCCCTGCGGGATTTGCAGTGCCGTTTCCGAATCGTTTTCCAGCCCTGCGAGATTTGCAGTGCTGGGGGTGCAGCTCTCGCAGTGCTGGCCCTGCGGGATTTGCAGTGCCGTTTCCGAATCGTTTTCCAGCCCTGCGAGATTTGCAGTGCTGGGGGTGCAGCTCTCGCAGTGCTGGCCCTGCGGGATTTGCAGTGCCGTTTCCGAATCGTTTTCCAGCCCTGCGAGATTTGCAGTGCTGGAAATCGGCTTCGTTCCAACGTTTTCCGGCAGCACGTCCTTGGATTCGCCGTTTTCCACTATGGTCGACGCCATGGGGTCCACGGTCCCGCCCATGGTCGCGGGATCCTGTTCCGCCGTGTGCGTCTCCCTGATCCACGTGAGGGTCGACGGGTCGGATTCGACCGCGAGGTCCCACACGACCTGGCAGTACTGTGGCAGACGGTTCCTGCCGCCCTTGCCGAGGCGCGCATAACGTTGGTCGCCGCGGCGGATGAACCCCCGCTCCTAGAGAGTCTTCAACGCGGCGCGCACGGTGCGTTCGCTCAGTTCGGTGACGTTGACGATGGTCGCGATCTTCGGATAGGCTGCGGTGCCGTCGTCGTCCGCGCGGTCCGCCAAGTAGACGAGCACGGCCTTCGCGCTGGCATTGCCCACATGGCATCTGAAGGCCCATGACAGTGCGATGTTGCTCACGGCCGCTCCTCCTCACGCTGCTGGGCGGCACGGCGTTCGGTGTCCAGTCTGGCGGCCTGCTCGTCGCCGAGACGTGCCGCCCGGCACAGGGACAGCGTCATCAGCCATGAGAACGCGACGAACACGATCAATACGATTGCAAGCCAGTTCACGCGAGTCTCCCTTCCATGGACGGGTGCGCCATCATCGACGCCAGACGACGGGAATCGGTGGAAACCGGACCATTATGGCGGGCGAATGCCGCCACAACCGGGAAAGTCCAGACCGGCGCCTGAAAATCCCGGTTACACTCGGGAAACACAGAGCAAGACATGCGGAATGCTTTAGTAAAGTCGTTCATGTGTGATCACTACTCCAAGACAATGCATTGAGCGGCCACGGACCGGGATCCGGCAAGATACGGGATCCGCGGCCGCTCGGAATATTGGTTGCACCGCCCGTCCCCGACGCTCCAACATCGGGAACGGGCATTTTTCTTTTATCGATTGCAGAGAAAGAGAGAATTCCAAATGAGATCAGACCATCGCACCACCTCCCTCAACGAACCTGATATTCGTCCGGCGAGAAACCACGCCGAGGCAGAGGAAATCGGAAGTCTCCTGCTCGAAGAAATCGCGCATCCAGGATTCATTCCTGGACCAGAGTTCGTCTGGCAGGGTCAAGGCTTTCTCAGGCCGACACTCATAGGCGCATGGTCCCAGAACCGCTTGGTAGGTGGTGCCTCGCTCAGTCCATACATGGAACACACCAAGGCCTTTTTGGGGATTGGTCGAGCAGACGCAGCGCAGGCGGTCACACGGCTGGTAGCTGAAACGGACGGCATTGCCGTCAGCCCCGACCATCGGCGCGAAGGCATCGGACGAAAGATCAAGCTGTTCTGCGACTCCTTCGCGGCACAGCACCACGCTGCGATCATGGTCTCCGTCACCACCAACGAAGCAGCGGCAGGCCTCAACAACAAAACGAAACACATCGTGTTTAGACGATGCGACGGCCTCGTCATCAAATACGTAGACACGGTCGGCAAGCCACTCATATGGCTTCATGACCTGGATGGGACGATCCCCGAAGCGGCATGGTCCGTCTCCGTACTCGGCAAAACGTATGGACCGACCATAGTCGTCGGTGAGCAACGGGCCATACGGAGTAAAAACACCTCCCAAGACAACGGCGTGCAATGGATCCTTGCCGTTGATGCATTTGGCAGCGACATCAACGCCTAGCTTCTCCGGGTCGATGACAATCGGCTCGTCAAAGGCGAAGTCGTCCGCCTTCCTCACCTTCACATCGAAGGACTTGCCACCGCCGGACGTGCCGAGTACATAGCCATTGAATAACTTCATGCCGCCCTCCCCTCGGTCAACAGCAGGTTCGCCACCACCCGTTCGCGGGTGGAGAGCTGTGCATCGACCTCCCGGAAGGCATGCGTGTAGGCATGCGTGGGGCGGAGCCAGGTGTCGGCCAGCCCGCAGGTCTCGCCAAGGCGCAGCGCGAGCAAGGCGCAGGCCGGGCAGAGGTTCAGAATCCGGGAATCGAGCTGGTCGATGTAGTCGCGCCAGCCGTTTTCGGCGAGAAACGCGTCGAAGCCGTCAGACGTCTCCTCGTTCCAGCGGGTCGACCAGATTGCTGTGTGGCATCCGTCGCACACCTCCACATAATCGCTCCGGCCCTCCGGCCAGCTATACTGCTCGAAAATTCCACCAGCCATCACATAACCTCCTGTACACCATTGGGGAAAGCTGTCTCATATGGAATGAGATCCTGAACGAAATCGGCTGAGAGACCATACTGTTCGCGGAGAACGGCACAGTCTCTGCGCTGCCAATGTGTATGCAGATTGACTTTCTGAGTCACGCTGGCCGGCGACTGATGGAGCTGAACAGCAAGCTGGCGATGAGTTAATCCCACCTCCGCCATCCACCTCTTCATATTCGACATCGTTAACCCCATTTCAGCTAAGTTAAAATTTCTAACCTCAGTATATGGGTTGGTTTTTTTAACCTCAAGTTAGGTTAATTTACAGCGTGTCGAAATTTAAAAACCGCATCTCCACAATGCGGTTTCAGCACTAGAGAAAGGAAACTTTTAAATCAAAGATAAAATTGAGCCACCATGACGGCCCATTCCTGCAAAGGTCTTTTCACAGAAGCAATCAGACGAGGCTTTTGTCCATCCAGAATATCCTCATCTATACAAAAGTTTCCGAATAACGCATCACAATATGCGCAACCATTTGACATATAACGCCCCGCCCTACGCGAAGATCGATATTTAATTTGCTTCGCGGCGGGATGCCCAGCAATTTCCAAAAACTCCTTAGCATAACACATATCTATGCTTTCCCAAGCTTCCACCAAGGAAATACCACTTTCGCAGTCAAGGGGACAAAGATTAGTAATTGCCACAGAGGTCCGTCCACATCTCCAACAGGATCGATCAATGCCATATATCCCTATATCTACGACCTCCCCCAAGCGATGCAACGTTTTTTGAGCAGCAGGAAGAAAAACATTCGACAACATGAGTTCGCCCATGCAGACATTTTTTCGCCCCGTAAATGCAAACATGCCCAATAGGTTAGCAATATTAAACATTGTTTGATATAGTTATCTTTATTTGGAAAGGATTAACCGATGGAAGTCACGGAAACTTCAGAACAGGTGAAGATAGAAGCGCAACGTTTTGAAGACGTAGCGCGTTACAACATTCGCCGCTATATGCGATTGACCGGCAAGATTCAGAAAGACTTAGCCCACGCCTTAGGAGTTTCGAGGCCCACTATCACCCTGATGCTTAAAGGAGAAACAAAACTTAATTTGCGGCAAGTGTTCCTTATTGCCAAAGCTCTTGGCGTGACAGTCGAAGATCTCATCGATGATACTTATTATTGCCAAGATGAAGAGTTTATGAAAAAGCTGAAACCGACGACTGATGCCGAGAAGCCAGGTGCTTTGGTAGGTGCCGGTGCGCCCAGGTTCCTTGTCAGTCCCTTCAACCCCGACGCTCCGGCCGAGGGCGGAATCTCGGGTGCGGCTAAAGGTGCCTTGGCTGGTTTCGTGCCATCCGGAGTCCTGTCCGGTTCGGGATCCCCGTCCATGCCCTCAAAGCATGACGGGATTGGGGTTCCCGGCCGGTCTCAAGCCCATGAGACACTAGGAACCATGACTACAGTTATCATGCGCACCACTGAAGGCGACATCAAGATCAACCTGTTCGACGACAAGACCCCAGAGACCGTGGCCAACTTTCTTGGCCTCGCCACTGGCGAGAAGGAATGGGCTGACCCGTTCACCGGCCAGCCTTCCCATGAACCGTTCTACGATGGTCTGACCTTCCACCGCATCATCAAGGACTTCATGATCCAGGGCGGATGCCCGCTGGGCACCGGCACCGGCGGCCCGGGCTACAACTTCGATGATGAAATCGTTCCAGGCCTGACCTTCGATCGCCCGTACCTGCTGGCCATGGCAAACGCCGGCCTGCGCCGCGGCATGGACGGCAAGGTCCACGGCACCAACGGCTCCCAGTTCTTCATCACCACCGTGCCGACCGAATGGCTCAACGGCCATCACACCATCTTCGGCGAAGTTGCGGATGACGAGTCCAAGGCCGTCGTCGACAAGCTCGACTCCGTGGCAACCGACCGTTCCGATGCTCCGCTCGAGCCGGTCGGTATCACTTCCATCGAAGTGCTGAAGTAAGTTCCGCATCAACAAGCTTCATGGCACAACAATGAAAAGCCCCTCAATCTGAACCGCACCCCGATTGTTGGACTGAAGAAATTCAGATTCGATGATCGGAGGTGCGGTTCTTTCGTATGCGTGAGGATCGAAGGAGACGTTACGACGACGGGTTCCGGCGCGAGGCGCTGGAACTCATCAAGGCCGGAGCCGGCGGGAACACGCTCGCCAGACGGCTTGCCATACCGGTGTATACCGCGAGAAACTGGATCAGGTTGTACAGGTCCGGCGGCGAGGAGGCGGTCATGGGAGGCAACGGCAGCAGACGCTACGACTGGGAGACGAAGGTCGCCGCGGCGCGCGACCACGTCGAGAACGGCATGACCAAGACGGAGGTCATGGCGAAGTACGCGATCGCGAGCATCGCGCCGTTGGAACGCTGGTGCCGCGAGTACCGGGCGGGAGGCCCGGAGGCGCTCAGGCCGAAGCTCAAGGGCAGGCCCAGAGGCTCGAAATCCAAACCGAAACCCGAACCCACGCGCGAGCAGGAGCTCGCCGAACAGGTCGCCTATCTGAAGGCGAAGGTCGCGTACCTGGAAAAACTCCGGGCCTGCGGGCGCAGAAGTCACGAGACGCGAGAGAAGCGCCGTCGTCCGACTGCTCGCAGGGCGGGGACACCGGCTCGACCACCTCCTCGAGATAGCCGGGCTGCCGCGATCCACGTACTACCATCACCTGTCGCGCCCGGCGCACGTGTCCAGGCCGGACGTGGAGCCGATGGTACGGGAGATATGGGAGCGCACCCCGAACGGGTGCGGCCACCGGCAGGTGCGCATGTGCCTGGTCCACGAGTTCGGCACGCGCATATCCGCCAAAACCGTGCTCGGGGTCATGCGGCGCATGGGACTGAGATGCGCCATCCGCTCCAGGAACCCGTGGAGGAGGTACAGCTCGTACAGGGGCGAGACGGGCGATCACGTGCATAACCTGCCCGAACGCGACTTCGACGCGGCCCGTCCGTTCTCCAAGCTCGGAACCGACGTCACCGAGTTCAAGGTCGCCGGCTCCAAGGCGTACCTCGCGCCCGTGTACGACATGGCCAGCAAGGAGATCGTGGCCTGGGACGTGAGCCGCAGTCCGGACCTCGGGCAGCAGAGGCGCCTGCTCGCCATGCTCGCGGAGCGCCTGCCCGCCGGCGCGGAGCCGATCCTGCACTCGGACATGGGATGGCAGTACCAGCACCAATGGTGGAGGGACGAGCTCGAACGCCTCGGCATCCGCCAGTCCATGAGCCGCAAGGGCAACTGCCTGGACAACGCCGCCACCGAGCAGGTCTTCGGCCACTTGAAGGACGAGTTCTACCGAGGCCGGGAGTTCGACTCGTACGAACAGTTCAAACGCGAACTGGACGCCTACATCATCCATTGGAACACCAGACGGCGCCAGATACGACTCGAGGGACACACCCCGGAGGAGTTCCGGAGCATGTCCCTCGCGGTCTAGGGCTGTATCCTAATTAACAACGTCCAACAAACGGGGCGCAGTTCAATCGAGGGGCTTTTCATCATCTCCGAGAGAATCTGCAGCAGTTCAGATGAGTCTCACGGCCTCACTGATCGTGTCAGATTTTACGTAAGCGAGGTTCGGCGGAATCCTTGGCACCGGTGATACGGTACACATCGAACACGCCTTCAATCTTGCGCACTGCGGCAAGCAAAGTGTTCAAATGCTGGGGGTCGGCCATTTCGAAGCTGAACTGGCTAGTGGCCACACGATCGGTTCCCGTGGAAATGGAACCGGAGATGATATTCACACCATGGTCGGAAAGCACGCGAGTCACATCACTCAACAAGTGCGGGCGATCGAGCGCCTCCACCTGAATCTTGACCATGAACACGCCCTTGGTGCTGGTCCACTGCACGTCGACCACACGTTCCGGCTGGCGTTTCTGCAAGTCCAGCATGTTCTGGCAGTCAACACGATGCACGGACACGCCCTGATTGCGGGTGATGAAGCCAATAATCTGGTCTCCCGGCACCGGCATGCAGCATCGGGCAAGCTTGACCCAAATGTCTCCCACGCCTTTGACGGAAATGCCCAGCGAACTAGTGGTCTTCTTGGTGCGTTCCACCTGCTTGAGCGGCAACGCCTCCTGTTCCACTTCTTCGTTCACTTCGTCACTGCCCGCATCTCGAACCAGATGCGAGATGACGTTCTGCGTGGAAATCTGACCCTCACCGATTGCCACGAACACAGCCTCGGCATTGGCGAGATTCAACTCGTCAGCAATGCCGACCAACGCTTCGGGAGTCAACAATGTTGCGATCGGAAGGTTGCGCTTGCGCATGGCTCGCGTCAGCTCATCGCGACCTTCTTCAATGGCTTCGGTTCGGCGTTCCTTGCTGAACCATTGGCGAATCTTGTTACGGGCTTTCGGGCTTTTCGCAAAGCTCAGCCAGTCACGAGACGGACCAGCAGATTCGGACTTCGATGTAAGCACTTCAACGGTATCGCCGTTTACAAGCTTGGTGTCGAGCGGTACCAGACGGCCGTTCACACGAGCGCCCATAGTGCGATGACCGACCTCGGTATGCACCGCATAGGCGAAATCAATCGGCGTCGCCTCGGCGGGAAGCGACACAATCTTGCCTTTCGGCGTGAACACGTAGACTTCGGCGGCGCCCAAGTCTTCCTTCAGAGAGCCCAGGAATTCGTTGGAATCCGGAGTTTCACTCGTCCAGTCGGCAAGCTGCTGAATCCACTTGAGATTATCGGCCTCGCTCAACTCCTGATTCTCGCCACGCTTGCGATCAGACTTATCAGGCGAGCTCAACGCGCGACCGGCCTGACCATTCTCCTTGTACTTCCAATGCGCGGCGATGCCAAACTCAGCACGACGGTGCATGTCCCACGTACGAATCTGAATCTCGACAGGCTTGCCGCCAGGCCCAACCACCGTGGTGTGCAGGCTCTGATACATGTTGAGCTTCGGCATGGCAATGTAATCTTTGAAACGACCTGGAACAGGGTTCCAACGCGCATGCACCGCGCCCAACGCAGCATAACAATCCTGAATCGTATCGACGATAATGCGCACACCCACCAAATCGTAGATATTCGCAAAATCATGTCCGCGTACGATCATCTTCTGATAAATCGAGAAATAATCCTTTGGACGCCCCGTCACATACGCCGAAATGTTCTGCTCGTCAAGATCTTCGTTGATCTCAGCAAGAATCTGCTTCAAATACACGTCTCGCTGGCCCGCACGACGTGCGACAAGCACCACGATTTCGTTATAGATCTTCGGATAGAGCACTTTGAAGCTGAGCTCTTCCAATTCGGTTTTGATGGCGTTCATGCCAAGACGATTGGCAAGCGGCGCATACACGTCGAGCGTTTCATGCGCTTTCTTCTGTGCGCTCGGTGTTTTGACGTAACGCCACGTACGCGCATTATGCACGCGATCGGCAAGTTTGACGACCAGCACGCGCACGTCACGACTCATCGCGACCACCATCTTGCGAATGGTTTCGGCTTGTGCGGAATCACCATATTCCATCTTGGAAAGCTTGGTAACACCATCAACCAGACCGGTCACGGTGTCTCCGAATTCAGAACGACACTCGTCAAGCGTGTAGTCGGTGTCTTCAACTGTATCGTGCAGCAAGCCGGCGGCCACGACCAACGGCCCCATGCCAAGGTCCGCAAGAATCTGCGCCACAGCCAGCGGATGGATGATGTACGGCTCACCCGATTTGCGCCGTTGTGAAGAATGCTGCTTGACCGCACGCTCATAAGCACGTTCAAGAATGCTCATATCCTCATCAGGATGATGGTATTCGCACATCTTCAGAATCGGCTCAAGCGGATCAAGCGGATTCGTGCTGATCTCACAGCCCAACATTCGGGCAGAATGAACCCCGTTCTCAACGTCTCCCATCGTCCACCTCCTCGCTCGCAATGCTCCCTATACTACCCGCGCATCACGGTATGTTCGGGGTATCCGACCGCGTGTTGCACGGCCAGATACCCCCGAAAGACATTGTGCCGCCAACGTTTGCTGATTCTTGGCGCTTATGTCTCCGCACGCTCAGTTCAGGAGGCCACACCGGTGGATCCGAAGCCACGCTCAGCACGGTCAGATCCGGGCAGTGTCTCCGCTTCGATGAACTTCGCCTCGACATAACGCTGGATGACCAGCTGCGCGATGCGGTCTCCCGGGTGGAACGTCACGGTGTGTTCCGAATCAAGATTGATCAGCGGCACTTTGATTTCGCCACGGTAGCCCGCGTCAATGGTTCCAGGCGCGTTCAACACGGTAACGCCCTGTTTGACGGCAAGACCAGACCGTGGATGTACCAAGGCCACATAACCCGCTGGAAGCGCGATCGCTACTCCCGTAGGCACCAGCGCCCTCTGGAACGGCTTCAACGTGACTTCCTCGGTGGTGCGCAAATCGGCGCCCGCATCCCCGGCATGGGCATAGTACAGTTCCGCCGGCTGGTCGGGATGCAGCGACTTTACTAGAATCTCGACGTTTTCCGGCTCGTTGTATGTTTCGTCGAACGCCATCAGGCAGCGCACTCCTGACACACCGGCTGACCATCGTCAGTAGTGTAAGCGAGCTGGCTGCGATGCTTCACCAAGAAGCATTCAGAACAGATGAACTCGTCCCCCTGCATAGGAATGACAGTCACCGAAGCGTCCTCGTTGCTGAGATCCGCGCCCGGCAGCTCATAATCCTCGGCGATGGCATTCTCGTCATCGTCCATGTCGTTGGAAGTGTTCTGGGAGCTCTTGCCCAAAGCCTGGAGCGACTCCTCGTCCTCGTCCTTGTTGCGCGGGGAATCATAATCCTGTGCCATCGAGATTCCTTTCGTCATCTATGGTGCTTATGCGCCATAGGATACATGACTTTTACCCCGCATAGGATACACGATTCGAAATACTCGTAAAATCCGACACGTGGGGCACAATAGAATAAACAGTAATTCTTGAAGGAAAGTGGTGTGTTGTGCCTGAGAATTCACTCGAGGAAGCGCGGTTCGATCATGTCAGTGATGCCGGTGAACTCGTCTTTGTTTCAGGTGCCGGAAAGTTCTCTGTAAAGGTCGATGAAGCGCTTGAAAGAGCCATTTTGGAGGCCAAGCAGATTCGTTCCGAAGTGCAGGAAAAACAGCAGACGCACGCTCCGATCACCCTGCCGATTTCGCAGATTCAGTCATTGATTCGCGCCGGCGCCGATCCCGCGCGTGTTGCGGAAAGATATTCGTTGAGCGAAGCGCTCGTTCGGCGTTTCTCGGCGTCGGTCGAAACGGAGAAGCAATATGCGATTGAGCAGTTCCTCGCCGTTCCGGCACCGAAAGAAAGCCGTGTACGTACGCTTTCCGAACTGATTGAACGTACATTCGCGGCGGCACGAGTACGTTTGGAAGACGTGACTTGGAAGGCCACCAGGCTTGGCTTGGAACCTTGGAAAATCAGCGCTCAGTTCGTTTCCTCCGGCCATACCATCTGCGCGGAATGGTCGTGGAACATGCATGACAATGCCGCAAGCTGTTTGAATTCCGCTGCACGCAAGCTCATCGGGGAGCAAGACACACCAAAGGAAGGACACGCCGAGAAACACGCCGACGAGAATTTCCTCGCTTCACTGAATCTTCCGGGAAATTCCGCCCGATCGGCGCGAATCGAACAGACCGTATCGGCATGGAACACGCCTGAACCGTCCATGCCGGTGGCGCGCCCCTCAACGGCACCTTCCGTTCCAATCGCGCCAATCGGCGTGTCTAACGAATTCGGCACACCGAACACATCGAGTATGGCCGCCGACATCTCTCTGCCAAACCGATCGGAAGACGCCGTGACGAAAACCGACGTCAGTGCAACAGGCGATGCTCAGAACACCATCGCGTCCGCATCGGATACCGCATCGAACACCGCAAACACGAATCAAACACCTGATCCGCACAGCCAAAACACCACCAAATCGAAGCGGCGCGCCGGACGTTCCGCCGTGCCAAGTTGGGATGAGATTCTGTTCGGCGACTGAGCCAAACCCTGCATGTTAGGCCACGTCGATCAGACAAGGGATATCGGACTCGAGCATGGTGAGCGAGCCATGCACACTCGGCAGATGCATCGCCTTTTCCGCCTGAGTGTGGGAATCCACGATGGTGACGGCTTTCGTGGCCGATACGATCACATCACCAATCATCGGTTCGACGCGCGAGACCACAGGTCCGTACACACCCTCCGCAATCGCCTGCGATCGCGTACGCACTTGTGCCCGATCTCCCAGCACATCACGCCACCGCGCAGCGATGTTTTCCGGGGCCTCGCCCTGTTCCGCATAGAGCATGACGCAACGCGGTTCACCGCCGACATGGACGACACCCTGCATGAGCCGCTGATCCTGCGCAACATCAATCACGGATTCAGGATCAGCGGTGATCATACCGTGATCCGCTACAATCACAATCAATGTGCCTTTGGGCACGCTGCGGCGAAGAAGGCCAAGCTGACCGTCAACACGCTCGTACGTGCCAATCCATTTATCGGAATCCCAACCGTAGTTATGCCCGACCTTATCGGTATCACGCAAATACAGGTATGTCAGTCCGGGATTTTTCGCCGCTTGGGCCGCGACTGCGACACGCTTGCGCAGATCATCGTTGGAAATGTACTCACTGCCACGCAAGGCAGCCTGCGTCAACGCGGAAAACGCGAATTTCGGCAATCCAGAACTGGTCACACGAACGCCTTGTGCGCTTAGCCGTTCAAACATGGTCGGCTGCTGCTGCAACTCAAGCGGAGGAACCGCATTTCTGAAGGAAATCAGCTGACATATTTCGCCGGTTTTCGGATTGAGCTGCGTATAGCCGGTCATACCCGTCATACCGGGGCATGTTCCCGTACCGAATGTAGACATGGCTGCGACGGTAGTGCTCGGCATGCATGTGGCGATGGGACGTTGATTAGCTGACTCGTTCATGAGAAACCGCAAGTAGGGCGCATGCCCCAGTCTCATGTTGAGGTTCCAGTAGCCGAGACCGTCCACGAGCACTACGACCGCGGACGCCGCGTCCGGCAGCCCAAGCGCTTCCTGCAGACCTTTCGGGTCAGAATGAATGTCCGTTGGCATGGGGCAGCCAATGGCGTTGGAAACCGCAGGAAGTACCGACGACAGGTGCAACGCTCCCCCACGGATCCCTTCAGATGGCATGCCATCTCCGTAGCATGCCGGTTCGGTCATGGTAAGCAGCTCTTCGTCGCTTGGCACTTCAACACTCATGACTCCTATTCAAGCACCGCGGTGGTACCGGCTGGTAACATTGCTAGGTTGATTACCATTACTTTTCCGTGAGGAGATTCACCGCATGGTGTCGCACCGCAAATCGGCAAAACCAGCCTTTGACCCGCGTACGGTCAAAGAGAACATCATCGAAACACCGTTGAACGAGGAGATGAGCAAGTCCTTCCTCGAATACGCGTATTCGGTGATCTATGCCCGCGCGTTGCCCGATGCCAGAGACGGTTTGAAGCCGGTGCAGCGCCGCATCATCTACCAGATGGGTCAAATGAACCTCAATCCGGATCGTCCGTACATGAAGTCGGCCCGTGTGGTCGGCGAGGTGATGGGTAAGCTTCACCCGCATGGCGATTCCGCGATTTATGAGGCGATGGTCCGTCTTGCGCAACCGTTTGCCATGCGTCTGCCCCTGGTAGACGGCCACGGTAATTTCGGATCCCTTGATGATGGTCCGGCAGCATCGCGTTACACCGAGGCTCGCATGGCCCAGGCTGCGCTTGGTATGAACGCGAATATCGCCGAAGATACAGTGGATTTCACACCGAACTACGACAACAAGCTGCAGGAGCCAACCGTTTTGCCTGCCGCGATTCCGAATCTGCTCGTCAATGGCGGTTCCGGCATCGCCGTCGGCATGGCCACGAATATGGCGACGCACAATCTGGGCGAAGTGGTTGCCGCAGCCAAACATTTGATGCATCATCCTGATGCCACATTGGAAGAGCTTATGCGCTATGTTCCCGGCCCTGATTGGCCGAGCGGTGGCGTGATTGTGGGACGCAAGGGCATTCGCGAGGCCTACGAAACCGGTCGTGGCGCGTTGACCACGCGTTCAGTAACGCATATTGAAAACGTAACCGCTCGTAAGAAGGCAATTGTCGTAACGGAACTGCCGTTCATGGTCGGCCCGGAACGTGTGTTGGAACGTATTTCCGAGGGTGTGAAAAATCGCAAGCTGGAGGGTATTTCCGGCGCGATCGACCTGACGGACCGCCATAACGGCACTCGCCTTGTCATTGAAATCAAAACCGGCTTCGACCCGAACGCCATACTGGCGCAACTGTTCAAGCACACACCGCTGCAAGACAATTTCACCATCAATAACGTGGCGTTGGTCAACGGCCGCCCACACACCATGGGCTTGAAGGAAATGCTTCAGGTGTGGGTAAATCATCGCCGTGTGGTGATTCGCCGTCGTAGCGAATTCCGCAAGAAGAAGGCGCTGGAACGTCTGCATTTGGTGGAAGGCCTTCTGCTTGCGATGGTCGACATTGACGAAGTGATTCAGGTGATTCGCTCGTCTGACGATGCCGAAGCCGCAAAGACGAAGCTCATCAAGGTGTTTGATCTGGATGAGATTCAGGCACAGTACATTCTTGACCTGCGCTTGCGTCGTCTGACGAAAATGAGCCGCATCGAGCTTGAAGCGGAACGCGACGATTTGAAGCAACGTATCGAGGAACTGGATCGCATTCTCGCCTCCACTGAGGCGCTTGACGGCGTGGTGATCGCCGAAATGGACGAGGCTGTTGCCACGTATGGCACGCCACGTCGCACTGTGCTGTTGGATGAAGACGCTGACGGCAGGCTTGTGCCTGTTGCAGCGCATGGCGATGATGGCGTATCCGCCTCCGCCGTGGCTGCGGCACGCGCTGCAGCCACGGTGTCGTCCGCCGCCGCCGATGTCGCCGCCGCCGCGAAGGCCGCGAAAAAAGCCGGCGAAGACAATGCCGCAGCCATAGCTTTGCAGATCGACGATGAACCCTGCGCGGTGATGTTGTCGGCCACTGGTCTGATCGCACGCACCTCCGAAAACGCGTTGGAGCGTTGGGAGAATCTCTCTTCTGCCGACCAGCGTGTAAAGGATGATCAGATTATTTCGATCTTCCGCACGACCACGCGTTCCTCATATGGTTTGATCACATCTGCCGGTCGTCTGATTGTGGCGCATGTCGTGGAATTGCCGGTTGTGTCTACGGATGGGCCGCTCCACGTGACTGGCGGCGTTCGCGCCGAAGAGTTAATCGGCATGACGGAAAACACCGATCCAATTCGTGGTGAACGTGTGATCGCCGCGATCGCCATGCCATCCGCCGACGATTCCGGTGATAATGCCGTAGAGCCCACTCCTCTTGCGTTGGGTACGCGCAATGGTGTAGTCAAGCGTTGGAATCGCGAATCGCCCACCACCATGGATTCATGGAGTGTCATCGATTTGAAGGATGATGATGAAGTTCTGGCTGCCGCTGAAGCACGTGACGAGGATCGGCTGGTGTTTGTATCCACCGACTCCTCCCTGCTGACGTTCGAGGCGAAGAACGTACGCCCGCAGGGACGCACCGCCGGAGGAATGGCAGGCATTCGCCTGGCTGAAGGCTGCTCAGCGGCTGCATTCGCGGTGGTTCCCGCCAGCAAGGTGGCATGGAATTATGAAGAAGGCGAGAATGGCCTGTTCTCCGCGTCTGGAGCTGTGGTGTTGACGGTTGCGGGCGATTCCGAAGCGTTGCCGGGTACGGAGAATGGTTCTGCGAAGGTAACCCCGTTGGAAATGTATCCGACGAAGGGCCGTGGTACCGGTGGTGTTCGTTCGCAGCGATTCCTCAAGGGACAGGATACGTTGGTTCTCGCATTTGTGGGCACGTACCCAGTACACGCCTCCACGCAGGGCGGTACCGGCGTGGAATTGCCGAAGCCGGATATGCGTCGAGATGGCTCTGGCACGGAGCTTTCCGCACCAATCGCCATCATCGGCTAACTTGTTTTTCATTGACAATGCCCGTATCTTGCGATGGCTGGGATCGTTTTGGTTTCGCCTGTGCTTGCAAGATGCGGGCATTGTTGTTGTCGGCACGGTTCTGCCAGTGCGTTCGTTTCGTTCGCTTTGGCTCAGGCGATGTAACGCCAAGCTAGCAGTAGAGCTTCATGCCTTGCGGGCTGTCGACGAAGCCGGCCGCATGAAGGATCTGCCGATGCGCATTCCGTTCCTTTAATGACATGCCGTTCATTTCGCTGAAACTGATGCTGCCACTGGGCTGTCGTTGCAATGCGTAGGCAAATTCGGCGCAAGCTGGTTTCAATATTGTCTCGTCAGTTACGAAGCTGACGATTTTATGACTCTTTGGCACGGCAAACAACACGGGTTCGCCTTGTCTGAGTACGATGATGGAGCCAGATCTACGTGCCGGTTTGAGGTAATCCTGTTCTGGCCAGACGATTGCGGAGCCAATAAGATTGGCGGGATCAGTCACATCGAGCGCCGCGCAGGACTGACTATGCCATTGCGTATCGCTACGAAGCGCGTCGATAGTTTCTCGCTCCGCGAATTGTGCCGCGCCGAAACCTTTCACGAACATGCCTCGGACCAGTGTGCCATGTTCTTCCATTCGTTTGAGTACTGGATAGAGTGATGAAAATCCTCCGGCAATCCGTTCCTTATCAACCAAAGGAGCGGCAATCACCCCATATCGATCCAGCAGCGAGTCGATGAGCGCCAACTTACGCTCCTCCACACTTGCTGCATGCGCCGCATCATCAATGCCGGTATCTCTGTTTTTAGACATGGCAGGCTCGATGACACTGTCTAGCGTTTTATTTGATAGAACGGTTCGCCCATCACCACAAGATACAGCGGACCATAATCCACTCAAGCTCAATGGTGTTGGAGGACGCATGGTGACGCGCCTACGTGCGACACGACGAGGTGTGCGAACAGTTTTGCCTCCGTATAGGAGCGTTCGTACTGGCGTGAACGAGCCGTTCGTCACTTTTCCTTGCCATACCAGTGACCATAGGGCTTCCTCGAACTGTTGCTCACCCCATGCGGGGAATATGATTTCACCTGTTTCAGGGTTCACCTGCACTTCGGCATGCTGCTGCCAGATGGTTTTGGCTGCGGCTGAAAGCTGTTGAATGGGGAACGCTCCACCACCGCTCAATGCTGCTAGCACGGCTTCCGGCATAGTCAATGTTTCATTATTTTTCAGTTCTTCCAATATCGGTTCAGATGGGTTGAGCAGCAAAGAACCCGCTGGATAGAAGGCGATATCACCAGCTTCTTTGGCACTGGATCCACTCGCTTTCGAGCCGACCCACACCACATCCGATGATGAAATGAGCTCGTCGAGCATGCTGGGCTGATAGTCACGCACACGCGCCGGGAATACCATGGATTCCCATACCGAAGCGTTCAGGAACACGCCTTCCAACTGTTCGATGACACGCATCAGACCATCGACACCTTCGTAGCGTTCACCTCCAACAGGACCGACTCCTTGACGATCAAGCAGAAAAGCCTGATAGACGCTCGGATCGACCGGTTTAATGGCCTTTCGGGCCCTGGCAAGAGACAACGATCGAATGCGCCGGAAAACATCTTTGTGAAGCCATTGCTGAATAGCGCTCTTTTCGGAAGTCTCACCTAAATCAGTGAACCTTCCTTTGATGAGTTCGCCTCGAGCATCCAGCTCATCAAGCGCATGCACCGCTTGAGCCGCGTCAATATCAAGTTCGGCAATCATCTTGTCAGAGGTGAATGGGCCATGCGTCTTGGCGTATCTTGTTACGCGCCCGTTGATATCTTCTTCGGCAAGATCATTCCAGAATGTTCGTTCGGCAAGCTCGTCTTCCACCTGTGTAACGGCTTCGGCATCCAACAATGATGCCATATCCGTGCTCCCTAAGAGCCGTTCCAGTACTTCCGGATCCATGGACAGCAATTGTGTGCTTCGTTCGGCCTGCGGCACGTCATACTGGTACATCACCGAGCCAACGAAACCAAACAGCATATTCTCCGCGAACGGAGACGGCGTTTCGGTAACCACTTCCGACAACAGTATCGTCCCAGTATTCAACCCGTTCATAATCGTGCGCAATGCGGGAAGATCGTACACATCCTGCAGACATTCGCGTGCGGTTTCCAGCAGTAGGGGGAAATTCTTACGGGTACGGGCCGCATTCAACAGTTGTGCGGCCTTCAACCTCTGCTGCCATAGCGGCACACGCTTACCTGGACGAGTGCGCGGCAGAAAAAGTGATCTGGACGCGCATTCGCGGAATCGGGCCATGTAGAGCACGCTTTCGCCAACCTGTGTCTCAACGATGCGCTGCAATTCGTCCACGTCGAACAGCAGCAGCTCATGCATCGGCAAACCGCCGTAACCGTCCGGCAATCGCAGAACAATGCCGTCGTCGGCCGCATACACTTGACCATCGAAACCAAACCGCTGTTTGATTCGAGTGGTAATAGCCAACGCCCAAGGCTCATGCACGCGCCTACCGTATGGCGAGTGGATGATAATGCGCCAATCCCCACCTTCATCCTGACAACGTTCCACCACGAAATCACGATCCGAAGGAATCACACCAGTCGCCTCACGTTGTTCGTCAAGCAGTTTGGCAAGATTGCTTATGGCATTGCGGTCAAGACCATCCCGCTTCAAACGTTGTGTGGCCTCACGGTCGAATCGCACTTCCGATACAGTTTGGACCGTATTCTGATCACCATTCTTTGCTGGTTCATGTCTGTGCAATCTTTGGCTGAGTTCGCGTGTCAAACGTCCTTGTGCCAATCCGAAACCATAATCGCGTCCGTCCTGGTCCCCATGCCAGAATGGCAGGCGTGCAGTACGGCCTGGCGCGGGAACCACCACTACCCTGTCCCGTGTGATCTCTTGGATCTGCCAAGTCGAAGTCCCCAAGGTGATGATGTCTCCCACACGGGATTCGTATACCATTTCCTCATCCAGCTCACCTACCCGCCGAGGGCCCGGACCGGAGCCTTCCTCCGGAAGCACCACCGTGTACATGCCACGGTCAGGTATGGTACCGCCGCTGGTCACTGCCAAACGTTGCGCTCCTGGACGTGCGGAAATCAGCCCCGCTTCTTCGTTATATTGCAGCGGCGGGCGGAATGCGGAAAAGTCCTCACTGTTGTATGCGCCTGTCATCATGCCGATAACCGCATCGAACATGGACCGATCGAGATCTCGGAAAGGCGCGGAACGACGCACGCGGTCGTACCAATCATTCGTAGAAAGATCTTCCATGGCCGAGGCCGCAACAGTCTGCTGTGCGAGCACATCCAGAGGATTGCGGGGCATTCGCAATGGTTCTATAGCCCCTTCCCGCATACATTCCATGCTGGCTGTTATGCCAATGATCTGCTGTCGGGTTATGGGGAAGAACAACGCATGAGAGACTCCCCCGACATTGTGGTCGGCACGGCCCACTCGCTGCAATCCCGATGCGATCGACAATGGGGCGGCCACCTGAATCACTAGATCCACAGAGCCCATATCGATGCCGAGTTCCAAGCTGGAGGTGGCCACCACACAACGCAACTGGCCGCGTTTCAACTGCTCTTCGATCCGTTTGCGCCGATCTTTTGACACGGACCCGTGATGCGCCATGGCAATCACATCAACATCGTCATGCGATTCAACCAGCATGGTGGTGGACCCCACCACCGAATCGTAATGCCTGGCAAATTGCTCGTGGCCTTCCGGTGAGCCCAAATCACGGTGCTCACTCAAATCGGTCGCCTCCGCGCCCTGTTTCGACTCCGCATACATGTCGTTGAGCCGTGCAGTAAGCTTCTCTGCCAATCCACGCGAGTTGACGAACACCAATGTGGTTCGGTGCCGCAACACCTCATCGAGAATGGACCGTTCAAGAGCCGGCCATACCGAACCACCTGTAGCGCTGGTGTCAAGCATATTGCGCAATGGTTCCGCGGCTCTCAAGTCCATAGCCGGAACAGCGCCGGGGTTCACCACCGTTACCAGTTGCGAACCTCCAAGGAACCGCGCTACTTCCTCAACGGGATTAACGGTTGCCGATAACCCTATGCGCTGCACTGGATGTCCGATCATATCGTCAAGGCGTTCAAGACTTAATGCGAGATGCGCGCCTCGCTTCGAACCCGCGACCGCATGCACCTCATCGACGATCACCGTCTCCACATCCGTCAATATGCTGCTCGCTTTGGAAGTAAGCAGCAGGAATAATGATTCCGGCGTGGTGACGAGAATATCCGGCGGATGGCTGACGATTTTTCGACGTTGTTCAGGCGTAGAATCACCGCTGCGCATAGCCACTTCAACATCGGGGACGGGCAGTCCCATCGCCTCGCACTGTTGAGCAATTCCCCGCAATGGCAATTCAAGATTCTTCGTCACATCGACGCCGAGCGCCTTCAATGGCGAAATATACAGCACTTTGACGTTACGCTTCGTTTTCTTGTGGGAACCTTTCTTCACAGTTCTTCGTTCCGCATGGCTCTCGGTTGCCGCGGTTTCGCCATGAAGGTCCACTCCTGCGGAACGCGCTCCGCCCGCCATAAGCCGGTCAAGAGCCGAAAGGAACGCACAGAGGGTTTTACCCGACCCAGTGGGCGCCACAACGAGCACGTTCTCGCCGGAATGGATGGCCGGCCACGCCTGCTGCTGGGCTTCGGTGGGCCGGTTGAACGCATGTTTGAACCATGCTTTGGTCGGTTCCGAGAACAAGTTCAAACATTCGTACATACGTTCGATTATCGCATTACCGTAAGACGTCACTCGTCTTCGCCGTCAACCCATTCGAGCACTTCTCCCGGCTGACAATGCAATGTCTCGCATATGGCATCAAGCGTGGAAAACCGTATCGCCTTGGCCCGTCCGTTCTTCAACACCGAAACATTGACCGGCGTTATGCCTATAGCCTCCGCCAGTTCACTGACGCTCATTTTTCTTTTGGCGAGCATCACGTCAAGATTCACACGAATTGCCATATCAAATCACCACCGCCAGTTCGTCACGCTGTTCGATGGCCTGCATCAACAGCGAGCGCATCACCACCATCAACAGTTCGAACGCCGCGATCAGCAGAAGCGTTGCCACACCAACCGCCAGCACGATGTATGGAAATATTTGCTCGTCGACCCCTATCGCGGCCATCAGAAAGCGCGAAGGTGACAACCAGATTTGGCCAATCATCACAGCGAGCACCAGCATGCCTTCAATCCCCGCATATATGAGAATGTGATTCACCCAACACATGGCTTTGCCGGAAAAGACATCACGTCTTTCAACCAAGGTCAGCAATCTCCACAACGGTATCAACGCGAACTCGAAGCAGGCAACAATCAGCACTGCGGCAACCGCATACAGCCAATGCATCGAGTCAGCGCCGGCATACCTGGAAGCAACGCCAGCGGATGCCGCAATCGCACTGACCTGCAGTCCGAGGCAACATATTGCAATTATCACAATCAGCACACGCAATACACCAATCACCATGGAACGTTTCGCAGCGGAATTCGACATGATATTCGTCTCCTTCAATCCAATAAACCTGAATATCGATAATATTCTATCGATATTCGATATGCAAATCTTGTGAAAGTATGTTAGTCGATATCTTTCTATCGTTTTTCGATATGTACGATGACGTCCAACACACTCAAGGAAGGAATTTGTTATGACGGAATCAGCCAGCACTTCCCCATCACACGCTCAACAAGCTCAACAATCATCGCCATTGCGAGAAATGCGAGAGACCCAAGAAACACCAAGCGCACAAGAAAACCAACCAACACAAGAACCATCCGCACATCAGGAGGAACAGCCTTTGGCAAAACCTAAAATCACGCGGGAAGAAATAGCGAAACATCCCCTCGACAAACGCGCGGTCATCACCATTAGCGCTGCATTTCTCATCACTTTCGCATTCGACCGGCTGATCTGCAGCATGCCTCCGACATGGCTTATCGGATATGAGCTGCCGGTTTTCTGGATCATCTGTGCGCTTACCGTAACCGCGCTGCACTGGAAAACCGCACGAAAACAAGTTCTTGTTTGGCTTGTTTTGGGAAGCATCGTCGCCATTGGTGTGTGGAATATGCTCGCTCGCTCGACCTCGTGCTATTCGAGAAACGACGAATACGCGCTCACCACGCAATTCGTTCAACCGGCGTTGCTTATGCTGCACTGTCAGCTGGTCAACGGGCGTTACGATGTTCGCCGTCCACTTCAAGTTGTTTGGAATTGGTTTACCGGCTGGTTGCAGCAGCCGTTTATTCACATTCGCGATTTTGCGGAACCATTTTCCGTCATATTCGCAAGATTCGCAGTCGCGTCGAAACAACGTTCAAAAGTGCGCGAAATCGGCATCGCGCTGCTGATTTCCATTCCATTGCTTTTGACGATCATACCGTTGCTTGTTGGCGCCGATCAAATAGTCCAATATGAGGTGTTGAACGTTTTTCGTAATTTCAATCCGATGGCGCTCACTCTTCACATCATGTTCATCGTATTGCCATGGCCATTGCTGTTCTCCTTGCTTATCAGTCTCGACACCGAGCCCGCTTCCACGCCGCCGGAGCAACGCTTCTCCCTCAGTTCAGTAACAGCGTTCGTGGTACTGGCCGTGACCCTGATGGTGTACGCACTGTTCTGCACCGTGCAAGTCCGGTTCCTATTCGCGGGATTGCTCACTGACGGTTCAATCGCACTGCCAGACGGATTGACCTATAGCGAATACGCACGCAGCGGATTCTTTCAACTGCTGGCAATCACGGCCATTAATGTGACCCTGTTCGGCTTGGCGATCGCTCTCGCGCCACGCACACGCACGATCAATATCACATTGGCCGCATTGCTGGCGTTAACCGCCGTTATTCTGGCTTCAGCGGCACTTCGACTGGGGCTGTACATCAACG
The DNA here is from genome assembly GCF_001042615.1 of Bifidobacterium catenulatum subsp. kashiwanohense JCM 15439 = DSM 21854. Lineage (GTDB taxonomy): Bacteria > Actinomycetota > Actinomycetes > Actinomycetales > Bifidobacteriaceae > Bifidobacterium > Bifidobacterium catenulatum. The sequence goes on from NZ_AP012327.1 coordinate 1,534,884, forward strand.
CATACGGTTTGACTTGGCTACGCTACCTTTCGGCATCATTCATCGCCTTGCTTGCCACTGTGATCCTGCTATGTCTTATTCGTTTGAAAACACAACGACTGCCATTGGCCGTGACCGTGGCCGTACTGCTTATCGTATGGTATGTTGCACTCGGTTTTAGTAACCCTAACCGTATATGCGAAATCTACAATGCTGCTCATGGCATCGCAGACGCAGTGGCGGCAACGCCCTACCAGCCGATGGTCTGACCACCGCACTTTTTACGCAGGCTCTCGTGCATGATCACCATAAGCACCAGAAAAACCAACATGTACAGAGGGAACCACAGCACGCTGATATGCTGTGCGATCAGGCCGAATACCGGCGGCATGCACATCGAGCCGACGTATGCGCATGCCATCTGCATGCCGACGATCGCCTGCGATTTGTCTTCGCCGAAATATGCCGGCGTGGAATGAATGACGCACGGATAAATCGGAGCGCAGCCGAGACCGATGATCATCAGCCCCACAATAGTGCCGATATTGTACGGCAGCGGCAACAACATGCTAACGATACCGGTCAGCACGAGCGCTTGGCCTAGGCGAATCATAGTCGGATCGTTGAACTTCATGGTCAGAAAGCCACTCGCCAAGCGGCCTATGGTGATGCCGATGCAGAACAGACTGGCCCACATGGCGGCTGTGGTCTTGTCAATGCCTTTGCCGAGCACCATGTAGCTACTACCCCACAGCATGGCCGTGGATTCCAACGCACAGTAGCAGAAGAACATCACCAGGATTTCTTTGGCACCGCGAATGGCAAGCACGCCTCGTACACCAAGCGGTTTGTGAGTTTCATCATTGGCCGTTCCATCGGATTCGCCGGAAACTTCGCCCGTCTTTGCCTCGGAGCGCTTCTTCCACAGCGGCAGGCTGAAAATAAGAACGGCGGTGAGCGCAACCTGCAGTATGGAGATGTAACGGTAGCCCCACGGCCAGCCTTGACCCGCCCCCAAGGCGAATCCCATGACGTATGGGCCGGTCAATGCGCCGATGCCCCACATGGCGTGCAGCCAGCTCATATGACGGCTCTCGTAGTAAATGGCCACATAATTGTTGAGGGCCGCGTCAACTCCGCCCGCTCCCAAGCCGTACGGGATGGCAAGCAGAATCAGCACCCAATAGTTCGGAGCCACCGAAAAGCCAAACAACGCCAACGCCGTCAATGCCACGGAAACCACGGTGACTTTGCCCGCTCCAAAATGCAAGGTCATACGGTCGGAAAGCAGCGCAGAGACAATGGTTCCAGCAGAAATCGTCATGGAAATGCCGCCAGCCCAAGAGATGGGTGCACCCAAATCGACACTCATCGTCGGCCATGCGGCACCCAACACAGCATCCGGCAAACCAAGACTGATGAACGCCACATAGATTACGGCAAGCAAAAGATTGACCACGCCCCACTCCCTCTTGACTGATAGCTGCAGAAGACAATATCAGTCGTCATTGTAAACATATCTATCTACCGATCGGTAACTGCTCAATTGCACCATTTACCGCAGAATCTTCAATCCCTATCTCGCGAAACCATATACCGTCTTCGCTAAGAAAACGCCCTCCGCAACGTCTTTGACGCAACGGAAGGCGAACCATCGAAAACACCGATCAGGTATCGATCTTGGAACGGTCGAAGTCATCGGCATTCTCAACAATGAATGCCTTTCGAGGAGGCACATCGTCACCCATCAGCAGGCTGAAGATCCGACTGGCCTGTTCGGCATCTTCCATACGAATACGGCGCAGCATGCGCGTGCGTGGATCCATGGTGGTGTCAGCCAACTGATCGGCATCCATCTCACCAAGACCCTTGTAACGCTGGATGTCTTCGTTATAGCCGATGCGCTTCTTGTCAAGCTCCGCCAATTTTCCGGCAAGCTCATCGTCGGAATACGTGTAGATGTACTCCCCCTTGTGAGCTCCGGTCAAGGCGATGCGGTGCAACGGAGGCACAGCCGCATACACATGGCCATGCTCGATGAGCGGCCGCATGTAACGGTAGAACAAGGTGAGCAGCAGAATGCGGATATGCGCACCGTCAACATCTGCATCGGTCATCATAATGACTTTGTTATATCTTGCCTGCTCAATGTCGAAGCTTGCACCGGAGCCAGCACCGACCACCTGAATAATCGCCGCGCATTCCTTGTTCGACAACATCTGCGACAGCGACGCCTTCTGCACGTTAAGGATTTTGCCGCGAATCGGCAACAACGCTTGGAAGCCGGAGTTACGTGCGGCCTTGGCAGTACCGAGTGCGGAATCACCCTCCACGATGAACAGTTCGGCTACATCGTCATTACCCGGCTGGCAGTCAGACAGCTTCGGAGGCATGGACGCCGATTCGAGCGCGTTCTTGCGACGGGTCACCTCTTTGGTCTTACGTGCCTGAATGCGGGCATGCATTTCGCCTACGATCTTCTCAAGCACGCGGCCGGACTGTTCCTTATAGCCGCGCTTGGATCCGGTGATCATCTCGCCGAACTGCTTGTCGGTCATTTTGCTGACGATCGGCTTGACCTGCGCGGTGCCAAGCACATCCTTGGTCTGGCCTTGGAACTGCGGTTCGGCGATACGCACGGTGATGACGGCCACAAGACCGGACAGGATATCATCACGTTCGACCTTCATGTTGGAATCTTTGAGATTCACCTTGAGCTTGCGCGCATTGTCTTCAATGGCCTTACGAATCTGCTTGGTCATTCCCAACAAGTAGCCGTCCACATGCGTGCCGCCGCCGGGGGTCTCCACCACATTGACGAAACTGCGCATGGTGGTGTCGTAACCGTTGGTCCACCGCATGGCGATGTCAACGGCGCACTTTCTTGTAACCTTCTGCGCATGCAACTCGCCGCCGTCGCCAACGGCCTGGGTTTCTTCAACGTACGTGTCTTCGCCAGTAACGCGCCAAATGTCGGAAACGGCTTCACCCTTGGACAGGTAGTCCACGAAATCCCTCACGCCACCGGTATGGCAGAATTCCTCGATACGGGCATGCGTGTATTTCGATTCCTGAGGTTGTGCCACGGCATCGGTTTCCACCGTCTGACCTGCGACGGCATTTTCAGCATCGCCGCTTTCGTCGCTTTTCTGCGTTTGCGCATCGTTATCCGCTACCGGTTCCTGAGATTGCGCAACTTCCTGCGTTCCTTCAAAATCCTGAGATTTGTCGTCCGCAGTATTCGTAATATTGTCGACTTCCAGCATTTCATCGATGGATTCATCGCCGGTTTCCGGAATATTCTCGTCGATGACGGTGATTTTCAATCCCGGCACCAGGAAACTGGTTTGCCTGACACGGTCGATTAGCTGTTCGTAGCTGAATTCTGCGGTATCGTTGAAAATCTCCGGATCAGCCCAGTAACGGATGCGGGTACCGGTGGTCTTCGGACTGACCTTGCCAATGATCTCGAGTTCGGTCGGACGGTTCTTGCGCGTGCGCTTGAACGGCGCGTCCGGCGACGGATGCTCCGGATCGACGTCGGTATATACACCCGGATGACCCTGATGGAATGACATGTGATGGGTTTTGCCATCACGATCCACTTCCACATCAAGCCTAGAGCTCAACGCGTTCACCACGGACGAGCCTACACCATGCAGGCCGCCAGAGGCGCCGTACGAAGAGTTGCCGAACTTCGCACCGGCGTGCAGCTTGGTCAGCACCACTTCCACGCCGGTAAGCTTGGTCTTCGGCTCAATGTCGACAGGAATACCTCGTCCGTTGTCGGCGACTTCCACGGAACCGTCAGAATGCAGCGTCACGATGATATGGTTGCAGACACCAGCAAGGGCCTCATCGACGGAATTATCGATGATCTCCCATAAACAGTGCATCAAACCTTGGCTATCGGTGGTGCCGATATACATGCCTGGGCGCTTGCGCACCGCGTCAAGACCTTCGAGCACAGTAAGACTGCCTGCGCCGTAGTTGTCCTTGTCCTTCGCCATTTCCCTCATTCCGACTTGCTTATTCGCTTCGGTCTTTCAAAAACATAAAAACATCTTGTAGATGTAAGAAGTCGAGAAATTCGACATTCCCGCCGGATTTCTCGACTTCATTCACACACGTATCGTCTGATCACTGATCAAGGAAGTCACGCAACGTCTGCGAACGAGACGGGTGACGCAGCTTCGACATGGTCTTCGACTCAATCTGGCGAATACGTTCACGGGTTACGCCATACACGCGGCCAATGTCGTCGAGCGTTTTCGGCTGACCATCTTCCAAGCCATAGCGCATCTTGATCACACCGGCCTCGCGCGGAGACAGCGTCTCAAGCACCTGCCTGAACTGTTCCTGCAACAGCGAGAAAGCAACCGCATCGGACGGTGCGATGGCGTCGGTGTCTTCGATCAGATCACCAAACTCGGAATCGCCGTCCTCGCCCAGCGGGGTATGCAGGGAGATAGGCTCACGACCGTACTTCTGCACTTCCTGCACCTTCTCGACTGGCATGTCAAGCTCGCGCGCAAGCTCATCCGGTGTAGGTTCGCGGCCAAGATCCTGAAGCATCTGGCGCTGCACACGGGATAGCTTGTTGATCACTTCGACCATGTGCACAGGCACGCGAATGGTACGCGCCTGATCGGCCATGGCTCGGGTAATGGCCTGACGAATCCACCACGTGGCATAGGTGGAGAACTTGAAGCCCTTCTTCCAATCGAACTTCTCAACAGCGCGAATCAAACCAAGGTTGCCTTCCTGAATCAAATCCAAGAACAGCATGCCGCGTCCGGTGTAGCGCTTGGCCAGCGACACCACGAGTCGCAGGTTAGCCTCCAACAGATGGTCCTTGGCACGCCTGCCATCGTTTGCGGCCCACTTAAGCTCGCGCTTGCGCTTGAAGTCCATCTGGTCGGATTCGGTGTCCAGCAGGTGCTGGGCATACAGACCAGCCTCAATACGCTCGGACAGGTCGACTTCCTGCTCCGCGTTCAGCAGGCTCACTCGACCGATCTGCTTCAGGTAATCCTTGACAGGATCGGCGGTCGCTCCTGCTGCGATCACACGACGCTTCGGGTTGCCGGACGGAGTCAGATTCTCATCATCGTCATCGTCTCGCACCACGAAAGCACCCTTTTCTTTGGGCTCTTCCGGCTTCTTGCGTTCTTCCTCTTCCTCGTCGTCATCATCCGGCTCGGATTCCTCGTCATCATCGAGATCGTCGTTATCATCCGAATCGACGTCATCGAGATCGTCATCGAAATCATCGAGATCGGGGTCATCCACCTGAGCGTCCTCATCGTCAAGGGCGTCATCCTCAATCTGCTCCTCTTCCTTCTTGGCAGGGGCGCTCTTCTTGGCGGTGGTCTTGCGAGGGGTCTTCGTGGCAGGAGTTTTCTTCGCTGCGCTTTTCTTGGTGGAGGCTTTACGCGTGGCGGCTTTCTTCGTGGAGGTGGTCTTTTCGGTCAGATCAGCCTGTTCCATGCTTGCCGTCGTTTCCTTGGTGGCCAAACTTATCCTCCTATTGATCCTGCCAGAAGCGTATACCACAAGGACCCACTTCTGGCAAGGGCAAATCGTCAACTATGTGAGTAAACCATCTTGCAAGGACGATTATTCCCGCATAATGAGGCCTGCACGCGCAAGTCACGCCACTTTACGGCGTGTTGCCTTAGGTTTCCGATGTCCAGGCAGGCCCGATATGCCGTTCGACCGCCGAACATACGATCGCCGCCAGTGAACATTGATCATCTATCGCGAGCGCGCTGATGGCGGCCGCTATGGCGCCTTCCTGACCCATCCACCACATGATGTAGCTGATTACGGCGAACGGCTGCGCCCGATATGGTTTGGGAATCATATCGATGACGTCAAACAGCATGTTGACCGCTTGGTCGCAACGTTTCAGATCGGGTCTGGCTGATGGGTCGCGGAATGCATCGCTGAGCAGCTGTTCCAAACGTTGCGCATTGCCGGGATGCTTGGGCCGTTCGGCAAAATCCATAAGAAACTCCCGACTGGCGCGTTGCTCATCGACTATGGCGGAGATGAGGAACGCATCGCGTATGGACAGCATTTCGCCCATGCCCACCGTAATTCGTATGACCGTGTCCCTATCGAGGCTGCATTCGGTACGTGTCACGCTTACTCGGCATGGCTCGTCATTTTCCGTCGACGCCTGTTCGAGCGCGTCCATCCATATGAGAAACGCCTCTGATATGAGGGAGCGCACCGCTTTGCGCGTGCCATTCGATCGGAGCTCTTGTTCGAATTGGTTGATGGTTTCTTTCATTTCCGTTCCGGTGATGCGTACGGTCCTGTTGACTGTCATTGTTCTGCCCTCCTTGACATGGTTGATCGGCTTCTCTGCGCGCCGCTTGTATGGCACTATGTCTGATGCGCTGAGGCGATGCGCTGTTTTTCGGGGCTTGTGGTCGGAGGATGGGTCTTTCGGCGTTTCGCAAAATGGTTTCGGTACCGCAACTATTGCAATCATTGAGATTTGGTCTTGTCGAACGCCTGTGGATAACTGTTGGTATGACTAGCTCTTCCGATTTGGAACAGATTGAATCGCGCATTGTTTCGTTAGTGAAGGATTTTGCGTTCCTTCATGTGGACGATTCGGTTGCCTCTTCCTGCAAGCCCATCGCAGACATGGTCGCCACGCAAGCGGTCACTTCAAGTGAGGGCGGCAAGCGACTTCGCGCCTTGCTGACGTTGGATTCGTTCCGCGCGTTCGCTTCGGAGGATGTGCTGGAACGCGATTTCGATGCACTACTTGATTTGGCGTGTGCCGTAGAGGTTTTTCAGACCGGCGCCCTGGTGCATGATGACATCATCGATGATTCCGATCTGCGTCGCGGCAAGCCATCCGCGCATCGTGCGTTTTCCACCGATACGCATAGTGAGACTATCGGTCATGGTTTGGGCATCATGCTTGGCGACATGTTGGCCACGGCGAGCGTGGCTATCGCGGATAAGGCCGCGTCCAAGCTTACTTATGGTTCCGATGTGGTTGCGGCGTTGCTCAATATGCATCGCGAAGTCGAGGTTGGCCAAATACTTGATTTGGCGGTGGAGCTCAACCCGTTGAACGATCCGAACGAGCTGGTGGAAGCTTCGTTGAACGTATTCCGTTGGAAGACCGCCAGCTACACCACCATTGCCCCTCTGGAATTCGGCATGCTTGCCGCTGGTTTAAGCAAGGATGATGCTCGAAGGCGCGCATTGGCGGTCGGGTTGCCGCTCGGTTTGGCGTTCCAGCTTGCGGATGACCTTTTGGACGTTGTCGGATCAAGCAGGAATACCGGAAAACCTGTTGGCGGAGATATTCGCGAAGGCAAGCGTACCGTGCTTCTCGCCGATGCCATCAACGCTGCGGATGATGGGCAGCGACGTGAGCTTATCGACATGTGGGAAGCCGATTCGCGTTCCGAGACTCAAGTGCAACGCGCCATTGAACTGTTCGGACAGACGGGAGCCATCGCGCAATCCCGCAACAGAATCGCAGATCTGTGGCATGCGTCGAAATCGGCTATCAATGCGCTTGATCTTTCTGAGTGTCGCAAATCGCCGCTCATCGAGGCCTGCGCACGTTTCGTACCTGACGTACGTGCAAATGCGTGACAAGATCCGCGTGTCTTCTGACTGGTATCCGGACAGGACGCGCGTTCGTTGCACAATCCGCAAACCTCTGCTTGTAGACTACAAATGAGAACACGTTCAGCGTGAAGCGTTTTGAAGAAGGAACCGCAGCAATCAACCATGAGTGAAGCTCCACACGCCCCCGAAGGTCAGGTCATCGAAGGCCGGTATCGGGTCGTCAGCAGAATCGCCGATGGCGGCATGGCCACGGTGTACCAGGCGGTAGACGAGCGCTTGGGGCGCACGGTCGCCATCAAAATCATGCATACGCAGCTGGCTCAGGGGCCGCACCGTGACCAATTCGTGGAGCGCTTCCACCGCGAGGCACGCTCCGCGGCCGCCATCGCCAACCCGCATATCGTGCAAGTGTATGACACCGGGGAATTCGACGGTCTTGACTACCTCGTCATGGAGTATGTTCACGGCGTGAATCTACGCTACGAAATGAATCAGCAAGGCACGTTCAGCGTTCGTGAAACGTTGCGTATCATCGGCGAAACGTTGGATGGACTTGCTTCCGCACACCGTGCGGGCGTGGTACACCGCGACATCAAGCCGGAGAACATTCTGCTCAACGACCGCGGCCATGTGCAGATCACCGATTTCGGTTTGGCCAAAACGGTTTCACAAGCAACGCTTTCCTCCACTGGCATCCTGCTTGGAACGGCCGCATATCTGGCGCCGGAAATGATTGAGGAGAACCAAGCCACGCCTCAAGGCGACTTGTACTCCGTAGGCATCATGGCTTGGGAAATGCTCGCAGGCAAAGTGCCGTTCACTTCGGACAATCCGGTGACGTTGGTATTCAAGCATGTTCACGAGGATGTGCCAAGCATCGTTACCGTCTGTGAGGGCATCAATGCCAATGTGGCTGCATTCATCGCTCACCTCACGGCGCGCGCAGTCGAAGCACGACCCGCAGACGCTTCCGCCGCATTGGCCGAGTTGCAGCAACTGCAATCCATGCTCGCGGTCAGCGATTGGCAGTATCAGCTTCCCGCGGCAAACGTCAATATATCGCCCAATACCACACAAGCGGAAGATGTCGCCGTCCCGATGAATGAGGTTAATCCGGCCCCACCCGCTCCCCCGACCCCATCGACGCAACAATTCGACGATCGCACACGCAAACTGGACAGGGTCAAACCGAACATGACGACCGTCATGCCGGTGCAACAGCAGAACGTTGATCCCGAGGCGACAACGCGCTTCTCTCTGCCGCCGGACGGAGCCGTCAATACCGCAGACGGCGGTACATTGCCGCAATCCCCTGCCATGCAGAACGGCGATTACGGCAATGCTGGAAAGAACAAATCTTCGAAAAAGCATCGTACGCCGCTTATCGTCGCAGGCGTGGCTACGCTTCTTCTGGCGTGTGGCGCAGGCGGCTGGGCATGGTGGTATTACCAGGGGCCTGGCAGTTATTGGACCATGCCTCAGCCTGATGGCATGTCGTGCAGCGATTCCGTAGCCTGCCCCATCACCGGCGTGAAATGGAGCGACTATGAAAGTCTGCTGAAGGTTTCCGATGTCGAATACGAAGTGTCGGAAGAGTATAGCGATTCCGTGGCGGAAGGCGATATCATCTCCACCGATCCGGCGAATGTCGGCGATCGTGGCAGCAAGCGTCGCGGCCAGAAAGTCAGGGTCGTGGTGTCCAAGGGAGTCAGGCAGGCGACGGTTCCCGCCGACATTCTCGACGCAACCAGCGCATCCGGTAAGGATCCGATCAATGCGTTGAAGAAGGCCGGATTCGATAGTATCGAACAGACCGCTGCCTCCGATGACACGTATTCCATGGAGGTGCCGCAGGGGGCACTGCTGTCGTTAAGCGTGGATCCCGGTGCTACATTGCCACATAATACGACGATCACCGTCACCGTGTCGCAGGGACCAAAACCAGTAACCATGCCTGATATCGTCGGCAAGACGAAGGATGAGGCGAAGCAGGCGATGGACGATCTCAAGCTCACCGCCAATTGGACGGAATCCTTCGACGATAAGATTCCGCAAGGTCAGGTGATTTCCACTTCCGTCAACAACGGCAATACGCTGCATTGGGGAGATAGCGTCGATGTAGTGGTCTCCAAGGGACCGGAAACCATAACCTTACCGAATTATGTGGGTCAAAAAGCCTCCGACGCCAAAGCTGCGTTGGAGAAGCTTGGATTCACGGTCAAAGTGAGTTCGCAGCTCACATTGGACGCCAGCCAAGATAAGAAGGTCGCTTCGCAGGATCCGGTAGGTGGCACCGAAGTACGTATCCGAGACGAAAATGGAACCCCGACCACTATTACATTGAAAATGTATTCTTCACTGTTCTAAAACGTGAGGGAGTCGCCAGACCCGACAATGTGCTTCCCTACAACAGAGTGAGCCCGTCCGATTTCCCGGATGGGCTCACTGATGACATTCCGTCTCCGCTTTCAAACCATCTTTGCGACTGCGTGACAGCGACGAAATTCAGTCCTGTTTCAGCTGCTTTTCTGCTTCCTTGGCCGCCTTAAGCTGTTCCTTGACTTTTTGTGCGTATTCATTCACATATTCCTGACCACTCATCTTCTGAATCTCCATGGTCACACGGTCGGTAAGCGAACGCAGGTCGTCATGCGTGATCTGGTCCAACGGTTTTTTTCCGACTTCGATCGGCTTGCCGTAAATCACCGTGGTCTTACCTTTGTCGGGAATGACCTGCCCTGGCTTCTGCAATTCTCGGGAGCCGATGATGGCGGCCGGAACAATCGGACATCCGGTTTCGAATGCCAGACGCGCCGCACCGGTGTGGCCTTTATAGAGACGTCCGTCAGGACTGCGGGTGCCTTCGATGTGGATGCCGAACAGGTGGCCGTCCTCAATGATTTCGCGGGCATGGTTCAGCGCGCCCAACGACTTGGAACCACCGGAACGATCCACGGGGAACACTCCAACGGATGTGAACCACCATTTCTTGAACTTGCCTTTGATGCCTTTACCTTCGAAATATTCGGCCTTGCCCATGAAGTGAATCATGCGTGGGCTGGTCAGCGGCAACAGCGCGTCGTCGATGACGGCAAGATGGTTGGCCGCAATAATGGCACCGCCTTCGCGAGGAATGTTTTCAAGCCCTTTTGCGGTCGGTCCCAAACGGTGGATGGCGATCGGTCCTAGGCCTTTAACGAAAAACCAATAGAGCATTCTTCACGGTCCTCCCAGCGGATGGGCATCCGCTTGATTAAAGTTATCAGTATGACTGACCTCAACAATAGCAATGCCAATGAAGAACACCCAAATGCCGAGTCGCATGGTGGAGGGAATGGTCCCTCCTCTGATGCGAACGATCTGGATGCCGCTTGGGCCGAGTTCGCCAATTCCCATGCCGACGATTTGAAGGCCGTGGAACACTCAAGGAATGCGAGGCGTTTCGAGAAGCATGCGCAGCGACGTGAAAAAGAGGCGCTGCTATCGATTCAGGATCTGGATCAGGGTACATTCACCGACGATATGCCGCAAGGTCGTGGACCACGCGATTTCACGGGTTCCAGCTGGTTGGACACTGATAGCGTGATGGACCGTTATGGAGATGATTTCGTGCCTCCGAGTCCCGAAATCGGACATGTCAAGCTTTCGAAACTCGTGTTCTGGGCGTTGCTGGTCGCCGGAGTTATCGGCATCATCGCTTCCGTATTCATGCCTGCGTTGGCGGCGATTCTGGGATCGATTTTCGGCTTGTGTGCATTGGTTGGCGCCGCAGGGCTTATTGTGCAGCACAAGGGACACTCGCAGACTCGCTTTGATGAGTTTGATGATGGCGCGAGGGTCTGATTTCGACCTTTTCTTCATCGAGCATATTTTCAGAACATCATAAGAATCCTGGCAGCGAGATTTCCATATCGAAAGCCTCGCATCAAAAAATGCGTGTGCAGCACCAGATATTTCGATGCCGCACACGCATAATTATTCAGTTATTGGCAAATATCGATCAGAAAGTCTTGAATCAGGCATTTTTCTTCGACTGAGCGGTAGCGATCCACTGATCAAGCAACGCGGATGCTTTACCGGAGTCGACGGTCTCTTCGGCGATGGCGTAGGCCGCTTTGAAACGATCGGCGAGGCTGGCTTCCGTCGGCACCAAATGTCCATCGGCGACAATCGCGGATGCCGCATTGAGCAGAGCGGTGGTACGGAACGGCACGTCCTTGCCTGCGAGGAAGTCACGGAATAGTTGGGCATTAAGCTCCGGTTCACCACCCTTGAGGTCGGCGACGGTCACTTTGGCGAGACCGAGTTCAACGGTTGGATCAAACTCGTTTTCCGTGACCTTGCCGTCCTTAAACTCCCAGATGGATACCGGGCCAGTCGGGGCCATCTCATCCAAGCCTTCGTTGGAGGTGTAGACCATACCGGTCTGACCGTTCGCCGCATATACTTCGGCCATAATCGGACTCATCTTGCGATTGGCGCAACCGACCGCCATATGCTTCGGAGCGGCAGGATTGGTCAGCGGGCCCAGCACGTTGAACACGCAGGGCACTCCCAGCGCGGCACGAATCGGACCAACGAAACGCATCGCCGGATGGAAGGTACGTGCGAAAGCGAAAGCGATGCCGCACTCATTGCCGACTTGGGCAACCTGCTCCGGCTCTAGATCAAGAGGCAGTCCCAATGCCTCGAAGCAATCGGCGGTGCCGCACTTGGAAGAAGCTGCGCGATTGCCATGCTTCACGACTTTCACTCCGGAGGCGGCAGCCACCACCGCACCCATAGAAGACAGGTTCACCGTCGCAGCGCCGTCACCGCCAGTGCCGACAATGTCAGTGGTCTCCCCCTCAACGTCGAGCTTGATGGCGTGGCCTATCATGGCTTTGGCCGCTCCGCGAACCTCGCCCGAGGTCAGACCGAGCTGCTGCTGGGTTGCCAGAACCGCGCCAACGGCCGCCGGATTGGCGTTGCCGCTCATAAGGTCATCGACGAACCACTCGGATTCCTCGGCGCTCAGATGGTCCCCTCCGACCAACTTGGTGAGGATCGACTTCCATGTGATTCCGGCCATGATGCCCTCCTTGACGCTTCGGCACGTCATATCGTTGTATGATGCCGATTATTGTATCGGGTCTACGTTTCTTGGTTTTCCAACGTCCATATCACGAACAGATAATTACACGAACCGTCCCACTTATAAAATGCACAGACGATTCCGATATCGATCTCACGTATATCAGATAGCAAAAGAACGGATTAAAAAGGCGGTCTGCGAAAAATCCGCAAACCGCCTTCACCATGCGCGAATCATCAACGCACTATCTCACGCGTCACTGCTCGTTCTGTCCGTGGCACATCTTGTACTTGCGACCGGAACCACACGGGCACTGGGCGTTCTTGCCAGTTCCCGGGAAGGTACGGCCATCCGCCCACGAGGAGTGCAATTCCTCGCTCTTCGGACGCTTGTTGGCCGGAACTTTGCCTTCGGCGTGGCTGATCGGCTGCATGCCAACGATTCCAGATTCGTTCTTCTGCTCGTCAGCCAGTTCGTCGATGACGGTCTTTTCGGACTCATCATCGGTTTCCGGCTCGGCAGGAGCGGTTTCGCCGGTAGGCTCAGTTTCGCCTCCCAGTCCCATCACCGCTTCAGCCGCATTCACGGCCTCATCCTCGTCAGATTCAGTGTCGGTGTCTTCGGTGGTGGCGACACGATCGATATCGACATGGAACAGCAACTGGATGGTCTCCTCCTTGATCGCTTCGATCATGGAGTTGTACATCTGGTAGCCTTCGCGCTGGTATTCGACCAACGGATCACGCTGACCCATGCCACGCAGCCCGATGCCGTCCTTGAGATAGTCCATCTCATACAGGTGTTCGCGCCACTTGCGGTCAAGAACCGCGAGTACGACACGACGTTCCAGCTGACGCAGACCCTCTTCACCAAGCTTGCCTTCGAAGTCGGCATACTGGTCCTTGGCGTCGGAAACGATAAGCTCCTGCAGAGCCACGACGGCCTTGTCTCCCTTGAGCTTGGAGACAGCATCCTTGGCTGCTTCCGAATCAACGGCAATCGGGTACACGGCGTTCAGAGCCTTGAACAGGCCCTTCCAATCCCAATCCTTCGACTTGTCAGAGCCCTTGTTGGCGCCCTTGATGTAGCTCAGTACCGTCTCGTCGATGAACTTGAGGATATCCTTGTGGATGTCCTCGCCCTTCAGTACGGCCTGACGCTCGGCATAAATGACGGTGCGCTGCTTGTTCATCACATCGTCGTATTTGAGCACGTTCTTACGGATTTCGAAGTTGCGTGACTCCACAGCCTTCTGCGCGGTGCGCACGCCCTTGGAAACGCTCTTCGCCTCGATCGGCTCGCCTTCCGGCATACCCTTGGCCATAACGCGGGCCACGAGCTGGGTGTTGAACAGACGCATCAGATCGTCTTCGAGCGACAGGTAGAAACGGGACTCGCCCGGATCGCCTTGACGTCCGGAACGTCCACGCAGCTGATTATCGATACGGCGGGACTCGTGACGCTCGGTACCAAGCACGTACAGACCACCAAGCTCGACGACCTCTTCATGCTCGTCCTTGACCTGCTCCTTGATTTCGGCCAAGGTGCCCGGCCAACGCTTTTCGTACTCGTCCGGAGTGTCATCCGGAGAGTAGCCTTCGGACTTAAGCTTCGCATCGGCGAGGAATTCGACGTTGCCGCCGAGCATGATATCGGTACCACGGCCTGCCATGTTGGTAGCCACGGTGACGGCGCCCTTACGGCCTGCGACGGCCACGACAGCGGCCTCCTTATCATGCTGCTTCGCGTTCAGCACCTGGTGGGGAATGTTGGCAACGTCAAGCAGGGACGACACGATTTCGGAGGATTCCACCGAAGCGGTACCCAGCAGCACCGGCTGGCCCTTCTTGTGGCGCTTGGCAACATCGCGCACGATGGCGGCAAGCTTCTCCTTCTTGGTACGGAAAATCAGATCGTCCTTGTCTTCACGAATCATCGGCTTGTTGGTCGGAATCGGGAGCACGCCCAGCTTGTAGGTGCCCATGAACTCCGCGGCCTCGGTTTCTGCGGTACCGGTCATGCCCGACAGCTTGTCATACATGCGGAAGTAGTTCTGCAAGGTGATGGTGGCGAAGGTCTGATTCTCAGCCTTGACTTCCACGTTTTCCTTGGCTTCGATTGCTTGGTGCAGACCTTCGTTGTAACGACGACCCGGCAGAATACGACCGGTGTGTTCGTCGACGATGAGCACCTCGCCGCCGGTCACCACGTAGTCGCGGTCGCGCAGGAACAGTTCCTTGGCCTTGATGGCGTTGTTCAGGTAGCCGATCAGTGCAGTGTTGTTCGGCTCGTACAGGTTGTCGATGCCGAGATAATCCTCGATCTTGTTGATGCCTGGATCGAGAATGCCGACGACCTTCTTCTTCTCATCGACCTCATAGTCCTCGTCACGGGTGAGCTTGAGCACCAAACGAGCGAACTGGCGGTACCAACGGGTCACGTCGCCTTCGGCCGGACCGGAGATGATCAACGGGGTACGGGCCTCGTCGATGAGGATGGAGTCGACCTCATCGACGATGGCGAAGTGGTGGCCACGCTGTACCAGATCGGACTTCTCCCACGCCATATTGTCGCGCAGGTAGTCGAAACCGAACTCGTTATTGGTGCCATAGGTGATATCGGCGTTATACTGCTTACGACGCTCCGGCGGCTTCTGGTTGGTGATGATGCAGCCGGTGCTCATGCCGAGGAAGCGGTAAACACGACCCATGAGTTCGGCCTGATAGCTTGCCAGATAGTCGTTGACGGTGACGACGTGCACGCCTTGGCCATCGAGCGCGTTCAGGTATGCCGGCAGAGTCGCCACGAGGGTCTTGCCTTCACCGGTCTTCATTTCGGCGATGTTGCCCCAGTGCAGCGCCGCACCGCCCATGAGCTGCACGTCGAAGTGACGCAGGCCCAGCGTGCGCTTGGAGGCCTCACGCACGGTGGCGAAGGCTTCCGGCATCAGCTTGTCGAGGGACTCGCCATTGTCGAGACGCTGCTTGAACTTGGCGGTCTGGCCCTTGAGCTCCTCGTCATTGAGCGCTGCAATCTCGTCTTCCAGCGCATTGGTTGCCTGAGCGACAAGCTCAAGCTTCTTGATCTGTCGGCCTTCGCCCATTCGCAGAGCTTTATCAACGATATCTACCACAATCACTCCCTTTGTGTATGCGAGTTACCTCGTCCGAGATTAGTCGCTGTTTAACGATTTCTGAAAAACACCGTCCATTTTACGTAACTTTCAGCGTGTTGCAGCTTTCTACCATTCGACATACCGTCTGCAGTCATGAAAAGAGGCCCACACATACACTGTGCGGGCCCCATTCGGTCAGATTATCTCCCTATCCAACCACGTTGCATGTCTTACTTCGCCACATTCTCCGGGGTGTCGATCTCGAAGACGCCATAGCTCCAACCGTGACGATGGTAGACGACGGACGGACGACCGGTCTCCTTGTTCACGAACAGGAAGAAGTCATGTCCGATCAGCTCCATCTCATACAGCGCCTCATCGATGGTCATCGGCTCCGCGATATGCAGCTTGCGACGGATGACAATCGGAGTGTCGCCTACCTGGACCTCGACGGACTCACCCGGACCCAGCTCAGCGGCGACAGCGTCGGCCGGACTGTTATTCGGCTCTTCGACCGGCTCCTCGACTTCCGGAGTCGGCTCGACGACGCCAAGATCGACCGGAACCGGATCGCTGTAGCCACGACGATGATCCTTGCGACGATCACGGGTGCGACGCAGACGGAGAGTCAGCTTGTCGAGAGCCATGTCCAAAGCGCTGAACTCGTCGGCGCTTGAAGCCTCGGCACGCACCACGGTACGACCTGCGATGACAGTGATCTCAACGCGCTTGGCAGTATCGGCCTGACGCGGATTGCCCTCATGCGACAGCACAATCTGAACACGCTGCGCATCCGGGGCGATAGCGGTCACACGATTCATCTTGCTTTCGACAACGTCACGGAACCTTTGCTTGATCTGCGTATGACGTCCGGTAACGACGATTTCCATGTGGACCTCCCTAGACTCAAGCGGTGTTACCCGCTATATACGGACCAAACAGCTGCTTCGCTGTTCGGTAGTCATCATTGTAGCCGCAACATTGTGATTTCACTGAAAAGTTGATGCAAGAAAAATAAAGTTTTTTGATTTTCCTTTCGTCCGTTTTCTTGCTATCATAGTGAGTTTGAGACCTCTTGATGGCCGCGACCGATTCGTCGGTTGAGGAACTTCCGGGCTCCATAGAGCACGATGGCGGATAACGTCCGCCCAGGGCGACCTGAGAGATAGCGCAGCAGAGAACAGACCGCCTATCGGTTTCGACCGATAGGTAAGGGTGAAACGGCGGTGTAAGAGACCACCGGGCCGCTGGTAACAGTCGGCCGCATGGCAAGCCTCATCGGGAGCAAGGCCAAGCAGAAGGCGTTTGAGGGCTGCTCGCCCGAAGCCTTCGGGTAGGCTGCTAGAGCCTGGCGGCAACGTCAGGTCGAGATGGATGGCCATCCGTGCCTGAGGCACGACAGAACCCGGGGTATAAGAGGTCTCACTCTCTTACCACCCCGACCGGCCCCTGTGGTGAAACAGTGTCTGAAAACCGCATAGCCACTACGCGAATCAGCCGTTTCAGGCGAACAATTCCTGTGCGATTTCTCGCAAAACTTCAGGATCATGGCCTTTCCGCCCACCAGCACTCCAGAACCGTCTTTTACGCACTTCGACATCCAACCCAGCAGTTTTTCTTGCTGTCCGACGTCCTAGCTCCCATGCAGCCTCGACGAACACGCCTTGGGATTCGGCTTCATCGCACACACGTTGCGCAAGCTGACGGTCCACACCTTTTCGTTTGAGCTCCATAACCGCTCCCCTATGACCCATCAGTCGTGATGCGCAGTACCGCACCGCGGACTGAGCGTACGCCTCGTCGTCGATGAGACGAACCCTAATCAGTCTGGCAATCACATCGTCCACTACTTCAGGAACGTACCCTTTGCCAACAAGTCGCTCTCTCATCGCACCTGACGGACGCGGTGCCGCATCAAGCAACCGGAGGGCGGCCTCCCTGCACGCATCCAGATCATTCGGATCGTCAGGCGTTCGCGACACGCCGGCCACGACACGCCCTGCGTGTCGCGCGTGTCGCGAACGCTTCGGCGTGTTTTCTTCATCATTGCACAAAACCTGTCCGCAGCCGGATTTGATTCGGCCGTCCTGCAGTCGCCCGCCATGGGAAAGGGCAGAGCCCCCAGCCTCGGACAATACCGGCTGGAGGTCCTGCTGTTCAAGAAATCGCTCGGCACTGATCATATGTCATGCCTTGTCGGCAGGCTTGGAAGACTTTGCCGCGCCCTTAGCCGTTTCCGGCTTGGCAGCATCAGCTTTCGCCTTTTCCTCGCCTTTCACATCCTTCGCCGACACATCGTCACCATCCTCGGCGAATTGGTCAGTAGGCTCAATGAGTCCGAATTCGGCTTTCACCTTATTCTCAATCTCTGCAGTAAGCTCCGGGTTGTCTTTGAGGAACTGACGCACGTTCTCACGCCCCTGCCCCAGTTGGTCGCCATCATACGTGAACCACGATCCGGACTTCTTCACGACATTGACCTGCAACGCCATGTCAAGCACAGATCCTTCTTTGGAAATCCCCTCGCCGTACAGCACGTCGAACTCAGCAGTCTTGAACGGTGGAGCCATCTTGTTCTTGACGACCTTGACCTTGGTACGGTTGCCCACAGCCTCGTCGCCGTTCTTGATGGTCTGGATGCGACGAATATCCATGCGGACGGACGAGTAGAACTTCAACGCCTTGCCACCGGTGGTCGTTTCCGGATTGCCAAAGAACACGCCGATCTTCTCACGGAGCTGATTGATGAAGATGGCCGTGGTACCTGCCTGAGCCAAAGCGCCAGTCATCTTACGCAATGCCTGGCTCATCAGTCGCGCCTGCAAACCGACGTGACTGTCGCCCATTTCACCTTCGATTTCGGCCTTCGGCACCAATGCCGCCACGGAATCGATGACAATCACGTCAAGCGCACCGGAACGAATCAGCATATCCGCGATCTCCAGCGCCTGTTCGCCGTTATCGGGCTGGGAGACGATCAGCGAATCCGTGTCGACGCCAAGCTTGCGCGCATAGACAGGATCAAGCGCATGCTCCGCATCGATGAACGCGGCGACCCCACCGCTTTTCTGGGCATTGGCCACCACATGCAGCGCCAGCGTGGTCTTGCCGGAGGATTCCGGGCCATAGATCTCCACAATACGGCCCTTCGGCAAACCTCCGATGCCCAATGCCATATCCAACGCTAGCGATCCGGTTGGAATCACCTCAACATCCTGCTCAGGACGATCGCCTAATCGCATGGCCGACCCTTTGCCGAAACTCTTCTCGACCTGCGCAAGCGCCGTATCGAGCGCGGCCTGACGACGCGGGTCGATGCCGTTCGCGGACTTGTTCTGTGCGGCTCCCTTTGCCGTGCTCGTCTGTGCCATGACTACTCCTTTTGCCGACTATGACGAATGGTGGCTTCACCGTAAGGCCACAGTATTCGTTCTTGCAAATCCAACGACCGCTGTGGTCGGAAGACATGCGATCCAACGAGTCATAAACCAACATTCCTTGAAAAATCAACGTTCTCACGCGACCTGAAGAATTTGGAAACAGCCCGTTTAGGTTGTTGTCTGTGGATAACTATATCCCAATATGCGAACATCTGTTCGAAGAGGTGTGTTGTGTTCGAAAAAGGCTCAACGAACCGGCATGGGAGGCGCGTTATGATCTTTGCCCCAACGTTGGGAATCCGGGATACCCATCTGGTCGCAGAGCACATTCCACACCACTCGAGGCTCCTCACCTGCACTGAGCGCGTCGACCACCGTCATACCGCCAAGGCGATCAAGCACCTGATCACGCGCCAACGATCGACCGTAGCTGCGTCCGAGCACTTCCTCAAGCAACTGCCAAAATTCACGTTCCTGCACGCGCCCCAGTGTACACAGACTTGATTTATATGAGAAAAGAGAAACGCCCGGCGAACAATCGCCGGGCGTCATCATGCCATATTTCACGAATCAGGCAGTCACGGAATCAAGATAGTCAGCCACCATGCGAAGCATCTGGGCTGTGGACAGCCCCAAAGACTGCGCGATGGACGACAGCAGCTCGGAACTGGCCTCCTTCTGCCCGCGTTCCACTTCGGAAAGGTATCCCAGCGACACACCGGCCTTTTCGCTGACCTCGCGAAGCGTCTTGTGGTCTCGCGTTCGCAGGTCACGCAGCACATGGCCGATGGCTTCGCGCAACGAAACCTCCTTAGCCTCATCAGACTGCTCTGAAGCATGCTGCACGGCATGCGCGCGCACACGCTCGGAGTCCTCTTCCTGCCACATTCGCGTCAACGCGGCCTGACGCTCGTCCTTGGCTTTCTTGGCCGCACGCGCACGGAGCACCTGCTGCTGCGCGAACATCACCGCGCGCCTCTGAGCCGGCGTGAGCTCCCTGACACGAGCCCCGGCAGCCTGCGCGGTCGCAGGGGCCATAGCCTTGAGTTCCCGCTGTTCTTTGGTGAGTGTCATCATTTCCATTCATCAGCCCCTTTTTCGTGCGTACGTCTGTCCACTATGGTCAACACTCATCTTTGTGGATTATTCCTGTGAATCCACTGAAAGCTCCCTCAGTTTTTGCAGAATGCAATACACGACGCCACGCCGTACGCCTTCCCTATCTCCCTGCAGGCGAAGTTCGAAAGCCTCCGTTCGCCTAGAGCGAACAGATCCAAACCCGCCCGGCAGGGAACAGCCGACGTAGGCAAGTCCCGCAGACTTGTCTCCGTCAGGTCCAGGACCCGCCACACCGGTGGTCGACAATCCGACGACACGATCGCCGTCCTCCTGCTGCCGGTACAGCCTCGCCGTTCCGAAAGCCATCTGGCGCGCCACTTCGGGATGAACGGCCCCCTCTCGGCGCAACAACTCGGCATCCACACCAAGAATCGACGCCTTGGCACGAATGTCGTATGTCACAGCGGAGCCAAGAAACACTTTCGACGCCCCCGGCACACGCACGAAAGCATCGGCCAGCAAGCCTCCCGTCAACGACTCGGCTGCCGCGATTTTGAAACGATTGGTCTCGCAATATGCAAGAACGGCCGCAGCCAATTCATCGCATTGCGATTGGTTGGCGGCAGCCGTCTGGTTCAAGGATTCAATCATGAATACCCTACTTGGTTTCTTTTCCGGTCTTGCCTGCGGGCTTTTTACGACCGCCGAAAGTATTAACCAGATACTCGCCGCCGGAATACAGGCAGAGAATCAGCGCAAGATAAATCAGCGCATACGTGATGATGTAGTAGACGGTCATCCACATCGGGGTGTCGCCTAACCCTTTCGGAGCCAAGCTCCACATAGGCAGCATCAACATGGCCAGACCGATGCACTGGCAGAGCGTCTTGTACTTGCCTGCCTGGGACGCGGCGATGACCTTGCCGCCCGTGTCGATCACAAAGAAGCGCATGACGGTGATGCCGATCTCACGAATCAGGAACAGGGCGGTCACGACCCAGCCCAGCACTGGATTGACGAATTCGTTGAAGATGGCGGCAACAATCAGTGTGCCGCAGGTGAGCAGTTTGTCGGCAATCGGGTCCATCAGCTTGCCAAGTTCAGTGACCTGGTTGTATTTGCGGGCCATCCAACCGTCAAGCTTATCGGTGCAGGCCGCGACGATGAAAATGACCGCGGCAACCCAACGCATGGTGACGTTGTCCACGCCCCACGCGCCGGCTTTGGCGTACAGCGCCAAAAACACGATGACCAAGATGATACGAGAGAAGGTGACAAGGTTCGGCGGCGCGTTCCAACCGTCAAGCAACGATGATTTGCGTTCTTCTTGCTTTTCCATACCGTTCACGTTACCCTGACACTTCTACTTGCTTACAAATTTGCGTTTCATACGGAGCGTTCCCCAGTCACATCGCCACTTCGGAATCCGCTGTCGAAGAAGCTCCCGAATTCAGCGACGAAGTCTCGCCCTTGATGAAGGCGAGCACCTGCGGCAGGTCCTGGGGCTGCACCAACACCTCGCGCGCCTTGGACCCTTCGGACGGCCCCACGACGCCACGCGACTCCAGCAGATCCATGAGACGTCCCGCCTTGGCGAACCCGACGCGCAGCTTGCGCTGCAACATGGACGTCGAGCCGAACTGCGATGTGACCACCAGTTCCGCCGCCTGCAACAGCACGTCCATATCGCCGCCGATATCTTCATCCGGTTCGATGGCCTTCTTGTCGGCTTCCTTAGCCATTTCCTCGATATCCTCGCGGTAATGCGGCTTACGTTGGGTGCGCACGAACTCCACCGCACGACGGATTTCCGATTCGTCGACCCATGCACCCTGCACACGCAACGGTTTGGCCTGTCCCATCGGCAGGAACAGCGCATCGCCCTGCCCGATCAGGGTTTCCGCTCCGGTGGAATCGAGGATGACTCGAGAATCCGTGGCGGACGAGGTCGCAAAAGCAAGTCGTGAAGGAATATTCGCCTTGATCAGACCGGTGACCACATCAACCGACGGACGCTGGGTGGCAAGCACCAGATGCACACCTGCCGCTCGTGCCAGCTGCGTAATGCGCTGGATGGAGCTTTCCACATCGTTCTTGGCCACCATCATCAAATCGGCCATCTCGTCGACGACCACCAGGATGTACGGATATGGGGCAACCTTCCGCTTCGACCCGGCCGGCGCATGCACTTTGCCCGCACGCACGGCCGCATTGAAATCCTTGATGTGGCGGAATCCGAAGAATTCAAGATCGCTGTAGCGAGCATCCATCTCCTTGACCACCCATTCAAGCGCCTGCGCGGCCTTCTTCGGATCGGTGATGATCGGCGTGAGCAGATGCGGGATGCCCGCGTATGCCGACAGTTCCACTCGTTTCGGATCAACCATGATCATGCGCACTTGGTCAGGCGTCGCCCTCATGATCACAGATGTCAGCATGGAGTTGATAAAACTGGACTTACCGGAACCAGTGGCGCCTGCCACCAGAAGATGCGGCATCTTGGTGAGGTCAGCCGTTACAAAATGGCCTTCCACATCCTTACCCACGCCTGTGAGCATCGGGTTTGGATCATTCCTTGCCTTGTCCGAGCGAAGCACGTCGCCAAGTACCACGGTTTCACGGTCGGTGTTCGGTATTTCGATGCCGATGGCGGATTTGCCTTCGATCACCGACAGAATGCGTACGTCGGAGCTGGCCACCGCGTAGGCGATGTTTTTCTGCAGATTGGTAACCTTCTCCACTTTCACGCCAGGACCAAGCTCCACCTCGTACATGGTCACGGATGGGCCTCGCAGGAAGCCGATAACTTTGGCATCGACATTGAATTGCTGGAAGGTGACCGTAAGCGCACGAATCACACGATCGTTCTCCGGCGTGTGCACGGCGTGCGGCGCACCTTGCTTTAGCATGCCGAGGTCAGGTAGATGGTATGGGCCTTCCGGAATCCCGTCGGATTCATCGGAAACGCCTTCTTCGCTCACGCCGCCATTCAGATCGTTTACGACCTCGTTGGTCGCCGCATCGACCATAACCTGCGTTCCATTGGATGTGCCGTTCTCATCGATGACCGCCCACGGATCGTCCGCGGCCACGCCGACTGACTTGATTTCACTGGATGGTACCGCTCCAACCATCGCGGGGACGGTTTCTGGAATTTGCGGCATGGTGCCGCTTGCAGTTCCGATTGGATCTGACGAAAGGGAACGCGCCACAGGCATCTGAGGCATGACGACGGTTCCGCCAGAATCCTGAGCGGAATGTTCGCCGGATGAAATGCTGCGCGGCTGCGAAACGCTCTGATATGGTTCGTCAAGCATGGTTTCCGCCGTTTCGCCATGTCGTTCGGCGGCATTGCGAAACGCCTCATCGCCGTCATAGTATTCGAGTCCGTCCTGAGCGCCCTGCTTCTTGGTTTTTGATGATATCAACTGCCTTAAGCGAGAAAGCAGCATCGGCTTCTTCTCTTCGGCTGCCGCATTGTCGGTCCCATCATGCGCCGGCACCCCCTCGGCAAAGGACAGCGTGGCATCTCCGATGCGCACCTCATTCGGGAATTGCTCGGTCTCGTCATCGCCCGTCTTATTTGCACTGAAACCAAAACGGGACATTAACGAGCACACCTTGTCGGGAATCTCATCAACCCGCGTATGGGTGATCATCAACAGCGAAAACAGAATGACGACCACGAAAATAACGATGGCGAACGCTTTGGAAAGCCCCCATGCCAACGGGCAACCAAGCACGTAGCCGAGCAATCCTCCCGCTTTCTGCAGCAACGCCATATCGAAACCTTGGATGTCGGATGCAAGTGCCGCGTCAAGTATGGAACAGATGGACCACAAGATCATGGACCATCCCGTAGCCATACGCGCATTGTCGCTTTTGCGCTGGGTCTTATGCATAAGGCTGAACACCACTAGCATTAGGAAAACCGGCAGAATGACGCTCATCAGGCCAAACAATCCGGAGGCCATGGCATGGAGCACCTGACCGAATGCACCTTGCACCCGGAACCATTCCGAAGCGCAGAACAGTACCGCGAGAATCACCAGAACAAAACATGCAATGTCGCGCCTGTACTTGGTCAAGACGCCCATCACTGGCGATGGTTCGACCGCGTCCATGACCTTGGTCTCGCCGGAACGGGCTTTGCCCGCGGACCTTTTGCCACTGGATTTCGTGTTGGAAGATGCTGTTCGTGCCATAACGGTCATGATTTTACCCATGGGATGCGCCATGACATGACATTTCCTCGAATCGCACACATTTTCTAACTTAAGTGAACACGCAATTTCACTGATTGGATTCCGCCAAGATCGTCACCGTCAAGCTGGGTGCCAAGTCGGAGAAGACCGTGGATAAGGTGGAAAGCTTCGACGAATACGGCAGCGGGGTTTTCATTTCAGGCGAGGTCTCCGAGATGATGCTGGGTGTAGGCGTCCGCCTGCGCGTCTATGGCGTCGTAGGCACCTGCATCGGCATGTTCGATGATGGCCATCGCATTGCCTAGCAGTGCCGGATTGAGCGCTTGGAGCCAGTGGATGCGCGGGTCACGACCGAACCATCCCATCTGCTTGCGTGCCAGACGCTTCGTTTTCTGCGCGATGTCCATGAACGTGTCGTTCAGGTCGCGCAACCCGTCCAAATAGTCGACGACCTGCTGGTAACCGAGCGCTTTGGCCGCGGTGATGCCCAGTTTGGGACGTATGCGCTCCACTTCTTCGATGAATCCGCCTTCAAGCATCTGCTTGGTGCGGATGTCGATACGACGGTCCAGTTCCTCACGGGGCAGATCGAGACCGATTTGCACAGTGGGAATGACGTACCGATAATGCGGAAGGCTTGCCGAATAGGGGCGTCCCGTCACTTCGATGACTTCCAGCGCGCGGATGGTTCGTCTCGGATTGTGCGGATCCATGCGCGCCGCCGCTTCGGGATCCTTAACCTTCAGCTCGTCGAACAGCGCGCCCGCGCCTTCGGCTTTCTCCCGTTCCTCAAGCGCCTTGCGCACTTGCGGGTCGGTGCCGGGGAAGGAGATGTCGTCGATGGCCGCCCGTGCGTACAGGCCGGAACCTCCAACAAGGATAGGACGCACTCCCCTGGCCTGTAGTTCGGCTATTTTCTCGCGGGCGAGCTCTTGGAACCGCGCCACGGACATGGCATCGTCCGGTTCGATTATATCGATGAGATGATGTCTGACCTGCGCCTGCTCTTCCGTGCTCGCTTTGGCCGTGCCGATATCCATGCCCCGATACATCTGGTATGCGTCGGCGTTGATGATTTCCGCCTGTTCGCCTTTGCACGCCAACGCTTTGGCGATGGCAATGCCCAACCCGGTTTTGCCGGATGCGGTTGGTCCAACAATGGACACAACCTTACGCTGCATGGCAGGATCGGCGTCCCTTGTTTTGCCTGTTTTCTCAGAGGTCTGCTCAGTGTCGAACGGCATAGGTCTGCCCCGCCTTCAGATCGGGATCGGCAATGAGGTTGTGACGTCCCGCATGGGTGATGGTGGCGGTCACGAAATCGCCTACCTGCGGCATCGGCTCGCCTTCGGGCACACCGACATGCACGAGCACGCCGGTTTTTTCGCGCCCGGTGACGCGATGGGTCGCGGCGTCCTTCTTGCCGGATGCGCCGGTGACCATCACTTCGACGTCACGGCCTTCGAAGGTTTTGAGATTTTCTTCGGTGATGCGTTCCTGCAATGCCACGAGTCGTTCGAACCGGTCTTGGACCACATCGTGCGGCACCTGCTCCATTTCAGCGGCCGGAGTGCCTGGGCGCGGTGAATAGATGAAGGTGAATGCGGACGCGAATCTCGCCTCCTCCACCACGCGCAGAGTTTCTTGGAAGTCCTCTTCGGTTTCCCCCGGGAAACCGACGATGATGTCGGTGGAGATCTGCGCATCCGGCATGGCCTCACGGATTTTGCGCAGAATGTCAAGGAACTTCGCGGAACGATACGAACGGCGCATGGCGCGCAGGATTCGGTCGGATCCGGACTGCAGCGGGAAGTGCAGCTGGTGCATGACATTGGGCGTTTCGGCCATGGCTGCGATCACGTCGTCGGTAAAGGCGGCGGGATGCGGCGAAGTGAATCGCACGCGCTCCAATCCTTCGATCTCACCGCATGCGCGTAGTAGCTTGGAGAAGGCGAAACGGTCGCCGATGCCGTAACCGAACGAGTTCACGTTCTGGCCGAGCAGCGTGACTTCCTTGGCTCCTTCGTCCACGCACTGGCGGATTTCGGCAAGAATGTCTCCCGGGCGACGATCATGTTCCTTGCCTCGGGTGGTAGGCACGATGCAGAATGTGCAGGTGTTGTTGCATCCGACGGAGATGGCCACCCAGCTTGACACCTTCGACGCACGGTCGGTGGGAAGCTGGCTTGGGAAGTAATTGAGTTCCTCTTTGACCTTGACCTGGGCGTGACCTTCGATACGTGCCTGATCGAGCAGCTGCGGCAGTGAACCGATGTTCTTCGTACCGAACACGGCGTCGACCCATGGCGCTTTTTTTGCGATTTTCTCACGGTCGAGCTGCGCCATACAGCCGCCGACGGCGATCTGCAGGTTCGGGCGCTGGCGCTTCCTTTCGGCCCACAGACCGATGGTACCGTACATGCGCTCCGCCGCGTTTTCTCGCACCGCGCACGTGTTCATGACGATGAGATCCACGTCATGGTCGAGGTATTGCTCTTCGGTGGCGGGCACGTAGCCGTCCGCTTCAAGCACGCCTGAGATACGTTCGGAATCGTGCACGTTCATCTGGCATCCGAGGGTGTGCACATAGAACACGCCTTTGCCTCGCGTGGCGGTGTCTCCCATGGTGGGTTCCGCAAGTTTCGAGGCGCGCTCCGCCTCGGTCATCATGTCTTCGTTCATAGTGTTCCATGCTATCGGCAGGGATTCCCAGCACGCGCCGTACTATGCGTGGCATGTTGACGGATTGAAGGGATAACGTTTTTTTTTCAGCGCTTTTTCAGTTTCCTATGCTCCTTTTGGGTACACTATGGAACCGTGATACTTGATAGACAAAGCCGCATCAATACCAGCGAGCTGCAAGCGCGATTGAAATCGGTAAGTTTCGACGACGGTCCGTTGCCAT
Organism: Bifidobacterium catenulatum subsp. kashiwanohense JCM 15439 = DSM 21854; assembly: GCF_001042615.1. GTDB lineage: Bacteria > Actinomycetota > Actinomycetes > Actinomycetales > Bifidobacteriaceae > Bifidobacterium > Bifidobacterium catenulatum. Next base: position 1,562,209 of record NZ_AP012327.1, read on the forward strand.
CCGATCAGATCACCGAATTCATCGATCAGATGCAGGTGTACGAGGGTGCGATGTATGAGATTAGCACCAAGTTGGAGATTCTTGATTCCGAATTCCAGGTGCGTTTCTCCCATAACCCCATCCATCATATGGAACGCAGGTTGAAGTCCGTCAATTCCATTCTCGGCAAGTTGAAACGTAAGGAGCTGCCGCTGACAGTGGAGTCGGTCAAAGATAATCTGTTTGACGTGGCCGGCATTCGTGTGATCTGCAATTATCGCGATGACGTGTATTCAGTATCGAATTATCTGTCTGCCCAGAACGATATTCAGGTGTTGCGCGTGAAGGATTACATCAAGAATCCGAAGCAGAATGGTTACCGTTCGCTGCATGTGATTTACGCGGTACCTGTTTTTCTGTCTTCCGGACCGCATTACACGCCTGTGGAAGTGCAGTTCCGCACTATCGCCATGGATTATTGGGCGAGTTTGGAGCACGCGCTGCGCTATAAGACGGATCTGCCTGACACAAAACTGTCGGAACATTCGCAAACGCTGCTTGATTGCGCGAGAAGTCTGCAGAATATCGAAACGCAGATGCAGAACATCCACCGCGACATTAATGGCGCGCCTCGGGTTGGAGAGGCTCCTAAGGCCGATTGATGTCCGTCTGCCTGCATTTGACCGCGTGCAGAAGCTGGTCGATGGGCAGCTGGGCGAGTATGGTGCCGGCGAAGATGAGCGCGCAGCCGATGTAGGCTCGGGTGGTCATGATCTCGCCAAGCAGGAGTGCGCCGCCGACCGCGGAGAAGAACGATTCGAGCGACATGATCACGGACGCTCTGGTCGGGGGCACAAGTTGTTGCCCTACGACCTGAAGCGTATAGGCTACGCCAGCGGAGCAGACGCCCGCGTAGACGATGGCGATCCAGCTTTGCGCGGCACCGGCCCAGTCGATGGATCCTTCGATGATAGAGCCAATCCAGCTGAGGATCGCGGTGGTGGTGATCTGCCCGAATGAAAGCAGGATGGGGTCCATGCCTCGCCCGAAGGTGTCTATGACGAGGATGTGCCCCGCGAAGAGGACCGCGGTGAACAGCAGCACCATGTCCGCCAGGGTGATGGATCCGAATCCGTCGGTGACGCACAGCAGGTAGAAGCCGATAACGGAGATGGCGACGCTGATGATGACGCTGAGGTGCACTCGTCGACGCAGTATAACGAAGGCAAGCAGCGGAGTCATAACGATGTATAGCGCGGTGATGAAGCCGGATCGTCCCGCCGACCCAGAGTAAAGAATGCCGTATTGTTGGACGGTACTTGCGGTGAAAAGCACGATTCCGCAGGTGATGCTGACCACGATGGGATTGCCGGTCCATTTCGGCATAGCAACGATTGCGCCGTTGCCGAGGGTGATGGACGGTTTTCCCTGGGTTTCACGGCGTTTATGCTCTTGTTCCGCTATGGTGTTGCGGCGAAACCAAAGCAACGGTATCAACGAAATGGACCCGAGGGTGAATCGGGTAGCTCCGAAGAACAGCGGTGTTGTGGAGTCCATGCCTTGCACTTGCGACACGAATGCGAATCCCCAAATGAGGGCCGCCAGTACGAGGCACGCCATGCCGCCAATCTCTTTTCTTTGCATGAGCACCCACCGTAAAGCATGTCTTTTACTAACGGATAAAGCCTGACCACATTCTGGTCAGGCTTTATCCGTTACGTTGACCGAGGAGCAATGCCGGGAACGCTCCGTCATTTGGATTTCAGTCGCGATTGCCGAGGAGCTGGAGAATATACATGAACATGTTCACGAAATCCAAATACAGATTCAGCGCGCAAAGGATGGAAACCTTCTTGACCATTTCGGGTCCTTGGGCGGAATACTGTTCAAGCATGGCGCGGGTGGCTTGGGCGTCGTAGACGGTCATACCAGCGAAAAGCAGGAGGCCGATGGCGGAGACGATCATGAGGGTGGTGTTGCCGGGGGCGAAGATCATGAGAATCACTTCGGCGATGATAAGCACGATGAGGCCGACGAAAAGGATGGGGCCGGCCTTGAGCATGTTGATCTTGGTGGTGCGTCCGAACATGGTGAGCGCGAAGAAGAAGCCGGCGCACAATGCGAGGGAAATGCCGATGGTACCAAGATCGTAGGCCATGAAGATGGTGCTGAGGGTGAAGCCCATGAGCGCCGCATACACGTAGAACATGACGTATGCGGTGGAGACCTTCATTTTATGGATGCGCGCGCCAAGGTAGATGGCAAGCACGATTTCAATGACGGCGGGGGCGAAGATGCCGATGATGCCCGTGGTTTGGACGAGTGCCAGGTACGCGCCGCTCATTTGGGTGACGATGGCGACCACGGCGGTGACGATCAAACCGAGGGTCATGTGCGTGTATGCGCTGTTGATGGAACTGCGTTCGGCCTGCTCGTAGGAATAGGTGGCCTGCACGTTGACTGCGGCGGTACCATTCGGCGCGTAGGCGTATTGCGGCTGCGCATTGTACTGGTCGTACTGTTGGTTGTACTGGTATTGATTGTTGAAGCCGTTATTCTGGGCGTTGTTGCCTTGGGGCTGCTGACCGAATGCCATAATCGCTCCTTTTTGCTCGATTGCGCATCACGATACGGCATTTTCCTGACGATTTCATGAATATTGGCTTAATCTCGTATTTTCTTCAAGGCCTGCATAGGTTTCACGTTCGACACGGGAAGTGTTCCGGACGTGAAAGACTGGGACATGCCATGTCAGATGGCGAACTTGTACGTCACTTTGGCGGTGTCGCTGGAATCGAGAAGGTTCGTCACGTCTACGGTGACTTCGGAATCGTCTTTAAGCACATAAACGCGCCGATCTGCCGTCACGACTATGCCATCACACACTCGCACACTTGAACCCAGAGCAACGCAATGATCTGTCCACGCTCAGCGAGGAATCGTTGAGCGTTAAGGATACGTCCATCTCGCCGACATCCAAACGTGTGTCCATCGCGCAAGTACTTGAGGCAGGTCTGCTTATTCCCGGCGAGACGCTAGTGCGGGATCGGCCTCGCAAGGGCGAACGTTGGGTGGCGCGTCACAGCGGAAGGCAAGCTGCGCATGGATGTGGGTGCCATTGGCCAGCGGTCATTTACTGACGGTCGCTTATTGGCAGGCCAGCCATTCGACGGCAAGCTTCGTTCGATTCGTGATGTTGGTTTTCGCGAGAATGTCGCTGATGCGATTGCGTACCGTACCTTCGCTTAAGAACAGTTTCGCGGCAATCTCCCGATTGTCGTAGCCTTCGGCGACCAGTTGCAGCACGTCACGCTCCCGTTCGGTGAGATTCGCGAAACGGCCCGGAAACTGAACCGCTTCGCTCTTATACGCTTGTGAAACGTCGTTCCATGCTGGACTGGCATTGCCGACATGCAGTTTCTGCAGCACCTGTGCCCCCATGACGACCTGCCCTGCCATCACCGACTGCACTGCGGGAATTACCGATGAGACATCCTGTTTGATCAAATAGCCTTTGGTGCCGATTTCCAGCGCTTTGGCAATATACGACTCGTCCGCGAATGTGGTGAGGATCAGGATTTTCGCATTCGGATGGGCGTCGATGATCTTACGTGACGCAACGAGACCGTCCATGACCGGCATCTGCACGTCAATCAGGAGCACGTCCGGATTATCGGCTTCATATCGGTCTACCGCAGTTTCGCCATCGCAGGCCACCCACGCGATGTCGGCGGTGCCTGTTGCTTTGAGGATCGTGGACAGCGACGAACATACGATTGAATCATCATCGACGATTGCGACTCGCATCATACGTTCTCCTTCGTTGCCATGTGCGTTGCCGTGCTATCGTCCGTTTTGGGAATGGACACGAACACCCGCCATCCTTCATGATAGGGGCCACACACCGCTGTGCCACCGAGGGCGCGCGCACGTTCCTCGATATCGGCCAATCCAATACCTGTATCTCCTTGCATCGCCTCCTTGCGAACGGCACTGCGGAACTGGTGGATGAGGACGGAAGTCTCCCCCATCATGCTGGCGTCACTTTCCTGGGAGCCATCGCTCCACAAGGCCCCGTCATCCTGTATGCGCAACTGCCATAGTGCCGGAAAATCACGCAAAACGATATCGACATTGCGCGCCATACTGTGACGGATCGTATTGTTCAACGCCTCACGAATCGTCGTGGCGAAACAGCGTGACACCGCGGCCGGAGCCGCATCAATGCCGTTGCTCAACATGACCTTCACTCCGCTGGAACCATCAAAACCATGCGCGGATGCTTCGATCTGCGCCACGAAATCCGTGCCTTCGTCTTTCAGATCATGCACCGCGCCTCGCACCAATGTCATCGCCTCGCCCACAGTGTCGCGAATCTGCGCGAATCCTTGAGCCGCCTGTTCCTGTCCGGAAACCTGCGCCATCACCTGCGACGCCTCGGACTGCATGATGGCACGGGTGAGCATATGACCAACGTTGTCGTGGATTTCCCGTGCTATGCGCGTACGTTCCGCAAGCGTGGCCGCACGTACCGAGGCGGCGCGATCCTCCTCGCTTTCCGCCAATTGCGAGCGCAACCGACGTATCTGGTCGCGTCTGGAATCTTGGAGTCTCTTGTTTTGCCATGCAAGTTCGATGTTGCGGGCGCATAGCATGCCGACCGCAAATCCCAATATCATGTACAGAATCAGCAGCGCGGCGACCATTGGAGAGTTTTCGTTCGTACTTGCACCGTAGCAACGAAGTATCGCCGCCACGGCAGGAGCAAGCCACGCCCATCGCACGACAATCTGTATGATTCTCGACAAGACGTGGTGCGGTCTTGATGCTTGCTGACGTTGAATAGCGTATTGCCGGTCGGCGCCATGTGAGGCTGCAGGCAACATGGCTGCGTTGTATGCGGCGATCGGCACCATCGCGCACCATGAAGGCATGATGCAGGCGCCGCAGTCCAACACCAGCAATAGGGCAGCGTTCCATACTGATGAGCGCGCATACTCCCCCACTGCGGCGCAACAGATGGCCAGTAACGTCCCACATACCAGTTCGGCTGACGCATCTCCTGTCATGTATAGATTCGCAATCAACGCGAACGTCAGGAAAATGGCTTGGAACATCAATCGCAACATGCCATCCTCCATTGTCGCCGCCCAACGTGGTCACGTCTTACCAGCGTAGTGCACGATGCCGTCGTTACCGTCCCGCTTTGCCTCGAAGATGACATTTGTCACCTTTTGCCTGTTCCTCTCGCATCGTATTTCATGACTGCAAACACTGTGTCGTTCCTCTTTCATCGGAGAAAATGGAATCATCATCGAACAACGGCCGCCATCGCGGTGGAACATGTGAGGTAAGGAGTTGCTATGAACGGGCATATGGAACGCGCCACTGATGAGCGTTTCGGCAGCGCGGTCAAGGTGTCGAAGCTGGTCAAACGGTATGGGGATATGCTTGCGCTTGACTATTTCGACCTTGACGTGCGTGAAGGTGAGATTTTCGGTTTGCTTGGCCCGAATGGTTCAGGCAAGACCACTGCGATCAATTGCATTCTCGCGTTGCTCACGTTCGATGAGGGCACGGTGCGCGTGTTCGGCGAACCGATAGGCCCGACCAGTTATGCGCTGAAACGTCGCATTGGCATTGTGCCTCAGAATGTTGCCGTGTTCAACGAGCTGACTGTTGAGGAGAATATCGATTATTTCTGCTCATTGTATGTTCCCGACAGGGCTCGTCGCCATGCGATGGTTAAGGATGCGCTGGATTTCGTGGGCTTGCGCGATTACCGCAAGTTCCGTCCGTCGAAACTGTCGGGAGGTTTGCTTCGCCGATTGAACATCGCATGCGGTGTGGCGCATAAGCCGGATCTGATTTTCTTCGACGAGCCGACCGTTGCCGTCGACCCGCAAAGCCGCAATGCGATTCTGGAAGGCATTCAGCGGCTTAACCGCGAAGGCGCGACAGTGATTTACACGAGCCACTACATGGAGGAGGTCGAACAGATCTGCGACCGCATTCTCATCATGGACCACGGCAGGCATCTGGCATTGGGCACTGCCGACGAGTTGAAGACGATGATTGACACCGGCGAACGTATCAACGTGGAAACCGATGACTTGGGCGGTACTCACGATGAGCCCGGCACAAGGAAGACGTTGGAAGAGCTGAGATCGCTGCCATGTGTGGTCGGCGCCGATTATGACGGTCACGAATTGACGGTGCGTTGCCGCAGAGGCGATCACAATCTTCTTGACGTACTGACGTTGCTGAAAACCAACGGCACGAATATCGGGCATCTTTCCTCCCGGCAGCCGACGCTGAACGACGTGTTCCTCGAGCTGACCGGCACCGCGTTGCGCGACTAATGGAAACCATGATCTGAAAGGTTTGTCATTATGCTGCAGACACTGCTGGTCAATCTGAAACTTCATTTCAGGGAAAAGTCGCAACTATTCTGGCTGTTCGCTTTTCCCATCATTCTGCCGACCATGTTCAACGGCATGTTCGGCAATATCGCAGAAAGTTACGAATTGCGCACGATCGATGTCGTCGTGGTCGATAATGACGATTGGCGCGCCTCCCCTGGCGCGCAAACGTTAGTTGACGGCATTTCGTCCGATGCCGACGGCGATCATATAAAGGCCGACAGTGATGATGGTGCCACGCCGAAGCTCATCACGGCCACGAAAACCAGCTCAGTGCAGGCCGCGAATCAGCTGCTTTCCGATGGGAAGGCGCAAGGCGCGCTATCAGTCGACGGCGAAGGGAAACTGCAGTTGGCCATTTCGCAGGCCACGCAATCGTCCGTCACGGATGTGATGGCATCAAGCGGCAGTTTGGACATTTCCCTGACAGTATTGGGCAATATCGTGGACTTGTACAATCGCAACACCAACGTGGTGGTCAATACCGCGCAGCATAATCCGTCGGCTTTGCTGGACGACGCATTCACCGGCAGTATCGGATCGTCAAGCGGGTTCACGAAAGAAATCCAGTTGACGAATTTCAAACCGAGCAGCACCGCACGCTACTATTACGCGCTGCTTGGCATGGCTGCGATGATGGCCATGAGTTTCGCCGTGAATGCGGTGTCGATGGCGCAGGCGAATCTTTCGGCGCTTGGCATCCGACGTTCCGTCGCTCCCCTGCCGAAATTGCAGCAGTTGCTCGCCGGTTTCCTTTCCAGTTGGATCTGCTCGTTCCTGAGTCTGACTATGGCCATGCTGTACATCCGTTTCGGCTGTCAGATCTCCCTTGGCGGCCGTGAATGGGCCGGTTTGTGCGCATGTTTGATGGCATCGTTCGCCACGAGCGCGTTTGGCACATTAATCGGCGCATTGCCGGGTATTCCCGCAGGCGCCAAGCAGGAATTGTGCATGGCTCTGGCTTGCATTCTTTCACTGTTTTCCGGTTTGTATGGTTCGTTCGCCATGGATCTAAGCGATCAGATAGCGCAGCACGCGCCCATATTGAGCACATTGAATCCGGCACAGCAGGTAACGAACCTGTTCTACGACATTCTGTATTACGACAGTTTTCAGCCGTTCCTCGCCACGGTGGGCGTGCTGGCTGCAATGAGCTTGGTCTGCCTTGCCGTGGCGACCGTTCTGCTGAGGAGGCAGCGTTATGAACACCTGTAAAGCCGCGATGCGCGTTCTCAAGGCGCGCAAATTGTATGTGATCATCTATTTGGTGTTGACCGGCACGATGATGTTCTCCATCAGCTGTCAGATCATGCGAGGCTCCTCAGCTGCCGGAGCGTCGACGTATGAGCCGAAATCAGCCCGCATCGCAGTGATCGACCGTGATAATAACGCTGACCATGTGGCGGAATCGTTGCGTTCCTATCTCGCCTTGGATGGTGAGATGGTCGACATTGACGACGATTCCGTATCATTGCAGCAGGCTGTCGCGTCGAATTATGTTGATTTGGTTGCGATTGTTCCAGAAGGTTTCGCCGAGCACTATTTACAGTACGTGGACGGCGGCACGGATGTGCAGCCAACCATCGATACCGTGGTCAGCTATGCTTCCGGGGCTGGATCGCTCGCGCAACTGGAAGTTAACGAATTCCTTTCTTTGACGCGTACCTCCTATCTTGGTCTGCCGCAATCGCAACGCGAACTCGGCACCGCCATGACAACGGTGTTGGATGTTGTAAACGACGATACGAAACAATCGCATATCGCCGTGGTGCCTTCGTCTTCCGAAGATGAAGGCACAGCCACGCTGGGTACGTCGGCATTCGCCGGCACCATCAAAACCGGTCTGTATCCGCTGCTGCTGGTCATGCCGGTATACACGTTCCTCGTGGTCAGCACGTTCAACGACAGCGAGATCAGGCGCAGACTCTACTCGTCGCCCGCACGCACGGTATCGTTGGAAGCGCAGCAAATGTTGACATGCGGAGCGTTCGGCCTGCTGGTATGCGTGGCCTACACTGCGGTGACGTTCCTGCTGATGATGTTGGCCAGAGTCTCCCTTGACGGACTCACCATCATGAATGTCGGACTGTCATTCGTGTCGCTGCTGACTTACACGTTCATGGCGATCGCATGCGGCTTTCTGCTGGGATCGGCAGGCTTCAACGAAATGGCGATGAATGGCTTCGTCAACGTGTTCGCCCTGCTGGTCATGTTCACCTCCGGCATGTCATTTCCTGTGGACATGATGCCGGATCCCATGATCACCATCGGCAAGCTGTTGCCCGGATGGTGGTTCTGCACGTCAATCGATCAGGTGTTCGGCATTGGCACCGCAGCATCCACCGGCGTGAATATCGGCCTATGGGCATCATCCATTGGCTTGGTGGCACTGTTCGGAGTGACTTTTATCTGTCTTGGCCTCACTTTTGGACGCATCCGACGCACAAGGCCAACACTCGCCTCCCCCGCTACCACACAACTCGCCAAATAACATAGGCGATCACATATGTCTTCAGCATTGCGCTGATCACGTACCCCGTCGGCCTACCGCAAAAACGCGTTTATCTGCGCATGCTTCTGCGGTAGGCCGATGGCGTAACATGCATATATCGTTGAAACACTCGCGCAAAAAACGACGAACGTGAGAATCCCACCCGCACCGCAATCTCCGCAACCGGCAATTGCGTGGTCGCCAGCAATTCAGCGCCAGCGCGAACGCGCACATCATTTACAAACTCAATCGGCGACTGCCCAACCATGTCGTGAAACAACACCGCGCATTGCGTGCGTCCCACACACCCCGCAGCAGCAATCTGCGCCAACGTAACCCGTTGATGATAATGCTGTTGCACATAATCAATCATGCTGCGCAACGCGGCAATTTTCGCCTCATCAACGCCACCAACACGAGAACCATCCCCTTCTCGTTCCTCCGCAAACGTCGTCAATGCTCGTACCATGGCGTAGAAACAACTCAGTACAGTCAACGATTCACTATCGGACCACAGCTTTCTATACAGCATGTCAACCGGTTCGGATGAAACGAATTCAGAAGAAACCGGACCAGACAACGCCGGATGTTCGTTGCATGTCGAACAGCCGAATTTCGCGCGATGGATTCGTCTGATGCCGTCAACCAGCGCATTACCATATTCGTTGTCGGCATCGAACACGATATATGGCATTGCTGAATCCGTCAGAATCGGCGCTATGAATCGTTCGTATACCGCATTGGGCGCGCCCATTCGCGTGGGATTGAGCAATGTGCATGAGAATTCGCATTCCGCATTGTCTTTGGTGAAACCGTAATGCAATTGTCGCGAGTTAACGAATATGCCTTGCCCTTCATCGAGGCGGATTGTTTCGCCATTCACGAAATACCACATATGGCCGCGCATAATGTAAGTGAATTCGAAATCGATATGCCAATGGCATTCCGCACGCATGTTCGGATATTGGCTCAATAACGAATGCTCGGTGAATGAGAAGAACATCGGAGCGTCGTATTGCACCATTTCCGCACCATTGGGCAAACGTCCCCATCCAGTGATCGGCATGCATACACAAGAAACGTTCAAACCGCCTGCTGCCGCGCTTTCTGCTTGCGGCACGGTCATGTCGCATGCCATATCATTCACCACTGTATTCCACCATTTCGGTAAATAATGCAAATTCTGGGAACGATAATACAGGCAGATACTGTGTTGCCGGGCAATCATGCCATTGAATGATATGCGTAAGACCATTATTGACCAGAAGGGGCGTGCGGCATGCTATCGCACGACTCATAACACAGGAGCATTACCATGGCAGATACTGCAAAGCAGCCAGCGGCAGATGAGTGGGAGCGCATGCTCTCCGGTGAACTGTATGTGGCCGATAGTCCACAACAGCATGCGAATATGCGCAAACGTCGCTTGGTGCAGGCCATCAACACATCCAAGTACGACGCGTTCAAGGAACGTGACGAGCTGTTTCACGAATTGTTCGGTGCCTTTGGAGAAGGCGGATTCGTAGAGCCACCATTCAATTGCGATTATGGATGCAACACGTTCATCGGCAAGAATTTCTATGCCAATATGGATTGCATTTTCCTTGATGTGGCACGCATCACCATCGGTGACCGCGTTTTTTTCGGACCTCGCGTGAGCCTGTACACACCGTATCATCCGATTGATGCGGCCGTACGTTCCTCTGGGCCGGAAGGTGCACGCCCGATCACCATCGGCAATGATGTCTGGTTCGGCGGCAATGTGGTGGTCGGCCCCGGCATTACCATCGGTGACGATGTAGTGATCGGCGCGGGATCGGTAGTGGTCAAGGATATTCCTTCGCATTCGGTGGCAGTCGGCAATCCATGTCGCGTGATCCGTGAGATCACCGATGCCGACCGCGAATATTGGGAAGGCAAGGCAGCGGAATATCGCGCTTGGAAGGATTCGATTCAGTAAATCGTTAGTTCACGCACCGCAATTTCACTCGGGTACGGGCATTGGCTATCATCGCCCACACCCCATCAATGTATTTCTCGTACATTTCCTACACGCACCAACCATCCTCACATCATCATGCAATCTTCCATCACTTGGCGCGAGTTTCTTCGACAGACGTTGACGCTCGCCCTGCCCATCGCGTTTCAACAACTAATGCTGGCGCTGTCATCGTGCGCCGACACACTTATGCTGACGAACGTTGGTCAAAACGAGCTGTCGGCAGTGTCTCTTGCCACGCAGTTCCAGTTCATTTTCAGTTTGTGCCTTGCCGCGCTCACGCTTGGCATGAGTATTCTGGTGGCCCAGTATTGGGGTGCGGGCAACACGAATGCCGTCGAACGGGTATTGGCGTTCATCATGCTGTATGCCGGCGGATTGTCGCTGGCGTTTTTCGCATTGACGCTACTCATTCCGGAAACGTTAATGTCGATTATGACGAACGACATAACGCTGATTGCCATCGGCTCACAGTATTTGCGGGTTTCATCGGTTTCGTACCTGTTCATCGGTTTGTCGCAGATGTATTTGTGTCTGATGAAGAATGTGGGTGCGGCGGTCACCGGAATGACGATAAGCACGGTTGGCGTGATCGTGCATGTTGCGCTGAACGCGGTTCTGATCTATGGTTGGTTCGGTTTACCTGCATTAGGTATTTTCGGCGCGGCGATTTCCACGGTGATTTCCCGAGCCATCGAACTGGTGTGGTCTGTGCTTGTAGCCAGCCGCAATGGTCGCCCACGTTTGCGGTTGTCGATGATGCTGCATCCGGATGTGGCGTTGCAGAAGGATTTTTGGAAGTATAGTCTGCCCGTGCTTGGCAATGAGCTGGTTTGGGGTTGCGGTTTCACCATGTACACCGTGATTATGGGTCATCTTGGTACAGATGCGGTGGCGGCCAATTCCATTGCGAATATCGTCAAGGATCTGTTGGTCTGTTTGAGTCTTGGCCTTGGCAATGCGGGCGGCATTCTTGTCGGTAATCTGCTTGGCCGCAATGCTTTCAATCAGGCGAAGGTTATGGGCAATAGGCTCTGCGTACTGGTGGCAGCAGTTGGCGTTGGAACCGGCCTGTTGATTATCGCGGTACGTCCTTTGGCATTGCAATGGGCGGGATTGACGCCGCAGGCCACGCATTATCTGTCAATTATGCTGTTTATCTGCGCCTATTATGCGGTATGCGGGTGCATGACCAATCTGACTATCGCTGGTATTTTCCCTGCCGGAGGCGATTCCCGGTTCGGACTTGTCTGCGATGCGATCGTTATGTGGCTGATTGTCGTACCGGTCGGTCTATTGGCGGCTTTCGTGTGGAAGCTGCCGGTATTGGCGGTCTATGCTTTGCTGAATACCGACGAATGCATCAAGATGATTCCTGCTTTGCTGCATTATCGAAAGTATCGTTGGGTCAATAATGTGACGAGACAGACCAATTCCGCCGTAGTATCAAACGCATGAAAAACCGGCATCAACAAAGCCCGTGTCATACTGCATTGCACAGTATGACACGGGCTTTGTTATTTGCTGATCTCAATCATGTGATTATTTATTTCATGAGATTGCGCAGCACGTACTGGAGGATGCCTCCGTTGCGGTAGTAGTCGGCCTCGCCAGGAGTGTCGATGCGCACGACTGCATCGAATTCGGTCGTGGAACCGTCACCATGGGTGGCAGTGACATGAACCGTCTTCGGGGTGACGCCATCGTTAAGCTCTTCAACACCAGAAATATCGTATGTTTCAGTGCCATCAAGACCAAGGCTCTCATAGGATTCGCCTGCGGGGAACTGCAACGGCAGCACGCCCATGCCGATCAGGTTCGAACGGTGGATACGTTCAAAGCTTTCGGTGATGACGGCTTTGACACCCAACATGACGGTTCCCTTGGCGGCCCAATCACGAGATGAGCCGGTACCGTATTCCTTGCCTGCGAGCACCACCAACGGTACATCATGTTCGATGTAGTCACGGGACGCCTCGAAAATCGTGGTCGGCTTCTGGTCAAGGAAATCATACGTAAAGCCGCCAGGAGTGACCTCCTCGCCTACAGATGCAAGCAGCTGGTTGCGCAGTCGGATATTGCCGAACGTGCCACGTACCATGACCTCATGGTTGCCTCGACGGGAACCATAGGAGTTGAAGTTCTTCGGTTCGACGCCGCGGTCGGTCAGGTATTTGCCAGCAGGACTGGAAGCTTTGAACGCGCCGGCCGGAGAAATATGGTCGGTGGTCACGGAATCACCAAGCAGCGCGAGCACACGCGCACCATGAATGTCTTCGACGGGATCAGGAGTAGCCTTCATGCCATCGAAGAACGTCTGCTTACGCACGTAGGTGGAATCCTCATTCCATGCGAACAGTTCGCCTTCAGGAACGTCAAGTCCTTTCCAACGACGGTCGCCTTCGAATACGGAAGCGTAATCCTTCAGGAACATCTCACGGCTGACGGTACCATCCACCACGGAGGCGACTTCGCTATTGGTGGGCCAGATATCTTTCAGATACACATCATTGCCGTCCGAATCCTTACCAAGCGGCTGGGTTTCAAAATCAAAATCCATGGTGCCTGCGAGCGCATAGGCGATGACAAGCGGCGGGGACGCCAGGTAGTTCATCTTGACGTCCGGGCTGATGCGGCCTTCGAAATTGCGGTTGCCTGACAGCACTGAGGTGACGGTCAGATCGTTGGCGTTGATGGCTTCGGAGATTTCCGGCAGCAGCGGGCCGGAGTTGCCGATGCAGGTGGCGCAGCCGAAACCGACCAGCTGGTAACCGAGCGCGTCGAGATCGTCTTGCAAGCCAGCCGCCTTAAGATAGTCGGCCACAACCTGGGAGCCCGGTGCGAGCGAGGTCTTGACCCACGGCTTGGGCTTCAAACCCTTGGCATGCGCGTTGCGTGCAATCAGGCCGGCTGCGATCATCACGGACGGATTGGACGTATTCGTGCACGAGGTGATGGAAGCAATCGCCACATCACCGTTGGTGATGTCGAATTCGCCGCGGAAGTCTGTGGAAACGGCAACCGGCTCCTGCACGGTCTTGTCCGTTTCGTACGCGGGCAATGTTTCGGCGAATTTCGCTTTGGATTCAGACAGTTTGATGCGATCCTGCGGGCGCTTCGGGCCTGCGATCGACGGCACGACAGTACCGAGGTCGAGTTCCAGGTATTCGGAATACTGCGGTTCGACGTAGTTTGGATCGGTGGTGTCGCCCCACAGCTTGTTCGCCTTGGCATACGCTTCGACCAATGCGATCTGGTCTTCGGAACGGCCGGTCAAGCGCAGATAGTCGAGAGTGACGCCGTCGATCGGGAAAATGCCACAGGTGGAGCCGAATTCCGGCCCCATGTTGCCGATGGTGGCACGATTGGCCAGCGGCACCGAGGCGATGCCATCACCGTAGAATTCCACGAATTTGCCGACCACACCATGCTGACGAAGCATGTCAGTGATGGTCAGCACCACGTCGGTGGCGGTGACGCCTTCGGGAATGGAACCAATGAGTTTGAAACCGACAACACGCGGCACCAGCATGGAGATCGGCTGGCCAAGCATGGCCGCTTCGGCTTCAATGCCGCCAACGCCCCAGCCGAGCACGCCCAAGCCATTGACGGTGGTGGTGTGCGAGTCAGTGCCCACGCAGGAATCAAGGTAGGCAAGAGTCTTGCCACTGTTTTCTTCGACCTTGGTCATGATGACCTTGGCGAGATATTCGATATTGACCTGGTGGATGATACCCGTTCCCGGCGGTACTACGCGGAAGTTCTTGAATGCTTGCTGGCCCCAACGCAGGAACTGGTAACGTTCGCCGTTGCGCTGGTATTCGATGTCCATGTTTTGTTCGACCGCGTCGGCGATGCCGTACTTGTCAATCTGTACGGAATGGTCGATGACCATGTCGGACTGCACCTGCGGGTTGATGACCTCGGGGTCTCCCCCAAGATCCTTGACCGCATCACGCATGGTGGCAAGATCCACAATGCAAGGCACGCCAGTGAAATCCTGCATGACCACGCGGGACGGGGTGAACTGGATCTCATGGCTCGGCTGTGCAGCCGGATCCCAATCCAACAGTGCCTTGACATGATCATCCGTGATGTTGGCGCCATCGATGTTACGTACCAGGTTCTCGACGAGAACCTTCAACGAATACGGCAGATGATCGATGCCCGGCAGATCTGCGATGCGGTAATATTCATAATCCTCGCCGTTCACCTTCAAGGTGTCGAGCTGGTCGTCGCGCACAGACATGCTACCTCCGAGCTTCTTGGCTGTATAACACAGCTGATTATTCGTTGCCTACGATACAGCCAAGTTAATTCAGCTCTGGCGTGTCTTCTTAAAGTATGGGACAATACTCGGAATTTTCGGTACCAAACGCAAACACACCAAGAACACGAGCGCCGAAAGCGCCATTGCCACCGTCGTCGCAGCCAGCATCTGCCCGGTCGGCACCACCAGCGCAAAGAAATCCGCCACCGGTTTTACGAGCATGCCTCCGAATCCAATTGTGGCAAAGGCCAATACCAATATGCCACGCCAAGAATGCAACGGCCTTGCCACACGTGCAAGCACAAACACTCCCATCATGAGCAGAATAATCGCGTTGACGCCACGCAGCATCGCCAACTGCGCACCCGAATCCTGCACATCCCACTTCATGAATATCGGCAGCAGCCACGACGTGGACAAAATCGACAATCCAACCGCCACACCGCAGGGCACAGCAAAATGCAGCACGCGTTTCAGAAATCCTGGAATATAACGACGTGTGTTCGGTGCCAACGCAAGAATGAACGCCGGAATGCCAATCGTCAATCCGCCCACATATGTGATGTGGCGAGGCAGATACGGAAATGGTATCTGCGTCAACACCACACCCAACGAAATCAGTGCGGAATACACGGTTTTCACGAGGAATAGGCTTGCCACACGTTCCATATTGGCCATGACCTGACGCCCTCGCGCCACCACATCGGGCAGATGTGAGAATTTCGAATCGACAAGCACCACCTGCGCCACGGCCTTGGTGGCGGGAGCAGCATTGCCCATCGCAATACCCAGATCAGCCTCTTTGATGGCGAGCGCGTCGTTCACGCCGTCGCCGGTCATCGCCACCACATGCTCACCCGCATGCAATGCCTCCACGATCGCCTTTTTCTGATCGGGCAGCACACGCCCAAGCACATCCACGTTTTCCAGTACTTGTGCCAGTTCCGTAATGTCGGCGGGCAATTCACGCGCGTCCATGAATCGTGGTTCATGTTCGCCAGTCAGATGCACTTTTCTTGCGATCGCGCCGACGGTTACAGGATTATCGCCGGAGATGACGCGGCAACGCACGCCTTGTTCACGGAACCATGCAAGTGTTTCTTCGGCGTCGGCGCGAATATGTTCGGAACAGCACACCAATGCGATAGGGCGCGATGCCGGATTGAGTTTTGGATTGGTTTCGTAGTCGTCGGGCGCTGCACCGTCGATTCGTGCGACCAGCAGCACACGGTTGCCGTCGTTGGCGAAATCATTGACTTGCTTGAGTATGTC
The DNA here is from genome assembly GCF_001042615.1 of Bifidobacterium catenulatum subsp. kashiwanohense JCM 15439 = DSM 21854. Lineage (GTDB taxonomy): Bacteria > Actinomycetota > Actinomycetes > Actinomycetales > Bifidobacteriaceae > Bifidobacterium > Bifidobacterium catenulatum. The sequence goes on from NZ_AP012327.1 coordinate 1,578,642, forward strand.
GGCATGGTCGCCATCGATTTGGGAAAGAATGACTTCCGGCGCACCCATCGTCCATACTGCATTGCCGTCATAGATCGAACTCCACTTTCGCGCCGACGAGAACGGTACTCGCGCCTCGACAGTGCCGTCCGCAAATCCCTGTTCCCGTAGTCCAGACAGAATCGCTTGCCCTGTACCATTGGGCTGTCCTTCGTTCGATAGGTCGAATAGAGCCTGTCTGACGTCATGCTCATTCACGTTGCCGCACATAATGCCGGAGCCTCGAGTATCCAGCAATTCCACGGAATCAAGTCGGATGGTGCCGTCGGTGACAGTACCGGTTTTGTCAAGGTTCAGGCAATCCACACGAGCGAGAGTCTCCACGGATTCCAACTCCTGCACCAGCGTGTTCTTACGTGCCAAACGAATGGCTGCGAGCGCAAAATTCAGCGAGGTGAGCAGCACCAGGCCTTCAGGAATCATACCGACCACACCGGCCACTGCGGAAATGACCGCGGAACGCCATTCGCCGGTTGAAATGGCCACATTCCAGCCGCCAACAGTGCGTACCTGCGACCAGATGAGCAGTACGCAGAGCGGCACCACCAGGAAGGTCATGAATTTCAGAATCGTGTTGATGCCCTTGTTGAGGTCAGATACGGTTTTCTTGTAGACCTTCGCCTGTGCGGTAAGTTTGGCCGCGTAACTGTGCTCTCCTACGGCGATGACTTTCACCAATGCCATGCCGGAGATGGCGGTGGATCCGGAGAAAATGTCGCAGCCTTCGCCTTTGCGTACGGTCCGTGATTCGCCGGTGAGCATGGATTCATCCAGTTCCAGTCCCCAAGTGTGCACGATCTGCGCATCCGCGGGTACCTGTTCGCCGGAGCGAATCCACATGAGATCACCGAGCACGATATCGTTGTGCGGTACTTCAACGTCTTTGCCGTCGCGATGCACAAGGTAATCGGAGGCCACCAGAATCGATAGTTTGTCAAGCGTACGTTTGGCTTTCAGCTCGGTACAGATGCCGATACCGGTATTGATGATGATGATCAGACCGAACACCGCATCTCTCCACGACCCGGTGATCAGCACCATGACCATGGCGGCGAAAATGATGCCGTTGAACAGGGTGAACACGTTGGCTCGCACAATGTCGACAAGAGAACGCGAGGTCGATGCTTTGACTGTGTTATTCAGTCCGCTTTCTCTGAGGGCAATCACTTCGCCTTGTGTGAGCCCCGTCTCTTCGATGGGAGGCATTGTTCGACTTTCGCTCATAATTGCCAGCCTACCGTCACAGTCCTGTTTTCTGGGCAACTTCTTGTGAAACACAGGTAAAATTCAGGGAATTTTCAGGGTACTCGCCGAGCGCTGATTTGACATCCATCTCACGTAGGCGGGGCACAGAGCCATGTCAGTGGTCGATTGTAGTCACCAGCATCTCACGGTCGTGGGGATCGTTGTTGGCTACGGCCACGACCGCGTCGTCGAGCGGTGTCGCGTCGGTCATGCGGTCGTTGATGGTCATGGTCGCCGCATAGAGTTTGTTGTCTTCCGGCACGGCGATAGGATTGAGAAGCGCCACTGGAACGCCCGCTTTTCTTGCGGTCTCCAAAGCATCATTCCAGTTTTCGGCATTGGCTTCGTCCACGTCGATTCCTGCGACGACAATGAGGTCGGCCTTGCGTTGCGCCATGTCACGCACGCCTTGCTGCGCGGTGGATTGCGCGTCCACAGTGCCTGAAACGGTAATGTACACCGGCTTGAGTTTACCGGCTTCCATGGCATCCATTGCCATGGAATCGGAGGTGACATCATCCGATCCAATCATAGCTATGGACAGGCTGTCACGATCCTCCATGGAGTGTGCCACCGCAGTATCGGGAGATTGAGTATCCCCCACCGCGGCATTCGACGGCACGCAACCAGATAGCGCCGCGCAAGACAACGCAATCGCAGTCATTCCAAAAAACGCACGACGTGCGAATAATGGCATGCTCACTGCTCGTGCTTTCTGAACAGCGCCACAGTCTCCACATGATGGGTCATGGGGTAAATATCGAACGCGCGAATATCCGCCAATTCGTAGCCAAGTGACACGAGAGTGGCGGTATCTCTGGCGAGGCTTGCCGGATCGCATGCGATATAGACCGCGCTTTTCGCTTCGGCTTCGGCAATCTGCCTGCACACTTTCGCGCGAGCGCCGGCACGAGGTGGATCAAGCACCACCACATCTGGCTTGGCGAGATCATTGCGTACGTTGGCAAGTGTTTTCGCCACATCGCCCACACGCGCATCGACATTGCCCAGATGAATATGCCTCAAATTACGTTGCGCGTTCCTTACCGCGGTTTTGCCGCCTTCGACGCTCAACATGCGAGTGCGCTCCGCCGTCAGCGTGGCCAACGGCAGCGTGAACAGACCCGAACCGGAATACAAATCCCACAGGCATGCGGATTTGGCACCGTCAAGCTCGCCTCGTACCAAATCAATCACATGGTTGGTCAAAGCGATCGGCGCATGCCTATGCATTTGCCAGAAACCGCCTGCATCCACGTTGTATTCGAATTCATGGCCGGCAACAGTCACCTTTTCCGTGAGCTCACGGCTTCCAGCAACCACCTCGCCGTTCACAAGCACTGCGTAATTGTCTGAAATCGGCGCATTATCGCGAGGTTCCGGAACGGATAGACGAATCTGGGAACCTGGTTCGAAGCTCCCTTCCCACACATGCTCACGTTCGGCCACTTCCAGCAACGTACGGCTGGCCAACGGCATGGTATCAATCGGAACGCGCACATGCGTGCCCCGACGGCGCATCGACGGACGCCCGTCAACATCAGCAATCATCTCGATGCGAGTACGCCAATGCAGACCTTGCTCCGCATCGTCTTCCGGCATACGCTCAATGGGCACTTCCACGTCGACGTGGCCAAGTCTTGCCATCTGTTCGGCCACCGACGTGGCTTTCCACTTCAGTTGCCCGGCAAGCGACACATGCACCAAGTCAGCGCCGCCGACACCACCGCCCATGGCAAGGGGGCCGGCCAACGACCATATTGGATCAGTACGGTCTTCGCTCGCTTCGAGCACTTCCACCACTTCGCCTGTCCAGAAGCGGTCCTCACGATCATGCGGCTCGTCCAATGCGACACGGACCAGTTCGCCAGGCAATGCAAATCGCACGAACACAACACGTCCGTCAATATGACCGACGCAACGGCCCTGGTCGGCGTACCGTTCAATGCGGATGGTCGATTCCATCAGTGCTCTTCCCTCGTTTCGGTGTTTTGTGCTACCTCAGCATCGCCTTCAGAAGTTTCCTGCACCATCTTATGCCGGTGCATTGGCGTCGCCACGATCAGATACGAAGCCCAAATCGCGAGCGCCCAGAACGGAATGCCCATCAGCAGACGCGCCGTTCCCAGCCAGCCAACGTGATTGCCGAGATAGAGCGGCACCTGCACGATCAGACGTAGCGAGAACACCCCAATCCACAGCGCGGTGATGATGGTATAGGCACGATTGAGCGCCTTGTCACCTCGCCAATCGGCAAGCCAGACACGAAAATGCTCGGTCGGTAGCGTTCTGATGAACTCGATGACCAATCCTAAGCCAGGCACTCGGGCCAGCAGTGAAATCGTCAGCAAAACAACGTAAAAGGCGTTGGTAAGGAATCCGAACATGTAATAGTTACGAGCTTCGTGACTGTTCCATGCCCAAATCAGGCAGATACCTACTGCCAGCAGGCCTGATACCGATCCCATGACGGACTGTCGTTGGCACAGGCGCACGATCACCTGCAGCACGGCCAACGCCGCGGACACGCCGATGGTCAGTTGCAAATTGGATGTGATGATGAACAACACCACGAACACGACGCCCGGCAGTATCGATTCGATAACGCCCCTCGGACCGCCAATGGCGTCGATCACGGAAAAATCGTCAGTATTACCGGCGTCGGCAAGCGCACCAAGACCGGTTCGTTTTTTCGCTTCAGTTTCAGCCATACGTATTAGCTATCGGTTCAAGTGGCTCAGCGCACTTCAGAGAACATCGGTCCACGAGACAGCGTGGTCTTGACCTCAACCTGCTGGTCGGAGTCGAATGGACCCTTCGGCTTGCCTGGAATCTCAGTCTTCTGCTCAGCCTCTTCCGCAGCGGCCTTTGCCGCCTTGCGTTCGGCTGGAGCGACTGGCGGATGCATAGGAATAAGGTCACGCGGCGCCAACGGATCATCGCCTCGTTCCACCACAATATCGGCGAAGAACTGGTTCAATGCCTTTGCTTCCTCACCCTCAGGATCGGTGGCAGCCTTGCCGGAGAAGATGCCACGTAGCATCCAACGCGGACCGTCGACGCCTACGATGCGGGTAAGCACCTTGCGTCCGCCCTTGACGGTAACCGGCAATGCCAGTTCGGTGCCGAACACGCCTTCGACTTCCTTCGCGTCCTTGTTGGCTTCAATCAGGTCGGCACGAACGTCATCCCACAATCCGAGCGTCTTCGGGGCTGCGAATGCCTCAATCTCCACGCTGGAGGAACCGTAGGTGATGGTGGTGCCAAGAACCTGCTGGGTGGCACGGTTGGCCTTCACGCGCAATTCAATGCCTCTCAGGAACGGCAGATAATACGATCCCATATCGAGGTACTCATCGTAGTCGGGAACGTTCTCATCTTCCACATCCCACGGACCACGCTCGTCACCGCGGCCCTCGTATTCAGCGGAAGACTCCGGAAGCGCCACGACTTCCTGAGCTTCGTCAACGTTTTCAGCTGCGTCAACAGCCTCTTCGTTTTCTTCGGCGGCCGCTTCAAGAGCTTCCTCGCTCTGATGCTTCTTCTTACCGAATCCAAACAATCCCATGATGTTCCTCATTTCATAACGGTTGCAACCGTGACAAGCCTAGCACCCATGCTTAATATGAGCTGGGAATCGGAGCGTGATATTCCAATTCCCAGTCTGTTCACGGTAAGAGATGGCTTAAATGTCATACATAATGCTGAGCGGCGCATGATCGGACCAGCGCAGGTCGTAGGTCGGAGCCTTATCGATCACGAATCCGCAGGCCGTTTCCGCCAGTTCCGGTGTTGCGAACTGATAGTCGATTCTCCAGCCGACATTGTTGTCGAATGCACGACCGCGCTGGCTCCACCATGTGTACGGCCCTTGGATATCTCCGGCGAGATCACGCATCACATCCACAAATTCCAGTTCTCCCAACCATTTGTCCACATAGGCGCGTTCCTCGGAAAGGAATCCGGCATGCGTTTCGTTGGCTTTGGCGTTTTTGATGTCGAGCGGCGTGTGTGCGATGTTGAAATCACCGCAGAGCACCGCTTGTTTTCCGCCGTGTGCCGCCTCGTCACGCAACTGTTCCATGCGTGCCAGCATGGTGTCGAGGAAACGGTACTTCTGCTTCATTTTTTCCGGATCATCGGTATTTCCCGCATGCACATACACGCAGGTCACGGTAATGACATAGCCTTGCGGAGTTTGCACGTCCGCTTCGATCCAGCGTCCGGAATCGACGTCTTCCTCAAGTCCCGGCAAACCATACCGCTTTTCGACAACAGGCAATGTCGACAGTAAACCGACGCCGGCACGCCCTTTGATACGGCAGATTTCGTTCATGCGATTGAGTTCGCTTTGGTCATCGACGCGTCCGGCGGTCGCGTATTCGAAACCGAATTCGTCGAAGATGGGATCGATTTCGTTTTGGGGGGCACGTACCTCCTGCATGCACCATACGTCCGGCGTGTTTTTCGCAGCCCATTGCTCGATGCCTTTGCGTTTCGCCGCGCGGATTCCATTCACATTCGAAGTCGTGATTGTGATCGTCATAACGTCTTAGAGTAGCCGGAATACAAGAAAACCTCCCTCGGAGGGAGGGAGGTTTTCCAGACGGCGGACGCGATCAGTCGAGTCCGAGCTGCAGCTTGCCGCCCGGGATGGCGTCCAGCAGATCGCGAGTGTACTGCTTCTTCGGATGGTCGAAGACCTCGTCGGTGGTGGCGTGTTCCACCAGCTTACCGTGCTGCATCACCACGACTTCGTCGGCGATCTGGCGTACCACCGCCAGATCATGGGTGATGAACAGGTAGCTCAGTCCCTTTTCCGCCTGCAGGTCGTTGAGCAGGCGAAGCACCTGGTCCTGCACCAGCACGTCCAATGCGGAGACGGCTTCGTCGCAGACGATCACATCCGGGTCGAGGGCCATGGCGCGCGCGATGGCGATGCGCTGCCTTTGGCCGCCGGAAAGCTCGTTCGGGTAACGGTTCATCACCGATTCCGGCAGTTCCACCATGTCGATGAGTTCACGCACGCGCTTGGCACGGCTCTTCTTGTCTCCGATGCCGTGGATGCGCAACGGCTCCTCGATAGACCGGTAGATGGAGTACATGGGATCGAGCGATCCGTACGGGTTCTGGAATACCGGCTGCACGTGACGTCGGAAGTCAAGCAGCTCCTTGCCTTTGAAGCCGGAGATGTCCCTGCCGTCATAGGTGACGGTGCCGGCGGTTGGTTCGAGCAGCTTCAGCACCATGTTGGCCACGGTGGACTTGCCGGAACCGGATTCGCCGACGATGGCCAGCGTGGTACCCTTCTTGATGGAGAAGCTCACATCGTCGACCGCCTTGAACATCTCCTTCTTGCGCGGCAGCTTGAATTCCTTGGTCAGGTGGTCCACCGTGATGATGGCTTCGCCCTTCTTCAGGGAATCCTCGTTCACCGCGTGTTCCATGACCGCGGTGGCATCGCCGCCATGCTCCTTGACGGAGATAATGCGCTGAGAGGCCAAGGACGGCGCCGCGGCGACCAGACGCTTGGCGTATGGATGCTGCGGATGCTGCAGCACTTCCAGGGAAGGACCGGATTCCACGACCTGGCCCTTGTACATGACCACGATGTGCTGGGCGCGTTCCGCGGCCAGACCGAGATCGTGGGTGATGAACAGCACCGCGGTTCCCAGGGAATCGGTCAGCATGTGCAGATGGTCGAGGATCTTCTTCTGCACGGTCACGTCGAGCGCGGAGGTCGGCTCGTCGGCGATGAGCAGTTCCGGACGGCAGGCCAGACCGATGGCGATCAACGCGCGCTGGCGCATGCCGCCGGAGAATTCGTGCGGGAACTGGCGGGCACGGGTGGCGGCGTCAGGCAGGCCGGCCTCGGACAGCAGACCGGCGATGCGGTCGTCCATGGTGGAGCCGACCACATACTTCTTGGCGATGTACCATGCGTCATCGTCCTTCACACCGGCTTTGATCAGGCCATCAGCCACACGCCAGCGGGTTTCGGATCCCGGAACCCATTCCTCGGCGAACCGGGCCATGATCTTGTCAAGTTCGTCACCGCTCTTGCCGATCTTGACAAGAGCTTCCTTGGCTGCGGCGGTCAGATCAGGCAGTTCCTTGGAGCCGAGGAAGGTCTCGTCGTCATTGCCCTTGAGCTCCACTTCGTCGCCGGCCAAAGCCTTGGCGAATTCGGAACGCTTTTCGTGGTCGATGTCCATGTTGTTGGCCACCAACGCTTCCTTGACCTGGGTGCCGATGCGCCACACCGGGTTCAGGTTGCTCATCGGATCCTGCGGGACAAGACCCATCTTGTTGCCACGGAGCTTGTCGAAGTCCTTCTGCTTGAAGCCGGAGATCTCCTGTCCATCAAGCTTGATGGAGCCGCCGACAACATGGCCGGTTCCCGGAAGCAGGCCAAGCACGGCCATGGCGGAGGTGGACTTGCCGGAACCGGATTCGCCGACGATGGCCACCCACTGGCCAGGATACACGCTGAAGGACGAGTTGCGCACGGCATGCACGGCCTTGCCTTCATCGGTGGTGAAGTCAACCTGAAGGTTCTTGACCTCCAATAGCGGCTCGTGGGCGCGCTGCATGGCCTCGAGATTGTTCTCGGTATTCATTTCAGTCATCGAATATCCCTTCACTTACACTCAGGCCGTACGGCTCTTCGGATCGAGCGCGTCCTTGACGGCGTCACCCATCATGATGAATGCCAGCACGGTGATGGCCAGTGCGGCGGACGGGTAGAACAGCACCATCGGGTCGGTTCGGAGCATCGACTGCGCGCTGGAGATGTCGCCGCCCCAGCTGACGGTGGTGGTCGGCAGACCGATGCCGAGGAAGCTCAGCGTGGCCTCCGAGACGATGTAGGAGCCGAGGGATGTGGTGCCCACAACGATGATCGGCGCGAGGGAGTTCGGCAGAATGTGGCGGAACAGGTTGCGCATCGGCGTCGAGCCCAACGCGGTGGACGCGGTGTTGAATTCCAGATTCTTCGATTCCAGCACGGCGCCTCGCGCGATGCGCGCGGTGCCGACCCAGCCGAACAGGGCGAGGACCAGAACGACCTTCCAGATGGAATCGTTGGTTCGGAACATCTGCAGAACGACGATCGCGCCCAGCAGCATCGGCAACGCCATGAAGATATCGACGATGCGGCTCAGGATCGCATCCACCCAGCCGCCGAAGAAGCCGGCGATGGCGCCGATCAGCGTGCCGACCAGCACCACCAACAGCGTGGACAGGATGCCGACGCTCAGCGAGGTGCGCGTGCCGTAGATCACGCGGGTGTACACGTCGCAGCCCTGCACGTCGAATCCGAACGGATGGCCCGCGGAGGCGGGCTCCAAGGAGTTGTCGAGCGTGCAGTAATTCGGATCCTGCTTGGTGAACACGCCTGGGAACAACGCCACGAACACGATGAACAGGATCAACAATCCGGAAATGATGAACAGCGGGTTTCTGCGCAGCGTGCGCCACGCATCGGCCCACATGCTGGTGGCGGGAACGGAGTCGTCGACGTTGTCGACGCTCTGCAACGGGGTCTCCTCGATCGGGGCGACGTAGCGTTCCTGCCCGGGAAGGGCGGTCATTGTTTTCTCATCAGTCATGATAGTTGCGACTCCTTCCCTATCACGCGTAACGGATGCGCGGATCAAGCGCGGCATACAGCAGATCGACCAACAGGTTGCAGACCACGAAGATCAGGGTCAGCAACGTGACGACGGAGACCACGACGTTGGCTTCGCCCTTGAGGATGCTCTGGTAGGTCAGGAAACCGACGCCATGGATGTTGAAGATCTGTTCCGTGATCATGGCGCCGCCCATCAGCGCGCCCAGATCCTGGCCGAGGTAGGTGACGACGGGAATCATCGAATTGCGCAGCACATGGCGTAGCATGACGGACTTGTTGCTCATGCCCTTGGCGCGTGCGGTGCGCACGTAATCCTCGGAGATGTTGGAGGAGATCTCGGAACGCGACAATCGGATGATATAGGCCATGGAAACGGAACCGAGCACCATAGCCGGCATCAGCAGATCGAAGAATCCCGGATCGGCACCTGCGGTGACCGGCAGGATGCGCCATTTCACACCGAGGAAATACTGGCCGAGGAAGCCGGTGACGAACGTCGGCACGGAAATCAGCAGCAACGAGACAATCAGAATCAGGGAATCGTACCACTTGCCCTTCTTCAGGCCGGCGATCACGCCGAACACCACGCCGAAGATGGCTTCGAACACGAATGCCATCAGACCGAGCCTGATGGTGACCGGGAATGCGCTCGTGATCTCGCCAAGCACCGACTGGCCGGAGAATGTCTGGCCGAAATCAAGCGTCAACGCGTTCTTCAAGAACAAGAGATACTGGATGATGAATGGCTTGTCGAGGTTGTACTCGGCGCGAATCTGCATTTCGACGGCGTGATTGACGGGCTTGTCTCCGAACATGGCCTTGACCGGGTCTCCCGGAAGAGCAAAGACAAGAGCGTACACCAACAATGTAGTGCCGAGAACCACTGGAATCATCTGCAGAATGCGGCGCAGAAGATATTTGCCCATTTTTGGTTGCTCCTTTTCCATATTCCGGTTGGCCGCCAGTCCGTACTGACCTGCGAATGAGGCCTCACCAGAATCAAATACCCCGTAAGTCTACCGCATCGGCAGACTTATGTTGCGCCAAACTAAAGAAATCCTGAGAATCCGCCATTCAACGGCTGCGAAATCCTCTCGCGCGGCTGGCGGAGAACCGGAAAAAATAGACAAAATCAGTCGATGAAACCAAAAACCTCCGCATATGCGTTCCATGAGCGCAGCACATGCTGAATGCATTCGGCGAATTATCTGAAAGCATCCATCAGCAGGGAGCGTGCGCACGGAATACGAAAAAGGGAAACAGGGTGTACCCTGTTTCCCTTGTCACAGCGAAGTGAATCCTATGACGGATCGGAATCCGCCATCAGCCTCACTTGGTGAGCTCGTTGTAGACCGGCAGGTTCTGCCAATTCATCTCGAAGCCCTTCACGCCGGTCGCGGCCACGCCGTTGGCGTTGGAGTAGTACAGCGGGAAGGCAGGAAGCTCCTTGAGCAGAATCTCCTGAGCCTGCTGGTAGATCTTGTTGGCCTCATCGGTGTTCTTCGCGGCGGAGGCCTCGGAGCACAGCTTGTCGAACTCGGCGTTCTTGTAGTCGCCGTCGTTCGAACCGTTGCCGTCGGCGGCCGCGGAGGAGTACAGCTGGTAGAGGTAGTTCTCCGGGGACGGGTAGTCTGGCTGCCAACCGGTGCGGAAGGCGCCCTTGATGGAGCGGTTGGTCACGTCGTTACGGAATTCCTGGAAGGTAGGAATCGGGTTGGTGGCCACGTCGATGCCCAGGGTGTTCTTCACGGAGTTCACCACGGCGTCGTAGATCGACTTCGCACCGCCGTCGGCGTTGTAGGCGAAGGTGAGCTTGCCGTCGTAGTGGGAGATGGCCTCGGCCTTGGCCCACAGTTCCTTGGCCTTCTTCGGGTTGTACTTCAGGTTCTCGCTGCCCTTGAGGGAGTCGGAGTAGCCCGGGGTGAGCGGGGAGGTGAATTCGACGGCCGGGGTGCCCAGACCGTTGAGCACCTTCTTGCAGATGGCGCCGCGGTCGATGGCCATGGACAGCGCCTGACGGCGGAGCTGGCCTTCCTCGGTGTTGGTCTGCCAGTGTTCCAGAGATGCCGGGATGGTGAAGGTCTGGCTCACGGAGCCGGCCTTGCTGTACGGCTGGACAGAAGAGTCGGACTTGAAGGTCTTGGAAGCGGAGGTCGGAACGGTGTTCATCACGTCGAGGTTGCCGGCCTGGATGTCGGCGTATGCGGCCTCGTCATCGGTGTAGATTTTGAGGGTCACACCGTCGTTCTTCACCACTTCGTTGCCCTTGTAGGCGTTGTTCTTGACGAGTTCGATCTGCTTGTTGTGGCTCCAGGACTTGAACTTGTACGGGCCGTTGCCGACCGGCTTCTCGCCGAAGGCCTTCGGATCCTTGTAGAAGGATTCCGGCAGCGGGGCGAAAGCGCTGTAGCCGACCTTGATGGCGAACACGGAGTCAGGCTGGTTCAGGTCGACGGTGAACTCGTGGTCGTTGACGACCTTGAGGCCTTCGAGCTGCTCGTCGCCCTTGAGGTTGTCGGTGTCCTGCAGCTTGTCGAAGCCCTTGATGGTGGAGAAGAACGAGGAGCACTTCTGCGCGTTCTTGGCGTTGGCGACGTAGCTCCAGGCCTTGGTGAAGGATTCGGCGGTCACTGGGGTGCCGTCAGCGAACTTCCAGCCGCTCTTGATCTTGATGTCGAACTGGGTGCCGTCGTCATTGGACTTGATGGACTCGGCGACTTCGTTCTGCGCGTTGCCCTTCGTGTCGTAGGAAACCAGACGGGCGAACAGCAGGTCGACCGGGATGCCGCCGCCGGTCTCGTTGGTGTTGCCCGGGATGAGCGGGTTCTGCGGTTCGGAATTGTATGCGGTGATGACGTTGGAACCCTTGTCAGCGGTGGAGCCACCGTTGGAAGAGCCGCAACCGCTGAGCAGCATGCCGAATGCGCATGCGGCCGCAGCGAAAGCCAGAGCTTTCTTCTTCATGGAATTCATATTCTCCTTATCCATTATTTCCAGAGCCGTAAGACCCTGTTCAAAAAGAAGGCGGGCGTCAATACCGTGGCATCAACGTCCGTCTTCGTTCTGATAGTGGGTTCATTATCACTCGATTGAGGGACAACCACTCCATATCCGAGGGAGGCCCATGCAAAATAGTCCAATCAAAACTCATCATCTGATAAAACAAACCGTTTTTCCCTCTTATCGCCGGAACAACTTATCCGCATCGTGTGTATGGACGGATACGGACATATCTGTTCGCTGTCAGCGTACTTTGCCGATTCGTGTCATGCCCGTGGAAACGCCTGTCCGTAACGGGCCTTCAACTGTTCTATGGATACATGCGTGTAACGTTGCGTGGTCTTCAGCGAGGAATGTCCCAGGAGCTCCTGCACCTCACGCAAATCCGCTCCCCCGTCAAGCATATGCGTAGCGGCACTGTGCCGCAGAGCATGAGGACTAATGTCGGGAACGCCGGCATCACGCGCGCATGCGTGCACCACACGACGTACCATCCGCTGATCAATGCGTTTGCCTTGTCTCCCAAGAAACAACGCAGCTGCGGACTGCTCCCCCACCAACAGGGGACGCCCATCATCCAACCACCGACGTATCGCTTTTTGCGCCGGAGCGCCAAATGGCATGACTCGTTGTTTGTTGCCTTTGCCGGTCACTTTGACCGTCCGATTGGAAAAGACCACATCCGGTACATCGAGTCCCACCAGTTCAGCCACACGCATGCCCGTCGCATACAACAGTTCCAGCATTGCAGCGTCACGCAGCTCAATGGCCCGCTGCTTCATTGTCCGTTCCTTCGGCTGAGACGTTTCACTGTCCTCGTCCACGCGTTCCATCAGCTGTTCGGCCTGTGATTCGCTGAGCACATCCGGCAACGTATCAGGTATTTTCGGAGTCATGAGCACACAAGCCGGATCCGTCGTCGTCACGCCATGCTCATGCGTCCACGCGAAAAAACCACGTACCGCCACGGTTTTTCGGGCCATGCTGCTTTTCGCATGTTTCTTCGATGATTCCGCCATCCACATGCGAAGATCTTCGATGGTCACCTCGTTAAGGTTCCTGCATCCAAGCCGTTCCAAGGCAAGCAGACATTCTTCGACATCGCCTCGGTATGCCTTCCGTGTGTTTTCGCTCAATCCACGGTTGGCTTTCAGATATGTGTCGAATGCCTCTACACTCTCATCGAACAGCATGCCGATCAGCCTTTCCCGAGCTCAATAGCAAGCCCAAATCCATGAATTTCTCTCCATTATGTGTCCATTCTCCGATAGAAACCGAAATTCCGGCACAACTTGAAAGGAGACCAACTATGATGTCCAATGGCGTTCGCTCAGCGAATCCGTCAATAATCGTCTATTCGAGGGGGAGATTATGCCGATTCCAAACGAAATTCCAGCAGGTGCACGCATTGTGGTGCGCACCTGCGAAGGTGTCGATCCAAAGGACCAGCGCATGAAATTCCGAGATTATGTCGGTCACGTACGTTCTTGGGACGGGCAGACATTAGAAATGACGCGCGATGCGGCAGCTAACGGTTCGCGCCCGGAGCAACGTGTCAGTATTCCCGCCGACACCATCGTCACCGTCAAACCGGTTCCGGAACGTTCCATGACAAGGCCGCGCCTATAACGCGTCACACTGAGGAACGCACCTGTGCCATAGCTTGACGGTAGCCGTCGAATCGCACAATATGCTCTCCCCTACGCGCCGATTCCAGAAGCATCTGCTGCCAACCGGTCTCGGGAATTGCCAGTTCGATCGTTTCGCAATGTTCTGCGAAATCAGGCTCTTTGGTGAGAGCCTTGTATTCACGGAATGGCTGCCCCTGTACGAAGAAACGCGCCATTTCCTTATCATCGCCCGCAGTGGGCGCACCCTGCTGCGCGGTCATGCCATGCAGCACATTGGCCATAAGCGTCAAGCGATTGGCCATGTTGCGCAATAACGCTTCAACATTGGCCGCATCCTCTTCCACCATTGCACGGGTACGGTCCGGATCGGTCAGCGCAACACGGGTCATGTCTCGCCACGAGCCGGCGGCGAGCGCTGCCGCGATGTTTCGATTGGGATTGGCCACCAGCTCGTTGATCATGGCCGTGGAAATGACGTGTGGCATGTGAGAGATCAGTGCCGCGCAACGATCGTGGGTCGTATCGTCGAGCACGATGAGACGATTCGCGCAATGGTCGACGATCATTGTCGCAACGGCGCGGAAACGCTGATATTCAGTGTTTTCACCCACGGTAATGGCCCAAAGAGCACCGTCGTAAAGCGTTGGATCCGACGATTCCCACCCGGATAGCTCATTGCCGGCCATGGGGTGCGCCCCTACATAGCAGTGTTCCAACCCTACGGCCCTGACCTGCTCCCTAACCATTTCTTTGACGCTGCCTACATCGGTGAGCGTGGTGACGCTTGGATCGATCAGCGGTTTGAGTGCACTCAGAATTTGAGGCATGGCTTTAAGCGGATTGCATAGCACGAGCACGTCAGGCTTTGCATCGGCAAGCACAGCCAGCGTGGGCACGCATCGTATGCCGTCCGCCTCCGCGGTTTCATATGGCCGATCGTTATGGTTCCATGCGACGACCTCACAGCCCGCATTGACGAGCCTGCGTGCCAGAGACCCTCCAATAAGTCCGAGACCCACGATTGCGATACGTTGCTTCACCACATCAGCTCCTTTTTGACCGTTTCACTGTTCTGCCAATCGTCTGGCAGATGCCGTTCGTCAAGACGTACGCCTCCCTGAGGCAGCATCCATGAGGTGACTGGAGGATTAGGGCGTTCTCTACGCGGATATACGGCCAGAGTTTTGGCCCAGTCGCCATGTTCTGCGATTTCGACCAGAGCATCGTGGAAACGTTGTTCCCACGGCGCCGCATCAAGCGTCGCGATAAAACTGTAGGTGCCTGTACGTCCTTTGATTGGCCGTGAGATGAAGCTTGTCATGTTGAGTCCTGCGTCGCGGAATACGTCCAGCAGGTTCGCAAGTACGCCAGGGCCGGTGACGAGCGGGATAAGCGTCAACACGGACTCGTATTCCATACCGGATTGGGAACGTGGCTGTTCCAACAGTTTCTCTGCTTCCTTGCGCGGGGCGAGCACAAGGAAATCAGTTTGCGCGCCTTGATAATCCTGCACGGCGGTGCCGATGCATGTGACGTTGTAAAGTTCGCCGCAGATGCTTGGCCCAAGGGCTATTTCGTTCGCTGTAATGTCTCGGCATGCGGCGGCATTGGATGGTGCTGGAACCGGCCGCAAACGATGTTCCGCGATAAAACGTTTGCATTGCGCGAGTCCGTGTGAATGCGCGGTGGCTACGGTGGCATCTTTCGGATCGGATTCCGCACGCACGTACGCGTCAAAAGTAACGTCGACGCCCACGCGTGCGAATCCGGCCAGGTCTTTGGCGTCGATCAGCGCGTCCAAATTCGGTACCACGTAGCCTTCGACATTGTTTTCCCATGCCACGACGCCCCAGCCCTCCCCCTGCTGCACGGCTTCGAGAATCTGCGGCACATCGTCCAAAGCCACCAATTCGAACCCTTCAGGTTCGAGATGGTCCAGCTCCTGCGATGCATTGACCGCGGCCTGATGGGTGAAGGTGCCTTGCGGCCCCAGATAGAACAGCTTGCGTGCGCTCATTCAACCCCATTTCTTTTCTTGGTGTTTCCATGCACCTTATCTCATTGACATGGAATCAGCTGCTAATCATTTCACTGGCTGGGCGCTGTCAGACGTTTCGGGCCCTCTCGTTTTTTTTGGGGGGGGTAGACAACAAACGCATCATCATGCGTTTTCTTGCGCGGAGGCGTGACGAACCAACATTTCGGTAATACCAGCATCACAATCGGAATGAGCACGACTCCATATAACCAAAAATATCCCGCTTGCTCACTGAAGAACGGCATGGAATCGTCTCCGCCGAATCCAACGGGAATCATGGCATCTCCGCCAGGACCATACCCAGCCATCACCGTCCAGACCGCCAGGGAAGAACCAATCAGATGCAATGCGAGGCCTGAAACGCCGTCACGCGATCGAGCGGACCATGTTGAGATGATTACCATGAGATAGGCGATCAGTAATCCGTAGGGAATGTTCACTGATGCACCCATACGGTGAGCCATGGTTCCTATCATGCCAACTATGATTCCAGAAGCCAGATCGACCAAGAATCGTCCCCATATCGGTAGCCGGTACGACCATGGCATCAATCGTACATCAGCCACCATCCGTTGATTGGATTCATCCGTACCGTGCGATTGCTTCATCTGTTGCGTCATATCTCTACTATCTCTCGCTAACCTGAAAAGAAAAAGAGATACGTGAGAACACGTATCTCTTTTCGTAAAAGCAACGCGAAAAATCACTTGTTATTTTGAGCGTTGTTCTGCTGAGCCGTCAAACGGAGAGCCCAGTGGGCTCACCGTAGGCGAAGTGAGCAAGCACACCACCGTGCTTGCGAAGCCGACAGAACAACGTAAAAAATCACTTGTTATTTTGAGCGTTGTTCTGTCGGCGCTGCTTGGCGCGCCACTTATACCAGTCCTCACGGCTGAGAATGATCTTGCGCACGCGGATGGATTCCGGGGTGACTTCCACACACTCGTCCTCGTTGGCGAAGTCCAAGGACTCTTCGAGGCTCATCTTGATCGGCGGAGTCAGGGTTTCGAGCACGTCTGCGGTGGAGGAACGCATATTGGTCATATGCTTGGCCAATGTGATGTTCACATCAAGCTCGTCCGGCTTGTTGTTCACGCCGACGACCTGGCCCTCGTACACCGGAGACTGCGGCTCAACAAAGAAGTTGCCGCGCGCCTGCAGACGCTGCATGGCGTACGGGGTGGCGATACCCTTACGATCGCAGACCATGGAGCCGTTCTGGCGCGTTACAATCTGACCGGCCCACGGAGCGTAGCCGGCGGAGATGGAGGATGCGATGCCGGTGCCGCGGGTGGCGGACAGCAACGCGGTACGGAAGCCAATCAGGCCACGGGACGGCACGGTGAACTGCAGACGGACCCAGCCGGTGCCGTGGTTGGTCATGTTCTCCATACGGCCCTTACGATCAGCAAGCAGCTGAGTGACGGTGCCCATGTACTCTTCCGGAACGTCGATGGTGGTGTTTTCCATCGGCTCGTTGATCACGCCGTCGATGGTCTTGGTGACCACCTGCGGACGGCCGACGGTCAACTCATAGCCTTCGCGACGCATCTGCTCGGCAAGCACGGCCAGCGCGAGTTCACCACGACCCTGAACCTCCCAAGCATCCGGACGCTCGGTCGGCAGCACCTTGATGGACACGTTGCCGATGAGCTCGCGGTCGAGACGATCCTTGATCATGCGGGCGGTAAGCTTGTGGTCTTTGCCTTCGGTGCCTGCAAGCGGGGAATCATTGATGCCGAAAGTCATGGAGATGGCCGGGTCATCAACGTGAATCAGCGGCAACGGACGCGGATCAGACGGGTCGACGATGGTCTCGCCGATCATGATGTCGTTCACACCTGCAACTGCGACGATGTCGCCAGGACCTGCGGAATCAACCGGAGTACGCTCAAGGCCCTGCGTACGCAACAGTTCGGAAACACGGAAGTTTTCAATGGAACCGTCCACACGGGACAGTCCATAGGTCTTACCCTTTTCAAGGGTGCCATTGTAGATGCGCACCAAGCCGAGTCGTCCAAGGAAGTCGGAGGAATCGATGTTGGCGACGTGTGCCTGAAGAGGAGCGCCTTCCTCATATTCCGGAGCCGGAATGTTCTTGATGATGGCCTCGAATAGCGGTTCGAGATCTTCATTGTCTGGCAGACCGCCATTTTCCGGCTGGCTTTCGGAAGCATAACCAGCCTTTGCCGCACAGTAGATGACCGGAAGGTCGAACAGTGCGTCTTCATCGAGGTCGATGCCTTCCTCGATAACATCCTGGGCCAAGCCGAGCAACAGGTCAGAGGATTCACCCACGACTTCTTCAATACGGGCATCCGGGCGATCAGTCTTATTCACGCACAGGATAACCGGCAGTTTAGCTTCCAGCGCCTTGCGTAGCACGAAGCGGGTCTGTGGCAGCGGACCTTCGGAAGCGTCGACAAGGAGCACAACACCGTCCACCATGGAGATACCGCGCTCGACCTCACCACCGAAATCGGCGTGGCCAGGGGTGTCGATGATGTTCAGGGTGATGCCTTCCGGATGCCCGTACTTGGCGGCCAGCGGACCGGTGTACTGCACAGCAGTGTTCTTGGCGAGAATGGTGATGCCCTTCTCACGCTCCAGATCGTTGGAATCCATCACACGATCCGGGACTTCCTCACGCTCGTTGAACACGTGGGACTGTGCCAGCATGGCATTGACCAGCGTGGTCTTGCCATGATCGACGTGTGCCACAATCGCTACATTTCGAATATCGCCGCGAACCGCCATCGAAACCTCTCTTAGTATTGCTGTTCTCTTGCGTAAACGTTCGGTACGTACATGCTGTCGGTACTTGAAAAATCGTACTTACACACAAACCGAACCAATATTAGCGAAGCGTTGCGACACCTCCGCCGGCGCCACATTCAGGCGAGCGCCTGTTGCGCTTGGATGTTAATCGACGGATCGCTGACTGTCGAAGCCCCACGCAATGAGTTGCAGGATTCCTCCACTACCGAGGCGATCTGGTTGATCTGCTCCGGTGTGAGCGGCTCACGGAAGGTCATGCGAATGGCTGATTTTGCCACTATCGGATCATATCCCATCGCCAACAATGTGCCGGGCGCTTCGTGACGGCCGACAGCACAGGCCGAGCCGGACGAGCAAGCGATGCCCCGAGCGTCCAAATCAACCAGCAAAGCTTCTCCGGAAAGTCCCGGGAAAACGAACGACGCATGTCCCGGAAGCCGTCGTTGTGAATCCCCCGTAAGCTGTGCTCTGGGCTCCACACGCAGCACCGCGTCGATCAGACGATCCCGGGAAGCCACCAGCGCACGTCCAATCTCATGCATTCGTGTGTTCGAGTCACGCAACGCAACGGCCAATGCGACCGCACCGGCGACATTCTGCGTGCCTGATCGTAGGGAGCGTTCCTGCCCACCGCCGCTCATCAGCGGCTCGACAGGCACTCGGGAACGTAGCAGCAGTGCCCCCAGTCCCTTCGGTGTGCCGAATTTGTGTCCGGACAAGCTCAACGCATCCACATCCCATTCGCGCATACGGATGGGGATGAGTCCCGCCGCCTGCACCGCGTCCACATGCAGTGGCACGCCATGTTCGTGTGCGATGCGTGCTATTTCATCGACGGGCTCCACTGTGCCCACTTCGTTATTGGCAAGCATCGTCGATACCAGCAGCGTGCAGTTACAAGGTTTTCCGGACGTTCCGGAAACGCTGTCGGAGCTGCTGCCAAGATCACCCTGAGCCAATTCGGCCCTCAACGCGTCCAAATCGATATGCGCTTGATGGTCGACGGGAATCTCCACCACTTCGCAACCGAACCAGCGTTCCATCCAACGGGCCGATTCCAACACCGCCGGATGTTCGATCGACGACACAATGACACGCGGACGCACCTGCTCGCCATACGCTTCGCGCAGCAAACGTATGCGGGCCATCGCAATGCCTTTAATCGCAAGATTATCCGCTTCGGTGCCGCCTGAAGTAAAGATCACGTCATCCGGACGCGCGCCCAAATCGGCTGCGATAGACCCGCGTGCAGCTTCGAGGGCGCGTGCGGCGGTTTTGCCCGCGCTGTGCACGCTCATCGGATTCGCGTACGCTTCGGTCAGAAACGGCATCATCACGCTGATGACGTTGCCGCCGACCGGCTCTGTGGAGGCGGCGTCCAGATACAGGTGTTCCATCAGTCCTCCCTGCGCTTCTTCAGTTCCAATCCAGTCCAAGGTCGATGCTGCTCACGCTGTGGGTGAGCGCGCCGACGGAAATCACGTCCACACCGGTGGCGGCCACCTGCGGTATACGTTCCAGCGTCATGTTACCGCTGGCTTCCACAATGGCGTTGCCTGCGATAAGGTCAACTCCCTTGCGTGTGTCTTCCAAGGAGAAATTGTCAAGCATGATGGTATCGGCGCCGCCTTCAAGCGCGGCTTTGATCTGCTCCAAACGGTCTACTTCCACTTCGACATGCGTGGTATGTCCCACTTGTTCGCGGATGTGGCAAATCGCCCCGGCCATGTCGATGCCTTGTTCGGCGAGCGCCGCGAGATGGTTGTCTTTGACCATGACGGCATCGGACAATCCGTAGCGATGATTATGTCCGCCACCGCAGGTGACGGCATACTTTTCGAACGGACGCAGTCCCGGAGTCGTCTTGCGCGTGTCCACGATACGGGTGCACGCATAGGTGCGCGGTGTTCGATAGTCCGTAGTTTCTACGGCTTCGTCCGCCGCTTTGACGAAGGCCGCTGTCATGGTGGCAATGCCGCACATACGTTGCGTGAAGTTCAGCGCCACACGTTCCGCCGCGAGTAGGTCGCGCACAG
Organism: Bifidobacterium catenulatum subsp. kashiwanohense JCM 15439 = DSM 21854; assembly: GCF_001042615.1. Taxonomy (GTDB): domain Bacteria; phylum Actinomycetota; class Actinomycetes; order Actinomycetales; family Bifidobacteriaceae; genus Bifidobacterium; species Bifidobacterium catenulatum. The sequence continues at coordinate 1,599,042 of NZ_AP012327.1, forward strand.
GGCCTTCGACTTCGGCAAGCGTCTGTCCAGCTTCGAAACGTTCGCCATCTTTGATGGTGGCGAGCACACGGATCGTAGGGTTCTGCGCGGCGAATGCCGCTTCGAACACGGCGATGCCGCTCATCACACCTTCCTGTCTGGACACGAGTCTTGCGGTGCCGTGGGCTTCGGCGGGAATGGTGGTTTCGCAGGTGATGTCACCGTTGGGTGCATCTTCCTCAAGCGCGGCTTCGACGGCCGTGCGAATGACCTGACGGGTCAGCATTTATGGTCCTTTCCGCTGTCTCTTGTCGCACAGCAGTTATGACATCTGGTACGCGATGGAATGCGCGATTGTCGGATTGTTGGTCGGATAATCCTGCCTTGTGTGCGCGCCGCGCGATTCGCAACGGTTGCTTGCCGCAACCGCCGCAACGTATCCCACGGTAAGCAGGTTGCGGTTTTCCCACATGATGATTCGTTCCGCATATGTTGTCGGTTGGGCGATGGTTTTCGACATATCCGCGCTGTCCGCCGCATTCGCCATGGAGAGCGCTTCACCAAGTTCACGTACGCCTTGGGACAAGCTGTCACCGTCGCGGATCACGCCGACGTGCTTCCACATCACGTCTTCAATTCGTGCACGGTCCCATACCAGCGATTGCGCAACATTCGGCTGCGTTGTGGCATCCGGCATATGCAGCAGCATCGGCTGCTGGCAGACCGGCATGTTTTCGATCGCGCTGTTGTCGAAGTCCTGCGGCTGCCAAACGGTACCGTCGGTGTCATTCGCAGCGGCAAGGCCGGCGCGATATCCGTAAACCATGCCTTCAAGCAGCGAGTTCGATGCGAGACGATTGGCACCCTGCACACCAGTTCTGGCGCATTCGCCGGCCGCATAGAGGCCGGGGATGCTGGCTCGTCCGAACAGGTCAGTGCGGATGCCGCCCATCCAGTAGTGGGCCGCGGGAGCCACGGGAATGGGTTCCTTGCTCCAATCGAAGCCGAGCGAACGCGTGTAGGCGTCGATGGTTGGGAACCTGTGGCGTAGGAATTCCGCCAGATCAGGGTTCTCTTTGCCCATGGGTGAAACGTCGAGCATGATCGGCTTACCGCCTTGCGCCTGCATGGTACGGAAGTTGGCTCGCGCCACCACGTCGCGCGGTGCGAGTTCCGCCTTGGGGTCGATGTCGGTCATGAAACGGTGCCCATGTTCGTCGAGCAGTACCGCGCCTTCGCCGCGCACAGCTTCGGAGACGAGGAAATGCTCGCCGATAGCCAAAGCCGTGGGATGGAACTGGTAGAACTCCAGGTCGGCTACCTGCGCCCCTGCACGAATCGCAGCGGCCAGGCCGTCGCCGGTCGCCACCGCAGGATTCGTGGTGTACGGGAACAACCGTCCCGCGCCACCGGTGGCAAGAACCACACGGTCCGTATCGACGACACGTGTCTCAACACCGTCTTGAGCGTCACGAACCGCCAGACGCACGCCGGCGACATGACCGTCACGCACCAGCACATCGTTCAGGAACGCATGTTCCAGCACGGTGATATTCGGATTCTCCCGCACCATGACGGAGACGTCGAGTTCCAAGACCTTTCCGGTGGCATCTCCCCCAGCGTGCACCACGCGGGAACGGCAATGCGCGGCTTCGAGCCCACGCAGCACATGTCCTTCGCCGTCGCGATCCACGTGCCAACCATCGCCGATAAGCTCACGTACGCGACGCGCGCCCTCGTCGGTCAGAATGTCGACTGCGGTGCGATCGCACAACCCATGACCGGCAGCCATAGTGTCGGTCGCATGCAACGCAGGCGAATCGTCATTGAAAATCGCAGTGGCCACACCGCCTTGAGCGTGGTATGTGTTCGATTCGACGAACTTATCCTTGCATACCAGCAGCACTTCCTGCGGTCGGTATGTGCCATTTTCCGGAATCGACGCGTGTCCGCCGGTGGCCAGTCCTTCGCTGCCAAGACGGCTATCTCCGGCTGCCGCGAGCGCCGCGCACAGTCCGGCGATACCCGCTCCGACTACGACGATCATGGGTGTACCTCCAGCATGCGCTGCAATGCGATTTTGGCGTCACGCGCGGTGTCCTCGTCCACGGTGATGCGGTTAACGATATTGCCTTGCTCGATGTTCTCCAACGCCCACGCCAGATATGCGGGGTGAATGCGGTACATCGTGGAGCATGGGCAGACCACCGGATCGAGGCAGAACACGGTCTTGTCCGGATACTGCGCGGCAAGACGGTTGACGAGGTTGATTTCCGTGCCGACTGCGACGGCCGAACCAGCCGGCGCGTTGGCGATCTCTTTGACGATGTACGCGGTAGAGCCGGTGCCATCCGCCGCGTTGACGACGTCCATCGAGCATTCGGGATGCACGATGACCTTGACGCCCGGATACGCCTTGCGTGCACGCTCGATTTGGTCGACGGTGAAGCGCTGGTGCACAGAACAGAAGCCTTTCCACAGGATCATCTTCGCGTCGGCGTACACAGACGGGTCTTCGGCACCACCGGCAGGCTTGTACGGATTCCACACTGGCATCTGGTCAAGGCTCATACCCATGGCGAGAGCGGTATTGCGGCCAAGGTGCTGGTCCGGGAAGAACAGCACGCGCTTGCCGCGGGCGAATGCCCATTCAAGCACGGCATGCGCATTGGATGATGTGCAGACGATGCCGCCGTGGCGTCCGCAGAATGCTTTCAGCGCCGCGGAGGAGTTCATATATGTGACCGGCACGATCTGCTGCTTGCCGTCGGCATCCGGATTGGTGCCGCAGATTTCGCCGAGCTGTTCCCAGCAGTCCTCAACCTGGTCGATGTTCGCCATGTCGGCCATCGAGCAGCCTGCGGACAGGTTCGGCAGTGTCACGGTCTGTTCGGGCGTGGACAGGATATCGGCGGTTTCAGCCATGAAATGCACGCCGCAGAATACGATGTGGTCGGCGTCGGGACGTTCGGTGGCGTTCTTGGCGAGCTGGAAGGAATCACCCACAAAGTCGGCGTGCACGATGATTTCGTCACGCTGGTAGAAGTGACCAAGGATGAGCAGCTTATTGCCGAGACGCGCCTTGGCGGCCTTGATACGTTCCTGCAGTTCCTCATCGGAGGCGTCACGGTATTCCTGCGGCAGCACCTGCTGGCGGGGTGCGTTGTTCGGCAGCGGGTCGAACATGGATGCGCCCGGGCCGTAGCTCGGCTGGGTGGTGTCGAAATGCCACGGATCCTGTGTCAGTCCGGCATCGCATGTGCTTTGCGCGCCCAGTCGGGCGATGATTTCGTCTACGGATGACGATGACAGAGTAGCGGCCATACCGCGCCTTCCCTTCATTGTAGTTTGTTTTTATCGTCTGTTATTGGATGATGGATGTCTTGCGATTGTTTGAACCGTTGCTGTTGAAGCGGTTTCAGACGGTTGTCAGCGTGGCGAGCACGTCGTTGCCGGTTGCATGGCTTCCGTGATTAGACTGATTGATGCTGTAATCCCATGATGAAGATTGTCGCAACGCGCTTTGCACGTACCGGTATACGGCGGCCGGACGGTTGCGCCCGACGCGCAGTTTTTCGCCGGTATCCTCCAACTGGCCCGATGAGAGCATTTTCCGGCGAAAATTCGCCAAATCGATGGCTTCGCCCGTTACGGCTTCATATACGTCGTGCAGTTGGCTCAGCGTGAATCGTTCACCGACCAGACGCGTGACGACCTGGGGATATTCGATTTTCCCCCGTAGTCGGCTTAAGGTGTAGTCGATGATGGCACGATGGTCGAAAGCAAGTTCCGGCAGATTATCGACGGGAAACCATTTGACGTTGTTGCCTTCGATAGGTTCCGTTTGCGCATCCGCTCCTCCGACCAGCGCCCAGTACACGATGGATACCATCGGCAGCCCGCCATGCGAACGTGCCGGATCGCCAAACGTATACAGCTGCTCGAGATATCTCGGATGAAGCGACGTGGTCGATTCCAGTGCGGCATACGCGGACTGCTCCAACGAATGGTCTGCGCGCAGACCGCCTCCTGGAAGCGCCCATTGTCCAAGAAACGGTTGGCGCACACGCTTGACCAGCGGCATCCACAGCATGGACCCCATACCGTCCGGAGCGTTGTCCGTCCCATTTTCATTCCCGGATCTTTGGACCGGCCCTAAAGCGAGAATAACCACGGAAACGCCCACCTGCGGCGGCTGTTTGCGCCGTTCCGAGACATTTCCCATGATCATCGCGACCCCGCTCTCTCAAATTCTCGTCAATACGAATTATTCCGAAACTACAGTGTATCACTTATAGTCAACATGACCATAAGTTGGGTGTTCTACCAATCAATCATTAAAATCCAGCGCACATGCGGCTAACGAAAAAGGCCCCACAAGGGGGCCTTAAGCATTTATGCGATAACGCCTTGGAAAATCAGTTCCCGGGCAACCTCACGGTATTCCTTCGCCGTCTTGTGATTCGGCGCATATATGGTGATTGGCGCAGCGGCAACCGTTGAATCCGGCAACTTGATAGACCGCGAGATCACCGAGTGGAAGACCTTGCCTTGGAACGCCTCATAAATGCGCTGCAACACCTCATCGCAATGCAGAGTATGCGTGAACATGGTGACGAGCACTCCATACACTTCCAGACTCGGATTGATACGGGACTGCACCTTTTCTATGGATTGCATCAGCAAAGCCACGCCACGCAACGCGAAGAACTCGGCAGCCACGGGAATGATCACACCATCCGCCGCGGTCAGCGCATTCACCGTGAGCAAGCCCAACGAAGGCTGGCAGTCAATGATGATCACGTCATACTCATCCTTGACCTGTCGCAACACGCCAGCCAGCACCTGTTCACGTCCAACTTCGGTGACCAGCTGCACTTCGGCGGCAGATAGATCGATATTGGACGGCATGATGTCAAGGTTCTCGAAATCGGTATGCTGAATCACGGTATGTACATCCATGCGCGGATTGAACAGCGCGGTGTACACCGTATCTTCCACGGCATTGGCGTTGATGCCCAATCCCACCGTGGCGGCACCCTGCGGGTCGAAATCGACGATAAGCACACGACGACCGTACTGGCTCAACGCACCGGCGATATTAATTGAACTGGTTGTCTTACCAACGCCACCTTTCTGGTTGCACATGGCGATGACCCTTGCCGGACCGTGCGTCTGCAGCGGCTCCGGAGCAGGAAACGTCTCATAATCTCGTCCAAGCAAATCCGTAGGCATACCGTTTACCTTACCAACATCCTTGTGTCAACTTTCACTGTAATCCATGCTAGTCCATTGCCGCCGTTCAAAACGGCAGCAACACCATCATCTGGCGCGGGGGTGAGACGTCAGATACGTTTCAATCAGGTTTTCGGGACTGACGTGCGTGTATATCTGCGTGGTGGTGACGCTTGCATGCCCAAGCAGCTCCTGCACGGTACGCACGTCAGCACCGCCTTGGATAAGATGCGTGGCGAAAGAATGACGCAACGTATGAGGATGCAACGGCTTGTCGATGTGCGCACGTTCCCCCGCAACCCTGATGATCTCCCAAACCGACTGTCTCGACAATCTTCGTCCGCGCTTGTTGAGAAACAGGGCGCGACGCTCCTGAGGACCTTTTGACTTCGACTCCAGTATTGGACGCCCCGAACGCACATACCGGCTGATTGCCTCGCATGCGTAGCTGCCGACAGGAACCAGACGTTGTTTTGAACCTTTGCCCATCAGTCTGGCGATTCTGGATTCCGTATCGACGTCATCAAGATTCGCCCCGCACGCCTCCGACACTCGCGCGCCGGTCGCATACATGAATTCAAGCAACGCCTTGTCTCGAAGCATCACAGGATCATCCGGGACCTCCAACGAAGCGTCACCATGAGCTCTGTTCTGGGAAACAGGAATCGCTTCCAACAATCTGGCGACCTCATCAATAGCCAGCACATCAGGAAGAGTACTTGCACCCTTGGGAGCCTTCACCTGCGCGGATACATCGTCGGCGACGCTATGTTCGTCCACGGCGAAACGATGGAACGCGTGGATGCTGGCCAACCGGCGGGCCTTGCTTCGGGCGGATTCCCCGGACTCGTCAAGAAAAGCGACGTAGTTCTCCACATCCTGTGTCGTCACGGACGTAATGTCATTAATCCCCCGATTGGCGAGCCACTGCCGATATTTTTTCAGATCGGCGCCATATGCCGACACCGTTGCTTTTGACAAGCCTCTCTCAACATCGATGTGTGCAAGAAACTGTCTGATCATCCGCTCGAAATCGTTCATCACCCTCCTTCCGCCGAAGGTTGCCTGTTCGCATCGTATACTGCCGTTGCCATGGCTATGAGATAGATGGTTCCTGACATGCAACACAAGAACCCCCGCCCATTGCTGGAGCGAGGGTTCCCATCAGTCACGCTGGATCAGCGAAGAAGCTCAGGCTTCCTTCGGAGCGTTCACATCAGCCGGAAGAGCAGCCTTGGCCTGCTCGACGATGGCCTTGAAGGTCTCCGGATCGGAGATGGCCAGCTCGGCGAGAGCACGACGATCCAGTTCGATGCCAGCGAGGTGCAGGCCCTGGATGAAACGGTTGTAAGTGATGCCCTCTGCGCGGACGGCAGCGTTGATGCGCTGAATCCACAGCTTGCGGAAGTCGCCCTTGCGAGCCTTGCGGTCGCGGAAGTTGTAGGTAAAGGAGTGAAGCAGCTGCTCCTTGGCCTTACGGTACAGACGGGAGCGCTGGCCACGGTAGCCGGAAGCCCTCTCGAGAACGACGCGACGCTTCTTGTGGGCGTTTACTGCGCGCTTGACACGTGCCATATTTGATTCCTCAGCTTTCTATTAAGTCTTCTTATTGGCTCTCGCTATGCTCAGCGACCGAGCAGCTTCTTCATGTTCTTGCTCTGGGAAGTAGCCAGAACGCCGTCGGCCTTCAGTGCGCGACGCTTACGAGCGGACTTGTGCTCGAGGTTGTGGCGCATTGCGGAGCCAGCGTGCATCAGCTTGCCGGAACCGGTCACGCGGACGCGCTTGGAAGCGGCGGAATTAGTTTTCATCTTCGGCATTGCTGCCCTCCTTGTTTGTTACTTCGTTTCGGAAGTCTTCGGTTTGTCGGACGTCACTGCGGCCTTGGCTTCGGCCGCTGCCTGAGCCTGGGCTTCCTGCTTGGCCGCCAAGCGTGCAGCCTGACGAGCCTGACGTTCGGCACGGGACTGATCACCACGACGACGCTGCTCGGACTGGGTGTGAACCTTCTTGCCCTTCGGCGCGAGCGTCATGATGATGTTGCGGCCCTCCTGCTTCGGAGCAAATTCGACAGTGCCGTATTCCTCCACTTCGCCAGCAAGACGCTGCAGCAGCTCGACGCCACCAATTGGACGGGACTGCTCGCGACCGCGCAGCATGATGGTGACCTTGACCTTGTCTCCGCCATTCAGGAAGCGCACAACATGGCCCTTCTTGACTTCGAAGTCGTGGTCGTCGATCTTCAGACGGAAGCGAATTTCCTTGATTTCCGCAGTGCTCTGGTTACGACGTGCCTCGCGAGCCTTGATCTTCTCGTTGTACTTATACTTGCCGTAATCGATGAGCTTGGCAACCGGAGGCTTCGCGTTGGGCGCCACCTCGACGAGATCGAGGTTCGCTTCCTTTGCCAGGTTCAGTGCGACGGAAGTCGCGATGACTCCCACCTGCTCGCCGTTCGGGCCGATCAGACGCACCTGGGAGACGCGAATCTCGTCGTTAATGCGTGGTTCGTCGCTGATGATGACTCCAATCCTCATGTTCCATTCAACGGAATGTTCCCAGATTGGCAGTTCTTCAACGTCTCAAAAGTCCATGGCATGCCAAACGCACCTATAAAGTGCACGCCGAAGAACGTTGACACGCTCTCCACTTCACTGTTTCAACACAGTGACAAGACATTATGCCTGAACCCGAGGCCCTGAAAGGCTTCCAGGTGGGGATATCCCGCTTTCTTGATTTCTCAAGCCTTGTAGATAATACCACACACCACGACTACCGCGTGTCGTATTTGCAACCAGCTACAGCGCACCTTACAACAACGCCGGACAGCATACTACACTGACCTTGCATGACAAATAATTTCGATACCTGTGTGATTTTCGCGGCAGGTGAATATTACGGAGAAACACCAATAGTTCCGGCTGGCTCGTTCGTCATCGCCGCGGACGGCGGGCTCGATCACGCCCGCGCCCTTGACGTAATGCCCGATGTGGTGGTAGGTGATTTCGATTCGATCACGGGCAAACGCCCCACACCAGACGAGCGCACCGTCGAACTGCCGCCGGAAAAAGATGATCCGGATCTGTTATCCGCCCTCAAAATCGGATGGTTTCACGGTGCGAGGCTTTTCCATATCTACGGCGCGCTCGGAGGGCGAATCGACCATACGATATCCAACATCCAATTGATGGCATTGCTCGCCAATCATGGCGCCATCGGTTTTCTGCATGGCAATGATTCCATTGTGACGGCGATATGCGATGGGGATCTTAACTTCGCAGCAAACGATGTCAAACCGGGTCGCATGATCTCCGTCTTCTCGCATTCCAACACTTCCGTCGGCGTTTGCGAAAAAGGCTTGAAATACGAGATAAGCGACGCGCTCATGACCAGCACCAAGGTTAACGGGGTCAGCAATGAGTTCCGGCATGGCCTGCCCGCACATGTCGGGGTCGCCCAAGGCACGCTCATCGTGACATTCCCAGCCGAGGCGCCTCTGCCACAGGTCTCCTGGCATCATGCGTTCAAGGGTGATCTCGGCCCATTGGATACCCAAATCTCGTCTGCGCTTGTCGAACGCGGCCTGAAATCACATGCAGCGTGAGCGCTCACAGAAAATACGACGTTTTCTGAAACACACGTGCGAGTGCGTTGCCTTAAGTACAGGTGACGCACTAAAGTGGATGACGTTGGTAAACAATGGCTTCTGTGTGCCCAGCACACGTGTGGCCTACCCTAAAGGGAGAATTACATGACAGTTAAGATTGGTATTAACGGCTTTGGTCGTATCGGTCGTCTGGCTTTCCGCCGCATCTTCGAGCTGCAGGCTCGTGGCGGCCAGGCCGGTGACATTGAGGTCGCTGCAATCAACGATCTGACCACCCCGTCCATGCTGGCCTACCTGCTGAAGTACGACAGCACCCACGGCACCTTCCGTCATGACGATGGCACCCCGGTTGAGGTCACCTCCACCGAAGACTCCATCGTGGTTGATGGCAAGGAATACAAGGTTTACGCCGAGAAGGATGCCAACAACATCCCGTGGGTCAAGAACGATGGCGTTGAGTTCGTGCTCGAGTGCACCGGCTTCTACACCTCCGCTGAGAAGTCCCAGGCTCACATCAACGCTGGCGCCAAGAAGGTCCTGATCTCCGCTCCGGCCAAGGACGAGACCACCCCGACCGTCGTCTTCGGTGTGAACCACAACATCCTGAAGGCTTCCGATGTGATCGTGTCCGCCGGCTCCTGCACCACCAACTCCATGGCCGCTATGGTCAAGCTGCTGGACGAGAACTGGGGCATCAAGGCTGGCTTCATGACCACCATCCACGCCTACACCGGCACCCAGATGATTCTCGACGGCCCGCGCTTCCCGAAGGCTCGCAACAACCGCGCCGCCGCGATCAACACCATTCCTCACTCCACCGGCGCTGCCAAGGCCATCGGCAAGGTCGTTCCGTCCGTGAACGGCAAGCTGCAGGGTCACGCCCAGCGTATCCAGGTTCCGGATGGCTCCGTCACCGAGCTGACCACCGTTCTGAACAAGGAAGTCACCGCTGACGAGATCAACGCCGCATTCAAGGCCGCATTCTCCTCCACCGAGTTCTACGGCTACAACGAGGATGGCATCGTGTCTTCCGACATCATCGGCGACACCCACGGTGGCGTGTTCGATCCGACCCAGACCGACGTCAACACCGTTGACGGCGTGACCATGGCTCGTACCGTTTCTTGGTACGACAACGAGTACGGCTTCACCTGCAACATGGTGCGCACCCTGCTGTACTTCGCTGAGATCTCCGAGTGAATCAATAGCGGAACAATCCGCACGATTCTCAGTAGAACTTAGTGCAAGGGCTTTCGCTTCACGGCGGAAGCCCTTCTGTTAACCGACGCAAATACGTACCGATACAAATACGTTTTAGAGTAGAAGCAACATGGGCAAGAAAAAGCATGAGAAGGGAGCCGGTTCAACACCGGCAACAGTGCAACTGGAACAAGCGGGAATCCCATTCAAGACTTACGAATACGCACATTCAAACGACCATATGGATGACGGCTATGGGGTCGAGGCCGCCACCAAACTGGGTTTTGACGAGCATCAGGTATTCAAAACGCTTATGGCCGATACCGGCTCCGAACGCGTGGTAGGCGTGGTTCCTGTAAGCGGACACATGGATCTGAAGGCGCTGGCCGCAGCGGTCGGAGCCAAAAAAGCCTCCATGGCCGATCCAAAGGTCGCCATGCGCGAATCCGGGTATGTGGTTGGAGGCATCTCACCGCTCGGTCAACGCACACATCACAAAACCGTACTCGACGAAAGCGCTTTGCAATATAGCGAGATACTGCTGTCGGGAGGCAAACGCGGCTTCTCGATCGGCATCAATCCCAACGATCTGCTCAAAGTGCTTGACGGCGTAGCCGCGCCTATCGGCACTCGGTAAAGTACTCGACGCTCGTAAAGCCTAATCAGCGGACCGGTTTCTTACGAAGTTCACTGGGAAGCACGAAATGCATGTTTTCCTTGATGGTTTCAATGGTGGTCACATCATTGAAACCTTGGCTTTGCAGCGATTCGATAACACCTGACACCAATTCGTCAGGTACGGATGCGCCCGACGATATTCCCACGGATTCAACACCCTCGAACCATGTGGGATCAAGCTCGGACGCATCATCCACACGGTGAGCCTTTCCGCAAGCACCATCCAGTACACCGCCAAAACGCGTGTTCAGCCCCTCCTGCGCAACTTCCGTCAAGCGTACGGAATTTGACGAATTCGCCGAACCGACAATCACCACGCAATCCGACTGCTCGGCAACGAGTTTGACCGCAGCCTGACGATTCGACGTGGCATAGCAGATGTCGGAATTCGGAGGCATCTCAAGCCATGGGAAACGCTCCTTCAACGCGGCGATAGTGCCTGCCGTCTCATCCACGCTCAGCGTGGTCTGCGAAAGTAGCACCAACTTCGTATCCGAAGAAAAATCCAGCGAATCGACATCCGACTCATGCTCAATCAGATGCACATGTTCCGGAGATTCGCCGACCACGCCAACGGCCTCATCATGACCCTTATGCCCGATGTAGATGATTTCGTAGCCTTCTTTGACGAAACGCAACACCTCACGATGCACCTTGCTCACCAAAGGGCATGTGGCGTCAACAACATGCATGCCCCGAGCCGCAGCCTCAGCCTTCACCGCAGGAGACACGCCGTGCGCAGAGAAGACAATCGGAATTCCTGCGGAAGCTGCGGAATCGGGAATCTCAGCCAATTCCTGCACGAATACTGCACCCTGAGCCGACAGTTCTTCGACAACATGCTTGTTGTGCACAATCTGGCGACGCACATACACCGGCGGCAGATCGTCAGTCCGAGGTGGATTGGCAGCCTTGAGAATCGTCTGCACAGTCAGAATCGCCCTGTCGACGCCCGCGCAAAAGCCACGGGGATCCGCCAGTACGATGCGCTTGGTCATGATGGCCGCCTTTCGTTGCTTTGTGAAAACCTCATCAATACTAAGACATGGGCGGCACGCCGAAGAAACAGCATCGTCATACGGCATAAAACAGGTAAACTGTGGTGTTAGCCGGTAACGCTACCGTTACCGGAACCTATCCAACGGCACTATGGAGTGACTATGACCTGCATTAACCTGCCTGCCCGTACCGGACAGCAATTCTCCATCTCCCACGGCGACTATGAAGCCGTCATCACCGAACTTGGCGCCACTATGCGCAAACTGACCTATAAGGGCGAAGATCTGACCGTCGCCCTTGGCCCTGATGATCTGGTGACCTGCTGCCACGGCCAGATCCTCATTCCGTTCCCGAACCGTATCGAGGGCGGCGAGTACACGTTCGAAGGCAAGACCTATTCGCTGCCAATCGACGAACATGACCGCAACACCGCCATCCACGGCTACGGTTACCGCTCGTTCTGGAAGCTGATCTCTCTTGCCGAAGACGCAGTGACCCTCGCCTGGCGCTCCCCCAACATGGTCGGTTACCCGTTTGACCTGTATGTCACCGCCACCTACAGCCTCGCCGATGACGGCATGCACTTGACCGTCAGCGCCTACAACAATGGCGACACGAACGCGCCGTGGGCTTTGGCCATTCACCCGTGGCTCGCCAACAGCCTTAACGGCTATGGAGACGAGATCGACGAGCACAACGCCAAGTGCAGCCTGACACTGCCGGCACGCACACATGTCACCGTGGACGAAAACCTTATTCCGACCGGTACTGAGCCCGTTGACGGCACCAAGTACGACCTGCGCGAAGACACACTGCTCACCGAGCAGCCGTTCGATGACGCATGGACCGATCTGGAGCACGCCGAAGACGGTTCCGTCACGGCAGTGTTCACCCGCGCCGATGGCAAGAAGGTCCGCGTCGGCGGCGACGAAACCATCACCTCGTTCCAGGTATGCACAGGCACCAAGTTCCCCGCATCCCAGCATCCCGCCGGCGTTGCCGTGGAGCCGCAGACCGCCTATGCCAACGCATTCAACACGGGCAACGAGCTGATTGTGATCAAGCCGGGTGAAACCACCAGCACCTCGCTATTCCTCGGTATGGCCGAGTGAACATGCGAGTGAACGTGATCAAGTAATCCAATCGGTTACACCGACTGATTCTGGTCATATAAAAACCGGAGGATAAGCCTGAGCGGCCACCTATCGAACACCGGATTTGGCAAACGTCTCGTTCGTGTGCGATAATCCCGAAGGCTTATTAATCGTAAGTAAAGGAGTCCAATCATGGGCATGCGCGGACGTAAGCGCAAGGATCGTCGTAAGAAGGCCGCCAATCACGGCAAGCGCCCAAACGCCTGATCCCTGCCAGCGTGAATAACGCTACAGAGCATTGAAAACCCCGCCGAATCACATTGATTCGCGGGGTTTTCTCATACTTCTTCAGCCTGCAATAGGCCTGCCACAAGCCCATTGCCAGGGGAACATGCACGGACTTATTCTCCGCAGCAATGGTCAAGCGTAGCTTCAAGACGGTCGATCAGACTCTGCGGGGCATGCTGCGGGCGCAGATACGCACGCATGGCCGCGATCAATGCCCGTTCACGCTCGTCGCAGCAACGTTCGGGGTCGAAACAATCACCGGAGGCGCTAACGCGCACACTGGTATGCGTCACCCGGGTCACAGTGCCGTCCTCGCTGGTGGTGACAGTGGTGGTATGCCGTTCGATCGATTCACTCATGCGCTGTCCTTCCCTGCCGTGGCATAGCCACGTTCCTTCGCATAGTTGGCAAGTTCTCGTTTCAACTGCGTACGCGCACGATTGAGACGACTCATCACCGTGCCGATCTTCACACCCTGTTCGTCAGCCACCTGCTGGTATGACTTGCCATCAATCGCAGCATCGATGAACACCTGGCGGCGTTCCGGCGAAAGCTTGGCGAGCGCCGCCATGATTTCCTCGGGCGCATAGGCATCCAAATATTCCTGTTCCGCGGATTTAAGTTCTTCCGAGGAATGCTCCGAAGCCGAATAAATGTCCCAATCGTCATATTCACCGGTGGAATCGTTAGCCCGCTGCGGTCTGCGTTTGGCTTTGGCATACTGGTTGAAATAGGCATTCCGCTCGATGGTAGTCATCCACGCGGCGAAATTTGTTCCCTCCTGAAAGGAGTCGAACGCCTTGAATCCCCGTTCGAAAGTATCCTGCACCAAATCTTGGGCATCATCGGGATTGTTGGTAAGCTTCATCGCCTGCCGGTACAACGCATCGACCACAGGCATGGCGAGTTTTTCAAAACGCGCCCTTTTACCTACCGTAGTTTCCGTTCGTACTTCAGTCACAGCTTTATTGTAACCACCCAGACTTCCACATGCCATGCACATAGCTGACGGTAGAATGGCTGTTCGGTATCCGAAGAACAGGGAGAACACGAGATATGGCTTTGACTCTGGCATCAGCAGCACGTCTGCTCAGCGAGCATGGATTACTGCGTGAAATCATCCAAGGAGACGCCTGGACGCTTGACGCGCAGACCGTCAACGGATTCGACAAGCCATTCGGTTCAATCACCTACGACACCAGGCAGGTCGTATCTGACACGCTCCTATGCTGCAAAGGCCGTTTCAAAGCGGAATATCTCAATGGCATCGATGATCGTGGGCTTGCCGCATACGTTGCGGAAAACGACTTCTCCGCGGCGACGAAAGCTCCGGGACTCATCGTGAACGACGCGCGCAAAGCCATGAGTCTGCTGTCCGCGGCATTTTATGGGTACCCGCAGAACCAACTGAAAGTCATCGGTATTACCGGAACCAAGGGAAAAACCACTACCGCCTACCTCACCCAGGCCATGCTCAACGGCTGCTCCGTCGGCAAATGCGCTTTGTTCTCCTCCGTCGACAATTGCCTTGACGGACATACCTATGTCGAGTCCGATTTGACCACCCCGGAGTCCATGGATGCGTTCCGTATGATGCGCGAAGCCGCTGATAACGGCATGGAATACCTGGTTATGGAGGTTTCGTCGCAGGCGTACAAAGTCGATCGCGTTTTCGGACTTACTTTTGACGCCGCCGCATTCCTCAATATCAGCCCGGACCACATCAGCCCCATCGAGCATCCGACATTCGAGGATTACTTCCACTGCAAACGTCAGATCGTAAAGAATTGCCGTTCCTTGGTTCTCGGCATGGTATGCGCACACGCCGATCTTATTCGTCAGGATGCTGCAATCGCCGATATTCCCGTCACCACGTTCGCTCTTGGCGAAGCATCGGCCGCGAATGTGACCGCATGGCCGGAACTTACAGACCATAGCCGTTTCGCCATTGCGGTGGAAGGTGAACAGATCGGCTCGCTCAGCCTGCAATTGGATGGCGACTTCAATTATGCGAACGCCGCCGCGGCCATTGCCATTGCGCATGCCGTTGGATTCGATTTCCACGAAACCGCCGCGAAGGAAGCGCTGCGCAATATGGAACCGGTACGTATCGCCGGTCGTATGGAGCATTTCCACGATACGAGGTCGAACACCATCGCCATCGTCGATTATGCGCACAATTATGCTTCCGTAACGGCGTTGCTTGACTATGTCGACCAACGCTACGGCAAGGACGACCCTGAAGTCACGCTGATCACTGGATCTGCAGGAAATAAAGCGTATGATCGCAGATCAGAAATCGTCAGGGCTGCTCAGAATCGCGTCGACCATCTGATTCTCACCTTCGAAGACACGGATGACGAGCCTGTGGAACACGTCTGCCAAGACATGCTCGACAGTGTCACCAATCCTGATCTGGATGCGAGGATCATTCTCGACCGTACGGAAGCAGTGGAATCGACCGTAACAATCGACCGCAAGAGTCCCAACCGCCTCCATATCATCCTCATCATCGGCAAAGGCAACGAACGCTGGTTCAAGGACCACGGCAAGCATATTCCCTTCGAAGGCGACGACCATATTGTGAAACGTATTTTTGGGCTTGCCTGACCTGCAGCAACAGCCAACCATCATCGAGTAATCACCAACCATAAGGAACAGTCCAACAATCATGATCACTCTTGAATTCACCGACGCAGCCACCATGGAACAGCAGGCTGTGCAGGCGGGTCTTACCCTGCCCATCGAACAGACCGCAGTGTGGGCCAAATATCAGAACACCATTGACGGACGTACGCCGTGGGGTGCGTATGTGGTGAAGCAGGACGGCGCGCCAATCGCATTCATCGCATTCATCGATTACGAAACCCATGGCTACCACTATTTGAGGTCCGTTCATGGTCCGGCTTGGCTTGACAAGCCTTCCGCACAGCTGGAAAAGCAGGTTCGTGACCTGCTTGTTGAGGACGTACGCAAACGCGATAAAAACGTTGTGTTCCTGCGTATCGACTTGTGGGATTTCGAAGGCTCGTTCCCGGTGCTTTCCACCGTTCCTTACAACGAGACCGTGTATGTGGACATCACCGGTGGTGATGAGGCGGTTCTTGCACGCATGAAGAAGCGTGGCCGCCGCGACGTACGTAAGGCGTTGAGGGAGAGTCCTGCCGCTTGCGCCGATGAGACCGCGCAGGCGATGGCTGATTTCTCCGAATACTACGAGGTCATGGTCGATACCGCCAACCGTGACGGATTCTCCCCCGCCCCGATGAGCGACTACGTCGATATGATCAGCAATCTTGGTCCTGATCATGCTCGCGTATTCGCGGCACGTATCGACGGCAAGGTTGTGGCATGGTCCATCGTCACCATCAACGGCGATCACGCGGTCTACTACTATGCGTGCATGCGCACGGAAATCATGAGCCAGCATGTTCCCGACAAGCTGATTTACGTTATATGCTGCGCGCTTGGAGAGCAAGGTTGCACAGTGCTTGATTTAATGGGCATCGGCAACGATTTCGCGCCTTCATTGAAGAGTTTGAACGGATTCAAGACGAAATTCTCCGAGAGCATCGCACAGATTTCCGCAGGTCGCGATATTCCGGTCAAGAGGGCATTCTACCGTTCGCTCACGCTGCTGCAGTCTCTGCGTTGCAAACTGCGCAAGTAATAATCGCGCCTCACGACGAATAGTGCAAAATATCGCGCAAAGGGGGATGCATCGAATCAATATCGCTGCATCCCCCTTTGTATTGCATCACAGATTGTTGTATCGATGGATCGTCGACAACAACCGACGATCCATCATCGCCATGCATATATGCGATTACCGCACGTCATCGGAAGATGCATCATCCGCATGTTCAGTATTGGCAGCATCTTCGGAAACGTCAGTATCTTCATCTTCAGCAAGATCTGGACCGACACTGCCGAAATCGTTGATATCGAAATCAGGATTGGCGTCAGATTCGAAATCGAGATCCGCCTCGTCCTGTCCCTTACGCGGTTCCGGCTCAACAGCCTCCTGGAAGACACGTTCCGACTTCGGCTTCTTCAAATCGGGATTGACTTTCTCTTCCAGCATGAGACGTGCATCGCCAGCCGTGGTGAAGCTACCGCAAATCAGCACACCGTAACCATAGCCAACACCAAGCTCATCATCGGCGTCAACCATATTAACAGCCTCCTGAATGGCATCCGGCAGTTCAGGAACACACGTAACCCTTTCCGCACCAAACACGCGTTCAGCAACCGTTTTCAGGTCTTCCGCGGGCATCACACGATCACGCCACGAGTTTTCAGTGACAATCACATGGCTCAGTAATGGTTCGAGCACACCCAAATACTCTTCGACCTGCTTGTCTCCCATCATGGCAATCACGCCGACGAGCTGCTGGAAATCGTAATTTTCCTCAATCGCGGCACGCAACGATTCTGCCGCATTCACATTATGCCCGCCATCCAGAATGATCGTTGGCGATGTACGAATCTGCTCGATGCGGCCTGGAATCCTCACCGTGCTCAACGCCTCAGCCACAAGATCACCGTCAAGTGCACCGTTGACGGGAATCACCACTTCCGCCGCGCACAGGGCCGCGAGTGCATTATGCGCCTGATGTTCGCCGAATTTGGCGACCGGCACTTCCGCGTACGTGCCATTCGGCGTACGCAGGGTCACAACCTGACCGCCAACTGCCGGAATGCGGGTCACAACTTCAGCTTCGATGCCGTCTCGCACCAGATTGGCATGGTTTTCCGCCGCCGCTTCCTCGATAATCGGCATGACGGCCTCTTCATGCGGTTGACGCCCGATGACCGCGGTGCAGCCCGGCTTGATAATGCCGACTTTTTCGGATGCGATCTGTTCCACGGTATTGCCAAGCCATGCCATATGGTCCATGTCGATCGGTCCGATAATGGCCGCATCGGCATCGAGCACGTTGGTGGCGTCCCAGCGGCCGCCCATACCGACCTCAACGATGGCCACATCGACCGGAGCGTCGGCGAACTTCCAGATGGCCATGGCGGTAAGCACTTCGAAGAAGCTCATTTTTGGCTTGTCGAGTTTCCTCATCTTCATGTCGACCATGGCTACAAGGTCTTTGATTTGATCCCAGGCATCAACGAAATCATCGTCGGAAAGCTGCTGTCCATCGATGGCGATGCGCTCGTTGACATGTTCAAGATGCGGTGACGTGTACAAACCGGTTCGCATGCCGTAGGCGCGGCAGATCGCCTCGGCCATGCGCGCGGTAGACCCTTTGCCGTTGGTTCCAGTGATGTGAATAACACGGAACGACTGCTCGGGATGTCCCATGATGTCGAGGATCATCTTCATGCGTTGCAGGTCAAGATTGGTGGTATTGCGCTCTGACGGGCGGCTCATGATGTCGCGTTCGACGTCGATCATGCTTTCATTGTTACGATTCGGATGTTCGAATGACATATTCTTTCGGATTCCTCCCCTACCTTGGGATTGCTCACTCAATCTCCCCTATTCTATGTGCTTGCATGAACGTTGCGCGGCGCAAAAAGTTATAGGATGGTTTGCGGTAATTGCGTAAGCATGGATAACCATATTCAGGAGATGTGATGAACGAAGTCATTACCGCTAAAGACAAGGAGTATGAAGCCATGGAGCAGTCCAGCGCCCCCGGCCCCGATCAGGCGATGAGCGACCGTGTGAACAATCGTTCGCTGCGCCCGCGTTCCGAGGCGTTCAAGGAGTTCATGACCACCGGTTGGGATGATAATGAGCCGGTTATTGAACCGTTGGAGTCTTCCCATTACATTCAGGCTCGTCTTGACACGCTGGGTAAGGCTTTTCCCGGAGAGCGTATTGTGATTCCGGCCGGTCAGCCGAAGGTGCGCAACAATGACTGCGACTATGCGTTCCGTCCGGATACGACGTTTTCGTATTACACCGGTTTGGGTGAAGACTACGAGGCCGGTGCAGTGCTGGTGTTGAATCCGGTTGATCCTGATTCTCCGGAGGCTGCGGCCGGCAAGACGCATGTGCCGGAATTGTTTGTGGCTCCGCGTGCGAACCACTATACGCAGGACTTTTTCATGAATGCCCATTATGGAGAATATTGGGTTGGACCTCGTGCCGGCTTGCAGGAGATGACTGCAATGACCGGTATTGAGACCAATGACATTGCACAGCTGTCTGACGCATTGAGCAAGGATGTCGGCTCTGAGGCTGGTGCCGTGCGTGTGCGTGTGATTCGCGAGGCTGATCCGCAGATCACCGAAATGGTGGAGGATATTCGCGAGGCGAACGGTTTCGCCGATCCGGATGGCAACACCAATGCCGATGACAAGCTTCATGAGTTTGCCGCCGAGGCTCGCATGTGCAAGGACGAATATGAGATTCGTGAAATGCGCAAGGCCGTTGCCGCAACCAAGCATGGTTTCGACAATATTCTACGCAAGCTGCCGTCGTCGCTCGACAAGCCTCGTTCGGAACGTATGTTGGAAGGCGCGTTCAATGCCATTTCCCGTGAGGAAGGCAATGAGGTCGGCTACGATACGATCATCGCTTCCGGCGCTCATGCGCCGATTCTGCATTGGATGCGTAACACCGGTACCGTGGAGTCCGGCGATCTGCTGCTGATTGATGCCGGTGTGGAGGTCAATAGCTTGTATACGGCCGATATCACGCGCACGTTCCCGACCAACGGTAAGTTCACTGATTTCCAGAAAAAGTTGTATCAGGCGGTTTTGGACTCCCAGCAGGCTGGTTTTGAGGCTGCCAGGCCGGGTGCCACGTATTCCGACATTCATCATGCGTGCATGCGTGTGATCGCCGAGCGTCTGCATGATTGGGGTATTCTTCCGGTCGATGTCGAGGAGTCGCTTTCTCCG
Organism: Bifidobacterium catenulatum subsp. kashiwanohense JCM 15439 = DSM 21854; assembly: GCF_001042615.1. GTDB lineage: Bacteria > Actinomycetota > Actinomycetes > Actinomycetales > Bifidobacteriaceae > Bifidobacterium > Bifidobacterium catenulatum. Next base: position 1,618,989 of record NZ_AP012327.1, read on the forward strand.
GAAGGACAGCAGCATCGCCGTTGGCTCGCCTGTGGTGTGGCCCATCATCTTGGTTTGGATGTGCATGATTGCGCTCAGGCACGTTATGAGTCGTATCAGGGTGCTGCGATTCGCCCTGGCATGATTTTCACGATTGAACCGGGTCTGTATTTCCGCGCGGATGATCTGTTGATTCCACCGGAGTATCGAGGCATCGGCATTCGCGTTGAAGATGATGTGCTGATGACTGAGGATGGTCCGGAATGGATTTCCGCCGGCATTCCAAAGCAGATCGATGAGGTCGAACAGTGGATGGCCAGCATGGCTGCCGAAGGTGCAAAGGCCTGATATGCCAACGCCTGAATTCATTCTCGAGTTACGCAAGAAAATCGGCCACGACCTCCTATGGCTAATGGGCGTCTCCGGCTATGTCGAAGACGAGCAGGGTCGTGTACTTCTTGGCAAGCGTTCCGATACCGGCGAATGGGCCATGGTGTATGGCATTAATGAACCCGGCGAAGAGCCTGCCGACACGGTGGCACGTGAAGTCAAAGAAGAGACTGGTGTGGATGTTATCGTCACCGATTTGGTGTCGGTGAAGTCCTCCCATAAGGTGCTTACGTATGCGAATGGCGACAACACCATGTATATGAACCACCTGTTTATATGCAGGCCGGATCCAAATGGCAATGCCGAACCGTTCGTAGGTGACGAGGAGAGCCTCAACGTAGGCTGGTTCTCCCCCGACGACCTGCCTCAGCCCCTGGCCGACACCACAGTGGAACGCATGGGCTACGTGCGTGAGTACATCAAAAACAAGGCGAACGGCGATGCACACGCGCAATTCTCCTTCAACGGTACGATTCACTGAACACAGTCACAATTGAATATATAAACTATAAGAGCTGGTGTGACGATCATGAACCGTCACACCAGCTCTTGTGTATGTCAGGAAGCCACGAAACTCACTCCGGCATCAAATTCCTTTGGCGAGCAACTCGTGCAGCTGGGCGCGATGCTTTCGCTGTTCACGCGGATCAGGCACCGGCAACGATGCCAACAACTTCTGCGTGTAGGGATTCCGCGGGTTATTCATAACCTGATCGGCATCACCATGTTCCACAATCTCACCCTTATGCATCACCATAATGCGATCGGCCAGCATATCGACCACGGCAAGATCATGGGTGATGAACAGGCACGCGAAACCTATTTCCGCCTGCAGTTTCTTGAACAGCTCCAACACCTTCGCCTGTACCGACACATCCAATGCAGAAGTCGGCTCGTCAGCGATAAGCAGGCTCGGCTTAAGAGCCAGCGCTCGTGCCAAGGAGGCACGCTGACGCTGACCGCCAGAAAGCTCATGCGGGAATCGGTTCATATACGCACGCGGCAACTGCACCATTTCGAGCAAATCTCCCACATAGTCGCTCGCTTCCGACACAGACGAGTACTTTTTATGCACGATCAGCGGTTCTGCCACATTCTCCGCGATGGTCATCAACGGGTTGAATGAACTACCCGGATCTTGGAACACGAAGCCAATATCAGCACGCTTGGGTTTGAACTGACGTTCCTTGACACCGTTCATTTCCACACCCAACACGTTCAGGGAACCGCCGGACACCCTCTGCAAGCCCGCGATGGCACGACCGGTAGTGGATTTACCGGAACCGGACTCGCCGACCAATCCCAGCACTTCGGAACGGTGAATAGTGAAATCAATACCATTGACTGCCTTGAAATCAGGCTGCGTCAAATGCCCCGGATAGGTGATAGTCAGCCCCTTGGCCTCAACGGCAATAGGTTGGTCATGCCAATCCTTGCTGCGTTCAATCGCCTTGCCCTGCTCATCACGAACGACCAGTTTCTGCCCGATACGCGGCACAGCTGCGAGCAACCGCTTGGTGTAATCGTCTTCTGGCGAGTAGAAGATCTGTTCGACGCTTCCCTGCTCGACCACATGACCTCGATACATGACCACCACTTCATCGGCGATATCGGCGATCACACCCATATTATGAGTAATAATCAGCACGGAAGCGCCGAATTCGTCACGGGCAAGACGCAACAAGTCAAGGATTTCGGCCTGCACGGTCACGTCGAGTGCGGTAGTCGGTTCGTCAGCCAGAATCAGACCTGGATTGAGTACCAACGCCATGGCGATGACGATACGCTGTTTTTGTCCACCTGAAAACTGATGCGGATAGTAGTCAATTCGAGTTTCAGCATCAGGAATACCTACTTTTTTGAGGATATCCACGGACTTGGCACGAAGCTCCTTCTTGTCTTTCATGCCGTGAGCGCGAAGTCCCTCTTCGATTTGCCATCCGATGGTATACACCGGATTAAGTACCGAATTAGGTTCCTGGAACACCATGGCCGCTTCTGATCCGCGCATACGACGCAGATCTTCTCCGGAAAGGGACAATACATCAAGCTGCTTATTGCCTTCACGGTTCGACAGATAAATCGCGCCGGAAGTGGTTGCCGTCTCCGGCAACAACTTGATAATTGAACGTGCGGTCACGGATTTTCCGGAACCTGATTCGCCGACCACGCCCACCACGGTTTTGCGTGGGATGGTGAAGCTGATTTTGTCGATGGCTTTGATGGATCCTGCGTCGGTCATGAAGGAGACGCTCAGATCCTTGACTTGCGCAAGATTGGTTTGTTCGTCATTCATTGCGTCACTCTTCTTCCTTGGAGCCCCATTCGGAGGCGGTAAATGACGGGTCGCGATCCGTGACGGTCACTGGCTGATCGCTGGCTCCCATTGGATTCTTGGCGGCCGCGAGCTCGGCCATGACCTCGTTGCGAACGCCTGGCTTCTGGTTGGGATCAACCGAAGTATCTTCGATGGATCCAACCACCTCACCAGCGGATTTGCGTGCACGCAGACGCGGGTCGGCAAGGTCATTGAGGGATTCGCCCACCAAGGTGATGCCCAGAACAATCAATACGATGGCAATACCTGGGAACACTGCAGTCCACCAAATGCCCGCGGTGACGTCCGACACAGAACGATTCAGATCGTAACCCCATTCAGCAGCTGCAGTAGGTTCGATGCCGAATCCAAGGAAGCCCAATCCCGCAAGAGTCAAAATCGCTTCGGACGAGTTCAACGTCAAAATAACCGGTAACGTTCTGGTGGAGTTCTTAAGAAGGTGCTTGGTCATGATGCGCCATGTCGACGCGCCCACCACGCGAGCGGAATCAACGTAAGCGGATTCCTTGATGCGAATGACCTCAGATCGAATGGTACGGAAATACTGCGGAATATAGACCACGGTGATGGAGATACCCGAAGCGAGAATGCCACTCCACAGACCAGACTGACCGCCGGAAATCATAATGGCCATCAGAATCGCAAGCAGCAGAGAGGGGAAAGAGTAGATGGCGTCGGCGATCATGACGAGCACACGATCCACCCAACCACCGAAATATCCGGAAACCAAACCGAGCAATACACCCGCGAAAATAGAAAGCAGCACAGCGATTACAATCGCAATGACCGCAGTACGAGAGCCCCAAATCACACGGCTGAACACGTCATAACCACCTGCGGTGGTACCCCAAATATGTTCGGATGAGGGCGCTGCCTGAGCTGGGAATGAAACTCCATTGGCATCTTTGAGCTGCGCATAGCCGTACGGCGCAATGACAGGCGCAAACAAGGCCACGAGCAGGAAGAACGCGGTAAGCAACAGGCCGGTAATCAGCATGCCTTTCTGCCAACCGACCGCTACGCGAAGCTCCTTGATGATTGGAATCTTGGCCCAGAACGGAGCTTTCCTGTTGACTTTGAGATCGTTCAGACGAGTGTCACCCGGGACGGTGACGTTATTTGCTGATGCAGTCATATCAGTACCTCACTCTCGGATCCACCAACGCGGCAATAACGTCAACGATGAAGTTGACGACGGCCACGATGATGGCTATCAGAATCACAATGCCCTGCACCGCTACGAAGTCACGTGCTTTCAGATATTGGGACAACATGAATCCGAGTCCCTTCCATTCGAAGGTGGTTTCGGTAAGCACCGCGCCGGCGAGCATCAATGCAATCTGCATGCCCATAACGGTGATGATTGGAATAAGCGCCGGTCTCCATGCATGCTTGCTGAGCAGGCGCTTTTCGGAGACGCCACGCGAACGCGCAGCCTCGACATAGCCGGAATTGTAAGTGGAAATCACATTGGTACGCACCAAACGAATAAACACGCCTGCGGTGAGCAATCCCAATGCCAGCGCAGGAAGCACGGCGTGACGCAGCACGTCGGTAAGCACGCTCATATCACCTAGCTGCAGTGCATCGATAATGTAGAAGCCGGTCGGAGAGACGAGTCGGGCGAACTGCATTTCCGAAGACAACGAGCATCGACCGGATGCCGGCAACACGTTCAGCCAGATGGCGAAAATGAGTTTGAGGACCAATCCCAGGAAGAACACGGGGGTGGCATAGCACAGAATGGCAAAGGTTCGAATGCCTGCATCGGCAGCGTGATCGCGTCTGCACGCAGCTACACGGCCTAAGCCGATACCTACGATCAAAGCAACAATGAGCGATAGGAGCGCCAACTCGAAAGTCGCTGATCCGTAATGGACAAGAATGCTGATAACCGGCTGATTATCAGTCAACGTAGTGCCGAGATCCCCATGGAGCAAACCCCCAAGGTAATCGATATATTGCACAATAAGAGGACGGTCGTAGCCGGCCGCATGAACACGCTTTTGCAACTCGTCAGGGGTAAGACGACCACCCAATGCCGCAGAAATAGGATCGCCTGTAGCTCGCATCACAAAAAACACGACGGTGACGAGAATGAAAACGGTTGGAATAATGAGCAGGAATCGAGTCAGGACGAAACGGAAAAATCCGCCTGACAAATGATTCTTTTTGGCTTGTTTCGGCTTCGCCTCCTGAGAGACGGCCGGAGCTGCTGTGTCTGACACGCGATGCTCCTCGATAAGAAGCCTGTACGGCTTTGATTTACAACAATATCGAATTACTGCGCCGTTTCAGGCAGATAATTCGGGAAATGGGGACCTCCGGCCATAGACCGGGGATCCCCAGTGGTTTTCTATGCAGGCTGCGGCAGGTCATGCCGCACATCCGCACACATCACGCCTTGGTGACAGATGCGAAACGGAAACGGAAGGAAGCGTCGAGCACAACACCCTTCACGTTGACGCCGGTAACTGCAACCTGCGCACCCTGCAGCAGCGGGATGGTGGACAGGTCTTCGGTTTCAAGGGTCTGAATCTTCTTGAGCAGATCCTCACGGGCGCTTTCGTCGGTTTCACCAGCCTGCTCCATAATCAAATCGTTGATTTCGGAGTTGGAGTAAGCGTTGTTCACGAAGTTGCCGTCACGGAAGAACGGAGACAGATAGTTATCCGGGTCGGAGTAATCCGGGAACCAGCCGAGCTGGTAGACCGGGTAGGATCCATCAGAGTCCTCGGTAACAACACGGTCTTTGTTGTACTGGGTCCATTCGGTGGACTGCAGGTCGACCTTGAACAGACCACCCTCCTCGAGCTGAGCCTTGAGAGCCGCATACTCGTCGGCGGAAGAGGATCCATAGTGGTCCGGATTGTACTGCAGCTTGAGCTCAACCGGAGTGGAAACGCCTGCGTCCTCAAGAACCTTCTTGGCCTTGTCGGCGCTCGGCTTGCCGTTGCCGTCACCATACGCGGTCTTGAAGGTGTCTTCGTGACCAACTAAACCGTCCGGAATGTAGGAGTACATCGGGGTGTACGTGTCCTTATAGACCTTGGTCGCCAACTCCTCGCGGTCGATGAGGTTAGCGACGGCCTGACGCACAGCCTTGGCCTTGTCGGCATTCGGTTCATCGGACTTGGTGCCGTACGGCTGGATGTTGAAGTTGAAGACCAGGAAGCGTTCCTCACCGCCCGGACCCTTGACAACCTTGACCTTGGAGTCCTTGGACAGATCATCGATATCGGTCGGAGTCAGAGAACGGTAGGCCACGTCGACCTGCCCCTGCTGCACGGCCATCTTCAGGTTGGAAGAATCGGCAAAGTACTTGACCTGAACAGTGCTGTTCTTGGCTGGGGTCAGACCCTGATAAGAGTCGTTCTTGGAGTATCCTGCAACCTCATTGGCCTTGTAGGAGGTCAGAATGTATGGGCCAGCGAAAGCCTTCTTCTTGATGATGGTGTCAGCATCAGTGAGCTTGTCGGCGGAGAAGACCTCTTCGTCAACAATCGGACCAGCCGGGCTGGAAAGCACCTGCTTGAGGGTCACATCGTTCTTGACTTTGGAATGGAATACCACAGTGGTGTCATCTGGCGTATCGATGGATTCGATGTTGGCCAGCAACGAGCTCGGACCATTCTCATCGTTGATCGTATTGACACGGTCGAAGGAGAACTTGACATCGGACGAAGTCAGGTCGTGACCATTGGCGAACTTCAGGCCAGACTTGATCTTAACGGTGAATTCAGTGCCGTCGCCGCTCCAAGTACCGTCATCCGCAGCAATGTCCGGAGACAGTTCAGAGGTGTTGTAATCCTGTGCATACAGGAACGGGAACACGTTGATTTGAACGGCATAGGAACTGTTGTCATAGGAGCCGGCAGGGTCAACGCTAGTAACCTTGTCTGTGGTGCCGACGGTAATGACATCCGCATTCCCCGATGCGGAACCGCTATCTTTTACTCCGCCGCATGCCGCGAGCGAGGCCAGCGCGGCAACCGAAACAGCTGCAGCGATAATCTTCTTGTGATTCACTATGGAATCCTTTCTCTTCCTGCTGTCGTAATTGGCACTCCAAAACGACGTGCCATAAGAGTAGGGCACACTTTGTTAGCGGAACATTTCACGGAAGTTCATTTTGCGACACTACCCTTTCTCGATCCAGCAAAAACCCAGCAATCACAACGCTTTTGCAATTAATTATTTTCCGAAGAAAGTGTGTCAAATAATGAGACAGCTAATCCCATATTGAGAATCGACATCCTTTATGACACGCCGAAAGACGGAACTTGCATCAAATAATTAACGGCGTTAATGTATCAACTAGTTCAACGAAGGGTCCGTGCACTGGCGCAAGGAGGTGTTATGAGTAATTACAGCGCTCAGCAATCATCGATTTCCGAAAACAATCGATCCCGCATCCTGCAATACCTGTATCACAACGGCATCTGCTCACGTGCGCAAATCGCAAAAGCAATCGGATTGACCCCTGCGGCAATCACCAAAATCACGGCAAAACTACTCGCACAGAACATCATCGAAGAAACCGGCGACATGGAAGGCGATAAGAATCGTCGTTCCATCGGGTTGAATCTCAACTGCGGAAAATACCATGTGATTGGCTTGAAATTCGCACGAAGCTTGGTGCAAATCGGTCTGTTCGACCTTCAATGCAACCGTATTTCGCTTACCGATCTTCCGACCGTCAGCGAAGAAAACATCGACGAGACAGTCAAGCAGATCCACAACACCATTCGTCGCCTCATCGCCGAAGATGAGAAAATCGTGGCAGTCGGCATGGCAGTCCCCGGACCATACCTTGTCGAAGAAGGGCATACCGCACTCGTCTCCTCCATGCAGGGCTGGCGCAAAGTCAATTTCATCAAGGAATTCAGCGAAGCCTTCGACGTACCTGTGTTTGTAGAGCAAGATGCACGCGCAGGCGCTTTGGCACAGTTCCTGTTCAATCCGGAACTGTTCGAAGGATCCCTCGCCTACTATCTGCTCGGCGAAGGCATCGGTCTTGGCATCATCGACAATGGCACGATCTACTACGGGGCCCACGGCACCGCCACCGAAATCGGACACATCTCCGTTGACGTCAACGGCAAGCCCTGTGACTGCGGCAATTACGGATGTCTCGAACGTTACTGCTCGGCCAATGCAATCCACGAAATGCTCAACAAGCAACCGTATATCGTTCCCGGATGCGAAACCATGACGCACGCACAGGCATGTGCCGCGCTATTCGCCAAAAACGCTGCCGGAGATGAAGCGGCCGCGGAACTCATCTCTGAAATCGCACGATATATCGGGTACGGCGCAGTCAACATCATCAACGCATTCAACCCGACGCATATCGTACTTGGAGACATCGTTTCCAGAGCCGGACAGCCGCTACTTGACGAAGTCAAGCAGGTCGTTCGAGAACGCACCATTCCCGAAATCAGCCGCAATACCGGAATCACCTTGTCCGCACTACCCACTGATGCCACCGTCACCGGCGCCGCAGCCGTGGCCATCACCAATTTTCTAGAGCATCCTTCGATGTTCTTTGACGTCGCATAGCACGCCACAACCAAAGAAAGGAACACCATGTCCAAGCCAATCGTCATCTCTCTCGGCGAAATCCTGTGGGATATGCTCCCCACCGGCAAACGTGCCGGCGGCGCACCCGTCAATTTCGCATACCATGCGTCTCAGAACGGCGCGGAAAGCTTCGCCATCAGTGCGGTCGGCAACGACGAACTGGGCAATGAGCTGCTTGCAGACGCCCACAAGGCCGGTATCAACACGCTGGTGCAGGCCAACGAATACCCGACAGGCACGGTTGACGTGGCTCTGACCAACGGCATTCCGGAATACACCATCGTCGAAAACGTGGCATGGGATCATATCAAGCTCACCGACGAGCTCATTGAAGCCGTATCCAAGGCCGACGCCGTCTGCTTCGGCACCCTCGGCCTGCGCTCCCCTGAATCCCACGACACCATCGTCGAGCTGCTCAAGCACACCAAGGAAGGCGCACTGAAGTTCTTCGACATCAACCTGCGTGCCAACTTCTACTCCAATGAACTCATCGAAGAGCTGCTCAGCTACGCGAACATCTTCAAGATCAACGACGAAGAGCTGATCATGATGCGCGACATGTTCTCCATTCCTGCATGCAATGACGAAGAGGCATGCAAGTGGTTCATCGACCGCTTCAACCTCGAGTACATCATTCTGACCGGCGGTGCCACGTTCAGTACCATCACCGCCAAGGATGGCGAGATCTCCACTCTGCGGACCCCGCATGTCGAGGTTGCAGACACCGTCGGTGCCGGCGATTCCTTCTCCGGCTCCTTCACCGGCAAGCTGCTGACCGGCGCTCCGCTCAAGGAAGCCCATCGTGCCGCCGTGAACACCGCGGCCTACGTGTGCACCAAGGAAGGCGGCTGGCCGACCTACCCGGCGGAAGGCGTTCCGGATTATCTCGCCGAAGCCGGTAAGTAATCCCAGTTTCCCCTTTCATCACCACCAACGAGGCCATGCCTGCCATCATGGCCTCGTTTTTCATGCTCATATTCAATCCGCAATTGGTGCAATCCCGAACTTCTATGCCCGCCCATGTTCCAACTTCGCTCACAGCACAAGAAAAGCAGCATATGATTTGCGATTATTGACATTTCGTGATACCTTAAAAAGTCCGGTCTTGTACCGGGTGCTTGATAATTCAAGATTGGGGATGATCGGTTTCGACGGTGACCTGTTCGTCGCAGGGAAGCGTGCCGAGAACGTAGGGTCCGCTCGTGGATGCCCCCTACAAAAGAATAAGTGCTAAATCTAACCGCACTGAGTTCGCTCTCGCTGCCTGAGCTTCGCGCCAGGATTAACCAGCGAGCAGCCGCTCCGTTCACTCCTTCTCGTCTTTGGGAGGATGTTGAGCGTCGTTAAGAAGACTTGCTTTGTCGGTTGAGCCACAGGGCCGGCAAGGGACTTTTACTGTAGATATGCTCGCCATCAGTTGTCTGCGACATCGATGGGGGCAGAAAAACCGCCGCACGGCCAGCAGACTACGCACGTAGAAGACTGAGGGTTCGGTTATCGGACCGGGGTTCGATTCCCCGCATCTCCACGGATTGAAAGCCGCCAGAAATGGCGGCTTTTCCTTTATTCCCAACGGTTTGCACCACTTCCCCAATTCACTGCAAATCACTCCAAATCACTGCAATTACCGCAAAGACGTGGGCAAAATGTGGGCACGAATCAAGCCGCCAGACTCCTACCCTCGCCAATCGCCCTCACCAGCAATCCATCCATCGCATCGCCGACGGCATCCAAATCATCATCAAACAGATCCGCATACACGTCCAAGGTCATCGTGGCGCTCTTATGCCCCAGCTGCCTTTGCACCGCCTTGACATTCGCGCCGGCATGCACCAGCAGTGAGGCGCACGTATGCCGCAGGTCGTGAATCGTCATCGAGTCCGCGATCGCATCACCGAGACTGCGCTTCTTCGCCCAGTAAAACCAGCTCGACGTGCTGCAGGGCCCGTGCGTCTTCCGTAGATGCGAGCCGGTGCGCCTGTCGGGGAAAAGCAGGTCGGACTGCCGACGGCCATCGCAGGCGTCTTCGAGACATGGCCGCAGCAAGCGCGGGAAGATGACGGTGCGCTCCTCCCCTGTTTTCGGCACGTCCACCACGATCTCATGACACACCTCCGTTGCCGACCTGCGCACATGGATACGCTGCCGCTTCAAATCAACGTCTCCGGCCTGCAAGCCCTCCAGCTCGCCCCAACGCAATCCACACAGGCCGAGCGTGAGCACAATGGGCCTTCCCAGTCGGAGGCGGCAGACCACGTAAAAAAGAACGAATAACAACACGAAGACCCCGGCCACCCGCATACCGCGAGCGTCAGGGTCTTGCTGTTATCCCTTTTTCCTGATTTCCTGGATTATCTGTGGTCCGGCCGTGACAGCTCCGATGAGCGCGCCGAAAGCGGCCGCCACCGATTGTCCGAGCGCGGCGCAGACGACCGCGCTTCCGAATCCGATGATCGGGAGGATCGAATAGGCGGTAGTGGCTATGATCATGCAGATATTCTGCGCTTTATGGTCCTTGGCTGCGACCTCATTCGATGTTTTTTGAGCTTCGATCTCCGCGTCGAGCGATTTCTCGGCCATGGTGATGATCCGGTCCGCGGCTCCTGGCTGGATCCGCTCGTAGCCTGCGAATTCGTCGACGGTCGGCAGTGGGGCGGAACGCCATTGAAGGGCTACCTGCTGGACGCCTTCTCCCGTTCCATCGACTCGTGAAGAGTCCGGCCGACCCTGTTCCACGCCGCCATCTGGAGTTCCGTGGCCGATTTCACCTGAATCGGCGACCTGTATTCCACGCGTCCCGTCACCGCTATCCTCGTTCCGGCAGCCGCTCCGCGCCGCATCGATTCCATCATCGTCTTCATGCTCATCGTCCACGGCACCTCCTTGCTTTCGTCTTCAATTTACCGGCGAGCGCGTGGCTTCGTCAACGTTTCTTCACAATCTGGATAATCCTGACACATTTTGATGATTTTGGTGAGCGCGGTTCGTCGTGTTCTGACTTGCATTACTTTCATTGTTATAGTATGATAGTTATATCAGGAAAGGAGGTGAACATGACACCATCGGAGATCATCGCCAGCATCTCGCTCCTCGTCGCGAGCCTCGCGGCCCTCATCAAAGCTGTGACCGGACTCATCAAGGAGATGAGGCGGAAGCCGAAGAGGAAAAGTGAGAAAGGGTTCCGGCCAGTCGTAGGGGCCGGAACCCCATATCTCCGATTATGTCATGGAACATCATGAGAACGGAATCGATAGTCAGCGCGGTATTCGCGCTCGGAACGGCGGCCAGCGCATGGTTCGGCTGGCCTTTCGCGCTCACCGCCGGATGCGCCATCGTCAGCGCCGTCTTCGCGCTCATCGCCGGAAGGAAGGACTGCCATGCCCATTGAATATCTGAGCTTTACCGAAGTGGCCGGACGCCTCGGCGTCAAGACGGGCGCCCTCGCCACCTACAAGCTCCCCCAGCCGGACGCCACCATCGGACGCACGCGCGGCTGGCTCCCCGAGACCATCGACCAATGGAACGCGCAACGCCCCGGCCGCGGTGTCGGCGGAGGACGACCACGCAAGAAAGCTGAATAAAAACGAAAAAGCCCCCCCCAGCAATGCTGAGAGAGGACCTACTCGTACTCAATGCACGAGTAGGTCATAGTATTCTTACATTTCTCCAACATGATGTTAGAGAAATGAAAGGTTTCTACTCGGAATACTGGGCCTTCAACTCGCTGACGCCGATCAACGCGCCAACCAGCACGGCCAGAGCGTTCAACGTGGTCACGATCTGGTCAACGCGCCATGCCGCTACTACACGAAAGGCTAACGCTCATTCTCCGACGATCATGGAATGGTGATGCTCACTCCGGAGCAAGCCATGAGCGAAGACGCCGACAAAATCATGCGCAAGCGCGAACTCAATGCCAAGAAGCAATTCAGCGACGCCGCCGTATGGCTTCAGGAGCGTGGCGTGATAAAGAAGCTGGAACCCGCGTCACTCGGCAAGAACGCGGGCTTCCTGCTGCTGCTTGGCAACGACGAGGAGAATCTGGCGGTGGAACGTTGGGCAAGAAAATGCCTGAACCTGCCGATGGTCTGGTGAAATGTGGGCAAAATGTGGGCAAAAAACGCAATCAACGTTTAAAAACTGCATGTTTTCAACGTTTCCATGACAAGACCGTACGGGGTCGATTCCCCGCATCTTCACGAATTGAAAGCCGCCAGAAATGGCGGCTTTTTTCTTTTATTCCCAACAGTTTTCAAAAGATTTCCGAGTTTACCGCACATTACCCCCGATGTATCGGATATTCTAAAAAATGTTGCCAGAAATCCCCTTCTCGTCTTACTTGATCTCACATACCCCACCCCATCACAAATCGCATATAATCGCAGCATCAAATTCCGCGTGTCGACTTGCATTAACCGCTTAAGTGGTTAACATAGTTAATAAATCAACCTAGTTATCGCGTCACAGCAGACGACGTCAAGGAAGGACTTGATCGATGACCTGCACTTACTCTCCCGAAGCCTACGTATTCGGCTCCGCAGAAAACCATGACCTGCTCGAGGCGGAAACCAACGAGCTCCTGCACTTCGGCCACAACTTCCCCGCCCCGCAGGGTGGCTCCTATTGGCTGGACGCTAGCGGCAATCCTGATCTGACCCAAAGCATCCACACGTGGATCACCTGCCGTATGGCACACGTGTATTCCTTGGGATTCCTGCATGGCGAGCCAGGTGCAGCCGAACTGGTCGACAAGGCCATCGCCGGTCTACGCGGTCCGCTGCATGACGATGAAAACGGCGGATGGTATCCGTCCATTTCCGCAGACGGCTCCACACATGAAGCAGGCAAGGTCTGTTACGCTCACGCTTTCGTGATTCTTGCTGCCACTTCCGCCAAGCTTATCGGCCGTCCGGGCTCTGACGAGCTGCTCGAAGAGGCTCTGGCAACCTACGACAAGCATTTCTGGGATGATGAGATCGGTTTGGCCGTCGATACTTGGAACACGGAATTCACTAAGCTTGACTCCTACCGTGGCATCAACGCCAACATGCACACCACCGAAGCGTTCCTCGCCGTCGCCGATGTGACCGGCAACGAGGAATACCGCGAGCGTGCGGGCCGTATCATCGACCATGTGGTCGGCTGGGCGTCCAACAACAGCTGGCGCATTCCAGAGCATTTCACTGCCGACTGGCAGCCGGACCTCGAATGCAACCACGACAAGCCGGACGATCAGTTCAAGCCGTACGGAGCAACCCCAGGCCATGGCATTGAATGGGCTCGTCTCATTACCCAGTATGCGCTGAGCTCCAAGCAGCGTTCCGAAGAAGGCAAACAGCAGCTTATCGAAGCAGCCGAGAACCTGTTCACCCAAGCACTTTCCGACGCATGGAACGCCGAAGGCACCATTGGCTTGGCCTATACCACCGATTGGAACGGCAAGCCCGTCGTCACCGACCGTATGCATTGGACCCTCGCCGAATCAGTGAACACCTCCGCCACGCTGGCCACCGTCACCGGCAAGCAGGTGTACAAGGACTGGTATGCAATCTTCTGGAAGTACATCGACGAATACCTAATCGACCACGAGAATGGTTCCTGGTTCCACCAGCTGAACAAGGACAACGAGGTCATCGGCACCGTCTGGCCAGGCAAGTCCGACCTGTACCACGCCACGCAGTGCACACTGATCCCGCGTCTCAATCCGGCGGTTTCCGTCGCTCCGGCAATGAAGGCCAATCCGAACGCCTGACGGCACGCAATGATAAAACTTCTCCTTTTTTCTTCTCCTATTCGCGAAGAACCCCGGTCACCGCACAAGGCAACCGGGGTTCTTCGTATATTAAACCAGATTACTCAGCGTATGCGATTCTCCTATTTTCAGCCACGTCTTCACCACTATTTGATGATCGGTCGTAGAGGCGCGGACACGTCGACGTTGTGTTTGTCTCCGATCACATTTGGATCGTTGATGATCTTGTCGACAACAGCTTTCTTCAACTTAAGATCGGAAGAGTCACCCCATACGATCACGCGGTCTCCCCCATTGGTTTCCGTAGTAATGGAATCCTGAGTTTCAGCCGTCACCTTAGTAATGGAGTTACGCATCGACTCAGGCAACGAGCTCAGAATCTTCAGTGCCTCCTTAATGGAGCGGTTACTCAGACTCGTATCGACATCCTTCACTTCGATAACGGGAATTCCATCCACGGAGGCACCGCTGACGGAATTCAATATACGAGCCTTGCTATCGACCGCGGTCATGCTGTCTTCACCTGTTTTAAGCATCGCAGCTGGCTTTTGCGCTTTGATGGTCACTTCAAGGGAGTTCGGAAGTTGCTTCTTGGATTGCGCGGAAGTGACTCCCGGTATCTCCTTGATTTTCTTCTCCACATCGTTATTCGATACCAGCAGAATCGATTTACCGGCCTGCTGATCGGCAATATCCAATACCTGCGACTCGCTCACCCATTCGTTGGCCCCGACAACGGAAATATTGCCAGGTTCAAGACGAAACAACGATGAGAAGAAAAACAACCATGCCAACGCCACCACGACGGCCGCAACTGCGGCCGACACGAAGGCCCGCATCGCCACAACACGCGTATTCGCCTTACGTCGTTCTTTCAAACGCGCGCTGAAATCAACCACTTTCGGGCGGGTGGCCACCCCCAAAGTGCCAGTGGTTTCCTCCAACGTCTTCGCAACGAAATCCTCACCTGCAAGATTGCGCGCATCCACGAAGTCACCCGACCGGGAACGACTCGTCTTGCTCTTGCCTCCATGCTCCATTCCGGCTTCCGCCTGCGCATGGTTCACGGAAGACGACGAACGTCCCGTTCCTCCGGCAATGGAACGACCCTTCGGCTGAGACTGAGCCGGGGAGTCGGAATGATTACGGCTTTGGATGGTCCTGCCGTGCGACGCATGCTTTTCAAACGTCGTTGCAGAACCATCCGAACCCGTGCCGGAGCTGACGACCCTTCGCGCCATCAGCCCTCACAATCCCAACGATGAGCCTGAAGCGCGTGCAATATCACCTCGTCCATCTGCGTGATATCACCCGCGCCAACGGTGAAGATGACATCACCATGATGGGCACGCATCACCATCATCTGCGCCGCAGTGTGCATGTCTTCCACTCCACGGATCCAATCCTCGGCAGGCGTGTGGTCAAGCTTGAGAGCCTCATCCACAATGGTGTCCGGGCCGACCGTCGGATAATCCTCCTGCTTTTCACGTGCGGGGAAAATGCCCGTGACAATCACATCATCCGCCTTGGCCAGCGCCTCCGCGAATGCTTCCGCGAAGAACTTGGTGCGAGAGAACAAGTGCGGCTGGAAAATCACACGAATCGCCGACTGCGGATATTTACGGCGGGCAGCATCCAGCAAAGCCGAAATCTCAGTGGGATGATGCGCGTAATCGTCGACGACGGTCACCTGGCTGACGGTGCCGCGCACTTGGAAGCGACGGACGGCGCCGAGGAACGACGTGGCCGCTTCGGCGGCCTTCTCAATGTCGACCCCCAACAATGCGGCCGCGATAATCGCCGCGGAAGCATTGCGCGCATTGTGAATGCCTGGAACGGCGAGTGTTACGGAAACCATACGTTCCTGTTCGCACAGCAGTCCCGCAGGCACATGCAAGGTGAAATGTTCGGCACCGCTCTGCGCGCTTTCGCTTTCCGATTCGATATGCACGAACGCCGCACCGTTCAGATCACCCAACGAAGCCGCATCCCGCGTCGCATACACGACCGTATGTGCTGCCGCAGACGCATCAAGAGCGCGCAACACAGCCAGATTCCCTTCGTCATCACCGCACATCACCACCGATTTGACGGCGTGCTGAACATGGTCCACGAAAGCCGCTCGATAGTTTTCCTGCGTTCCATAATGGTCGAGATGGTCAGCTTCGGAATTGGTGACAATCGCGATTTCCGGATGATATTTGGCAAAGCTTCCATCGGATTCGTCGGCTTCCGCCACAAGCACATCGCCTTGGCCTGCATGGCCTCCGTCAAGCATCATGCCGTCCTTGCCTTGGATGGATCCGCCAATGGCATAGCTTGGATCAGCCAGATTTCCCTCACCGGCATGGGTGAGAATATGGGCGAGCATGGAACTGGTCGTGGTTTTACCATGGGCTCCCGCAACCGTTACCGCACGTTTCGTGTTCATCAGCAACGAAAGAATGTCGCTGCGGTGCACGATGCGTTCGCCTGCCGCATGTGCTGCGACGATTTCCGGATTGTCAGGCTTGATGGCGCTGGAAAAAACGATAGTTTGTTTGCCTTCGACATTTTCCTCGCGCTGCCCGAATTCGACGGCAATACCAAGCCCCTGCAAACGATCGGTTTTGGCGCTGGGCTCACGATCTGAGCCATCCACCTCAACGCCCTGCTCGTGCAGCATCTCGGCAAGTACGCTCATGCCTGCACCTCCGATGCCGATGAAATGGGTGGCTCCCAGATCGTTCACGCCTTCCTGCTGGCTGAATGACACATGGGTTGGATCAAGAATAATGGTACCGGCTTCACGCTGGTTGTCAGTCACGACTGCTCCTCTTGTATATTGTGTTTAGCTTGTTCCATTATGGTCTCACCCATGGTCTCGTATTTAGCCAATCATGGGTGAGATTTGGAACGCGACGTCAAATGCGACGGACGCATCTGCCGTCGCTACGGCTTACCTTTCGTCAATCATGGAAAGCACACGCCTAGCCATGACTTCGGCGGCATCTCGAATACCGTATTTCCAAGCGTTATCGCCATACCTGGCAAGCGCATCCGAATCGGCTAGCAGATTCGGCACATGACGTTTGACCCATTCGGCAGTGAAGTCAGTGTCCGCCACCATCAGGCCACCTTCCGCATCGACAACCGGCTGAGCGTTGAAACGCTGCTCGCCGTTGCCGATCGGTAATGGAACATAAATCGCAGGAAGTCCCAAAGCAGTCAATTCCGAAACGGTGCCCGCTCCGGAGCGGCAGATAATCAGATCAGCGCAAGCGAACGCAAGATCGATACGTTCCAGGTAAGGCGCGACTCGATAATCACCGTCGTTGACATGTTCTGGTCCAAGCTCACCAAGCACCTGCTCTCCAGCACTCACCGACACCAACGAACGCACCTCATCGTCTTTGCCTTTTCCCGTCAGGTGAATCACCTGCGCATGTTCCAGCAATTCCTTGGCGGAAGCCGCCACCGCACGGTTCACGTTCACAGCACCCAACGATCCTCCGGTCACCACCACCAGAGGACGGTTCGGATCGACTCCCAGCTGTGCTGCAGCCGTTTGCCTTGTGGCTGCACGGTCATGTTCCATCCCTTCGGCTATTGCCGCGATTTCAGCACGCAACGGCAATCCCACACGTTCGACTTCAACACCCTTGCGTGGTTTCAAACCGGTTTGCGCGTACGCGGTGCCGATCATGGACGCCCAGCGTGCGCCCAGCTTGTTGGCCATGCCAGCACGGGCGTTCTGCTCATGCATCGCAATCGGAATGCCCATCTTGTGCGCAGCCGCATACACGGGAGCCGACGTGTATCCACCGAATCCGACGACCACCTGCGCCTCGTGACGGGTGAGGATGTCCCGGACCTTGGCCGTTTCAGCCTTCCACTGCGCGGGAAACTTCAATGCCGCCATATTGGGCCTACGGGGGAAGGGCACCTTCTCAATGGTTTCCAGCTCGAAGCCCGCTTGCGGAACCAACTCGTGTTCCAAACCGACTGCGGTGCCCACCACCGCGATATCGGCATCCGGCTCAAGCTCGCGAATCACATGTGCCACGGCGAGCAGAGGATTGACATGACCTGCCGTGCCACCGCCGGCTAGAACGATATGCTTCTGATTGCTCATAATGCACGAGCTTAGTCCACGGCATCCCGGCACACCATGCGCCATACCGATGCTCGCAAGGATACTCACATTTCATCTACGTTTGGGTGCCGTCGCATGCTACAGCACCCTGCAGGCAATAGTAGCTTTTCAGGCACGCTGAATCTCCGCTTGAATCTGCGGCTGCTGTTTCATCATGCTGATGGTCACGCCCGCGGCACCCAAACACAGAATCAACGACGAACCACCGGCCGACACGAAAGGCAAAGGCACACCCATCACGGGGAACAGCCCCACCACGACACCAATATTCACAAACGCCTGTCCGACGATCCACACGGTAATATTGGCCAGCACCAAAGTGATATATCTGTCATGTGCCTGGATGGCCACCACCAGCATGCACCATCCAAGCACAAGGAACAGCAGAATCACCAACGAAGCGCCAACGAAACCCGTTTCCTCACCAATGATGGCGAAAATGAAGTCGTTGTGCGCTTCCGGAAGATATCCCCATTTTTCTCCGGAATTGCCGATCCCAACACCCAGCAAGCCTCCGGAAGCCATGGCGTATTTGCCATGCACCGCCTGATAGCAGACACCCTGCATATCGGCTGTGGAACAAGTCTGATACGTAGCCATGATGCGACCAAGTCGATTCGGACTGCTGATAACAAGACCGCCAACCAAAGCCACACCGCCACATGCCACAATAGCCAGCCATTTGCCAGGAAAATTTCCCAGCAACAACGCGCTTCCCGCAATCGCAAGGAGAATCATGGCCGTACCAAGATCCTTGCCACCCACAACCAACAGCAATGCAAGACCAAGCCACACAATCAACTTGCGATACGCCTTGAACGGCTCCACCTTTTTTATCTGCTTCTGCGCGTCAATCAGCTCCCGAGGCAGCCATACGCATAGCGCAAGCTTGACGACCTCCGCCGGCTGGAAGGTAAATCCAAAAACGCCAATCCAACCTTTATTGCCCTGAACATCAATACCTAACGGAGTAAACGTCAACGATTGCAAGCATAGGGCGACAAATAGAAAAGCGAAACTGACTTTTCTGATAAGCTCCGCCGGAACCATCATGCAGGCCACACCCACAATAAGTCCGAGAACGCAGAATCCACCCTGCTTAATCGCTTGCGACCACGGAGATTGGCCATTGGCGATCATATTCACCGAAGAGCTGGAAAACACCATAATCACACCGAAAATGGTGAGGATAATCACAGAGACCCTAAACCCGTGAAAACACCAAATCGGATTAAGCAGACTTCGCAGACCGACATAACCACGAAAATCGTCGACCCGTCCTTCAGCAGCAGTCTGCCTCCTCTGACGGGTACCGTCACTCTGCTTGGTTCTAGGCTTCTCCATACTCATTCACCCAACGCTGAGCCTGCTGCGCGAACTGGTTTCCACGATCGGCATACGACTTGAACTGATCCATGGACGCGCAGGCAGGTGCCATCAGCACCACATCGCCGGATTGGGCATATTCACCCGCAGCATCGACAGCCCGTTCCATAATGACATCATTATTTGCCGGATCGATGATGGTCAACGGAATGTCGGGAGCGCTCATAGCAAACGCGTCCAAGATAGGCCGCTGATCTTTGCCGATGATGACCGCAGCTTTGATGGTGTGCGCCTGTTCTGCCACCAACTGTTCGAAACGGCTGCCCTTGGCTAATCCTCCAGCGATCCATACCACGGATTTGTCTGCAAAACTGTTGAGCGATGCCTTGGCCGCATGTGCATTGGTCGCTTTGGAATCATCCACGAAACGGATGCTGCCCCCATCTTGCGTGGTGGCGGTGGCGACGGTCTGAATGCGGTGCCCGCCTGGCGTGAATTGTTGCAGAGATGCGATAGCTTTTTCTTTGTCTGCACCAAGCCCCAGCACCAGCGCCAATGCGGTCAACGCGTCGGCAAGCAAATGCGGGTACACCGTGCCATCAGGCTCAGTCAGATGCGTGAACTCAGACACCTTGGCAACCTGCTCCGGCGTTCCGGGCTTGCCACCTGCGATGCCGGACATATCGACGATCCAGCCGTCTTTCACACCGATCTGACCATCTTGCGGCTCAGACAAAGTGAATCCGACCTTGCGGCAGCCTTCCGCCGTCTCGGCGGCGAACGCCAGCCTAGTCACACGCTCGTCATCAGCGTTGTATACCAAAGCCTTCTTGACGCGGTGGAAGACCTTCGCCTTATCCGCCGCATAATTATCAATGCCGCCATGCCAGTCAAGATGATCATCCGCAATATTGGTGATCGCAGCGCAATCCAAAGCCAGCGAATCGGTAAAATGCAACTGGAAGGAACTCAGCTCAACGCATAGCACATCATTTGCCGGATCGACTACGGCATGGGACACCGCCTTGCCGATGTTGCCAACAGCCGGTGCCGTCAGACCGCAAGCCGTCAGCATTTCCGAAGTCATTTCCGTAGTGGAAGTTTTGCCGTTGGTGCCGGTGATGCCGATCCATTGCGCTGGTTCTCCGGTGGAATCGCAATTCACTCGCAGCTGCCAAGCAAGCTCAACCTCACTCATCACAGGAATGCCACGACGTTGCGCCTCAAGAATAAACGGAGTCCTCGGATTGAACACCGGCGAAGTCATAACCAAATCAACATGATCCCAGTCGATGCGATCAAAGGAGTGCAAATCAGCATCGGGCTTCTTTTCATCCACACCAAGCACTTTTTCGGCACGGGAACCCAATACTTCCATCATGCTTTGTCCAGAAACTCCAAGACCCGCCACAATCACGGTCTTACCGCTCATATCCATATCCATCATCCTTCGATTGTCGAAACCTCATATGCCTTGATATTCCTTACATGTCACAGTCGTGTTGCAGCCGTTCGGCATATCAACGGAATGCAACAGCCGTCACAGACCGGAACGGGCAACCCAATCGCCGTAGAAAATCACCAACGCGACTAACACAAACAGCAATTCAATCATCCAGAAGCGAATCACAACCTTGACTTCCGGCCACCCCTTCAATTCGAAATGATGATGGATCGGAGCCATCTTGAACACACGCTTGCGTGTCATTTTGAAATAGCCAACCTGAATAACATCACTCATGGTTTCAATCACAAACAGGCCGCCAAGGATAATCGCCAGAAATTCCGTATGCGTGGCAATGGACATGGCCGCGAACAGGCCGCCAAGCGCTAGAGAACCGGTATCTCCCATGAAAATGGATGCCGGATTGGAGTTGTACCACAGGAATCCGAAGCACGCCATCGCCGTACAGGCCGCGATGATGGTCAAGTCAAGGGGATCGGACACCGCGTAGGCGAAGCCCTCATGCCCCGAGCCCTTGAGATGGTAGAACTCCCAAAAAGCAATCACCGCATATCCCATGAATGCGATCATCGAAGAACCAGCGGCCAATCCGTCAAGGCCATCGGTCAGGTTGATGGCATTGGTCCATGCGGTCATCAGGAAGTTCACCCAAATCACGAACAGCACGATGGCCACGGCTTTGCCTGCGAACTCGAAACTGAAAAACGGCTTTTCAATGAAGCTCATGCCGGCCTGCGCACTGGGGAAACCGGATTTCGTCGGCAGAATCAACGCCAGTACCGCATAGATGGTGGCAAGAATGAACTGGCCGATGAATTTACCTTTGACTGTCAGACCTTCACTCTGCTTTTTGCGAACCTTCGCGAAATCGTCGATGAATCCCAGCATACCCATCGACAGCATGGCGAACAGCACCAGCAGTGCCGACCATGACGGTACCTCTCCCCTGGTGATGAAGCGATACAACGCCGACGAGCCCCAGCCCAACACAACCGCCAGATTGATGACCATGCCACCCAACGTAGGCGTGCCACGCTTGACCAGATGGGACTTCGGACCATCTTGGCGTATGTACTGGCCGTAATTAAGCTTGTGTACCAAACGAATCAGCAGCGGGGTTCCCACAATCGTCACACCCAGCGACACCACAATTCCGATGATGAGCGAAATCACCTGATGTTCTCCGTTTCAGTCAGACATTCTTCAGATAACGTCGATTATTCGATTATTCAAATCTTGCTAAATGCTTTTGTTCTATTGTGCAGCCAGGGCCTGCCAACGTTCAGCCAGAGCACTCAAGCCAGAAGCGTGGGAACCTTTAAGCAGCACCACGGCACCTGGATGTTCGACGGCGAGTCGCGTCACAAGACGATCGGCCTCATCGATATCGTGGACCCAATCGACGTGAGAAGCGTCTCCCGCCAAGGATGCGCCGTCAGCCATGGCACCTGCCAGAGCGTCCAGAGAGGCATCGGATGCACTGCCAACCGTCAGCAGCGCATCAACCCCACCTTCCAACGCATACCGGCCGATACCAACATGCAAATCCTTTTCATCCGGACCAAGCTCAAGCATGGCGCCCAACACCGCAATACGGAATGGCTGGCTTTCGGAACCAGCCTTCCAACGCAGCAATCCGTCAAGACCAGCTTTCATGGAATCAGGATTGGCGTTGAATGAATCATCAATCAGCGTGAATGACGTTTCCTGCTTGTTCACGGTGGAAACAGCCATACGATGGGGGCTGATGGTCGTCACATCCGACA
The DNA here is from genome assembly GCF_001042615.1 of Bifidobacterium catenulatum subsp. kashiwanohense JCM 15439 = DSM 21854. Lineage (GTDB taxonomy): Bacteria > Actinomycetota > Actinomycetes > Actinomycetales > Bifidobacteriaceae > Bifidobacterium > Bifidobacterium catenulatum. The sequence goes on from NZ_AP012327.1 coordinate 1,641,723, forward strand.
ATACTGATGCGACCTCGCCAATCGACATGCCCAAACGCATCGCTACCGAAGCGGCGGCAAGCGCATTCATGACATTATGCTGACCGCAGATGCCCAAGGTGACTTCGGCATGCTCGCCATCACCATTTTCCAGAGTGAAGGACGGATGATCCAACTCGTCGCAACGCACATGCTGAGCGGTGATCGCAGGATTGCCACCATCACCATTCGGAAGTCCGAACCACATCACGTCGCCCGGAGCGAAGGCGCTCATCGCAGCCACATGCTCGTCGTTCGCATTCAGCACGGAAAGACCCCCAGGAACGAGGCCATGAATGATTTCTGACTTGGCCTGCGCGATGCGTTCCGCAGAGCCGAATTCGCCCAGATGAGCGACGCCGACTTTCAGCACAACCGCGATGTCCGGCGGTACCAGCGACGTCAGATTGGCGATTTCCCCAACATGGTTGGCGCCCATTTCCGCTACCAAAAAACGAGTTTCGGCATTTACTTTGAGCGAGGTCAGGGGCAGGCCGATTTCGTTATTGAACGATCCGACCGGCGCAACTGTTGGTCCCATATGAGACAGCAACGCCTTCATAAGATCCTTGGTGGTGGTCTTGCCGACGGAACCGGTGATGCCGACCACCGTAAACGGAGTCCCTAGCGCGCGACGGCGCTCGATATTGTGCTTGGCCAATGCCCCCAAGGCCAACACCGTATCCTCCACCACAATCTGAGGCACACCGGCGTCGGCGATCTCATGGTCGACTATTGCGGCAACGGCACCTTGAGCGCCCACGTGCGGCACGTAATCGTGACCGTCCACACGCTCTCCGGCAATCGCTACGAAAACCGAACCTTCAACGATCTGCCGTGAATCGGTGAATGCGCTGGTGGCCACCGGCGTATTCACTGCCGCAGTGCCGGCAATCAGCCGTCCCTGAACTGCCTGGGCGATCTCCTCCAAGCTCATTGGCATCATGGTCAGGCTGCTCACTGTGATTTCTCCTCTGTGTTGCTGTTCCGTTTACTGTTCATGTTGTTTACGATTATCGTGTGTGTGCTTTACGTATCCGTTCTGATTGAAACTAGTTCAGATCTCGGGATACGCGCAACGCGCTTTTGATATTGGCCTTGCGTACACCCGCCGCAAGCACCATCGATATGGACAGCGACAATGCGCTGCTGTTCGTCTGCCCGTATGCCACTGCCGCTTGCGATGCGAGCACATCGGATTCCTGCGTACGGACGGCGATATGGGTCCGCTTTCCGACGGTACATCCGAATCGCGCAACCGATTTGACGATCTCGGCTTCGCCTAGACCATTGTCATCGCAACCAAGCACATCGACACTTACCGACTGCAATGCATCGTCTTTCAATGTCTCCTCGCTCAAAGCGAGAATCACAGCAGCAGCACCGTCTTCAGCGCACACAGCCATCGTACGCTGCACGTCAAGAATCGACAATGGATAGTTCAGATCGAGATATCGTTCCAACGATTGCGAGTTGCCCGAGCTGATCACACCAACCGGATTACCAAGCATATGCAGGAAATCAGCAAGATCCCTCACTCCCTGGTCCACCGCCTGCGCATCGTTTCCCGCCACGGCGAACACCGCCAACGAATCGGACGGGCTACCCGCCAATTCGCTGGCAAGCCTACCCAACTGCTGTGCGGTCGGCTCGGCATAGATCACAGGAATCTGTATGCCTTCCGTCTTACCACGCAACGCATGAGGTACCACCGCACCATATGCGCCAAGCGCCTGAGCCTGACGCAACTGTTGCTCATCCACCGGTGCGGACGGCATGAACAACGATCCCGGCCGCACCGAATCGATATCGTCTGCAATGGACGTGATCGTCACTTCAGTGGCAAACGTAGGATCCAAGTCAAAGCCATATCTGCTGGCAAGCAGACCCAATGTCATTCGTCTGTTCATGGACTCACTGACCGCGCTCATCTTTCCGCCCTCCGTTCTTCATACTCGCATACTCACCAAGTTACTGGAATAGCATCAGTTCGCGGACTTGACGCCGGCACTTCATACTTCTGCATAAGGAATTCACCAATCTCCGCGGTAACCGGACCTGTCGTCAGACCACCAAAAACGCTTTGCGGATCCTTCAGAACCACCGTGACGACAAAGCGAGGATTGTCTGCGGGAATAATCGCCGAATAATCACTGATAATTGACGACAGTCTGCCATCGGCACCAGCGACTTCCGCCGTACCGGATTTTGCTGCGACACGATAACCATCCACCTTGACGAACTGGTAATGGTCGGACACGGATTCCATGGCGTTCATCACCTGAGAGGCCACCTGCTCGTCAATCACGCGCGTCGCCTCACCCCCGGGCTTTTGCTCTTCGGAATGTCCCTCGGCATCGCTGATCGTCTTGATGATGCGCTGCGGCTTCTTAACACCCTTATTGGCGATCACGGCAACCGCATTCGTCAGCTGAAGCGCATCGGTCGTGTAAGCCTGGCCGAACAACACGGTGTTCTGGGTTCGCAGATCCCATTGATCGGCCGAATATAGCAAACCATCCGATTCGCCAGGAAGACCGAGCCCATTGTCTTGGCCGACACCGAATTTTCTGATGAAATCGTATCGCTGCTCGTTAGACATCTTCTCTCCTGCGATGATCATGCCAACGTTCGACGATTGCTCGAGAATGCCCGCAAGGGTCCAGCGTTCGTCACCGTGAGTGGTCGAATCGCTGTAGGTCTGCCCGTTCACCGTGATATGGTCCGGCACAGTGAATTTGTCTGACGCCTGATGCAATCCAAGCTGGATCATGCCCGACATTGTGAAGACCTTGCCAATGGAACCAGGCTCAAACGTTTCTCTGACGGCCCTGGAAACCGTCATCTTCGCCTGATCACTGCCGGCTTCGATCTCGTCACTGTCGGCAAGCGCGAGAATATCCCCCGTTTGAGTGTCCTGCACCACAGCAATTCCCCATGGCGAACTGTATTTCTCGCAGCTTTCTCTCAGTACTTTTTCGACATACCACTGCACGTCGTGGTCGATGGTCAGTGTGATGTCGGATCCATTGACCGCATCTTTTGATTCGGTCATGGTTCCTGGGATTTCGACGCCGTTGTTGCCTTGTTGGTAGACCCGGTATCCATCTTCGCCGGTCAGCGTCTTGTTTTCCATTTGTTCGATACCGGCGACGCCTTTGCCTTCGCTATCGACGCCTCCCAGCAACGCCCCCATCAAGGTTCCGTTGGAATAGATGCGTTCGTTGCTGAGTTCCGCATAGACGATACCGCCCAAATTGAGCTTGGAGATTTTGCGTTTAACCGCCGGCGTCACGTCTTTCTTCAGCACCGCGTATTGGCCTGTCCCCGAGAGCATGGCGCCCAATTCGGTAGCATCCATGTCCAGCACCGGAGCGAGCAGCCTGGCCACAGCCGCGGCTCCTGTGGCACCTACCGGTTTGCCGTCGATCTGGTGGCAGTTGTCTCCAGTCTGTTTGGTGCAGGTTGTTGGCGTGAAGGCCTGCGCCTCCTCGGGATTGCCGATGATGGTGTATCGTTCCACGCTCTGCGCGAGGATCGAACCGTTCGTGTCCATGATTTTGCCGCGACTCGCCTTTAATGTCACGGTGATGGTTCGGCTTTGCGCCGCGGCCTGCGCCATGCTTTTGCCGTTGACCAGCTGGACGTTGGCCAATTGGATAAGGCATGCCGTGCCCATCAGCGCCAGAATGACGCCGATAGCCATGGTTTTTGTAACCAGCTTCTTATGGAAACGCGCGTACGTGCTGCGAAAAGGATTCACTGAACGTCGTCTCCGCTTGGCTGATAGCCATTCAGATCAATCGTCAAGGCACCTTTTTGAGGTACCATGCCCATTTCCTCGGCTTTGCTTGGCAGAGAGGCTTCAAGCTCGTCAAGCTTGGTCTGATCATCTTCCACGTCTTGCGTCAAACGGGTGATGTTCGACTCGATCTGGTTCGCTTCGAAGGAATGTTGCACCATTTGGGTGCGTAGCATCAAGGATCCCACAAGGCAGACTCCAAGGAAAACGACAGCAATGACCAAATGCAGCAATGGGGTGCTTCTGGTGCGAGTCCATGTGATGAGCTGTTCGACTCCCCGCTTGACACCATTGCCTTCGGCACGTGTTCCTTTGACGACATGCAATTCAGGGCGAGTGGTGCCTGCGATTTCGTTTTGGTCCCGGCGTCCTGCGGGAGCCGCGTTTGATGCGATCGTTCTTGGTGCGGACACGTTCAGCCCCTCCTTCCTTGTCGTTTCATGCTTGCGTAGTCATTGCCTTGGTCGAATCGTTTTCGCCAGCGTTCGGGAATTGGTCTGGTCAGTTCCACTGCACGCAATCGTACGGAAGCCGACCTCGGATTCATGGCGATTTCCTCGTCGCCGGCTTTGATGGCGCCTCGCGTAAGCTCCTTGAAGAACGGCATCATATCCGGCGGAATCACCGGCATGTCCGCAGGCACGTCAGTTTTCAGACCTTGATTCATGAATGTTTTGACGGTTTTGTCTTCCAGCGAATGGTACGACTCCACCACCAAACGCCCTCCCACCGCGAGATGGTTGGCGATCTGGGGCAATGTCCCCGCCAATTTGTCGAGCTCACCGTTGACTTCGATACGCAGCGCTTGAAACACTCGTTTGGCAGGATTTCCTGCAGGACGGTGCGCCTGAGGCACAACCTCATCCACAAGACGGTTAAGCTGCCCTGATGTGGTCAACGGCTCGATCTCACGCCTACGCACGATTGCACGGGCAATCTGCTTGGAGAAGCGTTCCTCACCATACGTACGGAAAATGCGCGCCAGATCGGCAACCGAATAATCGGCAAGCACCTGCTCAGCGGTCAATGGCTGGGTCACGTCCATACGCATGTCCAAAGGCGCATCGTGGGAATATGAAAATCCCCGCTCCGTCTCATCGATCTGCAGACTTGACAATCCCAGATCCATGAACACGGCATTCACTTGATCGATTCCTCGATCATCAAGCACTTGCGCGAAATCGTCGAATGCGGCATGCACAGGTATGAAGCGATCGGCAAGTCCTTCCATCTGCATTCGCTGCGTGGCAAGCGCAAGGGCCTCAGTGTCTCGGTCGATGCCAATCAGGCGAGCATGCGGGCTCGCTTTAAGGAATGCCGTGGAATGCCCGGCCAAGCCAAGCGTGCAATCCACGGCGATCGACCCCGGATTCGCCAATGCAGGCGCCACCAGATCCACGCAGTCACGCAGCAACACTGGCTGATGAATCGTTGTCACATCTGTCATCAGAATTCCACCGCCGGTAATACGTCATCGGCAATATCGGAATATCCCTGCTCCTTTTCGGCGAGATAATCCTCCCATGCCTGCTTATTCCAAATCTCCGCTCGGGTTCCCACACCAATCACCACAATGTCGCTTTCCAAATTCGCGTAATCGCGCAACATCTGCGGCACGAGCACACGTCCTTGCTTGTCCGGCTCCTGGTCAACGGCACCGGAAAGAAATACGCGCAAATAGTCGCGCGCGGCCTTGTTGCCCATGGATGTGCGCTGAATCTGCAACGCGATCCGGCGAAATTCCGATTGGGGCAGCAGGTAAACGCAACGTTCCTGACCTCTGGCCATCACCATGCCCGATCCCAATTGACTGCGAAATTTCGCAGGCAGTGCCATGCGTCCTTTGGCGTCGATTTTTGGAGTGTATGTTCCCAGCAGCAATGGCGGCAATCCCGCCATCATGCTGCCCGCCTGCATTGCATCGTCCTCGGAGAATGGCGTGGTTTCAACGCTTTGAACCATCACCACACCTCCTTATTCAACACACAGAAACACCTCAGGCCCAAGACTCTTTCCCCACTCTACCCCACGGATCACCATAAATCCCCACATAAATGGAAAAACAGCAAATAAAAGTACGTTTCTCCCCACAATGAACAAACTCCATCGGAATTCATTCGTCATCCTGTCCTAGAGACATCACTTTTCGCTTGGCAATAACGTTTTCGTAGAAGCCTCGGGGTACATTGGAGTGCCTAAGTTTTGTGAGGAAGGGATTGCAGATGTCGAGTTATTCCGCCCAGTTGCGCGAAGAGCAACAGGCCGTCAGCCGTGCGTATGGTCGCTTGGACGACCTACGGGCTCAAGCTCGTGCCCGTCTCGACACCGTGCGCGCAGCTGGCTCGCACGGTTCACCCACGCAACGCACCGAACGCGACTCCTTCGCCACCATGTACGAGGACCGTCTCACCCAGTTGCGTGCGGTCGAAGACCGTCTGGTGTTCGGCAGGCTCGATGATGTTCACGGCGCGCACCGGTACATCGGTCGTATCGGATTGTCCGACGAGCACCATGAGCCGATCCTCACCGATTGGCGAGCCGACGCGGCACGTCCATTCTATGAGGCGACGCCTTCGCATCATGGCGATATCGTGATGCGCCGCCATATCACGCTAAGTTTCCGTGAAGTGGTCGGCGTCGAAGATGAGGTACTCGATGTGCATTCCGACCAAGTGGGTCAAGCGTCCTCGGACGGCACGTTAACTGGTGAAGGCGCGCTGCTTGCATCATTGAACGCCAAACGCACTGGCAAGATGACCGACATCGTGGCCACCATCCAAGCCGAACAGGACCGTATTATCCGTGCGGACCTCAATCAGGCCGTGGTGGTGCAGGGCGGTCCGGGTACCGGCAAAACCGCCGTCGCCCTGCATCGTGCGGCATATCTGCTCTACACACATCGAAGAATGCTCGAACGTTCCGGTGTGCTGGTAGTCGGCCCTAGCTCCACGTTCCTGCACTACATCGACCAGGTGCTGCCCTCCCTTGGTGAGACCGGAGTGGTCAGCCGTACCATCGCCGATCTCATTCCCGGCGTAATCGCGACAGCGCATGATGATCCGTTCGCGGCAAAACTCAAGGGCGACCGACGCATGGCCAAGACCATCGCCAACGCCGTCGCAGCAAGGGAACGTGTTCCTTCGCAGTTGCCGTCGATTCGCATCAACGGATTCACTGTGCCCATCGTGCGCACGGATATCGAGCAGGCCATCACCGATGCCAAGCGCACGCGACAGCAGCACAACAAGGCACGCGAAACCTTCGTGCACAGCATGCTGATCGCCATGCGCAACCGTTATGTGGACAAACTTGATTATGAGCCGGAACAGGCCGAATTGACGGATGTGATGCAGCAGCTGCGCATGAACGATGCACTGCGTAAGACGTTGAATCTCGCCTGGCTGCCGATGACCGGCGAATGGCTGGTCGACCAATTGTTCTGCAAGCCGCAGCAACTTCGCCGTTTCGCACCTTGGCTTGAGGAACGAGACATCGAAGCGCTGACTCGTCCGAAGGGATCGCCGTTCACAGTCGGCGACGTTCCCTTGCTAGATGAGGCCATGGAGCTACTTGGTCCCGACCCGAAGGCGATCGCCCGTCAAAAGGAGTTGGACGCCAAACGCGCCGAAGAAGAGCAATTCGCGCAAGACACGTTGGCGCAGGCTGGCATCGGTTCCGGCATCGTCACCTCGCAAATGCTGGTGGATAACATCAACGGTATGGACGCTGAACTCACCGCGCAGCGCGCCGCCTCGGACCGCGAATGGACGTATGGCCATATCGTCGTCGATGAGGCTCAGGAACTCACCGCCATGGATTGGCGTATGCTCATCCGCCGTTGCCCATCGCGTTCGTTCACCATTGTGGGCGACGTAGCGCAAACGTCCGCGTTGGGCGGCACCCGTTCGTGGCGACGCATGATGGATCCCCTGTTCGGACCTCGCAATTGGCAGCTCAACGAATTGACGATCAACTACCGTAATCCAAAGGAAGTATCGCAGCTCGCCTGCGATTTCGCGGCCGCCGAAGGTTTGTACATCTCCACCGTCAATGCGGTTCGCGGTGTGCCTGATTCGGTCAAGCGTTTCACCTTGGCTGATGAAAGTCTGATTTTCGACGCCGTGGCGCAGCAGACCGTCGATCTGGTTCGTTCGTACATATCCGCCGACGGCACTGGACGTGTGGCCATCATTGCGCCTGATGATATGGTCAAGCCACTGCGTAGGCGCGTGTACGAACAGTTGCGTGAAACATTGCCGGCAAAGGAATTCGACCGTCTTGATGCGCAAAGTTCCTGGGATGAGCAGGTGACCGTCTGCTCCACCCAAATGGTGAAGGGACTGGAGTATGACGCAGTGATGGTGGTACAGCCGGGAATCATCGAGGAGAACGCTCCTTCGCGCATTGTGGCAGCCGCCGATCTGTACGTCGCCATGACCAGGCCGACGCAACGTCTGCTTATAGTCCGGACAAATGCTGACGAAAAACTGCTCAAACTATAAGGTAGGAATCATGCCTAAAGCATTGTTACTTGAAAACATTCATCCCGACGCGGCGCAGTCGCTGCGTGACCACGGCTTCGAAGTCGAGTGCCTCAAGGGCGCTCTCAACGAAGACGAACTCATCGACGCTCTGGAAGGCGTTGACCTTCTGGGGATCCGATCCAAAACCAGCGTGACCCGCAAAGTCATCGATGCCCGTCCGACGCTCACCGCGGTTGGATGCTTCTGCATAGGTACCAATCAGGTTGATCTTGACTATGCGGGCAAGCATGGCATCGCCGTGTTCAATGCCCCATATTCGAACACCCGTTCCGTGGTGGAACTGGTCATCGGCGATATCATCTGCCTAATGCGCCGCATTCCCGCGCACACCCATCACATGAAGCATGGCATGTGGGATAAATCCGCTTCCGGATCCCATGAGGTGCGAGGCAAGACGCTCGGCATCATCGGCTACGGCAATATCGGTTCCCAGCTTTCCGTCATCGCCGAGGCGCTTGGCATGCGTGTGGTGTTCTACGACATCGAAGAGAAGCTTGCCATGGGCAATGCTTACCGTTGCTCCACGCTGAACGAGCTGCTTGAGCAGTCCGATGTGGTCACTTTGCATGTCGATGGCCGCAAGTCCAATACCGGTTTCTTCGGTGAGGATCAGTTCGCCCATATGAAGCAGGATTCGATTTTCATCAATCTGTCCCGCGGTTTCGTAGCGGATTTGGACGCGTTGAAGAAGCATTTGGATTCCGGTCATATTTCGGGCGCCGCGGTGGATGTGTTCCCGGTCGAGCCGAAGAAAAGCGGCGATGAATTCTTGACGAACCTTGCGGATGAAGACAATATGATTCTGACCCCGCATATTGGCGGTTCCACGCTTGAAGCGCAGAAATCCATCGGCCAGTTCGTTTCACAGCGTCTTGAGGATTATTGGTTCAAGGGTTCCACGATGTTGTCGGTTAATCTTCCGCAGATTACCTTGTCCGATATCCGTTCGAACTTCCGCATCGCGCATCTTCATGCGAATCTACCTGGCGTCCTCGCCAAGGTGAACCACGTGCTTGGGGAAGAGAACATCAATATCGCAGCCCAGGCGCTTGGTACCGAAGGTGAAATCGGCTATGTGGTCACTGATGTGGCGCAGCGCCCGAGCCAGAAAGCTTTGGATGAGCTTGCAGCCATTGAAGGCACGATCCGCATGCGTGTAATCAGCTGACGGTCTGCAATACGGCATACGTCAATACTGCATGTATGCATTGTGGGGGTTCCAACCTAAGCGGCTGGAACCCCCACAATGCATACACTTCATGTCATTGCCGTAATCGCTCAACTTTTGCGTCACCTAGTCCATCCTTGACAAGACAACGCCTTGTCGCACGTTTTAATAGCGACTGCCCAAACTACTTCAGCGCGTCAGCTTTCAGCTCATTGATCGCATTCTGAAAATCCCCAAGATTCTCAAAGTTCTGATACACACTGGCGAAACGCATATAGGCGACCTCGTCGAGATCACGCAACGGTTTCAGAATGGCTTTGCCGACCTCGTCGGACTTGACTTGGGCAAGCCCCCGAGCACGAAGGTCCTCTTCAACCTGCTGACCGAGCGCCTTCAAATCGTCTTCTTTGATTGGGCGACCCTGACATGCTTTTCGAACACCGGAAATCACCTTGTTCCTATCGAACTGTTCGACGTTGCCGGAGCGCTTCACCACCAACAGCATGGTGGTCTCCAGCGTGGTAAAACGCTTGGAACATTTCGGACACTCTCGCCTACGGCGAATGGAGTGGCCGTCATCGCTGATGCGGGTATCGACCACCTTTGTATCTGGATTCTGACAAAACGGGCAATGCATGGTGTTAAGAATAGCCTGAGCCATTGAACTAGGCCAACCCCACGTGAGTCACACCTTGTCAGGAACGATAAGCCTTTGCCCGGCCCTTAACGAGACAGAGTCCAGATCATTCAAGCGCACCAGCTCATCCACCGTACACGAATCATCGCAGCACTACTTCTCGAACAGCCGCCCCATCGAACACATGTTCTAGGTATGGCACATGTGTTCGACAAATGCAAACACACCTCGAACAGATGTTTGATTTTCTCGTCGTTTCGCGTTATGCTGACCTGAGACCTGAAAGGAGCCCACCGTGAGCACCGTCCCATTCACACCCAAAAAGGATGCCGAACGTCCGGATGAAAGCACGCTGACCGATCGTCAGCGCAAGGTGCTCGGTGCCATCAAAAAGCATCTGGCCGAACAAGGCTTCGCCCCTTCGTTCCGCGAAATCGGCGAAGCCGCAGGGCTGAAAAGTCCGTCATCCGTCAAACACCAGCTGCAGGTGCTTGACGAAAGGGGTTTTATTCGCATGAATGCGAACAAGGGCAGGGCTATTGAAGTCGTAAGCTTTGACGATGCATCCTCGTCGAGCAGGGTGACACAGGTCATTCCATTCCCAGCCCAATCCGATTCCAGCGGTTCCATCATGGCCTCACGAGATGTTCCTTTGGTGGGGCGCATCGCCGCGGGAGTGCCCATCACCGCCGAACAGCATGTGGATGATGTGATGCGACTGCCCGAACGACTCACCGGTACCGGAAATCTGTTCATGCTTGAGGTGCACGGCGATTCCATGATCGACGCAGCCATTTGCGACGGCGATTTTGTGGTGGTACGCGAGCAGAACACCGCAGAGAACGGGGATATTGTGGCGGCACTGCTCGACGATGAGGCCACAGTGAAGACGTTCCGCAAGGATCATGGTCATGTCTGGCTTATTCCGCACAATCCCGCTTACTCCCCCATTGATGGCACGCATGCTGAGATCATGGGCAAGGTGGTTACCGTACTCCGCAAGATCTAAGGCATAGGAATCGTCTCGTCGTTTACGGAACCGCGCTCTTGAACGTGAAGTCAGATGTTTGTTTTCACGTCCAAGAGCGCGGTTTTTCATAACACAGCAGGGTTCCCGTTGGTCAGGAATGCATTTCGGGTTTGCTCGCCGAACTATATCCCTCCGGTTCGAGCTGGAAGGTAGTGTGCGGAACCGATACGGGGAAATGTTCACGCAGGCAGTCCTGTAGTTGGGCGAGTATTTCCGCGGCCCCCTTCATGGTGAGGTCTCGTTCGACCACGACATGCGCCATGAGGATCGGCATGCCGGTGGATACTGTGCTGGCGTGAAGGTCGTGCACAGCAATAACATGTGGCACTTGCTCCAAATGGGCCCGTACTTCGTCAAGGTCAAGTCCCTTGGGTGTTTCTTCCAAGAGCACACGGACCGCGTTGCGCAGGAGCTTGATGGCGCGTGGAATCATCATGAGCGCGATGACGCCGCCGGCAACCGCGTCAAAGCCGGCCCAGCCGGTGCAGATGAGCACGATTGCCGATACGATTACGGCTACGGATCCCAAGGCATCGTTCATGACTTCGAGGAACGCCGCTTTCATGTTCATGTTGTCTTCGCTTTGCGATGCGAGGATGAAGATTGATCCGACGTTGGCGGCGAGGCCGAGTATGCCCATGAAGAGCAACAGCCGCACGTCGCTTATTTCGTCAGCAGACCCTCCGAAGAGTCTCATGCCCGCTTCCACGAGTGCATAGATGCCGACGATGAGGAGTATGAGGGCTCCGACTGCCGCAGTGAGCACTTCGAGCCGCGCCCATCCCCAAGTGCGTTTGTTGCTGGGTTTGCGTTGCATCAGTATTGCGGTGACGGTTGATGCGATGAGCACGGACATGTCGGTGAGCATATGGCCTGCATCTACGAGCAGTGCCAATGATCCGGTGATGATTGCGCTGACGACTTCCGCTATGAATACCGTCGAGGTGAGTCCCAGTGACATCATGAGTCGTTTTTGATGTTCCGCTCCTACGTTCGCCGTTGTTCCGTACGTGTGGTCGCGTGCCATGTATATAATCCTTCAACCTAATTGATTGAGGAACTTATTGAAATTGTTTCTCAATACCATTTTCATTGCTTGTAAAACGCAAGAAACCCCAGCCAAAGGCTGGGGTTTCCGTTATTTCTGCTTGCAGTCTAACGACTCATCATCCGTCTGTCAATACCCAGATCAAACAAAAACACGACAACTCGTGCGACAGCAAGGCGCACAAAAGTACGTCGCATTCCGTGTAACGCAGCTGACACTCCGTTACCGCGTTTTTTATCAGAAGCCGAATTGGGCGGCGGTTTCCTTCAGCGTCTCTGCAGAGCGCGTAAGGGCTGCGAGCTCGCGGTCGGACACCGGGGTGTTGATGGCGGTGTTGACGCCGGAGCGGTTGAGGAGGGTCGGCACGGACATGCAGACGTCGGAGATGCCGTGGAAGTCGTGGAGCATGGAGCTCACCGGCAGGATGCGGTTGGAGTCGCGCATGACGGCTTCGATGATGTCGACGCCGGACATGCCGATGGCGTAGTTGGTTGCACCCTTGCCGTTGATGATCTTGTAGGCGGCGTTCTTGACGTCCTGGTGGATCTGCTCACGGACTTCGGCGTCGAGCGGGGCGTGGCCCGGCAACGGGGTCCAGTCGCACATCGGGACGCCACCGATGGTGGCGGAGGCCCACAGCGGCACTTCGGAGTCGCCGTGTTCGCCGGCGATGTAGGCGTGCACATTCTTGACGTTGACGCCGGTCTGCTGGGCGATCAGGAAGCGCAAGCGTGCGGAGTCAAGGTTGGTGCCGGAGCCGAAGACCTGGTTTGCCGGCAGGCCGGAGATCTTCTGGGCAACATGGGTTGCGATGTCGACCGGGTTGGTAATGAGCATGTAGATGGCGTTCGGAGCGACCTTCACGAGACCTGGAATGATGGCCTTGAGGATGTTGATGGTGGCACCGACCAGTTCGAGGCGGGACTGGCCCGGCTTCTGGCGCGGACCTGCGGTGATAACGATCATGTCGGCGTCGCGGCAGATTTCCGGATCGTCGGAGCCTGCGATGGACACGGTCGGGAAGAAGCTGGAGCCGTGCTGCATGTCGAGCACTTCGGCTTCGACACGTTCCTTGGCGATGTCTTCGAGCACGATCTCACGTGCGACGCCACGCTGAGCGGCAGCGAAAGCGAGAGTGGAGCCGACTGCACCGGCACCGATGATAGCGAGCTTTGTGGGCTTGATTGGTGAATCCACCATGTGCTTACCTCTCTTACAAGAAAAGAATGTCCCGCTGGTAGCAGGTTTCTCCTTAGGATTTCATCTTTACTCTATCCATACAGCATGACGTTTTGATGCGTTGTAACACGACTTGCAGGTACTGAAAAGTGATATGCCTCACAAAGCATGTGAGCGCTCACAAATGCTGTGCCCGTTGCGTTGCACTGTTTTGCAAGGTTTTCAGCCGATTGACTGTTCCACGATTTGTGCAGCTAAATGATCGTCCACTTCCGCTTCGAGCATCATGCCGTCGTCACGGTATTCGACGTTGATCACCTTGCCGTATTCACGCACGCGCGACACCAGCGAACCGGCAGTATATGGCAGCAACGCCTCGACATGCACGTTTGGTGCCGGCAGCACGGATTCCACCTGCATACGCAGCTCGTCGACGCCTTCGCCGGAAAACGCCGACACGATGTACGCTTCCGGCATCAACGCCTCGATACGCTCGCGCATGGCCTCATCCATACGGTCGGCCTTGTTGAACACGATGATCGTGGGAATGGTTTCGACGCCGTCGATGTCGGCAAGTACATCGTCGACCGCGTCGATTTGCGAGAACGGATCCGGATGCGAGCCGTCCACCACATGCACGATCAGATCGGCTTCAGCGACCTCCTCCAGTGTGGATTTGAACGCTTCAATCAGCTGCGTGGGCAAACGCCGTACGAATCCGACAGTATCGACGTACGCATATCGGCGTCCGTCTTTGGCCCGCGCCCTGCGCACCGCGGTGTCCAAGGTGGCGAACAGCGCGTTTTCCACCAGTTCCGCGGAACCGGTCAGTCGATTCGTCAACGACGATTTTCCTGCGTTCGTATATCCGACCACGGCAACGGTGGGCAATCCGAAACGGCGACGAGCGCCACGTTTGACGTCACGCGCGGGAGCCATCTGTTCGATCTGTTTGCGGAGTTTGGCAATTCGGCTGCGAATTACGCGGCGGTCCATTTCGATTTTCGTTTCGCCAGGTCCTCGCGAGCCGATGCCCGCATCCCCCGCGGCTCGTCCGCCTGCCTGGCGTGATAGTGATCCGCCCCAGCCTCGCAGTCGCGGCAGCATGTATTCAAGCTGCGCCAGTTCCACTTGGGCTTTGCCCTCGCGTGAGGTCGCATGTTGGGCGAAAATGTCGAGGATCACGGCAGTGCGGTCCACGACCTTCACTTTGGTGGCGTCTTCCAAGGCGCGGCGTTGGCTTGGCGGTAGGTCATCGTCCACAACGATGGTGTCGGCTTCCTCTTGCGCCACGATTCCGGCGAGTTCGCGGGCTTTGCCGGAGCCAACGTATGTGGCTGCGTCCGGTTTGATACGATGCTGCAGCAGGCCGTCGCATACTACGGCACCGGCGGTTTCGGCGAGCGCGGCAAGTTCTCGCAATGATTCTTCGGCCTGTGCCTGTGTGGTTTCACGGCTGGACCACACACCGACGAGCACGACGCGTTCGAGGCGGACTTTTCGGTATTCGACTTCGGTGACGTCTTGCATTTCGCCGAGTCCGGACACATGCTTCAACGCATTGCGGGATTCGCGTTCCTGCCATTGTTCGTCATGGGATTCATTGAAATGGTTCTCGCCGTTGGTATCAAGCAGCACTTCGGACTGGTCGGCGAGCACGCCTGACACGTCATTGGCACTCATGCTATGCTCGATGTCGTTTTCTTGGCTCAATGGCACCTCTCACGGTTAAACTATGGTGTCTTTATTATCATCATTCTCTAGAGACATGGGTATCGGGCATTCGCCACGTGGACGAGCGTGGCTTGCGTGGTACCGTAGGCGAGCGTTTGCAAGGAGTGGGTATGGCACAGGCCGAACAGTATTTTGTGGCTGATCCGCAGTCGAAAGATGTACGTAAGAGACTGCATGTTGTATTGCGCGGCAATGAGGCCGATGTTGAGGTTTCCAATGGCGTGTTTTCCGGCAATCGCGTGGATTTGGGAACGTCCGTACTGCTTCGTCAGGCTCCGGAGCCTCCTGAGGAGGGTACGTTCCTTGATTTGGGTTGCGGTTGGGGTCCGATTGCGTTGACACTTGGTTTTGCTTCGCCGAAGGCTGATATTTGGGCGTTGGACGTGAATGAACGCGCGTTGGATCTGACTCGTCGCAACGCCGAGCTCAATGGTGTGAGGAACGTTCGTGCAATCACCGCCGATGAGATCCCTTCTGATGTGACGTTTGATCTGATTTGGTCGAATCCACCGATTCGTGTTGGCAAGGATGTGCTGCATGAGTTGTTGATGACGTGGCTGCCACGTTTGAATGCGGGTGGTGCCGCCTATTTGGTGGTGCAGAAGAATCTGGGGTCGGATTCGTTGATTCCGTGGCTTGCCACGCAGCTTGGCGACGGTTATGAGGTAAGTAAGTACGCGAGTTCGAAGGGCTTCCGCGTTATCGAGGTTATGAAGGCATGAAATTCGAATATCCTTCCCAACTGCCGGTTTCCGCTGCACGTAGTGATATTGCCGAGGCGGTGAAGTCGAGCCAAGTGGTGATTGTGTCTGGTCAGACGGGTTCCGGTAAGACCACGCAGCTGCCGAAGATTCTGTTGGAATTGGGCCGTGGATCGCATGGCAGGCAGATTGTGCACACGCAGCCGCGTAGGTTGGCCGCTCGTACCGTGGCCGAACGTATCGCCTCGGAGATGGGCGTGCGTTTGGGCGACGAGGTCGGCTATCAGGTGCGTTTCACCGATGAGAGCTCACCGAAGACCCGTCTTCGCGTGGTGACCGACGGTATTCTGTTGGCACAGATTCAACGCGATCCGAAACTGATGCAATACGATACGATCGTTATCGACGAGGCGCACGAACGTAGTCTCAATATTGACTTTCTGCTCGGTTATTTGACTGCGCTATTGCCGAAACGCCGTGACCTGAAATTGGTGATCACGTCGGCGACGATCGACTCGGTGAAGTTTCAGGAGCATTTCGAACATGCTTTGCATACGAAAGTGCCAGTTATCGAGGTTTCGGGGCGAACCTACCCCGTGCAGGTCGTGTATGAGCCGCTGGGCACTGCTCCGGCATTGATGCGTTCCGTACCCGGTTTTGAAACGGGCGCGATGCCGGGCGATGCCGACTATGAGGCGTTGTCGGCCGCTCCCGACGCAAAGGATTCCCGCGAGCCGAACGTTGACATGCCGACGGCGGTGGCGCGCGCCTGTGCCGAGTTGGTGATTCATTCGAATCATGACCGTGGCCCGCGTGATATTCTCGTGTTCGCTTCGGGCGAGCGCGACATTCATGATTTTGAGAATGCGCTGCGCCATCATTATGGTCCGCGTGCCATTGATATGCGTCGTCCTGATGCGATTGAGATCGTGCCGCTGTTCGCGCGGCTGTCCGCCAAGGAGCAGCATCGCGTGTTTGAGCCGCATGACCATCAGCGTATTGTAATCGCTACGAATGTGGCTGAAACATCGTTGACGGTGCCGGGCATTCGTTACGTGGTCGACCCTGGCACCGCTCGTATTTCACGTTATTCGAAGAGCGCGAAGGTGCAACGGCTTCCGATTGAACCGATCAGTCAGGCGAGCGCGAACCAACGTTCGGGTCGTTGTGGCCGTATTGCCGATGGTATTGCGATTCGCTTGTATTCTCGCGAGGATTTCGAGACGCGTCCGGAATTCACGGAGCCTGAGATTCTGCGCACGTCGTTGGGCGCGGTCGTGTTGCATATGCTGTCGGTGGGTGTGGCTCGTACCGCGCAGGATGTTACGGATTTCGGCTTTATCGATCCGCCTGACATGAAGGCGGTGTCTGATGGTTTCAATGAGTTGACCGAGTTGAAGGCTGTGGCACGCAAGCATGGCGAGGTTGTGCTGACGCATACGGGTCGCATGCTTGCACGCATTCCAATCGACGTGCGTTTGGGCCGTATGATTATCGAGGCCGCGAAGTCGACCACGCCGAACACGTTGGCCGCGGTGCTGGTGGTGGTCGCGTTCCTGAGTTTGCAGGATCCCCGCGAACGCCCAGATGAGAATCGTGAGGAGGCCGACCGTATTCATAACCGGTATGCCGATCCGTCCAGTGATTTTCTGACCTCGTTGAACTTATGGGATCGCGTGTTCCAAGCTGATGGCGAGCCGAGTAATTCCGCGCTTCGTAGGATTTGCAAGACTGAGTATTTGAGTTGGCTGCGTATCCGTCAGTGGAAGGATCTGGTCACGCAGTTGCGTGAAATGTGCAAGGAATTCAAGTTCAAGGTTGGCGATCCGATTCCGGCTTCGCGTCCTCCGCTTGAGATTCGTCAGCTTCCGTTGAATCAGCAGGCTGCGCATTCGTTGTGTTGTTCGTGGGATGCGCAGGGTATTCATACGTCGATGCTTTCGGGCTTGTTGTCGATGATGGGCATGCAGATCGTGCGTGAGCCGAAGGCATCTGATTTCGCTGGTTTGAAGGGCGCTGCCCGTGCGCGTGCCATGAAGCGTGCGCAGAAGATGGCGAAGAATGATTATCAGGGTGCGCGTGGCACGCATTTCGCGTTGTTCCCGGCTTCCGCGGTTGCCAAGTCAACGCCGCAATGGGTGAT
The DNA here is from genome assembly GCF_001042615.1 of Bifidobacterium catenulatum subsp. kashiwanohense JCM 15439 = DSM 21854. Taxonomy (GTDB): domain Bacteria; phylum Actinomycetota; class Actinomycetes; order Actinomycetales; family Bifidobacteriaceae; genus Bifidobacterium; species Bifidobacterium catenulatum. The sequence continues at coordinate 1,659,727 of NZ_AP012327.1, forward strand.
GAGCACGGAGTTGGTGGAAACGAGCCGCTTGTGGGCGCGATATTCCGCCCAGATCGATCCTGCTTGGGCTGAGCCGTTGGCGGGTTCGTTGACGCGAACCACGTATGCGGATCCGCATTGGTCTGGTTCGCGTGGCTCCGCGGTAGCGAGCGCGAAGGTGCTGTTGTATGGTTTGCCGATCGTGCAGGATCGTACGGTGCAGTGGGGTCGTATCAATCCGCTGGAGGCCCGTGATTTTCTGATTCGTCAGGGTTTGGTCGAGGGTGATATTCAGCAGCGGTTCTCGTATGACGATTTCATTGCGAAGAATCGCGATGTGTTGGAGGATGCCGCCGATGACGCGAGTCGTACACGTCAGATGGCGCAGACGGTCAGTGATGAGGATCTGTTCGATTTTTATAATTCGGTGATTCCTAATACTGTCACGTCGGTTGCGGATCTTGCGAAATGGTGGAAGTCGAAGCGTGATGAGCAGCCGGATTTGTTGGATTTTGATCCGGAGAAGGTGGAGCGTCTTGCTGATGCCGAGTCGGTGTCGTTGGCTGATTATCCGGATCATTGGCATACGTTGGGTACGGACGGCTCCCCTATCGATTTGCGGTTGAGTTATGTGTATGATCCGCATGATCCAAACGATGGCGTGACCGTGCATGTGCCGTTGAAGGTGTTGTCTCGTTTGACACCGGAACAGTTCACGTGGAATGTTCCCGGATTGTTGGATGAGTTGATTGTCGGCATGATCAAATCGTTGCCGAAGACGTTGCGCGTGCAGTTTGTTCCCGCTCCTGATACGGCTCGTAAGATTCGTGCGTGGATTGATGAGAGGTATCCGGATCTGCCTGGTTCCGGTAGCCAGCAGAAGCCGAATCTTGCTCCTGCCAATGCGGAGGGTGTGGCCGCGTGGCCGGATTTGCCTCATGTGTTCACGCAGGCAGCCATCAGCATTGTTGGCGCGCAAATCCACCCTGAAGTGTTGAATGGTGAATTGTGGAGCAGGCTCACGCCGTATTTGCGCGTGACGTTCTCGGTGGAGCAACAGTTGCCTCCGAGTCGCAAGAGTCAGCATGGCAGGCGTCGTGCGCGGGGCCCCGTCAAGGTGCTTGGCACGGGCAAATCGTTGGTGGAGTTGCAGCGCAAGTTTGCGGAGCAGGCCGAGGCTTCCGCACGACAGATGGTGAAGAAGCAGGCGGAAAACGCTGGGAATCAGGGCAAGCTTGTGGAGCAGGCCAATCTGCTGCATAAGGCTGGTGCCACTACTGAAGCTCGTTCCACCATGCTGTGGCACGGTGCGCTTGATGTTTTGCGTATGCCGAGCGAGCGTATTTCGTCGCGTTGGTTGGGTGCGGAGGCGTTGATGTTGGCGTCCGCGCCATATCAGTCCACGAAGGATCTTGCTGAGGATCTGCAGTTGGCTGCGGTGAAGCGTTTGCTGCCGAATGTTGACGAATTGCCGGATGATGAGGCGTTGGCGAATGCGGTGCTTGATGTGCGTGAAGTGTTCGAAGATACCGTATATGCGGTTGCGCATGATGTGATCGTTATTTTGAAGCGGTATGCGGAAGTTGATAAAGCCGTGTCAGGCAAGGCTGATCTGCCGATGTTGAGTGTTTTGCAGTCGATTCGTGAGCATATCGCCACGCTGGTGTATCCGGGATTCATTGGTAAGACTCCCCCGGATGCGTTGGTGTCGATTGAACGGTATTTGCATGCTGACATGCTTCGTTTAGGTAAGGCGAAGAACGACAAGAATCGTGATGTACGTTGGGCTTGGGAGGCTGATGAGGCCAAGCAGTTGGCCGACAAGGCCATGGCGAAGGCCGAGCGTGAGCCTGCAGGTCCGCGTCATGAGGCGTTGATGAAGCAGGCGGCCACCGCACGTTGGATGCTTGAGGAATTCTACGTATCACTGTGGGCACAGGAACTTGGCACGCCGAAGCCGATCAGCCTGCAGCGCATCAAGAAAGCGTTGAGCTAACGCATATCATCTTTCATATTCCATTGCCGTCGATACTTGCAGTTTTCCAGTATCGACGGCAATGGTCCCTAACGAAATCATCCCCAACCGAACCATGGGTTAGCGATGTTTAGCGTTGCTTGAAGAAACGGAATAACTGCGTTTCACGTATCGTCATACCGACGAGCATGCTTGATACCATCACTCCAGCGAATATCGCACATGGCGTGCGCATCGCACCCAACCATACGGTCATCGCATCGGCGCTGCTCATGCGAACGCAATACGCGCTCAACAGCGCGACTGAAGAGGCACACGCCAAACCGCTCCAAATCATCGTTTCCGCAGTGATTTCCAGCAATTGCGCACCTTTGGACTGCCCTGAATGCAATGCGCCAGCATATTCCAATCTACGACGACGTACGCTGAACGCGCCGAACAGCAGCCCCACAGCCAATCCCAGCCACGGCATCCAACGGGTCATACGCTGCTCGTACGAAGCTTGCGCATCGTAATGCGAATCGAAACTCTTATTCACCTGCGTCACGCCGGCATTGGATGGCGAACCCGACGCAACCAGCGTGGAATATAACAAATCCCCCGTCTGCCCGCTTTGCGGCCACTGTCTGACCCAACATTCGTCGAACGTGCCATTCGACGCGGATACAGGCACCAGGAACGCGTAGGCGAATCGCGTGTCACGACCATCGTTCGGCCAATCAAACACGCCTGCGACGCTCATCGTTCCCTGTTCGGTCTGCATTACGCTGCCTTTGGTGAGACCAAAATCCTTGGCCACGTCGGTAGATATCCACACGCCGGACACATCGGACTTCGCGCTCCCGGCGATCATCCTAATCATGCCGGGCGTCACTTCATACGACGATATATCCTTGCCGGGCGTGGCAAGCGGCACAATCTGTTGACCGGCACGCATCGCACCGGCCAAGGTGCCCATCATACCGCCGCCAGCGTTGGCGAGCCTGTCGCATGCGGCTCCGTCCACCATTCCCCCGACGATGGCGTTAACGTCGGCATAGGCGTTGATGCGTTGCACCGCCTCGGTTTCAAGCCCCACCACATTGACGGCCTCGTATCCGCCGAGCAATGTAGACGCAAACAATACCGCTGCGAACATGAGCATCGCATGACTCACTCCCGCGCCAATATTTCGTAACGCTTCGGAAAGCACCGATCGTAATCGCATAATCGTCTACTCGCAGGTGAGATTGTTGAGTCCGCTGCCGATTTCCACATTGGATATCGAAGCGATGTCTTCGCTGTCGGCTTGCACGAGGCTCACGCCAAGTTCGCCTCCCACGATCGACACTTTCACGGGAGTGTTGCCATGGTTATTGGATTTGGGCACGATGCAGCCGGTTGAACCGTTGATGCCGAATACCGCGCCGGCAGGAACGCGCAGCACTCGCATCCGTTCGCTCAAGGCCAGAGTGGCGTCCAATCCCGCCTTTTTGGATTCCACGTCCACGGATTGATAGCTGTTGTTCGCTTCGACTTGTTGCAGGAACCCGGCATCCGTGATTTCAGTGGTATTGGCTGGCAATGTTCCCGTAATGCCGAATATCGTCAACGTGCGGTCCTGTGCGGATGCGGTGCCGTTTTTGATGGTGAGTTTCGTCAATGATCCGGGGATTTTGCCGATTGCGGTGCCGCCCGTCACCATGGCTCCGGCGGTTGCGCTCCACTCGTCAACTGCGACTTCGTGTCCGGGAATCCACAATATGTCGGCCAATGACAATGATCCGTCCGACGTATTACCGTTGTCGGTCATTAACTGCTTCCACCCGTCCGAGGTAGCCCACCCGTAGGTATCCGATCCGGGAACGCTGTTGTAGCCAAGTAAGTTGAGTTCATTATTCAGGGCGAGCACATCGCCGCCGGTGTCTCCGGTCTTCAAATCGCGATACAAGGGGGTTGCGGTGTTCAACGCCACTACCGTGCGATCGTTCACCTGGTAGGCGCCTTTGCCTGAGGTCAGGCCGTCGCCGGACCAGTCCGCGGTGACCATGCCACTCGCATTGCCGGAAAGGTCACGGTCACTGGAAATGGTGGGCACCACAGTAACCTGCTGCGTGCCCGCGTATTCCTGTACGCTGGCGGGAGCCACAGTCCTCTCCCCCGCCGAACTGAGCAATGTCGGAGTGCGGTCAGGCAGCCACAATGCGCAGGATCCGACCGCAATACAGGCTGCCGTGACAGCCGCCAGCAGAGTCCAAGTCACAGCAGTGCATTTCGAACGTTTCCTGCCCATCCTCTGCTTCATTCCGAATCGTCGCGTCATACTCACATATACCCCTTCTCACAACCAACAAGCACCATCAGCGAACACATCACCATGATTCCCCTGGAATCACTTACCTTCTCACCACAACTGTTCCGTATCGTCGGTCGCATATCCCACGTTGTAGCCGTTCGACACAAGGCAACTGCGCACTTGCAGGTTCTGCATGTCAAACGAAGTGTTGCCATCCGTTCCGGAAAACTCCTTGTTGAACCGGCTTACGGTATAGTCCTTCGGCACGAGCGAGTCTCTATGCAAACAATCGACCACGGCCTGCGCTTGATCGGCATACAGATTCGGATTGCCTACGATAATGCCGTACACATCTTGCACATCTGCAACATACTCATCGCCGCATTCCGTGGAATCATCGGAATATCGGGATTCCTGAATGGTCGTTCCCTGTTTGTGTCCAGCTTCGACGTAGAGTCCGCTCGGATATTTGATGAGTTTGATTTCCTTATATCCTTTGTCGATCATGCACTGCCGGTAATCAGACCAGGCTTTCTCATAATCCGACGTCGAAATCTCACCCGTACTTTTGGCTTTGTCCAATATCGTTTTCTGCGATTCAGCGATATTACCTTGCGATTCCCGCTGTTCGACCCATTCACTCAAAGACGCCGCCAATTTCTGTCCACCGGTTGACCCATTTTCGGATGATGATTCCGATGTGACAGAATCAGAAGATGTGCCTGTGGCATCCTGATTAATTGAGCATCCAGCCAAAAGCATTGACAATGCGACAGCAAGAACGCAAGTCTTGCAAAATGACATCCAAGAAGTCACCATCTTCACCCCCGTACTAATGTGCCACAGCGAGTGTAGCACTGCACGATAATGTGCATAGCAAGCGGCGTTTCCGAAAAACTTACTTGCATATACACAAATGAGGTAGGGTGGGTGTTGCATGGGGGTGATTGGCGGACTATAAATGATTGGCAAGGGTGCGTCGGTAAGGTGATTGCCTCGTGAAAGGTTGGCTATGCGCGTTGCGGTTGAGGGGTTGGCTCATCGATTTGAGGGAACCGATCTGCTGTTCGAGAATTTGAGTTTCGTGGCCGAACCTGGTGTAACCATTGCGATATGCGGTCCGTCGGGATGCGGCAAGTCAACATTGCTGTCGATTCTTGCAGGATGGGAGCAGCCTTACGCTGGCACGGTGACGCGAGAAGATGTGGATCGTGTTGGATGGGTGTTTCAGAATCCGTATGGTGTTGCGGAACGCACGGCGCTCGACCATGTGGTGTTTCCACTGCTCGCCAAGGGAATGAGCCGCCGCGAAGCGGAACCGAAGGCTTTGGAAGCGATGGAACTGTTCGATCTGGCGTATGCGGCGGACAGGCGTTTCTGCGATTTGTCTGGAGGCGAGGCGCAGCGTCTTATGCTCGCGCGTGCGGTATGCTCCAGGCCGAGCATGTTGCTGGTTGATGAGCCGACCGCCCAGTTGGATACGCGTACATCGCATTCCGTAAGCCATGTGCTCGGCAATCTGGCCGGTCAGGGCATGATCGTGCTGGTGGCAACCCATGATCCGGACACGCGGAACGCATGCGATCGCGTAATCGACCTAGCCGACTACGCTCCGCAAGTCGGCGGATCTACTGCCCAACTCGCCAACATCGCAGTCCCCTAATCGTTTTCCGCATTCTCAACGAATGACAGATAAAAACTTCCATAACTTTGCCGCTCTCAAAACCAATCGTTCAAACCACAACCAAATGCCATCAGGCTTACTGTTTGGCGTAGAAATCGCGTTCTCGAGCTACGAACGGGAGTAGCAGGGTTGTGGTGCCAACCGCACACAGCAAGAAGATCGCGCCCACAGGACCAAGCCACATCAATCCCAAATGGGTGTTGACCAGTCCGCCAACCGCGGAGCCGACCGCAATGCCGATGTTGAACGACATGGAGTTGAGCGACGCGGCCAGATTCAACGATCCCGGATGCGACTGCGAGGCAACATCCATATACAGCACCTGCGAGGCGGAATTCTGCAGATACATGAACATGCCAAGCACCACCAGCAGCAACGCACCATACACAGGCACCCAATGCGCTACGATCAGCGATGCCATAAGCACGGCGTGCGCGCAGTAGATCGGACGAATATGCGTCAGCGGTTCCACTCCCCTGCCACGGTCGGCAAGCTTGCCGCCATACAGGTTGCTCCACAGGCAGGCCGCGCCGAAAATCACCAGGCCGACGCTTAAATACTGTTCGGGAACATGCACTTCGTCTCGCATGATCGGCGTCAGATACGTGTAGAACACGTAAGTTGCCGCCGCGCCAAACACCACGTCAAGCACGCCCAGCTGAATACGACGGTCGAAAAACAGGCGGAATTGCGGCAGAAAACCAATCTTCACAATATGGCTGTTGCGCGGCAGCACCATCACCATGAGCACAATAAGCGCCACCGTAAGCACGTTCACCAAATGGAACGCCCAACGCCAACCGAACGTGTTCGCAACCCACGTGCCAACCGGCACACCCACCACGGATGCGATGGAGAAGCCAGAAAACACCCATGCGATGAACTTCGTGCGGTACTGTTCAATTGTTACATCGGGCGCGTACGTCATGGCGATGGCCACCAGCGTGCCAGATACCAACGCGATGAGGATTCGCGCCACCACGAGCACGCCATAATTCGGCGCGAACGCGCACAACACGTTGCCAATAAGAAACACCCCAACCAGTGTCAGATGCGTGGCAAAACGCGGAAAACGAGCCGACAACGCCGATCCGAGCGGCGTAACCGGCGCATACACAAACGCGAAAAGCGACACAAGATTGCCGATCGTCACCTCCGACACCTTCAAACCGGCCGCGATATCCGGCAGAATGCCAACGACAATGAACTCGCTCATGCCCAGCATGAAACTCAACGAGATCAGCACAATCACAGGCAGATTGAAAAAACGCTCCTTCGCCACATCACTCTTCGCCATACTCTTCTCCTCCATAGCCCCTCGCGCTCCCCACGCCTTGCCAGACTCACATTTCCCTTAGAAGCTTCTCACGTCAATCGATTGACGAATCAATCGTCAAACAAACGATAAGCCAAACGCGATACAATGACGCGCGATGACACGCAAGACAACCGCCACAGCAAAAAACAACCGCAAACCCAAGAAAAACAACCAGCCAAGCCTCACCAAACTCCGTAACGCCTGGAAAAAAGCAAACACCTCAAAACGCATCCTCATGGTCGGCGAAACACTGATAGCCAGTATCGTCGCGCTCGCGTTGATCGTTGGATTGGTACGATTCGTCGGCTGGCGTGTGCAAGTGGACGAAGCGGTCTCATCGCAGGAACAATTGCAGACGAAATACGATTTCAATCCGGGCAACATCATTTCAGATGGTCTGTTCTTCAACGGGAACGCGTTGAGCGAGCAGCAGGTGAACGCCATCATCGAAAAACAGGGGGCCACATGCAGCGGCGAGAAATGCTTGAAATCCATGACGTTTAGCACCGAATCGCAACCTGCCAACGAATACTGCGAAGCATATGAGGGAGGGCCGAACGAAAGCGCCGCAGCGATCATCTACAAATCGGGAAAGGCATGCAACATCAGTCAAAAAGTGTTGCTCACCGTGCTGCAAAAGGAGCAGCATCTGCTTACCGCCACCGATCCAAGCGACTTCCAATTCAAGTCGGCCATGGGATTAAGCTGCCCGGACGACGCGAACTGTGACCCGGAATATGCAGGTTTCTTCAAACAGGTGTATGGCGCGGCGAAACGCTACCAGTATTACGTGCAGCATGAGGATCGCTACGGATACCATGCGGGCACGCTCAACTATATTCAATACAATCCGGACGCCAGCTGCGGCGGCAGCAACGTGTACATCGAAAACAAGGCGACCGCACTGCTGTACATTTACACGCCTTATCAGCCGAATACAGCCGCATTGGATGCAGGAGTCGGCGAAGGCGACGCCTGTTCGACCTACGGCAATCGTAATTTCGCGATCATCTACGATTCAATGTTCGGTTCCCCACGCGGCTGATCAGCAATTGTAGATACAAGTTTTCAGGCATATAAAAACCCGCTGTGCGATCATTTTCGACCACTTCAGCGGGTTTTTGATATGCGATTTTCGATTATGGAAAGCCGCTACAGCTTCGGCAAGTACTTCTTCAGTTCGAACGGAGTGACCTGCTTGCGATACTCCTCCCATTCCTGACGCTTGTTGCGCAGGAAGTATTCGAACGCGTGCTCGCCGAGCACGCTGGCCACGAAGTCGGACTTCTCCATAACCTTCAACGCCTCGTCAAGAGACTCCGGCAGCGGCTGGATGCCCATGGCCTGCCGTTCCGCATCAGTAAGCTCCCAGACGTCATCGCTGGTCGGCTCACCCAACTGCATCTGCTTGTCGATACCATCGAGCCCCGCGGCCAAAAGCACGGAGTATGCGAGGTACGGATTGGCGACCGGATCGAGCGCACGGAATTCCATGCGGGCGGAATTGCCCTTGCCTGGCTTGTATTGCGGAATACGCAGCAACGCGGAACGGTTGTTGTGTCCCCAGCAAATATAGCTTGGAGCCTCATTACCGCCCCACAAGCGCTTGTAGGAGTTGACATACTGGTCGGTGACGGCGCAGATTTCAGCCGCATGGTACAGAATGCCGGCGGCGAACTGGCGTGCGGTGACGGACATGTTGAATTCCTGACCCGCCTCATAGAACGCGTTGGAGTCACCTTCGAACAGGCTCAAATGCGTGTGCATGCCTGAACCTGGAGCGTCGGAAAGCGGTTTCGGCATGAAGCTGGCATGAATGCCACGCTCCAGCGAAATCTCCTTGACGACGGTGCGGAAGGTCATGATGTTGTCGGCCGTAGTGAGCGCGTCCGCATAACGCAGATCGATCTCGTTCTGGCCTGGACCCGCCTCATGGTGCGAGTATTCCACCGAAATGCCCATCTGTTCGAGCATGTTGACGGTGGCGCGGCGGAAGTCCATGCCAGGGCTGCGCGGCACATGGTCGAAATAGCCGCCCTCGTCAATCGGAGTCGGCGTCTGAGACCAATCATCCTGCCTTTCGAATAGATAGAATTCGATTTCCGGATGCACGTAGAAGGTGAAGCCCTTTTCCTTGGCTTTCGACAGAGCCTGCTTCAGCACATGACGCGGATCGCCCAATGACGGCTCGCCATCAGGGGTGAGCACGTCGCAGAACATGCGCGCGGTGCCCTGCGGACCGCCACGCCACGGCAGAATCTGGAATGTCGACGGATCGGGTTTGACGATCATATCGTCTTCGGACACACGGGTGAGGCCTTCCACCGCGGAGCCGTCGAATCCGAGCCCTTCCTCGAACGCAGCTTCCAATTCAGCCGGTGCGATAGCCACGGACTTCAATGTTCCCAACACATCCGTGAACCACAAACGAATGAAGCGCACGTCGCGTTCTTCAACTGTGCGCAAAGCAAACTCTTGCTGTTTATCCATAGTGCCCCATCGTTCCATGCGCATGTTACGAAAGTCGTTAACACGCGCCGCAATATGACGAGACCGTCCACGTTGTAGACGGTCCTATCATCATTGGCTTGTCGAACAATGTTCAGCGTGCGACTTCGAGCGCTTCTTCCAAGGTGAAGGCACGCGCATACAGTGACTTGCCGAGAATGGCGGAGTCCACGCCTAAATCGGCGAGCTCCTTGATGACACGCAGATCATCGAGCTGGGAAATACCGCCGGACGCAGTGACCTTCGCATCGGTACGTTCCGCGACTTCACGCAGCAGGTCGATATTCGGGCCGCTCATCATGCCGTCGCGGGCCACGTCGGTGACCACGTAACGGGAACAGCCGACGGAATCCAGAAACGCCATGGTTTCGAACAGATCGCCGCCTTCCTTCACCCATCCGCGTGCCGCGAGGGTGTGGCCGCGCACATCGAGGCCGACTGCCACGCGATCACCGTACTTCTTGATGACGGAAGCGGTCCAATCCGGATTCTCAAGAGCGGCCGTGCCAATGTTCACACGGGCTGCTCCTGCTTCCAAGGCCGCATCGAGCGATGCATCGTCACGCACACCGCCGGACATTTCAATATTGACTTTGCCGCCCAGTTCCTTGACGATGGCACGCAGCTGGTCACGGTTGTTGCCCGTGCCGAACGCGGCGTCAAGATCGACCAGGTGAATCCATTCCGCACCGGACTCAACCCACATGCGAGCGGCCTCCAACGGCGAACCGTAGTCGGTTTCCGAACCGGATTCACCCTGGCGCAGGCGAACGGCCTTGCCATCACGAACATCGACGGCGGGAAGCAATGTCAAAGACATGTCTGTACCTCTCTGTGATCAACCGATCGCCATTACATGGCAATCGCAAGTATGTGCATCAAATAAGCGTGTATCAATCGTATATATAGAAGTCATCGTCAAAACAGGCGATGACGATCTCATATCATCAGAATGTCGCCATCCAATTGCGCAGCAGCTGTGACCCCGCTTCGGCGGACTTTTCAGGGTGGAACTGCGTGGCGAACAGCGGACCACGCTCGTAGGCCGCCACGAAACGGCTGCGTCCGTACGTGCACCAGGTCACGTGCTCCTCGGCGTCACCGAAATCAAGCTGGTCGCCGGACATGTCGGCGGGAGTGGCACTCATCGCGGCGAAGGAATGCACGAAGTAGAAACGCTCGTTCTCCACGCCCTTCATGAGCACGGAACCTTCCGGCGCCTCGACGGTGTCCCATCCCATGTGAGGCACCACATCAGCGTCAAGCAGTTCCACATCGCCTTGAATCAGACCAAGGCCCGGAGTGCCGGTGCCATGCTCCATACCACGTTCGAACATGATCTGCTCGCCCACGCACACGCCGAGCACCGGTCGGCCGGCACGCAGACGATCCTTGATCACGGTGCCTCCGCCCACCGACTTGAGGCCTTCCATGCATGCACCGAAAGCGCCCACGCCAGGCACTACCAGACCATCGGCTTCCAAGGCCTGCCGATGGTCGGAAGTGAGGGTCACGTCAAGGTCGAGATTGGTCAGCGCACGAACCATGGAACGCACGTTGCCGAAACCATAATCGAAAACCACCACGGAAGTCATGGGCGTTCTCCTTCTTGTGTCATTCGTTGTTCTATGGTGTGAGTCGTCTTGTGTCGCATAACGCATGTTCGGCAGGATGTCTCACGTTTGCCGTCGTTAACTGATGCTCGATGTGCCGCGTCCGAACCGCGTATGCTCGGCGATAATGCTCATTGCCGCATCCCGATCGAGGTCGGCGGAATCGAAAATGGTCATATCCGCCTGTTCCAGTGCGTTCATATCAGTGATACCAAGCATGAGATCCTCAACGAACGGCGCGGTGGAGGTGAATAGCACCGGCGGAGCGAAGGTTTTGCCCGCCTTGCCTTCCACGTACATCGTCGCTTCGAGCTTGTCCGCACGGTTGACGGCAAGAATCGCAGGCATGCCGGCAACAACAATCGTCATGTCTTTGACCGCCGCTTCCGGACCATCTCCGTCGAGATTGCGCAGCACCGCGACAGCACCTTGCGCCGATCCTATGCATTGCGCGGAAATATCGGACAATTCGCAGAATGCCGACAGCAATCGTGGCGAGGTCAATCTGGTGATGATCACCGCCACTTTCGCGCGATTGCCAAGCAGTCCCTGCAGCTCGTCTTCGAATTTCAACGAATCCTCAGCCGCGTTGAGCATGTCATCGATTCCCGAGGATTCGGAGGATTCCGCATTAACGAAAGCTTCGGAAGAATCGAAAGTTTTCGATGACGGATTGTCCGCCCGCTCATCCTTGGTTGCTTCGGCATCTTTGAATTCCTGCTCGAAGCCGGCCATAGCCGCTTCCAATTCCTCTTCGCTGAAATGCATGCCGTCAGCGTTGAGGTCACCAAAATCTTTTGATCCGTCGAATCCTTGGAAATCGTCGAAATCGTTATCCCGATCGTTGCTCATCACAGAGCGCCCTTCGTGCTCGGAATACCGTCGACACGCGGATCCGGCTCGATGGCGAAACGCAGCGCACGTGCCAAGGCCTTGAACTCGGCCTCGGCGATGTGGTGCGGATCGCGACCGGAAATCACCTGCAGATGCAGGCAGATTCCGGCATGCATGGCGATGGATTCCATAACGTGACGCACGAGCGAGCCAGTGAAATGGCCGCCGATCATGCAGTATTCGAAGCCCTCCGGCTCTCCGGTGCACACGCAGTACGGACGTCCGGAAATATCGACCACAGCCTTGGCGAGCGCCTCATCCAACGGCACGGTAGCGTCGGCGAAACGACGGATGCCGCGCTTGTCTCCCAATGCCTGCTTCAACGCTTCGCCGAACACGATAGCGATGTCTTCGACGGTGTGGTGCGCGTCGATGTCGGTGTCACCGGTGGCTTTGATGGTCAAGTCGATCAGCGAATGCTTGCCGAGCGCCGTCATCATATGGTTATAGAACGGCACCGACGTGTCGATGTCGGTTTTGCCCGTGCCGTCGAGATTCAGGCTCAGTTCAACTTTGGATTCGCTGGTTTCACGAACGATGGTTGCGGTACGCGCCATGTTGCGACTCCTTTTGGAAAATGTTCAGTCCTGTTGTGTTGGTTCGATCCCGTATGTGCTCAATCTTGTTCCACAATACGCAACACTTCGACCAAGGCTTCACGGAAACGTGCCATTTCCCCGTCGGTGCCCATGCATACGCGCATCCAGCCGTCAGGGCCGACGGTGCGGATGAGCACGCCACGCTGGAGCAGCTCGTCGAAGATGCGGTCGCGATTGTCGAAATGCCCGCCGAATAGAATGAAGTTTGACTGTGTTTCGGCCACTTCGAGCGGCTGGCCCTTGTAAGTTTGTTCCTTGAGCCATGCTGCGGTCTGATTGCGGGTGTCGCGCAGGTGTGCCACACGGCTGAGCTGCTCGTCGGTATGTTCGAATGCGGCGAGGGCGGCAGCCTGGGTGACGGCCGACAGGTGGTACGGCATGCGCACGATGCGTACGCAGTCGATGATGCCCTTGTTGGCGGCCAGGTAGCCGACTCGTGCACCTGCGAAGGCGAACGCCTTGCTCATGGTTCGGCTCACTGCGAGGTTCTCATACTCGCCGATGAGTTCGAGCGCGGTGGGCGTGCCCGGATCACGGAATTCGATGTAGGCTTCGTCCACCACGACCACCGGATGCACGCCTTCGGCTGCGCCTTCGACTTCAGCGGCTTTGGCAGCGTTGAGCACGCGCTTGAGATCGTCCATCTTCAGCGGGGTGCCGGTCGGATTGTTCGGACTGGCGAGCACGATCATGGCAGGCTTGATGTTTTCGATGGCTTTGATAGTGGCGTCGACGTTCAGAGAGAAATCCTCGTTGCGGTGCGCAAGCTTCCATGTGGTGAACGTGTCGCGGGCATATTCCGGATACATCGAATACGTCGGATTGCAGCTGAGCGCAATGCGCCCTGGACCACCGAAAGCTTGGAACAGCTGCAGCATGATCTCGTTGGATCCGTTAGCGCCCCACAGCTGGTCGACTTCCAGCTTGACGCCGGACTCGCGTTCGAGATAGTCGCAGAACGCCTGACGCAACGCGATATGCTCACGATCCGGGTAACGGTTGAGAGTCGGAGCGATTTCCTTGACTCGCTGCGCAATGGTTTCAACCACGGCCGGTTCCGGCGCATACGGATTCTCGTTGACGTTGAGGCATACAGGCACGTCCAATTGCGGCGCACCGTACGGCTCTTCGCCGATCAGATCGTTGCGCAGCGGAAGATATGCCGGAATGGCGTTGCTGGAAGTCTCACTCATCGAAGGCCTGCCTGCTCTTCCTGTTCCTTGATGGTTTCCTTGTTGTATGGATCGCCGATGAAGCGGCTTAGCACGCTTTCACCGTGTGCCGGCAGATCTTCGGAAACGGCGAAGGCGTTCACCCGAGCAGCGAGGGTCTTCAGACCCTGCTCGTCGTATTCGATGACTTCGACCGGCTTCATGAAGGTGTGCACGCCCAGACCGGAGGCGAAACGTGCAGTGCCGGAGGTCGGCAGCACGTGGTTGGAACCGGACATGTAGTCGCCCAGCGGCACTGGAGAGTACGGGCCACGGAAGATGGCACCGGCGTTGCGGATCTTGGCGATCACGGCATCCGGGTCGGCGGTCTGGATCTCAAGGTGTTCGGCGGCATACGCGTTGGCCGCATCAATGGACTGTTCGATGCCATCGGTGAGAATGATGCCGGACTGACGACCACGCAGCGACGTGTTCACACGCTCGGAATGCTCGGTGCGAGGCACGCGGTACTTGAGATCCTCCTGCACCTGTTCGGCGATCTCTTCGCTGTCAGTGATGAGCACGGAACCGGCGAGTTCGTCATGCTCGGCTTGGCCGATCAGATCGGCGGCCAGCCAGCTCGGGTTGGCACCCTTGTCTGCGATGATGGCGATTTCGGTCGGTCCTGCCACGGCGTCGATGCCTACAATGCCCGACACCATGCGCTTGGCGGTAGCGACGAAAATGTTGCCAGGACCTGTGATCTTGTCGACCGGATCGCACAGGATCTCGCCGTCCTGCGGTTCGGAACCCTTGGCGCCGTAGGCAAACATGGCCACGGCCTGAGCGCCGCCGACCGCATACACTTCATCAACGCCAAGAATGGCGCAGGTGGCGAGAATGGTCTTGTCAGGCAGACCGTCGGCATTGTTACGACTCGGCGGGGTTGCGATGGCGAGGGATTCCACGCCGGCGGCCTGTGCCGGCACCACGTTCATGATGACGGAGCTCGGGTAGACGGCCTTGCCGCCAGGCACATACAGACCGACACGCTGCACCGGAATCCAACGTTCGGAAACGCGGGCGCCCTCAGCCAAATCGGTGTGGAACGGTGCCGGCACCTGGGAAGCGGACACTGCGCGGGAACGACGTACGGACTCTTCGATGGCGGCACGCACTTCCGGATCCAACTCGTCGACGGCGGCCTTCATTGCTTCCACCGGCACGCGCAGATTCTCCGGACGGATATGGTCGAATTTCTCCGCGAAGTCACGCAGGGCCGCAGCACCGCGGGCCTTCACATCGTTAAGAATGGGCTGCACAAGATCGGTTGCCTCGTTGGTGCCCATCTCGGCGCGAGGCATAGCCTCCAGCATTTCAGCTCGGGTCAGCTTCTTGCCACGCAGGTCAATGATTCGCATATAGTTTTCTTCGCTCATAACGCCCCATGGTAACAACGTGATGTCACGAGAACGACCGCGCGTCTCAAGTTCAGCCGCATAGTGAGATATTCGGCTGAACTTTCGACATCATCCCCACGACCGGTCAGCCCAAAGGCAGAGAACTGGGACCGAAAAGGATTTTGATCTCAGCGAACAGACTCGTGTCGCGGCGCACGCGGAAACGGTCGCCGAACGTCAGCACCTTGGCGTTGCCCTTATCGTCCATCAACGCAAGCTTCACTTCGCAGGGTCCAGGATGATTTGAAAGGATTTGCCCCAACTGCTGCACATGCGATTGGTCAAGCGCAATCGGCGGCAACATAATCGTCACCGGCTTCTCATCCTGCGCCTCCAACATCGGCACGTTAAATTCCGTGGCACGCATGCTCACCGTCTCATCGCGTTTTTCAACCTGTCCACGAATCTGCACCACCGTATCGACCGCCAGTTCGGGAGCGGCGGCCTCATATACCTTGCCGAAGAACATGCACTGGATGGAGCTTTCCAAATCCTCAATCGTCACAATCGCCCAAGGATTGCCCTTCTTCGACACGCGACGATCCACATTCGTGATCAAGCCTGCCACCGTCACCTGCTGGCCGTCAGGCATATTCGCGGCACGATCGATCAGATGCGCGATCGACATTTCACTCAACGCCACCAGAATCGACTGCATACCGCTCAACGGATGGTCGGACACATACAAACCAAGCATTTCACGCTCGAAATTCAACTTGGTTTTCTTATCCCACTCCTCCACGTCAGGCACACTCACCATGGCATCACCCATGCCGGCATCATCCTCGCCGGAATCCTCCAAATCAGCGAACAAATCAAACTGGCCCTCAGCCTGCTTACGTTTCAAACCGACCACCGAATTGATCGCAGCCTCATGAATCGTAAACAACGCACGACGGTTCGGATCAATCGAATCAAACGCACCAGCCTTGATCAACGATTCAACCAATCGACGATTCAACGCCTCCATCGGCACACGCTTGATGAAATCAGGGAAATTCACATACCTGCCATGACTGCCGTCACGTTCCTTGACAATCGCGTCAACCGCAGCCTTGCCAACATTACGAATGGCGCCAAGGCCAAAACGCACCACATCGCCAACAGCGGAATACTCGTACACCGACTCGTTCACATCAGGCGACAACACCTGAATGCCCATGCGGCGAGCCTCACCCAAATACAACGCGGTCTTGTCTTTGTTCGTACTCGCACCCTGCAGCAAAGCCGCCATGAACTCCACCGGATAATGCGTCTTCAAATACGCGGTCCAATATGAAATCAAACCGTATGCGGCCGAATGCGCCTTATTGAACGCGTAACCTGAGAACGGCACCAAAATATCCCACACGGCCTGAGCCGCCTCTTGGGAATACCCATGCTCCTTCATGCCCGCGAAGAACGGCACCTTCTCCTTGGCTAGTACCTCAGGCTTCTTCTTACCCATCGCTCGGCGAAGCACATCTGCCTTGCCCAACGAATAACCAGCCAAAATACGCGCAGCCGACTGCACCTGCTCCTGGTACACAATCAGACCATACGTCTCATCAAGCACTTCCTTCAGCGGCTCAGCCACCTCAGGATGAATCGGCGTGATCTTCTGCAAACCATTCTTACGCTTCGCATAATTCGTATGCGAATCCATATCCATCGGACCAGGACGATACAGCGCGATCAATGCGGAAATATCGTTGAAGTTATTCGGCTTCAACGTTTTCAGCAACGAACGCATACCATCGGAATCCAACTGGAACACGCCAAGCGTGTCGCCTCGCGACAACAGATCGTACGTGGCACGATCATCCAACGGAATCTTCGTATGGTCGATACGTTCCTTGCCATTCGCCTCGATATTGTTCAACGTATCGCGAATAACCGTTAAGTTGGAAAGACCAAGAAAATCCATCTTGACCAAACCAAGCGTTTCACACGTATGATACTCCAACGTGGTCGTAACCGTACCATCGGTACGTTCCAGCAGCGGCGATGTATTCGAAATCGGCTCGCTACCCATGATCGTGGCGCACGCGTGCACACCGGTCTGGCGAATCAGACCCTCAATACCCATCGCCTCATCCGTAACACGCTTCGCATCCGGATCGGAATCATACAATTCACGGAATTCACGAGCCTCCGCATAACGCTTCGACGTCGGCTCGAAAATATCACGCAACGGAATATCCTTGCCACCCGTCTGCGCCGGCGGCAACGCCTTGGTGATGCGCTCGCCCATGGAGAATTCGTAGCCCATAATTCGCGCTGAATCCTTCAGCGCCTGCTTGGTTTTGATAGTACCGTAGATCACACATTGCGCGACCTTGTCTCGACCGTACTTGTCGCCAACGTAATCAAGCACGCGGCCGCGGCCATCCGGATCGAAATCGACGTCGATATCAGGTAGTGACACACGTTCCGGGTTAAGGAATCGTTCGAAGATCAGGCCATGTTTGATTGGGTCGAGTTCGGTGATGCCCATGGCGTACGCAACCATGGCTCCTGCCGCCGATCCACGGCCCGGTCCCACCATCACGCCATGCGATTTAGCCCAATTGATGTAGTCGGCCACCACGAGGAAGTATCCGCAGAACTGCATCTGGCAGATCACACCGCATTCGTAATCGGCCTGCTTAAGCACTTCAATCGGCGGATGCCCGTCATAGCGCTGTTCCAAGCCTTCCTCGACTTTCCGCAGGAACAGCGAGGTCTCGTCCCAGCCTTCCGGGCAATCGAATTGCGGCATGAACGCACCGTCCTCATGATCGTCGAACATGACGTTGCAGCGTTCGGCAATTTCCAACGTGTTGTCACACGCTTCGGGAATGTCTTTGAACAGTTCGTGCATTTCTTCGGCGGATTTCAGGTAGTAGCCGGTTCCGTCGAATTTGAATCGCCCCGGCTCGTCCAGCGTGGAGCCCGAGTTGATGCATAGCATGGCATCCTGCGAGCCCGCGTCTTCGGCACGCACGTAATGCGAATCGTTGGTGGCAAGCAGCGGCGCGTTCAGTTTTTTCGCGATGTCCAGCAGACCGTCGGTCACTTGCTTTTCGATCTTCAGACCGTGGTCCATGAATTCGATATAGAAATTGTCGCGTCCGAAAATATCCTGCAATTCCCCTGCGGCACGCAATGCTTCGTCGAATTGGCCGAGCAGTAGTCGCGTTTGTATGATTCCTGACGGGCATCCGGAAGATGCGATGATGCCTTTGGAATATTTGGCAAGAATCTCCTTATCCATTCGGGGGTATCGCATGACACGGCCCTCAAGATTCGCGTCGGTGGACGCTTTCATAAGATTGACGAGGCCTTCGTCGGTTTCGGCCCACATCGTAAGGTGGGTGATCAGGCCGCCGCCGGATACGTCGTTGGGGTTGCGCCGGCGATGCTGCGGATCGATATCGGGATTCCAGTTGGTGTCCCAGCTGACGCGGGTTTGGTCCTGTCGCGCGGTTTCCGGCGTCACATACGCTTCGATGCCGATGATCGGTTTGACACCCTCTTTGACCGCGGTGCTCCACATTTCGTATGCACCATGCATGTTTCCGTGGTCGGTGATGCCGACGGCGGGCATATTGAGTTCTTTGGCGCGCTTGACCAGATCCGGAATTTTCGATGCGCCGTCAAGCAGCGAATAATGCGTATGATTATGCAGTTGTACGAAATTTCCGGAAGTAGCCATGCAGTTCAATCTACCGGTGATTGGTGACGTACGCTCACGTTTCGGGCTTATCTTGTGTGTCGTGCCTGCCGTGCATCACATCAAGCGCATGCTGCAAATCAGCTGGATAATGCGATTTCACCGTAGTCCAGACACGGGTCCGCGGATGACGGAATTCGAGTTGCATCGCGTGCAACCATTGCCGTTCCAGTCCCAGCGTTTCGCTCAGTTGCGGATTGGCGCCATACATGGCGTCTCCGGCAAGCGGATGCCCGATGGATGAGAAATGCACGCGAATCTGATGCGTGCGCCCGGTTTCAAGGTTCACGGAAACCAGTGTCGTCTCGCCAAAACGTTCCATCACATCCCAATGGGTGATGGCCTCTTTGCCGACAGGCGTCACACAAAAACGGAAATCGGAGACTTTGGCGCGACCGATCGGTGCTTCGATGGTTGCTTTGTTTTCCCTGAGATTGCCCTGCACGAGCGCATGATAGGTCTTCACGACTTCATGTTCGGCGAATTGCCTGCGCATTTCCACGTAGGCGAGATCGGACTTGCACACGAGCATCAAGCCAGATGTGCCCACGTCGAGGCGGGATACGATGCCTTGACGCCCTGCAGCGCCATAAGAGGTGATGTGCACTCCCCTGTCGAGCAGACTGCCAAGCACCGTCGGACCGGTCCAGCCGACAGAAGCATGAGCCGCCACACCCACCGGCTTGTCAACCACCACCACATCGTCGTCTTCATAGACCACGGCCATATCATGCGCGATTGGTTCAGGCTTGGTTCGTTCCTCGACAATATCGAATTCCACGGTTTCGCCTGATTGCAGGGTCGACGATTTGGAAATGTCACGACCAAGCACACGCGCCTGCCCGCCTTCGATGAGTTCCGCTGCCTTGGCACGGGAAAGGCCTAGCATTTTGGCAACGGCGACATCGAAACGTTTGCCGACAAGCGCGTCGGGTGCGGGAACAAGACGGCTCATGCGCTCTTCTCTCCAGTCGTCCGTTCCATCTGTCCCTTGTTCCGTTCGTCAAGTTCCTTCTGACTGAACGGTTCCCCTACGAACAGCAGCACGACTGCGGCAACGCCCGCCACCATCAGGAAAATGTCAGCGACATTGCCGACCGACCATCCGTAGTTGAGGAAGTCGACGACTTTGCCGTTGAGGAAACCTTCGGCATATGCCACACGGTCGATGAGATTGCCTAACGCTCCGGCGAACGCAAGAGCAAACACCACCGTCCATTTCGTGGAAATGGTACGGATCTCCAGCCCCACAAGTGCCACGCAAGCCACAATGGCAAGCAGGGAAATCAACCACGTCATGTTGGAGCCCATACCCAAGGACGCGCCCGGATTATGCACCAACGTGAATGAAAGAATCCCCGGAATCACACGTACCGTATGCCCATCGGCAAGCGCCGACTGCGCCCACGCCTTGGTGATCTGATCAAGTACCAGCGCCGCAACGGCGATACACGCAAAGACGGCCACGCGAGTGCGCAGCCGTCTTTGATCATTTGTCATGATGTCAGACACAGCCTAATCTCAGTCGTTCTGGGAATCCTGATCATAGTTGTTCGTGTCAGACACCTGCGACACGAGCTGGCCGAGGAATTCGGTAAGACGCGCGCGGTATTCGGTTTCGAACTGCTTGAGACCCTGAATGTTCCCTTCGATGACCTTGGTCTGTGCTTCGAGATTGTCGCGGACCTGCAGGGCATAGTCGTCGGCCGCAGTACGGGTCTTCGAATCGTAGTCGAAAGCACGCTTCTGCACTTCGGACTCGTATTCGTCGGCTTCATTGTGCTTCGTGGAGAAGTACGTATCGCCCTCCTGCGTCTTCTGTACAAGGTAGGCATCGCCTTCCTGAGTCTTCTGATCCAAGTAGGTATCGCCCTCCTGCGTCTTCTGCGCAAGATAGGCATCACCTTCCTGAGTCTTCTGCGCAAGATAGGCATCGCCATCCTGAGTCTTCTGATCCAAGTAGGTATCGCCCTCCTGCGTCTTCTGCGCAAGATAGACATCACCTTCCTGAGTCTTCTGATCCAAGTAAGCGTTACCCTCCTGAGTGCGCTGTGCCAGGTAATCATCGCCTTCCTTGGCACGCTTGGTCAAGTACGCGTCACCTTCCTTGGCACGCTTAGCCAAGTATGCGTCACCTTCCTGAGTCTTCTGACTTAGGTAACCATCAGCCTTGGCACGAGTATCGGCCGAATACTGATCAGCATCAGAACGGGTGCTTTCGGAATAGTTGTCAGCCTCGGAACGAGTACGGTTGGAATAGTCGTTGGCGTTGCCGATGAGCTCGTCGTACTTGCGCTGGGACTCATCGGTGATTTCCTTGGCCTTGGCCTTACCTTTGTCGACATACTGGTCATGCAGCTGCATGGCCAAGGTCAGCATGGCGGTGGCGCGCTCCGGCTCCGTATTGGCACTGGCTGCGGCTCCTGCGATCTTCTGCAGGCTGCCGGTTTCGGTGCTCGGCTCAACCTTAGCGACCTGTTCGCGCAGCTGGGCTTCACGCTGCTGCGATTCCTGCAGCTGCTGGGCGAGCTGCTGAATCTGCATGGCCTGCTGCTGGGCACGCTCATCCTGTTGCTGGGCCTGGGCGGCCTGCTGCTGGGCTTCATCAAGCCTTGCATTGAGCTGCTGAATCTCAGCGGCCTGCTGCTGGGCCACCACAACCTGCTGCTGGGCGGAAGCCAGCTGACGGGACAGGTCTTCGGTCTGTGCGCGGAATGCGTCGCGCTCATGCTGCATGGCGGTCAGCTGCTCGCCCAAATCCGCCTGGCCTGCGGCTTCAGCCGCCTGAGCGGTAAGCTGGTCAACCTGCGCGGACAGGCGATCCACCTGACCTTTGAGCTGTTCGTTCTGGGCCGACAGAGCACGGTTGCTTTCCTCAGCCTCGGTGAGTTTGGCTGCTGCGACCTGTGCGGCCTGAGCTGCCTGATCTCCAGCGCCGGCTGCCTGCTCGGAGGCGGACTTCAATGTCGCATTCTCCTGCTGCAGGGACTGAACCTGAGCGCTGAGCTCGGAAATCTTGGAGTTGAGCCCCGCAACATCCGGGCCGAGGGACTGAGTGGCCTGGCCGCTGGCGACCGCCTGCTTGCCTAGAGCCTCCACCGTCTCGGTTACCTGATCGAGAAAATCGTCGACTTCGTCGACGTCATACCCCTCTTTGAACCTTACGGTCTGGAAAGTATGCTCTCTGATATCTTTCGGCGTCAACAGAGCCATAAATCTTACACCTCGCTTTGGGCTTGATGCCTTGCTGTTGTTGCTTTCATTTGTTGACTCTAGCACGGAACCACCGATTTTTTGCGAAAAATCGGCATTTGACATGCATTAAATGAGGAAATCAATAACAATGAGAATGAAATAAAGAACGATGAATGCTACATCGAAGTAAATGGGACCCATTGGAATAGGGCGGATATATTGGCGTAGCCAGCGCAGCGGCGGTTCCGTCAGCTGGTAAATGGCGTCAATCAGCGATGCAGCCAACCCCCGTGGACGCCACAACGGAGCCAGCACGGCAACCCAATCGAGGATCATGCGAATGAACAGCACCAGAATGTAGGCATTAACCAGAAAGTGGACGATGCTACCAATCAAAGACAAAATCATGGAGTACCACCATAGCAACAGAACATAACAAAGCCTCCATCATGGCTGATGGAGGCTTTGCACAGTCTGCTTTCGCAATGGCTTTCGTCTGCGTCAGTCGGCGAACAGATCGTGCGACGAGTTATTCGCTTGCGGCTCTTCGACCTTGATGTTCACCTGGGCTGGGCTCAGCAAGAACACGCGCGGAGTGACACGCTCGATGGAGCCACGCACGCCGAAAACCACGCCTGCGGAAAAGTCCACAATGCGATACGCCACGGCCTCGGCAACGCCAGTTAGGTTCAGCACCACCGGAACGCCGTCACGAATGGCACGTCCGACCAGCTGTGCGTCCTCATAGGACTTCGGGTGAATCGTGGTGATACGGCTCACCCTTCCTCCTTGGAACGGGTTGGCTTTGGTTTGCTCGCGCGGTGCAGACGTCGCGGCAGGCGTCGAAGCCATCGGGGTCACGGAATGGTCGGAATCGAACGAGGTTGCACTGCTCTCATCCTCCTCACTGAAATCCTCGTCACCCTCAGCAACATCGGTCATGCCCAAATAGGACATCGCGCTTTTCATAAAACCTGCCATGAACGATCCTTTCGCGTCTGCGCGTTGCTTTTAGCGCAGGAAATCCGGAATATCCAAATCGCCGGCGTCGCTCGAAGATACCACTTCATGCTCGGTGGTCTGATCGAATGACGGAACAACGGGTTCCGGAGTGGACGGAATATAAGTGGACAGCGGCTGCACCTTCGGGGCTTCCGGAGTCTGAATGAGCTGAGGCTGAGGCTGAGGCTGCTGCTGAGCCGCCGCTCTCGGAGCCGCGGACAGCGCCGACAGTGGAATCGTGTTTTCCGCAGGCTCGTCCTGCTTCTGGGCCTCGGCCTGAGCCGCCTTCTTGGAGTTGGCGTCGAAGCCTGCGGCGATGACTGTGACACGCACTTCGTCGCCATAGGCGTCGTCGAGGGAAAGACCCCAAATGATCTGCGCTTCCGGGTGGATGGCCTTGCCCACCAGCTGGGTGGCAGCAGCCGCCTCCTGCAGCTTCAGATCGGACGGACCTGCGATGTTGATCAAAGCGCCGTGAGCACCCTCGATGCTTTCTTCCAGCAACGGAGAGCTGATGGCGATTTCGGCGGCCTGGGTAGCGCGATCCTCGCCCCGAGCGGAACCGATGCCGAACAGTGCGGTGCCTGCTCCACGCAGAATGGCATTGACGTCGTTGAAGTCGACGTGAATGTACGAATTGGAGGAAATCAGGTCCGTGATGCCCTGCACGCCTGCCAGCAACGCGGTGTCGGCGGTCTTGAACGCATCGACGATGCCAATGGTGCGATCAGAAAGCTCAAGCAGTCGATCGTTCGGAATCACGATCAGCGCATCGACTTCCTTGCGCAGATTCTCAATGCCAAGTGCTGCGGAAGCCGCACGCTGGGGACCTTCAAAGCTGAACGGACGGGTAACCACCGCGATGGTCAATGCACCCTGCTGGTGTGCGGCACGAGCCACGATCGGGCTTGCACCGGTACCGGTGCCACCACCCTCACCGCAGGTCACAAACACCATATCGGCGCCCTTGAGCGATTCCTCGATATCAGACTGATGATCCTGAGCGGCCTTCGCACCCTTCTCTGGGTCGGCACCGGCGCCAAGACCACGGCTAGTGGCATCGTTCAAGGAAATCTTGACGTCAGCGTCGGAACGCATCAGATCCTTCGCGTCGGTATTGATCGCAATAAATTCAACACTTTGAAGACCCTCGGCAATCATGCGATTGACGGCATTACCGCCAGCTCCACCAACACCGACAACCTTGATATTCGTCTTGTCATTGAAATTGTCAGTCTGGGCAATCTCGCTCACCATAGTCTCCTGTCACTCGCGTTTACGCACAACTCTATCGCAGACACGCCGTAATACGCGCGCTTTTCGTCGTGTGTAACGACGTTTTTTCACTTTTTTATTGCTAACGTGTTCATTTCGCCTGAGATGTATCTTCTTTCGGCACCCCCACGCAATTTAACCACATCAGCACGTCATGTTCAATAACTGGCATCCATAGGATCGTCGCCGAACAGCGCCTGACGTTCATCATGCGTCGTTTCCCGTGATTCCAACCACCCGTAAGGCAAATGCACTTTTTTTGCGAAGCGCACGCGCCCCCTTGGCTTGTCGACCACTCGTTCGGGGAAACGGATGTCGGGATCCAGCTTGCCTATTTCGGTTCTGACATCCTCAAGATTTTCACATTCCATGAACGCGCGACGGGTGGAGCCCCCAACGGGGAATCCCTTAAGATACCACGCGATATGCTTACGCAGATCATGCACGGCCATCTGCTCATCGCCATCATAGAATTCAGTCAACAATTCCGCATGACGTTCAACCACACGGCACACGTCTCCCAGCGTAGGGTCGACACGCTTCTCACTGCCAGCGAACGCGTTCTTAATATCAGCAAACAGCCACGGCCTACCTTGGCAGCCACGGCCGATCGCAACGCCAGCGCAACCGGTTTCGGCAACCATGGCAAGCGCATCGTTCGCACCCCAAATGTCACCGTTGCCGAACACTGGAATATCAAGCGCCTCGACCAATTCGCCGATTCTGCTCCAGTCGGAATGCCCACCGTAATATTCGGCGGTAGTACGCGCGTGCAAGGTAACGGCCTTGCAACCTTCCTCCTGCGCGATATGCCCGGCTTCAAAGAACGTCTCATGCTCGTGGTCGATGCCGATACGAATCTTCGCCGTAACGGGCACATTGGCCGCGTCGCAGACCTTGACTACGCGTTGGATGATCTCGCGGAACAGATCCATCTTCCATGGCAACGCCGAACCTCCGCCACGTCTGGTCACTTTGGGTACGGGGCATCCGAAATTCAGGTCGACGTGGTCAGCCATGTTTTCGTCTATGACGATTTTCGCGGCTTGTTCCACAATTACCGGATTCACGCCATACAGTTGCAGCGAGCGAATCTTCTCGCTGGGAGCGAAATGACACAACCGCAATGCTTTGGGATTGCGGGCAACCAACGCGCGTGCGGTGATCATTTCAGCCACGTACAGACCGTCCGGCCCATAGCTTTCGCAAATCACGCGGAACGGCCAGTTGGTCACTCCCGCCATAGGCGAAAGAACCACCGGCGTCTCAACATGCACCGGTCCTAAATCAACAGGCTTAATAACCGGAGGAACCGACGGCCTCACCGCGTCGGTACGCGGGTCGAGCACGTCGGATTCCTCGTAAGCAGTCACAATGCTATCTGGCATAAGAACGCTATGGTAACCAGCAACCAGCTTTAGTACAAGCCACCGGCTTCGGCGATCTTAACGGACTCAGGCCAAGCCTCACCACCCATCTCAACCGGTACCTGCGGGTAGCGCACATGCTTCTCGCCAATGCGTGCAGCCACATAATCGGCCACCTTATCGAGT
This sequence comes from Bifidobacterium catenulatum subsp. kashiwanohense JCM 15439 = DSM 21854, assembly GCF_001042615.1. GTDB lineage: Bacteria > Actinomycetota > Actinomycetes > Actinomycetales > Bifidobacteriaceae > Bifidobacterium > Bifidobacterium catenulatum. The sequence continues at coordinate 1,685,902 of NZ_AP012327.1, forward strand.
GCGACGCGCTCCTGCTGCATGGTGTCACGTTCACGAATGGTGACGGCCTGATCGTCGAGCGTGTCGAAATCGACAGTGATGCACAGCGGGGTGCCGATTTCGTCTTCACGGCGGTAGCGACGGCCGATCGCACCGGCTTCATCGTAGTCAATCATCCAGTCGTGCTGACGCAGGTCGGCTGCCAGATCATGTGCCACGGTCTGCAGTTCCGGCTTCTTGCTCAACGGCAGCACGGCGGCCTTGACCGGAGCTAGGCGAGGATCAAGGCGAAGCACGGTACGCTTGTCGACGCCGCCCTTGGTATTCGGTGCCTCGTCAACGTCGTAGGCGTCAACGAGGAAGGCCATGAGAGAACGGGTCAGGCCTGCGGCCGGCTCGATGACGTACGGCACGTACTTTTCGCCAGTGGCCTGGTTGAAGTAGCTCAGATCCTCGCCGGAATGCTTGGCATGCGCGGAAAGGTCGAAGTCGGTACGGTTGGCTACGCCTTCGAGTTCACCCCAATCGGATCCCTGGAAGCCGAACTTGTATTCAATGTCGACGGTGCGCTTCGAATAGTGGGCCAGCTTCTCCTTCGGATGCTCATAGTGGCGCAGGTTTTCCGGCTTCACGCCAAGATCGATGTACCACTGGGTGCGTGCATCGATCCAGTACTGGTGCCATTCCTCATCGGTGCCCGGAGCCACGAAGAATTCCATTTCCATCTGTTCGAACTCGCGGGTACGGAAGATGAAGTTGCCCGGGGTGATTTCGTTACGGAAGGACTTACCCATGTTGGCGATGCCGAACGGCGGCTTGGAACGAGAAGAGGTCATCACGTTCTTGAAGTCCACGAAAATGCCCTGCGCGGTTTCCGGACGCAGGTAGTGCAGCGAGTTCTCGTCTTCGACCGGCCCGAGGTGGGTACGCAGCATCATGTTGAAGTCGCGCGGTTCGGTCCAGTTGCCACGGGTGCCGCAATCCGGGCACACAATATCTTTAAGACCGTTTTCCGGCAGCTTGTCGCCATGCTTTTCGGCATAGGATTCCTCAAGCTTGTCTGCACGGTGGCGCTTGTGGCAGTTGAGGCATTCGATCAGTGGATCGTTGAACACGGACACGTGGCCGGAAGCTACCCACACGGCCGGCGGAAGAATGATGGACGTGTCAACGCCCACCACGTCGCCACGGGTGACGACCATGGAACGCCACCATTCGCGCTTGATATTGTCTTTCAGCGCGACGCCGAGCGGACCGTAATCCCACGCGGAACGGGTTCCGCCGTAGATTTCACCGGCGGGAAAAACAAAGCCACGACGCTTGGCGAGGGATACGACTTCATCGAGTTTGGATACAGCCACAATGCACCTTCTGGTTTGAACGGTTTGGGGTCTTTACAAGCGCAAAGCCTACCTTTACGCGGTGACAGAACGCCACCCCGCGTTACTATTTCGTGGCGTTCTCGCCTCCAACAGTGTCGTTGCCAAGCACCAGCGGCCAGATCTTGCAGTCGATCATCACGGTTTTCTTATTCAGATTTGCCTATGAGATTTACGTACGCAACTACATTTACGAGAACGTGCTGAATTCACCTGATCCCGGAGTCGACTGGCCCGCTCCAGTGTCAGGGCCTTTGTATAGATTAAGTACGTTATGTACATGCAGGGGGGCTTTCCGACGAAAGTGGAAGCTGAGATAGGCGGATGCCTGACCCTTTGAACCTGTTGGTTAGGACCAACGTAGGGAGCAGACAATGAGCGACGACTCATTTTCGGCAATGCTGCGCGAACAGATTGTGCAGGCAGTCAACAAAGTACGAGAGACCACGCCTTTGGCGCAGTCGTTTACCAATTTCGTTACGATGAATCTTGTGGCCAACGCGCAGCTTGCCGCCGGAGGCACTGCCGCCATGAGCTTTCTGCCGGACGATGTGATCGACACTGCGGAAATCGCCGGATCGAACTACATCAATGTGGGCACGCTGCTGCCGTTCTTCAAAGATGCGCTGCCGGAAATCGCCTACAAACTGCACAAGAACGGCAAAACGTGGGTGCTAGATCCGGTCGCCGCGGGCATCGGCAAAACCCGTACCGCCATTCTTGAATCGTTCCGTACCTATACGCCAACCATCGTGCGTGGCAATGCGAGTGAGATCATCGCACTCGATGCGATGTGGGGCCTTGCTCAAAACGATTCTACCGTTCCCGGCACGCGTCCGGCAGGCGTGGAGGCTGTGGACGAGGTCGATGCAGCCGTTGATGCGGCCAAGAGGCTGGCCCGCCATCTTGTGAAACGCTCCCCCATCGACGCTGGTGCAGTGGCTGTTTCCGGTGCGGTTGATCTAGTGACCGACGGCGAGCATGTGTTCCGTCTGCCAGGCGGCAGCGCGATGATGACGAAGATCACCGGCGCTGGCTGCTCACTTGGCGGCGTGACCGCAACATATTTGGCCGTAGCGGAACCGTTGGTAGCTACGATTTCCGCTTCGCTGCTGTACAACAGAGCTTCCGAAATCGCCGAAGCGAAATCTTCAGGCCCGGGATCCTTCCAAGTGGCGCTGCTTGATGCGCTTTGGAACGTCACCGCCGAGGAAGTCGCCGCCTCCGAAATCATCGTCGACTAGACTTTGCTGCTGCCCTGCATACCATGCGGCATGTTATGCAGAGTTCGGCAATTGCGTATGCAGAAAAACGGACGAATGCCGGTTTCACATTGTAGGCTTTCCGAACCACTTACCGAGAAGGGTTGATTATATGAACAATTATTCATATGAATCGATGCGCGATACATTCGATATGAGCGCCTACTTTGTGGTCGGCCCACAGGATTGCAAAGGATGACCGATTACCGGCGTGGTTGAGGACGCGCTGCGCGGGGGCGCAACGTTCATCCAGCTGAGGGCCAAAGATACCGACGCGAAAGATATCACCAGCATGGCACGCGATATCGCACAGGTTATCGAACACAACAGCAAATCCGATTCCGTGGCGTTCGTGATCGACGACCGTGTGGACGTGGTCTGGCAAGCACGGCACAAGGGCATCAAGGTTGACGGCGTGCATATTGGGCAAACTGATTTGGAACCGACGGATCACAAGTATTTCAAGACTTCAGATCATAAGTAAGCAAAAGCAAGTAAGGAGTCATTCATGACCAGCACATTGCCACCGGTATTGAGCATCGCAGGATCGGATTCCTCCGGCGGCGCCGGTATCCAGGCGGACTTGAAAACCATGCTCGCCAATGGAGTATTCGGCATGACCGCCATTGCGGCGCTGACCGCGCAGAACACCACAGGCGTGACGATGGTTACGAACACGCCTGTGGAAATGCTGGCCGCGCAGATCGACGCCGTGTTCGACGATATTCCGCCGGTCGCGGTGAAGATCGGCATGGTGTCAAGCGTGGAGCTCATCAATGTGATTGCCGACCGTTTGACCGCTCATGATGCCGAGAATGTTGTGCTTGACCCGGTGATGGTGGCAACGTCCGGTGCGAAGCTCATCGAAGATGACGCGATCGCCGCATTGACTTCCAAGCTGTTCCCGCTCGCCACCGTAATCACGCCAAACATGCCGGAAACCCAAGCATTGTGCGAGCTGGCTGTTGAGCAGGGCGCCGATGCGATCGACTATGAGAATGGCGAAAGCATCTCCAGCGAAAACGACATGGTGACGGCAGGCCATCTGCTTGCCGGCCATTTCGGCTGTGCGGTGCTCGTCAAGGGCGGCCATGGTACGCAGGACACCAGCGATGTGCTCGTCGAGCCGAGCGGCAAAGTCACTTGGTTCCGCGCGCGCCGCATCGACAATCCAAACACGCATGGCACCGGATGCACGCTGTCGTCGGCGATCGCATCGCACCTGGCACTCGGCGAAACATTGCCGGAAGCCGTCGACAGTGCAAAACTGTATCTGACGGGCGCTTTGGAGGCACAGCTTGACCTCGGTCACGGATCCGGACCGATGGACCACGCTTGGAAATGGCGCTGACAGCCAAATCCGCATCAACCAATCCAAGCCATATCAAGCCGATAGGAACGCAACGAAAGGAACGAACATGACCCTTGATCGCAATGCGGAAAAGCAGGAAGTGCCGATTAACCCGGAAACCGGCAAACCGTATATCAACACACTTGCCGCGGTCGCCATCTCTCCCGCTGGCGCAAGTCCTGAAAAGTCCACGTACGTAGCGCAGGCGGTCGACGTGATCCGCCAATCCGGACTACCGAGCGAAACCAACGCCATGTTCACCAATATCGAAGGCGACATTGACGACGTGCTCAAGGTGATTCGCGACGCCACCATGAAACTCGCCGGTCAGGGCTATCGCACCGACGTGGTGATCCGTCTCGACATTCGCCCCGGTTTCGAAGGCCAGATCCACGCCAAGCAGGCGCTTGTGGACGAAATCCTGTCGGAATAAATCCGGGATGGACCAATAGAATATCGAGTAACAAAAGAGCGCGCTATTTACAAAAATAGTGCGCTCTTCTTATTGATTTAGGTATAGTGTAGCGACTATGACTACGATGAAGGAAATTGCCGAAGCAGCAGGGGTGTCCATTTCCACCGTTTCCCTGGTACTTAACGGCAGAGATGAGGGACGTGTGAAGGCCCCGTTAGCCGCGCTCATACGTGAGAAGGCGAACGAACTCGGCTATACGGTCAATCCTCTGGCGCGCAGCCTACGCACCTGCCGCACACGAATTCTCGGCTTCATCAGCGAGGAAGTCGCCACCACCCCGTATGCAGGCGGCATCATTCTTGGCGCGCAGGATGCGGCAAGCACCTACGGATATATGATCATCACGGTCAGCACCGATGGCAAGGCTAGCGAAGAGAATGAAATAGCCACATTGAAACGGTATGGCGTGGACGGTTTCTTCTATTCGAAGATGTCGAACCGCATTGCGACCGTGCCTGCGTCCCTCGGCGATTATCCGGTGGTGATGGTGGACGCCACCGATGCCGACAACCAGGTCCCCAGCATCGAGCCAGACGAATTCCAAATCGCCTACGATGCCACGAAACGGCTGATCCAAGCCGATTGTGAGAGGATCGCCTATATCGGATGTTCGGAAAACATGATTGCGCAGGATGGTCGTTTTGCTGGATATCAGGCGGCATTGCAGGATTCCGGTTTTGCCTACGATCCTGCGTTGGTGTGCAATGTACTCCATAGTGGCCCGGCGTTGCGCGCCGTCGATAAGCTGTTCGATGAACGCAATCCCGACGGTTTCTTCTGTTTCAACGATGCGCGCGCGTGGTATGTGTATGAATGTGCGGCACGTCGTGGACTGACTGTCGGCAAGGATATTTCCATCGTCGGCGTCGACAACCACCGCGTGTTTGCCGAAACGCTGGAACCGCAGTTGACCACAGTGGAGCTGCCCCACTATGAGATGGGTTATTGGGCCGCCTGCAAGCTGATTTCGCTGATCGAACGCAAGCCTGTCGACAGCTCGTCCTGGCCGAGCACCACCGCTCCCCTGCCACCGTTGGATTCGCCGATCCCCGCGAAGATCCATTGCGCGCTGATAGAAAAGGGGTCAGTCCGAAGCTGATTTCCTTGATTTGAGATCATGCAAGAAGGTCTTTTGACATGTCTGTTGCGACACGCCGAAGGCCTTCTTTTTATACCTCATTTCGGCTTAATTGCAATACTTCCGAGAAGTGTTGCAATTATTGACGTCAATCGATTGACGTCAATCGTTTGACATGCTATTATCTAACCATGTTCATTCACTTGGCACGGCAGCTGGGTGAATGACGGCACAACACCGCATCACTCAAACAATGAAGTGCTGCGCGGCAGCGGCACCAACAAAAAGAAACAGAGAAACAACATGACAAGCAACACTCGATCCGCATGGAAGAATCCTTCCTATCTGCAGAGTTCCTTCGGCATCTTCATGTTCTTCTGCTCGTGGGGCATCTGGTGGTCCTTCTTCTCCCGCTGGCTCACCGACCCGACCCACGGCCTGGGCATGACCTCCGCAGAGCAGGGCCAGATCTACTCCATTAACTCCTTGGCAACCCTGGTCATCATGTTCGCCTATGGTGCCATCCAAGATCAGCTGGGCATCAAACGCAAGCTCGTGATCTTCGTCTCCGCCATCGCAGCGCTCGTCGGCCCGTTCGTACAGTTCGTGTACGCCCCGATGCTGACTGCCGGCGGTACCACCCGTTTCATCGGCGTGCTCATCGGCTCCATCGTGCTCTCCTCAGGCTTCATGGCCGGCTGCTCCCTGTTCGAAGCGCTCACCGAACGCTACTCCCGTAAGTTCGGCTTCGAATACGGACAGTCCCGCGCTTGGGGCTCCTTCGGCTACGCCATCGTGGCACTGTGCGCAGGTTTCCTGTTCAACATCAACCCGCTGCTGAACTTCTGGGTCGGCTCCATCTGCGGCCTTGGCATGCTGTGCGTCTACGCTTTCTGGGTTCCGGCCAAGCAAAAGGAAGAGCTCAAGAAAGAAGCCGATCCGAACGCGGCTCCAACCAACCCATCCTTCAAAGAGATGATCTCCGTTCTGAAGATGCCGACTCTGTGGGTACTCATCGTCTTCATGCTGTTCACCAACACCTTCTACACCGTGTTCGACCAGCAGATGTTCCCTAACTACTACGCTTCCCTCTTCCCGACCACCGAAATCGGCAACGCCACCTACGGCACCCTGAACTCCTTCCAGGTGTTCCTCGAGTCCGCCATGATGGGCGTCGTTCCGATCATCATGAAGAAGATCGGCGTTCGTAACTCCCTGCTGCTCGGCGCAACCGTGATGTTCCTGCGTATCGGCCTGTGCGGCGTGTTCCACGATCCGGTCAGTGTCTCCATCGTCAAGCTGTTCCACTCCATCGAGGTTCCGCTGTTCTGCCTACCGGCATTCCGCTACTTCACCCTGCACTTCGACACCAAACTGTCGGCAACCCTGTACATGGTGGGCTTCCAGATCGCTTCCCAAATCGGCCAGGTGATCTTCTCCACCCCGATGGGCGCCCTGCATGACGCCATGGGCGACCGTCCAACCTTCTTCACCATCTCCGGCATCGTGCTGGCCGCCCTAATCTACGGCTTCTTCGTGATCAAGAAGGACGACCAGGAAGTCGGCGGTGATCCGTTCTACACCGATAAGCAGCTCAAGGCCCAAGCCGCAACTCAAGCAAACGCCTGAGCGCAACCGCCAAAATCGGCAAGAACACAACTAAATCGTGCTGCCCGAAGCGTTTCCCCTTTTTCCGTTTCGGGCAGCATTCTTAAAACTTTTATCTAAAACTCAATAAGCAACAATTCAACAATCGCAAGATTCAACAATCATTAAGAAAGGCTATTCAACGATGACTGGCTTCACTCCGGATGCACCCGTCCTCCACGAAATCAAGAACCACAGCGAAGCTCTGGCACAGGCGGAAGCAGGCGTTGCAGCCATGGCCGCCAAACGCAACAACCGCTGGTACCCGAAGTTCCACATCGCATCCAACGGCGGTTGGATCAACGATCCGAACGGCCTGTGCTTCTATAAGGGCCGCTGGCACGTGTTCTACCAGCTGCACCCGTACGGCACCCAGTGGGGTCCGATGCACTGGGGACACGTCTCCTCCACCGACATGCTCAACTGGAAACGTGAGCCAATCATGTTCGCCCCGACCCTTGAAGAGGAGAAGGACGGCGTATTCTCCGGTTCCGCAGTAATCGGCGACGACGGCGAACTCAAGTTCTACTACACCGGCCACCGTTGGGCCAATGGCGTCGACAACACTGGCGGCGACTGGCAAGTGCAAATGATCGCCGAGCCGGATAACGACGAGCTGACCAGTGCCACCAAGCGCGGCATGATCATTGACTGCCCGCTCGACAAGGTCGATCACCACTACCGTGATCCGAAGGTGTGGAAGACCGGTGACAAGTGGTACATGACCTTCGGCGTTTCCTCCGCTGAAAAGCGCGGCCAGATGTGGCTATTCTCCTCCGACGACATGGTTCGTTGGACCTACGAGCGCGTGCTGTTCGAACACCCGGATCCGAACGTCTTCATGCTTGAATGCCCGGACTTCTTCCCGATCAAGAACGCCGAAGGCAACGAGAAGTGGGTTATCGGCTTCTCTGCCATGGGCACCAAGGCTTCCGGCTTTATGAACCGCAACGTTTCCAACGCCGGCTACATGATCGGCACGTGGACGCCGGGCGAGGCGTTCCAGCCGGAAACCGAGTTCCGCCTGTGGGATTGCGGCCATAACTATTATGCTCCGCAGTCGTTCAACGACGGCGAACGCCAGATCGTATACGGCTGGATGAGCCCGTTCGTTGAGCCGATTCCGATGCAGAATGACGGCTGGTGCGGCAACATGACCCTTCCGCGTGAGATCACGCTAGGTGCCGACGGCGATCTGCACACCGCTCCGGTTGCCGAGATGGATGGCTTGCGCGAAAACACCACCGATTTCGGCACAATCTCACTTGGTGTCAATGGCGAGCAGACCATTGCTGATGATGCTGAAGCCGTGGAAATCGAAATGACCGTCGATCTCAACGCCTCCACTGCGGAACGTGCTGGTCTGAAGATTCATGCGACTGAAGATGGCGCTTACACGTACGTGGCATTCGACGATCAAATCGGTCGTGTGGTAATCGACCGTCAAGCCGCAGCCCAGGGTGATCGCGGCTACCGTACCGCCCCGCTTTCCGCCGAGGAACTGGCTTCCGGTGAACTCAAGCTGCGCGTGTTTGTGGATCGCGGCTGCGTGGAAGTGTATGTGAACGACGGCCGCCAGGCCATGAGCTCTTTCAGCTATGCTTCCGCAGGCACGCGCGCCATCAAGCTTGTTGCCGAATCCGGCACGCTTGAGATCAAGTCCTTGAAGCTCCACACCATGAAATCCATCGGACTGGAGTGAAGCTGTTCCAGGGCAGTAGCAAGGGGTAAATAGTAAGGTGGGTTCCGTGTCAGGCAAGATGCGGAACCCACCTTGCGTTATGCCGCAAGTTGTGCCTTACGTTTTGGTTTGAAAAGCGATTTTCGTTTCAGAACGTGGTTTAGGGAGTGCTTTATACTGGCACCCCGGTAATGAACTTTTCTGACCGGAATGTGGGCAGGCTCCTCACCTTACTGATTTCTCGCCACCGGTCACGTGCGCGCCCACTATGGCGCAGAAAGCAAGGTGAACGATGGCGGTTTCGCACGTTCAACACATACACTCTGAGCATGCTCAGTCAGTAATCTCACGATATTTCTCCACTGTTTTGAACATCTGCAGGCGCAGCATTCCCACAGTCATCGCGGTAGTGTTGCTATTGGCGGTTTGGGAGACGTGGGTTCGTATCGGCAATGTGCCCAGCACTATGATTGCCGCGCCGAGCGAAATCGCGCAGGCCACCGTCGAAACCTGGTCGACGTTATGGCCCGCCACCCAAGTTACCCTGATTGAAGGCACCGTCGGTTTTCTGTTCGCAGTACTGTTCGGCATTCTTATCGGCATATTGTTGTACTGTTCGCGCATTGCGAACGCCGCCTTGTTCCCGTTACTTTCGGCCGCGCAGACCATGCCGTTGATTTCCATCGCTCCCCTGTTCTTGATTTGGTTCGGTTTTGAAATTTCCGGAAAAATCGTGATCGTAACAGTATTCGGCTTATTCCCGATTGCAGTGCAGACGATTCGCGGTCTTGAAGCGGTCCCCCAGTTTTATTCGGATGTTGCGCTGACTTGTGGTGCCACGAAAACGTGGACACTGTGGCATGTGAAGTTGCGTGTTGCCGCTCGTCAGATTTATGGCGGTATCCGCGTTTCCGGCGCATACATTTTCGCCACTGCTGCCACCGCAGAATATTTGGGTGCACGCAAGGGTCTTGGCATTTGGCTGCAGGCCGCCTACAACTCGTTCCGTACGCCGTTGATTTTTTCGGCGACGCTTGTCATCATCGTCATCACTGGCATTTTGATGTGCCTAGTGAATCTCAGCGAACGCGTGCTGCTCGGCCCTACCAGCGATGACGAAGATCCAGACGCCCAGCAGTGAGCGCAAGCCAAATGGTTGTCGATTTGGATGGAATCAGGGCGGGAGCCGTCCAAATCGACAGCCATTTGCAGCAAACAGCATCCGAACGTTCGTCCTGCCACGTCAATGCACACCGTATAATGAAACTCGCTGTTTAGCCAATGCGTGGCAAACCGGCAATGTTCCATGTCTCCCAAACGAGACGCCACAAGGAACGCCGGGGGCATTGGACGAGCGGGGGCCTTAGGCCCTTCGTATCGTTTTCTGCCCGAACCCCGCCCGCAGCGCAATCCCTAGAAAACGGTAGAGAAGCAAGATTCAAGGGAAATCGCAAGGTATGAAGAACAGCATCTTCAGCAAAGCAATCACGATCCTCGGCGCAATCGCCATGCTTGTCGGCGTGACCGCATGCGGGCAAAGCAACGACTCCACGAAGGCCACGACCGACGGCAACGGCCTGAAAAAAGTGACGTTCATGCTCTCTTGGGCGCCCGACACCAATCATATCGGCGTGTACGTAGCCAAAAACAAGGGCTACTTCAAGCAGGCTGGGCTTGACGTGGACATCGTTGCCGTGGCACAGGCCGGCGCCGAACAGGCCGTGAACAACGGCATGGCCGACTTCGCCCTATCCAACCTCACCAATGTGGGCACATACACGCTGAAAGGCGCAAAAATCAAGCAGGTGCTGCAGGTACAGCAGAAACCAAGCGCCATCTGGTGCTCGCTTGCATCGAACACTTCGATCAAGTCTCCGAAGGACTTCGACGGCAAGACTTTCGCCACGTTCGGCTCGAACGAATCTGACGCGGTAATCCGCCGCATGATCCAGACCGATGGCGGCAAGGGCACGTTCGACAAAGTGACGGTCGGCACATCCACGTTCCAGACGCTGTCGAGCGGCAAAGCCGATTTCGGCGGATTCTACGCCACTTGGGAAGGCGTGCAAGCAGATATGTACGGTCCGAAACTCAATTGCTTCACCGAACCCGATTATGGCGTGCCGGGCGATGCGGACACCATCGGCATCATCACCAACACCAAAACCATCTCCTCCAATCCGAATCTGGTGAGGAAGTTCACGCAGGCTGCCAAAAAAGGATACGAATACGCCTACTCGCACCCGGACGATGCCGCTGAAATCCTTGTAAAGGAAGCTCCAGACGCGAATCTCAAGCCGGCTTTCGTCAAGAAGAGCATGAAGACCATCGTGGATGGCCAGTATTGGGGCGATCCAGCCAAGATCAATGATGGCTCGTTCGTGTTCGGCACCAACGACACGAAGGGGGCACAGCAATACTTTGATTTCATCGCCGAAGAAAATGCCTACACCGACTCGCATGGCAAAGTGGTGCATACCGCTCCGCAAGCCAAGGATCTTGCCACCGACGAATTCCTGAAATAATCGGGCTTGAACGAGTAGGTTTGTAACCCGTTTATGTGCGAATAATCGAAATATTGGAATACGGCATCCTGCATTTTTATTTCATGTCCAACACTGCTTGCTCAGTATGGGTTGAACATGGTTTGTGGGATGCCGCACCATTATGCGTTGCATTTGGCTTCATTGCACGAGTTTGATTAAATACAAATATGACACGACTGATTCTTGATGTGGACACCGGTATCGACGATGCGCTGGCGTTGGCATATCTTGCGACGTTCGACACTGTTGACGTGCTCGGCGTGATCGGCACGTACGGCAACGTTTCCGTCGACACTGCGGTTCGCAATACTTCGTATGTGCTGGAACGGTTGGGGTTTCGGCACATTCCAGTGATACGTGGATCGTCGCATCCTTCATGGGCTCGGTGTTTCATTCCGGATGCAGGTTGTGCACAGTTTCACGGCACGGATGGATTGGGAGGATTCGGCCCGGCTCGCGATAGTTCGTCTTCGAATACTGCTTTCCCAGATATTTTTTCGGATAATTCCGGTTCCGATACTGTTTTTTCTCGCGATTACCGTAGTCTGATTTCCGTTGGCGGATATGCGTTGGATGATGTTCATGCGAATCCTGCGGTTGATTCGTTTGAATTGTCACTTACTACGGATTCGGCTTCTTCTATTCATGCTGATGATTCTTCCGCCGATTCGGTTTCCGAAGGCGTGCGGTTCATTATTGATCAGGTTCGCGCTTATGGTTTCGACGTCACTGTGGTTGCGACTGGTCCGCTGACCGATATTGATGCTGCGATCGCGGCCGCACCGGATATTGCCGACAAACTCAAACTGGTGATGATGGGCGGCACGTTGACGCAGGAAGGCAACTGTTGGGATCTGACTGCGGAAACGAACATCATTCAGGATCCGGAAGCCGCGGATCGCGTGTTCCATTCCGGTGCCGACATCACCATGGTCGGCTTGGACGTAACGCATCAATGCCTGATGGGTTCCGATGCAACCTGTACTTGGCGTGAAGCAGCGAATGCTGACACACTTGGTGGTTCAGCAGGTAATTCGAATGCAGCTTCAGCTCGAACCGCGAGTTCAGACTCAAGCCCATATGCTTCCGATGTGCGCGTATTCCTCGCTGACATGGCTGATTTCTCCATTGCCGCGAATTATAAAGCCGATGCACGCCTGTTTTCTCAAGGCATGCCTTTGCATGATCCGCTGGCCGCAGCCGTCGCCGTGGATCCGTCACTAGTGACCTGCATTAATCTGCCAATGAAAGTCGAACTCGAAACCGGCGATTTTCACGGCACACGAGGCCGAACCATCGGCGATCCCGCCGGCTTAATCGCCCCCAACGCCCCTCGCATCCACGTGGCCCTTCAAGTCGATTCCCACCGTTTCGTCTCCGACTTCACCACCCGCATCAAGTCTCTGCAGTAATACACTGTGGGAAAAGCCTTATACTCTCCCCACAGTGAACGCGATCAATTAGGCAAAAACTACTTTTTGACGCCGCCGAAACGACGGTCGCGGTGAATGTAGTGGTCGATCGAACGCCATAGCACGTCTCGACCGCAATCGGGGAACAGTTCCGGCACGAAATCAAGTTCGGCATATGCTGCTTCCCACGGCAGGAAGTTCGACGTGCGCTGTTCGCCGGAAGTACGAATCACCAAATCGCAATCAGGGATATCGGGATTGTACAGGTGTTCAGCAATCATTTTTTCCGTTACGCGATCGCCGGAGATCTTTCCGTCACGCACTTCTTTTGCGATTGCCGCGCAAGCATCCGCGATTTCGGCACGTCCGCCGTAATTCAGGCAGAACACCACGTCGATGGTCGTGTTGTTTTTGGTACGTTCCTGTGCTTTTTCCAATTCGTCGATAACGGATTTCCATAGTTTCGGACGGCGACCGGACCAGCGCACGCGCACGCCCCACTCGTTCATCTGCTCCACACGACGGTGGATAATGTCACGCGAGAAGCCCATTAGGAAGCGCACTTCCTGCGGGGAACGCTTCCAGTTCTCCGTGGAGAACGTATACAGCGACAGGTAGCGCACACCGGCTTCGATGGCACCTGCGATGGTGTCGAACACCACCGGTTCGGCAGCCTGATGCCCGTCGGTGCGAATCAGCCCACGCTGCTGCGCCCAACGACCATTGCCGTCCATAATCACGCCGATATGGCGTGGAACCTTGTTCTTCGGAAAATCAGGAATAATCGACGGGTCAGAAAATGGTGCCGCCGGAATGTCAAGGGACTTGTAATCCACGTTCTCAAAAGCCATACCCGCTAATCTAGCAAGCGCATGGAACGAATCGGACGTTCCAAATAGTATTCACCCCATTTTTCCACCATTTGGCGGGTTTCCGAAAACAACGCCGTGCCGTCCAGCTCTCCCCAATCGCCATCTACAAGCGCCTGCAACTGGCAGATCGCATTCCACGAAACGTCAAACGATTCACGAATATGATCGGTCGAACACATCAGTCCGCCCGCGGAAATCGAGAAAAACCATGTACGATCAGCAGAAATCGGATCCCCGCACACCACGCAGGCACGCAAACGCGGCGTCCAACCAGCGATCGCAAGAGCACGCATCACGTAGGAATCGCCAATCGCAGCAGCCTCATGCGCATGCTTAGAAAGAGCATTCAATGCTCCCAACACCAGCCGATACTGCGCCACGGAACGCTCATGCTCCGTCACCACCAGCTTGTCAGCGGTTTCGCAAATCACATTCGCTGCGGTATACGCCTTGAAATCGGTGCAGATGTCTCTCGCATACGCCGACACCGACTCGGCTTGGGAAATCACATCAAGCGAACGCCCCTCCGCAATAAGCAACGAGACACGCATGAAAGGCTCCAAACGACCTCCGAAACGCGATTTGGTTCGGCGCACACCTTTGGCGACGGCACGGATTTTGCCATGGTCGCGTGTCAGCAAAGTGACGATACGATCAGCTTCGCCAAGTTTGACGGTGCGCAAGACCACGCCCTCGTCCTGATACAGCGGCATTCACACATCTCCTTCGCCTCGCCTTGTTTTCCCAACGGAACTATCTATACTTTCCGCACATTCTCGCGCCAGCCGCACTCTCCCGCGATATCAGTAAATAAACAATCCCCAGAACGCGAACACCAACAGCACATACAGCATGGTGACCGCCGTAATCCAAAACATCACACGTCCGAATCGCGTCGACGCGAGCACCGGCTGGCGACCACTCACAATCGCGCCTATAGCCCCCTTACGCGGTGGCCATTGTGCAAGACCACGATTCGTCGCTTCCTCGATAAGACGCATGAACACGCGGGACCACGCCCACACCACAACAATGCACACCATTTGAATAACCGGCCAACTCCAATACATCATGCCTGGATTCTCGGCGGGAGCGCCACCCCACGCTAGCTTGACCACGCCCATAATCACTTCGCCCAATCCTGCACTAAACAGCACAAAAGTGGCCATGGTGGCAACGGCAAGCGTAATCAACGCGTTTTTGAACACAGGTCTCAGCCCCAACACATATCGGCGTCGATGTGCACGCGCCCAAATCTTACGTACGAGCACAATCAACCACAGCACGCTGATCACCAGTAGCAACAGCACCATGCTGGCATGCAACACCACCAGATAGATGGTCAGTCCACTATTCGCCCGCAATTCCAGCGGCACCGCGATCGACTGGTACAGGTTGGTGCCGGCCACACGTTCGCTGGTCTGCTCCAGTCCTTGCGTGGTACCGACGGCCCAACTGATCACATCATCCACGTAGGCATCGGCGAACGGAGTGCCGCTGTTGGATTCGTCGCCGAGCCGGAGCACATGGTTGGCGATCGGATATGTGCGCACGGTCACGTCCCAATTGCCCGCCTTATGCGCCATGTCGATGATTTTCTCTGTGCCTTCCACCTGCGCGGTCATCACATCTTTGGTGCCGTACGCCACAAGCGTGGGAATGGAATAGGCTTGGGGATTCAACGTGTCGAGGTCGAGATTGGTCAGGCCGAACAATTCCGCATCGATGTTGAACGCGCGGCGCACAATGGACTGGTATCCATCATGTGCTCCGACCAGCGCGAAATCCTGCGCCGCAAGGAATCCCAACGAATATCGTGGCGAATACACCATTGGGCTCAACAACACTTGGAACGCCACATCAGGATCTCGCCCAAGCAGATATGAGGAAATCCATGTGCCTTCGGAAGTCGCGTAAATGCCAACATTCGAAGCGTCAACGTTGTCGAGATCACGCAACATGTTGATGACCTGATCGTAGATGGCTGCGGAGCCTGGATAGTCACGAGTCGCATCGTTGGTGGACCACACCGGCTTGTCAAGCACGGCCGTCACAAAACCCGCGGATGAGAGCGCAAACGCCATGTCTCCGAAGGAGTTGTCGCATGTGCCATAGCCTGCTCCATGCATGAACACCACGCCAGGCCGATTATTTCCTGCGCCTTTCGGCTCACGGATCAACACTTTGATATGTTGGATTTCACCGGTTGACGGTTGTTTGGCATCGATGGTGACATATCGTTGCGTCACTTCGTAATCGCCTTGTTTGGCAAGGGTTTTGCCTGAAGGATTGTCGAAGATCACGGACGTGTCGGAAGCCAACGTTTCGATGGTTTGCCCGGTCGGCTCGTAATTCCATGATGATGCCGTCAGATTGGATACCGATACCAGAATGCCCAACAATATAATGAAAATGGGCAGACTGACCATCAGTCGTTTGCTTCTCGTCCACTGGCTGGATTGGATTTCCCCGCTGGACATGACTGACTGACGTTCCTGATCTGACACGCCGTTCATTGTACCGGCCCCAGCTGAAATGACAATCAACAGCCAGCGAAAATCAGCAGGCGGTCAATCACAATCTGTAATCGACCGCCTGTAACCAACGAATCAGCAATTACCCTGTGCCACCGGCACCACTACAGGGCCGGTGGCATTGACTGGCACCTGCCCGTCCGCTTCCATCTGTGCGGCAATTTCCTGCGCTTTGGCCAGCAACGTTTCCACAATCTGATCTTCGGGAACGGTCTGAATAACCTTGCCCTTGATGAAAATCTGCCCCTTGCCGTTGCCGGATGCCACACCCAGATCGGCTTCGCGTGCCTCACCTGGACCGTTCACGATACAACCCATCACGGCCACACGAATCGGCGCGGTCACGTCCTTCAATCCTTCGGTCACGGCATTAGCCAGCTGAATCACGTCAACCTGGGAACGGCCGCAGCTCGGGCAGGATATAATATCAAACTTACGCGGGCGCAATCCCATGTATTCCAGCAGTTTACAGCCGACTTTCACTTCTTCGACAGGCGGTGCGGACAGTGAAACACGAATCGTATCTCCAATACCTTCAGCCAGCAGCGCACCAAATGCAAGACAGCTTTTGATCGTACCCTGCCATGCGGGACCCGCCTCGGTAACGCCGAGATGCAGCGGCCAGTCGCCTTTGGACGCGAGCAGACGGTACGTCTCCACCATAGTGATCACATCATGATGTTTGACGGAAATCTTGAAATCATGGAAGCCGACGTCTTCAAACATGCGCGCTTCCTTCATGGCAGACGCAACCAACGCTTCCGGCGTCGGACCGCCATATTTCGCATACAGTTCCTTATCGAGCGAGCCCGCGTTCACGCCGATGCGCAACGAAATGCCCGCATCAGTGGCGGCCTTGCAGATGGAGGGACCAACCTCATCGAATTTGCGAATGTTGCCCGGATTCACGCGCACCGCGGCACAGCCCGCATCAATAGCCTGAAACACGTATTTGCTTTGAAAATGAATATCGGCGATTACCGGAATCGGCGATTTCTTCACGATTTCCGGCAGTGCGTCAGCATCATCCTGGCTTGGCACGGCCACGCGCACGATGTCGCATCCGGCTGCGGTCAGTTCGGCGATCTGCTGCAATGTTGCGGGCACATTGGCGGTCAGCGTGTTAGTCATGGATTGCACCGAAATTGGGGCTCCCCCACCTACTGGTACCGGTCCGACCATGATGCGGTGGGACTTGCGGCGCGGATGCAATGGGCTTTCGCTGATGGCTGCCTCACCGGTTTTACGGAACGGCTTTTCGATTTCTGGCATACGTCAAATCCTTGCAATAACAAGGCTCCCAACACGGGGAGCCTTGTGTCACTCACGTTTCGTCTGTTTGTCTTGTTTCGTTTTCCGTTACTTGTTTATCAGGTTGTCGGCACGATGGCGGGCTTCCAGCTCGAGTTGGCTCATTTCCTCCACGGAAGCGAACAGCGGATTGCCACGCAGCTCCGCGTCCATTTCGTCCAACACTTCCCTGACGGTATCGACGATGCCGAGGTATGGCAGACGATGTTCAAGGAAGGCATGGACGGCCTGCTCGTTGGCAGCGTTCAACACGGCCGTATGCTTTTCGGAAGCTTCCAGGCAGTGTCGAGCCAAGCTCACCGCGGGGAACGCCTCATCGTCGAGCGGTTCGAACGTCCAAGTCGCGGCTTTTGTCCAATCGCATGCCGCCGCGATATTGCCAAGTCGTTCCGGAGCGGACAGTCCAAGCGCGATCGGCAGGCGCATATCAGGCGGCGAAGCCTGCGCAATGGTGGCACCGTCGCGGAATTCCACCATGGAGTGCACGATAGACTGCGGATGCACGGTCACGTCAATGCGGCTCGGAGGCATGTCGAACAGACGACTCGCCTCAATGACTTCAAGTCCCTTGTTCATCAGTGTGGACGAGTTGATGGTCACCACCGGACCCATATTCCAAGTGGGGTGGTTCAACGCCTGTTCCGGTGTGATATCGGCCATCTGCTCGCGTTTCCAACCGCGGAACGGCCCGCCCGAAGCGGTGACAACCAGCTTCGACACTTCACCGTGCGTTCCTGAACGCAACGACTGCCAGATGGCGGAATGTTCGGAATCGACCGGATTGATCTGCTGGGCACGCACTTGCGCGTCGAACAGCAAATGCCCACCGGCCACTACGGATTCCTTGTTGGCGAGTGCCAACTGCGATCCTACCTGCAGCGCCGCGATGGAAGGCTCAAGTCCAATGGATCCGGTGATGCCGTTCAATACCACGTCGGCTCCGGATCCGGCCATGGCGACCACGGCTTCCGGTCCGGCTGTGATCTCCACATTGCCTGCGTCAGCTTGTTCTAATGCCTCACGTAGTGCTTTTGCCGCACTTTCTTTGAAAACAGCGACTTTTGAGACATGGAATCGTGCCGCCTGTTGGGCCAGAAGTTCCACGTGGGAGCCACCTGCAGCAAGCCCGACCACATCGAAGCGGTCGAGATGGCGGGAGATGACGTCAAGGCCTTGGGTGCCGATGGATCCGGTGGATCCGAGAATGACTACGGTTGAAGTTTGCATGGGTTATGCGTGTGCTCCGTATTGTTTTTTCTCATGTGAACGTGAAAACAGGCTGACGGTCACGCCAGCCTGTTCAATGCGATTGCTTAGTCAAAAGAGGGGAACGACAGGTCGGGAATGTCGACATCCAGATTGCTGTTGGTCGGTCCGAACATCGGATTGGTTGCCGGCTTGGTTTCGTTCTTCTTCTCTTCCACTGTCGGCTTCGCCGGTTCAACGGGAGTTGCCGTTGTCGAGTGATCTGCGGAGGTTGCTGGTTCCGGTGTAAAGGAGGGTGGGACGGTCGGCACGGTTCCGAGATTGATCGATTCGGTATTAACCTGCGGAAGGTTCGGCGTCGACAGGCTTGGCATGCGCGGGGTAAACGTGTCTTCGACCGGATCGGGCGCGTCGATGTTCTGAGCCATCTGCGCCAAGGCAGCCAACGAAGAATCGGGAGCGATGTTGATGCCGTGAGACTCTTCTGGCTGATGCACGACCGGAGTGTCTGGAATCACAGGAGCCGCAGGCGCGGACGGAGCATCATAGCTCGGCGTGCCATCATCGGAAAGCGGATTGAACGCTTCGGTTTCCGTTCCTGCGGAAGATGGCTCCTCGGCAACCGCATTGGACGCTTTGAACAGGTGTGCCAGCGACTGTTCCGGAGCCGCTGGAACAACCGGAGCAGCTTGAGGTTCCGGCGTTACAGGAGCTGCCGGAGTTACCGGAGCCGGCGGGGTGCTGATGGTTGGCTGGAACACAGGAGGAACCACAGGAGCATGCGTCGGCGCAGCGGTCTGTGAGGCCGGAATGCTCACCGGGGACGTTGCAGGCGTGGTAAAAATCTCACGTTCCGCCTTATTCAAAGCGTCGAAGGAGTCAGTGCTGTTTTGAACCTGAGCGGGCTGCGCAATAGGTTCTGCAGAAACGGCTGGAACGGCGAATAGCGGCGAGACCACCTGCGTCTCTTGAGCTGCCAGACTGGTTGCAGACGGATTTACTGCGGCCATCGCGCTTTCGGAGGGCTCGCCCACGAAGTCGGCCACACGCGCATAGGATTCGAGTCTGGTCAGCAGCTGCACGCATTCGTTCAGGTAATAATCCACCTGACGCTCGTCATATCCACGCTTGCCCTTGCGTTGGGTGAAGATCACATTCGCCACGGTCTGGGAGTTCAGATCGACGAGCTTCTTGGCATCGTCTTCCGACACTTCCTCCACGCCGAGTTCGCCAGCGGCCTTCGTCAGGCACTGATCGACGATGCGATCCACCTGCTTGCGGTCATAGCTCGGGTCTTTGCCTTCTCCCGGCTTGAAACGTTCGCCGTGCTCACGTTTGGAGTGGGCGTCAAGCTGACTGAACAGGGTTTCGGTCTGTGCCTTCCACGCCACGCGGCCATGCTGCGAGATCTCCCATGTGGTCTGCTTGTCTACCACGGCACGCTCCAGCCGGGCAAGGGCCGCGTCCACCTGAGCGATCACGTAACCGCCCTTGACCAAATCGAAAGAAACATTTTGAATATCATGCTGGGTGAGTTGCGCTCCCTCACCTTCGTATAGCATGTGCGCACGCTCAAGAAAAGCGTCCACCTGTTCGGAATCGTATCCCCACTTGCGCTTCGAAGTACGAGCGATCCCCGATGCGTTCCTCTCGGATTCAGGTTCCTGCGCCATTGGCTATCGACCTCCTACTGCACTACTCAACGCAACTACTCTACGTGATTGATTCGACGCCTGCCTCTTTCGTGTAGAAAAATCAGTGAATCGACACTCAAATCGCACCGTTTTTTCACGCATTCGCCATGGGAGGAACCTCTTATCCGGCAACGCGACACACGTTGAGACTGTCGCTGGCAACGAATACTGTACAGTAGAGCTTTGCGGGCGATTAGCTCAGTTGGTTAGAGCGCCACCTTTACACGGTGGATGTCGGGGGTTCGAGTCCCTCATCGCCCACCTTTCGCAATGCTTCGAATATCAACGTTTTCAAGTCTTTCAGCATTATCTCATGCTCTCGTGCCCACGTTTTGTCCACATCTCGCACAATCACCTGTACCGCCGAATCGATTACACGCGCTACATCGTCTAGGTCCGAGTCGAACAGGTCGGCGTAGACATCCAATGTCATCACCGCACTCTTGTGCCCCAGCATACACCGCGATGGACGCGACAGTGTGGAGCAGATCGCGTGGCGGCAGCGGCTCCACTCCGGCGCGGTGTCTACCACTGGCACGCCGCCATCATCGCCGCAACCGACATCGTCTCCGCCGCCTGCGGCCGGTACGCCGGGAGGAAATGAGATGACCGCACGCTACCTCAGCCTCAAGGAGGTCACAAAACGGCTCGGGGTGACCAACGCCGCGGCCTACAGGCTGCCCGAGCCGGACGCGCTCATCGAATCCACCCACGGATGGAAACCCGAAACCATCGACGCATGGAACAAGGCATGCCCCGGCCGCGGCGTCGTCGGCGGCAGTAGCAGCCCACGCAAGCACAAGACCGAATAACAAGAAAACGCCCTTCTTCCAACCATGCGGTTGGGAGAAGGGCTATATCCAAGTTTTGAGACAGGTCCGACATCCATTCTACCTGGTCAATCGAGTCTCGGAGGAATGATTCTACACCCGTCAAGCCGTCGGAGGACGGAGCCGGCGGCCCTGACGCTACGGCTCATAATGCTGATGCTGCGCAGAGTACGAGCGGCATACACTCCCGCATCAGGATCGACCGGTTGCTCATCGGACGCCGTGATTCCAGCACACCACAGTTCCGAGCCAAAAAAGAAATCATAATCACGCGCGGCCGATTCGACCATCCCTTCGATACCGTCCGGACTTTCGAGAAGTCTCGGCAGGACAGACAACTTGTCACGTGTGATGCCGACGTTATGACCATGCACCGGTTTTAATTCCTTCGTCCTACCGTCAAGCAACGCATCGAAGAATACCTCAGATTTGACAACCCGTCCTCCGGAACGGTACATGCGCTGCGGGACGGTGCAATCCAATCCACATAGGTGCATGAAGTGCCGCTTTCTCCAGCACACGTCTAATGAGACTCCACCGAAATCCAGGATCATGTGACGGTCAAGAAAATTCTGTTGATAAATCCTCGCCAAAGGGATAATGGAATCGACGACGTCCGACGCGTCTTTTCGCACCGCCACCACCCTCTCGAAAAATAAAAAGCCGGAAAGGCGCGAACTTCCCTTCCGGCCCCGCATTGGGAATCCATGTTTATATTGCCCTCTGCTCGGCGACCCGGCTCGCAACGGGTCTACGGGGAACTCGGTTCTAAGACCGCTTTGCCCGCCCCCAGGGCTAGACGCTCCTAACGTGGCCGACGACGACAACGGCATGAACGCCACGGCAGAAGACTCCTGCGCGGTAAAGCTTTAGCTTCGGCCCAGCCTCCCGGACGGAAGAAGGGCATGGGTTAAAGCCGTACCTTTACTATATCCACGAATACGACAAAGTCCAAAACACCAATATGCCAAACGCGAAAACGCCCCTCCTCCAGCCTTAGCTGAGAGAGGGGCGGGTTACATGAGGGTGAAAAAAATTCCAACAGGAATTATTCTCTTGGATATTTCCCGCACACGGATTTGAGTCTCATGCCAGAAACATGACCACCGCTAAGTGTTGTCGCCAATCCTGTGGCGACAACACTTAACCGTGGCGAAGCGGATTATAGGCCACACCGAGCGCCGATGCGATGAAGCCGGCCACGGTGCTAATATAGCCGCCGACCGCAGCGTCTCCGAAAGTCCTGAAGCCCAAGCCGATGCACGAAGCAACAAGGCCGAGCACGTACACGACAGTACGCATCTGCTTGCTGAAAACAGGCGTGTACGCGGTGTCCGGAGTCTCTCATCGCCCACCTTTTGTTTCCGCAGAAAATAAGCCGTTCCAGCTCTTCTGATATTTTCAACTATCTCACGTGCATGTCAGCACAGTCATGACTTTTGTCAAGGCTTTGTCAAAGCCTCCGTCAACGCTTACCTATTCATTCTTCGATGATGTTGCCTTCGGCGTCGATACGAGGCGCGCCTTCAGCCACGCAACGTGCGACGAGCTTGCCACTCATGGCGTAGGAAGCAATCAACGAGACCGCCATAAGCACCGAGCACACGGCTCCGATAATCCACGTCGGTGCGAATGAAAGCGTGGCGTCAAATGCCACACCTGACACGATGGCGCCGATAATACCGCCCAAAGCGGCGGCGGAAACCGCGATGCCAGCCAGCTTGCCAACGTCTCTGCGCCCATATTCACGCGAAATCATGATGGACGGTCCGATGGTGGCCGTGCAAGTACCGACACCGAAGCATGCGGCCGCGAGGATCGGCCCCCAAGAGGTTGTTGGGAAGCACAGGAAAATACATGCCAGCAGGCAGGAGCACGAGCCCACGAGCACACCGCCTGTAATGCCGAATCGGTCGAAAATCCACCCCAATGCCACTTTGGCCACAAGCACGACGCCCATGTACAACGATATGACGTGTCCAGCCCAAACCACGCTGTGGCCACCGGTAACCACTTCAGTGCCATTGTTGTTGACGGATGTCATGTTCGACACCATGTTCACGGATACCGCACCGTTGATCACACCAACAAACAGGAATCCCGACACAAGCAGCCAGAAGCCCGCATGCTTGCGCAGCACCTTCCAGCCGACCGCAATGTTGACCTCAGACAGGGAATGACCGCTTTTCTTTTCCGCCGCGGCGATCTCCTCATCGCTCATTTCGGCACCAAGCGGCAGCAAGCCCTTTTCAGACGGTTTGGTACGGAAGAAAATCACAGGAATCGGCAGCGCGGCCACCAATATAGACAATTTCATGGAAACATCTTCTTCGACCGCTTTCGCAAGCAAAAAAAGGCTTGGAATCGTGTGATTCCAAGCCTTTATATGAGCGCCCGACCTTGGCCATGCATGCCGCGAGGCGGGCAAAACGAATACGATCAGCGGCCTTTACCGAATGCGCGCAGACGGATGCCGTTCCAGTCACCACTGACGGTCAGCGGCGTGGCTGCATTCATGCCGGCAGTCTTCGCGGCGGACTGCACGGTGCTTGAACTTGCCGCGCCCGGACGTCCCGGCTTCGGGGTGAGCACCCACAATGGACCATCGTCTCCAAGGACCGCATACGCATCGACGATGGTGTCAGACAATTCGTCTTCGTCATCGCCGTCGCGCCACCAGATAATCACGCCATCAACGGCGGAATCATAGTCCTCGTCGACCAGCTCCTCACCGGTCAGATCCTCGATCTTGGCGCGGATCGAGTCGTCCACATCATCGTCCCACAGCCATTCCTGTACCAGGTCGCCGGCGTGGAAACCGAATTCTTCAGCGTTATCAGATGCCGTTTGATTCACGTTCGTCAATATACCAACACTGCTCGAACATATACGTTACGAACCGTGGAATTGCCCACTTTGCGAGATTGTTTTTTATATATGCGTTAAGAATGCGTCACTCTTCCGCGGAGCATTGCGGCAAGGATGCACCCTTACCATCTCGGATGGCGATCAGCGCATCGTACGCCTCCTGCAAAGTGGACACCTTCACCACGTTCAAGCCTTCCGGAATATGGCCCACAACGCTGGAACAATTGGATTCCGGGGCGAGGAACCAAGTTGCGCCGTCGCGTTTCGCTCCTAGCATCTTCAAACGGATGCCTCCGATTTCACCGACTTCACCTTTGTCGTTCATCGTGCCTGTTCCCGCGATGATCTTACCCCCGGAAAGTTTTTCACCAGTCACCTTGTCGATCAGACCAAGCGTGTACATCATGCCCGCCGACGGCCCGCCGATGTCGTCCACATGCATGGACACCTTCATGCCGGACACGTCATAACCATGCTCTTCCAGGAACTTTTTCGCCGCCGCGGTGGCTGAATCCTGCGATGACGTCATCTCCTTGTCGCTGGAATCCTTGTATTCCTCTGCGGTCTGTCCAACAGGAACCACCGCCTCCTGAGGCATCACCGTGGATTTCGAATCGGCCCACGCCACCAATGCCTGCGCGTTCGACACCGGATATCCTGGCACACCTGAAGCATTGACCGTGACCAACAGCAGCTGGCCTGAATCCTTATACGTTTTCACACCGGAAACGGCGACGACCTGCTTGCCGGAAACCTCCCCGAGCACATTCTGCGTCGGACCGGGCATCTGCACCACATATGCGCTGGGCATAATCAACACCAATACGCACAGTACCGCCACCACCGGCCCTGCAAGATAACGCCATGAACGCGCGGACAGCCAACCTTCCGCGTTTATCAGCCATCGTTTGACACGTCCCGGAGCACCGTTACGTGTGTTTTTGCCGTAAATTCGTCGTGTTTCCTTCATCTTGGGCATACCTCCCATAGCATAGTATGGAACCAACCAAACTTGAAAAACGCTTAGGAAAAGGCAGGGCCGGCATGGACGAGAACGCGATCCGCCAATGGTTTATCGATTGTTTCGGACCAATTCAAGGCGAGATGGCATGGAACCAGTTTTCCAACATGCCGGAAGAGTTGCGCGACCAGCTGATGAGTCAGGATGTAAGCAAGCTTCCCAAACCGGCTGAAGTCAGGTCTATGATGCAGGCGTTCACCGCGGGCGGACTCAACACTTTCGGAGACATCCAGCACATTACCGAAGAAGGTCCAATCAACGTCAAATTGGCGAAATCATTGGCATTGCAGCAGGCCAATGGCGAGGGATCTGAAACCAGCGTGAGCGCGGAATACGCAGAGATGGCCCGCCGTGCCATCAGCGAGGCGAATCTGTGGCTCGATACCGCCTGCGAGTTCAATCCCGCACAGGGCGAGACGCAGGTGCTCACCCGCGCTGGATGGGTGGAAGGCTGCATCGATTCCTGGGCGCAGTTCGCATCTCCCATAGCCGAGTCGATGAGCGACGCACTGGCTTCGATTTTGTCTCAGCGCTTTGGAGATTCTGAGTTTCATACAGAAGTTTCCGGCATTTTCGCTGGTCCGGTACAGATTCCGATTCCTGATGATATGAAGGATCCGGCAAAGCTGATGCGTTTCGTCGGCAACACGTCGTTTGCCATGCAGCTGGGACGCGCCGCCGGCGATCTGTCGCATGAGGTGCGCGGCAGTTTCGACCAAGGTATTTCGCTGCTGAAGAATCCGGCTGGCGGCCTGATCGTACAGAACATCGTCGAATACGCCAAATCCTTGGAAATCGACGTGACCGAGGTAATGAGCTATCTTGCATTGCAGGAGCTCGCCCATTCGCGCCTGTATGCTTCCGTGCCGTGGCTGATGCCACGCTTCGAAGCGCTGTTGGGCAAGTATGCCCGTGGCACCAGCATCGATTTGGACGCCATGGAGGAGCAGATCCGCGATGCGCAGTCCGTCGACCCGGATTCCATGGCCGACGCAGTGAACATCACCAAGGTGGCGTTCCCCGACACGCCTGAACAACAGCAGGCCATGAAATCGCTGGAGAATCTGCTCGCCTTGGTCGAGGGCTGGGTAGACACCGTAGTGTGGCGCGCCGGCATGGCCCATATTCCGCATATCGAACAGCTTCGTGAGATGCTCCGCCGCGAGCGCGCCATCGGAGGCCCTGCGGAACGCACCTTTGAAAGCCTGATCGGCTTGCAATTACGCCCGAAGCGCATGCGTGAAGCAGCCGCATTGTGGGATAACATCTGCGCTACGGAAGGCGCACAGGCACGAGACGCGAAATGGTCGCATCCCGATCTGCTGCCGCATCTGCCGAATGATGACGATGGCAACGCCTCACAATCGCAGAACAACGGATCGTCGGAAAACACGGAAAATACGACGTTCGCCGCTTCCAACGCAACCGGCACGGCACCACAGCCCCTTGGCGACGCCGATGGCATGACCATCGATTGGGATGCCGAACTCAGCAAGCTGCTTGACGAAGAAGAGCACAAGGGCGGCGAATCCGATACCAATGGCAGCGACTCTGACGATTCCGCAGAATCCGGAAGCAACAACGAAACTGACGCCGAATAATCACGCTATTCCGTTAGCAGTATCAGCGGAAGAAGCGCGACACCCGTCGTGCCCTTTCACCCTCATTGCCTTCACGGGTGCGCGCATATGAGACGTCAAGCGTGTCCTCGGCGCGCGTCACAGCCACATACATGAGTCTGCGCTCCTCTTCAAGCACTTCGCCCTCCTGCGGGGCTCCATACGGTATGAGCCCTTCCGAACAGCCGATGAGAAATACGTGTTTGAATTCCAAGCCCTTGGACGCGTGGATGGTGGAAATGGTCACACCGCTCAGATCCGCACCGACACCCAATGCTTCCAACATGGCCAATCTGGTTTGCGCATCGTCGGAAAGCGCGGAATTCTGCCATCCGCTATCCCTGCGCACGCGGTATCTCAGATGCTGTTCGCCCAATGCCTTGCACAGGATTTTCTGCTGTGCGTTGACTCTGGTGAGAATCGCGCAATCGGCCGGTGACTCCCCCGCATCCACCAGTTTGCGAATACGTGCCGCTACACCTTGCGCTTCTTCCCAATCACTGCCGTATATGGTTTCCACAACCCTCCGCCCTTTGCTCCTTTCAGAGCTGAGCTTCAGATAATCGGCCCGTTGCGGCGATGCCGCAAGCACACGATTGGCATAGTTGACGATCTGCGGCGTGGAACGGTAGTCGTTGTTGAGGCTGATGTCTGCGGTGAGCGGACCGAATTCCGAAGCGAAATTGAGCAGACTGTAGCTGCTTGCGCCCGCGAACGAGTAAATGGTTTGCGCGGGATCTCCTACCACGCAGATATTGCGGTTTAAGCCGAGCCATCGGGTGAGCAAGCGGTGTTGCAACGGCGAAACGTCCTGATATTCGTCGACGGTGAGCCATGCGATATTGGAGCGGATGGCTGAGGCTACGTCTTCATCGCTTTCCATCAAATGGCATACGATCAGCAGAATATCGTCGAAATCGATTTCGTTGCGATTTGTTTTTTCCGCTTCATACGCTTTGTATACATCTACGAATTGGCCTGGTTCAAGACCTGAAGGCGGCTGACGATGCGTTGCCGCACAAACGCGCGCGTAATCTTCCGGCGCGATCAGTGAGATTTTACACCAGTTAATTTCCGCCTGCAGGTTGCGTATGGTGTCGTCATCCACCTGGAAGGTGGTGACGCGGCGCAGCGAACGCTCCACCAGTTCCCGAGGATTTCGACAGATGAATGGCATCGGCCCTTCGCACACGTCCGGCCAAACCTGACGAAGCTGGTGGAGGGCCGCGGAGTGGAAGGTCGCGGCTTTGACGTCAGCTGCGACATCAAGCTTCGACAGTCGGCTGCGCATTTCCGCCGCCGCCTTGACAGAGAACGTGACGGCCATCGTGCTTCGTGGATTCCATGCTTTGGTTGCGCACGCATAAGCGATTCTGCGAGTTACGGTTCGCGTTTTGCCCGCGCCCGCGCCCGCGATGATGCGCACCGGACCGTCCACTGCCGTTGCTGCAGCCCGTTGCGCATCATCTAATCCGTCGAGAATTTCTTCCACTGTTGCACTCATGCGTTCCATTGTGGCAGATTGCCGTTATCGGCGCATGCGTTTTCATGAGATGTCATTGCATGTCTTGCCTGGCTGCACCCAATCTGCCCGCCATGACGGCGCAATATGATGCAACGTCGATTTACTGGCGGTTGGCCAGCATTTTACGGGCAAGTCGGCGCCACTTCGCCCCTACTGTGTATTAAGGTTGGAATTGTGACCGAACGAAGCGAATTTATGATGGCTGCCCTGACCAGCGCGACAATGCCCAATGCCGCCATTGCCGGCGCACGCGCCAGCGAACAGACCAATCCGACCGACGAAGGGTATGGAGTCGACCATGCCGTGGTTCAGGATGCGGCAGGCAAACTGTATGACGTGTTCGCATCCAACACACCTGAAGGCCGTAAACGTCTTGCCGGTCGTGTACGCGCTGCGCAGACGCTCGCGCAAGCCCGCGAATTAGGCGGATTGGGTTTTGCCGTCGATCGCATAGTGGCTTTTTCCAACGGCGATTTGAAGCATTCCCCCACTGGAGCCACGTCCGTGCTCGTAGCCATCCATCATGTGGGTCAGGCGCGGCCGTTGGAGCTGCTGACTTTGGACGATTGCTCCAGCGTAGGCACCGCTTTGGGGGCGATTCATCGCCTTCGCCCCGACTTCTTGCAGGAAGCGGGCTATCCGACGTTTGCCACCGGCCAGATTCGCGCACAGCTGACCGCTTGGATCAAACGGTTGTGCCAAGCCGGGCATGTTCCGCAGGAGATCACCACCAGTTGGGCAAATATTCTTGAGACCGACGGACTATGGTCGTTCTCCACTTGCCCGGTGCACGGCGGATTGCGTGACGGCGATTTGCTGTTCTCCGGTTCGTCCATCACCGCGGTCACGAATTGGCAGGACATGCAGGTAAACGATCCTGCCCGCGATTTGGCTTGGATTTTCGCCAAACTTGATGAGAATCACCGTAACGCTCTGCTTTCCGCATATGGTCGCATGTTGGGCAACCGTTTGGATGATCTGATTATGCTGCGCGCCAATCTGTGGCTGCAGATGGAACAGGTCGGCGATTTCATTTCTGCTTTGAACAAGGCGGACAACGCCAAGATTATGCAATTCAAGGCGCAGGTGGAACGTTTGGCACACCAGTTGGGTGTCACCACAGCGAAGAATCGCGCACAAACAAAATCGAAGCAGGAAGCCAAGGATCGTCCCCAGCGCCCGCCGAGCACGATCACCGTAGGCACGTTGCTGAACGAATCGGAGCGTCGCCGTAACGCAGCCGCGCAGCAGAATGATTCCGACACGACCGGTGAACGTCATATCGATGCTGTGAATATGGATGACTCCACTGGAGATTTCGATGTGACCGGCGATTTCGACGTGACCGACTCCCAGCCGGTCCGCAAGACGAAGGAAATCGTCAACGATGCGACGGAAGCGTTTGTACCGGCCGGAACCCAGCAATCACAAGCACCGTCAGACAGTACGAATGAGCGTGAGGCGACCTCGGTCAGCACTTTCATTCCGGAACGTTCCGCAAAAGAACGGCACGAATCCATGCCGTCAAGTTCCACCATGGTAATCAGCAGGCTGGAAACGGCCGACGGCAACGACGATACGAATGAGGAATCGATTCCCGCATCGCACAGCGAGGCCGCGACCGTACTCATTCCTCTGTTGGAACGAGATGAGGCGACCATGCAGAAAGCGCAGGCGCAGATTAATCGATGGGAGACGGAAGACGCCACCGATGAGAAGCCACGCGTAGAATAGGCGCACATACCCGTATATACACGTGCGCATGCATTGCGCATTATCACGAAGGAGCATCCATGGATATTGAACTCGGCATTCAGAATGTGGCCCGCACCGTCACCTTCAGCACCGAACAAAGCGCCGATGAGGTCAATGCGGCTATCGCCGACGCCGTGGAGAACGGCAAGACCATCAATCTGATGGACGACAAGGGTCGTCGCATCGTGGTGCCGGCAGGTTCGCTTGGCTACGCCATCATCGGTTCTGAAACTAAGCACGCCGTAGGTTTCGGCAACCTCTGACCCGTTCGCTTCACCAGATTTCAGCTTCGAGCTGAAACACACGTTTTTGACGTAGCAAGAAAAGCCAGACGTTCGCGCCTGGCTTTTCCATTTTGGGAGATCAACTCGTTACTGGTTTCATATCGCGATTACGCATCGATGATTGCATTTCGGTTTTTTATTTTCGCCTTCGACAATTATTTGCTCAAGCGGACGCCTCGATTGATGATCTCCTGAACTGTTTCGTCATCGGTGAGATTCTCCCCCAGCGCGTTCGGCTTGCCTTTGCCGTGCCAGTCGGATCCGCCAGTCACCAGCAGGTCGTGCCTATTGGCGATGGTGAGCAGCCGTTCGCGTTGTTCTGGCGGATTGCCGCGATGCCACACTTCCAAACCATCCAAACCTTCGGTAATGAGAGATTCGATTTGCCGGTCGGTCAGTAATGTCCGATTACGTCGGGGGTCTCCGGCGTGGGCGATAACCACCACCCCGCCCGCGCCCTTGACCGCGGACACTACGTCATGTGTGGTCGGTGATGGCGTGGGAATGTAATATTTCGACGTTGCGCTCACCGCATCGGCGAAAGCGTCGGATCGCGTTTCATACACGCCGGCCGCCACCAATGCGTCGGCGATATGCGGCCGGCCGATCGTGGTGCGCTTGCCTTCACGCACCTGCGCGAGCACATCATCCCACGTGATCGGAAAATCCTGCGCCATCAGTTCGACCATGCGCTTGGTTCTACGCAGTCGCGCCTCGCGGGTGGACGCGAACATCTCGCTGATATCGGCGTTCAGCGGATCATATTGAAACGCGAGCATATGCACGGATACGTTCTCATCGACGGCAGTGATTTCCGTACCGCGTAACAACGGCAATCCAATCTCCCGCGAAGCAGCCAATGCATCCTGCCAGCCGGAGGTCGTGTCATGATCGGCAATCGCAACACCATGCAATCGTAATGATTGTGCCTCTTTCAGCAACGTACGCGGCGTTTCCGTACCGTCGGAAAAAACGGTATGGCAGTGAATGTCCCAACCTTCAGCGGGCGGTGCCGCAGTGCCTACACGAATCATGTACCCATCGTAAGCCGTTCTTCGCCGTAACGCGGCACAATACCGCGTAAACTAAGCGATGACAACGTTTGTATTTTGATTCAAGGATGCATGATGAGCGATTTTTCCGGCGAACTGGTTGCCGACGCCACTCTCGACGATGCTTATACAAAGCCGCGCGGCTGGCGTCACGGCGCCACTTGGACGTATCTGATCATGCTGGCCGCTTCGGCGGTCGCGCTGGTCGTATCGTTCGTGCTTTCCGCCGAGACACTGAAATTGGCTCGTAATCCCGGTCAGAAGCTCAGCTGTGATGTGAATGCCGTGATGTCATGTTCCACGGTTGCGGAATCGTGGCAGGCTGAGATTGTGAGGTTCGCCGGTTTGAGTTTCCCGAATGCGTTCTTCGGCATCGCCGCGGAATCAGTGTTCGTAACGATCGCAGTGATCGGCCTGACGAAGGTTGCCGTGCCTCGCTGGTTTGCGTTGTGCACATGGCTGGGTGGACTGGCCGCGCTGGCTTATTCGTATTGGCTGACCTCGCAGTCGCTGTTTGTAATCAACGCGCTATGCCCGTGGTGCCTATGCCTGATGTTCTCCACCACCGTGCAGTTCATGGCGTTGTCTCATGCCACGGCGTTGGTTCAGGAGATTCCGGCCAAAGGTACGGGCGTGCGCACTTACTACCGTCTTAATTACGATCTCATGGTCGATGCCGTATGGATTGTGGCATTGATCGTGATCATTCTCGTCAAGGATGGCCCGATGCTGTTCAGCTGACGTTAGGTAACGTTCAATCAGCAGTAAGGATTCGCTTGCTTACAGAAGAAGCCGACTGAAAACAGCCGGCTTCTTTCTTTATGCTACGTATTCGTGGATTTCAGTTTCGCATATGCGGTTCATGCGCGAGTTCCGCACGAACCGCATATGCAACTCACAGCAGTTCAATTTTGCCGATGATGGTGGCCGATCCGGTGAGTTTCACATCGTCGTCGGTCACGTCGACGCGCAAAGTACCGCCACGCACGGTAATCGTCCAATGGTCGATGCCTGTTTTGGCACGCAGGGTGATGGCGGTGGCGCACAGGCCCGTACCGCACGATAATGTCTCACCGCAGCCGCGTTCGCTGACGCGCATGGTGGCGCTGCCCTCGTTGTCACCTTCGCTTTGTTCGTCGATGCGCACGAATTCAACGTTCTGATCGCTTTCGATCTGGGGTGAGACGACCGGCTTGGTCACCAGGTCAAGCTGTTCCACGGTCGGCAGGCTGGAGAACGCGTCTTCGATGACGGCGACCACGTGCGGATTTCCCATGTCCACGAACGTGCCGCGTGCGGAACCGGCCGTGCCGGGAATCGTCACTTCGTATCCATCAAGATCGCCGCACTTCCATGAACCCATCTCAACCTGGAACACGTCATTGCCAAGAGTCGGCACATCGCCAAGCGAAGTCAGAACCTTCACACCGGCACGGGTGCCGAGACGGAACGGTTCACCGCCCGGCTGACCGGCAATACCCTGCCGTTGCGCGAACAGGGTAATCGCACGCGTGCCGTTGCCGCACATCTCAGCCAACGAGCCGTCCGCATTGCGGTAGTCCATGAACCAATCCGCATTGCCGGCAGCACAGACGGCAATCTGCTTGTCATTCAAATCGGACACCGCCTGCGGATGTGTAAGGCGGATCAAACCGTCGCCACCGATACCGAAATGACGGTCGCACAGGAATCGCACTTCATCGACGGTAGGCTCGTACGTGCCTTCGGCGTCTAGATACACCACGAAATCGTTGCCAGTGGCGTGTGCTTTGTAAACAATGCTTGGAATGCTCATACCGATTCACTCTACACGCGGTAGGCTATTGAAGGAGTTGGACGCAGCACGTGTGCGTTATGTTGCAGTATGTTTGCGTGCGGAACAAGGGAGGACGTATGACTTCAACGGCACCAATCGGCGTTTTCGATTCCGGTTTGGGCGGGATTTCCGTGGCGCGCGAAATCCGCCGCGATATGCCGAACGAACGAGTGCTGTATTTTGGCGATTCCGCGAACGCTCCGTACGGAACCAAATCACCTGAACAGGTACGCAAGCTGTCCGACGCCATTGTGAAACGTTTCGTGGAGCAAGGAGTGAAAGCGGTTGTCATCGCTTGCAATACCGCCACTTCCGCCGCAGCCAACGAATTGCGCGACAAATACGACATTCCGATCATCGGCATGGAACCAGCGCTGAAGGTGGCGTGCGATCGAGGCCATGGCAATCGTCAGCGTGTCATCGTCGCAGCTACTCCCCTGACGTTGCGGGAACGCAAGTTCGCCGTGCTGATGGATCGTTTTAAAACAGACCATACGATCTTTCCGGAACCCTGCCCCGGTTTGGTGGAGATCGTCGAGCACGGCCAACTCGACGATCACGATGTTGTGATGCACACGCTGCACCAATATTTCGACCAATACGATCTGTCAACAATCGACTCCGTCGTGCTCGGATGCACGCATTTCGTGTTCTATCGCAACTATTTCCGTGAACTGCTGCCTGACACAGCGGCAATCATCGACGGCAACGAAGGCACCGTGCGCCATCTTGGCGTGGTGCTCGAATCGTTGGGCAAGCTCTCTCCGGAAGACGCGGAAGGTGGCATCGAGCTGGCCAATTCCAACACTTCCACGCAAATCGCACAATTAGCGCAATCACTGCTTGGTCGCTGACCGCGAATGTTCCGATAGACCGCGCAAAGCCAATTGAAACCCGCAAAAACTGCTCAACCGTTGTCAGAAGTACAACGACGAAGTGGCGCTGGCCAAGGAATACGAGCAGGACGGCCGCGTGCTCATCCTCGCGCCGGAAAGCCTGTACGGCCTGAACACGTTGAGCAAGTCGTTCGAAGGTTTGGAACGCATGTACCGCGCGGGCTATGCGGCAGCCGAGGCCATTCCCGCATTCCTAAAAAGTTGAGGATGGCGTCCGTATCCATCGCCTGCGAGCGGTTCATTTCCAAATTGAGACATAACGCGATAATTTTGTATAACTCCTATATTGTGTCCTATTGTTTTTCGCCGACATAATCGACGGAAATGTCGACATTAAAGGAGAATGCAATGAAGAACAACGCGTTCCGTCGCCTGCTGGCCATGGCCGCGGCGGGTGCCATGCTGACGTCGATCGCCGCATGCGGCTCGTCGTCCGGCGATGACACAGCCTCCAACGGTTCCGATAGCACCTCACTGATTTCAGTGAACAACAGCGAACCGCAGAACGGTCTAATTCCAAGCGACACCAATGAAATGGGCGGCGGCAGAGTTATTCGATACCTGTTCGAAGGTCTGGTGAGCTTCGATGCAGAAGGCAAGCAACATCTCGAAGTCGCCGAGAGTATCACTCCGAACGAGGATGCCACCAAGTACACGATCAAGTTGAAGGAAGGCTGGAAGTTCACCAACGGCGAGGCAGTAACCGCCCATTCCTTCGCCGACACTTGGAGTTTCGCCGCCAATGTGAAGAACGCGCAGAAGACCGCAAGCCGATTCTCCACCATCAAGGGCTATGACGAGCTGCAGGATCCGAACGTCGATCCGAAGGCCACACTTTCCGGTCTTTCCACCCCGGACGACTACACGCTGGTCGTCGAGCTGAACAAGCCTGATTCCGTATTCCCGACCAAGCTCGCGCACCAATCCATGTTCCCGCTGCCAAGCGTGGCATTTAAGGACATCAAGAAGTTCGGTCAGGCTCCGATTGGCAATGGTCCGTACAAGTTCAAGTCCTGGTCCCACGACAAGAACATCATCATCGTACCAAACAAGGATTATAAGGGCAGCCGCAAGGTATCCAACAAAGGCATCGAATACCGCGTCTATACGAATGAGGATTCCGCTTACTCCGACGTGCTGTCCGGCAACCTCGACGTGCTGGATCAGATTCCACAGTCCGCGGTGAAGACCTTCCGTCAGGATTCCGGCGTAATCGCCTACAGCCAGGCAGGATCCTCATTCCAGTCCTTCATCATTCCGGAACGTCTTGAGCATTTTGGCAACGACGAAGAAGGCCAGTTGCGTCGTCAGGCCATTTCCATGGCCATCAACCGCGACCAGGTCGTCAAGAAGGTTTACAACAACACGAAGACCCCGGCCACCGATTTCACTTCACCGCTCGTCCCCGAACATGCGAAGAAACTGGAACAGAACGGCAGCAACCTGAAATACAACGCTTCCAAGGCCAAGGAACTCTGGAAGAAAGCCAATGCCATCAAGCCATGGTCCGGCAACTTCCGAATCGCCTATAACGCCGATGGCGGCCATAAGGAATGGATCGATGCCGTGTGCAACCAGATCAAGAACACGCTCGACATCGACGCCGCTGGCGAGCCGTACGCCACGTTCAGCGACGTGCGTAACCAGGTGACCAACCGCACCATCAAAACCGCGTTCCGTTCCGGCTGGATGCTGGATTACCCGTCCGCTGAAGATTATCTCAATCCGCTATATGCCTCCAGCTCCGCTGACGGTCATGGTTCGAACGATGGTGATTACAAGAGCGCGGAATTCGACAAGCTCCTGAACGCCGCACTTGCCCAGACCGACGTAAAGAAGCGAACCGAGGACTTCACCAAGGCGCAGGAAGTGCTGGCCAAGGATCTTCCGGTGATTCCGCTGTGGAACGATAACGTCGCCGCCGCGTCCGCGACGAACGTGAAGAACGTATCGTTCGATTACACCAATCTGCCTACCTACAACACCATCACTAAGTGATGTCTCTGGCCGGTGGACGAACGATTCGCCGGCCATATAGGGAGCTAAAGTACAGTGGGGTTCGAATCCTTCATGGATTCGAACCCCACTGTACTTTTGTGGCTTGTTTTGCCGGTTTGCCGCTACAGCATCAACTCTGCACGTAGCTGCCCTTCGGAGACTTCCAACCGCAGTTCATCATCTCGCTATTGAACACCATTGCGCCTTCACCATGAGCCGGAACGACGATCATACCGCCATCGCCATGATGACGGGCGACACCATCCAGCGCCGCCTTCGCAGCCTCGATCGGCTCCTCCTTGGCGTACAGAACACGATCGGAAACCTGATGCGCAGCGACTTCCTTGACGAACGCCTCACCGATGCCGGTGCAGGAGATCGCGACGGAATCGTTGTTGGCATAGGTACCACAGCCCGGCAGAGGCGAATCGCCGACACGTCCCGGCATCTGGTTGGTAATGCCACCGGTGGAGGTGCCGGCAGCGATGTTGCCGGACGAGTCACGGGCGACAGCGCCGATGGTGCCATGCTTCTCCCACTCATCGCCGTTGGATTGCGCCTCGCGCAAGGATTCCTGACGTGCCGGAGTGATGAAATAATCACTGTCGCACAGTTCGATTCCCCACTCCTTAAGCAAATCATTACCAGGCTTGGCAAACATGACATGCTTAGTCTTTTCCTTGATGGCACGTGCTACGTTGATCGGATTCTTAGACGTGGTCAGACCACATGCGGAACCAACCTCGCCATCGATACCGGTCATCAGGCAGGAATCCATGGATACGATGCCTTCGCTTGTCAGCGCAGCACCACGACCAGCGTTGAACTCCGGAGCATCCTCCATGACACGGATAGCCGCGCACACGGCATCCTCCGCCGGAGCCCCCTGCTCCAGCAACGCATAGCCAGCTTCAAGAGCCCTGTTCAAATCCTGCTCCACCCGGGCATGACGTTCTGGCGTATCCTTTTTGCCACGATTGCCGGCACCCGCGTGAATCACCAGCAGAATCCCGTCCGGATCAGCTTGGGCGATATGGACCGTCGACTGAGGCAGTGCAGCTTCGTTCATTGATATCTTCTCCACTCCATTTTTATTGATTATTCGCAGATATCTTACGTCGTCCTTCGCTAAGAAATGACCGAATACGCAGAAATACGTCAATTAGACCGCGTAAAGTCAATTGAAACCCGCAAAAGGGACGGACGGCGAAAGGACGGGGCGCATATGGCTCACAGGACGGCAATGAT
Source organism: Bifidobacterium catenulatum subsp. kashiwanohense JCM 15439 = DSM 21854 (assembly GCF_001042615.1). Taxonomy (GTDB): domain Bacteria; phylum Actinomycetota; class Actinomycetes; order Actinomycetales; family Bifidobacteriaceae; genus Bifidobacterium; species Bifidobacterium catenulatum. Next base: position 1,723,241 of record NZ_AP012327.1, read on the forward strand.
CGACGCCGGCGGCGGTTTCCGCGCGATCTACGGTGCGGGCGTGATGGACCGCATGCTTGAGGACGGCATCAGCGTCGACCATTGCTACGGTGTTTCCGCAGGAAGCGCCAACATGGTCTCGTTCATCGCGAAGCAGCACGGTCGCAACCACACGTTCTACACGCAGTACGCGTTCCGCAAGGAGTACGCGAGCTTCGACAGCTACGTCAAGAACCATAATTTCGCCAACCTCGACTACGTGTATAGCACGCTCAGCAATCATGATGGCGAAAATCCGGTTGACTACGCGGCTTTCGTAGCCAACCCGACCGGTTTCACCGTGGTTGCGTGCAACGCCGAAGACGGCTCCACAAAGTATTTCAGCAAGTCCGACGTGGGCTACGACAATTTCGACATCATGAAGGCGTCATCAGCGGTGCCGGTGGCTTGCGAACCGTATGCGATCGATGGCGTCCCCTACTACGACGGCGGCATCGCCGATCCGATTCCGGTGCAGAAGGCCATCGATGACGGCTACGACCGTATCGTGGTGATACTCACCCGCCCGAAAGACACCGTACGCGAACAGAAGAGGGACATCGGCCCGGCCAGGATTTTGAAGCGCAGCCACCCCGAAGCCGCGGAAAAACTGCTCAACCGTTATCAGACGTACAACGACGAAGTGGCGCTGGCCAAGGAATACGAGCAGGACGGCCGCGTGCTCATCCTCGCGCCGGAAAGCCTGTACGGCCTGAACACGTTGAGCAAGTCGTTCGAAGGTTTGGAACGCATGTACCGCGCGGGCTATGCGGCAGCCGAAGCCATTCCCGCATTCCTAAAAAGTTGAGCACTATCCTCATATGAACACTCCAGCCGATAGCAACACGCGCAACAACGCCAACACGAACACCGACATCAGCATCACCGCGAATGCCACGGGATTCAGCACGAAAATACTGAACCCGCAGATTCTCGTGACCTTGTGGAATGTGGAACGTTTGGGTTCGTTCTCCGCGGTCGCGCGCGAAACCGGCTGGTCGCAACCGGCCATCAGCCAACAAATCCGCAAGGTCGAACGCGAACTTGACGCAAAACTCGTGCAGCGCACGTCGCATGGGGTGGAATTAACGCCGATCGGTCGTATTCTGGCACGCCACGGGCAGCTCATCGACAATCGCGTCACACAGGCCGTCAAAGATGTGGAGGAATACCAGCGCAACGGATCGACGCATATTCGCCTAGTCGCTCCCCCATCGGTATGCTCGTCGTTCGTGGCGCGCGTACTCGTGCATATCAGCAAAACGTCCGACATTCGCGTGAGCCTCATGCAGATGGAGCCGCCTGAGGCCATGGACGCGTTGGAACAGGGGCTTGCCGATTGCGCGATCATCTTCCAATACAATTCACTGCCTGCTTTAGTTGGTCCGGACGATTTGGAAGTCTCCCCCTTCGGTATCGATCCACTGATGCTGCTGATCAGCGCGAACAACACGATCACACGCCAGTATGAAAGCTCGCATCTGCCGGTCCAGCTGGTTTCGGCACGCGGCGAACAGTGGATCGCCGGCTGTGAGACCTGTCGGGCGAATCTGGTGTCGTTAGCACGTACCGCCGGTTTCATGCCGGAGATCACGCATTCGACCGACGATTATTGGGCCACGCAGAATCTCGTGGAAGTCGGCATGGGCGTCTCGATCGTGTCCCGTTTGGCCACAACCGCCGGAACACAGCCTGACTTGGCCGCGCTTCCGATTGCCGACGACAACGCATTCCGCACAGTCTGTTTCGTCACGAGAAAAGCGGATAATCGCCCAGCGGTCGCCCGCGTCAAGGACGAAATCGCAAAAGCGTCGCACCAGTATTTGGAAAGCATCTGATTCACTTCCGATTCCCCGATAGCGGGATGCTGGCGCAAGCGAATGTTTCTTATTTTTTCAGCATCGACATAATCAGATTAATAATTGAATAGCAAAAGCGTCTGATATAAGAAAACTTCATAACCATCTCTGCTTTCAGCACAAGAACACACTGTTCTTTCCCCCAACGCGTACGTCATGCTGGAATCATGGAAGAAATCATGGATATCAAGCATCGTACCGATTCCGGCTTTAACGCCGACGCCATCGACCACACCACCGCAACCGACCTTGCCGAAGTCGGCTCCGACAAGTGGACACGCTACCCCGGCTGCATCGGCGCGTTCATCGCCGAAATGGACTACGGCCTAGCACCCTGCATTCAGGAAGCCATCGACAACGCTTGTGCCCATTGCAAACTTGGCTACATTCCCGAACCTTGGAAGCAGCGCGTGGCAGAGGCATGCGCAAGCTGGCAGCGCACACATTACGGCTGGAATGTGGATCCCAGTATCATTCGCGTGGTTCCCGACGTGCTTGAGGCATATGAGGTCTTCCTGCGCGAACTGGTCGGCGCAGGCAACAGCGTGATCGTGCCGACACCTGCCTACATGCCGTTCCTAAGCGTGCCGAAACTCTATGACGTCAATGTGATCGAAATCGAAATGCTGCAAAGCGGCGACGCCGAAACCGGTGAAGCGCAGTGGCTGTTCGATTTCGACGCCATTGAACGCGCGTTTGCGGCCGGATGCCATGCGTTCGTGCTTTGCAATCCTCATAATCCGATCGGCAAAGTGCTTACTCTGGAGGAAGAGCTGCGCCTAAGCGATTTGGCAGCGCAGTACGATGTGCGCATTTTCAATGATGAGATCCATGCTCCGTTTGTGTTCGAAGGCAAGCATATTCCATTCCCCACCATCAGCGAACAGGCAGCATTGCAGTCAATAACCGCCACCAGCGCATCGAAGTCGTTCAATATTCCAGGCACGAAATGTGCGCAGGTGCTGCTCACTAATCCGGCCGACCGTGACATGTGGGCAGTCAAGGCTGAGTGGAGCGAGCATCAGACCGCCACCATCGGCGCGATTGCCACCACCACCGCATACAACGAAGGTGACCCGTGGTTCCAGGACGCGTTCGCCTACGTACGCAGAAATCTTGACCTTTTCGACGAACAAATGCGTGAACGGTTCGCTGGCGTCGGCTACATCAAGCCGCAGGGCACCTATATTACATGGCTTGATTTCGGTCCGCTCGGCATCGACGATCCAGCCACATACTTCCTTGAGAAAGCGCAAGTGGCGTTGACCGACGGGCGTTTATGCGGCGAGGCCGGCGCCGGCTGCGTGCGCGTGAATGTGGCAATGCCTTATCCGCTGCTTGTGGATTGCTTGGACCGCATGTATGGCGCGTTGCATGCGGATGGATTGCTGTAAGCTTCGCCACATATTCGGCGTTTCCTTCAACCAACGGCAGCATGACGGCGAGCATCGCACCCTTGTCCAATTCGCTATCCACCGTTATGGTGCCGTTGGAAATCCGCATACTATCGACATGCGATGGAAGGTTGATATGCGTTTGAACGTGAGTACCAGCATTGATGTGACAGCCCGCGAAACGGACGGCGATAATCTGCTGTTCTTGGGATTTCATGGATTCAGCAATGATGAAAATGAGATGATCCGCATCATTGATGCGATTTATGATGTTCCGAAGCGAGACGTATCTTCAACGGACAACTCCATTGCTTCTGCCCAGCATCCAAATTATCTGTCGTTCCGAGGCACGTATGAACGTCCTTACATCGGAAGCTACTACTGGTATCCAGATGGATGTTCCGTAAGAGAGCGTCGACGTGAGTGCAGTGCCGTGGGCGATGCCGTCGTACGATTGCTGGATTCGCCCGCATATGTACGGTTCCGTAAAGTATTAATTGGGTTTTCGCAAGGCGGATACCTATCGTATCGCATGGTTGCGGAACATCCCGATGTGTTCGATATGGCGATTTTGATGAGTCCGTCATTCAAAGGCGAAGCAGCTGAGCCCTTGCCCGCGACCGGACGCACGCGATTCGCACTCTGTTACGGCAGCGAAGACCGCACAATTCCACTATCCGACCAACAGTGTGCGCGCAACAAACTCGCGCAAACCGGCAATCTCACCTACTTCGAATATCCAGGAATGGCTCACGGCATCTGCAATCAGGAAATTCATGACCTACGTGCCTGGCTAGGATTGTGATATGCGCTGCGTGAGGAGTCCTGCGCATCTGAGACCCCGCACGCGTGCCCATAAACTCGCTTTCACCCCTCGGATTGTCATTGAAACCAACTCGAAACTCTCGATACACCCTAATCATCGAAATGCATGGACATACACCCAGTTCATCTAAGCTGAACCGCGATATCTGGCTTAACTTAAAAGGACAAGTAGACTTTCTCAAGCAGACTATTAAAAAGGTCCCGAACCTTCTGGAGTAATCCATCGGATTCGGGACCTGTTATGTTGGCGACCGTTCACCAGCTAACCGGCATTAGTCAGCTTTCAGCCGTCAGTTTTCACCAATTAGCCAAATCAGGCCTTGGCAACCTCAACGTTCAGCTCATCGCCGGCCGTCACTTCGAAAGAAGTGGCGAGGGTTTCGGAAGAGACGAGCTCCTTGAACTGTTCGACCTTGGTCACGTCTTCGGCGGGCACAATAAGCTTCAGTGCGATGCGGTCGGAGATTTGCAGATCGGCGGCCTTACGGGCATCCTGCACAGCGCGAATCACGTCGCGCGCATAGCCTTCGGCGATCAGATCATCGTTCAGTTCGGTGTCGAGGATCACGAAGCCGCCGGTCGGCAGCGCGGCGGAAACGGAGTTGGCGGCCTCTTCGGCGTTCTTCTCCTCCACACTGTTGATCAGCTCATATTCGCCTTCCTCAAGCACAATCTCACCGTTCGGAGTCTCACATACCGGAGCGCCTTCGGCGTTCACATGCCATGCGCCGGACTTGGAAGCCTTGATGGCGGACTGCACGTCCTTGCGCAGGCGCTTGCCTGCCACGCGAGCGTTCACACGCAGCTCGTTGATGATCTTCAAGCCTTGGGCTTCGGCATCTTCAAGCGTGCACAATTCAACGTTCTTCACGTTCAGTTCGGATTTGAGAATCTCGTCGTATGCGGCCACGGCGGCAGTGTTTTCCACCACAACGGTCAGCTTGGACAGCGGCTGGCGCACGCGAATCTGCTTCGTCTTACGCATAGACAGGGTGCCGGACACGACCTCGCGCACCTTCTCCATCGCATCAACCAGAGCCGGATCGTCAACAAGCACACGGCCCAGTTCGCTCGCTTCGCCAGTCTGCTCGTCGGCAAGGAACGGCCAGTCGGCCAGATGCACGGATTCGCCACCGGTCAGGCCACGCCACACGGCTTCCGCTTCCATCGGAGCAAGCGGTGCGATCACGCGCATGAATGCTTCAAGCACGGTGTACAGCGTGTTGAACGCGTTCGCGTCCTCGTTCCAGAAACGGTCACGATTGTTGCGGATGTACCAGTTGGTGAGCATGTCGATGAAATCGGACACGGCTTCACATGCGTCGGAAATCAGGAAGTCATCCAGCGAATGCTGCGTCTTCTCGATCAGTCGGCGGGTACGTGCCAGCAGATAACGGTCCATTTCCGGCAGTGCGGCAACCTCATCGGCACGCAGCGCACGAGCATCGAAACCGGCACCATTATTGGCAGCGTTCGCATACAGGGTGAAGAAGTAGTACGAGCTCCACACCGGCAGCATGATCTGGCGAACGGTGTCACGAATGCCATCGGCGGTCACGATCAGATTGCCGCCGCGCAGAATCGGCGAGCTCATGAGGAACCAACGCATGGCGTCGGAACCGAAATCGTTGAACACGCCGTTCACGTCCGGGTAGTTGCGCAGATGCTTTGACATCTTCTGGCCGTCGGAGCCAAGCACGATGCCGTGGCAGATCACGTTCTTGAATGCCGGCTTGTCGAACAGTGCGGTCGCCATGATGTGCAGCACGTAGAACCAGCCACGGGTCTGGCCGATGTATTCCACGATGTAATCGCAAGGGAAATGCTGTTCAAACGTTTCCTTGTTCTCAAACGGGTAATGGTACTGGGCGAAGCTCATGGAACCGGATTCGAACCAGCAGTCCATCACGTCGGTGATGCGGTGCATGTGGCTCTTGCCGGTCGGATCGTCCGGGTTGACGCGGGTCAATTCGTCGATGTACGGGCGGTGCATGTTGACATTGCCGTCCTTATCGCGCGGATAGTCGCCGAAGTCGGCCTTCAGCTCGTCCAGCGAACCGTACACGTCAACGCGCGGATACTTAGGATCGTCAGACACCCACACCGGAATCGGCGAACCCCAGAAACGGTTGCGCGAGATCGACCAGTCGCGGGCATTGGCAAGCCACTTGCCGAACTGGCCGTCCTTCACATTGCCCGGAATCCAGTTAATCTCCTGGTTCAGTTCGAGCAGACGGTCCTTGATTTTGGTGACGGACACGAACCACGAGCTCACCGGCTTGTAGATGAGCGGCGTGGCGCAACGCCAGCAATGCGGGTAAGAGTGCACGTAACTCTTCTCCTGGAAGAGAATCGCGCGCTGGTCTTCCGGAATACGCTCCAGCGGGCCGTCACCGGCACGCAGGTTACGCAGAATCGGCTTGTTCGCATCGAACACGTACATGCCCTCGTAGTCCGGGCACAGCGCGGTGAACTTGCAGCCCGCGTCGAGCACGTCAACGCTCTTGATGCCCTTGGCGTTAAGCGTGTTCATATCGTCCTCGCCGTACGGAGCCTGATGCACAAGGCCGGTACCTTCAACGGTATCGACATAGTCGGCGGTGAAGATCTGGTAGCCTTCCGGACCTGGAACCTTGCCTTCGACGGCGTTCTCATCGCCTGCGAAGTACGGGAACACCGGGTAGTAGCGCCAGCCTTCCATTTCGGCACCCTTGAGTTCGCGCACGATCTCATAGTTCTCGCCGAGTTCCTTGACGTAGGAGCCGAGCAGCGGCTTGCCCAGATAGAACTTCTTGCCAGCGAACTTGCCTTCAGTCGGACGCACTTCCACATAGTCGATGTCTGCGCCGACCACAATGGCGAAGTTGGTGGGAACGGTCCACGGCGTAGTGGTCCAGAACACCGCGTAGGCGTCTTCCTCATCGCGCAGCTTCACAGCCACGGACACGGTGGTGTCTTGACGATCCTGATACACGTCGGCATCCATGCGCAGCTCATGCGCGGAAAGCGGCGTCTGATCCTTCGGGCAGTACGGCAGCACGCGGTAGCCCTGATATGCGAGGCCCTTGTCGTACAGCTGCTTGAACGCCCACATCACGGATTCCATGTATGGGATGTTCAGCGTCTTGTAGCCATGCTCGAAATCGACCCAACGTGCCTGACGGTGCACGTAGTCCTTCCACTCGTTGGTGTACTTGAGCACGGAGGCACGGCAGGCATCGTTGAACTTGTCGATGCCCATTTCCTTAACCTGATCGACCGAATCGATGCCCAGTTCCTTCTGGGCTTCAAGCTCAGCCGGCAGACCGTGCGTATCCCAACCGAACACACGATTGACCTTGTGGCCCTTCATGGTCTGGTAACGCGGAATCACATCCTTGGCGTAACCGGTCAGCAGGTGGCCGTAATGCGGCAGACCGTTAGCGAACGGAGGGCCGTCGAAGAACACGAATTCGTTCTGGCTGTGATCGCCTGAAGGACGGCGTTCAATGGACTTCTGGAAAGTGTCGTCCTTCTCCCAATAATCAAGGACGGATTCTTCCAGCTTCGGGAAACTGGGGTTCGGCGCTACATTGGCGCTCTGCTCACCCGCAGCTGCCTTCGGATACACGTTATTTTCGCTCACCGTATCTCCTCGTAGGTTCTTACTATTTGTTTCCTACGAGGACGATGACTATAGCGCCTGCTGGACGCCGCCACCGCGGTACCACCTCGTTTGCCATGCTTTTGTTACGCGCACGACCGCTCGTATATTCGGCTGTTCGGGCCTTCCCGCCGGGTCTAATAAGCCGCTGACACGGCCGTTCTTCCGGAAGCTCCCCGCTGATAACGGATCATCGCTCGCATTTCGGTTGTCACTATAGCATGCGGCGCGAACTATTTCGCTTGTTTTTTCATGATTATGGACGATTCTTAAGTAGGATTCACAAGAATATAAAAGTAAAAAGAATCACTAGACGAGTAACGTTTTAAGCATCACTATTTCGCCGGAACGAAACTGTCGCGCGCCACCAATGACGTCGACAGATACGCATGCTGGCGAATCGTGCGCTTGCCGGAAATGGCGTCGCCCAATGCCAAGGTCGCCACACGCGCAAGCTCGTTCTGATCGATGGAGAAGGTACTCAACGGCGGTGAGGTCAACTGCGAAATCGTCTGATTGTTGATGCTAATCACGCTGATGTCGCGCGGCACCAGCACGCCGACCGCATTGAACGCCTGCAGCACGCCCACCGCAATCACATCGGCGGCGACAATCACGGCATCCGGCAGCACACCATTATGGTCGTGCACGAACCGCTCCCCCAAAGCGCGTCCGTTACTCACCGTGAACAGTCCGTCGGAATACACGAGCCCGTCGGACTGAATGCCGAAACGTCTCGTTTCACGGCGGAAATACGTAGCTCGGTTCTCCTCATCGACCTCATAGAAGTTCATCAGGCAGCCCTTGCCGCCAATAAACCCGACACGCTTCATGCCCTTGGCCGCACACGCCGCAACCGCATCATGTATGGTCTGTTGCAAATCAGGTTGCACGGAATCAAACAGATTCGGCGCCGGATTCACATCAATGAACACGCCATATGGCATGGCTTCATGCAACCGCTCCAAGTCCTTTTCACTAATTCGGTCAGCGCCGATCGCCATGAAGCCGTCGAACTTGGAACTGCACGCAATCATGTCATCAAGGTCGTGGAACACCGTCATTTCCATACGTTGTTGCTCCGCATTGCGTTCGAGCGCTGAACACAAATCGGTGTAATAGGAGTCACGCAACGCTTCGTCAGACTTCTCATTATCAAGCAATGCGACCTCGTGAGGAACGACGATGCGTTTGGTCTGCATGCTGTAGCCGAGATCTTCGCTTGCCTGAATGATCTTACGACGCGTCTCCTCACGCACGGAAAGGGTGGGATCCCCATTCAGAAGTCGAGACACCGTAGCTTGAGAAAACCCGGTACGCTGCGCAATTTCTTTAATCGTCGCCATGTCTCGCTCTCCAATTTAGTAAATCGTTTACCTCATGAAAGGATAACCTATTATTGACATAACGACAAACCAAGCAAGATTCGCGCAACGATTACGCAAGCCAATTATAATCGTTGTTCGTGCAGCAGTCTCATGAACGTATGACGGAACATCCTTCACAGAAGGCAGGCTGGCCGCAGCCGAATACCATGCATGCCAAAGGCAATAAGAAATCCCTTGCTTCAAAATCGCAATTTCAAAGCAAGGGATTTTCCAGAGGATCCATGCCGTTCAAGGCCACCGGCCATAAGGGCGGTATCAGCCGACAGGGCTCGAAGCGCGGCTAGTGTAGCTAGCGTGTGCTCGCATCGCTCCAATTCAGGAGACTATTCGATTATTCGAGTTCTACGGCACCTGTGTAGAGCTGGTAGTACTCGCCCTTCTGTGCGATGAGCTCGTCATGCGAGCCGCGTTCGATGATGCGGCCATGGTCGAGCACCATGATCACGTCGGAATTGCGCACGGTGGACAGGCGGTGTGCGATCACGAACACGGTACGACCCTTCATGAGGTTATCCATACCGGCCTGCACCACTTCCTCGGTACGGGTGTCGATGGACGAAGTGGCCTCGTCGAGGATCATGGCCGGCGGATCGGCCACGGCTGCACGAGCGATGGAGATCAGCTGCCGCTGGCCCTGAGACAGACCGGAACCATCACCTTCGAGCACGGTCTGATAGCCGTTTGGCAGCATGCGGATGAAGCCGTCGGCGTTCGTAAGCTTCGCAGCGGCAATGCATTCCTCGTCGGTGGCGTCGAGTCGACCATAACGGATGTTGTCCATCACCGTGCCTGTGAACAGGTTCACGTCCTGCAGCACCACACCCAGCGAACGACGCAGATCCGGCTTGCGGATGCCTTTGACGGAAATGCCGTCGTACAGAATCATGCCGTCTTGAATGTCATAGAAACGGTTGATCAGGTTGGTCACCGTGGTCTTACCGGCACCCGTGGCACCGACCAATGCGATCTTCTGCCCGGGCTTGGCGAACCAAGTGATGTCATTCAGCACCGGCTTGTTGGGGTTGTAGCCGAAGGTCACGTCGGTGAAGCGCACATCGCCCTGCAGCAGGGTGAGGCGTCCATCCGGCGAAGTGATAGCGGTTTTACGGGCCTTCATCGCTACTTCTGCAGCACGCGGGCTCAAGGACTGCGCGGCCTTGAGCGAACGGGTGCCATCGTCGCCCTCCTCGCGCTTCCACGCCCAGTGACCGGTTTCATGGTCGACTTCGGTCATGGTACGGCCGTCTTCACCGAGTTCCACGTTCACCAAGGTCACGGAACCGCCGTCGTCCTCCGGCCCTTCGTCCATGAGCGCGAAGATGCGGGATGCGCCGGCGAGCGCCATCATCACCATGTTGAACTGCATGGAGACCTGGCCGAGCGGGTTGACGAAGGAGCGGGACAGCGTCAATAGCGAAATCAGCGTACCTAAGGTGAGCGGACCAACTCCGGACAGGCCGAAGTTGCCAAGTCCGCTAATCGCTGCGGCTCCGCCGAAGATGGCGAGCAGAATGTAGAGCAGGTAGCCCATGTTGCCTACGATTGGCATGGTCACGTTGCCCCACGTGTTCGCTTCGGCGGAAGCTTCGAAGAGTTCTTCGTTCTTCTTGTCGAAGGTGGTTTGAGTGGCGTCCTCATGGTTGAAGACCTTGATAACCTTCTGGCCGTTGACCGCTTCTTCTACGAATGCGTTCACATCGCCGATGGCGATCTGCTGCTTGACGAAGTAACGTCCGGAACGGGAAACGACCTTGCGCACCACCACGAACAGGATCACGGTGAATGCGAGCACAAAAATGGTGACGGGCACTGACAGCCACAGCATCGACACGAGCGCCGCAAGCGCGGACACCGCGGACGAGAACATTTGCGGGAACGATTGGCTGATGGCCTGGCGCAATGTGTCGGTGTCGTTGGTGTAGCGGCTCATGATGTCACCGTGTTCGTTGGTGTCGAAGTAACGGATCGGCAGGGTCTGCTGGTGAGCGAACATGTCGTCGCGGATCTTCTTCAAGGTGCCTTGTTCCACGGCAACGATAATCCACTGCCATAGCCAGCTGCAGAAAATGCCGGCCGCATACAGGCATGCCATAAGTGTCAGCGCACGCAGCAACGGCATCCAGTCAGGGTTGGTGGTACCAACCATGGGCAGAATGTAGGTGTCGATCAGCGACTGTAGGAACAGTGACGATCCGGCCTGTGCTGCGGCTCCGACGAGAATGCACATTACTACGAGCGCCACACGCCATTTGTATTGGAAGATGTAGCCGAAAATACGCTTGGTGGTGCCCGGTGCGGCTTTCTGCATTGGTGGCTTTGGCTGTTTGCTGGCCACGTTGTTGTTTTCCTTGGATTTCAATGCGGAAGTTTGTTCAGTCATCTGTTGCCTCCTTTCACTGCAGTTCCTCAGGTTGAGCCTGATTCTTGGTTTGCGATTCGTAGATGGAACGGTATTCGTCGCAGTTTTCGAGCAGTTGTTCATGCGTGCCGGCTGCCATGATGCGGCCGTGGTCCATGACAAGAATCATGTCGGATTCCTGCACAGAGGCCACACGCTGGGCAATGATGATCTTCGTGGTGTCGGGAATCTCATGATGGAATGCGGTACGAATCAGCTGATCGGTTTTGGTGTCGACCGCGGATGTGGAATCGTCGAGGATCAGGATTTTCGGCTTTTTCAGCAACGCACGCGCAATGCACAGACGCTGGCGCTGGCCGCCGGAAACGTTGGTACCGCCCTGTTCGATGTACGTATCGTACTTGTCGGGGAATTCCTGAATGAAGCCGTCAGCCTGCGCAAGCTGGCACGCGTGGCAAATCTCTTCATCAGTGGCGTTTGGATTGCCCCAACGCAGGTTTTCGGCAATGGTTCCGGAGAAGAGCACGTTCTTTTGCAACACCATGGCAACCTGATCACGCAATACTTCCAAATCGTAATCACGCACATCCACGCCGCCGACCTTCAGCGAACCTTCGGTCACGTCATACAAACGTGGCACAAGCTGCACCAGACTGGACTTTGCGGAACCGGTGCCGCCGACGATGCCGATGGTCATGCCGGAACGAATCTTCAAATCAATATCGTCAAGCACCGGCTTTTCAGAAGTGGTGGAATAACGGAAGGTGACATGGTCGAAATCGATCTCGCCATTCTTCACTTCCTTGACGGGATTAGCCGGATTCGTAACCGTGCTTTCCTCGTTCAGCACCTGGCAGATACGTTCGGCGGAAGCCTGCGAAATAATGCACATCACGAAAATCATCGACAGCATCATCATGGCCATAAGGATCTGCATGGCGTAGGTGACCAGTGCGGTCAGATCGCCGGTGGTGAGGCCTAGGGCCGCATTGTTGCCGGACGCCACGATCTGCCGGGCGCCCATCCACGCGATGAGCAGCATGGACACGTACACGCACAGCATCATAAGCGGATTGTTGAAGCTCATAATGCGTTCGGCCTTGGTGAAGTCCTTGAAGATACGCTCGGAAATACGGTTGAACTTTTCGGTTTCGTGGCTTTCGCGATTGTAAGACTTGACCACGCGGATGCCTTGCAGGTTCTCGTCGACCACGTTGTTGAGCTTGTCGTACGTGTGGAACACGCGTTCGAACACCGGGTGCACCAGCACCACCAGGCCACACAAGCCGATGGCGAGCACTGGAATGCAGGCGAGGAACCCCAAAGAGATGGATGGGCTGATGCGGAAGGAGAAGATCCACGCCACAATCACCATGATCGGAGCACGCACACCCATGCGGATGATCATCGAATACGCGTTCTGCAGGTTGGTCACATCAGTGGTCAGTCGTGTGATGATCGAACCGGTGGAGAAACGGTCGATATTGGTGAAGCTGTAGCCTTGCACCTTCTCAAACTGATCGTGACGCAGATTCTTCGCGAATCCGGCACCTGCGATAGCCGAGAACTTTCCAGCCAAAAAGCCGGATGTCAGCGAAACTACCGAGCAAATCAGCAGAATCAAGCCGAATTTCAAAATCGCCGGCATGCTGCCACCGCTGATGCCCTCATCAATCAGCGATGCCATGACAGTCGGAATAAGGATTTCCAGCACGCTTTCCACGGCTACGAATGCCGGGGAAAGCAGACTGGCTTTTTTGTATTCGCGCAGGGATTTGCCCAGTGTGCGAATGACGTGCTGCTTTGGTTTCGGCGCTGCGGACGCCGTCGCGTTTGCCGTTGTCACTACTTGTCCTTTCCTTTTATTTTTACCTATGACGTGTGTTACTTGCGATTGCGCGCAATCGCCATTTCCTGCGATATCCGCAGTACGTGCGAGACGTACTCATCACGAGCATCGCGATTATTCGAGGCATAGTCATCGCATGTTTTTTGCGGAACCTGCGATTCTTGCGGAACTTGCGATTTGCTTGCGTCCTGTTCCTGTATTTCCAAACTTGGATATCGACTTTCGTCTCCGATCAAACCTGTTTTCACCAGATTCGTCTGCATGATGTCGAGCACGTGCATGAATTGGCGGATCTGATCGTCTTCAAGGCCTTCCAGCAGGATTCGTTCCATGTTTTTCGCATTGTCGCGCAAGACTTCGGCGATATGCCTTGATTTGTCCGTCAACACGATTTTTTTCAGTCGTGCGTCGCGTTTCACCGGTTCGCGCGCGATCAGGCCCTTCTGCTCCATCAGCCCCAGCACCCGGCATGATGTGGATCGGGTCACGCCGAAGCGTTGCTCGATGTCTTGAGGAAAGATTTCCTCGTTGTCATGCCGTGCGAGATACACGATGACGTCAACGTTGCCGTTACTGATGTCTTCCGCCGCTTCAGGGCGGGTGACGCGCAGATACCGGTTGACCACGTTGTGCAGCGAGCGAATGGCCACGCTGGGGGGCTTTGCCAAGCCGCTTTCCCAGACTTCGAAGAGTCGCGAGCCATTCGGTTCCTTGTATTGTTCGTTCGTCACTTCTGTCACAGCGTACATAGTAAACCGTTGTATATGCAACTGTTGCACATGCAACAATCGGCGTGTCGCACGTATCCGCTTGCCCTGAAAATCGTCATAAAGCAACAACCCCAGAGCAACCTTCCAACAATGCAAAGGCCGGGAAATCAGGTCCACACCGGTTCAGAGCAACGGACCAGATTCCCCGGCTTAAGCCTTGAATCCCGCGAAACTACTTGGTGAGTTCAGCATATTCGGCAAGCATGTATTCGAAGACCTGCTTGCCATCGGCACCCATCAGCACCGACATGCTGTTGATTGGCATGGAATCGAGGAACAGACGGGTCATGTCATTGTCGGGCACGATCGGCATGCGGCCGGCTTCACCTTCGGCACGCAGCTTCTCGAGCACCTGGGAGCCGAGCGGATCCTTACGCCATTCCATGAAGTTGGACCACTCGGTGAGCGGCTGGGTCTTGCCGTCGCCATCGAGCTCCACTACCGCGGAACCGGCGATGTCACGGCTGGACGTGCCGACTTCGATGGCGTATTCGCCGCTCTCCACGTGCCAGTCGTTGAACTTCTCAGACCAGTAGGCGAAGGCGCGATCGTCAAGATCGAAGGAGACTTCGGCGGATTCGCCGGCTTTGAGGAACACCTTCTTGAAGCCTTTGAGCTCGTGCTTCGGGCGGGCCACGTCAGCCTTGCCAGGAGCCACGTACACCTGCACGGTTTCGGCGGCGTCAACGTTCGAGGTGTTCTTGACCACTGCGCTGACGGTTGCGGTGCAGGCACCGGTCTTGACGGCCTTCACGTCGCTCACTTCGAACGTGGCGTAGCTCAAGCCGAAGCCGAACGGGTAGTCGACGGCCTTGTTGTAGGTGTCGTAATAGCGGTAGCCCACAAACACGCCTTCGCCATAATCGACATGCCCCTCTTCACCCGGCCAGTTGATGGTGCTCGGATCGTCGTTGATGTCGAAGGGAATGGTCTGCGCAAGCTTGCCGGACGGGCTCACCTTGCCGAACAGCACGTCGGCGAGCGCCGGACCGCCGGACTGTCCGAGCAGCCAGGATTCGAGGATGCCCTTGGCGTTCTTGGCCCATGGTGCCACGGTGACGACGGAGCCGTTGGAGAGTACGACCACAACGTTCTTGTTTTCGGCTGCGACAGCTTCGAGCAGTGCGATCTGCTTGGCCGGCATGTCGAGGGTCTCACGGTCGAAGCCTTCGGATTCGGCCGCTTCAGGGAGCCCTAGGAACATGAGCACCACGTCGGCGCCCTTGGCAGCTTCGACGGCTTCGGTTTCGAGTGTTGGATCGGCCGGTTCGAGGTCGAGGGTGAATCCTGGGGCGAACTTGGCATCCACGCCGCGTTCGGCGAGGGCGTCAAGGAAGCTGGTCATCTTGGTTGGGGTGATGTGCGAGGAGCCGCCGCCCTGGTAGCGCGGGGTGCGTGCGAATTCGCCGATGACGGTGACCTTGGCATCGCCAGCGACTGGCAGAATGGCATCATCGTTCTTGAGGAGCACCATGGATTCGACGGCGGCCTGATGTGCGACCTCATCGTGGGCTTCGATGTCGAAACGATAGTTTTCGACGCTCATGGCTGCGCGGGTCTTGTTGACCAAGTCGATCATGCCTTGCGCCATACGGTCAAGCCATGCCGGCTGGATGCGGCCGTCGCGTGCGGCGTAGACGATCTGGTCGTCGGTGTAGCTTGGCGGCATTTCGAGGTTGAGGCCCGCATTGAGGGAGGCCACGCGGTCGTGGTCGGCGCCCCAGTCGCTCATAACGATACCTTGGAAGCCCCATTCGTCGCGCAGCACGTCGGTGAGCAGCCAGCGATCCTGGGCGGCATGCACGCCGTTGATGCAGTTGTATGCGCACATGATGGTCCACGGCTGGGCTTCCTTGACGATGTGTTCGAATGCCGGGAAGTAGATTTCGCGCAGCGCACGCTGGGAGATGTTGGCGCTGACGCGCAGACGGTCGGTCTCCTGGTTGTTGGCGGCGAAATGTTTGAGCGAAGTGCCCACGCCCTTAGACTGCACGCCTGCGACGATGCCAATGGCCTCATGGCCCGCCAGATACGGGTCTTCGGACCAGTATTCGAAGCAGCGGCCGCCAAGCGGGTTGCGCTTGATGTTCACGCCGGGACCGAGGATTACGGCAACCTTCTCCTGAATGCATTCTTCGGCCATGGCTTCGCCGACCTTGTGAATGAGCTCCGGATTCCACGAGCTGGACAGGCCCGCAGCAGGAGGGAAGCAGGTGGCGGGCACGGAGTCGTTCAGATCGACTTCGCCGGTGGTAGCCGAGTTGGACTTGCGCAGGCCGTGGGGACCGTCGGTAATCATATAGCCGGGAATGCCCTTGGCTTCAACTCCCTGCAGATGCCAAGCGTCGCCGCCGGAAGTCAGGGATGCCTTCTCCTCAAGCGTCAGGTCATTGACGGAAGGATAGGTTTTTTCGCTCATGCGTTCCTCTTTCGCATCGTTCTCTTGAGTTCGTATCGGTTAACCGGCTTGTGGAATCTCAACCCCGAAATCTTTACTAACCGGTCGGTAAGTACTTTATCAAAAACAACATCGCAACACACCAATCATCTTTGAAAAATCAGTTAACCGACCGTAAAGTAACTGCAGTATTTACAACCTGAGAGAAATGGCGATTCATAAGCATTGCAGCGCACATGAATCGACATCAATGAAAGGCAAGAAAGGGAATCATCATGGCCAACGAAGAAGTCGACCGAAGAGCGGAGATTCTCAATGCGGCCGTCGAACTGTTTGGAACGCTCGGCTATTACGGCACTTCCCTGCAGAAAATCGCCGATCGCGTAGGACTCACCAAGGCTGGCGTGCTGCATTATGTCGGCAGTAAGGAAGGACTGCTCACAGCCGCGCTGGACGAAGTCTACGATTCCGAAACGGAAGACATTCTTACCGACATAGTACGTGAGCCACGCCCGTTGATCGCCGACATGTGGCGCAGAATCGTGGCGGTGAACGCACGCAGACCGATTCAGGTGCACATGTTTTCCACGTTGAGCGCCGAAGCGATCGACCCGAACCACCCCGCACACGAGTATTTCGCCAAACGCGAGCTGCATAATGCCGATACGGCACTCAACATCCGTTGGCAAGTGCCCGAAGGTGTCGATACGCGTCGACTGCTTAATGCGGGATTCGCTATGATGGACGGCGTGCAGCTGCGTTGGCTGCGCACGCCCGGCCAGGATCTGAACTCCATGTGGGCGGAATGCGAAGATGCCCTGTTCCCCCTGCCCATGTGGGAGGGCTACCGCTGACCCCCCTATCCTGAAACAAATACTTGTCCACTCATACAAGTCCAGATTCCTCCAGCCACTGGAGAAATCATCCCGCCAGAAGCCCTTCCAACAGGCAAAAACCTCCAGTCACTGGAACAATCACCCCGCCAAGAACGTCATCAGCATCCCAAAACCTCCAGTGACTGGAAGAATCCAGACTCCAAAACCCACCCTAACTGACCAGTTTCTTCCATTCACTGGAAGAAACACCCCGCTTAGAACCTCACCAGCGTCCCAAAACCTCCAGCCACTGGAAGAAATGGTCACGTCTGGAGGCAGCTGTTGTAGCCTAAACTTGGGAAGACGTAAAGGAGGCATGTATGCGGATCTTGCTGGCACCGGACTCGTTCAAAGAGGCCGCTTCGGCTGAAGCAATCGCGCAGGCGATGGCTCGCGGCGTTATGTATGGTAACCCGCAGGCAGAATGCCGGCTTTTACCGCTTTCCGACGGCGGAGAGGGATTGACGCAAGCGTTGGTTCACGCCACCGGTGGCACATTACGCGATGTCGAGACGGTTGATGCGATCGGCCGCCCGATTACCGCACAATATGGCTTTCTTGGCAATAACCACGCTTCTTGTACTCTCCGTACCGCCGTGGTCGAATTGGCTTCAGCAAGCGGACTTGAGCGGGTCTCCCCCGCCGACCGCAATGCGCTGACCGCTTCCACATTCGGCACTGGCTTGCTGATTAGTGCGGCGATTGATGCCGGCGCGGATCGCATCGTGCTTGGATTGGGCGGTAGCGCCACCACGGATGGCGGTACCGGATTGGCACGCGCGCTTGGGTTTCGTTTTCTCGATTCGACAGACCACGCTATTCCGCTTGGCGGCGGCGTTCTCGCTGATTTGGCGAAGATTGACGATTCGGAAGTCCCCGATTCCGTGAAGAACATTCCAATTATTCTTGCCTGCGATGTCACCAATCCGTTGACTGGCTCCGAAGGCGCCGCCCATGTATTCGCCCCGCAGAAAGGCGCGACCACAACACAGGTCGAACGCCTCGATCAAGGGCTTGCGAATCTCGCACACGCGATCATGCAATACAATGGCCGCGATATTGAGCGCATTCCCGGTACAGGCGCCGCGGGCGGTACCGGCGGCGGGATGCTCGGCCTGTTCAATACAACAGTGCGGCCGGGAATCGAACTTGTGCTCGATCTTGCGCATGGTCGAGAAGCATGCGCATGGGCCGACGTCATCATCACCGGCGAAGGTTCCATCGACAGTCAGACACCGTACGGCAAAGTGCCGAGTGGCATTGCGAAACTGGCGCAATCGCAAGGAAAACCAACTATTGCCATTGGCGGAACGGTAACCCGCGATCCACACACCATCGAAGCGTTGAACGAGACCGGCATCGTCGCAACGTTCGGCATTGCGCCCTGGCCGGCGGATCTTGCGACGCTGATCGCCAACACGGAACGCAATGTCGAGATTACGTGTGCCGCAATCGCCGGCACACTGCGCGTTGCTTCGGCTACTGCAGTAACTGCAGCTACTGCACCTTGCGAATCAGCATGATGAACACCGTGCCCAGTAGCACCGCAACCACAGCGATCGGGAACAAAGCCGTATAACCGCCAGTGGCAAGCACAATCGCGCCGGCAAGCTGCTGTATGGCGTTCATCACCGCGGAACAGTCGGCTTCATTGACGATGGCAGCTAGTTCAACGTATGCGTCTGATCAGGCACCAACATGAATCCGGAAGCGTCCATAAACAGTGCGTATGCCACGGCGATGACCCATTCATGTGAGCCGCCCACGATCGGCATTTCGTAGTCGGCTCACATCAGATTAGCGTGTCGATTATTGGGCTCTGCGACACGGCTTATTTCGTTTCGCTCTTACGCGACGGTGAAGGTGGTACGCTTCAAGTGTTCGCGACGGCTGGAATGGCCGATAAGCACTTCGAACTCGCCCGGTTCGACGATTCGGTTGGCTTCAGAATCGACGATGGTGCAATCGGAAACCGGAATGTCGAAGGCAACAATCTTGCTTTCGCCTGGTTCGAGTTTCACACGCTGGAATGCCTTGAGTTCACGATCAGTCCAGCTGTAGGAAGTCACGATGTCGCCGATGTAGAGCTGCACTACTTCCATGCCCTTGCGATCGCCCGTATTGGTGAGGGTGATTTCGGCATGCACGGTGTCGGTTTCGGTGAATATGCCGGATTCCGGAACGTTGGTGATGGTCGGATCTCCGTATTCGAACGTGGTGTAGCTCAGACCCTCGCCGAATGCGAATGCCGGATTCTGCGTAAGGTCGGCGTAACGGTTGCCGTGCTGTCCGCGAATCTGGTTGTAATAGACCGGCAGCTGGCCTGCATGACGTGGGAAGGTGATCGGCAGGCGTCCGCTCGGCTCGGTTTCGCCGAGGATGATTTCGGCGATGGCCTGGCCGCCCTTCATGCCCGGGCTTGGAGCCCACAGCAGAGCCGAAGTGCCTTCGGCCGGTGTTTCGTCAACAATCACACCGTTGGTACCGATCACGGATGCCGGCAGTACCTGCGGCTTGGAGCTGACGAGCACCACCACGAACGGCTTGCCGGTTTCGCGAGCCACGTTCGACAGCGCGTCGATCAGTGCATTCTGGCCGCCGAGCAGTTCAAGCGTAGCGGTGGAGCAGCCTTCACCAATGGCTTGAATCACATCACCCACCACAGCCACGATCAGGTCGCTTTGGCGAGCGTTTTCCACGGCTTCATCGAGCAGTGCGCGGTCGAGCTTGGCGGAAACGCCGATCTTCGGGCGAGGCTGGCCATCCGGGTAGAACTCGCCTTCCGGATCAGGCACCAAATCCACGATATTGGCACCGCGGGAGTACACGACCTCGCAGCCTTCCGGAGAGAGCTGCTTGAAGCCATCAAGCACGGTGGTGATCATCTCGCGCGGGTGGCCGTCAGGCATCCAGTTGATCTGACCGGAGCTGCCCGCCCAGTCGCCCAGCTGGGTCTGGGCGTCATCGGCGAGCGGACCAACGACCGCGATACGCTTCGCACCGGCCACGTTGAACGGCAGTGAACCGTCGTTCTTCAGCAATGCCACGGCTTCGCGAGCCACTTCAAGGTTGAGCTGCTGATGCTCTTCGGAACCGATCACTGCATCAATACGCTTCTGGTCGGGCAAGCGTGGATCTTCGAACAGTCCAAGACGGAACTTCAGTGCGAGAATACGAGCCACGGCGGCATCGATCAACGATTCGTCAAGCAGACCGGTCTTCACGGCTTCGATCGCACCCTCGTAGAACTTTGGCGTGGTCATCACCAAGTCGTTGCCGGACTTGACCGCATCGGCAGCAGCCTGCACATAGTCAGGCTTGACCTTCTGCTCCCACACGGAACGGCCGACGTTGTCCCAGTCGGTGATGAGCGTGCCCTGATAGTTCCAAGCGCCACGCAGTTTGTCGGAAAGCAGCCACTTGTTGAAGGTGACCGGCACGCCTTCGATGGATTCGTAGCCGAGCATGAAGGTGCCACAGCCTTCCTTGGCTACGCGTTCGAATGGCGGCAGGAACCAAGATTCCAGCTTGCGGTGGCTCAGGTCGGCTTCGGAAGCGTCACGCCCTCCCTGTGTTTCGGAATAGCCTGCGAAATGCTTGGCGCATGCGAGGATCGCATCTTTGGCGAGCGGCTCGCCCGCCTTGGCTCCACCTTGATAGCCCTTGACAATGGACGATGCCATTTCGCCAATCAGGTACGGATCTTCGCCAAAGGTTTCGTCCACGCGGCCCCAACGGGTGTCTCGCGCGATGCACAGCACCGGGGAGAACGTCCAATGCACGCCGGTGGTTGACACTTCCTCGGCGGTGGCACGGCCTGCGGCCTGTACCTTTTCGGAATCCCATGTGGTTGCCATGCCTAGCTGTTCCGGGAAAATGGTGGCTCCCGGCCAGAAGGAATAGCCGTGAATGCAGTCGTCGCCGATCACCAGCGGAATGCCGAGACGGGTTTTGGCGTTCACCGTTTCCACGGCTTTCGGCAGATCGGACGGCGAGGTGTGCAGAATGGAACCAACGTGCTTGTTGACGATCAGATCGTCCAAATCGCCGCTTCGCGCGTCAAGCTGCATCATCTGTCCGACTTTTTCCTCAAGGGTCATGCGACCAAGCAGATCGTCGATGCGTTCCTCAGTGGGAAGTTCCGGATTTTTATAGGGCAGATTTACCGTATTTTCAGTGGTTTCGGCCATGGATTGCTCACTTTCTTCATTGAAGCGACTTCCTTTAATTACCAATTGGTAGTTTAGTATATCATATACACATCCGCAACTCGACATAACCCCGTCAACGCAAAAGGCGAGAGACCATCAGACCCTCACCTTTTCGCACGCGCATGCAATGCCAATCTCAACAAGTATTCAAAATCAACGATATGCATCCCACAACGGAGATGGAAACAGCATGTTTTCCATCTGAGCCCACTCTTTGCATAAATCAACTTCAGGCTCGCGCAACCACCATAATTGCACACCATCCATGATTTCCATGGCCTTACGCACCACCGGTCGCATACTCGACTTCCATGAACCCAATTGCGGAGGAACCAGCCAAGGATATTGCGAATAGTTCTCCCAAATATCGTCCATACGAGCCGTGAATTCATCATGCAACGGATGTTCAGGATTCAACGATTCCGCAGAAAGCACGGTAAACCTTGAAACAGACACCCCCAAGTACGCCAAAACCAAGCGTCACTATATGTGGACGCAGCAATGAACAATTCCCCTATGACAACTAGCATGGGGAGACATTATTTGTAAAGCATAAAAGAAGGTCCATTCAAATGGAGAAGCCGAACGATATTAAAAGAGACTCCATATCAGTGAATTACTTTTTGAATACTGCTGCGTACAGCGGTCTCTTCTCCCTTCTTTCGGTTATTCTCACCGGCCAAGTTTCTGCGGCGTCATCGCTATATGTTGGGCTGGCGCTCGGAATTTTATCTCTTTTTTCTAGAGGCAGTACTGTTTTTATAGGTAGCCTGATTGAGC
Source organism: Bifidobacterium catenulatum subsp. kashiwanohense JCM 15439 = DSM 21854 (assembly GCF_001042615.1). GTDB lineage: Bacteria > Actinomycetota > Actinomycetes > Actinomycetales > Bifidobacteriaceae > Bifidobacterium > Bifidobacterium catenulatum. The sequence goes on from NZ_AP012327.1 coordinate 1,745,610, forward strand.
GTTTCTCAACGGTATCCCTCACCGAGACCGGTTTCGGATTCATGGTTTTTTCACTTTTGCTGCTACAACCGGCAATGGGTGGTTTTATCGGCTTCCTTTTTGCGGATTTGGCTTTGCTGGGACTCGGTCTTTCATTGGTTAATTTTGCCCTACGAGGGCATATCATCGCTACAGTAAAGGATAAAAAAATTCAGGCTTCTTTGTTTGCTTTAGTGACCATGGCAGCCAATCTTGGATCCGCGATTGGACCTCTGGGTTCGAATTACATATATAAGGCTTTCGGACAAACGCTCTTTATTGCAATCATCGTCGGACTCTATGCTTTTTCTGCTTTACTAGCTCCAATAGCGCTGACTCATCATGTCTTCATACGCAATGAGAAAAGCGGCGAGGAAAACACTTCCTCCATCGTGAAGACCATTACAGACTCGCTGAAAAGTCCCGGTACGGTTCTTGCCATCCTGGCGGTGTTCGTGGGCAGTATCATGAATGGTCAGCTTTTTGCCGGAATGGCATTGGAATTCCACTCGTTATCCGATAGTCCAGTCATAAGAGGATTGTTCTATTCCATTGATGCCATATCGGTCATAGCACTGCAAATGCCGGTAAGTAAGATCATCTCGCGCAATATGACCAAAGAACATAATGCCACCTCATTCATAGTCAAAAGCCTGGGGATTTATGGAATTTCCTTCGCACTATTCGCCTGCGGAGTCTCGTCGTACTGGTGGATATGCATCATTTCCTTGGTTGTGTTCTCCATTGCAGAATGCATCTATGCGCCATTAATCAATATTGCTCTGGTAGAGGCACAGCCAGATAAGCCTTTGGTGGACATTCTGAACTATCGGCTGATAATTGCAGCCATTGGTGAATCGGCAGGCTCATTCCTTGGCGGTTGGATCGTTCCGGCACTACGTCCTGCAGGATTGACGGCTTGGTATTGGTGTGCACTGGCGTTAGTGGGAATAATGCCTGCAGTCGTCACTAATCAAATTAGAAAACGTGGACAAAGAATCATTCGTCATTGAAAGAAAAAGTCTTGGTGAGTACACCGGAAGGGGAATGACATGAAAGTATTATTGCTGCAACAGCCCAAATCTTTCTCAAATTATCCTAAATGGATTGAGGAAATCCAAGAACGTTTCGATTGTTTAGAAGTTATGGTCTTCACCTCGAACGATCGAGCCGCACACCATAGTTGGCCGAGCTCCGTCATCAAGGAAATCGAGGTTTCCGATTATTCCTCTGATAGCGCTACCGCAAAATTCTTTGATATTGTCAGGAAATTTAAACCAGATAGGATAGTTTCCAGCTCAGAGGAAGACGTACTGAGGGTTGCAGAGGCGAGAAGTTTATTTGGAATTCCCGGTTTACAGCATGAACTGGCGTTAAGCTGTCGAGATAAAGTCACGATGAAACAATCGGCCCTTGATGCCGGATTAAAGATTATTCCCTATACCACCTGCCAAGGCTTTGGAGATATTATTTCGGCGTTCGATCGTTGGGAGACGGTTGTTCTCAAACCTCGATGGGGCGCAGGGTCTGCAGGCATTACGATATTGCATTCGAAAGATGACCTGCCCGCTTTAGCTACCAAGCCGGAATTCATACGAAACGTGCATTCAAACCAGTATTACTTAGAGGAATATTGTTCCGGTTCCGTCTACCATGTGGATGTAGTCTATATCAATTCCGGTTCGATTCTGATCTCACCATCACGGTATCTTGTCCCGCCACTGGATTTCGAGAAACAAAACACCGGTTCCGTGATGTTGGATGAGAACGGTGCCGACTATTCCGAGCTGCTCCGACTGACAAAGCAATTAATTGCATCTTTCAACGATCAGACGATTCCGAATGTGATGCATATCGAATTCTATAAGAATGAAACCGGTGATTTCGTATTCGGGGAAATGGCGGCACGCAGAGGAGGCGGTCTCATCAAGCAGGAGCTGGCAGCCGCCTATGGCATAGACCAAAGCAAGGCCAACTTCCTATTGGAACTTGGTCTTGTCGATGCGGATGCGAATATTACGCGATCATCTCAGTATGGCATACTGCTGGAAACCGCTGGATTGAACTGGCCAAAGGAAAAAGAAATCCCGGATTGGGCGGTTTTGGAATCTGTGGGCAAGAAAAAAGGTATCGCTCATAACTCTGTTGATTCTGACAGGAAATTTCTTATTTCCGGCAAGAATGAATCTGAGATTATTCAACGTTCTAATTATCTTATAAATAGTCAATATAATGAGTAAAATTAACTTTTTACAGAGGGACAATTGTAACTAATTCTGCAGCAGGTTCTATATATGACGAATTATTATGTAGAATTGGTAATTCTACTGAATCTAGACTCTTCCGTAAAATAATGATACTAGTATCGCTAGGGATGTTGGGAGCCAGCATTGGCGTCTATACGGGAAGCGCAGCAGGTAGTCTGACTGCATCAAAATGGTCGACATCTCAAGAAACCAGCATGTCTCTTTCAGCAAACTTTTCAGGCACTACCACAATAGAAGATAAGCAAAATGAGGGTGGCCGTCAGGTCACCCCCGAACGTATGCGGAACACACATAAAATCAGCGGCATGCATCCCAGAGGGGCGCGGGAAACAGCAGATTCTCCATTTCGGACCATTCCTCACACAAGTCCACTTCCGGTTCGCGCAGCCACCACAGCTGAATGCCATCCATGATTTCCATGGCTTTGCGCACCACTGGCCGCATGCTGCCGGCCCATGCGCCCAATTGCGGCGGAACCACCCACGGGTATTTCGAGTAGTGTTCCCAGATGTCCTCCATGCGTCCCATGAATTCGTCATGCAATGGGTGATCCGGGTTCAGGGATTCCGCCGCCAGCACGGTGAACAGCTGCACCATCATGCGGCGGCGCGAGTTGTGTTTCACCAGGTAGCGCAGATACGCGGGAAAATGCGGCGCAGACGGGTCGCTGCCCGGCATGCCCGAAGAGAAGAAGTCCTCCGGCGTGCCGGTCTGCCCGTAATATTCGTCATATACCAGCGCCAGCATTTTGTCTTTGTTGTCGACGTATCGCAACACGCCTTGTTTGGAGATGCCGACCCTGTCGGCCACGTCCTGGATAGAAATGCCATTGAACCCACGCTCACTGATCAGCTGAACCGCAGCATCCAGCACTTCCTCACGCCGCTCCTGCGGTGATTTTCGGATACGTTTCGAAGTCTCTTCCTCTGCCATGATTCCGAGTCTAATGCACCTTGCGTCGATTGCCGTTGATTGACTGCCTATGGCACGTCATCGTGAGAGGTATCCGCCCGAATCCATCCATGACGCCATACGCGAGTCAGATCCCACGCCTCAAGATTGCCGCCGTTGCGAGGATCCCGCGGCGGTTTCCCTTCGCCACTACCCGGTTTCGCGGAGCGCGCAAGCTGGTAGCTCCAATAGATCTGCCCCGCCGACACGTCCCATGCCGCGCGTTGCAATCGTGACACTTGGCGGTATGCAGCCGATCGGTTTTGGCTGTGTAGGGCCCACCGATTCTCCACGCACCACTCGCCCACCAGCACGGGAATACGACGGGCCGCCGAACGGATGGCGATGCTACTCGCGCCCACCAGCATCCGGTACAGCCATGGCAGTCGCCGCGATCGCAGGTACAGCCGGCGTGCCGGTCCCGAAAACAGCTGATCCTCCATCGCTATGAGATACTGATGGGTGTCGAGCATGACGTTGCACATGCCAGCACGACGAAACCAACCGCCCCAGCGGAGTAGTCGGAAACCGTCATGGAATACGATCACGGTTTCCGGACGTAGCACGGCGCGCAACCGGGCGTAAGCGTCGCGGTAGAAGCGCTTCAGAAACCGCAGTGAGACATACGCGCTACCGGAAGCCTCCTGAGAGTCTTTCGCCGTGTTCGACGTGCTATGGAACACTGACCAGCTCACTGGTTCGTTGAGTACTTCGATGCTGTGCAGGGCCGGTTCGTCGCGGTATCGGCGAGCCAATCGCTCCAGCACGTTCAGCGTGTACTCCACCAAGTCCGTATTCTGTGCCCATTTGCACACACCCGTCAGACCGCCGTTGTCGAAACCGTTCTGCGATTCGGGAACGGTATGCAGGTCAATCATAATCTTCAATCCCGTCTCCCGCGCCCAACGGAACGCGCGGTCGAGGTACGTAATGCAGCCCGGATGCCCGGGCCAGTCGCCGAAGATGAAATACGGTATGGGAATGCGTACGAGGTTGATTCCGTGACCGACGATAATACGGAAATCCTCCAGGGTGACGTAGGTTTCGCGGTGCCGGCGCAGTTCCTCGGCTAGATTCCGTTCGGACCAGAGGGATACGTGCGTGCGGTGCATCCAGATTTCATCGTCTTCGGCGCTGCGGGTGAACGGTTTCGGATCCATCCATTTCTCCAGCACCAGCCAGTTGCCGAGGTTCACGCCGTCGATTCGCTCGTCGATGCCTAGCACCATGCGTCTCACCGCCCTTACGTTCGGGGGTTGCCCGACTTTTCGCTTCCGCCCATCACAACCCATGGCAAAACCCATTCGGCCCAATGGGCCAAGGAACCGCGCGTCATTCGCAACGTTCCTTGGTCCATTGTATGTGCCCCGCGAGCGGCCACGCGGCCGCTCGGAATCGGATCACGGCCGGATCAGGGTCGTTGAATGATCGTGGTGGCCGGCCGGGCGGGATCAGTCGACGGGCTTCGTCTCATCCGCCTCGTAGTCGAAGAAGTCGAAGTCGGCAGTCTTCTCGTGCAGCGAAGCGTCGGTAACGACAATACCAACCATCGTGCCAGTGAATTCGCCAGCAAGCAAAGACACCGCAAAAGCAAAAAGGCGTTTGCCTGCGGCGACCGGTAACCGATCACCATAGGCAAACGCCCCGCAACACAACACCGGCTTGCGAAGATGGCAGGAAGAGAAAGGAAACCCGCCATCCGGCATTCAACAAACCGTTGCCACAACCAAGCCGACGCGTTACGCACACATTCGCATCAGCCAGGCAGCTCCCGTCAGTCCAGCACAAACGTGTTGAACGAACGCGGAGCAAGCGTCACCTTGATACCGCGATCGGCATTGCAAGGATCGGCAAATTCAAACGGACGCTCCTCTTCGAGAGCGTTCTGGGCCACCACCACAATGGTGCCATCCGGATTACGGAACGCAATAGCCATCGAATTGAAATGACCCGTAGTGCCAAGCACATGCGCACCCGGCTTGACGAAATGCGAGAAATGACGCATCACATAATATTCCGGATTACGGCGAACCTCATGCGTATCCGCAGTAATGGTGAACAGTGAATTCTGCCACCACCCCCACGTAGAATCCTGATCGTCAAGAATCATATTCCAATAAGTGTAAGCAGTCGCGCCATTACGCAAATAATGGTTGATCAAGTGGAAAATATACTCCGCATATTCCCACGTATTATCACCCATACCGCATTCGGATTCAGACTGAATCAGCTCGATTTCAGGCCAGGATTCATGCGTACGCGCAATACAGTTCTGGCCGGCCCACTGGTAAGCGATGCCCCTGATGTACTTGCGAGCGCCATCGTCGAACAGAATATTGTCGACAAAACGGTTGTAATTATTCAGCTTCATGCCGTAGCCGCCGGTCCACGCCATATCTTCCGGACCATTCAGCGTACCCAGCCAAATATCGGTGTCAAGACCAGCTTCGTCAAAAGCAGGTCCAAGATAATCGCGGATGAACACCTTGAGCGCTTCGGCATCCCACAATGCACTCGGGAACTTCTGATCGGCAAACACCTCATTCTGCACATGCAGCTGATTCACGGTAATGCCATGCTCGGCATAAGCTTGAATGTACTTGACGAAATACTTCGCATATGCCTTAAGATTCTCAGGAGTCTGCACCAAACGACCATAGTTATAAGCCTTCGGACGCTTCATCCATGTCGGCGGGCTCCACGGGCTGGAGAACAGTTGCATGTTCGGCTGCCATTCCTGCGCGCGGTGGATGTATGGGATCAGGGTCTGCTCATCATGCTCGACGGAGAAATGCTCCATCTCATAATCGCCGTCGGTCTCGTTATAGCTATACCAATGATCGGCGAAATCATTGGCACCGACCGGCGCACGATTGAAGGTGAAGTTCATCTCATCCGGGCTGAACAGTTCCTTGATGATCTGGTCACGTTCCTCTTCAGTAACCGTCTGCAGAGGAAGCCAGCCAAGCTCGTTGAAGCAGCCGCCGAAGCCACGCAATGCCTGATATTCATTGCCATCAAGCTGCAGATCGGAAGCGGAAGTGGCATGCGTGGATTCAATTTCGGATGATTTGTCGGCAAGCTTGTTGTCTTGCGTTGTCGCGATCCAAGTAGTCATGGAAAGTCCTTAGTATTGTCGTTGATTCTTTGGATTTATATTTATTCGTTTTTTGAGTTGTTTTTATCTGATTATTGGGATTTAGTTATCGATATTTAGTTTTTGAGATTGAATTATCGGCAACGCAATTTCATTTCAGTAAGTGCAAAAACCGCAGGATGCCACGATAATCTATTCGCGACACGCTCCAGGCCGCTCTAGCCAAGTCTTTACGGTCTTAAACAGATTATCGCGGCATCCTGCTCGTAACGCTATGACGTTACGTTTGCACTGTTATTTAGTTTTGCATTGTTGTTCAGTTTTGGAAAAACTTCCTATTCCCTCTCCCCCTCTCCCCTCTCGAAATTGAAGGGAGGGGGGTGGGGTTACTTGACCTTCTTGATGGCCATGATGAAGAAGCAGCCGATGATGGCCAAGGCGATGGCGGTCGGGAAGGCGAAGTTGTAGCCGAGGGACACCACGATGGTGGACATGATGACCGGGCCGCACATCTGACCAAGGGTGGTGCCCATGTTCAGAATGCCCAGATCCTTGCCAGCCTCTTCCTTGTTCGGCAGCACATCAACGAGCAGAGCCTGATCGACCGCGGAGTAGACAGCGTAGCCGAGGCCAGCGATGCCAGCGAACAGGTACATGCCCAGGGTGGACGGGATCAGCCACGGCATGGCGATACCGATAGCGAAGAGCACGGAAGCCACGACAACCGGAACCTTACGACGGCCGATGAGATCGGAAACCGGGCCGGAGATGAAGGAGCCGACCAGAGACATGACCATCATGATCATGGAAACGACAGACACGGTGACAGCGGATTCCTTGACGGACTGACCAATGTAGTTCTGGATGATGTAGAGCTGATAGACGTTGATCATCTGGTAGCTCATGATCATGCAGAAACGGCCGGCGAAAGCCTTGTAGAAGTCGTGGGCGCCAGCGAACTTCGGCGGACGGAAGGATACGAGGACATCCTTGAAGGAGCCCTCTTCCTTCGGCAGGAAGTCAGCGGACTGTTCCTTCGGCAGGATGATCACGGCGACGATGCCGCCGAGGAACATGAGCACGCCTGCGACAGCGAAGCCGGCAGTCAAGTTTTCGATGAAGAATGCGCCGATCATGGTACCGATCGGAGCACCGATGGTGGAGCCTGCACCATAGAAGGCGGACATGGTGCCACGAATGCCGGATGGCACACGGTCAGACAGCACGGCGACCAGCGGGGCGATCATGCAGTTGAGGCCGAACATGCAGGCGCAGTAGAAGATGGTGAGCAGCACCGCGTTGTGTGTGGTGCCGGTCAGGAACAGGGTGACGCCACCAAGCACCGCACCGAAAACGATCCACGGAGTACGACGACCGAACCTGGAGCGGGAACGATCGGAGAAGTTGCCGAACATCAGGTTGGCAACCAGGGATGCCACCGCGGTGAACGCATTGACGATGCCAACGAGAGCATCCGGATCGGCGCCTTCGATGGTCTTGTAGTGCATCGGCAGAAGCACGGCGGAGACGATGCCGAGACCCGACATCCACAACACGCCGAACAGCAGGAAGCCTGCGCCGAAACGGATGGTGTTGACCCTACTCAGTGGCTTGCCGGTTTCAGGAGACAGCTGCGGATCCTTGTCTGCAGCGGCGATGTTGGCGTTATAACGCACCAAACGCTCCTCTTTGCTTGCGATTGCTTCACTCATGAAACCCTCTCCTTCGATTCATGTTTCAGTAGTGTTTTCTGTAATATTCCTGTTTTCCGATAGGGCTTCTCTGCCCAGCCAGCTAACTACCATTTGGTAACTAGCCGGTTTTCATCATAGATGCCCTTTCGGAAGAACGCAAGTCAGACGCGAATTTTTCCGACGGCAGCGCTTTTCAAATAGCAATCCACAACGATTCGTCCCATACAGCAACTTTAGTTTTTATTACTTAGTAACTGTTTAGTTAAAGCATATTACAATCTCTTGTATCTGTCATTTTCCGGCGTGTCCCAACGTTTCCAACACACTTCCTCTCCCCCCTCTTGTAACTTAATAAGCACAAGAAAGGAGAACGCATGCGTCGTCGTACCGAAAGCAAAACCAAGAAACGAATGAGCGCAGAAGACCGCAAGGAAGCGATTCTCGAAACCACGGTCTCTTTCATCTCACAATTCGGATTCTGGGGATTTACCATTCGCGACGTGGCACAAGCTCAGAACATCACCGAAGCAGGCCTCCTTTACTACTTCAAATCCAAAGAACAACTCCTTGAAGCGACACTCAAATACGCCGATCGCACTAACCAAATCGCCATTGCAGAGCATCTTGGCGTCGAAGGCGTGACCGGTGAAGTCTTGCAGGACGGCATCGCATACCATTGCGATCTCGGACTCAAGGCCATCTCCACGGGAACCGTGGAAACCAACGCAGGCCGACCCGAAATGGTTCGCCTCTACACCCTGCTCGAAAGCGAGGCCCTAAGCAAAGACCATCCGGTGCACGAGTATTTCGAACAGCGCGAAATCAATCTGCTGAAGGAATACACGTTCGCAGCCAAACGAGATGGCGTTGCCAATCCGGAACGCACCGCACTGCAAGTGCTATCCGCCATGGAAGGCTTGCAATTGCGGTGGCTCAACGGATCTCACGATATCGATTTCGTTGGAGAATGGAAGGCCCTGATCGGTCTTCTCATTCCCTAAACGTTCTCTTCTCGAGTTCTCTTCTCGAGTTCTCTTATCGCAGATTTCAGCCGGCGATCACCGCAACATTCCAGCGGCCGATCGTCAACAGATCACCCTGCTTGACGGCTGCACCTTCCTTCAGTACGACTTCAGCATTTGCAACCTCATCAACACTGCCGTCGGTGGCGATGACGACCGGAGCGACCACTACTTCACCCTCAATCGGGCTTGCAACAGTAACTTCGTCGGCGGAATAGTTGAGCAGATACGTCACGTTCTCGCCGCGGGCATTCACACCCTGGCGAACCGCGACCTGTCCCGCGAGCGCGGTTCCAGCGCCCTCGACGCCGGCATGCTCCACGGCCTCTCGCATAACCGCACGAATGGAATCGGCGTCAAGCAGTGTGGCGACCCACTCGGCATCGCCCTTGCCGAATGCGTGACGGGTGACTGCGGCGTAATCCTTCCAAGCGTAGTGTCTATAGGATGCGAGCACCTCAGTATCGGCGTCGGCGTTCAACAGTTCGATCAGCGACTGAGCATCAGTGGACGCGGTTTCGGCGAGCGCACCTGCGAATTCCACGGAAACGTGGCCGCTTGGGCGGGTGAACTGGTTGTACGTCATGCCGAACACGTCGGTGAGATTGTGCGGCGCGCGGTCGTGCCATACGGTCACCTCGTCGTCGGTCACGAAGGAGCGCATGGTGGAGACGAGGTGTCCGCCGTTGGAGACGAATTCACGCAGGCGATCGGTCGTTTCCTGCGGAGCACAGTACAGCGCCGGGGTCACAATCATCTCGTATGAGGCCAAACGCTCGGCGGGAGCGTCGGAGGGGATGAAATCGCATTCCACGTTGAGCTCGAACAGCGCGTCGTAGACATTGCGCACCACGTCGTTGTATTTGAGGGTGCCGCCGAATGGGAAGCCGGCTTCGATGAGGAACCAGTCGAGCGCGGTCAGCGATTCGTTGCTGACCATGATGGCTACTTTGTTGTGCTTCTTCAGGTGGACGAGCCGCTCCCCCACTTCCGGTTTGGCGATCTCGCGACCGAATACGCCGGCTTCGCGGTACGTGGGGTTCGGTTCGAGGTCGTGGCTCAGCAGGCCCTTCCAATATGTTTCAAAGGAATTATGGATGGAGTGCCAGTGCCAGTATTCCACCATGTCGGCGCCGGAAGCGAGGTGGGAGTAGGCCTGCAGGCGCAGCTGGCCGGGGAATGGCACCCAGCCGTGCTGGCCTTGGGCCTCGGTTTCGAGCACCAGGTAGTTCTGGCCGTTCTTGGTGGAGCGGGTCATGTCGCCGCCGAAGGCGATCTCCTTGCCGGTCAGGTCGTCTTCGGTCGGGTGGTAGATGTCCACGCCGGTGATGTCCACTGCGGTCGCGGCCTTGAAGTGGTCGACGGCCGGCTGCACGCCGTAGGAGTATCCGCGCCATTCGAAATCGAAGTTGTGGGTGATGAACTGGTCGTCATGCGCGTATTCGCGCACGATGTCGGCCTGCCACTGCAGGAAGGCGCGCACCTGATCACGGCGGAACTTGTCGAATTCGCCGCCCAGGGACTCGTTGATGGTGGCGGTCACGTCCGGGAAGTCCTCCCAGGAGTCGATGCGGTTGGACCAGTAGTCGAGGCCGAAGTGGTGGTTGAGCTCGTTCAGATCGCCGTGGAACTTCTCGCGCAGATACTTGACGAACAGACGCTGCATGTCGTTGGACACGGAATCGTAGTACTTGGTTTCATTATCGACCTGGTAGCCGATCACCGCCGGATGGTCGGCAACGTGGGAGATCAGCTTGCGGATCACGCGCTCACCGTAGAAACGGTAGGTAGCGTTGACGATGTCCATGATCTGGCGGGCGCCGTACTTGCCTTCGCCGTTCGGGGTGACCGCGAGCACGCTCGGATCGATCTTGACGAGCCAGCTCGGCACCGCGTAGGTTGGAGTGCCGACGATGACGTCGATACCGACACGCTGTGCCGCGTCGAGAGCACGATCCACATAGGTGAAGTCGAACGCACCCGGCTGCGGTTCGCAGGTACTCCATGTGGATTCGGCAATACGGATAACGTTCAGTCCCGACTCCTTCATCATCCTCATGTCTTCATCGACACGGTCGATGCCTTTCATCATGAGGTATTCGTCGTAATATGCGGCACCGAAAAGAATGTGATCTGCCTCGTAACGACCCATGGATCTCCCATCGTCTTCATTGACTTGTTACTGGTTACTACTTATTTCTGCTGTTTCTGCATCTAAAGCTGTTCTATATTGCCTGCGATATCTCCGGGATACATCCTTAGAACATCCGTATCTAACAGCCATTAGATATAAGAAATCTAAATCTTCTCGATTCAGTTGTCAAGAAACGCAAAATTTCAGGCGTGTCTTACCTAACAACCATTAGATATAACATTTTCCCATGTTCTAAAGCTCAACTAATCGTAATAAAAAACCAATCAATCACCGCAATCCATACAAAACGCTATCCCAGCGGGCAAATTCCTCCAGCCGCTGGAGCAATTTTCCCGCGAACACGCCTCCTAAACGTCCCGATCCCTCCAGTCACTGGAGGAATCCTCTCTCCCAAAGCCTCCCCAGCGACCCAAAACATCCAGTCACTGGAGGAAACAGGACAATCAACAGCGTTTCAGCAGACAAATCCCTCCAGTCACTGGAAGAATCACCCCGCTCACAGACCCCTTAGCGTCCTGATTCTTCCAGCGAGTGGAAGAATTGGGACGCGAAGGGCTATAGAAACACAGCCCGCAAGAGAGTTGCACATGGCTTAGCGGTAGCTGTCCCAGACAGGTGAGGGGAAGATCATCTTTTCGAAGGCGAGCCATTCATCGTAGAAATCGATGGGCGGCTTACGCGTCCAACGCAGTTGAATGCCGTCCATCGCTTCCAAGCTTTGACGCACAATCGCACGCATATTCTCCCAACCACCGATTTCAGGCGGCAATTTCCATGTGTACTGGGAATAGTGTTCCCACACGTATTTCGGACGATTCTCGAAATAGTCGTGCAACGGATGGCCCTCGCTGAAAGACTCGGTTTCCAGCACCATGTATAGCTGCAGCAAGCTACGTCGACTCTCATTGTAACGTACCAAAAAACGCAGGTATGCAGGGAACAGCATGCCTTCCGGATCGCTGCCCGGCAATCCGGATTTTGCAAAATCAGCCGGAGTGCCTTCCTGATCATAATTGTCGGTGACTAGTAGCGACAACAACCGTTCCTTATTGCCGATGTAATGCAGCAGTCCAGGCTGGCTCATGCCGATCGCATCAGCAATGTCTTTCAATGACGTTCCGTAATATCCCTTTTCCCCGATAAGACGGCTCGCCGCAGTGATGATTTCCTTCTTACGTTCCTCAGGTGATTTACGAACACGTTTCTTCCCCTCATTACCCATAAGGAACAGTGTACTATCTACCGTTCATTAGACAGGCAAAATCGTATCGGACCGTTGCATTTCCACTCGCCACACAAAGACGAGCCGATCTTCAATAGACCAGCTCGAAATTACATTCAAAACCACTTCGAGATCACATTCAGTCAGCCTCGACCAACCAAAATATTCGAAAAGCAGTTTTACTTCTGGAACACGTCAGGGTGTTTCGGATCACCCGGTTCGTCGGCGAGGACACCCTCGAGCCCGAGGAACTCCTGCCAGAATTCCAGCGAATTGCCGTACGGAGCTGCCTGATGGCCGCGCGCCTGCAGGTTCGCCTTCGCCTCGAACACATCCTCCTCGCGGATGCCATCGAAATACGATTCGAGACGCTCACGGTTCGTCGGATCATAGAACAGCGATCCGATGATTTCCGTCAGTCGTTCCGCACGCGCTACCGGCAGCGAATCCCAGTGACGGAATTCAATGAAGTTCTTCAGACGGACATCGTTGAAATGCGTGGAAATCACATGATTGATTTCGTATGCGTTGAGTTCTCGATCAGGATACACGTCGTTCGCATTCTCATAGAATGCAGGATGATGCAAATCAGTTCCAGGAGTTTCCAACGCTTCCGGAGTGTGCGTCAGATCAGCGAACATCATCGGCGTGCTCAACACGTCGACCGCATAATCTTCCCAACCGAAGCGAGGATCAAACAATCCCGGAATAACGTTCGTGCGCTGCAAATCCAAATAATCCCACATGCGTTGGCGCAGCAGCGGATACGGATTCTCCTGTCCCTCGAAATACGGGGTGTTACGGAAGAACCATGCGAGAATCGGGCCAACCACCGTACCCAAACGCAGTTTGGAAATCGCGTCCTGTTCGGAAACATAGTCGATGCTGACCTGCGTCGAAGCGGAGCAACGCATCATGCACGGACCGAACTGGCCGACGCGCCCCAAATACGCGGTCATCGCCTTGTAACGGTCCTTCGGATTGACGGGAATGTCGGCATAGCCGGACTTCGGCTGATACCCGTAATTAACCAAGCGGAAGCCGAGATCGTCAAGCACGGGATCGACTTCGCGGCGGAACGCACCGTAAATCGTGCACAGATCTTCCGGCTTGTGCAGAATGCCCAGCGAGCATTCCAGCTGACCGCCCGGCTCAAGCGACACGGAAATACCTTCGCGACCAAGACCAACAAGCCTGCCATTCTCCCAGTATTCCTTGCTTTCGTCGTAATACGGGCGAATGCGGTTCAGCAACGCCTCGATGCCGTTCTCCTCGTAATAGTTCACGGCGGTATCATCGCTGTTATGCACCGGCAGATGCTCGATTTCCACACCGAAACCACCGGTTCCGCGCTCTTGGCAGCCTGATTCGAAGAATTTGACCAGACTTTCCACATGCTTCGGATTCGGCTCGGTAAGCAGGTGCGCATAAGAAATTCGTGGCGTTGTCATGTTGGCAATCCTATCGAAACTCATTGATGAGCACGGCGCGATCGCTATACGAAAAACTGATAGCCAACTCTTGCGTATATCGAACCGAATACACATTTTCGGTTAAAACAGACATGCTCTGCAAAGCCGACCAATAATAATTAACAGATATTAGTAAGGTCAGAAGCAATTACCGTTATTTGAAGAATTGTTTGTATAAATCGAATAAAAATACCGACGCTGAAGATGTCGTCAGCGTCGGTATTTTGGCCAATTCCAGTCAGTGCTTATTGATTTATCCGCCTATGATCAGGCAACTTTTTCGCTTTGCGCCGTCTCACTCTGTTGCGCGGCCTTGTGGGCCTTCTTGGCGGCTGCGATCATCAGTTTGATGCGGTTGAGCTGGTTCGCTTCGGATGCGCCCGGATCGTAGTCGATAGACACGATGTTGGCTTCCGGATGCAGGCGGCGAATCTTGCCGAACATACCTCGGCCGGTCACGTGGTTCGGCAGGCAGGCGAACGGCTGCGCACAAATCACGTTCGGGCAGCCGGATTCGATGAGCTCAAGGATTTCCGCAGTTAGCAGCCAGCCTTCACCAGCCTGCACGCCCACGGAAGTGACCTCGTCGGCCTTCTTCACGAGTTCCGGCATCGGCAGGTCCTGGGAGAACTTGCCGTGTGCCGAATCGATCGCCTTGCGTACAGGAGCGTTGTACAAGTCAAGCGCCTTGCGCATCAGCGCGTAGCCAAGCTTGTTGCCGCCCATGCCGAGGTAATGCTCGTTCCAGTCGGAAATGTACGGGCGGGTGGTCATGAATTCCATGATGCCCGGCACCACAGCCTCGCAATTCTGCGATTCGATCACGTCGACCACATGGTTGTTGGCGTCCGGCTGGTACTTAACGAGAATCTCACCCACCACGCCGACGCGCACCTTGCGCGGTTCGTCCTTCAACGGCAGTGCGTCGAACGATTTGACGATTTCTTTGACGAGCGTCGAATATGGCAGGTACCCCTTGCCGATGAACTTACGTGCCGTCTTCGAGCGACCGTGGTTCTCGAGCGTTTCACGCACGATGGTGTTCCATGTCTTATACAGCTGATTCGCGCTGCCCGGCGTCACCTCGTACGGGCGCACGCGGTACAGGCATTTCATCAGCAGGTCGCCGATGATGAGCGCCTTGATGACGCGATGAAGCAATGCCGGCGTCGCTTTGAAGCCCGGATTGTCTTCAATGCCTTGCGTGGAAATGGCGATCACTGGAATTTGCGGATAACCAGCATCAATCAGCGCCTTGCGAATCAGACCGAAATAGTTTGTGGCTCGGCACATGCCGCCGGTCTGCGTGATGGCGAGCGCGGTGTGCTCCGGATCGTATTTGCCGTCCAGAATCGCGTCCACGAGCTGGCCGATAACCATGATGGCCGGGTAGCAGGCGTCGTTGTTGACGTATTTGAGGCCGGTTTCCACGTTTTCGCGGCTGGCGTGTTCGAGAATGTCGAACTTGTAGCCGCCGGAGCGGATCACGGATTCCACTAGGGAGAAGTGAATCGGGCTCATCTGCGGAGCCACGATGGTGTAGTCCTTCATGTCTTTGCCGAATGGCACGCGGTTGGCGTATTTCGACATGGTGGCGGAATTGTGTGCAGACTTCTTCGCTTCGCCGACGCCGTTTTCCGCGGCACGCTTGGATGCGGCTTTAACGGCTTCGGTGAGTTTCGGATTGGCTTTCATCACGGTGTCAAGCATGACTTGACGGCCCGGAGTCGGCGCTTCGGCTCCAGTTTTGCGGAATTCGCCTTGCTTGTTGGACACGCTGTCTCGCTTGTCGGGCATGGCTGTGCCGATTTCACGCTGTTTGTTGCGTTCACGCTCTTCGACGGCTGCCTTGAGTGAACGAAGGCGGATTTTCGCCGCGCCCAGGTTGGAGACTTCGTCGATTTTCAGCATGGTGTACACATCGGCCTTGTCCGCCAGGATCTCCGACACCTGATCGGTGGTGATGGCGTCAAGACCGCAGCCGAAGGAGTTGAGCTGCACGAGTTCGAGGCCGGGGTACGAAGCGACGAAATTGGCCGCCGCGTACAGACGGGAATGGTAGGCCCACTGATTGGTGACGCGCAATGGCATTTTGGTGACCTTGCGGTCTTCCACATGGCGGAAGCCGTTTGCGTTCTTCTTACGTGGATCGTCTTCATCGGCTGTGAGGAATTCGCTCGGGTTGAGCTTCTCACCCGGCTGCAGTTCGCAGATCGAATCTTCGGACAATACCACCATACCGAGCGAGCATATGGTTTCCGGAATGCCATGGTTGACTTCCGGGTCGATATGGTATGGGCGGCCTGCGAGCACGATGCCTCGGCAGTCGTGTTCCTTCATGTAGGCGAGTGCCTTGAGGCCTTCCATTCGCACGTCGTGTTTGAAGACTTCGTTTTCGGCATATGCCGCTTTGACTGCAATTTCGGCTTCTTCACGGGTCACGTTGGCCCAGGCGAATTCTTCGACGATGCGGTCGACCATAAGTTCATGGTTGGCCATGTTGAAGTATGGGCGCATGTAGCGGATGCCTTCTTCGCGCAGTTCAGGCATGTTCGCGCCGATGACCACAGGATAGTTGGCTACCACCGGGCAATTGTAGTGGTTGTCGGTGTTGGGTACCAAGTTCTCTTCGTAGCTGACGCACGGGTAGAAGATGTTTTTCACACCCTTGTTCAGCAACCATTTGATGTGTCCGTGCACAAGTTTGGCCGGATAGCAAATGTTTTCGGATGCGATTGATTCGATGCCAGTTTCGAACAGTTCGTGCGAGCTTCGTCCGGAAATCATCACTTTGAAGCCGAGCGAGGTGAGCAGTGTGAACCAGAACGGATAGTTCTCGTACATGTTGAGTACGCGCGGAATGCCGATTTCACCGCGGGTTGCTTTCTTGTCGGTGAGTCTGCGGTAGGCGAAGCAACGCTTGTACTTGTAATCGTAGAGGTTCGGTCGATCGGAACGCTTCTTTTTCGCGTCTCCGCCTCGTTCGCAGCGGTTGCCGGTCACGTAACGGGATCCGTCTTGGAAGGTGGTGATGGTGAGCTTGCAGTGGTTTTGACACAGCTTGCACACGTCTCGTTCGGAGGTCATCGATAGGTTGTCGAGTTCTTCGCCGCTCAAAATGTTCGATGCGGTATGACGTACGTCTGCAATCACCGCTTCTTTGGTATCGGTGGTATCGACGTCTTCGTCTTCCGCTTCGTCGGCATAGTGCATGCGTGCGGTCAGTGCGGCACCATATGCGCCCATGAGTCCTGCGATGTTCGGTCGGGTCACTTCACGTTCCGTGAGCAGTTCGAATGCACGGAGTACAGCGTCGTTGAGGAACGTGCCGCCCTGCACTACCACGGTGTCACCAAGTTCGCCGGAATCACGCAGTTTGATCACCTTGTAGAGGGCATTGCGCACCACGGAATAGCACAGGCCTGCGGCGATATCTTCGATGGACGCGCCTTCCTTTTGCGCCTGCTTCACGGACGAGTTCATGAACACGGTGCACCGGGATCCCAAATCAACCGGATGGGTGGAGTTAAGCGCCGCTTGGGTGAATTCCTGAATGGTCAGGCCCATGGAAATGGCGAACGTTTGTAGGAACGATCCGCAGCCGGACGAGCATGCTTCGTTCACTGCGATGGAGTCGATCACACCATCGTTGATGGCGAGATATTTCATGTCTTGGCCGCCGATATCGATGACGGCGGTGACTCCCGGGCTTACCATTTCGGCACCGCGATAGTGAGCCATGGTTTCCACTACACCTTCGTCAAGGTGCAGGCCGGTGGTGATGAGGCCTTCGCCGTAGCCGGTCGCACAGGATCGTGCGATCCATGCGCCTTCGGGTAGTTCGGCTTGGATTTTTTTAACGATCTGCACGGCTGCCGTCAACGGACTGCCTTCGTTGGTCGCATAAGAGGACCATACAATTTCTCGATCATCGTTCACCAATGTCGCTTTGATGGTGGTGGAACCGGCGTCGATGCCCAGGAAGTGCGGTCCTTGGGCTCCTTCGAGCGTGCCTTGATGGATATGCTCGCGATGGTGTCGTTCGTTGAATGCGGTGTGATCCGCTTCGGTAGCGAACAGCGGAGGCATGGTCGGAGTGTTGGACGGCAGGTTTTCCAGTTCGTCCAGTCGCGCCAGCAGGTCGGCGCAGGTTCGTGCTTCGTAATGCTTAGTCAAGGTCGTCACCATCCTGATCAGCCTGCAATGCGGCACCGTATGCCACATACAGGTGAGCATCGGTCGGAACAATGAATTCGTCCACTTTGCCGTCGAGCGCCCGCTTGAACGCGGCTCGCAACTCGGACATGAAGAACAACGGACCCCCCAGGAAGATCACGGTTCCGTGAATCGGGCGTCCGGAGGCAAGGCCTGCAATGGTTTGAGTGGCCACTGCGGTGAAGATCGATGCGGCCAGATCCGGTTTGGCCGCGCCATCGTTGATAAGCGGCTGCAAATCGGTTTTGGCGAACACGCCGCAACGTGATGCGATCGGATACAAGGTTTCGTATTGCGCGGCCATTTCGTTCAGGCCAGCGGCGTCGGTGTCGAGCAGTGTTGCCATCTGGTCGATGAATGCGCCGGTACCGCCTGCGCAGGAACCGTTCATGCGCTGTTCCGGAGTCGGCTTGAGATAGGTGATTTTTGCGTCTTCACCACCAAGCTCGATGATCACGTCAGCCTGCGGATATTCCTTGTCAATGGCTTCGGTTTCGGCGATGACCTCCTGAACGAAGGGCACGTCGAGGCTGTCTGCAAGAGCAAGACCGCCTGAACCGGTAATGGCCAGACGAATCGGCTCATCGCCTCGGCCAAGCTTTTCCAATTCTTTGTGGATGTCGGCCAGTAGTCCGGCCACGGTGGCGCGCACATTCGCGTGGTGACGCCGATAATCGGAGAACAGCGCGTCCGCGAGCGCGTCGGACTGATCGAGCACCACCGCCTTCACAGTAGTGGAACCGATATCAAGACCTACACGCAACGGCTTTGTACCGTGCGTTTCGGTCCCGGCTTCTGCTGCTTCAACCATGTATCAACCTCTATCGTTCTATCCGCCGGGCTGCATTCCATGGCAGGCATGGAAGCCCCTACCCCGGTTATCCAATCATGTAATCGTAGTCTGTGCCCACGCCTAAGCGCTTCGCGAATGCTCGCAATCAGCATAAAAGGGACGAAACAGTGCATAAACTAGACAACCAATCCAGTCAATTTGCCTAATTATGCATCCGGACACTCGATGAATGTCGAAATCGCAAACCCAGCCAAACATTTCCATATCAGGATGCGCCGCCTTCCCCTGCAGAGCGGTCTTTGCCATATATTTCGGGAATGAATCGTGTTTGATCATGTAATTTCGGCCAAATCACCACTCGCCCGTTTTCCAGTGATTTCGGCACGTCGATGATGCGTTGGTTGCTGCTTCCGCGGAATTGCAGCAGGGAATCATGTAATTCTTTGATATAACGACCGTCCACTAGAATGTCGATCAGTTCGAGCAGTTCGCGCTTGTCGGGGCTTTCGCCTTCGCGCATGAGTTCTTCCCACGTGTAGCCGGTCCAGCACCAAATATCTTTGGTATTACCGAACCGTTCGCGGATTTTTCGCGCGAGAGGCAACAGCACGCCCGTGTTGAGCAATGGTTCGCCTCCGAGGAAGGTGATGCCTTGCACATACGATTGGCTTAAGTCATCCATGATTTGCGCTTCGAGCTTGTCGTTGTATTCGTGTCCAGCTTGGAAATCCCAGATTGATGTGTTGTAGCATTCCTCGCAATGGAACGGGCAGCCGGACACGTACAGCGAGCATCGGATGCCTTCTCCGTCGGTCATGAGGAACCGTTTGTAGTCGGCGATCATATTGCGGCTCATGCGATTGGTCCATTGCCCTGCTTTGGGATTGTTGGAACGAGTTGTGGGGATGAAAGGCCCGCGATTGGTTTCGTCCGCCGCAAAGTCACGACGTTGAATTGCTGGATTCGCGCTGCTGATCATACGTTGTCCCTTCACGTTTTGCCGTTGAGTCGCGTTTTTGCGATTGCTGCTTGCCTCATGATTGTCACAGAATGAAAGAGGGTGGAAATCCACCCTCTTTCATATTTCGTTTATGTTTGCTGCCAATGCGGCCCTTACTTGGCTTCCTCGAACCATTCACGTTCGGAACCGTCGCTCAAGGTGACATGACCGGTTTCGCCGCTCATATGCTTGACGCGGTGCGCGATCTCCTCGTGACGTCCGTGCACCATCGGGCGCTGCACCGGGTTGCCCAAGTAGCCGCAGGTGCGCTTGGTCACGTTGCAGTGGTCCGGATCGGAGTTGCCGCACTCCGGGCACTTGAAGCCTTCCTCAGTGGGCTCGAAGTCGCCTTGGAATCCGCAATCGTAGCAGCGGTCGATCGGCGTGTTCGTGCCCAGGTAGCCGATGCCGATGTTGTAGGCGTAATCCCACACCGCTTCGAGTGCCTTGGGATTGGACTGCAGGCACGGGAACTCGCAGTAGTTGATGAAGCCGCCGGATGCGTAGTACGGGAAGTCCTTCTCGTAGTTGAGCTTTTCCATTGGGGTTGGCTGCAGCCAGACCGGGTAGTGGAAGGAGTTAGTGTAGAAGTCGTGGTCGGTCACGCCTTCCACGTCGCCGAACTTCTCGCGATCCATACGGTTGAAGCGATCGGTAAGGGATTCGGCCGGCGTGGAGTACACGGAATAGTGGTAGCCTTCCGCATCGCTCCATTCCTTGCACAGCTCGTTCATGCGCTTGACGATGGACAGTGCAAATTCCTTGCCTTGCGGATCCCAGCCGTGGTCGCGCATCCAGTTCTTGCCGTAGAACACGCTGGTCGCCTCATACAGGCCAATGTAGCCCAGGGAAACGGTGGCACGTTCGTTGCGGAACAGCTGGTCGACGCTGTCGTTGGCGCCGAGACGACCGAAGGCTCCGAAACGGAACAGGGTCGGCGCATTGACCGGCGCGGCCTGCTTGCAACGCATGATACGGAATTGCAATGCCTGATGAGCCACGGCCATACGCTCGTCGAAGATCTTCCAGAAGCGATCCTTGTCGCCGTGGGATTCCAGTGCGATACGCGGAACGTTCACGGTAACGACGCCAAGGTTCATGCGTCCGTCTTCCACATCCTTGCCGGTCGCCGGATCAATCCAACCCTGCAAGAAGGAACGGCAGCCCATCGGGGCTTTGAAAGAGCCGGTGATCTTCACGATGTTCTCGTAGAAGATCACGTCCGGATACATGCGCTTGGTGGCGCATTCAAGGGCGAGCTGCTTCAGATCGTAGTTCGGATCACCCGGATCGGCGTTCACACCATGCTTGATGGTGAACACGAGCTTCGGGAAAATGGCGGTGTGGTGTTCGGAACCAAGGCCGCGGATACGGTTCAGGAAGATGGCACGCTGAATCTCGCGGGCGAACCAGTCGGTACCCAAACCGAAGCCAACGGTCACGAACGGGGTCTGGCCGTTCGACACACGATTGGAGTTGATCTGGTATTCCATGGTCTGCATGGCGTCGTAGATGGCCTTGCGGGTCTGGATTTTCGCCCACACCTCACGCAGCTGCTGCAAACGGCTGGCATCCTTGTTGAACGGCTCGTCCATCGGCAGGGCCGGACGGTCCTTTTCGAAATGCAGACGCTTCGGTTCGACATCCTTGGCCAAGCGCACCTGACGTTCGGCGATTTCGATCGGCAAGTCGTCAGGCATGATCTCATGGGCCTGCTCAAGGAACTTGTCGTAATCCTTGCGCGCGTATTCGACGAAGTGCTCGTCGGCACGGTTGGCGGTCTGGCCGCCGTATTGGCTGGAAGCCACGTCCTTCATGATCTGGGTGATCTGCGTGGCGGCGATGGAAATGCTGTTCGGCGATCCCATCGGCGCGTTGCCGAGGGTGAAGCCGTTGGCGAGCATATCCCAATAGTTCGGCAGAGAGCAGTTGGATTGTGCGGTGAACGGCGAGTAATCGGCGTCATGGAAGTGGATGTCACCCTTCATATGGGCGTTGGAGACCGCATCCGGCAGCATGGAGAAGGCGGACGCCTTGGACACCGCGCCCGCCAGCAGATCGCGCTGGGTGGAGTAGACGTTGGAATCCTTGTTGGCGTTCTCGCGCACCAGAGCCTCGTCACGGTTCACCAGACGCTTGACGGCTTCGTTGATGTCGGTGGCCTTGGCACGTTCGATGTCTTTGTTCAGACGGTAGTTGGTGTACGTGCGCGCCACATCATACAGGTGATCTTCGATCAGGCCGTGTTCAACGAGATTCTGGATGTCTTCGATCTTGGCGGGACCGTTGTAACGATCCTTGATTTCGGCTTCGACCTGATTGGCGATGTCACGGATCAGCTGTTCCTCCTGCGGCCCAATCTTCTTATCAAGGTCAGCGAAGGCTGACTTCACCGCGCTGATGATGTTGATCGGATCGAAGTCGACCACACGACCGTCGCGCTTCTCGACGAGCACCTTACCGGTTCCCGTTTTAACGGTTGCGGAGACGGCATTCAGAGCCTGCGTTTCCATTCATCATCCTTTCCGGGTCGGACCCCATCCGACCAGGTTTTCATGCTTTGTTTCGCATGTCATATGTTTTCTACGTCCATAGACTCTACGCCATAGCCATCACTAAATGTAGTAGCGGCACGCCGACGGTAAGACTATATATTCCATTTTTGGCTTGATTCCGCCATTCCTTAACCTGTGTGACAAAGGTAACGATTTTGCCACGGAGTGTCGCCCGAGTGTCGATTTGACGCAGGCACCGAAGAGGGACTATACAAGGCGGGGTACCCTCACACGATTCGAACATGTGTTTCATTTGTCCGCAAGATGATGGAATCTTGAACCATGACTTGGAACCAGGATTACACACCCCCGGCAGCGCAATCGAACAGCAAACCGCTGCCGCGACTGGCCGGCGAAACCACCGCTGACAACCCCTGGCCGGTAAGTCTGCTCAGCGAGAAATTCCATATGGCCGTTGAACGGTGGCCATCGGTTTGGGTGGCCGGGCAGATCACGCAGATCAACACCAGACGCCAAGGCAGTGCCTACATCACGTTGCGCGATGATTATCAGGACATTGCGTTGGAGGTCAACGGTTTCGGACAGTTCGCCGCAGCAGCCACTCCTTTCGTGCAGGGCGATCGTGTCATCATCCATGGCAAACCGAATCTGTGGATGAAACGCACCTCCCTGTCTTTACGCGGTGACGCCATCATCGCCGCAGGCGCGGGCGGCAGCCTGAAAGCCATGATCGACGAATTACGCAAGAAGCTTAAAGGCGAAGGACTGTTCGACGCCGACCGCAAGCAGCCACTACCAGAGTTTCCGCATTGCATCGGTCTGATTTGCGCCCCGCAGGCCCGTGCCGAAGGCGACGTCATCACCAATGTGAGATTGCGTTGGCCTGTCGTTGACTTCAAAGTAACGCACGTGCATGTGCAAGGCGAGCAGTGCCCTTCCGATGTGATCAAGGCGATCGCGCAGATGGATGCCGATCCCGACGTCGATGTAATCATCGTAGCCCGTGGCGGCGGCGCTTTCGAAGATCTGATCGGATTTTCCGACGAAGGTGTGGTACGTGCCGCGGCAGCCGCTCATACGCCTCTGATTTCCGCGATCGGTCATGAAGATGATTGGACATTGCTTGATTTGGTCGCCGATTTGCGTGCATCCACGCCAACGGATGCGGCAAAGAAAGTCGTGCCAGACGTTCGTGAGCAGATGCAACTCATCAATGTGAACATCGAACGCATGCGCATGCGCATCGACGCCACCGTCAACAATGAAACAAGACTGATCGAAGGCTATGCGAACCGTCCAAGCCTCACGCAGCCGCTCACCATGCTGGAACCGCATCAACGTCTCATCGACGACGCAAGAACCCGCATGAGAATCGGCCTGACACGTATTCTTGACGATGCAAGTCTCACCATCGAAAAAGCGCACGCCTCACTGACTGCGCTCAGCCCGCAATCCACCCTCAACCGAGGCTATGCCGTGGTGCAGGGAGCGGACGGTCATGTAATCGACGATGCGAACGTCGTGAACACCGGCGACCAGCTCACCATGACATTGAAGCACGGCGTGATCGTGTCCGAAGTCACCACCGTAACGAAGGAGTAGCAATGACCAACGAAACCACCCCCGCATCCAGCCTGACCGACAAGGAACGCGAAGCCATCGCACAAATGCCTTATGAAGAGGCTCGAGATCAGCTCATTCAGGCCGTGCAGGCACTTGAAGCCGGCGGACTTAACCTTGACCAATCCATGCGTCAGTGGGAGCTTGGCGAAGCCCTCGCCAAGCGCGCCCAAAGCCTGCTCGGTGAAGTGCGCGCCAAACTTGACGCAGCCCAGGCGGAACAGGCCACTGCGGCCAATACCGCTGGAACGCAAGACAATCTGGCCTGAGCATCCCAAAAATACCGTCAATATAGCATTTTCATGACTGTGCGCCACACGTTTTTACGAGGCGTTATGTGGCGTACAGTCATACCGAAATTCCGGATTTCTTCATTTCGATACCACACTCGTCCGGATGGTGTGTAGAATGATGATTCGTTGCCTCAGTAGCTCAGTGGATAGAGCACTTCTCTCCTAAAGAAGGTGTCGTAGGTTCGATTCCTATCTGGGGCACTTTATTTTATGCGGATACGCAGCCGATACGTAGTTGTGCCAACACTCTTCTCACACGTCGAATTGCACGGTTGCCAGCAACGCCTTGTGATCACTTCCATCGATTTTCAACGATTTGACCCGACCGGCCAACATGCCGGAATCCAATACGATATGGTCAATGCCCGCGAATGTTGGCACATAATCGATATTCGCAGGCCACGTGAACACCAATCCCCCAGCCGCCTGCTTGGCCGCATCCGTAAACCGCGCTCCCAAGAAATTGCGGAACGGCGTATGATCGTCGGTCGCATTGAAATCACCCATGAACACGTACCTGCGAGACGTATCGTATCGAAGCCGTCCAAGCTCATCCAACGAACGCTTCCACTGCTGCCAATACCCATCGGTCGGAGATGTGGTATGCACCGAAACGAAACGAATCTGCGTCTGACCATCATTAAACGAAACCGTGGCCCCTGGCATGAATGACGCGCTCGAATCAACATCATCATCAGCCGGGGCGACAAGCGGACTTGCCGACCACAAACCATTGCCATACACGCCGTCTGAACTTGCCACCTGCGCATACGGCAGCAAATCGCCAATACCAGCCTTGTTCAACTCGTCCACGAAAGCATCGGTCGTTTCTTGCAATGCCAACACTTCCACGCGCTCGCTACGCACCACATCAACGATTTCCTGCGCGTCGGCACGACCCTTAAACACATTGCACGTCATCAAACGGGCGTAATCATCCTGCGTATTGGCGGACGCTCCCGAAACCGCCGAGATCGCAGCACGCGGAAGCTTCGTCTCATTGTAGAAAAACGGATACTGCCACCATACTTGCAAAGCGATCGCTGCAATCGCAAGCAATACCGACATTGCTCGTTTCGAGACAATACCGCAAACCAACGCGATTACTGCAAGAATCGCAAACCAAGGCACCAACGAAACGATAATGGGAACATACGGCCACGCTTGAATCTCAGCAGGCAGTATGTGCGAAACCGTACCCAGCAAAGCCGCGATCGACAGAATACCAGCCAGAAAACCGCATATGACATTACGCACGCGATGCGACTTAGCTTTCTTCAACGTGCGAATAGGCTTAACAGCCTTCGCCTGCGCTATACGCGGTTTCGCTGGCGCACCCGACCGTGCCATACTTCCTCCAATATGGGCATTGCATTCAAACAGTCGTCAAGGCCAAGCCCATGGACGAACGCCATCGATGATAATGCGTTTTTGGTAGCACCGTGCCCATGAGCGCTCTCTCGTAACAGCATCTCCAAATCCGACGGCATTGCCAACCTATCAGCACATGTTCATCGGCATCATCACCATTGCCGTACAGCAAGAATACCCCTCAACACATGCCAAGCATCTAAATAATCCTTCAAAACTCAATCTAACATATGATGGCAATTACAGGGATGCATTAGAAAGGGGATTTAATGCTGGAACTTGACCACGTGGGGTTTTCGTATGGGAAACGTCTGATTTTAGACAATGCGAGTGTATTATTCAAAGAAGGTTCGACAACGGCAATAATGGGACCTTCCGGCTCAGGAAAGACCACTTTGCTGCGTTTGATGGACGGTTCTTTACAACCAGACACTGGCTCCGTCACCATTGATGGCGCAAATGTCAATTCCATTGATCGAAAAAATCTTCTCGGATCTTTATGCATGCGCATATTTCAGGATTACAGGCTCATTCCATATCTTGACGTGCGAGAAAACATCATGTTAGCGTTTGAAGCGGCGCATAAGAACCTCGGACAAACCAAGATTAAGGAAACTTCCCACGCTGAAAACAACACAATCGATAACTTGCTTGAAGAAGTGCATTTAGCAGGCTATGCAAACCATTTGGCTGGTCAATTGTCAGGAGGAGAGCAGCAACGTGTGGCCATCGCACGCGCGATCGCCATGAAACCACGTGTGATTCTCGCGGATGAACCCACCGGCGCGCTTGATGAGGAAAATACGCAGGCAATTGCAACATTGCTTTCAGATATTGCCCACAAAGAGCGATCCATTGTCATAATCGCAACGCATGACGCTACGGTCGCGCAGCACAGTGACCGCATTGTGCGCATTCAGGACCACAAGTTGGTGGAGCAATGAATGGCATGCCTTACCACAGCACTGGAATCACGAGGCACGTTACCTCTGGATATTTGAGATTCCATCCGATGCTCACCATCTCACTCTTTGTGGTGGCATTATTGTCGGCGATGCTACCCGTGGCGGCCTTGAACAGCTTGAATCTATACGTACAGGCCACCAAAGAAGGCGCAGCAGGTCAATCCGGAGGGTACACGTACCAAATTTCAGGAGGCAGCAACGATGTAGCCGAAGAACTCAGGCAACAAGTCCAAAACGGTAAGGCCATCGGCGTCAAATCCACACAAGGATCAGTAGGCCTCACCTCCGCCAGCGGCTCTTCACGAAACACCATCGCAGACATAACTTTCCTAACAGGCCCCTCACGATATGGCACGCTCATCGAAGGGCATCAGCCGTCGCAAAAAAGCGAAATCTCCCTGTCTCGGGCCGCAGCTGAACAAATTGACGCCCAGCTGGGAGATATAGTCACCGTGCAATGTGACGATTCCGCATTATCAGGCGACTATAAGCTCATTGGCATCACCGTCGATGCTGCGAACACCAACACCGTGTACGCAACAGCAGTGTCTTCCAAAGACAATCTCCAAAACATACAAATGTGGCTCACCGACGATGACGCTACTGTAAATCAGGGAGAAGTCGCAAAAGAGAGCGCAACCAACAATGTCAATATCGGATACATCAAATCGACAATACGAAATGCCGAAGAAACAGTTCGTACTCGCGATCTGCCAGGATGCCAATGGTACGGAATAGTTCTGTTCCTTTGCTTGCTGTGCGTACATATCGCAGTAATGACAGCATTCTTCCGAGCAGGTCAGTGTTCCGGAGATGCTGTGGTAGAAGCTCTGGTAGCTTGCGGATTCCCCCTCACCACCAGCAGATGGACAGTGTTTCGAGGATTGCTTATTTGCATAATACCCGGAGCCGCAATCGGCATCGCAGCCGGATATGCGGTATTCGGTCTTAGTTACAGGACCATAGGCAACATATTCGCCCAATATTGGGAATGGCAACCATCAGCAACTTCCCTGCTGTCCATCTTTTTTGTCGCAGCGATTTTGCTGTGCTCGCTATGCTTGACATGGTTGGTTTTGTTCTTCCGCATGTCCTTTAAGCATGACATCACAACCAGAAACGCATTATGGTACATCATTCCTTCCTCGGCCGTTCTGCTGCTTTCTTGTGTGGCGATAGAACGTTATCATGCAGCCGCATGGCCGTTTGGCGGATCAGTGGGATCGGTCATGGGGGCTTGTGCTCTGGGACCTCTGCTCCTTTCACTACCTTGGCTTTTCCGCACGCCAGCACAATGCAGTGCGGTAGAACGTACACGAAGTTTGTCTGCCCCAATATGTGCATTGGCGCTCCTGCTCTTGGGAGTCAGCTCATTATTCAGCGGGCAAATGATGATAGCGACAGGCAATTCGGATAATGGGCTGTTCATCGCCGATTATTTGACTCAGGATGACTTGAACTATCTTGCCGGCAAATATCCCAAGACTCTAGATAAAGCCGTCGTACTCACGGCACCGGATGAATCCCGGCATCTGGTCCGCGCCGCGACTTCCCATGCTTACGATTGCGTCATTCAACATGGTTCCGACGATGCGGATTGCTACTCAGATTCCGATAATGAAACCACTGTCATGCTTGTTGATAGCAACTCATCTTTAGCCGGTAAAACCAACGACGTTCATATTGCCGAAGGCGGTAACGCTGGTATCATTCTCATTGATCCCGCAACCCAAAAAATAACTCAGGCAGCACAAGTTCCCACCGAGGGCACCGATTCGCTGCTCAATGATTACACCATGCCCGGCGTGGTTCTTGGAATCGACTCACCGCAGGCAAAGACGCTTGGCCTTGCACCGAGCAACCGGCATACTCTCGTTATTACTGATTTCCCGTCAATCGCTTCCGGCGTTCGCGATTCGATTCGATCTGACATCATTAACCGTTGCGGGTATGCATTCATTACCGAACACGACACCACCTCTTACCGCTCCTACATGGCACGCGCCATTGCCATGCCGGCTTTGGCTACGATTATCAGCGGCCTGACATTCGCCGCATTGGCTATATCAACCCGTCAATCGCAGTCAGCGTTACGCTGGACGCTTCAAGAATTCGGTGCATCACGATTCCAGCTCATGCGTTTGTTCAGACCCTTAGGAATAACCATGTCGTTGGGATCAACCATAGCCGTATTCTTGGGGTGGCTGGGCTCGCATCCTTGGATTATTGCGCCCGCGAACGAATTCGGCACCACAGGCTGGTGGTGGCTCATACCGTTACCCGTCATTTTTGTTGAAACGGCATTGTTCTGTTGGTGGTTTTCGCTGACTGAGCGCCGCAATCAGTGATCGCCGGATTCACCTTCGCGCATAATTGGACTTGCACGAATCGAATAATGAAAAATCCCGAGGAGCGGCGCTCGACTCGGGATTCAAAAAAGTTTAAGTGCGGCGACGTGCTACTCTCCCACACCCTCTCGAGTGCAGTACCATCGCCGTGCTAGGCCTTAGCTTCCGGGTTCGGAATGGAACCGGGCGTCTCACCTAGGCTCTGATCACCGCAAGATGAAATAATACGCGCACATGCCTCAATCACCAAATCACGGCGTGTCGCAACACATTTGGCCACATCAGCCGCACCATGCTTTTGGCGCTTACCTCAGGTTCAGAACGAGCTCCAGGAGCCACGCCGACGATGAGCATGTGTACAGTTATTCGAACCAATATCAAGCACGCCGAGTCGCATGGCATGCGAATGCAGACCGACCATGATCCGACAGCATAGTTACTGAAGTGTTTAACATGTTGCGCGACATACCATTGACAACCTTTGTATTTTTCTTATCTCAAGTCAGGAAGAAAAGGGTGCTTACCCCTCTTATAGGGCGGAAACAACGATTGCAATAAACAGAAAAAACATATACAAAAAACGGTTCCACACGATGTTTCCATCGCACGGAACCGTCTTCACCGCAAAAACAACAGTCTCAACAAGCCATGCAGGAATCAGCCACGAAGCTTGCTAACAAAATCGCCAAGCCGCTTCAAACCCTCACGCAACGCCTCGCGCGAGGCCGCATACGACAGTCGCACATGCGTGTCAGCGGTCGCCTCACCGAAATCACGGCCCGGAGTCAGCGCGATATGCGCTTCCTTCAGCGCACGCTCACAGAACGTCCACGCATCCAAGCCAGTGCTGGAAATGTTGAAGTACGCGTAGAACGCACCGTTCGGTTCAACTTCCAACGGCAGTCCAATTTCAGCCAGACCGTCTACCACGATGCGGCGGCGTTCCAGTAGTTCCTGACGGCGTTCCTCGCACACGGCCAACGTTTCCGAAGCGAAGCACGCGAGCGCCGCATGCTGGGTGGGCGTATGCGCGCACAGGAAGAAGTTGGTGGCGAGGTCATCCATGGCTTCGAGCGCGTATTCAGGCACGACCATCCAACCGAGGCGCCAGCCGGTCATGCCGAAGAACTTGGAGAAGCTGGAGCAGACGATGGCGTCCGGATCGCAGGCGAGCACGGATTTCACGTCAGAACCGTCCGGTTCGCGGTCGGCCAGGTCAAGGTAAGTTTCGTCGACGATGCGCCATGCGCCGCGTTCTTTCGCCAGGTCGCACACGGATTTCAGGGTGTCGAAGGCGATGGTGGTACCGGTCGGGTTCGACGGCGAGGTGATCATCACCGCTTTGGTGCGATCCGACCAGTATTCGCGGCACAGTTCCGGCGTGAGATGGAATCGGGTGGCTGCGTTCGTCGGCACGTCCACGACTTTGCCGCCGAACGCGCGGACCAGTTCGCGATTGCACGGATACGACGGGTCGGCGATCAGCACCTCGTCACCCTCGTTCACCGTCAATGCGGCGGCAAGCAGCAGTGCCGTGGAACCTCCGGCCGTGATTGCAATACGTTTCGGATCGACGTCCACATGGTGACGTTCCTTGTAGAAATCGGAAATCGCCTGACGTAATTCCGGCAAGCCCATTGCAGCGGTATATGGCAATGGACGGCCATCATACTGTTCGCGCATTGCATCACGCACTGCGGGTGGAGCACCGAAATCCGGCTCCCCCAAGCTCAACTTGACCACATCGGTGCCTGCAGCGATCATCTCGTCGGCCATCGCACCAAACACCATGGCACGGAACGGATTAGCAATCTGGGCGCGGTGCGACATCTGCGGCAGCGCGCTGTTCTCAGCATTTCCCATAGTTCGTTTGTATTCTTCAGACGCGACAAATCACGAACACCGTCTCACTGCCATTACGCCTCGTTTCGAAAACAGAAAATCACATGTCACGTAAAGCTGGGATCACAAGCATCATGCGCCAGCGGTAAGAGTCACACTCCGACGATTTCGCAGTACAGTCTCTCCAACCGTTCCTCACGCACTTTTTTGGCGAGCTCACATTCCCACACCACAATCACTTTCCAGCCCATCGCTTCAAGTTCGGCATGCTGTCTGACATCTCGTTCATGGTTGCGCAGCAGTTTCGCACTCCAGAATTCCACATTCGATTTCGGTACACGTGTGGCTTTCGGGCAGTTTTCATGCATATGCCAGAAACATCCGTTGATGAACACCATCGTGCGGTATTTCGGCAACACCACATCGGGATGCCCTAGATACCGCTTGTCGTTTTTGCGGAATCGTAGGCCTTTCGAAAAAAGAAAACTGCGTACCATCATTTCGATGGATGTGTCTTTGCCTCGGATATGCGACATGATGTAGCTTCTCGTGCCACGCTCATATTTCTCTATTTGTGCGGATTTCCGAGGTTTTCCGGTCTTCTTAACGTGTTCCTGCGCTGCCACAGCACACCATTATGGCAAGATCTGGCAAAATACGGCAAATCGGAAAAACATCCGGACAAATGCGATGCAAGTGGGATACGGATCAACGCGCGTTGCGATCACGCATGGCGTACGCTGGAACTTGCAACGCAGCAATATAAATGAATAACACTATTCAGACAGTTTACGAAAGATGGGGTTTGATATGGCTCGTATTCGTGTCGCGATTCTCGGCGCAGGCCGGATCGCACAACATATGGCTGACACGTTGGTGAAAATGGCCGCGGACAGCCGTTATGCGGATTTGGTTGAACCGTATGCTGTCGCCGCACGAGATGCGGGACGTGCGGCTGATTTCGCCACGAAATACGGCTTTCCGGTTTCATACGGTTCATATGAGGAACTTGTGACCGATCCGAACGTGGACTTGGTGTACATCGCCACGCCGCACAATCTGCATGCGGAACAGGTGATATTGTGCATGAAAGCCGGCAAGGGTGTGCTGGTGGAGAAAGCGTTCGGCGCGAATGCGGCACAGACCCGTGAGATGTTAGCCGTTGCAAAAGAAACCGGCATGCTGTGCGCGGAAGCGATTTGGACGCGATACATGCCATCTCGCGCCATTATCGATGAGATTCTCGCCTCCGGTGCGATTGGCGAAATACAGGCGATCGATGCGAACCTGTGTTATCCCACCACAGCGAAGGCGCGAATCACTGATCCCGCGCTTGCCGGTGGCGCATTGTTGGATGTTGGCGTATATCCAATCAATTTCATCGACATGATCATGCATAATGCGCCGATCGCTCGCATTGAATCGTCGATGCGAGCGTACAAAACCGGTGTGGATGCGCATAATTCCATGACGTTCTATTACGAGAACGGTGTAATGGCGACCGCGCAAAGTTCGATTCTATGCCATAGCGACCGCATGGGATCCGTGTGGGGAACCGATGGTTATATGGTGTGCCAGAACATTAATAATGTTGAGGCGATTGACGTGTATGACGGCAATCATACGATTGTTGCACATTACGATGTTCCCGCGCAGCTCACCGGCTATGAGTACGAGGTGGCGGCCGCCGCACAGGCCGTAATCGACGGTCGCACCGAATGCGAGGAAATGCCCCACGCCGACACCCTGCGCATTATGGAACTCATGGATTCGCTGCGCCGCGACTGGAACCTCACCTACCCCTTCGAACGTTGAGCTCCAATATTAGTTTCAGCGTCGGTGAATTGCGATTCCGCTCAAACAGCCGACGCTGGAACATTCATCGGCAGCACATATAATTTCTCCTTGCACTGGTTGAGGAGGAGCATTATGGGATTGCTGAGCAAGTTCATGAACGCACTTGGTGGAGAACCGTCTGTCTCCAAACCGGCGACTCAGCCCGTCCTCAGGACCGCTCAGCAAAACGTTCCCAAGCCCACGCAACAGCAGACGACGCAACGCAAGTCCACCGCACAATCACGTCAAGCGCAACAGCCTACGCAGCCATCCCAATCATCACAATTGGCGCGATCGTCATACCGCGCGCAAACACAAACCACAGCTCGCAATACTTCCGTCACAACGAATCGTTCGCGAGCGCAATCTCATGCCAATTCACAACCGGCGCAGAAGCTTATGCCGCAACCGTTGCTTCCCGCCGATCAGATTGAGCGGACGCGGAATATCATCGGTAAAATCGAAAAGCATGATTTAAGCGACGAGCAGATCAGTGCCATCGCCGGAGCTGGTCACAATACGCTGGTGCTTGCAGGTGCGGGAACCGGCAAAACCACTACTATCGTCGGCTATATCGCATGGTTGCTCGCCACGAAGCGCGCCGCCCCTGAAGAAATTCTCGTACTGTCGTTCACCAAGGCGTCCGCGGGCGACATGTCGCAACGTATCATGGCAAGCACCGGCAAAACGATCCGCGCATGCACGTT
This sequence comes from Bifidobacterium catenulatum subsp. kashiwanohense JCM 15439 = DSM 21854, assembly GCF_001042615.1. Classification (GTDB taxonomy): domain Bacteria; phylum Actinomycetota; class Actinomycetes; order Actinomycetales; family Bifidobacteriaceae; genus Bifidobacterium; species Bifidobacterium catenulatum. Next base: position 1,779,014 of record NZ_AP012327.1, read on the forward strand.
CCACAGTCTCGGCTTGGAAATCTGCCGCGCGGCCACCATCGCCAACCGTCCCATCATCGACGGGCACACGTCGAACACGGTGGTCCGCAACACATTCGAGCAACTGCTTTCGAAAAACATCGGCTACCGTCTGCTGGCATTCAAACTCATGTCGAAGGAACTGCTCGGCAAATACGGCAAAGCCGCGAAAAGCGAGGATTTCCAGCTGCCGACGGATGATTACGGCTTCAACCAGTACAAGCAGAATCTCATCGAAAACGCGCAGACCATCATCCAGCATATGCGTCAGAACAGCATCGGTATCGACGGTATGCGCGAGCTCAACGAACGCAGCGGCGGCAAAAACGTCGGCCGCAATCGCGAGATGTTGCAACTCATCGAGCCCCTCTACAACGCGTACATCAGCAATTTCCGCACGACGCATGGCATTGATTTTCCTGGCATGATCACCGACGCCATCCGCTGCATACAGCGCGGCGCCTACCGTCATCCATACAAGTACGTGCTCATCGACGAATACCAGGACATGTCGCGACCGCGCTACGAACTGATCCGCGCATTGCGGCGAGCAGAGCGATTTCACGCTGTTCTGCGTGGGCGACGACTGGCAGTCAATCTACCGTTTCGCCGGCAGCGACATTCATCTCATCCTTGATTTCGCCGAAATTTGGCACACTTGGGGCCCAACGCGCATGTTCCAGATCACCACCACGCGACGATTCCGACAGAGTCTCATCGACGCGAGCGGCGCGTTCGTCATGCAGGACAAAAGCCTGTATGTCAAGCATTTGCACAATCCATCCGATAAGAAGGATTATTCGTTGAAGGCGCTTGGCGGCGCCACGCAGGAGGAGCGCTTCGACGCGATCATCGAGCAGTTACGCAAGCTGCCGAAAACCGCGTCAGTACTTATGCTGGGACGTTACAAAAGCGATCTGAATCTGCTGTCACGCAACGATCGCGACGGATTGTTCCAGATTGACGAGCACACTGGTGGCATTGTGTTCCTTGAGAAGCCAAAGATGGATATCGAGTTCATGACCGCGCATAAATCCAAGGGTCTACAACGCGACTTCGTTTTTCTGCTGTGCTGTTCCGGCGGTTTGAAAGGCTTCCCAAGTACGATTCCCGAAGAGCCGCTGCTCGGTCTGCTGCTGCCGGAAGTGGAACGGATGCCGCATGCGGAGGAACGTCGACTGTTCTACGTGGCGATGACCCGATGCAAGAAGAAACTGTTCTTCATCGTGGATCAGACCCGCCCGTCGCGATTCATGTATGAACTGCATAGCAAGATCTGTCCGAACATTTTCCGAGGAGTCAAGCTTCCTCCGCAATGCCCGAATTGCGGCGAAGCCTTGCGATTGCGGCATGCCGGCTCCGACCCGTCGCGCAAGTTCTACGGTTGCACCGGTTTTCCAAATTGCCGGTTCACGCAGCAGTGCAAGTAGGAGTGACGACAATTCCAGCGAAATCATGCCCCTCTTTCGAAATACGCCATGTTTTATGGCCATGTGGTCGTTTTCGCCAACCCGATACCCCCTGTCGTTTTTGTCCTAGTTTCGCACCCCTCTTCCTTGAGACGCGTTGTATCCTGGATCTGATTCACCAATCAGGAGAAAGCCATGACAGTAGTTGACCAGCCCCGCCAGCGATCCTCGCATCATCGGCACCGTTGTGTTGACATCATTCATCTGCCATTTACTGAACGGCACTCCCCACCTGACCGAGCATCACGAGATGCGTTGGCTGGTCCCTTCCGAAATATCCTCTTTGGATTGGGCGCTCGCCGACCGGGAAACAGTGCGATTGCTTTCCACAATGAATCTCGCCAGAAAATAGCATCAACGAACACCATGGACGGACACTACGATTCCCCACTCATCGATGCGCTGCTTTCCGGTTTCATATTATCTGTCGTTCGCACGATCGCGTGAGAAGAGTCTGTCACGCGGCAAAAACGCGACTTATCAAAATCAGACGCATTCACACAGACCATAATCAACTACACATGTTCATATGAACACTAGAGCAACACGAATTTCCAAAATAAAAAGAACACGCTCAATGTTATATTTTTCCATTTCTTTTACCCCATGGCAGATCGCCTACATTGCAACGAATTAGCGCACACAACCACAGATATAGCTTATTTTCAGCGATTTCAACGCCCATCAATCGTGATATCGTTATTCATGGACAGAAAAACTATCCACTACACATGTTCGCTTTTCATCTAAAGAGAACACAAAAACAAACATTACTCATGTTCACAGATACAAGGTAAAAGGACAAAGCCATGGCCGATAAGAAACCCATCATCACCGTAGATCTCAACATGTTCAGCCAAGACGCCGAGGCGAAGACCACCGCAGCCAATAAAGTCGCCAAGAGCCTCGGCATCAGCGACGAGGCACTCGCCAAAGTCGAAGACTTCAAACAAGCGCTTACCGAGCATAACGCCTGGGATCTGCCGTTCATGGGCTACGTGAACGAGGACGGCTACGGCTACGCCTACGTACCGGACGCGGCCATCACCATGAATCCCTATTGGGACGCGCATAAGGAATTCATGAATCTGCCCGAAGACGTGCAGACCGCCTTCGCCATCCGCATGCTATTCACGCATCGTCCGGTCGATCGCTACGGCGCGGATATGTTCCTGCACTACCACCGTGGCTTCCAAGTGAACTTCATCGGCTCCGGCGCCAACAAGTACTGATCGGGATCGCCCGAATAGTTCTCGCGCACAAAACCATTCCGAAACAGACAACCCAAACGACAAGGTGGTTTGCACATATATCGAACATATGCGCAAACCACCTTCATCGACTCATTTCGCGCCGCTACAGCTTACTGACCGCCTGCATAGGCACCCGCATCAAGACCGTCGACATCCAGACCATCTGAACCAGGACCAAATTCCCGTCCACCCGGTCCTCCGAGGAACTCACGAGCGGACATGCCATTCTCCTTCCGGGACGCATCCACAGCCTCCTGCAGCACCTGACGCACCTCGAAACCGTTAACCACGTTCTTCAGTGCCACCACGCCGTTGCCAGACGACTGGTCACGCGTATCCAGCACAAGCGTGCTCATACCGAAGATACGCTGCAGGAACGTACGCTCCACACTGATGTCAACGATACGAAACAGCTTGATCAGGTTGAATCTCTCATTCAAGATACCGGTTTTGACGCTCAATTCCCGATCGGTAAGCGTGTATACGGTGAATGTGAATGGCGTACGGCACCAATTACGCTTACGCTGCCGCCACAGGACATTGCCACTTGCAACCTTCATAGGTAATTCTCTTTCTTACCTGACCATAACGGGCCTTTATGGACCGCCTAAGTCCACGGAATACGCCGCGACTACGTGACGTATGCAACAACAATCGCAATTCTACCGGCCAGGACACCCAACTTATCTCGAATCACGGAGACAGCGGCAACGGCACGAATCGCAATCACGACCAAGAGCTCATAATAAGCGCAGAAGTGTTTCACAGAATGTTTCATGCATCGAAACTGGAACTTTCGACACAAGCGCCATATCATGCTATAGGCTTGGGCGTCAGTAGCGAACCGATAAGACATATTCAACCAGCAACACCGCCTCACCTAGATGCGCAATGGAAAGGCATGCAATGGATTCTGGACAGGGCAGCTTCAATCGCAGGCAGGATGCCGACGATCTCACCGATTACGTCAACAACGGATGGCTCAGTTCCAACGAATTCGACGGACCGACCTTCCTGTGGAACCACATGATACGCGAAGCCAGTCGAGAAGGCTCCGACCAACGTAACGATGTGCCGGTCGCCAATCTTTCCGACGCGGACACGGTCATCAATATGCCTATGCAATGGTATTTCGACGCTCTCGCATCCATGGTGCCTACCGCGGAACGCACTGACACTGGCGTGGAAATCCCACGCATCGACATGCCGACGTTTTCACTGGATTCGCAGGCATTGTCCGGTGTGGACGCGGTGGTCGGCAATGCAGTGGCCAGCACACGTTGGCTTGATGCGGTCGGCAACCTCGCCAAGGCCGTGGAAATGACCGCACGGTTCGTCGGCAATGTAGCCGACCGCGACAACGAGGGTTTCGACTATCTGAAGGATCTGATTCAGACCGTGCGCGTATACATGGATGCGGTGGCATGCAATGCGGACCCCATGACCGGCGAGCAGGCGCTGAATATCATCACACAGGTGGCTTGCAATGAGGATTTTCGACTCAACGCCATGCAGATGGTGGAACTGCTTTCCTGCGGATTGTCGTTCGCACAGTGGGATGATACTCGCATGTTCGCTTACGATGCGTTGAATAAGGGCATTGCCACGATGAGTGATTTCGCCTCGTCTGCTTCGATGTTGTCAAACTCGGCAGATGATTCCAACAGCCGCGACATACAAACTGATTCGCAGCCTGTTGCGCAAGCGAAAACCGATTTGAGTTTGTTTGAAGACGATGATTCCTTATCCGCAGAAGATTTGAATAATCTCGCGATGCTTGATCCTGCTTTGCTTTCGGAAAAGGAGATTGCGCAGGCCGCGCAGAATCAATTCGATCATGCCGTACAGTTTTTGCGGCATGACTTGCTGCGGATTAGCGGTGACATTGATGAGGCTGATCGTTTCCTACGTGACAATCATACTTCCGAACCGCTCGCCGATGCATATGCGGCGCGATTGATCGCTTCGGAACGGTGGCAGGATCTACTCAATTTTGTCGATCTGGTATTGCGAGACAAACCTAATCAGGTCACGATGATGTTCCCCGAAGAAGTGGTTCCCTACGAGTGGGAGACGATTCGAGAGGCCGCTTTGGAAGCACTAGGACGTCGCGACGAATTGATTGCGATGTATCAGGAACGTTTAGATGACACATATGACCCCAACACCGCACTCAATCATCTGAAACTTCAGGCATGGCAAGACTAAGAGCTAAGAGCCAACAAGGCTGAGAGATAAGGCAAAGAAACTCACCTCAGCCCTCAGCCATACGCATCCTACGTTCAGCCGATATGCCGGTTCATCATGTTGTATTCCGGCTGGACAACGGTCAACGGATGCAATCCCCGTTCGGATGATGCGCTGAGCGCATTCCAAACGTGCCGCGCTCCATTCCTCACTCACACTGTAGGCAAAAACGTATCGCATCAACAAGTGTGCGATTGTACTCCACGGCGACCGGGCACAATCGCACACCTGCTTTTTCATATTGTCTCCAATATTGCCTCCATGCTGCGTATTTCATATCGGAGTCAGTAGTGCGAGATACGCAGCGTGGCCAACTGGAACGGGGCGAGATGAATATGGGCGCCTTGGGCAAGCATCGGTTCGCGGGATTCGAGACAAATCGGCAAATCCTCGGGCAATCCGTCGCCTTCCATAACATCGGTTTCTCTTATCAGGCCACCACCAATCGCTTCCGTCAGATGCAGCATGGCTTCGGCATGGCCTCCCGCGGCCTCATACAGTCGTATTACAAGATCTCCCGAACCATCATCAGCCAATTTCACCCAATCGATGATTGGCATGCCAGACACGGTTTCCAAAGATACTAAAGGATCGAATACAGGAACATTGCCAATTATCGGCGCATTAAGCTCCGCTGCTGCGTGAAGGGTACGGGCCAGACTCGCGTCGAGTATGACGGACCATTGAAAATCATGCGGTCCGATATCCTCTTTTGGATCCGGAAACGCCGGTGAGGATAGTAACGACAGTCGGAACATCGTACCGTTCACACGACCGGTAGATCCATTCGTGGCGATGGACGTCACATCGGAACCATATATGGAACCGTTGGCAATCGCTACGGAATAACCCGGCTCGTTGAAACGTACAAAACGACGCGTGCAGCTTTCGTATTTCGCTTCGTCAGAAGGAGTGTTGCGATGTATCGGCCGCTCAATCAGACCATATTGGCAATCGTACTGCGCGATGGACGCAACAACAGACAACGGAAAACCGACTTTGAGGAAACGCTCCCGCTCATGCCAGTCGACGTGAGCGGCAAAATCAAGCTGTTTGGCTTCACTACGCAACGTTATCGTAGTGTCGATACGGCTCTGACCAAATTTGGTGCGCACAACCACATAGGCCTCGTCATCCCCTGTTTCCGCGGAAATGATGCAGCCACTCGCCAAGATTTCATAACGAAGAAACGCATCACGCTCAATCTCCCAAGCATCCCAAACGGACGGCTCGTCTTTCAGCAATTCGTAAGAGCCAAGCCTCATGCCATCGGGGACGAGCTCACGGCCAGCCTGAACATCCTTCAAAGATGAAACGGTGCCGTCAGGCTCGATGACGGTCTCGACAAGACCATTGGACAGGATGACACCTCCTGTAGCGGTATGGGTCAACGAAACTTGCGTACCAGCCACAGGTTCGGCGGGAACCGCCCTCCATGCGTTGCCATCGACCCGATATTCTGCGATTCGCGCACGTTCCAGCACAGGAGCGTCCGGTCTGGCGCAACGCAGTACCGCACATGCCGAATCAGCAATCATTTCAAGTCGTTTGATATCACGCGCATAATCCGCACGGGCTTCACGATGCACCCATGCGATTGCGGAGCCGGGAAGGATGTCATGGAACTGGTTGAGCAGCAGCGTTTTCCAAATATCGTCAAGTTCGTCGGTTGGATACGTGTAGGATGAGTCGGCAATGGCCGCGGCGGCGCACAAATACTCCACCGCCCGTAGCCACGTTTCCTCGTTACGACATCCGCGCTTCATCTCTTGCTGGGAGGTAAGCGTACCTCGATGCAGCTCCAGATAAAGCTCACCATGCCATATTGGACTTTCTTCACCTGCCTCGTCTACAATCTGCTTGCGTATCATATCGAAAAGTTCGTCAGGCCCACTGGTTTCGACTTTAGGTAAACCCTCAAGATCATGAAAGCGTTTCAGACGGCCCAGCATCTCACGCGTGGGACCGCCGCCGCCATCACCATAACCGAACAACATAAGGGCGCAATCGGAAAGATCCTTATCACGGAAATTGTGTTCCGTATACATAAGTTCTTCCGCAGTTACACAAGCCGAATAAGTATCAGAAGGCGGAAAATGCGTAAGGATACGCGTACCGTCGATGCCCTCCCATTGGAAGGAGTGGTGTGGAAACTCAGTGGTATCGTTCCATGAAATTTTCTGCGTAAGAAACCAGTCATATCCGGCCCTTCGCGCGATCTGAGGCCATGCACCCGTATAACCGAAACTATCTGGCAACCAGATGCCATGTGGTTCAGCTCCCAGATGTTCACGGAAATACCGTTTGCCATAGGCAATCTGGCGAATCAATGATTCTCCGGCTGGGAGATTGCCATCAGACTCAACCCACATGCCGCCCACGGGAATGAACCGTCCCTGTTTAATACGTTGCAGCATGCGGACGAATAGGTCCGGATGGTCCTGTTCAAGCCAGGCGTACTGTTGCGCCGAACTCATCGCGTATGTGAAATCAGGATACTTATCCATCAATGCGAGCACATTCGATACGGTGCGTGCCACTTTGCGGCGGGTCTCACGCACCGGCCACAACCATGCGGAATCGATATGAGCATGTCCGACCGCACTGACATGCAAAGCGGAAGCGTTAGCCGGCTTAGACAGCACTTCAGACAACGCTTCACGTGCTTCGACAACGGTATCCGAATGCTGTTCATCAAAGATATTCAAAGAACGTTGCAAAGCCTTGGCTAGCTGGTAATAGCGTGTGGATTCCTTATCCGGCAAAGTTTTCATCAATCCTTGGATAGCATCTAAATCCAAGTGGTATTCTTCGAAGCGTTCATCGTATTCGGTTAGTTCAGCGGCTCGGAATACATATTGCATCTCAGGTTTTCCAGTGGCATGATCCCCCAGCCCGGTTTCATCGAAAGTGGTGATACCGAGTATCAGCGGATTGCAGGCCGCTTCAACATACACGGTGAACATGCCATCGTTCCCGATTGCCATATGACACGTTCCATCAGCATCAATGAACGGCACCCAGCGATTGCGTGGATGCAATGCTTTGAGAACCGTGCCATCCGACCGATAGACCATGCCTTCAACATGTCCACCTACCGAATGATCAAGCCAACCTAAATCAATAGACAGTTCCAAGGGCTTGCTTTTCGGATATCCCATTGGCAGTTTTCCTCTCAGCCGAAACCAAGTGGTACCCCAAGTGGTTCCCCATACGGAACCTACAGCGAACGGTCGGAATGGCACATCGCCTTTGGATTCATGTACGAAAAACTCTGTCGCAGGCATAGGCTCTCCGGGAATGTCAAAGGCTTCAATGGAGAGAGGCTCTATGGTGCGATGAATATGTGGGCGGACGCGTTGCCGAATAACTCGTTCACATCGTGCAAGCTGCTGATCGATGTTCAGGAACATCGTTACCATCCTTACCGATTCCGTTCCACAAACCGTATTCAGCAAACCGTATCATATACCGTGTCAAAAGCACGTTCCAAAAAAATATCTGTTCACCAGAAGTCTTTGTGGAATAACAAAAATTCCCTTTGGAAGCCCAAAACAGACTGAGCCGACCGGGAACAGGAAAAGCCTCCCGCACGCTGCGGGAAACGGACACCGGAAGAAAACAAAAAAAAAGGGGTTCCGGAGCCGAAGCTCGACGGGAACCCCCTCAAGTTGAATGCGGCGGCGCGCTACTCTCCCACACCCTCTCGAGTGCAGTACCATCGCCGCAGCCAGGCCTTAGCTTCCGGGTTCGGAAAGGGACCGGGCGTCTCACCTGGGCCATGACCACCGCAAAACCACTCTGAACGGCCGACCACACGGATCGGCCGGCAAACGGAACCGACCACGATTCCGATCGTGGCGGTCCGGGAACCGGACAACGGACGCGAAGCAAATCAAACGCCTTACCGATCATCGTCATTGTGACCACAGGAAACAGCATTCCCCGCCATCCAACGAGAAGAACCACCACAGGACGAGACCCAACCCACCAGACATGGATCGGAAAGTGTGCCGCGTTCGCCCGTTAGTACCGGTCGGCTCCATCCCTCGCGGGACTTCCACCCCCGGCCTATCGAACACGTGTTCAACATGCGGGCTTCGGACGCTCCGAGGAGCGTCAAGGAATCCTAATCTTGGAGCAGGCTTCCCGCTTAGATGCTTTCAGCGGTTATCCCTCCCGAACGTAGCCAACCGGCCATGCCGCTGGCGCGACAACCGGCATACCAGAGGTCCGTCCACCCAGGTCCTCTCGTACTATGGGCAGGCCTCCTCAGGATTCCAACGAGCGCAGAGGATAGAGACCAAACTGTCTCACGACGTTCTGAACCCAGCTCGCGTGCCGCTTTAATCGGCGAACAGCCGAACCCTTGGGACCTGCTCCAGCCCCAGGATGCGACGAGCCGACATCGAGGTGCCAAACCATCCCGTCGATATGGACTCTTGGGAATGATCAGCCTGTTATCCCCGGGGTACCTTTTATCCGTTGAGCGATGCCGCGCCCGTGCGCCGGCACCGGATCACTATCTCCGACTTTCGTCCCTGCCCGGACCGTCGTCCTCGCAGTCAAGCCCGCTTGTGCGATTACACTCGAAACCCGATTGCCAACCGGGCTGAGCGGACCTTTGAGCGCCTCCGTTACTCTTTGGGAGGCAACCGCCCCAGTTAAACTACCCGCCAGGCACTGTCCCTGAACAGGATCACTGTTCGAGGTGAGACGTCAAACGAGAACAGAGCGGTATTTCACCTTGCGGCTCCACGATGGCTGGCGCCACCGCTTCGAAGCCTCCCGCCTATGCTACACAATCCGCGCCTAACGCCAATACCAAGGTATAGTAAAGGTCCCGGGGTCTTTTCGTCCTTCTGCGCTTAACGAGCATCTTTACTCGTACTGCAATTTCGCCGAGCTCCTGGTCGAGACAGTGGGGAAGTCGTTACGCCATTCGTGCAGGTCGGAACTTACCCGACAAGGAATTTCGCTACCTTAGGATGGTTATAGTTACCACCGCCGTTTACCGGGGCTTGAATTCACCGCTTCGCCCGAGGGCTGACGGATCCTCTTAACCTTCCGGCACCGGGCAGGCGTCAGTGCATATACAGCGGCTTGCGCCTTCGCATGCACCTGTGTTTTTGGTAAACAGTCGCTACCCCCTGGTCTGTGCCACCCCCGAAAGCTCCGGAAGCGAGTTCCATCACCATCAGGGGTCTCCCTTATACCGAAGGCACGGGAGTGATTTGCCGAGTTCCTTGACCAGGATTCGCTCGATCGCCTTGGTATTCTCTACCTGACCACCAGTGTCGGTTTGGGGTACGGGCGGCAACGCCCCTCGCGCCGAGGCTTTTCTCGACGGCCTGGACCACCGGATATCGCGCCAAAAAGGCGCCCATCATCGCACCTCACCCTACATGTCCCACGGATTTGCCTATGGGACGGGCTGCGTGCTTGACCACGGAAAACCACCTCCGCGGCCGGCTCCCATTCCGTGTCACCCCTGTGCGCTAACCTACCAGGACTACATTCCCAACGACCGCGCGCCCCGAACCCCGAAGGGAACGACGCCACGCGACCGGAGGTTAGTACTCATCCGTTCGGCTCTTGCGGTTCGCTGCCGGTACGGGAATATCCACCCGTTCATCCATTCGACTACGCCTGTCGGCCTCGCCTTAGGACCCGACTCACCCGGGGACGACGAACGTGGCCCCGGAACCCTTGGTCATCCAGCGGACGGGATCCTCACCCGTCTCTCGCTACTCATGTCTGCATTCTCACTCCCCCGAAGTCCACGGCCGGCTTGCGCCGCCGCTTCGCCCCTCGGGGGACGCTCTCCTACCCAACAGCCACAAAGGCCGTTGCCGCGTCTTCGGTGGTGTGCTTGAGCCCCGCTACATTGTCGGCGCGGAACCACTAGACCAGTGAGCTGTTACGCACTCTTTCAAGGATGGCTGCTTCTGAGCCAACCTCCTGGCTGTCTATGCGACTCCACATCCTTTCCCACTTAGCACACGCTTCGGGACCTTAGACGACGATCTGGGCTGTCTCCCTCTCGACGACGGAGCTTATCCCCCGCCGACTCACTGCCGGAATACACATCCACGGTATTCGGAGTTTGGCTGCTATTGGTACCCCACACGGGCCCGCAAGCATCCAGTAGCTCTACCCCCGCGATGCAATCAACCGACGCTGCACCTAAATGCATTTCGGAGAGAACCAGCTATCACGGAATTTGATTGGCCTTTCACCCCTAGCCCCAAGTCATCCCCCCGGTTTTCAACCCAGGTGGGTTCGGTCCTCCACGCGGTCTTACCCGCGCTTCAACCTGCCCAGGGCTAGATCATCCCGCTTCGGGTCCAGGGCACGCGACTCAAAACGCCTTTTGAGACTCGCCTTCGCTACGGCTCCCCCACGACGGGTTAGCCTCGCCACGCACCACTGACTCGCAGACTCATTTTTCGATAGGCACGCCGTCACCCCACAAGGAGGCTCCGACGGATTGTAGGCGCACGGTTTCAGGAACTCTTTCACTCCCCTCCCGGGGTGCTTTTCACCTTTCCCTCACGGTACTGGTACGCTATCGGTCAGACAGGTATGCTTAGACTTACCCCACGGTCGGGGCCGATTCACACGGGATTCCACGAGGCCCGCGCTACTTGGGACGCATGATCGGAAGACGGCAAGCTTCCAGGTACGGGGCTGGCACCCTCTGCGGCCAGGCCTTCAAGCCTGTTCCCCTGGCAAGCCGTTTTATGACTCCCGCCCGGTCCGTCGGAACCGGGACACACGCTCCCACAACACCACGAACGCAACCCCCGACGGGTATCACGCGCCCATGGTTTGGTCTGATCCGCTTTCGCTCGCCACTACTCACGGAGTATCCCTTCCTGCAGGTACTGAGATGTTTCACTTCCCTGCGTACCCCCGGAACAACACGGTTCCGTGCCGGCCCATGACGGCCGGCGGGTTGCCCCATTCGGAAATCCTCGGATCGAAGCCATGTTGGAGGCTCCCCGAGGCTTATCGCATCCTCAAACGTCCTTCATCGGTACTGTCTGCCAAGGCATCCACCATACGCCCTTCAGGGCGGCACACGCCCCGAAAAAACCTGATGATAAGCTTCTCCACGCCAGACGACAGATCATCACACTGTAAACAATGATCACAAAACGATCGATCTCGAAACCAGACTCCAAAAAGAAGAGCCTGGCGAAATCGCGATAAAGCAAACGACGGCAAGAAACATGCCATCGCATTGCTCGCGTCCACTATCCAGTTCTCAAACCACCACGCACCCAAGAAACGATCCGGACACGGCACACCGGCCGGCCGACCGCCCCAAGGGGACACCCGGAAAACCGCGCGCGACCAAGTCGCGGGTGGCGGTCCGGGAACCCAAAAGCATATCCGCACCACTCCCCGGACCCACAAAAGGAACCCGCGAAGCCAACGATCTCTTCCACACCAGCACGCCCACGCGAAACCGGGAACCGTTCCCGACGCATGGGCCGCACGACGGACGCCAAGCCGGCGTCCTGAAAAAAAACTCCGTAGAAAGGAGGTGATCCAGCCGCACCTTCCGGTACGGCTACCTTGTTACGACTTAGTCCCAATCACGAGTCTCACCTTAGACGGCTCCATCCCACGAAGGGTTAGGCCACCGGCTTCGGGTGCTACCCACTTTCATGACTTGACGGGCGGTGTGTACAAGGCCCGGGAACGCATTCACCGCGGCGTTGCTGATCCGCGATTACTAGCGACTCCGCCTTCATGGAGTCGGGTTGCAGACTCCAATCCGAACTGAGACCGGTTTTCAGGGATCCGCTCCACGTCGCCGTGTCGCATCCCGTTGTACCGGCCATTGTAGCATGCGTGAAGCCCTGGACGTAAGGGGCATGATGATCTGACGTCATCCCCACCTTCCTCCGAGTTGACCCCGGCGGTCCCCCGTGAGTTCCCACCATGACGTGCTGGCAACACAGGGCGAGGGTTGCGCTCGTTGCGGGACTTAACCCAACATCTCACGACACGAGCTGACGACGACCATGCACCACCTGTGAACCCGCCCCGAAGGGAAGCCCCATCTCTGGAACGGTCGGGAACATGTCAAGCCCAGGTAAGGTTCTTCGCGTTGCATCGAATTAATCCGCATGCTCCGCCGCTTGTGCGGGCCCCCGTCAATTTCTTTGAGTTTTAGCCTTGCGGCCGTACTCCCCAGGCGGGATGCTTAACGCGTTAGCTCCGACACGGAACCCGTGGAACGGGCCCCACATCCAGCATCCACCGTTTACGGCGTGGACTACCAGGGTATCTAATCCTGTTCGCTCCCCACGCTTTCGCTCCTCAGCGTCAGTAACGGCCCAGAGACCTGCCTTCGCCATTGGTGTTCTTCCCGATATCTACACATTCCACCGTTACACCGGGAATTCCAGTCTCCCCTACCGCACTCCAGCCCGCCCGTACCCGGCGCAGATCCACCGTTAAGCGATGGACTTTCACACCGGACGCGACGAACCGCCTACGAGCCCTTTACGCCCAATAATTCCGGATAACGCTTGCACCCTACGTATTACCGCGGCTGCTGGCACGTAGTTAGCCGGTGCTTATTCGAAAGGTACACTCACCCGAAGGCTTGCTCCCGATCAAAAGCGGTTTACAACCCGAAGGCCGTCATCCCGCACGCGGCGTCGCTGCATCAGGCTTGCGCCCATTGTGCAATATTCCCCACTGCTGCCTCCCGTAGGAGTCTGGGCCGTATCTCAGTCCCAATGTGGCCGGTCGCCCTCTCAGGCCGGCTACCCGTCGAAGCCATGGTGGGCCGTTACCCCGCCATCAAGCTGATAGGACGCGACCCCATCCCATGCCGCAAAGGCTTTCCCAACACACCATGCAGTGTGATGGAGCATCCGGCATTACCACCCGTTTCCAGGAGCTATTCCGGTGCATGGGGCAGGTCGGTCACGCATTACTCACCCGTTCGCCACTCTCACCCAGGAGCAAGCTCCTGGGATCCCGTTCGACTTGCATGTGTTAAGCACGCCGCCAGCGTTCATCCTGAGCCAGAATCGAACCCTCCACAAAAAAACCTTTCATGAAGAGAACCAACATGTGACTCTCAAAAACAAGAAAATCGACATCCGTTTATAAGGAAAACGGACTGTCCGCAAAAACCCCGTCCCGTTTGACCGGCCTCCCGGCACCCACACGCGAACAACACGCGCGGGCCGTAAGACGGACTGGCAATCATTGACTATAAAGAAGTAGTACAAATACGCTCTTGAGTTCTCAAACCACCACCGCACCAGCAAGCCGCCCCAATCTCCAGAAGCGAGGCCGCCGTGCCGAGCAGCGAGAAGTAAACTTACACGAACCCGCCGATCCACGCAACCCGAACCCTCACGGACACCCCGCGAACCATTGGAAAACAACGCATCCACCGGCGTGTCGAAAACACGGGAAAACGGGCGGCGAACGCCACCGCACGGCACAAGACCATCGGAAAAACCCACCGCAAACCAACACCCAGGCGTGTCGCAACCGCAGTGAGTAAATGCGCACGGCTAAAGAACAAATACAAGACGACCAGCAGTCAAAACATCCAGCGGGAAAACAACACGATTACGCTTGGCACACATTCAGCAGCGTCAATTCGCCCATCCAGCTTGCGTTATGCCATCCAGATTGCGTCTTGCCTCACATTTGCGAGACACTCCGCCTACCAACGCTTGCCGCACCGTTTACCGCCATTGCCTGGTCTTCCGGCTGCGCTCCAAGGCCCGCGACCCTCGGCATGCAGCACACCAAGATGATGCTTCATGGCGACCAGCATGATATGCGTATCTTCCAAGCCAAGATGCCGTTCGCTTTGGGAAGCGTCCAACGCACCCTGACGTTTGGCATACGCATCCAACGTGTTATTGCCATACGGATGCTCATCATCGGGAATCGACCCCTCATCCCAACGACGGCTCATCGGCAACGTGTCGATGATCGTAATATTGCCAGCACGATAGCTTTCCGCATATCCGGCAACATTCAACATGAAAAAGCTGTGCTCAAACCGGGCGTTGTGTGCAACGTACGGCTGCTGTTCAAGCCGTTGCAGCAATCCGACCTGTGCTTCGGGCCATTCGTCAAACAAACGAAAGTCCATGCCGGCACGATCGCGCACATCAATACCGGTAAGGTCGAGAATCAGAGGATTGCCGAGCAGTGCGTTCTGCGCAGGAACTCCGAAGGAAAGACGCGCCTGGCCGTACGCGTCGCCAGCCTCGTAATAGCCCTGTTCGTAGCAGTAGCCCGAGGGCTCGCCGGCCGGACGTGGCGAGATCATATTCATGAATTCAAACCCGGCGTCGATGATGTACACGCGAGCCGGATCCGTACCTGTGGTTTCAATATCAATGCCCATCACCGTGTCGAGGTCACGTCCAGGGAGGTAGGCGTCACGCCAATCCGACTTTTTGTAATCCGCCAAACGTCGAGACTGCGCGTCCTCCGCCGAGTCAGCGGAACTTCCAAAAGAGCCAAAAGAAGCGCCTGAACCCTTGCCAGTAGAGTCAAGGGCCCCATAATCGAACACGCGCGAACCTCCTGGACTCGTCACCCCGCTCAAGTTCGCGCGCGACATGGCGTAATCGCTGGCACGCTTCTGTTCACGTTCTGCGGCACGACGTTCGGCACGGCCATTGACGATCTGTGCGGTGCGATCCTGAATATTGTCGAGGTTCACACGGTTGTCCGTTCCGGCAACAGGCTGCAGCACGGGAACCGTCACCCGTTCCCGGCGTTCTTCGGTAATAGTCCACAAGCCCATCGCAACGCCAATTCGACGCAACATGGCGATTTCGTCGCACAACCGACGGTTCGCATATGCGAGTGCACGAGGCAAACGGTAAGAAGCGATCAAACGGTCGAAATCCGTCATGAAAGCGGTGTTACATTGCGCGATGATGGATTCGAGACGGTCGCGTACCGCCAGATCCTTTTTCAGCAGATTATGCAGCTGCTGGGCGGATAATACCGAATCCTGTATGGAATCCGTTGTCTCCGGAGTCGGCAAAAGCGCGGTATCGGCGGCGTTCAATACGGCAATCAGGTCAATGCTTTGGCTTTGCGCGGCTCCAATGCCGTGTTCCAAGTCGAGGGATGCGACCCACTGCCAGTCGATAAGCTGGTTGTCGGCGTTTTTTGGCATCGATGCCGACCATTGGTTGATGTCTTGCTTGGCTTCAGTAAGCCAGGAACGGCCCGTCTTTGCTTCGTTCATACTTTGCATGGTAGCCGAGAGGGGGCGCAGTACACGTCGACGCCCATGAAAAACATACTGCTTCTCGGATGGCGCAATCTCCTTTTTTCAAGATTCGAAAGCGTATCTTAAATTCGTTTATTCCGCTAGATTCAATACAGGAAAGAAATTAATGTTGCGAAAAACGATTATGTTCACAAAAAATACCATGCTTGACTGTGTCCATGCGCGTTGCGCACGTAGTACGACGTCACGTACGAAATCGTTTCGCCATGATGATGACGCAGATGGTGCTGAAAATATCACGCGATATAACGCTGCGAAAAATAATCTTGCGAAATGCAAACATGGTTACTTACATACGTGCGTGTGCCGTGGGGAATGCGATGCGTGCGCGCATCGCACGGGATATACGAACGATGGCATGACGAAAGAATGATGGTATGACAAAAAAGGGAGAGGCTCGTAGGCCTCTCCCCCTGCTGGATATTCACGGATTTCCGCAACGATCGGATTCGTAACAACCGGATTCCGTGTTGATTGGATTCCGCAACGCCTTTGCCGCACATTATGCGCTTACAGCGGCACGTACCCCCCCCCCCTGGTTTACAGCTCGAATCCGAGTTCAGCTGCGGCTTCGTTAGGAACCGGATCGTCGCACCAGAAATCCTCAAGATTCTCGTTGGTGGCGAGGCTGCGGATTTCCGCCTTGTCGATATACAGTTCACCGCTTAAATGGTCGGTTTCGTGCTGGAAGATGCGGGCCGGCCAGCCGTGCAGATGCTCCTCGTGCTGTTTGCCGTCTTCATCTTGCCAGCGGGCTGTAATGTCGAGCCAGCGTTTGCGTACCGCCTGATAGCCGTCGAAACTCAGGCAGCCTTCGTAAAAGCTTCGGGTTTCGGTGCCGATCGGCTCATAGCTGGGGTTGATGATGACATGGAACGGGAATTCAGCCGCTTCACGCGGATCATCGTCATCGTCGTCACGCACATGGTCTTCCACCACGGCGAGGGCCAGTCCAAGACCGATCTGGGTTGCGGCAAGGCCTACGCCCGGCGCTTCGATCATGGTGACGCGCATGGTCTCGATGAGTTTGTCGAGCGTTTTGCGGCTCAGCTGGCCTTCGTAGGCTGCGGTCTGCTGACGTAGTACCGGTTCGCCTGCCTGCACGATGGGGAGCAGTTGTTCCTTGCCGCCGGTTTTGATGAGTTTTTCAACCTCGCGGTTGAGTTCGAGGTTGACTTTCGAGTTGCGTCCAAACATGGGTTTCCTTCGCGTATTGGTTCGGGATTTTGGATTGCCGAATGATGTGTATCGGCAGTTTGGTTACAGGGCAAGTTCTTCGGCTACGACTTTGGCGAGACGGTCGCAGACCTCGTCGGCCTGCTGTTGGGTTTCCGCTTCGGCCATGACGCGTACAAGCGGTTCGGTGCCGGATGGGCGCAATAGCACACGGCCGGTGTCGCCGAGCATTTTCTCTTCGTGTTCGACGGCCGCCTGCACTTTGGCATTGGTTTTGGCCGCGAGCTTGTCGACGTTCGGCACGTTGATGAGGGTTTGCGGCAGTTGCGGGAAGTCGGATGCGAGTTCTTTGAGGCTTTTGCCGGAGTTGACCACTTCGTTGCATAGGGTCAATGCGGTGAGGGTGCCGTCGCCGGTGGTGGCGAATTCGCGGTTGATCACGTGTCCGGACTGTTCGCCGCCGAGCGAATAGTCGCCGCGCAGCATTTCCTCAAGCACGTAACGGTCGCCCACGCCGGTTTGCACGGTTTTGATGCCCATGGAACGCAGGGCGAGTTTCAGGCCGAGGTTGCTCATCACAGTTACCACGAGGGTGTCATGGTTGAGCTTGCCCGCGTTCTTCTTGGCGCGTGCGAGAATGCCCATGATTTGATCGCCGTTGACCATGGTGCCGTCTTCGTCCACGGCGAGGCAACGGTCGGCGTCACCGTCGAAGGCCACACCCAGATCGGCGCCGGAAGCCTTGACCATGGCCTGCAGCTGTTCGGGGTGTGTGGATCCGGCGTTCTTGTTGATGTTGTAGCCATCTGGCGAAGCGTTGATTACGATCACGTCTGCTCCGGCGCGGCGCAACGCTTCCGGCGCGACCACGGAGGTGGCGCCGTTGGCGCAGTCGGCCACGACTTTCAATCCTTTCAGCGGTGTCGGCTGGGACTTGTCGGGTCCGATGGGAGCGATGGTGGACACCAGATGGTCGATATACAGGTTGGTTGCGGTTGCCGTGTCGTGGCTGATGCGGCCCACGCCGGCACCGGTCGGGCGTTCCCAATCCTGGCCGAGCACGCTTTCGATTTCGTCTTCTTTGGTATCAGGCAGTTTGAAACCGCCACGTGCGAAGAATTTGATGCCGTTGTCGGGCATGGGATTATGGGATGCGGAAATCACGGCACCCATTTCCACGTTCAGCACGGAAGTCAGGTATGCAACACCCGGAGTTGGAATAATGCCCGCGTCGATCACGTCAAATCCGCCTGCGGACATGCCTGCGGACAGTGCCGCTGCAAGAAAATCGCCGGAAACGCGAGTATCGCGGCCGACCAGTGCACGGCGACGACCGTCGAATTCGCTTTTGTCTCCGTCATCGCCAAGCACGCGCACCGCAGCATCGCCCAAATCCAACGCAAGCTGTGCGGTCAAAGCCCTATTCGCCAATCCTCGAACACCGTCTGTTCCGAACATACGTGGCATGAGTCTCAAGTCCTCGCTATCTCAAGTTATATTGCCGTGCACCATCGTACTCAACGGGTTCACCATTCAACGAAATAGTCGACAGCATGTTGCGATACCTGCAAACCGCAGTATGTGATGTCAGGCAAACCGCAGTATGCAATGTCGTGAGATTTCCGCAATCTCAAGTTTCTTGCAATCTCACTCCCATCCTCCGATTCCGACCGACTGGGCCATTATGGGCCCAAAAGATCCACTGTCCATAACCGTTATGGGACTGGCTTTTGTTTGGGATGGCTTGTCTGGAAGCAAACAAGCCCGGACTGGCAGCGAGATAAGTCACGCCGTCGGTCCGGGCTTGTGATGCAATATCACAGAGTGATATCAGATGCAGTTACCAAAAGTAGCTACCAAAAACAACTACTGCAGTGGTGTCAGGAACGGCATCAGAGGGACGCGTTGAAATCGCGCACCTTGAGCGTGCGATGCGACGATTCAACATTGCCGCGCACAATGCGCTGCAACGCGTTGTCGGCGTCCGCATGCGAAGCCAGCCAAGCATCACCGAGATCCACCAGCGTGGCCGGATCGGCATAGCTCGGGTACAGGCCTTCCAGCAGAGCCTCAGCCATGTGGAAGGTCTTGTTCTTCCAAATCCAGTCAGCAACCTCGAAATACTTGGCCGCATACGGTTCAGCCAAGTCGGCACGTGGAGTGGATGCGAAGCCGCGGGCCACGGATTCCAACTGCATGTTGGTCAGCTCGTCGTTGTGCAAAGCCTCGTTCCAAGCCCATTCCTTGGCTTCCGCAATGCCTGCGACCGCACGTGCACCCAATGCGAACTCACGGTTCTCAGTGGTTTCGCGCTTGGCAAGTTCCGCGTCGATGTCGCTCTGGCCAATGGCGTTGATCGTGCTCAACGCGTTGATGATGGTCCAACGGAAATTATTGTCAATCTCCAAGCCGTCAAGCTTCACGGAACCATCGAGCAAACCCTTCGCATTCGCTTCGAACGCAGCATCGCCCGGCTCACCATAACCCAAGTAAGCGGTGATCAGCTGGAACTGCTCGTCGGAACCGGCTTCGGCAGCCTGAGCCAGCTTGAACAGTTCGGCAGCCACATGCTCCACCACTTCGGCACGGTCGGCCGGAGCGGTGTAATGCCATGCGGTGGTGCTGACCTGCGCCAAAGCGTAACGGAACGTGGTGGACTCATGTTCCGTAGCGAGCGCAGCCAAAGAGGTTTCGATGAACTGCTTTGCCGGCAATTCGCCGTCACGAGTCATATCCCAGAATGCAAGCCAAATCACGGAACGAGCCAGCGCATCGTCGAAACGATACAGGTTCTCCGCAGCGAACTTGAGGCTCTTCTCATCGAAGCGCAGCTTCGTGTATGTCAAATCGTCGTCATTCACCAAAATCAGAGCCGGACGTGCCTTGCCGGCAGCCGCTTCGACAATCGTCAGTTCGCCGTCAACATCAAGTTCGAACTGGTCGGTACGCACGATCTTGCCGGTCTCCGGATCCTCATTGTAGAAGCCGACAGCCAGACGATGTGCACGCAGCACCGGATGTTCAGCCGAAGCGGACTGGCGCAACGCAAGCTGCCGAATCGTACCATCCTCGTTTTCCTCAACTTCGGTAGCGATGGTGTTGATGCCGGACTGTTCAAGCCACTGGGCGCTCCACGCCTTGAGATCGCGACCGGACGTCAACTCGAGTTCAGCCAGCAGATCGGCGAGCGTAGCGTTGGAGTACGCATGCTTGTCCAAATAGTTGTTGATGCCCTTGAAGAACTTCTCACGACCCACATAGAACACGAGCTGCTTCAGCACGGAAGCACCCTTGGCATAGGTGATGCCGTCGAAATTGACATACGTGTCGTTCAGATCGTTGATCGGCGCGACGATCGGGTGGGTGGTGCTCAGCTGATCCTGGCGCAGTGCCCAGCTCTTCTCGCCGGAGCTGAACGTGGCCCAAGCGTCCTTCCATTCCGTGGCTTCGGCAGTGGCAAGGGTGGATGTGAACTCAGCGAAAGACTCGTTAAGCCACAGGTCGTTCCACCACTTCATGGTCACGTAATCGCCGAACCACATGTGTGCAAGCTCGTGCAGCACGGTGACGACGCGGCGCTCGGCATACGCGTCGGTGACCTTCGATTCGAACACGTACTGGTCGCGGATAGTGACCATGCCAATGTTCTCCATAGCGCCGGCATTGTATTCCGGCACGTAAATCTGGTCGTACTTGGCGTACGGATACGGCACGCCCCAAGTCTTCGCATAGAAGGCAAAACCCTTCTTGGTGATGTCGAACAGGTAGTCGACATCCTTGGCGAACGCTTCGGCGAGCGCCTGACGGCAGTACATGGCCATCGGCACGGTGCGGCCGTCTTCGTTGGCGTATTCGGTATGCCATTCGGCGTATGGGCCTGCGCAGATGGCGGTGAGATAGGAGCTCATGGTCGGCGTGGATTCGAACACCCACAGTTTGGTGGTTTCGGCTTCGTGCGTACCGAGCGTGCCTTCTTCGGTAACGGTTTCGTTGTCGGTCACGGATGCGGCAGGCATGTTGGAGGTGACGATCCATGACTTGGCCGCAAGCACGGAGAAGTCGAACACGGCCTTGATGTCAGGCTGGTCGAACACGGCGTACACGCGACGGGTATCCGGCACTTCGAACTGGGAGTACAGGTAGATGTTGCCGTCGGACGGGTCGACGCTGCGGTGCAAGCCTTCACCGGTGTTGGAATACTGGCACAGCGCCTTGACGGTCACTTCGTTGTGCGCTTCGAGGTTCTTCAGTTCGATACGGCTGTCGGCGAACGCTTCGGCCGGATCGAGAGTTGCGCCGTTGAGCACGATTTCGCTCACTTCGGTGGCGATCAGGTCGAGGAAGCTGGTAGCCCCCGGCTTAGCGTCGAACGTGATGGTGGTTTCAGAACCGAAATTTTTGGCTCCACGGGTCAGGTCAAGTTTGACCGTGTAATGAACCGGTGCTGCGATAACGCTTTTACGTTCTTCCGCTTCGATTCGGGTGAGATTTGCTCCTGGCATGTCACTCCTTTTTATTGGGAAATTCCTATTTGTGGAATAGGAGACGGCGCAACCGATTGTGCCGGTTACGCCGTTCTTCTTTTGATTATGTAATCAACAATTATTGACTATCTGTCGATTCATCATTGCGCTGCGTTCAATCCCATCGCTTCGTCAACATCCTGTGCGATATCGGCAACGACCGGAACGATCATCGGCTTGCGATGCAGCTGACGTGCGACCCAGCTACCCAACGTACGACGCATGATCTGCTGAAGCTTGTACGTATCGTGCGTGCCAGTCATCATCGCATCCTGCAATTGCTCGACGATCTGATGACGAACCTTGTCGAATTCGCTTTCGTCTTCGGCAACCGCGTTGAGATAGATCTTCGGACCTGCGACAACGTCAGCGGTTTCCGTATCGACAACGACGAAGCTCGACACGAAACCTTCCGTACCGAGAATACGACGCTTCTCAAGTTCTTCCTCGGTAAGTTCGCCAACGGAATCGCCGTCAACGTACACGTAACCGCATGGAACGGAACCGACAACGGCAGCCTGGCCGTGGTACAAATCGACCACATCACCATCTTCAGCGAGCACCACATTCTGCGGATCGACACCCGTCTTAACCGCAATCATGCCGTTCGCCACCAAATGGCGGTTCTCACCATGAATCGGCATGGCGCACTTCGGCTTGACAATGTTGTACATGTACAGCAGTTCGCCCTCATTGCAGTGGCCGGACACATGCACGGCGGCATTGTCTCGATTGACCACGCGGGCGCCAAGCTGCACCAGCTTGTTGATGATCTTGTACACGCCATGCTCGTTGCCTGGAATCAGGGAGCTCGCAAGAATGACCGTGTCGAATTCGTTGATGGTGATGTCGCGATGGTTGCCGTCGGCGATGCGGCCAAGCGCGGCCATCGGTTCGCCCTGGGAACCAGTGCACATGTAGACGAGCTTGTCGTCTTGCACGTCATGAGCCTTCTTCAGGTCGATGACCGTGTCTTCAGGAAGCCTCAAGTAGCCCAAATCCGCAGCAATGGACATGTTGCGAACCATGGAACGGCCCACGAACACCACCTTGCGGCCATACTTGTGAGCGGCGTCAACAACCTGCTGCACGCGGTGCACATGGCTGGAGAAGCTGGCCACGATGATCTTGCGCGTAGCCTGGGCGAATGCCTGATCAAGCGCTGGACCAATGGTGGTTTCCGGTTTGACGAAGCCTGGAACCTCAGCGTTGGTGGAATCCATCATCAGCAGATCCACGCCCTTTTCACCAAGCTTGCCGAACTCCACCAAATCGGTGATGCGATGGTCGAGCGGCAGCTGATCGAGCTTAATATCGCCGGTATCGATGAGGCTTCCGGCCGGAGTCTGCACGAACACAGCCAGAGCGTCCGGAATGGAATGCGTGACGTTCACAAACTCAAGATTGAACGGACCGACCTTCAGCTTGTCGCGTCCCTTGACCTCAACCAGTCGCGGATTGATGCGATGCTCCTTGCACTTGGCTTCGACGAAAGCCAACGTGAGCTTGGAACCGATCAGCGGAATATCAGGGCGAAGCTTCAGCAGATACGGCACGCCACCGATATGATCCTCGTGGCCGTGGGTGAGCACCAGAGCCTCGACCTTGTCGAGACGATCCTTGATGTAATGGAAGTCAGGCAGGATCAAATCAACGCCCGGCTGCTCCTCTTCAGGGAAAAGCACACCGCAGTCGATGAGCAGCAGATGGCCGTTGTATTCGACCACGTTCATGTTGCGGCCGATCTCACCAAGACCGCCAAGAGGCACGATGCGCATGGAACCCTTGCGGTACTTCGGCGGAGCGATCAACACGTCATCCTGCTGCGGTGCGGTGGTCTGCGGAGCAAGACGGGAATTACGACGGTTGCCGGCAGAAGAGCTTGCCGCATTAGCACTCTTGGAGTTCCTAGAAGGCTTGGCACCTTTTGCATTCTTGACGTTCTTCGTGCCCTTGGAGGAGCCGCTGCCATTGCCACGGGAACCGCCACGGGTGGAACCGGACGCATCGCCCGCGCGAGTGCCACGGCCACCACTACGGCCAGAAGACTTCGCCTTCTTGGAAGTCGTTTCAGCCTTGTTGGCTTGCTCGGAGCTTACAGACTTCGCGGATTTCACATCCGCGGTCTGGGTGTTCTCAGTGCGCTTGGCAGCTTTGCTGCCGCGCTTGTGCGTAGTTACTGTTTTGGTTTCTTCTATAGCCATTTCCTAGTTGGATTTCTATTACTAATTGTCTCCGCCTGTGCGGAAACGAGGAATTCAGTAGGTTTGCCGCATTACGGCAAACGTATTACGGCAAACCGGTAGTCGCAATGCTTGCCGTAATAGCCATTGCAAGTCAGTGCCGTAAACATCGCTGCTGCAGGTACGGCAATCATCGCAATCACAGCAAGCCGGAAGCACGCATGCCATCCTCCGCGCGCTTAATCTCAGCTTCGCCCGGACCGACGTTCGGCAAACGCATCGTAGTGGAATCGAGAACGCCACGCACCTTCAGCGACGCCTTCGCCATAACAGCTTGGAAACCGTTGCCATTCATCGCTTCGACCAGCGGGGCAAGCTGCACGGCAATGCGCTGCGCCTCATGAATGTCGCCGCGATCGAACGCAGCAGCCAAATCACGCATCGGACCGGATGCGGCATGCGCGATCACGGAAATAATGCCGACCGCGCCAACCGAAAGGAACGGCAGGAACAGACCGTCATCGCCCGAATACCAAGTTAAACCGGTTTCCATACGCTTACGCACGGCACCCGCGATATCTCCGGTAGCGTCCTTGACCGCCTTGACATGATCAAGTTCAGCCAAACGACGGTAGGTTTCCAACTGAATGTGCAAACCGGTACGGCCAGGCACATCGTAAACGATAATCGGCTTGTCGGCGGAATCATTGACCGCCTTGTAGTGACGGAACACGCCTTCCTGCGACGGGCGCGAATAGTACGGAGCGACCACAAGCACCGCATCGGCGCCCGCCTCCTGAGTCTGCTCCACCATGCGCACGGTGTGGGCGGTATCATTGGAACCCGCACCGGAGATGACCGGCACGTCCACGACCTCCTTGACCGCTTGTACCAGCTCGACCTTCTCCTCCATGTGGGTGGTGGGAGACTCGCCAGTGGTGCCATTGACCACCAAGCCATCCGCACCGTCGGCAACAAGCTGCTTCGCCAGCTTTTGCGCGGCTTCGAAATCGACAGCTCCGTCAGCCTTCATAGGGGTGACCATGGCCGGAAGAATACGTCCGAATGGAGCGGGGTCAAGAAGATGCATAGTACCGTCAGTCATAGTGCCAACGGTACTTCCCGCCACGGACGCCGAAGCGCCCGAGTTCGTGACCATATCGCAATATGAACTGCCTCCCAGAGACCAAAATCCCCCACCCGCTGGAACAATCCTCCCGCTGCCGAGCCTCCCAGAGTCCCGAAACCTCCAGTCAATGGAACAAACGGTACGCTAAACAACCCCTCACATTCCCAAAACCTCCACCCGCTGGAACAATTCTCCCGGCAACCAGCCTCCCAGAGACCCAAAACCTCCAGTTAATGGGACAATCCTCCCGCTGTCAAGCCTCCCACAGTCCAAAATCCCCCAGCAAGTGGAAGAATCGGTACGCTTAGCCGCATACTCAGGTGGATTCAAGCCAAATGACTTCACGATTTTGATCCGGTAACCGCACGATTTCGGAATATCGCACGATTTTGATTTCCTGACCGCACGATACTCCAAAACAGTACGGTCACCAAGAGGGAAACAGTGCGCTCACCGGAACAAACTCAGGCAAGGTATTGGGTGGGGTTCTGCTCGAACTTGGCGGCGCAGCCCGGGTTGCAGAAGTAGTAGGTGGTGCCGTTGTACTCGCGGGTGGCTGCAGCGGTGGCCGGATCGACGCTCATGCCACAGACCGGATCCTTGGCGGGCGCGCTCTGGTCGGCGCCGGCGGTATGGCCGCCGCAGCAGGAGTGCGAGCCGCCCATGCCTTCCATACCCTCGTGCATACCTTCCTTCTTGGCCTTGTGATCGCTGAACAGTCCCATGATGAATCCTTTCTGACTATGGTTGTTGTGATTATTATCGTTCGGGTTCGGCTGGCGAACCTGATACGTCCTGTTTGCGGCACGCACCGCCTTGTCTGGATCGAACAGGCGCAGTCGGCTCGCATTCGTCACCACGCACAGCGACGAGAACGCCATGGCGGCGCCCGCGATCATCGGATTGAGCATCATGCCGGTGAACGGGTAGAGCACGCCCGCCGCAATGGAAATGCCGATGCTGTTGTAGCCAAGAGCGAATCCAAGATTCTGCGCGATATTGCGCATGGTGGCATGGGTCAGATCAAGCGCATGCACCAAACCCATCAGAGAGCCATTCATCAATGTCACATCCGCGGACTGGATCGCCACATCCGTGCCCGTTCCAATGGCGAATCCCACATTCGCACGGGCAAGTGCAGGAGCATCGTTGATACCGTCGCCCACCATGGCCACCGTATAGCCTTGCGCCTGCAGTTTTGCGATTTCGTCCGCCTTGTTTTCCGGTCGCACTCCAGCGATCACGTTGCTGACGCCAACTTGATTTGCCACGGCATGTGCCGTTGTCTCGTTGTCTCCGGTGAGCATCACCACGTTGACGCCATGCGATTTCAAAGCTGCGATGGCCTGTTGTGAATCGGGTTTTACCGTGTCGGCAACGGCCACGATTCCCGCAAGCTCGCCGTCGACCGCTGCAAGCATCGGCGTTTTCCCTTCCGCCGACAGCCGTTCCATAGTCTCGATGATGTCATCGAGATCCTCGTTGCCGACGCTCGGCATGGCCACGTCAAGATCGTCGATCAGATCGGTATTGCCAACAGCGACACTATGTGACGCGACGTGCGCAGTGACTCCCTGCCCGGAAATCGCACGGAATTGCGTTGCCTCGCCTAACGTAAGATGCTTTTCTTGCGCTCCGGCAACAATCGCGGAGGCAAGAGGATGTTCGGAATCCCGTTCGGCACTGGCTGTGATCACCAGCAAATCATCTGGTATTTCACGCCATTTTCCAAACGGAAGCACGTCGGTCAACGACGGTTTACCAGCAGTGATCGTACCTGTTTTGTCAAGCACGACAGCATTGATTTTGCCGCACGTCTCCAATGCTTCGGCGGAACGAATCAGCACACCCATTTGCGCGGCGCGACCGGTCGAAACCGTTACGGAAAGCGGTGTGGCAAGACCCAATGCGCACGGGCATGCAATCAGAAGCACTGAAACCGCCGCCACCAGCGCATGCATCACGCGCGGTTCCGGCCCGAACGCAAACCACAATGCGCACGACCACACGGCGATCAGCACCACAATCGGTACGAAAATACCGGAAATCTTATCCGCCATGCGCTGTACCGGAGCTTTGGAACTTTGCGCGGATTGCACCAATCCAATGATCTGCGCGAGCACCGTGTCTTTGCCGACTTTTGTGGCACGATACCGTAACGATCCGGTACCGTTGATCGTGGCACCGGTCACATTGCCGCCAGCCTGCTTCAGCACCGGCATGGATTCGCCGGTGATCATGGATTCGTCGATAGACGATGAACCGGAAATAACCGTGCCGTCAACGGGAAGTTGTTCGCCCGGACGAATCGCAATAATATCTCCGACCAACACCTGATCGACCGGAATTTCCTTTTCGATTTCATTACGCACCACGCGAGCGGTTTTCGGCTGCAGTTTCGCCAATGCACGCATGGCTTCTCCCGTACCGACGCGAGCGCGCGCTTCAAGCAATTGCCCGACCAGCATCAGCGTGATGACCACACCAACCGCTTCAAAATACGGTTCTCGAGCATTCTCAGGCAGAATCTGAGGCACAAACGTGACCACACACGAGTAGGCAAACGCAAATACCGTACCCAAACTGACCAATGCGTTCATTTCCGGAGAGCGGTGAATGATCGCAGCGAAACCGCTACGAAAAATCGGCAATGCAGCATAGCACATCACCGGCAGCATCAGTATGAACTGCACCCAATTCGGCATCGGATACAGCATCAACATCGTAGAAGCGAATACCGGAATCGTAACGATGGCAGACACAATAAGCCGCGTAACCAATGCTCGCATTTCACGAGATGCGGAAGAATCATCTGAAGAATCAGCATAAACAGAAGAAAAATCAGAAGAAGTATCAACGGATTCATGCGATGTTTCATCAACAGCAGTTCGCTGCGATTGCACAGGAACATGAGATTCTGCATTATTCGGATTTTCTTCCGACGCTGAATGCTCGTCTTGCATTACATCATGATGCTTTCCCGGCAACACACGCAACGTGCCATGCAGCATGTTCATACCGCATGCAAAACCGTACTCCCCCGGCCTATCAGGATGAATCGTCAACGTCGTTGTACGGAAAGGAGGTAATGCAAGATCGACGCCGAAATCGGAGAACACTACGTGCGACGAGCATTCGCCGTCTTCTTTTCGATCGAAGATCAACCGCAAAGGCAAACCAGCCTCGGCTTCGATGACTGCCGGACTGTACCCACCTTTGACTTCGACGACCGCCTCTTGCACGCCGTTGTCGACACGGGCGCGGAACGCTTTGCGCGGCGCGAAAAAGAACCACAAAACGGCTACCGTCACAGCCAATGCGACGATGATGGCAATCAGAGCCTGCATGTTTCACCGGTTTCCATACTGCATTCGTTTCGATTCGGACAGTCACACTGTATAACAGCACTTGAGCTAATTGCCAAAAGTCAGCGCACAGCTTTATTACGTAGGCACAGATTGTATTGCGTAGGTATAAGACGATACAAATAATCCCCAAATCGCCGATACCTGGAATAAGCCAACATCAGCGGTTTGGGGACCATTTACCGTTCAACCGTAAGGATTTACAGGTCGAGGAAGTTGTCGAGGCCGACGGTCACACCCGGGTATGCACCAGTGGAGACCTTGCGAACGGCCAGCAGCACGCCCGGCATGAAGGAGATGCGGTCGAAGCTGTCGGCGCGAATGGTCAGCTGCTCGCCGTCGTTACCGAACAGGGCTTCCTCATGGGCATTGAGGCCACGCAGACGCACGGCGTGCACATGAATGCCGTCAACCACCTGGCCACGGGAACCGCCATCGGTTTCGGTGGCATCCGGAACAGGGCCAAGACCCGCTGCCTTACGAGCTGCGGCAATACCCTGCGCGGTATGGAATGCGGTGCCGGACGGAGCATCCACCTTGTTCGGGTGGTGCAGTTCGATCACTTCGGCGGATTCGAAGTACGGAGCCGCAACCTTGGCGAAATAGTCGGCAAGCACGGCGGAAATGGCGAAATTCGGCGCTATGAACACGCTCTGGCCTTCGCGAGGCGCGGCAGCGAGCGCGGCACGCACCTGATCGAGCTTCTCTTCGGTCCAACCGGTGGTGCCCACCACCACGTCAACACCTTGCGCCACGAGTGCGCGCACATTGTCAAGAGACACGCTCGGCACGGTGAACTCCACCACCACGTCAGTATTTTCGGGGGTAATTTGGCTCAAGTCGTCGCCAGCGTCAAGCGCGAGCGCCAGTTCGGTGTCGTCCGCGTTGTTCACAGCGTCGACCACGTGGGAACCCATGCGCCCTTTGGCGCCAACTACAGAAACCTTGATCATTGCAACTCCTTCAAGCGTTCTGGCTGCATCTATCTGCAACAGCTTTCTACGATTCCAACGAATCCAACAATAGAATACAATTGCCCGAACATAATCCTCACGATCATTTTCGGGCAATTTCTGGAATGCTTAATCCACATAGTATCTATGAATCACAGATCATCTATGAATGCTGTAAAACATTTCGACGCGTGATCACCCAGCCGAGCAGGGCGAACGGGATCGAGGCGAGCACGAAAATCCACGGCAGCATAAGGCTCACGTCGGGTGTGGCGTGATCCAGTATGATACCGGTGATCATCGAACCGAATGATGCGCCGACAGTTCCCGCAGTGCTTACCCAGGAAAGGCCTTCGGTCAACGACTCTTCAGGAACGGTTTCTTTCATCACGAGGTTGCCCGATGCGAACACCGGCGAAACAGCCAGACCGGTGAGAATTTCCATAATGCCTATTACGATCAGATTGCCTTGGCACAGGTGAATTACAAAGAAGCCGGCTGTGATCGCCGCAAGGAACATGATCATGTAACGCCAACGGGATCCTTTGAGCTCAAGCGTTCCGAAAACCAGTGCGCCCATACACGAACCGACCGCTAGCATCGCCAGCTGCACGCCGAGCACGGAATCAAGATGCAACGATTTCATGACGGCTGTCATGGACGTGTCGAATGCGGTGAAACTCATGTTGAATATGATGAAAACCAGCAGCAACGGAATCACGCCAGCATAAGTGAAAATGCTGCGTTTCTTGCGATTACCACTCGTCTTCAATTGCGCAATGGTCAGCCTGTTGC
The DNA here is from genome assembly GCF_001042615.1 of Bifidobacterium catenulatum subsp. kashiwanohense JCM 15439 = DSM 21854. Lineage (GTDB taxonomy): Bacteria > Actinomycetota > Actinomycetes > Actinomycetales > Bifidobacteriaceae > Bifidobacterium > Bifidobacterium catenulatum. The sequence goes on from NZ_AP012327.1 coordinate 1,809,430, forward strand.
GCAGTGCGGAACCTGAATCACCGGTATTGCTGGCATCGCCATCGATAGTCAATCGCACATCAGCATCGTCTAAAGAGGCCGAAACGACCTTGACTTCATGCACGACCGGCGGCTGCGTGTCTTTCAATGTGAAGAAAATGGTACCGCCAAGGGCGCAGGCAATCGTTGGCACGAACAACTGCGAAACAGGGTGCACAGAAGCTGCAAGGAACGCTGCGAGAATCGGTCCGAAAATGAATACGATTTCGTCAATGGCGGATTCCATGGCGTATGCGGTGTTCAATAGTTCGCCGTTGCCGGTGCGGTCGAGTACGTACGCCCAGCGGGTACGCACGAGCGCGCCGAACGAGAATTGCGTAAGACCCATCACCACGGCCAGCATGAACAGCAATGGAATCGGCACGCGCACCAGTGCGGCGAATGCGAAACCAAGCATGGTGATGATTTGCACGACAAGCACCATCGACCCGACCTTACGCTGGCCGAATCGGTCGAACAGTCGAGCGTACAGTGGCGTGACCCCTGCGGTGGCGAGCACATACGCGGCGCTCATCACGCCTGCGATCGTCCAATTGTCGTACAGGTGGTTGAGTGCGAGAATAATGCCGAGGCCCATCATCGACATCGGCAGTCGCGCCAAAGCTCCGGAAGCGCAGAACGCTTTGGTTCCCGAAATGGAGAACAATACGGAATATGGTGACTTCGGGGTTTCGGTTGCGCTGGTGGCAGCCATGATTATCGCTCCTTAACTTTCGTTGCGTCCGGCACGTGTGCCCGCCCACACATGCTGCACGAGGGTAGCGGCGCTCCTCCACAACGCTGCCCGCAGTGCGTTACCCTACGAGCAGGCTGGAAAGCGCCGCTTTTCAACGATGATCAAGAACAAGCAGGATGCATACACGCGTCCTTGGCGCACCAGCACTAGTCGTTGTCGGATTGTTTCGGAATTCCGTAGCTCAACTCGGCAAGGATCTCTTCTTCTGTTTTGTCGGCGGCGTTCAGCTGCCGATTGCCCTCAACGGGCTCACTCAGATAGTAGAGGCAGGCGTCGATAGCATCAAGCGGTACGCCTTCCATTGCCGACAGCAACAGCCGATACATATCCAACTGTACTAATTTTTCTTGTATTTCTTCTTTTTTCCTAGGTTTTTTTCCAGTTTTCCAATCAACTATCGTATATTGTTTCGATTGGTCCTTTTCGTTGAGACCTCCGAAGAACACCGCGTCAAGCTTGCCGTTGACGATGGTGCCCAATTGCGGCACATTGACGACGATCTGCCGTTCCGCCCACGCGGGCTTACGTTGCGCCCATGCCGACGTGGCAAGACGCTGCTGCCAATCGAACAATGCATTGTTTTCCATCGCATTTTCCGCTGCATTTTCGACCACCGCATTATTTTCTTGAGATTGCATCCCATTGTTGCGTTCAATTTCGGCAAGCATCGACGATCTCGATTCAGCTACGCGCGTATTTCCGTCGCCTTCAGCACCACCGACGATGCAAGCAATATCCACGTCGGCCATAATGAACCGTTCCGCCCACGCATGGAACTGCGTGCCCAACTGCGCGGCTGGCGACGCGACATTTGGAATCGGACGCACGAGCCCACGCCAGTAGGCGCGGGCGCCACGATCGTTCATCATGCCCGCGCGCGCCTGCAGGGAGGTGACGTTCTGACGGCCGGACGCAAGAATCTTCTCGCCTTGCGCACGCACCGACCGGTCGAACGCATCCTGCGATGCGTCAGCCAACATGTCGGGCATGAGATTGCCATCATCGACCAACAGCTGCGCGCAATGCAGCAGTGAACCGGCCGAACCGAGCGCAACGTCATCAGCAACAGCATCCGCACCCACGCCGGTATCCAGGTCCGCAGCGCCGGCGACCATCGCATCACGCACCTGATCGGCGGACGAACGCAACATTTCGCAAGTCTCTTCAGTCAAATCGCACGGCCATGGCAGGAATCGCTCGCCTTCCAGAGACTCAAGCGGTGCGTTCCAGGCGTCACCGACCACCGCATCCTCGAAATCGCAGGCATGCTCGCCCACGAAATATCCGCTTGGCAATGGCGCGCCAATCGAATGCAAGCTGGAAATGCCATTTTCGGAAGCATTATTCCCGGAAATACCATCTCCAGAAAAAACGGCATCCGCACCATCCTCAACTTCCACGATATCGCCCAGATTGCTCGGTTCATCTGCTCTGGAAACGATATTGAGCATGGAGTCATACACTTCCTGCCAGAAATTCGACGGTTTGGCCACTTGTTTACGCTCACCCACGGCACGCGGATCACGGCTTTCCACATTCGTTTCGCTATAGGTGAGCAGCGCCTCATGGCGGGCGCGGGTCAACGCCACGTATGCGAGACGACGCTCGTCGGCATGCAAGCGGCGGCCATATTCCTCGCTCTGCGTCAAATACAGTCCATCCGGATCGACGCCTTCCATGTCATCAACATTCATGGTGCGCAGGGTGCCGAACACTTCATCGTCGATGATTTCCGCATCTTCCAACGCTTCCAAGGCCTCCAATGGATTCCAGCCGACGAGCGCGTCATGGGGGAATCGCGGCAGAATATCCGCATCCACGCGCACAGGAACAGGCACCGCGGCGGGATTCGTCAGCCACGTTTTGGCGTTTTCACGGTATTCGGGAGGCGTCCATACGCCATCCTGGAAACCATTGAGATGCGTTTCGTCAACGACCACGCTCAGATTGTCGCCCTTGTTACTGGGAAATCCGCCATCGGTCATGCCGACCACGGCCACGGCATCCCATTCAAGCCCCTTCGACTGGTGCACGGTCATCAACACCACGTCGACGGGCACATCGGGGGCCACCGCGTTCTCTTCGGAAGCGTCGCGCAGCGAATCCACCCATGAGATGAACGCGCGCAGGCTCGGCACGCCTTGTGATGCGATCTCCTGTATGTACGTGTCGACGAGTTTCATCACAGCGTCGATCGGCGACTTGGCGAGCGCCACGTGGGAGGCGTCAAGCGTGGCCTCGGCATGATCGGCACGCATATGCCGAGCCAGCAGCATGTCGATGTCAAGATTCAACGCCGTAATGGCTTCGCGAACCACTTCCGGCAGCGGGTGGCCGAGCACGCGCTGCACTTGGCGGAGTGTATCCGCGGCACGAAGCACCGCCTGCACTCCCCTGCGGCTCAGCCTGCCATCTATGAGTTGTTCAAGATCGTCTCGTAGCATGAGATCCACCAGAAAAACAGCATTCGGCACTTGGTCGCGATATTCGCGCACAATGGATCGGATTTCAGCATTCGACAGACCAGAATCGGAAATCGTTTCGCTATTTTCGGAATTACTGGTTTTCCTGGAATCACCGGAATGTATAGAATTACCGGAATTCCCAGCTTTTGCGGTCTGCGCCGGAACAATTCCCGCCGATACGAGCGCACGATACCGGTACACCGTATTCACCCTCTCCGCCGTGTCCGCGAGCGCCTGCAGATCGTCGGCTTCAACGGCGAATCGTGGCGTCGCCAGCAGTCGCATAAGCGCCGCACTGTCGGTATGATCGCTGACCACGTGCAGCAGGGCGAACACGTCCTGCACTTCCGGACGTTCCAGCAGGGCCGCCTGCCCCACGACCAGCGTGGTCAGTCCGACCTGCTCGAGCGCTTCCGCGTATTTCGACATGGTTCCTTTGGATCGGAACAGCACCGCCACATGCGGGCGATTGTCTTTCGCGCCATGGTCGAGGTCACGCGCAGAGGGCGTATGCAGGGCGATCGCATGTTTGGCGAAGCGCACGACCGCGTCGACTTCCTGGCCGAATGTGGCGAATCCGAGCACGCCAATCGTGCCTTCGGGGGCTTCTTCGATGTTGGAGAGTGCAGGCACGTCGACTTCGCGCATCAGCGAGCTGCTGAGGCGTCTGGCTGGCAGTCGCAACGGTTTGGTGAGATTGTTCGCCGCTTCGAGCACCATGCGCGAATTGCGCCGCGTCACCGTCAATGCGAACGGTTTGCTGGTGGCGTCCATGCCGAAATCGTGTTGCAGCATGCGGAATGCGCCCGGGCTTGCGCCTCGCCATGCGTAGATCGATTGGAAGGGATCGCCGACCGCGTTGACCGCGCTGCGATGCGTATTGTCAGCGTGGAACAGCGCGCTTAGCAGTGCGGCCTGCGTGGTGGAGGTGTCTTGGTATTCGTCGAGAAGCACATGCGAGTAACGTTTGCGGTACGTTGCGCCGATGGACGGGAATCGGGAGACCAGTTGGAATGCCGCGATGGTGAAATCGCTGAATTCCGCCATATTGCAGGCGCGTTTTTCGACATGATAATCAAGCACGAGGTCGAGCAGCAAGTTGCGCTGCTTGGCGACGGATGCGAGTTGCGTACTGTTGTATACGCACATGCTGTGCCCGAGTTCGCGGTATTTCTCCAGTTTCTTTTCGTAATCCGCGTCGGAATCCTTTTTCAGCCGTTTCGGCGGTTTTGGGGATTTCGGCTGCTCAGTTGGCACGGTTTCGCCGTCAAGCGCCTTATCAACCTGTCTGATGAACGCTTCATCCCAGTCGCGCACACGTTGCACCGCCTCGTCGAAGCTGGTGCAGCCACTGCCGATCATAGCTCCGGAAATGGCGTTGGACAGGGCGAATACGTTGCCCGCTATAGCGTTGAACGATTTCAGATCGCCGTCGAATGACATGAGATCGCCCATATGCTTGTCGAGCACGGTGTGGATGAGCTGCATGGCACCGGCTTCGCTCAATGGCTGCGTGTTTTGGTCGAAGCCGACAAGCAGTCCGTATTGACGCACAATGGATTGGAAGAAAGCGTCGTACGTGGAGACTTCCGGTTTGAGGAACGTCATATTCGCCGATTTCAGCCCACGTTCACGCTGGTTACGGCTCACGGCCGCTGACACGCGCGACAGCAGTTCCGAAGCCGCTTTGCGCGTGAAAGTCAGTCCGAGGATTTTTTCGGGGCTCACTCCTTGTTCGATCAGTGTGATGATTCGCCTGGTCATTGTGTAGGTTTTGCCCGATCCGGCACCGGCGACCACCACCACATCCTCATAGGAGGGCGCTTGGATAACGGCGGCCTGCTCCGGACTGTCGGTGAATTTCATGGTTCCGCTCATGCCGTTCTCCTTTCGAATACGGTGTTCTGTTCGCCCGCGCAGGCCGGGCAGACCGCAGTGTTCCTGCAATATTTCATATGTTCCGATGTTGGCCTTGCCGTGATTTCGTTTGCCCTGCTGGCTGCGGCCGCGTAGAAGACCCTGGCGATCATGGTGAGAGACCATACCGCCATGGTGTCTCGCAAGCCGACGAATTCATTCCAATGCTCGTCGCTCACTTCCATCGGTGGAAGCATCTCGTCGAGTCCGTCTTGGAAATCCTTGTCAAGTTTTTTGACGTAGTAGCGCGGCACGAATGCGCCCGTATTTAGGCTTCCGCTCGCGAACAACGCCTGCTGCATATGCGATTCGGCGGCGGTGTTGCCATATGGTGCCGGGAATGCATGCTTCGTTACGTGGAACAGCGCACTTTGCGTGATGTTCGGCGCAGCAGCCACCGCCTGTGCCCCATGCAGACCGCTTCCTTCGGGGAACACGAGTCCCAGCTGGTAGCAGACGAGCTGCAGATCATTGAACAGGCCTTCGCCGTTCGGACTTGCACCGGTTTTGTAGTCGATCAGACGCACTTGCTGCGTGCCGTCCGCCATATCACGACGTTCCACACGGTCGATTCTGCCGGTCAAGCGCACGGTGAGATGTTCGCTCATGCCTGTTTGAGGCCATCCTCCGACCAACGTTCCCATAATGGCGATCAATTCGTTTCGTGAAATCGCATGAATGCCGTCCATCGCATTGTAAGCGGCGAGAATATCGTCGAAATTGAATTTTGCGGTGAATTTCAGTTCAGGTTCGGCTTTCGTAAGTTTTCCAACGCTGAACGCATCATTGTTTTTAATTGGATAATCACCATGATTCGATTGAACGAAATACGTGGCGATGTTACGCAACGCATCCTTCGCCTGTTCATCTTTTTTCAATGCCTGATATCGTTGCGCGGGATCGGTGATGCCGTTCAGATCGCCGCGTAGACGCTCATATTCGGCATACATTTGCTCGGTGATCGCGTCGATGTTGTCCATATCGCTGATGGCGGTGTGCTGTTCCGGCATGTCCAGTCCGGCTTCGGTGGCCTTCTGCGCCACCGTGTGGATCAGCGAGCCGAAATTCGTGGCTACGCTGCCCATGCGCGGGCCGGAGAAACGGTTTTCAAGCATCCAGCACACCGGGCACGCCCACAGATTGTCCACCGCGGACGGAGACAGGGTCACCACGTCGGATTGCCGTGTCCTGCCATCTTGAATCGTTTCCCGTTCAGCGAGCGAAACAGGCTCCTCCACGAACGGCCAACAATCGGGATCAGCCGCCCTCATGCCTCGGGAGGCCAGCAATGCCAATGTTTCAGCGGCGTCACGGGCCTTCGGGCTGTCCGGCGGTTCCATCGCAAGCACGCTTCGCGCGGCCGCGATCAAACCACGGGGATCGGATTCAAGTCCCGCATAATCGCCCTGACTGCCGATCGCCGCATATTCGCGCCGTTCCATATCAGCGTCTCTATCGCGGTCAAACCATTCCGGCACATATCCGTACAGAAAATCAGATGGCACGTGGTCGTCGTTCAGCACGGCGCTCATCACCGCGCACTCATCGGCACGGGTCAACGCCACCAGGAAGCTTTTCTGCTCGGATGCGAGCACGGCAGCCAATTGCGCATCCCGCTTGCCCGCCGAAGTGGTGACGGTATCGGACAGTTCGCCATGCAACATCACATCGGCGAGTTCCTCGCCGCCGAACAATGTGTTGCGTGGCGTAAGATTCGGCCATTGCCCTTGCTGCAAGGACGGCAGAAACACCAGGTTCCAATGCCTTCCCGCCGCGCCTGCAGGCGTGGTCAGCGTCACTGCCTGGTCGATGGGCGCGGTGTGAGCCAACGAATCCGCCTCGATAGTCAGCGAGCGCACCTGTTCCATGAACGCTTCAATGGTGCGTGCGGCGAACTCGCCGCTTGATTCGCCGCCGGAAGCGTAGTTGAACAAGCGCATCGCCGCATCAAGTCGGTCGTTCGCGGCACGGCCGGCCGCCGAATGCTCCAAGGCTACGCGCTGCCAGATTTCCGCCTTTCCGCAGGCACGCCATGCGCAATCCAACACGTATTGCGGTTCACGCAAAACCAGCTTGTGTTCCGCCTCGCACGTTTTGTCAAGCACTTTCCACAATGATGCGAAAGCCTTGACCTGTGGATCCGAGCCCGTCACGGAGGCGATCGTGTCGATCACACGATCGGTGTTTCCTTCCAAAAGAAGCACGTATAGAGCGTCCATATCGAACACGGGATCATTCTGGTCTCCATCATGCCCACCATCATGTTGACCTTCGTCGGAAATCGCATGGCATTTCGCCATGTATTCATGCCAATCCGCCATCAAACGCAGCAGCGACGACTGCTGTTCGACGTCCGTCTTCGCCATGTTCGCAGAATCCTGCGCGCGAATCTCATCATCGCCCACAATCTCAGCGAGCGAAGCCAACGCATGCATCGCGGATTCCACGGACGCGAGACGGGCCGGGCGCCCTTCATGCTGCCTGTCGCCGCCGACCGTAATCAGCGGGGATGCCATGATCGACGCCACACGTGAACGAATATAGGATCCGGCCGCCTGCGGGTCCATGCCCGAAGCCGCGATTGTCCACCTTTTCAATTCCGCCAATTCAATCAGCGCGAACAGGCCTTGCACGAACGGTTCGTCCTTCAACGGGCGTGTCACGCTCGAATAGCGCACGGGAACGCCGTCGGCACGCAGCCGTTCGCCGAACGCGCGTACGGTGGCATTGTCATGCGTGATCACAGCCATGTCGTTCCATTCGCGGGAACGTTGCAAATGCTCGGTTTTGATCTTCCACACCACGTCATCGAGCTCTTCGGACGAGGAACGGTACAGGGCCGTTTCCACACTGCCGTCGGCAGGCGTGACGCAAGCATCCGTATTGCCGGACGGCAATGCTTCGATAGGCATCGCCCCCGGTATGTTCCGCATTTTGCCTGGTCGCTCCGGCAGGGGCACGTCAGTCGGTTCCGTGCTTGCGATCGACAGGCTTACGCGAGTCGCGACAAGAGTGCGATAGTCGTCATGCACGCTTTGTCTGTTCGACGCGTTTCGAATGGTTTGCGCGCCATCATTTTCGCATGCGGCATACAGGTTTTCGATGCGTTCCAATCGCGCTCCCATGCGCGACTGCGCCTCGTTGAACAGATATTCCGGATACGATCCGCGGAACGTCTGCACTGCTTCGTCGGGATTGCCCACCAACAGCAGGCGCGTCCCGCGATTATGCAAGGCCTCAAGCAGGGCGAAGCCAGCCAATGTCGCATCCTGGAAATCGTCGACGATCAGCATGTTTGGAATATCGGCATCCCATATGTCAGACACGGCCTCGGTGGCGTCGATCATCAGTTGCGACGCATCAAGACGGTATTCGCCGGAATAGGCTGCACGAATCGCCGCATTGTATTCCTCACGCAGCGCGAAGGCGAGACGCCATTGGGTGCGCAGGCGTTCGCGACGCGCGTCAAGCTCGCCATTCCTGCTGGCCGCGCGGGCGATGAGCATGTTTTCAAGCTCCGGTTTCGCACCGATCTCGTTCATGCGCGCAAGCATGTCTCGCAATTGGTTGGCGAATGCGTCGGTAGAATCGTCGGCCACCAGTCCGGACCATTCGGAAACAGCGAAATAGACGCGCAGCAGATCGCAGGTGGCGCACTCGTCGCCATGCTGCCTATGTTCCACATGCGATGTAAGCACCTTGCGGATGATTACATCCTGTTCGGCGCCGTTCAACAGTTTCGGCAACGGTTTGCCCTGTGCGGATCTTGCGGCCGTCAGCAGGCGGAATGCGACGGCCGACAATGTGGTGACCGGTCGAGCCTGCGAAACCGCCGACAATTCACGGATCGCGCGATCGCCCAACATGTCGGCGATCTGTCTGCCGGACACCGTCATCACGGCATTCGCATCACCATACCGCTTCATCGCGGCGATCAGCATGTCCAACGCAAACTCGGTTTTTCCGCTGCGCGGCGCTCCCGCAACCAACGTGACGTGAGCAAGATCTTCCAAATCCATCATGCCTCCCAACACTACTAGTCTCATCCTCCCTTACCTGACAAATCCGGCAATGGAGGAAACTCATGCTGGAAGGCTCGGTGGCCGCGAAAGCGGCAGGAGGCATGGGAACAGCCTCGAATGCCCGTCTTCGTATGCAGACATTCGACTCCTTACTGGTAGGTTTCCGGGTTGGTCTTCGGATAGCATGGCCTTCAGAGAAGGCAGTGAAAAGCATACGCATTACGAGGAAAGAGAACATATGGAAGCCATGGATAGCATTCCCCCTCAAATCCCTGGGTACACATTCGCCCAGAAGTTGGGGTCCGGTTCCGAAGCGAACGTGTACTTGTATCAGCAGCTTTCCCCCAGCCGTCAGGTGGCCATCAAAGTCAGCAAGGAAATGCTCGACCCGCGCGCGGCGGCAAGATTCCGTTCCGAAGCGAACTTCATGGGCAAAATCTCATCACACCCTTACATTCTTTCGGTGTACGAAAGCGGCGTCACCGCCACAGGCAACGGCTACACCGTGTTCGAATACGCTCCGGGAGGCAATTACAAGACCTTCCTGGAATCCAACCGTCTCAACGCAGACCAGATGCTCACCGTCGGCATCAATCTAGCAAGCGCCCTTTCCACTGCGCATCGCGAAGGCATCATCCACCGCGACATCAAGCCCAGCAATATTCTCATCAACACGCACGGCATGCCCATGCTTTCCGATTTCGGCATCGCGAGAACGATTTACGGACGCCCCGGAATCGGCTACACCATCGCGTGGGCTCCGCCGGAAGTGCTTGCGAAGAACGGCGGAGGCAACGAATCCTCCGACATTTATTCTCTGGGGGCGACGCTGTTTGCCATGCTGACGGGCCAGTCGCCGTACGAATACGGCTATTCCGAAGCTCTTGGCGCAACCCGAGGCAAAGAACGCGGCACTCTACTGAGGAACATCATTCTCACCAATCCGCCACCCAAGCTCAACAGTCCGGATGTTCCTCCACAAGTGGAGCGGATCCTGCGCAAGGCGTTGAATGAAACGCCGGAGGACCGATATTATTCCGCATATGATTTCGCGCGCGACATGCAGCGTGTGCAGCAGGAATTGTATGGACATGCCACGCCGACCACGGTTGAGGGGGAACCGCCGTTCCCACAGAACCTGTATGCACAGTCGCAGGCGAACATTCAGGTTTCGCCAACTGCCCCAAAGCAGCGCAGCATTTGGGCCAAGCCTCTTACGATCGTTGTTTCGGTGGTCGCCGCGATTGCAGCCGTCGAGCTGGCGTTCGCGTATGTGATCATGCCGAATATGGATTCCGTCTCAGACAACAGCAGCGTGCAAATCAAGAATCCGGAAACGTATGATCCGGAGAACGATTCGCCTGATTCGGCCATCACCACCGGCAGTGTGCCCAGTGTCGAGAATCTGACCGGGTCATATTCCGCCGATGGCGGCAGTGTGCAGTTCACTTGGGCGAATCCCGACCCGCAGAACGGGGATTCATACGCATGGTCGATGGTCGGCAATGCTGGTGTTAATCCGAATACCCAGGGAACCACCACCACCGACACGCATATCAGCATCGAACCCGCCGACGGCTCGCAGACCTGCATTCAGGTGAGCCTCATCCGAGCCGACCGTCAGATGTCACAGAATCCTGCGATCGCGTGCGCAGCCAAACCATAAGCATCACAGCACTTCATAACAGGGTTGGCCAATGGCATTATTCAATCGCAGGCGATGTCCGGAACGAACACAACGACCATCGAAACGCTCAAGGAAGAACCGAAAAAATGGGCAAACGCAAGAACGCAGCCAATCAGTCGGCACAATCGCACGAACGACAATTGCGCTTCGGACCGATGATGCGCAAACTGCTGTTGCCGTCGAGAAGCAGACGGTGGATCACGCCGATCGTCATGCTGTTTCTGCTGCTGGGCATCATCGCAGGCGCGTTCATCGTCAGTTCGGTGACACAACAGCATGTACAACTTGACGACGGCACCGTGTGGATCACTTCGCTGAAGGACCGCAAGGCCGCACGATTCAATGCGAAAAACAAGGATGTGGACGCTGGAGTCTCGTCCGCAGCCTCCCGTTTCGACGTGGCCCAACATAATGGCAGCACCGTGATTTCCGAAGGTACGAAAGCCAGCAACATCGCAGCTTCCACAATCAGCGAAACCGGCAACACCGCCATCAAAACGGATATCGAAACCATTGTCGGAGGCGATACCGCAGCGTTCATCAACGTCAAAACCGGCAATGTGTGGGTGGGATCCGCTTCCGATGTGCAATCCGTCAATCCAACCACCGACAAGCCGAAAATGAAACTGGGATCCGGTGGAAGAATCACGGTGACGCATAACGGAACCGTGTACGGATATCGTGCTTCCGATGGCGCGGTGATGAGCATCGACAAGTCGCAAGGCGCGTGCGAGCAAGCCGGCACGATAGAAGGCGCGCCGCATGCCGAATCGTTCACCGTCATCGGCGAAACCCCGGTCGTGGCGGCGAAAGGCACCGTGTATTGGCCGCAGGGAAGCGCAGCCATCAATCTGCAGGGCAGCATGACCTTGCAGGCCCCTTCCACGGACGGCAAACAAAACGGATGGGTGGCCGTGGCGACACCACGCGGGCTCGCAACGGTGAACCTCAGCACCAAGAAAACCTCTGAAACACCAAATCCCGGCAAAGGCGAGCCCGCCCAGCCGGTATCCACAGGCGGATGCGTATTCGCCGCGTGGGCGCAGAAAGCCAACAATTACGCCAAAGTATGCTCCGCCGACGGTTCGGACATGGCATTCGACACCCTGACCAACATCAACGCCACTTCGGAACTGATATTTCGCACCAACCATCGTCTGGTCATACTCAATGACGTGGTCAACGGCAACGTCTGGAATCCGCAGGAATCCACCAAAGTCATCAAAATCCAATGGAATAAGGTGGAAACCAAACAGTCGAAGCAACAGGAACAGAACAACGACAGTGCCAACAACCAGCATAATTTCAGCAAAACCTGCTCGTCGCAATCCGGGCAGATCAAAGCGGAAGACGATTCGTTCGGCGCGAGAACAGGATCGCAGCAGATCCTCGACGTGCTTCGCAACGACGAGCAGACCGACTGTTCCGTGCTGCGCATCACCTTGGTAAGTGCCCCGGACGGGGCCAACATCAGCGTCTCGCCCGTATACGACGGACGATATCTGCAGCTCGACGCATCCGCGGCAGCCGAAGGATCGGCATCGTTCAGCTATGAGATTTCCGACGGGCGCGGGCAGACATCCAACGCCAAAGTGAACCTCACCTTGGTCGGAGGCGACGACAACGCGCCCCAGCAAACCGATACGCCACCGGAAATCGACGTGGAGCAAGGAGCCACCTACACCACTAACGCATTGGGCAGCTTCTCCGACCCCGACGGCGATCCGCTCACGCTCGTATCCGCAACCCCGCAGAACACCGACCAGGTGACCGTCTCCACGCGAGCCGATGGGCAGCTCGTATTCAACGCGGGATCCATGTCTTCCGGACGCGCCGGCATCGAAGTAACCGTTTCCGACGGCCAGCAGACCGGCACCGGCATGGTGTATTTCTCAGTGAAACCGGCCAACACGTTGGCCGCGGTAATCGATCCGGTAGTCAAGCAGATCACGCCAGACACGCGCACCACCGTTTCGCTCAAACAATACGTGCACGGTACCTCGGCCGAGCCCGCGCAGCTGACCGCCGTGGAAACCCCATCCGGCGCTTCCACCACCATGAACGCCGCCGACATGTCGTTCACCTTCAGCGCATCCAACCCCGGTACCTATTATGTGCCCTACACCATCACGCAAGGATCCATTCCCGCGACAGGCCTGGCCCGCATCGAAGTGCAGGCCGTGGCCGGAGACTCCGCCAAGCCCATCGCCGCCAACGACGTGGCGCTGCTCGGCGCCGACAACACCGCGATCGTGGAGCCCCTGGCCAACGACGTCGACCCGATGGGCGGCGTATTGTCCGTGACCAACGTGACCACCGACGCGGCAAACGGCATCAAAGCCGGCGTCGTAAGCAACAAACGCGTCTACATCACCGCACGGCAGATACCGACCGAACCCGTGCAAATCAAATACGGCGTAGCCAACGCGGCAGGCACGTCGACCGGCGTGATCGTACTGCAGCCGCCGGCATTGACCACCTCCAACTCCGTGCCGAAAGCCGACAACATCACCACGCAGGTACGCACCGACGGCATTGTTTCCATCAACGTGCTCGACCACGTTACCTACGCCGACGGCACCACGGTAAGTCTGCAAAACGACCTGCAATACGACAAGAACACGTTCAAAGGACTCGTATTCGTATCAGGCAACACCGTACGATACCAAGCATCCGACCAAACCGGATCCTTCCCCGTAACGTACACGGTCAAAGACAATCTCGGCAACGCGGCATCCGCCACAATCACCATCAACGTGCATCAAAAAGACGCCGAAAACAAGGCGGCGCCAACACCATCCGACGTTGAGGCACAGGTTGCTGCAGGGCAGAAAGTCCAAATCCCGATCACCTTGACCGGCATCGACGCCGATGGTGACGACGTGCAGCTGCTCGGTCTCGGCAACAAGGCTCCGACGCTCGGACGCATCAGCGAAGTCGGAGCCACCTACCTGGTATACGAGGCATATGCCGACTCCACAGGAACCGACACCTTCTCATACGCCGTCGAAGACTGGACCGGCCAACGATCCCAAGCGCAGATCCGCGTGGGCGTGTTCAAATCCGGCACCGACTCGGGCGTGTACGCGCGCGACGACGAAATCACATTGCGTCCCAGCACCGCGGCAACCGTACCCGTGGCGCAAAACGACATTTCCGGAGACAGCACCGACCTGACCGTCAGCGAAGACGTCGAATCGCAAGACATCAGCAATGTGACCGTAGTGGATAATGCGCTCGCCTTCACCACACCGCAGCAGGCGGGTACCTATTACGTGGCGTATACGGTCAAAGACAAAGCCGGATTGTCTGACACCGCAACATTGACGGTGAACGTCGATGGCAACGCCACCATCGAACCGCCGACCGCATACGACTATCGTGTGCCTTCTTCGGCGACGATCGACAAGAAATCGGTCGACGTGGACGTTTCGCAATGGATCGCGAACCCTTCCGGCAGCGCCGACGAACTGCACGTGGCCGTTGATGATTCGGCCACCGACCATGCGCATGTCAGGGGCGGAGACAAGTCCACGACCATTACCGTGGAATTGACGGACGAGGCGCGAGCCGTGCCATACACCGTGACCAACACGACGTATGACATCACATCCACGGCGTTCATCCAAGTGCCCGCATACGGCGTGTTTCCGCCGATCCTTCGACCGAAAGCGCCGGCTTTGAAGGCGAACGCACGCGAGACGATCACCATCAATATCGCCGATTACGTGCGTGTGGGCGCAGGCAAGACCGCGTATGTGGATGGCGCTGATTCGGTGAGCGCCACGAAGGCTGCGGACGGCGACCTGTATGTGAACGACCAGATGTTGAAGTTCACCGCGCCGAAGGATTACTCCGGCCCCGCGTCCATTACCTTCACCGCGGTGGATGGCAAGCGCGACAAGAACGACAAGGTGAAAATCATCAATTCGGCGGTGCTGACGTTGCCGATCACCGTAATCGGGCGCGACGTGCCCGCGCCGACATTCTCTTCGTCCACCATCGACGTGGTCGCCGGCGAAAGCGCCACCACCATTGATCTGACCGCATTGACCCATTCGGCGTCCGACCTGTACGACGATGAAAAGCGGTACACGTATTCGGGTGGCGCTGATTCCGACCAGGTGAGCGCCAAGGTGAGTTCGAACGGCAAACTGACCGTGTCCGCCGACAAGACCACGTCGCCGGGAACTACGGTGAGCGTGCCCATTTCGATCCAATATTCGAAGGGCACGGTGAGCGCAGGCGTCACAGTTCGTGTGACGGCATCCAACAGGCCTTTGGCGCGCATCAACGCGAAAGCCATGAAAGTCAAGGCGGGAAGCAGCGAGGAAGTGAACCTGCTTGCCGACGCGTACAATCCGTTCCCCGATTCCACGTTGACCGTGATCGGATGCACGTCCGATGGCGCGTCGAAGCTGACCGTGGACTGTCCGGCCAACGGTGTGGTGTCGATCAGCGCAGCTTCCGACATCGGCGCGAGCACCAACAAGGTGATCATCAACGTGCGTGATGCCACCAATACGAAGGAACGTGAGGTGACAGGCACCATCAGCGTTTCGTTAATGGACAAGCCGGATGCGCCTCTGCTCTCCCCCATCGCGGGAGACCCGCAGGATGGCGCGGTAAATCTGAGTTGGACGGCCGGCTCTTCGAACGGCAGCCCAATCAGCGAATACAAGGTGACGTGGAGCGGCAACGGTTCCGGCGAGAAATCGTGCGGTTCCGTGACCTCCTGCCAGATTATCGGTTTGAAGAACGGCAAGACGTACTCGTTCAAGGTGCAAGCCAAGAATGAGGTCGGCTGGTCGAAGGAGTCGAACGGCGTGGAGGGCACGCCTGACAAGCTTCCGGACGCGCCGACCGACGTGAAGGCCGAAGCCGGAAAGAACACCGTTGTTGTCACATGGAAGGCTCCGGAAGGCAATTTCTCCGCCGTCGACGGCTATGAGGTGACATTAAATGGGTCCAATATAACGAATCCGACGCAAAAGGTTGAAGGTACAAGCTTCACGTTCAAATTCAACGACAATGCGATTACCAATGGCGCATCCTATACAGCCACGGTCAAGGCGCATAACAAGATGAACTGGAGTCAGCCCTCCGTCGCATCCAATGCCGTTTCGCCTTGGGGCACGCCCGACAGACCGACCATCTCAGCAGTGCAGAATAGCGACAAGATTGTGGTGAGCGGGCGAATCAATGACGCCCGCAACTCGAAATACCAGTCGATTACGGTAAGTATCAGGAACGAAGACAAATCCGTGGAGGCCAATGCCACGGACTATTCCGTCGAATTCGACATCAAGAACGAGTGGTATTACAAAGAGATTAAGCCGACGATTACCGTGGTCACGGAACGCAGTGGCTCATTGAGCAGCGAAACGTCCGTTTCGCCCTTCACGGCAGTCGATCCCCCCACCAATGTGAAGCTGGAACTCAACAACAATATATGTGTGGCGTCCTGGTCCAAAAAAGGACGCGTCACGGGCTTTGTTGTAAAGGCCAAGGATTATTACAATGATGATGTTCACGAGAACAGAGCAGAGTGGCCGCTTTCCGGTAATTGGAGCACCTGCGATACGGTAAATGTCCAACAATACTTCATTGATACGTCACATATCAGCACCCCTGAAACTGCCAACAGCAATACCGTCGGCAACAAAACCAAGGCGGAAATCACCACCATGCCGACCCTTGCCTGGGATGCCAATGCCACGAATCTCATCAAGGTCGCCGGCGGATCGGTGAAAACGTGGAATCAAATTGGCAGCTACTCCTTCGTATTCACCGGAGGTGGCAAAACATACGAAATCCCTTGGACCCAAGGTACCAGTCAGTTGAACGCCGAAAAGCTGCCAACTGGGGTCGACTACACATGGAAGTTCAAAGTCACCGGTCCAGACCCGGCACTCAACAACGAGGCAGACGGATCAACGATCAAAGACTCCGACCGCTATAGCGAGCCGACCACCGATCCTGAGACTGACCCCAATCCGGACCAGTCGGAATCAAAGCAAAGTGGCACCCCTACGGCTTCATCCGTAGCTCTTTCCACCATTGATGGAAAAAGCAAGCCGTGGGTGAGAGGCTTGGCCTATTACGCCAATCGCTAGCCGGTACGGCAATCTCGACGAACAATCCAATATCGACAGCCAATCATCAATACGACCAACAGAAGCAAACAAGGAGCACCCATGAGCAACGAAAACGACGACGCCACCCAGCTGGGTTCCATCAGGCACCATATGAACAAGCCGCAACAGCCCGGCAATCCGCAGGCACGCCCTGCATTCCAAGCTCCAAGCCTGCCAACGCATCCGCAGGAGCAAAGCGGCGACGATGAAGGCACGGTACTCAGCACACATAATGAGAACCACTACGCCACCAACACGTTCGATGCCGACGATGAAGGCACCATGCTCAGCGCATACAATGCAATGCCCTACAGGCCTGCAATGCCTACGCTTCCAACAACGCAACCCTTGAAGGCGCAACCGGCACAGCCTGTGCGATTGCAACAACCGTTGCCGCAATCGCAGCCAATTCCGGCAGCGGCATCGCAAGCCAAGCCCGCGCAGCCAGCCGCAACCTCGTCCATGATGTCCGTCCCACACGCCGACATCACCGAATTCCACAACCAGTTCACCAAATTGGTCGACAGCGTCTCCCAGGTTGTGGTCGGCAAGGAGCAACCGATCCGCCAATGTGCCACCGCCATGATCGTTGGCGGCCACATTCTGCTTGAAGACAACCCCGGAACAGGCAAGACACAGCTGGCCCGAGGCCTCGCCAACTCCATCGACATGTCGTTCAAGCGCATCCAGTTCACTCCGGATCTGCTGCCTTCCGACGTGGTCGGCGTAACCTACTACGACCAGAAGAACAGCGAATTCGAATACCGCGAAGGCCCGATTTTCGCTTCCGTCGTGCTTGCCGACGAAATCAACCGAGCCTCGCCGAAAACACAGTCCGCACTGCTCGAAGTCATGGAAGAACAGAAAGTCACCGTCGACGGCGAAACCCACGCGGTACCGCAGCCTTTCATGGTCATCGCCACCCAGAACCCCATAGAACAGCTCGGCACCTACAAACTGCCGGAAGCGCAGATGGATCGTTTCCTCATCAAAACAACCATCGGCTATCCGAGCCACGACGTGAGCGTGAGCATTCTCAAACAGGTCAACGTCACCGACCGTGCATCCACCGTACATGCGGTGCTCACCGGCAACGACGTGCTGCGCATGCGTGCCATCAGCGAAACCGTGCATCTTGACGACGCGATCCTCGAATACATCGTGCGCTTGGTGGAAGCGACGCGCCACAACGAACGCATCCAGGTCGGATCGTCCATGCGCGGTGCACTCGCGCTGACCCGATGCGCCCGCGTGTGGGCGGCGTCCAACAATCGCGGATATGTGGTGCCTGACGATGTGAAGCAGCTGGCTGTCGCTGTGCTCGCGCACCGCATCACGCTCACCGCGGAGGCCACGTTCGCCGGATCCACCCCCGAACTGATGATCGAACAGATCCTCGAAAATGTACCCGCACCGACCGTAGGCGTCACCGTCTGAAGCGCATACCCAACGCAGCTGCACTGCACGCGCAGCAAGACAGAAGCACGCAATCGCACGAAACGTTCGTAAACACCCGAAAGGTCAAGTATGCGACAATCCAAAACCATGCAACGCAGGAGAACCATGCAACGATCCCTGCGACGCATCAAGCATCGCATCAAACGACTGGTCACCTCATATGTGTCACCGCTCGGATGGACCGTGACCGGACTCGCCATCGCCTCACTCATAGCGTTCACGATTCTCGGATGGCATGAACTGTTGGCCATGGCGATCGTATTCGTCTGCATGATGGTCGCCGCCATCTTGCTGTCACTCGGCAACACGTCGTTCACCGCCACCATAGACGTGTCCAGCAGACGAGTCACCGTGTCAGACACCGTGAAAGTCGGCATGCGCATCGACAATCCGGGACGTACGCCAACCACATCCGCACGAGGCGACCTGCCTATCGGCGACAACCACGAACGATTCTCCATCCCCATGCTCGCCGCCGGCCAATCACGCCAAACAACAGTGGAATTCACCGCCGTCTCCCGCGCGGTGCTGCCGATCGGACCGCTTTCCATACGCAAAGGCGATCCATTCGGACTTGTACGGCACGAAAAGAAACTCGTCGACCAAATCAACGTGTTCATCCACCCGCAAACCGTCATGCTGAACACACTCAACGCCGGAATTCCGCGAGACCTCGAAGGTCAGCCCAGCGGCGAAATCGTCGACGACGACCTCGACTTCTACGGACTGCGCGAATACGAGCCGGGCGACGACGTGCGCAACGTGCACTGGCTCAGCTCCGCAAAAACAGGAACGCTGATGATTCGCCAATACGAAGCGACCCGACGCACCGACACCTCATTGACCATCAGCGTGAGCCCAGACGACTACCTCAGCTCCGACGAATTCGAACTGGCGGTATCCGTCCACGCATCCATCGGAGTGCAATGCCTGCTCCAAAACCGCCCGGTAACCGCACATGCAGGAAACGAACACGCCATGCCACGCAACTCCACGGAATTCCTCGACGGCTGCAGCGCCATCACCCCCGACATCAACGACGATCCGAACCTCGCGCAAACCACCCTCACCCACACCCCCGACTCATCGTTCTACTACATCACCGTCGGCAGACTCAAAAGCATCGACGAGATCAAACACATGGCGCTCGCACTCCCCCGATCCGCAACCTGCGTGGTACTGCAAACCACCATCGGGCAACCACGCGCCATCAAACGATACTCCGACTTCACCCTGGCGACCGTAGGAAACCTAGACGACCTCCCAATAATCATGGGGGTACTGGCATGAACACCACAGAATTCAGCAAACAAAACGCCAACGCCAATACCGACGAGACCGGCACTGGACACACCACCGGATTCGGCAACACCTTCACCGGATCATCCACCGGCACCTTCACGGGCACCTTCACGGAAACAGGCACCGGAACAGGCTCATGGGCCGACTCCACACACTCCATCATCTGGATGTCACGAGACAGCAAATCGCAAGCCCTCCCCTACCTATGCCGACCACGCACCTCACAATACGCAAGCCTTCTCGTAGCAGCCCTACTCACCCTCGCCGCAGCCAGCAACCTCATCGACGTCTACGGATCAGTCGCATCCTGGACCCTCGCCGCCATTCCAGCCACCATCATCGGATCCCTCGTGGCGCTCGCAGGCACGGTTCCCACGCTCCGCCTCTGGTGGCAAATGCTGTTCATGGCCGTCGCCCAACTGGTTGTCGGCCCGGTTCTGTTCCTCAACGACACCACCATCGCACACTTCATTCCAACCCTGCGCACGCTTACGCAAGGTTGGGTGCAGATGCTTGGCTCCTTCAAATTCATTCTGTCGGTCGAGCCTCCAACCGGTACCGCGGACGGCTGCCTGCTTGCCGTATGGACCATCTGCCTGTGGTCCGCGCTGCTCACCGGCATTTTCGCAGTGACGGAAGATGGCCGATTCACCATGATCGCCATCATTCCCGTCATCGCCAATCTTGCGATCTGTGCATTGCTCGGCTCATCTTCCGGCTATTACCGCATATTCGTCGGCACTGCGATGGCGCTTGTGCTCGTGATTTGGATCAGCGCACGTTGGAAATTACTGGAATTGGGACGTTGGATCAGTTCCGTGACAATCGTGGTTGTTTGCATCGCATTGGCGATTGGAGGATGCCTTGCCGTCGGTCAGAACCGCACCATTCTGCGCGACCATTACGATCCGCCGCTCAGCCCGTACGATTACACAAGCCCGTTGAGCGGCATGCGTTCGTACATCAAAAACAGCAAGGACGACGTGCTTCTCACCGTCGAAAACCTGCCCGCAGGTTCGAGCGTGCGACTAGCGGTCATGGACCGTTTCGACGGCAACGTATGGAACCTGTCCGATTCCACCATGTCGTCGGACTCCTCCAATTACCATCGCGTCGGCACCTCCATCACCAACAACGCTGAAGGCAAGAAATTCACCGCAACGTTCACCGTGAACAAAGGCCTGAGCGACTACTGGCTACCCATTGCCGGAGCCGCATCCAGCGTGACCTTCGACAACAGTGAAAACGTCGACTCGTTCTATTACAACAGCGACACCATGTCGGCCATCTACCCCTCACGCACCTCCGAAGGCCTCACCTACACGGAAACCGGCATCATGCCAGCAGTTCCCACCGACAAGCAAATCGCCAAAGCCAACGCAGCCTCCATCAGCCAGCCTAAAGCCGAAGACGTGCCCGACTGTGTGGACAAACTCGCCACAGCCATAGCCGGCGGCCAATCCAAAGGCGGCGAAGCAGCCCAGGCCATCGCCGAAAAACTCAAGGAATCAGGCTGGTTCTCGCACGGCTTGAGCGGCGATTACCCGTCTACCGCCGGCCACGGCAACTACCGTATCGACCAGCTGCTCGCCGGAACGGCCGTGGTCGGAGACAGCGAACAATACGCCTCCGCAATGGCACTCATGGCACGCAGCCTGGGACTTCCAAGCCGAGTGGTGCTTGGATTCCTACCAAAAGACGATGAAGGCGAAATCAGCGAAAACCGCACCGAAAAACAAGGGAAAAACACCGTCATCGAATTCACCGGCAACGACGTGACCGCATGGGTGGAAATCAAACTGGACGGCTACGGCTGGGTGGCGTTCTACCCGACGCCGAAGGAAACCAAAGTCCCCGATGAAAACCAGAACCTCACCCCACCGAACCCGCAAACCCTGGTGCGTCAACCCCCAGTACCTCTCACCGACCCGCTACGCGACGACGCCCAAGCCAAAGGCAAGTCCTCAATCGGCGGAAGCATGGCTGATGAAACGTCAATCAACCTCTTCTGGCAGCATTTCGGCAGAATCGCAAGAAAAGTAGCCATCTACGGAAGCCCCCTGTGGACGCTGCTCATCGTATGCGGCCTCCTGCTCGCCATCAAAGCGATCGCACTGGCACGGTCAAGAAAACACGGCAGCGCACAACAGCGAGTGGCGGCAGGATGGCAATCCGTGGCGGCGCTCGCTCGGCAAAGCGGACTTGACATTCAAGGCACGCGCAGCGAACAGGCGGTCTCCATCGCAAGCCAGATGGATATTTCCAGTGAAACGTTGCTTGCCTTGGGCGCACAAGCCGATTACGCGGCCTTCTCCGGTAATATCCTCAACGAGGAGCATGTGCAGCAGTATTGGCACGATATTGCGCAGGAACGCAAGTACATACTCAAGTCATTGCCGACATTACGCAGATGGAGCGCCAAACTCTCACTTGCCGACGTTTTTCATTTTCGAGGCAAACACGGCGGCAGCGTACGACAATCCGCAAGTCGCCGCGGAAATGCTGGTGCAGTCCACGCTCGATGCCGGCGGCAATGACAATGTCACGGCGATCGCGCTTGACCTGCGCGACGATTCAGCGAATAACGCAGCCGATACAGCAACAAACACTACGATTGACATCGATTGGAACGTCAGCAAAATCGGAGATCACGAGGATATCGGCGATTTGCAGGAAGGCACATTGCAAACGTTGCGAACCGTTCAATAACGCGCATGTTCCCGCAATGGCAATCGTCGATCATCAGATTGACCACTCTGTTATCAGCGCATTCAATACAATATTTACAGAACACGAGATAAGGAGATCATGATGGTCGATTTCGATACCGCGGCTGCAGCCGTGCAGGATCCGAACGCAGATCCCGTGTTTCTAGCGAAAATCGCTTACGAAAATCCGGAATTCGGCGCGAATGTGGTTGCCAATCCGCGTGCGTATCCGGGTCTGAAACGTTGGGTCGCCCAATTCGGCGATGAGCGCGCACGCCAGCAGCTGGTCGCAATGGGGTGGCCGGTTCCACAAGAAGGCGTTATGCAGAGGAATACCGAAACCGCTCCGGAACAGGCACAGCAATTCCAAACGCAAGCGCAGTGTCAGCAGTCGCAGCAAGCGTCGGAAGCGCAGTATCAGATGCAATACCAGCCGCCGGCAACCGACCAATACCAGCCTGAATCGTCCTTGGAAGCGTCGGCATCGAATATGGCGAACGACGTTTCAACGGAATATGCCGACCCGTACACTAATCCAGCGGAATTGGCCATGACCACGCAAGACAAGATGCTGATGGCCCAGATCGCGAGCGAGGCTCCGGAGCTGCACCCCTTCCTCGCACGCAATCCGAATATCTACCCGGATCTGCTTGACTGGCTTGCCAGTCTCAATGATTCCGCCGTCAACGCGGCCATCCGCCTGCGCAAGTAGCAAATAGCCAGTCAGCAAGCGCCAGTCGGTAGGCAGCGAATCGCAATAGTAGAAGAGGGGTGTACGCGCATCCTCACGCGTACAGCTCTCTTCGACTCTCGACATCGTTCATTGTCGCACCGTCATTTCAATCATTCCCAAACCTTGCGGTTTGACGGCATACTTGGCGATACGCAACACAACATCTCAATCAGCGCTGTTCGAGCGTAAAGAACTGATCTCCGATACGAATCGTGCAAGGTGCCTCAAACTTTATCGGCTTGTGCTCGACCTTGGTCTCCTCATTGCCTTGAATAATGTACGTGCCATTAAGCGATCCGTAATCCTCAATCCACAACGTGCCATCCTGATCGAAGCTGATCGCCGCATGATTACGTGAAATCGTGCGCGTCGGATCCTCCAATTTCACGGATTTAGCACCTTCCGGCACTTCAACGGACGACTTGCGTCCCAGCAGCACGCCCATGTCGATAATCACTTCCTGACCGGTCTGCTCATTGTAAAGCGTGTATTCCAGCTTCGGCTGCTTCATGGTGAAGGCCGAAGACAGCACCGTGCCATCCCAATCGATCTCATCATCATTGGCCGGTTCGTCGTTGACCGACTCGTCATTGATTGGTTCCAGCAACATGGAAACCTGCTCCATCGGCTGAGATTGCACCGTTCCCGGCATTGCAGAATCGGCGAAGGAAGGCATTACGGTGGCGTCATCGTCGTACCAGCCTGGTTCAGGCGGCGGCGGATATGGAAGAAAGCTCATACCCTCATTGTAATTTGACGTTTGATTTGCGTCATTAAATTCGCTCTGCAATACAGGCAGTTTCGTAATATGCCGACTGTTGGCATAATGATCGCAACAATCGTGTTTTTCCGTATTAAAAATGGGGATCAGCTGTTTGAAGCCAATCCCCATTTTTATGTTTATCGAATGATTTCAGACGTTACGTCGTTCCATCATCGCCTTTCGGATCACAGGGTGTCGCCCAAATCCATCTGGCCGCCATTGTCGTCCAAGAAGTCATCCGGATTGAAGTCGTCGCCTAGCTTCAGATCGCCGAAATCAATGTTGGAGAAGTCGACTTCGGACAGATCCGCGTCACCGAAGGCAGCATCGGACTCGTCGCCGCCCAAACCGAAGTTCGGGTAGATGGTGTCGCGAATGGCCTTGTCGGGCTCGACCACGGCGTTACGGTAACGGGCAAGACCGGTGCCGGCCGGAATGAGCTTACCGATGATGACGTTCTCCTTAAGACCCTTCAGGTCGTCGACCTTCTGGCTCAGGGCGGCTTCGGTAAGCACGCGGGTGGTCTCCTGGAAGGAAGCTGCGGACAGCCAGGAATCGGTTGCCAGCGAAGCCTTGGTGATGCCCATCAGCTCCGGACGGCCGGCGGCTGGCTTGCCGCCTTCCTTCACGGCCTTCATGTTGGAAGCCTTGAAGCGGGCCTGATCCACCAGTTCACCCGGAAGCAGGTCGGTGTCGCCGGAGTCGATCACGGTGATACGACGCAGCATCTGGTGCACGATGACCTCGATGTGCTTGTCGTGAATATCCACACCCTGGGAGCGGTACACAGTGTGCACTTCCTCAACAATGTTCACCTGAGCAGCACGCGGTCCGAGGATGCGCAGGATCTTCTTAGGATCGACGGAGCCTTCGATCAGCTGGGTGCCAGCTTCGACATGCTCGCCGTCCTTGACCAGCATCGGAGCGCGACGGGTCACCGGGTAGACGATCGGCTCGACGGATTCGTCGTCCGGCTTCAGCATGACCTGACGGCCGCGCTCGGTGTCTTCCACCTTGACCACGCCTGCGAATTCCGCGATCGGAGCCTCGCCCTTCGGGGTACGAGCTTCGAAAAGCTCGGTAACACGAGGGAGACCCTGGGTGATATCGGATGCGGAAGCGACGCCGCCGGAGTGGAAGGAACGCAGCGTCAGCTGGGTACCAGGCTCGCCGATGGACTGTGCCGCCACGATGCCAACGGCCTCGCCGACGTCCACCAGCTTGTTGGTGGCCAGAGACCAGCCATAGCACTTGGCGCACACACCGCGCTTGGAATCGCAGGTGAGCACGGAACGGGCCTTGACTTCTTCCACATCGTGGGCGACGAGATCGTTGAGTACGTCCATGGACAGTGCGTCGCCAGCCTTGTACAGCACGGTTTCGCCGTCGGCCGGATCGATCACGTCAGCTGCGAGCAGACGGGAGTACGGACCACCGTCGGCAGCCTTGACAAGATGCAGGTTGCCCTCAGCGTCACGCTCGCCGACCTTCATCGTCAAGCCGCGCTTGGTGCCGCAATCCTCTTCGCGCACGATCACGTCCTGGGAGACGTCCACCAGACGACGGGTCAGGTAGCCAGACTCTGCAGTACGCAGTGCGGTATCGGCCAGACCCTTACGCGCGCCGTGCTGGGAGATGAAGTATTCCAGCACGGACAGGCCGTCACGGTAGTTGGACTTCACCGGTCGAGGAATGATCTCGCCCTTCGGGTTGGCCACGAGGCCTCGCATGCCTGCGATCTGGTTGATCTGCATCATATTTCCTCGTGCACCGGACTGCACGATGATAGCCAGGTTGTTCTTGGAGTCGAAGTGTTCCTCGACAGCCTCGGAAACCTCGCTGGTGCACTTGGTCCACAGGTCGATGAGTTCCT
This sequence comes from Bifidobacterium catenulatum subsp. kashiwanohense JCM 15439 = DSM 21854, assembly GCF_001042615.1. GTDB lineage: Bacteria > Actinomycetota > Actinomycetes > Actinomycetales > Bifidobacteriaceae > Bifidobacterium > Bifidobacterium catenulatum. The sequence goes on from NZ_AP012327.1 coordinate 1,835,270, forward strand.
GGCGGCGCTCCTCTTCGGTGAGCATACCGATTTCGTAGTTCTCGTTGACCTTTTCAGCTTCGGCTTCGTACTTCTCGATGAACTCGTCGCGCTCGGACGGCTGGATAACGTCGGAGAACGCGAAGGACACACCGGACCACGGTGCGCGGGTGAAGCCCATATCCTTCAGAGCGTCCAGCGTTGCAGCCACCTGTGCGGTGGAGTAACGGGTTGCGATGTCGTCGACGATCTTGCTCAGACGCTTCTTCGGAGCCTGATCGTTCACGAACGGGTAGTCGACCGGCAGCGTGCTGTTGAACAGGATGCGACCGTAGGAGGTTGCGAAAAGCACGGAACCATCGTGGAAGCGCTCTTCCTTCACCACCGCCGGGCTACCCGGCTCTGGATCGACGACTTCGATTTCGCGCGGTTCCCAACCCTTCGGAAGCACGAAGTCTTCCGGAAGGCGGATAAGCACCTTGGCCTGCATGTCGATCTCGTGCTTGTCGAGCGCCATTTCGGCCTCTTCAAGCGAGGAGAACACACGGCCCTGGCCCTTGGCACCGTCGATGACGGTGGTCAGGTAGTACAGACCGAGGATCATGTCCTGGCTCGGCATGGTCACGGTGTGACCGTCTGCCGGCTTCAGAATGTTGTCGGAAGCCATCATCAGGGAGCGAGCCTCGGCCTGGGCTTCGGCGGACAGCGGCAGGTGGACTGCCATCTGGTCGCCATCGAAGTCGGCGTTGAATGCGGCGCAGGCAAGCGGCGGCAGGTGGATGGCCTTGCCTTCCACCAGGATCGGCTCGAATGCCTGAATGCCCAGACGGTGCAGCGTAGGTGCACGGTTCAGAAGCACCGGATGCTCGGCGATGACCTCTTCGAGCACGCCCCACACTTCGGAATCGCCACGGTCCACAAGACGCTTGGCGCTCTTCATGTTCTGCGCGTAGTTGAGATCCACAAGACGCTTGATGACGAACGGCTTGAACAGTTCGAGGGCCATCGGCTTCGGCAGACCGCACTGGTGCATGCGCAGGGACGGACCGACCACGATCACGGAACGGCCGGAGTAGTCAACACGCTTACCAAGCAGGTTCTGGCGGAAACGACCCTGCTTGCCCTTGAGCATGTCGCTCAAGGACTTCAGCGGGCGGTTCGAAGCGCCAGTGACCGGACGGCCACGACGACCGTTGTCGAACAGGGAGTCGACGGCTTCCTGAAGCATGCGCTTTTCGTTGTTGAGCATGATTTCAGGAGCGCCGAGCTCGATCAGTCGCTTCAGACGATTGTTACGGTTGATCACACGACGGTAGAGGTCGTTGAGATCGGAGGTGGCGAAACGACCACCGTCGAGCTGCACCATCGGGCGCAGATCCGGCGGAATGACCGGGATCACGTCGAGCACCATGGCTTCCGGCTTGTTGCCAGTGGTCAGGAAGGCGTTGACGACCTTCAGACGCTTCAGGGCGCGGGCCTTGCGCTGGCCGGTGCCGGTGTCGATTTCCTCACGCAGCTGCTTGGAAGCGGCCTCAAGATCGAAGTCCTGCAAGCGCTTCTTGATGGCTTCGGCGCCCATGCAGCCTTCGAAGTAGTCGCCGTAGCGGTCTTCCATTTCGCGCCACAGGTCAACGTCGCCTTCCATGTCGCCCGGCTTCAGGTTCTTGAAGCGGTCGAACACGACGCTCAGACGCTGAATCTGCTCGTCGAAACGGACGCGGATCGCGGCCATTTCACGCTCGGCACTATTGCGCAGCTTGGCGCGTGCGGAACCCCTGGCTTCACCTTCGGCCTCAAGTTCGGCCAGATCGGATTCGACCTTTTTAGCACGCTCTTCGATTTCCGCGTTACGACGCTTCTCCAAGTTGGCGATGTCGTTGTCGAACTCATCCTGCAGACCCGGAAGATCCTCGTGACGCTGTTCCTCATCGACGCTGGTGACCATGTAGGCGGCAAAGTAGATGACCTTTTCCAGATCCTTCGGAGCGATGTCCAGCAGGTAGCCCAAACGGGACGGAACACCCTTGAAGAACCAGATGTGGGTCACCGGAGCGGCAAGCTCGATATGGCCCATGCGCTCACGGCGCACACGGCTCTTGGTAACTTCCACACCACAGCGTTCGCAGACGATGCCCTTGAAGCGTACGCGCTTGTACTTGCCGCAGGCGCACTCCCAGTCACGGGTAGGTCCGAAGATCTGTTCGCCGAACAGACCGTCTTTCTCCGGCTTCAGGGTACGGTAGTTAATGGTTTCAGGCTTCTTGACCTCGCCGTGGCTCCAATTACGGATGTCATCGGCGGTGGCCAGGCCAATCCTCAGTTTGTCAAATGCGTTGACGTCCAGCACTCTATTGTCCTGTCTATCGATTCTTAATGCTTAATCACGTTTCGTCAGGCTGGTCGCGCCACGTTTTCATACGACGCGGCCAGCCATGGGATCACTGGAATTCAGGTTCTTCCACAACCTGGTCAGCCTTGGCGACCGCGTCGGGACGCGCGCCGATGTTGAAACCAAGATCGTCGGAGGAAGCAGACGGATCGTCGTCCTCGTCCTTCATGTCGATGGCCACGCCTTCCGCGTTGAGCACTTCGACGTTCAGGGACAGGGACTGCATTTCCTTGAGCAGCACCTTGAAGGATTCCGGAATGCCTGCCGGAGGCAGGTTGTCGCCCTTCACAATGGCGCCGTAGACGCGCACGCGGCCGTCGACGTCATCGGACTTGGTGGTCATCATCTCGTGCAGCGTGTAGGCGGCACCGTAGGCCTCGAGGGCCCACACTTCCATCTCGCCGAAGCGCTGGCCACCGAACTGGGCCTTGCCACCCAACGGCTGCTGGGTGATCATAGAGTACGGACCAGTGGAACGTGCGTGGATCTTGTCGTCGACCAGATGGTGCAGCTTCAGCATGTACATGTAGCCAACGGAGATCGGCTTCGGGTACGGTTCACCGGTACGACCGTCGAACAGCACGGCCTTGCCGTCGTCTCCGACCAGCTTGTTGCCGTCGCGATCCGGCAAGGTGCAGGAAAGCAGGCCCTTGATGGTTTCCGGACGAACGCCGTCGAACACCGGGGTTGCCACCGGAGTGCCTGGCTCGCCCTTTTCGGCGCCCTGCGGAACGTTCTTCTTCCAAGCGGCTTCGATATCCGGGTCGAGGGAGATGTCCCAGCCGGCATGCGCAATCCAGCCCAAATGCAGTTCCAGCACCTGGCCGAGGTTCATTCGAGAAGGCACACCCAGCGGGTTCAGCATGATGTCGACCGGAGTACCATCCGCGAGGAATGGCATATCTTCTTCCGGCAGAATGCGGGAGATAACACCCTTGTTGCCATGTCGGCCGGAGAGCTTGTCGCCCTGGGTGATCTTACGATGCTGCGCAATGTAGACGCGAATCATCTGGTTCACGCCGTTCGGCAGCTCGTCGCCGTCTTCTTCGGCGTCTTCGCGGGTGATCTCCTTGACATCAATCACCGTACCGGTCTCGCCGTGAGGCACACGCAGCGAGGTGTCACGCACTTCGCGGCTCTTCTCACCGAAGATGGCGCGCAGCAGGCGCTCTTCCGGAGTCAGCTCGGTTTCGCCCTTCGGGGTGACCTTACCCACCAGAATGTCGCCGGCTTCGACTTCGGCGCCGATACGGATAATGCCACGCTCGTCGAGGTTGGCCACCGCGTCTTCGCCGACGTTCGGCAGATCACGGGTGATCTCCTCGGCACCCAGCTTGGTTTCGCGGGCGTCGATCTCATATTCCTCGATGTGAATGGAGCTTAGGGTGTCGTCCTGCACGAGACGCTGGGAGATGATCACAGCATCCTCGTAGTTGTAGCCGTTCCACGGCATGAAGGCGATGAGCAGGTTCTTGCCCAAAGCCATTTCACCCTTCTGGGTTGCCGGGCCGTCGGCCAGCACGGTACCGGCTTCCACACGTTCGCCGTCGCGGATCAGCGGCACCTGGTTGTAGCAGGTGGTCTGGTTGGAACGGCGGAACTTGGCCAGCTTGTAGGAGCTGGTGGTGCCATCGTCGTTCATCACACGGATAATGTCGGCGGAAACGTAGGTCACCACGCCCGGCTTCTCAGCCAGGATGACATCGCCGGAATCAACGGCTGCACGCCATTCGGCACCGGTGCCCACCAGCGGGCGCTCGGATTCGATCAGCGGCACGGCCTGACGCTGCATGTTGGTACCCATCAGCGCTCGGTGGCCCTCATCGTGCTCCAGGAACGGGATCAGGGATGCGCCGACGGAAACCATCTGGCGCGGGGAAACGTCCATGTAGTCAACAGAGCTGACCGGCACATCGACCGCTTCTTCCTCGCCGACTCGGGCAAGAGCCTGCTTCTTGACGAAGTTGCCGTTATCGTCGAGCTCCTGGTTGGCCTGTGCGATGACGTGTTCGGCATCGCGGTCTGCGGTCATGTATTCGACCTCGTCGGTCACATGGCCGTTGACGACCTTACGGTACGGGGTCTCGATGAAGCCAAACGGGTTGATGCGGCCGAAGGTTGCCAGAGAGCCGATAAGACCGATGTTCGGGCCTTCAGGAGACTCGATCGGGCACATACGGCCGAAGTGGGACGGGTGCACGTCTCGCACTTCCATGGATGCACGGTCACGGGACAGACCGCCAGGGCCCAGAGCGGACAGACGACGCTTGTTGGTCACACCTGCCAGCGGGTTATTCTGGTCCATGAACTGCGACAGCTGGGAGGTTCCGAAGAACTCCTTGATGGTGGCGTTCACCGGGCGGATGTTGATCAGGGACTGCGGGGTGATGGCCTCCGGATCCTGAGTGGTCATACGCTCGCGGACCACGCGCTCCATACGGCTCAGACCAGTGCGCAGCTGGTTCTGGATCAGCTCACCGACCTGACGGATACGACGGTTGCCGAAGTGGTCGATATCGTCGACGTCCACGCGCAGATCCACATCCTGGCCATCACGCTTGCCCGGGAACTTTGTGTCACCGGCATGCAGCGTGACCAGATACTTGATGGTGGAGATGATGTCTTCGCGAGACAGACTGCGATCGTTGATATCCTTCTCCAAGCCGAGCTTGCGGTTGATCTTGTAACGGCCGACGCGGGCCAAATCGTAACGCTTGGTGTTGAAGTAGAAGGAATCCAGCAGATTGCGGCCAGCTTCCGGCGTCGGAGTGTCGGCCGGGCGGATCTTGCGGTACAGATCGGTCAGAGCCTCGTCCTGGGTCTGCACGGTCTCCTTGGCGAGCGCGTCCATGACCAGCGGGTAATCCTTGAAGGCGTCGGCGATCTCATCTTTGGTCATACCGATGGCCATGAGGAACACGATGGCGGACTGCTTGCGCTTACGATCCACGCGCACGCCGAGCACATCACGCTTGTCGATCTCAAACTCGAGCCATGCGCCACGGCTCGGAATAATCTTAGCGCCAAAAACTTCCTTGTCGGAAGTACGATCCTGGCTACGGTCGAAGTACACGCCCGGAGAACGCACCAGCTGCGACACGATCACTCGCTCGGTACCGCCGATGATGAAAGTGCCGTGCGGGGTCTGCAGCGGGAAATCGCCCATGAACACGGTCTGGGATTTGATTTCACCGGTGTCGCCGTTCTCGAACTCAGCGTTCACGTACAGCGGAGCAGAGTAGGTGTAATCCTTCTCCTTGCACTCCTGCACGGTGTGACGCGGTTCCTCGAAATACGGATCGGAGAAGGTCAGGCTCATGGTCTGAGCGAAGTTCTCGATCGGAGAGATCTCCTGGAAGACCTCGTCAAGACCAGAGGTGTGGGACACGGTGTTGGTGCCGTTCTCCAAATCCTTCTCGACACGCTTCTGCCAGCGCTCGTTGCCGATGAGCCAGTCAAAGCTGTCAGTCTGTACACCCAACAGGTAGGGTACATCAATGGGCTCGCGGATGGAGCCGAAGTTCACACGGTCCGACGCCTTGTGCAGATCAATATCGTGCTGGTCGGCGCGTGCGATGATGGTGGTGGTGTTCGTCGTAGCCTCAGCCAATGGACGTTCCTTATCGCTCGCTAAATCGTTTCGATATGTTTCCCCGGAAGCGCTCCCATTGGCCACCATATGCCTAGTACGCGGGCGCTTCTTCCTTGTCAGCGTGCCCGCTATATGACACGCATGTACGCAAAGTCATAAGAATAACATATCCTGTAGATTTTTATTCGACGGTTATGCCGACCGGATCGGACTTGGCCTTGGGATGCCCCCCAATCGAAAGCTGCGCCGAATACACGCCCCGATCCACCTTCGGTAGGGTGGATTCATCCACACACTCACTGCCGGTACGCGTTCCCGGCCAAGTGATCGTCTGCTTGACCTTGTCGCCCTTCGCCAACAGACGATAATCCGCATCCACAGGGCACACATTAGACTTCCAAATCACATCATCGCCCGATTTGATCGTCAACACAACGTTGGAAGCAGATATATCAACCAAACAGCCTACCTTGCTGGAACCGTCATATTTGATATCCGTCGTAAAATCCATCGAACCGCCCACGCCGAGACTCGATGCCGCAGGAGTCAACGAAAGCGCAACATTCGTCGCATTGCAATCCGGCACCCCGCTTTTCTTCTTCTTCGTCGGGGACGGCACTTCCTTACGGGAAATCGCATACGCATCCGCATGATGAATCTCCCGATTCACCGCGACAATCCCCCTAGACAGGGAATACAGGCAAAACACCAGAAAAGAGACCAGCACCACCACCGCAATACCGACGACAATGCGACGACGACGAAATATCGCCTGCTGCTCTTTCGAACGTTTCTTGCCGGATTTCGAGGACGTCTTCTGTGCCATGATTCCACAGTCTAGCGTGCACGCATCCAAAGAACGTCAGCACCCGCCTTTTCATACCGGAAGACGCACATCCGCATTCGGCAGAATCTCAATAAGACCATCCTCATCCAACGACGCGATGCAACGGTCAAGTTGGATATGATCATTCCACAATCGTTCAAGCGACTTACGGTCGACGGCAATCTCACCTTCCGGCAGATTACGCAACGCATTCATCACCAGCCCACGCACCTGACGATCCGTACCTTGGAAACGCTGGCGCGGCCTTGTACGACGTTCCCCCAATCCCGGGCGTCCATCACGCAAAAACACACACCGCGAAGAAACCGGACACGCCTCACACAACGGCGATTTCGCCGTACACACAATCGCACCCAATTCCATAACCGACTGATTCCACACCACCGAAGAACGGTCGAACCGCCTGCATTTCGACGCACCATCCTGCGGCAACACTTGCTTCGCCAACGCACGCTCAGCAGGGCTCGCAGCACCACCAAGCGACTCCACACCAAGAAAAACCCTCGAAAGCACCCTGCGAATATTCGTATCTACCACCGCGATGCGCTCTCCGAATGCGAAACTCATCACCGCGCTGGCCGTGTAATCGCCGATACCCGGCAGAGCCAACAGCTCATCGTATGTTTGCGGTAGCTCATTGCCATAGTCGGAAGCGACTACACGAGCGCATTCCTGCAATCGCAACGCACGCCGAGGGTACCCAAGCCTGCCCCAAGCAGTGATCACATCAGATTTCGCAGCACCTGCAAGCGCAGCCGCATCAGGCCAACGCTCCATCCAATCGTTCCAATACGGCACCACACGGCTCATCTGCGTCTGCTGGCTCATCACCTCGGAAACAAGCACACCCCATGGCGTGGCACGGCCGAATCGCCACGGAAGGTCACGCGCCGAAGCATGCCACCATTCGGCGAGCGCGACCGCCACAGCTTCGGCATTTTCGATTTCTGCATTATTCCCGTTCGTGTCGTTCATCATACCTATTCTTGCATTCATGACGAACGAAGAGCATACCAATGACGCGCAAGGCGCAAATGCAGCGGAAGCCAAAGTCGAGAAAATGTTCGAATACGGCTATCGCAAGTCGAATTACGGTCCGGACGAACTCGTGACCGACGCGCACGGCAATCCGATTTCTGTAATCGACGCAATGCTGTCGGCCGAAGACGCGGCAAAAGCCGAAACTTCCACGCCCCACCTGTGCTACTACTCCCCCCGAATTCCAGGCAACACCGGTTCGGCAATCCGTCTGTGCGCGGTGACCGGCACGATCCTGCATTTGGTGGAACCGCTTGGATTCAATCTGCGCGATACGAAGCTGCGCCGCGCCGGATTGGATTATCACGATATGGCGCACGTGGTATTACACCCGAATTTTGAAAACCTAGTGGAATCCATGCCGAATTCACGCATCATCGCGTTCACTGCACACGCCACCAAACTGTATACCGACATCGAATACAAACCGACCGACATTCTGCTATTCGGCCCGGAACCGGGCAATATTCCCGATCCGATGGATATTATGGCCGGTCCGCACGTGGCCGAACAGGTGCGATTGCCAATGCGCCCGAGCCTGCGTTCCCTGAACCTCACCAACTGCGCATCCATCGCCATCTACGAAGCCTGGCGTCAACTAGGCTTCGCCGGCGGCCAGTAATCCCTCCCCCGCCTGCCAACTTCTAGGTTTTTCAATAATTTACTTGCTTTTGTATAGCAAGTTCCGCGGGAGAGGCGGCGGGGTCTATTCCCGACACGCTCCAGGCCGCTCAGGCCAAGTCTTTACGGTCTGAAACAGACCCCGCCGCCTCTCCCGCTACGCTGAGTTCAACTTCAGTAAGTTTTCCTTTCTTTTATGCAAGACACAACGAAATGTACGAAAACGAGCAGAAGAGCGGGATATTCTGTTCGTGACCGTAAGCTTGGCCGAACGGCCTTGAGTGTGTCGCGAATAGAATATCCCGCTCTTCTGAGACCTCCCTATTACAGCAGCTTATGCATCCAACGCAAGCACAGATCGCAAGAATGAATCGCACGCGACAAGCATGCATTGGGAAGAGGGAAGGGAGGGGCTAGTTTTTGAAGCTGTGGATTGGGGCGGGAATGCGGCCGCCACGGGTCACGAAAGCTTCGCAGCTGGTCTGGTTCACCGGAATGATCGGCGCATAGCCCATCAGTCCGCCGAAGTTGGCCATCTCCCCTACGCCTTTGCCTTCCACCGGAATCACGCGCACGGCGGTGGTCTTCTGGTTGACCATGCCGATCGCGGCCTCGTCGGCGATGATGCCGGAAATGGTGGCTGCGGTGGTGTCTCCCGGAATGGCAATCATGTCGAGGCCGACGGAGCACACGCAGGTCATAGCCTCAAGCTTTTCGATCTTCAGGCAGCCATTGGTTGCCGCGTCGATCATGTTCTTGTCTTCGGAGACAGGGATGAACGCGCCGGAAAGTCCGCCGACGTAGGAGGACGCCATGATGCCGCCCTTCTTCACCTGGTCGTTGAGCATAGCGAGCGCCGCGGTGGTGCCCGGTGCGCCAACCTGTTCGAGGCCGATCTTCTCAAGCACTTCGCCGACGGAGTCGCCTACGGCCGGGGTTGGCGCGAGGGAAAGGTCGATGATACCGAATGGAATGCCGAGACGACGGGATGCCTCCTGTGCCACCAGCTGGCCGACGCGCGTGATCTTAAACGCGGTGCGCTTGATGGTTTCGCACAGGAATTCGAAATCCTTGCCCTTGGCCTCGTCCAATGCACGGGAGACCACACCCGGTCCGGAAACGCCGACATTAATCACCGCGTCGCCTTCGGTCACGCCATGGAAGCCGCCTGCCATGAACGGGTTGTCGTCGGGGGCATTGCAGAATGCCACGAATTTCACACATCCGTAGGAATCGTTATCTGCGGTAGCGTGTGCGATGTCTTTGATGATGTGGCCGAGCAGCTCGACGGAGTTCATGTCGATGCCGGTTTTGGTGGATCCCACATTGACAGACGAGCAGACAATGTCGGTTTCGCTCAGCGCCTTCGGCAGGGAGCGGATGAGCAGCTCTTCAGCAGGGGTCATGGACTTGGATACGAGCGCGGAGTAGCCGCCGATCAGGTCGACGCCGACCTTCTTCGCCGCACGGTCAAGCGCATGCGCAATTTTCACGAAGTCCTCAGAGCTCTTGCAGGAGCTTGCGCCGACCAGGGAAATCGGGGTGACGGTGATGCGCTTGTTGACGATCGGAATGCCGTAGTCGCGTTCGATGGCCTGGCCAGTAGATACGAGATCCTTGGCATACGTGGTGATCTTGCTATAGATGTTCTCACAGACCTCGTCGACGCTGTCGGCCGCGCAGTCCAGCAGGCTGATGCCCATGGTAATAGTGCGCACGTCGAGCTTCTCCTGCTCGATCATCTGGTTGGTCTCGTGGACCTCCATGATATTCAGCATGGTTTTTCCTTACGATTAGTACGATTCGTGGCTTTGATTACTTGCGTGACTCACGTATGCCGCGGATCAGATGCGGTGCATCTTAGTAAAGATCTCCTCGCGCTGGCAGCGAATGCGCACGCCAATCTCCTCGCCAAGCTTGTCGAGATCGTCCACGACCTCGCCGAATTCCTTGTCGGCATTGGAATAATCCACAATCATCATCATGTTGAAGAAACCGTCGATGATGGTCTGGGAAATGTCAAGCACGTTGACCTGATGTTCGGAAAGGTATGTGCAGACGCGTGCGATGATGCCGACAGTATCCTGGCCGACGACGGTGATGATTGCCTTGTTCATGGAACTCCCTAAACGTGAGGTGCGAATATCCAGTTACCGTCTCGGCAAATTGCCGGACGTGTGCTCAAGTATAGGAAAGGCACGTGCCAAAACACGTGCCTTTCGTCTATTTGCCTTACATACTGAGATGACTGCCGGTCATCACCTGCCTCTGCAGCAGCTGTATGTCACCGCCAGATGTCATCAAGCACACGCACATCCACGCAATCGACCTTGCCGTTAGCAACAAAACGGAACTCACCATCGCCGTCCGCACCTTGGAACAGCATGCTGCCGGCCGCTTCGCCGTTGTTAAGGAAGACTTCCACCACATTACGGTCGAAGAAGATTTCGACGCGACGCACATCGGCGATGCCGCTATCGAAATCGATGTCGTCCACGACTGTTCCCTTCGTGACCAGTCGGGTCACGCCATCGCGACGCTGCAGCTGCAATTCCATCGAATTACCATTGGCGGGATTAGTACCGGTCGCGATGAGCATTGTGAAATCGTCATCGTCAGCCAGATGCATGTCCGTGTAATACGCGTTGTTCGGCACAATAAAGAAGGTCCCGTTTTCGTCTGCATGCGCTTCCAAACGATCGCCTAGCAGCTGCTCGTACACTTCCTTGACAGGACGGCTGGTCAAGCGGCCGTCACGCACGTGCAGTTCACGTGGCAGCGACATCATGCCGTTGGCAATGCACGGCTTTTCCACACGCATCGCGGGAAAGTCGGTATACCAGCCGAATACGATACGGCGGCCGTCGTCGGCAGCAAAGCTTTGTGTCGCGTAGTAGCCGGTACCGAAATCACACCAATCACTGTTCCCTACCTGCAAACGTGGACCTTCGGCGGTGTCCTTGAGATCACCAACATACCAACGCACCTGCTGGAAACGACCTTGCTTGTCACAGTAGTGCATCAACGCGCCGATGGCGACCGTCTTGCCGTCGAGCTGGAACAGGTCAGGACATTCGTAGGTACGCGATAGCTGGTGGCCGAAATCGGCGAGCACCGGTCCTTCATACTGCCACGTCACGTTGCGCTTGAGCGGTTTCTTCGCGGAGAAGAGCGCCATGGCAGGCACCGTATCCATATTGGGCTTGTCGGCGCCGGGCCTGCCTTGCGGACCGCACGTAAACCAGCCGTCTGTACCCTGTACGCTGATGCCAGGCGCCGCGGAGGACACAGCATCAGTATCGAATTCGGAGACCGGCAGATTCGTGGCGGTCACCATGTAAGCGCGTTCCGGATTGATCGCCTCGCCGGACATGCCGGTTTCCACCTTCGGATCACGGAAATCGAAGCCAAAACCATCGTTAACGCGCAACGCGACCGGAGATTCGACACTCACATGCACGCCATCCTCACACAAGCAGGTGGTCTGGTATTCAGTAACAGACGATTCGTCTCCGCGAGTCTCCAGGTGCCGGGTCAGGTACAGGCGAATAGCGGCCGCATCATCACCCTTGCAAGGATTGTCACACGCATCCACCGTCACCGCGGATCCGGAGAACGCGCCACCAACGATGCGTTCGTCGATATGCAGCTCCGGCTGCGGTTCGAGGAAGATTGGCAGGTGCGTCCAATGCACCAGATCGCGGCTCACCGCATGGCCCCAGTGCATATTGTCCCAGCCAAAACCATACGGATTGAATTGGTAGAACAGATGGTAGCGTCCTTGGAAACGACACAGGCCGTTAGGATCATTCATCCAGCGAGCGAATGGCTCGAAATGCGCCGCAGGACGAGCGAAACGATCATAGATCTGCTCCAGCGTCGGCTGTGTATCCCATTCATTGTCGTACGGATTCATGCTGATGAAACGCACGCCTTCATCAAGGAGATTCTCACACTCGGACAAGTAGGCGAACCGTACGGTCAGTCGGAGCGCACTCACCGTAATACGCACGTTCGTCGGCACCGGAATCAAGAAATGGTGGCGACGCTCGGCCACCGGCATGGCATGGCTGGCGATTTGATGGCCGTCCCCGTCTGTAATGGTGACGGCAGCGTCATCGCCGCATCTTTCGGCGAATAATTCCAGCAAACGGTAGCCGCCGGTTTCGATGGCAACGGAATAGTTGTCAGGCATAATAATCTCCTCCACAACGCCACATGATCGGATATCACGTGGCTACGCATTGAAAAACAGATAATCGGAAAACTAAATATGAAAAAAGGGAACGTCCGTCACGGCACGATGGAATCGCGTTCGATGATGCGGCAGCGCAATGCTGTTTTGCTGCCATCACGTTGCCTCTGCACCGCCATGCCACGATCGGACTCAAGATCAGCTACGGCCTTGTCGCCGTCAAGTATGGCGACAAGTTGCCGAACCGCTTCAAAACCCATCTCATAATGGGGCAGTTCCAGCGTAGTCAGTGATGGTTTAATCACATTAGTGATGAACGGCTGGTTATCGATGCTGATCACCGACACGTCAGCGCCGATGCGCACTCCGCGTTCGCGTGCGGCTTCGTAGATGAAAGTGGCGCGCACATCGTTGAAACAAAAGATGCCGTCCGGCTTGATTTCGTCGAACACCCGCGTCGCCTCAGCAGCAGCGTTGGTCGTCTCCAATACATTGACGACCAAAGCGTCATCGAATGGAATGCCCGCTTCCGCAAGCGCACGTCGGTAACCAGTCAGACGTTGACCTTGCGCGACGATGGGGGTTGCGGAACCGTAGTAGACAATGCGTCTGCATCCAGCTTTGATCAGACGGTCGGTGGCGTCATACCCCGCCAGTTCATCATCGGGGTAGACCGAGGGAACTCGCCCCGCTGCATCCTCACTGTCCACCACCACGGTCGGGCTGCCTTCCAAGACTTCGGGAATGTCCACTTTGCGGTGGAACATCATGGCGTATAGGAAGCCATCCACGTTGTATCGGAGCAGGGCGGATATTTCTTGGTTCTCGAGTTCAGCGTCATTATTGGTGTTCGTGGTAAGCAGTATGTATCCGAGCTTGCTCGCGGCATCCTGCGCACCTTCGAATACCTTGCTCGCGTACGGGGTCGTGGCGATCTCATCGGTCACAAATCCCAAGGCGTTGGATTTGTTGGTACGTAGGGTACGCGCCACGGAATTGGGCTTGTACCCCATGTTCTCGGCAGTCGCACGGATTTTCTGCGCAACCGCCTTGCTGACGCGATTGTGATCCCTATTGTTCATAACCAAAGACACAGTGCATACGGAAACACCCGCTTCCTTAGCTATGTCTTTGATGGATACCAATCGTTTGGACCTGTTCACTCGTTGCCTTACTGACGACTGCGCCATTTTATCACCCCCCTTTTTTTGCGAACATGTCACGATGTCTGGTTTCGGGCGTGGCCCGTGCTCTGTTCCATGCGGTCATGAATGTCCATTCCAGGCAGACGACCGAATGAATAAATAATCCAGGCTGTGCAGAACATCGGCAGCGACAAGCCGAACACCATGAGAATTCCAGGCCATTGCACCCATACAAGCACGGTAAGAATCAGCAGTCCGACCTGCAGAAAGCTGCACAACGGGCGTGCCACAATCATCGCCAGTGTTGTACGAACAATCCAGATGGGACTCTCTTCATAGTTCGCGCGCACTACCCAAACCAAGGACGAGAACACTGCCAAAACTACGATGATGAGCAGCAGCACGCCGGAAACCATGATGTCGAAATCGCCGCGAGCATGCCAGTTCATCACGTAGTAGTCGACGATGACCACGGCCCAGAGAATAATCAAAGGCCAACCGAAAAGATTCGCGCGCTTGACTTCGCTTTTCCAGAAGTCGTGGAACGTCTTCCAAACTTCCTTGGCCCGCATTGAACGGTCCTCAGAAAGCACCCACGCACGGAACGTAGCCTGCGCAGCTGCGAACGAGGGGAGAAATCCTAGCACGACGGCTCCCATCAGAGTGTGCGCGAGTATGGCCACGTTGACCACGAAAATCGCGACTAGCAGACGGCAGAACCGCTCGTAGGCCACAGAGAAGCGGGCAAGCATAGCGAATCCTTTCTATCGGCTGGCTTTTAGATTGGTTGTCTCTTGTCGAATTGCGTTTGACTCAACCCTTGACCGCGCCGAGCATCACACCCTTGTTGAAGTACTTCTGCAAGAACGGATAGAGCACAAGCAGAGGCAGAGTAGAGACGATGATGATGCCGAACTTGATCTGATCGGCGGCCTGCTGCTGCGCAGCTGCGTTGACATTGGTTCCAGTACCCTGCGCCACCAGTAGCAACTGCTGCAACACCACCTGCAATGGCTGCTTCTTGTCGTCGGTGATGTAGATAAGGCCCGTCATGAAATCGTTCCAGTGGCCGACAAAGTAGTACAGACCAATTACAGCCAGAATCGCGGAGCTTAACGGCAGCACAATCTTGAAGAAGTAGCCAAAGTAGCTCAGCCCGTCGATCTGGGCCGCGTCGAAGAGCTCTTCGGGGATAGAGGTTTCGAAGAAGGAGCGGGCCACGATCACGTTGTACACGGAAACCGCGCCAGGCAGGATGAACACCCACATGCTGTTGTTGATGCCGAGGCTCTTGTACAGCAGGTAGTTCGGAATCAGGCCGCCGGCGATGAACATGGTCACGGTGAACAGGAACATGATCACGCGTCGCGGCTTGAACTCGCGACGAGATAGCGCGAAGGCGCAGGGAATGGTCACTGCCATGTTGACCGCGGTGCCGACCACTGAATAGATGATGGTGTTGAGATAGCCCTGCCAGATGCGCTGGTTGGCGAACACCTTAGCATAGCCAACGAAGGTCACACCCTTGGGTAGTAGCAGCACTTCACCGCCGGCCACGGCGTTCGGATTTGAAAATGATGCGATGACCACGAACCACAGCGGGTAGAGCACCGCCACAATGGTCAGGAGCAGCAGCACATTGATGATGCCCGACACCGCCAGGTCACCCGGCTTCTGCTTCTGGCGCACGTGCTTGTTCCAGGGAATGTCGTTCTTGTTCTGGGTAACAGCCTCAATTGTTGCAGACATGATAAAACCCTTCTAGAAAATGCTCGTATCGGAAACGCGCTTGGCGATTGCATTCGCGGTGATCAGGAAGATGAAGTTGACCAAGGTGTTGAACAGGCCGATTGCCGTCGAATACGAGTATTGGCCGTTGATAATACCGATTTTGTAGGTGTATGTGGCGATGACTTCGGTGGCCGGCATGTTCAGCGAGTTCTGCATCAGATAGATCTTGTCGAAGCCCACGTTGAGCACGGAGCCCATGTTCATGATGAGCAGGATCGCACATGTCGGCATGATCGCAGGAATATCGACGTAGCGAATCAACTGCAGACGGCCTGCACCGTCGATCTTCGCCGCCTCGTACAGCGATGTGTTCACACCGGCGAGCGCAGCCAGGTAGATGATGGAGTTCCAACCAACATGCTGCCAGACTTCGGAGATCCAATAGACCGCGGTGATGGCGCTGGTGGAGCCCATCAGTGATTCATCACCGAAGAAGCGACCGAGAATGCCGGTACCAGGAGTCAGGAAGATGTTGAGCATGGAGACGATGACCACCACGGAGATGAAGTGGGGCATGTAGGTGATCGTTTGTACGAAACCCTTGATTTTCTTAGAACCGATCTGATTGATCAGCAGGGCCAGAATAATCGGAAAGATGAAGCCCATGACCAGTGTCCAAAGGGAAATGCGGATGGTGTTGGTCATGATCTCGCCAAACAGCGGGTTGTGGAAGAATTCCAGGAAGTATTTGAAACCGACGAATTTGCCGCCGGTCAGGCCTTTGGTCGGATCGAACTCGCGGAAGGCGAGCTGGATGCCCCACATCGGCACGTAGGAGAACAGTCCCACGAAGAACAATGCCGGAGCGGAAAGAATCCACAACTGCCAGTAGCGACGTAAATGGTCGGCGATGCGATCGAGCAGACCTGGTTTCTTGCGGTCGGGAGCCGCTTCCATCGTCACGGTCCGTGCAGCAACGCCTTGCGATGTTTGTGCACTCATGTTGGTCTCCAATTTAGGATGATTGCTAGGGAACAAAAATGCGGGGTCCGGCGGCAGTCACGGGAGAGAAACGAACCCGTGCGATGGACCCCGCGGTATTACTTGGCTACTTGGTGTACTTGTCGTACCACTTCTGCCAAATCTTGATGTTGGCGTCGAGGCCGAGGGTCGGTTCGGACACCTTTTTCACGTAGGCATCCCATTCCTTGTCGATGCCGCCCTTCTGGACCCACTTCGCGATCTGGTTGTTCGCGTAGTTGGAGATGGCGGTGTTGTTGTTTTGCAGGGTGTTGGAGTCCTCGGTATCCGGGCGCACGTAAATCGGTACGACATCCTTGACGCCGTCGACGCGGTTGCGCGCCTCACGAATGGCCAAATCGGACGCAGTGACCTGGTCGGCGTTGGTGTCGTTGACCATCTTCACGTCGTCGCGAATCCAGCCACCGAAGCGGTCCTGCAGGGCGACGGCGCGGGTATCAGGATATTCGGCGTAGGCTTTAGCCTTGTCGATGGTGTACTGGTGGTCGCCGTCATCGGAGACGATATCCGGAATAGAGCCGAAGAATCCAGCCACGGAAAGCTTCTCGCCATACATGGCGTCGATCACCTTGTAGATGGCGTCCTGGTTGGCTGCGTTCGGGTTGACGGTCAGGCCGGAACCGGAGTAGGCCCAGCGGCAGGCGTCCTGGGAATAATCCCACTTGACCTGGGAGTCGGGCGTGGAGGCGTCCTTCTTCAGCGGCGGCAGGGTGACGTACTGGTCGCCAAGCGCGTTGCCGTATTCGGCGTAGTTGGACCAACCGAAGGAGACGCCGGTCAGCGCGGTCTTGCCGTCACTGACGGTCTGCGAAGTGTATTGCGAGGCGTCGCGGGTGAGCACATCCTTCGGGATAAGGCCCTTGGCCATGAGTCCGTGCAGGTAGGAGACGACGTCCTTGAGCGCGTCGGAGGTGTAATAGCTCTTAACCTTGCCGTTGTCCACATAATAGCCCTGTTCGGAAGCGCCGCCGCCCATGAAGGAGGTGACCACGCCTTCGGAGTTCATCAGCGTCAGAGGGCTCCACAGGCCGAAACCGAGGCTGCGGATATTCATCGGCACCTCATCAGCCTTGCCGTTGCCGTTCGGATCCTGGGTCTTGAATGCATCGAGCACGTTCTCGAGCTCGTCCCAAGTGGTCGGCATCTGGAGTCCCAGCTTGTCCAGCCAGGTCTTGTTGATGAACATGTGAGTGCCGGAAACCTCGTAACCCTTGCCGCGGTCGGAGGGCAGCATGGCGATCTTGGTGCCATCGGTAACGTACTTCGCGGCGCCCGGCTGGGCCTTGAGGAACTTCTTGACGTTCGGCATCTTGTCCAGATGCGGCTTGAGATCCTCGAAATAGGTGCTGTACTTGGCCGCATCCACCATGCTGAACAGGCTCAAGCCAATGTCCGGGAATTCACCGGCGGCCATCTTGGCGCTCTTCTGCTGACCCCAAGCGTTGTCGGAGACTTCCTGCCACTTGATGGTGCAATCGCAGGCGGCTTCCAGATCCTTGGTGTACTGGGTGTCCTGCATCGGATGGTCGGTCACGTTGCGACGAACCAGAATGTTGACGATTGGCTTGCCGTTCTCGTCTGTGGTGGCCTGCTTGTTGCCGCAGGCGGCAAACGTCGTGACCATAGTCGCGACTGCAGCTATTGATGCCAACAGGCGAACACTTCTTCGTGCCATGATTAGGCTCCTTCTTCCTTGATGTTTCCTCCCCGTACCGATGTAAGACGCACCGGTACGACCCCGTCAGCCACTTGCTTTGTGGTTGTTTCCTTGCGGTGGTTAACACTATAAATCGTTAATCGTTTATCTCAATAGTTAACACTCTCATCGACCAGTCCCCCCAGCATCACAAACGTAAACTTCGGCTCCATACCGCCGTTCTTGCAGAACACCGGAATCACCCACATCGCGACACGCCGTTAATCGTATAACGTATCGTTTTTCATCAAATACACGTACCGCCCATCCACTGCACGCACAAAAACGTAGCCGCACAGGACGGCCACCAAGTCGACACGTCGCTACTTACGAAAGATGCTCCCCTCCTTCAGGAAGGAGGAGGGGAGCACGAATACGATCACAGACAGCACCAGACCAAACACGTAGCCGCACCGGGAGCCGGGATGAAGCATTCGGCATCGTACCTGCTGGTCATCGCCGTGGGATACGCTGTGCGCCATCTGGTCCACAAGTAGATCGTGCAAAAACGCGCGTTGGCGCACGTCCTTTTCATGGACGTGCGCCAACGCGCGTTTTTACATCAGCTTCTGCGATCAGGCCTCGCGGCTCGCGGAAGCCGCAGCGAACGCCGGCAAGGCGCGAGGTGCGTTGAAACCTTCCTTTTCGAAGCGGTCAGCAATCTTCTGTGCGATCTCGTGGCCCTGGCCCTTGTCCACCAGTGCGATGATGGAGCCGCCGAAACCGCCGCCGGTCATACGTGCGCCGTACGCGCCGTTGACACGAGCCACGTCCACGGCAATATCCAACTCGGGCACAGTCACTTCATAATCCGCAGCGAGCGAATCATGAGACGCGTTGAACAGTCGGCCTGCCTCGTCGATCTTGCCGTTGGCGAAGGCACGCACGAAGGAATTGACACGGGCGATTTCGGTGATGACGTGGCGTACACGCTTCTTCATCGTGTCGTCTTCCAGCTTGTCGAGCGTTTCCTTGAGTGCCTGGAACGGATCCTCGGATTTAGCGATTTCGTCGGCCACGACACGCAGGTTGGCCACGCCAAGGATTTCGGCGGCCTTCTCGCAAGTGGCGCGACGCTGGGCATACTGGCCATCGTTAAGCTGGTGCGGAGCCTGAGTGTCAAGCACCAGCAGTTCCAGACCGTACTTGTCGAGATCGAATTCCTGCTGGGAGACATTCTCCAGCGGGCTCAGCTCTGGACGGCAATCAAGACGCAACGCATGGCCGAAAGTGCAGCGCATGGATGCGTTCTGATCGAGACCACCGGTGGACGCACCCGCCATGTCGTTTTCCGACTTGATGGCGGCGTTGATCAGCGTCACACGACCGGCATCGGAGGCACCATAACCCAAACCATACACGTCATCCAGCGCCAAGGCGGTGGAACAGGTCATGGCTGCGGAGGAGCTCAGACCGGATCCGAGCGGCACGCAGGAGGAGAATGCCGCGTCGAAGCCCTGCACCGCATCGAAGCCGGCTTCGCGCAATGCCCAGGCAACGCCTACCGGGTAGGCGGCCCAGCCTTCCACGCCACCGGCCTGCAGACCGTCGAGGTCGGCTTCAGTAACATTTTCGGAATCAACGTCGGAAACCACGCGCACCTTGGTGTCTTCACGCGGCTTGAGCGCGATGAACGTGCGGTGCGGCAGTGCGATCGGCAGGCACAGGCCCGCGTTGTAATCGGTGTGCTCGCCGATCAGGTTCACACGGCCCGGTGCGGCCCATACGCCAGCCGGTTCCTCACCGTAGGTGGCACGGAACAGGTCGGTCGCGTTCTTCACACCCTCGTCGTGCGAGAGCGGCTCAATGAATTCAACAGCAGTCATTGGTGTTTTGTCCTTTGGGTTTTATTGGCTTTCAGCCTTCGATATCAATTGGTCCGAGCTCGTGGAAGCGCTTGGCGATGAGTTCCGGCGTGGTGTCGGAAACCCATGCGGCCATGCCGGATTCGGATCCGGCCAGATACTTGATCTTGTTGGCTGCGCGGCGGAACGAGAAGAACTGCAGGTTCAGGCGGTAGTTTTCACGGCGTGCGTCGTGGATCGGAGCCTGGTGCCATGCTGCGATGTACGGCAGGTCCATGCCCTTGCCGTCGCCCTTGTCGAAGAACGCGTTGCCACGCTTGAGCAGGGTGGAGTACATGACGGCCAGATCCCAGCGTTCCTGATCGTTGAGCTCGTCGAGGGTGAGCACGTCGCGCACCGGAGCCACATGCACCTCGAGGGGCCAGCGGGCTGCGGCTGGCACGTAGGCCACCCAGCTGTGGTTGCGCATGACGATGCGCTCCCCGGCTTCGATTTCGGAGTTCATGAGATCCTTGAGCAGGTTGCCGCCGGTCTTCTCATGGTAGGCTTCGGTCTGCTTGAGTTCGGCTTCCATCTTCGGCGCGATGAACGGATAGCAGTAGACCTGTCCGTGAGGGTGTGCCAGGGAGACGCCGATTTCCTGTCCGTGGTTTTCGAACGGGAAGATCTGTTCGATGCCTTCCATCTTGGAGATTTCGGCGGTACGGAACGCCCATGCTTCCACAACGGTACGCAGGCGGGAGACCGGCAGGTCCGCCGGCAGGCCGTTTTCGTCCGGGTCGAAGCAGATCACTTCGCAGCGGCCTGCGGCGAGCTTCTTCTCCCACAGCGGGTTGCCGTTGACGTATTCCACGGCTTCGGAACGGCCCGGCACGCGAACCATCGACGGGAAGCGGTTTTCGAACACGACCACGTTGTAGTCAGTGTCTGGCACTTCGCCGTCCTGGTACGGGTCGCCCGGCTTGCGCGCGGCCAGCGGGTTGCCTTTGGCGGTGGCGCCCGGTCCTGCGGTGATCGGGCGGTTCATGCGTGCGGTCGCCATCGGAATCCAGTCGCCGGTCAGTGGATCGCGGCGCATTTCCGGAGCGGCGTACGGCACCTCCTCACCGGCTGCGTTGAGCTGGTTGGAGAAGCGGTATGCCAGCTGACGAGGATCGTTCAGTTCGCGCGTCTTCGCGCCGGAAACGTATTCCGGATCATCGTCGAGGTAGAAGAACGCACGGCCATCGGCGAGCGTGGTCGGCGTGATGCGAATGTGTTCCTTCGCGTACTCTCCCGGAGTGTAGTTTGCGAATTCACTCATTATGGTTATTCACCTTCCTGAATAGGCTCGTTCTGGTGCGCCAGCACGAGCTCTTTAACCAAATCCCTTGTTTTCCCAACCGAATCGGGGTCTAGTCCATCATCGGTAATGACCGTGTCCACTTGGTCGAAGCGTGCGAAAAGCGACAATGATGTGCAGCTCCACTTTGTGTGATCGGTCAAAATTATAGTTCGATCGGCAATGTCCATCATTGCCATATCGGTCGCGGCCTCAAGCGAGTTCGGCATGAGGAAGCCGCGCGGAATGGACACGGAATGCGTGCCCAGGAAGACCGTGTTGACGCGCAGGGAAGCCACCACCTTGTCAGCGATCGGCCCTACGAGCGAGTTGGATCGGGTGGTCACGCCGCCGGTCACGATGACTTCCACGTCTTTCGATTCCAGCGCCTGCACCAGTTCCGCCACCGGAATGGAGTTGGTGAGAATGGTGATGCCCGATGACTGCTGCGATTCAAGCAGATGTTGCGCGAATACGTATGCCGTGGTGCCGCCGCCGACGGCGATCACGTCGCCGGGCGCCACATATTTGATGGCTTCCTGCGCAATAGCGTCTTTGAGGCCGATGTCCATCTGCGACTTTACAGAGAACAGCGGCTCGCTCAGCAGCGTGCTGGTGGTGACGGCACCGCCGTGCACTCGTTTCAGCAGACCCTTGTCGGCCAGATCGGCGATATCGCGACGGATAGTCATGGCGGAAACACCCAATTCCTTGGACAATGCGGTGATACGCACCGCACCGCGGGTACGCAACCTGCTCAAAATCAAATGTTGACGTTGTGACGATATCATTCGAACATTATCGCACATGTTCACTCAAAATAAAAACTGAGATGAGCGTTTCGCGTGTTTTACTGGCAAAAAATGTACTTGAATATCCCATAATCTTCCGAATCGCACAAAAACGAACGTCAACGTTCCATCAACGCAACCAATCACCATGTTGCCTTCTTGCGGCAAACGGTGCGAGAATGGTGAACCATGACGTACGTTTCTGAGAATTTTTGGCACGATGCGGTGAACAAAGCCACCACCGATCTCTTCACCTTCGGCTACAAACACATCATCAAGCCGTATTTTATCTTCAATCAAACGCCCGATGTGGCGCATGACCAGATGATCCAGTTCTGCAAGATCACCAAGAACATTCCTCCGCTGATGTGGGCGTGCCGTGAAATGCTCAACTATTCCGACCCGGTGCTGGAAACCAATGTGATGGGCATCGACTTCGTCAATCCGTTCGGTCTTTCCGCCGGTCTTGACAAGAACTGCGAGATGCCGGTCTTGCTCGACAATGCCGGTTTCGGCTTCGAAACAGTCGGCTCCACCACGTCTCGCCCCTGCCCCGGCAATCCGAGGCCATGGTTCCATCGCCTGCCTGAATATGATTCGATGATGGTGCACGTCGGTCTTGCCAATGAGGGATCGGAAATCGTGGTTCCTCGTGCGGAGCAGGCTTGGACAAAAGCTCGCGACATGCAGATTTCCGTGTCCATCGCACGCACGAACGACAACAAAACCGGCGATTTGGAAGAAGGCATCGAAGATTACTGCATTTCGATGCGCCGCGCCGCCGGCCGCACCGCCATGGTCGAAGTGAACATCTCCTGTCCGAACACCATGGCCGGCGAACCGTTCAACGAAAGCCCGGAGGCGCTCGACAAACTATTCACCGAACTCGACAAGATCGAACGCCCACAGCCCACACTGGTGAAACTGCCGTTGAACAAGAGCTGGGAAGAGTTCAAGGAACTGCTTGACGTGCTTGCCGGGCACAACGTGCAGGGCCTGTCGATCGCGAACCTGCAGAAGGATCGTACCGGCATGAGCATCCCGCGTGATTGGGAAGGCGGATTGTCAGGCTCGCCTTGCTATGCGGCCAGCAACGAACGCATCAAGCAGGTGTACCGCGAGTACGGCGACCGTTTCACGATCGCAGGCATCGGCGGCGTGTTCACTCCGCAGCAGGCCTATGAGAAGATCCGTTCCGGCTCGTCGTTGGTGATGTTCATCAGCTCGCTGATGTACCGCGGCCCGCAGCAGATCACCGTGTTGAAGCGCGGTCTCGCCGAACTGCTCAAGCGCGACGGTTTCGACCACGTCAGCCAAGCCGTCGGCATCGACGCCTGATTTCAGCCGGCTTCCCGATAAACGAAAGCAGCAAAATAATGCGCCCCGCAACCAATACCATGGTACGGGGCGCTACTGTATTGCGATTGCCAATCGCTACCTATTATTTATCTGATATTTATCTGACGATAATCCGAGCTATCAGCTCCATTTAATACGCGCCCCGCACGTATTGCGGCTGATAGGGCGCATTTTCGGTCGGAATATCAAGCTTGGCTGCAGCACGCAACGGCCAGTTCGGATCACGCAATGCCGCACGTCCGATTTCGATGGCATCGGCGGCGCCGGATTTGAGGATCTTCTTGGCCTGCTTCGGCTTGGTGATCAGACCGACCGCCGTGGTTGGGATTCCGGCGCGCGAACGCACCTGCTCCGAGAACGGAACCTGATAGCCGGGCTTGACCGGAATGGTCACACCCGGAATCATGCCTCCGGTGGAAACATCCACCAGATCGACGCCATGTTCCTTCAACACTTTGGCAAGGTCGACCGTCTGGTCGAGATCCCAACCGCCGGCGGCCCAGTCGGTTGCGGAAACGCGCACCAGCACCGGCATAGTGTCGGGCACGACGGAACGCACGGCGTCCACGACCTCGACCAGCATGCGGATGCGGTTTTCGAACGATCCGCCATACTCATCCTCACGCTCGTTGATCAGTGGGTCGAGGAACTGAGACAGCAGATAGCCGTGGGCCGCATGAATTTCCACCGCGTCAAAACCGATATCATAAGCACGCCAAGCAGCATCACGGAACTGGTCGACAATGGCATGGATCTCGTCAACGGTCAACGCGCGAGGCTTGGTCAGCGGGCCGAACGCGTTGGCGCTTGGCCCCACGGTCTTCCAACCGCCCTGCTCCTCCGGCACGCTCTCATGCCCGAAACCAATGGAGAAGCAGCCGGTGGAGGCCTTGCGTCCGGCATGGTTGAGCTGCACCGCCATGGTGGCGCCGGCGGCCTTCGTATCGGCAACAATCCAACGCCATGCATCCATCTGCTCGTCGGCCCACAATCCCAAGTCGCACGGCGAAATACGGCCCTCCGGCGCCACTGCAGTAGCTTCCACGATAATCATGCCGAAACCGCCCATGGCACGCGACACATAATGCTGGTAGTGGAATGGCGTGGGCAGGCCATCCTGGGCCAACGCGGAATACGTGTCCATCGGCGGCAGCCAGATGCGGTTGCGCACAGTCACGCCACGCAAAGTCATAGGCTCGAACAGGCCAACCGTGCCATTGGTTTTGGCCTTCTTCGACTGCTTTGCTTTCTTTTCGTCTTCGCTCATCGCAGTAGCTCCCCTCCGGTCGCATCTACTGGCTCCATGCCGATCAGCTGAACCTTCTTCTTGTATTTCCCTTGGGCTTCTCTGGGAATCTCGTGCCATAGAACCGGCACTACCTGCATTCTACGCAGAACGCCCGCCGAGCGTGGCGGGCGTTCATTGATTGTTCACTTCCATTCATTACATTGCGGAAGCGTCACTCATCTTCGGTCTGCTACTGATCCTGATTAGACCGCTGGTCGTTCTGCTGGCTTTGCTGCTGAAGCGACTGGTTCTGCTGCTGAATGATTGTGCTTTGCTGCTGTGTGGCATTCTGCTTTCCACCGCCGATCCTGGTGACCGCGCTGGATGTTGCGGAATACTTGGCCGCAGGCTGCCCATAATCGTTGTCAATCGGCAGCTGTTTGCGTTCCGCATAAGCATTCATAAAGTCACGCCATGCCGGGGCCGCGATGGTGGAACCATCCCAGTAGCCGTGGTATTGGCCGTTGATAGCGATATTCGCAATCGGGTGTCCAACCGGATTCTGCACGTCACCGACAAGCACGAATGTAGCGATCTGGTTCGGAATGAAACCACCTGTCGTAACTAGCTGATCCTCGTGGGTACCGGTCTTGGCGAAGGTCTTACGTCCGTTGGCCAACTGTGCCACACCGCTTGCGCCGTCGGGACGAACAACGCCTTGATTTATGGCCCAAGCAAGCGTTTGAATGATTTCCGGATCAACCGCCTGATGGCAGTTCGCGGAAGGCACCTTAATATCATTGCCGTCCGCATCAGTCACCTGCTTCAGCGCGATCGGATTGCATTGCACGCCATTGGACGCATATACAGCGAAGATGCTTGCCATCGTCAGCGGGGACACGTTGACGTTACCGACCATCATGGCAGGCACGAATGATGAGGTCTTGTCGAGCGTCTCACCGGTATTCGCATCATGATAGCCAAGTTCAGTTGCGGTATCGGCGATCTTGCACAAACCGATGATGGATCCCATGGAAGCCTGCGTGGTGTTATGAGACCTTGTCAAAGCCAATGCCGGCGTTTCCGGGTTCACCGTTCCATTGGTTATTGCGTTGGTGACGTTCCACGAATCGGTGCCGCCGGTATAACGATCACATGCGAACAACGAGGTCGAATACCTCGTAGACGTCTGCAGGTTCTCGTTGACAGAATGTCCCGCTTCCATCCATGCCACCAGATTGATAGGCTTCCACGACGAGCCGATGGAGAAGCCCATGCCGCCGCCGTCTTCTCGGTCCACGGCATAGTTCATGGAATCCCTGGTCTGGTCGTTCTGCGCCGCTTCGGTGGCATCATACGTTCGATTCAGACCGAAGCCCAGCACTTCTCCGGTACCCGGTTTGACGGACGCCATCACGATTTCCATGCCGGAGGAATCTTCCGGTGGAATGGTGTTGCGCGCGGTTTCGTTCAACAAGGTGTTGGCATCGATATCCAACGTGGTGACGATCTTCAGACCGCCCTCTTTCAGCAGTCTTTCCCTGTCCTCGCTGGTCTTGCCGAATTCCTTGGAATTCAAAATCTTATGCACCACGTAATCGCAGAAATAGCCCGCATCATAATCCGCGGCCATGCAACCGGTGGAAATAGGCTGGACATCAAGCGTATCCGCGAGCGGAGTATTGACCGCCTCCTGATATTCCGCATCCGAAATATAGCCCTGTTCGTTCATCAACTGCAGCACGATATTGCGTTGCTTCTCGGATTCCGGCTGGTTCGATTCGACGGAAGGATCGTACGCGTTCGGATTCTTGGTGATTGCCGCGATGGTGGCGGACTGCACGATGTTCAGCTGATCTGCGGTGGTGTTGAAATACCGCTTCGCAGCCGCCTGCACGCCATAGAGGCTATTGCCGCCGAACTGTGCGATATTGAGATATCCCTGCAAAATTTCAGGCTTGGAATACTGCTTCTCCATTTGCACGGAAATCAGCATTTCCCTCAATTTTCGTGCGATGGTATCTTCCGACGCATGGTATTGCGCAATCGGATCGTCATCCTGCTGCGCCTGCAGGATCAGCACGTTTTTGACATACTGCTGGGTAAGGGAGGAACCGCCCTGATGGTCGCCCTTCATGTATGTTTGGACGAACGCACGGAACACACCCTGCACATCAACGCCGCCGTGAGTGAAGAATCGTCTGTCTTCACGCGAGACCACGGCCTGCTGCATGTATTTGGAAATCTTCTTCAACGGCACGACTTCACGATTCTGATCCCAGAATTCGGTGATTTTCGTGGTGCCATCGGAAGCGTACATGGTCGACTTCTGCGGCAGGCTGGTCACATCAAAATCAATACCTTCGACCGACAGCGACGGAATAACCGCCTTGGCGACGCTGTTCGCGCCGAAAACCGCCGGTAGGAGGAACAAACTGGCGGCCACGCCGCCACCCACACTCAGCGTGATGTAGGCAATCACGAGTGCGAGCACACGTTGAACGGTCAAAGTCTTCTTTTCGGGCATGGTGCCCATTCTAAAGTGGTGGGTCTACTAATCAACCGCTCGCCCGCAGGCGTCACGGGTTTCTCACAAACAACCGTAAAACTTAAAAAACGCTGGAAAATAGTCGATAATTAACGTCTCGATCGCCGAATAAGCATACCCGGCTGGTAGATGATGATGGAACGGCCCTCACGCGCAATCCATCCACGGTTGGCGAAATCCATCAGCGCCTTGTTCACCGTTTCGCGCGACGAACCGACCAGCTGCGCCATTTCCTCCTGCGTCAGATCGTGTGGTACCTTCAATCCCGCCTCGACCGGCTCGCCGAAACGTGACGCCAGATTCAGCAGCGTTTTCGCCAAACGTCCCGGCACGTCCATGAACACAAGTTCCGAAATGCGCTCGTTGTTGTCACGCATGCGATGCGCGAGCACCTGAAGCATGTCGACGGCCACGCGCGGATGCTCGTCAAGCCATGCGAACAGGGCGTCATGTTCAAGCCACACGACTTTCGTGTCACTGGTCATAGCCACGGCGGACGCGGTGCGCGGCCCACCGTGCGGATCGAACACCGGAATCTCACCCAGCACTTCGCCGTACGCATGAATGCTCAACAACTGCACGCGCCTATCGGACGATTGCCGGATCAGTTTGACGCGCCCGCGTTCCAGCAGATACATGCGATGATCGGTGTCGCCTTCGCGGAAAATATAGTCGCCCTTGTTGTATTCGGCATGCTGCAGATGCGGCAGCAGTTCCTCCGCCTCTTCGGAGGAAACCTGCTTGAACAACGCGGTGTGCAGTAACGTCGCGCTTTCGCCACTGGGTCCACTATTGGTCTCGTTTGGCGTAGCCATTTGTCACACCTCCGTTCATAGGCACATCCTCTGGGCACGCCGACAGGCGTGTTGCCGGGCGCGCTGCCGCGGCTTCGAAAGCTTGCTGCTTTCCACATGCCCTCACGGAACACCAAGCTTTCGTAACGTTCTCATCGCCCTTGACATCAGGGCGGCTTCGACCATCGGGCTACATTGTAACTCGCCTGGCGGCGTCGAGCAGCCGTTCAACCACGTCTTCACGGCTCATGCCCGTCTGCGAGCGCATTGGATCGACTCGTTTTACCGCTGATTTCACCGCTTTGTCCGACATTTTCTCGCGTGAGGTGTTCAACACCCGCCCCATTTTTTCCGCGTCGATATCGTAGGCGAGGGTCACGTGGTGCAGTATGGCGCCAGGCCCTCCCCCTGCTGGCGTGAAGCGACGTTGCGCGGCTCCGCCGAGTTTGCCGTATTGCGTGGCGATGTCGTTGAGACCGGCGAATCGTACGTCGAGCCCGAGTTCCTTAAGCGCGCGCACCAGCCAGAAATCGCAGAGCCGGTATGATTCCTCGATGCTTATGCCTTGGGCGAAATCGAGCGGCACGTAGAGCGAGTAGGTGATGGTGTTGCCCGGTTCGATGAACATCGCCCCGCCGCCGGTGCAACGTCGGACCACGGTGAATCCTTCCTTCTGCGCAACCGCCGTGTTGACTTCGTCTTCGAGCGACTGGAATTTGCCGATGACCACCGCCGGGGCGGCCCATTCCCAGATACGCAGCGTGGGTTCGCGTTTGCCTGCCGCCACTTCGCGCGCCCATGCGATGTCGGTTTCCATTTGTTCGTTTGGATTTCGCGGTTTGTCGTGGATGACGGTCGGTTTCAGGGCCCGCCAGCGTTCCAGATATTCCTCTTGTGTCAGCGCATTATGCATTTCCGGTTGTTTCCCGGAATATTGTTTCGTAGACCGCGCGATATTTCCGTTGTTCGTTGCATCTTCCGCATTGCGCGATTCACTGTCTGTGATTGCGCGGAGGAAAGCGATGGCGATGCCTTCTTCCGTCATACCCACCAATCGCACGTTCGGATAGTTCGCGGTAATCACTTGCAATCGTCGTGTAATGTCGCGTTCGGGCGCGCTTCGCTGGCTTTGCAGCAAGTTTTCCCAATCCTGCAATAGTCGGCGGGAATCCTTGTCATCGCCGTTAAGAAAGAAATCGCCGTCGATCCGGCATTGTTCCACGGATTGGGTGGAACTTGCGCCTTCGCGGGAATATGCTGGAACGGCACCAGAAAGCCGGACGGAAACCCCTACGAGTTTGCCGCCCGGCTGCTTGTACAGGCCTCTGCTCATCAATCTTGGCTCTCTTGGCCGGAATCGTTGTAGTCGGCATTGTTGTCACTCATGGTTCCAACAATATCCCATAATTTGCCTTGTTGCTTTCATCCACCCTGAAAGCAATCCCTGAAATCCCCTGAATATGCGTGATGCCCGTCAAATCAAGCGTGAAACTCGATTCGACGGGCATCTCAACAGGCGAACAGATCCAGCAAAATCATATAATCCGGATCATGACCGTCACATGCGTGCCAGGATGTCGCGTCCGACCTTGTCGGTGGAGCGGGTGGTGGATCCCAGTTCCTCAATGTCGGCTTCGACGGCCGCATCGATCTTGGCTGCGGCTTCGTCGAATCCAAGGTGGCGCAGCAGCATGGCTGCGGAAAGGATCGCGGCGGTCGGATTGGCCCTGTTCTGGCCTGCGATATCCGGTGCGGAACCGTGAATCGGCTCGAACATGGACGGGTATTCGTCGGAAGCGTTGATGCATCCGGAAGCGGAATAGCCAACGCCACCGACCACGGCACCGGCCTCGTCGGTGATGATGTCGCCGAACAGGTTGTCGGTGAGGATCACATCGAAACGAGACGGATTGGACACCATGAAGATGGTGGTCGCGTCGATATGCAGATAATCGTGGGAGACTTCCGGATATTCCTCAGCGACCTTGTCTACGATGCGCTGCCACATGTCGCCCGCATTGACGAGCACGTTCTTCTTGTGCACGAGGGTCACATGCTTCCTGCGCTTCATGGCCAGCTGGAAGGCGTAACGTACCACGCGCTCCACACCGTAGGCGGTGTTGATGGAGACTTCGGTGGCCACCTCGTTCGGAGTACCGCGACGCACCGCTCCGCCGGCACCGCAGTACAGGCCTTCAGTGCCTTCACGCACCACAACGAAGTCGATGTCGCCCGGATTGGCGAGCGGGGAGGTCACCCCCTTGTACAGCTTGGAAGGACGCAGGTTGACGTACTGGTCGAGATCGAAGCGAAGCTTGAGCAGCAGGCCACGCTCCAAAATGCCGGCCTTGATACGCGGATCGCCGACGGCACCCAGCAGAATCGCGTCGGTCTTCTTGATGCGCTCCTCTTCCTCTTCCGGAAGAATCGCACCGTCACGCAGGTAACGCTCGGCACCAAGATCGAAATTCTCGTAATCGAATTCAGCGACACCCTCGGCCGCTTTCTCCAGAGCCTTCTGAGCCCACGGAGTCACTTCCTTGCCAATGCCATCGCCCGGAATGACGGCGATGGTGTACTTCTTTGCAGAATCACTCATAGCACGCGACTCTAGTCAACGAATCAGCACGTGGACGCGTAACGCTCAACTAATGGACACTCCATGCCGCTTTCCTGTACGAAACACACGAAAAGCATGAATCATACGAATCTCACAAATCGCACAACCTAATCAGCTGGTAATACCCATCACGCCAAGGCACCAGGCATTCTCATAGGAGATCTCCTCCCACTGCTTGTACCTTCCGGACGTACCCCCATGACCGGCCTCGACCTCAATCTTCGCCACAGCATCCACACCGGCACGCTGCAGGCGAGCCAACCATTTCATCGGCTCCACATACAGCACACGCGTGTCATTCATCGACGTGGTGATGAAAATCTTCGGGAAAACCGCAACCCGAGCATCATTGGCATCAGCCGGCGCATTCTCATACGGCGTATATTCCTTCATATACCGGTACACGTCCGCATTATGCAACGGATCGCCCCACTCATCCCACTCCGTAACCGTCAACGGCAACGACGGGTCAAGAATCGACGTCAACGCATCCACAAAAGGCACATCCGCCTCAATACCGGCAAAACATTCAGGAGCCATATTCGCCACAGCACCCATCAACAAGCCACCGGCGGAACCACCATCGGCCACCGTGCGAACAGGCGACGCCAAACCGGCACGCTGCAACGCACGAACGGCATCAACGAAATCCTCAAACGAATGCTTCTTATTGAGCAAATGCCCCTGCTCATACCAAGCACGACCCATCTCACCGCCGCCGCGAATGTGCGGCACCGCATAAAGCACACCACGATCAAGCATGCTGATACGAGACACCGAGAATCCCGGATCCGAACTGATCTCATACGCGCCATAACCAGTAACGAACATCGCCGAATCACAAGCAGGCACATCACGACGCCACACCAAGGAAACGGGAATGCGCTCACCATCGCGAGCGGTAACCCACACTCGACGCTCCATATATTCGCGCGGTTCAAATCCGCCAAGCACGGTGGCACGCTTCAACAGGCGATCCTCGCCGGTTGCCGGATCGATATCATGCAGCTCGCCGGGGCGCGTGTAACTGGCGAACGAGTAGCGTATACGGGGCGCATCATATGAAGGATTACCTCCCAGACCGATCGAATACAAGCGCCTGGTCTCCCCCGGCATCGCATCGGCGGTCGCACCATCCGACGAGGTCATCGCCTTGCGAGAAATCCCATGCACAGCCGACCCTTCGCCTTGCGCAGCGGCCAACTGGTCGAGCGCGCCCCACACTTCGGCACGCTCCACGTTGATCTCGTCCACCGACTCGTCAACATCCCAATCGCCTTCCAACGCGTGCGGAACCAACTCGGTGAACCGCCACGGTCGCCCTGCAAGAAAATCCTCCGCGGCCGCATCCTTCGTCATCACCGCGATATGCGCCAGGCTTTCCGCACGGTACTGCAACGCCACATAATGCCGGTGAATCGAAATTCCCTCGATGCCAAGACCGTGCGCACCCTGCAAAATGGCGGGATTGCAAGGATTCGAATACGGCGTGCCAATCGGCATCGAAGAAGCGCCCGGTTCGACATCGTCACCATGTTCGCATCCGTACGGCGAGCCAACGGCCACACGCACACCCTCGCCCAAACGGTATGGGGGCTCATGCAAACGCATGTCGATCACATCGATTTCGAAATTCGGGTTCAACGCATTATGGTAGACCACAGCGAGCGGGATGTCCTCGCCGTGCTCGCCGGCACCTTCAAAACGGCTGAAGCTCACATCGTATTCCACATCCGGCTCGCGCGGAATGAACGCACGGAATTCACCTTCCGGATCGTCGGTGGAAAGCAGCAGCACTTCGGTGGTGGTTTTCGAACCGGTGCAGATTACCAGATTGCGTTCGTCGAACGACAGGCCGATGCCCACCCAGAATCGTTCGTCCTGTTCGCGATACACCTCCACATCGTCGGTGATGGGAGTGCCAACGCGGTGACGCATCACCGCATATGGACGCCATGCGTCGTCGAGCAGCACATAGAACACCCATTGCGCGTCCGGTGTGAAGCAGGCGCCGCCGATGCCTTCGAACACTTCCGGCAGCTCATCGCCGGTTTCGATGTTGCGAATACGGAAATCGTAACGTTCGTCGCCGCTGGTATCAGTGCCGTACAACATCCAACGTCCATCTTTGGAAATATCCATGCCGCCGACGCGGAAGAAATCGTGGTCTTGCGCTTCGGCATTCGTGTCGAACACCACTTGCTCACCATCCATGGGCACGCCGATCTCAATGGTCGGCGGATCCCAATCGTCTGCGCCTCGAATCGGCACACGGCATTGCACCGCATACTGCTGGCCTTCCTTGGTACGTGTGAAATACCAGTAGCCGTCCATGCGAGTCGGCACGGACATATCAGTTTCCTGTACGTGCGATTTGAACTCGTCGAACAATGTGGTGCGTAAGTTTTTCAACGCTTCCATGCGCTGTTCGCAATATCGGTTCTGTGCGGCGACGTAATCCTGCACGTCCTGCGATTCCTTGTCGCGCAGCCATTCGTACTCGTCGATGAAGGTGTCGCCGTGGAACACGCGCTCCGTTGGCACGCGTTTCGCGATCGGCATCCCGCATTCGTCCAGACGGCCCTGACGGCTCTTGCCGCTTTCCCGCGCGCGCGTTGCGCCCTGTTCACCCCGAAAATCAGTCATGCAGGCGATTATACCGGCATCGCGGCCCCAATCCAGCGCAACGCTCATCCCCCTTGCTGTAAGTTGAAAGAAAAACGTCAGACGCCCAGCTGTTGTTTCAGGAACGGCAACATGGTTCTCATCAGATTCGATCCGGTCGTTCCCGTGAATACAGGAACGTCGGTGACTGGAATCGGCTGCGTGGACGCACGCCCCGCAACGGTGCCGAGATTACCGGCGGCCTCGCGTGGAGACAGCTGCCGAATGCCGATCGCAAGCACACGACCCGGATACCGACGCGCGATCGTGGCGTACGTGGTCGGATCCTTCTGCCCATCATCGCCGATCAGAATGAACTTCATATCGGGAAAATCAGCCATCAATTGTTCGGCATACTCGAGTTTGTGCTGCACTCCGGTAGGAATGAACGTTTTCGGGCGGGGATCGAGGTCACGCAGCAGCAGCGGTCCTTCCGGGAACCCATGGTCGGCGATGAAATGCCTAATCGAGCTTTCCACGTTCCACGGCGACGTCGACAGGTAAAAGAACGGGGCGTCCGGAAACATGTCCGCAATGCGGTTGAACAGCAGGTTCATGCCCGCAACCGGCATTTTCTTCTTCGGATCGAGCAGCAGCAGATTGTAGGCCGCTTTCATCAGGCTTGGCGCCTGCGTGACCATGACGGTGTCGTCCACGTCGGAGATCACACCGACTTTCGTGCCACTGGGAATGGTGAACAGGTTGGCTTTGACCGGTTTGCGGCTGCGCACCTTGTACGACACGTCGTGCACGCCGGGTTCGAGCAAATGTTCGGCCACGAGATCGAGATAGCCTGCGGAATCGGATGCGGCGAATTCGCTGGAAACATTGCGCTGCGCATCCACTTCGTCATACACTTCCGACGCCCCCACCTGCACGGTTTCGAGGGGCACGCCGTCGATGGCGATGCGCACCTTCGTATGCGGCGAGGGGATAGTGAGCATAGCGCGGATGCCTCGGGTCAGGCGGCCAGCCTGGCGTTTAAAGGGCCCGTACACGGTTCGGCAGATCAGGCGCGAGTAATGTTCGGTACCATAACCGACATACGGTTCCACGCGCGGATACCAGTTGAAATTGCGCACCACTAGCGTGGAGATTTTCAACCAACCACCGAAGGTCTTGGTAACGGCACGGCGAAACAGCTGTGTCAGCGGAGGCTTGACTTCGATGCGCTCATGTTTCGAAGCGGCATCGAAGGTGGTGACCACCTTGCGTGCGGGAATGGGCACGGTCGGCATGTCATCTTCGGATATGGCATCCGGTTCACGCTGGGGCAACGGCTGTGGTTCGGTCATATCCCCACTATAAAGGCGATTGCCGAACTGCCTGGTGTCCCAGCCGTGAAAATCAGGGATTATTCAGGGAACGGTAACGATTTCATACCTGATTTCGCATGCGGTTCCCTGTTTCTAGATGTTTCTAGACGGTTGCTGAGCCGTTTATTCCGCCACGATGTTGGCGTATTCCTCGGAGGAAAGCAGTCCCGGTTCGTCATCCTCAAGCTCGATTTTGAAAATCCAGCCTTCACCATACGGGTCACCGGTAACGATGCCCGGATCGTCGGCCGCTTCGCTGTTCACATAGCGGATTACGCCAGCCACTGGAGTGACCAACGGCGTAACGGCTTTGGAGGATTCCAATTCCGCCACTTCGTCGCCGGCCTGCACTTCGGTGCCGACTTCCGGCAGATCGATGTATACGAGTTCGCCAAGCTGGTCGGCCGCATATTCGGTGATGCCCACCATGGCCGGTTCGGTGGAAGCATCCACCCACACATGCTCGTCGGAGTATTCGAGATGCTCGGGAACGTCCAGATTCGGCTTGTTGTCGTTTTCTTCACTCATGAAAGCTCATTCTACGTCAATCACGTGCATTTCCCATAGCGCTGTACCGAAACTTGTTATGGCAGATCGTGGCCGAGCCATTCTTCGATCATGTAGCGGGCGATGGTGGCCTTTCCGGGGGATTCCATACGCCCTGCTACCAGCTCGTTCATATATTCGTCTCGGGTCATCCAACGCGCCTGCAGAGTCTCGTCGCCGTCCACATGCACGTCGGTGGTATCGGCCACGCCTTTGAACGCCATCATGAGCGAGGCTGGGAATGGCCATGGCTGCGATCCCAAATATTTGAGTTCGCCCAGTTCGATGCCGACCTCCTCTTTGGCTTCGCGCCGGCATGCGTGCTCCAGGTTCTCGCCCGCCTCCACGAAGCCTGCGGACACGGAATACAGGCCGGTATTGCGCCATGCACTGTTGTGCTGCAGCAGCAGACGGTCCTCATGGTCCACAATCGCCGTGATAACGGCCGGCTCCACCCTGGGGAACAGCAGCCGTTTGCCATCCGCTTCGCTGGTGCACCGCTGCGCCCATCCGCCCAACGCGGGTTCGGTCGGGGCGCCGCATGTGGGGCAATGGCGTTGACGCGCATGCCATACGCCCAGCGAGATCGCCGTTGTGGCCTGGCCTGCTTCGCGTGCGCTGGCATGCGGGGCGAAGCCACGCAGGTCAACCCAGTCGAATCGTTCCGCCGCGTTTTCCAACAGCGATTTCGACGTTTTCTCTTCCGGCTCACGCGGTTCGTCGAACGCGTCGTCCGCTCCCATATGCTCGCTGCTCGCAGCCATCGGCTCCGCAGCCCTCACACGAGACACATCAACGGCCACCACATGCTCGTCACGATTGCCACCATATGAGCCGAGGAATATGGCGAGCGCCGTCGGATGCGTGTGCAGTTCCGTCGTCACGTAGGCTCCGGGCAGCTGCGCCAAACGCATGTGCACGTTGGCGTAGTCCGCGATGGCGCCTTGTCCGCGTGGCACCGCCACCATGCCGTCTTTGACGAGAATGACTTTCGTGGCAGGTTCCAGCAGCACCGTGTCGAACAGGTCGGGTTCGTCGCGTCTTGAAACCTCATAGTCGATGTCGCCTTGTGCAAGTGGCAGGAACGGCAGTGACTGAGTCAGCGCCAGTGGCGAGAACACGCTCATCGATTGCTTCTTTCCTTGAATACGATATATGGAAGATATATTTCTCTATATACATCGTATTTTCTTTATATTTTTTGTATATCTGATTGCGCTATTGACGGCAGTTGCGGGAATATCGTCTACTGCACTCTGCGCACCAATGCAAGCAGCGCGTCGGCGACCGCCTGCGGATGCTCATAAGCGCTGAAATGACCGCAATCAAACACCACCGTCATATCCGTGCTCGTAGCCGTCATCGCATCGGCGATCGGTGCCATCACGCTCGGCGGGCTCGACGGATCCTTGTCGCCGCAGATCACCGCGACCGGCGCTGTAATCGTTGATAGCACATCGTTCAAGTCCGGGCGCCCAGCCGCCATGCGTTCACGCCAGGCGATACCTTCGGCCGGCTGCTCGTTGATCCATGCAGTGAACTGTTCGCGGTAGGCGTCCGACTGTTTGATGGTTGAATCCTCAGGCGTGGCGGCGGCGAATCCCATAACCGGCTCGTGTGTGCCTGTCGATTCGCATTCCTCGGCGATCGCGATGCGTTTCGCACGCATCTGCTCGGAATCAGCGGCAGCCTTCGTGTCGCATAATGCCAGTGCGGCGACGGCTCCGGGGTGCAAGCGCTGAATGTCGAGAATCAGGTAGCCGCCCATTGAAAGACCCACCCAAATCGCCTTGTCGTATCCGGCAGCGTGCAACAGGTCGACGTAAGCGTCGGCCATGCGGTCCAAACCATTGGGGAAAGCGCCGTCCGCGTCTTTGCCTCCACTGTTCTCGTCGGAAGGAATCGGTCCTTCTCCTGCGCCGGGCATGTCGGGAGCCCAAATCGGGAACTGTTTCATGCCATGTTCCGCAGTGGTCGTTTTCAACGCATCCGCGCATTCGTTCCACATGCGGTGGTCCACGGGGAACCCGTGCACCAGTACCACGGGAATCCCCTCACCCTCGCAATACACGTTGTTATGCAATTCGATCGTCATATGCGTTCCTTCGTTGCTCTCCCCTGTTGTTGCATGTATTCGCAGCCTATTTGCCGGTCCACGCGATCGCCTGACGCACAATCGTGCCATATCCGTTGCTCATCTGGTTGACGAAAGTGTCGAGGATCTCACTGTTCGGATTGACCCATTCCACGTCGAGCGTCTCGTCCTGCGGCTTGCAATCGCCCGCAATCGGCACCACATAGCACAATGCGATCGCATGCTGGCGGGAATCGAAATAGTCGGACAGTCCGGGCGTCGGGAAAAATTCAGCCACGGTGAACGGCTGTAGGCTCACTGGCAACTGCGGCAGCGCGATATCTCCCAAATCCTTGGCGATATTGCGCGCCACGGCCTCACGCAACGATTCGTGGTAGAGCACGCGGCCGGCGATCAGCGTTCGTTCGATGCGGCCGTCGTCAGACACACGCAGCAGCGATCCGACCTGTGAGACGCGTCCCAGATCGTCGGTGCGCACCGGCACCACGAGCACGTATGGTATCGGCATTTCACCGCGCATACGGTTGATTTCGTCGGAAGCAAGCCATCCTGGAGGGTTTCCTATTCCACGGATGAAATCCTCCGGCGTGATGTCGTCGAATTCTCCGCGACGGCGGCCTGCATCGAAATCGCCCTTGTCGGGCACTTCATCATTCATCACTGGCATAGTCCCATTATCACGCATCTTGTGTGAATTGGCTGGAAAAGCATGCGCTGGAAGACGATTCCTCTGATAGCGGATCTTGCGCATGCCGGGAATACGTAGGGTTGGGGCACGGTTATATACTTCAAAGCAATCGCATACGAAGGGCGTAGCCCGTCACGCGCGTCGATGGCACGAACAGCAAGGAGCAATCATGGCAACGCATGCAGTCACTTCCAAGGATTTCAATCAGATTGTGGAATCCAATGATCTGGTATTCGTGGATTTTTGGGCGACCTGGTGCGGTCCGTGCCACGCATTCGGCCCGACGTTCGAAAAGGCGAGCGAAGCGAATTCTGACATTTATTTCGCCAAGGTCGATATCGACCAGAATCCGGATCTCGCTTCCGCGGCCAAGGTACAGGCTGTGCCGACGTTGATGGTGATCAAGAATCAGCAGATTGTGTTCCAGCAGGCCGGTGCGTTGCGTGCGTCGGATCTGGACGATCTGATTGCGCAGGCCAAGGCGTTGGACGTCAACGCGGCCGCTGCCGAAGAGGCTGAGGCGCAAGCAGAGTAGGCTAAAAATTACAATGATTTCAAAGGTGTCGTTCGATGGTAAGCATCAACGGCACCTTTTGTTTTGCGTACCTGTTGCTTACGATTGCTTTGCCCGCCTGTTACATATACGCCCGCCCGGTTTCCATGGCGTGAGGTAAACTCATCCATTAGATGCGCGCTTTCCGGCGAAGCCCCGTGTGGCAGCGCGCCGCATGCCGAGCATGCGTGAATTCGTCGAGGATCTGAACGCGCGTATAGGAGTAGAATGGCTAACCACAGCAAACACGCCCGATCATCTACCTTCGTCATGCCGAGCAAGTCCTCGCTGGTGAAGATCGCCGCAACGGTCGCGGCGGTGGGCCTGTTGGCTACCGGCGGCATTGTGTCGCGCAATCTTTACACGTCCGCGAAGCAGAATACAACCAATCAGGCCACAGCTTTCTCCGTCACAGATTCCGCGGAGGCGTCTCGTGGTAATGCCCGCGAGCTGCTTAATGGAGACACCTCGTACGTTACCGTGAAAGTCAACGGCAAGTCGCGCGTGGTGCCCGGCACCAATTTCACCGACGTGAAATCCGTGCTTGACGCGGGTGACATCACACTCGAACCGGAAGACACGGTCTCCCCCTCACTCACCACCAAGGTCGATGAGAAAACCGTGATCACCATTCAGCGTGCCGGCGCAAGCGTCGAGGTTGCCGACACCGCCATCGGCTTCAATGTCGTCAAGAAGGAAACCTCAAGCCTGCCGGAAGGCCAGGAGAAGGTCGAGACGGAAGGCGAAGAGGGCGTGATGGAAACCACGAACCTCGTGACCAAGTCTGGCGACACCGTGGTTTCCTCCAACATGATCAGCTCGTATGTGAAGAAGGCTCCGGCCGACAAGGTCATTCTCGTCGGCACCGGCTCCGCTTCGTCGTCGTCCTCCAACGCTTCCACGTCAATCGGCACCACTGTGCCGGCGGGCGAAATGCAGCAGTGGGCTCACGATTATCTGCTGTCGAACGGCTACACCGAAGCCGATTTCACCGCCACCGTATACATCATCACTCACGAGTCCGGTTGGAGTGTCACCGCAACGAATCCGAGTTCGGGCGCCTATGGCCTGCCCCAGGCATTGCCTGGTAGCAAGATGGTGAGCGAGGGTGCCGATTGGGCCACCAATTATCAGACCCAGCTCAAGTGGTTCTGGGGCTATTGCGCGCAGCGTTACGGTTCCATCCAGGGAGCCTATTCGTACTGGCTCGCCAACCACTGCTACTGATATGCTTCGTCACGCTAATTTCAGCACGATCAGATGGCAATGCTCGTATTGAAATGTTTACAATGATTGGTGATTAATATTCAATTTACGTAATTCAGCGCATATAGTTTGAGCCCCGTAATATTCGAAGATATTACGGGGCTCAAACTATATTGTGATTCGAGATATCACCAAGATACTATCGGTTTCACAGAGCGTTGTTGGCGCCAATCACCGTAGCTTCCTTGACATCGTCGATCTTCCTGCGCTTGCGGCCGCCATGCCCGGCCTTCGGACCGCGCTTACCGACGGTGCCGCTACGAACCCCGTTCTTGGCGTCGAAGAGGATCACGCGCTCATCGCTGTGATATTCGCCTTCCAAGGCAAAGTAGGCGATCTTGTCTGCAGGCACTTCTGGGAAAGTGAAGAACTTCTGCGTTGCAACAAGCAGGTCAAGATTGCGAGTGGTCACGGAAGCCGGACGATCAGCGTTCGGATCGTTGAACTGAACCGCGAAATCGTCGTTCTTGTCGCACACCTGGATCGCGAACTTGCCACGCTCGTAATTCACCAGCAGCTTGACGAATTCCGGACGGCCGAGCACTTCGGAAACACCCTTGGAAAAACGAACAGATTCAAGCATGACCGTCATGGTCAACTTGCCACCCGTTCTTTCGCCAACTTCTTTGAAACCATCAAGAACGGACATGTAAATCCCTCCTTTATTGTAAATAACTACGTAAAATACTGTACCTCATTGTCGGCAATAAAACGAATCGAATCTTAGGGAATACATATCCGTATTTTTAAGAACACAACATAATACGGAAAAACTTAATGAGGCCATCTCGCGCAACCACTTTTTGTAATCATTTTCATTTTTTAAATGTTTCCCCAGCAACAATTTTCATTGAAATTTCGCCATTTCTTGGTACTTTTTACACTCCAATTGAAATGGAACATACACTACACGGTTACAGCATCGCAAACGCAATCAAAGAAGATGGAATCCCGTCGCAAAGCAGGATTCCGACATTGCTAACAGCGTGGCGGAATCCTTGAGTAATGTGGTGAAAAAGTCGCTGCACGCTTCCAGCAAAGAGTCGCCGGTGAAGCTTTTCATGGTGCAGCGCACCGCGGAGTCCGTAGCTCCCAGCTCCTCGAACGGCAACTACTATTACTATTACGACGAGGGCGGCAAGAAGAGCCAAAGCCGAAAGAAGAGCAAGCACCAAAACTGACTTAATCTCAGCAAAATAATCGCCTCCCTTTCTACTAGAAAGGGAAGCGATTTTTCGAGTTTATGCAACGCAATACGCAGCTTAGTAGGAACCGGTACCGCGGAAAACTACGAGCACGGTCTTCGCAAGAATCGCGAGATCTCCAGCGATGGACCAATTCTCGATGTACGAAACGTCCAAATACTCGCTCTGCTCCTGCGAAAGATCCGAACGACCGGAAACCTGCCACGGACCGGTAATGCCGGGCTTCACCAGCAAACGCGTGGAATACAAGGAGCCATAGCGGGCAACCTCGTCAGGCAACGCCGGACGCGGCCCAACCAAAGACATATCGCCTCTCAACACATTAAAGAACTGAGGGAACTCATCCAACGAAGTCTTACGAATAAAATGGCCGACCTTCGTAATACGTGGATCATCCTTCATTTTGAAGATAAAGCGATCGCTCTGGCCATTCTCTTCCGCAAGCTTCTTCTTCAACTCTTCTGCATTGGTAACCATGGAACGGAACTTGTACATGGTGAACGGCTTACCATGTAACCCGACGCGCTGCTGAGAGAAAAACACCGGGCCACCATCATCGAGCTTGATGGCAATAGCCACACCAAGCATAATCGGCGAAGAAATCAACAACGCGCAAGCCGAACCTATGATGTCAACGACACGCTTCACCACAGCAGTAACAGTAGTGTATTGCGGCAGACTCGCCAACAACACCGGCTGCTCAGCAGTATTACGCAAATACAAGCGGTGCCCGCTCACATCAGCCAAAGACACAGCCAAGGCAAGCTCCATGCCCAAAGATTCCACTGCAAGAGAGATACCATGCAGCATTTCGGAATCACGAGACAGTACGTCGGCAACGTACACTTCTTGAGCGCAAAGGCTTTCGCACGTGCGGGGAAACGCGGAATTAAACGGAATCACCTTCAGCATGTCGGCACCCTCAATGGTGGGGTCCGGCTCGAACGAAGTGACCACATACGCATCTTTCTTGCTGCCGTCAGCTTCGATCGGGCATACTGCGACCGGCGAATACCCCCAATTGGAATAATCCTGCATGGTACGCAACGCACGGTTAATACCGTCGGAAGAACCAATCACCACGGTCTTATACTTGTAAGAACCTTTTTTGCGGCTGCGATGCAACCACTGACGCATCTGCCAACGGGCAATCACTTCCAGAAAGAACGCGATGATCGGGGCAATGA
Organism: Bifidobacterium catenulatum subsp. kashiwanohense JCM 15439 = DSM 21854; assembly: GCF_001042615.1. GTDB lineage: Bacteria > Actinomycetota > Actinomycetes > Actinomycetales > Bifidobacteriaceae > Bifidobacterium > Bifidobacterium catenulatum. Next base: position 1,877,530 of record NZ_AP012327.1, read on the forward strand.
TAAGCGCCGTTCGTGGAAGCGTAAGTTTGAAAATAAACGCAATCGAGCAATACGTGATAATAGTGAGCAGCGAAGCGTTGATGATCTTCGCGTACAGCTCATAGCCTTCCGCCATCACATGCCTATGGTATGCACCGACGATCGTAAGGCTCAATACCCAGATGGCACTGAAGCAAACAAGAAATAGCCAGAATGGCATGACACTACCGATGGCTTCATATGCAGAATTGTTTGCCCACAGGCTGAACGCGAGAGAAACCAGCATGACGGCAAGGTCGACCATTACCAGACAGGCAACGAACGAATACCTCCACCCCGGAACGACCTGCTTCTTGGCTCTCATGCGGCTATGCCCGTCCCCATCAACGGGAAACGGCGTGTTCGAGAATGTCATCGGTTCAAACTGTGAAACGTTTTGAGCTTGATCCTGAACATGCGCCCGCTGCTGATGCCATGCGTTAGAGGAAACAATATGAATTTCCTCCGTCTTTGACGTTGAATCCGAATCGCAGGAGTTCCCTCGCATGTCCAATCCCTTCAGTCTAGCTCTTACACTCCATCCTTCTAGGGCAGATTACACCCACCCCCCCCCCCGAGTAACATCCACCACCCTAGAATGGCATAGAAGGGTGATGGATGTCGGTACTCCCAGAATCAGCTTCGAAGGAGGATTTCTTCCAAGGCGCTGATCACCGAATCGGGCATGCCGGATGTGACGAACAGCTCGTTGCTGAAACGGGGCGCGGTATCGAAGGTGCGCAGAGCCCCAAGCGCACGCACTCCTTGCTCACGAATCGCCTGCATCGCATGCTCTTTGGAAATGTACGGCATTTGCGCATGCAAGAGCACGTCAAGCACGTCCTGTTCGACTGAATTCTCGGCAATCTGCAGTCCGTCTGTAATCGTAACATCCAAGCGTGCGGCAGACGGCACGTCGCGCACAACGACCGACAGACTCAACGTCTGCTGATCGTATGTAATTTCTGCAGTATCGCAAGCTTTACCGTCAATTTCGATACGAACGTTCTGCGTGTCTGGCTGCGCAACTCCACGGAACACAATCCCCCAGTTACGCTGTGCCGGAATGGCTTCAGCACAGCCTTCCACCGGGTTGACGGTGAACTGCGTGGCATTGCCCGCATTCTTCCAGTCGAAGCTCATGCACGTATCGGCAACATGAGTTTGGCCATCGCAAGACTCGGCAGATGCAGAGCCGGAAGCAGCAGAAGCCACAGAACCGTCGTCTTCCTTGAGTGTGAACGAACCGTTCGTACCGGGGAACACCAGCACCTGCAGGGACTCCGGATTGCCCAGCTCATTCACCTTATTGCCCTCGCCAAGCTGCTGTAACGGCACGATACCGCCAGCCTTGGCAAACACCGGCATACGGTCGATCGCACGCCACACTTCCAAACGACGACCAGACTTCCCTGCCGAAACGTAACGGCGACCGTCAAAGAAGTCATACCATTCGCCTTGCGGCAGCCATACTTCCGTGCTACCCAGCTGCGCGGAATCGTCATTGTCAGAAACAATTGGTGCAACCAGCAGCTCAGTACCGAAACGGAATTCATCCGGCACCTCGTACGCCTGCGGATTGTTCGGATCCGCCCAATACATCGGCTCCACCAATGGCATGCCCTCGAACGCGGCGCGATAGTTCATGGTGTACAGGTACGGCAGCATCATATGGCGCAGTCGCAGCGAACCCACCATGGAATCGCGCACTTCCGCGGAAAAATTCCACGGTTCCTTACCCATGAACTGCGAATTGCTGGAATGTAGGCGATTGATCGGGCTGAACGTGCCAAGCTGGTACCAACGGGCTTCCAGATGTTCGTTACGATAGCCACACATATGACCGCCAATATCGTGACTCCACCATCCGTAGCCGATATTCGACGCGGTAGCAGTGAAATACGGCTGGAACTGCAAGGATTCCCACGTAACAATGGTGTCTCCCGAGAAGCCAACCGGGTAGCGGTGCGAACCCGGGCCAGCATACCGCGAGAAGGTGAGCGGCCAACGGTTGTTGCGTTCCGTGCAACTCACGTTACGTTTGGATTGCTCGACATGCATTTCATGCTCATCGCGAGCGCCCGACTCGGCGCACTTTTCGCATTCGCAGTTCTCATTTACATTGCGTTCGGAAGAAGTCGCGTAGCGCCCGGAATCCAGGTAGTGCAAGTGGTTGAGCACCCACAGCGGGTCGAGTCCCGGCTGACGGGTCACACCGCCCTGCTGCCAGTCAAGCCACCAGAAGTCAACGCCTTCGGCTTCCATACGATGATGCATGTCGAAGTAGGCGCTTACGAAATCCGGATTCGTCAGGTCGAATTCCACCGCCTCTTCGGTTGCGGGATCGATGCCGACACGTTTGGCCACCGCCTCATAGTCGTCTTCGAACGCGCGCACGCCGTCTCGCGGATGCACGTTCAACGTGGCTTTCAAGCCACGCTCGTGCAAGTCGCGCAAGAACGCCTCATGATCGGGAAACAGCTGCTTATCCCACGAATAGCCGGTCCAACCGGAACCGTATTTCGGATCGACATCGTCCACGCGGTGCCAGTCCATGTCAATCACGGATGTGGTGAACGGAATGCCTTCGCGCTTGAACCGGTCCATGAGCTGCAGGTATTCGTCTTGCGTGTAGCGGTAGTAGCGGCTCCACCAATTACCGAGTGCGAAGCGCGGCAGCAGAGGCGTTGGTCCGGCCAGCTTGTAGAAGTCTTGCACCGCTTCGGTGTAGCGGCGGCCGTAGCCAAAGAAGTAGAAGTCGGTTTCCGCGTGATCGCGTGGCATAACCCATGCACCAAGCGGATTCGGTTTGCCGTTCACTTCATGCGCTTCCACGATCACGTTTGCGGCGGAATCGTCGAGTACCGCCCAACCGTCTCGCGAAATCACACCATCGTCCAGAGGAATTTCGCCGTTCGCCTCGTCGAGCGTGCGCGCGGTGCCTTTGAGATTATGCTTCGGCTCGTCGCCGTAATACCACGTATTGAACTGGGTGTCGGCCACGCCCTTGACGACCACGCTCAAGCCTTCTTTGCTGAACGGCTTGCCATCGTACGTCACATACAGCGCGGGGGTGTCAACAATGAGCAGTCCGTCGCGATGCGTCACCGTGAATTGCGGGTCGGCGCCAAAATCGCGGTTGACTACCATTTGCGTGAGATTGTCTTCAAATTCGCCGGAGTCTGACCATTCGAAGCGGATCAGCGATTCCGTTAGAATGCCAATCCTCCAATGATCCCCTTGTAAAACCGACGATTCTCGCATTTTCGGACGTGCCTTGCGCATATAGTCGACGAATACCGTGCCGGTTGCGTTATCTGATGCGTTGTTTGTCATACCGCTCCTACCTTACTTACCACTGCCAGTCGCAATGCCCGCAATGAACTGCTTCTGGAAAATCATATACACAATGATCACTGGAACAATTGCCAACGAAGTTGCTGCGAACAATCCGCCGTAATCGGTGCCATATTGGCCGTTGAAGGCCTTCAGACCGACAGCGAGCAGCTGCTTGTTTTCGTCGGTAATCATCAAGAATGGCCACAGGTAGTCTTCCCAATTCCACAGGAAGGTGAAGATGGCGAGCGCCGCGATGGTGTTATGGCTCATTGGCAGAATGATGCTATGGAAGATTCTGGTTTCGGATGCGCCATCGAGTTTCGCCGCTTCAATGAGTTCGTCAGAAATTCCCGAGATGGATTGGCGGAACAGGAAGATACCGAATGCGCTGATCATGCCAGGAAGCACGAGCGACGTGTAGGTGTCTTGCAGACCCCAGTTGGTGAACATTTCGTATTGCGGAATGATGGTCACTGCCCAAGGAATCATCATGGTGCTCATAACGATGCCGAAAAGCAGGTTGCGACCACGGAATCGCATTTTAGAGAACACGTAACCAAGCACCGCACTTGTGTAGATTGCAATACCGGTTTTCAGTACTGCTACGATCAGCGAGTTTGCGAACAATCGCAAGAAATTGAACTTTTCTTGGATGCTCACATAGTTGTCAATCGTGGATGGCTTAGGGAATAATCCTCCGGTCACTTTGACGATTTCGCTATTTGGCGCGAATGATGAAATGAACATCCAAACAAATGGAACAATGGTGATGATGGCGGCGATGAAGAGCAGAATCGTAAGAATGATGCCGCCAATTTTACGTGATTTCATGCCAGTTCCTCCGAATCTCCAGAAACCTTGAACATGATGAGGGTGAGCACACCAGTGAACAGGAAGAGCACAACTGCCTGAGCTGATGCGACGCCGAAGTTGTATTTCTGGAATGCCTGATCAAAGATGAGATAGCTGATGGTGTAGGTTGACGTGCCCGGACCGCCTTCGGTCATGACGAGAATCTGAACGTATGCCTGCAGATAGCTGATCAGTGACGTGATGACAATGAACAAGGTGGTTGATTTAAGCAACGGCAGGGTGATTTTGAAGAAAATCTGCACTGAGTTGGCACCGTCGATGGCGGCCGCCTCGTACACGTCTCGAGGAAGATTCATGAGACCGGCCAAATATAGAACGGTCGCGTAGCCGAAATCCTTCCAAATGGTCATGATGATGACTGCCGGCATGGCCCATTTGGTGTCGTGCAGCCAGTTGATGTCGAGTCCTGTGATTTTGTCTACCATGCCGAACTGCGGGTCGAACATCCACATCCACACGAAAGAGACTGCCACGAGCGGAGTGATAGTCGGCATGTAGAACAGACCTCGGAGGGTGTCTTTGCATTTGACGAGTTTGGCGCTGAGCAGCAGGGCCAAGCCGAGACCAAGCACAATGCGGAAGAGTGTGGAAACACCTGCGAATACCGCCGTGTTCCCCATGGAAGTCCAGAAGAGTTTGTCAGTGAGGATCTGTTTGAAGTTGTCGAGTCCGACCCAATCATAAGTGCCAATCAGAGGATTCCAGTTATGCAAACTGCCCGCGAAGGCTTTAAAAATTGGGTAGGCCAGGAAAATGGCGAAATAGACCACCAAGAAGGCAACGGCCATGTTGCGTAGGGTGAAAATTCTCGATACCAGAGATTCACCATTTTTATTTTTCATTGAATCTCGCCTCTCTGTGAGCCGATTCGACCGTTTTGTTACGCAATACAGAATGTCAGATCGAATCGAATAAGAAGATTGAACGTATCTCGTAGATAAAAGGCAGCCGCGGCGCGGAAGAAGAATCGTACCGCGACTGCCCGGATTGGAAAAGGGATTGGATATATCGGTATTACTTATGTTCGTCGAAGTAAGCGTACTTGCTTTCCATTGACGTGAAGTCAGAGCTCTTCATGTCGGTATCCATCTGACCCTGGGCCTCCTTGAGAGCCTTATCGATGGACATGCCGTTCTGGAAGACGTTCTGGAAAGCAGTGGTGCCGCTGGATTCAACGGTGGACGGTGCCGGTCCCGGCCAGATCAGTCGGTCTACGCGCGGCTGGATGGCGGCCATGACCGGCTTGGAGAGAATGTCTTTGTCGTTCTGCAGCGAGGTCTTGGCTGGGAAGGAATTCAGTTCGGATACCGCTTCACGAATATAATCATCGTTGGCGAGCAGGTACTTGATGAAGTCCTGAGCAACGGCCTGCTGCTCCTTGCTCTGGTTCTTGTTGACGCCCGGAGTGGATTCGCCGTTGTAACGGTCGTATGCAAACGGAGTGTCTTTGGAGAAGGTTGGGGTGGCAAACACGCCGTAGTCAATATCTGGATACTTTTCTTTCAGCGTGCCTTCCATGTGGCCCCAAGCGTAGATCATCGCAGACTGGCCGTTACCGAAGCTTTGGGTGTAATCGTTACCGAAGTCAACGGATCCGACCTTGTACTTGTCATACAAATCCTTGAGGAACTGCATGTTTTCTTTGGTCACTTCGTTGTTGTAGTTGGCTTTCTTGCCATCTTCGCTGAAGAGCAGTTCACCCTTCTGATAGTTCAGACCTTGGTAGATGGCGCTGTAGGCGTCGCCGTTGAAGTTGAAGCCGGCCTGCGTCATCTTGCTGCCGTCGGTCTTGGTGAGCTTTTGGGCGACCTGGATGAATTCGTCCCATGTGGTCGGAATGTCGGCATCGGTGAGGCCCGCTTCGCTCCACAATGTCTTGTTGTAGTAGATGTTGCCGGTGTTAATCACGGAGTCGATATACTTGACTTTACCGTTTTCATCTTCATGTACGGATGCGGTGGAGTAGTCGGATTCCAGAGACTTGGTGTCGATATCGTAATCCGCTGCGTATGGACGAATCAACGCATCGTAAGAGTTATGGATGTTGAAAACGGCAGGACCGTTTTTGCCTTTCAGAGCCAACGGCAGCTTGGTCCAATAATCATCCCATGAAACATTCACCGTTTTGATGGTGACGTTCGGATACGTCTTCGTGTAGGACTCAATCATCTTGTAGACCGGATCCGTGCCCTTGCTGCCCCAGCTCCAGTACTCGAGCTGGATTGGCTTGCCATCGTTCACGAGATGATTGGGGTCGTAGGTGATGTTATTGCCGATAACGTCAAGCCCTTTGTCGGCTTTCGTATCGGTTGTGCCGGAGGTGGCATTGCTGTTTCCACACGCAGCCAAGCCGACGATGCTCAAGGCCGCCACTGCCACTGCGATACCTTTGTTGATTTTCATATCTCTCCTTACGTCCTCGTAAGCCTTCATCCGCCCCTTGCGGACAAGCAATAGCATACGACAAGGGTTTCATATTGGCAATTCAAGGTTTTTTGAAATGTAACCGGTTTCATTTGAAACCCGTTTCATCTCACCGCTGTGAGCGTGCACATATTGTATTTCATACGGCGTGTCGTACCGTAACCCGTTTCATTCATCTTTCAACTTTGTCACCACGAGGACGGCAATAATGGTAGGCTGAAACAAACAGTGAAAAACTTTCGGAGGCACCATGAAAGCGAGCATCGGCGATGTGGCACTGAAGGCAGGCGTATCGAACGCTACAGTCTCACGCACTTTCGCACACCCTGAACAGGTGTCGGAAGCAACACGGTTGAAAGTGCAGGCCGCAGCCGATGCGTTGAATTTCAGCGTTTCCAGATCGGCAGGAATTCTTAAATCCGGTAGAACCTATCGCATAGCATTATTGGTCGGCAGCGGCGTCATCGAATGGTTCACCGCCGAAATCATTGCCGGACTTAACGATGTTTTGCGTGACGCCGGGTACGATCTGGTCATCTACCCCATCGAGGGGTCGGAAGCGCGTGACGCATTCTTCGAGGAACTTCCCGTACGCAGCAATGCGGATGCCGTATTCGTTTCCTCATTCGGCATCAGCCCCGACGAGGTCAAACGTCTCGGAACCGCAAAAATTCCGATTATCGGCATCAATACCACCAGCGAAGGATTCGATGCAACTGTCGGTATCAACGACAAAGAAGGCATCAAACTCATCGTTCGGCATCTCGCCAAGCTGGGACATCGCAACCTGCTGTATTTATATGAAAGCTTTTCCTCCACATTGGGATTCAGCTCATTTAACCGCATTTCCGGATTCCAAGAAGCCTGCGATGCGATTGACGGATTGAATGCCCGCACTTTGGCAGTGCAAAAAGGCGACAGCATTCTGGATGCGGCAATTTCCGAAATCATGGCGCAAGACAACCCACCCACCGCATTGTGTTTCCATCAGGATTCACAGGCAATTCCATTGCTCTTCCGCCTTCAACGCAGCGGCCTTTCCGTGCCTGGAGATATTTCCGTAACCGGATTTGACGACAGCACCTTCGCCAAAGAAGCTGAGCTAACCACCGTTCGACAGCGCCCATACGACATGGCCATCGATGCGGCACAAAAGGCTCTGGCGCTAATCGAAGGACAACCCATCGAGGAACCATTCGAGACATTCCCCGTTCAGCTGCAAGTACGAAACTCAACCGCAAAACCACGCACCGCTCCCCTGCTGTAGCCGCAGCGTGCAATCGCGCGAGATCACTTCGCGCAATATCCCCATTTCAACCGGTCTATCTGCGTTATGTATGGCAGATTTTGCTTCTTGTCCGGAGGTTTCTCGCTTATATATGGCACGTCGCCTGCGAAAACAGCCACTTCGGGGGTACGTTTTTGAGGTTTTCACCGCATGCGTCTGCCATATATAAGCGAGATGTCTCCGGTCAGGCCTCCGAATCTGCCATACATAGACGAGATGCGAGCCGCAGACAAGCTTCTTCGTCCTACCCCGGCGTTCAATGTGCTTTTCTTACGGCGTTCAATGTATTTTTCTTCATACGCAAGTACTTTTAATCGCCTAAAGCACCGACGCGAATCAAACTCACCAATGTTCGCACCGTCAACGGCATACGCCAAGCCAATAGCACGGACTCAATCCAAACCACTAACATCAGTAGTTTGGCGGATACTCGCACGCATGGCCGTCCACGCCTCCATTGGATGAAAAAAACGCGGAATAGAGTCATTGCCTTTCGCCGACCATCATGGCGACGCGCGCAAACAGATAACGCTAAACTTGTCTCATGTTGCTTATTTGCTTAACCTAGCGAAGCGACGGAGCGAGAGCAGGTGATATATGGTAACAATTTCTGACGTGGCGCACGCAGCCGGTGTTTCCAAGGCAACAGTCTCGTATGTACTATCGGGAGATCCTCGGATCACCCAAGCTACAACACTTAAGGTGCAACATGCGATTGACGAATTAGGCTATACGGTTAACCATGCAGCCCGCGCACTATCCGTAAGAAAAACCAAAACAATAGGTGTGGTCTCCCCCGCCTTTCACGGCAACTATCTGTCAGCCCTCTTTGGACTGTACGTGTACCTGCTATCCGAAGAAGCGACAAAGAAAGGATACGACACCCTGCTCATTGGCGAGAACGACGGCTTCGAGGCAATGCATGAAGCATGGTCGTCAAAGAAAGTGGATGGGTTCATCCTAATGGACGTCAAAGATGAGGATCCACGAGTCAACTATGCCGCAAAAGAAAACATTCCGACCGTTGCATTCGGCTCGCCAAAGAACTCACACGGTTTGGATACGGTGGATTCCGACTTCGCCAAGGCTGCATCGTCAATCTTGAATTTCTTAGCCTCTGAAGGACATAAAGAGGTGATTCTTATTTCATGGTCACACACAATATTTGATCAGGGTCTTGGCTACGCTTGGCGCTTTCTGGATTCAGCGATAGAGACCGCCAAACGTCTTGACCTGAAAATGCATGTCGAATATCCGAAAGACGACGATTCGGATCCTTCACCCCTCATTGAACAGGCACTAGACACGCACACCAAAGCGACCGCTCTGATACTGCACAACGAGCCGGCAACAATCGTTGCCCCTCAGGTTTTGGCACGCAGGAATCTCCGAACACCGGATGACTTGCAGGTCGTAACCGTTTTCCCGAAACAGCTAGCAACATCAATGAAGATATCGTTCTCTGCAGTGCGTCCGGATATTACGCAACTATCAGAAGCCGCCGTGGGAACCCTTTTGCGTCGAATAAACAATCCGAAAGCCCCGACGGTCACCCGCTATCTTGATTATCCACTAACCCAAGAGCCCGCGTAGCAGCGCAGCTACATAGATTACACACAGAAAACAACCGCGGGATTCTACATTAGTTAAGTTCGTCGATTTGACTTTTCAAAGATCAGGGTTTATTATTTAACTTGTTTAACCGGTTCAACAGTTTGGGATTAAAACTTCCCAAACGCAATAAATTAATCATTCGGCGCATAGGTGCGCTGTTAATGAAAGGAAATACCAAATGATCGGTTCAAATATGAAGCGCGTGATAGCTTTAATCGCCGCAAGTGCCGCGGCAGTCAGTCTCGCCGCTTGCGGTAGCAACTCGAGTCAAGATTCCAAAACAATCGAATTCTGGGACCCATACCCTCAGAAGAACGATAGCAGCACATGGGCGAAATACGTTACCAATTGTGCTCCTGAGGGATATAACGTAAAACGCATCGGCTATGCGCAATCCGACCTATTAAACAATCTCACAACAGCCGTCAAGGCCGGCAACGCGCCCCAAATCGCCCTGATTGATAATCCAAAGATGCCTACCGCCGTCGACGCAGGACTTGTCACGGATATCGAGGCAGCAGGAGTCGACGTTTCAGGTTTCGACAAGAATATCGAAGGCCCCGGCATCATCGACGGCGTACAATATGGCGTTTCTTACGGCACTAACGCATTGGGCTTGTATTACAAACCCCGATGTCCTCAATAAGGCCGGCGTCGACCCAGAATCGATTACCGATTGGGATTCACTCAACAGTGCCATCGAAAAAGTAGTAAACGCAGGATATAAGGGCATCACGTTCTCCGGCATTTCCGGCGAAGAAGGAACATTCCAGTTCCTTCCCTGGTTCTGGGGAGCCGGCGGTCAATTGAAGGACGCTTCAGGTTCCAGTGCCGAGCAGGATGCGCTTGATCTGGTATCCGGCTGGGTCCAAAAAGGTTGGGCTCCGAAATCGGTCGCAACGGACAACCAATCTGCTGCATGGGATCTGTTCCTTGGCGGCGATTACGGCTTCTCCGAAAATGGTTCATGGCAGATGGAGTCGGCCGTCGAGAAAGGCTACAAGATGATTTCCATCCCAGCCAAAGATGGCGGAGTAGCCCCAGTTCCAAGCGGTGGCGAGTTCATTACCATTCCAGCCCAGAAAACCAAAGACAGTGACAAGACGAAAGCAACCGCGGAGGTCATTCAGTGCCTCATTGACGGAGATAATCTCAAGAAGACCAATGATGAGATGGTTTATCTTGCCGCCAAAAGTGACGTCCGCAAGCAGCAGGTGGAAGAGAACAGTGCCTGGGCACCTTGGGTTGACGCCGTAGAAAATGCTGAAGGCCGTACCACTGACGTTGGTCTGGAATACGAAGACATTTCTGCACAGCTTTCTGAAGATCTACAGGCTGCCTTGAATAAGGGCTGATTCGCGGTCTCATATTTTTCTGGGGCATCTGCCCGCCATTCATTGCGATATTCAGACGCCCCATTCCATCTTTTCCATCAACAGGCAGGTGAACTATGTCTCAAACAATCACCGCAGATAAACCAAGGCGAATCAAGCCAACCACATTGGCCGCCATTGGTTTCGCGGCCCCGCTGATTATTTACATGCTTATCTTCTACGTTTGGCCTCTGATTCAGAATATTTCCATGAGTATGCACCGCTACACACGTCGCACTTTTGTGACCGGCGATGCCCCTTGGTCTGGATTCGATATCTATAAGGAAATATTAAGCAATCAACAGTTCTGGACTATTCTCGGACAGACTTTGATTTTCGTCTTCGCTTCTATCGTTTTCCAATACTCTATCGGCTTGGCATTGGCGGTTTTCTTCAATCAGAATTTCAAACTTTCCGCGGCTTTGCGCGGCGCATTCCTTGTACCATGGCTGCTTCCGCCAATGATTTCCGGTACGATCTGGCAATGGATGATGGACGCCGACAGCGGTGTTATTAATAATTTCCTCAAACTATTTGGTTTGGACCCAGTTTGGTGGCTGCAAGCCGATCATTCCTTGTGGGCGGTTATCATTGCCAATATTTGGCTTGGTATTCCTTTCAACCTCGTAATTCTGTATTCGGGCTTGCAAAACATCAATGGCGACTTGTATGAAGCCGCCGCGTTGGATGGCTGCAATGCTTGGCAGCGCTTCTGGAAGATTACTTTCCCGTTGCTCAAGCCGGTATCGATGATCACGCTCCTGCTAGGTTTCGTCTACACGTTACGAACAGTAGACATCATCTGGATTATGACCAAGGGCACTGGATCTTCGAGAACCTTGGCAACTTGGGCTTATGAGATGGCTTTCGGAAAGGGCACATCAGCAACCATCCGGTATTCGGAAGCATCCGTTGTGGGCACGATTCTCATTGTCGTAGCACTGATTTTCGCTCTGATTTACCTGTGGGCCCAGCGAAATGAAGAGAAGAGGTAACTAAAATGAAACATCGTTCATCATGGTGGAAAACACTTATAGGCATCATTTTGACGCTGATTATGCTCTTCCCCGTATACTGGATGATCAACATATCATTCACGCAACGTCGTTCCATCCGTTCAGGTGATCTGTTTCCGAAAGATTTCACGCTCGAAAATTATGCTTCTGCGTTAAACTCACAGCTCCCCTACCTAGGAACGTCATTGCTGGTTGCCATAGGATGCGTGATCCTGACTCTAGCAATTGCATTACCTTCGTCATACGCCATTGTTTTCCTGGAGTTCAAAGGCTCAAAATCCATGAACTTCCTGTTGATTGTTGCTCAGATGATTCCCGCGGTCGTTATGTCTCTAGGCTTCTACCAGATCTACAATGACATCGGCCTTCTCGACAGTATTCCGGGACTTATCGTTGCCGACTCCACTTTGTCGGTACCGTTCGCGGTGATTCTGATGACGGGATTTATGTCTGGTATGCCACGCTCGCTGGTGGAGGCAGCGCAAATCGACGGAGCATCACAGTGGGGCGTTTTTACCAAAATCGTGATTCCACTCTCCCGTAATACCATTGTCACGACTTCGCTATTCGCTTTCCTCTGGGCATGGTCGGATTTCATGTTTGCTTCGACCCTCGATTCCGGTGGCGGCAAGATGAGGCCAATCACCATGGGTCTATATGACTTTATCGGTTCGCAAAACCAAGAATGGGGGCCAATGATGGCCACCGCAGTATTGGCCTCAGTACCAACAGCACTGTTGCTGATTTTCGCGCAGAAATACGTTGCCGCCGGCGTAACAGCCGGAGCGGTGAAAGACTAATCTAACCCTTAAATACATAATTAACAAGGACCAGCTATGAGTGAACTAACTTTTGCTATCGATGGAGATGCACTGTTGTGGACTGGGGACGGCGAATACCTTCGCATCGAACCATGGGGAAAGAATTCAGTCCGCGTCCGCGCCTCGAAAATGCATGAGATACAAGAACAAGAAGGAGCTTTGCTACCACAAAACAATCAGGCCTCAGACAGCCACAACTACGGTATCACCATTGACAAGCCCAATAGAACCGCCGAATTACGCAATGGCGATATTGTAGTTCAAGCGAAAGCATCCTGCGGCCTGTACTCCGGATCAGGATATGAAGAGCCACGCTGTTTACTGAGCTTCTATAAGGCAGACGGTACACCACTCATTCAGGAAATACCATCTGGCGGATCACTAAATCTTCGAGCGCGATGGTTCAAACCGATCACCGGAGGCGACTATTCCATCGTCGCTTCCTTTACCACACCGGAAAATGAGAAACTATATGGTATGGGCGAGTACCAACAGAACATCCTCAATCTGAAAGGTTGTACTCTCGAACTCGCGCATCGCAATTCACAGGCATCTATTCCTTTCGTGGTTTCCAGCGCCGGATATGGCTTCCTGTGGAATAATCCGGCACTTGGAAACGTTACGTTCGGCAAGAACCGTACGGAATGGCAAGCTGAATCAGCCAAGCAGATTGACTACTGGATTACCACAGGCGATACACCTTCTTCGATAATGAAGCATTACGCCGAAGCCACAGGGCACGCTCCTCACATGCCTGAATGGGGACTGGGATTCTGGCAGTGCAAGCTTAGATATTGGAATCAACGTCAGCTCCTAGACGTCGCCCATGGGTTTAAACAGCGTAATATTCCATTGGATCTCATCGTTGTAGATTTCTTCCACTGGCCGCATATGGGTGACTTCCGTTTTGAGAATGAATTCTGGCCAGATCCCAAAGCTATGGCGGACGAGCTGCACAGCATGGGAGTGAAACTCATGGTATCTGTGTGGCCCCAGGTCGCGCTCGCCTCAGAGAATTATGTTGAGATGAAGTCAAAGAACCTTCTCGTGCGCGCAGATAAGGGTGAAGACGTCGGCATGATGTTCGAAGGTCCCAGCCAGTTCTATGACGCCACCAATCCAAAAGCTCGCGAATATGTTTGGGAGAAGTGCCGAACAAATTATGCCGAGCTTGGGGTTGATGCATTCTGGCTCGATGAAGCGGAACCTGAATACGGCACGTACGATTTCGACAACTATCGATATTACGCCGGCCCAAACCAGCAGGTGGCAAACATCTACCCAAGAGATTATAACAAAGGCTTCTACGAGGGGCAACAAACCATAGGGAGGGATGGTGACATCGTCAACCTCACCCGTTGCGCTTGGGCTGGTTCGCAACGCTATGGTTCTCTTGTTTGGTCTGGAGACGTTGGTTCGACCTTCGCCGACCTCCGTGCCCAGATTACCTGCGCCATCCACATGGGCATGGCCGGTATCCCTTGGTTCACCACCGATATGGGCGGTTTCCATGATGGGATAATTGATTCGGACGATTTCAAGGAGTTGTTGGCCCGCTGGTGTGCGTTCTCATGCTTCCTACCGGTCATGCGCAACCATGGCGATCGTAGTCTGCATACGGCAACCGGCAAGGAGGCCATCACTAATTCGGCCGGAGACCACCGTTCGCCAAGTGGTGCCGACAATGAGCCTTGGAGCTATGGCCCCGAGATGGAGCAAATCTTCCGAAAGTTCATTGCCATTCGCGAAAAAATGCGCCCTTACACTCGAGAACTGTTCGAATCAGCACATATCGATGGCCAGCCTTTGGTCCGCGGACTCTTCTACGAGTTCCCTCAAGACAAGTCGGTGTCTGATATCGCCGATGAATACATGTTCGGCCCTGATATCCTAGTAGCCCCCGTAGTTGAGGCCGGAGCTAGGTCGCGTGAGGTGACGCTTCCCGGAAACGCTAGCATCACATGGACGGATCTACGCACCGGTAAAGTGTATGAAGGTGGGCAGAAAATCACTGTCGACGCCGGAATAGACACAATCCCAGCCTTCGCGCGCGACGGCCACGACCATGGGCTGATCGGAATGCTATAAATTCCCACACAAGAAGTGTGGGGCGTCCGTTTCCAAGGCGAACGCCCCACACTCTGCGCTTTTTCCCATTTCAACCGGTCTATCTGCGTTATTATGGCAGATTTGTAGCAGGCTTTCGATCAAACAGATGTCGGGCAGTTTTACATGACATTTATCAAAGATCTTGTTTTCCGCCGCTCCGCACTCAAAGAATTCAGCCAGAAAATACCGATTGCTTTTACAGCCGCATCAATTAAATGCCTGCAAAAATCCATTCAATACGTTGCTGCCAGCAACACCTCGGAAAGCAAAGTAAAAATTGTGGCCAATATATTCGGAGGCATCACCAAGCAATGCAACCGTATTAAAACTTGGTTCGATTAAGGTTCGATAAATCTACCTCGCCATTTTTGCTTATGGCGAGGCAAAATGCATCCTTCCCACATGGCTTTGCTGCTTTTTGTATCTTTTGTTGTTATCCGTTGCCACTTGTCGGCATCGGCACGGCATGTCAGTATCATGTGCGTATGCGACTTATTGGTAATATTCTGTGGCTGATTCTGGGTGGGTTGTTGCTCGCCGCCAGCTGGGCCATTATCGGTTTGGTGTTGTGCATCACCATTGTGGGCATTCCACTGGGTATTCAGGCGTTCAAGATGGCGGGACTCACGCTGACCCCGTTCGGTAAGACCGTGGAGTATGGCGGCGGCGTGGGATCCGTGCTGATCAACATCATCTGGTTCGTACTGGCCGGTTTGTGGATGGCGATTGGCTACATACTTGCCGGCCTGCTGAACTGCGTCACCATCATCGGTATTCCGTTCGGTATCCAGTCGTTCAAGATGGCCAAGCTGGCCTTGTGGCCGTTCGGTTCGCAAATTCGCAGCTTGTAAATTACTTCAGATCACTTCACCCAGCATAGACGGCCATCGACTGCCGTCTTGCATATAAGTATCGAGGAGCTGCGGTCCGAACAGGCCGCGACCACTGTACCCTAAGCAACGAAACACGTCTCATTTCGCTTATATATGGCAGATTTCAGGAGATGAAAACTTCCATTTCGCTTATATGTGGCAGGTCGTAATAGGAAAAAGCCACTTCGGGGGTACATATTCCGCAGTTAGAGGGTATAGCTCTGCCGACCATCTGCCACATATAAGCGAAATGACATTTTTGCACCGGCCAAATACGCCACCCGTAAGGCAAATAAGGCATAACCTGCGCACAGCGTTTGCCAAGCCCGACGAATTCCATTGGCCCCATCACTGATTTCACCACTAGTTGCGCGACATATTTCATTCGCTTATGGCAGCTCCAGAGCGGCAAGGCCCAAAAAACTGAACAGTCGAACATTACCTACCCAAATGATTGCTAATGCCAGCCGCCTTGTGAACAGGTTAAAGAATACTTGCGATAGCGGCTTCTCTAACTGTAAGTTATCTAGAAGAAGACATCCGTACCCCGTCAAATATGGTTACTTGCGCAGCTTGCTTGCCGCGAAGATAAACAATGGCAGCGCAGCGAACGCGTAGTTCTCGCACTGGATATACAGGTACACGATCAGGACAAGCCAGCAGATAACAGTCTTGTTCCAAACACCATGCTCGGCAGCTGCCGTGTCGAAGACGCGCGTCATGGAAACTATGGAAGCGATGACCAGCAGAACCAGGCCGACCAATCCGTATTCGACGACGACGCTGGTATACGCACACATCGTCCATACGGTGTCTGCATTCATGCCAGTCGCGAATCCCACCGCAGCACTTCCATTCATACCCAGGCCATTCAACAATCGTTCCGCATGCTTCGCACCAGCCCATACCGCGTTGATGATGTTGCCGGAGCCATATCCGGTAAGCACCGTCCACGGATGGGCGAGCAGCCCGCATATCGGGTCAAGACTCTGGTAGATTCGCGCAAAGAACGATCCGGGTGCCGGCCTGCATCAGCACAGCGCCAATCGCATACACAACGATAAGGTTGCGCAACCGCTTGGCATAGATACGGTCGCGCCCACGCATAAGCCACATAAGCGGCAGCAATACGTCGAACAGATGCATGCCGATATAGCTGGGCTCCGCGAACAGGAACTGCGGGCGACCACCACCCCACACCGAGCTTTCATTGATGTACTGCCGGTACATGAGGTGCGCGAAATAGTCGGTCAACGGCTTGATATGCAGATGGATGGATAGCCATTGCACCACGCCCGCGTCGAAGGAGAACCAGTAGGAAGCGATGAGAATCCGCAATGGCGTACGCCACGGAATGCGTTTGATGCCGAACGCAATGGCGATCGCACCCAAAGTAGCGAGCACGCCCAATAATCCGGTGATGCTCATGAACGCGGCGTTGAGGTAGATGCCGAATTTCAGCCATCCCGGGATGGACAGGATTATGCAGGCCACCGGCAGGAGGAACATTGGCAGGTACCGGTTGGCTGCGATGCGCAGTTGACGCCAATTGCATAGGCAGTACACGGCGAACAGCGCCGGACTGATTGGCGACCAGAACGACGCGTACAGACCGAGCGTGGTGCCGTCCATCGGAAGAAAAGCGATGGCCAGCAGCAGCCAAATGACGTTGCGTTCCTGCGCTGCCAGGAATCGTAGCAGCGGATGGTATGGGACGATGCGCTCTGCCGACTGCCTGCCGCTCGTTTGCACCTGTGCGGCGGCGCTGTCAATGGTGGTGCCCGCCTTGATATTGGCGGCTATCTTGCGTTCGCTATTGTTCGATCGGATCACATGCGCCCCTTTCCGCAACCAACCCTACTCGAGCGTCGATATCCATGGCCGCATTTATGGCCACTGCGACTATGCAACGAATCCGGGAGGGCAGCGAAGCCGACTACATGTAAGAGAATGGACTTTTCTCGCTCTTCTACAAGATTTGGGTGCTATTCGGCTTGTTTGCGGCAGATTCCGGGGGTTCAGAAAACCCACTTCGCTTGTTTGTGGCACCGTTTCGCGGAAACACCGGGTATGAGCGTTGGAATTCCGCCGCTCATACCCGCCATATCACGGTTTTGATGCCACAAACAAGCCACTTAGAGGAATTGGGGATTGAACCGGCTTCAGATGAAAACAAATATTCAGCAATGCGCATACTTTCGTCGAAGAATCAAACCGCACCACAACCGTCTAGGCAAAACGGCACAACCTAGAACAGCCCGCCCGCATGAAGATATAGGAACAGCACAGTCTGCAGTACAACGAACACGGGCAACCCCCACACGAAATACCAGTCCCTGATCTTGTGGTTGAACAGCCGCATAGCGATTATGTCGCCGAGAGCGCCGCCCATGAACGACAGCCCCATCAGCCATGATTCGGGCACCCTGCTCCGGTCGCCTCCGCCAGATCAGTCGGATCCCGCTCCCCTGCCGCGACTCCGGGGCGCATCGCCGTTGGCGAGCGCGATTCTCTTGTCGGCAGCGAACACCAGCAAGGTGACGCAGTTCATCGCGAGTAGATAGATTCCGAAACCCCGCAGCATAACAGGGTTGAAGGCACGGAACATGCCGGCTCCGTTGAACGACACGAGGCCGCATTTCCAGGCGCACACCATGCCCCACGCCACGAGTCCCACCGCCGTTTCGGACCACCAGACGACGTTGTGTTTGTTGACGTTTCGCTCCCACAGAATCAGGCCCAGCAGCATGCCGACCAAGCCGCCGGCGAGCGCTAGCAAGGGAACGCTTGGTATTTATAGACATTTTACCCTTACCTCCATTAGCAAATGTACCAAAAAGGATACATATAATGTATTTTTCTTTCCAAGAATGTACAATGTATTCCTATGACAGATAAATACATCCACAGGCCGCTTGCCGATCAGGTCTGTCGGTCGCATCGTAAAGTAGTAGTCATCGAAGGCGCAAGGGCCGTGGGGAAGACCATGCTCGCCCAGACCGAGCTGGTGAACAAACGCAACTATCACTATGTGACCCTGGCCGACAACCTGACGTACCATGATGCGCTCCGCAACGTGGATGATTGGCTCTCCCGTCTTCCACGCCCCATCGTCATCGACGAGGCGCAGCGAATCGGCGGCCTGCCCTTGGCCATAAAGGAAATCGTAGACGCCTCCAATGCCTCCGACCCCCAGTTCATTCTTACGGGATCCGCTTCAATCACCCGAACGGGGCTTGACGGACAGGATCCTCTAACAAGGCGTTCGCAGAGGTTTACGCTCAGCCCGATGACCGTGCGCGAAATCAACCGTAATGCCGATACGAGCATCGTTGACATATTGTGGGACGCCAATCCAAACTTGGAATGGACGACGGACAACTCTAGGGAAGACCTGTTTGCAAGAATGAAAGTCGGCGGATTCCCTAACTATGCAATCAGTCAAACCATCATGTCCGATTCGGAAAGGCGCCTGTACATCCGCGATGACATCGAAAACACCCTTGGCGATACCATTCTTCCCGAAGAGCAGTTCAATAAAAGTCTGGCGCAGGACCTGCTCAACGAATTGCTCTGCATCCCCGGACGTGTGCTGAACGTCAGCGCACTCGCCAGTACGCTGAACCGCGACAAAAGGACGATTCAACGGTATATCAGTATCTTCATGAGGCGTTTCCTACTCACCTATCTGCCCAACCTAGCGCTTACCGGGCAGAAGCAGACACTGACCCGCGCCAAGATACACCCCATCGACACCTCCCTAAGCGTTGAGGCGATTCGAAGGAGCGGCAAAGATCCCTTGGGGGATCCGGTGATTTTTGGAATGCTCTTCGAATCTTTCGTGGTAAACCAGATCGTTCCTGAAGTCCAATGGTCCCAGATCCATCCGGACCTGTTCTTTTGGAGGACATCAGGCAAGGAGGCATATGAGGTCGATCTTGTCCTTGTGCATGACAACGAGCTGATCGGCATCGAGGTAAAAAGCTCGGGCCGGCTTCATCAGGGAGATTTCAAGGGGCTTGAGGCACTCAAGAACAAAGACCCACGATTCAGGAAAGGCTTCATCGTATACACGGGAAATAAGATCCTTCAGCATTCCTCTGACATGTGGGCCATACCGGTTTCCGCACTTTGGGAGAAAGGCGCTTTTGCAATGGAAAAAGAAACCACTGCATTGAACGCGATCCCGCAAGCAGCCACAATCTTGGAGACAGAGCGAATGACGGATGCCAATTTGTTCCTCAGCTACAGCCACGCAGACAACGATTTCCTCGACGGGAAAATCGTTGACCTGGCAAGGACTATTGCCGAAAGCTACCGCTTCATCACCGGCCACGATGTATCGCTGTTCATCGACTCCGAATCAATCAACTGGGGAGACGATTGGCGACGTGCTCTGCGTAGCAGCGTTGATGCCACGAATTTCTTCATGCCGGCGGTGACTCCCAATTATCTGAACAGCAAAGCCTGCCGCGAAGAGTACCTGCAATTTGAGACCAAGCTTTCAGAGACCTCTCAAAAGAAAATCTTGCCTCTTATGTGGCAGAGGATCCCCAATCTCGACCAAAACAGTACCGATCCCGTTCTGAACAGCATCAAGCGAACGCAATGGTTGGATGTCGATTCTCTGCAGGACCTTATGCCGTCCTCGCCCGAGTATAAGAAGCAGGCACGAGTCATCGCCAGAAAACTGCAGGAAATCATCAACGCGAATCGGAAAGCACTGGAAACCTCCATCCAAAAACCCAGCACGAAAATTACGCAACCCCAAAAGAGCCATGACGATCTGATCCACCAATTCGGCAATATCGAGAGGGCTCTGCCGAAGATGAATCAATCCGTCAACACCATGACGTCATCGATGACAAGCATCGTCGAGACGTTGAACGACAATCCGATGCCTGCAGACGCCTCGGCTCAGCAGATGATCCAGTGGAGTGAGGACATCTCCCGGAAAATAGACCCTCGCGTAAGCACCCTGAACGATTCCATTACGATGCTCGGCAACCAATGGCACACCGTTTCAGATGCCATGCGTACATACAAAAGTCTGATTATGCAAATGCCGGATGGTGACGAGAAACGCTCGGCGCAAGAACAATGCGATAGCGCACTTCAGTCCATAGTGCTTTCGCTTACTATGAGCGGAAATATTCGAGAACAACTCGGCCTTATGCGAATGATCGGCAACATGGTCTTTGCTCTGCGGCCAATGTCCCAGGCGTTCGAGAACACCTTCAACCTCATGGACAGTATCCGAACCACCGCGCAGGAGTTGTTGGATCTGGGATGATGAGGAACGTGCCTCATGGCAGCAAAAATGATTGAGGCCAGTTCCCTCCCCTGAACACTGTGCTCCTGGAATCGATTCGATGGGCCGCCTCCACGGCGCTTCATCGAATCGATTCGCTGGTTCGACACGAAAAATGTCTTCACTATCAAATCGGCTTCGATATATTTCTTGCAGTAACAAATGTTAATCGCTTTTGCGAAAGGAGCGACTCATGATACCTGCCATCGTGAAGGATTTGTTCAATATTTTTGTTCAAAGTCTTAAACTCAACCTACTTTTCTTTCAAGAGAAGAACTATGAAAATGAGCCCACAATGCGAATCATGAGGAATCCAATCAAGAATCGCAAGAACAGGGCAGGAAACTCTATCGACGTGTTTGCATAGGCCTGATTAGCTTCATCGTAGCTGCGGTCATTGCTTCGCTTTGTCTCGGTTTCATATTCCAATCGTGGCAGGTTACGATTTTCCTCGTGGTCTATTTAATTGTTGTCATGCCCGCGGCATTGTTACTTATTCCTCCAAAACTACTGTGCAGGAAAGAGTACAAGGCAATTCTCGACAGGGGAAAGAACGGTCTTGACCACAATAACATGCCGGATCCTTCCATCGCACAGAAGGAATACCATTGCTGGCGGAGTACTTTCAAAGTAGCAGCGTACATCATCCTTTTCATTTCCTTAGAGTTTTTGCTTACTTGCCTAATCGGCCTCAAAGCAACAAATACTGCTTCAGAATGGTTTGGAATGCTGTACATTACCATTGTCTTTGTCCTGCTTTTCGTGGCCCTTCATCTTCGCAAAAGCGACAGCAATTTACTGGCAACAGTCGCATGTGAGATGATCTTAATCGGTCTGTGTGTGATGGCAGTCGATATCATAATCTCCCACATTGCACACAGTACGGATTCCTCAATACTCACCTATATCGGCGAAATCGTAACGTGGCTCGGGATTTTTCTTCTGCTGACTTCCGTTCCCATACCAGGAGGATGGCTCGACAAGAACGTATATGCCCCGCTGTCATTGCAATACTGGCGTCACGTGCTTGCAGAAAACCTCACGTCCGCTGAAGGCGTCGACTGGGATAAACCCGTCATGGAATGGAATGAAGCTTCCAAAGAATTTCTTAAGACTCATGTGGAGTCGAACAGAAGCAGGCACGTATCCCTCAACGTCATATCCGCTGCGGTGGTTGGACTTGGTAGTGTCTGGCCTCAATGTAAGACGGTAATCACAGCATTCTTCCCCGAATCCGACGTTACCGTCGCCATGCTGCTGTTCATTATCGTGGTCGTCATCATGCAGGAATTTCGCTTTTACTACTGGCGTCATCTCGAGGTCATGTATCGACAGCTGAAACCGCAATCCAGTAAGGCCCAGCAAACCATCGATGGTTAATGTCACGCGATGCCATAAACGTCTTTCCTGATAAGCCATGAACACTGGGGAATCAACGACGACGTTGTCGCCGATTCCACCGTTGATTCCATTACCCTTTTAGCCGAAGATTTCAATCTCAGAAACAGCCCCCCCCCCCGCCGCTTCACGCAAGTGAACAAGGGCAGAGGAGAAAATCATGAACGAGAGCACCCAAAGCGTAAAACGGCAGCGGCGCACGCGTCAGACATGCCGCACCAGCACACTCCAGAACTCAAAAAACAACGGAACGAAATTCCAGCATCGAGCTGCTGCGCATCATCGCGATGTTATGATTCTCATGCACCACTTCATCGTCCATAACGGTTATAACGTGCTGAAACTTCCCCTGGGGCCGGAACGCATCTTCTCCTACAACTCGTCATGCAGGGCAGCACACACAGGCGGCCGGCTGCTTTCTCTGGCAAGAACAACACGCTAGTGAACCGAGCATCGCAGCACGGACGGATATAATCCAAAAGTACACGGCTCCTCGGGGCGCTACCAGATTCATTTATAATTTCCTCTATTCTGCTAAAACAACCTTCTCATCGACAGGAAAAAGAATGTCCGAAATCTCAAACAACTACGTAAGATCTAGACAACAAACAAATATATACTCCTCTAATCATCAATTAATCATTCTTGGCAACGGCTTTGACCTCGAATGTGGACTTCATTCTCGTTTTTCTGATTTCATGAAATATTGACCTTGGACGATGATGAGGGAGTCACTTAGAAACGCCACTCCCACAGAAAACAGCGCTGTTGCAGAAAATGTTTCTAAAACAGATTACGATAAAATCTGCTCAGCAATAGAACAATTACAGCAAGCGCTTGATGAAATGTATGCCGTCAGAAAAGCAACCATTGACGCAGAATATAAAACCAACGAAGCTTACGATAAACATGATGAATATATTGCAAATTCAGGAAATATCACATTCGATGAATCCCTGTCTACAGATTTCGAAGAGTCCGTACGCACACTTCGGAAGATGAAGAAACAAGAAAGAGAAATCAAGCACAAGGTCTGGGAATCTTCTGAAAAACTTCTAGATATCTTTGATGCACTTGTGACTAACAATAATTGTTTATGCAACGTACGAGATATGCTAAAGGCCTCTTACGCTGAAATTTTTGGACGAAGTAACGACAATCTCGATCCCGCTGCTTACTACCGGTCTGGTAAAACTGTATGGGACATTATCCTTCAAGCAAATTCACAAAAAAACGTGGTATAACATTGAAGCAGAAATCAAAAAATGGATGACAGTATCAGAAAAATCTACACCTGCTCCTTATAGCAAGGTTGCTGACAAAATCAACACAGAAATTATTCCGACAGATAATTACTTACCTATTATTGTGAGATCATCATCCAGCTTACCGATTACTCAAGTCGCTTATTTTCTGCGTTCTCTACTAGGAGATCAACGCAGCTGGACACCAAAGGACGTTTCTTCCTTATTAATGCAGGAGCTCCATAGATTTGAGTCAGCATTCTGCCAATATTTGAATTATGAAATGAAAAATCATGAAAATTATTATAAAAAAAGCGCAAAAGAGTTGCTTTCTAGAATAATTCAATTGGGATTACCAAATAACTACAAAACAGAAGTGTCGATTCTTGATTTTAATTTCACTGACCCTTTAGATGAAAATGACAAAATAAGTATTTCCAACAACATTGAAGTCGATCCTGTGGTAGTCAATATACATGGAAGTTACAAAAACAGCACAGCAATTTTTGGCATTGACGGCACTGATAACATGGAAGAAGAAAACAGTCGACATTTCACTAAAACTAATTTTGGATCAAGTGGTACAATCCAACATCTTTTGCCATGATCCGACGCTGGACAAAATCCCATATCACTTTGAATGAACTGCCCTCTTGGGCTTGCCTCATATAAGGTCCATTCGGCACCAAGAACGATGGCCAAGATCCTTTGCAAGTGTATGATTCGAGAAAAAACCGTATTATCTGTCAAAATCGTATTTTTATCCCGCAGATAACGTATTACGTCGATATTTTCTTGCCGTTCACCATAGTCAAGTCCCCTCATGAATAATCCAGAGGCATAAGGAACAAGAACATGAACAAAATAATCCAAATCAATCAAATCAGCTCCCTTCACAAGGGCGTCGATTATCTCGGTAAGACCTTCTTCATAATCCCATTGATCTGTTGTTGATTGAGGTTCCAAACCATACATCTTGGCTGTCTGAGGATTAATGTCATACAGCCCTTTCTTGAAACAAATCGCCCCAGCTTTATTCACTGAAAGTCCAATTTGACCGCGTCTCCGAATGATAATTTCATTCTCCCGAACACGCTTCTTTGCCTTTGATTGAGAATCTCTAAATCGCCCAAGTACTGCAGCCGGAATCCAATGTTGCTTCGTGCCATAGGTATTCATATGCCTTCAATTCAAACGGATAATATGTTCTATTAATTGTAGTGAGGGAGAGAAGAAATCCAAGAAAAACTCGGGACGACAACTGACCATCTGCACAAGGCATGACCTATTGCAGTTCAAGACCCGCAGAAGAGGATCATGGGGCGCATCCGATCTGTGACTGCGAACGAATGATCCACGTGTCGCTACGACGCAATCCGACTCAACAACTGTCTCGTGGAAACTAGTTATTATGCCACGGACGGCCATAATAAGCGCACAACAATCCAAGCACTACCGATTTCGTCCACTTAGAATCTCACTCGAAAGGTTAAATAACCAAATCTCTGCTGACCGATGCACGTCCACGTCCGATGTGAGTGATGAAACTCCGTTAACGAGAGATCCGTACAACCGACGAATGAGTTGCATGGATCTCTCGTTCAGATGACAAATGATGCAATGTTTTTAACACTGCGTCAAGTCAGCTCTTCTGATTCGGTACGAGCATGATCTCTCCGTCGGCGATGCCCTTCAAATGCTGCCCGTAGGGACTCTTGCCGTAGCGTTCCGCGGACTCCATGAGCTGGTCGCGAGTGATCCAGCCGTTCTCGTAGGCGATCTCCTCCACGATCGCGATCGGCAGGCCCTGCGCACGCTGCACGGTGCGCACGAACTCCCCCGCCTCGAACAAAGAATCCATCGTGCCCGTGTCCAGCCACGCGTAGCCACGCCCCAGCGTGCGCACGTTCAACATGCCCGCGTCCAGGTACATGCGGTTCAGATCCGTGATCTCCAGCTCACCTCGCGCCGAGGGCCTGACCCGCTTGGCGTACTCGACCACGTGCTCGTCGTAGAAATACAGGCCGGTCACCGCGTAATGCGACTTCGGCTTCGCGGGCTTCTCCTCGATGGACACGGCCTTCCTGTCCTCGTCGAACTCGACCACGCCGTAGCGTTCCGGGTCGTCAACGTAGTAGCCGAACACGCTCGCACCTTCGCCAGACTCGGCTTTCGTTACCGCGCCGCGCAACGTCGCACCGAGGCCGTTGCCGTAGAAGATGTTGTCGCCCAGCACCAGCGCACACGGCTCGCCCGCAATAAACTCCTCGCCCAGCAGGAACGCCTGCGCCAGCCCGTCCGGGCTGGGCTGCACCTTGTAGGAAAAGCGCACGCCGTAATGCGAGCCGTCACCCAGAAGCCGCTCGAAGTTCGGCAGGTCCTTCGGCGTGCTGATGATCAGGATGTCACGGATGCCGGCCATCATCAGCACGCTGAGCGGGTAGTAGATCATCGGCTTGTCGTACACCGGCAGCAGCTGCTTCGACGTGACCGTGGTCAGCGGGTACAGTCTTGTGCCCGAGCCACCGGCAAGAATAATGCCCTTCATATGGTTTCCCTTCTCTGTTGCGTATTGCCAGACTCCGGGCGACTCCATGGAAAGGAAGCCGCCCGGAAACATAATCCGTTACTTGTTCAGTTCCTTGGCGACGTACGCCTTCAGGGACTCCTCCCAGTCCGGCACCTGCAGACCCGTGACCTCGATCTTCGCCAGGTCCAGCGCGGAATACGTCGGGCGCGGGCTCACCGGCGCCTTCGCGTTCGCGAAATACTCCGCCGTCGAGATCGGCTTGACCTTCCCGCCGTTGCCGTTCGACAGGTCGAATACCGTGCGCGCGATGTCCGCCCAACTCTTCACAGCCCCGGAACCGGTCAAGTCGTACGTGCCGTACGCAGCACCATTGTCGAGCAGGTGGAAGATCGCCTCGGCCATGTCGCGCGTGAACGTGAGACGGCCGTACTGGTCGTCCACCACCGTCACCTCCGGCAATTCGCCCTTCGCGACCCTGTCGGACAGGCCCATCATGGTCTTCACGAAATTACGTCCCTCGCCGATCACCCAGCTCGAACGCAGGATGTAATGACGCGGCGCGTTCGAAACCGCGATATCACCCGCGGCCTTCGACTGCCCATACACACCCAACGGAGCGAACCCCTCCGACTCGTCATGCAATTCACGCGTCCCGTCGAACACGTAATCCGAGCTCACGTGCACAAGCGTGATGTTATGCTCACGGGCCACACGGGCCAGCAACGCCGGACCCTGCGCATTCGCCTTCCACGCCAAGGCACGCCCCTCCGGACTCTCCGCCCTGTCCACGGCGGTGTACGCGCCCGCGTTGATGATCGTGCCATACAGACTCCAGTCAAACTGGTCGTACTGGGCCGGATCGGAAAAATCGAACGTGTCGATGTCGTTGAACTCGAAACCCTCCAGACCATGGCTCTCCACGTAGTCGCGGATCGCGTGGCCCAACTGGCCGTTGCAGCCCGTCACCATCGTACGACGCGGCGCCATCGGCTTCGCGTCCCTGAGCATCGGGTGATGCAAATCCGCCTCGCTGCGTTCCGATTCCCCCAACGGGATCGGCCACTGGATGTTCAACTCCGGGTCGGCGAGGTTCACGAACGTGTACGTCTTCTTCTGCTCCAGACTCCAATGCGCGTTCACCAGATACGTATACACGGTACCGTCCTCCAACGCCTGGAAGCTGTTGCCCACGCCACGCGGCACGTAGATCGCCTTCGACGGGTCCAACACGGTCGTGTACACCTGACCGAACGAATCTCCGGGACGCAGGTCCACCCACGCGCCGAACACGCTGCCGGCCGCGATGGAAATGTACTTGTCCCACGGCTCCGCGTGGATGCCGCGCGTCACGCCCTTCTTCGCGTTATAGCTGATGTTGTTCTGCACCGGACCGAAATCAGGCAATCCCAACGCGGTCTGCTTCGCACGCTGCCAGTTCTCCTTGAACCAACCACGATTATCACCATGCACCGGCAGATCGAACACCACCAAACCCGGGATGTTCGTCTCCACGGCCCTCAGTTCCTTCTCGAAATCCATGAAATCCATCTTTCCTATGCGTTTTCTATTCCGCACAAAACAGCACACAGAATAGAAGAACCGCTATTTTTTCAACACTTTTATTCTGCAAAACCGATTTATTCCGCAGAATAGGACGGCAGGACAGTCTTCCAAATATCTGCCATCGAATACCCATGTCACACCCCACGCTAACATGGGATAGTGCAATAGGGACCGCGCCTTCGAGGCGCGGTCATTTTTGATGCCTGTTCCCTGCTCACTGGCCCTGACGCTTGTACCGGGCCTCGGTCGCGGCCTTGGCGGGCTCCCACCACGCACGGTTCTGCGTGTACCATTCGATCGTCTGCTTTAGGCCCGATTCGAAGTCGGTGTGCCTCGGCGTCCAGCCGAGCTCGGTGCGCAGCTTGGTCGAGTCGATCGCGTAACGACGGTCGTGGCCCGGACGGTCCTTGACCCAGTCGAACGCGTCTTCCGGCTGTCCCATCATCTTCAGGATCATGCGCAGCACGGTGATGTTGTTCTTCTCGCCGTTGGCACCGATCAGGTACGTCTCGCCGATGCGGCCCTTCGTGAGAATCGTCCACACGCCCGAGCTGTGGTCCTCGGTGTGAATCCAGTCGCGCACATTCTCGCCCTTGCCGTACAGCTTCGGACGCTGCCCGTCCAGGATGTTCGTGATCTGGCGCGGGATGAACTTCTCCACATGCTGGTACGGGCCGTAGTTATTCGAGCAGTTCGAGATCGTGGCGCGGATGCCGTACGTGCGGGTCCACGCGCGCACCAGCATGTCCGATGCCGCCTTCGTGGACGAATACGGGCTGGACGGATGGTACGGGGTGGACTCCGTGAACTTCGCCGGATCGTCCAGGGCGAGGTCGCCGTACACCTCGTCCGTACTCACGTGGTGGTAGCGGATCCCATACTTCCTGACCGCCTCGAGCAGACGGAACGTGCCCTCCACGTTCGTCCTCAGGAACGGCTCCGGATCCGCGATGGAATTGTCGTTGTGGGACTCGGCCGCGTAATGCACGATCGCGTCATGCCCCGGCACGATTTTGTCGAGCAGATCCGCATCGCAAATGTCGCCTACCACGAGCTCCACACGATCCTCAGGCAGGCCCGCGATGTTCTCCGGATTGCCCGCGTACGTGAGCTTGTCCAGCACGGTCATATGCACGTCCGGATGGTTCTCCACCACGTAATGCACGAAATTCGAACCGATAAAACCACAGCCACCGGTCACAATAATGTTATGGGGAATAAACACTTCATCAGCCATGTTCTCATATCCTACAAGGGGGTGGGTACCCCGTGGAAACGCCCCGTTGGATGAGCCTATTCGGCGATGCCGTTATGACGCAAGCCGACAAGACACCTTTCGGCTTCCAGTCACCTGCAAGCTTCAAGTTCCTGGTCCGGTTTGAACTGGCGTTGGACGTGCATAAAGCAAAAACAGACCACATTGCGATCATCTATTACATATGCCTCAAGCTTGTTGACTGCTTTTAGCCAGAAAGACGACTCATGAGTTTAAGGATGATTTGTCTGTCTTTGTTCAAATCGAATTTTCTAGCAAAAATCATCCCGCAGTTAACGAGTTCATCATAATCCTTTATGGTGAAAGTGTAAGGGCTACCCCTCATCCAATCGATATGGCGGAGGCATGATTCAGATGAATCGTCTTCTTTGAACCTGTATATACGTTTCTTGTAATCGGGATTGTTGAATGCAAGAGTCTGTATAAAGAATTCATCAGGGCTGCGAGTATTATTAAATAGCTTCTTTATGCAATCCTGATGGTCAAGGACGTATCTTGCGAAATCGTCAGGGATACTGAACCAATTCGCTCCTTTTTTGATTACAATATCAGTCGAAATACGGTTCAGATGTATTAATCGCTGGATTAAAATCGATATTTTTTCAAATACTTTGTAGATAGAAAAAGTATGATCTCTGTTTGCTACACAAAGTTGTTTTTGAAATAAATGGTAGTACCGTACAAAAGGTATAGTTAGTTCAACATTTTTATGTGTAGTGAAATGAATGAATATATCGTTTCGATTTCTTAACATGGTATGGATTTCCTTCTGGTTCTTCAAAGGGAAATCCATACCAGATATCAGATGATAGTAATTATACTTACCAATCCGAGTAGCGAGGCGCAATAGATTTAACTCACATTGCACTTGACTGTATTCCGCCCAATATACATTGATTCGATCACAGAAATAAAGTTGGGAAGAAACAGGTCTAACAATCTCATCCGGATTAATTTTAGATTTAGCGTCGAGGTGAAGAAAGATATCACTGAATTCTGAATCTAAAGATCTAATTAGGAAGTTAAGCTGCTCAAGATTGCTGTGTGCCATGAGCAAGTACGCCTGCTTATCGGATTTATCAGTCATTTACTATGCCTTCAATATATTCAAAAGCTTCTTCGCGGAGCTTTGCAAGCGCTTGATCTGGTTGGGTGTAATCGGGAATTAGTGACAGGTCTGTCTGCAGAAGTGAAGAAATTGTTTTGTAACGATCTGTGAGCTTAAGCTGAGTGAGGAACGATACAGCACGATCGTCCTTGGACAAATCATTATGCCCGGAATCGATGTACCAAAAGTTCTTATGGAAAATCGTTGAGAAAGCTGTTCCATGGAAGGAAGTGGTGAAGACCATCTTTGCGTATTTCATGTAATTCAAGAAGGCTTCCGGGCCATATTTCTTTACCAGACGAATCTTGTTCTTCCAGCAGCAGCGAAGAGCCCATTCTTTGGGTTCAAAGAAGTATACCGGCATACCGGTTTTCTTGGATACTTGGTGGAGGAAGGATGCTATCTCCTGTGAGATGCTGAAGCAGTAATAGAAGATGTAGTCGCCTTGGATGATTGGGGCACTACCGAGCTGTACTGTTTTTTCCCATTCTCCTTGAGAAAGTAACATGGTGGGGTCCACACAAAGCGAGACCTCTCTGCCGGTGGCTGTGGAAACCCATTTCTTTGCGTTCTGCTCGCGAACCGAAATCTTATTAAACTTATTGACAAGATTAAGGTAGTGATCCTTAAGAGAGCTGTCCGCAAATGGATTGTTAGCGCCGAAGCTCACGGCATATGCGTATCGTCTGTTGAAATCAGAAACAAAGTTCAAATAATATGCATCATCAGCATCCATGCATCGAATGTTCCATACCTGATCACTGCCAGTGATGAATTTCTGATACTTGGAATTCGTGGCGGTTAATTCTTTATTGGAAGTGTAGGTATCCTGTGACAGACGGAAATATTTATGTTCAAACGCTTCATATGCGGCAGCCTGCTGCTTGATTCGCTTATAAACGGTAGCCCAAAGTGCATTCTTGATAAATGACTTAAAGCCAGTAACTTTCCAAAAGGTGCTGTACATTTCTTTTTGTCCTTGATTTGAAAAATCAAGAATTTCATTATCGACACCATATTTGTCAATTAAAACTTTTTGAAGAGCTAATGCTTGCAACATGGATCCACAGTTGTAAGAATTATGGAATGTAATAGTAGCGGTTTTATCATTACGAGACATTATTTCTCCTTTTCGTTGATACTTAAATCAAACAGATCGATGCTTCGGTAGGCGTGAATTTGCGTTAATATGAAAAGTCTTTTTGAACATAGAGATGAATATGTCGTCTTTGATTGCAATTAGATAAATCAGAGACCCAATCCCGTAGATGAATGCACCAAGAATAATTTGAATAATCAGAGTGATAATCGTCGGGCCAAGAATCTGACCGACAATCCAGACAATGATACCCATTAATGCCCCTATTGGGAAGAATATGATTCCTGATTTCAGGTATTGAAGAGTTGGAAAGTCTTTCCTGGTGAATAAGTATTGAACGCAAAATACAGATAGCTCGGCTAGAATGGTGCCAATCATCGTGCCTACCGCCTGCAAATGAGGAATTAAGAGCAAGTTTACTGAAATATTAATAGCCGCGCCAAACAATGTTGAGATGACATATGGCATATCTTTTTTGTTCGGAATCAAATATTGGGTTCGTATGATGTTAGCCCAGATCATAAAAATGAGGCTGAAACTTAAGCCAAATATAATAGGTGAGCTTCCATTGAATTCGTCTCCAAAATAAACGGGAGCAAGAATATTACTGATTCCTGCAAGACCAAAAGCCGCACCACAGACAAGCATAGTGAAGTAGCGGAACGAGATGGCGTTGTATTTCTTTATTTGATTAGAGTCCCCGGCAGCGATGAGATTGGAAATCCTCGGCAGCATAACCGTGCCAAAAGCGGTAATGAGGCTGACGGGGATATTTACGATTCGTTCAGCATTGTCGAATAGACCAACTTGAGTCATGTCGGACATGGCGCCAAGCATGATCTTGTCTAACACTTTGTAGATGCTATAGGCAATTGCAGGTATGAATAATATTATTACTGGCTTGACGTTCTTCTTCACTTCAGACCATTCTGGTTTGCAGAATGAAACGAACTTATGGACATTCATCCAAAGATAAATTTGACTTAGAGAAGCTCCCAGAGCCATAATCAGCGTATACAACCATAAGTCATTGCGATCTTTTACGAAGATAAAAATTGAGCATGCGGTCGCAACTTTGATAATCGTGTTCCTGATGACTGTTATTTTGAACTGTTCAAGACCAAAGAATAGCCAATTAATATCAAGTAAATACGAAATAACAAAAAGAATATTAATATAGGCAACTATCTTGTTGCCATTAAATAAGACAAAAGCAAAGATGGTATATGAAAAAACGGCAATTCCTGTACTGATAAACTGAATCGCGTAGATATTCCAAAATGTTTGCGCAGTCTGAACCTTGTCCGTTCGGTACAATGCGATGCTTCGGCTACCGTGGTTGGTGATACCAAGCATGCCTACAAGACCAAAATAATATGAAATGGAATATACATACGAATACGTACCTAGGCCAGCAGCTCCGAGAACTCTAGAAACGTAAGGAGCCGTAATAAGCGGAAGTAATATGACCAATATCTGATAGGCCATATTATAAACAAGGTTCTTTTTCAAACTAGTCATGATTATTCCCATTTAAACAAAAAGCTAATGCGAGAATATAAGGAAGGAAAGTAATCCTATCGTAAAGAGCATTTTCTGTTATCGCATGTATTAAGAAGAAGACTTGATATGCAAAAGAGAAAACTATCTCAGTTTTTAATTCCATGCCTTTATTGACAAGCGTTGTTAATATACTATGTATCTTTGATAGACCGAAGACGAATAAAGACAAGAATATGGTTGCTCCTAAGACACCGGTTTCAGCCAATAATTGTAAATATGTATTATGGGCATTTAGATTAGATACTTCAACACCACTTAGTGAGAAGCTAAAGTTATGCGAGTAATATCCCCATCCTTTACCGATTAAAGGATTTTCTTTAAAGAATTCCCAAGCATAACTCCATAAGTATTGTCTATTGGATAAAATATTATCCTTATTTTCGAATCGAGAAAAAAGGCTTGGCCTAATAATATAAACAACAAGGAAGCTAATGAGTAAAACTACTGCAGGAGGAAAGAAACGAATAATTTTTTTACTCAGAGATCCTTTTGAACATAAATATAGAGTAATAAGCAGCGATAAAGATATTGCTATAAGAGGTCCTCGTTTTGTTGTGAATATTAATCCCAGGATTGAAATAATTGTCAACAAGTAATATCTCAATTTATTTGTTGACAAACAGAATGAGAACCAAATAATCGCGGATAAACAAATAAATAGAGAATTATGAGTATAGTGCTGTGTTAACCCTGCGGTTTGAATGGTGCCTTGAGTTATAGGTCCAGCATACATCTTTGCGTATGGAGAAAGTATTGGTCCTAATCCGAAATTTGAAAGGACTGTAAAAAATGCATATATAAATGAAAAAATACCGATATATTTAAGTATGAATTCTGAATTTATATAACAAGAAATAGATACGGTTAATATAATGCAAATTGTCCATAGCATTGTAAAACCATATTCGCCTATTTTCAAAGAATAACTATGGATAAAAATAGGTAACAAACTAATAATCAAAATCAAACGATTGTTAATCGTATTTGTTTTATTGGTTAGCACTATGATACTCATAATCAATAATGCTATAATCTCGACTACCTGCCAAGCTAGTGAATTATTCCATAAAGGATACAGTAAGCTAGGAAATACTAATGCAAC
Organism: Bifidobacterium catenulatum subsp. kashiwanohense JCM 15439 = DSM 21854; assembly: GCF_001042615.1. GTDB lineage: Bacteria > Actinomycetota > Actinomycetes > Actinomycetales > Bifidobacteriaceae > Bifidobacterium > Bifidobacterium catenulatum. The sequence continues at coordinate 1,911,471 of NZ_AP012327.1, forward strand.
ATAAGCAAATGTGGAAAAAGCTGGGACTATATTGATGTCGAATAAATTAACTGTAGTATAACCAATGCTTTTGTTAATTATTTTTCTTCGCGAAGTATTCTTTACCATTTAAACTTTTTCCTTTTCGCTGCCAAGAATACTCCTGTTAAAGTTTTAATGACAAAAGAATTATTGGTCGATAATGCAAATGCAAATACTTTATATTTGAAGCTTTTTTGACGAGATGGTGATAAAATTGTTTTTAGATATTTTGTTTGTTGGATATATGTTATTATATTATTTGTTTCTATATCCTCTATTAATGAAGTATATGTCACTCTCATATATTCACTATCTAATGAATCTAATGGATAGTTTTTATATTCAAATAGTTTCCTCAATCTGTTTAATTGCGATATTCTGCGAATATAATTTTCGTCTTTATTTGCGGTGACTTGTAATCCGTTGGGTGACAAGTGATAACAGTACAATATTTTATCGATAGTTTTTAAACTTAGCGTTGTATGTGCGCAGTAATCTACGACGAATAGATAATCTTCTCCCATATCAACGGTTGTATCCATTTTTATATTATTATCGTTGATAATACTGCGACGGAATATTTTATTCCATAAGGGATTGAACGCTTTTGCTTCTTGGAGGTTTTCGATAAATTCATATAAGCGATTATTGGGATATGATTTGTCGTCAAGCTTTTGCTCGAAAGCGTAATCTCCGTTATTGGATCGGACCTTGTATCCGCATGCCACTAGATCTGTGTCGTCCTGCATATTGGATACCAACTGTGAAATCATTGTAGGGCTCATCTCATCATCTGCGTCCATGAAGCAAATGAATTCACCTTTGGCTTGTGATAGCCCGTAGTTGCGTGCTGCGCTTGGGCCACTATTGTTTATATGCCAGATCTTGAGCCTATTGTCTTTATCAGCTAAGGCATTGCAAATGTTCAAAGTCGAATCAGAGGAACCATCATCGATTACAATTATCTCTAAATCTGAATACTCCTGGCAACGTGCTGATTGTATCGCTCTTGCAATCGTCTTTTCAGCATTATACGCAGGAAGAATTATTGTAACTAAAGACATTAGTCTCCCTCATACGGATAGGTTATATAACCTTCGATCGCATTGTCCTTATGGATTATTTTTCCTGGATTTCCTAGTACAATGCTGTTATCTGGTACGTCAAAATTGATATAGGAGCCTGGAGCTATGAGCACATTGTTTCCAACATGTACGGATCCTACGATTATCGAGTTCGTTCCAATCCAAACATAATCACCGATTACTGGAAATCCTTTATGCTTCCCTCTATTTTGAGCACCAATTAATACACCATTTAATAAAGTTACATTGCTACCGATTTTAGCCTTAGGGTTAACTACAATTCCACCTAAATGCTCAATACGTAGCCCTTTTCCTATCTGTACCTTTGCTGGTATATCGGTTCCATATTTAATTTTATAGTGCTCGAAAAGAAGCCTATATACAATAAAAAAAGGTAGGAATCTATTTCTCCAGTATTCGCATTTTCGTTTGATGCGCAAAAAACGATATTGCGGTATTACATATGGAAAACGATGATCAGACCATCGATGCTTATCCGCTTTCACAAATCCATCCATTTTAACGCCTTGCCGTGCTGGAGACTATTCCTCTATACACATTTAAAAGTTGCTGATAGTTGTTTTCAGGTGTGTATTTGTCCTCATAATCCCGACGGGAATTCATACCCATCTTTTTGCATAGCTCTGGTTCTTTCCATAGGCCGCGAATGGCTGTAACCCAACCATGCATATCACCCAACGGAACTTTGACACCGTTGACTCCATCGTTGACTGCTTCCGCGGAAAAGCCAAGGTCGGTCGCGATAAGCGGCAGTCCGAGACTTTCAGATTCAATTTCGACCATCGAGCAGCCCTCGTACCAAATCGAGGGAAACACCACGAACTCTCCGGCTTTCGCAATAGCCATGCACTGCTCATGCGGCGTATATCCAAGGAAATAGACATTCGGCTTCTTATCCGCCCAAGCCTTGAAATCGTCCTCCAACGGGCCTCCGCCCATCACCACCAGCGGAATGTCGTCAATCTCATTCCATATGCGTTGAAGTACACGAATGCCTTTCTCAGCACCAATGCGACCATAAAAAACTGCATACCGCTCAGGTAACCCTGATACACGTTCAGCGGCCATATTCGCCTGAGCATCAGGAACAAAATTATATTTTTTAACTATCTTCGATGAATCGAATCCGATACCCTTCAACAAGTCAATCTGATTATCATTGAGACAAATATATCTATCGATTTGCTTATAGAAGCTTCGACGAGCGCGATGGTATTTGAAGATGCCTGCCACGAGAAGACTCTGAAGACGAGATCCTTTGAAACATGCATGACGAGTCATACGCAGATAATGGCCGTCACCACATTCATTGCAAATCTTCCCATCGCGCAGCGAGGTTGCCACAGGGCATACAAAACGTGTGTCATGCAATGTAGCCACTACCGGCACACCCATACGTTTTGCTGCATACAGAATTGACGGGGACAACAGCGGGAAAAATGTATGCACATGCACTAGGTCAGGATGGTGCTCGCGAATCAAAGAGACCACCGCTCGGTAGTTCTTAAACGACCACAGCATTCCGAACGTGGCGGCCAACTTACCCGCTGCGTCCGCCTTGTCGAACTCATCATTCGACACCGTATAACGGATTACTTCATGACCATGTTCCTCGAGCATACTGGTTTCACTCTTGAATACTTGATCATCGCCACTTGCGGAACCTGAACGATGGAAGTTGTGAATGGCGAGGATTTTCATCGTTTCACCCTTCCTTCTGCTCTCTGCCGAGGAAGAGGTTTTTGTATTGGTCGGCGATGTGCTGCCAGCTGTACGCGTCGGCGATGCGTTGTTTGGCCCTGGCTCCCAAAGCGTGGATCTCGTCCGGGCTCATGGCGTCGGCATGGTCAATCAGGGCGGCCAAGTCGCCGGGCTCCTTAGACCAGTACAACGCGGCGTCCTGCGCGACCTCGCGGTTGAAGCCCACACCCAACAGCAGGTTCAGATCCGTGGACGCCAACGCCTCCAGCAGGCTCGGGTTCGTGCCTCCCACCTCGTGGCCATGGAAGTACGCGTACGCTTCCTCGCGGATCTTCATCAGAAGCTCCTTGTCGTACACGGTGCCCACGAACTTGATGCGCGGGTCCCGGTCGAAGTGCGTCTTCTCCTTCAACTCCTCGAGGAACTTGTCGCTCACGTTCGTCACCAGCGCGAAGTCCCTCTTCGAGTTGCTCACCATGAACTCGCGGATCATGGTCTCGTAGTTGTTCTCCGGCACGAACCGGCCAACCACCAGGTAGTACGACTTCGGCTCCAAACCCTTCGACCTGAACCAGTCCAGGAGCTTCGGGTCGTCGTCCGCCAGACGGCTCCGCCGGTCCTCCGCTCCGTAGGCGATGAACGTTGTCTGCGGACGGTACCTCGCGTACTCCTCGCGGATGTACTTCTCCATGTTTACCGAATCGCACACCATCAGGTCAGCGTGCTTCGTCATCATCCGCTCGGACACCTTCCAGTACCTGCGCACCGGCGCGCTCCACTTCGCGCGCATCCACTCGTGCCCGTCCGGGTTCACGTACAGTTTGCCGCCCAGACGGTGGACCGCGCGCGCGAAATGCGCCGTGAACGGGCCGATGCGGCACGCCAGCACGTACACGATTGGATGCGGGATACGGTTGCGGCGAATATACGCCACACAATCCGCCAACGCCGCCACGTCATACCAGATTGCCTGCGCCGGTCCGATCTGCGGCACCCGTACCCGGAAACAACGCGCGTTATGGTACGAGAACTCACCCGACTCCGACAGCGACTTGCACGCTACGTGGTATCTCAACCCCGGCTCACCCTCGTGGTACTCAGTCAGACGATCAACGAACGTCTCATAACCGCCGTAACTGCCCGGAATCCCCTTCGACCCCACAACGAACACATGCTGAACAGCCGACACCCCACTCACGCCACAACCCCCACAAAACTGATATAACGGCCCTTATCGGCGTTAGTAAGCTCAGAACTGCCCATAACCGCACCTTCCCTGGCAATTTTTGGTAGTAGCTGCTGGCCGCACCCGCTACCAACCCGCTCTAGAAATCTACACCTAGCCATGGAATTTACCTAGGCTTTCTTTTCTCTCATCCTCATCGACTTCACCGGCGGAATCGCAACGGGAACGTGACCAGCGACAAACACCACCACGCTGAATCTCGCGCCCTCTGCAACTCGCATCTGCGGAGCGACTAAAACTTACGAAAAGGATAGTAAACGATACCCCCATACCTAGCAAAAGTGGTGTCTCTCATTAAGAAACACCCTTTCAGCCACTCTGATCCGACGCCTTACACGACTGGTAACGGCACCAATTGAACGCATCTTGGGCCTCGTGCTCAGATTGGCAACAGACAGCGTTGCTCATTGCTGAGCAGCTCACCCAATACGCGCTTTTTCACCAATCCGTCACAACACGGGCGGCAACGCGGAACAACATCGTGCATCCTTGTTTATTTGCACCGACTGTGGACTTGCCCTCTGAGTTGCTTAGAACATGGCGGCATACACGAAATCTCTTTTGCCTGCCATTTGCTTCTCTTTTGATTCTCTTTTGCATCTAAAAGCAAAACCAAGCTGGACGTGGATTGGTACCGCCAAGAATTCGACATACCCCAGACGGCATCAACTCAACAGACGCTCCATTTACTTGCCAGCGAACAGCTTATCATCGCCCAAGATGCGGGGAACTACGCCATCACCAATCTTGATGCTCTCCTATTCGCTCGCGATTTCAATGATTTCCCAACCGTGGCGCGTAAAGCATTGCGCGTTATTCGTTACGATGGTCCATCACCAATCTCCCCATCTCGCAGCAAAACTTTTTTCTCAGGGTATGCCAAGTTGGATCAAGCGTTGGAATATGTCGAAGCACTGTTGCCTGAGCAGGAAGTCATTCAAGGTGTACGACGTGTCACCCTGAGGATGTTCCCACATATGGCACTTCGTGAATTGATGGCAAATATGCTTATTCACCAAGATTTTTCTATTACCGGTACCGGACCTATGATCTGTATTTTCGATGGCCGTATCGAATTTACTAATCCAGGAAGTTCTCTTGTAGATGTCGCCAGATTGCTTAATGATCTTCCTCATTCGCACAACGAGAAATGGCAGCTATTTGCCGATGACTAACGCCAGCCTTCGCAAAAGATTTGATTTGCCGGCGAGTGGAGCCTCCCAAGTATCCAGACTTATTAAAACCTGCATCAGTAGTAATCTATTGAAAATAGCAGATCCCGATGCCGGTAAGCGATATGTCAGGTATCTGCCATACTGGGCTTAATGAGGCTATTCTTCACACAAGCAAGAATAACTTCGAGTAAACCGCCGAAATAAGCCAATGCACAATCACCATGATCGGAATACTCCAAATATATGAGTCATCAGAATTCTCATTTTGATTTAAGCCTTGGCACGGCAGCCACTGCCCATAGGAGTAGTGGAAGGGCATAAAAGGCATATCCTTCGAACTGCACATACAGGTATATGGTCAACAGCAGCCAGCAGACAGTGGTCTTGTTCCAGGCATGGTTATGGCTAATCCACCACAGCACTAGTACCACCAGAATTACTGAGGCAATCAGGCCGAACTCCACGAAAAAGCTGGTGTAGGCACTCATCGTGAACATGTTTGCTGGTGTCACTTGTGCGTACCAGCCCTTCGGTGCCGAAGCGTTCAGGCCCAGACGTTCCAGAGACCGCACTGCGGCATCGGCACCCTGATGGGTGGCATCGGATAGATTGCCTGCGCCATAGCCGAGCAACAACTGCTTTGGATGCTTCAACGCACCCGCACCTGGTCCCAGTGACTGCCATAAACGGGCATAGAACGAACCGTCACCGTCAAAGCCAAGCTCGGCTATGGAGCTCAACCGATGGTTCACTGCCACGCTGCATGCGCCGAGACCGACCGTGACCACCAGTTCCCCGAACGCCACAAGCCGGCCGCGCCACGTGTGCCAACTGTTCATCTCGATAATCACAAACACCAACGCGATAATCGAGTCAAGAATGATGCGCACGCCTGCACCCATGATCACCGAGCCTGCAGCGAATACCATGATAAGGACGCGCAGTTGGTTTGCACGCTTGTGGTCACGACCACGCACCAGCCAGATCAGCGGCAGCAGCACACCGAACAGGTGCATACCTATATAGCTCGGTTCTGCGAACAGAAACTGCGGGCGGCCACCGCCCCAATGCGAAGTGCTGCTGATGTACTGGCGGCTCATCAGATGAATGAAGAAGTTCTTTACGGAAGTCCAATCAAACATGATTGACAACCGCTGCACCACGCCGACTGCGAAGGCGAACCAATATACGAGAATCAGCAGATCCAACATGCGCCGCCAAGACAAGCGCTTGATACGTAATGCCATGTCCAACGCACACAGGCAGGCGAGAGCCCCAGCCACGCCGGCCAGCGACACCAGCGCCGGAAGCCGATGGAATGCTACCAGACACCAATCCACTGCAGACAGCGCGATTAACAGCACCGGAAACAGGAAGAATGCGCGGAAACGGTGCCAAACCTGCGGCAGCAAACGCCAGTTCGCTACCGCATATGCCATAAACAACCACGGAGAAAGCGGCGTCCAAAACGGCATGTATGGGCCTGCTACTGTGCCGTCAATCGGCAGCATGGTGAGCGCCGCATAGAACAAAAAATCTGAGGAATCGACCAATATCGGTCGATCATTATCAAACGAGACGCCGGCTTTCCCGAAATCCGCCTCGGCGATGCCGGCAATATTAGAATCAGTCACTCATTACTCCCACTGTCATCACCCAACAGCATGCCACTGTAACGGACAAATCGTATCGGGAGATGAAACCGGCGTGAGAATGACGTGAATACTTACGTCTTACGTCAGCTTGATGTCAGACCGTGTAAGCATACTGCCGCGTGATTTGAGGGCGCACCGGAGCTTCCTCAACGCGGTAGTGCTTGCGCATGCTGGTCAGGATGGTGCGCAGCGCCTTGTTTGTCTGCTCGGCGGCAGTGCGGAATTTTGCATACTCCTTACCGTGCGGATCCTCAATATCCTCGGGTTCGGGAAGCATGGGCCGAATAATGGAAGCAGAGTCAATCACTGACTGCAAGCGTTCCTGAATGGTCAAGCCCTTGACCAGCCCGTTGCGCGCGCAGTACTCGCACATGTTTGCGAAGTCACCCAATAGGAACGTGTATTTCACAGCAGTGGGAGCCAACGTGACGATGTCTTTGCGCTGATCCTTTTCAAAGCACAGGATCAGATCAGCTGACTTGGCCATCGGCTGTGTCAGGCGTCGAGAGCGGAACCCACTCGGTTCGATGCCCACGCTCTCCATGAGCAGGGCGCTGTTGGGGTCAATCTGGTGCATGAGCAAGCCATGCGTGCCCGCGCTGGAAACCTGCACTGTGGTACCGGAAAGGTAGCGGGTGAGCAGCAACTCGCCCATGGGAGAACGACAAATATTGCCGGTGCAGACGAACATAATGCGCATGGGCTCAGTCCTTCTTCATACTTACAACGCTACCTTGCGGGCCTGTGTACGCCCGTTGTCTAAATGAAAGTGCAACACCCGTTAGATTGGAGATTGTCCAGATAACCAGTCCGAAGGGATGTTGCACCTATGGGAGAAGTATATTCGCACCTGTCGGAAGGGGAACGCCAGGTCATCCAGATCGAGATCGGCAACGGCACCAGCATCCGCAGGATCGGTCTGATGCCCGGCCGCAACGCCTCGACGGTCAGCAGGGAGATCAAACGCAACACGTGGTTCCCGTCCAACGAGAACGAGTCCTACCGGCCGTACCGGCCGAAACGGCTGAAGACGGGCCCGTGGACGGGCAGATACTACCATCGCCGGCCCCGCGCAGCGCAGGGCCGACCGCAGGCGCGCCAAACCGCGCAAGCGCTACCGCCTGTCATGCGAACGCCTGTGGGCGCGGGTGGCCGAATAGCTGAGTCGCGTGTATTTCGTCAAATTGAGGTGGACGTGTTCGGCACTTAATCTGAACACCTTCGGCGTTCAAGTTGAACGCCGTCGGCGGCTGGTTCTTTGTCTTTGTTGTTTGTCTGGTTGGCTTGTTTCATGAGGGAGTGTTTGTTCCGGTAGGATTCGCCGTGGAAGCGGAGGATCCTGCCGTGGTGGACGATGCGGTCGATGACCGCGGCGGCCATGTCCCCGTCGCCGAACACGTCGCCCCACCTGCCGGACTCGAGGTTCGAGGCGGAGATGACGCTGCGGGTCTCGTAGCCGTCCGCGCCGGTCTAGAACAGAAGCCTGGCCCCGTCGATGTCGATGGGCAGGTAGCCGAGCTCGTCGATGACGGCCAGCCCGGCCCTGCCTATCGACTTGAGCTCGGCGTCCAATCTGTTGTCGTCCTTGGCCTTCCTCAAGCGCATGACCAGGCTGGAGGCGGTGAAGGACCTCACGGGTATCATGCGTTGGCATGCGAGCATGCCGATCGCGATGGCCAGGTGGGTCTTGCCGCAGCCGACGTCGCCGTAGAGCACGAGGTCCTCGGCCCGGTCGACGAATTCCAGGCTTTCCAGCTGTTCGCGGCCCCAGTCGGCGGGGGAACGAGGCCATGCCCCCGGTCGTATCCCTCCAGGGTCTTGCTTTGGGGGAACCCGGCCTGTCCGGGCAGCCGCCGCCGTTTGGATTCGGCCCGGCTCGCGTTCTCCTTCTCGAACAGGTTGGCCAGGAAGCCGAGCTGGCCGGGCGTGGCGTCCCCGATGGCCTTCCCGGGCACGCTGTGTGTCAACGGCAGGTTGCGGGCGAGGCCCATGGACCTGTTCCGTCGTGGCCTTGTCAAGAACGCGGCCGCCGCGCTGCCGCGGTTTTTGCTGGCTCATTCGGCCTCCTTCATGTATCTGTCGTAACGCTTCAAATCCTGCCCGCCTTCGGTTCCCGCACCCTCGAGGATGCGTTTGGCACATGTGCCGATCGCCGCGCGGTCGACGGTCCGTCCGGCGTCGATGACGGTCTCCACCGCTTTGACCGTGGCGGCGAACCCGCAGTCGGCGGCAACGGCTCGGATGTCGTCGAGCAGATCGGAGCGCGTGCGTGCGTCCATGCGGTCGAGCAGGGCTCGCACGGTTTCGGGGAAATCGTTCCTGATCGGGCTTTCGCCCCATATGCGCGGCTTGCGCGCGATGATCGCGAGCAGACTCGCCGGATCCACCTGGGTCCTCGCCGATTTCCCCCACACGCGTTCCAACGTGACGATATGCCCGCCATCGGGATCGCGAAGCTCGATCTCGAAGACGCGCACCCCGGCCTGCAAACGCATCGAACGCCATCTCGGGCCGGCCAGATACCGATTCGCGTCGATGACAACGGAGCCTGTCTTGTCGGCCTTCACGCTCCTCCAGTCGCACGGGTCGAACCCGACGCCGGGCAAGGGCAGCATGCGGTCCTTCTCCGCTTCGAACAACTCCCGCACCGGAACGCCATGCCGGTAATGGTCCGACCCGGAGATGCGTTCGCACTCGTCAAGCCACACGCGCGTCAGCGTTTGGAAGCTCTCGGCCGACGGCATCGGCACCATCAGGTTGCGCCCCGGAAAGCCGACCGCGTTCTCCACACTGCCCTTCCCGTGGCCGGAATACGGGTCGCGGAACCGGGATTCGAACCCGTAATGCGCGCAGAACAGGGAGAACAGACGGGTCCGGGCGGCCGTGCCGTCCGGCCTGCGGTGGCCCACGCCGACGGCGTTGTCGAACACCACCACCTTGGGCGCCATGCCCGTCCCCTCGAACACCTCCAGCAGTCCCTGGCACACGCATTCCGCGGTCTCGCCCGGCAATGCCGCCACCCAGCGCATGTCCGAGTACGGGAACGACACCGCCAGGAAATGCACGACCCGTTCCACGCCAGTGACCACGGCCCTGGCCTGGCCGAAATCGACCTGCGCGCTTCCCGGCGCCCACTCCAACTCGGCGAAGCCGTCCGACTGCGCTCGATGCTCCCGCCTCCAACGCTTGATCCAACGCCGCACCGACGAGTACGATCCCGTGAACCCGCACTCGGCCACGAGCCGCTCGTACACGCGGGCCGCGGTGTGGCGCTGCTTGACCGGCATGCGCAGATCGGCTGCCGGACAGCCATCCACGATGGCCGCGTACCCGTCATCGACCAGCGACCTGCCCGGCCGGGCGGTATACGATGGTCTGGGCGAATAATCCCCGTGGTTGGCGTACCTGACCATGGTCGTGCGCGATACGCCGAGCTTTCGTGATATCTCCTTGTGGCTCATGCCTTGGCGGTCGAGCTGCCTGATACGCTGTCGGACACACACCGGTGCCGTCATTTCCTTTCCTCCCGGGAACCATCGGTTTGGTTGACAGGCACTCGGGAATCCATCAAGGAACCGGACGATGCCGGTGTTCTCATTCCACCGGCGCCATCACCGCCGACACCGTCCAAATTGAACGCTCAGGGTGTTCAGGAACAAGTGCCGACAGTGAACACCTTTATTCGATCACACACAGGTTGGAGATGGAGGTGGACGTTTCAGAACAAGTGGCGCCGGTATTCGCACGAAGGCAGGCGTGATACGGGCCAACGAGGCGAAGCGCGAACCTGCCGGCCCCGCGAGTCCGGCGGCTACGCCCCGCACACGCGTCCGGCGGGCGATCTTACCTCTTGTTTATGGTCAAATAAACATGTACGGCGTCGGCGGAGGCTGGGCGTACGTGTGTCTGCTGGCCGGTCTGGCGGACAGGGGCATTGCCGGCCATTCCGCCGGGCGGACCCGGGACGCGGGCCTGGTGCCGCGTTCGCCACCCTCGACTTCCCGCTGGCGGACGTCCAGGTGTTCCGCACCGACCGGGGCGGCGAGTTCGACAACACGAGGATTGACGAGCCATTCGACGTGTTCGACGTCAAAGGATCGTTGTCACGCAAGGGCAACCCCTACGGCAACGCCGTGGTCGAATCGATGAACAGGCTGCTGAGGAAGGAGCTCGTGTACCGGAACCACTACACCACGATCGAGCAGCCGGGGCGCGACCCCGACGGCTGCGTGTGGTGGTCCGACGACCAGCGGCTCCACTCCACCCTCGGATACCGGAGTCCGAAGGAATTCACCGAACAGGGACTCGTCCTCTAAGAAACCGTCCAACACACCGTTGCCAATCCAAGGTTACCGAACTATTGAACGCGATGCTCGACCTTGTCACGCACCATGGCGTCGAGCTTTGTCTCGAACATAGCGTCGTCGAACTGTATGATTTCCTTGGACATGGCCTCTGCCTCTTTCCGATCGCGGTTTTCTAGTGTCAGCGACTGCAAATCGTACCCGGCACGGGCCATGTCCTCTTCCAGGAAACTCAAATCACAAAGTGCACAGAAATTCGGGCACTACCCAAGGACGGGGAGAATCCCGACATCCACAGTGACCGTGGCTGCCACTACCGATGGCCGGAATGGATCCGCATCCGCAAGGAACACGATTTGTCACTTCCATGAGCGTGAAAGTCTGTTCTCCGGACAGCGCCGCCGTGGAGGGGTTCTTCGGCCGTCCCAGGCAGGAGTTCTTCCACAAGCGCGGTTTCGCGGGCGTCTCGTTGGACGGGCTCATCGGCATGCTGGACGAGTACATGGTCTGATATCGGGACAGGCGGATCAAGACGGAGTTCGGCATGAGCATCATGGACCGTCGACGCAGGCTCGGTCTTGTGGCATGATTGGTGATGATGGAATCAATGACGAGTCCAACAAAACGTCACCGCTCCCAAGTGTCCATCTCGATTTGCCGAAATACAATTCGTACGACAACGTCATGGCCGAGTCCGTCAATGGCGCGTACAAGACCATGCTAATTTGGCGATGCGTGCCGTTCTCGGATCTTTCGGATCTGAAGCTGACGACGTTCCGGTGGGTCTCGTGGTAGAACTCGAAGCGGTTCCACCAGTCACTGGGCTAGCAGGACACCGCAGGCGGTGGAAACCGAGTATTATGCAAACCAAGCGGCGCAGGCTGCCTCACTATAAAGACGGGAAAAAATTAGGCCACTTCATATTACTACAGATAAAAAATGGAGATATATATGCAATTATCAAAGATAAAAATTAAAAACTACAGATTGCTTATTGATGCTGAATTGGAAGTCGATTCTAGAACAACCTTAATTGTAGGCAGAAACAACACAGCCAAAACATCCTGTTTTTCATGCATTGGAAAGGTATTGAATGGGGAAGCCGTATCTTTCGATGACTATCCACTATTAAGAAGAAAAGATTTCTACACAAAAATCGCTCTGTTCATGGAGAAAAAGCTCACTTATGAAGACCTTTGTAAGCATATTGAAATTATCTCTATAGACTTCCTGGTGGACTATTCGTTGGATGATCTAGATGATAATTTGGGAGCATTGTCGCCATTTATCATCGATGTTGATGTGGACACAACAACCGCTCTAATTCGTGCAGAGTATCGCCTAAAAACTGACGAAAAAACCCTGTGGTCGCTCTTGGAAAGCAGCTATTATAAGGATGGTGCCTATTCGCCGAGCGAAGAAGCCCATAAAGTGCTTGCTGATAATTTCGGCAAATTGTTTGAATTAACCGTATATGCCATCAATCCGAATAATCCAGAAGACAAACAGGTAAAAAGCCAAAAGGAATTATATGATCTGTTCCCATTCCATGCAATTCCTGCTGAACGAGTTCTTGGCGAAGATGACGCACATAATAGTTCTCTCGGATTATTAATCTCCGGCTTCTTTGATACAAGCGAAGCGGAACTGGATCCAGATGTTGCCACAGAAATAAAACGATTACGCTCAATAGTGGAAAAAGCCAATAAAGACGTTCAAAAACAGAGTGATGAAATCCTAAGTTCTGTTGTAAACAATTCTATTGGTTTTGGTTATCCCAACATAGAGGAATTAAAGCTCGGAGTTACAACGCAGCTCAGCATCGACGATCAGATCAAGAATCAGACTAAGCTGTCTTATATATCCGGCACAGCAAACGAAAGTTTGCCAAGTTCTCATAATGGTCTTGGTTACAAAAATCTGATCAAAATGGAGTTCCTCCTTGCTGCATTTGCCAAGGATATTGAGAAACGTGGTGTTGCATGTGTGCCACTTCTCTTTATTGAGGAGCCTGAATCTCACATGCATCCACAAATGCAGACGGCTTTCGCTGCGTATTTGGAAAAATTTCTTGGCAAGCTCTCTGATGTGAAAATTCAAACTTTCCTAACCTCGCATTCCGCTCATATAGCTAATACTATGGAGTTTTCAAAAGTTCGGTATACGCAAAAGTCTAATACCGGTGTAATTTACAAAAACTTGAACACCTTTGCTCAAGACCATCCTAATAATGTAGATTTTATTCGGAAGTATTTAACCCTGACCAAATGCGATTTGTTCTTTGCCGATAAAGCCATTTTTGTTGAGGGAGCATCCGAACGGTTGCTATTGCCTGACATGATTGAGAAATGCGAAAAATCTGGAGAGTTTAGTCACTGTAAATATCCTTTATCTGCGCAGTATTATGCCTTAATTGAAATCGGTGGAGCTTATGCACATAAATTCATTCCATTTATTGATTTTTTAGGAGTACCGTGCCTAATCCTTACGGATTTGGACTCTGTAGCAAACAGTAAAGGAAAAAATGGGAAGGCGGTAAAAAAATCCGTTATTGTTAGTCAAGGGGAAACTACGTCTAACGAAACGATAAAATGGTGGATTCGTAGAAATAAGGGGATTTCTGAGAATAATACTTCAAAAATCAACCTTTCGGAGATTAAAGCTATAACAGCAGATGACAAAACCAGAGGGAAATGCCATATCGAGTTCCAAACTACTGAAAATGGATTGTGTGGACATTCTTTGGAAGAAGCCATACGCAATGTCAATCGAAAGCATTATAATTTAAGTGATAAAATAAGCGAGGATGAGCTTGAATTTAAAGGTAAGAGTAAAACGGATTTTGCACTTGATTTAATTTACAAATACTCTGATTATTGCGTTCCTGATTACATAAAATCCGGGTTAAAATGGCTAAATGACCAAAGAGTTCTTGAGTAAGGGAGGGCCAGTTCATGAGTAAAGAGTGTATTGGCGTAAATTATGGTCTTGCAAAAGCAGAAGCCGATAAGGTTGATGCACGGATTATCGAAGCGCTTAAATCAGGACACAGTTTCCGTGTTGAAGCTGGTGCGGGTTCTGGAAAAACGTACTCTCTGAATCGAGTTATTGAATGGATACAAGCAAATAAATGGTCTGCCTATAACCGAAAGAAACAAAATGTGATCTGTATTACATATACAAATGCGGCTGTGGATGTAATTGCAGAAAGACTTGCAAAAGATTCATTTATTCTTCCCTCTACAGTTCACTCGTTTGCATGGAATGCAATCAAACAGTATCAGGGTGTTTTGATCGAAGCTGTCACAACAAATCCCGATTATCTGCCAGACGAAGGTGACTTTAATCAGGTCACCGAAGTTGCATATACTTTGGGGCATCGCTACAAGGAAAATGGTGTTCAGTACCTCTATCATGACGACGTTCTAAAGCTCTTCTGCCAACTTCTTGATAACGCTAAATTTCGCCGGGTATTTGCAGATAAATACCCTTTGATATTGATTGATGAATATCAGGACTCCTATAAGCCGATTATTGATCGCTTTATTAATTTTTTCATAGCAAAAAGTACTGGACCGCAGTTCGGCTTTTTCGGCGATGCTTGGCAAACCATCTATCAGTCAAACAAAGCCTGTGGAGAAATTAAACACGAAAAAATCGAGGTAATAAAGAAGGGATCAAATTTCCGATCTGCGCCAAGGATTGTTCAACTTTTAAATAATATCCGTCCTGAATTGCCGCAAAAATCAGCCATTGATGGATTTGACGGTGAAGTTTTAGTGATTACGTGTGATGATTATTCGGGAGCTCGTCGCACAGAACGTAATTTCAAAAATGAATTGCCGGCTGCCGAGTTTAAGGCAAGACTGAACACTATCGTAACAAAAATTGAGCAGAACACACCTGCTGATGAAGATCTTAAAGTTCTGATGATTACGCACAAAGTTCTTGCTTCTCAACAAGGCTACGAGCAACTTTTGGATATACTGAATGATGCGTTGCGCAACAAGGAAGATCCTTTTCTTATTTTCTTTGCTGATACGATAGAATCGATATATCATGCGCTTGATACTTCGAACACCCAGTTGCTTTTTGACACGCTCGGAATCAAGCGGTATCCAATTACAAAAAAATCCGAAAAAACCAAATGGAAAACGCTGTATGAGCAACTAACAGAAGTTCGCACACAAAAAGCTATTGATGTTTTGAAGACTATCATTGATAGTCAACTGATACCCATTCCGCCTAAAGTGGATGGATGGTACCGACTTTATATGGATGCTCCAGAAACAATGTATGCATCAAAGGCCACAATTCAGCAGTTTTTACAGCTAGATTATGCACAATTTATTGCTGTTAGGGATTTTCTATATCCAGACGCACAATTTTCAACAGAACATGGCGTAAAGGGCGAAGAATACGATAATGTTGTTTTTGTTATCAGCAGGGGATGGAACCAGTACCAATTTGAAACCTATGCGCCAATGATAACAGGTCATGCTTCTATTCCTAAAGGCAAAGAAGCATCGTATGAGCGAAACCGGAATCTTTTCTATGTTTGTTGTTCAAGGCCAAAAAAGCGGTTGTTCTTTTTTGTCACCGTGCCGATAGATTCTTCATTCAGAACTTTTTTGGTAAAACTAACCGGTGAAGAGAGTATTCTAACCTATCGACAATTTATGGAAGCATCTAATTAGCGAACAACGAAATGCAGCTCACCGGTCATTGCTGATCGATGAGCAGCTATATGCTCAATTATTCTTCCATAACTTCTAACATCATTCTGGCACCCAGTCTAAAACTGTTCTGAAATACCAGGCAATCCGTGGTGGTTTGATGCTCTTGCACACAATCGGTATATTTCTCGAACAATTCTTTCTACTCGTCCGTTATGGTAGCTTTAAGCGTTTCTTTATTCCTGTTAATCAACTTCTGTAACTTCTTGGATTAGGAGGGGGGTAGTGCCCGAAAGGTTGCGCACTTTGGATCATGCCCGTCCATGGCGCGATGATCAGTTCGCTTCCACGAGGTTGCCATCGAACCGAGATATGTCGAGGTAGCGGCAGGTCGACCATTCGTTCGCGGTGACGTAGCAGATGCGGGTACATATGAACATCAACGCGCTGTCGCCGTCGGGGAAGCCGCCGGTCACGCGCTTGCGCCGCCTGATCTCCCGGTTCAGCCGTTCGACCATGTTGCTCGTGCGGATTCTCCTGCGGTGCCCGTCCGGGAACTCGTCCAGCAGATAGGCCCCCGGATTCTCTCCCGCAGGCAGTTCGCGGCGGCATTCAGCCTCCTGGCCTCCATCTCCACGGCGACGGTCTCGGCCTTGTCCAACGCGGATTCCCGGGACTCCATGGCGAACATGGCCTTCAGGGCCGCCGACGCCCATTCGCGGTGGCTGGGCGGCGTCTTCGAGAGCACGTTGCGCATGAAACGCGCCATGCACCGCTGGCACCTCGCCTTCGGCATCATCGAGTCCACCGTGGAGACCAGTCCCGCGCACCGGTCGCCGACCACGAGCCGGACGCCCTCCAGACCGCGTTCGATCACCGCGGACGCGAACGGGGCGCCCTTCAATTTCGGCACCTTGAGCCCAAGCCTGCCGGCCTTGGCGGTCAGGCTCCGCTCGTAGTGGCTGGCCCGGTAGGCCTTCCGTCCGCCGGAACGCTCGTATCTGGACACCCGACGATCTCGTCGGCCTGAAGCGTCGGGCATCGCATTGAGTACCTTGGACGCCTTCTGCGTGACAAGCTGGTCGAGCCTGGTCCCGGGCGTGTGCCGATCAATCCGTATGGCATTCTCGGGCATGGTTCCGTCTCCTGATTTCCAATCGCGGTTTTTCGTTTTGGCGAATGAAGAAATCGTGCACAGGACGCGGGCCATGCCTTTCACATCAAAGACGGAAACCCAAAGCGCGCAAGAATTCGGACGTTAGGGGCTCCGGACGTTTTCTTGGAGACCGAACGGAAAGATTTTCGTATGTTCAGTCTTGAGGAACGAGAGCGTGCGATGGAGTTGTATTTCACCACGCCGATGACGACGGCCCAGGTGGTGGAGCATCTGGGTTATCCGACCAGGCAGTGTCTGGAGCGTTGGCTGGCGATGGATTCCCGGTATGCTGGCCATATGGCCAAACCCATCATCCCACTGGAGACCAGGCGAAGGGCAGTCGAGCTGGTGCTGGTCGGCATGCAGCAGAAGCAGGCCGCCAAACAGCTCGGCGTGAGCGTCGGCGCGGTGCATGGCTGGGTCAGGGCGTACCGCAAGGGCGGCATGGCCGCGTTGCAGCCCAAAAACAGGAACTCCGCGCAGGGCAATAAGCCCGCTGACTCCCGTCGCCGGCCGTCCGCAGCCGATGATGATGACGCGGAGGCTTTGCGCCGCAAGGTCGAGGAACTGGAGCTGGAGAACGCGTTGATGCGGGAGGTGGCGGAGGTCGTAAAAAAGACCCCGGCGCCGACCTGCGGCGCCTGTCGAACAGGGAGAAGACCCTGTTGATCGACCGGTTGAGGCCGGCGTATTCGCTCAGCTCGATGACATGCTTGCTCGCCATCGCGCCCAGCAGCTACCACTACCACCACGCCCGGCTCGGCGTTGACAAGTACGCCGGACTCAGGGCAGAGGTGGCCGGGGCGTTCGCCGATTCCAAGGGCAGGTACGGGTACCACAGGATCAAGGCGGTGCTCAAGACCGGCGTATCGGAGAAGGTGGTCCGCAGGATCATGGCGGAGGAAGGGCTCGTGGCGCACGTGCCCAAGCGACGCAGGTATAGTTCCTACGAGGGCGAGACGACGCCGGCTCCCGCCAATCTCGTCGACCGGGACTTCACGGCCGAGCGTCCGAACGAGAAGTGGCTGACGGACATCAGCGAGATCAAGGCCAGGGACGGGAAGGTGTACCTCTCGCCGATGATCGACTGCTTCGATGGCAAGATCGTCGCATACACCGCCGGCTTCAGCCCCAACGCGGAGCTGGCCAACCGGATGCTGGAGAAAGCGGCCTCGACGCTGCCGGGGAACGCGCGTCCCCTGGTGCATTCCGACCGTGGATGCCATTACCGGTGGCCCGGATGGCTCGGGCTCATGGAACGCTTCGGGCTGACGCGCTCCATGAGCGCGAAGGGCTGTTCGCCGGACAACGCGGCCGCGGAGGGATTCTTCGGCAGGATGAAGACCGAGGCGGTCTACCCCGAGAAGTGGGAGGAACACACCCGCAACGAGGTGCTCGCCTTGGTCGATGAGTACATACGCTGGTACAACCACGAGCGCATCAAACAGTCGCTTGGTTGGATGAGCCCGGTACAATACCGTCAAAGCCAAGGAATGGCTGCGTGATTATCTCCAAGAAAATGTCCGCAGCCCCTTATCGCTATCGCCGGATAACCGTAGATCGCCATGCCAGCTTTCATTAGCTGCAATACCACGTGCGCTGCCTCAATAACATCCGGATTCTTGCCCATGTCTCGCCTATATATGGCAGATGCGAGCTTGTGCAGTTATGAAGACCGCAGTCGGCTCGTTACGAATGCGCAGACGGCGGCAGCGACCAGCAACAGAAGCGACGTGACGGCAAGCGCTTGGATTGCGGAGCCGGTACGGGGCATGTCTGGCTGCTTGGGCTCGGCGGGTTTGCCAGGCTCATCTGGCTTGTCTGGCTCTTCTGGCTTGGCGATGGATTTGATGTTCACTGTTACTTGCGTGCTGATTTCATCATGGCCGGAGGTACGGAATTGTGGGCCCGCTCCCCCATCGGCGATTTCAGTATTGCGTGTTGCAGTGATGGTGACGGTTTGGTTTACCGCATCAAATGCCTTTCGCTTGGCGACTGCCTGCAGCGCGAGCTCGATCTGCTTGTTGAGAGCTTGCAGTTGCTCGGCATCCGCTACGAGACGATAGTCGGAAATACCGTTCAGTTTGGTTCTGGTGAGATCCAGCAGACTGTCGTTGGTTAGATTCTGCAAGGTTGAGCCTTGCTCAAGTGCTACCGTGGGGTAATCACTTGAAATAGCCAGCTCACTGATATCAAACATGCCGTCGTCGCCGTTTGGGATTAGGCCTACCATGTCGGCTAAGTAGGGTGTGAGATTCTCCGTAGTGGAGAATGAGCCACCCATGAGCACGAGCGTGTCAAGCCCGGCGGGGATTGCGCCATGGTATTCACCGCCGCGAATGCTCGCATAGCCGAGGTGTTCTGCATCGTCCAACATGCCGATCAGTGTTGGTGCGGTGAATGTTCCTGCGGAAATACTGGCCTCGGCAGAGGCACCGCTTGTTTCCGCGAACCGCATGAGCGTGGTGTTCGATGTGAAGTTTCCACCTTGAATCCGCAACGCTCCACGGCAGTCGATTGCAGGATTATCTCCGCCGACAACCGTGCCCGATCCGGTGATGGTGAGCTGCATGTTGGCAGGAACGGTGATTGCCGTGGTATTGCTGGCGTTGAGCACATGTCCGTTCAATTCGAGCGTAATCCCGCGCACCACTTTCGATGGGGTGACGGTGACGCTTTCCGTAGTATCGGTAAGCAATGTGACCGTATTGTTCTTCATCGACGTATGGCTAATCGCGTCTTGCACGCTCATATAGGTCGTGTTGCCCACTTGAGCGACCGGCTGCGGCTCATCTGCAAACGCCATCATGGGAAACAACATCGTTCCCGACGATAATGAGATAATCAAGAAAAACGCGATCATCGCCGTCGAAAGCGTTGACAACATATGGATGTGGTGTGATTGCAGGCGTTCGACCGCCTGCTTTTCATGCTTATACATGATCGTTCCTTGCATGGAGCGGTGATTAACTATTTCAAACGCACCGAAATGCGTGTAGACCACCCTCAGCTCTGAGGGATAAAGAAAAAGCAAAATAACAATATTACAGCGTTGAAAAATTATCTCACACAATCTACATAAAAAGCAAATTCACTGCCGAAAGAAACTAAACAAATAGTAGAGTAACTAACTCCATATCAGTAGCATTGCAATCATGTTGGCAATTACCCAGAAATTTTTTATACAAGTAAAGAATAAGAATAACAGTAAAAGATACACCACAATTCAAATATTATAGGAAAGTTTTCTTACTTATACGTCAGTATTGCATGCAAAAACGACGCGATCCATCCAGGCGATACAGACACCCCATGAACCGCGTCATACCCCACTATTTCCCAGTGCATAACACCTTAGGGCAGAAGAAAATTCAAAAGCTCGGCAAGAGCGAACCCAAAAAGATTCAGAGCACACCCTGATCGCTTGGAGGCTGCGAACCAGAGCCAGAATCGCTACCAGAACCGGAATCAGAACCGCCATTGCCAGGCTTGACACCAGCACCAGGATTACTACTGGAACCGGAATCAGAACCGCCATTGCCAGGCTTGACACCAGCACCAGGATTACTACCGGAACTAGGAGTATTGCCAGGTGTAATAGGAGCCGAGGGAGTCAATCCGCCGGAAGGCTGCCGCGTGTACTGGTAGTTGTACGAATTGCCAGTATTGCCCTGTTGCTGCTGTTGATTCTGCGCAGCCAACGCGTTCATGGAAGCATTCACATCATCAGATGCGGTTTGCAAATCCGTTATCGACTGGTTAATGGCATTAGTATCGGTACTGTTGCCATTGAACAGTTCCAAAGCATGGTCAATGGCACTCTGCAGCATCACTCGCGTGGAATCATCCGCCACTTGGTACAGGCTATTGTCAAGCAGTGACTGCGCATTATTGATGGCTGCTTCAAGCTTCTTCAGCGCATCAGCGTTGTCTTGCTTCTCCTTGGCCTTCTGACTGTTCGTAACGGCTGTTGCAGAATCATTCAAGGTCTTGGACTGGCTTTGCAACGTAGGCAGTTGCTTGTTCATGGCTTTACTGCGCTGGCGAAGTCCAGCGTTGCTCAAATCAGCACTGCACTCCCCTACCGTTGTAAGATTCTGCGCATCTTTCACTGCAGACTGCAACGTGGTCAGCGTTTTCGCATCCGAAACCTGATCGCTTTTCACATTCTGCAACGATTTGGCATTCTTCAACGC
Source organism: Bifidobacterium catenulatum subsp. kashiwanohense JCM 15439 = DSM 21854 (assembly GCF_001042615.1). Taxonomy (GTDB): domain Bacteria; phylum Actinomycetota; class Actinomycetes; order Actinomycetales; family Bifidobacteriaceae; genus Bifidobacterium; species Bifidobacterium catenulatum. Next base: position 1,932,707 of record NZ_AP012327.1, read on the forward strand.
CGCCTTGTATTCCTTCACAGCCTTCTCATATGCCTTGGAAGACTTTTTGCACATACTCAACGCGGTACGGTGCTGTTCGTTCCGTTCAAGCCCCTGGTCATACTGCCGGCGCTGCCAAACACCGAATCCAACGCCCGCGGCAACCAACGCCACTACGGCTACAATCGCAACGGTAATAATAATTGTCTTGCGATGTGACTTCTTCGGCGGAACCGGAACAAGCTTCAATGGATCATGCTCATCGTTTTCCATGTCAGACAGGTCATCCGGCATGGGCAGGCTTTCAGGTATGAAGGTAGTAGAAGCAGATGCAGGGGAATCCACAAAAAGCGGCATAGTGGAATCCACAGAAGAGGCTGACTCTACCGGAGACGCGAACGAAACAGTTCCCTCGGCAGATTCGGCAGATGGTGAAGCATCAGCAGACTGTGTAACATCGAGCGTTGCGGTCGAAGAAGACGTCGAATCAGGCTCGCACGACGAGGCGGAATCGTTTTCAGCACCAGAAATATGCTTTTCTGCAATATTCGGAAAATCCTCAACACGAAGGTTTACCGTGGGCGCATCACTCACCGGCGTGGATGACGTGGCAGTGGTCATGCTTGTGGCTGCAGCCTGCGCATAAGCCGCATCAGATGCCTCGCCACGTTCCACAGCCGACTCAACTTCCGAAAAGGTGATCGGTGGAATATCCCAGAACGTATCCACCACATCATGCTCGGAAGCCGACTGCGCCTTGGTCTGCTGCTTGCCCTGAGAGCTCAGAGAGTCTCCCGACGAAACAAGATGCGACAGATTCGGCACAGTATTGTTGTTGTCACCCATGTTGATTCCTTATTACAGCGTGAGACCGAAGCTTCACGCTCCGGTCTCACGTTCACGCCTTATACACTACTTGCGGCTACTTTTTGTGGCTTTTCTTCCGCGGAGCATCCTCGTAGTAGTAGTAATAGTAATTCGAATTGGAATGCGTCTTCTTCAGATCGGCATAGTTGAAGATGAAACCAAGCACAGGGACCTTGGCTACATGCAAGGATTCAGAAATCTCCTTGAGTTCCTTCTTCTCGCACACGCCACGACCGGTCACCAGAACCAGACCCTTGGCCCACCGGCCGAACACGATACCATCGTTGGAAACACTCAACGGAGCGGTATCAATAATAACGTAATCATACTGGGTCAAAGCCTGCTCGACCATAATACGCATGGTGTCTGATCCAAGAAGCACGCCAGCATTCGCCGGGCGTTTACCAGCAGGAAGAATATGCAGAGTCGGCTTCCAGTAGTTCTGCACCACATCTTTCGGAGACATCTGACCAGAAAGCACGTGCGCCAAACCGGCAGAACCTTCAAGACCCAAATGATGAGCAACGGAAGGATGACGCAGATCAGCGTCGACCAACAGCACGCGAGCACCATCTTCAGCCAAAGCCGCAGCCACGTTGATCGACGTGGTGGTTTTGCCTTCAGAAGGCTGCGCACTGGTAATAACCAGCAGCTGCCCCTTGCCCGCAACCTTATCGGTCTGCAAGAATTCGATATTAGTGTGAATACGACGGAATTCCTCAGCGATAGGGCCATTAGGCTGGCTGACGAGCACTGGGCGCTTCTCACCTAGGGAATTATCCTGAGGCACGGAACCCAAGGAAGACGCCCCAACCAAGCTGCGCACGTCGGAAGTCTCCTCGACTTTAGTGTTCAGCATGTCTTTCAGTAGTGCGGCGAACACTCCAAGCACCAGACCTGCGACCACGCCGACCGCCAGATACAGCGGCTTATTCGGCGAGCTCGGGCTTTCAGGCACACGCGCCCTCTGCACGATGGAGATCTTCACCGGGGACTTATCTGCCGCGGAATACAGATCGTTTTGAATCACGTTCTGCATAGACACTGCCACCGCATTGGCAATGTCGGACGCCTGCTGCGCGTCACCATCTTCCGCGGAAATGTTCACGAACGCGGTGTCCGTAGGATTGGTGACAGTCAGTTGCTCGGCCAGACTCTTCACTGAAGTATCCAGTCCAAGATCCTTGATGACCGGCTCAAGTACGGTTTCGGTGGTTGCCAACGTTGTATACGACGTGATCTGGCCGGCGATGTACGTGCCACCCGTGTACTGCTGGCTAATGCCCGCATCATCCCCTTGGGATGCATTGTACGTAGCCATGGCCTGAGCCGTGGCGGTATACTTCGGCGGAACCAAGAAGGTGTACGCAGCCACCCCGGCGAAAACCATCACAAATATGATGGCCGCGGTGACCAGATGCTTGCGAATGATACGCATCAAATCCATCAGCGTGATGCCGTCTTCAGAATCATCTTCAACGGCAACCTGCTGGACGTTAGTGTTCTCTGCGGAAGTCACTGAACCCCTCATCTCCGTATATCAAAAACCTTAGGAAATGCTACCCTACCCCCTAGAAATAGAGTCGGTTTTATCAGGCAGCAATCGCTTTTTTCACTATTTATCCATACGAATGTGCCATGATAAAAAGCTGGAACACCTAACAGAGGGGGATTAATGTCTCAACATGCGAGCACTCACGCCGCCCGTTCTCACAAGCTTCGCAATACATTGCTTGTTATTACGGCACTGCTCATCCTGCTGGTCATTGCCGGAGGCGTCGTCGGTCTGAATTTCTACAAGCAGGCGAAGGAAGTCAAAGCTCACGAGGAGCAGGCGGTCTCGTCTCTTTCGGCCATCACCGACGTCAATACGTTGAAGGATGTGCAAGCGTCGGATGCCGCAATCAAGCAGGCGCGGACCCATACCGCCGCGGCAAGAGATATTGCCAATGGAACACTGTGGAACATGCTGTCGAAGATGCCGGTTGTGGGCGGTGATGTTACCAACGTGCAGGGCATGACGCAGGTGGTGGATGATTTAGTGCAACAAACACTGCCGTCACTCACCGATGTGGTACAACAGCTTGCGAACGCGCAGATCAGCGGCGAGAATGGCCAGTTGAATCTTCAGCCCATTGTGGATGCGCAAGACGACTTCTCTTCGGTAAGCAAGCAGGTGAAGTCGTTGAATTCGAAGCTCAGCAATCTGCCTGAACCACGTATCGGCATGGTGAAGAAGGCATATTCGCAGAGTCGCAGCCAGTTCACCAAGGTTACGGATATGGTGGAGCAAGTGAACAATGCGCTACAGATGCTCCCCTCCTTCTTGGGACAGAACGGTGCCCGAACGTATCTGCTGGTGGCGCAGACCACTTCCGAACAACGTTCCGGCGGCGGACTGGTGGGCTCCATGGGTACGTTGCAGACCGATCATGGACAAATTCAGGTCGGTGAGTTCCATCACAATGGAGACTTCATTAACGGCAGTAATGGCAATGCTTCGGAACATGCCGTGTTCAAGGGGCCTCTGGGATTCTCCTTCGATATTCGCGACACGTTCGCGGTGCCAGACATCGCCCGCAATGCGGAAATGATGAATGAAGCTTGGCAGCGTTCCCAATATGCTTGCGATGTTGACGGTATCGTATCTATCGATCCGGTGTTCATCCAGAAAATGGTAGAGATCAACGGCAATGTGACGCTGGAAGATGGTACTGTGCTCACCGGCAAAAATACCGCTGAATACATGCTCAACACCATCTATAAGGAAGTTCCCGTATCTCTACAAGACACGTATTTCGAATACATCGCCTCCACCATCATGAACAACGCCTTCAGCAACATGGACATCACCAAGATGATGAAGGTGGCTCAAAGCATCGGCGAATTAACTAAGAACCGTCATTTCTACGCATACACGTTCCATGATGATGAAGCCAAATATTTCCAAGGTGCCGGACTCGCCAAGGGCACTCCAGACAGCGAGACCGATCCGGAAGTGGGCATTTACCTCAACGAACAGAATCCGTCGAAGTTGGGATGGTATATCAACCGTAAGGCACAGATTACCAAAACCGGTCAGAATGCCGATGGGTCGAAAACCTACCATGTCACCTACACGTTGACCAATACGCTGACTTCCAGCGAAATGGCCACCTGCACCGGCTATATTCTGGGCGGCGAGCAGGCAGGTGTAACGGGTAAGCCTGTTGCGGCTCCGGGAACGTCTGCGCAACGTATGCTGTTTTACGCGCCGAAGGGTGGTTCCATCAGCGAGATCACCTCATCCGGAGACGTACGAGACCAAAGCAATGCTGTGATGGATGATCAAAAACTGGTCACCAATGTGGCTTATATCACCCCCGGGGAAAGCGTGACTTTCGATTTCGACGTGACCACCTCGCCGAAGGCCGAAAGCGATCTAACCATCGATCAGACACCATCCGGCAAAATGACTAACGAGGTCAACTACCAGTACTGACCGATTCGTGCCGGCACTGACTGAAAGCGCCGGCACGAAATCGTCGACCATGACGGCCACTGCCATCTAAGCCCACATATTGTAGGTGGTAATGGGCTGCCCAGAACAAATCTGCGAGCGCACAGGCGCTATACCCATGCTGTAATGCTTTTTCATGCTTTTCAGCATGGTTCGCAGAGCATTATTGGTCTGGTTGGCCGCGATACGGAACTTGTCGAACGACTTGCCGTGCGGGTCATCGATATCTTTGGGAGTGGGCAACATCGGACGAATCATGGAAGAGACTTTGATAACGGATGCGAGACGCTCCTGGATGGTCAGTCCGCTTACCATGCCGTTTTGCGCGCAGTATTGGCACATGTTGGCGAAGTCGTTAAGCAGAAATGTATAACGGACCGCGCCTGGCGCGAGGGCAACGATGTCTTTGCGCTGTTCTTTCTCGAAGCAGAGAATCAGATCAGCACTCTCAGCCATAGATCGGGTGAGTCTGCGGGATCGGAATCCGCTTGGTTCAATGTTGACGCTGGTCATAAGTCTGGCACTGGACGGATCCATCTGGCATCGCGGAAGGCCACGCGTGCCGGCGCTAGAAACCTGCACAGTGGTGCCAGCGAGGTAGCGAGTGAGCAAGAGTTCGCCCATAGGCGACCGGCAGATATTGCCTGTACAGACGAACATGATATGCATACCGCACACCCCTTTGTATCTCTACCTAACTTATGGAAACTACAATCCTCAATCTTACCTCAGGCATAGATATTACAATTTGGGGTTTAACCGTTTTACCCCTTCAGGGATACCTCAGGAAACATATATACCCTCGACAAAGGAGCGTGCTTCTTTAGTTGCAGGCTTATCGCAGAAGTTCGTTTCCGCCGCCACTTTCCGCCGCTATGCAATGGTTAGGGTGGCAAGCAGTGCGAGATGGTCGGAACCTTGAATCCGCTTGGTTGCAAGATCAGTTGCACGCACGCCCTTGTCGTAAATAATATGGTCGATTTCAGCAATCGGAAATACTGCAGGGAACGTCATATGCAGGCCCTCCCCCGCGCTCTGACCAGCGTCAGTAAAACGATCACCAAGCAAATATCTAAAACTTGCATGATCCCACGTGGAATTAAAATCACCCATCAAAACATATGATTCATTATTATCATAATGCTGTAATTGAGCGATAGAATCCAAACTTTTATTCCATAGACCTTGATTTCTGGGACGCGGAGAAAAAGGATGTACCGACCCGAATCTCACATTTCTTCCGTTGAGCACAACAGTTGCAGCAGGGATGCTGCTTGATTCTATAGGAATAAGATTCTCAGTTGTTTCCTGCAATGGATGCGCACTGTACAGCACATTCACACCGCCATTATCATGCCACGTAAGCTGCGGAATAACGAAATATGGAAGATAATCTGCGATTCCCTCATCGTTCAGTCTGTTCAGCAAATCCGAAGAAACCTCTTGCATTGCCAAGACTTCGATATGCTCTTCGCGTATTGTTTCAACGATTTGTTGCGCATCGGCAACACCCTGCTTCGTGTTGAACGTCATAACACGAACCGTTGCCATGGGCTGTGCGGCAGAGCTGGCAGCCGGCACAACATACCCCCAATGCCAAGCGACCTGTATGACCACGCATACCGCGCTCAATGCAGCCAACGCCCTTCGTTTGCCGATACGGCGAATTGTCAGAGCAAAAACCGCAATCACAGCGGAAAGCAAACCCAGCCACGGCATCAGCGCAACAACCAGAGGCACATAGCGTTTGCCATCAAGATTATTCGGCAGCATGCGCAACAACATCGCCACCACAATGACCGCGGTGACCAACCAAAGCAAAGCTGTCAGCAACGTTGAACGCGTTTCGCGATGCGTTTCATTGCGCTGAACGTCGCCAAGTCTAGTCATGCACGCTCCTTTCCTGTTCCATATTCCCGTTTCATCTTCCTGTTCCACGCAATCCGCAATCGTATGCAATCATATGTTGCAACCGAAAGTCTTACGCATCGTTTTTCACAACATCTCTCACAACATCTCTTCTCGTGAACGCTACCCGCGTTCATCCCCGCATATGTTTCCCGCACGCATGTAGGATGACGCCTTCACAAGAGTGCCACTATATGGACACTTTCCGGCATTTGGAATAGTTCTGATACGTTCATCCGATAGTCTATAGGTTACAAAACGGCGCTTAACAAAAAGAGGCAATAGCAAAAGAGGCAATCATGAGCGAAGAGGCAATGCGTGAAGAAGTGGCGCAAGCTGTGGAAGTGGCCGCAAACAAGGCCGCCGAAGAGGAAATCAGCAAGCTGTCCGAATTCGAAAGCGCCATCGACGAAACGCTCGCCTCCGGCTATTTGGACGATACGCTCACCGTCACCGACGCAGACGGCGTGGCGCAAGTGCTGCCGGTGCTTGATTCCGAACCAATCTCACACCTGGTGGAAGGCTTGGAAGCCGTAGGCGGGAGCGCCAATGTGTTCGTGCGCACCAGCGCAGGCGTGGTGGCCCTCAGCGTAGTGGAATACAAGCCCAACGAAGAAGAGTAGCCGTCGCAGCATGCACGGTCAGGCGGCACGCCTACGGTTGAGGGCGCGTTGCACGGTTTCATGCGTGGAACCGGCACCCTGGCCGCGCACGCCGAAGAACACCATTAGCACCATCACGAAGCAGATTGCCGCACTGATACGAAGCGCCCACTGAATGCCGAACACGTTGGCAGCCGCATACACGGCTTTTTTGCCACCGAGCGCAGTCCAACGAAGAGACGTGAACGTCTCCATCAAAATCACCAACACCGGAGCGCCAATCGCGCCCGCAATCTGACGAACCGTATTCGTCACCGCGGATCCGGCGCTCACCTCTTCCGGTTCCAAACAATTCAGTGACCATGTGGTGATCGGCATCAACACGAAACCCATGCCGATCTGGCGCACAAACTGCCAAATCGACACCCACCAAATCCACGAGGTCATGGAAATCAAACTCATCATGACTGTGCCGAAACACAAGGTAATCGTGCCTACCAACGCCACCGGGCGTGCACCGAAACGGTCAAGTATCTTACCACCGAAAAACTGCGAAATGCACTGGCCCAAAGCACCCGGAAGCATCACCAGGCCGCTAATCGCAGCAGAATAGCCACGGCAATCCTGAATGTACAGGGGCATGATCACCATAATCGAACTGAACGCGAAGAACGAGAGCGCGGCCGTGATCGTGCCAACAGTAAAACTACGATTCTTCAACACGCTCAAATTCAACAGTGGCGGCTGCGCTTCAGGATTTTCAATCTGCCTGCGCGCGCCATGAATCTGGCGAAGCACAAACCAAATAATTCCCACAACGCCAATCACCATTGGCAACCAAACCATAGGATTTACAAACGAATACGATTCAATATTCGTAAAGCCGAACATTAGCCCGCCGAAACCGAAAATAGACAGTCCAACGGAAAAAAAGTCAGCCTTCGCGGTTTTATCATTCTCACCGAAATTATGCAATCCAAAATAGGCAAGAAGCAGCGAAATTACGCCGATAATGGTCAACGTGAGGAAAATTGAACGCCAACCGTTCAAGTCCGTCTGCACACCGCCAAGCGTCGGACCGATCGCCGGAGCCACGCTCATCGCCACACCAACCGTACCCATTGCGAAACCACGGCGAGACAGCGGATAAATCGAAAACACCGTGATCTGCAACACCGGCCACATCACACCCGTGCCAACCGCCTCAAGCAAACGCCCGATCAGCACCATCAAAAAAGTTGGACCAAGCCAAGCGAACAGTGAACCGATCGTGAACACAACCATGGAAACAAGCACGATTTCGCGCGTCGAAAAACGTCTCGTAAGGTATGCCGTAAGCGGCACCATCACGCCCATGACCAGCTGGAAAATCGACGTCAGCCACTGACCGGTCGTAACGGAAATACCAAAATCACTGACGATCGTCGGCAACGCGGCGCTTAACTGCAATTGCGTGAAATTACCGACGAACGTAATAAATGTAAGAACCGCAATGGAAATAAACGCCGTGCGCGTTAAATGACCGTTCTGATACGATTCCTCTCGAGCAAGCGCTCGGGACATGCTCCGCTTCGCTGACATCAATCACCTTCTCCACATTCAAACGCACAAACTATATGATAGCCCGTATGACAGAGGCATGGATATTCACCTGCGGATTCCTGTTTTTGTCATTTCTGGGTAACGCTCCCTATTTAGAGGTATCATGACACACGAAAGAGATAGGCAGGTTTTCGGCGCAGGCAACGTCGGAGAGAGAGAGAGGGATGATACCAGTCAGGGCCATGTTCCACATCTGCATGGAGTTGTGGGGCATTTTCATATGTCTGATTTTCGCAGGCGGAATTTTCATTGCAACACCACAAAAAACCAGACGAACTCGCATCAAAATACTCATGCAGATCGCCTGCATGCTTCTTCTTGGATCCGACGCGCTCAGCTGGTATTTTCACGCAAATGCAGACGAAACCACATACTATATAGTTCGCATAAGCAATTTCTCAGTATTCTGCATCAACTATATTTTCATGAGTTTCTTCGCAACCTATGTTTGGTTGACAGTGAGCAAAAATCAGCATCGCAAACCAGCCGCATTGCATACCGTCTACGCATTATCCGTAATTGGAATTCTCTTACTTATCATCACACAATTCACTGGTCTTTTCTACTATTTCGATGACCACAATCTTTACCATCGCGGTAATTTCTATCTTCTTTCGCAAGCAATTGCGGTCTCGGGAATCGCATTATGCTTCTTCATGCTGATCTCATATCGCAAGAATCTTGATCGCATTACTTTCCTTTCCATGATGTCGTTCTTCGTACTACCAGTATTGGCGACCATCTACCAAGCACTGACATACGGTTTTTCATTGCAATGTTTGGCGATCGTGATTTCCACACAGATTATGTTCATCATGGACACCGTGGAACTGAACATGCGATTCTACTCGCAACAGGCCGCCTACGAAAAAGCAAGGTACAAAGCCGAACATGACGGCATGACCGGTTTGCTGAACAAAGAAGCGGGATATAAACGCATGCGCAAATACTTCGACCTCATGGATTCGTACGACGAAGCGATGCTGATGTTCGTCGACATCGACAATTTCAAAACCATCAACGACACATACGGACACACAGTCGGCGATTTCTGGATCCGCGAGGTCGCATCCCAGCTTCGGCACATCTACTGGCAAGATGACATCATCTGCCGATACGGCGGCGACGAATTCATAGCACTCATCCGAAACACCGCCAGCGAACAGGTGCTCGAAACCACGCTGGGCATGTTCTTCCAACAGTTGACACGCGCCTCGGAACAGCACGGGCAAGACGTGCATTGCAGCGTAGGCGTGTGCCGCATTGCCGCCATCCGCATCAGCGGAAACACGGATATCAGCAGAAACACGGATGGAGGAAACGGCGAAGATACCAGAGGCGGCGTGGATTTCGGCCAATGCGTCAAACAGGCCGACCTGGCGCTGTACGAAACCAAGCGATCCAACAAAGGAACATTCACCGTCTACAATTACGACCGCTCCTAGCCAGCATCCGCAATCTGCATCAGGAACGGCCGGAAAGCGTAAGGAAGACGAGAATCACATTAAGCGCAACAATCAGCGAAACAACTACCATATTGATTGCGAATTTCACTGGACCATCCACATAATCGCCCATTAATGAGCGATCGTGAGTGTATTTCATCAGCGGAATGATTGCGAACGGAATGCCGATCGACAGTACCACCTGCCCCATGATCAGCGCCTCCGTCGGATTCTTCGCAAACCACAGTACAACCAATGCCGGCACAAGCGTCACCACGCGGCACGCCCACATCGGCGCTTTGATCCGCAACAGTCCATGCATGATTTCGGCACCGGCATACGTGCCGACCGATGTGGAGCTCAGGCTGGAAGCCAGCAGTCCGACCGAGAAAATCGTGCCGACAACAGGGCCCAGAGCGGCGGCGATGGCATGCTGCGCGCCTTCGATCGAATCAGTGCCGGTCACGCCATACAGCGAATTCGCCGCGAGAATCAGCAGCGCCAGATTCACCGTGCCGGCCAGAAGCAACGCCCATATCACATCGACCTTGCTGCCATACAGCAGCGTCTTGATGTCGGGCTTCTTTTGCCCCGCGGAATAATGGTCATTGACGAGTGTGGAATGCAGGTAAATCGCATGCGGCATCACCGTGGCTCCCAGCATCGAGGCGGCCATGAGCACGGTCGCAGACCCTTTGAAACGCGGGATCAAGCCCGTTGCCACCTGCGTGGGATTCGGCGGGTCGATGAAAAGACCCGCGATGAAGCCGAACGTGATCACCAACAGCAGCGCGATGATCATCTTCTCGAAAAGACGATGCGTAGGCCCCTTCTGGAAAATCAGCAACACCGTGGAAATCGCGCCGATAATGCAGCCGCCGACGAACAACGGCAGACCGAACAGCAGTTTCAGTGCAATCGCTCCGCCGATCACCTCTGCCAGATCCGTGGCGATGGCGATCACCTCAGCCTGCATGAAGAACATGAACCGGCCGGCATTCCCTAGACGTTCGCTCAGAATCTCCGGCAGACTCCGGCCCGTGACGATGCCGAGTTTGGCTGACTGGTATTGGATGAGCACACTCATGCAGTTGGCCAGAACGAGCACCCATACCAGCAGATAGCCGTATGTGGCTCCGGAAGTAACATTCGCAGCCACGTTGCCTGGGTCCACGTATGCCACAGCCGCCACAAAAGCGGGGCCGAGGATGCCGGCGAGCGCGTGCCCGTAATGCTGGTGAGATTGTGGTTGCGGAGTAGTTATTGCATTCTTTGAATCCATATTGCCCTCCATATCCGCGCAATGTTATAGCGCGCTTACCTGCATGGAATTGTTACGGCCGTTACGCCTCCCGCTAAACTGGTGTGGAGAACATCGCATATTCGATTCAAGGGGTTGTTTCCATGGCTACTTTCCATACTCCGATGGTTACGCTTTCCGACGGCAATCTGATTCCGCAGATCGGTTTGGGCGTGCTGCGCATCGACGATGAGGGCGTTACTCCCGTAGTTGAGAGCGCGCTGGAAGCCGGCTATCGGCACATCGACGGTGCCGCGGGATACAACAATGAGGCTGGCGTGGGGCGTGCGCTGCGCAATGCGGGCTTCACGCAAGGCGAGCATCGCAAGAATCTGTGGGTGACCACGAAGCTGCGCGATTCGGAACAGGGGTACGATTCCGCACGCAAGGCGTTCGACCGGCAGCTGGGTCTGCTGCAGCTCGACTACGTGGACATGTACATGCTGCACTGGCCGACGCCGTTCAACTGGCGTTCCGGTGAGACGTGGAAGGCGTTCACTGAGTTTCGCGCGGAAAACCGCGTGCGCACACTGGGCGTGTGCAATTTCATGCCCGAACATCTTGACCGCTTGTATGAGGAAACCGGTGAATATCCGGCCGTCAACCAGATTGAGCTGCATCCCACGTGGCAGCAGCGCGAGGTTGTGGAATACTGCAAGGCGCACGACATTGCAGTGGAAGCGTATTCGCCGATGGCCCGCGGCGCTGATTTGAACGCTGGAAATGGCACGATCGAACGTATCGCAGCTGCGCACGGGATCACCCCGGCACAGGTGATTCTGCGCTGGCATATCGAAAATGGAACAATCATCATCCCCAAGTCTGTGCATGCGGATCGGCAGAAGCAGAATCTCGATCTGTTCGGTTTCGTACTTGCTCCTGAAGAGCATGCCGCGATTGACGCGCTTGATGGTCCGACGCGCGCAGGTCATGATCCGATGACGTTCACTTACGCCTGATATTCCTAATTCCGCAATTTCAGTGTGTTGCATGTATTATTTCAATACTTATGGCACGAAAGAATAATCGTAATTCCTATAATTATCGGAATATTGAGCAGGACGTGCGTGATATTCAGCGGGCCGGCAAACGGTTCAAAAAAAGTTGGATCAATGCTGACGGTCCGCTGGAACGCATTCTCATTCTGCTGGTCGTCGTTGCGGTAGTCGGCGTCACTATCGGCATGCTTCTGCCGAAAATCAATCCGACCGTAGGTGAGATTACCGGCGAATACACGGCAACCGGCACTGCCGCGGAAACGTTGGAAAAACTTACGGTTGACGACAATCCCAGCAAAGCCGGATATGATCGCGACGCGTTCGGATTCCGAGAAACCGACGACGACGGCAATGGTTGCGACGTGCGCGAAGATGTGCTCGCCCGCGATTTGACGGACGTGCAATATAAGAACAGCCGCAGCTGCCAAGTTGCGTCGGGTACACTCGATGACCCATATACCGGTCAGACCATTCAGTTCGTGCGTGGAGTGAAAACGTCTTCGGCGGTGCAGATCGACCATGTGGTCGCGTTGGAGAATGCATGGCAGTCGGGCGCGAACACGTGGGATCATACGAAGCTGTACCAATTCGGCAACGACATGTACAATCTGCTGGCCGTGGATGGGCCGGCGAATCAGCAAAAGGGTTCCGCTTCGGCCGCATACTGGCTGCCGACGAACAGCGAATACCGTTGCGATTACGTGGCTCGGCAGATTGGCGTGAAAGACAAGTACGGACTGACCGTCACCACGCAGGAAAAGCGAGCGATGCTTTCCGTGCTGCACGGCTGCCCGGCGCAAAGCGTGCCGGAGCGGTGAGGCGCGTGGCAGGTGGCGGAGCGTAGGTGCGCGGTGAAGCGTAGGTGAGTGGCGGAGTCTCCTGAAATGTGTCACGATTCGAAATTTCGGCTGTTTTTTCGAATCGTGACACATTTTTCCTTCCAAAAAAGCAATACGGGGGTATAAACGACATATTCCCAAGGAAAATGCCTCAAAAACATACCCCCGAACCGAAAGTGATGTGTCACGATCCAAAATTTTGGTCTTTTTTTCGAATCGTGACACAAAACAAGCGACACGGGCAGTACCGGAAGAGTAGGTCCAAGGCCTGCTCTGGAAAGGGCGGAGCTGGCGCACAGATAGCGTGGGCAGTGCCGGAAGAGCGGAATCAAGGCCTGCGACGGAAGCGAGGAGGGCACTCAGGGGAGGAGAAGGCATGCGGAAAGCGGGAGCACTAGGCGGCGCGAAACCAAACACGCGACACTAGGCACGGGTGGTGGCGCGGGCTATGATGCGGGATTGGGTGGTGATGAGCTCCGGTTCCAACGTACGGCTGCCATCGATGCGGTTGATGATGCGGCTGACCGCGGTCGGCGCGATCCAGTCGAGGCAGGAATCCATGGTGGTCAGCGGCGGCTGGAAATATGCGGCTTCCTCGTTGTTGTCGAAGCCGATCACCTGCACCCGGTCGGGCACCGCGATGCCGTTCGCTGCCAAAGTGAACAGTGCGCCCAACGCAAGCTGGTCGTTGAACGCCACGATGCCATCGAAGGGGATGCCGGAGTCGACGATGCGCTGCGTCATGCGCGCGCCCGAGCCGATGGTCCAATCCTGGCCGACGTTGGGCACTAGCCGTGTGTCCAATTCGACGCCTTGGTCGGCACACGCTTCGAATATGCCTCGCATGCGCAGCTGCGCGTTGCCTTCCACGGCGTCGCGCAGCTCGAGGATATGCTCCGGATCGGTTCGCGAGCCGATCACCGCAAGATTCGTGGCACCGTGGTCGAACAGGTATTGCGCGGCGAGACGCGCCTCCTGGACGTCGTCCGGGGTGACATGGTCCGCCTTGCCATGCGTGGACCGCGCGCCCACGCAGACCAGCGGATAATCCACGTCCAGGTCCTCGGGATCGAGATCCTCGACTTCGGAGATGGACAGGATCATGCCGTCCGACACCGTGGCATTGAAGTTTCGCAACAGCGCGCGGGCACCCTGCGCGGATCCTTCCGCATACGTGGTGATGTACACGGAATAGCCGTAGATGCGGGCCGCGTCGATCACCCGGTTGGCCAGTTCGGCCAAATATGGCGCGGTCAGGCTCGGCACCGCGAGCGTGATGAAGCCGGTTTTGCCGCGATTGAGATTGCGGGCCGACACGTTGACGCGGTAGCCGAGCCTGTCGATGACGTCCTGCACTTTTTCGCGTGTGGCGTCGGCCATGCGGCCGGAATGGTTGATGACGTTCGACGCGGTTTTGAGGGAGACTCCGGCCTCTTGCGCCACTTCACGCAGTGTGACGCGTTTCCTGTCGGACTTGTCCGGCTTCACTTCGGCCATATCTCCCCCTAACCGCATCCGTCATCGATATTCGACTTCCGACTTTACCGCCTTACCACGAGCACGCCGTTGCGGCGCACGGTGTACGAGCCGGGCTTTTCCTCCCGATCCGTCTGGAACAGGATGACCGGCTCGCCTTCGATGCCTTGCAATTCGACCGTCTTCTTGCCACGGGGCAGGTAGAAGTCGAAGGTGGCGTCGGCGGAGGCGCGCACGGTGTGCAGCACGTCGGCATTCTCCTGCGACGAGGCCGCGAGATATGCGCGGACCAGCTTCGTCAGATCGGCCACATCCAGGTCGCAGCCGACGAAATACGCTTCGCCGGAGCCGTACGGATTACGGGTGACCGCGGCCGTGCCGTCGAGCTCCCATTCGTCCGCTTCCTCGCCGGCGTACGTGGCAAGCACCTGCGCGTGTTCGCCGGTCACGTTCACGTCGTTCTGCCACAGGCGGGTCGTGGTGCCGTCCAGCGCGGCCGAATCGTCGGCGGACGACAGTCGGATCTCGCCCGGCTCGCCTTCGGCTTCGGCGCCGAGGATGTTGAATTCCTCGCCGCGGACGCCCAGCATCGAGCGCAACAGGCCATCGCCCGCGCCCGGGTATCCGCCGAGCCAAGTGTGGAAATGCTCGTCGATCAGTCCGGTCGCGTAGCCGACCACCACGCGGCCGCCGGCGGCCGCGAAGTCGGCCAACCGCTGCGTGTCGGCGGTGCTCAGGATCAGCACGGTCGGCAGCACGACGGTCTTGTACGAGCTCCAGTCGTAGGCGAGCGGCACGATGTCGGCGCGCGAGCCCGCGTCCAGGAACGCGCGGTACCAGTCACGCACGTCATGCCAGTGGTTGAGTTTCATGCTCGGCAGGGTCTGGGAGCGGGTGGCCCATTCCGATTCGGCGCTGAAGAGGATCGCCGTGTCGGAGTGCGCCAATTCGGTGCCCTGCACGCCGGCGTCGGCGAGCGTGTGCAACGACGCGCCCAGCTCGCACACCTGGCGGAACAGCTTCGTGTCCTCGCCGGCGTGCGGAACCATGGCCGAATGGAACGCTTCGGCACCGAACGCGGACGCGCGCCACTGGAAGAAGTTGATGGCGTCGGCGCCCATGGCCACATGGGCCAGGGAGTCACGCACGGTCTCGCCCTTGCGCTTGCGGGTGTTAAGCGGCTTCCACTGCACCGCCGAGGTGGAGTGTTCCATGACGTACCACGGCTTGCCGAGCGCGAGCGAATCCATGAGAGCGTCGGAGCAGGCCAGCTCGTCGAGGTGGGATTCGCCCTCGTGGAAGTAGTGGTCGTTGGATACGAAGTTCACTTCCTTGGCCCAGGCGGCGTAGTCCATGCAGCACTGGTCGGTGGAGACCATGAAGTTCGTGGTGAACGGCTTGTCGGGGCAGATTTCGGCGATCGCGTCGCGTTCGGCTTTGTAGAAGTCGAGGAGCATGTCGTTGCCGAACCGTTCGAAGTCGAGCTTCTGGCCGGGGTTGACCATCGAGTCGGCGCCCATGAACCGTGGGATGAGCACTTCGTCGAAGCCGTTCATCTCCTGGCCCCAGAAGGTGGTGCCCCACGCCTGATTGAGCGCGTCGATGGTGCCGTACTTGCGGCGGCACCATGCGCGGAAGGCCTCGAGCGCGTTGTCGGAGTAGTCCTCGCGGTTGTTCCACCCGTATTCGTTGCCCATGTGCCATGCGGTCACATACGGGTTGGTGCCGTACCGTTCGGCGAGCTTGCGGCACAGGGTCAGCGCGTATTCCTTGAACACCGGGCTGGTCGGGCTCCAGGATTGGCGCGAGCCGGCGTTGACCGGATGGCCGTACTTGTCACGCGGAAGGACCTCCGGGTGGCTTTCGTACAGCCACAGCGGCGCGGTCGCCGTCGCGGAGGCCAGGTCGACCACGATGCCGGCATTGCCGAGTTTGTCGATGATGCGGTCGAGCCAGCCGAAATCCCAACGATCCTCGGTGGGTTGGATGCGATCCCAGCTGAAGATGGCGAGGGCCACGGTGTTGACGCCGGCCTGCTTCATCAGGCGGATGTCGTCGTCCCAGATGTCCTCGGACCATTGGTCGGGATTGTAGTCGCCACCGAAGGCGATGCCGCGGCCATCCGCGGTCAGCAGTTCCGGCCATTCGAAGTTGCGTCGCGCACTCACGATTATCTCCTTTGGTAATTGGCATAAAGCCATGGTTTTTTGTATATTACATTCGTTATTCGCCCACCGGCATGTGGTACACCGGTGTAGCATACACGTCGGTGACGTCAGCGACGCACGCATCGGACTGCTCCAGGCGGGCCGCCATCGACGATGTTACCTTCACGCGGACCCCGCGCCTCAGCGGCGTGACGACCAGCGTCAGCTTTCCACCAGCGGCATCGATGGCATCCGCGTAATCGCGCAATCCGACCTGCCATGTCTCGCCGTTGCAGAAATTATCGGCGATCAGCACATCGCCGCAGAACAGCCAGCCGATATCGCCCTGGTATGCGATGTTCAGCATGACATCGGCGACCTGCCGTTGATCGCGGAAAAGCCGTCCCATGCCAGCCGGCAAAGCGATTTCGTACCGATCGGCGTGCAGTCTTCTCAGACGCGCATACACCGATACGGGCTCCACCGGCCGCGGAGAGCCGAGCAAGCCTTCCGGATATGCGGCGATCCCGTTTTCGGCGCGGGGCGATTCCAGCGTCCACCCATCGCCGTCCTCGTACAGCAACGCGTTGTCGTCGTCGACGAAGGCGAGGCCTCCGTCCAACACCGTCATCCGCCCGGCGAGCGCTCGTGTGACGCATACGATCTCCGCCGCGTCCCGGACCATGAAGCGTTCGAAATCCGCCTTGCCGACGGTGACGTCCTGGATGTCGCCTTCGAAATGGAACGTCAGCTCATCCATGCCATCGGGCTTGAGGAACACGAACGTGCGGAACGGTCGGCCCGGCACCCGCAGCACGGTGACCGGCTGCAGGTTGGCGCGGACGAGCCGCACGCCGTCCAGATCCATGTTGAACGGCAATATGCAGTTCTCCCCCTCGGCGAGGCCGATGCCGGTGAACCGTATGCGCTCACCGGTACCCGTCGTCACGTCGATTTGCTCACCGTGACGGCTCGGCACGCGCGCATGGTCCTGGAAGTTGTCGATGGACACGAAACCCCGTTCGCCATCGCTGCGCACGGCATACCGGAGGGTCTCGGAGTCGGACGGATCGATGCGGTCCTGCCCGTCCTGCAACGAGACCGGCATTCCGGCGAGTTCCGGCCCGAAGGCTTTGACGAACTCGTGCAGGGTGCGCAGCCGCCGGTAGGATTCCCGCACCTGTCCGAATTCGCCAAGGGGCGCTTGGAAATCATAGGAGCGTTTCGGGGTCTGCCCCTCATTGAGGAATCCGGCCGCGCCCTTCGGGTTGGTTCCGCCATGGAACATGTAGTAGCCGAGGAAATCGCACCCCGAGCCGAGCTTGATGTTGGCCATCGCGTCGACGGAGCGCTTCGGCAGCACGAAACGGTAATCGTACGAATTGAACATCCCGCCGCCCATCTCGCAGCAGGCGTACGGGCGGCTGTCCGGATCGTACGGGGGATCGAAGCCGTCGCTTGTGCTGGAGCCATGCAGCCTCCGGTATCGGTACTCGTCGGTGGCGGGATGCTCCGTCATCCCCTCGGCACCGACGCCGTCGTAGAACAGCCACGGCCGGTACGCGTATCCACCCCACAGCGGCAGCATGTCGTCCGGAACCGGTGACTGCCAGCCGGTGCAGGTGAACATCGGCGGGTCGATGCCTTCCTCGATCGCGATGTCGCGCAGCCGTTCCAGGTAGCCGGCCCCAT
Organism: Bifidobacterium catenulatum subsp. kashiwanohense JCM 15439 = DSM 21854; assembly: GCF_001042615.1. GTDB lineage: Bacteria > Actinomycetota > Actinomycetes > Actinomycetales > Bifidobacteriaceae > Bifidobacterium > Bifidobacterium catenulatum. The sequence continues at coordinate 1,951,061 of NZ_AP012327.1, forward strand.
CGTGGCCGGACGGCACCCATTCACGGCTGATGCCGGTGGTCATCTCCCAAGGAGCCGACGACGCCATGTACTCGTTGTCGACCTGGGCCGCGATGATCGGCCCGCCATCCTTGAAATACAGGCCGCGCAGCTGCTGCGCGATATGCGCGTAGAGACCGCGCACCGCATCGAGGAAGCCGGCGTCGAGGGAACGGACCTCATACGACTTGCCGTACAGCCAGTCGGGAAGTCCGCCGTTGCGCACCTCGCCATGGCAGAACGGTCCCAGCCGCACGATGACGTGCAGTCCGTGCCGGACGCACAATTCCACGAATCGGCGCACGTTCCTGTTGCCGGAGAAATCCCACTCCCCCTCGCGCTCCTCATGGTGGTTCCAGAACACGTAGGTGGATACGACGTCGATGCCCGCCGCGGCCATCTTCGCGAGTTCCGTGTCCCACCGTTCGGCGGCGATCCGCGAATAGTGCATCTCGCCGGCGATGGGGATCCATGGCGATCCGTCACGGGTCAGGAAGCGGTTCGTGGCGCCCAGGGTCCCGCCATCCGGCCCGCATGCGGCTGCGGCGCGGATGACGGGGATCCCGTATGCGGGCGTCCGCGCGAACTTGCTGGCTTCCGAAAGATCAACCTCATAGCGCATAACGCTGCTCCTTGTCGAATTCCCGCAAGCAGGAGGACCGGTCAGCCCTTGACCGAACCGGCGACCAGGCCGGCCACGATCCAACGCTGGCAGAAGATGAAGAACACGAACACCGGGATGAGCGCGATGGTGGTGACCGTCATGAACAACGGCCAGTTCGTCGTGAAGGTGCTGATCGCGTTGAACACCTGCAGCACGATGGTCTGTTTGTTGGTCGACGAGATGTACACGCTCGGCGTCATGAAGTCGTTCCACGTGCCCATGGTCTGGAACACGATGACGGTGGTCAGGATCGGGCGGATCAGCGGCAGCACGATCGTCCAGAAGATGCGGAACGGACCGGCGCCGTCGATACGGGCGGCCTCGATGATCTCATACGGCAGGCCGCGCATGTACTGCACGATCAAGAAGTAGCAGAAGGTCGCGCCGCCCGTGTAAAGCACGATCAGGCCGAGCAGCGAATCGACGAGACCCACCTGTGCCTCCATGCGGTACTGCGGAATCAGCAGCGTCTGGCCGGGGATGATGAAGGACAGCATGAGCAGCACGCCGATCACGGCGGTGAACTTGCTCTTCTTCAGGATCATGCCGTATGCGGCGAGCGCGCCGAACAGCACCTGCAGACCGACGCCGACCACCGTCACGATGATGGTGTTCTTGAAGGCGTTGACAATGGGCAGATGCCCGAATGCATACGTGTAGTTCTCGAAATTCCATGTCTTTGGTAACCCAATCGGGTCCATGGACATCTCGGCGCTGCTTTTGAACGTGTTGATGACGATGACGTACAGCGGCACCGCGCAGATCAGCGCGATAGCGATGACGACGACGGAACGGATGATCGAGCCGATACGCTCGCGTTGCTGCAGAGTCATGACAGCCTCTTTTCTACCAGATTGGTGATTACCTGCTGCAGGGCGACCAACAGCGCGCAGCAGATGAAGAAGATGACGCCCAGTGCGGAGCCCAGTCCGTACCGGCTCGAACCGATGCCCGTGAGGATGATGGACTGGGTCACGGTGTAGGTGGAGTAGCCCGGACCGCCGCTGGTGAGGCCATACGGCAGATCATAGACCTTCAAACCACCGGTAAGCAGCATGAAGATGCTCACACCCATGGCCGGAACCATCTGGGGCAGTGTGATGTTGAAGAACTGCTGGCGACGGTTTGCGCCATCGACGGCGGCCTGTTCGTAGATATCGGCGGGGATAGCCTGCAGATACGCCAGATACAGCGTGGCGTGCCAGCCGATCTGAGCCCATACCGCTACGAAAATCACACAGAATTTGGCAAGTTCGGAATTCGACAACCACGGAATCGCATCGATGCCGATCTTGGCGAGCAGCGTGTTGACGACGCCGGACTTCAGCGGGGAGAAGATGTACTGCCAGACCAAGCCGAGCACGGCCATGGACGGCACCGAGAAGAAGAAGAACAGGGAACGGGCGAAGTTACGGCCGAAGAACTTGCGGTTGAGCACCACAGCCAGCGGCAGGGCGATCACGGTGATGAGCACGGTGGTGGCCACCGTGTACAGCAGCGTGAAGCCGAGGCCCGCGAGCAGCGTCGGATCCTTGAAGCACTGCACGTAGTTCGCGAACCCCACGAACTTCGCGTCCGCGAAATTGTAACCGGAGTAATCGGTGAAGCTGAACACCAGGCTTTGCAGGAATGGGATGAGGATCACCACGATGAACACCACCATGATCGGCAGCAGGAAGCGTGCCGAGGCGAAGTTCTCCATGAAGTTGCGGTGACGACGCTGCTTGAGATGCAACGCCTCTACCTGATCAGCGGAATGTGGACGCGCCGCTGACGCTGTTGATACTGACATGTTGGTTGCTTTCTACAAAACGTGAGATTGGCAGGTCCAGGCGTGGCGCGGACGGAAGGGTCCGCGCCAGCCTGCCGCGATGGATGTCTGTTCGCGATGGATCAGGAGAGGGTCTTGAGCTTGGAATCGAGGTTCTCCGCGGCCTGCGTAGGGCTGATGGAGCCGAGGGCTACCTGCTGCAGCTGGGTGAAGGTCTCGGCGCGCAGCGCGGTGGTGCCCTTGCTCCAGTGGGCGGAATTCAGGTACACGTTGCCGGTCTTGATGTACAGGTCGTAGGCGTCCTTGAAGTGGTCGTCCACCGTGGCGTTGAAGCCCTTGACGGACGGGATCAGGCCCAGCTGCTTCTGGTACAGCTTGAGGCCCTCGTCGGAGGTCAGGAAGGTGAAGAACTTCTCCGCGGCCTTGAGCTTGTCTCCGGAGATCTTGTTGTTGATGCCGAAGGCCGGATCGATGGAGCCCGGCGCGTACGGGGTGTCACCCTTCTTCAGCATAGGGATCTGGCCGAAACCGTAGTTGAGGCCGGTCTCATTGAAGCTGTCGATGTCCCACGAGCCGGAAGGATAGACCGCAAGACGTCCGGCGGTGAATTCCGACTTGACCTGGTCGCCGCTCAGGCCGGACACGTCGGAGCTCATCAGGTTCTGCTTGATCAGCTTGTCCCATTCGCCGTAGTACTTGCCATACACGTTCTTGAACGTGTCCTTACCGGCGTCGATCTTGGCGTCGAGCGCCTCGCCCTGCTTGGCGGATTCAGCGCCGATCCAGCCCTCGACGGCGTTGCCCAGTCCATCCTTCGGCTCAAGGTATGGGGTGATTCCCGCGGCTTTGAGTTTGCCGCACATGGTCAGGAATTCATCCCACGTCGCCGGGATGGAGTCGTAACCGACCTTCTTCAGCAGATCCTTGTTGTACACCCAGGCATTGGTCCAGGTGCTCACGCCCATGGCGTATACTTTGCCATCCACGCTATAGGCCTTTTTTGCGGCATCGCCGATTTTATCCATGAAGCTTTCATTGCTCAGGTCCTTGGCGTAGTTGCCTTTGACCAGATCGCTCAACGCCTCCGGAGGAACGATGTAGACGTCGGCCAGGTTTCCGCCGGAGATTCGAGTCTGCAGCGTCTGCTGGTAGCCACTCTGGGAACCGGTGGTGGTGCTGTAGTCGATCTTGATGTCCGGATTGGCCTTTTCGAACGCGTCGATGATCGGCTGGTACTTGTCCTGCGAATTGTTCGAGAAGAACGACAGCGTGGTCTTGCCGTCGGCGGCGTTTCCTCCACCGCACGCGGCCAGCGGAACAAGCATCGCCGCAGCGGCCACCGCCGCAATCATCCTGATGGATTTCTTCTCCATGATGTACTCCTCCTTGTGTTCCATCGTTGGCACCCGCTTTACGTGCGTTCATTCGTCGAACCCACTCCAGCTGCGGTAGATACACGTCAATATGTCTTCAACTGTCCATTCAGTTGATTCGGGATATTTCCTTCCCTTTTTGGTATAACTGTGTACCTGTTGAAACAGTATAGGTTTTCCGGTGTACCATGTCAATTCAAACAAGGAAATTTGCATCCCATCGACCGCTACCCCTACAAAACATCGGCGTGTCGTATACCGGCAGCACCGTCGACAGCGGACGACGACCCGCCCGCACCATCCGGAGACGCGCAGCCCGAAAGCGTATTGCGGGTGGGCAGGACGCATGTGGACAAGTCGGTGTATTACGGGGGATTATTTTTCCGATGAATTCCCCAGTATTAGTTGGGATTGAAAAGATGCTGAAAGTCCACAGATAAAAAATCGGCGGCCCCAAGGAAATATCCTTGGAAGCCGCCGATATGCTTGCGTGCGTCGCGCTACGGGCTCAAGCGAGTACACAGCGTGCTACGCAGACCGTGAGCAACACAGACCGCGCGCTACACAGAATCGCAAGCTACAAACTCAGGAACAGCTCGTGGATGCGGGTGTCGTCGGTGAGCTCGGGATGGAACGCCGTGGCGAGGATCTTGCCTTGGCGCAAGCCGACCACATTGCCGTCCACCGACGTTTCGACGGTGGCGGCCGGTCCGACTTCGGCCACGAACGGCCCGCGGATGAACACCAGCGGGAAATCTTTGAGCACGATGTCGGCCGGGGCGTCCTGCGGAACATGCTCGCCCGGTGCGACCACGACGGCGGAATCACCGGAAGAGGAGCCGAAATCGGCGGTGGCGGCGAACGAGCCAAGCTGGCGGCCGTATGCGTTGCGCCGCACGACGGCGTCAAGCGCGCCGAAGTAGACGTTGTCGTCGTTATCGAGCTTGCGGGCCAGCAGAATCATGCCGGCGCAGGTACCGAACACCGGTTTGCCGGCGGCGATATGCTCTGCAATCGGCTTGAACAGGCCGGTGGAGCGCAGCAGCTTGCCCTGCGTGGTGCTCTCGCCGCCGGGCAGAATCACCCGGTCGATCGAATCGTCGAAATCCTCGGCCGCGCGCAGCAGCTTCCACGGCGCGCCGAGGCGATCCAGCATGGCGGCGTGCTCGGCGAACGCGCCCTGCACGGCGAGGATGCCGGTCACGCCATGTTTCGCGGCTTCGACGCCGGCCGATTCTTCCTTCGAAATGTATTCAACTGCTACAACCATTACCGTTCCTGTGCTTTCGGATGTGCCGGCTCCGCGGTGCTTCTCGCTGCCCGCGGAGCCGGCGTCACGCATGCGCCGTGCGGGCCGTCACTCGCCGCGGGCGGCCATGATGGTTTCGATCTCATCTTCGTTGATGCCGACCATGGCCTCACCGAGGTTCTCGGAAAGGCGTGCAAGTAGATCGGCGTCCTGCCAATTGGCGGTGGCCTGCACGATGGCGGCGGCACGCTTGGCCGGATCTCCGGACTTGAAGATGCCGGAACCGACGAACACGCCTTCGACACCCAGCTCCATCATGAGTGCGGCATCGGCCGGAGTGGCCACGCCACCTGCGGCGAAGTTGACGACCGGCAGACGGCCATTGTCGTGCACGTACTTGGCGAGATCGTACGGCACGGCCAGCTGCTTGGCAGCCTCGTACACCTCGTCGTCGCGCAGGGAGACGAGTTCGCGGATCTGCTTGTTCATGGTGCGCATGTGGCGCACGGCCTGGATCACATCGCCGGTGCCCGGCTCGCCCTTGGTGCGGATCATGGACGCGCCCTCGGCGATACGGCGCAGCGCTTCGCCCAGGTTCTTCGCGCCGCACACGAACGGCACGTCGAACTGGTTCTTGTCGATGTGGTACACGTCATCCGCGGGGCTTAGCACTTCGGATTCATCGATGTAATCGATTTCGATGGCCTGCAGAATGCGAGCTTCGGCAACATGACCAATACGGACCTTTGCCATGACCGGAATAGACACGGCTTCCTGAATGCCCTTGATCATGGCCGGATCGCTCATGCGGGAAACACCGCCGGCAGCACGAATATCGGCCGGAATGCGTTCGAGCGCCATCACCGCGCATGCGCCCGCATCCTGTGCGATCTTCGCCTGTTCCGGGGTGGTGACGTCCATGATTACGCCACCCTTGAGCATCTGCGCCAGATTCTTGTTCAGTTCGTTCCTGTTGTTGGCCATCGCCAGCCTTTCGTCGAATCGTATTCCACTCTTCTACAGAGCGGATATCTCTTGACACAGATACTAACGATTTTTCGTTACAAAATCATGTGAACTGAATATTTGCACGTCTCAAAAAGTTGCTTTTCTTAAATTTTGACAATCATTTTCATGATTGTTTCATTTTCTTACGATTTCGATTCCGTCGACGATTCCACAATTTCGCCCGCTTTTCTTACCTGTCATACGTTGTTTGCTTTCGATTCGCGCGCACAGTGCCTTTCGGCAGCGCTTTCGACGCACGTTATAAGAAATATGAATGACGCACGATTTTCATACGACCACATTGCGGACAGGGGCGCGATGCGCACACACTTGCGCAACACTGCGTGACACTGCATGCGCCACGTAATGCTGCAAGGAGCCCTACATACGCAATATGCGATCGGCGACGCGCATGGTGGAATCGCGGTGCGACACTAGCACGACGGCACTCCCCTGCTCGGCGAGATTGTTGACCGATCCGAGAATCACCGACTCGTTATAGGCGTCGAGACGGCTCGTCGGCTCGTCGAAGAGCACCAGATCGGCGTCACGCAGAAACATGCGGGCCAATCCGATGCGCTGCTTTTCACCCTCCGAAAGGCGGCCGCCCAGCTCGCCGACCTTCGTATCCAAGCTGTTCGGCAGCGCATCGACCAACTCGAGCGCGGACGCCTTGGCGAGCGCCTCGCGCAATACGGAATCGGGGATGGCGGACGCTGCGGAATCGGCAGAATTGCAGGCAATGGTGAGGTTCTCTCGAATCGTACCGTCAAAAAGGTAAGTTTCCTGCCCCATCATCGTCTGCACACGGCGACGCCAGCCAGCGTCAACCTGAGGCAATGGAATATTCGATAGCGAAATCGTGCCGGAATCCGGATCCCAATAGCGCATGAGCATCTTCAGCATCGTTGATTTTCCACGGCCGGACGGTCCTTGAATGCCAAGAATGCCATGCTGTGGAACATCGAGTGAAACATGGTCGAGCACGGGTTGCGAGGCACTGCCGGAAGTGCGGCCGCCGGAAGTGTGGGCACTGGAACCATAGCCGAATGTGACGTCGCTCATTGTCATACCTTGATATTCCGGGCGTTCGGCACCCTGCTCAACCACAGCGGGAGCCTCATCCATCAACGCAAACAGGCGACGTGCCGAAGCGAACGTTTGCGTCAAATTCGCCGGCAGCGCGCTCAATGCAAGCGTCGGACCAAACGAGCTGGTAAGCAATACGAAAGCCACAACCAGCGCAGGGGCGTTCGAATCCGCGGAACCCATCCAAATCAGGCCTTCCGGCATATCGGCGGCAGTGGAAACCACGGTGCACAACGTCATCACAAGGAACGCTGCAATCGCGGTAAACAGCATCACCAATACCGCACCCAATCCTGCAAAATCGCCATTCTTCGCACTCAATCGCAAACGTTTGCCCCACAACGAAAGGGTGCGCCGAGCGATGGAATCGAGCCGGGCACTACCCTGACCGAAGCGGATGATTTCGCCGATACCACGCATATCGTCAAGCATTTCGTCGTCGAGGGCAGCGGATTCCTTGCGAAGTTCCGGACCGATGCCTCGCACCGCCGACGCGAACAACTTTGGTAGTACGACGCCGACTGTGAGGTGCGCGATGACCAGCGTCACCGCGAAGGGTGCACTCAGGGTGAGCAATGCGAGTGCGTAGACGACGGTGGTCACAACAGCGATGACAATCGGGCTGATGGTGTGCGCGAAGAAGATTTCCAACAGCTCCACGTCGGTGGTGACCAGCGCGATCAGGTCGCCCTTGCCTTTGCCCGCAAGTTTGGCCGGGGCGAGACGCCGCAGGGCCGCGAAGGCTTTCGTACGGAACAATGCGAGCAACCGGAACGCCACATTGTGGTTCATGAACTGTTCGGCATAGCGCATGCCGCCGCGAATCAGCGCGCAGACGGCCATGGCGGTGAGCGCTGCGGGAACGCTGAGATTCCAGATGGGCGAGCCGACGGCCGCGAAAGCCGCCGCAATGCCGAATATCGGCAGGAAAGTGGCGGCGAAGTGGCCAAGCGTGCCGCAAACGCATGCGACGATCATGTACTTACGTAGCGGCCTGACTTCCTTCAGCAGCCGCGCGATAAGGCGCGACGTAGGCATACCCTGTATGTCCGATTCTGCAGAATCGGACATACAAGGCACGGTTTCGGTACGCTGGCTGTCCGATTCGGGAGAATCGGACATATTGGGTGCGCAAGCTGAGGTTACGTCGGTTGCGGATGTGAGCTGTTGGGTTTGCGGCAGCATTCCTACGTTTTCCACGGTTTGTTGGGCGTAGAACAGTTTGGCGTATATTCCGTTGGCGCGCATGAGTTCTGCGTGCGCGCCTTGTTCCGCCACGCGCCCGCGTTCAAGCACCACCACATGATCGGCGTCGGCTGCATTCGCCATGCGATGTGTCACCATGATCACGGTTTTGCCGCGATTAGCAAGCACACGAATGGTTTGCAGAATCAGGGTTTCGCTTTCCACGTCAACGCTGCTGGTAGCTTCGTCGAAAATGTAGACGGCAGACTCCCGCAGCAATGCGCGTGCGATGGCGATGCGCTGTTTTTGGCCTCCAGACAGGTTGCTCGCGCCCTGTTCGATGGCCAGGTCAAGTTCTTGCGATTGCGCACGCACGAATTCATCGATATGTGCCGCTTCCAGCGCTTGCCACAGTTCGCTTTCGGTGGCATTCGGCTTGGCCATCAGCAGATTGTCGCGCAACGTTCCTGCAAAAAGGTGGCTTTGCGCCGCCACGATGGCGATTTCCCTCGTAAGGGATTCGACGGAAAGATCGTTGATTTGGTACCGTTGCGTCGAGCTGTTTCCTGCATTTTCGGACAGCAGCCACATACATCCTTCATATCCGGAAAGATTTCCGGAGAGCAGTTCGACGGCGGTAGATTTGCCGGATCCGGACGGACCGACGATGGCGGTCACCTGCCCGCGCCGCGCAGTGAAAGAGACGCCATGCAATGCGACGACCGAACCATCGTCATCTTTCGACATGCCTGTTTTTCCAGCACCAACCACACCGGACTCTCCCCCGATTTGTCCAGTTTTCCCAGTTTCCACATCCGCCGCAACGTCCGCGCCCACGTCCGCATATCGGAACGACACGTCATCAAAGCACACGTCCACACCGTTATCGGAAGCACCGAATTCCGGCATTTCCTGCACCCCATGCGCAGGAATCGGCGTATCAAGCAATGCGAAAATACGCTTGGTTGAAGTCATGCCGTTCATCGCAACATGGAAGAACGACCCCAATTGGCGCAGCGGAATGAAGAAATCCGCGGAAAGAAGCACTATCAGCAGCACGCCGGCAAGCGGCAATGCGGCACCGCTCGCATACTGCCAGATCGCCACGCCCACGCCGGCCGCAGCACCCCCGTATGCAACGATGTCCATGGCGGTGAGCGAGCGCAGCTGAATTTGCAGAACATTCATGGTCATTACACGGAATTGTTCCGCCTGCTCGTTCATTTTCTTGGCGGCATGCGCATCCGCATCAAAAGTTTTCAGCGTTTCAAGACCTTGTACATTGTCAAGAAACACAGATCCCATGTCGGTGTATTTTCCCCAATATTTTTTGAATACTCGGGATGCGCGCATTGCGACCATGCCAACAATCAATGCAATCAATGGCGCGCATATAAGCAATGTAACAGCCGTCGGCATATTAATCGGCGCAACTATAAAAAATAACGTTACCGGCGCGAGAATCGCATAAAACAGTTGCGGTAGGAATAATTCGAAGAAGCTTTGGATTTGTTCGATGCCTTCACCAGCAGATTGCACCACGTCGGCAGTACTGATATGTTGCGAATATGATGGTCCGATCGCAAGCATTTTATTGAATAATTGTTCACGTAACGCGAGTTTGACACGCTCGGCCGCTTCCGCGCCGAAATAGGCCGCAGTGCGCATCATCAGAAAACGCAGCACCGCGCAGACCACGATCGCCAGTACGCATCCGACGTACGTTTCCGCGCTGAAACCGCCGTAGCCAAAGCCGACGAACAGGCGGGAAATCAAGCCACTATCACCCATGGAGAACATGGGGTCGAACGCCGATTCCACCATGGCAAGCGCCGGTGAAAGCATGAGCACCATCGTCACCACGAACACGACGTTGGACAGCAGTCCGATCCATTGGCAGAGCACTTTCGCCGCAACCAACCGTCCCACGCCGGGAGCGAGGGAAAACAGCCGTTTGTCAAACATCGAAATCCTTTCCTTCACATTCACGCGGTTCAATTTGCGCGCCCGCATCACCATGTCTCTCGATTCAGCCTATCCACCCGGAAACAGAAACGTCAAGAGCTCATCGCACATAGCAATCGCAAACGCATCTCCAGCAAAAATACGCGAACCAAGCACACGTGCGGCCCATGCCACACGACCAGCGAAACGGCGAAAGAGTAAAAAGGCTGGATGTTCGCCGTTGAGCAGGCAGCCCTCTGACGCAAGGGGTAAATTGCGTCACTCGTGAGTGTACTCGATAAAAATCGCTCGCACCACCATTTCTTCGTATTTCTCTGGTTTTACGGTCATTTCGGGAATATATGGAAAGCATGGCAGCTCCCCCACAACCGTTACGTCAAGCCTTTTTCCGAACGGATATAGCGCGACATCAAACACTTGATTTTTGACGGAATATCACCATTTGTCAGTTCATACAAAGTTGATGAAATATTTCTTGTCGCTTCTCACAATGCAGACTTACGGCCCCGTAACTTAGAATGTGCGAGGTGCGCAAGGGGTAGGAAACGCGGACACACGGTTTGCATCGCTCCCGCACGCATCACAAGCAGAAATACGCGGAAATAACGCAAAAACCGCGAGAAAGAGAACGCTTCATGCTCACCGAGTACACTGCACCGGGCGAATCCGTCGAGGTCGGCGACGACGAATCCATCTATTCCCTGCTTACCGGACGCATCGCGCGCACTGGCGAGGATACCGTGATCGCGGAACGCAAAACCGCCCCCGGCCAATGGATGAAGGTCACTACCGGCGAATTTCACAAGGATGTGATCGCCGCCGCCAAAGGTCTTATCGCGTTCGGCATCGCCAAGGGCGACGCCGTCACCATCTTCTCCGCCACCCGCTACGAGTGGGGTGTGCTCGATTTCGCACTGGCCGCAATCGGCGCGGTCAATGTGCCGATCTACGACACTGATTCCGCAGCGCAAGCCGAGCGTATCCTCAACGATTCGGATGTGAAACTGGCTATCGCCGACAATCGCGAGCGCTTCGACCGTCTCGACTCCGTAATCGACCGCTGCCCGTCTCTCAAGCACATTCTGATGCTCGATTCCAACGCCATGGGCGCGTTGGAAGGCTTGGGCGTCACCGTGTCCGACGAGGAGCTGGAAGCGCGCATCGATTCGGTGCATGCAGACGATCTGGCTACCATCGTGTACACGTCTGGTTCGACGGGAGCTCCAAAGGGTGCCGAGCTATCGCACCGCAATTTCATATCGATCACGCGTGCGGGCAGTCTGGCGTTGCATGAGATCGTTCTCGAAGATCATCCGCGACTGCTCCTCTTCCTGCCGCTTGCCCACTGTTTCGCACGGTTCATTCAGTACGCGTCGATCGCTTCCGACGACGGCGTGGTCGGCTATCTGCCGGACACAAAGACGCTGCTGCCCGATTTGCGTTCCTTCGAACCGACATATCTGCTGGGCGTGCCACGAGTGTTTGAGAAGGTGTATAACGCGGCCTCCCGCAAGGCCGGCATGGGTTGGAAGGGACGCCTGTTCCTCAAGGCTGCCGAGGCCGCACGCGATTGGTCGCGCATGCAGCAGGCTGGTGAGAAGCCAACCATGAAGCAGACCGCCGAACATCTCTCGTATGAGGCTTCCGTATACCGTACCGTGCGTGGCGCCCTCGGCCCGCGCATCCGCTACGTGGCATGCGGTGGCGCTCCTCTGGACGTGTCTTTGGCGCATTTCTTCAACGGCATCGGCCTGCCGATGATTCAGGGTTACGGTATGACGGAAACCGCTGCGCCGTTCGCAGCCAACCGTGTCACCGACAATGTGATCGGCACTGTTGGTCAACCGGCTCCGGGATCGTCTGTACGCATTTCCGATGATGGCGAACTACAGGTCAAGGGACCAAACGTGTTCAGAGGCTACCATAATCTGCCCGAGAAGACGGCGGAAGCGTTCACCGAGGATGGATGGCTGAAAACAGGCGATTTGGCGTCGATCGATGACGAGGGACGTATTACGATCACTGGCCGTAAGAAGGACATCATCATCACGGCCGGCGGTAAGAACGTCTCCCCGATTCCGATGGAACAGGAGATCGTGAAATGTCCGATTGTGGAGCATGCGGTAGTTGTTGGCGACAATCGCCCGTTCATCGGTGCGCTGGTCACGCTGGATCCGGAGGGATTGGCAGCTTGGCTGCCGTCCGTAGGATTGTCCGCAGACACTCCACTCGACCGCATCGCGACCGTCGCTGCCGTACATGATGAGATTCAGAAGTATGTGGACAAGGCGAACGCAACGGTTTCGCGCGCCGAATCCGTACGAAAGTTCGTAGTGCTAGATACCCAGTTCACGCAGGAAAACAAGTGCCTGACCCCGTCGCTGAAAGTGGTGCGTCCGGCAGTGAACCGCGTGTTCGCGCAGGTGATCGATCAGCAGCTGTACTCCGGCAAGCGCTGAATGGGGCGATCGTAGAGAAAAATACGGGCCGTCGTTGGGATTTCCCAGCGGCGGCCCGTATTTTTTTATTGCATCTTCGATGACGCTCGCAGCGTCATCGAAGATAACGTGCGCAACGCTCCGTTATTTCAGTGACGGTTGTTGAGACGGTGGTACATTTCGCTCAGCTGCAGTTCCTTCTCGAACTGGCGGGCGGTGGTGTTCTCGTCGATGACGGCGAGCTCGACACCGGCGATACGGGCGAAGTCCTCCCAAGCCTCACGACCGACGGAGGTGGTCATGCAGGTGTGGTGGGAGCCGCCGGCCGCGATCCAGCACTGCACGGCGGTCTTGAGGTCCGGCTTCGGCTTCCAGACAGCACGTGCGCACGGCAGGTTCTTGAGGGAACCCTGCGGCTCGACGATGGAGACCTCGTCCATGAGCAGACGGAAACGTTCACGCTCGTCAGCCATGGAAACCACGACGGCGTCACCAGGCTTGCCGGAGAACACCAGACGCACCGGATCGGACTTGCCGCCGATACCCAGCGGGTAGATGGCCAGCTTGGGCTTGGCGATGGTACCGATGGACGGGGAGACTTCCAGCATGTGGGAACCCATGTCGAGCTCGTTGCCGGCGGTGAAGTTGTAGGAGTAGTCCTCCATCAGGGATGCGCCACCTTCAAGGCCGTAGCCCATCACGGCGCCGATACGCACCAGCACGGCGGTCTTCCAGTCGCCTTCGGCGGAGAAGCCCCAGCCGTACTCGGACGGGAATCGCTGCGGGCCGACACCCGGCAGCTGCGGCAGGGCACCAAGGTCTTCGAAGTTGTCAACGCCGGCGGTGCAGCCGTTTTCGCGCATCATGTTGACCATGGCGCACTCTTCCTTGGCAGCGATGAAGAGCTCGTCGTAGCGGGAGTCGAGCAGCTCGGGAGCCACGTCGTACTTGGCCTTGTAGTCCTCGATGAGGGCCTTGACCTGATCGTCCTTGACCTTGTCGTATGCAGCGACGAGCTCGTTGACGGCCCAGGTGTTGATGGAGGCGCCGAACACGCGTTCGGCCTCGGTCTTGTCGCCCTCGGTGACGGCGACGTTGCGCATGTTGTCGCCCCAACGCATGACCTTCATGTTCTGGGATGCGTTCCAGCCGGCGCAGGCGCGTGCCCAGGTGCCGACCTTTTCGGCGACTTCCGGATCGGTGTAGTGTCCGACAACGATCTTGCGCGGAATGCCGAGGCGGGACACCATGTAGCCGAACTCACGGTCGCCGTGGGCGGCCTGGTTGAGGTTCATGAAGTCCATGTCGATGGTCTCCCACGGAATCTCCTTATGGTGCTGGGTGGCCAGCTGCAGCAGCGGCTTGGTAAGCACTTCGAGGCCACGGATCCACATCTTGGCCGGGGAGAAGGTATGACACCAAGTGATCACACCGATGACGTTCGGGTTGGCGGAGGCTTCGGTCATGAAGGCCTTGACGCCGTCGGAGGACTTCAGGGTGGGCTTGAGCACGATCTTGGCCGGGATCTTGCCGGTGCTGTTCAGGAAGTCGACCATTTCGCCGGTCTGCTGAGCCACCTGGCGCAACGCTTCCTCGCCGTACAGGTCCTGCGAACCGACGCCGAACCAGATTTCCTTACCTTCGAACGGGTTTTCCATTGCCATCGTTGTTTCCTTACTTCATTGTGTTGGATAGGGGTATGTGTTGTGTGGCAGAGCGGAACCATGTAGGATCCGCTCCGTCACGTCAATGCTGTCCGTAGACGTTGGTGTAACGGTCGTTAAGCTTGTCGATGTCTTCCTGGGCAATCGGGATGATGTCACCGATCTGCTTGGCGGCCCACATGGTGCGGGCGACCTCTTCGGTCATAGCGGCCGCCTTGACGGCGCCTTCAGCATCCTTGCCGATGGTGAACGGGCCATGGTTCTGCATGAGCACGGCCGGAGACTTCGGATATTTCTTCAGGGTTTCCACCACGCCTTCGCCAATGGCTTCGGAGCCGATGAGACGGAAGGGACCTACCGGCACCGGACCGCCGAATTCGTCACCCATCATGGTCAGACCGCAAGGAATGTTCTGACCGGTGGCCGCCCATGCGGTGGCGTAGGTGGAGTGGGTGTGCACTACACCGTAGACATCGGGCATGTGGCGGTAGATGTAGGCGTGGGAGGCGGTGTCGGAGCTCGGGGCTTCGGAACCGTCCACCACGTTGCCGTCGAGGTCGCAAACGACCATCGAGCTCGGGGTGAGGTACTCGTAACGCAGGCCGGAGGGCTTGATGACCATCAGGTCGGCGGTGTGCAGACGCTGGGAGACGTTGCCGGCGGTCCACACCACGAGGTTCCACTTGATGAGCTGCTCGTGCAGGGTGGCCACGACTTCGCGCACCTGCTTGACTTCGGCGCGTACTTCCGGGCCGTAATCAGCCAAAGTTGCCATGATATGTTTCCTTTCTACAAAACTTACTTGGTTTCCAAGGGAATATTTGCGATTGCCGTGTGTTCAATCGCCAGCCCCTTGCGGAAGCGATCGAAGAATTCCTCGAATCCTGCAACATCGTTTTCATCCGGATTTTCCGTAGTGGACGCGGCATCGGCGAACACGCGAGCGTCAAGGAATTCATCGAGCGGCTGGTCGGCATGCCACAGATAATCGGCAAGCACGGCCATGCCCCATGCGCCGCCTTCGGCAGCGGTGGACATTACCTTGATCGGTGTATCGAATGCGGCTGCGAGAATCTTCTGGGCAACTTTCGGGGTGGTGAAGATGCCACCGTGGCCGACGAGGGAGTCGACCGCGACGCCTTCGTCCTTGGTCATCACATCCATGCCGATCTTCACCGGAGAGAATGCGCTGAACAGCTGAGCGCGCATGAAGTTGCCCAGACTCATGCGGGCTTCAGGACCACGCACGAATAGCGGGCGTCCTTCCGACAGACCTGCAAGGAATTCACCGGAGCGGAACGGATAGTTGATGAGTCCGCCGCAGTTGACATCGACACCGTCCGCGATCGCGGCACGGAACAGCGTGCCGTACAGGCTGCCCGTATCGACGGGCGTTCCCAAGGCGGCCGCGAACTGGCCGAACAGACCAACCCACGCGTTGAGGTCAGAAGTGAAGTTATTGGCGTGGCTCATGCCAGCGAGATCGCCGGCCGGAGTGGTGACGAGGTCGACTTCCGGGTGCAGAGCCTTGAGCTTGTGCTCAAGAACAACCATCGCGAAGATGGAGGTGCCTGCGGAGACATTGCCGGTACGTACGCGCACGGAGTTGGTGGCGACCATGCCAGTGCCCGCGTCACCTTCCGGCGGCGCGAGGACAATGCCCGGCTGGAGGGTTCCGGTCGGGTCGAGCAGCTTGGCGCCTTCGGCGGTCAGCGTGCCGGCCGGGGTGCCTGCGACCAACGGTTCCGGCAGCAGGTCGGTGAGCTTCCACGGCTGTGCGGCGACTTCCGGCAACGCGCTGAACTTCTCGATGAATTCGGTTTCGTAGGCGTGGGTGATCGGGTCGATCGGGAACATGCCGGAGGCATCGCCGATGCCGAGAACCTTCTTGCCGGTGAGCTTCCAGTGCACGTAGCCGGCGAGCGTGGTGACGTAGTCCACCTTACCGATGTGCTCCTCTTTGTTGAGTACCGCCTGGTACAGATGGGCGATGGACCAGCGTTCCGGAATGTTGTACTGGAACAGTTCGGAAAGCTTCTCGTGCGCTTCGGAGGTGTTGGTGTTCTGCCAGGTGCGGAACGGCACGAGCAGCTCGCCGTTCTTGTCAAAGGCAAGATAGCCGTGCATCATGGCGGAGAATCCGATATGTCCGACTCGCGCGAGCTTCTCACCGTATGCGGCTTCCACATTCTGAGCCATCGCCGCGTATGCGGTCTGCAGACCCTTCCAAATCTCTTCCTGGGTGTAGCTCCACAGGCCATCCTCAAGATGACTGGCCCAGCCATAATCGCCGGCGGCGATTGTGCGATAGGTGTCGTCGATGAGTACGGCCTTGATTCGGGTGGAACCGAATTCGATGCCTAGGCTCGTCTTACCGGCACGGATCTTCTCGGCGGTCAATGCGACTTGGTCGTCAAGTTCTTGCTCTTGCGCCATAGTGTCAAACTCCTTGTGTCCAAGCGCCTACGCAACCACTCTGTCAACTGAATGTTAGCGCTCACTGTTAACGCTCACTATTCTAAACGTAAATTACGAACCGCACAAACTCGCGTGTCAAAGAAACAATCCGTCAGCGCAATCGTCCGAAACAGCGAACCGGTGCCGAGTCCGCACTCAGCACCGGTTCACGAAATCATAGGAGGAGAACAACCGACCATCAACGTCGCTGCACGGGACCGATTGAACTGCGCTTGATCAGTTCCGCCGATACCAAACCAACGCCATGCCGGGACGCGGCGAACGAATTCTCGTCACCCTCCCCCAACAGATACAACGCCTCACGCATCGCAGCCACACCCAACTGCTCGAAACTAGGACGAACCGTGGTCAGCGGAGGGAACATGTTGTCCATCGCAGGCATGTCGTCGAATCCGACCAAGCTCACATCCTGCGGAATCCGTACTCCATGCTCATGCAATGCGCGTGCCACTCCAACAGCCTGGCTGTCGTTCGCACACACCATGCAGGTTGGCAAACTGCCGCCGGTACGTCCGATGTTGTCAAGAATATGGTTCATTTTGCCGTACGCCTCGGAGGCTTCCCACGTATTGCACTGCACGGTCACCGAATTAACGGCATTGGTCGCGCACAGCTTGTTCCACGCCAGCAGTCTTGTGGCCGCATCACGCCAATCTTTCGGACCGGCGAAATACAGTACGGAACGATGACCGTACTCCACTACGAGACGCATCACTTCAGCCATTGCGGACCATTGGTCCATACCGACGACGGATACGCGACGGCGATCGGCGGGAGACATCAATCGCAAACCATCCTGCACGCCGATACTGCCATGCGTGGAAGTGACGATCACACGCGGCTGCATGACCTGCGTACGGCAGGCCGCAGAGAACATGACATCGGTCGGCGTGAGGAGAATGAAGGCATCGACGTTCATCTCATCGAACGTACGGCATAGGTCGTCGAATTCAGCCTGCGTGCACAGGGCCTCGTGCACCATGCTCACCGTCATGAACAGACCATGCTGTCGAGCCATCGATTCTATCGACGAAATCGCGGAAATCGGTCCGTAAAACCGTTGACCGCCGGCGATGAGCCCGATGGTGCGGGAACGGCGCGAGGCAAGCGCGCGGGCAGAGTTGCTAGGGCGATAGCCAAGTTCGTCAATAGCCTTCTGCACCTTCTCACGCGTCACATCGGAAACGTCCGGCGAATGGTTGATAACCCGGGATACGGTCTGATGGCTCACTCCCGCGAATTTTGCCACTTCGAACATCGAAGGACGTTTTTTGCCTGCATTACGCCTGCCTGCCATGCCCCGTCGCCTCCCGCACACTACCGTTGTTACTTTCGACTATTCTACACGCAGCCTCGGTTAGCGCTAACAGACGCTATTTTTCAGCCATTTGAGCAAGTCGTGCTGCGAAGTTGGGCCAGTCGGTACGCATGGCGGTTAACAGTTTACGATTGGGGACTTCCTCAATCGGCACCCATTCGATTTCCATGCTTTCGTCGTCGTTGGCCTTCGGCTCCACGCGGTGTCCCGGCTTTTCGAAAGCGAACACGGTGGTGTACGCCCACGGTCCGTGGTCTTCGCAGTACGATCCGACCACGTCAATATCTTCAGGGGTAATGTTGGCTTCCTCGTACGATTCGCGCAGCGCGCCTTCGATCGGGCTTTCACCGTCGGCGGTGGCACCTCCTGGAATGCCCCATGTGCCACCTTCCGCGCTCCACACCGCGCGATGTTGCATGACAACGTGCGTCACTTCGCCGGTCTGTTCGCTTCGGCGGGCCAGCAGCACACCGGACGCGCCGTTCGTACCCCAATGCTTGCGGCCGCAATCGCAATCAATCCAACCATCACCCGGCTGATGCACGTTTTCCTTGGGAGGAAGCAGTTTTGCGGCACCGGTTCGCGAATCGTGTTCAACGTTCGGTTCTTGATCGGCTCGCGTCACGTTCCACAGATCAGTCCATTCCACGCCAAGCTCGGCGGCCAAACGGCGCGCCAGCGGAAGACTCAGGCCGATAATGCCATGCGGATCGCCTTCGATGGAGTCGATGAACGCTCCACCGAAGCCCTCAAGCGTGAAGGAACCGGCCACCTCCAACGGTTCTCCGGTAGCGATGTACCGTTCGATATCAGTGTCGGAATATTCACTGAAGTGCAGCGTGGCCCTGCTCGCGCCTCGCGCGATACGCCCGGTGGCGAAGTCGATCAGGCAATGGCCCGTCCACAGTTCGCCGGTGGCACCGCGCATGGCACGCAGCCGTTCCCGAGCCACCTCAACGCTATGCGGCTTGCCGTAGCATTCGCCGTCAAGTAGGAACATGGAATCGCAGCCAAGAATCAGCGGACCGACTTCCGCACGGGTCAGGCTCGGCTCGTCATCAACGAAATCAGCAATCGATTCAGTGATCGTAGGAATGGTGATTCCCGAAAAATCGCGGGTATTTACGTCGGAGGCGGACTGCACTTCGTCTGCACGCAATGTAATACGAGGATGTTCTAAAGATGCAGCATCTCCAGTATTTTCAGCATTATCTGAATGTTTGGAAGATTTGGCAACGGCTTTCAGCGGATATCCGATTATGCGATTGCCGTGCGCCGCCGCAGCGGTGGCGGCAACGTTACGATACGCCTGATGCACGGCTTCGGCTTTGGCCGTAGCGAGAATCATCACCCGCTGCTCCACGCTCAGATCGCTTACGGCAACGCCCATGGCGGCTGCCTCACGTTCAAGCGCTGCCGGCTCGTCTACGTTCGATACACGAATCGTGGGGCAAATACCAGCCGAGAAAAGCACGTCACGGCGAGGCTTGGATTTGGAGGCGAGAATCAGCGGAACGGAGTTGTTCATACGCGTTCCACCTGCACGCCCTTGGTGTCGACGCCCAAATGCAGCACACGCCAATGGCCGGAAGCGAGCTCTTCGGAAGCGAGCTGTTCCAGCTGTTCGCGGGCGTCGCCATGATGCAACACGAGCACGCATGGGCCGGCACCGGAAACCATGGATGCGAAACCATGGGAACGCAGCTTTTCGATCAGCGCCCATGACGGTTCCATCAAAGGAGCGCGATACGGCTGATGCAGACGATCCTGCGTGGCTGCGAACAGCAACGCATTGGCGTTCTGATGCTGGCCAGTCGCCAGCATCGCAGGATTCATGGCGGCCGGCAGTAGGCTCACACGAGACACATTGTGTACGGCATCCTTGAACGCCAGCTGACCCGGCAGCGCCTGACGCGCCTTTTCGGTGGACAGCTCATAATCCGGCACGAACACGGCTGCGGTCAGATCGTCGGCAACACGATAGTTGATGGTGTGGAAGCCCTTGTGCAGCGGCTCGCAGCCCGGAATCGGCACGGAACCGACACCTTCGGGGGTTTCCATGTCCCAAGACATGGTGAGGCCGCCATACACGGCAGGAGCCACGTTGTCCGGATGGCCTTCGATGGCGGCGGCAAGCTCGAACACGGCATCACGGTTGAGTTCGTCGTCCTGCGCGAAGGCGGCCGCGGCTGCAATGCCCGCCACAATGGCCTCTGCGGAAGAGCCCATGCCTCGTGCCTGAGGAATGTTGTTGTGAGCCTGAAGAATGAAGCCTACACGGCCCAGCCCGAAGGTCTGGCATGCGCGGCGGAACGTGGAAACCACCAAGTGGGTTTCGTCACGCGGGAGGGTATCGGCGCCTTCGCCTTCGATCATCACCTGAGCCGCAGTGTTCACCGGATCGGCGCTCAGTGTGAATTCAAGTTCGTCGTGGTAGTCCAGAGCGAGTCCGACCGTATCAAAGCCAGAACCAAGATTGGCGCTGGTAGCCGGAACACGCACGCGTACTTTGCGAGTAACTGGAGTCATATCTCGTCGTCCTTCGTCGCATCTTCTTTACAAGTCAAGCACCGTATACCCGAAAGGGTACAAGAGTCAAATTCAAACCCATAATCGGCAGACAATTCAGTAAACAATCGGCAAGCAATTGCCTAAAACAACAGCCGGAATATGAACAAAGAGACGGCCGCCCAATCGCAACGATTTGAGCAGCCGTCTCATAACTGTTAGTTGAGCACGCGGAGGATGGAAGGCTCGCCGACCACGCAATCAAGCGCGCACACATCCTTCACGGTTTCACGCAGGGTCAGCTCGTCAGTCATGTGCGTGACAAGGCGCAGCTGCTGCAGTTCGCCGTCGTAGCCCGGATCCTTCAGCGTGGGCTTGAGGTCTTGGTTCACACCATTGATGGACACGCCATGCTCGGCGAACTTGGCCGCGATGGCCGCAAGCACGCCCGGATTGTCGTGAATCACGAAACGCACCGCGAACTCGGCCTTGGAAGCCTCAATCGGAGCCTTCTTCAAATCCTTATACAGCGGAATGGTCGGACCGGTGCAGCCCTGTGCGATGTGACGCGCTTCGGTCACCACATCGCCAACCACTGCGGAAGCGGTCGGAGCGCCGCCAGCGCCACGACCATAGAACATCAGATCATCGGCCGCTTCGGCCTTCACGAACACCGCATTGAAGGAACCATGCACAGAAGCCAGCGGATGCTCGTTGGAAATCAGCGCCGGATACACGCGGGCAGACACACCGGCCTCGCCATTCTCCACCACGGCCAGCAGCTTGATGACCTTGTTTTCGGCGGTTGCGGCAGCAATATCGTCGGCGGTGATCTTGGTGATGCCCTCAACGGACACGTCGTCGATGGTCACATTGGTATGGAAACCGAGCGTGGCCATGATGGCTGCCTTGTTGGCCGCATCGTAGCCTTCGATGTCTCCAGTCGGATCCGCTTCGGCGTATCCCTTAGCCTGAGCGTCCTTCAGCACGTCGTCGAAATCAAGACCCTTGGTGGTCATTTCGTCGAGAATGTAGTTCGTGGTGCCGTTGACGATGCCAAGCATGCTCGTCACCTTGTCTCCGACGAGGGATTCACGCAGTGGCTTGAGGAATGGAATAGCACCGCCCACGGAAGCCTCAAAGTAGATATCGACGCCCTTGGCTTCGGCGGCCGCATAGATCTCCGGACCATACTTGGCCAGTAGCGCCTTGTTGGCCGTGACCACGGAAGCGCCGGATTCGATGGCCGCAAGCACGAACTTGCGGGCCACGCCGGTTCCGCCGATCAGTTCGACCACAATGTCGGCATTGGTGGCCACGCTCATGGTGTCGGTGGTCACCACGGACTTGTCAATCCACGGGAACGGGTCGGTTTCCGCCGGATCAAGGCAGGCGACGCCGGTCAGTTCGATCGGTCGTCCGATGCGTGCGGCAAGCTCATCCTTCTGCTCCACCAGCAGACGTGCGGTCTGAGAGCCGACCGTGCCCGCGCCCAACAATCCAACGCGAATCGGCGCAACATCTTCCTGTGCCAAGGCATCCTCCCTTGAATGTGAAGTATTGGTGTAACCCTGCCTATTGTACGGTCCCGATATGACGTAAGACCGCGAAATCATACGAAAATGGACGGTTTCTGAGCTTTGCCCCGAAAACCGTCCATGCTACATCCATGTCGCGTCCGCAATTTGAGACGAATCGCCATGAACAATACGAAACACGGGCGAAATGCCACGAATCGCTATTCGCTCACATCCCAATCCAGCAGATCTTCGACCGTCTGACGGCGAATCATCACATGCGCGTCTTGCTTGGATACGGCAACAACCGCAGGAATCAGCGCCTGATTGTAGTTGCTGGCCATCGTACGACCGTATGCACCCGTAACAGGCACCGCCAGCACGTCACCGCGCTGAATATCGGCAGGAAGACGCACCTCGTTGACGATGATATCGCCCGATTCGCAGTGCATGCCGACCACACGGCACAGCTTGGTTTCGCTGGAACCCTCACGATTGGCGATTTTCGCAGTGTAATCCGATCCGTACAATGCCGGGCGAATATTGTCGCTCATGCCGCCGTCGACAGACACGTACACGCGTTCCGTAACCGGATTGCCAGCCTTGTCTTTCGCGGTTCCGGCAAGCTGCACCGGCTTGACCGTACCCACGCGGTACAGGGTGACGCCGGTCGGGGCGACCGTCCAACGGCCCGGTTCGAACGAAATGACCGGAGCGGGCATGCCGAGCGCACGGTTCACGGTGGTGACCGCGCTGGCAAGACGAACAAGTTCCGTATCGAGGTCCATGGAATCCTCACCATCGGTGTAAGCCACGGAATAGCCGCCGCCCAAGTCAACCTCCGGCAGGGTGTATGCGTCGGTAGCGTAGAAGGTCTTGCGTAGCAGCATCATGCGCTTCGCGGCCTGGATAAAGGCGTCCGCATCGTGAATGTTCGATCCGATATGCGAATGCACGCCGACCAATTCGAGCACATCCTGATGGCGGTAGATCTCCTTCAACACGGCGAGCGCGGGGCCATCAGCCACCATGGTCATGGCTTCGGCGAGTTTACGGTCGCCTTCGGAAACCTTCTCATGGCTCATGTCGTACGGGTATTTGATGTCGTACTGCAGCTGGCGTTCTGCGTTTTCGCCCGGAGTGGTTTCGCTTTCACCTAGGCGTGCATTCGACCCCGCAGGGGTCACGTCAGTCAAATCGTCAAGCACGTTCAGCTTGCTTGCATCGGCACCAACCGGCAGCAAGGCAACACCGAACTTCTGGTCCTCATGCGCGGTAGACACGAACTCGTGGCCGCCCGCATGAATGCCGGACGTAACACGCAACATCACACGAGCGCGCTTGCCGAGACGCTTGGCGATTTCGGCAATACGGGCCGGCTCGTTCGGCTCGTCCACCACGATTTTGGCGAAGCCTTCGGTAATGGCGAGTTCGATTTCCGCATCGGACTTATTGTTGCCGTGCAGCACGAGTCGTCTTCCGGGAACACCTGCGGCGAGCGCGATGCGCATCTCGCCCATGGTGCATGTGTCGATCAGCATGCCGGATTTGGTGACGATACGGCAGATTTCCTTGGAAAGCAGTGCTTTTCCTGCGAAACTGACGTGGGTTACGGTGTTGTTGAATGCATTTGCCGCGGATTTGACGAATTTGGCGGCACGGGCTCGCACGTCATCGGTGTCGATGACGTAGAGCGGTGAGCCAAATTCGTTCAGCAGGCTTTCGGCAGTGCGACCATGGAACGTGATTTCACCTTGCTCGTTCACACTGGAGCCGGCCGGCCAGATGGGGGTGACTGCCATGGCGATCACATCCTGTCTGGGGCTGCGACGCCAAGCAGGTCAAGGCCTTCGGCGATAACCGTCTTGACGGCGTCATTGAGCTTCAAACGTGCGGCCGCACGAGCCGGTTCCGGAGCCTTGGCGATGCGCAGGGCTTCGGCCTGTTCGCCGCGAGCTTCCGGATCGGTGAGTTCCATAGGCACCACACGTTCCACGTTGTACCACTTGTGGTAGGTGGCTGCGAGGTCTTCCAAGTAGTGGGCCACACGATGCGGGGCACGCAGGTCTCCGGCTTCGCGCAGCAGGGCCGGCCACTGGGCGAGTGCGGCAAGCACTTCGCCGTCGGCGGCGGTGTCGAGCAGGCTCACGTCGGCGCCCTCGTAGGTGATGCCGGCAGCAGCCGCATTGCGATCCACATTGCAGGAGCGGGCGTGCGCGTACTGCACGTAGTACACCGGATTCTCGTTGGAATGCGAAGCGAGCAGGTTCAGGTCGATATCGACCGGAGAATTGTAGTCGGTGCGTGCCAACGAATAACGAGAAGCATCCACGCCGATAGCGTCGGTCAAATCGTCGATGGTCACCACATTGCCGGCGCGTTTCGACATGCGCACTGCCTTGCCGTCCTTCAACACGTTGACGAGCTGGCCAATAAGAATCTGCATGTTTTCGCCAGGCTCGTCGCCGAATGCGGCGCACATGGCCATCATACGGCCGATATAGCCGTGATGGTCGGCACCCAGCATATAAATGGCGATGTCTGCCGGATCGTTGTCACGATGGCGCTTGTTGCGATAGTAAGCAATATCAGCTGCGAAATACGCATAGTTGCCGTCGGACTTGATGATCACACGATCCTTGTCGTCACCATGCTTGGTGGACTCGAACCAGGTTGCGCCGTCCTTTTCGTAAATGTCGCCACGTTCGCGCAAATCAGCGATCGCCTTGTCGACCTCGCCATCGGAATACAGGCTGTTCTCATGGAACCATACGTCGAAGTTCACACGGAAATCCTTCATGGATTTGCGGATTTCTTCGAACATCATCGGTACCGCACGCTTGCGGAACTCCTCACGCTGTTCGGAATCGCCCTCACCCAACGGATTGCCATCGTTGTCAACGCCACCGTCGACGCGTGGCAGGTCGAGAATCGCAACACCGTCGGCATTTGCCTCATCGATAACGCGACGCGCAATCTCATCGATATAAGCACCCTTGTAGCCGTCGATCGGGGTTTCCTCACCGTGAGCGGCCGCAACCAGCGACTTAGCGAAACGGTTGATCTGCTCGCCGTGATCGTTGAAATAATATTCGCGCACCACCTTGGCGCCGTTCGCTTCAAGCACGCGGGCCATGGAATCACCGACCGCAGCCCAACGGGTGCCGCCGATATGGATCGGACCGGTCGGATTGGCGGACACGAATTCAAGATTCAGGGTTTTGCCGGAAAGATGGTCGTTCTTGCCGTAGTCCGTGCCCTCGCCAAGCACAGTGTCAACCACGGCTGCGGCGGACGCGGAATCAAGCACAATGTTGATGAAGCCGGGGCCGGCCACTTCCACGGACTTGATGCCATCGGCATTGGCAAGTTCCGCAGCGAACAGTTCGGCGAAATCGTGAGGCTTCATGCCGGCCTTCTTAGCCAGCTGCATGGCCGCGTTCGACGCCCAATCACCGTGCGCGCGGTCCTTCGGACGCATGACGGCGAATTTGGCCTGTGGAGGGATGAGATCGGTGGTCAGGGTGCCTGCCTTGCCTTCGTTCACAAGGTTGTTGGCAATATTGAAAATCAGTTCACTAAGCGCTTCTGGACTCATTCCTCCAAGTCTACCGATTATGCAGACAGAATCAGCCTTGCGTATCGCCCCGCGTATCATCCTGCAGTTCGCCATGCTTTCTGCGCCAAGCCACGGAAATGTAATAGCCGATATAGCAGATCGCAACGAACGGAATCATATACAACAATGTGGAGCGCTGCGACGGATCGCAAATCACCAAAACCAACGCGCCAATACACATCACAATCGCAGCGATCGGCACGAACGGAAAACCGGGGGCACGATACTTCAAATCGTCAACAGAATGGCCTTGAGCAAGCCACTGCTTGCGGAAACGCAAGTGGCAGACGGAAACCGACGCCCACACCACCAGCGTGGCCAAGCCGGAAACCGCAACCAACGCCAAATACACCGTCGAAGCGGCAACCACAGAAGACAGCAACGCCAACAACGATCCGGCCATACTGAAGAGCACCGCAAACACGGGCACACCATGGAAATTCGTCTTGCCGAGCACGCGCGGAATCATACCCTCCTGCGCAAGCGACCAAACCATACGCGAACACACATACAAGCCGGAATTCGCAGCGGACAGCACCGCCGTCAACACCACGAAATTCATCACATCGCCGGCAAACGGCATGCCGATCGACTGGAACACGAGCACAAACGGACTCGTGTCGACACCCGACTGATGCCACGGAATCAGCGCGGACATCACCGCAATCGAACCGATGAAGAAAATCGCAAGACGCAACACCGTGGTATGCACGGCCTTCGGAATCGCCTGCGCCGGATCCTTCGTCTCCCCCGCCGCAACACCAACGACCTCAGTGCCCGAAAACGCGAACACCACCGTCAACAGCGTCGAAAAAATCGGCAACACACCATTCGGGAGCCAGCCGTCATTATAAAAATTCTCAAACAGCGGAGCATGATCGTAGCCGGCAATCGGAATCGCGCCAAACATGGCAAGCAAGCCGACCACAATGAACGCGATAATTGCAAACACCTTAATGGATGCGAACCAGAATTCCGACTCGCCATACAGCCTCACCGACAGAATATTGAGCATGAACACCACCGCAATAAAGGCGGCAGACCAAATCCACGCGGGCGAATCAGGAAACCAACGTTGCATCAGCAGACCGGCTGCCGTGAATTCCGAAGCGAGCGCCACCGCCCAATTCAGCCAGTACAGCACGGCGATGGTGAACGCGGTGCCGGGGCCGATGAAACGCTTCGCATACAGGTGGAAACTGCCCGCATACGGCATAGCCACCGACAGTTCGCCGAGGCTGAGCATCACAAAATACACAAGCACGGATCCGATGCCATACGCGATGATCGCGCCAAGAGGGCCGGCTTGGTGAATCGTGTAGCCGGAGCTGAGAAACAAGCCAGTGCCGATCACACCACCCAGCGAAATCATGGTCAGATGGCGGGTTTCCATCTTGCGTTCAAGACCGCCCCGCTCAGCTTCAGCGGACTCAGCGACGTCAGTGCCTGCAGTGGATGCGTTGACTTGCGATTCGGCCATGCGCGACTGCTCCTTCATATTTGGATGGGCGCGTTCTTGCGTTCTTGCGTTTGCATGCGTTTGCACAATACCCAATCGCATTACTATACGGAAATCGGTGGAATCATGTTGCCTGCTGTTCACTTTTAGCGGCAATCCTGAGGTTGCATAAACAAAACAGGCTCACATGCAGCGTAAGAAACCGCATACGAGCCTGAAAAGGATTTCCTGGAGATTTGCAATCAACGCACTGAAATCAGAGCACAGCGATGGCGTCGATCTCAACGAGAGCGCCCTTCGGAATGTTGTTGCCGCCGAACGCGACGCGGGCCGGCTTCACGGAGCCGATGAAGGCCTGCGCATACACGTCGTCGATCTCGTGGAAGTCTTCGACGTTCTTCATGTAGATGGTGGCGCGGCAGACGTGCTCGATGCCGGTGCCTGCGGCGTCAAGAATGTGCTTGATGTTCTTCAGTGCCTGGGCTGCCTGCTCGCCGGCGGTTTCGCCGGCCAGTTCGCCGGTGGCCGGGTCGATGCCCAGCTGGCCTGAGACGAACACGAAACCGTTGGCCTTCACGGCCTGGCTGTATGCGCCCAGTGCAGCCGGGGCTTCAGAAGTCGCAACCGCTTCCATCTTCTCGCTCATAATGTTCTCCTTCGAAGAACGTGTTATTGCATCTTGCTTGCGTTCAGGCCGTGGCAAACCACGACAACGCAATCTCAAGCAATCACTGTACCCATGGAATCGACGTGCATTGTCCCATGTTCCAAATACCGGCTCTGCGACCCGACCCTTCACATATCTTTGTGGTGGGCTTGATGGGAATCGAACCCACGACCTTCTGTTCCGGAGACAGACGCTCTATCCACTGAGCTACAAACCCGTGCGTCAACCTACTTTACACTGCCTTGAGATGAAAGCGACACTTTTTACGGAAAAAATGGTTTTTGAATCTCAGTCATTATGTTGGCAAAACAAGCGTGGATGGGGTTTCGGCAACGCGCCCAACTATGTAGGGGATTTGACGGGTGCAGAACGGGGAACGAAGAGTATTACATCATAATTTACGGCGCAATAACGCTATTTACCGCGTCTTTTCCACTAGACTGAAAATATGGTTGAGGATTCAGGCAGAAATATAGGCGATTTCGAATACACGCGCCGTTTTTTCTGCCGTGCCCTGCCGACGCAGTTGGATGACAGTGACAGTCCGACATTAATCGTACAAAGTTATTACGTTCATCAAGATAATTACGCGCTGCGCGTGCGATTAAAAACAAAGTCCGTTCGCATCGCCATGACTCCGGACCTCGACCCGCTGGCCGTGCTCGAAAAGTATCGCGACGAATTCCGGATTGGATCAGTCACCGTGAAAGGGCCGTCCGTGGGAGGCACACGCTATGAGGCAAGCCGCGACTTGGATTCGCGCATCGCCGGGGAGCTCATCAAACGCGGCGGACACGTAACCATCAAAAACCGTTTCACCGACTGGATCGATGAGGACGGCTGGAACATCGACGTGTTCGGAGGCACCAACGCTCCCCTGATCATTGCGGAAGCGGAACGCATCGGCCCGGTCACCAATCTGGTGATTCCGAAATTCTGCACCACCGAAATCACCGACCAATCGCGGTTCAGCAATGAAGGGCTTGCCGCGAATCCATATTCACGATGGAAATCCGAATTCGAAGCCGAACTGGAAGCGGACGGACCGCAATTCCTTGACTATTTCGGCACCAATCGTATGGAATAAGTCTTTTTTTAAATATAAAAAACAACCGTAGGCTGTAAAGAACGATTTGGTTGTCAGCCTACGGTTGAACGGTACCCAAA
Organism: Bifidobacterium catenulatum subsp. kashiwanohense JCM 15439 = DSM 21854; assembly: GCF_001042615.1. Taxonomy (GTDB): domain Bacteria; phylum Actinomycetota; class Actinomycetes; order Actinomycetales; family Bifidobacteriaceae; genus Bifidobacterium; species Bifidobacterium catenulatum. Next base: position 1,980,218 of record NZ_AP012327.1, read on the forward strand.
ACGGTATCTAAGTCAATAAACGTATCAGTACATAAGCGTGGCGAGGCGACGGCGGGCGCGCTTCAAACGCTCGTCGGTCGGCTCAGGAATCGTGAAATATTCCAATAGACGCTTGCGCACCGGTTCAATATCAGCCTTGTGACCGGCCGCAACGAAATCCAGCAAACGGTCGAACGCATCCTGAATCTGACCGCCGATCATATCAATGTCAGCAACGGCAAGCTGCGCTTCAACATCATCGGGATTGTCGGCAGCGGCGGCACGCACCTCACGCACGTTCGCATTGGCGGAACGGGCCAACAGCAACGCCTTCGCACGCTCGCGGGCTGCGCGGGCATCGTTCGGATCGGCTTCAAGCACCTTCTCGTACGCGGCTGCGGCACCAGCGTAATCGCCCTGCTGGGCCAGCATATACGCCTCCTGATGCTCCGGAGGCACCTGCTCCTGGGCGCCGGCATCGGAATTCGCCGCATCGGAATCCGGATCGCCCGAATACGGCGCGGAACCGGTCACGCCAGCCTGTTGGGCGGCGGCAACCAGATTCGGAATCACCGCGTCCACAAGCTGCTGCATTTCCTCAGCGGACGGCAAGCCCTGCAGAATCGGCATCGGACGGCCGTTGATCAACGCGAACAAAGCAGGAGCACCCTGCACTTGAAACGCCTGCGCGATCGACGGATTCGACGCGATATCGATACGAGACAGCTGAATCTGGCCGTTCAGCTGGTTCACGGCATCGCCCAACTGGCGTGCCATATCGAACAGGCGATCATCGGTCGGCACCCACAACAGCAGCAGAATCGGGAACGTGGCCGACGTCTGCACCATGGCCTGGAACGTGTTCTCCGTAGTGTCGATCACGTAACCGCCAGCGGCCGGAGCTCCTCCAGCCTGCCCCGGCTCAGCCTTCACCTGATGCTTCAACGCTTCAAGATCGACGGCTCCCGCCAAGGAAACTCCCGGATTAAACGGCCTTTGACCTGCCATGCTTGCCTCCTAAATATCAACAATCAACAACATTAAGCGCCCAGCGCAACACGCATTGCAAACGTTCGCCCCAAGCTTACGCGCAACCGCCACGATTACAGCGCCTCAACCTTGACCGGCTGACGTTCAGAACCGACTGCGGTGATCTTCTCGCCGGAATTCGCCGGAGGCACGTACAACGCGATCACATTCACATACGTGGTTTTCATGGTGCTGGTGGCCCGACCGTCGCCAAACAGCGCTTTTTCCGCATCGGAAGCGGGCTGCGATTCACGGCCGGAGCCAGCTGAGCGCGTCCATTCGGAATTGATCTGTGCCACTACCAAGTCGCCACCATCCGCGGAACGCATAACGCTGATGGCACCGTCAACCGGCGTGAACGCCTGCTGCTGCGATCCCTCGTTCAGCTCCATGGCCTTCTGCACCTGTCCGGTCAGATCGGCAAGCTTCGTACGCAAATCGTCGTCGGCAAACTTCTGCGCATACTGGCTGGACGCACCGTTCTGCAACACGTCGGCATATGCAGCAACCGCATCCTTCGGAGTCATGACCAGACCGGTGTCTTTTTCCGTTCCCTGTGCGCTACCGGTTTTGGAAATCTCAAAACTCGGCATTTTCACGCCCGAGAACAGTCGTGCCACACCCCACAATTTGTAGTTCTGGCGTGCGGAATCCTGGCGGAACACCAGCAGACGCTTGGACTGCTGGTCGTCCGTGGTGGAAGTGATGGAAAACACCGAACGTGGCCATCCACTGTCCGTGGAAATCACGGCCTGTGCCAAATCGGTTGGAATCGCGGTCTTACGATCAAGATTGCCCGTGACCTGCGCCACATGAAGTTCACTTGTGCGAATCTCAAGTTCCGGCCCCTCCAGAATTGAGCCGAGGGCGTCGATATTGCGATCGTTATTGCACTGGTCAAGCGTTTTGAGAATATTCGTGCGGATGGTTTTCTCTTGCTTGGCGGTCAGATTCGGCGCATCCTGACGTTGCGTGGCTTTCGGCTGCGGCAGCTGCCCCTCGCATCCGCACATGCCAACGACCATTCCCAATGCGAGCACGGCCGCCGCGATTACGTTGAAACGCTTCTTCATCACTTGGCCTCCTCGTTGTCAGATTCGTCGGATTCGTCGTTTTCGGATGTTTCGTTGGATTCCACAGATCCTGAGGACGCTGCGGCCGCACTGCTTTCCTCTTGTGCGAGACGTGCGAAATATGCGGCAAGCTCGTCTTGCGAAATCACGGAAGTCTGTTCGAAATCGTCGTTTTCACCAACGCCATCAGTGGCGGCATTCTGCTGGTCGGCAACCAAATTTCGAGCGGAAGGATCGATAATCGTAGGTTGTGCCATCTCATTTTGCATGTTTTCCGAACCGGTCGCACGATGGCTCGCATGGCGACGGCGCTTACGATTCGACCCGCTCTTATCACTACGGGCGGCACTTGCTTCGGCGTTCTTCACCCATGCGGCAACCTCGTCATCGTCACCCTGCGTGGAACCGATGCCGTCAACCATGGCAAACACGCGCTTGTTACGGCGCTTATGCGGAGGCATGGCAAACACAGAAGCCGAAAGCACTGCAAGTATTGCCAGCAATCCGCCGGAAAGATAGAACGGCATGGCGAAATTCAGCAGCAAACGACGAGTCCAATCAAGCGTGACCGAACCTCCGTTGCGATTGCCGTAATCGATAATCGCAACGGAATCCTCGGCATTATTCGTATTCGTACCCTTGATCTGCATATCAACGGAACCGGCATTGCATTTGACGGTGCGCCACATGTCGGAATCCTGGAACGCGACCTGGCCTTCGGAATTATCAGCAGTGCCCTGAGCCGTGGCCTTCAGCGTGGACAGGGTGGACCAGTCAGACAACCCGGTGACGCGCACGTATTTGGATCCCGCGATCCATCCGGCAACATCACGGGCGGAACCGATGGCGATGCACACGTTCGCGGATTTGTCTCGGGACTTCGCCGAAATGGTGACACGATCATCAACCAATTGCAGCACATTCGGATCGGTGACCACATACTGTGGTCCCGTGACCGTGGCGGACGCCGAGACCTGCGTCGAGGGCTTCCAGATCGTCGCGTTCAAGACGCCAAGCACGATGCAAGTAATGGCAAGCAAACCGAAAATAGGCGTGACAATGCCGCGCATGATCTTGGCGTGTCGCGTGGGACCCGCCTTGGACTGCGGCTTTTCCTGTTCTTCCTGCAATAAAGTCATAGCATTCACTATTCTACATTGCCCCTCTGCAAAAGCCTGAAAAAACTATGAAAATCAATGATTGCCACTAAGGTGGAACCTATGCGCAAATCTACTCTTTTCAAAGCCGTCGCAGCCGCTTGCACGACGATCATGTGCCTAGGATTCGCGGCATGCGGAAGTTCCGACGCGAAGTCAGGTTCATCTTCCGATTCGTCATCGTCTTCCTCCAACTCCTCGTCGAAGATGAACCAGATTGCTGGCGTGACCGCCACGGGCAAGCCCGGCGAGAAGCCGACCGTCTCCTTCAAAACCCCTATGACGGTAGAAGACAACAGCTACGTCGTACTGCAGAAAGGCAACGGCGACCAGATCGAAGACGGCGACCGCATATGCACGCAGGGCATCGCCATCAATGTCAAGGACGGTTCCGAATTAGCGAGCACATGGGAGAAAAACACCCCCGATTGCTCCACGGTGGTCACTTCCGACACCAGTCAGATGACTGAGAATTATTACAACATTTTCAAGGATCAGAAGCTTAACGCCACGATTGCGTTCGGTGTGAACGATTCAAATTCCGCAGGCACATCATATTTGATGGTGCTCACGATCGTGTCGAAGTCGAAGGATCTGACGAAGGCAACGGGCACGAAGGTGCATGACGTGCCTACCGATCTACCGAAGGTCACGCTTGCAAAGGACGGCAAGCCGTCGATCGACATGAACGGTTACCAGGGTTCCGACACGTTGGTTTCGCAGGATTTGATCAAGGGCGAAGGTGCCGAGGTCAAGGATACGCAGACCGTAGTGGCGCATTACACCGGCTGGCTGCTGGACGGCACGCAATTCGATTCCTCGTGGGATCGTGGCAAATCCTCCACGTTCTCGCTTGACGGCGTGATCAAGGGATGGAAGCAGGGGCTGGCCGGCCACACCGTCGGTTCCCAGGTACTGCTGGTGGTGCCACCGAGCCTCGGCTACGGCAGCAAGGCGAAGGATAAGATTCCGGCGAACTCCACGCTGGTCTTCGTCGTCGACATCCTCGCCGCCTACTGATCTACATCACGATTCGTGCATAAAAAACTCCCTGCATAACAACAGGGAGTTTTTTATAAGCTAGAAGAGTCGTAAGGAGTCGTCTTCGGTGCCCTTCATCTCGTCATAGTCGAGGATCAGGCAGTCGAAGCCGCGGTCTTGGGCAAGCACACGGGCCTGCGGAGTGATGGTCTGCGCGGCGAAAATACCACGTACGGGGGCTAGCAAAGGATCGCGGTTGAGTAGTTCGCAGTAGCGAGTGAGCTGCTCGACGCCGTCGATACCACCGTTTCTCTTGATTTCGATGGCAACGTGCTTGCCACTAGCGTCGATGGCCATGATGTCGACCGGTCCAATGGCAGTCGGGTATTCGCGGCGCACGAGCGTCGCCCCCTCGCCGATGCGTTCGATCTGTTCAGCCAAGTATTTTTGCAGATGGTCTTCGACACCATCTTTGATCAGTCCCGGATCTTCGCCCAAATCGTACGTTTCATCGGAATAAATATGCTGCAAGGTCACTTCGAGCACGTCGTTGGATTTATCTGCCGAAGCGCGGATGACTTTCTGCGGAACTTCCGTTTCGACATCGTCGTCAGCATGGTTCGGAGTGATGTCTTTAATGGTGCAGGGCGCTGCCATCCAATTAAGCGGCTTGTATGATCCAAGTTCGGAAAAAATCAGCAGACTGTTGTCGGCTTTGATGAGCAACACGCGCCTGGCGAGCGGCAGGGACGCGTTCAAACGTCCGGAATATTCGGCAGAGCAATCAGCAACAATAATTCGCACGAGGCACTACCCTACCATGATTGCCGTAAGCCCTGAATCCGTAATCAGTGCAATCTTTTTTTATTGTAATTAATACCGTTTTTTGAAAAGAAAAACGACCTGTCCACTACAACTGCAGTAATCGCAATCATATGCAAATTGCTGCAATCGCAACAGACAGGCCGTCAGAAGTATGCTACCGAGTGCTACTCGGCCATCTTGACGTTACGTCCACGCTCAACCGCAACGGTGAGCTTGTTCGAATCGAAGGAGATGAAACCGTCGGTCACTTCGAAGGAGCGACGGCTACCATCCGGATCCACCACAACGATGGTTCCTTCCTTGATTACGGTCAATACAGGCTCGTGGTTGGGCAGGATGCCCATTCCGCCTTCAAAAGCCGGAATGGTGACGGACTTCGCCGTACCGTGCCACACAGGGTGGTCTGCGGCGACGATGTTCACCTGCATTGTCAATCCGGCCATCACGCACCGTATTCCTTCTGCATGTCGTGCCACTTCTTCTCGAGATCGTCGATGCCGCCGATGCCGGAGAATGCCTGTTCCGGAACGTCGTCATACACGCCGTCGCAAATACGAGTGAACGCTTCGATGGTCTCGTCTGCCGGCACGTAGGAGCCCGGGCGACCGGTGAACTTTTCGGCGACGTAGAAGTTCTGACCGAGGAACTGCTCGATCTTACGAGCACGGTTCACAGTGGTCTTGTCTTCTTCGCCGAGCTCATCAATACCGATCAGGGCGATGATGTCCTGCAGCTCCTTGTTACGCTGCAGAATCGCCTTGACACGGTTCGCGCACTCGTAGTGAGCCTGGCCCACGTAACGCGGATCAAGGATTCGCGAAGTGGAGCTCAGCGGGTCCACTGCCGGGTAGATACCCTTGGAAGCGATGTCACGGGAAAGCTCGGTGGTTGCATCCAAGTGGGCGAAGGTCGTTGCAGGAGCCGGGTCGGTGTAATCATCGGCCGGCACGTAGATGGCCTGCAGCGAGGTAATGGAGTGACCGCGGGTCGAAGTGATTCGCTCCTGCAGGGCACCCATTTCGTCAGCCAGGTTCGGCTGGTAGCCCACTGCGGACGGCATACGACCGAGCAGGGTGGACACCTCGGAACCAGCCTGGGTGAAACGGAAGATGTTATCGATGAACAGCAGCACATCCTGGTTCTGCACATCACGGAAGTACTCTGCCATGGTCAGTGCGGTCAGCGGCACGCGCAGACGGGTACCCGGCTGCTCATCCATCTGACCGAAGACCAATGCGGTCTTCTCAAGAACGCCAGCCTCGTCCATTTCGCCAATCAGATCGTTACCCTCACGGGTACGCTCGCCGACGCCTGCGAACACGGACACACCGCCGTGGTTCTGGGCGACTCGCTGGATCATTTCCTGAATAAGCACGGTCTTACCGACGCCTGCGCCACCGAACAGACCGATCTTGCCGCCCTGCACGTACGGGGTCAGCAAATCGATGACCTTGATACCGGTTTCGAACATCTGGGTCTTGGATTCCAGCTGATCGAATGCCGGTGGGTTGCGGTGGATAGGCCAACGCTCAGTGACCGTGATGGTCTCGTCATCCTTCTTGTTGAGGATGTTGCCGGACACATCGAACACATGGCCCTTGGTAACATCGCCAACAGGAACGGAGATCGGGCCGCCGGTGTCAAGCACGGTGGCGCCACGAACGAGGCCGTCGGTCGGCTTCAGCGCCACGGTACGCACGGTGGAGTCGCCGAGGTGCTGTTCGACCTCAAGCGTGATCTTCTTCGTGGTTTCGCCCTCTTCGTTGGCGGTGTTGGTCAGCTCAACGGTAAGTGCGTTGTAAATGTCGGGCAGGTGGCCCACCGGGAATTCGACGTCGATGACCGAACCCTGGATACGCGTGACGCGTCCAGCGGTCGGCTCTGCAGCCGTCTCGGGAGCCGCTGTGGTCTGATTCTCAGCCATATGCGTTCCTACTCTTCCTTCTTATTCAGCGCGTCGGCGCTGCCGATGATTTCGGTAAGTTCCTGGGTAATCGAAGCCTGTCGCGAAGCGTTGAGCTTGCGGGTCAGGTCGTCGATCAGGCTGCGGGCATTGTCTGTAGCCGTATGCATGGCGTTCTGTCGGCTTGCAGTCTCGGATGCCGCCGCGGTGAGCAGGCATTCATGAATACGGGACTGGATGTACTTCGGCAGAATCGCGTCAAGCACTTCGTCGACGCTCGGCTCGAACGCATAAAGCGGGGTCGCGGCATCGGCATCGGATTCGGACACAGGGCCGGAGTCCTGCTGTTCCGGAAGCACGAGTTCAACGGGCAGCATACGCAGCACGCGCACCTTCTGAACAACCATATTCACGAATTCGGTGAACACGATGTAGAGTTCGGAAACTCCACCTTCGCTCGCCGGCTTCATGTAGGCGTCCATCAGTGCCTTCGAGATGGACTCTGCGACTTCTACGCCGGGCTGGTCGGTATCGCCTTCCCAAGTACCGGCAACATCACGATTGCGGTACTTGTAGTACGTCACACCGCGACGACCATACACATACAGTTCCGGCTGCTTGCCTGCCGCATCGAGGCGGGCCAGCAGCGATTCCGTTTCGCGGATGATCGAGGAGGTGTACGGTCCTGCCATACCACGGTCCGAGGTGAGAGCGAGGACAGCCACGCGAGGGTTGTCCTCGTCCTTCTTCACGATCGGATGGTCGATATGGGTATGGGCCACCAGCGCTTGCACGGCGTCGAAAATCGCATCGGTATACGGCTTCGCGTTCAAGGCGACGTCACGTGCCTTGGCGATGTGCGAAGACGCGATCATCTCCTGCGCGTTGAAGATTTTCTCCAACGACGCGGTGGAGGCGATCCTAGATTTCAATGCGAGTTGCGAGCCCATGGATCACTTCTCTCCTGCGACGATCTTTTCCTGCTCGACCGGAGTGGCGTTCTTGATGTCAGGCTTCTTCTCGACCAGCGGCTTGCCCGCGCTGGTCACGAAGGTCTCACGGAACGCTTCCACAGCCTTGTCGAGGGCGGCCTCGGTGTCGGCGGTGAAGTCTTCGGTCTCGCGGATGGTCTTGAGAATATCGGTGTTGTGGTCCAAGTAGTCCAGCATGGCCTTCTCGAACGGCAGCACGTCATTCAACGGCAGGTCATCCATCTTGCCATGGGTGCCGGCCCACACGGAGACGACTTCCTGTTCCATGGAATACGGGGAGAACTGCGGCTGCTTGAGCAGCTCGGTCAGGTGGGAGCCACGGTTCAGCTGGGCCTTCGAAGCCGCATCCAAGTCGGATGCGAACATGGCGAAGGATTCCAAGGAACGGTACTGGGCCAAGGAAATCTTCAGTGTGCCGGAGACCTTCTTCAACGCCTTGGTCTGTGCCGCGCCACCGACTCGAGACACGGAGATACCGACGTCGACAGCCGGACGCTGGTTCGCGTTGAACAGGTCGGACTGCAGGAAGATCTGACCATCGGTGATGGAAATCACGTTGGTCGGAATGTATGCGGACACGTCGTTTGCCTTGGTTTCGACGATCGGCAGGCCGGTCATCGAACCGCCGCCGAGGTCATCGGAAACCTTGGCGCAACGTTCGAGCAGACGGGAGTGCAGGTAGAACACATCGCCCGGGTATGCCTCACGTCCCGGCGGACGGCGCAGCAGCACGGAAATCGAACGGTAAGCCTCAGCCTGCTTCGACAGATCGTCGAAGACGATGAGCACATGCTTGCCGTTGTACATCCAGTGCTGTCCGATGGCGGAACCGGTGTACGGTGCGATGTACTTGAAGCCTGCGGAATCAGAAGCCGGTGAGGCCACGATGGTGGTGTACTCCATGGCGCCGGATTCTTCGAGGGACTGCTTCACCGATGCGATGGTGGAGCCCTTCTGACCGATGGCCACGTAGATGCAACGCACCTGCTTCTTCGGGTCGCCGGATTCCCAGTTACGCTTCTGGTTGATGATCGTATCGATTGCGATAGCGGTCTTACCGGTCTGGCGATCGCCAATGATGAGCTGGCGCTGGCCACGGCCGATAGGCGTCATTGCGTCGATGGCCTTCAGACCGGTGGACATTGGCTCGTCAACCGGATGACGATGCATAACGTCAGGTGCCTGGGCCTCGAGAATACGACGGCCTTCGGTCTTGATCTCGCCAAGACCATCAATCGGGTTGCCTAGCGGGTCCACGACGCGGCCAAGGTAGCCGTCGCCGACGGGCACGGAGAGCACTTCGCCGGTACGACGCACTTCCTGGCCCTCCTCGATACCTGCGAAGTCGCCGAGGATAACCACACCGATCTCGCGGGCGTCAAGGTTGAACGCCAGGCCAAGCGTGCCGTCTTCGAAGGTCAGCAGCTCATTGGCCATGCAACCAGGCAGTCCCGTCACGTGCGCAATGCCGTCGCCAGCAGTCGCGACATAACCGACCTCCTGGGTCGGGGTGTCCGACGGCTTGTACGACTCGACGAACTCATCGAGCGCCTTGCGTATCGTGGTGGGATCAATGGTAAGTTCTGCCATGATCACTCCTTATTGTTGTTTATAAATTCAGTCAAGTCTTGTTTCAGGCTTGTTCACCGTGCGGCGAACCGTCAGGCGGTTGCCTTCACCGTGCGCTGAAGATGCTGCAGCTGTGCGACCACCGTGTTGTCGGTGACCTCGTCGCCCACCTGGATGCGCATGCCACCCATGACGGTCGGATCGACCACAGAGTTGATGTGCACCGGATGGTCGGTCTTCGCCGTATAGATGGCGATGAGCTTTTCCACCTGCTCCTTGCTCAACGGCGTTGCCGTGGTAACAGTGACCATCGATTCGCCCATATGGCGGGAGAACTTGTTGATCAGCCACTGAATGGTCTGCAGGTAGCGGCGATTGCGCAGATTGCAGGTCGCGTGCTCGGCCAGGCGCTTGGTCACCTTAGTGAAATCCGCGTCACCAATCAGGCTGTACAGCAGCTTGACACGGGCTTCACTGGAAACGGTTGCGTCATACAGCTTGGTGCGCACGACCGGAAGGTTGAGCAGTGCGGAATGCAACTCGGCAAGCTCGACGGAGACCTGCAAAGTCGTATTGGTGTGGTCCGCGTAGTACATCATGCCGTCAACGCCGAAATCCTCAACGGCATTGGCGATATCAGACACGCGGCTCCAACGGCGGGACACCAGATCGGACATAATCTCCATCACCAGTGGATGGGCTTGATCCCCAATCAGGGTCTTGACTACCGCAACCTTGTCTTCGACTGGGCGCGACGGGTCGGTGAGGGCACGTTCAAGCTGGATGTTGTGGTCAAGCGCGCTGGTGATCGTGAACAGCTCGTTCCCGATACGCCATGCGTCCTCACCGCTGTTACGCAGCTTGGGGGCCAGCGAGTCACGCGAAACGCGATCTGCGATACGCGATGCTTCTCCTCGCATTGGTCACCTCCCTTTCTTGAAGGTTTCGATCACTTCTTGTCGCTGTCCATGTCGGCGATCATCTGGTCGATCATCGACGACTGCACATCGTCATTCTCGAGCTTGCTACCCAGGATCTTGCCGGCCAGTGCCGTTGCCAGCACGCCGACTTCACCCTTGAGGCTCACCAGAGCCTGCTGCTGCTGCGATTCGATGGAACGCTGGGCAGTAGCGGTGATCTGCGCCGCATCGCTTTCGGCACGGGTACGTGCGTCCGCGATGATGTGCGATGCCTCCGTACGTGCGTCGTCACGGATCTTGGATGCCTCGACGCGCGCCTTGCTCAGCTGAGCCTCATACTTCGTCTTGGCTTCATCGGCATCTTTCTGGGCCTGTTCGGCCTTGGCGATGCCACCTTCGATCTTGGCAGCGCGCTCATCGAACACGGCCTGGAACTTCGGCAGGAAGAACTTGTAGAAGAACACGGCGACGATGATCAGAATGACCAACGACCAGAAAATGTCGTAGCTTTTCGGAAGGAACAATTCCATTTCGCTAGCTGCGGTCACCATAGTGTCTTCCTCCTTTCATGTTCGTTTGCGTCTTCGGTGTTACCTTGAATCAAGTCTTACTTGATGAAGGCGAGCACGAAGCCGAGCAGTGCCAGCACCTCAACGAATGCCAGGCCCAGGAACATGAGGGTCTGCAGACGGCTGCCGAGCTCAGGCTGGCGAGCGGTGCCTTCGATGGTCTTGCCGATCAGGATGCCCAGACCGATGCCAGGGCCGATAGCGGCGAGGCCGTAGCCAACGACGTTCAGGTTGCCGGCAACCTCAGCGAGGGTAACGATATCCATGATTGTTTCCTTTCTGGTTATTGCTTGACAAGAAGCAACAATTAAAAAGCCGGCGGTCAGTCGATCTCCGGATAGCTCATGTTGATGTATGCGGTGGTCAGAATGGCAAAGATGTAAGCCTGCAGGCAAGCGACCAGCGCCTCGAACAGGAACATGAACATACCAGCTGCGAAGGTGACGACGCCGAATGGCATGAACACCTTGTTCACCACATCAATGAGGAAGTACTGCGTGGCCGAAAGGCACAGCGCAAGAATCAAGTGGCCCGAAACCATGTTGGCGAACAGTCGGATCGTCAACGAGAATGGGCGGATAATCAGCAGCTCAAGCAGCTGAATCGGGGACAGCAGAATGTAGATCGGAGCCGGAACACCCTTCGGGAAGATCTCATCCCTCAGGAAGTGGCCAAGACCCTTTTCACGAATGCCTGCAATCCAGTATTGGCAGAAGCACCACATGGCGAATACTAGCGGCAGCGTAATCGTTGCGCTTGCCGCGATATTGAAGCCCGGGATGATGCCACACAGATTGAAGACCAGCAACGTGCAGAACACGGTGGTGATCATCGGCACGTAACGCTTGCCGCGCAGCTCACCCATCACCTGATAGACGATATTGTCGCGGACGAATTCGATCAGCCATTCGACTGCTCCCTGCCAACGGCTGGGGATGAGCTTTGCACGGCTTGCCGTAATTCCGAGAACCAGCAGCATGATGACGGTCGCAAGAATGCGAACGAGGATGATGCGGTTAATGGCGAACGGCGTGCCCTGAAAAACGAACGGATCGGGAAGGAAGTCATCGACACTGGGCATCTCGGGACCATCAGCGATGGTCAGCATGCCTTTTCCCAATGCACCAATCATTCACGCCTCCTGCTCTTGTGTCAGCTGTTAGTTTAACCCAACAACCGAGTCGAATGTGACGTTCTGGTTACTTAACCAAAGCGTACTTCGAAGTATGCATCGACGCGACCGGAGCCCCGTGCGACGCATTCGACTCCGAATGGCTGGATAGGATTATTAGCCCGTGTCTAGACAACGTCCACACACTTGGGGTTTTCCTTACGGCCATTTGGTTTTTCCGGCGTTTCGCTTCAAGCTGGACTAACTAGACACGGCTCTGTGATTCGTCGGGTAGTCGACGTTATCCAGCATACCGCATGTTGTCGGTAAAACGTTTCACTATGTCTATCGAGTGTCAGAAAATCTTTAAAAACTGATTCAGCTCAACACCGATAAATCGCAGACGAATGCGATTGATACAAACAAAAAGATGCACACAATCACGCGATTCGCGTCACGCGAATTATCACATATTCAACGCATCGATGGCTTCCGCAATACTACGGAAGGGACCTTGGATTCAGTCGTGGATCACGCCGTAGCCGTCGCGCACGAACGGCGCGAACGCATCGACACGCGGCGAACCCGGCTGATGGCGAATCGAACGATCCGTGCCAAGACGCTTCTGCGCACGAAGCTGCGGAACCTCGCTCAAATCGTATGGCGTGGTCTGATACACCCAATTCAGCCAATTACGCCACAACAGATTCGCGTGGGCGCGCCACGCGAACACCGGTTCAAGCTGCGAATCGTCATGCGGGAAGTAGTTTTCGGGGAACGGCACGTTCGTCATTCCCTTCTTCATATCGCGCTCATACTCCTCAGCCAAGGTGTACTTGCCGTACTCCCAATGGCCAAGCGCGAACACCTCCGAAAAATCGCGGGTGGCGATCAGACCAGGACCGGATTTTGGACCCCACGTAAGCACCTGCAATTCGGGATTGCGGGCGACATCACCTTCGTTCACCCCCGCAAGGCGAGAATGCGGCTGCAGGCAGATCTCGTCGAAACCGTTCGTCAGGAAGCAGTATTCATCCTGCAAATACTGTGGAAACACACCGAAAATCTTCTCCGGAAGATTCTCTTTACGCACGTTATAGCGGTAATTGAGCGCACCCATCGCACCCCAGCACAAATACATGGTGGAGAACACATGCGTGGAAGCCCAGTCGAGAATCTTCTTGAACTCATCCCAATAATCGACCTGCTCGAAATCAAGATGCTCGACGGGAGCACCCGTCACCACGAAGCCGTCGTAATAATTGTCTTGGAACGCGTCGAGGTTTTCATAAAACTTTACTAAATGGTCGGCGCTCACATGCGTACCCTCATGCGTGGAGGTCTTCATGAAATCGATCTCCACCTGCAGAGGACTCTTCGAGATCAGGCGGAGCAGCTGTGTTTCCGTTTCAACCTTCTTCGGCATGAGATTCAGGATCACCAGCTTGAGCGGGCGCACACGCTGACGCTCCGCTTCGGGCTTTTCTAGCGCGAAAATGCGCTCGGAGTCGAGAATGTCTCTGGCCGGAAGGCCGCTGGGAATCTTGATAGGCATGCTTCTATTATGGTGCGGAGTCGGATATGGCGCACTCCCCTGCGCCGGCGATCGGTCGAAACAGGTATAGGAAAAATGGATAACGCGCTATTTGTGACGCTATTTCACACGGTCGAACGAGTACGACACGCCGATTTGACATATTTGAAAGTAATCGTAAAGTTAATAGAGCTGTCTTGAAGACAAGCCGACGCGGGGTGGAGCAGCTCGGTAGCTCGCTGGGCTCATAACCCAGAGGTCCATGGTTCAAATCCATGCCCCGCTACCAATGAAAGTCAGGAACCATAGTGGTTCCTGACTTTTTTGTTTTCCTACCGAATCTTGGCCAAGCCGATTACTTAACAGAATCCAGGCAAAATCTGGACATGGCAGCTGGTCGGACTGTTCACAGGTTTCGAATTTCGCCACGTTCTTTTCGCTGGCTTCCTTCAGCATATTCAGCCAAGTTCCGCAAACTCGCCTCCATGAAGCAGCATCATCGCCACCTATCATCGTCGACGAACGGCATATAGCATGAACGCCCCGCAGCACATCACGGCAGCTGCCAAACCCAACACCAGCCCCATCGAACTTCCTGTCTGAGGCATTTCCTGCTCAGGGGCATAAAGGTTATCGACATTGAACGTCAACAGGCTATCCTCACGTTCCACCACATCGTTCAGCACCATCATTTTCTGCGCGGTGACGGCCTCATCCAATCCCACGGACTGGTATCCGACCTTGATATTGACCTCGCCGGCGCCCGTTGCATGCCAATACACGGTGGTTCCCTCCAGTTCGGCCCAGCCGACTGCCGTGGGCTCGTCATCTTCGTCGAACACGGCCGGACCTTCGATCGTCGCCGTGAATACGCCCTCGACAGGCTGTCCACTCGCATCCAGCAACTGCACGAACAGGCTTCCGGACCGCAATCCCTGCCGATCATCACGCGTCACCCTCGAAGAAACCGGCAACTTGTTCGCAGCCTCCTCCCAAAGCTCGTTGACCTTGCTCTCCAGCTCGTCCATCACCGAGAAGAGGTATTGCTCATGCCTGGCCCACACCTTTTGGTCGTCATAGTTGCGGTGCACCAGCACGCCGATCGCCGCATACGTGAGCACCGGTTCCCCGTCATGTTGATATTCGGACAGCAGCCATGCAAGGCGCCGCGCCGCTTCCGTATTTTCCACGGTGGTGGTTTCAGTCACCTTATAGTCGGTCATGCGTTCGATTTGCCGGCAATAATAGAATTTGCCCGATCTCGATTCCGCGTTCACCCCGATCACATACGGTTTTCCATCAAGAAAATAGTTGTGATGCTTGCCGTTCGCACGTAGCAGCTGTTCGGCGGCCAGCGCTGCCGGGCATGTCATCGCTACGATTATGGCGCAGGCCACCAATACCGCGGCCAGAATCGCAAGCATACGTCGCTTCATAACATTCATTGCATCGTCCTTTCGATATGCACGTCGTTGTTGCCGTGATTCAACAGACTTACATACTTGCGATTACCACATGGCCTTTTTCAGGGGTTGTGGTCGGAGGACGTATTTTTTCGGCATTCTGTGGATAACTTTGCCTGTTGAAAACCGCGACTTATCCACAAAAAACGTTTTGCCAAACTTAAGTCAAGAAGTTATCCACAAAGGGCGGAAAATCGCTGATCAGAAGATAGTTCACCAAATCCACCTTTCCTCATCTATAATCGGCGTTATGGCAGAAGAAGATAACAGCGCGGAACCGCGCACCACAACCAAGCAATCAACCCTCAAGAAGACGACCGCTAAGGCGGAGTCATCAATGTCTCAGACGCCTAACAAGCGCACTGCCGCCAAAAAACCTACGGCATCCACCGCTCGCAAGCGCACCGCCAAGGCGAAGACCGCCTCACCACAAGTCGTAGGCGAAGCCCCAGCCCCCGTCATCGAACGCACCAGCCCCGAACAGTTCGGCCGCGTGAACGTGCTCGACATCACCCCGAACGTTGAGAACGGCCTGTTCCCAGCACGCGTGGAGCTCGGCGAAGCATTCAATGTCACCGCACAAGTGTTCATCGAAGGCCGCACCAAGGCCGGAGCGACCGTGTCCGTACGCAGCGCACGCGGCCGCGAGGTTGAACGTTTCGCCATGACCTGCACCAATCCGGGTCTTGATCGCTGGGAAGCCATGGTCAAGATCGGCGAGCACAGCGATCTGAAGCCGTGGGATGCCGACTATGCCACCGTCAAGCGCAAGCTGGGTGAATGGCAGATCGTGGTTGAAGGCTGGGAAGACACCTACCAGTCCTGGCTGCACGACGCCATCATCAAGGTTGAAGTGAATGACGACGTGGAGAATGCGCTGGAATCCGGCGCACGACTGCTCGCGCGTTGGGCCGATGCGAAGGATTCCAAGCTTTCCGCAGCCGACAAGAAGGTGCTGCGCGACGCCTCCAAGACCATGGGAGACAAGTCGCTGAGCGCCGAAGAGCGTCTCGCCGCAGCCCAGAGCAGCGACATCGAGCAGCTGCACGAAACCAACCCGCTGCGCGACGGCCTGTCCGAGTCGAATCCGCAGCGTTTCCGCGTGGAACGCCCGAAGTCCAGCTTCGCTTCCTGGTATCAGTTCTTCCCGCGTTCCGAAGGTGCCTACTACGGCGAAGACGGCAAGATCGTTCCCGGCAACCTCAAGACATCAATCGCCGGCTTGGAACGTGCCGCAGCCGAAGGCTTCAACATTGTGTATTTGCCGCCGATCTTCCCGATTGGCGTAACCAACCGCAAGGGACGCAACAATTCCCTGGTAGCCGGCCCGAACGATCCGGGCTCTCCGTTCGGCATCGGTTCCGAACTGGGTGGCCACGACACCGTTGACCCGCAGCTTGGCACCATGGACGATTTCAAGGCATTCTGCGAGCGTGCCCACGAGCTGGGCTTGGAAATCGCGCTTGATTTCGCTCTGCAGTGCTCTCCTGACCACCCGTGGGTTAAGGCGCATCCGAACTGGTTCCGCACCAAGCCGGACGGCACCATCGCATTCGCCGAGAATCCGCCGAAGAAGTATCAGGATATTTACCCGATCGATTTCAATGCCGACATGGAAGGCATCGAAAAAGAAGTCGAACGCATTATGGACCTGTGGGTCAAGGCGGGTGTGACGATCTTCCGCGTTGACAACCCTCACACCAAGCCGGTGCGTTTCTGGCAGGATGTGATCGCCGCCGTCACGAAGAAGCACCCGGAAGTGCTGTTCCTCGCCGAGGCGTTCACCCGTCCGGGCATGATGCGCGCGCTGAGCTATGCGGGCTTCACGCAGTCGCACTGCTACTTCCCATGGCGTAACACCAAGGAAGAGCTCGAAGAGTACTTCGAAGAGACCAACGGCGATGGCGGCTTCTACCAGCACAACACGTTCTGGCCCACCACTCCGGATATTCTCACCGCCTACGTGCGCGACAACGGCATCGCCGGTCACGCAGTGCGTGCGGTGCTCGCCGCTATGGGCAGCCCGAGCTGGGGTATTTACAACGGCTACGAGCTTATCGAAAACAAGCAGCGTCCGGGCTTCGAAGAGCAGATTGACAATGAGAAGTACGAAGTCAAGGTGCGCGACTGGGACAGCACCGAAAAGTACGGTATCGCCGAACTGCTGACCTCGCTCAACAAGATTCGTGACACTCACCCGGCATGCCGCAGCTACCACAATCTGCACATTCTGCCGAGCGACGATGCGGGCGTGATCGCATTCCTGCGCCAGACCCCGGCCGAGCTGACCGGCACCGGCAAGGCAGACACGGTGATTGTGATCGTGAACCTTGACGGCCACAACGCGCACCAGTCCATCGTGCATGTGGAGCTTGGCGACTTCGGTTTCGCCACCGACAAGCCGCTCAAGGTGCATGACGAGCTGACCGGCCACGACTTCGAATGGGGTTACGACAACTACGTTTCGCTCGCCCCATGGGCCGACGTGGCACACGTGCTCACCGTTGTCGAAGACTGATTGAGTCTCAATCGATCTGATTAATCTCGGTCAGCTCGACTAGAAATTCGTTTCGATTCATGCCACAATACCGGTTCCACTTCGGTGGAAAGCGGTATTGTGGTTACTGGCAATGTAAACTGCCCAATCTCAAGGAGAAATGACATGGCAGAAACCTTCAACGTCGTGGTGGAAATTCCGCGCGGCTCCAAGAACAAGTACGAAGTGGATCACGAGACCGGCCGCGTGTTCCTGGACCGCACCCTGTTCACTTCCATGGGTTACCCGGATGACTACGGCTACATCGACGGCACTCTGGGCGAGGATGGCGATCCGCTCGACGCACTCGTCATGATTCCGAACTCCGTGTTCCCGGGCTGCGTGGTGGAATGCCGCGCCGTTGGCCTGTACCACATGGTCGACGAGGCTGGCGGAGATGACAAGGTGCTGTGCGTGCCGGCTGACGTGCGTTTCGACGACATCAAGGATGTCGAAGACGTTTCCGAGTACCACAAGGCTGAAATCAAGCACTTCTTCGAGCAGTACAAGGCTCTGGAGCCGGGCAAGGAAGTGCTGCCGGGCGATTATTGGACCGGTGCCGAGAAGGCTGAAGCTGAAATCGTGGCCGCTCGCAAGCGCCTCGCTGAATCCGAAGCTGAGTGATTTCGCCCCTTTCTAGGTAACGACTTTACATAAGAAGCCCGTTGATGTACGCATTCACGCACGTCAACGGGCTTCTTGTTTTTGCATACCTTTCAACGTCCGGATTTTCCCACCCACTGGAAGAATCACCCCACAAACCAGCCCCTCAGCGGGCAAAAACCTCCACCCACTGGAACAATC
Organism: Bifidobacterium catenulatum subsp. kashiwanohense JCM 15439 = DSM 21854; assembly: GCF_001042615.1. Lineage (GTDB taxonomy): Bacteria > Actinomycetota > Actinomycetes > Actinomycetales > Bifidobacteriaceae > Bifidobacterium > Bifidobacterium catenulatum. Next base: position 1,998,663 of record NZ_AP012327.1, read on the forward strand.
ACCCCAGCAAAAGCCATCTCAACGTCCCAAAACCTCCAGATACTGGAAGAAAACGGATAAAACCATACCCTCCAAGTGTCCGGATTCCTCCAGCGAGTGGAAGAAATAGCCCGCAAGCGGGATACACTCATATCACATACGCATATTCGCTGGGACCGCTATAGTGGAACACGTAATTCACGGCATGCGAACAGTATTCGCAGAATTCAAAGCCCGCTGGCTGGCGCGGCAGTTCTATGTCGGTACCCCTCTAGGCGTAGGCGGACGTGAGACTCCGTCGAGGCCCATCCCGTGGAAAACCGGCGGGATGAACCCATATACCAGTTATGTTGATTCAAATACTACTCATAGCCATTTCCGTATCTATGGACACGTTCGCCGTTTCCATCGGCAAAGGCCTCACCATCAAAAAACTGCGCGGCCTCGACGCGTTCAAAACCGCCCTCTGGTTCGGCGGATTCCAGGCGCTTTTCCCGCTGCTCGGATATTTCGCCGCGTCCACGTTCAGCAAATACGTGACCGCCGTTGACCATTGGATCATTTTCGGTCTGCTCGCCCTCATCGGCGGCAACATGGTGCGTGAAGCATTCGAAGAGGATGAGGAAAACGCCAAGGAAACCGCTGATTTCGATTGGAAACACATGCTTCCGCTCGCCGTGGCCTGCAGCATCGACGCATTCGCCGTTGGCGTCAGCTTCGCATTCATGTCGCTGAACATTTGGATTTCAGTGATCATCATCGGCATCACCACCGGACTGTTCTCCGCAGCCGGCCTGTATATCGGCCGCGCATTCGGCTCGCACTGGCAGAAGCCCGCACAGATCGCGGGTGGCATCGTGCTTATTCTGATCGGTGTGAAAGTACTGCTGGAACATCTCGGATTCCTCGCATAACAATCGCAAGTCAGATAAAAACGGATATACAAACTACAGCAAAAGCCCGTGATCGCACATGATTACGGACTTTTGCATTACGATTATTGTAAAAACGATTATTTTCTTATGATTGCTTTCCCACGATTGAAAGAATCGCATTACCAAAGTATGACGTTCGCATACGATGCAAGGCCGACCACAATTCCGGAAATCATAACCGGCAGCAGCGCGATGCCAATCCACGGATTCTTGGATTGTGGATCGGGATCGGCATTACGATTCCACCAATACGAGCACACATCGAGCGCAACGATCAGCAACAGCGACACGATCACGGAGACAATCCACGCCGGGCTCACGGCAAACTCGGTGGAAGCCGCGTTTTCGCCGGAACGAATCGGCAGCAACGTTGACAAGAAACACCAGCCCGCGCTGCCAATCATGGCAACGCCTTCCACAACATTGTGCGACAGCGAACGAATCAGATGCGTACGGTTCTCACGCGCCATTTGACGCCCGAACGAAACCACGATCAGCAGGATCAGCAGACCGCCAACACCGGCAATCCAGCCTTCCTGCATCCAAAACGTGTCTTCGTTGCCCAAACCAGCGGGGAAAATCGCACGTCCAAGCATCACCGTCGTGGCACATACCACGGAAAGCAAGCCCGCAACCACGGAAATCACATGACCCACAACACCATCGCGGAACGGGTTGAACACGGCAAGCAGCGCAATCATCGCCACGGAAGCCGCAACAGTGAACGACACGATTGCAGGCTCTTCCGTATTCCCATAGGAAATGCCAGGAATCAGCGCAAGCACAACCAGCACCACATATGCGGCGATTTGGACGGCAAGCACCTTACCGAACGAGGCTTTCTGAGCCGACTTGACGGCAGCTTTTTCAGAGGCGGTCATTTCGTCCCCTTTTCATGATTTTCCATAATGTGGTCATTACGTATGCAATACCATTAAATGTAGCCGCAAGTGTCCACATAGTTCAGATAAAATTAACGAAACGCCGATAACACACAACAAGAGTACAATCGCGGCAACGATACAAAACCAGCACAAGAGATAAAGGGAGCTAACGTGACGGATCTGACGCTTATGACGTTCGCTAGCGACCCAGCTACCGTGCTTCCTTCTCTGGCGCTGCTTTCCCACCGCGTGCGCGTGCTGCCGATGGATGCGGCAAGTCTGGTGAAAATGCCGGAAAGCACCATTCTTTTCCTTGACGCGCGAGACGACCTGGCTACGGCGAAAACGCTGTGCCGCCTGATTCACGCCTCTGGACTTTCCACGCCAATCGTGCTCATCCTCACCGAAGGCGGGTTCACCGTGGTCAATTCGCAGTGGGGCATCGCCGACGTGGTAGTGGCGTCCGCCTCTCCGGCCGAGGTTGAGGGACGTCTTCGCCTGGTGTCGGAGCGCGGCAACTCGCCGATCAACGCAATGTATGGTTCCGGTGACTCGGGCGTGCAGAACGAAGACGGCATGATCCACTCCGGAGACTTGGTAGTGGACACCAACGGCTACACGGCAAGCCTGCACGGGCACCCGATCGATTTGGCATACAAGGAGTTCGAGCTCCTCAAGTATCTCGTACAGCATCCGGGGCGCGTGTTCACCCGCGCGCAGCTGCTGCAGGAGGTGTGGGGCTACGACTATTACGGCGGCACCCGTACAGTTGACGTGCATATCCGTCGCCTTCGCGCCAAGTTGGGCGGCGAATACGAGCATGTGATCGGCACTGTGCGCAATGTTGGCTATCGTTTCGACCCTCCCGAAGAGGAAGAGAGCGAAGCTGCAGCCAAGGATGCTGCAGCCCGTAACGCTTCGGACGAAAGCTGATTTTCTTACTATCCGCTTGCTTGTCAGACGATTTGCAATACTTGCGATTGTTGCAATTGTCTGCGATTTGACTGTCGGCTATTTCACTTTCGTGCGAGCAGTTGCACTATTCATACGACGGTAGACTGGTAGTGTGCCCAAGGAATCGAAACAAGCGCGACTGTCACGCATGCATCAGGAATACGCAGTATTGTGCGAGGAGATTCCACATCCGAAGTGCGCGCTGAATTTTTCGAATCCTTTTGAATTGCTGGTGGCGACCGTACTGAGCGCACAAACCACCGACAAGCGGGTGAATATGGTCACACCGGAATTATTCGACGAATATCCGGGACCAGACGCACTTGCGAGCGCCAATCCCGAACGTGTGGAAAGCATCATTCATTCCATCGGATTTCATCATACGAAAGCAAAGAACATCATCGGACTTTCTTACGCATTGTGCGAACGGTTCGATGGCAAAGTGCCGCAAAATATGGACTCTTTGACAAGTCTGCCAGGCGTGGGACGCAAAACCGCGAATGTAGTACTTGGGAACGCTTTTGGCGTGCCGGGTTTTCCTGTTGACACTCATGTGATTCGTGTGACCGGTCGACTGCGCTGGCGTTCGGATTGGGCGAGTGGATCTCCTGACCCCAAGGCCATTGAACGCGAGATCACCGCATGCTTCCCACCCGAGGAGTGGACTGATCTGTCTCACAGGCTGATACTGCACGGTCGTGCCATATGCCATGCTCGCAAGCCGGACTGCCTGAACTGCCCGCTTAACGACACCTGCCCCAGCGCATTCGCAGCGTAGTTCCGTATCGGACCTTCCAACGGGGGTTCTCCCACCCACTGGAACAATCACCCCGTAGATGCAGCACCCGCTGTAGCACGTGTCAACTAGACTCGGCAACATGGAAGAAGAAAACGGGCGGGAAACCAAGCTAAAAGCCGAAATCACGCGGTGGCTGGTCTTTTTCGGCGTCGCCATCATGCTCAGCGTCATGACCTGGCTGGGATGGTCGCTGACGAACCGCAAAAATCCGATCGCCTCCTTCACCACGCTCGTTTCCGACTCCTCCGTGGCCATCGGTATTCAGGGCAGCGCGCCGGAATCGCCTGACATCCGCAGCGAACAGGGCACTGCAATAGAGCAGGCGCTGCTCGAAAACGTGTACGAGACCTTGGTATCACGCAGCGAAACCAACAAACTGCAGCCGTCAATCGCCAAATCATGGCGGATTTCCGACGACGGACTGACCTACACGTTCACGCTCAACACCAACATGACCTTCGCCAACGGGCATAAACTCGACTCGTCGGACGTAGTCTGGTCGTTGCAAAACGTCATCAACAATAATTACGTGGGTGCCGACCAGCTCGGCAATCTCAAGGAAATCACCAATCCTGACGGAAACACAGTAGTCATCGCGCTTAATCAGCCAAATCCAAGGCTTTTGCGCGCGCTCAGCGGGCGTGCCGGCATCGTCTACGACGAGGAAGAAAGCAAGGCGAATTACAGTAAAAAGGCCGTGGGATCGGGCCCGTTCACCGTGGCGAGCACGTCGAAATCGCAGATCGTGCTGCAACGCAATGACTCGTATTGGGGCACCAAAGCCGCAGCATCGCAGGTAATCCTGTATTACTACTCTTCTGAAGATTCCCTGGTCAGCGCCATGGAAGCCAAGAAAATCAGCATGGCATTGCCGTTGAGCGCATCGGCGGCGGACGAGCTCAACCAGCAAAGCGGCATCAATTCCGACAACGGCATCAGCTTCGACAAAGTGATGCTCGCCTTCAACAACGGTGCCGAAAGCCCATTCTCCGACGAGCAGATCCGTAAAATGACGCGCTACGCCATCGACGCCCAATTCATCGCCAAAGACGCTCCGGACGCCTATTCGCCGCTCGGCGGTCCGATCAGCCCGCTGGAAGACGGCTATGAGGACTTGAGCGAACTGTTCCCATACAATCTTGAACAAGGTCAGCAGATGCGCAGCTATTTCGGCGCCTCCTATATCGCCGATATCGATCTGTTGGTACCCAAGAAATACGAGCAGATCGGCAATACCGTGAAATCGGCGATCGAACAGCTCAATATCGGCGTCAATCTGGAAGTGCTTGATTCCGCGGCACAAATCACGGAACGCATGAACGCCGGCACGTACAATATCGCGCTCACCACTATGAGCGGCGAAAACGATGCGAGCGTATTCACCGACGGCCAAAGCATGTTCCATTTCGAAAATGGCGATGCGCAGCAAGCATATGCATATGCGATGGCGGCCACCAACGACAGCGATTATCAGGATCGCATGCGCACGTATGCACGCACCGTCAGCGAGAACGCGGCAAGCGACTGGCTGTACACGCGTAAGAATTTCATTGCGGTAAGCGACCAATTACAGGGATATCCGAAAAATCTGACCGACCGACTGCTTCCATTAAGCAGAATAAAACTGCACTGATTTTCCTGCGATTATTTCGCGATTTCGGCATTCGGTTGCAGTTCCGTAAGTTGTCACATTCGCTTTCTAGACTAGCGTTTATGACTGAAAGCCAAGATAATACCATCAACGCGAACCTCACGCCGCTGCCCGACAAGGTCGGCGTGGACGGTCTCGAAGACAAGTGGCGCGGAGTCTGGGACGAAAACGAAGTCTACAAGTTCCAGGGCACCCGCGACCGCAAGGCCGTCTATTCCATTGACACCCCGCCACCCACCGTTTCCGGCCACCTGCACGTGGGCCATGTGTTCTCGTACACGCATACCGATGTGATCGCGCGATTCAAGCGCATGAACGGCTACGACGTGTTCTACCCGATGGGCTGGGACGACAACGGCCTGCCGACCGAACGCCGTGTGCAGAACTATTACGGCGTGCGCGTGGACACCTCCCTCAAGTACGACCCGAATTTCGTGCCGCCGTTCGAAGGCACCGATGGCAAGAAGATCGACGCCAAGGATCAGGTTCCGATCTCCCGTAAGAACTTCATCGAACTGTGCGAAAAGCTCACCGCTCAGGATGAGAAGCAGTTCGAGGCGCTGTGGCGTTCCCTCGGCCTGTCCATTGACTGGACGCAGACCTACCACACCATCGGCGAGCACCCGCAACGCGTGGCGCAGAAGGCATTCCTGCGCAATCTGGCCCGCGGTGAAGCGTACCAGAAAGATGCTCCGGGCCTGTGGGACGTGACCTTCCAGACCGCAGTGGCTCAGGCCGAACTGGAATCCCGCGAATACCCAGGCTTCTACCACAAGGTGGCCTTCCGTCTCGAAGACGGCACTCCGATCTACATCGAAACCACTCGTCCGGAACTGCTGGCGGCCTGCGGCGCACTGATCGCGCATCCGGACGACGAGCGTTACAAGCAGTATTTCGGCCAGTACGTCTACTCCCCGCTGTTCCATGTGAAGGTGCCGATTCTGGCGCACAAGGCTGCGGAAATGGACAAGGGCGCCGGCATCGCCATGTGCTGTACGTTCGGCGACGTGACCGACGTCGAATGGTGGCGCGACCTGAACCTGCCGTTGCGTTCCATCATCCAGCGCAACGGACGCATCGTCATGGACACCCCGGATTGGATCGAAGACGAGGAAGGCAAGCGTGTCTTCCAGGAGACCGCCGGCAAGACGACGTTCTCCGCACGCAAGGTCATCGTCGACGCACTGCGCGAATCCGGTGATCTTGACGGTGAGCCGACTCCGACCAAGCGTATGACGAACTTCTATGAGAAGGGCGACAAGCCGCTCGAAATCGTCACTTCCCGCCAGTGGTATCTCAAGAACGGCGGCACCGATCAGCAGCTGAACGCCGAGCTGATCGAACGCGGACGCGAACTGAACTTCCACCCCGATTTCATGCGCGTGCGTTACGAAAATTGGGTGAACGGTCTGAATGGCGATTGGCTGATCTCCCGTCAACGCTTCTTCGGCGTGCCGTTCCCGCTGTGGTATCCGGTGAATGAAGATGGCACCGCCGATTACGATCATCCGATCGTGCCGAGCGAAGATCGTCTGCCGATCGATCCGACCGATGATGTGCCGGAAGGCTATAGCGAAGACCAGCGCGATGTGCCTGGCGGCTTCACTGCGGAGCCTGACATTATGGATACGTGGGCGACCTCGTCGCTCACCCCGCAGATCGTGACCCGTTGGGAAGAACCAGGTGAAGAGAACCAGGCGATTTTCAATGCCACGTTCCCGATGGATCTGCGCCCGCAGGGTCAGGACATCATCCGTACCTGGCTGTTCTCCACCGTGGATCGCGCGCATCTTGAGAACAAGTGTCTGCCGTGGGCCAATGCCACCCTGTCTGGCTGGATTCTCGATCCGGACCACAAGAAGATGTCGAAGTCCAAGGGCAACGTGGTCGTGCCAGACAAGCCGATCAAGCAGTTCGGTGCCGACGCGGTGCGTTATTGGGCCGCTGCGGCACGTTTGGGCCTGGATGCCACTTACGACGAAGGCCAGATGAAGATCGGCCGCCGTTTGGCCATCAAGCTGCTCAACGCCACCAAGTTCGCGCTGGCCATCGGCCGTGAGGATGAGAACCATCATGTGGGCGCTCCGGCAACCGCAAACTGGAACCCTGCCGACGTGACCGAGCCGCTGGACCGCGCAGCCATGGCCAAGATGGCCCTCGTGGTGCGCGAAGCCACCGAAAGCCTCAACAACTACGAGCATTCCAAGGCTTTGGAAGTCATCGAGAACTACTTCTGGCAGTTCTGCGACGATTACATCGAACTGGTTAAGAACCGCGCATACGGCACCGCCGACGCCACCGGCCGCGTGCCGAGCGAGAAGGCTGTGAAGTCCGCCCGCACCGCACTGGGACTGGGCTTGGATGCCTTCGCACGCCTGCTGGCACCGTACCTGCCGTATGCCACCGAAGAAGTGTGGAGCTGGATGCATGAGGGCGAAGGCTCCGTGCACCACGCCGCATGGCCGAAGGCTGAAACGTACGATGCGGCCGCAGCAGCCGTCTCCCCGGAGCTGCTCACCCATGCCGGTGAAGCTCTGGCAGCGCTGCGTGGCATCAAGTCGAAGGCCAAGGTTTCGATGAAGACTCCGATCCTTTCCGTGCAGCTGGGCGTTTCCGACGAGGCACGCAAGTCCATCGAAAGCGCATTGGACGATATCGCCGAAGCCGGTCGTGTGACCGGACCGATCTCCTTCACCTCGCCTGCAGCAGCAGCCGAAGGCGAGGACGAGGCCGCAACCGACGTGACAATCGCTGAAAGCGAGCTGGGCGAGCCGCCGGCAAAGAAACCTAAGAAGTAATCTTCTGAAATCATATCGGCCGGCAGTTCTCACGGGACTGCCGGCTGACGGTAAAGCCTCCTTTTGTATTGCCCCGCATTCGAAAAACCGGAAAATCACATTCCCTGCCAGAATATGTACCCCCGTACTCGAAAAAGCCGCATTCCCGATGCGCAATCGCAGTCAACGCACGAAAGAGGGCATCAAAGCGGCGTTCCAAGCCGAAATACGCACCCCCGTATCCGAAAAAAACCGGGAAAACCAATCCAAATCGCTCTTATTCATGAACGGGGGCCACGCCAAAACAACCACAAATCGCACCCACCAGCGGAAACAGCCAATCTACAGTATCGGGACAGCCAGCAAATACTGCGCGACGCCAGTCGCCTTTACGGAGCCAGCCGACAGTCCAGACTGCATCACACCGTCCAAAATCTCGGCCGCGGCAGCCAACTCAACCGTCTCGTCGATCAAATCGCCATTATTTGGCGCAAACTCGCTTTTCGCCAAACCGTAGCCCGAGATCGGCATCGAGCCGACGGATTCGGAACTGCCATCCGAAGCGGCGGAATCGCCCTTCTTCGTGGAGCCATCCACTCCCCCAACCTTCGCCACGTTCTTCGACGTGGCGTCCGCGGCCGCGCCGAATGACGGACGCAATCCACCCGCATAGCTCATCACATCGTCCATGCTGATGGCGTTCTTGTCGTCAACCAAGCTGGAGGAATCGGCGGCATCGCCCTTGGCCTGCACCCGTTCCGCCTTGTGCTGAGCCTTGGCACGCGACTTCTCGGCCTTCGCGCACAACGCACGCCCAGCCGAAACGGCGCGTATCGAATCAAGCACCGAAGAGCCGTCAGCAGCGTTGGAATCCGATGTCTCGTCATCCGGATCCAGCTGGTCAGCAAACCGCACGATGATCTGATGGAACGCACTGGCCTGCCCGATGTGCTCGCTAGCGTCCGCCAACGCGGTCATCGCGGCGGAGACCTTGTCAGATGCGGTTTTGAGCTTCTCATTGCCCTTGATGCCGGCACGCACGTCGGCGATCGCCTGGTTTTCGTATTCGGATGCGGTGCCGGTGGTGGCGCCCAGTTCCTTGAGTCGAGCCGTGTATGCGTCGGTGAAGTCCATCGAATACGGAATCATCGCGGAGGACAGCTGTGACTGGCCGACGCTGTAATCCTTGGAGCCGCGCTGCTGCTCCTCACCCGCGCGTTTGCCTAGCTCTCTCACCAGCCCGGATGTGCCGCGCTGTTCGATGGTGCGGATCACCTCGTCGACCGCATCAGCGGCACCAATATGTCGGTAGGCGGCGCTCACGTCGTTGACGGCGTTGGCAAGATCCGCCACGGACTTGGCTACGGGGGTGTCGCCGTTCAACTCGGATGCGGTGCCGAGAATGGCGGACAGCTGCGTGGAATTGCCGAGTGAGCCGGACAGATGCGTGGTATACGAGCCGACGTACGCCTCGACATAGGTGTCGAACGCCTGCTCATGCGCTTTGGAACGCGTTGAGATGGTCTGTTTGGCGATCGCTTTTTCGTTGTCCCGAAGCTTTTCCAGTTGAGAAATGAGCTTGCGATTGCGCTGCGAACCAACGTTGGTCAACCCGTCTACCAGCGTCGCCGCACGCTTGGTGAGATCAGGCAGCGATTGGCCGACATCGCCATCCACCGCGGCGACGGCCAGCGAGCTCATGGAGAAGCGATTCGCCGTCACATACGTGTTAAATGTCAGATCCTCACCGGGTTTGCCGGCTGCGGCCACCAGTGTCGAAGTGTTGTCCGACGAAACGACCACACCGTCATCAGAGGTCACGTCATTGCCGACGCGGCTGGGGATGGTGAAAGCGACGATCGGCGTCAAATCGGCCGTTTTGCCGGCATCAACGGCATGCAGGGAGATGCGCACGCCAACCATTCCGGAAGCGCCGGAAATTTCGGAAGCGCTCACATTGGGACCGTCAAGAGTGAATGTGGCGGACACTTTCCATGGCATTGCCACAGTGCCTTTGGGAATGCGCTGTGATGCGTGCGATGCAGAAGTTCCGCTTTGGGTCAGGAAAAGACGGCCAGGCTTATCGATGGATTCGTATGCGCTCATCACGTCACTTTGCGTCACCTCGACCGCATATTGCCTGTTCTGCCGCACGAACGTCGCCACATTGGCCGCTTCGACGGCCGCGACCGGAATCGCAGCGACAAGCACCACAGCAGTAGCCGCGGAAAGATGGCGACGGACATCCAGTGGATGAATCGTGAGTGTGTGACGCATGCCGGACCTCGCAATCGCAATCGTAATTCCATTCCAAAGCATTCAATGTAATGCCCGGCATGCCCCGAAATACTTGTTTTCCACCGAAAACAGACAGGTCAGGCGAATACGTCGAGCACGCCCGGATCTCCACCGTTTTCGGCAATGCGCTTATGCCTACGCTTGGCTTCGGTCACCACGAATTCGCGATACATTTCGGCGATATCAGGGTCAAGACCCGCGTCGACGGCAATGCGATGCAGACGTTCAATCTGGTAGTTCTCACGCTTGTGATCGGCCGGCGCAAAGCCCGCACGCGCCTTCAGCACGCCCACTTGGGACGTGTATTTGAAGCGTTCCGCCAGCAGGGAGACGATGGCCGTATCGACATTGTCGATTGACTGGCGCAACGCGGCGATTTTCGCCACGGCGTCGGCGACCTCAGGATTGCTTTGCGCGGTACTCGCATCGATGATGGTTTCGGTTTCGTGTTCTTCTTCTGGCCGAAGCCAGTCGTGTTCGCTATCGCTCATGCATACAAGACTACCGCGCAAATGTCACTTGGAGAAGTACCGTTGCAGCACAATCGTGGTTTCAGTGCTCACCGGCACCGTCTGATGAATGACATTCAGCAGATCCTCAAGCTTGCCTGGTGAGGCCGTACGCACTGTCAGCATGTAGCTGGGAGAACCGGCAACGGAATCGCATGACATAATGCCGTCGATATCCTGCAACTTGTCGGGAATCTCGGATTCCTTGGAATAGTCGATCGGCGTCACCGCAATATAGGCGCGCACAGCAAGCCCGCGCCTCTCATCGTCGATGACGGCCTTGTAGCCGAGAATCACATCGCGACGTTCCAACTTCTGTACGCGCGACTGCACCGCGGAAATCGACAGTCCCGTAGCGTCCGAAAGCTGGGACAGCGTGGCGCGGCCATCCTCCTCCAACATGCGGAGAATAGTCTCGTCGATGTCGTCGAATTGGCCCACGTTCGCGTGCGTGGTGTCGGGTTCGTTGCCGTTGCCTGTCATACATACCCCTTTCCAACAAGCATTCTGCACCGGCCCGGCGGGACCGACTCCCCCTATGCAGCTCACAGTTCGTCCATTACCATACCCACCCCAACACACAATCCGTCAACCGCATTTTCGTAACATTTCCTACGAATTTCGATTTTCAATCACTTGTCTTTTATTTTTTACATATCTCCCCTTGTAAGGCAATATGATTTCCGTCTTTCAACTTTTGTTTTCGTATTTTTTAGCATGTCGGAATTTATGTATCGCATGTCCACAACGTGATCACCCATGCATCTGCAATGCCCTGAGGATATGCGAAAGGGTCGTATGACGATTGCCATACGACCCTTGGCTTGCTTACCGCAAATTGCGATCACTCGCGACTAATTGCGATCAATTGCTGCCGTTATTCGCGTTATTGCTGCTTTGCTGAATCAGCGACGCCATGAAGTCACGGTTGGTCGCGGTCTTCTTCAGACGTGGCACGAGCGTCTGGTAGGCCTGCTCAGGTTCGAGACCGCCAAGCAGTCGGCGCAGACGGTAGATAATCGGCAGTTCCTGCGGATCAGTGATGAGCTCCTCGCGGCGGGTACCGGAAGCGTTCACGTCAATGGCCGGGAATAGGCGCTTGTCTGCCAGTTCGCGGCTTAGGCGCAGTTCCATGTTGCCGGTGCCCTTGAACTCCTCGAAAATCACCTCGTCCATCTTGGAACCGGTTTCCACCAGAGCGGAGGAAATGATGGTCAGGGAACCGCCGTTTTCGATGTTGCGGGCGGCACCGAAGAACTTCTTCGGCGGGTACAGCGCCTGGGCGTCAACACCGCCGGAAAGGATACGGCCGGAAGCCGGGGCCGCGATGTTGTAGGCGCGGGCTAGACGGGTCATGGAGTCGAGCAGTACCACCACGTCCTGGCCGAGCTCCACGAGGCGCTTCGCACGCTCGATGGCGAGTTCGGCGACCGTGGTGTGGTCGGAGGCCGGACGGTCGAAGGTGGAGGAGATGACCTCGCCCTGCACCGTACGTTCCATATCGGTGACCTCTTCCGGGCGTTCGTCCACGAGCACGACCATCAGGTGGACTTCAGGATTGTTGGTGGCGATCGCGTTGGCGATGTTCTGCAAGGTGATGGTCTTGCCGGCCTTCGGTGGAGACACGATCAAGCCACGCTGACCCTTGCCGATCGGCGCCACAATATCGATGAGACGGCCAGTGAGCTTGCTCGGCGCGGTCTCCTGCTTCAGACGCTCCTGTGGGTACAGCGGGGTGAGCTTGTTGAACTGCGGACGGTTCTGCGCGGCCTCGACGGTCATGCCGTTGATGGAGTCGATGGACTGCAGCGGTACGAACTTCTGACGCTGGTTACGACGGTCGCCCTCACGCGGGGTGCGGATGGAACCGTGCACTGCGTCGCCTTTGCGCAGGCCGTACTTCTTGACCTGGCCCATGGAGACGTACACGTCGTTCGGTCCCGGCAGATAGCCGGACGTGCGCACGAAAGCGTAAGAATCAAGCACGTCGACGATGCCTGCGACTGGCACGAGATCCTCTTTCGGCTCCTCGTGGCGCTGTTCTCGTTCGACATTGCGCTCCGTGCGATCGTTACGGTCGGCACGATCATTGCGATCATTGCGATCGCTGTTACGGCCACGACGATCGTCACGCTCGTCATAATCGCGGTCACGGCCACGCAGACGGCGTCCGCGACGATCCGCACGATCTCCCCTGTCGCTGGCACGACCACGGACACGACGTGCAAAATCGCCATCCTCAGTTTCGCCATGGCGCTCGTCGTCCTCGTTGCCCTGCGAAGGCAGCGTGGCGAGAATGTCGTCGAGATCGCGCACGACATCCTCATCCTTCGGCTCCTCCGCTACACGGCGACGACGACGCGGCTCGGCATCGACCTCATCGTCCTTGCGATGGCGACGACGATCGTCCTGCTTCGGCGAAGCATCATCCAGTCCCAATTCGGCGAGCAGATCGGTAGCCGCTTCTGTGTCACGGCGACGACGGCGCTTCGGAGCCTCGTCAAGGCTATCCAAAGCGTTCACAGCGGCCATAACGTCCGCGGCATCCTTGCCTGCCGGCGCTTCGTCCTGCTTGCGGCGGCTGGAACGCTCGGAACGCTCAGTGCGCTCGACGCGGGTCCTTCCAGAGGTTTTGGAAGCCGTCTTTTCAGAATTCTCAGCATCATCAGCCTTGACTGCGGCAGCCTCAGCAGGCTTGTCGGCCTCTTCGGCCTTACCAGCCGCGACCTCAGCGTCTGCGGATGGAGTTGCGGCCTGAGCTGCCGAAGCGGTGAACGCTGCGGACTTCGGAGCGCGTACGGTCACGCCGGCCGGCGCCTCGCCACCGGAACGGGCGGCCTGAAGCGTCGCGATAAGTTCCGGCTTACGCATGGTGGAGGTGCCACGAAGGCCCATCTGCTTGGCGAGCTCCTTGAGCTCAGGCAGTTTCATGTCTTCAAGATTCGGGCTGGTTGCCACTGGTTTTTGCCTTTCCCCTAGCTTCCGCAGGCACACGCCCACGACAGCTGTAAAAAAGAGATACGGAAATGTTCCGCCACTGAAAGTCCGCCGCGAAATATCACGGTTTTCGAACTTTTCTAACCATACAACGTTATCCAGACCAACGCAACGCAGGCGTGCCAACGTATTCACGCCAACCGCAAATCACAAATCACAATGCAAAAGACCCGTCATGCGATCACACGACGGGTCTTTGTCTGCAACAACAGTATGTCGGACTTACCGAAGCTTACTTTTCCTCGTGGTAGCTCTTGTCGGTATTGACGGACCACACGTTTTTCTTGGACGTCTTGCCATTCTTGATATTGCCGACAGCCTCGATGGCGGTGGCCATGGAATGATCCATGTTGTTGTAGCGGTGCTGGCCGTTACGTCCGACGCAGTACAGATTACCGAAGGAATCGAGGTATTCCACGAGCTCAGACATGCGGTCGTACGTGTCGAAATAGGCCGGATATGCCTTCTTCACGCGCTCACGATGGGAATCGATCACGTCCTGCGGACCGTTGATGATCTGCATGCGGGTGAGCTCCTGGATGGCGAACTTCTTCGCCTCCTCGTCAGACATGTTCCAGAAGGAATCGCCCTCTTCGCAGAAGTATTCAAGGCCGATCCACACGGTGTTGTCTACGTCCTTGACCAGGTACGGGCTCCAGTTGTTGAAGATCTGCAGGCGGCCGACCTTGTAACCCGGATCCTGCACGTAAATCCAGCAATCAGGCACGATCGGCGGATTGCCGAGGGTGGGAATGTCGGTGGTGTTTGGCAGACGCAGGTGCTTGACGAGCAGTCCTACGGTCACGAAATCGCGGTACGGCAGACCGTTGGCGATTTCGGTCATGTCTTTCGGCGCAGGCTTGCTGGAAGCGTCCACAGCGTTGATGAGGTCCTTGACAGGCATGGAGGAAATGAAGTCGTCCGCCGTCATTTCGGTGCGGTTGCCCTCGGAATCCTCATACACTACGGAAGCGATCTTGCCGTCGGCCTGGCGAATCTCCACCACATTCGCGTCGGTGATGACCTTCACGCCAGCCGCCTCGCAGTTGGCCTCAACGGTTTCCCACAGCTGGCCCGGACCATACTTCGGATACCAGAATTCCTCGATCAGCGAGGTTTCGACCTCAGCATTGCTGCGCTTCTTCGGCAGGAGCTTCTGGAACGCGTTCTTCAACACGCCCATAATGCTCAGGCCTTTGACGCGTTGCGCACCCCAATCAGCAGAAATCTGGGACGGATGGCGCCCCCACAGCTTTTCGGTATAGCCCTCGAAGAACATGGAATACAGCTTGCGGCCGAAACGATTGATGTAGAAGTTCTCCAGATTGTCTTCCGGCAGCTTGTGCACCATGGACTTCAGATAGCTGAAACCGGCAACCAACGTAAGCTTCGGCCCCATGGCCTTCAACGTGTTGGCGCTCAGGGAAATCGGGTAGTCAAAGAAGTGGCGGTTCCAGTAAATACGAGACACGCGATGACGCTTGAGCATCACCTTGTCTTCGACTTCCGGATCCGGGCCGCCCGGTTCCATATCGTGCTCACGACCGAGCTTCTTGTCATCATAGCTTGGCGCACCCTGCAATGGAAGGACCCCCTTCCACCAATCCATGATGCGTTCGTCCTTCGAGAAGAAACGATGGCCGCCAATATCCATACGGTTGCCATCATGCTTGACGGTGCGGGAGATGCCGCCGAATTCGCGGGTCGCTTCCAACACGGTCACGTCGTAGTTCTCGGAGCCACCGTCCTTGATGAGCTCCCAAGCGGCGGTCAGGCCTGCAGGGCCACCGCCGATAATCACCACGGATTGCTTTTGCGTCACTTTGAGGTCTCCTTATGAAAACAAAAATCCCTGATAGTCTACCCGAGGGTAGGGAAACGAACATCGCATCTTGTGCGAATGCTTACAAAATCAAGCCAAGTCAGGCAATACCGAACCAAGCAGTCTAAAACAAACAAGGCAATATCAGACCGAGCAAAGCGATCGCGACCATATCGACTATATGGAATCAGGAATGTCGATATCGGTTTTCTGCACTTCCTCGACATTGACGTCCTTGAAAGTGACGATACGCACGTTCTTGACGAAACGACTGGAACGATAGACGTCCCACACCCACGCGTCGGTCAAACGCACGTCGAAATACACGTCCTGACCGGCGGAACGTACGTTGAAATCGACTTTATTTGCCAAATAAAAACGACGTTCCGTCTCAACAACGTAAGTAAATAATTTAATAACGTCGCGATATTCCTTATACAAAGCCAGTTCTGCGTCGGTTTCGTAGTTATCGAGATCCTCGGCGCTCATCACTTACCTTCCACATCACGCTTGCGACCACGACCGAGCGTACGCCACCAAGCTTCCTTCGACGTCTTGCGCTCGCCAGCCGTATACGGCCAGCTGTTTTCGACATCGGCATCACCATTAACGGACTTACGATCGTCACGCTCGCTTTGCCGCGCAGCATCCACGCCTTCGACGTTCTTCCGCTGGGACGCAGCCACATCATCCGCACCGTCAGAAAGAACTTCCCGCACGGATTGCGCAACCGCCGCAGCATCGTCGGCGCCCACACCTTCCGCATCAGGTTTCGTGGGATCCTTCTCATTCAGTCGAATGGCGATCGAATGCTCGCGTGCGCTCAAGGCCTCCTTGACGCCCGGATTGTCTTCGATCACGTGCATGCCGAACGCGTCAAGCGAGCGGATCGGATCAAACTCGTCAACCAGCGTGTCCATAACGATCAGATCCTGGTAACGGTTCTGAGAGGCGTTCCACAGGGCGTCGCGGGAGCGGCCGGAAGGCACGAATCCCAACGACTGGTACACAGACACGGAACGCGTGTTCTGCTCGGGCACAGCAACCCAAATGCGATGCATGCCAAGGCCTGCCGGCTCCGGCGCAAGACCGTACGTCATCACGCGCGGCATGATGTCTCGCGAATAGCCACGGCCCCGGTAATCCTTACCAAGCACCACCTGTATGCGGGCGGAACGAGCCCAACCGTCAATATCGATCAGGAAAATCATACCGATCACATTGTCGGAATTCGCGGCGTCAATCTCACCATCGCCATCATGATCGGCTTCGGTGACGATGGACCATGCGATCGTGCGACGTGATTCCGGGTCCCCCACACCGGATTCGAACGGAGCCTCGCCTTGGGACCATGCCACGGAACGACGCACCCATGCACGCACCGCGCCACGCTCGGCAACCCGGTCCTTACCGGTGATTCCGGAAGCGCCGACATACGCCTCGATGGCGTCCATGCGGTCGAGATCCTCGATCACGGCCGGGCGTAGATGCACCATCTCGCCCTTGATAGGCGGCACGATGATACGTTTCGGCAGCTCACGCGACTGCTGGTCCGACTGCCCCTGTGCTGCAACCTCAAGATTCTCTGGCATTTTTCCTGTCCCCTACGTCATTGCAGGCACGACCGTCGCCGCACCCATACCGAGGGTATTGTACCCGACTGTACGTCAGCTGTGAATTGGCGCGGCGGCAATCGTTGTACATCTTCCTCTATCAGCATAACTTGGTATTGAAAGACACGTCGGTGATAGTAAGAAAAACAACTGGCGATTATGCTCTTTCCCTTTCTTTCGGAAAGATAAGAAAACGCACGTTCCAAGTTTTTTGGAACGTGCGTTTTCATGCGGTTCAGCAATCGCAAGTAATCGTCGTAAACGTTACTTGATCTTGCTCATCACGATCTTGGTGACGGCCTTCGCGTCAGCCTGACCGCGAGTGGCGCGCATGACGGCACCGATAATGGCGCCCATCGGCTTCATGTTGCCGCTCTTGAGCTTTTCAACGATGTCAGGATTGGCTGCGAGAGCCTCATCCACGGCCTTTTCAAGAGCGCCGTCATCAGACACGACCTGGAAGCCATGCTTCTTGACGACCTCATCCGGAGTGCCCTCGCCGGCGAGCACACCTGCGACGGTCTGCTTGGCCAGCTTGTCGTTGAGCTTACCGTCGGCGATCAACTTCTCGACTTCAGCCACATCGGCCGGAGTAATCGGCAGCTCTTCGAGGCTCACGCCCTTGTTATTGGCTTCACGGCTCAGCTCGCCCAGCCACCACTTCTTGGCACCGGCTGCAGTGGCACCGGCCTTGACGGTTTCCTCAAGCAGATCCAGGGCATCGGCATTGAGCACGTCGCGCATCTCCAGATCGTTGAAGCCCCACTCACCCTTCAGACGGTTGCGGCGCTCACGCGGCATTTCCGGCATCTGGGCCTTCATCTCTTCGATGTGTTCCTTGGTGATGTGCAGCATCACCAAATCCGGATCCGGGAAGTAACGGTAATCGTCGGCATCGGACTTCACGCGGCCGCCGGCGGTGGTCTGCGAAGCCTCATCCCAGTGACGGGTCTCCTGCAGGATCTCGCCTCCCTCGGAAAGGATGGCGGCCTGACGGCGGATCTCGTACTGGATGGTTTTCTCGATACCGCGGAACGAGTTCACGTTCTTGGTTTCGGAACGAGTGCCGAACGGGTCGGACGGGCTGTTGCGCAGCGACACGTTCACGTCGGCGCGCATATTGCCCTGCTCCATACGAGCGTGGGAGATGTTCAGCGCACGCACGATGTCGCGGATGGCGCGCATATAGGCGCCTGCGATTTCGGGGGCACGGTCTCCGGCGCCTTCGATCGGCTTGGTTACGATTTCGATCAGCGGCACGCCTGCACGGTTGTAGTCGACCAGAGAGTGATCGGCACCTTCGATACGGCCGTCAGCACCACCGACGTGGGTGTTCTTACCGGCGTCGTCTTCGATGTGGGCGCGTTCGATCGGCACGCGGAACACAGTGCCGTCTTCAAGTTCCACATCAAGATAGCCGTTGCCGTTGGTCGGCTTGTCGTACTGCGAGATCTGGTAATCGCGCGGCATATCCGGGTAGAAGTAGTTCTTACGTGCGAACTGGCTCCATTCAGCGATTTCGCAATGCAGGGCAAGCCCCAGCTTGATCGCATAATCGACAGCGGTCTTGTTGACCACCGGCAGAGAGCCCGGCAAACCAAGGCTCACCGGGGTGAGCTGGCTGTTCGGATCGCCGCCGAACGAGACTTCGGCCGGGCAGAACAGCTTCGTGGTGGTGCTCAGCTCAACATGGGTTTCCAGACCGATGACCGGGTCGAACTTCTTGACGGCATCGGCGTACTTCATCAACTTTTCAGCCATTTTGTTTTCTTTCCTCCGATGCTTCTTACTTGTTCAAGCCGTCGAGCCACGGGGTCTTCAGGGACTGCCAGATCGGGCCGTTCCAATCCTCCTCGAGAGCTGCTTCAAGAGCTGCAGCAGGCTTGTACATGGCTTCGTCGCGCTGCTGCGGAGCGAGGAACTGGAAGCCGACCGGCAAACCGTCGTCGCTCAGGCCAGCAGGAATGCTCATGGCCGGAACGCCGGCAAGGTTGGCCGGAATGGTGGTGATATCGATGGCATACATAGCCATCGGATCTTCAGTCTTCTCACCGAACTTGAATGCGGTGACCGGGCTGGTCGGGCCAACAAGCACGTCAACCTTGTCGAAAGCCTTCTTGAAGTCATCGATGATCAGGGTGCGCACCTTCTGCGCGGAACCGTACCATGCATCGTAATAACCGGCGGACAGGGCGTATGTACCGAGGATGATACGACGCTTGACCTCGTCGCCGAAGCCGGCTTCACGCGTGTAGGCCATCATGTTGGCGGCGGTCTGAGGGACGCCCGCCGGCGGCATGACGCGCAGGCCGTAACGCATGCCATCGTAACGGGCCAGGTTGGAGCTGACCTCGGACGGCATGATGATGTAGTACGCACCGAGGGAGTACGGCAGGTGAGGCAGAGACACCTCGGTGATCTCAGCACCCATTTCCTCGAGCTTCTTGACGCCCTCGTTGAAACGTGCCATAACGCCCGGCTGGAAGCCTTCGCCGCCGAGCTCCTTGATCAGGCCGACTTTGAGGCCCTTCAGATCACGCTTCATGCCTTCGCGGGCGGCCGCCACCATCGGGCGCGGGCCTTCCGGAATGGACGTGGAATCACGCTTGTCGTGGCCGCCGATCACTTCCTGGAGCAGAGCCGCGTCGAGCACGGTGCGGGAGCACGGGCCGATCTGGTCGAGCGAGGAAGCCATGGCGATCGCACCGAAACGGGAAACGCCACCATAGGTCGGCTTGACGCCGACGGTACCGGTCAGCGAACCCGGCTGGCGAATGGAACCGCCGGTATCGGTGCCCAGAGCGAGCGGAGCTTCGAATGCGGCAACGGCAGCTGCGGAGCCACCGCCGGAACCGCCCGGAACGCGCTCGGTATCCCACGGATTGTGAGTGGTTTGGTAAGCGGAGTGCTCGGTGGAGGAGCCCTGTGCGAACTCATCGAGGTTGGTCTTGCCCAGCAGCGGCATGCCCGCGGCCTTGAGCTTCTCAATGACGGTGGCATCGTACGGGGGCACCCAGCCTTCGAGGATCTTGGAGGCTGCGGTGGTCTCGATGCCCTTGGTGACGATCATGTCTTTGATGGCGATCGGCACACCGGCGAGTTCCGGCAGTGCGGACTTTTCCTCATCGGACTTGGAGTCGAAGGCATCGGCCTGTTCGAGAGCCTGTTCGCCAGACACTTTCAGGAAGGCCTTGATGCTCGGCTCAGCAGCCTCGATGACTTCGAGGTGCGCCTCGACCAGCTCGCGGCTGGAGACTTCCTTGGACTTGATCTTGGCCGCCATCTCAGCGGCGGAAAGCTTGACGAGTTCGCTCATGTCACTCCTCCCCCAGAATGCGCGGTGCCACAAACATGCCGGCTTCGGAAACCGGGGCGCCCGCGGTTGCCTCTTCCTGAGTCAGCGGGGTTTCCGGCACATCCGGACGCAGGTAGGCTTCCAGCGGAATCGGGTTCGCGGTAGGTTCCACATCGTCGGTAGCGACTTCCTGGACCTTGTTGATAGATTCTGCGATGACGTTCAGATCGCCCTGCAGACGGGCGATCTCCTCGTCAGTGAGTGCAATTCGGGCCAAATCGCCCAGATGCACGATTTCTTCTTTGGTGAAAGTAGGCATGTCCCTAACATTAACGCGTCTGTGTGACGAGCGCCCCGCCCATTTCGCCCATCGCCCCAGCCTCACGCTCCAGCCGCAACGGCCTCGCCGAACCAGTAACAACAGCCCAGCCACAACCAGCACACCATCTCGCCAAAGTCCCGCCAAAAACGCATCAGGGACGCACCAGGGACGCGCCAAAAGCACGCGCGCAGTCCCAAATCCCCCAGTCACTGGAACAATCCACCCGCAAACCAGCCACTCACAATCCCAAAACCTCCACCTACTGGAACAATCACCCCGCTGACAGGACTCCAATCGTCCCGATTCTTCCAGTGACTGGGGGGAATCACCCCGCTAGACGCTCCACAGGAGACCAAAAACCTCCATCCACTGGAGAAATCCACCCGCGGAAGACCCTGATAAAGTCTCAAATCCCCCACCTACTGGAACAATTAGGACTCTAAGCAGTATCTCAATACTCAAAATACCCCGTAACAGAAGAAAACAGTCTAAATTCACATGAGATAAGCTGACATTAACCTTTATCTACAAAACAACCAGCCAGTTATCCACAAAAATCGTGAGTTATCCACAGACACGCCCGAAACGGCATCCTCTATCCACATTTGCCAATCGCGCTTCCTTAGCAGTATCTCAATAAGGTAGCGTCAAACCATGAAAGCATATCCTCAAATCGATGCGCTGCTCGATCAAGCAGAAAATGCGCGACGATGCGCACATAGCAGCGACCCTCTCATCCAGAAGGGACTGTACCGCAGATACCACGCGGGCGATCTCGCGCGCCCGTATCCGGGGCTCTTCATCCGCGCCGAATATTGGCAGCAGTTCAACGAGTCAGAGCAATCGTTGCACATGGCCAGAGCCCTTGGGAATCTCCACCCCAACTGGGTTTTCTCCGGAATAACGGCCGCCGCAGCTCACGGATTCGACCATCCACGAATCTTGCATCGGCAAGGACTGACCATAACGCTGCCCAGTCACGGATCATACCGACCGCACGAAAAACTCAATATCATATACAGTCCATACCCCAGAGGAAAAGCGGTAATCGCAAGCGGAATTCCCGTCACGAATCCCTCTCGTACGCTGCTAGATTGCGGACGTACGATAGATTTCATCCATTCTCTACCGATTTTTGACGATGCAGCTTCAGATGGAATCGAAGAAAAGCAGATTTTGCAAGAATGTGCGCGCACGACCCTCGACTGCTCACGCATCTTCAAATTACTGAGATATACCGATGCGAGAAGCGAGAATGGCGGCGAATCTTTCGCCCGTGCGGTCATGATCGAAAATGGATTTGCGGTTCCCCAATTACAGGTTCCCTTTACTGATTCCCTTACAGGAAAACAGTTCAGGGTCGATTTTTTATGGCGCAAAGCCGATGGACGAATCATTGTCGGGGAACTCGACGGCACCGCGAAATACGTTGATCCGCAAATGACCAATCGTAGAAGCATACAGGAAACCGTGCAGGCCGAGAGAGAACGCGAACAGGCGCTTTTTCACGCAGGAGTTACGGAAATCGTCAGATTCACTTTTGACGATGCAGTCCAGCAAAAACCGCTGATTGCGAAACTACGGCGCGCTGGGGTTCCTTGCGTTTCATAGGGTGATCATCTACGGGAAGATTTCCCTAGTAAGTGGAGGAATCGGGACGCTGAGAGGCTCGCCACCGGGAAGATTTCTCCAGTAGGTGGAGGATTTGGAACGATAGAAGCCTCAGGACTGGGGCGCGGCGTGTTGGGCAATCCAGGCATGCATGGAAACCGCAGCGGCAGCTCCGGCGTTAATGGAACGCACCGAACCGAATTGGGAAATGTAGACCACATCATCCGCCAGCTCAAGCGCTTTCTCGGACAGTCCCGGGCCTTCCGCGCCAAACAACATAAGACATCGCTTCGGGAAGCAATACGTTTCCATCGGCACCGCACCCGGAATGATGTCAAGCGCAATCACCCGCGCAGCCTTCAACTCAGCAATGCGCTGATCGATCGCCGCCAGCTGCGTCATATAGGCCAGCTTGTTCCCATTTTCAGCCCCACTTGCGGCTGGAGCATCCATTGACATGCCAGATGGAGCACACTCAGTAACATGGCCTTCATTCAGTGAAACGGCATCGTTCATACCGGCACCGTGCCCACTTTCCGCATTTTCGCGCACATGTAATGCGATTGCAGAGGCTTGCGATTGCGCCGCCGCGATTTCTCCGGCAATGCGCAGTTTCCAACATTCAACCAGTTCGGTTATGGAAGGGTGGTTTTCGACATGCTGATACAGTTCCGTCATCAATGCGCCCTTGCGATTCCACTTATGCGGACCGACGATATGCACGCGTTTTGCCTGAAATGCGTTGGCAGTGCGCACCATCGATCCGATATTGAAATCATGCGTCCAGTTTTCCACGGCAACCTCAAAATCATGGCGACCATGAGCGTCAAGATCGTCTTTGATGGCCGAAACCGTCCAGTAACGATACCGGTCAAGCACGTTACGGCGATCACCCTCGTCAAGCAGAGACGAATCGAATCGACGGTCATAATTCGGCGATTGCGGATCATCCGGACGAGGCTCGCCAAGATGCGTTTCAGCCCACGGCCCTACGCCCACTTCACGAAAGACCGGCTCTCCGGATGCTTTCGCTGCAATATCGATGGGATTAGGCTGATGCACGCGATTCCTCCTCACAACTCATTAATCGATTCAACCAGACGCAAAGTCGTGAAACGTTCCGTGAAACACGATATCTAGCGTCATCGAACCACCAATACAACCGAAAAGCCACGAAACTTCGATGCTTAGTATTGCGACACTTAGTGAAGTTCCGATTCCTTGAATACTTCCACAAACGGCAGATCGGATTCGCTTCCGTCAACCGGATTGATGACCTTGATAGAAGGCGATGCCATATCGACGCCACCAATCAGCGATGCAACGGCAAGCACTTTAGCGCCCTCGTTTTCCACCACGGAGAAGTCAAGGCTCAGCTCGTTGCCATTGCGCAACGTAACCAACGAGGACGTCTGCACATACGACTTTTCAGACAACCAAGAATCCAGCAGAATCACGCGCTTGCCTGCGATCGAAGGCCCCTTGATGGACGGATACACGAAATCCATCACGAAACCGTTAAGGTTCTCCCCACGCGAAGCGGCCGCCTGAATCATGGCGGACACCAGCGGAACCGCGGCCGCGGTCAACGCACCCACCGCGTCGAAATCGTCCACGGAATAACCGGCCTCTTCCAACGTGTCCAACAGGATATGCCCAACGATCGAAGCGCCACGATGGTCGAACAGCACGGAGGAAAGCTCCGAGAATGGCTTGTCGGCCATTTCAGCCTGCAACAGCGACTTCAGCTGGTCACGCGGCTCAAGCATGGCGAAATCGATGTCGCTACGAGCGGGAGCATCGGCAGTCGCAGCAACCGACTTGGTCTTACGGAAAGTCTTCTCTTCGGTCATGTTCCTAGCCTATCCTTTCGGCTCGTCAAACCTTACCTCATACAGACACGTATCAGGCAAAGGTTACTGCGCGCTGGTTTCGGGAGCGGTGAGTTCGCGGACATCGGCCTTTTCGGGTGCGATCATGTTCACGGGTTCGATAATTCTGCTCTGGTCGACGCGCTGCAGCTTGCGTGCGGTGACCAGCACACGCGATTCCAGTGACGAGGCGAACGCATTGTAGGCACCGACCGTTTTGGTGATGGCGGATCCCAGCTTGGCGGCACGGTCCCCGAGCACGGCGAATCGTTCATACAATTCGCGAGACAGGTCGAACAGCATTTTTGCGTCATCGGTCAGGCTTTGCTGCTGCCATGCGTACGCCACGGACTTCAGCACCGCCCATAAGGTAATCGGCGAAGTCAAAGCAACCTTGCGTGCAAACGCGTCGTCCATCAGCGTCGGATCGGTTTCCAAAGCTGCCTGCAGCAAGGATTCGTTGGGAATGAAGGCGATTACGAAGTCCGGCGCGTCGTCGAACGCATTCCAATAGGCCTTGTCACCCAAAGTTTTCACATGCTCGCGCACCGCCTTGGCATGCGCATGCAGCAATTCCGACTTTCGTGCCAACTCCTCAGGCGTGGCGGTGTCGGGAATTTCACACGCTTTCTGATAGTCGGCATATGGGGCCTTCGCATCGATCGGAATGGTTTTGCCGCCCGGCATGTGGATGATCATATCCGGACGCTGCGTGCGACCGTCCGCATCAGTGACGACCACCTGCGTATCGAAATCCACATGTTCCAGCAGCCCGGCGGATTCCACGATATTCCTCAACTGCGCCTCACCCCACGCGCCGCGCACCTTGTTGTTACGCAATGCGGACGACAGGGCGTTGGTCTCGCGGTCAAGACGGGCCTGCTGCTCGCCAAGGCCCTTGAGCTGCTCGCCAAGCGCACCCATTTCCCGCTTGCGACCCTCTTCGATTTGCGAAACCTTCTGCTGCAGGGCATCAAGATTCTTCTGCACGGGCGCGAGCGCGGACAATACCTTGCTCTGCTCCTGCAGCTTTCGTTCGTTTTCGGCCTGCTTGCGTTCCGCTTCGGCCGCGGCACGCTCACGCTCACGCTCCACACGTTCCTGTTCGGCCCGCTGGGCCTGCGCGAGCTGCGATTTGAGATAGGTCAACTGTTGGGCTAACCCTTCCGCCTGCGTGCGGTATTGGGTCACCGATGTGGACAATTCGCTGATTTCCTGACGATCAGCTTCGATCTGCGCTTTCGCCTCGTTAAGATCAGCGGTTTTCGCATCACGGGCCATTTCCTGCCCTTTGGAACGGCCCGCAAAAAAGCCGGCCGCGGCTCCAAGCGCGGCCACAACCACCAGAAGAATCACCACAAACACAGGATTGTCGAACATATGTTCTATATAACAGCATGCCCAAGACATCATGGAAGATCAAAGTTCGCAAGACATCCGCGCCCAGCTGCATTATGCTTGGAGCCGAAAGCATGCTCACGAACATGCGGCAACGCGAGCACGCTGAATATTCGAGAGGCATTCAAGAGGCAATCCGGGG
Source organism: Bifidobacterium catenulatum subsp. kashiwanohense JCM 15439 = DSM 21854 (assembly GCF_001042615.1). Lineage (GTDB taxonomy): Bacteria > Actinomycetota > Actinomycetes > Actinomycetales > Bifidobacteriaceae > Bifidobacterium > Bifidobacterium catenulatum. Next base: position 2,024,520 of record NZ_AP012327.1, read on the forward strand.
GTTCGGAAACACATGGGATTCGATTTGTTTATGACGGTGGCGGCGATTGTTGCGGCGGCCGTGACCACTTGGGCCATCCTCAGGCTATTCCTAAGCGAAAACGATGGCATAGCCCCCTCCCGCCAGCGCATCACCGATGAAAAGCCCTCCGAAAATCACACCGTGAATCCAGACGAGGCAGCCGGCGAAACACACCGAAGCGACATCGCCAAGCGTCTCACCATCGCAACCATACTGACCATTCCTACATTCACCGTAACCATGCTGACATTCGGCGGCATCACACTTCCCCACTGGCTGGCCAATCCATGGCTGCACGCCATCATAGCTACGCCGGTCATGTTCTATTGCGCCGCGCCGATGCACAATCGTGGCACCGCCGCCCTGAAAAACCGCATGCCCAACGCGGATTCGCTGCTATCGCTCGCCATGACCGTCGTGTACGTCTACAGCCTGCTGGCGTGCGTGGTGTCATGGATTTTCCCCGCAGGGTCACGCAATCAATATTTCGCTTTCGCAAGCATGGTCGCCGTGCTGTCGCTTGCGATTTCGCTGATCGAGCAACGTCCCATGACAAGGAAAGCATCGGAAGGCGATATTCCGGCCGCACAATCGCAAGAAACGCAAGAAATACAAGAAACACAGCAAAGCCTAGATACGCTTATCCAGGCCAGCATCACATATGAGATTCGCACGCGGGTAACGCAGATTACCGCAACCGTGACGATGATCATCGCGGTGTGGACGTTCGCTTTGTGGCTGATTTTCGGACTTCAGCCAAAGCTTGCGATTGCCGTGTTGATCGGCGCGACGGCTTTGACGGTCGCAGGCTTGGTTTTGCAGGCATACGAACGACAACCGTCACGGTAAAACGGTTTTCAAAAAGAAAAATAGCGCAGTCGCACAAAAAAATGGGCGGACCCACATGTGCGTGGTCCGCCCACCGTCAACGGTAAAACCGTTTTCGCAACTCGGCCAATCAACAGTCCGTCAGGCCAAACCGATCAGCCGAATGACTCCGACCGTCACTTAGCTTCCGCCGAAAAATTGTCGTCGATCTGCCCCGGCGCCCACGAGGAAAGCTCCAAATGGTCGCCGCCGGTCTGGTCCACAAGCACGGTGTCGCCGTCGTGCACTTCGCCAGCCAGCAGCATGCGCGCCAACTGGTCTCCGACTTCGGTTTGCACCAAACGACGCAGCGGGCGAGCGCCATATGCCGGATCGTAACCGGTGTTGGCGAGCCAGTCGCGCGCCGAATCGGTAACATCTAGCTTGATGCGGCGATCCGACAAGCGGGCCGAAACCTGCGCCACCTGAATGTCCACGATGCCGCCAAGCTCTTCGCGCGTAAGCGGGTGGAACATGACCAGTTCATCCAAGCGGTTGATGAATTCCGGCTTGAACTGCATGTGCACGGCGTCCATCACGGCCTTCTTCTTGGCTTCGTCATCCAGTTCGGTGTTCACCAGGAACTGCGAGCCAAGGTTGGAGGTCATGATCAGAATCGTGTTTTTGAAGTCCACGGTTCGCCCCTGCCCGTCGGTCAAGCGTCCGTCGTCGAGCACCTGCAACAGCACGTCGAATACTTCAGGATTGGCCTTTTCAACCTCATCGAACAGCACCACCGAATATGGGCGGCGACGCACGGCCTCAGTCAGCTGGCCACCCTCCTCATAGCCGATGTAGCCCGGCGCAGCACCGATTAGACGAGACACGGAGGCCTTCTCCATGTACTCGCTCATATCAATGCGCACCATGGCTTTTTCATCGTCGAACAGAAAGTCGGCGAGCGCCTTGGCTAGCTCCGTCTTACCCACGCCGGTCGGTCCAAGGAACAGGAACGATCCTGTCGGGCGGTTCGGGTCGGAAATGCCCGCACGCGAGCGGCGTACCGCATCGGAAACAGCTTGAATAGCTTCTTTCTGGCCAATCACACGTTTGCCGAGATAATCTTCCATGGTCAGCAGCTTCTCGTTTTCGCCTTGCATGAGGCGGCCGACGGGAATGCCCGTCCAGTCGGACACGATTTCGGCCACGGAATCGGCGTCGACGCGGTCCGGCACCATCGGAATGTCTTCCGCCGCGCTGTCGTCGCCAGCCATGCCGTCCGCATCATTCTTGGCCGCCGCCTCGTTTTGTTCGGCTTGTGCGATCTCCTTCTGAATGGCCGGAATTTCGCCATAGTTGATGGCGGAGGATTTCGCCAGATCGCCTTCGCGCTCGTACCGTTCGGCTTGGGTGCGCAGTTCGTCGAGCTTCTTGCGCAGGTCGCCGATGCGGTTGTGTCCGTTCTTTTCGGCGTCCCAGCGTGCTTTCAGACCGTTGAGTTTTTCGCTTTTGTCTGCGATTTCCTTATTGAGGTCGTCGAGACGTTCCTTGGCGCTTTCGTCAAGCTCGCTTTCGGCTTTGCTTGCGGCGGCACCGTCTTTCGGATTGCCAAGCAGGTATGATTTCTCCATCTTGAGTCGGTCGACCTGGCGTTGCAGTTCATCGATTTCCTCAGGCGAGGAGTCGAGTTCCATGCGCAGGTGCGATGCGGCCTCATCCACCAGATCGATGGCCTTGTCTGGCAGCTGACGGCCGGAAATATACCGGTTCGACAGCGTTGCCGCGGCCACGAGCGCGTCGTCGCCGATGGTCACCTTGTGGTGGGCTTCGTATTTCGGCGCGATGCCGCGCAGAATGGCGATGGTGTCTTCAACACTCGGCTCTCCTACGAACACTTGCTGGAAACGACGTTCCAACGCCGGGTCCTTTTCGATGTTCTCACGGTATTCATCGAGCGTGGTGGCACCGATCAGGCGCAGTTCGCCGCGCGCAAGCATGGGCTTGAGCATATTGCCCGCGTCCATGGATCCTTCGGCTGCGCCCGCGCCAACGATGGTGTGGATCTCATCGATGAAGGTGATAATCTGCCCGTCGGCGTTCTTGATTTCCTGCAGCACGCTCTTCAGGCGTTCCTCGAATTCGCCGCGGTATTTCGAACCGGCCACCATGGAGCCCAAATCAAGCGAAATAAGCTTCTTGTTTTGCAAGGTTGTCGGCACGTCGCCGGCGACGATGCGCTGTGCGAGGCCTTCCACCACGGCGGTTTTGCCCACGCCCGGCTCGCCGATCAGCACCGGGTTGTTTTTGGTGCGGCGGCTCAGGATCTGGATCACGCGGCGGATTTCCTGATCGCGGCCGATCACCGGGTCGAGTTTGCCTTCTTTCGCGGCCGCGGTCAGGTCGGTTGAGTACTTTTCGAGGGCTTTGTACGAACCTTCAGCGTCAGGGCTGGTCACTTTCGCACCTCCTCGAATCGATGGCACGGCTTTGCGTAACGCGTCGGCGGTCACGCCGTATTGTTCCATGATTTGCGCGCTTTGGTTTGGTTTTGCCGCTGCGATGGCGATGAGCAGATGTTCGGTGGAGACGTATTCGTCGCCCATCTGCTGCATCTCCTTGCCCGCTTGCGCAAGCACGGCGGACAGTTGCCTGCTGACCTGTGGCTGCGCGGTGGTCGATCCGCTGGCGCTCGGCAGCTCGTCTTGCGCTTGGTGCACGGCTGCGCTGATGTTTTGCGCGTTGCCACCCGCGGCTTCGATCAGTCCGCGAATCACGCCGTTTTCCTGACGCAGCAGCGCGTCAAGCAGGTGCAGGGTTTCGACTTGCGCGTTGCCTGCGGCCGACGCATTCTGCACGGCGTCGGAAATGGCTTCCTGCGCCATTGTGGTGAACTTCTGTTCCATATCATCCTCCATGGTTCGCGTCGAACGTCCGTTTTCGCACGGTTGTGCCGGCGCATATGTCGTTGTCTGATATGCTCAACCAACTTCACCACCATTCTATTCCCAAAAGTTGAGTCCGCAACACTCAACTTTTGTTCACTGAACGAAAAGTCGCGAAAAAACACGAAAGGCCGCCACCCACGAAAGGTGACAGCCTTCATATCCGCAATATGCCAATCGACGATCAGCCGCGCACTACCACATTGCGCAGGCTACCGATGCCTTCGACGTGCACGATCGCCTCGTCGCCCGGATCGAGATGGCCGGAAGCGTTCGGAGTGCCCGTCAGAATCACATCGCCCGGCAGCAGCGTTGTGAAGCCGGAGATCGCGGCGATCTGCTCGGGAATGCCGTGAATCAGGTTCGCCGTGGTGCCGGAAGCCAGCTCGACATCCTCGCCATTCAACGTGAAGGAGATCTTCGCATCCTTCCAATCCAAGTCATCACGAGTCACGATCCACGGGCCGAGCGGGCAGGACGTGTCGAAGCCCTTCGCGCGCGTCCACATCGGGTCAAGCCCCTGCAGATCGCGCAATGTCACATCGTTCACGCAGGTGAAACCGAGCACATAGTCCATGGCCTGTTCGACCGACACATTCTTGGCGATGCGGCCCATCACCACAGCCACTTCCGGCTCGAAATTCATGTCGTTCGAATATGACGGAATCACAATCGGATCATCCGGACCGATCACCGACGTACTCGGCTTGGAGAAGATCACCATGTCTTCCGGAGCATGCTTGATATCGGAATGGCCGGCTTCATGCATGAACTGCGCGTGCGCCTCATAATTTTTGGCCAGACCATACACCTTCGACGGAATCACCGGAGAGAGCAGACGGATGCCATCGCCGTCCACCGGAAAACGCTCGCCGGTCGGCTTCACGCCGGCACCGGCCAGAGGATGCCCCTCAAGCGCTACGAGATAGTCCTTACCGTCGCTTTCATCGGTCTGCACGAAAGCGTATTGCGGTACATCATTATGCGAAAAACGTGCGATTCTCATGCTTGCCAGTCTACCCGCAACAATCGTCGAATCGTCCATATCATCGACATGCGACGCCCGACAATCAAAAACATCAAAAAAAAACGGGCCACCACAGCATGCGAAGGCCCGTCACAGGAAGAAAAACGTCAGATAAAAGCACGCTCGCCGAAAATCGCGGTACCGACTCGCACGATGGTGGATCCTTCCGCAATCGCAAGTTCCATATCACCGGTCATACCCATCGACAGTTCACGGCAAGACTGCGTGCCAGGCTCCCCCGATTCGAGAATATGATCGCGAGTTCTACGCAGATGCTCGAATCCCCGGCGAATGGCGGTTTCGTCGCTCACATGCGCGCCAATGGTCATCAGACCCTGCAATTCGAGCCCGTCCAATGTGCCGATTTTCTGCGCGACGCGAATGGCATACGCCGGATTGCAACCGGATTTCGACGCCTCGCCCGATTCATTGACTTCCAGCAGCACACCCACGGTGATGCCGCGCGCCACCGCCCTACGTGAAATCTTTTCCGCCAGATCAAGGGAATCAACCGATTCGATGGCATTGACGACCGGCAACACCTTGCCGATCTTATTGCTTTGCAGCTGTCCGATCAGATGGAACGGAATGCGCTCGCAAGCAACTTCGGAATCGTCTGAAGCGGACGCGATGCCGGAATCGTCGGCAACACCCAACGCAAACCCGCGTTCCGCGCAACGCGCCATCAACCCTTCGGCCTTCGCCGTCACTTCCTGCGGACGATTCTCGCCGATCATGCGCACGCCCGCGTCGATCGCCGCCATGATCTCGCCCACATCGCGCGTCTTCGTAGCGGCAAGCAGGCGCACGGAACCCGCGTCACGACCGGCATGCTGCTCGGCCGACGCGATACGATCCAACACGCGATGCACGCCATCGGCGATCTGCACGGCGCGCACGTCGTCGATCACCTCATTGGCAAGATTCTTATGATCCATATATGCGGTCATGTTCAGCCTCTTACATTTAATCCCAACTACCTCTACCAGAGTAAGAAGAAGCCCGTACGACGGTCTGAAGCGAAGCGATAAAGCGACCAATATTCGCACGGGCCAATAAAACAGACGGCAGCAGAAGAGGGACTTCAAAGACTCCGTCCGACAATCACTATATGGAAGATTTACTAAACACGCGCCGAAAAAACAATCTATTTTTTTCAGCTATCGCACTTCATCTCTGTATTTCTTTCAATTGCCGTTCCAAAACGTCGATGCGATCCTTCAGTTCAAGTACCTGACATGTCAACGACCGAATCTGCCCCAGCTGAACGGACACCAGTCGCTCGCGCGTCTCGGCAGACAACGGCCCCGACGAACCTCCGCTTTTCGCGGCGGCCATGATATCCGGATCCACCTTCCAGCGCGCGATATTACGCTCCACACGCTTGCGACCGACAATCGCAGGACTCAATCCAGCCGACGTGAAAATCGAACTTGGCCTCTCGCCATCCAAATATCTGCGCATGCAGCTGATTTGAAAATCACGCGAATACGTGATTCTGTTCTGCGTAACCGACTCAACCGCCGGCAACGCACGAAGATACTCGACCTCCGTGTTGCTAAACTGCCTTTTCGTCATATCGACCTCATTCACCCGACAAAACGGAATACCTTTTCCACGCTCGCAGATTACCTTCGCAAACGAACGTACCGGAACGGCACATACTACCACCTTATACACACTGGTATGGGGGTTTGCGCCACCCGAATCGCCCTACGCTGAACCTGAATGAGTCCCAGAAGGTACAGTTGCATACTGTCACCATCGATGTATCAAAGGAGCCACCATGACCGGCCGATTCGCACCCACCCCATCAGGCCGCATGCATATCGGCAATGTCTACGCCATGCTTGGAGCTTGGCTTTCCGCACGTAAAACAGGCGATTCCATACGATTGCGCATTGAAGACATCGATGAACCGAGGGTCGTTCCCGGCGCTGCCGAAACCATGATGCACGACCTCGGCTGGCTCGGTCTCGACTGGGACGGCGAACCAGTATTCCAATCGGCGCGACACACCCTATATCAGGAAGCGCTCAATCTTCTCACCAACCTCAACATTGACGAAATCAGCGATACTATCAGCACTATCGGCATCGGTTCCTACGATTCCGATTCCTACGGCACTACCGCAAACAACACCATAAACGCACCCGGCGCAACGCCGCTCATCTATCCCTGCTTCTGCTCGCGCGCCGACATCCGCGCCGCGTCGGCACCGCAGGAAGGCGACCGTTTCACCGTATATCCGGGAACATGCCACCGACTCATTGCCAACGACCCGCAACGCGTGAAGCAACGTCTCGCCAGCGGAGACCGCCATTCGCTGCGCATCGCCACCACCGACACCACCATCGCCTTTCACGACGAAGTGTTCGGCAACCAGCATTACAACCTCGCCCAAGACATCGGCGACACCATCGTCCGCCGATCGGACGGCATCTACTCCTATCAGCTGGCCGTCACCGTGGACGATCTTGACATGGGCATCACCGACATTGTGCGCGGCCGCGACCTGCTACGCTCCAACGCTTTGCAAATCTATATCCGCAAAGCCCTTATCGCTGCGGGATTCCAGTCTTCCGAACCTGCCGATGCGGCCATTTCATACGCGCATCTGCCCCTTATCGACAACGCGGCCGGTCAACGCCTCGCCAAACGCGAACGCTCGCTCGATCTTGGTATTCTCACGGCACATGGCGTCACCGCGCAACAGATCATCGGCTATTGCGCATGGCTGCTTGGATTGCAAGGCAATCCGGAACACACCAAGCCGCAGCCTATGAACGCCGCCGAAGCGCTTGGCGAATTCAGTTGGAGCGCCGTTCGCGCCAACACTTCGGATCGTGTACTCGACCAAGCCGAGTTCAACGCGTATTTCGGACTATAGTCACGTTCCGCAGTTTTATTTCCGCTTATTCCGCAGTCTTATGCTACCGTCACGCAGGTGGCAGCATATCTCTTCCAAGGCAACGCTACCAGCCAATAATGGGCATGCAAAAAGCCTGTTTCCCCCGAACCAGAAAATTTCCGAGGAAAACAGGCTTTGCATGTCAGTTCTTATATGTCAAACGCAACTTATGTGACAGTCAGACAAACAAATCACGAATGACTGCAGACGATCAGACGAACAGCTTGAACATGGCCACACCGACGATAGCGCCCAGAACCGGGGCGACGACCGGAATCCAAGCCTCGTCCCAGCGGGAGGAGCCCTTGGACGGAATCGGCAGGATGGCGTGCAGCAGTCGCGGCATGAGATCGCGGGCCGGGTTCAGGCCAGGACCGGTCGGACCACCCATGGAGGTCACGAGGCCCCACACGATGAAACCAACCGCGATGGATGCGGCAGCATGGTCTTCCTCACCCCACGGCAGGGACAGGCAGCACAGTGCGCCGACCACGAGCACGAGGGTGCCGAAGAACTCGTTGACGAAGTAGTTCACACGATCGTTGTGGGCGTCAGTGGTGCAGAAAGTGCCAAAGATGGCGTTGGCGTCTTCGGTGTCCTTATAATGCGGATAGTAGGTGATGTATACCACAAGCTGACCGACTGCGGCGCCGAGCAGCTGAGCGATGATGTACGGCAGCACAAGGTTCCAATCAAACAGGCCGTTCACCGCCTGGGCGATGGTCATAGCCGGGTTGATGTGCGCGCCGGAAACGCCACCGAACATGAGCACCGGGAACATCACGCCGAAGCCGTAGCCCATGGCGATGTTCAACCAGCCTGCATGATGGCCCTTAGTGTTCTTCAGTTCAACGTTCGCGACAGCGCCGTTGCCGAAGATCATCAGAATGGCGGTACCGAAGAATTCGGCGGCCAGCTTGGTATAGAGGGAGTATTCCACTGCTTCTTCTTTTCTCTTCGCCGCGCAGCAGGCATGGCTGACTGTTCACGGCATTCTATGTGATTGGAAATCCGTTCGCGGAGCCGGCGACGGTTGTTCGCTGGGCGCGAAAGCAAACGTGGCGATTGTACACTTTGCCCCACGACGAAATGCCGGCAGGATGCGATGTCGAATGTCCAGCCGAATGCAATGCCCAGAAAGCCACCGGAATCAGCCGAAGCGACCTCGAATCTCAGTGGTTGCGAGATACGGGCTTCACCTCTTTTATTGTTCTTCGGCGGATCGTATTCCGAGTCGTCCACAACGGACGGCATTTCGGCTTTTGGCGACGCAGCGTCACATCAGCGGAGCCGCGAAGCCGCCCACATACGTCTGGCCGGGAGCCGCCTGAGCGACGGGAGTTACAGCCGGAGCGGCAGTCATCCATTGCATCGCGTCTTTTCGCTGGGCATTCAGCGCGCGTTCCGCGTTGGCGATCTGGTCAGGGACGATTCGCCGGCCAAGCATGGCCATGCGGCTGCGTGGCTGACCGTCATCTGACAGATAAGCGCCGGGTTCCGCGACTTCGCCGAATGCGATGACCTTCGCGCCTTTGACGAATATGTCCGGATGGTCATTCATCTTCTTGGCGATTCCGTCGGCGGCTGGGCCGTAGAAGCTGACATCGACCGTGGTCTTGCGGCCGTCGAGCCATTGCTGCGATTGCCGGTCGAAGTATCGTTCGTTGTGGACGACTCGGAATACGATTCGCGCCTGTTTCTCGCTATTGGCCTGCCGGTATTTCGGTTCCGACGCGAGATTGCCTTCGAGGACGTTCGTTGGTTTGCTTGCCGTCATGATTCTTCCTTCCGTGGTCGCCGCGCATGACGGCTCCCATGATGGACCGCGATCAGGGAAGGAAGTGTTTGAACCGGGATCTCCGTGAATGTTTTTTCATGTCCCAGGAAACGGAATCGCACGCCCGACGACGACTTGAAAACTTGCGTCCGGACGGATAATTTTTTATTAGACATATTGTCTAATTATGTTTTCGGGAGGGGAAATCCTCGATACCTTTCCAAGGAGGAACGATGCCCATTTTCTACCCTGTACGCGCGCATATGACAAGGTGCCGCATCCGATAATATAGCTGTATATCGAATACGGCACCTTCAGCGCAATCCGTCAGCGACGGACGAAGTGCACGACCTGCGGCCCCGCCACTTCCGAGGCCGGAACATCGGCGGTCAGCACGTCGCCGTCGGCGTCCACGGCGACTGCGGATCCGCCAAGCGTCACGGCGGAATCCGCGTCCACAGCATCGGCGGCGATGCGCAGCGGAACCCTGCCCGCAGCATCGACGACGGCATAGACGCTCTTGCCGTCTCCGGTCCAACGGACCCATGGCTCGCCGTCCCCCTCTCCGGAAGGCGAGGCTTCCGGCACCGGTTCGACATCATGGATACTCGGCGAGTTCACGTCCATCCAGTCGGCCATGCCCTCGAGGCACTGACGCTGCAGTTCGGGGATGCGTCCGGCGGCGTCGGGGCCGATGTCGAGCAGCAGGTTGCCGCCCATGGAGACCACGTCGGCGAGCAACTTCACCGCCTCCGGACCGGTCATGTAGGAGTCGGCGTCCTCCATCTGGTTGTAGCCGAAGGAGTAGCCGATGCCTCGGGTCATCTCCCACATGCCCTTGCCCATGAGCTCCTTGCCCTGTTCGTATTCGACGGTGCGGAAGTCCCAATGGGTCAGGCCCCAGCGGTCGTTGACCACACCATCCGGCACCACGTCGTAGTAATGCTCGAACAGTCGGGCCACGCTGAAATCGTTGTCCTCCTCCGAGATCTTCGGCACGTCGATATCTCCCCACAGGATGGACGGCTGGTATTTGTCGATGAGGTCCATCACATGCGAGTACATATAGCGGGCGTAGTCCTCGCTCTGCGGCCCGTATTCCCCGTCGCCGAGAATCGGCATGTTGGGCTCCTTGTGCCAGTCGAGGCCCGAGGAGTAGTACACGCCGAACTTCAGTCCCTTGTCGCGCATGGCGTCGGCGAATTCCTTGACCAGATCGCGATGCGGACCACGGTCCACGGTATTCCACCCATCGTTGTCGGGGGCCTTCCACAGCGTGATGCCTTCGTGATGCTTCGTGGTCGGCACGAAGTACCGGGCACCGGCGCGTGCGAACAGGTCGGCCATGTCCGCGGGGTCGAACGCCTCGGCCTTCCACATGTCGATGAAGTCCTCATACGGCATGTCACCGTAGACTTCCTTCTGATGCTCGGCCGCCGGCGAGCCCTTGATGCTCATCGTGTTCCAATACCATTCCGCATACGGGCAGTGGGTGTTCCAGTACACCGGATCGTCAAAGGTGCCAAGCGCACCGATCGGCTCCGCCCATGCCGGCACCGAATACGAACCCCAGTGGGCGAAGATGCCGAGACCGGCGCCCTTGAACCATTCGGGTGTATCGTGCACGAACTTCTCATACATCTTGGGACGCTGTGGATTGGCCATGAACAACACCATGTTGAAACTCCTTTGTTCGTTGTCTGTGTGTCTGATTGGTTGCTGGTTGTTGATTGCCGTCGTCCGATTCCGGTACGGCTCCGTCGCCGCGGGAATCACACCGTGAGCTTCTTGTCCACCTTGAGGGTGATCAGCTCGATGACCACCATCACGAAGTAGAGCGCACCACCGACGATGATGGCGAATCCGGCCGAGGAATTGCCGAAGATGCTTGCCGTCAGCGCGAAGAAGTACGGGGAGATCAGACAGCCGATGTTGATGCCGATAATCACGATGGACGTGGTCAGGTTCATCGAGTGCGCGGGCGAGTAGTCCACGAATCGTGCGGTCAGCGCGGGGTTGATGATGCCCCATGCGAAGCCGGCAATCAGCACCAGGGCGAACATCAGCGGCACGTTCTTCGTCAGCGCAGTGGCGATGAAACAGATGCCGATGACCACTTCGGAGATGGTCACCGTCAGGCGCTTGGTGACCTTGGCGACCTTGTCGAACAACACGCCGGAGAGGATGGTGGCGACGACGAGGAAGCTGAAGATCAATGTGGCGAGCGATGCTGAACCGATGCCTTCATCGACCACGTAGCTGGCGAGCTTGATGGACATGACGTTGTAAAGCATGGAGACCATCAGGAAGATGAACGCCAGCCACAGCACCTGCCAGTTCGTCGTCTGCTTCTGCGAGGCGCTCTTGTCGACGACGTGACCCTCATCGTCGACGAGCGCGCTGCGAATGCTGAAGTTATCGAACTCCTTCGGAATGAACATGCCCACGAGCACCATGGGGACGAACAACAGGAAGAAGATGAGGTACGTGGATTGCCAGTTGATGGTGATCAGCAGACTGGCGACGAACAGCAGCACGACATCGCCAAGATTGCCGACCGCCTGTCTCCATCCAAGCAGCTTGCGTTGCATATCGCCGTCATACAGGTCGGTGATGTACGACACACTCAAGGTGACGAACAGCGCCGACCCGAAGCCGAAGAACATACGCGATATGAGAATCGGCCAATAGTACGGGAAGAACGCCGGAATCACACCTGTGACGGCGGATATGAAGAATCCCGCCATCGCGATTTTCTTCCTGCCGATGGCATTGGCGAATAGGCCGGTCAATGCCGTGCCGACCATCGAGCCGATCGTCGGCACCGTGGTCAGCAGTTCGACGTTCGCCGTGGAATAGTCGGAGAACGCCTCCTTCATCGCCGGTATGGTACCGCTGACTGCATTGCTGGCGGACATCAGCAACGACATCGACAAGACGCCGACCACCAAGGTCTTGGATTTCAACGCTTTGCCAACATCTAATGCCAATTTGACTCCTTTCTTTCCATTCGGCGGAAGACGGCGTCGTCTTTCGCCATACAACGCAAGTAATTCCACTGTCTGAATGGAAGCGCAATACTTATCGCATTCATATACTTCTCCGTATATTGCACATACTTCTCTGTATCTTACCGACTGCACGCCATCCGGCTGCCGTCACTAGGAAAAGTGACCCCCCCCCCGACAAAAAACTTTCGTGGCGGGTTCCAGTGATCGTCGCAACGCCTGGCTGACTGACGGGAGGGCCAAGTGAACAGGGGGGTGTTCGAGGGTGTGGAGTACGCGACGCGTGGCGAGATATGCGCGGCGCGGCCAACAAAAGCGCGATCGGCACGCTCGTGGAACGCTCGACACGATTCACGATCCTCCTGCACCCGTCCGACGGGCACGACGCCGAACACGTCCAGCAGGCCGTCATCCGGAAAATGCAATACCTGCTCAAGCTCCCGAGGAACTCGCTGACCTGGGACTAGGGTTGGTTCCTCGCTCGCCGTTGCAAGCTAGTTTGTTCTAGTTTGCAACGGTATACAATATACGTCCTTAGGCTATGTCGTCTAAGGACATGTCATTTGCGCTCATGACTTGATTTTATTGCGATATCCTGCCATGGCGATGAGCGCGCATACGATCATCGCCAGCACGGTGACGAATACGGTTTTCCACCCCGCGGCCAGCAGCACGCCAGCGAGCACACTTCCCAGCACCTGTCCCAATACGGGAGCGAGTTCGCCGACGCCTCGCGCCCACGAACGTTCCGACTCCGTATAGGATTTTGTCAACAGGGCGCTGCCTGCGGCGTAGCACAGCGACCAGGATATTCCGATCAGCAGCAGATCCAGAGTGACGGCATACGAAGCCGACGCGGCGAGTGCGACGACTGTGCCGAGCATGCCGATGATCAACCCCGTCAACGCCTGCGCCATTTCGCTGTTTTTCTTGTGGAAAATGAAGATGGCGAACAGGGTTGGCAGGTACATGCCGACCATGTGCAGTTGCATGGCGACCATTCTGGTTTGCGCGTTTTGGGAGAACGTGCTCTCCAAGACTATGGGTGCGCCGCTCATCACGAGCACCATGACGAATGATGCGACGAAGCTGATGGTCGCGCCCAGCACGAACCGGGGTCGGGTCAGCAATGCCGGATAATTGGGGGTTGTGCTCGCGGTAGCTTTGTCGCGCATATGCGCGGGAGTTGGCGACTGAATTTTCGGGAGCGCCAGCAGCACGATTACCGCGCAGGCGGCGAGCACGCTGACGACGTAATATGATCCCTCGTATTCGATGTTGGTCGCAGTGCCGAAGAATGTCGCCAGAACCGGGCCGATGATGCTTGCTATGGCTCCTGCCGATAGGATTCCGTTGATTGCCTTGCTTTCTTTGCCGGGCATGGAATCGGCTGCGGCATACCGGTAGTAGTTCGTCCCCGACTGGTATATGCCCACACAGAACGTCCCTATACAGAGCAATGGGAACTGGTGGAATCGCAAAGCCGTGGCTGAGGATATTCCACCCAAGACGGCTAGAAGGGCGCCGAAGACGAATACTTGCCGATAGCCGAATCGCCCCACCAAGCGTCCCATTGCCGGTGTGCCGATCACCGTACCGATGAATATGCACGCTATCGGGAATGTTGCCATCCATGGTGCTGGCGCGAGGGACGAACCGGTCAGTGAGGTGATTGTCAGATCCACGCTCATGCCCGATAGGCATAATCCTTCCGCAATCAGCAATATGGGGAAGATTCTTCTTGCTGACGTCCCTTGACTATAGCGCTGAATCATTACCTGGCTCCTCCTCCGAGTAATACAAAATAAAATGATATTTCCGCGTTTTGATTGTTGTATTCGTCATACTGGAGTATTAATCTGTGATGGATTATTTGTTGTTTTTTAAAAGTTCTCGCTGTACTTGGTTTCAAGTTTTTGTTGTCTCCATATGACTCAGCGGAATTTTGGCGTAGAGCACCCACAATCCATCATCGCTTCTATAGTTAAGTTCGCCTCCCATTTCCTGTATTCGTTTTGAGTGCAGTGAAAGGCCCCTTCCCGATTGTTCGAATGCAGTCAGCGCCGATCCGGCTGCAATATCATTCATCTCGCTAATTTCCATTGACGATGGTGATAGCTTGACCAGCAACTCGAACGAGCCATTGCGTGGGGAACCGTGACGCTGTATGTTGTTGCAGAGTTCTCTTATCAAGGATAACGCTTCTTCCTTTTCTTCCGGCGAAGCTTTGATGCAGCATCCGTCGATGGCCGTATTTCCGTCATACCCCAGCGCATGAAGATGGCTGCATCTTTCATCCAGCAGATTACGCAGTTCAACCATGAACGTCGTTTCTGATTTCGCGTCCTTGTCTTCCGAGGAAAGGATGTCTATGATGTCGTGCACTTGCGTGAACGCCTCTTGACTATGTTCAAGAACGATTGCCCAATCATCGCTGTCAGGTATGTTTTCATCGATATGAACCCGGGCCATTAATGAGATATCCGAAAGATTATTGGTCAAGGAATCATGTATCTGTATCGCAAGACGATTCTTTTGCCTCATATAATCAAGCTGCTGAAGCTCAATCTGCAATTTCAGCCTTTGCTCTTCTCTGATAAAAGCCTGTTGGCGAAGCGCTACCAATCTGCCGGCAAGCAAGCTGGCCAAGAACATGACCGTGACCGACACGGAAACGAAAACATTGAAGTTCTCCACCATAACGCTTCGCGCTATATACGTACAGGAACAAATCAGCATTGCGATCAGCCATTCAGGCACGGTTCCGGAGAACGCAAGAATGCCGAGAGCGATGAGCATGCCGCTGATAACGAAGGGACTGTCCTGAGTGAGGGAGATGGAGATCACGGAACCTGCAACAATGATGGCCCAACATGCTTGGCCTCCAATGGCAGGAAGAAGGACAAAGGAAACCGCAAGCACTCCATAGAGCATTGCCGGCAGAAGAGGCATGGGACCAATCTGGATTATCTCCATCAGGGCAAGAGACAGCCCCAGCAGCGACAGAAGGGACAAGCAGGGATGTGCCACATAGCGCCGAATTATTTTTGACGGAAACGTAAACGCCGTATTCATGGAAATCCTCATCAGCGATTGAGATGCATCCAGGCGGAAATCAATGCACGGTTGTTCGCTACCCCCAGCTTGGACGCGGCATGTTCAAGATGGGTCCGCACCGTGGTCTGACCGATCGATAATTCCTCCGCTATGTCGGACATCGATCTCCCTCGCGCCCATCGATCAACGATTTCCATTTCACGAGGGGACAGATCCTTGTTCTTCTCTGACTTCAGCCGCAAAAACGAATCGTGGGCATTCAGAAAACGATCAGAACAGATTCCTGTTTCCTTTATCTGCAGCAAAGCCTCGGCGATTGTTTTCGGATTGTCCTTATGTATGATTCCCTGGGCTCCCGAAGCCACCGCTTCTGCAGCATATTCGGCGACGCTGAATGATGTCATCATGAGTACGGATGTCTTCCAATTCTCTTTTCTAATCGTCCGGCACACCACCAATCCGTTGATATCAGACATGGAGACATCCGCCAACAACAGATCCGGACAGTGATGCGAAGTACAGACGGCTATGGCCTCAGCGCCAGTATCGACTGGTGCAAGAACCGTACAGCCGGGAAGTAGGCGTTTGAGACTGGCTGAAAGCAATCGCAATGCCAGCCGGTCGTTATCCATGATCAAGAGTGTCGGTGAAGATCTCATGAATCCCCCTAAAATGTGGCGAAACAGGAACGGACGTCCAAGGGTCATCGGAAGTCTGACACGCATATGATACATGTTCTCTCCAATGGCCGCCTCGACAGCTACACGAGTTCGGTCTAAGCCGGCGGCCGATTTCACGGCGCCTCTTGATGTGTAGGCCAAATTTCGTAGTGCGGTTCCCCATCCGGGAATCGGCACATGTGCTAAAGCGAGAAGGACGCAGGCGCAAAACACGTTGACGCCCGATATGCCCCCCTAGAAACACCACAGATGGCTGTTGACATCGATGCAGATAGCAAGGCCACGCCTGCCATCCCATCATCTGCCAAGGCCTGCAAGGTACATCGACGGCCTGTCAGCAGCGGATAATCCTCATTTTCGAGGATGAGACCTTGGCTCATGGCGAGACTCTCCGTAACCTAACGAATACCCGCTCAAATGGACGGGAACAACAGTCCGGGGAGCAGAGCAAAGAGAGGAAACTGTCGGAGCTAGCCCCCCCCCCAGCGATAAGGAGGTGCAACATGGACGTTGAGATCGAACGCGCCGAGACCGTCGAAGCGACTTCTTGGTGGATCCTCCTCTGAAAGTAGCTCTATTGCGGTGACGGTTTAATATCGTCACCGCCTTTATTTATCTCATTAATTTACAAAGGGGGTTCTATATGCATTTTAATCGTCCCGTCATTAAAAGAACCTTGCCGATATATAGGCTTGACAACTCAGTATTCCGGATTGGCGCACAATTAGGAACAACTTCCGAATTTACCGATCCGAAATGCGAAATGTGGGATTTGGTTCAGTCTCTTAATGGTTCAGAATGGCAAACAATCGTGAAGAGAATGAAGGATATGCATCCAAGATTGTCTGAGAAAGACATCGAAAAAGGCCTTTCGGATTTGGACAAGCTGGGATATGTAGACGAGATGTTCGAAGACACTGTCACCGCCCCGCGTTATATGGCAAATGCTACTTATTTTTCTTGTTTCCCTGGCGCAAGTACAGAGTCCGCGGCTCGGATACAGAATAAACTGCGGCATAGTCGGATACTTCTTCTCGGATTGGGGGGAGGGGGTTCCAATATCTTGACATTATTGTCTGGTCTAGGAATCGCAGGTGTCACCATTGTTGACTATGACAATGTTGAGGAAAACAATCTTGGTCGTCAATTGTTGTATCGCGAGTCAGATATTGGACGACCTAAAGTGGAAGCGGCGGCCGAAGCTTTACATGCGATGAATTCCGAAATGGAAATTAAAGCCATCAATCGTAAGATAGAATCCTCCGAAGATGTATCGACTTTGATTCCGGGAAATGATTTGGTGATATGCGCTGTTGACGAACCGCCATTCTTAGCGCAGCGGCGCGTGAATAAAGCAATCGTAGAAGCCAACGTACCTTGTGTTTTCGGTGCAACTCAGATGACGCATGGGCGAGTATTCACGATTGTCCCACAAAAAACGGGTTGCTTTGACTGCTTACATCTATATTACACGAAGAATGATTCACGATTCGTTAAACAGTTTCGAGGCTTCCAATCTTCCGGCTTCAAATCTCCTACCATTGCATTTGCCCCAACCATTTGGCTGATTACATCGGTTATGGTAGATGAGGCGGTACGTCTTATTACAAACTATGAGAAACCTCGCAGTTTGGGACTGCAGTTGGAAATTGACTACCCCAATTACACGAGTTTCCCCCATCCCGCATGGCCTAGATACGATGAATGTCCAACTTGCGGTAATGGATCATATGACGATTGGGAAGCATTCAAATATTACGGGGAAGGTGTCTAAGTTCACTTTTGAGGAAAAGGTGTAGATGTGTATTGCCGAAAAAATTCTTCCGGCCAATGGATTATTGGCAATGGAAACCAGCCACCGGTAATCCTATCTTCTGCTCACTGCAAAAGTCAATTTGAAGCAAAGAAAATCGCGCAAACAATTGACGGATTTAATATACCATTGTCGGAACCAACTCCAGGCAAAGGAAAAATATGGTTTTGCATGCGATTTTTTTTGTGGATATCATTAGCCCTATCATCCATGCTGAACATTTATTATTTCTTTCGTTATGGATTCCCCTCAGGGAGATGGTGGCTGGTACCCCATGAATCCATTCTGATTGACATACTGCTGATTACGGTAGTAGGCGTAGTTTCTACAGCAATCCATGAATTTGGCCATATGGTTTTCGGTCGTTCGTGGACCGTTTCTGCACAAATGTTGCATCGTGTGATAAGCACTAATCTAAATCACGTCTGGGCTTGGCCGCGCATTCGGCGCATTGAAGCGATCTCTGCCGGGCTGATATTTGACTCAGTGCTTCTCTCGGCTTTATTTGCGGTTCAGATTATTTTCGATAATGCATATGCTGCATCAGCGGCTTCAACAGTTTGCCTAAGAATGGTATGGCAATTGGGGTTTCATGCAATCCGTGATGGTAGATTACTGATTGTTTTAACTTTGGATAGGCCTCTATTCTTTAGCAAACCCTCTAACAATGGTGAATATCTTTTATCGTTCATATTCAGATTATTTGGATATGCAATGGATTTATTCATAATATGGCAATGGCCCATTGCTTTGACTATTGGCTTACTTGAAGTGTAAACGATAGGAAGGTGGAAATGGAGCAATACTGTAGTTTATCCGTGCGAGATTTAAATAAGCGGTTCGGGAGATTCTCTTCCGACGTATGGGCGCTGCGGGATGTCAGTTTTTCATTGCCCAAAGGGACACTTACAGGAGTTCTCGGACATAATGGTGCAGGTAAGACCACGTTACTCGGGTCGCTTTGCGGATCAGTGAAACCGACTTCTGGAACCATACTTTTTTCCGGAAGAGAAATATCCCATGCAGCCGAGCTGAGACGTCTATGCGCGTATATGCCGCAGCCACATGTCCCTTTGCGCGGGGTCACTCCTGTCGAGGCTTTATGCTGCGCAGCCGGCATGCGTGGCATATCTCGTCGTCGTGCGGTTCGCCTAACGAATGACTTCTTGGGTCGTCTGGACATTGAGCAATATTCGCATGTCGCAGGAGAGAATCTATCTGGTGGCTGCAGACGCCTAGTCTCTTTGGGGATGGCTCTCGTTCAGGAGGCTTCCGTAATACTGCTGGACGAACCGACCAACGATGTGGATCCGATTCGTCGAAGCAGAGTATGGAAAATACTCCGGCAGGAAGCCGACCAAGGCAAAACAATACTTGTAGTGACTCACAATCTAGATGAGATAGGTTCGGTGGCCGACAATTTGTTGATCTTCGACTGCGGTCGCCTCGTATGTAATGCGTCACCACGCCAACTCACTTCTATTGACGAACTTATACGGATCGAAGTCAACACTGCGGATCCCTCTTTGGTTTTGACGGAATTAGCTGCAACTCCGGTACTGGCTGAGGACGGTCGGCTACGCTATGTCTGCTCGTCGGAACAAGCCAAAATGCTACTGAGCCGGCTGAACATGCTGATGGGCGATGAGCCAGAACTGTCGTTCTCGGTGCAACACGGCACGTTGCGCGAAGCATATGAAAGGATAATCGACGTCCGATGATAAGTGAGAGTGGACTGAATAAATCGCGGCTTATATGCGGTGCGCGAATGCTCACATCTCTATTAAAATGGAGCTTTGTACGGCATAGATATCTATTTATCGCTTTCACCATGGTACAGACAGTATTTGCGCTAGCAATCGTATACGGTCTTACTCTGATGATGGGAAGTCTCACCACCAGTCAGGCTGAGCAACTCTCTGCAGGTGTATGGCAGCTTGGTCTGGTGGCGGTGGGGTGCACTATTGCTCCGCAGCTATTATCGGAATCCATTTCCGAAGGATTACTTGAATATCAGCGTAATTTGCCGGTACCGAGGATTTGTCTCCTGATAGCTGACTTCATTATCTGGATTGCGGTGTCCATTCCGGGTGTCGTTGCCGGATTCGTTGCCTCAACAATGAAATTTGGACTCATACAGATGGCGACCTCAAATTTAGTCATGATGTTACTTCTCTGTGCATTGGGGAACCTGTCATTGGGGTACATGTTGGCTATATGGCTACCTTGCGGTGGAGTAACGGTTGTCGGTCAGCTAATCATGCTAGCAACAATGCTGTTCGCACCGATTCTATACCCGTCCGACAAATTACCATCAATAATTCTTACCATTCATGATTGGATGCCCTTCGTACCGATGCACCGAATGCTCACCGATGCCGCATTCCCCGGCAGCAACATAAGCCATTCGATTGATTTATTCGTAGTCTTCGCATGGTGTCTTACCGGCGTGGCCGGTTGCCTTGCGGGATTATCCAAAAGGAGATGAAATGAAATCACTGTCGGCAACTCTCTACTGCAACAGGGTGTCGAAAACTATCGGCGGGAAACCGGTCCTGAACGACATATCATTCAGCGCGTATCCCGGAGAAACCATCGCCCTGATCGGCCCGAACGGGGCCGGTAAGACCACGCTGCTCAAAACCTTGGGTGGCCTGATCGCCCCCGACCAAGGTGAAACTAATATCCGCGGCCGTATCATGAACCCCGAGAACCGCGACATGCTATTGAGACAGGTCGGCATGCTGATCGGCATTCCCGTCTTCGAGCGAGGCATGAGCGTACGGGCCATCCTCCACAAGCATCTAGCGTTCATGCGATGCGACTGGTCCCCCGACGAAACAATGGAACGGGTCGGCTTGGCCTCCATGGGGGATTTACCGGCCGATACCTTGTCCATGGGCAACCGCATGCGCCTTGCACTGGCAACGGCCCTGGCGCATCATCCCACGCTCCTGCTCCTGGATGAGCCGATGAACGGGTTAGACCCCACGGGTATGAAGCTGTTTTGCCGCATCATCCGGGAAGAGAACAAACGAGGAGTCACGGCCATCATCAGTGCGCACATGCTCGCCCAACTCGAAACCATCGGAGACCAGGTCATCGTCATCAATCACGGTTCCGTCAAAGCGCAACATGCCATGAGCGACATCAGCGATCTGGAATCCTACTATTTCCGCCACACTCAGGACTAACACAAACAACCAAGGAGCATGTCCCATGCTGGATGTCTACCGCATCGAACGACAATACACCTCGTATAGGTTCTACCTGTTTCTACTGGCCGCCACTCTTATCGGCAGCTCGCTGTCGCTGCTGTTCTTCAGGATCGTGGGTATCGCCCGAGTCGATCATCTCGGTTTCCTGGTTTCCGACTTAACGGTGGCCGTGACCTGCGCGGTCGCCACCGCCGGCTGCTCCATCGCCTCAACCGCCCACTACGCCCGTATCATCATTCCGGCCTACTCCGGCACGGGCCGCGTAATCACCTATGCATGGCCCTGCGGCAGAGCCCCATTGTTCTTGGTGAAAAACGCGATGATCTGGTCCGGCACGTTCCTCGCCACATGGGCAGGCATGTCGGCGCCCCTGATTCCCTACGCACTATTGACCGGAGACGGTTCCCGTCTCCCCGCATTGGCAAGCATGATGGTCGAAGCTCTCGGCGTTGCCATACTATCCGCCAGCGTAAGCGTCATCAGCGGGCTGATTGGACTGCTGCGAGGCTCGGGCGTCACCGCAATCGTAGCGGTAATCATCCTCGGCTCCATAGCCGCCAACGGCTTTGCCAACAGCGACGCCAAAGGCTGGACGGTTGTCATCGAAATCGGAACCTGCCTCGTTTTTGCGATTACGGCGCTCTGCGCAACAATCAACAAAGCTCGACATATCACGAAAGAAGACGTAATTTGACCAATGCACATCCCCAGAAAAAGTAAGGCTTATGCTGTTTTCGTGGGTTAGATTGCGGGTTGTGGCAGTCGGATGTCGAGTCCGCCGCATCTGAGCATGACCAGGCCGATGAGGTTGGTGACGTGGTGGAAGCCGTAGGCCATGCGGATGGCGACCTTGATCCCGTTGTTGAACGCCTCGAGCCCCGCGTTCGAACAGCCCGGGTGAACCGGCCGCCGGGCTCCGCCCCCCCCCGGCGCCGATGCGACGACCACGCCGCACATGGGGCAGTCGACGCGCGGCATCATGGCGGCCGGCCCCACCCTCCAGCAGCCGAGATCCCGGTGCCGCCAACGGCCCAACGGGGGATCAGAAATTCGACCGAAGAAGATGTATCTCGCCGCTAAAGAACTCGGCGTAACCATTAGCGATCTGACCGACGATACCTACTATCGCCAGGATGAGGATTTCATCAGCAGAATTAAGCCGGAAAACAAAAAGACCCCGGCCGATAATCGACCGGAGCCTTCCAAACTGTGCCCCCTCAGGGATTCGAACCCTGGACACGCTGATTAAGAGTCAGCTGCTCTAACCAACTGAGCTAAAGGGGCGTTGGTCTTGCGAGGTTTTGTTCTCGCTGAGCACGAGAAGTAAATATACTCAGAATCAAGAAGAATGCAACTCTCGGCGTGTCGCGATTGTAAAACCGCTATTTTCCAACGATTTCAGCATATTGCGAAAGTCGCAGGAAAACGCAATTCAACCATCATATTCACCACTCGAACAGCGCAGGCAAGACTTGAAATTACAATTTCTTCACAATTTTCCTAAGGCTAGCAGCGTTGCCGATCCTCAAGCTAGCAAAAACCAGCGCAAGCTGCTTTCCAACAGCGTCGCCAAAACCGATAATGCGATCATTCCGAACGCGCATATCAATGGTGTGGAATCGTTGACGGTCAACAAGGATGGCAAGGTCACGGTCACGCTTGATGACAGTGGCTACAACTACTAATCAAATATGAAAATCCCCCTGCACAACTGTTTTCAGCTGGTGCAGGGGGATTTTCCATGCTTAAGCTCAGACGTATCTCAGTCTGAAGTCATTCATCCTGACGGCAACGAATGCAGTCTCGATGAATGGGGCCGAAATCACTCAGCGACAACCTTCACGGTGAAGGAAGCGGTGATTTCCGGGTGCAGAGCGACGGTCGCAGCGAACTCGCCGGTGGTCTTGATCGGATCCACGGTGATGTTCTTCGGGTTGACGGCAGCCTTGGAAGACAGAGCGATGGCGATCTTGTCGGCGGAAATGCCACCGAACAGCTTGCCGGACTCGGAGACCTTGGCAGCGATTTCAACGACGGAGCCCTCGATCAGACCCTTGGCGGCAACAGCCTCTTCGCGGGTGGCGACGGCCTTGGCCAGACGAGCGCGCTTCATGGACTCAATCTGAGCAGCAGCGTTCTTGGACCAAGCAAAGGCGAGGCCCTGCGGAATCAGGTAGTTACGAGCGTAACCGGCCTTGACGGTCACGACGTCACCCGGGTGACCCAGATGATTGACGGACTTGGTAAGAATAACCTTAGCTTCAGCCATTGTTCAAACCTCTCTCAGATCAGCGACCGGAAGTGGCGTACGGCAGCAGAGCCATCTCGCGGGCGTTCTTGATAGCCTTGGCGAGCTCGCGCTGTTCCTGTACGGAAACACCGGTGATACGACGGGAACGAATCTTGCCGCGATCGGAGATGAACTTGCGCAGCAGGGCAACGTCCTTGTAATCGATCTCGGTGACCTTAGCGGCCTTCAGTGGATTCGGCTTCTTCTTAAACGGCTTGACCGGCGGCTGCGGCCTCTTGCGTGACATCTTGATGTTCTCCTTAAAATCTGGAAATTGCTTTTCTTTTAAGCTGCGATCCGGGTCGGATCAGAATTCCGGTTCGTCGCTGCTTCCACCAAATTCGGAGGAGCCAAAGGAACCGAACGATGAGGAACCGGAATTATCCGAATTGCCCCACGGATCCGATGCCGGAGCAGGCTGCACGGCGGGCGCGGCATTGGCCGGAGCGGCAGCCCCACCCTGATAGCCAGCGCCACCGGAATACCCGGCACCGCCCTGATATCCACCGGCATTGCCGGCGAAGCCACCATTGTTGAACCCGCCGTTGCCGCCAGCGAAAGCATTGCCGCCACGATTGCCGGCAAAATTACCACCGTTGGCACTGGAGGTTCGTGTGACCTGGGCGGTCGCATAGCGCAGGGACGGACCGATCTCATCGACCTGAAGCTCGACAACCGTGCGCTGGGAACCATCGTTCGCCTGATAGGAACGCTGCTGCAAACGACCCTGTGCGATTACACGCATGCCCTTGCTCAGGCTCTGCGCGCAATGTTCGGCCATGTCGCGCCACGCGGAGCAGCGCATGAACAAAGCCTGACCATCTTCAAACTGGCCCGTATTACGGTTCCAGGTGCGCGGAGTGGAGGCAATCGTGAAGCTGGCCACGGACGAGCCGTTGCCAACCGTACGGATTTCGGGATCAGCCGTGAGGTTACCCACCACAGTGATAATCGTTTCGCCTGCCATCGTTACCTACTTACTTTGCAGCTTATTGTTTTGCAGCTTGAAAAGCTTAGAATTACTTACTTGCGAAGAATCTTCGTGCGGATGACGGATTCGTTCAGGTTCAGCAGACGATCGAGTTCGTCGCTGGTGGCCGGCTCAGCGGAGTAGTTGACCACAACGTAGTTACCTTCGGTCTTGCCAGCGATCTCGTAGGCAAGCTTGCGACGGCCCCAGATGTCGATGTTCTCGACAGCACCGCCTTCCTTGGTGACAGTTTCCAGATACTGCTCGGTCAGCTTCTTCAGACCGCGCTCATCCAGCTCAGGATCGGCAATGAACATCAGTTCGTACTTATGCGCAGACATCACCCACCTCCTTCGGACTATCGGCCATGGACCTTCCATGGCAGGAGTGTGTATGCGTACTGCCTTCGCGCATCCATATATAAAGGTATAAAGATACGGTTCAGACAACCTGTTCAGCATAGCCCTTCTGCTGGACGAGCGGCAATTGCGCACGTTCCGCAAAACAGGCGCGTCATGGGCACCCGCATTGTTATATTGAATACGGCTATTTTTGTACGGTTGGTACCGTATTTACGCGACTCTAGATTTGTGGAAGGCGAAGCATGTCGGCGATTCTCGAAGGCACTCCGGATAAGAAATTGGCTTTGGTGACGGGTCGTGCATACCCTGAGCAGGCCCATGAAACCGCGAAATACCTGGGAATCGACGTGCTTGAGACCACAGCTTACGATTTCGCCAACGGCGAGATGTATGTGCGTTACACCGAGCCGGTGCGTGGTGCCGACGCATTCGTGATGCAGGCGCATACCGAGCCGATCAACAAGTGGATCATGGAGCAGCTCATCATGGTTGACGCCATGAAGCGCGCTTCCGCCCGTTCCATCACCGTGGTCGCGCCATTCCTCGGCTATTCGCGCCAGGATAAGAAGCATCAGGGCCGCGAGCCCATCACCGCCCGCCTGATTTTCGACCTGTTCCGCGCAGCCGGCGCCGACCGTATTATGACGGTTGACCTGCATGCCGCTCAGGAGCAGGGTTTCTTCGATGGCCCGGTCGATCATCTCACCGCTACTCCGGTGCTGCTTGACTATGTACGCAACAACATGCCGCTTGAGAACACCACCATCGTGTCTCCGGATGCCGGCCGCATCAAGGTTTCCGAGCAGTGGGCCGCGAAGCTGGGCAATCTGCCGCTCGCCTTCATTCACAAGACTCGTGACACCACTCGCCCGAACCATGCCGAGGCGCATGGCATTATCGGCGAGGTCGAAGGCCGCGACTGCGTGGTGGTTGACGACATGATCGACACCGCAGGCACCATCTGCGAGGCTGTGCGCACACTGAACAACTCCGGCGCGAAGTCCGTGACGCTGGTTGCCACGCATGGCCTGCTGTCTGGTCCCGCCGTGGAACGCCTGAGGAATTGCGGTGCCAAGGAAATCGTGCTTACCGACACCGTGCCTGTTCCGGAAGAGAAGCGCCTTCCGAATATGACCGTGCTGTCTGTGGCCCCATTGCTGGCCGCTGGCATCCGCTCCGTATTCGAATCCGGCTCCGTTTCCACGCTGCTCAACGGCCTGCCCGAAGACATGCGTCCGCGCAACATCTACGCCTGATTCGCTCATCTCATATTATTCTTAAACAAAAACTCGCCGCCACCCAGTCGGCGAGTTTTTTGTACATGCTTTACTCATTATTTGACAGCAAATATCATCTAAGTTTTTATCTACCGCAACTACCGTTCAATTAGTCTCCTCTTTAGCCCAAGAATCATCAAATATTAATTGAGAAACCATGTATATAGGAAGATAATCAATGTTTTTCATGCATTCAACATTGGACTCCGCAAAAACAATTCCTCGTTCCATACCATAGTTAGGTGTGGCAAGTGCCTTGTCGATGGCATGATGGCGTCTATAGCCCTTACCAGATTTCACTTCGACAGGAACCACCCTGCCGGCTGCACTTTCAACAACAAAATCAAGCTCACCAATCGTATTATTTTTGAAATAGTACAGCGGGAATCCATGCGCACGAAGTTCCTGAGCCACCACATTTTCGTACAATGCACCGAAATTAATGTCAGTACGATCGTTCAATAAATCGCGTACAACGTTCATGCCACACATGCACGTCAATAGTCCAACATCATTCATGAACAGCTTGAACAATCTAGATTGCATCGACAACATCAACGGATACCGCGGCTCCTCAACGTTGTATGAGGGCAATGCGACGCCCGCATCAGCCAGCCATAGGAAGTTGTTTTCATTACGTTCCATTCTGGCATGCTTATCAAGGCTGGTCACACGGAATCGTTTGTTCTGCTGATTTAATTCACTGGGAATCAAATCGAAAATACGGCGGATATTCCGCGCTTGTGTGAGATTCTCTGCATACTGCGAAATATCCTCACGATACCGATTGACGATTGCCTGCTGACGCGCACGCAATGATTGAATATTGTGCTGCTCCAAAAAAACGGAAACTGCATCCGGCATACCTCCCACCAAAAGATAGTCGTGGAAAAGATCCGTCATTCTTCGATGGACCGCCTCATTGACAGACCTTTTCTCCTTGTGGGCCAAACGAACTTCATTCCACACATTTCCCGGAACTTTATTCGCCCAACAATATTCCTCGAAATCCATGGGATACATGGTGATCGAATCCAAAAATCCCACCGGAACTGATTCCACAGATTTTGCTTCAACGCCAAGCAGCGAGCCTGATAGCACAAAATCGTAATCGTCATACCGAGAAACAAGAAATTTAATCATGGTGACCACGTCACGGCATGTCTGAATTTCATCTAAGAAAATAAGGGTTTTCCCGGGAATTATTTCATCTTGTGCATATGCGGAAATGGCAAGAAACAGATCGTCTGCGTTCTGCGCATTGTCCGCCGCTCTCCTCGCGTCAGGCATGTCGATGAAGTTGATTTCCACCATATGCTCGTAGTTGGTTCTACCAAATTCTTCAACAAGACTGGTCTTTCCCACTTGGCGAGCACCATCGACCAACATGGCCTGCTTGTTTTTATGTTCCTTCCAAAACACCAGTTTTTCCATGGCTTTTCGCTTGAACACAAAACCCCCTTGTAACGCAATGAGACGGTTTTTAATCTCGTTTTGTAACATTATAGAACGGTTTTAATGGGTGATTCGTAACGAAATAGAACCCTCTACAATGATGGTTTAACGAAATGAGATTTCGGGGCAATACGATTATCGAAGGCAATACAAGACAAAACGGGTGCCGCATCCTTTGTTGAGCAGGATGCGGCACCCGTGTATCAAGAGAGAAAAGAGAGAAATCTAGCTATCGTCTGATAATGCTTCGCGGATTTGTGCGGCATTGCCGTAGGAGGCTTGCGCGCCGTAACCAGTGGCGGCATATGCAGACACGTACGAGGCGAGTTCGGCAGCTTCGGAAAGTGCCATACCTGAGGCAAGACCGGCAAGCACCGTGCCCATGAACGAGTCGCCGCAACCGGTGGTATCCACCGCATTGACCCGCACGGGGGCTATCCGCTGAATCGGCGTTGCCGAAGTGGAATCCAATACCACCGAACCGTCACCGCCGAGCGTCACAATCGCCTGTTCGAAACCGAATCCGCGCATCGCTTCCAGCGCATGACCCCAGTCGAAACCATCCCAATCGTCGTTTTCCGGCTCGTCAATGCCAAGCAACTGCACCATTTCGTGCTCGTTGACCAACAGAATGTCGGACGCTTCAACCAGTTCAGCCGGCAGCGACAGCGTGAACGGCGAATCGTTGAGTAGCACCTTCACACCCGCTTCGTGGCACATGCGTGCGGCGGCCGTCACCGTTTCGATCGGGCTTTCCAAGCATAGGCCAAGCACGGAAGACCGTACCAGCACCTCCCGCACGGATTCCACATAATCCACAGTGACCTGCGCGTTCGATCCCGGAGAGTAGACGATGGTGTTTTCGCCAGTTGCGTCCACGGTGATCACGGTTGTGCCGGATGGCCCAGGCACGCGGCGAACATGCGTGGTATTCACACCAGCTTCACCTAGGGCGCCCAGCAGGAAGTCGGCGTTGGAATCGGAGCCTACCGCGCCGAACATCTGCACGGTTGCGCCGATGCGCGCTGCGGCGGCAGCCTGGTTGCCGGATTTGCCGCCTGGCAGCAGCTGCAACGGACCGCCGGTGATGGTTTCCCCCGGCCTTGGCAGACGCTGCGCGGTGACGGTGTAATCCGCATTCATCGAGCCGATTACGGACACCGTGCCGTGGATGCGATCCAATGCAGAGAGAACTTCAGTCGCGCTCATCTTTGTCTTCCTTAAATGAAAAGGAGATTTGCGAAAATATTGTTTTTCAGTAATCGCAATTTCACAAATCTCCATTGTTTATATTGAGGATGTTTTATGCGATTATTTGGCCGGTTACGCTTATTCGGCTTTGGTTGCGAGTCCGGAGATGCGGGTCATGAATTCGTTCAGGAAGCGCGGCACGTCAACGCCTACTGCCACCTTCATGGTCTTGACCGGATCGTTCAGACGGGTTTCGTCGCCGATGGTACGTCCGCGGGTCGGGCCTTCCACGTCGACCTTCATATTGATGTCGAGGGTGGTGACGAGGGTCGGGTCCACTGCCACGCCGACGGCGAGCGGATCGTGCAGTCCGCAGCCACCCAAGTGCGGGGACGTGGTTTCGTAGGCCTTGATGTAGAAGTCGGTCATGTCGGCCAGGAACCTGCCGGACTTGGTGCCGAGGTCACGCCACTGCTGGGTTTCCTTGTAGGTGAGCAGGGTTTGCAGGGTTACGTCGAGGCCGATCATGGTGGTCGGAGCGCCGGAACGGAACAGGTAGTCGGCGGCTTCCGGATCCTGCGAAATATTGGCTTCCATGCAGGCGTTGCAGTTGCCGGGTACGGTCAGCGCGCCGCCCATAAGCACGATTTGGCCGATTTCGTCTTTGATTTCCGGTGCTTTCTTCAGTGCGGCTTCGATGTTGGTCATCGGGCCAGTCGGCACGTAGACGAGATCCTTGCCGTAGGTCTTCACCGCATCGATGATGAAGTCGACCGCGGATTCGGTTTCGACGGAACGGTTGGAATCAGGGATGTCCACGTCACCGATTCCGTTGTTGCCGTGGATGAATGCGGAGATCGGCAGCACTTCGAAGTGGTCGGTGGTGCTGGAGTGCGGCAGGCCTTGATATACCTTGACTTCCGGGTGGCCGAGCAGGTCGGTCACGGCCAATGCGTTGCGCACACCTTGCTCGACGAGCACGTTGCCATAGGCACCGGTGATGCCGATCAGCTCGACTTCCGGGCTTCCCAGGGCATACGAAATGGCAAGTGCGTCATCAACACCGGTATCAAGATCAAGAATCATCTTCTTCATGTGTGTGCCTTCCTCCTTGACGAGCCTGACGACGGTCCGCCACCATACGGGTACGCCGTCAGTTATACATCGAACACATTCTTCGGTTGTGTTGTGCGTTGACAAGATTTATGATAAAGCGTTTTATCAATAACGCAAATTCGACACCACACGCACGGCGTGTTGCCTTTATTTCCAACATTTACAGAATATTGGATATACTGATGTCACTGCATATCGATATTGATCTACGCCACCCGTTTTTCACCGGTCTGCAGCACCTAAAAACGGCGGTTTACGAGCAGGCCGCCTGCACCAATTTCGGCGTAAGCACCTCAACCTGCGGCTCGGAAAGCCACGGACGAGCAGCCACCGAATCCACACCGGACTTGGCATGAACCGCAACATTAATCCGCCCACGCAACATATCCCAACAAGCGGCAGCCAGATCAGTCACGCTCTGCTCAACGGTGGTCATACGCCAACCAAGCCCGAATCGCTTGAGAATATTGTCGTAACCAATCACCTGCATATCCTCGGTAACGCGCAACCCGCGCTCCGCCATACGCTGACGAAAACCAAGCGCCATCACATCATTGCAGCAGAACACGGCAGTCGCACCGCCATCAATAATCTGATCAGCAGCCCGATAGCCACTACCAAAACGGTAATCCCCCTCAACACACAGCGCAGGATCAAAATGCTTTCCCGACTGCTCGATAGCATCCACAAAACCACGACGACGCTCCGCGGCACTCGACTCCGCAATATCGCCGGCGACAATGCCAATACGAGTATGACCGCCCTCCAACAGATACTGGGCAGCCAAACGGCCACCAAGATAATTATCAAAACCAACCGCATCACACCAACCACACTGCGTCAAACGGTCGATCAACACCACAGGGCACGATACAAGCGCCACATCCTCACGCAACCGCCCAGCAGCATCGCCAACACAGGACTCGCGCGCCGGAATCAGCATTACACCGTCCACTCCACGAGCCGGAAGACGCTGCAACAACTCATGCTCAGTAACACGCGAATCATCGGAATTGGCCACAATCAGCGAATACCCCTGCGCGGCGCATTCATCCTCCACACACTTGGCAAGCGCCGCGAAGAACAGGTTCTCAATATCAGGCACAATCAACGCCACCAACTGGGATTGCTTGGTCACCAAGCTTCGCGCGCTCTGATTCGGCACATAATTCAGTTTCTTCGCCGCATCGGCAATGACCTTGCGCTTCCCCTCAGACACGCGAGCAGGACGATTATTCAACACCAGCGAAACCGTCGTCACAGACACCCCCGCGGCAGCAGCCACATCCTTCAGCGTCGCACGATACGCCATCCAAACCCCCTTAAAACGTTTATCCCTCCAGCATAAATACCATGAAATCCTGACGCGCCCAGCATCGCAATCACAAACAAATTCCATTCATAGCAAAATAATCCGCACTATTTCCACCGGTAAATCGTTTCTCAGAAGTGTTTTTGTATACCCGCAACGTTTGTCCAAAATGAGAGGCGCACAAGAAGAAAGGAACCAGCAATGCGGCCAACCACGCAGAAAAACAATGCGAGACCATGCAAAACCATCGCCATCGTCGCAGTGATCGCAGT
The DNA here is from genome assembly GCF_001042615.1 of Bifidobacterium catenulatum subsp. kashiwanohense JCM 15439 = DSM 21854. Lineage (GTDB taxonomy): Bacteria > Actinomycetota > Actinomycetes > Actinomycetales > Bifidobacteriaceae > Bifidobacterium > Bifidobacterium catenulatum. Next base: position 2,056,026 of record NZ_AP012327.1, read on the forward strand.
GGTCGCCATCGCGCTCGCAAAACGCTATGAGAGGTCGAGATCTCCGTCCGTGCGTAGAAACTCCATCAGGTTGAGATGCCTTACGCCGTCGCGTTGCATTGGCAGCGGGTCCAAACTGAACAGGTATTTCGGATACCCGTCAGCCAGCTTCGTGAACGGACGGAATTCACGCTCCTCAACATTAGGATCCTGCACACTCATCGACACCTGCACATAGGCGTACCGTTCCCGCTTACGCACAATGAAGTCGCACTCCAGCTTACCAATAATGCCCACGCTTACCTCGTAGCCTTTCGACCTCAAATGCACGTACAGCGCATTTTCCAAGGCTGGTCCGTAACTCATTCGCGTATCAGTGTTACGCGCGAATCGTATGCCAGGATCCGCAAGATAATACTTCTCCCCGCCTCTCAACGACCTGCGCGAACGCAAATCGAATCGCGGGCATTTGTAGAGGACCTTCGCACTCTCCAACAGCCGGACATAGTTCGCGAGAGTCTCACGTTTGACCGTCACGCCTTCGCCATGTTTCAGATAGTCGACGATCCCCGACAGATTCGTGGGAGCGGCATAGTTGTTGATGAGATAGTCCTGCACACGCTGGAAGGTATCGCGGTGACGCACCACTTTGCGTGCGGCTATGTCTTTGTTGAAGATCTGCCCTATGACATCTTGGATATACATGGCTTTCGCATCAAGATCCTCATATTCCAGCGCTTTCGGAAACCCTCCATAGGTGAGATACTCTTGGAAAATCTGCGACTCCGGCTTTTGGGGAAGTCCAAGATACTCACGCATGCCGAGATATTCGCTGAACGATAGGGTGAACATTTCCAGCTCAATGTAGCGGCCTGTCAATTTGGTGGCAAGCTCGCCGGATAGCAGGTATGAATTGGATCCGGTGATGAAAATCGAGCAGTCGCCTTCTTCACGCCATCCGTTAACGATGGCCTCATACCCCTTCACGTTCTGTATTTCGTCGATGAACAGGTAACGCGTTGAAGCTGACTTGCCCAGGCTATGTTCAATGACCGCATCAAGCTTTTCCGGAGTGTTCACGCCTTGATATTCTCGACGGTCAAGATTGATGTAGCAGATATTGCCTTCCGCAACGCCACGTTCCCGCAGCTCATCCATGACACTGCACAGCAGACTCGATTTTCCGCAACGGCGAATGCCTGTGACCACCTTAATGAGTCCCGCATCGTCATAGAACGGACGAAGCTTGGCCAGATAATGCTCTCGACGATACATTTGCATGTTTTACTCCATCATCACAGTTTTAACGGTGATAAAATTACCCAAAAGAACAACTTTGCCCCGTTAAAAGCTTATTTTACATGCTCAACAACAGATTTTACACCCCCGTCATCACCTTTAAGTTCTCTTATTACCTGTTTACAGCAATTTAACGGGGTCAAAGTCGTTCAAAGATACAACTTTGACCCCGTTAAATATACTTTCGCACCGTATTTGGCTTATATACAGCAGATTCGGGAGACTTGGATTCACAGCTGGTCATTAGGCCAGAATGTGCATCCGGCTCTCGCAGCCATTTCCTGACGAAACCGGCTACTTGCAGCACGTTATTTCCCAATCGCCACTTACCGAGCCCAATTGCCAGGCTGCGTCGCATCCACCATGACGCACCGTCACAAACGCTCCCGTCTGACGCGCTTTACTGGCCTTGGGCGCGGTAGCGGGCTTCGGTGGCGGCTTTGGCGGGCTCCCACCAAGCGCGGTTGGCAGCATACCAAGCGATGGTCGCTTGCAAACCGGCTTCAAAATCGGTGTGCACAGGCTTCCATCCGAGTTCGGTACGCAGCTTACTAGAGTCGATCGCGTAACGCCGATCATGCCCGGGACGGTCACGCACCCAGTCGAACGCATCTTCGGCGCATCCCATAAGCCGTAGAATCATACGCATTACAGCAATATTGTTCATTTCGCCATCTGCGCCAATCAGGTACGTTTCGCCGATCCGCCCGCGCGTAAGAATCTCCCACACCGCAGAAGAGTGGTCTTCCGTATGAATCCAGTCGCGCACGTTCTCGCCTGTGCCATATAGTTTCGGCCGCACACCTTCCATGATGGATGTGATCTGCCGTGGAATGAATTTTTCCACATGCTGGTACGGCCCATAATTGTTGGAACAGTTAGAGATCGTGGCGCGAAGCCCGTACGTGCGAACCCACGCGCGCACCAGCTGGTCGGATGCCGCTTTCGACGCACTGTATGGGCTAGACGGCTTATACGGCGTGCTTTCGGTGAATTTGCATGGATCGTCAAGCGCAAGGTCGCCGTACACTTCGTCGGTGCTGATGTGGTGGAATCGCACGTCATGCTTACGGGCGGCTTCAAGCAAATGGAACGTGCCTTCCACGTTTGTTGTGATGAAGGGTTCAGGATTGGCAATGGAATTGTCGTTATGCGATTCGGCCGCAAAATGCACGATCGAGTCATGACCAGGCACGATACGTTCCAGTAATGCCGTATCGCAAATATCACCTTGCACAAGTTCGACTTGCGATTGCGGAAGACCGGCGATATTTTGCGGATTTCCGGCATAGGTCAGTTTGTCGAGCACGGTTATGTGCACGTCAGGATGGTTATGTGCCACATAGCGCACGAAATTGGCTCCGATAAACCCACATCCGCCGGTCACGATGATGTTGCGCGGCTTGAAAATCTCACTACTCACAATTTCAGAGTACCGGCAGGGTTGCATAGCCATAAAGCGATTCCACAAACTGGCTTATATATGGCAAATTTGCAGCTATTTTCACCCCCACCGCTGAACTTAGACTCACAACTAAGGTCACAAGGCCAAAGTCCGTCCGGCTCTCATAGTCATTTCTTGACGCTTACCAACCTTGGGTACAGTGGCGGGTTTCGGTGCCCCAAACGAAGCCGCACCACAGACTCACTCACACCTACACAAGGTTTTCGATGCGCATGGTGGGCTGCATAAGACAAACAAGGACCAAGTCCGTGATTTTATCCAGAGTCTCTCCATCCAGTTCTCCAACGACGCTGCCGTATCGCGCCTCGAGGTCAAGCGATTTAAGCTGTTCGATTTCCGCCCACCCATAAATTTCCGAACCATCTTCAGTCGGAATCACACCAACATTGACATGCAAAGGATATTCCCTACTGCTGGTTATCGGCACGACCATGGTGAGATTATTGAAACGGTTGTAAGCATCGTTACTAACAACCACCACAGGCCGACGTTTCCCCTGTTCATGGCCAGCCGACGAATCCAAATTCACCCACACCACGTCACCATAGCGATAGTCCTTCATAGAAGTTCCTTTCCGACTTGGCCAGCGAATCCGTCCTCCTGCGTCCGAGGCCCCTCGTATCCCGCAAACATCGCCTCAAAATCCGGAACCGAAATGACCCTCATACGCTTAGGGGTTAGAATAATACGCCCCTCCCGTACCTGCACGTCAAGCTGGTCGCCCACTTTGATTCCGGCATCCTCCACAACGTCGCGATTCAGCCGAACGCCTTGGCCGTTTCCCCATCTCACCAGTGTCGCAGCGCTCATTTCGATGCCTCCTTAACGCAAAATGAGTTTGTATACATTGTATACACAAAGTCCGTTGTAGACAAACGCATAGAGCAAGACCCCATACGCGCGTAAGCGAGATAATCGATCGCCTCCGCACAAACCCCAAAATCTGCCATACATAAGCGAGACACCACTTACCAACTTTCTCTATCTTTGCAACATGCGTGCATTTGACATAAAATACACATTAATTGCACGCAAGATTAGGGCAGGTGATTCAGATGGGCAATATTACCATTCGCATGAACGACGATCTGAAAGCTCGAGTCAACCAGACACTCGACGCCATAGGCATGAATTTCAACACTTACGTAACCATGGCAAGCATCCAGCTCGTGAACCAGCAGCGCCTGCCTTTCGACACCTCCGTGCGCACCGCGGAACCAAACGAGCAGACCAAGCGAGCCATGCTCGAAGCCGAAGCCAAGGAACGCGGTATCCTCCCAGACGACGCGGCCACCTTCAACAGCGCGCAAGACGCCATCGCCTGGCTGCACAACAATCACGGCTGAACAGGCAAAACGCCATGATTACCATCAAATTCGACCAACAATTTCAGACCGACTTCAAACGCATCTCACGACGAAAACCTCAAATCGTCACGGAACTCGAATATGTAATCGAAGCCATTGAGGAGTACGGACACGTTCCGGAATCATATAATCCTCACATGCTTGATCGCCCACGAGGAATCTACTCAGGATATGCGGAATTCCATCTTGCCGAAGGAAAAATGGATGTGTTGGTGATCTACTCGGAGCGGCCGGAAGCGTCGACAATCCGATTCATTCGCATGGGATCCCACGACGAACTGTTTGACGGTCCGTTGCTTTAGATGAGACCATCTTAGGCCCCAACGAGATTCAGCCATCGATTTCCGCACAACAAAAACTTTTTCTCACCATATCGGGCTTATATATGGCAGATTCGGAAGGTCGACCGGAAATATATACGAGACACTCGTTCGTCCACAGCTGAACACTAAAATGTACCCGGTTTAATTGTACAGAGCCTCCAATTATAGGGGGGCTATCTTTTTGAAGGATGCGACGATGCCTATTTTTTCGCCCGACCGTCACGCTTGTGCACCTTCATACGTAAAACTCACTAAGCAGCCGATTACGGGCGGAGCGTATCGCCCTCTTGCGAATGACAAAGACAGCAACGCTTGCGCTCCATCCGCCCTTTCAGGCCACCACGGTTCAAAACTGTATACGCAGAAATCAGCAATTCACGCCATCTCCGATAACGCAAGCGTTTTCATTTCCAAAGTCGATGCGCCCCATCTGCCAAAAACGACTGACGACAAGTCCATTGACGAAGCCATTAACGAAGCCGCGAACGACAGTACCCATTCAGCCCCCCCGTCTGCTGAAATTCAACTCGCGCAAGCTAACGAGCATCCTCTGATGCGGGCTGTCGAGGTCTGCAAACAATCCGTACACACTACGGCAAAAGCACTCTCCACCGCAGGACATGCAATTGCAAAAGCTGCCAAAACCACCGGCCACGCCATCCATACCGCCGCTACAGCGGTAAAGACCGCATGGCAAACTTTCACCAATTTCAAAGCTATTCAACTCATCATCAAATTCTTTCAGAAGGCGCACGGCCTGTGGAAGAAACGTCACCGTTTCTCGTTCTCGTTCTACGCCATTGTTCTGGTATTAGTTACCGCTTTTGAGGTCGTTTTTCTTCAGTGGGGAATGTACAGCGAGCCGGAATATCCTGAAGGCTCGGAAATTGATGATACGACCAGGGTTTTGCAAAGCGTTATTGGACGTACAACCAAGTTTGTAAGTCAAACATGGATTGACAATCAATATCAGGCATTACTGAATTTCATAGTTTTGGGTGCCATTTACCTCACCTTGGTGCTGATTCTCAATCGTTTCTGGGTTGCTTCAGCCATCTTCGGCACTGTTATGACGGTGTTTGCCGTTGCCAATCACATTAAGATTGAGTCTCGCAACGAACCTGTTATTCCTGCCGATTTAAACTTCATAACTGGTGGCAATGCGGGAGAACTCACTTCTTTTATTCCAAAATCCAGTCAGACTCTAGTTGATGGTGCGGTAACTGGCGTTATTTACTTTGTGGCCATCTGCATCATTATGCAATTCCTTGATGGCAGGAATGCAATCATCCCTTGCCACTGGCTACATCCATTTGCCAGCGTTAAGAATTTTGCAGGCACGCTGACCCGTGTCCTTGCCGCAGCTTTAAGCGCTACGCTCGTCGTGTCTTTCATCTGGGAACTGGGAACAGCGAATTCATGGGCTACGGAATTTGCGCACAACCTTTCTGACAATCCACAACCTTGGAATCCTCTAGCGGATGCAGCCAATAACGGACCCGCCATCAACTTCCTTCAACTCGCACACACCAAGATCATGGATGAACCCGAAGATTATTCCAAAGAGGCCATGACCAAGATCGCAAAGAAATATTCCAAGGAAGCCGACTCCATCAATCAGTCTAGAACAACTAATCTGACTGATAGCACTGTAATCATGGTACTTTCGGAAACCTTCTCGGATCCCACACGAATCCCGGGCGTAAGTTTCGCTGAAGATCCGATCCCAAATATTCGTCAAATTAAGGACGAAACAACTTCCGGACTCATGCTTTCCCCCGGTTACGGTGGCGGCACCGCCAACATCGAATACCAGGCTCTTACGGGTCTTTCCATGGCTAACTACAGCGATACCCTATCTATCGCTTACCAGCAATTGGTTCCTGGACAAAAGTGGGATCAGTCCCTCAATCAGCTATGGAATGAAAAGAACGGCGAAGATTCTTCCGTGGCCTTCCATGCATACAACCGCGGCATGTATTTTCGTGATATCAACTATAAGAAGTTTGGGTTCTCTAAGTTCTATGCCACAGATGGGACACCTGAACTCACAGACCTTCGCCTTATAGATTCGGCTTGGTATGTTTCCGATGAATCATTCTACAGCCAAGTGCTCAAGAAAGTGCAGTCCTCTGATGGCAACAAGTTTTATCAAGTCGTAACCATGCAGAATCACATGCCCTATGAGGATATCTACACAGATAATCAGTTCAAAGAACTTGACACTTCCGAAAATCTTCAGGAGAATGAACGACTCAATATTGAGACGTACACGAAAGGTCTTAATTACACAGATCAAGCAACACAAGATTTCCTAAATACTTTAAACAATATCGATCGTCCTATTACCGTCGTTTTCTATGGAGATCACTTGCCTGGCATCTACAGTACCGCATACTCCGATTCAGACAATATTCTTGGTCTTCATGAAACAGATTACTTTATTTGGTCCAACAATGCTTCCTCCGCTGCTGGAACTAAACTTGATGATGCTTCCTCCGCATACACCTCGTCCAACTATTTCTCTGCACAACTGGCTTCACATCTCAACGCTAAGGTGAGCCCATATCTGGCTTTTCTCACTGAGATGCATCAGGCCATACCTGCCATGTCGGTTCCTTCAGCGGCCGGAGGTAGTTCCGACAAACCGGTATATCTCAATGCCGCTGGTGCATGTATGAATGAGAAGGATCTTTCCGAGGAGGCTAAAACACTACTTCATGATTACAAACTCATTCAATACGATATGAGTGCCGGTAGGAACTACCTCAAGGATACTGATTTCGTAGAGCTTCAGTAGATTCGCGTTCCACATCACCGCCTGTTTCTACAATAGTGCTAGTTTGTCAGGAATAACGAAAGCCGGTAACTATGAAGATTGCAGTTGCTGGAACTGGATATGTAGGTCTTTCTGTCGCTTTGCTGCTTGCTTAACATAACGAGGTTCATGCTTTGGCATATTGTTCCGAAGAAAGTTGAGCTTCTGAACAACGGTAAAAGCCCTATTGTGGATGCTACGATCACTGATTTTCTGGAGAAGAACACTTCCGGAGAACGTCCTCTTGACTTCCATGCAACCGTTGATCCGGGAGAAGCGTATTCCAATGCTGATTTCGCAGTGATTGCAACGCCTACGAACTATGACGAGAAGAAGAATTATTTCGATACTTCCAGCGTGGAAGCGGCGATTTCCGCAGTGCGAAGGTACGCGCCGGAAGCGTGGATTGTTATTAAGTCGACTATTCCCGTTGGCTGCACTCAGCAGTTGCGCGATCGGCTGAACGATGACCATATTCTGTTTTCTCCGGAATTCCTTCGTGAAGGTCATGCTCTGTTTGACAACTTGCATCCCAGCCGTATTGTTGTTGGAGCTCCGCAGGATGATGCACGTTCCGTAGAGTCCGCACATACTTTTGTGGATCTTCTGGCTCAGGGAGCGGCTTCTGAGGAACGTTCTCGGGTCAATCATGATGGCAGCACGGGCATTCCGGAACTGGTAGTGGACACTACCGAGGCCGAGGCCATCAAATTGTTTGCTAACACATATCTTGCACTGCGCGTGGCCTATTTCAATGAGCTCGACACTTATGCCGAAAGCCGTGGACTGAACACTCACGAAATCTTTGACGGCGTTTGCTTGGATCCGCGCATCGGCGACGGTTACAACAATCCAAGCTTCGTATATGGCGGCTACTGCCTGCCAAAGGACACCAAGCAACTGCTCGCCAATTACGATCAGGCTCCGCAGAATTTAATCGAGGCGATTGTGAATGCTAACCGTACTCGCAAAGACTTTATCGCCGACGAGATTCTTGACAGGGTCAAGGACGTTGACGAGCCTGTTGCCGGTATTTACCATTTGACCATGAAATCCGGTTCCGACAACTTCCGCCAGTCCGTGATTCAGGGTGTCATGAGCAGTTCAAGGCAAACGACATCCCCGTGTTGATTTATGAGCCGACACTAGACGCTACCGACTTCTTTGGCAACGAAATGACGCACGATTTTGACTCATTCACAAAACGGTCTACCGTCATCGTTGCCAATCGTTAGAATGATGACCTTAACAAGGTATCGGACAAGGTTTTCACACGCGATTTGTTCAAACGAGATTAATAAAAGTCTCTGCCTCCTCACAAATGAACCGCACTTCCAATCATCGAATCGGAATTTCTTCAGTCCATCAATCGGGGCGCGGTTCACGTATCAACTTCACACTTGCTTACTTCTTGCCTTGCACTTTGCGTGCCACGATCTTCATGAGCTCGCGCTGCTTGGAACCGGTTGGTGCCAAAACGTCCACGTATTTACGGATTGGACTGTCTTCAGCAATGGCTCGATCATGATGCTCCGGAGGTTCCGGCTTCTGCACTCCAGACATGGCGGCGTACATTTGCGCAACAAACGGGGTTTCCTGCGCGTACTGCCAATACAGGGGAGCAAAATCGCACCAAGGATTCTTCCAGGGCTTGTCGAAACCGGCATAATGCACGACTTTTGGTACCTTACGCGATTCCATATATGCCTTATACACGTCTGCAGGTGCGAAATCAAACACTCCCGCCACACGTCCGGCACAGTTATGCATCACGTTCCACGAATAGTCGAGGTACGTAACAAGTCCCTCGCACTCAGTGTTGAGAATATCCTGATCGTTGTAGATGTATCCCGGTTTTGCGGCAATCTGCAGCCATTCATGGACCGTATGAATTTTACGCATGCAATCCAAATTCATAACCAGCACGCCAGCTTGGAAATATCCGTAGGCATCACGCATATGCAGTTGCTTGTGCACATATTCGGCGCGAATACCATCTTTCATATTGAGATTGCCGATGAAGTCGATGTCTGGTACTGCGGCGATGGCGCTATCGCCCATTTCTGTATCAAACAGTTCGGCAACATCACCATTCACTACAAGATCGCAATCCAGATACAGCAGCTTTGAGTAGAAAGGCAACGCTTCCTGAATGATGAAACGGTAATACGTTTCCACACTGATATGTGCATTGCTGGTAGTGAGATTGAACCCCGCAAGATAGCGACTCACATCATAGAAACGCACGGTGGCATTCGAGAATTGCGCAAGGAATTTCGCGATAATCTGCTTGTTCTCATCAGAGATATTTCGTTCCAATACGATCACATCGTAAAAACGATCTGTGGAAGCGTTCTTCAGCATCGAATATATCGTGGTAGTAAGCATTGGAACGTAATTATCATCCGCTGCGAAAACTACGGGCATAATGCTTTCGGGATTCTCCTGCAGAGGCTCAAGCTTGGTGAACGGTTCCGGATGCAGAAAATGTACGCACTGCAGTCGTTTGATTTTCCAATTGGCTCCAGTGCGTTGTTTGTGCGCAAGGAAAATGTTAAGCAAACGTTCGGAAAGATGCCCGACAGTGCGGGTGGTCTGCACATCCATCTTGCTGAAATCAGTATGTTCGGCGAACTCATCCAGCAGGGGGAACAGCCATTCGTTGTACTCGAAGAAAATGTTCTTCTTCATGATAAACATGTTGCAGAAAGCTGCAGTATGCCCATTCAGCACCGCATCGGCATCCGCTTTGTAATCAGGATGACGCGCGCACAGAATGTCATACATGTGACGCAAATCCTTGAGACGAAGATGCCTATCCGCACCCCAATGCTGCTTGAGATTCGTAAACCCGCCGATACGACGGGTGTCGTTAAGCGGCGTGGTGATAACGTCCCAGCCATCTACCGCTTTGGCGATATCCACATCGTTGATACCGTATTCTTTAATGGTTTGACTATCGATATAGGAGTCGATGATCTCGCCATAGTCATTTTCCTTATGCGGAGTGTCGGCGAAATCGAAGTAGCGTCGGTAGTGGCAGAAACCGTAGTAGTCGGCGTCCTCATTTTTCCAAGCCCAGTATTGCGCTGTCAATTCGCAGTAGCGAGGATTTTTGTCGGAAATATTCTCACCCTCATCATCGTGTAGCGTGCTGTCGAATCGCTTTGCAGCCTTGGCTGCTCCAACCTGTACGGGGAGGATACTGTTTCCTTCGGGGAAAACAGCAGGCTTGTGCGCCGACACGAAGATTTTGATATCCAGATGCTGATGTTCTCCTGTGAGAGCCATGTGAGATATTCCGCCTTACTGAAACAAACGTCCTTTCCACAATAGAATATATGAGAGTACTGCTGAAGGAGGGCACACTACACGTTTTGTGCTCAAATGCTTCGCACTAGTAGGATAGGACGCTTGTGAAGAACTTTTTTGACAGCCTCAAAAAGAGGTACCACTACGCAATGGTGGTATTCAAGGAACTGGTGAAAACCGATTTCCAGTTGCGTTACCAAGGATCGTTCCTCGGTATGGTGTGGTCCGTATTGAAGCCACTTATGCTGTTCGCTGTGATGTACGTAGTGTTCGTGAAGTTCTTGAAGTTCTCCGATGGCACTCCGACCTTCCCGATTTCATTGCTGTGCGGTACCTGCTTGTGGAGCTTCTTCTCCGAATCCACCAGCATGGGTATGCAGTCTATTGTTGGCCGCGGTGATTTGCTGCGTAAGGTTCATTTCCCGAATTATATTATTGTGGCTTCCACCACGATGGGTTCCATGATTTCCCTTGGCATCAACTTGCTAGTGGTAATTTGCTTCGGCTCCTTCGCCCACGCGCACTACACATGGCGCATATTGCTTGTACCGCTTAGCATCATCCAGTTGTACTGTCTTGGTCTTGGCGTGGCTCTGCTGCTCGCATCACTGTTCGTGTACTTCCGTGATGTGGCCCATATTTGGGAAGTCATATTGCAGGCCATGTTCTACGCGACGCCTATCATCTACCCGATTACCATGGTCGCGAATAACCCGGAATTCTCTTGGGCTGCCAAAATCCTGATGTTGAATCCTTCCACCCAAGTGATCATGGATATTCGTCATAATCTGCTTTCTCCGGAATACGTGCCGACTGTATGGAGCATGGTTGATAACAAACTGCTTTGCCTGCTGCCATATGCATTGTCTGTTTTCATTCTGTGGCTGGGCATTCACGTATTTCGTAAGTACAGCTCCAAGTTCGCGGAGGTGCTCTAAATCATGGCTGAGGTTGCAATGGCTGAGGAAAAGAACGTTGACGAGCGCCCGGTAGTGCTCAAAGTTGATCATGTTGCCAAAATGTTCCGACTACCCACGGAACAGGCGACCGGTCTAAAGATGGCTTTCCTGAATTGGACAAAAGGCATCAAGGGCTACACCGAGCAGCATGTTTTACGTGACATTAGTTTCGAAGTGCATCAAGGTGATTTCTTCGGCATCGTCGGACGTAATGGTTCCGGTAAGTCCACGCTGTTGAAGATCATTTCACAAATCTATACTCCGGAACAAGGTTCTGTAACAGTTGAAGGCAAGCTGGTGCCATTCATCGAGCTTGGCGTTGGCTTCAATCCGGAATTGACCGGCCGTGAGAATGTGTATCTGAACGGTGCTCTACTGGGCTTCACTCGCGCTGAAATCGACGCGATGTACGATGACATCGTTGAGTTCGCCGAGCTTGAAGAGTTCATGGATCAGAAGCTCAAGAACTATTCTTCCGGTATGCAGGTGCGTCTTGCCTTCTCCGTTGCCATCAAGGCCCAAGGCGATATTCTGGTGCTTGATGAAGTCCTGGCCGTCGGCGACGAAGCGTTCCAGCGTAAGTGTGATAACTTCTTTGCTGAAATCAAGAAGGATCCGACGAAGACCGTTATTCTTGTCACCCATTCCATGGATTCCGTTAAAAAATACTGCAACAAGGCCATCCTGATCAAGAACGGCGAAATTATCGCCAGTGGTGACAAGAATGATGTTGCCGATCGTTATACTCTCGAAAACTTCAAGCAGAAAAATTCCGAGGAACATAATCACGTCGAAGAAGACAATGGTAATAAACCGTGGCTCAAAGTCATTCCAGCTTCAAACCCAGTTTGCAAGAAAGATGACTCATTCGACTTCGATATTGAATATTACTTTGATCAAGATACTGATTTTTACTTTACAATGACCTTACTCGACGCAAAAAGAGGCGGACTAACTTTTGATCCAGGTCCCAAGTTGTATAAGTTCCACAACCCTGGTCATCATAAAGTAAGGTTCTCACTACCGGTCAATATATTTAATAATGGTGACTTCCAGATCGTCGCTTCTTTACGTATTGACGACCCCGAAAATCCACAGACGCCTAAAGCAATTGCATTTGCAAATGGTGAGGACTCTTGCCGTTTCGCAATTCGCGATTCACGAAATGGAGACTATGCTTTGCTGAATAACGATATTTTGGCTATCGAATGTAAGGGAACTATCGAATAAATAGTTTTACAGCAAAATCCGTGAAGCTGGTTCAGACGCTAGGAAGTCGAAGATGCCAGTAGTGCCCGAACCAGCTGACGATAAACCATAAGACCGATGACAGCGCCACAATTTCACCTACTGTACAAGTGAGAGAAAACAATGCCTAATTCGATGCCTTTAGAAATGAGAACAGCCTCACAACCTTTTTTCTCAATTATTGTTCCAACCTACAACAATGCCGATTATCTGCGGAAGTGTATTCATTCCATACAAAATCAAGTCTTTCGTGACTGGGAAGCCATTATTGTCATCGATGGCAGCCCAGATGATGCATTTCTTGTAGCCAACAGAATGTCTGACGAAGATGAACGAATCCGCATTATTAACAAGATACGCAATGAGGGAACCCATCTCGCACGAAAGAGCGGAGTTGAACTCGCTCAAGGCAAATATTCGATGTTTGTAGACGCAGACGATGAGCTGGCTCCTAACGCTTTATTCGCACTGTCCAAACTTGCTCACGAGCAGAGTTTCGATGTTCTTCATTTTGGTACGGAACTTTTTGGGACAGATATGCCCGATCCCGTCTGCGCTGACATTCTACGACTCAGCAATCGAACTCTTCCTACGTTGCAAGGATCGGACATTGTTGCTTCCTCTTTCTCCGCTCAAGATGAGTTCCGTCAAGATTGGAGAGTTCTGCAACGACTATATAGGACGAATTTATTAAAGTCAGCCTTTAAGGTAATGTCCAGCGACCGTTTAGTCCGTGGCGAGGACAGTTATGAATGGCTCGTTATAGCAAGTCTTGCCAGCACTGAACTCTTTTACAACAACGTTATAGCTTATCGTTACTATCTAGGCAGAGGAATTACCACGTTCCATCCCATGTCTAAAGATAAATTCGCTTCTTTATGCACCAACTATGGAATGCTAGTACAAAGAGCCTCGGCATACGCGGATCAATTCACTGTTTTTGATTTGTCGCCCTGCGTAAGAGGACTCAGACATCGTCTAATAGAAATGTTGTTCGGTGACTGGTACGTTCGTCTATCCGACAAGGACAAGATAGAAACTATTGATACAGCCACAAAGTCTTTTACCCCTTTAGAAGTCGCAACTGAGCTGATGCGACTCTCCCGTGATGATGCGTATTCCCACTGGGACGCAGGAGATTCCTTCGATCCCCAAGCACGCTATGTTCAATGGAAAGAAATTGCTGAAAAACTAGCAGGCACTAACGTCACCCCGCAATATACCGATTACCGAAATCAAGCAATCCGTCATTTTTTAGATTTGAAAACACGGAATTCTAAGTCAGAAAATAAGATGTCTTTTTTCAAAAAGCACCTTACTTTTTTAAAGAAATAAACATTTTTCACCAGAAAGCTTGTAAGATGAGGGAAAAAAATCCTTTTTTCAGTATTATTATTCCATGCTACAACAGCGCTAGTTATATTCAAGAATGCCTAGACAGCCTGACTAAACAAAGTTTCACGGACTGGGAAGCCATTGTGGTCAATGACGCCAGTTCTGACGAAGCCAGTGAAATCATCGAACAATACACTTCTCGTGATCAGCGGATTCATCTTCTAGACAAACAAATAAACGAAGGATTACATCTCGCAAGAAGAAGTGGGGTTTCCATCAGCTCCGGCAAATATGTCTTATTTCTAGATTCAGATGACGCCTTAGCTGAAGAGACCCTTTCTAAAGTTCGTTTCGCCATCAATCAGAATAATCCAGATATTTTCCGGTTCGGCCTCACCTGTGTAGAACAAAACGGCATGAACAGCCACTCTGCGCGAGAATTTGAGGCTTGGGCGAATTCGCCATCCTCTGTCTCCGGTGGAAATCAACTATTAGAAGATACCTTCATTTCCCCGAGCGAATACGGAAGAGACTGGCATGTCACGCATAAAGCCTTCCGTGGAGACATTTGCCGTCGGGCATTCTCGGTAATGTCCGACACTCGCCTCGAACGAGCCGAAGACAGCTATGAGTTTCTCGTTCTTGCAAGTATGTCCGATTTAGAAATCTCTGATACAACTATCCGAGGATATATCTACAACATAGGCAGAGGCGTCACAACGGATAAATCCCTCTCAATTCAACAGTTTTTAACTGCCGCAAATCAGATGAAACTGTGTTGGGTGGCGGCAAACGCATTCGCCGAGGACAATCAATCAGCACTTATCCTTAAATCCTCTGCACGTCTCAAAGAACGGCTTATTTTTTCGCTGATGAATGACTGGAAAGATAGAATTCCTGAAAAAGACAAGCTTGAAGCGGCAAAACAAGTCTCTCAGGTTATTGGAAATACCGAGACATCTGTAGAACTGATGCGTTTTGTCAGAGATGAAGCTTATACCTCTCTTGGATATACAAATTCTTCTAAGGCTTTCGTCACCTGGTTCAAACTAGCCAAAAGCCTTGTCCAAGATGAACCAAACATACCAGCCCGATATTTACAACTGGAAAAAGCTGCCAGCAGGCACGTCAAAGAATACAACGCGGCACAAGAGCTTTACTTCCGACAAGAAAACCATCGAGTAAAAATCTTTGCATCCACTCATAAAGACGTCAATCGTTTCCCCTGCGATACCATCCAAATGATTCAAGTAGGTTCATCCGGAAACTCAATGCGTCTATTTTATTGCCACCGCGATGATGAAGGCGAGAATATCTCCGACCGTAATCCGCGCTATTGCGAATTGACCGCCCAGTACTGGGCCTGGAAGAATGTGGATGCCGATTATTACGGTTTCTGCCATTATCGCCGATATTTTGATTTCTCCGACACTCCCCACAAAGAGAACCCATATGGCGAGATCATAGATGATTACATCGATGCCAAAGCCGCGAAAGAGTATGGACTTGACGATACAAACATTGAGCGAGTAGTTCACCAATACGACGTCATCACCACTCCATTCGGTGATCTCACGGAGATTATTGACGAGCACGGCACTCCGCGCGCACTGTGGGAGGCCGCTCCCCTGCTACATGATGATGATCTGCTTCACTGCTATCGAATTCTGTGCAAGATGTATCCGGACTACAAGGAGGATGCCGACGCCTTCTTCAAGGGCAACAAAGCCTGCTTCTGCAACATGTTCATCATGAAGAAGGAGATCTTCTTCGACTATTGCTCTTGGATGTTCCCGATTCTTGAGGAATTCGACAGGAACACCGATTACAGCATGTATAGCAAGGAGGCGCTGCGCACTCCGGGGCACCTTTCCGAACGCCTGTTGAACATCTATTTGATGCACCATAAGCGCATCGGCTCCAATTGGAAGTTCAAGGAGCTGCAGTGCGTGCACTTCACCAATCCGGAACCAGCCGAGCAGCTCAAGCCGCTTGACGTCACTGATAAGCCGATCATTCCAGTGGTGTTCGCAGCGGATGACAATTACGTGCCACAGCTGACCACTACCGTGTACTCAGCCATGAAGAACGCTGATCCGAGCTATTTCTACGATGTCACCGTACTGCAGCGCAACATCTCTTGGGATAAGCAGGAGCGTATGCGCGGGTTCTTCAAGCAGTTCCCGAACATGAATCTGCGATTCACCAACGTGGACCGCGAACTTGCCGGATATGAGCTTTCCACCAACAACGCGCATATCAGCGTGGAGACGTACTACCGTTTCCTGATTCAGAAAGTCCTGCCATTCTATGACAAGGTGCTGTATCTCGATTCCGACATCATCATCAACGGTGATATCGCAAAGCTCTACAACATCGATTTGCAGGGCAAGCTGCTTGGCGCAGTGCGCGATATCGATTTCCTTGGCAATTTGAACGTAAAGCATGGTAAGCGTATGAATTATGCGAAGACCGTGCTGAAGATGAAGAATCCATACGATTACTTCCAGGCTGGCGTGCTGGTGCTCAACACCAAGGCCATGCGCGAGCGCTACACCATCAGGCAGTGGCTTACGTATGCGTCCAATCCTGCGTTCATCTATAACGATCAGGACGTGCTTAACGCACATTGCGAGAGCGAAGTGTTGTATCTGCCATGGGAGTGGAATGTGGTTCACGATTGCGGCGGACGTGTCGGCAATCTGTTTGTGCAGGCACCAAACGACATTTATGACGCCTACATGAGGTCACGTAACAACCCGCAGATCATCCACTATGCCGGTTTCCAGAAGCCGTGGACTGATCCAGATTGCGATTTCGCTTCCATTTACTGGCGTTATGCACGTGAAACACCATTCTATGAGCGTTTGTTGAAGCGTGTAGTAAAAGCTACGGCACCGAAAGCTCCTGTCATTGTCACGCCAGCCAAGCCACCTCGCGCGGTGGGTGAGGATAACCCAATTCGTAAAATCATCGACCCAATCATGCCGATTGGGTCGCGCCGGAGGGAACTCCTCAAGTCAATCGGACGAACAGCACGAGGCCGACGCTAATTAACACCAAATATAAAGCCGGTGAAAAGCATTAATACTGCCTTTCACCGGCTTTGAATTTATTCTCGCTTTACCGCTCATCCTCAGCTGCCTGCGCGCTGTTTGTTTGCTCACCAGACCCGAGCATTCCAAGCATGAGCGGCGCAATCATAACCATTGGTATGAGATATCTCATGCCTTCTATGGTCACGGTAGCCGGTGAAATCCATAGAAACAGGAATGTGACAACATAAGGTGCCAGCCACGAGCAATGTCGCTGTTTACGACGTATACACTCGTAGAGAACAAACACGAATATCCATGTCGACCACACCGCACGCGAGCACAATAGATTCACTATTGGAGCTCGCGCTATGTGATCATTAATCGTCTCCTGAAGTTTCTGCACTGCATTTTTGAAGCCACCAAAGCATAGCCCTAATTTCACCGAATCAGGTAACGCATAATGATCGCTTCCTAAAGCGTACGTCTGCATTACTAAATCACCAGCATTCGAATCAGTAGGTGAAGGAATGCCCAGCCAAGCCTCCTGCAAAGCGACATACGCTTCAACATATGTTTCCGGATGAGATGCCAGCCCATGGATCCAAGCAATCGCATATTGACCTAAATATTGATCATTCTGAGAATCCCAAGAATAACCTTTCACATTGTCCGATGCCCACCATTGGTACCGGTCGGCTACATCATCACCCAGAATTTTGTAGATAACTTCTAGATCCTGTCTCGAAACATCATTTTCATGCCGCTTCACCAGTAACGCGGATTGCTGCAACGGAACGGCAAGCATCTCTTGTTTTCCACCTTCCTGTATACGGAGTACAGGGAAAACGATTTTCGGCATCAGTATCATAAATACCGATATAACGACAGTAAAAACACCAACAGCACGCTTACGTATAATTGAAGATACTGCAAAAAATAAGATGATACAGCATATAAGCACGATGTAGACGCCAGTTTTTTTCGTAAGCCCCATCAAAAGCGCAGTCAGTAAAAACGCCGTAAAAAATTGAGGCTGTTTGAGTAATACTCCCTGAGTTCTTACCGCTTCAACAAATATCATGGCAAACCAGATAAAAAACGGCATGAACAACGAATCTTTGACCATCGTCATGGAAAACAGCGCCGTAAAGGGGAATACCGCAAAGAAAATCATTTCAGCAAAACAGAATCGCCATCCAGCGCCAATATGACGACAGTAAAGAATCATTGACGCAAGAGATGCAATGGTGACCAGTTCGATAACTATGCACCCTAGGTACAACCCTCGATCAGCCGAGCCGAAAAACGCTCCTAATCGCAGAAAAGTACCAAATATCATAGTGTCGAAAACAGGATGGTGATCAGAGAGATAACTACCATTAGTAAAAGTATTCGGCTGGCCATTCCATTGGAGCAGTTGCTGCTCAGTGTCATACCAGATGACACCCGGATAAGTAACAATCAGATACGGAAGCCAGCACAGCACCAACACAACCGCAATTAACGCAAACTGTTTCTTCGATGTCTTAAAAGAGAAGATCTCCCGCAACTTACACGAAACGTTTCGATACGTTTCAGGCTCCCGATTCAACCAAGCCAGCACGCACTCTAAAAGCAACACAAAAAGGAAGAAGAGGATTGCGATTATGAGCGTATACCAAAGCATGCGCGGAGCCAGAACCAACTGATCATTCTGACGAATGGAGTCAACCAGCGACGCTAGAAAACCACAGATCATCGCCAAAACAACAAGTGGCACACGCCGCTTCATGCCCTTTTGAACCACAGTCATCCTTGTGTCCTCCAGCGTTCTCCAATATCGTCCAACGCAAATAAATCAACTTATTAGAAGCACACTGCTGGTGGCATAGATTTCTCTACGTCACCAGCAACGCCCACTATTCTTCTACGTTCTCTTGACTTCGGCTCTTAGCTATTAAAGTCAAGAAAAGTGGCGCAACACAAATCATCTGCAGAACGTATCTGGTAGGTTCACCTCCCATGCCAGATACCGGCACCAACAACAAATACACAAAGGACATATCTACCGGCATCATGGACGCCACACGACCTAGCTTGCCCTTCTCTGGCCTCAGCGCAAAGAAAAGCATCAAGCATGGAAGAATAGAAGCCCACAAAGATCTGGAAAAAAGTACGTTGACAACAGGCACACTCTGTTCCATGTTGTATATGGAGCGTGCCATATCGCTCTTTGAAGCTTTAACAGGCCATTGCGGAACATACTTCATTATTGGATCGTAATACCAAGCAGATTCTGTGCAAACTACCATATAGTTAGGAGAGCCATCATTGTTTTGGAATCCAAACCAACCCTTAACAAGGCCAATCCATGATTCGAAATGCCCAAGCGGGTGTTCCACAGTTTTTTTGATCCACAGCTTGATAAAGTCGCCAAAAAGGCTTTCATCCTTAAGCTTTGTTCCCTTCACTGGATCAACAATTTGAGGATCATAGCTATCAGCTATTTTCGAATAATCGATGGTCAGGAAATCAGACACCAACCCCTTCTCATCTTCGGTCATATCATCACCGTTGTATTTGATATCGTGTGCGACCTGCTGAATAGCGAAAGGAATGCTTTCTTGCTTTCCGCCAGGCTCAACACCAAGTGCAGGCATGATACATTTAGGAATTAAGATCAGCATGATAACAGCTACCGCCATCCCTACTGAAATCAAGATTGCCTTCGCTTTTTTTGAAAGAACCATCAAGAAAGCAAGAACAAGCGAAGGAACGACAACATACACCCCCGCCTTCTTCGTTAAGCACGTAAGCAATCCACAAAGAAACAGCCCACTAATGACCCAAGGATTAGTCGCAATATCGCCTTTTGTCCTAATTACTTCGACAAAAAGAAGACAAAAAGCCATAAGAAACAGAACCGAAATCGTGTCTTTCGCAAGAGAGCAAAACATTACAGGGAACACAGGGAACAGCGCAAAAAAAGCAAGTTCCACATGACATGCTCTTCTGCTAAGCCCCATCTTATGCGTATACAGCACAGTCACAGAGAGAAGCATAATCGCAGTAATCAGTTGTAATACGATTAGGCAGTACAGTCCCAATATTGGATTTCCGAAAGTTTGTTCTCCAAAATCTGCAAAAGCCCCAAACAGGTATGTCAAGGCAAACGGATGATGATCAGTAAACTCTTCTACACCATAATGAATCAACAATTGCTTAGAAGTATCAGACCAATACACTCCAGGGAAAAGAAAAAAGATATAAGGGAACCAGCAGATAAAAATAATTACCGCATTCTTCAGAACACTTCTGATTGTCCACTCATACCTCAGAAACCTCGCTTCGCGATTCTCCTCAAGAGCGTTCCATTTCATCTTTTCCACTGCTGAGTCAACAGCAATAAAAAGAAACACAAAAAGCAGGCAGAAAAGTAAAGCTTTGTAAAAGAAGGCGGTTTTTAAAGTCAGAATCTTCCCTTCGGAGTTGGACGCATCATCCCCGAAGGCAAACATGATGCCCAGTATCACAGGAATAACGATTCGAAGACCTATACGATTGTTTTTAATCATGAGACTCCCATTCAATTTTTTTTTATAGAGAAAAGAGACGTCCAACGACAGGTATCCGCCTCAATAACACGGAAACAATAAGACACCCGAGAAAAACAAACAGCGCCATGACAATATTCATCAGCGTCACAAGGATGGAATTCATATTGCCCAAACACGAGAAAACAGGCAAAACTTGCAGTCGACTCATCAGAACTAGTCCAATCATATGAAGCATATAAATACCAAAAGTATTCGCACCTACAACTTTCGATACAGCTGCTACACCACCCTCCATTTTCACATTGACAAGCAATTGCAGCACTAAGATAGTGGCGAGAAACGTTGGGAAAAGCCAATAACCATGATCCACCGTTAAATTCGTTCCTTGTACAGCATGCTGATATCTCTGAATAGCAAAAGTTACAATATAACACAGAAGAACAGCTAACAATGCAACCGTTGGCTGCAACCTAAACCTATCAAGACAATGTCCCCCAGAACGACTTACAGATGCGCCTATAAGACCACCAATTACGAAATACATAAGCACATATCCATAATCGCCGAAAATATAAAATTGACCCACACCATCAAGGACTGACGCAAAATCATGATGACTGACTGAACCTAACATCTGCAATATAACTCGTACGGTATCTTTCCCGACAGAAAAAACAAAAATAACCGCCAATAGGCAACCCATAGCAGATTTATCATTCGAATCGAAAGCTATTTTAATCAGTGGATATATCAGATAGACCGCAATCAAAGCGTTCATAAACCAAAAATACCCAACTGGGTATTCCCCAAACCCTCCACCAAATAGAAAAACGACTAAATTCTTTACTCCAACAGAATGAGAGCCATCCACATAAACAAAGAAAGCTGCAATAAGCAGTTTCCATATGCTCACAATCGCAACAACGGTGCATGTTTTTTTATAATGTTTTTTAACATCAAAAGTCCTCGGCAACAAAAGTGCGCCATTGACAGCGAAGAAAAGTGGCACACAGATTACGCACAGTGTGGTTACTGCAGTGCCCGCAAGTCCGCCAGAATAGTATCTGGTATAAAAAGCGAAATGTAACAAAACCACAAAAAACATCGCAATGCTCTTCGCAACATCATACCCAACTATACGTTTTCCCATATAGAATCATTTCTTAGTACCGATCAATCCACTATTGCAAAAACAAAATTTAGACTACACACATGACTCTCTGAATAAAGAATCCCCGTACTGGGCTTCATCTCCAAAAAGACAATCAGTGTTTAAACCGCCATTTAGCAGAGTCCTACCTTTCTCCGACCATAGCAGAGGCTATAGTGTCTTACATGCTCGAAAAGAATCCAAACCCCTCCGTTGCTGTGCTGCTTCCTTGCTATAACGAGGAAGTGACCATCGGCAAGGTCGTTCGTGATTTCAAAGCGTCTTTGCCACAAGCAGACATCTACGTTTACGACAATAATTCCACTGATCGCACTGCAGAGATCGCTGCCGCAGAAGGTGCTGTCGTACGTAGGGAGCCACGTCAGGGCAAGGGCAATGTCATTCGAGCCATGTTCGAAGATATCGATGCTGACGTGTACATCATGTCTGACGGCGACGATACGTACCCAGCTGACGCAGCACCTGCTATGGTCGACAAGATTCTTGAAGGCTACGACATGGTGATTGGAGATCGTCTGAGCTCCACGTACTTCCAAGAAAACAAACGCCCATTCCACAACTTCGGCAATAGGCTCGTGCGCGGATCCATCAATGGACTGTTCGGAGCTCACGTAACCGATATCATGACTGGCTACCGAGCGTTCTCCTTCACTTTTGCAAAGACCTACCCAGTGTTGTCCCGTGGTTTTGAGGTCGAAACCGAAATGACTATTCATTCGCTGAACAACAATCTCCGTCTTTATGAGATGCCGATTCAGTACCGCGATCGCCCTGAAGGTTCCGTCAGCAAACTTGATACCGTCGGAGACGGCATCAAAGTGATGAGCACCATCTTCCGCATGATCCGCGAATACAAGCCACTGCCGTTCTTTGGCGGTCTCGGCCTAATCGTCGGCATCGTCGGTCTAATTCTTTGCGGCAGCGTAGGCATCGACTTCATGCGCACCGGCATGGTCGCACGCTTCCCCACACTCATCGGTGCGGTAATGCTCGTTATTGCAGGCCTGCTCTTGATTGTCGCAGGAATTATTCTCGACGTCATAGCCAAAAACGATCGCAAAGCCTTCATCGTTGACGCCAATCATTTTGCGTTGATGAAGCGTCGGGGAAAGTGATCTCTCAACGTCATTAAGAAGGCTTGATTCCAGCAGAATATGCGGAATCAAGCCTTCGTTTTATTCTGCTATTTCACCCACTTTTGGGCATTTGTTCCGTTGGAAGTATACAACTGCACGTTAGTGCCGTTTGCGCTGGAACCACCATTCACATCCAGCACCACGTTTTCCGCGAGCGCCGACTGGAACGTGTATGAGCCATCGGAGTTTTTGACAGCTATCCACTTCTGAGCGTATGTTCCATTGGAATCGTACTGTTGCACGTTGGTTCCGTTGGCAGATACGCCGCCATTCACATCCAAAACTTTGCCGGAGTTCACACTGGTCAACGTCACATACCCGCTGGAATCATGCGTCACTTTCCATTTCTGAGCATTGGTACCATTATTGGCCCAAATCTGCACGTTTCCATAATTTGAACGGGAAGCGCCGCTTACATCCACCTTCATAGACGTATTAAGCTTCGATCCGAACGTGTAGGTTCCATCCGGCAGATCTTGCCTATGCTTGGCTGCGGTTTCGTTCAAACGTTCGCGCAACGTCAACGGCGCCTTTGCGACCAACCACTGCTGAGCAACAGTGCCATTCGGCGAATAAAGCTGCAGCTGAGCCTGCTGCACAGCATTGCCACCTGGAATATCGACAGCTTTGTTGGCGTTTACCGACACCAAAGCAATCTTGCCACTGCCGTAATTCCGCACCGTCCACTGCTGAGCAACAGTATTGTTACTCGTATATTGCTGCAATGCCGCTCCATTAGCAGTGGATCCGCCAGCCACATCCAGCATCTTGCCAGAATTAATATTGACAATCTTATAAGTTCCATTGCCAATTGATTCAAATCGATATTTCTGGGCGTTTGTATTATTACTTGAATAAAGTTGAACTCGTGCCCCGTTCGTCGTCGATGCACTCGTCACATCCGTGACAAGTTTTTTATTCGCAACCGAAGTGATAATCATCGACACTCTAGTAGCTATATTGACATCGCTTGACGAAACAACAAACAACTGTGAAGCAGTGCCATTTGGCGTATACAGCCGAATCGCAGCACCATCCGCAGTATTTCCACCGCTCAAATCCAGAACCCAATTACCGAGAGCGGACTGCAAATAATATCCTGCTCCGGAATCACGAATAAACCATCGCTGAGCTTGAGAATTATTTCGAGAATACTGTTGCACTACAGCATTGCTTTCGGCAACACCATTACGCACGTCCAAAGCCTTACCGGAATTCACATTGACGATCTCATAGCTTCCATCGGACTGCCTGGTGAAGGTGAATTGCTGCGCCTTGGAATTATTGCCGGAATACAGCTGAATGGCGGTGGAATCTGCGGCACTTCCACTAGGAATATCAACGCTGGACGCGACTTTGGAACGAACATTGATGTAATAATTGCCATTCGGAATGGCAACTGCAGTCATTTTGCGTACATCAATGGCCGCTTGTAAATCATTGCCACTCCCGCCATTCGCATACTCCTTATTCCCAAACGCATTCATGTCCACATTGCCGCTGATGCCGTCCACTTTGCCGGAGCTGGTGTATTGCCATCCGCGACTGTTGGTCGGGAACGAGTCGAATCCCATGCGAGCGCCGTACTGCGCCACCCACGCGGTTTTGGCGTAAATGTCGGCATGTTTCAGCGGGCCTTGCAGGTAGCTGGTGTACGAGTAGACGCCCAGATTCTTGTATCCGGCGGACTGCAGTGCGCTGTACCAATTGTTGACGATATCGTTGTACACGTTCGGGTCGGTGGGCGGCTGATGCCCCTCCCACGTCCACCTTTCCAAGTCGTAGTACACGGGGTACGCCAAGTCGCTCGGACTCACACCGAATTGCTTGAGTTTGGCGACCACGTCGGCACCTTCTTCTTTGGCAAGCGACGGCGTATCCGCGTAGGAATACCAGTAGATGCCGAACGGGATGCCGAGTCGCTTGCATTCAGAAATGTTGCGTTGCGCTTTCTTGTCGGCATTGTTGCCCCAACCATAGCCAAGGCGAATGATCACGCCTTCCACGCCGTCGGCTTTCGCTTTGGCCCAGTCGATATCGCCTTGCCATTCGGAAACGTCGATCACGCCTTTGGCTTGCTGCACGAACAGGTTGTTCTGATAGTCGAAGAAGGCTTTCGAATTGTTGTAGGTGCCCCAGTGCGCGCCGTATTCATTGCTTTCGAATTTGGAGAGCTGTACGTTCGCGTCGGCTACAGCATTTTTGACATCTTCCGCACTTACCGGAATGAAGGATTCGCCATTGGTTTTAGCGAGCGGATCCGGCTGCTGATCCTGCGTACCGACCAGTGTCGCATCGGTCACGGTTTCGCCGGTTTCGATGTTCTTGACCTCACCTTCGGGGGTGACAGCTAGGTCTTCCGAAACCACGGTGGCATCGTCGGAAATCTCGTCACTGACGGCATCCGGAAGTTTCGCATTCGGATTGTCAGGCATGCTGTCTTGCGATTGTTGGTCGCCCGTTTGATCATCCGACTGATCGTCAGACTGCACAACAACGCCATTATCTGCAGTAACGGCACCTCTCTGCGTAACAGCATCCTCAATCGCAATATCCTGCAATGCGTAAGCCGGCGTAACCGCAACGGAAACCGTCAACGCAACCGCAGACAGCGCAGTCGCAATCTTCAAAACATGATGTGGCGAAACCATTCGTCAGCCTCTCTTGAATAAAGTCATCAGCCCCAAATATTCGGCGCGAACGCCCTAATCGCCAACTCTAACCGCACCCCGCAACCCTGCATATCCCAAATCCCCAAAATCATCCTGGTCCCCATACATATTGCATAAGCTCCCACGCCGTGTTCCACCAACTTAAACAACCGCAAATCTAAATAGCCGCCACTTTCCACTTGTCATTCATCAATGATTCCCCTATACTGAAATGTTCATTTACCCAATCCAATCAGAAAGAGGTGGTCATGCTGAACGTTATGGACGTTGCCGATTTCTTCATCGCAACCGCCAACGAAGGCGATCCGGAAGAAGATGACGGCATGACCAATATGAAACTCAACAAGCTCCTGTTTTTTGCACAGGCAGCAAGCCTGCAACGATTCGGCAAACCCTTGTTCGACGCACCCCTCGAAGCTTGGAAATATGGCCCTGTCGTCAAAAGCGTATATCGGACGTTTAAGGAATGTCAGCGCGATTCCATCGCGAAAGTCGCCCAACCGTTCGACTGGCAGACGATTCCACCGGAAACTTTGGATCTGCTGTGCGACGTATACCGCACATACGCACGGGATTATTCCGCAATGGGACTCATGCGCAAAACACACCAGCCTGACACCCCTTGGTCGGAAACTTATGTCCCTAATGAGAACAAAGTCATCCCAGTTGAAAGCATCCAAAAATGGGTCCAAAAACAGCCTTTGCCTATCGACATGCAGCCCGAACCCGATAAAAACATCATCGTTGCCGAGCTTGACTCGCAAGGGCGTCCGTTCCTCCCCGAGGGTTGGGAGGATGACTGATGCAGCCGCGTCCTTGGCAAATTTGGAAAGTTTGGTTCCCATTCAGAGAAAACCCTTCCACAGGAAAATATCGGCCCGTTGTTATCAAAGAAGTCACCGAAGATAATTGCGTAGTAATCTACGTTACGTCCCAAGTTGAAAAAACGCATTTTCCAGACTTCATGCTTATCCACAATTGGGATGAAGCAGGTCTCACAAAGGCTTCAGCCATCCGCTATAGAAAGATGTTGAAAATCCCAATCGATCAGTTGGAAAACTACATGGGAACACTTTCGCCATACGATCGTATCGAACTCCAAATGAAATATCTGAAGTAATTTACCCATTCACCGCTTAACAACCCCCATAATTAGAGCGATGCGTTCGTCAAATCCCAGAGATCAATCTCCGCATCTCATTTCGTCAACAGCGCGCAACGTTTCCGCAAGACCGAATACATTAACCTCTGCAACACGGAAGCGATACATCGGGGACGAACGGGTATCGTACGCTGTATATTGGCATTTCAGGTGGGCACTCGGCACGGTCAGCATTGACCGGGACCGGAAGCCGGCACCAGGGATCACAGAATAGCAGGCAGATTCTGGAGGGGTTATGGCACGGCACGGCAAGAAGCCAAGCGAGGAAAACACCTCGTCACGCGCACCGAGAACACTTGCCGGAAGCGCAACAACCGACACTTCTGCCGACGGTACTGACGCCGCTACCAGCAGCAGCACAGCCGACAGCTCGACCGTCAACGACACATCTGCCAGCAATGCCGATAACAACACCGCCAGTAATATCGACAGCAGTACCGACAGCAGTACCGGAAATGCGCATACAAACAGCGCTTCCAATGAAGCTGACGCAACCGAAGCCGGCACCAACGCGATCGACACCAACACAACCGGAACACGCACAATCGTCAGTGGAGACACGGCTGAGACCAGCAATCGGCAATCGCTCGAAGCAGACACAGCCGTTAAATCCAACGAATCCCGTCGACCGCAAGACCCGTTCGACGCGGCCATAGCGCAAGGCATCAGCGATGGCGACGCTTGGACGAACCAGCATGTAAAGCGCTTCTATCGCCAGATCATTATCACCGTAGTCGTCGTGGTGGTCGTTTTGGGTGCGATCTTCGGATTCACAGGCATACGCGCATCGCAGCAAATGCGTGGCCTGGCTGCGCTGAATGACTGTAAGGAAGCCGTCACGGCCATGAACACCTCCTATTCGAAGGCGTTCCAGCTGAAGGCAAAAATCTCCGAAGCGTTCACCAGTTTTGACAAATCTTACGATCTCGACAAGCTTGCCGAACTTCATCAGACGGAAGTCACCGCTCCGAAAACACTGAGCTGTGCCACCGACGCCTCCGCCACTATCAGCAAAGCCAACGCCGCAAAAGCCGAGTATGACAAGCAGGCCAAGCAGTTCAAGCAGGCTCTGCAGAAGGCCGACGAGTCCGCGGCCACCGATGGTGGTGACGGAACTGATGGAACGACCAGTGGCGATAACAGCACCACTGGAACGGACTGAGCTGCAGCCGTAGAAGGCGATGCTGGAGTTGTCGGCGTCGTGCCCGTCACAGACGGCACTGTCGACCAATCCGGCGCAGCCGTCGTGACCGACGCGACCGAAAGGGGCTGATTTGAATAAGAAACGACTGGCACGCGTGATTATTGCCGCTGTAGTGACCATGGCGATACTTGTGGCGATTATTGTTGGCTGCGGGCCGAAATGGGGCGACGGTTCGGCGAATGTCAACGCCAGTAACGCCAGCAGCTCCTCCGGCACAAGCGACGATTCATCCGCAAACTATGCGACCCGCGCATCGGTACAACTCCCCTCCTACTACATGGAGAACATGGTTTTCCAACGTGGCAAAACGCTGGCAGTCAAGGGAACCGTCACTACTTCGCAGCGTGGAAAAACCATTGACCCAACACAACTGGTTACAACGATTTCCCAAGGTAAGAAATCATCATCAGCGCAAGCAAAAATTTCCAAGAACGGTGATTTCACTTGCACTTTACCTAAGCAGAAAGCAAGTCTTAAGCCATATTCATTAACGATTTCGTACAACGAAGCCACTTTGTTGACTCTGAAAAACGTGTATGTCGGCGACGTTTTTATTGCTGCCGGACAGTCGAATATGGAATTGAATTATTCGCAATACTACGAGGGCCCCGGCAATGACTATAATTTCGGCGGAGGTCTAGTAACAACCAACGATCTACCGAAACAGCTTTCCGACAAGAACGTGCATTTCGTTGCGAGCGCCAACACCACGGAAGGTGCTGATTTCCCGCTACGCGACGTGAACGAGCAGGCCGATTCCTGGCTTGATGCGACCGCCGAAAATTCGCAGCATTTCAGCTATTTGGCACAGCAGTTCGCCATGCAGCTTCGCGCCGCGCATCCGAATGTGCCCGTCGGTATTGTTCAGACCGCGTGGGGCGGCACGCCGATTCGAAACCATGTGAAGGGTGGCTCCATTTATGCGAACCATATCGCGCCATTGGAGGGTTTCCATGTGGCGGGCGTGCTGTGGTACCAAGGGTGCAATGATTCCGCGAACGAGGCGACTGCATTGGCATACGAGTCTCAGATGACGTCGCTGATCAACCAGTATCGTGCAGTGTTTGACCAGGATGATCTGCCGTTCCTGTATGTGCAGTTGGCGCGTTGGCCTGGCTATCAGTACACTCAGAACGTGCGATTCGCACAGTTGAGCACGTTGAACAACGTCGGATTGCACAATGCCTCCAACGTTGCAATGACCGTGTCGCTTGATACGGACAAGGGCACTTCAACGTTGATACATCCGCTTGGCAAAGATATTCTTGGCGCACGCATGGCCGCGCAATATCTGGCAATGTCGGAAGGCAAGGCCGTTCCCAACGGACCGCTTATCGCACATGCGAAGCATGCTTCCGATGGCACGATCGTATTGTCATTCCAAAAGGGCACCGCAACTGGTTTGCAGGCAGAAAACCCCAATTATTCCAAAACCGCTAGTGCGACCGTACCTAATTACACGGCCAATTCGGACGCGACTCCTTTGGATGGTATTGCTAATGTCGCAACGCCGACTTCCGCATCATTGCAAGGTTTTGAAATTGCCAACGATTCCGGAAAATGGGTTCCGGCAACGGCTGTAATCAAAGGTAAGCAGATTGTGCTGAGTGCCGCTGATGGAAGTTCGAATCTTAACGCGGTAACTCAAGTGCGTTATTGGTGGAGCGGAAATCCGGCTATTTCCAGTTTGCTCTATAACGATCTTGGATTGCCAGCAAGTCCGTTTATTGCGGTTGTTGAGTAGGCCGGCCAACTGATAATCGGAATATTATTCGTCGGCAGCGAAGGACACGACAAAGCGAGATAGGGATTATCCTGAAAATCAGGCATGTTTTTCTCGAATTTAAGTCGAAGCAATGTTGACTGTCAGTCGACGTAGTGCGGGGCGCTGGACGCCATGCGGGGTGTAACACCGTTATTGTCATTGTCATCGTCATTACCGTCCGCAGTGGAATCTTGCGATTTACGAAGCGATCCCGCAGCCAATGAACGTATGGATCGAACGGAACGGCCAAGCTGCGACTGCTTTTCCTGCTCATTCGACTGAATTGCGGGAAACGCACCGGTCACAGGGCGAACACGACCGGTCGCAGTGGGAATGAAGCTTGGCGGCAGCACTTGCGTGGTAATGGCGCTCGGCGATGATGCATGATAGCGGGCCATCGAAGCCAGGGAGTCGCGGGTATCGAGCTCACGCTGAATATCTAGCTCATCGTCGGATTCAGCCATCGCCGTCCTCCTTCTTTTCCGGCAATTTCCGCCGGTAATCTCTCTCCGCTGGTAACGGTCACCGTTCCGAGCGTAATGCAAGGCAGCAGGCCGCTGCGAACGAAATCATCGATATGCGCAACTCCCCCACTGTTTCGCAACTTTTTCGTCGAACATCTATCTACGCAACAGGCCATTGTAAAATCGCCGTTTTGGTATGAAAATGAAAAAAGGGCTTCCGGAATCATCTGAAAACCCTGCTGGCGGAGAATACGAGATTCCGGCAGCGACTTGCTGTTTTCGGCGTAATTACAACGTTTCTGGGCTGCTGATTAAGTGTTTCGCCGCTTAACTCGCCGCCCCTACGGCGTGTCGCAATGGGGCGAAACGGGTGGTTATGAACGGGTGCTTTTTGGATTGCGCGAAACAGGGGAGAGTATTGAGGATGCTTTTTCCATGAAGAGCGTGTAGTTTAACCAGTATATAGAACGGCCTCCCTTTGCCAACAGCAGCGATGTGCTAAAGATTACGATTCCGAATGAGGTAATGCGATCTATTCCCCATAGGCAAAGTGAAAATAAAGGTAAAATGGCCGTCGTTAAAGTCCAGATGATAATACTTAGCCAGTTTCTTGATAATTCTTCGGGGAATCTCTTTCGTGCTTCTATCATCAAAGGTGAATTTGACTGGTATAGCATCGTACATATAAATGTTGCTGTAGCCATGACTAATCCGGAGAGGGTCGATAGCCCGATGAATAAATCATTGGGACTGCCATCTCCAGGTAGTTGAGGTACTGGATTGCTGAGAAGCCACCAAGTAGCGGTTATTATGGTTGCGCCTAGGATGTCAGTGGCGGGATGCGCCATAATTCCATTTATTAATGTTAAATGTGGCATTAATTACTCTTTGAAATATCGTATAAATAAGTCTCTTTATCGACTGAAACAGCAATTAAATGATTGATTAGTCCAGTAAATAATCGGGGTTCGTCATTGGATATTGTAATCTCGCTTTGTTCTACTACAGGATGGGATACTAAATTTAATTCCAACAGTTTGTCTGCGAAATCAGGTCCACTTACTTGAACTTTTTTGTTCTGATTTACTGCAGATATGATGAAATCTTGCATTATATCTTTAAAAACGCGACGAGCTTTTCCATATGCTGTATCGTCTGTCAGGCTAATCCTAATGTCGATATCAAGATCGGCTCCCACTTTTTATGCAATTTCTTGATAAAATTCTCCTGCGTTACCTTTTATTTCATAAGCTTTATCAATAAAATTTTTTGTTGTGAATGATGCTGTGAGGGAATCTATTCCGCGAAGTTCTTTTTTGAAACGCTCGATGCTATCTGCTGTGATGACGGGAATAACATCCCATTCATAATCTTCTTCAGGCCAGTAATAGTTTAGTGCTTTTTTGAGGGGGTCTACGCTTTTACCAGCATTGCCACTTACTCTGCTGACAAGAGAATATTTTGGGAAGAAGGCGAACGCTGACGATTTTGCTAAATTGTTTGTGTTGCTATATGCCTCGCTGTCCATGAAATCAGTGACTCTCTTGTGTTCCTGATCAATGAGCTGCATAAAATTTGGCTGGAATTGTTCAAAAACTGTAAGTACTGGATAATGCTTGTCTGTTGCAGAATCAAAAATAATATTATCGAGTATTTTATTTTCCCAAGGGAATTCACGAAATTCACTGAGACGCTTCATCCAATTGATATGTCCCGTGGTTCCATTGCTGATACCATCACGAGACCTCAGCCGGAGCCAGTAGAACTGCACTGTTCTTTGAATCACGCTTGTCAAGTCGTTCACCTGCTTAGTAGGTCATATCTACCTAATGCCAATCATTGTACTTCATTTTTCGGGTGCGACGATTGGGATGAAGGACTCTACGGCCCTTCCTAAAGAAAGTGTTTGTGGCAACCGCCGTAGTTATGTTGAGTACATGCTTTATGTGTGAAAAATAACGGGGAGAAATCTGCCTAATACTCTGGGGTAGCGTGGGATGGTTGGGGGGTCCTCACCGGTGTTGTTATGCGGCGTCGGCGAGAAATACGTGTTTGTGGTGGTATTCGATGAATTCATGTGAAGGCTGACTGATTGCCGGTAATGAGATTTCGCGCCCTTCGAAGTCATAGAGCCATTTGTCGTTGATGTCAGAGTGCTTCACCTTGTCGTGGTTGACCATGATGCAATAGTCGTTATCGATGGAGATGAGGCCTTGATCGAAGGCGCGGTCGTGGAAGGCGTTGAGCAGCAGGCCATTCGATGCCGCGGTCTTCTCAGTGGGGGTCGATGCCTTCCAGGGTTTGATGTGGCTGGCGATCAGCAGTGTGGGAAGCTGCAGACCGGTAATGCAACAGGTGCTGTGGTAGTTCTGCAATAGTGAGTTGCGGAAATAGGATTGGTTGACCCGCTGAAGCGTGGTTGTCGGTCGTTCCTCTCCGGCGGGTGCGCGTTCGGCGATGAGCAGGAACGTTGCGGTTTCGAGAGAAGAATAACGGTCGGAAGCCAGTGGCACCGGGCTGAAGTCGTTCGCGTCCGCTTGCAGGAGCGCGTGCCGAAGCAGATCCAGGCATTGCTCCATGAAAGCATCGGGGTCTTCGGCGTACCATTGCCAGACTTGGGAATCGAGTTTGCTTCCATGCTTCATGCCTACGCGCCCGCGGGCCTTGCGGTTGTCGTCGTAAGCTGCGATGTTCCAGATTTTCAATGCCACTGAGCTGGGAGTGCGGTGCAGGAACGATGCAAGACGTTGCACGTCAAGCCCTTTGTCGTCGCATTCACGTGGCTCGAGCACGATGTACAAGGCGAACGCCATCATTGTTTCCTCGCGTGACCAATTACGGCGAGGTGCTGATGCATTGACATTTACTGCCATAAATCCAGGATATTGCGGAATGATACATGCCTGTGCTTTGTATGCGGTATGTCTTGTGAGTCTTAGCTTGTATTCGATGCTTCGTGTCTGAAATCTTGTGGGAAGGAGTGGAAGCTTAGCGATAAGCGGACAGATTGTTCTTGAAGTTGTTGTAAGGACTTTCCTTCACTGTTTTTTGGGTTTGCCTTGCGTGTTGGTTGTGTGCTCTACAGCGACAAGAGGGAATCTAGTGGGAAGTGGATGGTCGGAGGGGGGCAAGAGTGCTGAAATCCTAGTGTTTTCAAGGACTATTAACCCATCGGAAGAGCTTGATTAGCTTTGATCCTTCGTGTATACAGCGTCTACTGGGAATCTAGTGGGAACTAGAGTGAACCTAATGAGCCAACATGGAAATTCAGTGGCAGGCGAAGATGTATGTCGGAATCTCAATGATTTCAACGTTTCCAAGGACGCCGGTTGGCACCATCCTGCGGCAACATGGAACCTACATGGAAATTTACAGTGCCTACATGGAAATCAGTTTGCATCAGTCAGTGGGCGCATGATGCGTGCGCTCAGCCCTTGGCTGACTGATACTAGCAAGCTTTTGCCTGACTGAACGCATGCATTATAAAGAGCGATTGGGTATCGAGCTGGTTGCGGGATGCAGGGCGGATAAAACTAATCAGCCGTTATATTCGATATGTAGGCTGGGGTCGCTTTCGTGTTCGTCAATGATTTGGTTGTAAGCCTTGACCAGACGCGAAAGGGTTTCGTGACGTGCTGCGTTGGTGAAGTGGCCATGCTCGTGCACATTGCTGGAAAGGAACGATTGCAGGTCCCAAACTTCAAGGCGGTTTTCGAAGCCCATGTCGGAGGCTAAGTCCCATGCGGTTTTGACGCGGTCGCGTACAGTGATGATGATTGGATGCAGCCCGGCCTTGATGTTGCGCTGGCATTTATTCATGAGTAGGGATGCTGGGGCAGTGATGCAGTGTATGGCTGTGTCGCCGACATTGAAATCGCCTCCCCGCCCAGTCGGATCGTCAGCAACGGACGCGCCGTTGATTTCTACTTCTGGGGCAACGATGGTGAGCTTCGCTGCGACAAGATGTTGCAGAACGGTACCGACGTACATAGTGCCCGGATTTTCCTTTTGTCGCTGCGCTGCCTGCTGCAGCAGATGTTCCACAGCCGCATCGACGGAAAGCGAGTTGTCGGATTCCAATTTGAATGGTTTGCTGGTGAAGAATGCCTGAATTCGTTTGACCCAGTATTGCTCGATCTCGGTGAATTGCTCCGCTGTTGGACGTAATTCGTTAATGAGCTCGGCATAGTCGTGCATCAATGCCATGGTGCCGCGGCTGGTTCGTCCGCCCTCTGCTGCGAGGAGTCGTGTGATGCCATATTCGGCAAGGATTTTCTGGCAGTTGTCTTTGCTGATTCCCTTGACTTGACCTTCCTTGTTCGTGTGATAGTCGCTGGCGTCAATGGGAAGCGTGTCTGCGGAAAAGAAGCGATTGAGCTGGATGGCGGCAGCCAAAGCGCCCTTGGTGTTTACCTGATGGGACTTTCGGAAATCATCGATGGGAGTCAGATCCATTGTTTGCCTCGCTTATGCAGTGTGATTCGAGAGCAGAGTTTGCTCCACGTACAGGTCTTTGCCAAGGGTGTTGTTCAGAGCAGGCATGAAGTAATGCTTGCCGAGCCATTCCACGACAGGGACGGAGACAGCGTCGCCGAATCCGAACATCACTTGATTGGAGCGCAGGCCCGTAATGTTGTAGTGGGCCGCACCCATAAGAGCAGCGTATTCGCGTGGCGTCATCCAACGGACAGCGGCTTGACCATTGCCCATGCGAATGATTGCCTGGCGAGATGAGCCGCCTCGTGCAGTGCGCAGGCAGCCGGAGATGTCGTCTGCGCGAACTTCCCATACGGCTTTACCGTTGCGGGTGCGGCGATAAGCGGTCCGGTAGGAAACGGTTGTTTCGTTACGCAACGTTTCCACGCGGGCAGTCTGAACCGGCGACAGCGAATCAAGGAATTTGGCGGTTCTTTCGGCGTCCCACCAGCGTTCGTCGTCATCAGCCATGTTCTCGACGTACATATTGAGGCCGGACATCAGAGGAGACGGCGGCTCAGGCAGCGGTGCGCGATGCGTGCGGAGAGAGGTGTCCGCAAAGACCTGCTGCAGCCAGTCAGGGCGCAACGAAGAATCGAATTGTTCGGCGGACGGCGGGTTCTGCAGGCCAACCAAAAAGAGTCGCGGTCGGGACTGAGGGATAAATCGACGGGTATCGATGGACAATACGTCTACGGAGTAGCCCAGTACATTGAAAGCATGCACCGCTGCGGCGAGATCCTCCCCAGAGTGAGAAGTGGCCAATCCGTTCACATTTTCGAGAATGGCAATCGGAGGACGGCTGTCCCCAAGTTCTTCGAGCAGTCGCACGTATTGCCAGAAAGCGCCGGATTGTTTGCCGTTCAGGCCCGTACGAGTGCCCGCAAGGGAGAGATCCGTGCAAGGAGAGGATCCCCAAGCGATGGAAGCATCATGGGGCAGGTCGTCGCCGGAGAGCTCGCTCATATCCCCCTCGACAAGGGTGTGGCCCGGCGTATCCGTGAAGTTATTGCGATACATTTCGCACTTGGCGGAGTCGATGTCATTCGACCATTCGACTTGGAAGCCGGATTCTTCGAGCCCAAGGCGTGCGAGGCCTATTCCGGCAAAGAATTCGAGGGCTTGTGGGCATGCCTTGCCGGTAGCCGCGTGCGTGTGATTGTCGTTCATGCTCCCACCTTACCTCGTGCCTGACTGTCGTCCTAACCATGATACTCTATATATAGAACAAGTGTTCGAATAAGTGTCGTGAAGGAAAGAGGATCGTATGACGAAGCTTAGTGATGCTGTTAACGCGTCGAACTTGGATTTTCATGAATTAGCCCGGAGATCCAACGTGAGTGAGAAAAGACTAAATGGATATCTGTCGGGTCGACATTCGTTTAGCCGGGCACCTCTAGAAGACGCCGTAGCTATTGCTAATGCTCTCGGAGGCCGTATTGAAGATTACATGGAAGATGCGGCGGAGGACGGCGAGGCGGAAAAGCTGGATGACCGACTTCGTCTCCAATTATTTCTGGATAGCGTTGACGAATACGAGCTAATTATGAAGAATGTCGGTCGCCCTCAGGCAGTGACGATTGGCGGCTCTGGAGAAAAAACTGAGAAAAGGTATAGTCAGCTGATTGTTGAAGGGATGCTATTGCGCAAATATTATTCCTCGGATGAAGTTCAATTGGCGAAAGTGATTGATTCGTTTAGGCGTCTTATCCCAGACGACGCGTCTCCAGATGTGCTGCATACAGTAGATCCGCTGGAAAAAGATACGCCTAGCCAGGGGAATAAGAGCCAGATTGTGTTTTCTAATGCTGATGGTAGTTACTCCAGCGGTGTGGATTTACTTTTTGATGTTCTCTATGGAATTACCCTGCATGGAGATCCTGATAGGATCCAGAGACTTGCTAGATGGCCAATTACGGCACAGTGCCTTGCCTTATATGAGTCTAACGTTGAGAGACGCAAGGGTGTGGTGACTGTTCGACAGTATATAGATCTTGCAATCAAAGATGGTCTTTTTGCACTGGATTAATGAGCGTATTTGAGAAGGCGCGGGGCAGTTCGCTGTGGATTGAATTGCCTCACGCCTTGCTGAGTGAACTCGCTGCAGCAGTTTCTAGGATCAGCTGCTATTCGCACTCTCGCCGGGCTATCTCGCGACGGGCTTTGCTGGCCCACAGGCCCCCCTTACCGATGAGCTCATTCAATTGCGTGGCGTTGAGCTGTTGGTAGTGCAGGTCTGTTGCGTAGGGAGGGAGACTCGCCTTCCATCCGGCAATGTCTGTGACGGAACCGTCGGCTTCGCCTGTTGCGGGATGATGAGTGGCGTTCTCGCTCGCGCCATCTTGCCGTCTTACCAGTTCAGATGTCGGTTCGTTTGCCGTAAGGCATTGCAAATCTTGCGTTTTCTCCGGATCGCCCACGGATCGGCATCGTCGGACAAGGTGGGAAACACCGTCTTGTCTGGTTCGTGCGGAACGTTGCAATAGCTTGGTTTTGACGAAGGCGGCAAGATGGCAGCAGCTCTTGTGACAGCGACCGGATCCGGCACAGTTGCTTCTGAAGTCTCAGTTTGTTCACCGCTGAGGGTGTCCGTGGCTTCCGCACTCAAATCTTCAGAGCTTTCCTGATTCGGATGATCCGCATAATCCGGCGACAGTCACCACCACATGTTGCCGTACTTCTTGCTTGCCAGCAGTGGCTTTGGGCGTCGTCTGCCGTCCAGAACTTGCTGCTTGCTGAACTCGCCTTTCGCTTCGTTGATTACTCTGTACGACGGCACACCCCCATACAAGCCATCCGGTGTGAGCTCCTTGTTGTGGTCGAAGTAGTCTTGGATGAACGTACGCACGTCACTGTCCTCGCGCTCGCTGGTGCCGTAAGCGCTCTGGTTGAGCGATTCCACCGTATCGTCCGTTTCGCCCAGCCAGCGGACATGTGCGCAGCCAAGCAGCGGATTATCCTCCAA
Source organism: Bifidobacterium catenulatum subsp. kashiwanohense JCM 15439 = DSM 21854 (assembly GCF_001042615.1). Classification (GTDB taxonomy): domain Bacteria; phylum Actinomycetota; class Actinomycetes; order Actinomycetales; family Bifidobacteriaceae; genus Bifidobacterium; species Bifidobacterium catenulatum. The sequence goes on from NZ_AP012327.1 coordinate 2,093,720, forward strand.
CCGGTAGGCCAGGGTTCGCGGCATCGAACCCAGATTGAACTTGACCGGTGCGAACAGCCGCTGCCCCCCCCCATTCTCCGGATCCTTTGCCATCAGAAAAGCGGCTCACGCTGCGCCGACGATGCCGATACTGCCGCCTCTGCGATATATCGCCGCTCCTTGGCCCTTATTGAGATGTCGCAGCGCGATAACCGTGCAGCCGGTTTCCTCACACAGCCTTTTGAGCGGAGCCATCACCTGCGCGCGGATATCCTGACCCTTGTAGCTGTTGGTGTCGCTGCCCAAAAACGATATCAACACATCCACGACAATCAGGCCGATATGCTGCTCACGCACAGCCTGTGCTATCTCTGTGGCAGTGCGTCGGTGAGCGTAATCGCTACCTCCTTGCCATCCTTGAAAACTTCCGATAGGGCGAACATCTTGGATGCGTCGCCTTGTGCGGCGCGAATGCGTGGGCTCACGGTGTCCGCCAGTCCATCTTCCGCAGTCAGCAGCAGCACGTTTGCGGGGTCGCATCCAGCAGACCCATCCGGCCATACTTGTTCCCGTGGTGACGTGAGCTGCGATATCTAAGGCCAAGGTACTTTTGCCAGTCGCCGGATCGCCGTCAATCAGTACGATCTTTCCTTTGGGAATATGGCCCGGCCGCAACCACAACGGTCGCTCCGGTTTCACATCAGCTAAACGGGTCAGCAAATAGGTGCGGGGCATCAGTTCAGTCTTAAGCTCAGACTCAGGCTGGCTGCTTTCGCTTGGCAAAATCTCAAACTCCAAGCCGCTCATCGCCGCGTTGGAAGCGTTGTGAGCCTCACCCAGCCGCCTGGATAAACGTCAACGACCGCACGAACGGTGTCAGCGTCTGCGCCACTTACTCCTTCCAGCGAGTGCCGGTGTCGTCCTTATCCACAATGGCAACCACATCAGCCCCACTAAGGGCTAAGCGCGCTGAATCAAGATCCAGTTTCGCGGCGAAGTTGCCGCCACCTCCCGCTGCGGTTACAGCGGCATAGCCGAGCGCTCGCAATGTGCCGGCATCTTTTTCTCCCTCTATCAGATACACTGGCTCGCCCGATGCCATGGCACGTTTCGCGTCGGCGGCCATCCACAACGGGTGCTTGTCGGCGGTGTTGCCGCTTTGCGAGATTCGCTTGGTGGGAGAGCGACGAACAATCAGACCGTCCGCATATTCATATGCCGTGCCGCGCTCGCTGTCGTAGATCATTGCTTCATAGCCATTGGAACGAGCCAGCGTAGCGGGAGCGTTCAGCGCGTTGAGCACATCGTCGGCTTGGCAAGTGCTGCAGCGGAGCAATGTGGCGCTTTCCAGTGGGGAATACAACACAGTGAGCGAGTCAGCTGCGCCGCAGTTTGGGCAAGTGCCGTGCAGCAGGCCGGTGTTTGGCTGAACTGCAATAGCTGCGCAGACGGCGGCGAACATAGGGGATCGGCCTAGGGCCAATGGTTCCAAGTATGGTTCGGGCATCTCGTACCGCTGTCTGATTTCCGCAGAATTTTCCGTGTGTGCAGGTGTAATCGTCGTTGTCTCATTTCTGCTGAGAAGCGGAGCGTTCGTGACATTCGCATGCCGTATGGCCGCCAAATCGGCGGCAGTGAGCCGGCTATCGCAGCTGTAACTGTTGTAGCCGCTGTAATCGGCATGGCCTTGAGGTCCGCTTTGTTGATCGAACAGGTCGATGATTTTCAATCCAAGTGCACCGGCAATGGAAGCGGTATCGCAGTGCTCCGCTCCGAAGCAGTGCAGCATGGTTTTGCCGTTGGACTGGTCGTAGGTGATGTGCAGTGAAGTGCCGCTGTCTCCGTCATGGGCGGAGCAGCTGCACTGAGCGTGTTGTCTTCCGGAGGTGTCGCGCGGAAGCTCTTGGAGCCTGAGATCTCGAGGATAGCGTCTCGCGGCTTCGAGCACTCGCTCGTATGAGGTTGCCATGCTCACTCCTCACCTGCGAATTCGCGCACGCTGGTGAGATTCACCAGAAACGTGTTGCCTACCTTGCGAGCGCGAATCTTTCCGGTTCTGATCAATCTGTAAACGCTTTTCACGTCCTCGTAGCCCAGCATCTCTGCCACTTGCGCTGGCTTGGCGGTGAGGCGCGGGTAGTCATTCTTCGTTGGAATTGCAGCCATATGTTTCCTTGCTCTCGTGCGGAACAGAGCCTGAGGAGCGAAGCGCTTCCGTCGAATTCGGACGCACTTCGCCCTAGATGATTCTGTTGTGGTTGTTGGCTGCACCGGTGCATGTTCCCCAGGTTTTTGCCGGCCCCCGGGAAGCTGGAATTCAGAATATGACGTTATTCCAAGGAGCGCAAAGGCTGAAAACGGCTGAAACTTGAACTAGATGTGTGGTCGTGAAATCGTTGGAATTTCAACGAAAACAAGTGATTCTGCGGTGAAATAAGATGTTCAGAATAAGACGAATAGGCTTTGTTGGTTGCAATGAGATTGGCTTATGGCATGTTGCCTTTGATGAGACCGTTTGTCTTGGTTGAGTCCAGTGGCCTTGGAGTTTGTTGGCTTCTGGTAGAAGTTGGTTGAATTTGTTAAGTGGATTTCTCCGTGCTTATTGAGTGCGCCATTCAGGCGAGCGCCTGAATAAGTCGCTGAACCGTATCCACCTGCACATCCAGAGGTAACAGCTTGAGGATTTTCACGCGTTGACTGTCGTCCAAGGCCTTCAGCACGCTCAGCCGGGCATCGGAAGGCATGACGGCAATGGTGTTCGCCAATACTTGAAGAGCGGAGTTCTTGGCGTCAGAAGGAATGGTGTCTGGTGAAGCAGCCTTCTGAGTGCTTGACGTATTGGCTGAACTTTGTGCGCTCTCTTCGGACGTCGTGGCATTCGGTGTTACGGCGTTCTTAGCAAGCGCTGCAGTCTCAGGATCGGCGCTCGCAGGTGTTTGGGATGCTGAAGCGGCGGCTGCGTTGACAGTAGACGTTGCATCTGCCGTATCGAGCGTATTGGCATCTGTCATCTCGCAGGATAATCCTGCTGAGGCATTGATGTTCGACTCGATCTTCGAGCGCAGCTTGGCCTCCGCTTCGGCGCTGGACTGTGTTGATATACGGCAACGGTTTTGATGTTCGTGTGTCCGCCGCGCTGCATCAGCTGGCCGACGGTAGCGCCGGCTTCGGCCATCAGTGTCAAACCGGAATGCCGCAATTCGTGGAAATCCATACCCTGCAAGTCAGGGTCGCCAACGGCTTTGACCGCGCGGACGAACGTACTGCGCAACGATTGGCCGCGAACGATACCGTGCGTGCGGGTTCCGGTAAACACCAAGGCGGTCGGCTTGTCGTCCACATAGATCTCCAGATGCCGCTTGATAACCGGCACTAGGGGAGCGGGGATCTCGCGATATCGCGCACGCTGCTGGGCTTCGTGGAGCCGAGTATTTGCTCCTTGTGCCCGTTGTGCAGAATCTCCTTGGCGGCTCGGTGAATATGCACAATCGGCGGTTGCTCGTCTAGCTCAAACGCATGGCGTTGTAGGCCCAATGCTTCGCCTTGGCACAGTCCCAGAAAGCCAGATAGCGTCACGGCCAATGCCAAGCTCGGCAGCATCTGATCGGCGATGGCCTGTACCTGTGCATAAGTCGCAATCTTGTGCACATGCTTCGTGGCAGGGCGCGGAACCTTGAACTGGACTGCGCTTGATCAACGTGGTGCCGGAATCGTCCAGCGGCGCATTGGCCGCGTGCGACATGATGCCGTCCAGCAGTTCGAACACATGCCGGCGAATGCTTTCGCCGCGGCCATCCTTGGTGACGTGCATGCTGTCGTACCGCTGGCGAATATCCGCAGGCCTGATGGCAGCCATGGGCTTGTTGCCCAGAACCGGGTTCAGATAGTCGCGCAGATACTGCTGGTACTTTTCCTTGGTGGTCTGCTGAATCGGCTCGTTGTTCGCCTTGCGACGCTTTTCCACATAGTCGGCTGCGAACACGCTGGAACAGTACCTTGCTGCCGGCATCAGCATTGTCCGTGACTTCCGCCGGAGCCCATGCGTTCAGGTCAATCAACCGCTTTGCCTCGTTGAGCCATGCCTCCGCCTAGGTCTCATAGCCTTCGTCGAATCGCTTGTGAATGCGCGCAGGAAGATGCGGATACTGGGATCGGGCTTCGACGGGCGGGATGTATGAGGCGTCGTAGGAGATCTGCCCGTTGGCACCGACTTTTCTCTCAATCTTGCCGAACCGGCGTCGTCGACTGGCTGGCCGTGTGCTTTGTGAAGTGCGTGCCATGATAATCAATTTCAACCGACATAAAAGCTGCCAAGCGGGCGACTCTGAAGTCTGCCGCTCAAGTGCTTAAGCGGCACCGCTTATCTTGCCGCCTATCTTACTGTAAAAGACAAGTCGAAAAGGATGATGAAGGAGAGGGGTAATCGTTGAAAAACCGCCAAAAACGTTGAAATTCCGCCGTTCTGGGTATGAAAAAGGGCTTCCGGAATCATCCGAAAGCCCTACTGGCGGAGAATACGAGATTCGAACTCGTGAGGCTGTTACACCAACACGCTTTCCAAGCGTGCGCCATAGACCACTAGGCGAATTCTCCAATTCTGCAACGTCTCACAGTATCTATCCGCGAAACGCAACTCGATTAGGATACAACAGTTTCTCCTAAAACCCAAATCGGCGTGTCGCAACGTCTCAAATCTCCTACTCACTGGAGGAATCTGCCTGTCACCAAGCTTCTCACAGACCAAATTCCTCCAGCCACTGGAACAATCAGTACACCCACAGGCCTTCTACGGTCCGAAAACCTCCACTCACTGGAGGAAGACCCCCACTAACGGGCCTCCCAGCATCCAAATTCCTCCACCCACTGGAGGATTCTTTCGTGTGTTGTGGGGAGGCGCACGCCAACAGACCAACGACAGACCAACACGCGACGGGACCACCGCAACGCCACGCCCAGGAACACCCCACGGAAACAAACAAAAAAAGGCTCCCGGAGCGTTGCGCCCGGCGGGAACCCCCACGCGAATACGAAAAAGAAAGGACCCTCCGGGAATCCCATCAGGGACTCGACCGGAAGGTCCTCCAAACAGTCGAATGCGGCGGCGCGCTACTCTCCCACACCCTCTCGAGTGCAGTACCATCGCCGCAGCCAGGCCTTAGCTTCCGGGTTCGGAAAGGGACCGGGCGTCTCACCTGGGCCATGACCACCGCAAAACCACTCTGAACGGCCGACCACACGGATCGGCCGGGAACGGAACCGACCACGATTCCGATCGTGGCGGTCCGGGAACCGGACAACGGACGCGAAGCAAATCAAACGCCTTACCGATCATCGTCATTGTGACCACAGGAAACAGCATTCCCCGCCATCCAACGAGAAGAACCACCACAGGACGAGACCCAACCCACCAGACATGGATCGGAAAGTGTGCCGCGTTCGCCCGTTAGTACCGGTCGGCTCCATCCCTCGCGGGACTTCCACCCCCGGCCTATCGAACACGTGTTCAACATGCGGGCTTCGGACGCTCCGAGGAGCGTCAAGGAATCCTAATCTTGGAGCAGGCTTCCCGCTTAGATGCTTTCAGCGGTTATCCCTCCCGAACGTAGCCAACCGGCCATGCCGCTGGCGCGACAACCGGCATACCAGAGGTCCGTCCACCCAGGTCCTCTCGTACTATGGGCAGGCCTCCTCAGGATTCCAACGAGCGCAGAGGATAGAGACCAAACTGTCTCACGACGTTCTGAACCCAGCTCGCGTGCCGCTTTAATCGGCGAACAGCCGAACCCTTGGGACCTGCTCCAGCCCCAGGATGCGACGAGCCGACATCGAGGTGCCAAACCATCCCGTCGATATGGACTCTTGGGAATGATCAGCCTGTTATCCCCGGGGTACCTTTTATCCGTTGAGCGATGCCGCGCCCGTGCGCCGGCACCGGATCACTATCTCCGACTTTCGTCCCTGCCCGGACCGTCGTCCTCGCAGTCAAGCCCGCTTGTGCGATTACACTCGAAACCCGATTGCCAACCGGGCTGAGCGGACCTTTGAGCGCCTCCGTTACTCTTTGGGAGGCAACCGCCCCAGTTAAACTACCCGCCAGGCACTGTCCCTGAACAGGATCACTGTTCGAGGTGAGACGTCAAACGAGAACAGAGCGGTATTTCACCTTGCGGCTCCACGATGGCTGGCGCCACCGCTTCGAAGCCTCCCGCCTATGCTACACAATCCGCGCCTAACGCCAATACCAAGGTATAGTAAAGGTCCCGGGGTCTTTTCGTCCTTCTGCGCTTAACGAGCATCTTTACTCGTACTGCAATTTCGCCGAGCTCCTGGTCGAGACAGTGGGGAAGTCGTTACGCCATTCGTGCAGGTCGGAACTTACCCGACAAGGAATTTCGCTACCTTAGGATGGTTATAGTTACCACCGCCGTTTACCGGGGCTTGAATTCACCGCTTCGCCCGAGGGCTGACGGATCCTCTTAACCTTCCGGCACCGGGCAGGCGTCAGTGCATATACAGCGGCTTGCGCCTTCGCATGCACCTGTGTTTTTGGTAAACAGTCGCTACCCCCTGGTCTGTGCCACCCCCGAAAGCTCCGGAAGCGAGTTCCATCACCATCAGGGGTCTCCCTTATACCGAAGGCACGGGAGTGATTTGCCGAGTTCCTTGACCAGGATTCGCTCGATCGCCTTGGTATTCTCTACCTGACCACCAGTGTCGGTTTGGGGTACGGGCGGCAACGCCCCTCGCGCCGAGGCTTTTCTCGACGGCCTGGACCACCGGATATCGCGCCAAAAAGGCGCCCATCATCGCACCTCACCCTACATGTCCCACGGATTTGCCTATGGGACGGGCTGCGTGCTTGACCACGGAAAACCACCTCCGCGGCCGGCTCCCATTCCGTGTCACCCCTGTGCGCTAACCTACCAGGACTACATTCCCAACGACCGCGCGCCCCGAACCCCGAAGGGAACGACGCCACGCGACCGGAGGTTAGTACTCATCCGTTCGGCTCTTGCGGTTCGCTGCCGGTACGGGAATATCCACCCGTTCATCCATTCGACTACGCCTGTCGGCCTCGCCTTAGGACCCGACTCACCCGGGGACGACGAACGTGGCCCCGGAACCCTTGGTCATCCAGCGGACGGGATCCTCACCCGTCTCTCGCTACTCATGTCTGCATTCTCACTCCCCCGAAGTCCACGGCCGGCTTGCGCCGCCGCTTCGCCCCTCGGGGGACGCTCTCCTACCCAACAGCCACAAAGGCCGTTGCCGCGTCTTCGGTGGTGTGCTTGAGCCCCGCTACATTGTCGGCGCGGAACCACTAGACCAGTGAGCTGTTACGCACTCTTTCAAGGATGGCTGCTTCTGAGCCAACCTCCTGGCTGTCTATGCGACTCCACATCCTTTCCCACTTAGCACACGCTTCGGGACCTTAGACGACGATCTGGGCTGTCTCCCTCTCGACGACGGAGCTTATCCCCCGCCGACTCACTGCCGGAATACACATCCACGGTATTCGGAGTTTGGCTGCTATTGGTACCCCACACGGGCCCGCAAGCATCCAGTAGCTCTACCCCCGCGATGCAATCAACCGACGCTGCACCTAAATGCATTTCGGAGAGAACCAGCTATCACGGAATTTGATTGGCCTTTCACCCCTAGCCCCAAGTCATCCCCCCGGTTTTCAACCCAGGTGGGTTCGGTCCTCCACGCGGTCTTACCCGCGCTTCAACCTGCCCAGGGCTAGATCATCCCGCTTCGGGTCCAGGGCACGCGACTCAAAACGCCTTTTGAGACTCGCCTTCGCTACGGCTCCCCCACGACGGGTTAGCCTCGCCACGCACCACTGACTCGCAGACTCATTTTTCGATAGGCACGCCGTCACCCCACAAGGAGGCTCCGACGGATTGTAGGCGCACGGTTTCAGGAACTCTTTCACTCCCCTCCCGGGGTGCTTTTCACCTTTCCCTCACGGTACTGGTACGCTATCGGTCAGACAGGTATGCTTAGACTTACCCCACGGTCGGGGCCGATTCACACGGGATTCCACGAGGCCCGCGCTACTTGGGACGCATGATCGGAAGACGGCAAGCTTCCAGGTACGGGGCTGGCACCCTCTGCGGCCAGGCCTTCAAGCCTGTTCCCCTGGCAAGCCGTTTTATGACTCCCGCCCGGTCCGTCGGAACCGGGACACACGCTCCCACAACACCACGAACGCAACCCCCGACGGGTATCACGCGCCCATGGTTTGGTCTGATCCGCTTTCGCTCGCCACTACTCACGGAGTATCCCTTCCTGCAGGTACTGAGATGTTTCACTTCCCTGCGTACCCCCGGAACAACACGGTTCCGTGCCGGCCCATGACGGCCGGCGGGTTGCCCCATTCGGAAATCCTCGGATCGAAGCCATGTTGGAGGCTCCCCGAGGCTTATCGCATCCTCAAACGTCCTTCATCGGTACTGTCTGCCAAGGCATCCACCATACGCCCTTCAGGGCGGCACACGCCCCGAAAAAACCTGATGATAAGCTTCTCCACGCCAGACGACAGATCATCACACTGTAAACAATGATCACAAAACGATCGATCTCGAAACCAGACTCCAAAAAGAAGAGCCTGGCGAAATCGCGATAAAGCAAACGACGGCAAGAAACATGCCATCGCATTGCTCGCGTCCACTATCCAGTTCTCAAACCACCACGCACCCAAGAAACGATCCGGACACGGCACACCGGCCGGCCGACCGCCCCAAGGGGACACCCGGAAAACCGCGCGCGACCAAGTCGCGGGTGGCGGTCCGGGAACCCAAAAGCATATCCGCACCACTCCCCGGACCCACAAAAGGAACCCGCGAAGCCAACGATCTCTTCCACACCAGCACGCCCACGCGAAACCGGGAACCGTTCCCGACGCATGGGCCGCACGACGGACGCCAAGCCGGCGTCCTGAAAAAAAACTCCGTAGAAAGGAGGTGATCCAGCCGCACCTTCCGGTACGGCTACCTTGTTACGACTTAGTCCCAATCACGAGTCTCACCTTAGACGGCTCCATCCCACGAAGGGTTAGGCCACCGGCTTCGGGTGCTACCCACTTTCATGACTTGACGGGCGGTGTGTACAAGGCCCGGGAACGCATTCACCGCGGCGTTGCTGATCCGCGATTACTAGCGACTCCGCCTTCATGGAGTCGGGTTGCAGACTCCAATCCGAACTGAGACCGGTTTTCAGGGATCCGCTCCACGTCGCCGTGTCGCATCCCGTTGTACCGGCCATTGTAGCATGCGTGAAGCCCTGGACGTAAGGGGCATGATGATCTGACGTCATCCCCACCTTCCTCCGAGTTGACCCCGGCGGTCCCCCGTGAGTTCCCACCATGACGTGCTGGCAACACAGGGCGAGGGTTGCGCTCGTTGCGGGACTTAACCCAACATCTCACGACACGAGCTGACGACGACCATGCACCACCTGTGAACCCGCCCCGAAGGGAAGCCCCATCTCTGGAACGGTCGGGAACATGTCAAGCCCAGGTAAGGTTCTTCGCGTTGCATCGAATTAATCCGCATGCTCCGCCGCTTGTGCGGGCCCCCGTCAATTTCTTTGAGTTTTAGCCTTGCGGCCGTACTCCCCAGGCGGGATGCTTAACGCGTTAGCTCCGACACGGAACCCGTGGAACGGGCCCCACATCCAGCATCCACCGTTTACGGCGTGGACTACCAGGGTATCTAATCCTGTTCGCTCCCCACGCTTTCGCTCCTCAGCGTCAGTAACGGCCCAGAGACCTGCCTTCGCCATTGGTGTTCTTCCCGATATCTACACATTCCACCGTTACACCGGGAATTCCAGTCTCCCCTACCGCACTCCAGCCCGCCCGTACCCGGCGCAGATCCACCGTTAAGCGATGGACTTTCACACCGGACGCGACGAACCGCCTACGAGCCCTTTACGCCCAATAATTCCGGATAACGCTTGCACCCTACGTATTACCGCGGCTGCTGGCACGTAGTTAGCCGGTGCTTATTCGAAAGGTACACTCACCCGAAGGCTTGCTCCCGATCAAAAGCGGTTTACAACCCGAAGGCCGTCATCCCGCACGCGGCGTCGCTGCATCAGGCTTGCGCCCATTGTGCAATATTCCCCACTGCTGCCTCCCGTAGGAGTCTGGGCCGTATCTCAGTCCCAATGTGGCCGGTCGCCCTCTCAGGCCGGCTACCCGTCGAAGCCATGGTGGGCCGTTACCCCGCCATCAAGCTGATAGGACGCGACCCCATCCCATGCCGCAAAGGCTTTCCCAACACACCATGCAGTGTGATGGAGCATCCGGCATTACCACCCGTTTCCAGGAGCTATTCCGGTGCATGGGGCAGGTCGGTCACGCATTACTCACCCGTTCGCCACTCTCACCCAGGAGCAAGCTCCTGGGATCCCGTTCGACTTGCATGTGTTAAGCACGCCGCCAGCGTTCATCCTGAGCCAGAATCGAACCCTCCACAAAAAACCTTTCATGAAGAGAACCAACATGTGACTCTCAAATAAGAAAATTGACATCCGTTTATAAGGAAAACGGACTGTCCGCAAAAACCCCGTCCCGTTTGACCGGCCTCCCGGCACCCACACGCGAACAACACGCGCGGGCCGTAAGACGGACTGGCAATCATTGACTATAAAGAAGTAGTACAAATACGCTCTTGAGTTCTCAAACCACCACCACTCACCCACCTCACGGAACCCCAACCAGGGAACCACTCGCCGAGCGGCAGCGAAGAGTCAATTTACACGAAACCGGCCACCCACGCAACCCGGGCATGCGGAAACCGCCGGGAAACGTTGGAAACACAACAATCCCTCGGCGTGTCGAAAACGGCCTCCGAACGGCCGCACGGCCAGTCTAGAACACGAAAACAACGACCACGTGAACCAAAAACAAACACCACACGACGCGTCACCAACCGACAAACGCAATGCAAATTGCATAGCCAACTCCATCACCGCCCAAAAAACGTCCGAAAAAGCTGTCAAAGCCGTGTCGGCAATCAACATAGACGGAATGAACCGTGGTATGCCTAATACATGAGCAAAAAGATCGCAGTATTGACGGGGGCGGGGATTTCCACGTCCGCAGGTATTCCCGACTTCCGCGGACCGGACGGTGTCTGGACCAAGCACCCTGAACAAACGAAAGTGTATGACATCGACGCATTCCTCGCCAATGAAGAAGACCGCGTGTATTCCTGGCGTTGGCAGAAGGAATCGCCTGTATGGAACGCGCAGCCGGGCACCGCGCACAAGGCGCTCGTCAAACTGGAACAGGCTGGACTGCTCACACTGCTCGCCACACAGAATTTCGACGCGCTGCACGAAAAAGCAGGCAATAGCAGCGACGTCATCGTCAATCTGCATGGCACCATCGGCACTTCGCACTGCATGAAATGCCATGCAAAATACGACACCGCCGACATCATGGCGAATCTCGACAACGAACCAGACCCACACTGTCATCGCAGACTGCCATATAGCGGCAATATGCCATGCAACGGACTCATCAAAACCGACGTGGTCTATTTCGGCGAGGCACTGCCGGACGGCGCGCTCGAAAAATCGTATCGCCTCGCGACGCAAGCCGATGAACTGTGGGTCATCGGATCCACACTGGAAGTCATGCCCGCGGCAAGCATTGTGCCTATGGCCGCACAGTCGGGAGTGCCGATCACCATTATGAACATGGGACGCACGCAATATGACCGATTGGCCGACCGGCTGATCCACGACGATATCGCCGTCGCCCTGCCCCAACTCGTCGACGAAACCATCGCCGCCGCACAATAAATATGAAAAATGGGATTCTGGATTCTGTAAATAGTAGCGAAATCCAGAATCCCACAATTTGCGCATCTTCAGTTCTTTGATATTTCGCAGGACTGCCGAAGATCTCCATAATTTCTGAATGTAGAAATCTTCTACATTCAAAGATTCATGCACCCAACGCAGTAATGGGAATCACGTAGATGCCATCTTCGCGTTGGTAGGCGAAATCTCCCACACCAACAAGCACTGCCAAAAATTCCGGAGCACGCACTCGAGACTGCGGATTCTTCAGCAACTTCTCACGCAAACGAAGCAGATTCTTCGCAGCATCGTCAACTTTGCTTTGACTGGACTTGATTTCAATGCCAGCCCAACGACCATCAGTCAACTCAATAATGGCATCGCATTCCAAACCGGAATCATCGTGATAATACCGGACCGGCTCATCACCAATATCAGGCAGCGCACGGGCATACACCAGCAGGTCACGCACGCACAAGTTTTCAAAAAGGAAACCGAACGTCTGCCAATCCTCAAGCAAAGCACGCGGATTCACGCCAAGCACGGCGGCCGCGATGGAAGGATCGGCGAAATAACGGCGAGGCTTAGTCTGCAAACGCTTCGGAGAACGTGACGGAGGCACCCAACCGGGCACGCCATCAATCACAAACATGCGCTCGAACATGGCCACATATTCGCTGATCGTTCTTGGAGAAATGAAATCTTCAAGGTCTTTCTGAAGGTCTTTCTTCTGGGAATCATTCTGTTTGTCCGCGACATCGGAATCCAAATCCAACTCGGCACCATACATATCCAAACCAAGCGTTTTGAACGTGACGGACTGACTCACATTGCGAGACAAAGAACGCAAAAGACGGCGAGCAACTTCAGGATCGCGCCTCTGCCTAGACACCCCTTCGTTCAGCGTTAGGTGCACATATTCACGAATGAGGATCTGCGCATCGGAAACCGGCAGATTCTGCGCTTCCGGCCATCCCCCTCTGCACACAAAATCGAACAGACGCTCCGTTGGCGTCTCCACTTTCGCAGGGTTGAAATCGCCTTCAAACAAGGATGACAAACTCACTTCGCCCGTGGAATCGCCACTTTCAAAAAGCGACATCGGACTCATGCGAACATGCCCGATACGCCCAGCGCCCGTATGCTTCGGGCGCTTGTCATGCATGGGCGTGGAAGAACCGGTCAGCAGCCACTGCCCCTTCTCCCCCGGCTCGTCGTCAACCTTGTGGCGCACCTCGTCCCAAATGGGCGGAACCAGCTGCCACTCGTCAATAACATGCGGACGTTCACCCAACAGCATTAGCGACGGATCGGATTGCGCGGCCATAAGATTGTTACCGCGGTCAACATAAGTGATACTTGCCGCATGCTGACGTGCGGACCACGTTTTGCCGCACCATTTCGTTCCTGCGATTTCGACGGCACCGAAAATGCGCATGTAGCGTTCGATCTGCTGATCGACAATACGCGGGCGATAACCTTGCGGCTTGACCTGCTGATTGCTATTTTTCGTCATATCGCATCTCGCTTCCATTCTCCGCACTCGTTACGCAACACCTGTTGCATGACTTCCGTACTTCTGCATAGTTTCCGTACAGTTTCCGTACAGATCCTCGCAGATCCGCACACTTCACAACACTGGCTCAGTTTCGTTGGCATTGCGTCGGTTTTGCTTGGGTGTTACCAAAATCCGAATTTTTGGATGACAAAAATCCGAATACTTCAACAACAATAATCCGAATTTTCCAACTACCAAAATCCGAATGTTCGGACAACGGAAATCCGAATGACGGAACAGCTGGCCGCGCAACAAAGCAACAAAGCAACAAAAAGGGTCTTGGAGGGCTTCGCGACAATCAACAATCATCGCAAGGCTTTCCAAGACCCTTATTTGTTAAAGCTGGTACTGAAATCAGAAGAAATCAGTAAATACGCTTAGGCTGGAAACCGGCTTCGCGCATCGCGTCAAGAATGCGGTCGATATGCTCGGGACCGTTGGTCTCGACGGTGACGCCCAAGGAAACCGAATCGGTGTAATGGCTGGAAGCCTTGAACTGGTCATGGTCAAGCGCAATGACATTGGCACGCTGCTCGGCCAGAATCGTAGCCACCTTGACAAGCTGGCCCGGGGTATCCGGAAGCTCGACCTCAAAGTTCATGATGCGACCGCGGGCGATCATGCCCTTCTGAATCACCGCACTGATGGAGACGGTGTCCTCATTGCCGCCGGAAAGAATCGGCACCACCACATGCGGGCCCTTCGCCTCGGCGAACTTGCGTGAGCGCAGGTTGAGATGCTCAAGCGCAGCCAGAGACACGGCGCCAGCAGCCTCGACAACCAGCTTGTGCTTTTCGAGCATGAGCAGGATCATCTCGTTGATATCACGCTCGGTCACGGTGACGATGTCATCAAGGAATTCGTTGAGCAGCGCGAACGTGAGATCGCCCGGACGCTTCACGGCAACGCCCTCGGCGGACGTACGCACCTGGTCGGCGGCAACCACATGCCCAGCGGCCAGCGAGTTCTTCCACGCGGGACTGCCTTCCGGAATCGCACCAATCACGCGCACTTCCGGCTTGAACGTCTTGATGGCAAGTGCCACGCCGGCGCCGAGGCCGCCACCACCCAGCGGTACGACCACATCAGTGACGTTCGGCACGTCTTCGAGAATCTCGAGGCCAATAGTACCTTGACCACACAGTACCTCGTAATCGTCAAACGGCGGCACGTAAATCATGCCTTCCTTGTCGCTCAATTCCTGGGCGCGAGCTGCGGATTCGTCGAATACCTCGCCGTACAGCACCACATCTGCGCCGTACGCCTTGGTGGCGTCAACCTTCAGCGGCGGGGTGATCTGCGGCATGCAGATCGTTGCTTTTGCGCCGCGTTCGCGAGCCGCATATGCCACACCCTGCGCATGATTTCCTGCGGAAGCGGTGACAATGCCGCGAGCAAGCTGCTCATCGCTCAAGGATGCGATCTTGTTGTACGCACCGCGAATCTTGAATGATCCGGTAACCTGGAGATTCTCAGGCTTGAGCAGAATCTCATGTCCAGTCATCTCGGACAGCACCTTGGACGGAATGATTTCCGTATGGCGTGCAGTGCCCTCGAGCCGTTCGGCGGCTAGTTTCAGTTCAGCTGCGTGATTGCGCTGCAATGCTTTGAGAACCTCGTTTTGTTCCATGAGCGTTATTGTAAGCGCACGTCTGCCGAAACTGCCTGATCATGCGGATTTTGCCATCAAAAGTGAGATTATCTGCGCAAATACTTGCAAAATTGAGATTGCTCATAAACGCAATCGGAGGCAATCAGAAATAATCGCAGTACAACAATCGCAATAAAAAGCGTTCGCACGATTCCGTGATGAATCGTGCGAACGCTTTGCAGAGAGTTTATAGGGAAAGATCGATTAGAGCTGAATCACGACTCCCTCCCAACGAGCAAGCTCGCCACGAGCGATCGATTTCACGCCATGCACGGCATCATAGGTGCTGAGCAGTATTTGCGATTCCGCGACGCCATCGCCGAGCAGCTCCGCCACTTCTCCCGGCAGGCCGGCGGATTTATCGGTGAGGTTGACGACAACAAGAATCGTATCGTCACCGTTGGTGCGAGTGAAGGCATATACCTGCTCGTCATCGGCAGCAAGCAGATTCCACTCGCCCGTCGCGACGGTCGCGTTGTTGTGGCGCATGGCGATGAGCTTCTTGTAGAAGCCGTACACGGAATCAGGATCGTCGAACTCCTCGGCGGCGTTGATCTCCACATGGTTCGGATTCACGCCGATCCACGGTTCCGCCGCCGCATCGGGCGCGGTGAAGCCGGCGTACCTGGAGGCGTCCCACTGCATCGGCGTGCGCGCATTGTCGCGTCCGATGAGCGCGAGGGCCGCCATCATGGATTCCGGCGACTGGCACCTGGCCTCCTCCACACGCTGGCGGTAGGCGTTGATGGCCTCCAAGTCGCGGTACTGGTCGAGGCTGGTGAAGTGGGCGTTGGTCATGCCCAGCTCCTCGCCCTCGTAGATGTACGGGGTGCCGCGGTGCATGTGCAGCAGCATGCCGAACGCCTTGGCGCCCAACTCGCGCGACTCACGGTCAGAGTCGTCGCCCCAACGGGACACGACACGCGGCTGGTCATGGTTGCAGAAGAACAGGCTGGCCCAACCGGCATCCTTCACGGCCTCCTGCTGCGCGGCTAGGCGAGTGCGCAGGTTCCTGACTTCGAACGGCACGGTGTTCCACTTGGAACCTTCCTGGTCGATGCCCACATGGTCGAAGAGGAACAGCATATCAAGCTCACCGTTCTTCGGATCGGTGATGAACTCGTTGCGGTCCGGAGTGATGCCCGGCGCCTCGCCGACGTTCATGTAGCCCTCGCGTCCCTCGAACACCTCGCGACGCATTTCAGCAAGAAACTCGTCGATGCGCGGACCGTCGGAACACCATGAGAACGGGCTGGAATAGCCTTCCTCACCAACTGGATAATCCTCAATTTCAGAACCGTCTTCACCCGGCAGTTTGCCGTTCTTATCGACAGTCTTCGAAACCTGCGTAATCACATCCATGCGGAAGCCGTCGATGCCGCGATCCATCCACCAGTTCATCATCCTGTACACGGCCTTGCGCACCTCCGGATTCTCCCAATTCAAATCCGGCTGCTTCCTGGAATACTGGTGGAGATAGTATTCGCCGCGCTTCGGATCATACTGCCAAGCGGAACCGCCGAAATACGACCCCCACCGGTTCGGCTCGGCACCCGGAGTGCCCGGCTCATGGCCCGGCCTGGCCGGACGCCACCAATACCAGTCGGCATGCGGATCATCCTTGTCGCGGGAGGCCTGGAACCAGGCATGCTCGTCGGACGTGTGGTTGACCACCAGATCCATCACGATCTTCAGACCGCGCCTGTGCGCCTCGGCGAGCAGCTCGTCCATGTCCTCCAACGTGCCGAACAGCGGGTCGATGTCCTGATAGTCGGAAATATCGTAGCCGTTGTCGTCCTGCGGCGACCTGTAGACCGGGGAAAGCCACACCACGTCCACGCCAAGATCGGCCAGATAATCGAGACGGCTGGTAATGCCCTTCAGGTCGCCGACTCCGTCGCCGTTCGTGTCCTGGAAGGAACGCGGGTAGATCTGGTAGACCACCGCGTTGGCCCACCACGGGTTCGGGGTCGCGCCGTTGGAACGCACGGCGTCGGGAAGAATGGAACGATTAAAATCAGTCATGTCGTGGAGCTCCTTTGCCTGACATTTGTTGGATTTTCGTTCGATCGTTTGCGACTGACTCTGCCTGTTTTTCAGCTCATGTCAGCTTCATGCAGAAGATCGATTTTGCCTACTCCCCTATGGTATGCAACCCTGTTTTTCTTTCTTTCTCGCGGCGAGTTTTGCAAAGCAAGAAAAGAATAGTTTCTGTCGAATATATTTCTTTCGAAGATATATTCTTTCGACAGTCTGATTATTTTCTGCAGCCATGCAATCGCAATACTGTCTGCACAACCTTGCTTTTCTGGTCTACACAAGTTGAGATTGGATAGGGAGAACGAGTTGTGCAGACAGCGATTGCAAGGTTGTGTAAACAGCAGAAGCAGATCGTGCAGTCAACTATCAAATCATGAAATCGTCAACCGCAAGAAACCTATCTTCCGGCAAAGCTGGAATCGACATGCGCAGACCGTCCAGATCATGCAGCGAAGTGTTAATCAACCGCTGTACGCGCACATCGGAAGCATCAACACGCACACCATTCCATGGACATGCTGACTTCGCTGCCATAACTGCGTTGTCTGGTACGGTGACGTTCACATCAAAGCACACACTGCTGCTATTACGTGCTGGCACCACAACGTTCCACCGCAGACTGCAATCAGCAATGCGAACACCAAATTTCTGCCACGGAATTCGATGCGGGAAAGTGCATAACCAGCGAGCGAATCGAAAAATACACGGCCCAGAGTCACGATAATGGTCACGATAATCGAGTTTTTGAACCAGACGGGGAAATCGGAGTTCAGAAACAGTTTTTCATATGCTCTGGCATGATACCGAAAGACCTGGCAAAATCCATGACCACATCGTCGCTGGTGAGATACTCGACCAAATCGATGGCACCCTTCTGATTCGGGCTATCGGCAGCAATGCCCCAACCATTAGTGAAGTGTATAGTGCCCTTACCTGCAGAGCCTTCCGGCAGTTCCACCACGGTGTAATTGACGTCTGGATAGTCGGCAGACAGGCTGCCGGTAATCCAATTGCCTTCGATAGTCATGGCCGCTTTCTAAGTGCCAAAGGCCTCACCGCCCCAGCTCATCCCAGGTCTTCGGATAATCGTTGTCGATCAATCCGGCGGCCTGCCACATATCAGTATTGATGACCAGCTGAAGGGTGGAAACATCCTTGGGGGCCGCATACAGCTTGCCCTCATAGGTGAAAGTTTGCAACAGATTATCACTGAACTTAATGCGGGCTCGAACGCAAGCAACGATTCGGCAAAAACGCACAATGACCGCCATGTGTTACTCAAACCGCATATTGTGGTTCGATCGTAGCGCCCAGATCAATATCGCACGTAAATAACGTACTCATAAGTATCTTACTTGTGAGTATCATACTTATGAGTACGTTATTTGCACAGACTGGGCAAATAGACAAATACGGAGGGTGTAATGTTCGTCGGAAGAAAGCAGGAACTGGCGACACTGGAACAGCAGTTCTCCCGTCATCGCTTTGAAATGACGGTAATCTACGGGCGTCGACGCATCGGCAAAACTGCATTAATCGACCAGTTCGTCGCCAACAAGAAAACGTTGTACTTCACCGCATTGCAACGCAGCAGCGCCATCAATCTTCATTTATTCACTATTCAAATCGCCAATTTCTTTGAACTGCCGACATTGCCGGATTTCACAGACTGGTACTCGGCACTGCAATTCATCATCGCCCAAGCAAAAACACTCAACGAACGATTCGTGTTTGTTTTCGACGAATTCCCTTATGCCGCACTTATGAGCGAATCACTCCCCTCCGAAATGCAAATCGCCATCGATCACGGATTCAAAGACCTTAACTGCATGATCATTCTTTCCGGAAGCAACGAAGGATTCATGGAAAGCGAAGTGTTGGGATACAAAAGCCCACTTTACGGAAGGCGGACCAGCCAAATTCGCTTGCAACCGCTTAACTATACGGCAATAGGAGAATTCGTCCCGCAATCATCCGTCTTCGACCGCATCAACTATTACGCAACATTCGGTGGCACCCCCTACTATTTGACGCAGCTTGACCCCGACGCGGATTTTGAAACCAACGTGCTGAACCTGTGCTTCAACCAGCTTGGATTGCTGCACGAAGAGCCAATGATGCTGTTACGCGAGGAATTGCGTGAACCTGCGCTATACGCATCAGTGCTGCAGGCAATCGCAGGTGGCAGCAGCACGCCAAAAATCATTGCCGAACATTCCGGAGTGGATCCGAACAGCATCAACAAATATCTCAGAATTTTGGAAGAACTCGGGCTCGTATCTCGCAACGTACCATTCGGAGAGCGTCCGGAAAAATCCAGAAAAGCCTTGTACTCCATCAAAGATCCATTCTTCGCTTACTGGTATCAGTTCGTGGCACCCGCACAAAGTGCGATCGAGAGTCATGCAGGGCCGAATGCAGCTCGACAACTGGCATTCAACGACGCCTTCACCACATACGTCGGGCAGCAATTCGAAGTGATCTGCCTGCAATGGCTGCTGAAGCACAACGGAGAAAATGGAAAAAAATGCGCGGTGCCGTTCCTTGCAACGCAATTCGGCAAATGGTGGGGCAACGATCCGCGCAAACGCGAGCAAACCGACATCGACATCGTGCTCGGCAATCCACAGACCAAGCAACTACTGATGTGCGAATGCAAGTGGCGCAATACCCTGAAAGAAACGGAAGCCGTGGAGGCACTGCGCGATCGCGTCGGGCTTATTCGCGGGTATGGAGAAACGCATCTCATGTTTTTCAGCAAGTATCCGATCAGCGATGCGACACAACGCAAGTATGAGGGGCAAGTTACGTTCATTTCCGCTGAACAGCTGTTCGCATGATTCTTTTGCTGTTTATTGCTTTATCGCTAGGTTAATTGCATGAATGCAGGATTGCGGTAGCGGTTGTCTGCACATTCTTGCGATTGCTGCCCGCACACTTGAGATGAATTACGATTCTGTCTGCACAACCCGTGTTTGCTGACTGCACAACTTGAGATCGGGGATAAAAAATAAAGTTGTGCGGACAGAATCACAGAATCGTGCGACGGAAACTCGGGATCATGTTACAAAAGCCCAAGATCGCGAGATTAAGGACAGACGAGCACGGAACATAACTGCAAGTCAGACTGAATTTGGAAAATGGAACAACGCAGGACGTTCCAGAAAGGGAGATGGAACGTCCCGCGCTGGGGAGTGGGATGGGCCCGTCCCGCTCGGCGCGGTCACGAAAAGCCCACTGGACTGCTTACTTTACGGCTCCCCTCATCACTCCACCGACAACCCACTTTTGGGCGAAGATGTAGACGATGAGGACCGGAGCCATGGCCATCAGGTAGGACGCGAAGGCCATCGGGTAGTTCGACGTGAACTGGCTTTGGAACACGTACTGTGCGAGCGGAATCGTCTGATTGCTCTGATCAGTCAGCGTGATCAACGGCAGCAGGAAGTCGTTCCAAGCCCACAGTGCGGTCAAAATCGCAATCGTGGCATTAATCGGCCCCATCAGCGGGAAAATAATCGTCCAGAAAATGCGCCAAGTGGAAGCACCGTCGATGCGAGCCGCCTCTTCCAACGAAATCGGAATCGAACGAATAAAACCAATCGCAATAAACAGATTCGTACCAATGCCGAGAATCGTATACAGAATAATCAGACCAAGCTGATTATCAAGATGCAGCGAACCCATTTCCTTCGCGATCGGCAGCATGATCACCGTGAACGGCACGAACATCATCGCAAGGAAGAAGTAATACAAGAAGCGGAAGAATCGCTTATCCATATTCCTGGCCACAGCATACGCGACGAACGTGTTCGTCAGCAGCGTCAACACCACCGCGCACACAGTGATGATCGCAGAATTAAGCGCGGCCTTCGGATAGTTCACCTTATTCCATGCGTCGGCGAAATTATGCCATTCCCACGTGGTTGGCAGGCTGAACGTGCCAGCCTCGCCCGGCGTCTTCAACGCGGTGACCACAGCGAAATACAACGGCACGAGCACGGTGAGGCTCAACACCGCCACAACCGCGGTCAGCCACCAGTTGACCTTGTGATCCCGGCGGATTTTCTCCGGCTTTGCTTGCGCTTGAACGCCAGTCTTTGCAACAGTTGCGCTAGTCATGATATTTCCTCTTTACCTTCAGACTTTCAGACCCTTGCTCAGACCTTTTCCTTGCCGCTGAAGAACTTCAGCTGCACAAAGGCCAGGATTGCCAGCACGATGAAGAACGTGACCGCGTTCGCCATCTGGTAGGAGTATTCGCCATTACCAAGGCCGTTCTGGAAGATCAGGTACGAGACGGTTTCGGTCTTGGAATCCGGGCCGCCCTTGGTCAATGCCATTATCTGGTCGAACGCGCCGAGCGAATTCTTGAGGCTCAGCACCATGTTGATGGTGAAGAACGGGCCGATCAGCGGGAAGGTGATCTGCCAGAAGTTCTGCCAAGCGTTCACGCCGTCAATTGCGGCTGCCTCGTAAATCTCGTTGTCGATAGTCTGAAGGCCAGCCAAGTACAACAGCGTGGAGTAGGCCACGCCCTGCCAGATCGACAGGAACACAATCGGGAACCATGCCAAATCCGGATTGGAAATCATCGACGTCGACAGCCAATCAATATGCAGCGCCTGACCGATCGCCGGCAGCGGCGTCATGAAAATGTACTTGAACACGTAGCCGATCACCAGCACCGACAAGGTGTACGGAATGAAGAAGATCGCACGGAATCCGTTTTTGAACGCGATTTTCGAATTCAGCAGCACCGCGAGGAACATGCCGAGGAAATTCGTGCCAACCGTAATCAAAATTGCGATGAAAATAGTAAACAGGTACGCATGACCGACGCGAGAATCCTGAAACATCGCAATATAATTCTTTAATCCGATGAATTTAAAATCACCGTAACCCTGCGAATTAGTGAACGAGTATGCCGCGCCCTGCAGGAACGGCCAATACAGGAAGATGGACACCAGAATCACAGCCGGAACGGTCATCCAATAAAATGCCGGATCAACCTTGCGCTTGGAATATTTCGAAACCTTATTCTTGGAAGTTTTTGCCGATTTCTTCGCAGTATTTGCAGTATGTGCAGTAGTCATGTCCATTCCTCCTCTCACCTGAAGTTTCTGGCTTCGATCTTGTCGTATTCGGATTGCATGCTGTTCAGGAATTTTTCGGTGTTGCCCGACTGAATCAGCGTCTGCAGGAAGCCTGCGAGATTGATGCTGGCTGGCACGTAATGGTCGCAGAAGTCGGCCAGTTTGCCCGCCCGGTAGAAGTCGAGCACGCCATTCAGCGCTTCGTCACCCACATACGTGTCTTTGTAGGGGGTAAATGCGGACTGCCGCTTGGAGTAGTCCTTGATGTTTTCGTCGTTCATCAGGAAGTCGATGAATTCGCGCGCTTCCTTCTCGTGCTTGGTGTGCGCACCCATGGTCAGAATCACGTCATCGCCTGCCGTGAGCTGCTGTTCTTCGGCATTATCAGTTGCCGGCATTTGCGCGAACCGCAGGTTGGCATCGCTGTTGATGAGTCGGATCTGCGGAATCGCGTAGGTGCCGAGTGGCAGAATCGCGGCTTTGCCTGCGGCCAGATCCTGCGTGGCCTGTTGGTAGGTGACTGCCGGATTCTTCTGCGTGTAATTCTGGTAGATCTCGACCAGCTGATCGCTGACAGTGCCCCACAGGTCGGAGAATTTCTTCGATCCGTCTTTGAGGGAAAGATATTCGGATTCCGGCACCAGCGTGGAATTGAGTGACGCCAACGGCGCCTGAACTGTCCACGAATCGGCGGTGCTCGCTTCGATCGGTACAATACCCTTGCTCTTGAAGCGTTGCAGCAGGTCGATAAATTCGCTCCATGTCTGCGGCGGATTGTCGGGATCCTCGCCCGCCTGCTCCCACACGTCGGCGTTGATGATGTAACCGGATGCGTTACCCGCATACGGCAGGCCGTACAGGCGCTTCTTGGATTCGTCGTTGGTTTGTACAAGGCTCTTGGCGATGTTCACCATGCCTGGATTGAGTTCGTCGACGATGTCGTCGTCGGTAAAATCGTGGAAGACACCTGCTTCGGCGAGCATACCGAAATTAATATCGCCATTGATAGTGATGACATCGGGTTCGCGATTCTTCACCAGTCGAGTACGCAGATCGGTGGTTGCGTCGGACGAATTGTTGACGTTGATTTTGATGTTGGGATGGGTTTTCTCGAATTCCTTTGCTTTTGCGGTGAACCAGTCCGCCGCTTCGGCTTTAAACTGGAAGAAATCCAAAGTGACGGTTCCAGCGGTGCTGTTGCCGCAACCGGCAAGACCGGCAGTCAATGCGACTGCGCATACGGCTGTGAGCGTACGGTATACAATCCTCCTGAATTTACCTACACTAGTGGTGGAATCAGGTTTCATTCTCGACTCCTTTGTATCTTTTCTCCATTACGGTGAAGCAGCTTCCTTACCGCATCACCGTTACTGGAAATTGTAGAAGGAGGCAGTTTTCATTCCCAGCTCAGCGCGCCTGTGCGGGGCGGAAAACAAAAACGACGAGATTTTGTTACTCTGAGAAAGTAATTTGATGCACGATGTGCGCGGACAGGAGCACGAAGGATGGTGCAGATGGCGGTTTCACCTCTGCCACAGTGGTTTGAAGGCTCGGAATATACCCATAAAGTCGCGACTTGCGTCATGAAATACGGTCCGATTTCGCGTATTACTTTGGCACAGATTTTAGGACTTTCGCAAGGCGCGGTTTCTCGTATTACCAGCGATCTGATTTATGCGGGCGTGATCGAGGAAACGCCAATGCCGTCCGGCAAGGCCGGTAAACTGCCGAAAGGTTTCGTTCAGAAAGAAAATGCGGAACGTCGCGGCCGCCCGCAAACGGGATTGCGAATAATCGAGAACGCGCGATCTTTCGTCGGCATGAAAATCAATGCGACGCATATTTCGGCGGTTGCGGTCAACGCAATCGGGCAGATTATCACCGGATGCCACGATTTGGAAATCGAAGACACGTCGCCGCAAGCCGTGGTCGCGCTGATCAAACAACTAACGATCGACTGTTCCGACGAGGCGGAGATGGCGGGATGGCCGAAACCGTGCGCCGTGGGAATCTCACTGGGCGGGCATGTCGTCGACAATGCCGTAGTGACGTTCGCACCGTTCATGCACTGGTCGCAGCCCGTGGAGCTCTCCGCTATGGTTCGCGAGGCTACCGGATTGCCGACAGGCATTTACAATGATATCGATTCGTTGGTCGTTGATGCCTGCATGTTTGGGTCCGGTGTTGGATTGGATAGCTTCGCGGTGCTGACGTTCGGCGCGGGCGTCGGCTATTCGTTGACGGTCAACGGCGAGCTGGTGAGCTGTCCGGATAAAAGTTACGGTTTGGTCGGGCATATTCTGGTCGATCCGGATGGGCCGCGTTGTGTTTCCGGGCACAAGGGATGCGCGCAATGCCTGTCCGACAACTCGATCGCGGCGGAATATTCGCAGATTATCGGACATCCCACATCATTCGACGATTTCGCACGTGACGCACGCGCGAACAAACCGCAGGCGACGAATCTGGTGAACCGCACCTGCTTCCGTCTCGGCACCATGGTGGCGACCATCGCCAATCTTGCCATGCCAGACAAAATCATGATCGCTGGAGAATCGTCGTTCATCGCGAAATTCGGCATTGACGACTTGCGCAACGGCATCAACATGTATCGGCATAGCCAGGCCGCGCCAGTGGATTTTGAAATTCCCGACCATGATTGGGCATTGTGGGCCAAGGCTGCCGCAGCGCAGGCGATTCGGCAATATGTTGGCTGATTGATTACTTGATTGTTTTTTAATGCAAAAATCCTCCCTTGTGTTCAGGGAGGATTTTTGTTATGCGATTACGGCTTATTTAGCGCTCTCGACGGGCGCAAGCACAGCCTTGAAAAGGACTGCTTGCCGAACCGTTAAGCGGGAAGCCCAGTGGGCTTCCCGTAGGTGAGGGGAGAGAGCGCGCTATTCAGCGCTCTCGACGGGCGCAAGCACAGCCTTGAAAAGGACTGCTTGCGCCGGATGCAGTGCCGGCGGGCGGATGCCGTACGTGGAGAGCGCACGTCCGGTCATCTTCACACCTTCGGCCTTCCACCAGCCGAGCGGGCTCTGTCCGTTGGTGATGTCTTGCTTGGCAAGGTCGAGGCTCACGTCGAGCGGAGACACCTCATACACTTTGTCGGGGTCGAGGCCGGGCAGGCGTACCGGCGCGGCCGGGTAGGTCTGCGAAGTGGTGAGCTGGGTGAAACGATAGATGGCGGCCGCCTTGTTGGGCATGACCGCACCGTCCAAGCGCACGGCCGGATCGGCAGCGTCGGAATGCACGACTGTGTCGACTGCGAACCATTCGCGATGCTTCTTGAATTCGGCGACCCATTCGGCGAGCGTGTCGATGTCTTCCTGCGGTTCCTTGAGCAGGTTCCATTCGATGCCCATGTGTCCGAAGAAGGCCATGGCCATGCGCAGTTCCTGCGTGGTTGCGCGATGCGTGGAGTGTGCCGGTGATGCGCCCACGTGTTCGCCGATCATTTCCGGAGGCACGAGCAGCGAGGTGTAGCGCTGGATGTCGGCGCGTTCCACCGGATCGACGCAGTCGGATCCCCAAATGCGGTCGGCTACTTCGAGAATGCCGAGGTCCACACGGCCGCCGCCGGAAGAGCAGCTTTCGATTTCAAGTCCCGGATGTGCGGTCTTCAGATCGGCGAAAATGCGATATACGGCGAGCGTCTGCTGGTGCACTGCCGGGCGTCCGGTGCGCGGAGAGACGGCTTCGGTGACAAGCTTGTTGTGATCCCACTTGATGTAGTCGATGCCGAGTTCACCAACGAGCTTGTCCATTGCACCATAAATGTAGTCGTAGGCGTCCGGATTGGTCAGGTCCACAACCTGCTGGGTACGTCCCTGCATTGGCAGACGGCCTTCAGTGGGTTTCAACACCCAGTCGGGATGCGTGCGGAACAGGTCGGAATCCGGGTTGACCATTTCCGGCTCGAACCACAAACCGAATTCGAGTCCCTTGCCATGCACACAATCGGCGAGTGCCTTGAGTGACTTGTCCCCGTCGGGCCACACGTCTTGCGAGATCTGCCAGTCGCCAAGGCCGGAGGTGTCGTCGCGGCGGGAGCCGAACCAGCCGTCATCCACCACGAAACGTTCCACGCCACTTTCCACGGCCTTGTCGGCGAGTGCGGTGAGGGTGTCGTAATCATGGTTGAAGTAGACGGCTTCCCATGTGTTGAGAATGACCGGGCGCGGCTTGGGCGCGATGTTGTGTTCAGCGAGCCAGTCGCGGTGCACGCGGCGAATGTAGCCGTGGAAGCGGGCTGCGACTTCGTTGAGGCCTTCGCCATAGGAGCCGATGAGCCATGGGGTGGTGTAGGACTCTCCGTTGGCGAGGCTGATTTCGCCACCGAACAGCACTTCGCCGCCGCCAATCACGCCGCTGGTATAGGGCAGGCGTTCCGCGGAAAGCACGCTGTTGCCGCTCCAGGCCACGTGTGCGGAGTAGACGTTGCCGTGCGTGAAGCCGAAGCCTTTTTCGCCGACGCTGAGCAGCAGGGTGGCATCGAAGTCTGGGCGTCCGGCCATGGATGCTTTGGCGAAGCGGCCGAGGGTGAAGTCTTGACGCTGCGGGGAGCGTTCACGCAGATGGTGGCCGGTGGTGGTGAGGATTTCGTTGGCGTCGGCCGGCACGGTGAATGCGAGTTCGATCTTGCCGACTTCGAGCTGGCCTTCGCCGGTGTTCACGACTTCGGCGTTCTGGCGGATGAGGCCGGTTTCGTCGAGTTCGCAGGTCCAGATGAGTTTCACATGCTGTTCCACGTCTTCTGCGGTGACGGTAACGGTTGGGGTCTGCTTGGGTTCGTCGGCCACGATCCAGCTCGGGTATCCGTCTTTTTCACCCATGACGTAGGTTTTGCCAGCTGCCACGGTTTCGGCGGTGATGTTGCTGACTACGAACTTGCAGAACAGTTCCACGCCGTCGCGGCGCACGTCGAAGCGGGTTGCGCCAATCCAGGATTCGGATTGCGTGGGCAGTACGCTCGGCCATGAGGTGTAGTCGAGCGCGCCGGAAACGCGCTGTGGCATTTGCGCGTCGAACATGTCGATCGCGGTTGCCGGGGCTGCGAGCGGGCGGCCCCAGTGCACAAGTCGCGGCAGATCATTGCCGGGGAATACGAGTGCGAACGCCACGTTCGCGGCTGGCTGTTCGGCGTAGACCGCAGTGAGTTCGGTACCGTTGGTAGCGTTGCCATGGAAGGTCTGAATGAGCGTCATTGCAGCATCCTTTACATATTGCGATTGCCTTGTATTGTCACCTTCGATGATATGTCAAGCTTTATTTGTTGACGTCGTCGAGCGTGTTTCTTTCTTTCGGAAAGTATTTCTTGCGACTGCAAAATCGAGTTACCGTTTTCCAGCGAAAAAATCAGTCATCAATCGTGCGCATTCCGCTTCACGAACGCCACCGATAACTTCCGGAACATGGCCGATGTGAGGGTCACGCGGAATGTCCCAAATCGAACCGCATGCACCCAACTTGGCGTCCCACGCACCGAACACGATTCGTCCAACATGCGTTTGCAGGCACGCGCCAGCGCACATCGGGCACGGCTCCAAGGTAACAATCAACGTGCAATCGGCAAGATTCCACGTACCAAGCGACCGAGCGGCCTGTGTCATGGCCTTGACCTCGGCGTGCGCCAACGGATCGGCATGCGCCTCACGCAGATTACGCCCCCGACCAATCACCGCTCCCCCAGCGTCAAGCACGACGGCACCGACCGGCACCTCACCTTCCGCTGCGGCTTCACGAGCCAACTCGATCGCAAGTCCCATGTCGTCACTCCACTGCATATCCGCCACTATACGGTTCCATTCACGTGAAGCAAAAGGCAAAACACGCCCATAAATACCTCTTGGTAGGCTGGAAGAGTTTGGAAAATGCGCGCAAAGGAGGCACGTTGGCGGTATTCGAATTGATTGTATGTATTATCGCCGCGGTTGTGCTGTCTTCCTTTATCAGCCGTTTCATTCCCAAGGTTTCCACGCCTCTTGTGCAGATCGCGTTGGGTACGTTGGCATCGCAATTACCGTTTTTCCCGAACGTCACACTCGACCCGGAACTGTTCATGGTGCTGTTCATTGCGCCACTGCTGTATTTGGAAGCGCATGAGATCGACAAAAGCGAGCTGTTAAAATCCGTTAAACTGTCACTTTCATTGGCGATTGGACTAGCGATCGCTACGATGGTTGCCGTTGGCTTCACCCTGCATGCCGCATGGCCCGCAATTCCCCTTGCCGCGGCTTTGGCGCTCGGCGCCGCGCTTGGACCGACCGACGCGGTCGCCGTATCTTCGCTTGGTAAGGAAGCCGCTCTTACACAACGGCAAACCAGCGTGCTCAAGGGTGAATCCCTGTTCAATGACGCGTCCGGCATCGTCGGCTTCCAGTTTGCGATTGCGGCGGCCATCAGCGGCGTATTCGAAGTAGGTGATTCGGCCGCACAGTTCGTGTTCTCGTTCTTCGGCGGCGCTATTTTTGGCTTGGCAGTAGGCATGGTCGCTGACCTGTTATTTGAATCATTGCGATCTTTCGGCTGGGAGACGACCACAAGCCGTATTTTGATGGAATTGTTCCTGCCGTTCATTCTGTATTTGGGTGCAGAAGCGGTGCATGTTTCCGGCATTCTTTCGGTAGTGGCGGCCGGTTTGATCATCCGTTTCGACCACACCGGCATCGGCCCGAATGTAGCTCGCACCAACATTGTTTCGTCAAGCGTATGGGGGGTATTCTCGTTCACGCTCAATGGCACGGTGTTCATTCTGCTTGGCATGCTGCTGCCGAATGCGATGAGCGCAAGCTGGGATGATCCTCAGGTCAGCAATTGGCGGCTGCTGGTTGCGATTCTTACGGTTTCCGCAGTGGTGATCGTCATGCGATTCCTGTGGATTTCATTGATGCTGCGTCTCGCGCGAGATACCGTCACCGGCAAGCGACGCAAGATGACGGCGCAACGTTGGCGTTCGGCCGCGGTCATGACGTTCGGCGGGCCGAAAGGCACCATCACCCTGTCGTTGATGTTCACGATCCCGTACACCATTACGGGAGGCGCGTGGTTCCCCATGCGTGACGAGCTGATCTTCATCGCAGGTGGCGTAATCGTGGTAACCCTGCTGCTCGCCAACTTCCTGCTGCCTCTGCTGGCGCCGAATCGCAATAAAGACGCTTCCGTGGAAATGACTGAAATCACCATCGAAGTGCTGCGACGGACCGTGGAGGAACTGACGGGACGAGTCACACCTGACAATCGTCGTGCGGTGCTGATGATCATCGACTCGTATACGAAACGTATTACACGGCTGAAGCAGCGCATCGGAGAAATCGATCCGCAAGGGTATATGCAACTGCAGATCGACGCGCTCAACTGGGAGAAGGAATACGTCAAGGCGCGACTGGCGAAAGTCAAAGCGACGCCGAACGACGACAGGGCAGCGCATGATCTGGAAATCGAAGCATGCGAGCGCCTGCTCGACCAGATCATGAGCTCGCTGCGCCATATTGAAACGGAACATAATTCCGGACGCACCATCTGGCGAGTCAAAGGCCGCTTCAGGGCGTTGCAGAGGCGTATGAGCACCATGTTGAAGCGTGTGAACAGTCGCATTCGCCGCACTACCCCGCTGTTCAGCGACGACGAGCTGTTCGCGCACACCCGCGTGGTGCAGGTGGATGCCATCGAACATGTGATCGACCGCCTGTATGAGGAGATGGGCCGCGACACGTACAATACGGAACATTGTTCGGCACTGCTGCTGGATTACCGACGAGGCGAGGCTACGCTGAGGTCGCGCCCGAATGTGGGCACGAGTGCGGAGGCGCAGACGCAGGCGGAAGATGTGAAGCGCGAAAGCTACGGTATCGAGCTGAGTGTGATCCAAGACATGTACGAGGCGGGCGACATTACGCGTGCGCAATCCAAGCAGCTGCGACGCAACGTATATGTGATGAGCGTGGACGCCGACGCACAGATCTAGCATCCGCTGATCTGATGGGGTTAGCAAGCTGGCGTGAGCCGGCGATCCGCCGTGAGTTTGTTTGCGAACGAACTGTGGGAACGTGGCGGACGAGACAACTGCGGAAACGGAATACGGCGTGGAAGGCGGCAACTGGAGGCCATTTCACAATCTAAGACAAGAGGGAATTGAAATTCTCAGATATTTCCCAGAAAACACCAGACATGTACTCAGCATCGTCTGCTTATATAGAAGATGTCAGCAAAAGAGCCGACCAGGAACCCACAGCAGTTCCCGACAATTGAACCCTTTCTTCTTCTCTCTCCTTTCTCTCCCCGGTGGTCTTCTCTCCACCGGGGTTTCTTTTTGCCTTCAACGGGTGGATTCCTCCAGTCAGTGGGAGAATCCACCCGCTGGCAAGCCACCCAACGTCCCAATCCTTCCAGTGACTGGGAGGATTGCCCCGCTGGAACGGGTATATTGGAGGCATGAGTGAAATACGCGAGCACGAAACCAGCGATTCCTACGACTCCAACAATCCAGGCACCCCGACCGGTCTGATCGGGCGCGAATCGCAGGTGGTTCCGGGGCGGTTCGGCGAGCCACTGCAGGTCACGCACGTTCAGTATTCACGCGGGGGTGGCAATGCGGCTCCACGACGCCCGCTGTTCCTCTGCCTGCACGGCTGGGGTTCCAATGAGGCTGATTTGGCCGACATGATGCGTTACGTAGCTCCCTACAACGATTTCGCGTCGTTGCGCGCGCCGCTCGTACTGCAGGAGGCTGGTTCCGGTGAATTCGGTTTCGGCCAGGGCGCGTATTCGTGGTTCCATGATTGCGTGCCTTCCGGCGAAGATCTGGATCGCGACGCTTATGCTGCCGCCCAAGCCATTGACGATTGGGTTGCGCGCAATGTTCCAGAAGATCGCGCTGTAGTGCCGATCGGTTTTTCGCAGGGTGGTTTGCTGGCGATTCAATTGCTACGTGTTCATCCGGAACGGTACGCCGCATCAATCTCACTTTCCGGCTTCCTTGCTCCGGGAATCATCGCCGGTAGCGCGCCGGCCGACAGTCATGTCGCGGAGTTGAATATTCCTGTGTTCTACGGTTATGGCAAGAACGATACCGTAATTCCGATGCCGGAGCTCTTCGCGACTGCCGCCTGGCTGGACGAGCATACGTTCCTCACGTCGAAAAGCTACCGTGGGCTCGATCATGCGGTCAGTCTCAACGAGTTCAGCGATTTGCGCGACTGGCTTGCAGCACATGATATCGCGCCGGGAATCCTGTAAGAAATCCTGCAGAAGAATCCCGAGAAAATCCGATGCAACGGATTTTGCGCACCAAGCACACGGCAATCGTTACAGCCCGATATAAGCCACGATATAGCGATACCGCGTTAGACTAGAGACAGCTAATAATCATTTCGCAATTGCCAACGTTCGCACGCTCAACCATGCGAACGTTCGAACGTTGGCGAGCGCCATACCGGCACATTCGCGTGCCTGGCAATAAGGAGTTTCGATGCTGCTGTCCGATCGCGACATTCTCGCCGCGCAGGCCGAAGGTCATATTTCACTCGATCCGTGGACCCCGGAAATGGTGCAGCCTGCTTCCATTGACGTGCGTTTGGACCGTTTCTTCCGCCTGTTCAACAATCATGCGTACACGTATGTCGATCCGGCTGAGAATCAGGGCGAACTGACCGAGCAGTTCGAGGTGGCTCCGGGCGAACCGTGGATTCTGCATCCAGGTGAGTTCGCGTTGGGGTCCACGTGGGAGTATGTAAAGCTTGATCCGACGATTGCCGCCCGCCTGGAGGGCAAGAGCTCGCTGGGCCGCTTGGGTATTCTCACGCATTCCACCGCAGGCTTCATCGACCCTGGTTTCGAAGGTCATATCACGTTGGAATTGTCGAATGTGTCGACGTTGCCGGTGAAGTTATGGCCGGGCATGAAGATCGGACAGATGTGCTTTTTCCAGCTCAGCTCCCCCGCAGAACATCCATACGGTTCGCAAGGCACCGGCTCGCATTATCAGGGTCAGCGCGGTCCGACGCCGAGCCGTTCCTACGTGAACTTCTACAAAGCCGACATCACCGACTAATCATCAAATATTCTTGGATTATCGCAATATATTGTCGATATAGGGCGATTGATATCTTCCAAAATACAAAAAGATTGGCTATCACATATCGCATGATAGCCAATCTTTTTTTGCAATCTTCTATTGAGATTTCTTGTTGCAATATCAGCAATATCGAATGATGTTAAAAGATACTGCAACAGCTATTGGTAACGCCCTTTAGCGCTTGTGCATGGTACGGAGGGTAGTGGGGCTGCGGACGCATGAAGACGGAATCCGTCTATCTCGGGCATTGGAAGGAGTGTACCCGCGATGAGGTGCTCGTCCTGATCGACGACTACATCCACTGGCACGACCATGAGCGCATCAAGCAATCACTCAGTTGAATGAGTCCGGTACAATACCGTCAAAGCCAAGGAATGGCTGCGTGACTATCTCCAAGAAAACGTCCGCAGCTCTTTCGGTCTGTTTTTTGGTTTGAAATGCTTTAAGGCAATTTTTCCGTCATCAGTAAGAAACAATTCGAACTTATTCCTAAACGCATCACATGAAAATATGGAGCGAAAGAAGGAATCATGGCTGAGAAGACAACGATTCTCGACATGAACAGATTCGATGATTCCAATCTTGACGGACTGGATGAGAACAAACGCGAATTGGTTCGTCGCCGCCGCATCCTTGGCAAGGGCTATCGTCTGTTCTATAAGGACCCGGTTGAAATCGTTCGTGGCAAAGGTAGCCACGTTTTCGATGAAAAGGGCAACGACTATCTCGATGCCTATAACAATGTGGTTTCAGTCGGTCATTGCCATCCGCATGTAGTTGAAGCAATCGCCAAACAGGCCGCCACGCTGAACACGCACACCCGTTACCTTCATGAGACCATTCTCGACTATTCCGAAGCACTTATCGCGAAGATGCCGAGGGAGATCGATCGTATCACCTATCAGTGCACCGGTTCGGAAGCGAATGATCTGGCCATCCGCATCGCACGAAACTATACCGGCGGTCGTGGCATCATCATTACAAACGAGGCCTACCATGGCAACACGGAGAAGAAGCCGGACGAACCGGGCGATCCGTGGTTCAATTTCCATGCGGGAAGGAACGATTTCAAACTGCGGTACGCGCTGCAGGGCACACGGTATTGGGGAAGCTACATAACCGACGCGATCAAGGATTACCAGGAAACCAATTCCGGTGAAGTGGAAAAGACACTCAGAAAAGACCCGAAACGCGTTGATGAGAACCTCAAGGGATTGAGGGAGGAACTCGAGCTACTCGGTGGCAAGCCTGTGTTGGTGGCTCTCGGATACGCCGCCGAGAAAAATCTGAGACGCATGAGGTCGGAAGGGTATGAAGTGGTCAGGATATTGCATCCCGCACGCTACATCGGCAAAAAGGAGTATCGCGATAGAGTGCTGGAGGTCTTGGACAACATTCGAAAATAACGAGGCATCCAACTTCGAGCTGCATCCAACCATCCAATCCGAACGGTCATGAGAGAAAAACGGGTCTCCCGCGACCCGCGTCCGCCGGTAAGCCCCGGATAGGAGAAGAACCCTTCGGGGAGTCATGGATGCCCGGCCGGGAGGTCCGGAGGAACGAGAGGGACGCAAGCCACGGAAAACACCTTCGACGAGCCTGAAAGGCGTTGCCGGGAGGTCCGTGAAGGCCCGGAAAAATCCGGAAGAAAAGCAAAAAAAGGGTTCCCGGAGCGTCACGCTCGACGGGAACCCCCAACATGTGAATGCGGCGGCGCGCTACTCTCCCACACCCTCTCGAGTGCAGTACCATCGCCGCAGCCAGGCCTTAGCTTCCGGGTTCGGAAAGGGACCGGGCGTCTCACCTGGGCCATGACCACCGCAAAACCACTCTGAACGGCCGACCCCACGGATCGGCCGGGAACGGAACCGACCACGATTCCATCGTGGCGGTCCGGGAACCGGACAACGGACGCGAAGCAAAACGCCTTACCGATCATCGTTGTGACCACAGGAAACAGCATTCCCCGCCATCCAACGAGAAGAACCACCACAGGACGAGACCCAACCCACCAGACATGGATCGGAAAGTGTGCCGCGTTCGCCCGTTAGTACCGGTCGGCTCCATCCCTCGCGGGACTTCCACCCCCGGCCTATCGAACACGTGTTCAACATGCGGGCTTCGGACGCTCCGAGGAGCGTCAAGGAATCCTAATCTTGGAGCAGGCTTCCCGCTTAGATGCTTTCAGCGGTTATCCCTCCCGAACGTAGCCAACCGGCCATGCCGCTGGCGCGACAACCGGCATACCAGAGGTCCGTCCACCCAGGTCCTCTCGTACTATGGGCAGGCCTCCTCAGGATTCCAACGAGCGCAGAGGATAGAGACCAAACTGTCTCACGACGTTCTGAACCCAGCTCGCGTGCCGCTTTAATCGGCGAACAGCCGAACCCTTGGGACCTGCTCCAGCCCCAGGATGCGACGAGCCGACATCGAGGTGCCAAACCATCCCGTCGATATGGACTCTTGGGAATGATCAGCCTGTTATCCCCGGGGTACCTTTTATCCGTTGAGCGATGCCGCGCCCGTGCGCCGGCACCGGATCACTATCTCCGACTTTCGTCCCTGCCCGGACCGTCGTCCTCGCAGTCAAGCCCGCTTGTGCGATTACACTCGAAACCCGATTGCCAACCGGGCTGAGCGGACCTTTGAGCGCCTCCGTTACTCTTTGGGAGGCAACCGCCCCAGTTAAACTACCCGCCAGGCACTGTCCCTGAACAGGATCACTGTTCGAGGTGAGACGTCAAACGAGAACAGAGCGGTATTTCACCTTGCGGCTCCACGATGGCTGGCGCCACCGCTTCGAAGCCTCCCGCCTATGCTACACAATCCGCGCCTAACGCCAATACCAAGGTATAGTAAAGGTCCCGGGGTCTTTTCGTCCTTCTGCGCTTAACGAGCATCTTTACTCGTACTGCAATTTCGCCGAGCTCCTGGTCGAGACAGTGGGGAAGTCGTTACGCCATTCGTGCAGGTCGGAACTTACCCGACAAGGAATTTCGCTACCTTAGGATGGTTATAGTTACCACCGCCGTTTACCGGGGCTTGAATTCACCGCTTCGCCCGAGGGCTGACGGATCCTCTTAACCTTCCGGCACCGGGCAGGCGTCAGTGCATATACAGCGGCTTGCGCCTTCGCATGCACCTGTGTTTTTGGTAAACAGTCGCTACCCCCTGGTCTGTGCCACCCCCGAAAGCTCCGGAAGCGAGTTCCATCACCATCAGGGGTCTCCCTTATACCGAAGGCACGGGAGTGATTTGCCGAGTTCCTTGACCAGGATTCGCTCGATCGCCTTGGTATTCTCTACCTGACCACCAGTGTCGGTTTGGGGTACGGGCGGCAACGCCCCTCGCGCCGAGGCTTTTCTCGACGGCCTGGACCACCGGATATCGCGCCAAAAAGGCGCCCATCATCGCACCTCACCCTACATGTCCCACGGATTTGCCTATGGGACGGGCTGCGTGCTTGACCACGGAAAACCACCTCCGCGGCCGGCTCCCATTCCGTGTCACCCCTGTGCGCTAACCTACCAGGACTACATTCCCAACGACCGCGCGCCCCGAACCCCGAAGGGAACGACGCCACGCGACCGGAGGTTAGTACTCATCCGTTCGGCTCTTGCGGTTCGCTGCCGGTACGGGAATATCCACCCGTTCATCCATTCGACTACGCCTGTCGGCCTCGCCTTAGGACCCGACTCACCCGGGGACGACGAACGTGGCCCCGGAACCCTTGGTCATCCAGCGGACGGGATCCTCACCCGTCTCTCGCTACTCATGTCTGCATTCTCACTCCCCCGAAGTCCACGGCCGGCTTGCGCCGCCGCTTCGCCCCTCGGGGGACGCTCTCCTACCCAACAGCCACAAAGGCCGTTGCCGCGTCTTCGGTGGTGTGCTTGAGCCCCGCTACATTGTCGGCGCGGAACCACTAGACCAGTGAGCTGTTACGCACTCTTTCAAGGATGGCTGCTTCTGAGCCAACCTCCTGGCTGTCTATGCGACTCCACATCCTTTCCCACTTAGCACACGCTTCGGGACCTTAGACGACGATCTGGGCTGTCTCCCTCTCGACGACGGAGCTTATCCCCCGCCGACTCACTGCCGGAATACACATCCACGGTATTCGGAGTTTGGCTGCTATTGGTACCCCACACGGGCCC
Organism: Bifidobacterium catenulatum subsp. kashiwanohense JCM 15439 = DSM 21854; assembly: GCF_001042615.1. Taxonomy (GTDB): domain Bacteria; phylum Actinomycetota; class Actinomycetes; order Actinomycetales; family Bifidobacteriaceae; genus Bifidobacterium; species Bifidobacterium catenulatum. Next base: position 2,130,102 of record NZ_AP012327.1, read on the forward strand.
GCAAGCATCCAGTAGCTCTACCCCCGCGATGCAATCAACCGACGCTGCACCTAAATGCATTTCGGAGAGAACCAGCTATCACGGAATTTGATTGGCCTTTCACCCCTAGCCCCAAGTCATCCCCCCGGTTTTCAACCCAGGTGGGTTCGGTCCTCCACGCGGTCTTACCCGCGCTTCAACCTGCCCAGGGCTAGATCATCCCGCTTCGGGTCCAGGGCACGCGACTCAAAACGCCTTTTGAGACTCGCCTTCGCTACGGCTCCCCCACGACGGGTTAGCCTCGCCACGCACCACTGACTCGCAGACTCATTTTTCGATAGGCACGCCGTCACCCCACAAGGAGGCTCCGACGGATTGTAGGCGCACGGTTTCAGGAACTCTTTCACTCCCCTCCCGGGGTGCTTTTCACCTTTCCCTCACGGTACTGGTACGCTATCGGTCAGACAGGTATGCTTAGACTTACCCCACGGTCGGGGCCGATTCACACGGGATTCCACGAGGCCCGCGCTACTTGGGACGCATGATCGGAAGACGGCAAGCTTCCAGGTACGGGGCTGGCACCCTCTGCGGCCAGGCCTTCAAGCCTGTTCCCCTGGCAAGCCGTTTTATGACTCCCGCCCGGTCCGTCGGAACCGGGACACACGCTCCCACAACACCACGAACGCAACCCCCGACGGGTATCACGCGCCCATGGTTTGGTCTGATCCGCTTTCGCTCGCCACTACTCACGGAGTATCCCTTCCTGCAGGTACTGAGATGTTTCACTTCCCTGCGTACCCCCGGAACAACACGGTTCCGTGCCGGCCCATGACGGCCGGCGGGTTGCCCCATTCGGAAATCCTCGGATCGAAGCCATGTTGGAGGCTCCCCGAGGCTTATCGCATCCTCAAACGTCCTTCATCGGTACTGTCTGCCAAGGCATCCACCATACGCCCTTCAGGGCGGCACACGCCCCGAAAAAACCTGATGATAAGCTTCTCCACGCCAGACGACAGATCATCACACTGTAAACAATGATCACAAAACGATCGATCTCGAAACCAGACTCCAAAAAGAAGAGCCTGGCGAAATCGCGATAAAGCAAACGACGGCAAGAAACATGCCATCGCATTGCTCGCGTCCACTATCCAGTTCTCAAACCACCACGCACCCAAGAAACGATCCGGACACGGCACACCGGCCGGCCGACCGCCCCAAGGGGACACCCGGAAAACCGCGCGCGACCAAGTCGCGGGTGGCGGTCCGGGAACCCAAAAGCATATCCGCACCACTCCCCGGACCCACAAAAGGAACCCGCGAAGCCAACGATCTCTTCCACACCAGCACGCCCACGCGAAACCGGGAACCGTTCCCGACGCATGGGCCGCACGACGGACGCCAAGCCGGCGTCCTGAAAAAAAACTCCGTAGAAAGGAGGTGATCCAGCCGCACCTTCCGGTACGGCTACCTTGTTACGACTTAGTCCCAATCACGAGTCTCACCTTAGACGGCTCCATCCCACGAAGGGTTAGGCCACCGGCTTCGGGTGCTACCCACTTTCATGACTTGACGGGCGGTGTGTACAAGGCCCGGGAACGCATTCACCGCGGCGTTGCTGATCCGCGATTACTAGCGACTCCGCCTTCATGGAGTCGGGTTGCAGACTCCAATCCGAACTGAGACCGGTTTTCAGGGATCCGCTCCACGTCGCCGTGTCGCATCCCGTTGTACCGGCCATTGTAGCATGCGTGAAGCCCTGGACGTAAGGGGCATGATGATCTGACGTCATCCCCACCTTCCTCCGAGTTGACCCCGGCGGTCCCCCGTGAGTTCCCACCATGACGTGCTGGCAACACAGGGCGAGGGTTGCGCTCGTTGCGGGACTTAACCCAACATCTCACGACACGAGCTGACGACGACCATGCACCACCTGTGAACCCGCCCCGAAGGGAAGCCCCATCTCTGGAACGGTCGGGAACATGTCAAGCCCAGGTAAGGTTCTTCGCGTTGCATCGAATTAATCCGCATGCTCCGCCGCTTGTGCGGGCCCCCGTCAATTTCTTTGAGTTTTAGCCTTGCGGCCGTACTCCCCAGGCGGGATGCTTAACGCGTTAGCTCCGACACGGAACCCGTGGAACGGGCCCCACATCCAGCATCCACCGTTTACGGCGTGGACTACCAGGGTATCTAATCCTGTTCGCTCCCCACGCTTTCGCTCCTCAGCGTCAGTAACGGCCCAGAGACCTGCCTTCGCCATTGGTGTTCTTCCCGATATCTACACATTCCACCGTTACACCGGGAATTCCAGTCTCCCCTACCGCACTCCAGCCCGCCCGTACCCGGCGCAGATCCACCGTTAAGCGATGGACTTTCACACCGGACGCGACGAACCGCCTACGAGCCCTTTACGCCCAATAATTCCGGATAACGCTTGCACCCTACGTATTACCGCGGCTGCTGGCACGTAGTTAGCCGGTGCTTATTCGAAAGGTACACTCACCCGAAGGCTTGCTCCCGATCAAAAGCGGTTTACAACCCGAAGGCCGTCATCCCGCACGCGGCGTCGCTGCATCAGGCTTGCGCCCATTGTGCAATATTCCCCACTGCTGCCTCCCGTAGGAGTCTGGGCCGTATCTCAGTCCCAATGTGGCCGGTCGCCCTCTCAGGCCGGCTACCCGTCGAAGCCATGGTGGGCCGTTACCCCGCCATCAAGCTGATAGGACGCGACCCCATCCCATGCCGCAAAGGCTTTCCCAACACACCATGCAGTGTGATGGAGCATCCGGCATTACCACCCGTTTCCAGGAGCTATTCCGGTGCATGGGGCAGGTCGGTCACGCATTACTCACCCGTTCGCCACTCTCACCCAGGAGCAAGCTCCTGGGATCCCGTTCGACTTGCATGTGTTAAGCACGCCGCCAGCGTTCATCCTGAGCCAGAATCGAACCCTCCACAAAAAACCTTTCATGAAGAGAACCAACATGTGACTCTCAAATAAGAAAATTGACATCCGTTTATAAGGAAAACGGACTGTCCGCAAAAACCCCGTCCCGTTTGACCGGCCTCCCGGCACCCACACGCGAACAACACGCGCGGGCCGTAAGACGGACTGGCAATCATTGACTATAAAGAAGTAGTACAAATACGCTCTTGAGTTCTCAAACCACCACCACTCACCCACCTCACGGAACCCCAACCAGGGAACCACTCGCCGAGCGGCAGCGAAAGACAAACTTACAGCACAATCCGATTCCACGCAACCCGGCCCCTCATGGACACCCCGCAAACCATTGGAAAACAACGCATCCACCGGCGTGTCGAAATTCCGTCCACCTGAATCGTCTTTCTCCTTTTCCACAGAAACCAGCCTATCCTTCCGGAAAACATGTTCGTCGTATGAGTCGCCTTATCAGGAGTTGACGGAACGATACGCTAAGGGGATTCTGTTATCCTGTGGGGCGCAGCGGAGCAAAATGACCTGCTAAGACGGGATGGTCCCTTTCATAAACAGGCTTTTGACTCGAAATAGAAGACGGAGCGAATATTCCGTAGTGATACCGTGAAGGGAGGGAACGGCATGGAGGCGCAGCTTATGAGGCTACAGGACCTGAGGCTCGAAGAAGGAATGTCTCTGGAACAACTGGCCGGGCTCTCCGGCGTGGATCATGATCGTCTCGCCATGTTCGAAAACAATCCGGAAACCGTACGCAATATGCATTTGGACACCGCTTGCCAAATTGCCAAAGCATTGCACTGCAACGTGTTGGAGCTCCATCCCGACGGAGGTTGGCGAGGCGGAATCCACTGCGCTGAATCCGGTTTAAGAGACATTCGTCGGACTCGCGGCTATACGCACAACGAGTTGTCAGAGATGTGCAGGGATTCCCCAGCCGAACATCTCTTGGTTTGAAACAGGCTATCGCTCGACCTCAGGCATGCGGCTGAATACAGCCAGGCGTCTGTCGGAAGCGCTTCAATGCGATCCGACAGATTTTCTAAAAGAAGCGTATAGCCGATATGAAAATAAGTGTTGTACCTGATTGAGATACAACACTTAAATTTCATCGGACGCCATACGTCAACAAACGAATGCATCCCGCGCACCCCTATCTCACCAAAAGGATTAGGCAAGAGAGAAGCCCATCAATCATTGACTTCACAAACCCTTCCCTTCCGGAAAGCTGGATAACGTCCGAAATCTTGCGCACTTTCGGACGCTATCTGGCGCGGAGGACGCATTTGCGCAGTTCGGAGGCGATGAGCACGATCATGGCAAGGCCCAAGCATTCGACCCATGCGCCGGCGCTGAGCGGTACCGTACCGAAAGCGATGTTGAGGAATGGAATGTAGATCACCGCCAACTGCAGCACCGTGCTCAGTGCGAGCGCGCCCCATAGCCACTTGTTGGAGAACAGTCCGACGAACGCCGACTGCAAGTGCGAGCGCGAGGCAATCGCGTTCAGCATTTGGGCGAATACGAGAATCGTGAAGCCCATGGTGCGCGCTTCGGTCATTTGCGCATCGTGGCCGATCGCATCGACGGAGCGGTCGGTGAACAGGCCTCCGGCCAAATGCATGTCCATGCCAATCAGGGTGACGGCCGCCATAATCACACCAATGAAAATGATGTCGCCCCACATTTCGGCGTCGATCACACGGTCGGTGAGTTTGCGAGGTTTGCGTGCCATCACGTCATCGGTAGACGGGTCGACACCCATAGCGAGCGCGGGCGCAGCATCGGTGAGCAGGTTGATCCACAGCAGCTGCGTGGCGAGCAGCGGCACGATCACACCTTGGCTGCCAGGCTGGGTGATGCCGAGGAATCCAGCGAGCATCACGCCGCCGAACACGGTGAACACTTCGCCTACATTGGAGCTCAGCAGGTAGCGCAGGAACTTGCGGATGTTGTTGAAAATACCTCGTCCTTCGCGCACGGCTGCGACGATGGTGCTGAAGTTGTCGTCGGCGAGAATCATTTTCGCGCTTTGTTTGGTCACTTCAGTGCCGGTAATGCCCATGGCGACGCCGATATCGGCGGTTTTGACGGCGGGAGCGTCGTTCACACCATCGCCGGTCATGGCCACGATATTACCTTGCCGCTGCAACGATTCGACGATTTTCAGCTTGTGTTCCGGCGCGACTCGCGCATAGACGGACACTTCACTGGTCACCTTGTCAAAGGCCGCTTCGTCGGGCAGTTCGTCAAGCTGGCTGCCGGTCATGGCCTTGCCATCCTTGTCGATAATACCCAGATCGGTAGCGATGCGAGCTGCGGTCAGCGGGTGGTCGCCGGTAATCATTACCGTGCGGATACCGGCGCGATGTGCTTCTGCTACGGAATCACGCACTTCCGTACGCGGCGGATCGATGATGCCGACCATGCCGACCCAAATCAAATCATTCTCAAGCACATCGCTTTGTTCCGCAATATCGGCAACATGACCCGCGGAATTCAGCATGATTCCTGGCACTTGCGCAAGCGAAGCAGTACCGAGCGGACGGTAGGCCTGACCCAACGTGCGGTACGCGTCGGAAGAAAGCTGTTCGACAGTCGCAAGAATCTGCTGACGATCGCCTTCCGTAAGTGGACGAACGGCACCGCCGACCGCAATCCTGCTGCAATATCCAAGAAGCACATCGGGGGCACCCTTGGAGAAGACGGTCAAGCGGCCGGCATCGGTGTTGTCTTGTGCCACGATGGACATGCGCTTACGTTCGGAAGTGAAGGGGATTTCGCCGACGCGCTCATAGTTGGCATACTTGCGATTCGCCTTCACTTTTCGTGCTGCGACGATGAGTGAGACTTCGGTCGGGTCGCCGACCGCTTCCCACGTTACGTTTTCCGCATTTCCGGCAGAAGCGGCGACTTCGCGCAGTTCGCCGTCGTTTGCCAGCGCACCCACGGCAAGGGTTGCGACGGCTTCCGATTCGATGATCTCGCGTATTTGCGCATATTCCATGGTCTGCGAATCGACCACCATGCGGCCTTCCGGCGCATAGCCGGTGCCCGTGAGCTGCACTTCGCCGCTCGGCGTGACCACACGCTCCACGGTCATCTCATTGCGGGTGAGCGTACCGGTTTTGTCGGAGCAGATCACCGAAGCGGAACCGAGCGTTTCCACCGAATGCAGCTTCTTGACGATCGCATTGTGCATGGCCATGCGCTGCACGCCGAGCGCGAGCACTACCGTAAGAATCGCAGCCAAACCTTCCGGCACGGCCGCGACAGCCAGAGAAACGGCCAACAGTAGCGAATCGATTACATCGTGAACGTCTTGGAATCCTTCGGTAAGCGCGAGCGCGACCAGCACCACGACCGCGATGATACATACTGCGATGCCGAGGATTTTGGAAACGTAGTTCATTTCCTTTTGCAGCGGGGTTTCGTCATCCTCCGTGGCTTGCAGCAGGTCCGCGATTTTGCCGACCTGCGTGCCCATGCCGGTGCTGGTTACGATGGCCCGGCCGGTACCTTGCGTTACGGACGTGCCGTTGAATACCATGTTGGCGCGGTCGCCGAGGGCTTTCGCCTGCGCGAGGGTGTCGGTCTTTTTGCCGACGGGCACGCTTTCGCCGGTGAGACTGGCTTCCGCGATGCGCAGGCTGGCGGCCGTGAAGAGGCGTCCGTCCGCGGAGACGGAGTCGCCTTCACCGAGCACGATGATGTCGCCGGGCACCACGCCAACCGTATTGATGCGTTCGATTTGGCCGTCACGCAGCACGTTGGTCTGCGGCGCGGTCATGCTGGAGAGCGCTTCGACGGCCGCTTCCGCCTTCGATTCCTGAATGTAGCCGAGCACCGCGTTGACGATGAGGATCAGCACGATGACGATGGCGTCGAACGGCAATGCTTCGCCGCCTTCCGCACCCGGTACGGCGTTAGCCCGTTCGATGAACCATGCGGCGAGCGAAATGCCGGTTGCAGCCAACAGCAGGTAGACAAGGGGATCTTTGAATTGTTCGAGGAATTTCTTCCATTTCGGCACCGGTGGTGCGGACGCGAGTTCGTTCGGCCCGTACTTGTCGAGTCGCCGCTTGGCTTCCGCCTGGCTCAGACCGGTATTCAAATCGACGCCAAGTGATTGTGCGACGGTTTGCGCATCGGCGAGCGACGGATCGACTTGCGTTTGCGTCGCGATATTCTTCGCTTGTTCGAAATTTCCCGAACTGGTATCGCGGAATTGGGTGGATTGATCTTCCTTGCGATCAACCATGATGATCTCCTTGGGAGCGCCGCGGAGTAGTCAGCTCTCCCCTGCCGTTGCGATAGTACGAAAACCGCAGAAAATTGCGATTTTCGCAACCACTCGCCGAACTGGGCAATGCTGCGCGGTTGCGGACACCGGGCGTGCGCCATCGGTGCATTCCTGCCATTATTGCACACCGTGCCCATTTTGCAAGACTGCCACACACCGTCTTTTGTCAAAATTTCGCAAATTCGTGAAACATGAGCCGCATATCTGCAATCTTAATAACATCACAAAAAGAAAAGCCTGCGGCCGCGAGCCGCAGGCTATCAACACAGCATTTAGCAGTAGCTAGGGATTGGAAAACTACTAATGCAGTGAAGCTCGTGGGACCAAGCCATTATCAGCAAAAACTTGGCAAGAGAAACGACGGGCTATCTCCGCATACAGCTGAGCATCCGGATGCAGGCCGTCTGGCAAACAGAAATTCCCTACATCAGACGGACCAAACAACGTCAGCCCATCAAGATACTGAATATTTTCCCCATACGTATCGTGACGAACCTGCGTCACATGCTGCAGCTCCTCGCGAGACTGCTCCAATGTCAATGCGCCAACCGCAATTTCCTTACGGTCACCATACGAATAGCAGGTCACAGAACCATCATCATGGAAGCGCACATCAGAAGGACCAGGAACATCGTCACTGTCCGGCCAGTAAATAGATGAGACTAGCACAATTGGAGTATCTGGGTGCCGCTCACGGATGACGTCAAGGAAACCGTGCAGGGCAGGTGTAAATGTCCGCTGATTCATGGCACGCGCACCAGTAATGTTCACACCGACCGACAGCGTAATGACATCTGCATCGCTCGCCGCAATAGCCTTCGCCACGTACGGATCAAGCATGCACTGACCGGCAAAACCAAGATTGGTGACTTCCAAATCATTCAAACCAGCCGCCAGCACTGGCCACACCTGCAACGGACTGGACGGTGTATGGCAGTGGCTGATTGAGCTGCCGTAATGAAGCCAGCGCGGCGTCGAGGATTCCTCCGCAGCCTCGACCGGCTCACCATGGACGCCACTAACGCCCAGCAAATCGACAATTACCGTTTGCGGAAGCCAAATGACCACAGTCTTTTCACCAATGGCGCCAAGACCTGTGAACTCTACAACTGAACACTCATCAAGCTCTGTACGCACACAAGTACGCCCATCGCGCGACACCCGCTCAATGGCATCCGGCTGAGACGTCACCTCGCATACCGTGCGCCCATCAACTGTGGCGGCAAATGCATTGAACTCACTATTCAGCTCACCATAATCCACGCGCGCAGCACGTACCGCAAGTCGTATGGCATCAGCCGCCGTGCGAACACGCAGATGCACACCAGAACATCCAGATACCACCGTGCGCACCGTCTCATATTCGTACAGGGAACGTTGCACCAAGCCAGACAATGGAAGACGAATAGGGCGTAACCCAGTACGTTCACCAATAGTCACGCGCTGCACATCCATGGCACCGCACAAACGCACCGATCCACCTTCTGGCAGATTAAGCACACGACTCGCGTTAGAAGCGTCAGAAGAGGCGATTACGGAAACATCATTGCACATCTTCACTCCTTCGAATCGTTCTCAGAAAATCTCTACACCCTGATAACTGACACCAGCGTGCTCAGCGATGAACTGCGCGGTCTTACTCATGACGAACTCACGATCAGGCACCGAACAAAAACCATGGTCTCCGTTTTCTTTCACTATCAGCGTGGCTCGATCACCGAAGACATCTTTGTAGCGTTGCGCATACTCCACCGGCACAAAGTCCGCAGTACCGTGTATCAGCAGCACATCACTGGTGCACCCAGTAACTTTGGCGTACAAATCAAGCCCTTTGACATCTTCGACCATGGCTGGTCCCATTTTTGCACCCATGAAATCGAAATAGGACTGAGTCCGCAACCCTTCCAGTGATTTACCTTGAATTTTCCCCGACGTTATTTCGTCAACGCAAGATGCAGCGCTCGACACCATGACCATACTGCGTGGCTTAGCTGCGGTCTCGGACGCAACGATTGATTCAACAACCGCACCCAAACTAATACCGCCAAAGTGCAGATTGTTTTCATCAACATAGTCCAGTGAGCAAACCTGTTGCAGCACCTGCTTGGCATGACGGACTTCACGACTAATGCTCACGTCGAAGAATGTTCCGTCGCTTTCACCATGGCCGGCACGATCATAGGTAATCGCGACAATGCCCTGCTGACTTAGCGACCTGGCCATCTGCATCATGAACCCTGAAAAGTCGATTCTATTGCCACCGAAACCATGGAACAGAAGTGCCGTCGGATAACGCTTTTCTTGTTCAAAACCACCTTTCGGCTCATATACCGAACCGCGTAGCGTCAATCCTTCGACGTCGAATGAGATGGGTTTGAGGTTCATTGCAACGCTCCTTCCGACTCAACCTGAGCCTCAGTCTGGAATGTATTGCCCGTGCTCTTATGGAAGCCAAGCCAGCCAACGAAGAAACCAACAGCCGACAGCAGCGCAATGCTCACATACAGCATCTTGGGGTTAAAGACAAGCAACGCCGGGGTTACCGCGCTCATGATTGCGGTCAGTACACGAGAAATACCGTAGATGAAACCCTGGGCAGTGCCACGAAGCATAGTCGGGAAGGACTCCTGAGTCCATACCTTCATGATGGTCTCGTAGCAGAACGCACCGGCGAAAGTCACAATATAGGTGAAGGCGCACAACGTCACCAGGTTAAAACCAAAGATCACCGGAATCAGACCACTCACCGCGACCAAAACCGAGCCGATGACATAATAGGTCATACGCCACTTGGAATCGGCAACAGCCATGAACCACGCTGCACCAAGAATGGCCAGAGGCATACAGGCAAGCGACGCGGTGGAGTAGGTAGACACCGAGATATTGGCGACGTTGTAAGCGATGTACGTGCCGAATCCAGAAGAAACAGACACAGAGATGGCAACAAGCGAGTAATAGCACACGAGAGTCACGAATGGCTTGCGCCACGGGGTCTTCATCAAATCCTTAACGCTGGAGTTGTCAGCGCGCAGAGTGTGCACACCCTCCTTGCGTTCCTCGTTGGCCTTCAACCATGTTTCGGTTTCTGGAATCGTCAGACGCATCAGTAACACAATAACTGCCACCCCGCCGAACGCACCGAAGATAACGTGACCGCCGAACACGCCTGAATTGCCGAAGAAAATACCCAACAGCACTGACATCAAAATGCCGAAACCACCCAAAAGGTTGGAGAATACAAGAATTTTTGCTCGGTTCTTATCAGTCGCCGTTTCGGAAATAGTGGCCATGGCCACTGGCAAATCCGCACCAATACCCAAACCCAGCAGCAAAACGCCCGGCAGCATGAATGCAAAATCCGTGCTGATGAACGGAATAAACGCACCCAAAATGATTATCAGCATAGTACCGACGAACACATGACGACGTCCGAAACGGTCTCCAAGACGTCCTCCAAGGAATGAGCCCAAGGCCACGCCAATAGTGACGGATGAAGTCAGCATACCAATCTGGTTACCGGTAAGCCTTCCTCCGGATTGATAAAGCACGAATGCCGTGGAAACACCCATGGTCGCCGCATTGTCCACAAAAGTGGCCATGCCGCACACGAAGCCAACCCACCATGGATTTGGATGCTTCAACGCCTTGATAATGCCAGCAGACTTCGTTGTTGATGACATTGTTTTCTCCTCAATTGTTATCTTAATAAAATGTCGTTTACTCAGCACTGCCGTACATCTCTGTACGTTGCTGACATCTCGTCATAAGCGAGTTATTTATTCAACCATCATTGCTCACCCCACAGGTTTGATTGGGTAAGCATAGTTATGCTTGATACGGTCAGTCGATAAAACTTTCATCTCTCCTTTCCCTCGCCTGTTTTTGTATCTGCTCTTCTATAAACGCAGCAAGGAACCGAATCGCGGCCAACGTCTGCGGTAGCCGTTCAGACGGATACCAGTTCAAGAAGCCATGCAGCACGCCAGCTGCCATACGTAATTGCACCGGCGTGCCCGCTTGACGAAGCTGCTCGGCAAACACCATGCTGGAAGGAGCCAAATCGTCGAATTCACAGCAAATCAGCGCGGAAGGCGGGAATCCATGCAATTGCCGCGCATCGCATTCCCCAGGCACACTGTATGCTGGAAAATCGGTGGCACGACCGACATAACGCGCATACATGTCTTTGCAGACCTGTGGAGTAAAACGCAACGGCGTTGGCAATATGCTCGTATTACCATCCCAGCCTTTTACCAATTCACGCTGCATATCGTGAAAAACACCGTATGCACCAAGAAAAGCATGTGGCACCGGCAGCAACACGCCGCCTTCACGAGAAGAGTCAACCAACTTGCGGCATAACGCAGCGGCAAGGTTACCGCCAGCACTAGCTCCGCCTATCATCAGCGTTGTCTGCTGAGCATTGCGTTGCGTCTGCTCCACTATCCACGCCCACACATCGAGCAGATCATCCAATGCGGCTGGATAAAGATTCCGTCCATCATGAGTCAGTCGATAATCTACCGAAATGCAAGTCGTGCCTGTACGTGCAGTTAGTTCGGCACAAGTCGCATGAGCTTCCGCAGTGTCGATGCTTCCTTCGGTGAAGCCTCCGCCATGCGCCCACAGCAGCCAAGCGTTGTTCTTTCCCCCGCAGGATTTGTCACGATATATACGAACCGACACGGCATTCTGTGCGTCACCGATAGTGCGTTCCTCCACAGTTACGTTCCAAGGCAGGCGCCAGACGCCGGCAGGCTCCATAAAATTATCTGGGAGCCGAGCAGGTGGCGTCGCATTGGGACGTAGAGACAATCGGTTACGAAAGAAAACGTCAAGCCTGCAGTAAGGATCATCTCCTCTTAGGGACGTGTTAATGAGCTGTCCTACTTCGACCGAACCCATATGTGTCACCTCGTTGTCATTGATAGCCACTTTGCTTGTCACTCTACGCTAAATCGGTATAGCTTACTTGCTAAATCAGTATAGCACAGAGGAAAAAGAATCTATTGGCGTGTTGAAGTTAATCGGCGTCGATAGGAGGCTCTGGAGCCGTCCTTTGTTTCACGTGAAACATCACGTAGCGACGATCGTGCCGCAGCCGAACGTCGATCACATCTTACTTACGAGGAGAACTGACCGTCGCCCCTTGAACCAATGGCATTGATATGCGTACTCGCTGCGCCGGCTCCTTCTGCTCCAACAGCATTCTTGCGGCAGCGCTTCCCATCTCTAACTGTGGTAAGCGCAATGTTGTGATCGGAGGCAACATAGCAGCAGCCCAATCACTGCCATCGAAGCTAATCAGCGATACGTCTTCCGGAATACGCACACCTTCACTCAACAACACCTGCATCATGCCGAACGCAACAGCATCATTGACACAGATAATTGCTGTCGGAAGCTCATCACGCCGCGAACAGGAAGCCAATACTTGATGTGCGATCGTCCTGCCTGAATCGATTTCCCATTCCGTAGCCTCAAAATGCGCAAACAGTTCGTAACCCGCCAGCCTCAATGTATCGTTAATACCCTGCAGACGCTGGGGCAACGCCCATGAACCCCAAGACCCCCATCGAACACCACCAACAACGCCTTCTGGAAAGCAGCCCGCAAAAACAATACGATCAGTATGCCCCGCTTCCAACAGCAAACGGGACGCATCGCACCCAGCCTGATATTCATCAGGAACCACGCTGGAGAACGCACTATCTGCCCTACCATCGTCAGTTTCATCAAGGCAATTCAGCAATACTGTCGGTACAGTACGCAACACGGCTGGCACTTTCGCCTCACGTGTAAACATGGCTGCATAAATGACGCCATCAACCTGGCGATCCAACAATGCTTTAATCGATTTGCTCTCCACGTCTGCGTCACCCTGGGTATCCACAGTGAACAACAACTTCCCCTTGTCTCTCAGCACATCCAGCGCCCCCATCACCATGGAGTTGGCATGCGATGTTGTGCCAATAAAATCCGAGACAAGGCCGACCGTGCCAGACTTGCCAGTACGAAGTGTCTTAGCAGTGAGATTAGGTCGATAGCTTAAATCCGCAGCCGCCTTACGCACCTTTTTTATAGTGGCCTCTGAAATACGCTGATCAGTGCGACCCGTCATAACGAACGAGGCGGCAGATCGCGACACTCCAGCGGCATCAGCCACCTGTTGTAGAGTCACTCGCTTGCTGCGAGATTTCTTCGACACTGACTGCTTCGATCGTTGCGATTCTTGAAAAACATCCTTTTGTTGCAGATTATTCATCGAACCGATCATGTTACCTCATCTCACTTCCGGCGCTACACCGATTCCACCGCACCACACACGTTAAGCGTACCGAGAGTAGCATGATATGGCCTGATTTTTGTTCCGCCCTTATAGCGGGGCGGCTTGCGCCGCTTGGTTCGCATAATACTCGGTTTCGGTCCGTTCCGGTGTCCTGCAGCCCAAGGACCGGTGCGGACGCTTCGAGTCCCCGCCACGAGACCCACCGGAACGTCGCCAGTTCCAGGTCCCTCAAATCCTGGAAGGGCTTGCGCCGTCAGACGAGCTCGGTCCTGTACGCGCCGTCGGCGCTCTCGGCCATGGCGTTGTCGTACGAGGCGCCGACCGTGCCGGTCGGGGGAGGCATGCCGAATTCCCCGACCCCGGTGGCGTACACGAGGCCGATGCACCGCGCGCCATGGCCGGAACGGTGCACGAGACCGTCCGTGCCGCCATGCGAGGCGGCCCAATGATATCGTCTGTTCCAGCGCCTGCAGCGACAGCTTCCTGGTGTCCATGGTGGTGGCGCGCGTCCGGCCGACGATCCTGCGGGCGAACACGTCGGTGGCGAACGCCGTGTGGCCGAACGAGCCGTTGGCCATGCGCACGTAGGTGATGTCGGCCACATGCGGCCGGTTCGGCGCCTCCGCCTCGAACCCGCGTTCCACGAGGTCGGGCCTGCCGCCCGTGCCCTTCGCCGGTTTGGCGGTGACGGGCGTCCTGCCGCGGCGCACGCCGCGGATTCCCGATTCCCGCGTGACGTTCATCACCTGGTCGCGGCCGATCTCGGCCGGATCCCAGCCCCGCGCCGACGACCGGGCATGCGTCTTGCGGTACCCGTACACGGCCATGCAGAAATCCGAGTGGACCAGAAGGATGTCGTGGGCCGGCGCCTCGTGCCTTTTGCCATGGTTCCATCATCTCCCATCGAGTTAGGGGAAATGCGGAACAAAAATCAGTTCATACCACAGTAACAGTAAGCTTAAATGACGTTGGTATGAGCGATATCGCGATAACGCAATCCTGAATCCTTCCAGATGCGTTCCTGCGTACCATAGTCGACACGTACGATGCCGAAGCGTTTGGTATAGCCAAGGGCCCATTCGAAGTTGTCAAGCAACGACCAGGCATAGTAGCCCGTCACTTTGGCTCCAGCATCAATGGCACGGGCCACAGCGCGTATATGAGCGTCAAGATACGCCACACGCTTCGGATCATGCACGATCCTCCCCGGTACCACAGACCAGGATGCGACATCATCCGCCACCATCGGACCTGGAACTCCGGCAACCGAATCATCCTTCGAAACCTCATCATCCCAGGCAGAACCGTTCTCGGTGACCATAAGTTCCAGTCCAGGATATCGTCGCGTAAGCTCCAAGAGGATATCCGTAAGTCCCTGAGGATCTTGATTCCAACCCATGGCTGTCAACTCGCCCTCAGGCGGCAGCGTCTCCACGTGCTCCTGCGCTGGAATGGGATTGTGATGGACATCAAGACCAGCTGGAGTCGTTGCCGCAGGTGCGGTTTCATCGGATGTAACACTGGTGGCATCGGCACGGTACCGCACGGTATTGGTGGAATAATAATTCACGCCAAGCACGTCAATCGGCTGCCGGATGGACTCAAGATCACCGTCATGCACAAAATTCCAATCGGTGACCCGCGCCGTCGCCGTAAGGAGTTCAGAATCATATCTGCCTTCAAGCATGGGACCGAGAAACACTTCATTATTGAATAGGTCAGCACGTTTCTTGGCCATAACGTCCTCCTTGGAATCCGTCGCGGCGCGGGTGACCGACAGGTTCAACGTCACTGAACAGCGCGCTTTATCGCCTAGTTCCGCGCGGATCGCCCGCACGCCCAGCCCATGCGCCAGATTGAGGTGATGCACCGCGGCCAATGCCTGTGCATGATCCTTGATTCCCGGGGCATGATCGCCACAACCATAGCCAAGATATGCCGCGCACCATGGTTCGTTCAACGTGGTCCATGTATCCACTCGGTCTCCGAAAGCCTTGGCGAGACAGGCCGCGTATTCCGCGAATCGCAGCGCTGTATCGCGCCGAGGCCACCCCCCAAGGTCCTGCAGGTACTGCGGAAGATCCCAATGGTATAGCGTGACAACGGGCCTGATGCCGTTATCCCGCAGCATATCTAGCACGCGACGATAATGATCCAGACCCTCGGCGTTAGCGGTTCCGTCTGGAGCGGGTTGGATACGCGGCCACGCGATCGACATGCGGTACGCGCCAATGCCTAGTTCTTTCATCAAACTGATGTCTTGTGGATAGCGATGGTACTGATCACATGCGTTTTCACCGGAAGACCCATCGAATATAGTGTCAGACCGGGCGCAAAACGTATCCCAGATGGACGGCGTGCGGCCTCCTTCATGAATGGCCCCTTCCACCTGATATGAAGCGGTTGCCGTACCCCAAGTGAATCCTTCAGGAAACCGGTAGTTCATCGATGCTCCTTCGCAATAAGTTTTAGCTTCATGTTGCCGTAACATTAAAGCGGTGAGGTTAATTCGAGTTTATAGCCGAGCCAACCTCACCGCAGTTTTTATTATGCACGAGTGCTACACATATATTGACCCATGTGTAGGGTTCACGCTGAATTCCGAATTCTTGTTGAATCGATTGTCACAGCACCACCTTGCCATTCTGTGCAGCAACTATTTTGCCGAACCCAAGTCGTGCAGTAAACGCACGCCCGTCGGAACTGACGATTTCTGTCCCAATAGGTGTTCTGCACGCAGTAAATGTCACGGAAGAACCATCCGTTTCTGTTACTACGGCCTCCGCCCGATCGTCATGATCGAGAAATACTGAGATCAACGCGTCCTTGCCGTACTCGTAATCCGGAGTCTCGGCATCTGGCTTGGTGACCAACACGCTGCCGTCACGCACCCACAGCGGAATGGTATCGAAACCGTGGCGCTCGTTGCGCCATGTACCGTGTTCGGTTGTTACCTTCTCACCGGTGAACCAATTAGTCCAAGTGCCGGACGGTAGATAGTACTCTACATCTCCGGAATAGGTGAATACCGGAGCCACCAGCAAATTTGGGCCAAACATGTATTGGCGGTCGAGTGTTCGGCAGGTGAGATCGTCAGGAAATTCGACAAACATCGAACGCATTACCGGAGTACCGTACAGATGCGGTTGCAGACCTACCTGATACAGGTACGGCATCAGACTCAATTTAAGCTTGGTGAAGGTACGCGCCACATCCACAGCGGTCTGGCCCGGTGCGTTGACCACGCCGTTCTTTTCGTCCGCTTCATCGAACAACCATGGCACACGATACACAGAGGACCCGTGCATGCGGGAATGCGAACTAAGTAAGCCGAAAGCGATCCAACGCTTGTACACGGCCGGATCAGGGTATGCGCCCTCAAAACCACCGATATCATGGCTCCAGAATCCAAAGCCCGAACTGGTGAGGGATAGACCTGCACGCAAGGTCTGCGCCATGCCATTGAATGTGGATTCGCAATCACCACCCCAATGCACCGGCTCCTGCTGACCACCGACCGTGGCGGAACGTGCGAACAGGCACGCCTTGCCTTTTCCGTAAGTCTCCTCGATAGCCTCAAACACCGCCTGATTGTACAGCTGGGTGTACCAGTTGTGCATGGAAAGCTTCGGTGAGCCGTCGTACCAGACCACATCGCGTGGAATACGCTCGCCGAAATCGGTTTTAATGGCGTCCACACCTTGGTTCAGCAGGTGCTTGACCTTATCCTTGAACCATTCACGGGCATCCGGATTGGTAAAGTCCACCAACGCCATTCCAGCCTGCCAGAAATCGGTCTGCCAAATCTCGCCATTGACTTTTTTGACCAAATACCCCTTTTCTTTGCCTTCCTTGAACATGGAACCATGCTGACCGATGTACGGGTTGATCCAGGCACAGATATGCAGGCCCTTGTCCTTATGCAGGCGTTTGAGTGTAGATTCGATGTCGCCGAAGAAGCGCTTATCCCATTCGAAGTCAGTCCAATGGAATTCACGCATCCAATAGCAGTCGTAGTGGAAGGCGCTTAGCGGAATGCCGCGTTCGGCCATACCGTCGATGAAGGAGTTGACAGTCTTCTCGTCATACTTGGTGGTGAACGAAGTGGTGAGCCATAAGCCGTAGCTCCACGCCGGCACGTTGGCCGGGCGGCCGACCAGCTTGGTATAGCGGTCAAGAATCTGCTTCGGAGTCGGCCCATAAATCACGCAGAAATCGATACTCTCCCCAGGCACGGAGAACTGCACAGCCTCAGTGTTTTCGGAACCGACTTCGAACGACACGTGCCCACGATTGTTGACCAGCACACCGTAACCGTTGGAAGTCATGTAGAACGGGATGTCCTTGTATCCCTGCTCGGAGGAGGTACCCCCATCCTCGTTCCAGATATCGATGGTCTGACCGTTCTTGATGTACGAGCCAAAACGCTCACCGAAACCGTATACGTTCTCCCCCACTCCCAGATGCAGCTGGATACCGGTGAATACGTCGGATTCGTCGTATGCGGAACCGTCCATACTCACACCGAATTCGCCTACAGGCTGCGCAGTGACGGCCGCACGCGGCTCAATCTTGAATCGGGCGAGGGACTTACCGACAGACTGTGTCAGCACTTTGCCGTCCTCGCCGGTGAATGTCATATTCCAAGGCGAGCCTTTGACTACTTTTATGCTCAGCCCACCGGATGTCAGCGTTGCCGAGGCGCCAATCTGACCGACCTCGCCGTCACCGTTGCCATCCTGAACTACGGCGATGTAATCGCGGTCGCCAGGCTCGTCAGCGTTCAATGGGAATCCCGGGTATTCCGTCGCGCCCTGCCAGTGGTCGGCAGTCACACGGATCACGCCTTCAGCCGGGCTGGTGATGTTGACCTCGAATGTCGGCAGATTCAGAGTGTTCGCACGTTCACGAACCGGTGCCACCGGTGCGAGCACATTCAGGCTTTCGCCGTCCTTTCCGATGCCAACCTCATAGGCGTCACGCGCGTACAGGGCTTCCACACCCGGTCGGGTAAGCCAGTAACCATTAGTGAACTTCATTGTTGCTCCTGAATTATTGTGATGATTTGTCTGAAAACGACCTGCATACAGATGCATACAGATACAAATGGCTGTTCTCCGTATGAAGGAGATTACAGCGGAGACAGCCACAGATTTAATGTCACGGCCGGGGAAGGGAACCGGCCGTGGCTGTATGGCAATCCGCTACTTGACCGCGCCTGTGGTGATACCACGGGACAGCGTACGTTGGAAGATCAGGTAGAAGATGAGGGTTGGAACGATGCTGATCAGCGAGGCCGCGGCGGTTGTGGTCACGTCCATCAGGCGGTCTCCGGACAGAGAGCTGACCGCAATCGGGATGGTCTGCGTAGAGTTGTCGACCAGGAAGGCCATCGGAATCATGTATTCGTTCCAAGTCCAGATGAAGAAGAATACGAGCATGACGCTCAGTGTCGGCTTGGAAATCGGGAACACGATCTTACGGAAGATGGTCCAACGGTTTGCACCATCAATGGTCGCCGCTTCTAGAATCGCCTTTGGGAAGGTGCCATATACCGAGGAAAGCAAGTAGGTGCCGAAAGCGCTCTGAATCACGGTGAAGATGATGACGATCGCCCATTGGGAGTTGTATAGACCTATGTTCTTGAACATGATGTACAGCGGGTACAGCAAGGCTTCTTGGGGCATCATGTTGGCAAGCATGATGAGCAGAATAATCCATCGGCGCCCTTTGACGCGGCCGATGCCGAGTGCGAATGCGTTGAACATCGACAGAATCACCGCGAGGATGGCGACCAGTCCCGATGTCCAAATGCTGTTCCACAGCTTTTCCGGATAGTTGACACGGTTCCAGAACTTCATCAGACCGTCAAGGCTGAACCCCTTTGGCCACGACAATGGGCCTGCCGCATTGTAATCGGTGGTTGTTTTGAATGCGTTGAGCAGCAGGACGATGAACGGGAAGAGCATCACCAGCCCGCCCACGATCAGCAGAGCAAGGATGAACCAGTCGCCGGCAGTGCGGTTCTTCTTGGCTTTCGGGGCACATACTTTTGCCATTGTTACGCTTGTCATTTCAGATCACTCCTCGTCTTCTTTCGCGACCTTCTCCTGCACGTTGGTGAAGATAATCGACACCACGACGACCACCACGGTTAATGCCGTGGAGATGGCGGCACCGTAGCCGACCTGTTGGGATTGGAAGAACTGCGTGTACGAATAGTACGACGGTACTATGGTGCTGGTTCCCGGACCGCCCTTGGTCAGCATGTAGACCGGACCGAACACCTTGAGAGCCGCGATGGTGCAGGTGAGCGCCACCACGAATATCTCGGGCTTGATGGACGGCAGTGTGATGGCGCGGAACCGTTGCCACCAGTTAGCGCCGTCGAGGCTGGCTGCCTCATACAGTTCCGGATCGACGCGCTGCAGACCGGACATGAAGATGACCAGAGGGTAGCCGACCTGAATCCAAATCATGATGAGCATCAGGAAGATCAGTGAGGTGTCTGGCTTGCCGAGCCAATCATGCTGCAGCGAGCCTAGACCGACCGCCTTGAGCAGCGCGTTCAACGCGCCGTTTTCCGGTCGGAATATCCAGCCCATGACCAGAGCCGCGACGGAAATCGGCAGCAGCTGCGGGAAGTAGTAGATGGCCCGCATGGTTGAGGCGGTTTTTGCACCAAACTTCTTCTGTACTACGTCAAACACAAGAGAGGAAAGAATCAGACCAAGCAGGATGGGGATGACCACCATAGCAATGATCATCCAGATCGAGTTGCGGAACGAGATCCAGAATGTGGTGTCATGCATGAGCTTGGTCCAATTTGACAATCCGCACCAAACCGGCGGTTTGATACCACGGTAGTTGGTGAAACTCAGATACACATTCCACACGGCAGGGATGATGATAATCCACAGCAACATCAGAAAGCCTGGGATCAAATATAGCCAGAACCTGTTGGACGGGCTGCCGGGGATTCGAGACATCCCCTTTTCATGGGCATCCATCGGAACGACCGAGTGGTTCTTGTTCTTTGTCGTAGTCATAGCAGGTCACTTTCCAAGTTCAACGTACATATGGCATCCGGTCGGCAATAATCTTCGATTGCAGATGCATGGGGCCTGACAGCGTTGCCATGGCCCGGAAAAGTCTGACATGAGAGGAAAAGTGTGCGGGGAGAACCCCGCACACCTGGGTTCAATTATTTTCAGTTATGGCTCAGGCGCTCAGTTCTTGACGCCAGCGGCTTCGACGCCCTTGTCGTAGTTGTCCTTCATCTGATTGAGTACCGTCTTGGTATCGGAGGTGCCGTTGACGAGCTCCTGCAGCGATGAGTTGAGCTCGTCATAGAAAGTGGAGGTCGGCCAATCCGGGTAGAAGCCGAGGCCGTCTTCCTTCACCACCTTGCTAAAGGATTCGACGAGCTCCTTGTTGGACGGATCAGTGATCTTGTCGGCGTTCGCCGCGATCGGCAGACCGCCATTGTTGCCCATCAGGTCCTGTACTTCCTCGCTCAGCGTGATGTTGATGAACTTGGCGGCGAGATCCTTCTTCTTGGAGTTCTCCGGAATCACCCAGATGTTGCCAGAGGAACCGGGAATCTTCTTGGATTCTGGGAAGGTACCGATGGTCCAGTTGAAGTTCTTGGCGATATCGCTCTGGAAGCGGCCGTACCACCATGTGCCGGAGAAGAACATCGGGTAGGTGCCCTTGATGAAGTTCTGTCCGGCGTCTTCGGCCTTGGTGCCGGTGCAGTCCTTGGAGATGTATCCCTCATCGACCCACTTCTTGATGGTGTTGGTTGCGTAGGTGGTGGCCTTGCCCTGCCAATCGACGTCACCGTCGTACATCTCGTAGGCCTTCAGGAACTTGCTGTCGGCCTTTTGCAGGACCAGCTGCCACCACAGGTGCTGCAGTGGGTATTCGGCCACGCCTTCGGAGAGCGGAGTGATGCCATTGTCCTTGAACTTCTGCATCGCAGTCTCAAGCTCATCCATAGTGGTCGGAATCTCAATACCGTACTTGTCGAACATGTCCTTGTTGTAGTACATCACGACGTCTTCACCGTAGTTCGTAATGCCGTACCAGTCACCGGAGCCCATCACGCCCTTGTCATTGTATTTGCCGGTGTCGGCCAAAGAACCAGAAATCTTCTTGTCCCACTTGTACTGCTTGACGTAATCGTTGAGGTTACTCAGCAGTCCCTGACTGGCCAGCAGACCTGCGGTGGCGTTGCCCTTGTTGTATTCCATGACGTCCGGAGCGTCATCAGAATTGAGCACTTGGCTGGCAGTTTGGCGGATCTGCTCGAAGGATTTCTTCTCAAATTCGACTTTGACACCAGTCTCTTTCTCGAAGATATCCATGGCCTTCTTCCATGCCTTGCCCATAGCACCATTGTCTTCCTCGTAGTGCCAGATCTTGATGGATTTAGGATTTTCCTCCTGAGCATTGTTGCTGCTTCCGCAACCAGAGAGGGATGTCATACCCATCAAGCTTGCTACAGCCAGAACGGCTGCCATGATCTTACGGGATCGCTTCATCGTTTTCTCCTTTTTCAGCGCCATTGCTAAAGTAAGATTTCCAGGATAAGTCCCGGAACCTTCCAGCCTCCATCGGCTTCATTATTGAAGTTAAACGAATGAACTAATTTCGGCAAAAGTGTTCGACACAACTATCGAAATTTCGATTAGCGAAACGCCGCTACGTTCCCGCGCACGCTGGAGGTCACCGTCCCTCTCGCCTGGTATTCATAAGGCAGCAACTCGACATAACCGGAACCGTTGCGCTCACCTTCGATTACTTCCAGCATAAGATCAATCGCCCTCAAACAGACGCTTGCCGGCGACAACGGAATCTCGTCAACTGGTTGCGGCAACTGCATCACGCCACCGCATGTTCCGGCAGCAAGCATCGAAATATCAGCTGGAATGCTCTTGCCCATGTGACGAAGCACTGTCTGCATATTACCAATCTGCGCCGCACTGGTCTGACCAACAATGAATGAAATCTTGGGATCCTCCGCGAAGGAGTCATCAAGTATACGTCCCGCCTCATGAAGATCGCCGATGGCGGCATATTTGGACACGACTGACATTCCCAACACCTTCGCACGCTCCAACAATGCATCGCGGAATCGGACGAGGAAGTTCGAGCCGGCACGGTACGCAGATGCGTTGGCGCCCACAAACAGCAGATGGCGATGACCAAGTTCATAGGCGCGCTCGACTACCTCACGAGCCATACGAGCAAAATCAAAATCAACGCAGTAGACGCTGCCGCAATTTTCAGGGTAACCAACTGAGACAACCGGCAGGTCGATAGATTTGGCAACTTCGGCGCGCAAGTCGTCCATCAGTACATCCAACAACAGAATGCCATCGGCCATATTGTTATTGGCTACGCGGCGCATTTCGGCACCACCAGACTCATGCATAAGCAACATCAGATCATATCCATGCTGCCTGGCGCTGGTGGCCAATCCAAAGAAGAACTGCGCATAATTCGAATAATTGGTGTACGAATGAACAGGCGAGCTTACCGCCAACACTTTGGTTCGTGGACGAGTTCGCCACCCGGTTCTGCTCCCATCAGCTGCAGTACCAGTTGACCTATCTCCCACCGCCGTATCATTGAGACGTCTGTCGTCAGCACCCCGAGTCTTCTGCGACTTGGACCGATACCCCAAGTCCGCAGCGGCCTGCATAACCTTATCGCGAGTCTCCTTGCTGATGGTTCGCTTACCGCTCATCACGTACGACACTGTACTAATGGACACGCCAGCCCTCGCGGCAACATCTTTGATACCCATCCATATACTCCTTTGCGATTTGCTATGTAAGAGCAATAGCCGTATTCACTCACAACCACCCTACAATGACCTTTTGTCTATTTAGATTCAACCGACGAAGAGGATGGCTGATCCTTGTACAAGTAGCAGGAATCACATATTACTCAGTTCGGACGGCGCCTTCGTTCCCAGTCCAAGCGTCCGGTTCCAATCCATCGGCACGAGTACGACGGCATCGATGCTTTTGCTCTACGAATCCGCCACGATTGACTCCGAAGCACTCCTCGCCAAGCTGCGTCCCTACGTCAACGACATCGAAGACTGACACGTTCACCGTCCAGACACCTTCCAGTTGCTTATAGGACATTCAATCGTCCAAACGAGCGCACTAGTATAGGTGACGATTCGGCGTGCCCGTAATTCCCATTTTCAGGGGTTGTGCCTCAACGGAAGCGACAATGCGATACGTACATTCCGCTGTTCACGCCTCTGCACCTTCATATGTCAAGCACCCTAAACTGCCGTTCGCTACAGGTACGTATCAGCCGCTGATCGCCAACAACAAAACGTTCTCCCCTGCCGACTTCAAAGCACGTCATCGCGCAGCACTGTATACGTACAAAGCTTCGCCTTGCGCAACTCCCGTCCGCAAAAGAATCTACACACCGACCGTTTCGGTTTCGTCTCCGCAAGTTTCCGAAGATGCTTCTGCAATCAAGCAACTGCAAAATAACCAGCCCCCATAGTAGAAAAGCAATTCAAGAAGTAAGACAAATCACCGCACAATTTGATGTTTTCGTCGCATGATTCGACAAATTTAACTTCACGATTCGTTTTTTCTTGATGAAAATGAAATCGTGAGGTACAACCCTACAAAATGGACGATGAGGAAGATTTTGTTGATGGCTTAAATTAGACAGATTGCCTAGAATGAGGGGTAGGGCTTCCGAAACGTTTGAGCGCAGGCGAACACATTCATGCACATCCGAACGTCACGAAGCAAGCTCTTCAAGGAAAGGGGCCGTCATGAGCGACGCAATGAACAACCCATATGCGAACGATCCGAACACAAACAATCCGAATCAGAACGGCAGCAACGGACAGCAACCGCAAGGTCAGCCGGAATACGGGGCATACGCGCCAAATCAGCAATCGCAATCCCAGCAGCAGGGCGGCAATCCCAACAATTCGGGTAATCCGTATCAGAGCGAACCGCAGATCCCACGCTACTTCGGCGATCCCAACGCCAACCAAAACCCGAACCAGAACGGCTTCTTCTACGCAAGCTACACCACCGGCCAACCGTACGGACAGCAGAACAGCCAACCAGGAACCGGCAACGACAATTGGCAGCCGATCAGCCCGTTCAAACTTGCGGAGGAATGGCTGCCGAAGAAGGCGAAGAACGCGATCCGCGGCACCTATGCAATACTTGGCATCGCCGCCATCATCCTCGGCCTAGCACTGCTAATCTGGCCTGGTGCCACACTGAAAGTCGCCGCGATCGCCCTCGGCGCATACTTCGTAGTTTCCGGCGTGGTTCGCATTGTGACCGCAATCGTGGAACTCGGGCTTCCGGGCGGATGGCGCGTGCTTGACATTCTGATCGGCCTGATGCTGTCCGTCGGCGGTGTGGTCATGTTGAAGAACGCAGCGCTTTCCGGAGCCACGCTCGCTGTGCTCATCACCATGGTGGTCGGCCTCGGCTGGATGCTGGAAGGCGTGATGGCGCTCGTGGAATCATGGCGCATGCCAAGCTCCGCATGGGCCGTGATTTACGCGCTGCTGTCGATTATCGCCGGCTTCATCGTGCTGTTCTCCCCCATCAGCTCCACAACCTGGCTGATTCTGTTCGGCGGATGCGCGCTTGTGGCGATCGGCATCGTCGCAATCGTGCGCGCATTCACGTTTGGTAAACCCAATCGCAAGTAATTTTCACGGCGCAGGCCGTAAAGTCTGATTATTGTTTTCCCAAGGGCACCGAGCATCCGCAAGGTGCCCTTTTCATAGCAAAATCGTTCTTTATACCAAGATTCAAAGTCGCACAACCATGAATCTTGGTATTAATACTGGTATATAATTGGGTATGAAATTCGGTTTTAAGAAAGGTTTATCATGGCAAGCGCACTTGACATACTCGATGACCTTGCTCCAATCAGCGATCTCAGCAATGGTCGTACTTCCGCATTGTTGCAGCGGGCCGACCATGATCCAGTCATTTTGATCAAACGAAACAAGCCATCCTACGTTCTCATGAATATCGAAAACTATCGAGCTCTCATGGAACGAATCGAAGACAACGAAGACTTGCTTCTTGCCGAAAAAAGACTCGCCAACCGCACTGGCACAACTATCAGCAACGAAGAGGTCATGTTCGATCTCGGCATTTCCCCAAGCGACCTCGCCGAGGCACCTGAGCCGGAACTTGCATGAACTGGCAAGTTGAATGGCTTGACGAAGCCAAGAAAGACATGCGCAAACTCGGCAAAGCCGAGCAAATCCAAGTACTCAAGGGAATCGAGAAAATTCGTACAAACCCACTGCCCACCTCGCAAGGCGGGTATGGCAACCCGTTACGAAATGCCGAACGAACGAAACTTTCCGGGCTTTGCAAAATCAAATTCAGGGATATCGGCATTCGAGTTGTTTACAAACCGTTACTGCGAGATGGAATCATGACCATCATCGTCGTTGGCATTCGTTCCGACAGTGACGCTTACATCAAAGCCGACAGGAGACGCAAAGAATATGGACTATAAGATACGTCCGCCAATTTTCGACGAATGTTACTTTTCTTCAAGATTAGCCGATGATTTTACAAAAGAAGTGACGATCGTCGCATGATATTGATGGTTTGCCCGGCTTAGAATGAAGGCACAACAGAAGAACGAAGAAAAAGACAAACACAATACAGACTTACGGCAGCGGCCAGAGGAATGACAAGAAGAAAAGACGCGCCGCCAAGCCAAGTGAAAGGAAACATCATGAAGAACAACACTTTCGATCAGATCATCAACGCCAACCTCGCCTCCATCGATCCGGGTTTCGGCCAGTTCGCCCTCGCCAAGGCTTCCGCTGACCTCTTCAAGAAGGTCCTCAACAAGTAAGACCGCTTCCTAGACAGGAGGCAAGGCGCAGGCGCGGCAGCACCCCGCTCCCCTTCTTTCCAATCCTTAAATCACATAGCGGGAGGCCGCGGTTCCAAACGGAATCGCGGCCTCCCGCTTTTCGCATGCGCACGCATACACACACGCACCTGCCCTGCCGGCAATATTCACCATTCGCTCCGCGCAATCATGCCAATACATCGTTTTCCACCTAACTTCGCACGAACTTAACAGCAAACTTAACAACTGCGAAGTTGCTGTTAAGTTATGTTAAGCTTGTTGCAAGTAAATGGATTTGCGCCAGGGAGACGGTCATGAACGCAAGTGAACTCAAACATCTCATCCTACAGATGCGTCAAATCGGCAACGATACTCAAACCTGCGAAGTCAAGGAAGCACGTAACAAAATACCTGAAAGCATCACCGATACCCTGTCCGCCTTTTCCAACGGTAACGGAGGCACCATCATTCTCGGCATATCTGAGAAGGAAGGGTTCACGCCGGTGGAATCCTTCGACGCGCGCGCCATACAGGAAGCGCTGAGCGCCAAATGCGAGCAGATGACGCCTCGCGTACGGCCGACGCTGGAAGTAATTCCCTTTGAAGGCACCAACGTTCTCATGGCGCACATCCCCGCAATGCCACTCAAAGACAGACCGTGCTACATCACCACTAAAGGGCGCTACCAAGGGTCGTACATCCGCACCGGTGACGGCGATCGCAAGCTCAGCCAATATGAAATCGACCGCCTCATGGAAGAACACAGCCAGCCCACATTCGACAACGAAATTGTGGCGCAGGCCACACTAGACGATCTGGACCACAATCTGCTTTCCCAATTCATCAACCGTCAACGTGAATTGCATCCACGTATTTTCGGCACTCGCAGTGACGAAAACATCACCATCAGCATGCACGTCGCAAAAAAGGACGATGAAGGAACCATCCGGCCAACGCTTGGCGGCCTGCTGGCACTCGGATCATTCCCTCAGCAATTCTTCCCGAGGCTTAATATCACTTTCACCGCTTTCCCAGGTATCACCAAAGCCGAAATAGTGGACGAGAACCGCAGATTCCTTGACGCACAGACCATCATCGGCCCCATTCCTTTCATTATTGAAGACGCATTGAATGCCGTCACCAAAAACATGCGTACCGGAGCCGTAATCGAGGGAGCATTTCGCCAGGATGTGCCCGATTATCCGCGTAAGGCGGTTCGCGAGGCAATCGCCAACGCACTCATGCACCGCGATTACTCGCCAGACGCCCGCGGATCACAAGTGCAGGTGAACCTGTATGCCGACCGGTTAGAAATCCTTAATCCCGGCGGATTGTTCGGCAACGTAACCATCGACACGTTGGGCACCGTGGGCATCTCTTCTTCAAGAAACCAATTCCTTTCCAACATTCTGGAAACCACACCATATCCCGGTGGCGGGTATGTTGTAGAGAATCGCGGAACGGGTTACCAAGTCATCGAAGAGCAGCTCCAAGCTGCGCTCATGAATCCACCGAAACCGCTTAACACGTTGACTTTTTTCTCATTGACTTTCAACAAACGCAGAATGACGAAAAGCGAGAAAACCAATACTAACCCACTATCCGTAGAAGAAGCAATCATCGAACTGCTGAGCAAGCGCAGTTCCGCAACTTCAAAGGAACTGTCTGAGCTATCGGGGCTATCCCGTTCGGCCATCACCAGTCACCTGCGGACCATGATCGCTAACGAAATTGTGGAGCCGACGGAACCGGCGCGCAGCCCAAAACAGCGGTATCGGCTGGCTGGGAAATAACCCGTCTCACCAACTTCGTACGAACCCCACCAGCAACCGGCCAACGCACAATGCAGGTAGCATCGTCAGTCTGGCCGCAACAAGCGGACAGACTGACGTCACCGGTTTCGTTCTGCGGCAATTCGAGTCGTTCCGAGCCGAAACACTCCCAAATAACCATCGGAAGCAACGTTATGCAGGCAGATTATTTACATTTTCTTCAAGATGAACCGATGATCATACAATAAAAATAAGGATTACGGAATGACGAACGCATACCGGCGTGCCTATAGTGAAGGCACAACAGAAAAATAACAGAAGAACGAAGAACAAGAGAACAAAGACAGCAGCGACGACCGCGCGACGTGAAGAAGACGGAAGACAAAAGAGACCAGGCGGCCGTCCGAAAGGAAACATCATGAAGAACAACACTTTCGATCAGATCATCAACGCCAACCTCGCCTCCATCGATCCGGGTTTCGGCCAGTTCGCCCTCGCCAAGGCTTCCGCTGACCTCTTCAAGAAGGTCCTCAACAAGTAAGACCGCTTCCTAGACAGGAGGCAAGGCGCAGGCGCGGCAGCACCCCGCTCCCCTTCTTTCCAATCCTTAAATCACATAGCGGGAGGCCGCGGTTCCAAACGGAATCGCGGCCTCCCGCTTTCACGTACGCCGGCTACACCTCCTCAGCAGCGAGATTACGGGCTGCGGCACATTCACGGGGACCGCGTGTCACATAGAAACCAATCGCCACAATCACGAACATCACCGTGCAGCAGGTCCACAGCACATGGCTACCGAACGCGTTCAGAATCCAACCTCCGACAAGCGGCGAGAACGCATTGGACAGCGACCACACCAGGTTGTACAGGCCCTGATACGTGCCGCGCACATCCTTTGGAGCGATGTTCGCCACCGTCGTGGCGGCAATCGGGAACGTGCCAAGCTCGCCGAGCGTCCACAACACGGTCGCAATTGCAAATGTCACCCACGAATTGGCGCCGATTTGGAACGCGTAACCAACCGCCGTGATGGACATGCCAAGCACCAGCACACGGGTGTTGCTCATCCGCTGAAACAACGCGATCGCTGGAATCTGCAGCAAGCACAGAATGCCACCGTTGATGGTCAGCAGGCTGGAATATTCGTCCGTGCCGAGCCCAATCTGCGTCATGGAGATCGGCAGGCCGCTGACGA
Source organism: Bifidobacterium catenulatum subsp. kashiwanohense JCM 15439 = DSM 21854 (assembly GCF_001042615.1). GTDB lineage: Bacteria > Actinomycetota > Actinomycetes > Actinomycetales > Bifidobacteriaceae > Bifidobacterium > Bifidobacterium catenulatum. The sequence continues at coordinate 2,159,493 of NZ_AP012327.1, forward strand.
TCTGGTAATACGCCAGCGTGTACAGGAACATCAACACCACCATCGACATGAGCGCTTTGTCGGCGCACGCGCGACGATAGCTACGCCATATGGAGAATTGCTGCGATTGGGTAGTTTGTGAAGTTTCAGAACGTTCCATAGGTTGTTTCACGACGCGTTTCACAAACCGTCCGGCAACGCGCACACCCAATCCGGCTTCCTTGAAGAACACCATCATCAGCAACGTGGCGAACACCAGCACCGCCGCTTCCACATAGAACATCAGCGAATAGGAAATCTTGACAAGCTGGTTGGCGATGATCGGCCCGATCGCAAAACCGAAATTCACAGCCCACGTCTGCAACGAATACGCGCGCTTCTGCTTACGGAACGGGACAACGTCGGAAACGTACGCCGCGACCGCGGGCGTCGGCATGGAGGAAATCACACCGTATATCAGCAACGCAATCGCCATAATCCAAGGATCGCCGATAAAAGCCAGCAAAACCAGCATCGCAGCGGAACCCAAGTTGCCGATGACAATCATCGCAGGCCGCCCGAATCGGTCAGACAACGCGCCACCGTACAGGCAGCCGAAAATGCCACCGAAACCGTACATGGAAACGATGGTGCCGGCCACGCCCGCGCTCACATGCATGTCGGAAACAAGATACATGGAAAGGAACGATGTGACGAAACGGCCCATCCACAGGATGAGCAACGTGGCCCACAAACCCCAGAACATGACGGGCAAACCAAAAATCTCTCTTCTTTTCTCCATTCCATCCATCATATCGGTTAGGAGCGAAGCGGCCGTTTTCCCGGGGTGCTGGGACAATAGGCAGTTATGGCAATGAAAAAAGGACCGACCAAGGGGTCGGGTGGAAAGCATCGTAACTCGCTGAGGGGCAAAGGACCGACTCCCAAGGCCGAAGACCGCGTGTATCACAAGGCTTACAAGGAAAAGCAGGCCACGAATCGCCGTAAGATGGCTGATCCGCGGCTGGCAGCGCGCCGTCGCGCGGCAAAGTTCAGCTCGGAATCCGATGATCTCGTCATCGGCCGCAATGCCGTGCTCGAGGCGCTGCGCTGCGGTGTGCCTGCGAGCACGCTGTATGTGGCCGCGCGCATCGAACATGATGACCGCACGCGCGAAATCATTCGCCTCGCCGGCATTCATGGACTGAACCTCATGGAAGCCGACCGTTTGGAAATGGATCGTATCGCACGCTCCTCCAACCATCAGGGCGTGGTGATGAAGGCGCAGCCGTTCCAGTATTCCTCGCTCGCCGAGCTGGTGGAACGCGCTGACAAGAAGTCCCGCGCCATGGAAGCGGCCAACTCCACAAGCGCACGCATTGCGGCACGTCCGCTGTTCATCGCGCTTGACGGCGTTACCGATCCGCAGAACCTGGGCGCAGTCATCCGTTCCGCAGCCGCATTCGGCGCTAACGGTGTGATTCTGCCGGAACGTCGCTCCGCTTCAGTCACCGCAGCCGCATGGAAGGTGTCCGCAGGAGCTGCCGCACACATGCCGGTCGCCCGCGTGGTGAACCTCACCAAAGCCATTGAAAGCCTGAAGGAACGCGGCTACTACAGCGTCGGCCTCGATGGTGGCGGTGACGCCCTCGTTGGCGAAACCGGTTTCGAAACCGATCCGCTGGTCGTAGTGCTCGGTTCCGAAGGCAACGGCCTGAGCCGTCTTGTACGCGAGACATGCGATTCCATCGCCGGCATCCCAATGTCGAACATGGTCGAATCACTGAACGCTTCCGTCGCAGCAGGCATCACACTGTATTCCGTCGCACGCGCCCGTCGTGAGGCCGGTGCCGCCGCCAACGCGAAGTAATAACGCGCAACAGCAAGCACAGCGAAACTGCGGAAGCAAATACGGCAAAGCAGCACGTCTGGAATGATTATGAGCGGATAGTCCATACGGATTATCCGCTCATTTGTTATGCAAGTCTGTACTTGGATTGATCCTAGGCTTACCGCAGACTCAGCATTGCCTTCGACTCGGCTATCGCCTCATCTCAGGGCACATTGGAAAAAGCTCCACTGGAGCTTTTTCTATCAATGTGCCCATACGGCTGCGTCGGGATCGTCGTCGGGGTTGTAGCCGTCGTCAGGATCGTCATAGGTGTATTCGTCGTCGATCACACCGGAATCAGCTTCGGCGTTCAGGGCGGCCACATCCTTCGTGGTGAGTTTGTACTGCGGAAGCACCTTATCCACATAGCTTTGCACAGCCTCGGCCATCGGCACATCATGACCAGCACTCTCAGCCAGGAACCAACGGTGGTCAAGCACCTCATGGAAGAACTGCGCCGGTTCGATCTGCGAACGATATTCGCGCGGAATCATGCGTACGGTCGGTTCGAACACTTCACGCATCCAATCGGTGGCAACAATCTCAAGATCCTCACCATCACGCCATGTGGAAGCACGGTAGGCATCCAAATCGTTGAGAAGTCGACGAGCCTGATTCTCCTGCACATCAAGACCAGTCAAACGCAGCAGCTTACGATTCGCATAACCGGCATCGACCACACGCGGACGCACCAGCACGCGCTTGCCATCTTCGGCGGTCTTCATTTCCAGCTCATCCACATCAAAACCAAGCTCATTCAGCTTGTTGACGCGCTTCTCAATCTTCCACATCTCATCCGGACCGAACTTGTCGGTATCAGTCAGCGCACTCCACAGCGAATGATAACGATCCACCAAACGGTTGCCGATCTCAATCTCATCAACACCGCTCGGCAGCAGCGAGCCGGACGAAAGATCCATCAATTCGCCAATGATATTCGTACGAGCCAAATCAACATCGTATTCGCGCTGGCCTTCCGTCAGGTTAATCTGCAGATCACCGGTTTCCGCATCAACCAAAAATGCGGAGAACGCGTAGGCATCACGCAGGAACAGCACGTTCGACAGCGACACATCGCCCCAATAGAAGCCGGCCAAATGCAAGCGCACCATCAGCACAGCCAGCGCGTCGATCAGTCGTTCCGCGGTATCAGGGCGCAGATTACGCGCGAACAGCGCACGATACGGTAGTGAGAACTTCAAATGCTTGGTAACGAGAATCGCTTCCAGCGGCTCGCCTTCACGGCTATGACGGCCCGTGACCACGGCGATTGGCTGCACGGTCGGCAGTTCCAGCTTCTGCAGGCGACGCAGCAGCTCGTATTCTCGTTCCGCCACATTGCGCGTGATTTCCTTCATGGCGTACACTTCGTCACCCACGTGTACGAAACGCACCACGTGCCTGGAAATACCACGCGGAAGATTGGCCAGCAGGTCTTCCGGCCAAGTAGCCAGCGGCTTTTCCCACGGCAGGGTGAACATCTTCGGATTCGAGCTTGCGGCGGTGATTTTCAACGCCTGCGGCTCCGGAGATGATACGGCCGGATCTCCGGCCTTCACGGAAGTTGCTTTCAGCACACGGGGATCCATCTGTGGCAATTCAAGAGATTCCATAAATCAACAATTTACCTGTTGACCTACCCGAAGAAGCAAGTATGGACGAATCCGTTTCACCTGCCGATATTTCATCCATCGATATTCCATCCATCGATATGCGATGATCACCATTGAAATTCCAATATCGCATTTCATTTGAGATTCCACCATTGCAATCTCAATAACGGAATCTCACTACAGGAAAACAAATCTCACTATTGCAGATACAACAAAAGAAGCCCCGCACCAACGCGGGGCTTCTCCAACGAGACGGTAAGAGAGGAAGAGTACGTCTCGTTTAATGGTTGACGGAAGTTCGCGCTTCCGCCAAGCTTTTATTCAGCCACCCGCCAGCCGATTTCCGCAAAGGATATTCCCCTGAAGAAACAGCCAACGGTTGGTTACTCGGTATCAGCTCAGTTCAGACGCAGCTCGGTCGACGGAGCGAACAGGTGCATCTTGGACGGGTCGATCTTGATCTTGACGGTATCGCCGACCTTCGGGAGAGCACGCGGGTTCACGCGGATCGTGGTGAGCTTGTTCTGGTCGGACATCATGGTGGATGCCTCAGCAGCGGAGCCATCGGTGATGATGTTGCCGTAGATGTAGCCGTCGGAGCCCAGATCCTCAACGTTCATGACCTTGAGGGAGAAGGCATTGGCGTCATCCGGGGCAGCCAGGGAAGCGTCTTCCGGACGGAAGCCGACGACGATCTGGTTGTTGTCTTCAGCGGTGAGCTTGTTGACAGCCTCGGCCGGCAGATCCACAGTGTCTTCACCGATCTTTGCCTTGCCGTTGACCACCGGGTGGGTGTTGATGTTCATCGACGGGGAGCCGATGAAGCCAGCGACGAAGACGTTGGCCGGACGATCATACAGCTCGGTCGGGGCGCCGACCTGCTGCAGGATGCCGAGCTTGATGACGGCGATGCGGTCGCCCATGGTCAGAGCTTCGGTCTGATCGTGGGTCACGTACAGGGTGGTGACACCCAGCTGGCGCTGCAGAGCAGCGATCTGGGTACGGGTCTGCACGCGGAGCTTGGCATCGAGGTTGGACAGAGGCTCATCCATGAGGAAGACCTTCGGCTCACGGACGATTGCACGGCCCATGGCCACGCGCTGACGCTGGCCACCGGACAGAGCCTTCGGCTTACGATCAAGGTACTCGGTCAGGTCGAGGATCTCAGCGGCCTTCTCGACGCGCTTGCGGATCTCTTCCTTCGGGGTGCCGGCGATCTTCAGGGCGAAGCCCATGTTGTCGGCCACGGTCATGTGCGGGTACAGAGCGTAGTTCTGGAACACCATTGCGATGTCGCGGTCCTTCGGCTGCATCGTGGTGACGTCCTTGCCCCCGATGAGGATGCGGCCCTTGTTGACCTCTTCAAGACCAGCGAGCATACGCAGAGTGGTGGACTTGCCGCAGCCAGACGGGCCAACCAGCACCAGGAACTCGCCGTCCTTGATGTCCATATTCAAATCATCCACCGACGGCTTATCGTTGCCCGGGTAGATACGAGTAACATGGTCGAATACGACTTCTGCCATGATTTGTCATCCTTTCAGAGGCAGGTACGTGCCTCACGATCCGTTGTAAAGGGATTTCTTTCGGCGCCTCGCCTTGCGGCTTACAACTTCGACAAAGCCACAATTCAAAGCATTAATTTATTTTTTGGTTTAGCGAAGGTTCTCTTCGTTGAGCCACGTTCCATGATACATACAACGCTAAAACTGTCAATGCGTGTCGCGAGTCGCGCTGTTTGTCTCCGCTGGCAAAAGGGGCTAACAGCGTAGTAAATACACGCATTTATCGCCATCATGCAAGACAATGGTGCGAAGCGAAAGACAGAACAGGGAGGTTGCAATGCGCAATATTCGAATCGGCGTGGTCGAGGACGACCCCGCAAGCTGCCAACTGGTACTTGACGTTATTCTGACCACGAAAGAACGCGCCTGCGCCGATCGCGGAATCACGTTCACCGCGGTCGCGGACGGATCGCTGTTAAGTGGCATGTCGTCGATGGATATCGCGTCGTTGTTCGGCAACGCGCTCGACAATGCGATCGAAGCGACGTCGAAACTGCCGAAATACGAACAGCGACTAATCAAACTTGCGTTCCAAACGGCTTGCGACGAACGCACTGACCGCAACCGCGAAGCCAATGGGCGCAAACAGATTAATCGGAGCATCCGCAAGTTCCATCACCAAACAAATCGCCATAAGCGGAGCCTGCTGGGACGCAGCCAACAGCGCGCACGCACCCAGCAGAGCATACATGCCGATTGAGTTCGTGTGGAATATCTGCATCCATAGAATGCCAAGCAACGCACCCCCCGAAGCACCGAGCGCAATACCCGGCTGCAACACACCACCGGAAGCGCCGGAACGGATCGTCAACAGCGTAACAATCGCCTTCGCAAGGAATGAAACCAACAAAATCGGCAGCACAGCCAAATCAACGTCGGACGAGAAACTCAACTGCGCGGCGGCACGACCGTTACCCATGACCTGCGGCGCCCAAATCGCCACCACACCGGTCAGCAAGCCAACGAGCGGCAGCATCCACAGAATGTCAACGCCCGACGGCTTGGATTTCTCAGCCCACTGCGAGCCGCGACGGAACAGCGCGCCGGCAACGCCGAGAATCATGCCGGCAACCAGTGCGAACGCCATGTAATCGGGGGTAAACAAACCGTCGGTTTCGCCGATCAAATAGAACGTGTGCGTGCCCTTGACCAGCGACGCCACCCACGAAGCCAGCGCGGAACAGGCGAATGCGAGCGTCACCGTTTCGAGGGTTATATCGGTGAGCAGAATCTCGACCGCGAAAAACGTGCCCGCAAGCGGCGCGTTATACACGCCCGCAAGGCCAGCCGCAGCCGTGATCGCCACCAGCATGCGAGTGTCTTTCGTATCAAGATGCACCCAACGCGCGAACCGTTGACCGAACATCGCACCCAACTCGCGCGGCGCCACTTCTCGACCGATCGACATGCCCGCACCGACAATGAAAATCTGCAGCAGCACATGCACGACGGTCTGCCAAATCGGCATAATATCGCCATCTACCGCCTTTTTAACGGACGGTACTTTCGTACTGCGCGTACGCAACAGCCACCAAATCACGGCCGCGATGGCCGCACCCGCGGTCACGGAAATCAGTCGACGAATCACAGGAACGTTGAACGGGCCGGATTCCTGCGAATTCTCAACATAGCCGAGCGTAAGATGCTCGACGCCGTACAGCATCAACGTCAGCAGACCGGCGGCCGCACCAATGGCCACTCCCACAATCACCACCGCCGCAATCAGCGCCGGAATTCTGCTGATCTTTGGCTGCGTTCCTTGAGGATTTTGCGACTCCTGCGATTCTCGTGTTTTTTGCGATTCCTGCGATTCCCGCATCTGCCGCACTCCTTGCACACCGTCTCCTTCGTTCAGTCCAACCCCAATTGTCCCACCTGCCGCAGCGTTCGTCTGTTACGCCCCGAGCGTGGCGATCGGCAGCACCAGAATGCCATCATCACGACGGTATGCAATATCACCACGCCCGACAATAAACGCCATGAATTCAGGCTCACGAACTTGAGATAGAGGATTTCCGCATACTTTTTCTTTGAAAGCATGTAGTTTGTCCACATTTTTCTCCGTGACTTTCAAGTCGCTCAGCTTAATCTCCACCGCAGCCCAGCGACCATCCACCAATTCAAGAATCACATCAACTTCAAGACCTTTTTCATCCCGATAATATGCGATTCGATTCGCACCACCCATCGATTCGAGATATACGCGCAAATCACGAATCACCAATGTTTCAAACAAATCTCCCAGCGTTTGCGTGTCACGCGCAAGGACAGCCGGAGTCGCCCCCAGTAACGCGCTCGGCAGCGACGGATCCACGAAATAACGTTTCGGCTTCGTGCGAACTCGAGATTTTGCACGAAGAGAAGGTTCCCATCCTTCTAAATCGTCAATCAGATAGAGACTTTTCAGCTCATCCATATATCGTTTCAGCGTCGGAGCGCTGATGCTGACGCCTTCATCACCGTATGACATATCTTTCATCAGCGTCTCGTAGGTAGGCGCCTGAGCCACATTCATGGCAAGTGCCTTCATGAGAACCCGCATTATTTCCGGGTTAAGACCAAGCTTAGGAATATTGACGTCCAGTATGCTTCGTACATATTCAGCCGGAGTCTCCAAAGCGAACTCGTCTTCAACATCAAGATTTGACGGCCATCCACCTCGGCAACACCACCGAGCCACATCCATAATGCCCGTCTTGTTTCTGGAAGGTGCAAATTCGCCTTCAAAAAGTTTGCCGAGGCTTACGCTTCCTGTTGATTCACCGGATTCTGCCAAGCTCATCGGACGCATATGAAGTCTCGCAATGCGACCGGTTCCGCTATGATGTATTTTCTCAGTTTCCTTAGGTTGGCTGGAACCTGTAAGGATTAGCTGCCCTTTACGATTGGCATTATCGTCAACATGCCGGCGAGCAGCATCCCACACAGCCGGAACCTCCTGCCACTCGTCCACGAGATGCGGCTCCTCACCCATGAGCACCAAATTCGGATCGTTAGACGCGGCGTCGTAGGTAGCGGGATCATCGAGACGATCCACACTGGATGCATGCGCCAAAGCCGTCCACGTTTTGCCACACCATTTTGGACCTACAATTTCAACGGCACCAAAAGCACGCAGCAATTTTTCCAGTCGCCGGTCTGCAATGCGAGGACGATATTCCGCCATTTTTAAACCACTCATTATTCCGCACTTTCGATTTTACGCCAATTGCATTTTCGATTTTACGCTGTCTTGACTTTCGATTTTACGCCAATATCGTTTTCGATTTTACGCCGGCAACACTGCTGACGATTGCATTTCGATATTTAGAAATCATAAGAAACTACAGGAAAGCAGCAAAAGGTCATAAGAAAACCCGCCCGGGAAAAGAAGGAAGACCGGGCGGGTTGAGGAAGGGAAGAAAAGGAAGTCAGCTATGAAAGGTTACTTAGTGGCCTCCTTGGAGTCCTTGCTCTTCGGCATAACCCAGAACTTGAGCAGCGGGTAGCTCACAATCACGGCGAGCAGAGTGTTGACCACGGAAGCGATGGTGCCGGCGATGCCAGCGCCCATGCCCCAACCCTGGCACAGACCGGTCACATAGCCCGGCAGCACGAGGTTCACAACCACGATGATTACGGCGAGAATCACATACTTCCAAGCGGCGTCCTTGAAGCTGGAGTCAGACTTGAACACCCACTTCATCTGCACGAAGAAATTCACCATCTGGGCGAGCACCTCGGCAAGCAGGAAGGTGAGGAAGCCGCCCAGACCGTTGCCCTGGGTGTCGTAGTTGAAAATCAGAAAGTGGAACGGCTGAGTCAGGCCCATGCCGCTGATGAAGATGGCGGTGCCAATCCACGTCACCACGAAACGGGTGATGGTGGAGATGTTTGACAGCAGGTTGAACAGGATGAATTCCCAGATGTTCGGGTGATCCTTGATCCACTGGCGGATCGGACCGACCTTCCTGTCCGGCTGCGTTGCATTGTCGTCAGTCATTGTTCAGCTCCCTTGCAGTGCGTTTGTTTGCGGATTGGTTGCGGAAGAAGCCGGCGATAACACCGCCCAATCCGCGGAAGGTGTGGCCGTTGGCGATTTTGACGATGGCGTCGACCATCGCGGAATCGACCATGCCTTGGGTCATCTTGCTCATGGCTCGCGGAGGCATGTTCAGGATGAACAGGGTATTAAGGTCCGGAGCACCGGTCTTCTGGCGGATTTTGGCTTCCTGCTTGATGAGCGCCTTGGCGACGGCACGCGCCACGAAGCCCTTTGAATCCACCCAAGACATAATCGGATCGTTCACATCGAACGTCACCGGCCTGCCCGGAGCCACAACCTCATGACCAAACAGAATGGCCATTTCAGCATCGGTCACTTCCTTGACGTGACCGATGAGGTAATGTCCGAGCGCAACATCTGCGGCAACGGGATCGATATCGCCGGCAACAGTGAGCGGAATCGAAACAGGCAGATGCTCGACATTGTCGCCCACCATCAGCGTCCACTCGCCGGATTCAGTCTTCCATTCGTTGCTGGCAACGTCGAAGTGACGGAAGGTATAACGATCGAAATCAATGTGCACGCTCTTACTTTCATGTGCGGCAAGCGAAATCTTGGCGAAGCCCTTGAGTTCGCGATCGGGGCGCAGTACGCCACCCTGCGGACCGCGCACATACAGCTGTACAACGGCCGAACCGGCAACGTCGGAATCGTTGCCGACCATCACGTCAACGCCCTTTTCACCGGCAGTTGCGGCGCTGTAGGTGAACTTGGAATAGCTCAGGCCATAGCCGAACGGGAAGCGCACCGGCACACCGGCGGTTTCGTAATAGCGGTAGCCAACGAACGGGCCTTCGCGGTAGATCGCATCGCGGCCGATTGCCGGATACCAACCGGCGCTCGGGCAATCCTCGTAACGCACCGGCCAGGTTTCAGCCAAGTGGCCGGACGGATTAACTTCGCCGGTCAGTGCACGTACGGTTGCGGAAGCGCCGGCCTGACCGGACAGGCCCACGTAAAGTACTGCGGCAACATCATCGATCCACGGCAGTTCCACCGGAGAACCGGCAACAAGCACGATCACGATCGGCTTGCCAGTACCCTTCAGCGCCTCAACCAGATCGTTCTGCACCTGCGGAATCGCCATGGTGGAACGGTCAAGACCTTCGGATTCGCTACGCTCATCAAGACCGACGACCGCAAGCACCACATCCACATCATCCTTACCGGCCAGTGCGACGGCGTCTTCCACAAGCACGCGATCAGCCTTGCCTTGACGGTCGTAGCCCTGCTCGTAACCGGCAAGCACCAGACCTTCAGCGTTCTTGACTTCCTCAAGAATATTCTCTTCCTTGGTGGCGTTCACCTTGGAGGAGCCGGATCCCTGGTAACGTGCGGTTGCCGCCATATCGCCAACCACGGCCACGCGAGTACCAGCCTTGAACGGCAAAGTTGCGTTATCGTTCTTCAACAGCACACTGGAGCCTTCAGCCACCTTGCGTGCCACCTCATGATGGGCCGCTGCGACTTCGTCCTTGAGCAGGTCGTTGCGACCGACGCCGACCAGCTTGGTCGCTGCGGCGATCTTTGCGACTTCTGCGGCCCGAGCGTTGATGTCGGCTTCAGACAAGGTTCCAGCCTTAACCGCACCTTCCAGCTCACGTACGGAAGTAAAGCCCGGAGACGGCATTTCCAGAGAACCGCCGGCCTTGACTGCTGCGACCGCGGAGTTGGATCCGCCCCAATCGGAGACGACCATGCCGTCAAAGCCCCATTCGTCGCGCAGAATCTCCTGCAGCAAATGCTTGTTTTCGTGCGCGTAGACGCCGTTGATCTCGTTGTAGGAGGTCATAATGGTCAGCGGCTTGGCTTCGCGCACTGCGATTTCGAAACCGGTCAAATACAGTTCGCGCATGGTGCGTTCGTCGACCACGGAGTTGCTCGCCTGACGGCGCAGCTCCTGGCTGTTGACTGCGAAATGCTTCGGGCATGCGGAAATGCCGTTGCTCTGAATGCCGCGAATCAGGCCTGCTGCCATACGTCCGGCGACAATCGGATCTTCGGAGTAGTACTCGAAGTTACGTCCGCACAGCGGGTTGCGCTTGATGTTCAAGCCTGGGCCGAGCAGCACGTTCACGTCAAGATCGTGTGCTTCGTTGCCGAGGGCCTCGCCCATTTCTCCGGCGAGCGCCGGATCCCAAGAATTAGCCACGGTTCCTGCGGTCGGGAAGCAGGTGGCCGGCTTGGATGCGCCGATGCCGAGATGGTCACCTTCGCCGAGCTGGCGGCGTACACCGTGGGGGCCGTCACTCATCACGAAGCTGGGGATGTCTGCGCGGGCGTTGCCTCGCGAATCCCATTCGGATCCACCGGAAAGCATTGCGGCCTTTTCAACGACCGAAAGTTCTTCGAGTTCCATTGGTTCTCCCTTGCACTAAGCACGTCGCAAACCCGCTTCGCCAAGTCTGTATTGCTTGGCTCCACTGTGGTTTTTCTTGCGATTTTCCCGCTGCCGCACTGCGCTGCATCGTGCCGTGCCGCACGCAGGTTTTCGCCGCTAGTTTGATTGAACCAGCTTTCGCCACACCACCACTGCTGTATTACACAACCTGTCGTTTTGCCCGCACAATCGGATATTCCGAAACTGATTTCGGAATCAAAGGAACTCACATGGCAGATACGTTTTTACCGCTTCCCCGCGCTTTCGTATGCGTTCCATACACACCATACGGCGTAGGAAATGAGCGGACAGATGGTGGCGGAAATAATCACGTCGGTCGGATAGTGCAAGCCGAGCAGCAATCGCGAGCAGGCGACCGCCACGACAAGCGCGACAGCGCCGACGATCGCCCTGCGGAGAAACACCCGTCTTCTATTTGCACGCCCGTCATCTTCTCCGTCGGGGAAGCATTTGTGCGCGAAATTACGCACGGTAAGAATCATCATGACCGATACGATCACCGCGGCTGCCGTGTGACCACTCGGAAAACTTGGATCGCCCGGCAACAGACCATTGCCGACAGACGTGATCGGACGGGGGCGTTCGACCAGCCATTTGACGCCGGTCACGTACAGTATCGGCGCCGCCGACACGACGACATCGCGGATGACGACGCGCCTACTGCCGGTAATACGCAAATCGACAGCGGCGAGCGCGGCAACGATTGCGATGCAGCCTGCTGTTGAAAACAGGTACGCAAGTACCGTGGAGCAGTCGCGCAACCCTTCTGGTAGCGCCGCTAAAGCCTGCAAAATATTGGTTTCACGCATTGTTGCGATTGCCGAATTGCGTAGTGCGACGCCAATCATAGGCACAATGCCGCACAATATGGCGGTTGCGATTACCACAGCCGCCGCTCTCGCGATACTTCCGTTCTTCACATGCATGATTCCAGTTAAGCACAGTTCACCGTGCCGTTGCCGTGTGTTCACATCCGGAGTATCCCCGAAAATCGGCGGATTATTCTTCAGGATGCTTCCACGGCTTCCCTGACACGCGCGCTGCAAACGGCCGTGCAACGCAAATATGGTATACCCGCACAGAAAATACCGTGAACGATGCGAGAATCGGAGTTGACGTTCAAGAAAAAAGAAGGAAATATGACCGAACCGATAGCAATGACCATACGCCATATGAAAATCGAGGATTATCCGCTGGTATACGAACTGTGGATACGATGCACAGGTTTCACTATGAGAGATATAGACGATTGCAAGGATGCGATAAAGACGTTTCTCGAACGCAATCCCAACACCTGTTTCGTAGCCGAGGACGATGGCGGAAGGATCATTGGCGCGATTCTTGCCGGCCACGACGGAAGACGGTCGCGCATCTACCACACGGCAGTCGATCCCGACGCGCGTGGTAGAGGCATTGGCTCGATTTTGGTGGACCGCGTGGTTGAAACGCTTCGTGCGATCGGCCTGCCGAAAGTCGCTGTCGGAGTGCCCGCAGACAACGATGCCGGCAACGATTTCTGGGAACGTCAAGGCTTTGCAGTCCGTGATGATTTGGTTTATCGAGAACTGCCGTTGTAATAACGAACCATCCACGATGCCGTGCACGTCGTCTCAGCCCACGTTGTTCGCGGACAGCGAGTAGAAGCCGACCAGCATGCCGCCCCGCCCATGAACACGTGGGCAACGGCGGCGATGCCGCGGCCCAACGCGTTCATTGCGTGGCGCAGCAGCCACGCGTCAAGAGGGCCCCTGCCGCGATGGAAGTCCGAGAGGCCATCGATGGTAATCGCTATTCGGACAGAAGACGCGGTCTGTGCGAGCGAGCTATGCCTTGGCTAGCTTCTTACGTCTGAGGGTGTAAACGGCATCGGCGGAATCGGCGACACGTTTGGAATGCGTCACCACAATGACGCATTTACCGAGTTGATGAGCGGCCTGCCGCAAAAGATCAATCACCTCATCAGTCATTTCCGGATCCAGGCTACCAGTCGGTTCATCCGCCAGAATCGCGCGGCCGGGTGCCACCAGGGCGCGGCCGACCGCCACCCGCTGACGTTGGCCACCCGACAAGTGCATGATGTTGCGCTTCGATTCCTCACGGCTCAGCCCCAGATCTTCGAGGATCTTCATATCGGCCTTGGGATTGACCAGGCGCAGATTCTCTTCGGGAGTGAGATAGTCGATCAAATTATGGTCCTGGAACACCAAGGACACGTGCTCGCGACGGTGCTTTGAATAACCCGTCGTAGCTATATCCTCGCCCTCAAAACGGACCACTCCATCAGAGGGGGCATCCAGACCGGCCAGCAGGGACAACAAAGTGCTCTTTCCCGCTCCCGATGGGCCGGTTATCGCATACATCTTTCCGGATTCGAAATCTACGTTCACATCCGAAAGAACGCGGATCTTCGCCGCGCCATATGAGTAATTGACATGGTCCAATTGCAGACAGATAGTCATGATTAATATCTCCTAACGCATAGAGGAAAGAATGGATTTCGGGGATTTGGCCAGCACTGCGGCGCACGACACGGCGAGCGCGATTGCGATGACCGCGCATCCGAGCAGCAGGATGAGCAGCGTCTGTTCTGGCGGCAGAGCCTCCACCTGCAATGATTCAAGAGGCGCGACCCCCGAATCGTGCAGCAGGAGCGAGGACACGTAACCAGACAATAGGGAGCCCGTGCCCAGCGAGCACAGGGCGGCGACTACAGCCATGAGACCGGTTTCGATTGCGAACTGGGCGATAATCTGCATCTTGCCGACGCCGAGAGCCAGAAGGGTGCCTATCTCATGGATACGTGAGCGAATCCAGAAGACAAGCGCCATGCCCAGTACCAACACATCAGCCAAGCAAACGGACAGCAGCACCATACGGACCAGATCGCGCACCGTTTCCACCGACTGCAGCACGCCGGAAAGACGCGCCGAGTCATCGGTGACGTCATACTTGTTTCCAGCGATTTTTTTTGCTTGGGCCACTGCGGCGGAAAGAGCCTGCGGACTATCCGAAAGGCACCGGATCGTGCCGACCCGTTCCTCTCCAGTCAGCGCGGAAACCACTTGGGCACCCGCATAGATAAGATTCTCCGATGCATCTGATGGCATAGGGCTCTGTGCCTGTACATTGCCAGAGAAGATTCCGGCCACGCGAACGGTGGAATCGCGGTCTTCCTGACTGAGCCGGAGCGTTGATCCCACCGATAGTCCATTCTCACGTGCGAAATCCCGGTGAATCAGTACATTCCGGCCATTACTTGAAATGTGGTGTCCTTGTTCCAACCGGTACAGACCACTTTGGAACTCTTCGGACAACGAGGAGTCAGTAGTGCCCAGCACACTGACCTGCGTAGATAGACCGGAATCCAGTCGAGGACCATGTTCGGGGACAACCGGATGCGCGCCATCCACCCCTGCCAGGGTCTTACGCTCGTAAACGGTTTTCCTTACGCCGGGGATGCGCGAGAACCGGCTCGCTTCCTTTAGACTTGCAGGATTCTCGCCTGTGTCGACGGTAAAACCTATTCCCATGCTTCTGCCGATATCGTCGGACATTTTCTGAAGCGCCGTTGACACTCCGACCTGAGCCACAAGACTGGTGAAAACCATCAGCATCAACAGTCCGATGATTCCGCTGCGTACCGGTTTACGTACGATTGCCAGCGTGGCACGCTTCCACACGTTCATGCCCATCATCGGAGCTCCGACAGGCTTCGTGGCGACTTGCGCAGCATCGGTATGCACGATATGGCAACGCATACCAGCATCACCGCCAGCAGGCCGAGCGATACATACAGTACGGCGGTTGTGTCGATTGATACCGTGAGCGAATCCAAGGTGCGAACCGACATATTGGACTCGAGATCGCCGCCGACCTGTCCCATGCTGCTCAGCTCCTTCGCCGCGGAGGCGTTCACGGAACGGAGGGCCGAAGTGCCAAGCCATTGGGCCATTCCTCGTGCGCACAACCATCCGAGGACCAGGGACGGCAGGCCGATCAGAATCATCTCGGTTAGATATTGGGCGATCAGGGATGGCTTGCCGATGCCGAGGGACACCAATACGCCCATCTCCTGACGTCGGTCGTTCATCCACAGTAAGAGCATGAGACTGAGAACTATCACGGCCGAAATAGTCACGCCGATCAAAGCGCTGCGCATCATGGAACGCACACCTCGGGCAGCATTCAGCATGCTCGACGTATATTGGTCATTGCGCGTGATCTGGTAGTTGTTCCAATCCACTGGAAGCTTCTTCGCCTCTTCCATGGTTTTCTCCACGTCGACGCCCTTGTCCAGAACGAAAGTGGCATCCTGGTATATTTCCTTGCCGGCCTTGTACTGGTACAGAGTACTAGTAGTGTCCAAATCGGTGTACACAGTGTTGGAGGTGAGTTCCGCGCGGCTGGATACCTTTCGGTCGCTGTCCCCTTTGAATATTCCAACGATGGTGGTTTTTACAGTTGCCGTCGAATGCGACTCATTGTCGGCATCATATGGATTGGCCTTGAGCGTGAGGGTATCGCCGACTTTAAGCCCATTGGTTTTGGCGAGATCCTCATGGACCATCGACATATGCTTATCGGATGCCTTGAGATGACGTCCTTCGACCATGCCGAGTGTGTGAGACGTGAACACATTGAGTTTTGACGAATCGTTTGTGCCTATGACGTTAGCCGTATTGCCGAACTGCTGTTCTTTCTCCGCATCGTAATCATCGCCGCCAGGGACCTTCACCACGCTGGCTCCCACGAGATCGGCGGTGGCGTTCTGCCTGACCATGTACGAGTCAACCCCGGACAGCTTCGAGATTCGTTGCACATCAGCGGGACGAACCATTCCGCCTCCGCGAGGTGTCAGCATGCTGCCTTGCAGGTTACTGGCCAGCACGAATCCGCCGACCGCCTGTTTCTCAATCTGTCCAGCCTCATGTTGAGCTGCCTGAGAAACCGCGGTCGCGGACAGCATACTCGCCGTTATGATGGTCAGCACAATGAACAGCACCGCGGTGCGCACCCGTTTTCTGAGCACATAGCGCGCCGCCCGTGAGATGAATGTCATTAATACCCCCTGTAAAGTTGGGATCTTCTCATCCGAAACAATGAAATCTAATTCGATTCTTCGATTGGTCATTCGCGAGAATACATGGTTCACCTCTGAACATGGCAAGATATGCCTTGAGCGAAAAAGCGAAACGACATTGGTTGCATTATGCTCCGGGGCATCTGTCATTCTGTTCATTTGACAAACTTTGAGCGGTTATAAAACAGTGCATATACCAATGGAGGCCCCAACCGAAATTGGGGCCTCCATCAGAGAGAAAGGAAGGAGTGGCAAGTATTGGTTATTTACTCAGTCAGAGTCTTAGCCTTTTCGTTGACGGCTTCAACCGTCTCGACCGTCTTGGCTTCCTCGTCGGAGACCTCACCGGCCGCGAGCTTGGCTTCGAGCTGCTCGACGATTTCGGCGTGCATCTTCTCGTTGATCTTCACCTTGAAGGCGAACACCAGCAGGCTGAGCACAATCAGAACGAGCGGCGTCCAGAAGGCGCAGACTTCGAAGGTGTGGATGTTCGCGGGGGTCATATCGGCTGCAGTGGCGCTGCCGGTCATACCTGCCGCGACGGCGATGAAGCCGGTGATGCCGTTCGACAGGGCGCCACCGATCTTGTCGAGCATCGGGCGGACGGACAGAGTGACGGCCTCGTTACGCTTACCGTTCTTCAGCTGGCCGTATTCGATGGAGTCGGTCAGGGAGAGGATGGCGGTCATCTGGATGAGCGTGCCCGGCACGTAGAAGAGCACCAGTGCGATGAACACTACGACGATGTTGGTGGAGAAAAGACCCAGCAGAACGTAAGCGACAATCATGGAGATCATGCCACTGATGTACAGGTAGCGGCGTGGGATGCGCTTGTTCAGAATCGGGTACAGCGGAGCCATGATGAGGCCAGCCACCAGTGCGATGACGCCGGTCGCGGAGTAGGCGGCCGGGTTGTCGAGCACGAACTTGAACAGGAAGAGGAGCACGCCGGTAGTGGCCACGTTGGCGATGGCGTACAGCAGGTAGGACAGGGCGACCCACAGCAGCTGGTCGTTCTGGAACAGTGCCTTGAATGCCTCGAGCGGGTTGCCGTTCTTCTGGGCCTTGGCGCGCAGGGCGCTGGTGCTTTCCTTGGTGCCGAAGGCAACGGTCCAAGCAGTGAGGATGCCGAGCAGCATAACGATGATGCCGAATGCGGTCCAGCCGCTCTGGCTTTCAGCCTGCTTACCGGTGAACATGTAGCTGAAGTAGGTGACAATCGGGATGACGAAGATAGTGATGCCGTTGTAACCGATGGAACCGGTGAAGGATCCCAGAGAGGTGTAGGTGGAACGCTCATGGGAGTCGGAGGACAGTGCCGGAATCATGCCCCAGTAAGAGATATCACGCAGGGAGTAGAACACGTCGAGCACAACGAAGGTGATGACGAACAGCACGATGAACAGCGTGGTGTTGACATTCACCAGACCGAACATGCCGCTGAAGACGATGGCGAGCAGCACGGCCGAGACGGCACCGCCGATGAACTGCCAAGGACGGAAGCGTCCCCACTTGGTGGTGGTGTTGTCGACGATGTTGCCCAGCAACGGGTCGATGAAGATTTCTGCGATACGGATAATCACCACAAGGCTGGTGATGACGCCGATAAGCTTGGCCGCCAGCGCCTTATCGACGCCAGAGAACAGGCAGCTGGTCACGTACACAACAAAGTACGTGCTCATGGCGTTGTAGAAGGCAGCTTGGCCCAAGTTACCGCATGCGTAGGCGATGCGCTGACCGAGCTTTCCCTTGCGGACTCCACCGTCCGCGGCTGATGCGTTGCTCATTTTTTCTTCTCCTCTAAGATAGTTGGAGCCGAGATCACCCATTGATCCTGTAGTGCAACTATACGCCGTTTTATAAACGGAAGTAAAAAACATTAGTAATCAAGGCTTTTGCCGGCGTGTTGCAATAGCTCCCACAATGCCAAGCCCATCCGTCACCGACTTAAACACGTTTAATGGGAGTGCTTGAAAAACAGAGGAAACCGTGGCGGTAAATACGATTTGCTTTTTCAGTAAAAAACATTTATCATTACCAGTAAAGGAAGTTTAGCTTCCACATCATTCACAACGAAGTAATGAAAGAAAGCAGGAAACATGGCAAACAGCAATCGTGTTGAGCACGCAGCCGAGACGTGGCTGACCGACGCGACTGTGTTCGAGGTCAACCGTACGCCGGCCCATTCCAACCACAAGTGGTTCACGCGTGATCCGCAGAGTGGTGAGTACTCCGATCTCACGCAAAGCCTTGACGGAGAATGGCGCGTCGAAATCGTACAGGCTTCCGACATCGACTTCAGCGAAGAGCCATTCGTTGCTGAGAACTTCGATGATTCCGCTTTCTGCCGCGCCCAGGTTCCGGGCCATCTGCAGATGGCGGGTCTGCTGAAGAACAAGTATGTGAATATCCAGTATCCGTGGGACGGCCACGAGAATCCGCTGGAGCCGAATGTTCCGGAAAACAATCACGTGGCGCTCTACCGCAGGAAGTTCGTTGTGTCCAAGCGTCTTGCGGATACCAAGGAGTCCGGAGGAAGCGTCTCCATCGTCTTCCATGGAATGGCAACCGCGATCTACGTATGGGTCAACGGCCTGTTCGCAGGTTACGGCGAGGACGGCTTCACTCCCAACGAGTTTGATATCACCGACCTGCTGCATGACGGAGAGAACGTCGTAGCGGTCGCTTGCTACGAGTATTCCAGCGCATCCTGGCTTGAAGACCAGGACTTCTGGCGCCTGCACGGTCTGTTCCGCTCCGTCGAACTGACGGCGCAGCCCCACGTTCATGTCGAGAACATGCAACTCGAAGCCGATTGGGACGCCGAGTCCGGCACCGCCTCTCTTGACGCCGCATTGTCCGTGCGCAACGCCTCCGATGCCGCTACCATCTCGGCCACGTTGAAGGATTCCGAAGGCAACGTGGTATGGGAGGCCTCGACCAACGCCGACGCCAATACCACGTTCGCAAGCGGTTCTTTGCAGGACCTCAAGCCGTGGAGTGCCGAAAGCCCGTCTCTGTACGAACTTGAAGTCAACGTCATCGACCAGGCCGGCAACATTGTCGAAACCGTCGTTCAGAAGGTCGGCTTCCGTCGTTTCCGCATCGAAAACGGCATCATGACCCTTAACGGCAAGCGCATCGTGTTCAAGGGCGCGGACCGTCACGAGTTCGACGCCAAGCGCGGCCGTTCCATCACCGAGCAGGACATGATCGATGATGTGATTTTCTGCAAGCGCCACAATATCAACGCCATCCGCACCTCGCACTATCCGAACCAGGAGCGTTGGTACGATCTGTGCGATGAGTACGGCATCTACCTGATCGATGAGACCAATCTCGAAACCCATGGCAGCTGGTGCCTGCCCGGCGACGTGGTCACCGCCGAAACCGCGGTTCCAGGAAGCAAGGCACATTGGGAAGGTGCCTGCGTCGACCGTGTCAACAGCATGATGCGCCGCGACTACAACCACCCGAGCGTGGTCATTTGGTCTCTCGGCAACGAGTCCTACACCGGCGATGTGTTCCGCGCCATGTACAAGCACGTGCACGACATCGATCCGAACCGCCCCGTGCACTACGAGGGTGTGACGAAGAACCGCGACTACGACGATGTGACCGACATCGAAACCCGCATGTACGCGCATGCCGATGCGGTTGAGGAATATCTCAAGAACGATCCGCAGAAGCCGTACATCTCCTGCGAGTACATGCACGCAATGGGCAACTCGGTCGGCAATCTGGACGAATACACGGCACTGGAGCGTTACCCGCACTATCAGGGCGGCTTCATCTGGGACTTCATCGACCAGGCGATCTATGCCACCCAGCCGGATGGCTCCACCCGTCTATGCTATGGCGGAGACTTCGGCGACCGTCCGAGCGATTACGAGTTCTCCGGCAACGGACTGGTCTTCGCCGACCGTACTCCCGCGCCGAAGGCCCAGGAAGTCAAGCAGCTGTACTCCAACGTCCATATCGACGTGACCGATCGTTCGGTGTCCATCAAGAACGACAATCTGTTCATCTCGACCGGCGGATACCAGTTCGTGCTGCGCATCCTCGCTGACGGAGAGCCGGTATGGCAGTCCGAGCGTCGCTTCGACGTACCCGCCGATTCAGCATGCACGTTCGATGTCGAATGGCCGGTGGATCTCTACCGCGCCAATGCCGATGAGCTGGTGCTTGAAGTGTCCCAGCGCCTCGCTGAGGCGACCGATTGGGCTCCTGCCGGGTACGAACTCGCCTTCGGCCAGACTATTGTGGCCGGAACGAAGGCAGCCGAAGACGCGGCCCTGCCTGCGGACGGCATCGTCACTGTTGGTCGTTGGAATGCGGGTGTTCAGGGTTCCGGACGAGAGATTCTTCTTTCTCGCACCCAGGGCGGCTTGGTCTCCTACACGTTCGACGGTCACGAATTCGTGCTGCGTCGCCCGGCGATCACCACATTCCGCGCGCTGACGGACAACGATCGTGGCGCCGGCCATGGATTCGAGCGAGCCCAGTGGATGACGGCCGGCCGTTACGCCCGTTGCGTGGACAATGTCATCGAACAGGTCGATGAAGACACGCTCAAGGCCGTATACACGTATGAGCTTGCCACGCCACAGTGCACCAAGGTCACCGTCGGATACACCGCCGATACCACTGGCCGTCTGAACCTGCATGTGGAATATCCGGGCGAGTCCGGCGAGCTACCCACCATTCCTGCGTTTGGCATCGAATGGACTCTGCCGGTCCAGTATTCGAACCTGAGGTTCTTCGGTGCTGGTCCCGAGGAAACGTACCAGGATCGCAAGCACGCCAAGCTGGGCGTGTGGAGCACCGATGCGTTCAAGGATCACGCTCCGTATCTCATGCCGCAGGAGACGGGCAACCACGAGGAGGTCCGTTGGGCGGAGATCACCGATGAAAATGGACACGGTCTGCGAGTCAGCCGCGCGAACGGTGCCGCACCGTTCGCTGTGAGCCTGCAGCCGTATTCCAGCTTCATGATCGAAGAAGCCCAGCACCAAGACGAGTTGCCGGCTCCGAAGCACATGTTCCTCCGCGTGCTCGCCGCACAGATGGGTGTCGGAGGCGACGATTCCTGGATGTCGCCGGTTCACTCCCAGTATCACATCCCCGCCGATCAGCCGATCAGCCTCGATGTCGATCTCGAACTGATCTGACGATCGGATAGCGTGTCCCTCCTCTACTCCTTCCTGTGGAGGAGGGACGGCATATTATCTTGCAAGTTCTTGTCCGGAACAGCAGTCCAACAAGGCGATGTCCTGAGGAATGGTGACACGCTGGTATCGCGACACATTCTCATATCCCAATTCAAGACTGGCATTCAGAACTTTTTGACGGGTAGACTCCTTGACCGACAGCGAGGGATCATCATTGAGTATCCTCGATACGGTTGCCAGGGAGAATCCAGCCCTTTCTGCAATCTCCCTGATGTAGCCATGACAATCTGCCTCCTCTTGGCAGATGAAAGCTAAACAAATTTAGTAACAAGTTTATCATGTTTCGCCTTAGAAATTCATTGGAAAATGGCGAAATCTCCTTTCCCATCAAAAAATGTTGCGGACCGTCCTCCCCTATTAGGAAAGACGGTCCGCAACATTTCGTAACGGATATAACGCAGTACGTTAACGCCGAATGGTTCCCTTGAATGGCTTATTCGGAGACAGTGCGACACGTCCCATATCAGTCCCTAGAACGTTCAGCGTAATCTCCGTGGGCTTCGAACAGCGCAACGCATATTCCACTGCCTGATCCGTCCATGTCGCATCCACTTGGATTCCACCTCTTGCACGGAGTGCATGGAAGCTCCCCTCATGCCAATCCTCCGGCAGGGCCGGAAGAACGCGAATCCAGCCATCGTGGCTTTGGACAAGCATCTCCGATAGGGCCGCCGGGAATCCAAGGTTCCCGTCGATCTGGAACGGCGGGTGGGCGCAGAATCCGCTGTCGTACACGCCTCCGCCCAGCAGATTGGTTTCAGCGTTCGCATCCACCGGCCGCAGGAACATGCCTATGATTCGCTTGGCGTGCTCCGCATCACGCAGACGCGCCCACATGATCATGCGCCATACGATGCTCCAGCCGGAACCATCATCGCCACGCACTTCGAGGGATTTCCTAGCGGCTTCCTCCAGATGCGGGGTCTTAGACGTGATACCTGCACCAGGATGCAGTTCGTAAAGGTGGGACAGATGACGGTGCTGCGGATCGGATTCGATGAATTCGTCGTTCCATTCGAGGATTCTTCCATCAGCTCCCAATCGCGTTTCAGCCAGTTGGGAACGGACGGATTCCGCTTCCCGGACCAGAGCACTGTCCTCTTCGTCAAGGTTTTCCAAATCGTAAGAAGCCTGAATTAGATCATCAAGCAGATTACGCACGATGGCCGTGGCATTCTCACTGCTTTGCGCAACGGATACCGGTTCTCCGTTCACCAAGAAACAGTTCTCCGGTGATGTTGCAGGAGACGGGGCCAGTCCATGCTCCGTCTCCGATAGGAAATCCATGCAGAATCGCGCGTTGTCCCGCATAATCGGCCAGATGCGGGACAGATACGATGTATCCTGGTTGAACAGATATTCATCGAACAGGTTCCGGCACATCCATGCCTGGCCGAATGGCCAGAACGACCACATCGGATCGCCGTTCGCAGGAAGGGCCCTACGCCAGAGATCGACATTATGGAAGACCGCCGATCCTCGGCAGCCGAGAATCCTGTCAGCAGCGTCGTGCCCCGGCACTAGCAGCTCCTCATTCATGGAGACGAGCGGCTCGATAAGTTCTTGGAGGGCGCATGGGCCCGTCATCCAATAGTTCATTTCGACGTTGATGTTCGTCGTGTAGGCGCTGTACCAGTTCGGGAAATCCTTATGGTTCCAAATCCCCTGCAGATTCGCAGGTTGGGTGTGTGGCCTGGACGAGGAAATAAGCAGATACCGGCCGAAATCAAACATCGCTTCCGCTAGCATCTCCAGACGATGCGGTTCTTTTTTCTCATCCGAGCGAAGGATCGCCGAGAACGGTAGTTCCGTATCGTCATCATGGGCTGAACCGAGATGGATAGCCACCCTGTCGAAATATTTGCGGTAGTCCTCGATGTGGCGGTCGAGCATGGTCTGCAGATCAGTCGACCACTCGTCGATGGTTTTCTCCAAATGGTCGGCGACAACCGTCATGCTTCGTTCCGGCTGCTGGTCGCTTCCCTTGAATCCGCTCATACTGCGGAAGCGGAGCGATAATCCGGTGATGTTCGAGCATTGCAGACTGTTGTCGCCCACATTGATGTCGCCACCGGTGACGGTAAGGGAGAACGCACCGGCGTACGCCATTCCAGTTCCATCCTGCTCATCTTCCCAAGGATTTTCGGAAGGATGAGGCAGGAGTCCGATATTGAGTCCAGGCATCCGACCCATGACGATAAGGGTGGCCCGATGGCCGTCGGATACCGTTTCCAACGAGGCGCGCGATTGTTTGAGGAAAGTGCCGGCGACACTGATATTCACATCAACCGGCGCATCCGATGACATCCTGTAGACCAACAGGTCATCAGGCTCGCTGCACCATGCGTCGATATGAACGTTGGCATCACCCATCTGGAATGTTTCACCGGCGAGTGCCCTTGCAAGATCCAGTTGGCGTTTCATGCTCTCACGTCCGCCTGCAGGGGTCGAGTACTGAATACGGGCCGTTCCGAATGGCTCGTAAATCTGTTCGTCCTTTTCCTGCAGTGTGGCTTCCTTGATGATTCGCGTGGCGGCGGTGTAATCGTCATGCAACGACGCCTGACGTGCCTTGGCCACAATCTCCGGCGTCACCGGCGAGGTTTCCGCATGTGGATATCCAGACCAAAGGGTGTCGTCGTTGAGATACAGCACGTCGGTTTCCGGTTCGGAGCACAGGACCGCTCCCATGCGTCCATTGCCGAGTGGGATGCCTTCTTCCCAGCACGAAGAGATTCCATCGAATGTGAGTTTCATGGTGACGTACCGCCTTATATCCGCACCACAGCCGCACGGCTGATCATTGGCGTGAACCTTGAATCATCCACATGAAGGGTAACCGAAGATACTTCGACATCGTCGAAGCGGAGTATCCTGCGGTATCCCACTGTGCCGAACTGGCCGAGTACACACTCAGTGCCGTCAGATAGCACACCAGTAACGCGCATATGTTCGATGCGCTGCCCACACTCTATGGCCTCTTCGACTACAACGGCATTGATCGTCGTCAGTTGCGGGAAAGTGAGCGTGATGGCAGGGGCCACGTCATCGATGCTAGGAGACCAATACGTGTCTTGATTCCCATCGATAAGTCGCATTGCAGCTTCGTTCGCGCTACTGGTCTTGACTTCGCAACAAGACGAAGCCAATGCTTTGCGGAATTCATTGATACGGCTTCCCAACCCCTTGAGTGACTCCACATCCGGTTCTGCGAACAGTCCTTCTGGAGACGGAGGAATATTGAGCAGAAGCGACGAATTGCCGCCGACTGCGGAAAGCCAGAGGTCAAAAAGCTGATCTGCGGTCATGACCTTGTCGTCTTCATACTTGTGGTAAAACCATCCAGGGCGAATGGAGGTATCGACCTCAGCTGGATACCAACAGATGTCATCCCCGTATCCGGAAACTGCCTCACGGCTTCCAAGGTCGTCATCTTGAGAGCGGACCGTGGAGGCAAAGGATGCATCGTCCTCCTGCTGTGAATTTTCCATAGTCAGCTCCGCCGAACGCAGGCGACGAGGCACGACACTCCATTCGTTGTCACGTACATGTCCGGCTTCATTTCCAGCCCAACGA
Organism: Bifidobacterium catenulatum subsp. kashiwanohense JCM 15439 = DSM 21854; assembly: GCF_001042615.1. Lineage (GTDB taxonomy): Bacteria > Actinomycetota > Actinomycetes > Actinomycetales > Bifidobacteriaceae > Bifidobacterium > Bifidobacterium catenulatum. The sequence continues at coordinate 2,184,853 of NZ_AP012327.1, forward strand.
ACGTCGGGACCGCATACGGATATCACCGCATTGGGTTGAAGTGAGCGAATGACGTTGTAGTAACGATCCCAGTCGTAATACTGAGTCTTGCCGTTCTTGCCCTCACCATTGGCACCATCCAGCCATACGGAGAAAATCGGTCCGTATTGGGTGAGCAACTCAGTCAATTGTCCGACGTAGAAATCGTCATATGACTTGCCTTTGCCATAGGAGTCTTCGGTCCGATCCCACGGAGACAGGTATACGCCGAACTTTAGTCCATGACGTCTGGCTGACTCACTGACCTCACGAACGAGATCCCCTTTCCCGCCCCTCCATGGCGAGGCGGCAATGGTATGCTGCGTGTAACGCGATGGCCACAGGCAGAATCCATCATGGTGCTTGCACGTCAAGATGACACCAGTCATTCCACCAGCTACCAGCGCATCCATCCACTGTTCCACATCTACATTCTGTGGATTGAACAGCGCCGGATCCTCATGTCCAAGACCCCATTCTCTGTCTGTCATGGTGTTCATGCCGAAGTGTATGAAGGCATACATCTCCATACGCTGCCAGACGAGTTGCCGCGACGAGGGACGTACGTTTGCGAGGTAATTCAAGTTGATACCATCATTTGTTGGATTGCTCATTTTTGCTCCTACACAGGAATTAACGGATAACGCCTTTTCTGATAATGATGTTCGCATACTGTGACTGCTCACCTGTTGCAACGATGCAGTAGGCTTTTTCGGCCTCATCATAAAAGGCGAACCGTTCCAGCATGCCAATAGCCGTTTGCCTGTCAGGCTCATGCTTGGCGATTACCCGACGATACCGATCCCATATCGGGGTGTCGACGGCGTCTCCAGGAACCTTATCCATCAAAAACACCGGATGCTCCGTATATTGATCCAACGGTATAAGCTGCATCACTGCATCGAGAAGTGGTTCGATGGGCTGACCGTCGTATCTGATCACATGGGAATGAACCCCCAATGACTCAGCGGGAAAGTGGGCGTCCGCGAGAACTATAGTATCGCCATGGCCCATTTCACTGAGAATCTTCAATAAATCGGGCTGTATGATCGACGGTATCCCTTTCAGCATAGCTGCTCCTGCTTGTCTTCAGACTTATTTGATTGTTACTTGCCGAGAATGCTCTGGATATTGCGGTACTGTTCGTCGGTCAGCTGCACGGCGGGTTCATGGATGGACGTGTCGATTGGCAATCCCTTCGCCTTGACCGCGCCCTTGATGGCGCTGATGAACAGGTCGGCAGTATCGTACAGGCGCATCAGATAGGAAATGCGTTCAGCCGATTTGATGGCCGTGGCGTAATCACCGGACTGCCATGCATGATGCAGGCTGACGAAAGTCTCCGGCTCCACATTGGTCAATCCGCACAGCACGCCATTGCCTCCACTGATTCGGTTGACGGTGTAGTACTCGTCGAATCCGGACAGCACGCTGAACGATGGATTCACCTTACGAACGGCAGCGATGACCTTCCTGGTGTGGCTGATGGTGTCGACGGTGTCTTTGATGCCGATGATGTTCTGGTTCTCCGCTGCGAGATCCGCCACCAGCTCAGGGGTGAGGTCGTTGCCCGTCCTGGCTGGGAAGTTGTAAAGAATGACCGGCAACGTCGTTGCTTTGGCCACCGCAGAGAAGTAGCGCTTCGCGCAATCCGGGGATGGTCCGAAATAGTACGGGGATACTGCAACCAATGCATCGGCTCCGGCTGCTTCGCTTTCCGCCGCCAATGTTCTCACATTGTCTAGGTTGGTGTCTCCCACGCCGACGAGCACCTTCATGCGTCCGGCGACTTTCGAGACGGCGAAACGCACCGCTTCCGCCTTCGCCTTGACGTCGATGGCGTAGAATTCTCCGATGCTGCCGAACAGCAGCACACCGTCGATGCCCGCGTCGATGAGATGGTCAAGGTGCTTGCCCCAATTATCGTAGTCAATGGTCCCATCCGCGTTCGTGATGGTGATGGAGGGGCAGAACACGCCTTCGAATTGGGCGTTGCAAGTCATGATTTTTTCCTTTCGACGATATGGTAGGCGTTCCGCGCGTTATTGAGGAAGAAGTCGTCGTTTCCCGCGAAACGGTTGAGCAGGATTGACAGATGACTGTCGAAATCGGCATATAAACCAACGACAGGCCAATTCGACGCGTACAGCAACCTCTTGTTCGAGAACGCGGCTTGTGCGAGATCGAGCAGGGTTGAGACGAATCGTAGGTCATCGGTGGGATACCCCGATACCTTGACGTACACGTTTGGCAGCTCTCCGAGCCTATGCAGGGCATCGGATGAGGATTCGAGATTATGAAGATCGGATATGTTGCCCATATGGTCAACGATGACGGTCGCTTCGGGCACCTGCTCACAAGCCTGAGCTAAATCGCCAAGCTCATCCACTCTTACGCATGCGTCGAATGGCATGTTCTTATCGGCCATAAGCTGCAAACCGCGGATGAAGTCATTTTGCAGGCACCGGAACCGCGGCGATGTCGGCGTATGCAATGGCTCACGAACGCCATGCGCGTACAGCGGCACGCGCATGGCCGGTCCGACAGTGGACCGCATAGATGTTGCCAACAGCAGAGGATCATGGTTTTCGGACAGCAGCCGATCTTCCAATGACGTATCTTCCGTGTCGACTTCCACATACACACCGCCGATGAAATTGACCGCAGCGTCTGGGTGGTGCTCATTGTATGAGGCATAGGCGCGTTTGAGGCAGTCCATGTCGTAACGGCGGGTGATGGACCCATCCGTACCGTCGAGCCATGAAAGCGGTTGGACGGATGGGTCCCAGATATGGAAATGCGAGTCGATGATCCTCTGCATGTCGTGCGTCCTAGTCGAGTGCCCTATCGAGGTGGACGTATCCGCCGTCGGGGAAGACCCATTGTCCGGTGGTGTGCGAGGACCTGTCGGACAGAAGGAAAACCACGGTGTCCGCGATTTCCGAAGTCTCGGTCATACGGTGACCGAGAGGAATCCTGTCGGTGATCTTCGCCAACTGCTCACGCTGCGCCTGCTCGTCGCCGAACGTCTTGATCCATTGCGCGTACAGCGGTGTCCACGCTTCGGCCACGACAACGGCATTGACTCGAACCTCGTCCGGGGCGAGGGCAGCGGCCCACTCGCGGGTCAGGCCCAGAATCGCGCCTTTTGCCGCAGCGTAGGCGCTAGTCTTGCCCTGACCGGTCAATGCGGTCTTGGAACCGATATTGACCACTGAGCCCTTGCTGGCCTTGAGCGCTGGCACGCACTGATGAACCAGCTCGTAATAGTGGGTCAGGTTGCCGTGAAGAGACTCCTCGAACTGACGCCATGACGTGGTCTCGAGCGCGAGATTGTCGTTTCTTCCGGCATTGTTGACCACACCATCGATATGGCCGTATTTCTTCATGACCGATTCAACAATGGGGGCGATCTCGTCGGTGTTGTTTAGGTCAATCAGATAGGTGTCATACGAATCGGTGATCTGTTCGATATCCTGTCGGAATTCGTCGTCGGCACCATCCGAACGATTCAGCACCACCGGAATGGCGCCTTCTTCGGCCAGCCGCAGCGTTATGCCCTTGCCGATGCCTTTGAATCCTCCGGTGACAATAATCACCTTGTTCTTAAGATGCAGGTCCATCTCAGGTCCTTCCGACTAGTCCTTGTGCAGGTACTTCATGCATTCGTCGAGCTTCATCTCCGTGCCGTTGCCCGGAGCGAGCGGTGCAACGTATCGTCCGTTCTTGATGACGGTTGGATGTACGAAGTACTCATGCTGGTTGTCCACGTATTCGACGACGCGGTCCTCCATCTCGCCAGAGACGGACACGTAATCGAACATCGCAAGTTGGCTGATGGCTTCGCACAGGCCGACACCACCCGCGTGAGGGCAGACCTTGACGCCGAACTTCTTGGCGAGCAGGTATTCGAGGACGATTTCCTGGGGACCGGCGACTCGGGTCGCGTCAATCTGCATGACCTTGAAGCTGCCAGCCTGCAGGTACTGCTTGTACATGACTCGGTTCTGCATCTGTTCGCCGGTGGCCACCGGAATTGGATCGATGGCCTTCTGGATTGCAGCATGTCCAAGCACGTCATCCGGGCAGGTCGGTTCCTCAACCCACGCGAGATCGTAGTCATTGAATTTGCCGATCCATTCAATGGCCTGTGGCACATCCCAGACCTGGTTGGCATCTACGGCGATGGCGATGTCCGGGCCGACCGCTTCACGGGCGAGCTTGAGCCTGCGCAGATCGTCTTCGAGGTTTTGACCGACCTTAAGCTTGATCTGCTTGAAGCCCATGACCTCGGTCTCTTGCTTGGCCAAACGGACCATCTTCTCGTCGGAATAGCCGAGCCATCCAGCTGCGGTTGAATATCCCGGATAGCCGACTTCCTTGAGGTGGGCGATGCGTTCCGCCTTGCCTTCCTGGGCGGCACGCAGAATCTCGATGGCTTCCTGCGGAGTGAGGGCATCGGTCAGGTAGCGGAAGTCGAGAGTCGCAACGAGCTCTTCAGGCTCCATCTCGGAAAGGAGCAGCCAGAGCGGCTTGCCGGCGCGCTTGGCCTTGAGGTCCCACAGAGCCGAAAGCACGGCGCCAATGGCCATATGCTCGACGCCCTTCTCAGGGCCGAGCCAGCGCAGCTGCGAATCGCGCACGAACAGATCCCATGCGAGACGCATGTTGTCGAGCAGTTCCTCGACGTTACGTCCGATAAGGGTTTCGGACATGGAGTCGATGGCTCGGACGACGACATCATTGCCGCGGCCGATGGTGAAGACGAATCCATTGCCGGAATCACCAGCATCCGTGGCGATGACAACGTAGGCGGAGGAATAATCCGGATCGGGGTTCATGGCGTCGGAGCCAGAGAAGGTGGCCGATGTCGGGAATCGGAAATCATAGGTGGTGACTTTGGTAATAACGCTCACGATGCGCTTCCTTCTTTGGAAAAATGTTTAATCTCAAAAAGGGAGGACGGCCATTCGGCCGCCCTCCCTAGCAGTGGCGGGCAACCGGATGTCAGTCGGCGTCGGTGGTGACCTTGAAGCCGTTGTCCTTTGCGTAGGTCTTGAGCTTCTGCTGAGCCTTGGCCATAGCGCCGACCATGTCACCGCCAACCTTCATTTCAGGAGTGATGACATCCTTGTATACGACTCCAACCTGAGACATGAACGGAAGATACTCCCAATCAGTATTGACCTTGTCCATGGACTCGAAGTAGACAGAGTTCACGTCAGTATTGACAAAGTATCCATCTGTTTCCTTCATATTGCGGATGTCTTCGCTATCTTGGTAAGCGGAAGCTGCCATGAAGTAGTTGCCATGGTTGTTATCCTGCCAAGACTGAATTGCTTCCTTGTCAGAATCGAGCCAGTTGATGAAGGCAAGAGCTGCAGCCTGCTTGTCCTTAGGGCATGCCGCGGAAACACTCATCATGGAGCCGACGGAAGAAGACTTGAAATCATCGGCAGAATCGCCGAATGCAGGTGGCAGCGTTACCTGAATCAGACCCTTAAGAGATGGATTCTGTCCCTTGTAGGAGTTGCCTTGCCAGTTCTGAGAAATATAAGTGGCATAGGTACCCTCATTCGTGGCACGGTTGAACGCATCGGTCCAGCCTGGAGCAGCCTCCATGACCCCATCTTGAAGGCACTTTTGCAGGAATTCAATGAACTCCTTGGTAGTGCCAGAAGTCATGCTCAGGCTGATGTCATCGACAGAATTGACTTTCCAAGGGCGTGCACCAGCCGAACGCAGCAAATCCGTAAAGCAGGAGATATCGTTATTGATGAGGACACCCATGTACTTGCTGGGATCTTCCTTGTGGAGTTTGACGCCTTCTTCATAGAATTCCTGCCAAGTGGTTGGCACCTTGAGATTATGCTCGTCGAGAATGTCCTTACGCACATACATAGCCAAAGGAGTGGCATCAGTCGGCACGCCCCACAGGCCACCAGCATAATGCACCTGGCTCCAAGCGGTCTTTGCATAAAGCTTGCTCCACGCCTTTTCGATATCATCGTTGGCGAAATTCAGCAGAGCTCCAGAAATAGCGTACTGTTCGAATCGGTCAGCACTCATCTGCACGACATCCGGAACATCTTTATTAGCAGCAACGACATTCTGGAACTTGGTGAAATGGTCACTTGCCGCGCCGGTGTTGGTGAATTTAATTTTGATGTGCGGGTACTTCTTCTGGAAAGCTTCAATCGGCCCTGCCATCTGCTTTCCGGAGAAACCCCATACGTTCAGCTCAACTTTTTTGGAAGTATCAGTGAGGGCGCTGTTAATATCTTCTACGGTGACTGCAGTTTTAGTGTCCTTGGCACCGGTACTTGAGCCACAAGCCGCAACGCTGGCTACCATAGTAAGCGCCGCCAGCGCACTGACGATTCTGGTCATCTTCTTCATGATTACTCCTTTGTGTGTCATGAATTACTGTCTTATTGTTATTCTTTAAATGGGTGTGGATGCCGCACGGTCATTAGAGCAACGAATGGGTGATCGTCAATAACCGTGCGGCGAGGGTTCACTGCTTGACTGCACCAGCCGAAAGGCCAGACTGCCAGTACTTCTGCAGGAACATGAATGCGATGATCAACGGAGCAACTGCAATGAGGCAGCCGGTGACAATATAGTTGTTCGGAATCTGACCGTCCGCAGTACCTTCGGCACCCATCTTCAACCACATGTTCAAACCGACCGTCATCGGGTAATCGTTGGTATCGGAGAGCATGATCAGCGGCAGGAAGTAGTTGTTCCAGACACCAACCAGCGTGAACAGCAGTACAGTGACGAATCCTGGAGACAATAGCGGGAAGGCAACCTTCCAGAAGATGGTCCAAGAATTTGCGCCATCGAGCTTAGCCGCTTCAAGGAGAGAAGTAGGCACCGATGTCTGCGCATAAATAATCATCAGGTACAGGCCGAACGGCGTGGCCAGCTGCGGAATAATCACTGCCCATGGGGTACCAACCAGACCAATCTTCGAGTACATGAGGAACAGCGGGACAGAGATGACCGTGGCCGGAATGGACATGAATGCCAAAGTTATCGCCAACAGACTATTACGGCCGGGGAACCGCATTGTAGCAATGGCGTAACCTGCGAGAGTGGCGATGATAGTGGCACCAAATCCGGCGACAACTGCATACATCACCGTGTTAAGCAACCACCGCGCATATGTACCATGCTGATATGCAAGAGTTTCCTGAACATTCTGCCAGAACACATTCTTGTCATCGAACCATAGACCAAAGGAGCTAAACATGCCCTCGTTGGTCTTTGTTGCAGAGAAGAACACCCAAAGCAACGGCACGAGGCAGTAGATGACCATCATAGCCATAATGATGTGCAGCAGCCAGTTGAGCACACGCTGCTTGCCGGTCAGCTTTGGAGCTGCCTCACGCTGCTGCATACGCTTATAGCGTTGGCTTGCCTTGAGCGCCAGCTTGGCGTCTCTGCGCTGCAGCGACTTGGAACGTGGTTTTGCACTTGCTTCACTCATCACTTGTTCTCCCACTTATTGCCAATGACCTTCACAACTGCGACAAGACCCATAACGATGACACCAATCACCAAGGAGACAGCTGCAGCGTAGTTGAGGTTCTGGCCGTTGAACGCAAGGTTATATGCGTAGAGATTCGGCGTGTAGTTACTGGTGATCACATTCGGCGCGGAATTCATCAAGATGCTCGGTTCGTTGAACAACTGAAGCGTGCCAATCACCGAGAAGAGCACGGTCATCATAATGGATCCCTTAATCTGCGGAATCTTTACCGACCATGCGATACGCAGCTCGGATGCGCCATCGATACGAGCGGATTCGTATAGCTCGTTCGGAATACCGATCAGTGCAGAATAATAAATCAGCATGTTGTAGCCAAGAGAACACCAAGTGCAGATGTTTGCAATGGCGAACAGCATGAGCTTTTCAGAAAGCATATTCGGCGCAGTGGCCCCGATCATAGACGCAATCTGACCGACAAGTCCATACTTGTCGCCATAGATATATCCCCACATTAGTGCTGCAATCACACCCGGAACCGCGTATGGCAGGAACAGCAAAATTCGCGGCACTGCGATATGGCGGATTCTCTGGGAGTCCAGAATGAGCGCCGCCGCAAGGGAAAGGATCAAATTGAGAGGAATCTGAATCGCTGCATAAATCAGCACTCTTCTGAAACCGCTCCACAGTGCTTCATCCTTAAATGCAGCTAGAAAGTTATCGAAGCCCGCGAATGTGGTGCCACCGAGAAGGGACTGCTTGAAGAAGCTGAGATAAAGCGCGTAGAACATCGGGATGATCATGCCGAATAGGAAGACCACCACGTATGGAAGACAATATAAAATGCCTATGTACTCGCGCTTCGGCTTGCGCATCCCGGAAGTATCCGGTTTCGCCGTTGCATTTGTCATAGTTTTTCTCTTTCTTCTTAACCCGTCTGAATGAGCCTGCCAACAACATCGTTGCCATTGCCGTTTCATCCATCGGTACGTTCTTCAATATACAAGGTTCTGCAAAAAAGAGCAAATAAAACTTCGCTGCGCGTGGCGAAATTTTCTCTATCTTGTTTTTCCGTCTTAAAAGGGCTTTATTGCAACGATATATGCATATCGCGTTCATCCAGAGAACAGCGGGCAACCAATGTCCACGACACCCATTTCTGCGATATAGATAGCAACACGCCGATAAAAAAGCTGTTTTAAAGTAACGAAAATTTCGCTATCCTATAGGTAACGTTTTTGCAGCGTCGCGTACGAAAAAGAGAAGAGTCATGACCACGATCAAAACAACAAACAGACCGAAGGTCTCCGATATCGCCCAAGTGGCGGGAGTATCCCCTGCCACCGTGTCCAAGGTCATCAACGGCCGTGATGGAGTCTCCGACGAGACCCGCGATAGGGTGGAACTGCTCCTCGAAGAAGCCGGGTTCCGCAAAAAACTTCCCACAACCAAAACCATGCGGTCAATCGAACTGGTCGTCAGCGAAATGACCAACAACGGATCCATGGAGATGGTCAAGGAGACAACTTCATACGCCAGAGAGTTTGGCATCGGCATCACCGTAAGCTGCGCCGGACCGGATTCCGAAGAATACTCAACAAGAAACGAGGCCAGCAGCTGTCTCCGTAACGCCATCGAACGCAACCCTCTAGGCGTCATACTTCTCTTATCAAATATCTCATCGGCCGAGGAATCGCTACTACAGACGCGGAACATCCCATATGTAATTGTCGATCCGGTCGGCCAGGTCTCCGCTGACGCATTGGGGGTGGGCATTGATAACTGGACCGGAGGAATGCTCGCCACGCAATATCTCATATCATTAGGGCACCGACGAATCGCCGTCATCACCGGCCCCACCAATTCACAATCCTCGCAAGCGCGACTTAGCGGATACATGGCGGCGCTGCAGAAAAACGGCATCAGCGCGGATCCGCATCTCATCAAGGTTGGCGACTACGTATCCGACAAGGCATACAAGGCGGCATGCGATCTCCTGGAAATGAGGGAGCAGGACAGACCGACCGCCATCTTCGCGTTCAATGATCTCGGCGCGATCAACGTCTATCGCGCTGCCCGACAGCACAGCATCAGTCTGCCCGAACAGTTATCGATCATCGGTTTCGACGATGTCTATCCTGCGGCAAGCATGTGTCCATCCCTGACGACCATCAGGCAGCCATTCGATCTCATCGCCAGACAATGCATCGATCGGATTCTCGAAGCGCGGGAAGGAAAGGTAGACCAGAATTACTTCATTCTTCCCACACAGCTCGTCGAACGTGAAAGCTGCACATCGCTATCACTGCTGTAACATGCAACGGCACTCAGAATCAGCTTCCGCGAAGCACCCATGCATATGCAATCCACCTCTGTCACAAGCATTTACTTCTGTTTACCAGATGAAAATACAAAAGAAGCGACGAAACCGGCGAGACCCCGCACCAGAGGGATGCTTACAATGAAGCCACAACAGAACAAACGGCTCCACACGAAGCATGAACCAACAAACGAAACGACGAGCCGCGTGAAAGGAAGAAAAAATGCAGAACAACACCTTCGACCAGATCGCCAACGCCAACACCGTTTCCATGGATGCCGGCCTCAGCCAGTTCGCCTTCGCCAAGGCCTCCTCCACCTTGTTTAAGAAGGTTTTCAGCAAGTAAGATTCCATAAAAGTCTTTATCAAACGCCTCGGCTGCTGTGATGAACCGGTCCAGCAGCCGAGGCGTTCCCATATATATGCTCCTGTCACGGGCAGAGACCGCCACGCTTGCATTATTGTATCTTGCAGGATACAATAATGCATATGGAAATCCAACAAACCGACCAGTTCCGCAAGTGGTTGCATAGGCTGCGCGACCATGCCGCCAAAGCGCGGATCACTGCCCGGATCAGACAGTGTGCACTGGCGGGACAACCGGTCGGCGATATGCACCCGGTCGGTAAAGGCGTGAACGAATTGCGTTTCTTCTTCGGCCCAGGCTACCGCGTCTACTTCGCCCAGAAAGGCAATCAAATCATGTTGCTGCTCGCCGGCGGGGACAAGACCGGACAGGACAAGACCATAAAAGAGGCACAGAAAATGCTCGAATCACTTATCAAGGAGGGACAATGGTAAGCATCAGCAATTTTGATGCCAGCGAATACATCGAAAACGAAGAAGACGCCATCGCATACCTCAACGCCGCCGCGGAAACCGGTGACCCGGCGCTTCTGCAGGCCGCCATCGGCGACATAGCCAAGGCGCGTGGCATGGGCCAAATCGCCAAGGAAGCCGGAGTCGGCCGCGAAAGCCTCTACAAAAGCCTCAACAAAGAAGGCAACCCAAGTTTCCGCACCATCGTCAAGGTCGTCGATGCCCTTGGAGGCCGACTTGTCATCGAACCCGTGCCCGCCACGGCATGAAAGGATTCCATCATTTTTATGCTGCCTGTCAACTCTGGCAGTCATGCTGACTACCAGAGTCTTTGTTACTCATCTATGTAAATATTATTCTGATACTGATGCTCTTGCTCGTCCCACATGGGATCAACCTTTGCAGCCCACACCGGAAAAACGATTCTGCAAACAGCATGATCCTGTAAATCATTAATCTCATCCTGTCCGCCGCGACCATGCTCGTCATTGCACCGTTGCTCATCGCGTTCTTCATTTTCCAGCGCCAGTTCATCAGCAGCTTTATGATGTCCGGCATTAAATGATATCGAGTGCCTACGCGCCGACCAATTCGAGCATCTGCGGGATGCTTTTCTTACCGAACTCAACCTGCTGCGTGCCGTCAGCCCGTGTGATGACGATGCAGGGCACGCTCATCGCACCATAATGGTCCTTGAGCTCGGGGAAGTGCGCAACATCGTAAGCCTCGACGCGCACGGCCGGGTTCAGCGAGGCGATACGCTGGGAAGCGAGCACGGTCTCCGGGCACATCGTGCAGGTGAGCGAGACGAGAATCATGATGTCCAACGGGTCCGTGATGGACCGCGCCCGTTCGATCAGATCATCGTCCAACGGCTGACCGGGACCGGCCACGTTGTACAGGCCCAGCACAAACGAATTGAATTCATGGCCGGAAGGCACACCATGGAAGGCGAGGCCGGTCGGCTCGCCGTCCACCACCATGCGCACACATGGGCGCGCGGCGGGCAGCACACTGTCGACGTCGAACACCGCACGGCCCGTACCGTCCTTCTTGTACTCGCCATCAACCACCGTCGATTTCAGCTTGCCGCCGGACAACGCGACCAACGCATCAATGAATCCCCGCAGTTCCGTGGACAGCGGCGTATCGTCCAGTTCCAGAGCAAGCGTGACCGGCCGAGACATGCGGCCAAAGACCACGTTGAGCTGCTGTCTGGTGGCGTCGGAGAACAATTCGCCGGACTTCCTGACGGTGTTCGCCGCGGCAGCGGCATCGGCGCTGCGTTTGGCGGGTGCCGGCGCGGGCGTGGTGCCGACCACCGAGGCGGCATTTGTCTTCGCTGTGGACTGCTCATAGACGTAAGAGGCCGGACGCTGTGGCATCAAGCCGGTCTTCTCGCTCATCCGCTTGGCGTACCGTTCCAACTCCACCGCGGCAATAGCGCCATCAGCGGTGGCAGTAACCACTTGCCGCAGGTTTTTGGTCCGCAGATCACCGGCCGCGTACACGCCCGGCACCGAGGTTTCAAGATAGCCGTGCGTGACCACGTAACCATAATCGTCCAGCTCCACCACGCCGCGCACCAAATCCGTGGCGGGCACATATCCTGCGAACACGAACACGCCGAACGTACCACCGTCAGCAGGCCTCCACGTTTCGGTCTGGCCAGTGGCCCGGTTCAGGATCGCGGCTTCACGTAAACCGCCTTGCCCAGCAGTGACGCCTTGCAGCTCGACTTGGTAACGCACCTCGATTTTCGGATTGTTTTTGGCTGCGGCGGCTACCGTGGCGTCGCAGGTGAAGTCCTGTTCCCGCACGAGAACAGTGACTTTGGAGGCGTATGTGGTCAGGAACACGGATTCCTCAGCTGCGGCGAACCCTCCGCCGACCACCAGCACTTCCTTGCCGGTGAAGAATTCGCCATCGCAGGTGGCGCAGTAGGCCACACCGCGACCAGCGTATTCGGACTCCCCTTCGAACCCTAGTTTGCGTGGGCTGGCACCGGTGGCAAGGAGAATGCCAAAAGCCTTCAAGTCGCCGCGCGAGGTATGCACGGTTTTGACGTCGCCATGCACATCGAGGCCGATGGCTTCGGCGGAAAGGAATTCAGCGCCAAAGTCCTGCGCCTGTTGACGCATGGTCTGGGTAAGCGCACGGCCAGTGGTGCGACCGACGCCCGGATAGTTGACCACCTCATTGGTGATAGTGATCTGTCCGCCGAAATCGTCTTTCTCGAGAATCAACACTCGATATCGGGCGCGGGCCAGATACAATCCCGCCGTCAGACCAGCGGGACCGCCGCCGACAACTACGACATCGTACAAATCATCTCGAGACATAACGACTCCCTTTGTGCCTTGATCTGGCTGTTCGAGGGGTTGCCCGGAGATTCTCCGGGCAACCTTGTCGGATTAGATTGATAATTCGTCCATCAAGCGACGATCACAGTTGGCCAACAAGATCGAGGCTAGGTTCGATAGTGTCCTCGCCCGGAGTCCAGTTAGCTGGGCAGACCTGATCGCCATGTTCGTGGACGAACTGAGAGGCTTGCACACGGCGTAGTAGTTCTTCGGCATTGCGTCCTACGTTAGAGGAGATGACCTCATAGGCCACGACCTTGCCTTCGGGGCTCACGATGAAGTCACCGCGTTCGGCCATGCCATCAACTTCGTTGTAGGTGTCGAGATCTTTGGCCAATAGAGCGGTCGGGTCGGCAAGCATCGGATATTGAATCTTAGCAATCTTTTCATTGGCATCATGCCATGCCTTATGCACGAAATGGGTGTCGCAGGAGACGGAGTAGACCTCGCATCCAATTTCCTTGAACTTGGCGTAGTTGCGGGCCAGATCCTCAAGCTCAGTAGGGCACACGAAGGTGAAATCAGCCGGGTAGAAGAAGAACAGGGACCAGTGGCCGAGTACATCAGCCTTGGTCACCTCATGGAACTCGTTGTTCTGGAACGCGTTCACCTTAAAATCGGTCAGTTCATGCTGCAGAAGAGTCATCATCGGTCCTTTCGCTGATTGTCAATCATCGGGCTTCTGCCGTTTTCCATCGTAACGTGATTCTCTGGAACCCGCGCGGACGTAACGCGTGAGCCTCATCACATCATTAATAACAGTCACGCTGACAGACCATGTGATGCGGGGGTGTTGTGGAATGGGAGCCTCCCGCACGCCGCGGGAAACGAACACCGGAAGAAAAACAAAAAAAAAGGGGTTCCCGGAGCCGAAGCTCGACGGGAACCCCAGGGAAATACGAAAAGGACCTTCCGGGAATCCCATCAGGGACTCGACCGGAAGGTCCTCCAAACAGTCGAATGCGGCGGCGCGCTACTCTCCCACACCCTCTCGAGTGCAGTACCATCGCCGCAGCCAGGCCTTAGCTTCCGGGTTCGGAAAGGGACCGGGCGTCTCACCTGGGCCATGACCACCGCAAAACCACTCTGAACGGCCGACCACACGGATCGGCCGGGAACGGAACCGACCACGATTCCGATCGTGGCGGTCCGGGAACCGGACAACGGACGCGAAGCAAATCAAACGCCTTACCGATCATCGTCATTGTGACCACAGGAAACAGCATTCCCCGCCATCCAACGAGAAGAACCACCACAGGACGAGACCCAACCCACCAGACATGGATCGGAAAGTGTGCCGCGTTCGCCCGTTAGTACCGGTCGGCTCCATCCCTCGCGGGACTTCCACCCCCGGCCTATCGAACACGTGTTCAACATGCGGGCTTCGGACGCTCCGAGGAGCGTCAAGGAATCCTAATCTTGGAGCAGGCTTCCCGCTTAGATGCTTTCAGCGGTTATCCCTCCCGAACGTAGCCAACCGGCCATGCCGCTGGCGCGACAACCGGCATACCAGAGGTCCGTCCACCCAGGTCCTCTCGTACTATGGGCAGGCCTCCTCAGGATTCCAACGAGCGCAGAGGATAGAGACCAAACTGTCTCACGACGTTCTGAACCCAGCTCGCGTGCCGCTTTAATCGGCGAACAGCCGAACCCTTGGGACCTGCTCCAGCCCCAGGATGCGACGAGCCGACATCGAGGTGCCAAACCATCCCGTCGATATGGACTCTTGGGAATGATCAGCCTGTTATCCCCGGGGTACCTTTTATCCGTTGAGCGATGCCGCGCCCGTGCGCCGGCACCGGATCACTATCTCCGACTTTCGTCCCTGCCCGGACCGTCGTCCTCGCAGTCAAGCCCGCTTGTGCGATTACACTCGAAACCCGATTGCCAACCGGGCTGAGCGGACCTTTGAGCGCCTCCGTTACTCTTTGGGAGGCAACCGCCCCAGTTAAACTACCCGCCAGGCACTGTCCCTGAACAGGATCACTGTTCGAGGTGAGACGTCAAACGAGAACAGAGCGGTATTTCACCTTGCGGCTCCACGATGGCTGGCGCCACCGCTTCGAAGCCTCCCGCCTATGCTACACAATCCGCGCCTAACGCCAATACCAAGGTATAGTAAAGGTCCCGGGGTCTTTTCGTCCTTCTGCGCTTAACGAGCATCTTTACTCGTACTGCAATTTCGCCGAGCTCCTGGTCGAGACAGTGGGGAAGTCGTTACGCCATTCGTGCAGGTCGGAACTTACCCGACAAGGAATTTCGCTACCTTAGGATGGTTATAGTTACCACCGCCGTTTACCGGGGCTTGAATTCACCGCTTCGCCCGAGGGCTGACGGATCCTCTTAACCTTCCGGCACCGGGCAGGCGTCAGTGCATATACAGCGGCTTGCGCCTTCGCATGCACCTGTGTTTTTGGTAAACAGTCGCTACCCCCTGGTCTGTGCCACCCCCGAAAGCTCCGGAAGCGAGTTCCATCACCATCAGGGGTCTCCCTTATACCGAAGGCACGGGAGTGATTTGCCGAGTTCCTTGACCAGGATTCGCTCGATCGCCTTGGTATTCTCTACCTGACCACCAGTGTCGGTTTGGGGTACGGGCGGCAACGCCCCTCGCGCCGAGGCTTTTCTCGACGGCCTGGACCACCGGATATCGCGCCAAAAAGGCGCCCATCATCGCACCTCACCCTACATGTCCCACGGATTTGCCTATGGGACGGGCTGCGTGCTTGACCACGGAAAACCACCTCCGCGGCCGGCTCCCATTCCGTGTCACCCCTGTGCGCTAACCTACCAGGACTACATTCCCAACGACCGCGCGCCCCGAACCCCGAAGGGAACGACGCCACGCGACCGGAGGTTAGTACTCATCCGTTCGGCTCTTGCGGTTCGCTGCCGGTACGGGAATATCCACCCGTTCATCCATTCGACTACGCCTGTCGGCCTCGCCTTAGGACCCGACTCACCCGGGGACGACGAACGTGGCCCCGGAACCCTTGGTCATCCAGCGGACGGGATCCTCACCCGTCTCTCGCTACTCATGTCTGCATTCTCACTCCCCCGAAGTCCACGGCCGGCTTGCGCCGCCGCTTCGCCCCTCGGGGGACGCTCTCCTACCCAACAGCCACAAAGGCCGTTGCCGCGTCTTCGGTGGTGTGCTTGAGCCCCGCTACATTGTCGGCGCGGAACCACTAGACCAGTGAGCTGTTACGCACTCTTTCAAGGATGGCTGCTTCTGAGCCAACCTCCTGGCTGTCTATGCGACTCCACATCCTTTCCCACTTAGCACACGCTTCGGGACCTTAGACGACGATCTGGGCTGTCTCCCTCTCGACGACGGAGCTTATCCCCCGCCGACTCACTGCCGGAATACACATCCACGGTATTCGGAGTTTGGCTGCTATTGGTACCCCACACGGGCCCGCAAGCATCCAGTAGCTCTACCCCCGCGATGCAATCAACCGACGCTGCACCTAAATGCATTTCGGAGAGAACCAGCTATCACGGAATTTGATTGGCCTTTCACCCCTAGCCCCAAGTCATCCCCCCGGTTTTCAACCCAGGTGGGTTCGGTCCTCCACGCGGTCTTACCCGCGCTTCAACCTGCCCAGGGCTAGATCATCCCGCTTCGGGTCCAGGGCACGCGACTCAAAACGCCTTTTGAGACTCGCCTTCGCTACGGCTCCCCCACGACGGGTTAGCCTCGCCACGCACCACTGACTCGCAGACTCATTTTTCGATAGGCACGCCGTCACCCCACAAGGAGGCTCCGACGGATTGTAGGCGCACGGTTTCAGGAACTCTTTCACTCCCCTCCCGGGGTGCTTTTCACCTTTCCCTCACGGTACTGGTACGCTATCGGTCAGACAGGTATGCTTAGACTTACCCCACGGTCGGGGCCGATTCACACGGGATTCCACGAGGCCCGCGCTACTTGGGACGCATGATCGGAAGACGGCAAGCTTCCAGGTACGGGGCTGGCACCCTCTGCGGCCAGGCCTTCAAGCCTGTTCCCCTGGCAAGCCGTTTTATGACTCCCGCCCGGTCCGTCGGAACCGGGACACACGCTCCCACAACACCACGAACGCAACCCCCGACGGGTATCACGCGCCCATGGTTTGGTCTGATCCGCTTTCGCTCGCCACTACTCACGGAGTATCCCTTCCTGCAGGTACTGAGATGTTTCACTTCCCTGCGTACCCCCGGAACAACACGGTTCCGTGCCGGCCCATGACGGCCGGCGGGTTGCCCCATTCGGAAATCCTCGGATCGAAGCCATGTTGGAGGCTCCCCGAGGCTTATCGCATCCTCAAACGTCCTTCATCGGTACTGTCTGCCAAGGCATCCACCATACGCCCTTCAGGGCGGCACACGCCCCGAAAAAACCTGATGATAAGCTTCTCCACGCCAGACGACAGATCATCACACTGTAAACAATGATCACAAAACGATCGATCTCGAAACCAGACTCCAAAAAGAAGAGCCTGGCGAAATCGCGATAAAGCAAACGACGGCAAGAAACATGCCATCGCATTGCTCGCGTCCACTATCCAGTTCTCAAACCACCACGCACCCAAGAAACGATCCGGACACGGCACACCGGCCGGCCGACCGCCCCAAGGGGACACCCGGAAAACCGCGCGCGACCAAGTCGCGGGTGGCGGTCCGGGAACCCAAAAGCATATCCGCACCACTCCCCGGACCCACAAAAGGAACCCGCGAAGCCAACGATCTCTTCCACACCAGCACGCCCACGCGAAACCGGGAACCGTTCCCGACGCATGGGCCGCACGACGGACGCCAAGCCGGCGTCCTGAAAAAAAACTCCGTAGAAAGGAGGTGATCCAGCCGCACCTTCCGGTACGGCTACCTTGTTACGACTTAGTCCCAATCACGAGTCTCACCTTAGACGGCTCCATCCCACGAAGGGTTAGGCCACCGGCTTCGGGTGCTACCCACTTTCATGACTTGACGGGCGGTGTGTACAAGGCCCGGGAACGCATTCACCGCGGCGTTGCTGATCCGCGATTACTAGCGACTCCGCCTTCATGGAGTCGGGTTGCAGACTCCAATCCGAACTGAGACCGGTTTTCAGGGATCCGCTCCACGTCGCCGTGTCGCATCCCGTTGTACCGGCCATTGTAGCATGCGTGAAGCCCTGGACGTAAGGGGCATGATGATCTGACGTCATCCCCACCTTCCTCCGAGTTGACCCCGGCGGTCCCCCGTGAGTTCCCACCATGACGTGCTGGCAACACAGGGCGAGGGTTGCGCTCGTTGCGGGACTTAACCCAACATCTCACGACACGAGCTGACGACGACCATGCACCACCTGTGAACCCGCCCCGAAGGGAAGCCCCATCTCTGGAACGGTCGGGAACATGTCAAGCCCAGGTAAGGTTCTTCGCGTTGCATCGAATTAATCCGCATGCTCCGCCGCTTGTGCGGGCCCCCGTCAATTTCTTTGAGTTTTAGCCTTGCGGCCGTACTCCCCAGGCGGGATGCTTAACGCGTTAGCTCCGACACGGAACCCGTGGAACGGGCCCCACATCCAGCATCCACCGTTTACGGCGTGGACTACCAGGGTATCTAATCCTGTTCGCTCCCCACGCTTTCGCTCCTCAGCGTCAGTAACGGCCCAGAGACCTGCCTTCGCCATTGGTGTTCTTCCCGATATCTACACATTCCACCGTTACACCGGGAATTCCAGTCTCCCCTACCGCACTCCAGCCCGCCCGTACCCGGCGCAGATCCACCGTTAAGCGATGGACTTTCACACCGGACGCGACGAACCGCCTACGAGCCCTTTACGCCCAATAATTCCGGATAACGCTTGCACCCTACGTATTACCGCGGCTGCTGGCACGTAGTTAGCCGGTGCTTATTCGAAAGGTACACTCACCCGAAGGCTTGCTCCCGATCAAAAGCGGTTTACAACCCGAAGGCCGTCATCCCGCACGCGGCGTCGCTGCATCAGGCTTGCGCCCATTGTGCAATATTCCCCACTGCTGCCTCCCGTAGGAGTCTGGGCCGTATCTCAGTCCCAATGTGGCCGGTCGCCCTCTCAGGCCGGCTACCCGTCGAAGCCATGGTGGGCCGTTACCCCGCCATCAAGCTGATAGGACGCGACCCCATCCCATGCCGCAAAGGCTTTCCCAACACACCATGCAGTGTGATGGAGCATCCGGCATTACCACCCGTTTCCAGGAGCTATTCCGGTGCATGGGGCAGGTCGGTCACGCATTACTCACCCGTTCGCCACTCTCACCCAGGAGCAAGCTCCTGGGATCCCGTTCGACTTGCATGTGTTAAGCACGCCGCCAGCGTTCATCCTGAGCCAGAATCGAACCCTCCACAAAAAAACCTTTCATGAAGAGAACCAACATGTGACTCTCAAAAACAAGAAAATCGACATCCGTTTATAAGGAAAACGGACTGTCCGCAAAAACCCCGTCCCGTTTGACCGGCCTCCCGGCACCCACACGCGAACAACACGCGCGGGCCGTAAGACGGACTGGCAATCATTGACTATAAAGAAGTAGTACAAATACGCTCTTGAGTTCTCAAACCACCACCGCACCAGCAAGCCGCCCCAATCTCCAGAAGCGAGGCCGCCGTGCCGAGCAGCGAGAAGTAAACTTACACGAACCCGCCGATCCACGCAACCCGAACCCTCACGGACACCCCGCGAACCCTTGCAAAACAACGCATCCACCGGCGTGTCGAAAACACGGGAAAACGGGCGGCGAACGCCACCGCACGGCACAAGACCGCCGGAAAAACCCCACCGCAAACCAACACCCGGGCGTGTCACACACCGAACTACCTCATTTACGGCCAATCCCCCTAAGCCAACCCATCCGAGAAAACCTCCCAACTGAAAGCAAAAATAGGAGAAACAGAAGAAAGCAGATCAACGAAACCGCACCGCCGATCGTCGTCCTGAACAAATTCAGATCTCAACTGATCGAAAGTGTGGTTTTGCATATGCGCGCGCAAGCGACGGCAGAACAAGGCAGCGCAGCCAAAAATCGATTAATCGACGCAACCGAAACGGTAGAGGGCCCAACCCTGGCCGTATTGCGAATAATCGGCAACCTTCACCAGCGTGCCGCCATCCACATACGCATCAATCAATTCCTCATTATGGAAGGAATCGTATTGGGCGCGATACGGGAACGACTGCAAGCTTTGCGCCTGGTCGCCCATCGTAAGGAAGTACTCCGGAGCGTCGGTCAGCGGACATACCGTGCCAAGCACCTGCTGCCCATCGCCGGAAGCAAACGCGGTCTCCACTTTGCCGAACGGAGCGGATGGCACATCGGTGCGCGCATTGATGATCGGATACAGCATGCTCGCATTGAACAGCGTCTCCGCATACATCGAGCCGTTCAACGGGTCGGAAATGATGGTGGCCTGAGTGCCAGTACGTTCCGTGACCTTGCGCAGCACAGTGATTTTCTGCTCGGTGAGCTGCTCGTTGGGGTCGCTTTGGTTCAGGCTGGAATGCGCGATGATCGTGTCGCGAGCCGCAGTACGAGACGGGCATACGATCTGAGCGGAAACCGCAAGTATCGCAATCACAAGGAATGCGGCGATTGGGCCGATCCAATTGGAAGCGAGAGAAACGTTCTTCACGGCGGAAACAGCAGACGCAGAAGAAAGGGAGGGAACGGAAGAAGCACTATTCTTCGCGGAGAAGGAAGATGCAGAAGGAACGAAAGAAGCGGATGCGGCACACACGGAAACGCATTCGGAAAGCGCGTTGACGCCAATGACAAGCAACGGCAACGCAACCAGCGGAAGCATGGTCATAATGCGGTTTTCATCGCGATACCAAGGAGCGCTGATGATATTCGGCAGCGCGCCAACCAACGTGACCGTGCACACGTATACCAGCGTGACCAATAGAAACGCGGCCGTCAACGCGATCACGTCACGCAGGCGATCGTTGCGGCGAGGTCGAGATGGTTCAGGCGGTGCGAATGAGGAGACGTCAGCAGCATCGGAACACGAAGCAGCCGGCAGGTCGGAAGCGGAAACCAAGGAAACCGCAGCATCGGAAACCAAAGCATCAGCGTCAGCGGAAAAAGCGGGAGCCACAGTGGAAACAGCAGCCGAAAGCGAATCCGAAGAGCGCACAGCAGCGCGGCGGAAGGCGCAAACGAAAGCGGCAACGGTTCCCGCAATCAGCAATAATGCGAACAAAATCGCAGGAAAACCGTCAAGGCCATCCGTGAAGCAGAACAAAATCGACTCCCACAAATTCTTGGACGGCTGATGGCTATGGAACCAGGAAGCGGGATTCGCCCAACGATCCGATTTGAACGACGTAAGCATCAGGGCCACAAACGCAACCGCGCCGATACACATGGCGATAAACGCACCCAGAATCAGCTTCCACGGCAAACGCAACACAATGAACGGCACCAGAATCAGAGCATACGTGAATGCGAGACGCGGGTGTGCAACGAGGCAAACCACGCCTGCGGCAGCAGTGATCGCAAGCCATTTCACTATATGCTCGCGTGCGGCGATCGCATCGAACAAGCGCAACGTGGCAGCGATAAGAAACGGCAGCAGCGACGTGGCAAAACCGAATGCGATCAGCGGACCGGCATTCAGTAGTCCGTACGGGTGGCACACCGAGCTGACAGCAAGCACGGGCACGAACAGTCCAATCAGATTCTGCAGAACGAAAGTAACGTCGAAAGTGGCGTTATATTGCCGATTCACAGCTGACGATACCTGCTGATTTGAAACATTCGACGATTCAGATACGGACGACGATTCAGGCGTAGACAATGCTTGCGAAATACGTGAAATTGGATTGCCGCGATTCCAGCGTTGCAGGAAATACCTGCACAATACCAGCATTCCAGAAGGGAAAATCACGCCCGAAGCGATGATCCATGTGATATTGAATGCCGCGTAAATAGAGCATTGCACGCCGAACAGCGCCGCGATTTTGATTACGGAATAAGCGCAAACATGGAATAACGGCGGATAGAACGAATTATGCGGCCACAAATGCAGTGCCGCCCCCAAACCTTCGTCAAGCAGGCGGCGAATGAAATAGTAATGCGCAGGGGCATCACTGCTGACAATCGGCGTATTCCACACCGTGGAAGGAAACCACGCAATCACCAAGCATAGTGCGGATGCGATGCCGATAATCGACGTAATCCACGGCAATAACACGCGGAGCGACGCCGGATGCAGCATCGCGGGACGCCATCGCAGGTCACGTTTCCGTTCGGACGGACCGCCATTGGACGAGCCGTCCTGCCGAAGCTGAGTCTGCGCAGGCGTCTGAATCGAGCCATGATTGGCCATTACGGAACCGGTATTCGTAATATGTTCGGAAGTCATCGATTCCATCGTAGCGAGTGCCGCAACCATGCTCAACGGTCGATTTTCAGGAATCATTCAGACTCCATGCAGGGGTATAACAGTGTTGCGCAAGAAAACAATCACGTTGGAAGCCCAAGATGATTTCACGGGACGCACCATGCGCTACGGGCCTGCCTTGCTGTGGAGCGCGCGTCCCGGCCAACGCTGACGTCGGCATGCGCCGGCGCGCAATAACAGAGAACTGGAGAAGTACCGCATGTTCGTTCTCAAGAACGCATGGGCGGCGCTCGGCCGCGTCAAATGGCGCACCGCGCTGATCGCCCTACTCGCACTACTGGTGTCTTTCTCGGCTGCCGTGGATCTGGCAGTCATACGAGCAGACGACACCGCCAATAATGGGACATACCAGTCGCAGAAAGCCACTGCGGTGATTCGGCCGACCGCGCAGATCAAAGCCAAGCGCGACGGCGCCGATTCCAGCTATACCGACAAGTACTTGACGTGGGAAAAGTACAGCACGTACGCAACGGCCGCACAGAGCAACAGCGTGACCTTCGATTATACGTTGGCAACGTCAGTGCCGGTGCGTGAAAGCAAGTCATTGCAGGCGATCGCTGCGAAAAGCGATACTAGCGAAGACAAGACCGGCGGCAATCTGACCCTGCAGGCGTTCTACACGTTGGACGCCGCGAAAATCAACGATTACGGCTACTACAAAGTGGTCAAGGGTAAGCATTTGAGCTATAAGACGCAGAGCGACGGCGTACTCATTTCGCAGGCTCTGGCCGATAAGAACAATCTCAAGGTCGGCGACAAGGTAACGGTCGGCAATCCGTCGAAGGCTTCCGAAACGTACACGTTCACCGTGCGCGGCATTTACAAATACGACAGCGACGTGCCTGAGGGCAACGGTTCCGACGCGAAATACGCGAAGGACAATCGTGAGAACGTGATCTACACGACGTATATCAACTTCGCCAAGAACGGTCTTGACACGACGGAGGCCACGGGATGGGGCGTTCCGAATCTCAATATTGTGTTCTCTCTGGCGAATCCTTCCACGTATAACAAGTTCGTGCGCTCGGTGAAGAAGGCCAAGTTAGACACGAAGACGTACGAGATCACCTCGCCGTCGCTTACCGCTTATAAGAAGTCTATCGAGCCGCTTGATTCCGCCGCTTCGTCCGCGCGCATCGTGCTGTTGGCCATGACGATCGTCGACGGAATCGCGTTGCTGGCATTGATTGTGTGGGCGGCGGTCGGCGGCCGTCGCGATGAGATCGGTATGGCGATGATCACCGGCGTGACCAAGGGCCGTTTGGGATGGCAATTCATGCTGGAAACGTTCATGATGACGGTTCCGGGTTGGATTATCGGCTTGGTTGCCGGCGCACTGTTGGCGAAACCGATCGGTACCGCGTGGGCTGGCGGGCAAGCTGTGACGATCACGTCCGCTTCGGTGTGGAATGTGATCTGGTACGGCTTGGGCACATGCCTGGTGCTTGGCATCGTGGCGTTCGCGCGCGTGGCCTGCTTCAACCTGAACCAACTGTTTGAGGAACGCTCGGAGGTGACGGCATGAGCGACAATATGAACGATAAGAACGAGAATATCGACGAGACCGTGGTTGACGAGGCTGTGGTTGACCAGACCGCTGAGGCCGAAGCAAGCGAAACCGTCGATGATGCTGCGATCGGAGATATTGCAGCTGACGAATCTTCCGCAGATTCCATTGAATCCATCGATTTTACGGTGGTGTACGACGATGACAACGCGGCGGTTGCAGGCAAGGATACTGCAGATGCCGCCGAAACCGCCGATGCTGCAAATAACGCTGCGGATACCACGAATGACGATTCGGACGTGGCTGCGAATAACGCGAATCAAGTAAAGGAAACGCTCGCTTTGCGTTCTTCCGACACACCGACCGCACTGGAAACGCATGAAGCGGTGAAAGCCGATTCCGCAACCAGCGTTTCGTCACAGCTTGACAACGAAATCAAGCGCAATCGCAAAAAGGATGAGTTCTTCTTCAAGGCGAATCCGACGTTCGCGCTCGACCATGTGACCGTGACCAATCGCAAGACCGGCCGCAATATCCTTGACGACCTGTCGTTGTCGTTCCATGCGGGCGCCACGCATGCGGTGCTCGTGGATGCGGAGGATCGCGAACAGCATCAGGCATTGCTGGCCACCATGGTCGGTATGGCGCGCACGGACCGCGGCAATGTGATGCACAAAAGCGCCAACCTGAGCGACGTCGAACCGGTCGAAATGTTGGGGCACCGCATCGGATTCATTCCGCAACGTTTTGCTTTCCGCCCCGATCTCGACGCGGAAAGCAATGTGCTGTACGCCATGGATGCGTCGAACCGCAACTTCCTCAAGCCGAAGCCTGCGATCGCCCGCGAACTGCTCAAGCGCGTGGGCTTCAATGAAGTGACGTCCGGACTGGCAGTCGGCGAAGTAAGCGAACTGAACCAGCGTCGCGTGGCCATCGCTCGTGCGCTGAGCTGCGAGGCTGAAGTGATCATCGCCGACGAGCCGACCGCTGGATTGGATGCCGACGATGCGGCCGTGGTGTTGGATCTGTTGAAGAAGTTCAAGCGCGATGCCGATCGCAAACGCGCCATCATCGTGGTGACCACCAATCCGGAAGTCGCCGATGCGATGGATCACAGCGTGGAACTCGACTAGCCGCCTAGTGCAACGGGCGCACGAACATAGACTCTTTCGCGCGCCCACAGGTAAGCCCTTTGGAATTCTGGTTTTAGCCAAATTCCAAAGGGCTTACGTGTTCTGAAAACGGTCTGCCTTACTCCGCGATACGCATGTGGTACTGCTCGGCGAGCGGCGTAACGTCAAGCACGCCGTATCGTTCGAGCAGCCGCAGCCATTCGCGCCTGTTGCTTTCGCCGAAACGGGCCGCCTTGCGCGCATAGGCTTCGGCCGTCAGGAACTTCGGCGGAATCGACTTGCTGTTGTACTTGTCGGCCACCATCACCACTTCCTGCTCAAGATTCATGGGCACATAGTCGGCCGGAGGCAGCGGCAACCCTTGCGATTCCACCGCTTCTTTGGTGAGTCCCACACCGGTGTGGTTGCGCGCGAACTGCGCGATCGACTCGTCAACACCCTCGTTCAACAAATATTCGTAGCCTTTAAGCCCATGCCGTACGTAATTCGGACCGTCGAATTTCAGCGGCCCACCGTCGGAACCGTCTTGTTTGAGCAGAAAATACGTGCCGATATCATGCAGCAGACCACCGATCACCACCAAATGCTCGTCGATCAGCCTCGGCGGAACGGTTCCGCCCGTAAGCCCGTCCGATGATGGAACGGAAGGAATGCGAAGCATGCCGAACGATTCGCTGCCATTACCGTCTTGCGTAAGCCTAAGGCCGAAATTGCCCGCTTTTTCAGGGGCATCGTCCGGTAGCGTGCAGCGGCGGGTGAACAGTGCGTTCTGTCTGCGTGCCATGCGACGTGCGATGTCAGCAACGACTACGCAATGTCCGTGAATCAAATCGTATGCCGCTTGCGATTGCGCGATTTTTCGATGCAGTTCGTCAACTTGGGCGAGTGTAGGAATATATCCGGTTGTCATACCGCCTATCTTAGGCGCTGTATGACGATTGCCACATGCTGAATCCGGTCGAAAAAAATGTCTGGGAATCCCAGATGAAAATTCCAGTCGGAAATTCCGAAATACGGATTTCAGATGGAACGCACGCGAAATGCGCCGGTACGGTTGGAAGCGATGATCATCTGATCGTTTTCCAAACGAGTCCATCCATCTTCGGCACACTGATCGAAACCGGAGCTGGCCACAACCACGCCCTTCGGCTGGCCTGCAGCATGATCCGCTTCGGATTCACCGAGCGTACGATAGCGCATCACACGATAGTCATGCGCCTGGTTGCCACGGCCGTACTGGTCGTAGATTTCCACGATGCGCTTGGACGTGACCTCACGACCGGCCGCGCACAGAGCGATGAACTGGTCTTGGCTCTGGATCATGCAGTTGTAGCTGGACTTCGGATAGCTTTTGCGCAGTTCGCGCACAGCCTGCGCGACCGCCTCGTCGAGTGCGAAACCAAAACCGATGTACTGCAGAATCACTGCGAAGAAAATGGCGGAATCGGAACGGCCGCCGGTGGACTGCACGATGTTCGGATCGACCGGGAACGCACGGTTGGTGATGATATTGCGGCCCTGATCGTCGGAGATATCGCCATTGTGGATGAAGCTCAATCCGTTGGCGTAGAACGGCTGCTGGTTCTCGAGAATCAGCGGCAGGTTCGAGCTGGCCAAACGCAAGTGCCACAGGCCTCCACGAGCCGGAGTGTTCGCAAGCTCGTCGAAAATCGGATCATGTCGGGCCGCGATCGTGTTCTTATAGATGGCGGTGCCGGTTTCCGGAGTGGGAGCGCCACCGTCACGCAGGTACGGCGACTCGCTCGGCACGGTGACCAGTGCGGAACCCCAGCCATCGTTGTGGATTTCGCTCAGATTCCGGAAATCGCGTACGGTCTGCATGCCGAGCACGCCATTGAGACTGGTGTTGCTTCCGGCTGCCGCGAATCCAAGTAATCTGCACATGGTTGATTACTCTACAGGGCTTGTGATGCAACGCGCGCATATGGCTATCGACATTGCTTATAGCGTGCGAAAAACAGCGGGATTCCAACGATTCTTCGCGATAAGACCATGCAAAACCTACAAAATGCCCTACGAAAACGGGCTGCACGACGATGGCGGATACGATCACCATCATCGCACAGCCCGTTTCACGGCTTGTTTCACACGCGCTTTAGCCGCGGAGGACGCTGAGTCGCGAGGAACAGCGGCTGTATCTCAATCAGCGGATTGTAAGGCGCAAGGCCGAACCATTTGACCGGAGATCCCGCAAGACGACGAATCGCATACTTGACTTCCAAAGAAATCGCGCCACGCTGCGACACCTTCGACTCAGGCATAAGCGCCTTGTGAATCAGCACATATCGAATCGGACCGATATTCGGGTCAGCATCGAGCTTCGGATAGCGGCTTTCCTGCCTCGGCAGATCCCCAGACTTCGACAAATCGTTCATGATCTGATGAATGTAAGCTGGAATCGACTGAGAAACCTTGAAACCAAGCCGAATGCGAACACGGAACATGTAATCCGTGCCGAAATTCTCAACCGAATACTCGCGGGTGAACGGCTCATCGGCGGTCTCGACGGAAACCGCCCACCAAGCGCGGGCACGTTTTGGATGGTCGGCGAAAATCGAGAAGAAGATATCGGTATCGATACGCTTCGTTTCCGGATCCGACGTGAGGTAGACGATATTGTCTGCAAAATATGGAATCGTATCGTCATCATGCAGCCGCTTCAACACCGGTAGACATTCGGCGGGCTGCATATGACGACGCTGCGCACGTTCCAGCTTCGTGCCTTCGTTCCACGTGTACATAACCAGCAGAATCGCGAAGGTAAGCAACATCGTGAACCAACCACCATGCAGGAACTTCGCCATGGAAGCGAAGAAGAACATGAATTGGATCGCAAGGAACAACACGGTGAATACGACCGCTCCGATACGACGCCCCGAATGCCATATGTAGACGGCGAGCAGAATGGTGGTGGTGATCATGGTGATGGTCAACGCCAGACCATACGCCGCGGAAATATGCTCGGAATCGCGGAATAGCGCCAAAACCAACAGCGTGGAAACGCATAGCACCACATTGACCACAGGAATGTACAGCTGACCGCGGGTACGGGCCGGATAACGGACTTGAAGATGCGGCATCCAGTTCAGATGGGTGGCTTCAGACACCATCGTGAATGCGCCGGTAATCAACGCCTGCGAGGCGATGACGCCCGCGACCACGGAAAGCACGACGGCCACGTAACGCACGCTGGGCGTCATCATTTCGAAGAACGGGTTCAAACCGTGCGTGCGGATATACGCCGAATCATCCCAATGATTGAGCATCCATGCGCCTTGGCCGAAATAACAGAGCACAAGCGCGACTTTGATGAACGGCCACGTGAAATAGATGTTGCCACGGCCAACGTGACCCATGTCGGAATAAAGCGCTTCGGCACCGGTGGTTGACAGGAACACCGTACCCATGATGGCAAGGCCAGCGGCATTATGACTGCTGAACAGGAATCTAACACCATACACGGGGTTAAGCGCCGCGAACACGCTCCAATACTGACTGAGATTCGCCAAGCCGACAACCGCCAAGAACGAGAACCAGACAAGCACGACCGAACCGAACGCTTTGCCGATACGCTCAGTGCCACGCGACTGCACAGAGAACAGCATCAGAATGATGGCCGCGGTGATCATCAGAGTCAGCTGCTTGTTTTCAGTAAAAAGTTTTTCAAAAGCCGGTAGCGTTTCCAAGCCTTCCACTGCCGAGCTGATGGACACGGCCGGGGTAAGCACGGAATCGGCGAGGAACGCGGCTCCGCCAAGCATGGCAGGAATCGCAAGCCATGCACCGTACTTCCGAACCAACGAGTACAGCGCGAAAATGCCACCTTCGCCCTTGTTGTCGATGCGCATGGCGATCAATACGTATTTGACGGTGGTGATAAGCGTGATTGACCAGAACACCAACGAAAGCACGCCAAGTACGGCTTCGCGGTCGGCATGCGCAAGTCCGCCCTGCCCGTTGAGGAACGTCTGGTGTACAGCGGCGAGGTACCGATATCGCCATATACCACGCCTAACGCCACAATCGCCATGGCGGGCGTGATTCTGTTCGGCCCGGATTGCAGACGGCTCCACCAACGGCCGATGGGACCCTTGCTGGCCACCTGGTCAAGGTGAGCAGCCTCCTGCTGCTTCTCCTCGTGCTGCTTGATCAGCACTTGTCGCTCTTCCTTGGTCAGCACCTTGTGCGAAACCTTCGGAGCCTGCGTGTATGTGGCTGCGTGAAACAGCGGCTCATCCTCGTTCGGCTCGTTAGCCATAACGCTACCTCCAAGTGGCGGGCCTTCCAACCCACTCCCCAAAATAAACGCAAAAAGGCACGTTAGGAGCCTTACGAAGTCTTGTCAAATCTTCACATTGTTTCTTGCGATTCCTGATCTCGCACGAAGTAGACTTCCTGTGGGTTTCTTTTTCTTATTTTTCCTCTTGTTTTTCTCTTATTTTCGGATAAATCGTTTCCATCCTGTCGATTTTCGGAATTTGTTCAGATTCCGTACACTTCGCGCGTAGTCTTTCGTGCTGCCTGCGCGACTTCCGTCAGCGGTTTATCGAGATAATTCGCCAACGACTGCAGGGTGTAGGGAATCATGTACGGCGCGTTGGTGCGACCACGATATGGCATCGGACTTAGGTAGGGGGCATCGGTTTCGACCATGACATGGCTCAATCCGACAATGCGCGCCGACTCGCGTATACCATCGTTACCCTTATAGCTGGATGTGCCCGAAAGGCTGAGATACCAACCGTTTTCGCGCGCGATCTCACCCATTTCGGCATCACCGGAATAGCTGTGGAACACGGTCCGTTCGGGAGCGCCGTCCGCCAGCAGCGTTTCGATGACTTCCTTGTGTGAATCGCGATCATGGATCTGCATGGGCAGGTTCAATTCCTTGGCGAGCGCGATGTGCGCACGGAAAGCTTCCCGCTGAAGTTCTTTGGCGGCTTCGCCGGTACGGAAGAGATCCATGCCGGTTTCGCCTATGGCCACAACCTGATTGGGGTAGGTGATAGCAAGA
Source organism: Bifidobacterium catenulatum subsp. kashiwanohense JCM 15439 = DSM 21854 (assembly GCF_001042615.1). GTDB lineage: Bacteria > Actinomycetota > Actinomycetes > Actinomycetales > Bifidobacteriaceae > Bifidobacterium > Bifidobacterium catenulatum. The sequence continues at coordinate 2,214,951 of NZ_AP012327.1, forward strand.
CGGTGTACTTCGGCCATGGCGTCTTCGAAGCTGGTGTCGTGCCAGGGTTTGTATTTGAGCGGAAGTCCGTCTGGTCCGGGCACTCCACGATGGCCGTGGAGCACGGATTCGTTGGGGTGTATGGCGATGGCCGCGTGCACGGTTTCGGGGTGTTCGCGTGCCATATCGATGGCTGTCATGAGGTTCGGCAGTTCGCATCCACAGTCGATGACGCCTTCGACGCCGACTTGTTGCGCCTGGTTCAGCAGCTCGTCGACGCTGTATATGGGAACTTCCGGCTGTCCTTTTTCTTGCGCTTCATGGCTCATGGCCTGCGAGAACGGCACGACGGACGCCACATGCGTGTGGTTGTCGATGACGTGCGCATTCTCGGGAAGTGGTTGCGGTGCTGGCGCCCAGCTGCGGTCACGATGGTGTTTGCTCATACCTCCAGCCTACGCTCGATGGCAGTCTTGCTTCGGAAGCCGCGTTATTCATCGATGGCAGTGGGATTAACCAACGCACCTCTATATGTTTTGCGATGTAGCGCTGAAACGCTTTCCGCGATTAGTCATGGAGGGTGAGGGTGGTGAAGGACCAGGAGGGGGCGGTGTAGATGCCGCTGGTTAGGTCAAGCGAGATTCCGACTGGAACGGTTGGTGAGGACTTGCCGATTTCACCAGCGTACGGATCGGCTCCGGCAAGCACAGTGGCAGTTGCCGAAGCGCGGGATTCCGCGGAAACACCAAGCTCGTCAAGCACCTGAGTCACATCCACTTCAGCTTCGGCATCGAGCGCGTTGACGATACGCACGTAAGTGACTCCCTCGGCATCGTTACGAGCCACAGTGACGGTACGACGAGGCTCTTCCGGCTCTTCAACACCTTGCGCAACAAGCTCTCCATCGATATACAGCTTCATGCTTTCGCCACGATCGGTCACTTCGATGCGCACCTGCCACACGGTTCCGGGGAACACTTCGTCCATGGACCATTCGGTGCCGTCGAGATTGTAGGCGGTGCCGTCGCGCACCACCTTGATCTCGAAGGCACGGCCGAGCGACGTGATGTTGTAGTTCTTGCCGTTGATGTCGCCGTGCACCAGCTGCAGACCCCAACGACCCTGATAATAGGTGATGGTGGCGTTGATGGTGTAGGCGTCGGCGTCGATGTTCAGATTCGTGGCTTTCGGACCGTTGCCCGCGTAATGGCAGTCTTCAAGCTCAATATGGCGACCATCAGCAGTGTCGACGCTGAAGTCGGTGATGTCGGCGTGAGCAGAGCCTTCCAAACGCAAGCCGACCGTCGACGGCAGTTCGCGACGCAGCGTGGTCTTGCCTTCCACTGCAACCGGCCATGCGGTATCGGACGTGGTGGTGGCATACATCTGCTGCACCCAGTAGCTGTACGGCAGGTAGGTACGTTCGTTGTCGAAGTAGATCAGATCAGGATTCCAGCTGTGATGCCCGTTCTTGGCAAACAGCGGCGCATACGAAGACATAACCACTGCATCGCCGTTCAATTCCATGCGACCCATGAACGCCGCTTCAGAAAGACCGTTGATCAGCTGTGTGTTCCACGAACCATACTCGCCCAAGTACACCTTCGGGCCTTCACGATCCGTGGTGTCGTAGTGGTCGAGATTGTGGAACCACCAGCTGGAAGACTGGTAGGAATGCTCGTCAACAATGGGAATACCGGCTTCACGTGCATACTGCCAACCAGCCTCATAGTCGGGGCCACTCGGAGCCGGACCGACCGTGCCAACCACAACAATATCCGGGTAGGCGGCCTTGACCTCGTCGAAGATCTGCTGGAAGCGGTTCTTGAACACGTCATCGATAAGATCTTCGTTGCCAATGCCCAAATATTCAAGGTTGAACGGTTCCGGATGACCCATGGCGGCACGCTTGGCACCCCATTCGGTGGTTGCGGCGTCGCCATTGCAGAATTCGACCAAATGCAGCACTTCATCGATGTATGCCGGCATGTCTTTCTGCGCGATCGGCACCGGACCTTGGCTGGTATTCTGGCAGCTCACGGCAGCGGGCAGCACCGGTAGCGGCTTCGCGCCAATGGTTTCGCACAGGCACAAATACTCGTAGTAGCCGATACGGAACGACTGGTGATATCCCCACAGGTTGAAATTGTGCGGCCGATGCTCAACATCACCGATGGTGCGATCCCAGTGGTACATGTTATCCATGCCAAGACCGTGGGTGATGCAGCCGCCCGGGAAGCGCATGAAGCGCGGCTGCAGGTCGGCGAGCGCCTTGACCAAATCGGGACGGAAATGCTTGAGCCCGTTGTAGGTGGTGCGTGGTTCGAGGGTAACGAAATCAAGATCAACGGTACCTTCCGTGGTGAAGGTGAGTCGCAAAGCGCCTTCATGTACAACGATGGCATTGCTCTCACCGGAAACCGTCAGCGAAACCTCTTGCTTACGCCAATCGTTGGAATCGACGGTGATATCTTGTTCTGCAATCGCATTTCCATCGTCGTCAATCAGAGCGACGGTGACGGGAAGTGCGGAAGCTTCGCAATTGTTGGAAATACGCATCCATGCGGAGAAATCGTAGGTTTCGCCGGCACGGAAGACCATGCCGTCCCAGCCGATATTTTCAAGCGAAGCCGGCGCCTGTTCGACTTCAACGGACGCATAGTGCGGGTTTTCTTCGGCTACCGGATTGTCGGTGAGCACGTCGAAGGCTGCGAAGGAGCCGGCGGGCACGATTTTGCGCCAGAAACTGTAGTTGCTCCAGTCGGCGGCATCGGCGCGATTGTATTCGAAGGCGCCATTCTGTACGAGGTCGGCGTTCAGGCCGCCGTCGCCGGAGTAGCTGATGTCTTCGAAGAAAATGCCCCACAGGTCGGTGCTGATGTTGCGTACGCCTGCCTTGTTCAGGATTGCGGTGAGCTTGTCCATGTTCTTGTTCCTTTTCTCAGAGGGGACGGATGGCGAACCAGAGTGCGCCGTGGGCAGGGATGGTCCCGCGGATCACGCGGTCTTCCCCCTCGCCTTCGATGCGTATGTCGGATGGGGTTCCGGGAGCGTCTGCCCACAGGTCGGCAAGTGTCCAGTCGCGATTCCGGTCGGCGATGCCGACGAAGCTTTGCAGTTGGATGTTGCCTTTGAGCTCATAGGGTTCGTCGCCGGTCCAGAAGATCGCTCCATAATGGCTGCCCGGATGTGCGCAAGGCGTGCCGTCGGCCCATTTGACCGCGTCGGCGGTCCATACGATGAGGTCGCCGATATAGCTGTCTTCGACGTTCCATTCGGAAAACAGCCGTTCGCGCACAATCTCACGGTTGTTGGCGGAGCCGGCCGTCACTTCACGCAATGCGGGATTGGTGAGCAGTGCAATCGTGTCATCATCGCTGGTAGGCAGATCGCCGCCGACCATCAATGGCGAACGGCCCATGCACCACAATGTCAGCAGCGTCTTCTGCTCATCGAGCGTCAGCCGTGACTGCCGGTCGTCGCCGCGTTCGGCACGCAATCCGATATGACCGAGCGGCAGCATGTCGGCATCGGCCCAATGGCCGGTCCGTTGCAGCGGTGCCCAACGTGCCAGGCGAGGGAATTGCTGGAAAATGTCTTCCCACCGATCCCACAGATCGTCGGAAATGCGCCACATCTGCGCAACGTCTCGCAGAAAATCGACATGCGTGCTGGCCACCCAGCCGCCCGGCGACAGCGAGAGCGTGATCCGGCGGCCATACCGCTTTTCCGCCTTCGCGATGGCATTATGGTAGGCCTCGATCTCTTCCGGGAAGAATGGCGTCTGCATGTCATCGACCTTCAGAAAATCCAAGCCCCATGAGGCGAACAGGTCGACTTGCGCGTCATACCAGGCCTGAGCGCCGGCATCACCACGCTTCAGACCGTAGTTGTCGTGGTTCCACACGCAGTTGTGCTCGGTGTCGGCGACATCCCGCGCGGTGAGATCGGTGTCTTTCACCGGCAGATTTTCGTGTACGGCCTGACGCGGAATGCCTCGCATCACATGCACGCCGAGTTTCAGACCAAGCTCATGCACCGCATCGGCGAGCGGGCCGAACCCTTTGCCTTCGGCGGAGCTCGGGAAACGACGTTCGTCGGGCAACTGCCGGCCGTATTCATCGATGCATAGTGGCGTACCGTCGGAATATCCGTGGGCGTGGGCGTTGGGATCGAACCAACCGGCGTCGATTACCAGCGTGTCCCAGCCGGCGGCCTTCAGATGTTCCGCCATGAATCGCGCGTTGGCGAGCACCTCGTCTTCGGTGATCGTGGTGCCATAGGAATCCCAGCTGTTCCAGCCCATTGGTGGTCGCCAGGCCTTCAGCGATGTGTCAGGCAGTGTCGTCATCGAGCCGCTCCTTTGTTTGTCCGATCTGTGCGATCGCTCGGCATACGTTCCGTATTCCATGGTCGCAATCGTCGGTCCTTCCCGACAATCACTATATGTAACGGTACATATTCTAATAAGGTTTCAGCATCGCACAAATTGCGCAACCATTCGGTGAGTCTGCTGATTTTTCAGCATTTTTCAGATAAGAAACTCCGATTTTACAGCAACGAAAATATATAATATCGTTACATATAATCAGTAGTTCATTCATCGAGGAGGCCATCTATGGCAACCAGCAAGCCGACGCTGCGCGACGTAGCTGCCGCGGCCGGGGTCTCCCCCATGACCGCCTCGAATGCGCTGCGCGGCAAAACGGGCGTCAAGGAATCGACACGGGCTAGAGTGCTCGCTGCGGCAAAAAAGCTGGATTACCGCATCAATCTGACCGCCAGCATGCTGAAATCCGGCCGCAGCAACATCATCCACGTCATCGTCAACGAATTCGACTCACCGTTCTATTCGAAACTCACGCAGGCACTGAGTAACGAAATCGTGGCACGCGGGCTCACGCCGTTCATCGAACAGACGCGCTATTCCGCCGACGCCGCCGCGCACGCGCTGACCAGCAATCCGTTCTCCGGACAATTATTCGACGGTGAGATCCTGCATGCCACCGGCCTAGGTACGAATCTGCCACTCGCCAAGCTGAACGGCGGCAGGCCGTTCGTACTGGTGGACGCCTGCGAGGAGACACCGACCGTCGATGCCGTGAACTTTCCCAACGAGGAGGCCGAACGCGCGGCGGCCCAGCATCTGATCGACCATGGATGCCGCAAAATCGCAATCGTGGGCCATGCCTTTACCAAACGCGCCGACCTGGCCCACGCGCAGAATGCGTTTCTGCTGCGTCTCCGCGGCGCGTGCAACGCACTGCTGGACGCAGGATTGCCATATGACGAAACCACCGTTTTCGAAGCGGGCAGCGCCGAAGACGGCATCGCCGCAGGGCATGCGATTGCGCAGCAGATTCTGGCGACGCGCGGAAACGCCGACGTCGGAGAAGGGGCCGACCCGCCATTCGACGGCGTATGCTGCGCAAATGATTTCGCCGCGTTCGGCGTAATCCGGGGTCTTGCCGATCATGGCATCCGCGTACCGCAAGACGTGCAGGTGATCGGATTCGACGGCGTGACCAGCGGATCGTACGCCACACCTTCGCTGAGCACCATCGAGGTGGATCTCAATCAGCTTGCCAAGTTCGTGCTTGACATGATCGCCGAACGCGTCGAACGCCGAGGAGAAGAGGACGCCGAGCCGTTACCGCCAAGCCGAGCCACAATCGGATACCAACTGGTGGAACGCGAATCCACCGCGCCTCACCTCCTCTAAACACCTTCCCCTGATCCTCGAGCCATCTTCCCCTGACGGGGAAGGCCACAGACAAAGGAACACCCATGAACACCACCACAGAAGCCTACATTTTCGTGCATTTCATCGGCGACGAGAAAACGCCGACCGACGAACAGCTGTATTTCGCGCTGAGTCGCGACGGCGTGCACTGGCAGGATCTTCGCCCCGCCGGCAAACCGGCATTGCAATGGCTGAACGGCGAACAGGGTGTGCGCGACCCGCACATCACACGCGACCCGCGCGGTGGGTTCCATATCGTGGCCACCGATCTGAGCATCTATTATCGCGGCGGCTGGGGGCCGAACGACGGCGCGACCACGAACGGCTCGACCGGTCTGGTGATCTGGGACTCCCCCGATCTTGTGCACTGGAGCGAACCGCGCCTAGTGGATGTCGCCTCCAAGATTCCGGGAGCCGGCATGGCTTGGGCACCGGAAGCCAATTGGGATCCGGTCCGCGAACAGTGGATCGTGTTCTGGTCCACCCAATGCAACATCGAGGAACCAGACAATCCGCTGGCTAACGAGTTGGGTGACCCGACGAACGTGTATTACGCGACCACGCGCGATTTCGTCACGTTTTCCGATCCGGTCAAATGGATCGACCGCAAGAACGTCATCATCGACTCGACCATGCTGCTCGACGATGATGGCTGGTGGTATCGCGCATCCAAGGATTCGGAAATCACCATCGAACGCACGCGCAACCCGTACGCGGTAACCTACGAGGTGTTGCGCACCGACGATCCGAATGAATGGTCATATGTGGGCACGCTCACCGACATCTTCGGCAATGGGCGTTACTCCATGCACTATCTGGAAGGTCCGGAACTGTTCCGCTACAACGATGCGGACATACATGAAGCGGCCGGAAGGAACATGCCGTTCGGCCTGATGTGCGATCAGTACGCGGAAGCCAAGGGTTATCTGTCGTTCCGCACCGCTTCGCTCGCCTCGCACGATCCCGCCGATTGGCAGCGTGCCGACGATATCGATTTCGGCACTTTGAAGAAGCGTCACGGTGCGATTCTGCCGATTACATCCGCCGAATATGACGCCGTACAGGCCGCCTTCAGCCTATAAGGATTGGAAGACGCTCGTCCGGGCATGGACCGGACGGCTGGGCCGTGCACGATTCGCCCTGAAAGGTCCTCAGGCGAATCGTGCACGGAGGCCATGGGATGAGAACCTCGATCCATAACCCCCTAAGTGGAATATTCCCATTTGGAAGATATCGATTCACGTGATTTCAAGGAAAAACAAATGCACGATTGCCCGGAACGGTCATTCCGGACAATTGTGCACGACAACAAATCTGAGTGATGCCTTATCTGCGTGCCTTACTCATACATAGCCTGCTGTACATCATCATCGTCAATGTTATCTGCGTTGTACCAGAAGCACCCCGAATCGATGACCTTGTCGATCTTTTCACCGTTGAGGCTCTTGACCGCGTTCTCGATGGTCTTGTACCCGATCTGATACGGATTCTGCGACACGGAACCGCTAATCACCCCATCACGAATGTACTGTTGCTGCGCCTTGCCGGAATCCACACCTACGAGCAGCACCTTATGCCCTGACTTCAAGGCAGATTCGACAGGAGTGGCGGCTCCCACAACGGTGGCTTCATTCGTCGCGAAAATAGCGTCGAGATCCGGATTCGCTTGCAGAATGGCACTGGCAATGTCTTGAGCTTTCGCCTGATCGGCATTGCTGTACTGCACCTCACCGACCATCTCCATATCTGGAGCATTCTTCTTCATATAATCCAAAAAGCCGTCACGGCGTTCCGTGGATGTAGCGTCGGTCTGGCTGTGCGCAATCACAGCATACTTGCCTTTGCCATTCAACAGTGCAATCAGATTCTCAGCAGCGACCTTGCCGACTTCCCTATTGCTGGTTTTCACCGTGGAGGTGATGGCATCAGCATTCGTTTCAAACGCGGTGTCGAAGGCGAACAAAGGAATGCTGGCACTCTTCGCGCTTTGCACGGCCGGCGTAAGGGCGGCTTCATCGAGTGGAGCGATGGCCACGGCATCCGGTGACTTATTGATCGCATTCTGCACCATATCGGCCTGCTTATCCACCTGACTGTCATTGTCTGGACCATTGAAGGTGACCGTCGCACCATACTTCGCCGCCGCATCGTCTGCGCCCTGGTGCACCGAAACCCAGAAGCTTTGCGAAAAGCCCTTGGCCACCATTGCAATCTCATAATTCTTGGATTCGCTGCCATTGGACTGCCCAGCGCCGCAGGCACTGAGAGGAGCAACGGTGAAAGCGGCGACCGCAGCCAAAGCGATATACTTACTCTTCTTCATTGAAGTCTCCTTGTAGTTGTCAGGATGAATCTGTTTGATAATCGTTGTTCAGTTATGAATACCGTGTAGACAGCACTGTCATGAGTGCCGTGAACTTGACCGATCATTTGGCCTTTTTGGCATTGTGCTGCCGATAGATGTCGACCAGGACTGCGGCGATGACCACAATGCCGAGGAACACCTTCTGCCATGGGTCAGGCACGGACATGATTTGCAGACCATTGTTGATCGTGGTGATAATCAACGCACCGATTACGGTACCCGTAATGGAGGCCCGTCCACCGGCAAGAGAGGCACCGCCGATGACAGCTGCCGCGATGGCGTACATCTCATATCCGGAGCCAGTAGCTGGCTGAGCCGCAGACAGACGCGAAGTCATCACCACGCCGGACAGGCCGGTAAAGCAACCCGCCAGAACGTAGACGGCCCACTTCCAACGACGTACGTTCACGCCGGACATACGGGTGGCTTCTTCGTTGGAACCCATGGATAGTGCATACCGGCCCAGTCGGGTCTTGTTCAGCACAATCCACGAAATCACAGCTACGGCGAGGAAGATCCACACTGCATTGGGAATTCCCAAAATCTGCGTGCCGCGTGCGATTCGGTCGAAGCCAACTTCATCAGTGGTATATACGGGCTTGGAACCGGACAAAATCAGTGCGACGCCTTGCGCAACCAGCATCATCGCCAATGTCGCAATCATGGGCTGAACGCCAAAACCCGCAATGAGCAGACCGTTGATCCAACCAAGCACCGCACCGGAAAGGATGCCGGCCAATACCGCCAGCCAAATGGGCAGATGGAATGCCGTCATGCACATGGCAGTGATGACGCCCGTCATGGCCATGCCCAGGCCAGGAGTGATATCGATGCCACCCGTGGCGATGGTGAATGTCACACCAAGCGCCTGAATGCCCGTCACCGCGGAAGCCAGTAGCAGCGCTACGATATTGCCCATGCGCATGAAGTGCGGATCGGCGATGGAAAATCCGATGAGGAGCACAATCCATGTAGCGAAAATCAGCAACTGCTGCAACGAATTGGAGTTGAACCGCTTGCGCAAAGAGTTCTTCGCCATATCGAGGGTTTCATTGGTCGACGTCATTTTGACTCCTTTGTCTATTTACGGAATGTGGTGGCGAGCTCCATGATGTTTTCCTGAGTCGCCTCGCTATGGTCAAGTTCGCCGGTGATGGATCCGTTGCACATCACCAGGATGCGGTCGGAGACTCGAAGCAATTCCTCGAGCTCGGACGAAATCACGATGATGGCATGACCATCGTGCGCGAGTTCATCCAGAAGTTCATAGATTTCCTGTTTAGCTCCCACGTCGATGCCTCGGGTCGGCTCGTCGAAGATCAGTACGTCGCAATCGCGCGCAAGCCATTTTGCAATGACCACTTTCTGCTGATTGCCGCCGGACAGGTTTTTCACCAACTGTTTTGAGCTCGGGGTTTTGATACTCAACGCATCGATATATTGCTTCGATGTCCTTGCGATTGCCGTATCTCGGATCCAGCCAATCGCATTGACATAGTTCTTCAGCGAGGCGAGCGCAACATTGTCATCAATCGTTTTGTCGAGAACCAGACCATACTGTTTGCGATCTTCAGACAGATACGCTATTCCGGCTTCCACTGCATCGGATGGTCTGCGTATGTCAACGGTCTTGCCGCCAACCATCACCTGTCCTGCGCTACGGGAGTCAGCCCCGATAATGGCACGAGCCAGTTCGGTTCGCCCGGCGCCAGCCAAACCACCAAATCCTAGGATTTCTCCAGGATAGACATCAAATGATGCATCCTTGACCATCGCATTCGTGATGTTTCGCACGCTCATCGCGGCAGGTGCGCCTTCGACTCGAGCCGACGGACGGGAGTAGGCAGTGATGTCTCGGCCGACCATGAGCTTGACAATTTCATCTCTGCTGGTCTCCTCCGTCTTGACTTCTTTGACAAAGCGCCCATCGCGGAATACGGTGATGCGGTTCGATATGCGCATCAGCTCCTCCATACGATGCGAGATATAGATTACCGCAGTCGTTGGGGAGACGAAATCGTGAATGAGCTTGAACAGTGCATCTACCTCGCGATCGGTTAGGGCCGCCGTCGGCTCGTCCATCACCAAAAGCTGGGAATCAAAAGAAATCGCCTTGGCGATTTCCACCATCTGCTGGCTGGCTACCGGCAGATCGCGCACCAACACTTTGGAACTGAAAGTCACGCCGATGGATTTAAGCAGCTCGTCCGCTTTGGCAGCAGCCTGTTCCTCGGAGAGGAATACGCCTGTCTTGCCCATCGGTTCACGCCCGAGGAAAATGTTCTGGGCCACTGTGAGGTCCGGCACCAGATTGAGCTCCTGATGTATCAGACTGACGCCTTTGGATTGTGCATCGGCAGGCCCATCCGGCTGGTAGGGTTGGCCTTTGAAGGTAATCGTACCCCCGTTTGCCTTGTGGATTCCTCCGATGATTTTCATCAGCGTCGATTTTCCAGCACCGTTCTCACCCATCAGAGCATGGACTTCGCCGGGGCGGATCTTCAATGACACTCCATCAAGTGCAAGGACTCCAGGAAACTTCTTGGTGACGTTGGACACTTCCAACAGCAAAGAAGTCCGGTCAGTAGTGGAATCGATCATATTTGCTCCAGATTTGATATGGTCGGCGCAGGAGCCCTGCGCTTCCGCACCGACCAATTACCGATTGGATATAGAATGCATCAGTCGGTCAGCTTGGCCTGGCTCGGCGGAAGCACCAGCTTGCCAAGCACGCCGAACTTCGTCGCACCGCATGCCGCCGGAATGTTGTCGGCGATGCTACGCTTCGTAGAGAAGGCGATCGTAGCAAACTTGATAGCCTCCTTATACTGCGGCGGAATGCCGATGACGTCGGAAGTTTCCAACTTGACGCCTTCTGGCAGGCGTTCGGCAATCATCTTCATCAATGTAGCGTTACGCACGCCACCGCCGGAAGCGATCAAGCGATCAACGCCCAAGCCCGTCGGGAGAATGAATTCACTGAACGCACGGGCGATGGCCTCGGCGCTGAACGCGGTGATGGTGGCCAGCTTATCCTCACTGGACAGGTTGGCGTACTTATCGAGCATCGACTGGGTGTACTCGGCACCGAAATCGAGACGCCATGCGCATCTTGGAATCTCGCGTTTGAAGAACGGATGCTCGAGCATCTCGGCAAGCATCTCCTCATTGACGGTGCCCTGTGCGGCGACTTCGCCGTTGGCGTCATATTCCTTGCCATACAGTACGCGCATGGCCTGATCGATCATGACATTGCCCGGACCGCAATCGAATGCGCGCATCTTGGAACGATCAGCGCAGGCGACATGGCAGTTAGAGATGCCTCCGATGTTCAGAGTCGCGGTTGGCTTGTCGTTGCGGAACAGCACATAGTCAAAGTATTGCATCAACGGAGCGCCCGTACCCTGCAACGTATGGTCTACGCTACGGAACTGCGTTACGACTGGGGCATCGGTCAGCACGGACACCACACCCGGTTCACCGATTTGCAGACCACAGGGATATCCGTACTTGGTCCACATCTCGTAGAATGGAGAGGATGCATCGTACTGCTTCATCTGGTCATGTTCCGGCGGTTCCTGGTAAATGGTCTGGCCGTCGTACCCGATGACGTCGATATCCTTGCCGGTGAGGTTGTGCTTCTTCATCAATTCAGAAGCAGCTTGCGCGAACACTGCGCCACATACATAGTTCAGACGGGTCAGTTTGAAAATACCCAGGGTATCGTCAAATGCCGCAAGCACCTGCTGTTGAATGTCTTCCGGCCAGTCGATGGACAAGGCATCGATATACTTCGGCGGCAGAACACTGCCGTCTTCAGCCTGATTGATCTCAATAAGTACGGCGTCGACACCGTCAAATGAGGATCCGCTGTTCAGACCGATTGCATATGCCATGGTTGTACTCCTTTGTTGATAATTGATATGCTAAACGTTTATTTTCTCAGCATGGCAAACGTTGTACTGCCCAATGCCGATGAGAAGAGGAGAACCCGCCTCCGCCAATCGATGGCGTCAGCCCACAGTTCATCCCACACGAAGAATTCGTCGAATCAACTGGATTACCGAATTGCAACTTCGCAGTCGAAATCCTTCGACACTATCGAAAAACCTTGGTTGTTATCAACTGCTCCTCTCTGTGTTTTCATTCCAATTCACACACGAACGGCGCTCAATCAGCCTTACCGGAATGATGAGGTTTTGCCCGGCCAATGCATTGCCACGAATGGCATCCACCACGAAACGGCCTGCCTGTCGGCCAATCTCATCCATATTCTGTGAAATGACCGTCAGCGGAGGAGTGAGCATAGGAGCCCAGTCGAAATCATCCATGGCAATCAACGAGATATCGCGACCGATATGGAAGCCGTTCTCCTGCAAAGCGCGGAAAGACCCCATCGCCATCATCGTGTTCAGAGCGAATACCGCATCGCAACGGGATGAACCGTCGCTCTCCTGAAGTTTGCGAGACATGTTTTCGTAAGCGGACTCAGGGTTGTTGTCGCACTCCACCACCGTCACATCAGCTCCGCAACGTTCGGCGGCTTCACGAAGACCTGTGATACGAGCCTTGCAGGTAGGCCAGGAAGACGGATAAGAGACCGCCGCAATATTCTTGTGCCCCAAACCCCCCAAGTAATCGCCGGCGATTTTTCCCGCCTGCCGATTGTCGCTTCCGACAAAAGGCCATTCTCCAGCCACTGCCGAAGGGGAATCCACAAAAACAACCGGCACATGGAACGATTCTATGATCTTCAAAGCGGATTTACTCAAGGCATACGTTGCCACAATTGCCGCAGGGCGCTGCTCGAACAGTAGGCGCAAGGACTGTTCTTCAGGCTCACCCATTCCCGCACGGTCCTTCAACATGTCGCTGACCACGGCATAGTATCCATATTCACGTAGGGTGCTATCAATCACCTGAGCAAGCATGGAGTAGTACTGGTTTCGGCCGCTTGCAGTAAGAATGCCAACGGTGTGGCTGTTCTTCTTACGCAGACCGGCAGCCATTTCATTACGCACGTAACCCAGCTCGGAAGCCGCGCGCTCCACACGTGCCCGTGTGGATGCGGCCACTCCGCTTTCGCCGCGAAGGGCACGCGACGCAACATACACGGAAACGCCGGCGGCAGCACCCACATCTTTGAGTGTCGGCCTCGTATTCATCGCTCGCTCCTTTGCTAAACGTTTGTGATGATTCCAAGATATCACAAACGTTTAGCATGCACTATCAGCGTGTCGTTTCGGATTTCTCGTGATTCATTGCACATATTCCGTCGTTCAGCAACTTTGCGATGACGAATTTCCGGCGAACGGCTCTTCTGCCCACCGCTGATTCCCTCTTTGTTGAATCACAAAAACACTTCTCCGATGCAACAACACTCGTTCACCATGGCAAGGAGTGATCCGAACAGGCTTTCTTCCGGTAGGAATGGCACCGGGACGCACTGCCGATCGAACCAATGGCAGACACATGGGTTATGGAGAGCGCACGATTCGCCCTGAAAGGTCCTCAGGCGAATCGTGCACGGAGGCCATATGTTAGGGAGCGTATATTCAGGTCTTTTGCCATCTTGCATGGCCGATTTCCCTATCATTAAGCCCTCCATCTCACATATGAAAAACATGATTCCCCAAAATGTCGATTCTGGGAAATCATGCATGCATCCTGTCTCCTATGTATGCCGAATGGCGAAGATTCGGGCCGAAGGACACTCGGTGGCAGCCGCGGTCAGACGAACGGTTTCCGGATCGAGCCGTTCAATGGTCCACGGCTTGGTTTCGGGTGCATGATCGGGATTGCCCGGATCGGGGAAAATCTGTTCGATCTCATCACCTTGGGCCAAAGGCATGCAGAGGGATGGGGTGCCGCCTCGACGCCAGATGATGATGTAATCAGTCTGAGGGCCCGTATCCGATGAACCGCCTTCCGTCTCGCTCCGCCAACGGGAGGCGGCTTCCGTATGGCGCAGGCCGGAGGTAAGCCACTCCGCGTTGAAACCAGGCAGACCGGCGGGCCAAAACGGCACAAGGGCGGACTGTTCGGCGAGAATCCGCCGATGCAGGGCGATGGCATCGCGCACCAAGCTCAGTCGCGGTTCGGTCATGCGATCGATGAATCCAGACAGATACAGGCGGCCCATCACGCCAGTCGCCAGCGTGAACACGGCCGTCTCATCGTTCATTTCTTCTTGGGCGTAGCCCCAATTGCCTTGCTGTTCCGGTGGAATCGTCAGCCCTGCCCCGGCCGCAATGGCGGCGTACACCAGCGGATCGCACTGATCGGAAGTCGACTGCAGGTCCAGCCGCGACAGCTGCGCGTAATCGGCGCGCATGGCTCCGGAGCCGCAATTCTCGATCATCACATCCGGATGGCGGCGGCGCAAGTCATCAAGCCAATCCAAGTAGGCGCGGCAATGCGCGAGCAGACCTTCACCGGCCGACCCGGCATCGACATCGGTGCCGACCCCGGGAATGGTGTTGTAATCGAATTTGAAGAAGACCGCACCGAAATCGTCGATCAGCCGATCGACGGTACGCGTGACATGCGCACGGGCCTCAGGCGAACGGAAATCAAGCAGATAGCGCCCGGAATCGCACACGCGCACACCATGACGCTGGAAGAAGGCGCTGTCCGGAAGCGTTTTGGCGAGCGGTGATTGCACACCGATCACCTCGGGTTCGAGCCACAATCCCAAACCCATGCCATGCTCGCGAATGATGTCGGCCAATCCCTGCAATCCGACTTCGCCGAAACGATTCGTGGAGGCCCGCCATTCGCCGACCATATCCCACCAGCCGCCGTCGGTGCTGTCATACCAGCCCGCGTCGATGCAGAAGATGTCGGCGCCGACGCCCGCTGCACCTTCGACCAGTGGCAGCTCCTTGTCGATGCGAGGGTCACCGAACAACGTATTCATATAATCGTTGTAAATCACCAAGCCTTGCGTTCGCTCGAATTCCGCGGTACGACCCAGCTCGCGGGCCTTGGCCGCCCGCAGGGCGCGACGTTGCAGCGTCATTTCCGCGACGGCATCCTGCCAGTCACCGGCAACGATGGCGAACGATACCGGCACGGATTCGAAATCGTTGCCTTCGCCTAGATTCGTAAACCACTGATGATCCTGATATTCCGGACCGAACGCGGCGATATGCAGACCCGGATCATCCTCGCCGACCTCCCATTCCCACGGACCGTTGTGCTCGATCTGCCACATCACGGAAAAGTCGCGGACCTTACGGGAACGGTGACGCTTCGATTCCTCAACCTACACGATGCCCGCCGGTTCATGCATGCCAGTGCTCCATATGGAGGTGGAGCTCAGTGCGAAACGGGAACTGGATTGACCGGGGTTGATGCGCTGATTACGATCGCGCACGCTGGTTTCACGAAGCGGCCGCATATGCCAGTCGTTCTCCACGGCCCAAGCCGCGTCGCCCCAGAGCAGGTGGGAACTTTCCACCGTTCCGCCGTTAACGGTCAAGGGCACGGTGAGGTTCATGGAGGAGACCGCCTCGACGGAGAACGGTTCCGGCGAGCGCAACCTGGTGTGGGTGCGTACGGCCGACAGACCCGGATAGGCTTCAAAGACGCTGGTTACGGTCAGACCGGGTTGAGGGGCATCCGTAGCGTTGCCGGGAATCGTTGGCGATGCTTCGATGCCTTGCGCCCGTTCGCAATGCGGGGAAGGGGCAGCGTCTTCGGAAGGGCGGTCCCGTTCCGTGGCAACGGGTTCGAATTCGCGGCCCATCGGCTGAAGCGCATCGTAGGAGGCGAATTGGGTGATTTCCAAACGGTACGGATCGCCGGAATCCTCTGCCGGCTCGCTGGCATGGGCCGAAACGAAACGCAACTTGCCGCCGGCGACGGTGGCTATCAGCGATAGACGGTTGTCTTGCGATCCGGTGTTGGCGGCGCGTACCTCGACGATTGGCCGCGCATCGCGTTCCACCACCGCAACAGCCCCCGATAAACCCCCTTCTGCGGCGGCCATGCCTCGACCGGCGACATTGGCAAGCCGGACCGGGGAATCCCCCGTAACATCAAACAGCATGGAAATCACGCCATTGCCCCATGCAAGACGGCCGTCCGATTGAGGAAGCAGTGGAATCATGTTGCCATCGGCCATAGTGCAGCTCCTTCGCTCTCCAACATTCGTTGGACAATACGCATCGTTTTACGCAATAAACACTAGCTTACGCAGTGCATGCGAGGGGGGCGGTGCGCGTGTGTCCGCTCAACCGAGCATGCAATCCCCCGATATGAGGGCCGTATGTCCAAACGTCAGCCTCTCTTCAGCCCGACAGCATGACGATCAGAGCGGAAAAGGCTGCCGCGGCACGGCCAACCAAGCCGAACGCTACTCGAATCGCAGATATTCGACGAATCTGACCGGCATCTCCTTGCTCTTGGTGACGTTGCTGAATCCGAGGATCATCTGCTGCTGCGGCAATCCTTTGACGGACTTCCACACCTTCGACTTGGACAGGTCAAACCCTACGGCCTTCTTCACATCCGTAACCGGATTGCCCTTGGCATCGACCAGCGAATCCCTGATCCGTTCCAGTTGCGCCTCGCCCATTATCTCCGCCGGCTTGGTAATGTCACCTCGATTATTGACTTCCGCGAACGTATCGGCATCGGTGACAATCATGTTGATCTGCCCGGCGGAGACCATGGCGAGCAGACGCGCGGAACCGTCCTGCGCATTTTCGGAATCACCGAGGGAGATGGACGTGTCCATTTGCACCAGCCGGCTGTCGGAGATCTTCTCCGCCTTGACGAAGTCGGAGCCGAGCCGGTCGAGCTGGTCGGCGTACCCGCCCATATTGATGCCTTCGACGCTCAGTTCGGCGCGCGGCCCCTTGGTGAGGTAGGAAACGCCGAACGCGGCGACGATGACGACCACAACGGCGATGATGACGGCATAGGAAAGAAAGTTTTCCTTGAAATACGGCCATTTTTCAGCTATCGGCAACTCATGTAGCGTCTTCCATTTCGACTGCTTCGCGTACACGTTGGATCGGGAAAGCTCGGCTACGGCCGCCTTCTGCTCGTCGGAAAGTGCATAGTCATCATCATGCCGTCCATCGGCCATATTGATCCTCGTTTTCATCACTGCCATTTACGCATTCTACGGGCAGTCTACACCATCGCCTTTCGTTTTCGCTGGGGGTATGGACTGCCCGCAGAATTCCGTATGCCGTCCAACGGGATGTTGGCCGTCAAACGTCAGCTGCGCAGGAACACCGTCATCTCGGTTTCGCCACGATTGGCCCATGCGAAATACGGGATCAGCGTGACTTCCGTCGGTTGACGTTGTGCCGGCTGCCACAGTGCGTACAGCGACTTGTCGGCGGCGCCCTGCGAGGACTCCCGCCAAGCGGGAATGGTCAGCGTGACCATCGGCAGATCGACCGGTTCCACTTCGCCCAAGCCTCGTTCGTCCTGTGCGGCGGCCTGCGCATGGAAGGTGATTTCGTTGACTTTGACGGCGTCCGGATCGGCGGCGATCGTCTCGGCATCAGCATGTAGCAGATGCAGATTGTCACCATTGTCGGTGCCTTCCGCGCAGTAGGCCAGCGGGCCGCGGATGAAGGCGACCTTGCCTGCGTCTTCGCGTACGAGAGGATTGGCCGCAATCATCCTGACCGGCATGGGGAAGTCGAAATCGATGACGTCACCGTCACGCCAAGTACCGGTGAGGTAGAGGTAGCCGTCACGGATGGTGCGTGTGATGCGAGAATCCTTCTCACCCGCGGCATGGATGGAGTCGGCGGCCGACTCGCCACCGGCCCAGGCAGGCAGGCGAAGGGCCAAGGCAAAGGACTCCGGAACCTGCCCCTCATCGGAGGAAGGAAGGGTCACGGTGATGGCACCGGCGCCATTCCACGGCATATCGGCCCGCACTTCAAGGGAGACATCGGAACCGCCGAGTTTCGCGGACACCACGCCACCCATATACAGGTGCACATACAGCGTGGAGGCATCGTCGGCCACCGTGTAGGCGTACTGTTGCACGCTTTCGACCATGCGGGCGATGTTCGGTGGGCAGCACGCGCAGCCGAACCACTTCTGACGTACCGGCTTAACGTGGAACTTGCGTTCGTCGCGATGGCAGGCTTCGGGCACGACCTCCAACGGATTCACATAGAAGAAGCTTTTGCCATCGAGCGCCATGCCGGCCAGCGTGGTGTTGTACAAGGCCGATTCCATGACGTCCGCATATTCGGATTTCGGCTGAATCTCAAGCATACGGCGCGCAAAGAACGCGAGTGCGATGGCCGCGCAGCTTTCCGAGTAGGCGGTGTCGTTCGGCAGATCATAGTCGAAGGAGAACGCCTCGCCCATATGCGTGGCACCGATGCCGCCGGTGATATACAGTTTCCTGTCGACGATGTTGCGCCAGAGCGTCTCGCAGGATTCCAGCAGTGTTGCTTCCTCGGTGATTCTCGCCACGTCGGCCACGCCTGAGTAGAAGTAGGCGGCGCGCACGGCATGACCGAACGCCTCCGTTTGTTCCGTGACCGGCTTGTCGGCTTGATAGTAGGCGTAGTTCTGTTCACGTGGCTCGTAGTTGCGACCGTCCTCTTCGGCACGGCGGCGATCTTCGAGTGCAAAGTACAGTGGTTGCTGGCCACGCTGCCGTACGAAGTATTCGGCCAGGCCGGCGTAACGGGTCTCGCCGGTTACCGCAGCCAGCTTCACCAGCGCCATCTCGGCGATCTCATGGCCCGGATAGCCGTGCAGCCTGCCTTCTTCCGTACCGAATCGGGAATCGATGTAATCGGCGAAACGGCAGGCCGCATCAAGTAGCTTGCGTTTGCCCGTGGCCTCGTAGTAGGCGACCGCGCCTTCGACCAGATGCCCGAAGCAGTACAGTTCGTGATGGTCCTTCAGATTGGTGAAGTGGCGGTCCATGCCGTTGAGAATGTAGTAGGTGTCAAGGTAGCCGTTGTCCAGCTGCGCCGCGCACACGATGTCGATGGCCGCGTCGGCTGTGGCCTCGAGTTCGGCGTCGGGATGATGGGTCAGCGAGTAGCCGACCGCTTCGATCCACTTGGAGAAGTCGGTGTCTTGGAACACGAATCCATAGAATTTGTCCGGGTCGGGATTGACCGGGTCTTCCGGCAGCGCCTCGAAGCCGCGGAAGGTGTATTTCGGCGGCACGAAGGCCTTGCCCTGCTCGTGACGCTCGGCATTCTGCGCGGCCGCGGCCTTGAAGTTGTGCATGCAGTAGCTGGGGGTGGCACCGGGAACGTTGTCGTTCAACGCATTCCACTGATATGGAATCACCGCGGTGCGTACGAGCTCCTGCTCGGCGGCCCAGAACGGGTCGGTGACGGTGGCGTCGCGCAGCGCGATTGGATGGCTGTAGCGGTTATGGATGTCGGTCACGAGAGATTGTCCTTCCGTGCGGGGGTTGTCGTACCGGCAGGGCCGGCGTTCTGGTCTTGTCCGATGGGTTCGAGCACATGTACGTCCATGCCGGGCAGTCGGCCCCACAAGTAGACGGCCGTCATGGTGGCGAAGATGGGCACGGCCACACCGAATACCATCATCAGGCCGAGCAGCGTATGCGCCACGAAGGCGACGTTGACGACGACGATCATCATGATGATGCGGCAGAGGGATTCGTAGCCAACGACGAATCGTTTCATGGCACTACCTCGTTGTATCGCAGTTTCGTTGAAATCCCAATATTTCTATCGTCATAATCATATACCATCCCAACTGCACGACGTGCATAAAGATGGAGAATTCATTCCGGCACTGGGACTGATAAGGTATGCGATCCCTCCGGCGTGAATGGCCTGAAATCGCTCCAGGGGCCGTGCAGGTTGGTGGCTGTGACGACCATGTTGCGTTGCAGTCCCAGCCGGTCAGTTGCGAGCCGAACCAGTAGTAGACTCCATACGAGGCGATTCGAGGCATGATTGCGCGCGACAAGAACTACCCGTGCGTAGTGATGTGGTCGATCGCCAATGAGCCAGGATTGGATGGTGACGGGGAACGTCCACAGCAGGCGTATGACTACTTTCGTCCGCTGTATGAGCTGGCGCACGCCAGCGACCCGCAGAACAGGCCGGTCACACTGGTATGCTGCCAAAACGACTACACGACCGACATCACCGAACGAACCATGGATGTGGTGTGCATCAACCGCTACTACGGCTGGTACAACCTGAGCGGTCGAATTCACCCAGTAGCCGGAGGAATCACCCCGCCAGAGAGGCCTTCAGCGGGGTGATTCCTCCAATCCCTGGCGGATTTCCCCGCTCAGACCTTGATCATGGCGTATTGGGAGTCGTAGAGGCGGTAGTAGGCGCCGCGCTTGGCAAGCAGCTCGGCATGGTTGCCTTGCTCTACGATCTGCCCATGGTCGATGTAGCAAATCATGTCAGCGTTCTCGATGGTGGACAGTCGGTGCGCGATGATGAAGCTCGTACGTCCCTTCAGCAGGTGGTTCAATCCGGCCTGAAGCGCCTCTTCGGTACGCGTATCGATGTTCGACGTGGCTTCATCGAGAATCAGAATACGCGGATCGGCCAGAAGCACGCGGGCAAACGCGATCAACTGGCGCTGACCTGCGGAAAGCGTGGAACCACGCTCCTCCACCACCGTGTCGTATCCGTTCGGCAAATCCATGATGAACTCGTGCGCATGCACCGCCTTCGCGGCCGCTTCGATCTCGGCATCGGTCGCATCCAACTTGCCGTAGCGAATGTTCTCGCGCACATTGCCGGAGAAAATGAACGTATCTTGCAGCATGACGCCCATCTGCCGACGCAACGATTCCAACGTGACCGAACGCACATCATGCCCGTCAATCGTCACCGACCCTTCTGCAACGTCGTAAAAACGCGACAGCAGGTTGATGATCGTGGTTTTGCCGGCGCCAGTCGGACCGACCAACGCGACAGTACTGCCTGGCTTAACATGCAGATCAACCAGATTGAGAATATTGCGACCGTCAGGCTCGTAACGGAAGATGACATCGTTGAAATCGACGCGACCTTCGATTGGCGGCAGTTCGGTCGCGTCAGACGCATTGCGGATCTCCGGCTGCACATCAAGCGTTTCGAAAATACGCTCAAGATACGCGGAACAGGTAATCAGCTGATTGTAGAAATTACCGATGCTGATCACCGGATTCCAGAAATTATTCGCATACCCGACGAACGCGATCAGCACGCCGGTGGAAACGTTTACCGCGCCGAAGCCCGTAACGCCCACATAGTAGATGAACGCAATCGTCATGACGGAAATGGTCTGGATGCCCGGCCACATGAGGAACTGGATGTGCACGGCCTTCATCCACGAAGTGCGCACGTCGTTCTGCTGCTCCTGGAAGGTTTTGAACTGCGCAGTCTCCTGAGCGAAGGTCTGCGTGGTTTTCACGCCGGCGATCGACTCGTGGATGAATGCGTTGAGATTGCTCTGCTTGTTCGACAGCACCTGGTATGCACGACGCTGGAAATGTTGCAATATCAGCACCCATGCGATCAGGAACGGGAAAAGCGCAAGGCTGAACAGCGCGAGCCGCCAATCGACCACAAACATGACCACCAGAGTGATCAGGAACGTGAACACGTCGGAAATCACATTGATCAGACCGGAGCTCAACGTGTCGGAAAGGGTGTTCACATAATTGACCACGCGAATCAGGAATTTTGCCGTGCGGCCGCGAATCGAAATAGCTGAACGGCAGCGTCTGAATATGCGTGAAAATATCGCGACGCATATCTTTCAATATGAGCTGACCGACTCGAGTAATTTCAACGGTACGATAGCGCAATCCGAACTCGTACATCACGATAAGCACTGCCATCAATCCCGTTAATTCACCAAGTAAGGTGAGGTTTTTCGACGGAATCGCACTATCGATCATGATTTTCGTCAAATATGGCACGACCACCGCGATGCAGCTCATCATTACGACGACGGCAAGAATGCGTACGATACGCGACATATATGGTTTTAAATAGACGCCGATACGCAGAATATCGTGCAGATTAATCTGCTCTTCCAGTTCCTCGTCTTCACGGAATGTATTACGTTTTGCCATGGGTTTTCCTCCTTTCTTGCCTTGGTTGCGTTACGCTTCGAAACCATGGGAACGACCAGCCTGCAGGCCGAGCTGCTTGTAGTAAATCTCCCAGTAGCGGCCATGTGCGGCCACGAGTTCGTCATGCGTGCCGCGCTCCACAATGCGGCCGTGTTCGAGCACGAGAATCAGATCGGAATCTTTCACTGATGAAATACGGTGTGCGATGGTGACGATGGTTTTCTGCTCGTCCAGCTCGCGCAGGTGACGTTGGATTTCCGCTTCCGTTTCCATATCGACGGCGCTGGTCGTGTCGTCCATGATGAGGATCGATGGATCGTCGGCAAGCGCGCGGGCGAGGCTCAGGCGCTGTTTTTGACCGCCGGAAAGGCCGACACCACGCTCTCCAACCACGGTATCGTAGCCTTCCGGCATGCTGCGGATGAAGCCGTCCGCACCGGCGATGGTGGCCATGCGGCGAATGTACTGTTCATCGTATTCGCGCTGTTCACCCACGCCAAAGCTGATGTTGCCACCGATGGTGTCGGAAAACAGGAACGTGTCTTGCGCGACAACGCAGACTTGCGAGCGCAGTGTGGCGAGCGGCCAGTCTCGCGCGTCGACGCCGTCGATGAGTACGCTGCCTTCGGTGGGGTCGTAGAAGCGGGAGATGAGGTTGACGAGGGTGGATTTGCCTGCGCCCGTTTCGCCGAGAATGCCGAGTTTGGCGCCTGCCGGAACATGGAAATCCACATCTTCAAGCACGGGAGTGTTCGGTTCGTCGGGGAAGGCAAAGCTGACATGCTGGAAGTCGATACTGCCGGCGATGCGGGTCGTGTTAGTCGTTACCTGTGTTGCCTGTGCAGCTTGCGTTGCCGATGTTATAAACGTTGCCTGCGATTGCGAAGCGTTGCCAGTTGCATCGTTTACACCGTTGGCATTGTTCGCATTCGGAGTTGCGGGATTCGCGTTTGCGCCGACTCCCGGCTTTTCCGTGATGTGCGACTGAGAGGTGAGCAGTTTTCGGATTTTGATGCAGGATGCGTTGAATCGCTGCCAGTCGTTGATCAGCCATCCGGATTGGCGCACCGGTCCGTCGATCATCCACAGGTAGGAGTTGAACGCCACGAGATTGCCGAGCGTCATGCGCCCGGTGATCACCAGGAATCCGCCGAGGCCGAGCGTGATCAGCTGCAGTGAGAAGCCGAGGCCGTCAAGCCACGGCATGTATTTGCGGCTGTTGTAGGCCTGAGCCATGTTGCGCTGCATGTAATCGTCGTTGCGTTCGTCGAATTTTTCGGTTTCGTACGGTTCGCGTACGAACGCTTTGACCACACGGTTGCCTTCGATGTTTTCTTCAACCATCGAATTCATTTCGGCGAGCGAATTGCGGATGGCGAAGAACAGCGGCCTCGCGTGCGTAGAGAGTCCGCGCGTAAGAATGAAAATGAACGGCGTGACGCATGCGAGCGCGAGCGCGAGACGCCAGTCGATGGTGAACATCATGACGAGCGCGCCGATGAACATGACCACGCAGTCGAGCACCTGGTAGCTCACCCAGCTCAACGCGTGACGGATGGCGTCGGTGTCGGAGGTCATGCGGCTCATAATGTCGCCGGTGCGTGTGTGGTTGAAATACGTGAAGTCAAGTTCGTGCAGTTTCTCGTATTCGTCGCTGACGAGACGAAATACGGAATTCTGCCCGAAACGTTCCATCCACATTTGGTAGCCGTAGCGTGAGGTGACGCGCACGATGGTGAACACGATCATCATGATGCACAGTCGCGTCAGTTCGCTGACGTGCCCTTGCACGATCACACGGTCCACGATGAGGCCCGACAATAGCGGAATGATGAGAGCCATGGTGTTGTTGACACAGAACAGCACTATCGCGCCGGCCACCCGTGGCAGGTCGGGTTTGCAGTATGGCAGGATCCATTTGAGATTGCCTGCTTCTGTATTTCGATTCGGATCGACGTACATACGTAGCGTTCCTTCAGATTGTTTGCTTGGGTATTTGGGGTTTCGTGGGCTGTTGTTACGTTGATTCGTTGCTTTTCGGCTATTCGTTGCCGTTACGATTCATGTCCGTCGTTTGTCGAGCGTCCCGTTGCCGTCTCTCTCGGTCGAAACCCCTGTTCGGACTCGTAAACGCGACTTATTCTATGCGAACCGTTTTTCGATGCAACGTAGGTGATTCCGGCGTGTCGCAATCGCAATAAAAGCAACGCATGCACCGTTACATAAAACTCGCTGTGAGCGCAACGAAAATATGGATGATTGCAGTAGCGCTTTCCGTATCGAACCGATACGATATATCGAGGCGCGGCATTCCGATGACGGCAACGACCGCAATCGTATGGAAAAACACGAAAGGACGGCAATGATGGCGGACGAACAGGCACTCATCGCACAATATGCGGAAAAATATGGTCTTACCGACGAGATGATCAAGCATGCGGAACGTTGGACGGAAACCGACGGCGATCTTGCGGGACTTTCCGAAAAGCGAGTCCGCGGAATTCTTGACCTGCGTTTCAGCGCGATCGCAGTTGACACCCCACGTTCCGAACTGTGGCATACTCCGGACACGATCGATGTGATCGAAGACCTTCCATACCTGCCTGACGGCGGTTATGATACGGAAGCCGGGCAGTGCCGCGGACACTTGCTTGATCTGTATCTGCCACATGATGCTGTACTGCGCGCCGGGCACACGACACCGGTGTACATCGATATACATGGCGGCGGTTTCACCTACGGATATAAGGAACTGAACCGTAATTTCAACGTGCATCTGGCCGATATGGGATTCGCCGTGTTCTCACTGAATTATCGCCCGGCCCCGCAGACCGACTTGAGGGGTCAGCTGGCGGATGTGCAAGCGGCATTGCGTTGGATCAAGGCACATCTGACCGATTATCCGGTCAATCCAAACGCCGTGTTCCTCACCGGCGATTCGGCCGGCGGCGCATTGACCATGCTGACATTGGCCATTGAAAACAGCACCGAAGCTGCGGCCGCGTTTGGCATTGACGAGCCCTCGGGCATCGGTTTCGCCGGCGCGGCTCCGGTGTGCGGCGTGTACAGCTTGGCTTCCAAACAGGCCGCCGACGAAGCCGGCTTGGGCTCTACCGCATTCTCCCCAGACACGCGAATCGCGCTCGACGAAGCTCTTGGCACGGAATTCTTCGCCGGCCTCGAAGCGGCCGATCCACGATTCCTCACCGCGGAGGGGCTCGTCAACAACGTTGATCTGCCGCCGCTGTTCCTCACCACCTGCAGCGACGATTTTCTGGAGGCAGACAATCTGGCGCTTGCCACGGCCCTATCGCGCAAGGGTGCCGATTTTGAACTGTTCGATCCGAAAGCGGGCCGTCACGAAGCATTGGGGCACGTATTCGTGATCGGCATGCCATGGCTGACGGCCAGCGTGGATTGTCTCGAGCGCATCCGTGATTTCTCATACGACCGATGCTGAATCACAAACGCTAACACGCAACCACACATAATCACAGACCGCCAATGGTCGGCCATACGCAAACAGGCACGTGGCCGACCGTTTCTTTTCATGCGCCTTTTACGCAACCGAAAACACCAATCGCAATCGCATGCATCCTGTTCAGAAAAGAAGAAAGCCGGCGGAGAGAAAGGCCGCCGGCTGAGAGAGAAGAGAGAAGAAGGGTTCAATTATGGGGTTCTTCAGGAACCTCGCCAGCTGCTGTAACCGCTGACATGTTCTATATAACCGCCCAAGTCTTGGAAGAATGATGCGTGTTCCTGTCAATTCGCTGGGAAAAATGTATCGGACATGTAAGCGGAACATACACATTCGTGAATTCCGTCGAATGATCGCAACATTACTTCCGATTTGTCCAATCGCACGTCCATATCACTCACCCACTCTGCAGAATCATCCAGTGAAATGGATGATTCTGTAATAATCGCAAAATCATCCATTTCACTGGACGATATGTCGAACTTAAGATGCTGCCACTGTCTTTCTCGGAATACCGAAATGCATTGCAATCAACAGCAAATGACAATGCGCTGTTCGACCGGTATCTCACATATGGAGGACTCCCCTACGTCACGCAGCTCACCTTGGATACCATCGGGCTCGGCGACTACCAAGATTCGACACCGCAACATCCTCGACTGGCTGCTCGAGTAGGACACATTCTCCCGACTGCACAATTTGCGCCCACGGATCACAAGGTACGAAAAATAGCGGGACCAAATAGTTCCTGCATAACGTGCGCCGTATTCCACCTATGATGGACACATGAAATATTTCGAATATGAAATTACCGGCATCGACGGCAGCGCAGCAAAATTCGTCGGATATTGCCTTGATAACAGTGAAGAAATCGTTCCTGATCGTGTGCGTCCGTCTGTGCTCGTGATTCCGGGCGGCGGTTATGAAATGACGTCGGATCGCGAGGCCGAGCCGATTGCAATGCAGTTTCTTGCGGCCGGTTTCAACGCTTTTGTGCTGCGATATTCGGTGAAGCCTTCCGTTTTTCCAGTTGCGCTTTTGGAAGCCGCCGATGCGATGAACATGATTCGCGAGCATGCAGCCGAATGGCATGTTGATCCGGAAGCGATTGCCGTGATCGGTTTTTCCGCAGGTGGTCATCTGGCTGCGAATCTCGCCACGTCCGCCAGCGACGACGTGCTCACCGCCCATGGTTACGATCCAGATGCGGTGCGCCCGAACGGTTTGATGCTTGCCTATCCGGTGATCACATCCGGCCCGCTCGCGCATCGCGGCAGTTTCGACTCGCTACTTGGCGAGCGACGCAACGATCCGGAAGCGCTCGAATCCGTATCGATCGAACACCATATCGACACCAAAACACCGCCGGTATTCGTATGGCACACCGTTCCCGACGAAATCGTGCCATGTGAGAACACGCTGATGCTGATCGACGCCTGCAAGAAGGCAGGCGTCAGTGTGGAGGCACACCTGTTCCCGCAGGGCGGTCACGGACTGTCGTTGGGCACTGTGGAAACCGCATGGCAGGGCGTCGACGGCATTGAACCGAGCATGCAGATCTGGACGCAACTGGCTGTCGCGTGGATGCGCAGAACGTTCGTACGATAATCAGCGGGGCTGACGGAAGTGGCGATCGCCAATCGGCGTGAACGGTGTGTGCGGCTCGAGCTGATACCAGTACGCGACGGAGGCAACGTCGTCCTGACGCTCGAAATTGCCGCCCTCTTCAGTGCCGATCTGCTGCCATTCCACACGCAAATCATGTTCGAAATAAATCGGATCGGGAATGTGCCAGCGATATAGTCCGCGGGTCACCGGCGTATTCACATCCCAATACGCGCTCTCGCGATGCGAGGCGAGACGCTGCGAATAGAATGGGAAACCGACGTACGGCGCACAGAACGTCTGCTCATGCATACGCCCATGCTCGTCGAAATCGGCGAAACTCCACGCACCACCGAAATAATCCTCGGCACCGGTGCTGCACCACGTGGGATACTGGTCGTCCCCATCGATGTACATTTTGACTTCACCCTCGCCCCACCAACGGCTTTCCAACGCGGTGAGCGCCAGATACGTGCCGATATATGCGCCACGACCGTGCACGCCGTCGAGCACCACATAGTCGCGGGCCAGTTCGGTGACGCGCTCGCGACGCCACTGCGCATGGAAACGCATGGTGTCTGCCGGAAGCGCGTCATATTCGGTGTAATCGATCTGGTAGAAGAACGCGGGAACGTCTTCATTATGATCGTTGCGGAGCACGATGCGCGCATGTTCAAACGGCATGGAGAAATAGCAGTTGAAGCCGCGATTAGGCACGACCACCACCGGCATCGAATTGACTCGGCAAGCCTGCGCGTGACCGCAGCAGAAGAAGTCGCCGATCGGGCATTGCACGGACGGGGTTTCCTCGCCATCCCAATAGAATTCCAGAATCAGATTGCGAAGCACGTTCGGGCCGGTCGGGGAGGTTCGGTCGGTGACGGTCATCCAAATATGACGGATCACGCCCGGACCGTCCACATCCATCAAAGTGACGTTCTCCCCCGCTTTCACGGTCTGAATGCAGGGGCTGCCCTTGCGCGACGGTCCAAGCGCACTGGCCGCAGTGGCCGCAGTGCCCTTGCCGCCCGTGGGATTCTCGGCGTTCACACACCGCGTGCGCCCCGGCGCCGCAACCGCAAGCGAGTCCAGCGGATTGCGCGCGGAGAACGCACCCAACGAATCGACCTGCATATCGTGACGTGAGCTATTTTGCATGGTGCTCCAATCGTTGTCTCGAGTCATAAGAAACCCCTTTTCTACTACTTTACGGCACCGGCAGTGATGCCCTGCGACAACTTACGCTGGAAAATAATGAAGAAAATAATGGTCGGCACAATGCTCAGCAGCGAAGCCGAAGCAAGTGTGGTCGCATCCATCGTGCGCTGACCCTGCAATGTGGCGAGCGCCAGCGGAATGGTCTGCACGTCATCGCCCATCAGGAATGCCATTGGAATCATGTATTCGTTCCATGTCCACACGAAGAAGAACACGAATAGCACGCTGATGGTCGGCCAGGAAATCGGCAGCACCACCTTGCGTAGGATCTGCCAGCGCGAGGCGCCGTCGATGGCTGCCGCTTCGAGAATGGCCTGTGGGAATGTGCCGTATACGGATGACAGCAGATATGTGCCATATGCGCTTTGAATAATGGTGAAGACGATGATGATCGCCAATTTGGTGTTATACAATCCGAGTTGCTTGAACATGGTGTATAGCGGGTAGAGCAGCGCCTCCTGCGGCATCATGTTGGCAAGCATGATGGCGAGCACGATCCATGTGTTGCCTTTGACTCTACCAATGCCGAGTGCGAAGGAGTTCAGCACGGAAAGCACGACGGCGGCCGCTGCCACCACCAGTGAAATAATCAGGCTGTTCCAGAATTTCAGAGGGAATTTGGTGGTGGTCCAGAAGGAGATAATGCCATCCATGGTGAAGTGTTTCGGCAGAGAAAGCGGACCGGTGGCATTGTAATCGACAGGCGTTTTGAATGCGTTGATGGTGAGTACGAGCAGCGGGAAAAGCACGAGCAGTGCGGCTGCGATGAGCACAATGAGGGTGATCCAATCGCCGGTCGAGCGCACATGTTGGGTTTTCTTGGATGCTTTCCGCGCTGCCGATGCGGTCATGGTTTGCGTCATGGTTGTTTCCTCGGCTTTCGAAGTCTTGCGAGTCTTACATTTGGCGGGTCTGTTACGGTTTGGACCGTTCAGACCAGTTCCTTTTCGACGTGCTTCTGCACCATGGTGAACACGATGGAGAACACGATGATGACCACGGTGAGCGCTGTGGAGATGGCCGCGCCGTAGCCGACTTGTTGCACTTGGAAGAATTGATTATAGGAATAGTACGATGGCACGGTAGTTGCCGTTCCCGGCCCGCCTTTGGTGAGCAGATAGACCGGTGCGAAGGTTTTCAGCGCACCGATGGTGGCAGTGAGGATGACCACCAACAGTTCGGGAATAATGGATGGCAGCGTGACCACACGGAATTTCTGCCACCAGTTGGCTCCGTCAAGACCAGCCGCCTCGTAAAGTTCAGGATCCACGCGCTGCAGACCGGACATGAAAATCACAATCGGATAGCCCAACTGAATCCACACCAGGATGAACATCAGTACCGGAAGCGCGCTATCAGGACTACCGAGCCAATTATGTTGTAGCGATCCCAAGCCGAGCTTAACAAGCAGCGCGTTCACCGCACCATCTTCCGGACGGAAAATCCAGCCCATGATGATGGCCGCAACCGCAACTGGCAGCAGCTGTGGCAGGTAGAACATGGCCCGCAGGAAAGAAGCCGTCTTTCCACCGAATTTTTTCTGAATAACGTCAGTCAACAGTGACGAAATAAAAAGTCCGAGAATCGTAGGAATAACTACGATAGCCACAATAATCCAGAATGAATTAGCAAATGAAATCCAGAATGTGGAATCAGCAAACAGACGTTTCCAATTCTGCAATCCAACGAATTTAACCGGTCCGACTCCACGCCAGCGAGTGAAGCTCAAGTAAATGTTCCATACGAATGGAATAACGACGATAACGAGCAGTCCCACCAGTCCGGGAATAAGATATGGTACGAATTTTGCGGAACGGTTTCCGGGAAGCCTTGACATTGAGACTCCCCCTGTTTTGGTCTTCTTTGACATTTTGGCTTTTCCTTTGGTTGTGCTGCGTTGCTGGTAAATTATCTACGATTGAGATGCACGATTTGCGAGTTGTAATTTCCAATGCCACACGGGATTATTCACAAATTGGTTTTTGAAAAATCGAAATAATCCCGTGCGACGTTGAACACGATGTTGGAAGCGAGATCAGTTGGTCTTGACGCCCATGTCTTCCACACCGACATCATACTTCTCGTGGATGCCCTTGAGCACGTCGGCCGGCTTCTTGGTGCCGTTCACCAGTTCCTGGAACTCCGCCGGAACCGCGTCGGTGAGGTTGGAAGCCGCATAATCCGGATAGTAGCTGAGCTTGCCATCATTGGCATAGGAAGTGTATTCCTCAATCATGTCCTTGCTCTTCTCATCAGTGATCTTGCTGACGTCACCCGCCACAGGAATACCGCCGGCGTTGCCGAGGTAGTTCTGCACATCGTCGGAAAGCACGTAATCAATGAACTTCGCAGCAAGATCCTTGTGGTGCGAACGTTCCGGAATCACCAATAGATTACCGGCGCAGCCAATCGCAAAATTCGACTCCGGCATTACCGCAGCGTCCCAATCGAAAGTGGTAATCTGCTTGACGAAACGCCCCTGGTTCCAAGTGCCGGTCTGATAAATCGGATACTCACCCTTGATGAACGCCTGCGTAGTATCTTCTGCCTTCATGCCGGTGACGTTACGGGAGATGAAGCCCTTATCGAGCCAATCGTTGATGGTATTCACTGAATTGGTGAGAATCTTGGAATTCCAATCAACATCGCCCTTATAGAGTTGCCAGTTGTCGATGAACTTAGCATCGGCGTTCTTGGAGACCAGCTGCCACCACAGCCACATCACGCCGTATTCCTGCGCATCGGCGGCGATCGGCGTCACACCGGCATCCACGAACTTCTGGCAAACTTCCACGAATTCGTCGTAGGTGGTCGGAATCTCCAGCCCGTACTTGGCGAACAGGTCCTTGTTGTAGTAGACGCGCTGGAATTCCGCGTAACTGGTCATGCCATACCAGGTGTCGCCGTCCATGATGCCGTTTTCGTCATACTTGGCGACGGCCGCGTTCGCGCCGGTCACCTTCTTGTCCCAACCGTACTGGGAGACATAATCGCCGAGATCAGTAAGCAGTCCCATGGTGGAGAGTACACCTGCGGAGCCATTGCCACGATTGGATTCCATAAGATCCGGCGCTTCGTCGGAGTTCAGGAACTGGCTACCGTTCTGGGCGATCTGCGTGAAGGATTTGCGTTCGAACTTGATTTCGACTCCGGTTTCCTTTTCAAAGGCTTCCGCGGCGCGACGCCATGCCTGGGTCTGACCGGCGTCGTCTTCCTCGTAGTACCAGAACGACAGGCTATCTGGCGTTTCCGCGTCTTGCGCGGTGTCGCTGCCGCATGCAGCGAGCGTGGCCAGCGACATTGCCGCCGCGGCCGCGAGTGCGATACCTTGTGTGATCTTCATGGTTTCTCCTTTTATTGGCGGTGATTGTGTTGTTGAGTTATGTCTTGAATTGTTTTTCAGTTATGAAGATTGGTATATGTTTTTCCCTTTTTTCGAAACGTTTCAACGATGGGTAAAGTTCAGTGGTTTTCACTTCAGAAATCACCATCTTCGCTTCGTTTTCAGCGTCTTCGCTTACTTTCGAATCGTTTCGATTATGAGCGTAAAAACCACCCGCCTTTCACGGGCACGCACCTACGGTTTTCCTATCATGCGTCACCGACTTTGGTAACGGAACCTCGACTATGCATGACCGGAGTGGACAGCTCCACCAATCCCTTGATGTCGCGATGCTCGTCGATGGCCTCGACCAACAGATCCACAGCCTTGGAACATAGTTCCTGCGGCATGACCGGCATTTCGGTAATCGGCTGGGGCATCAGCTCCCCCTCGAAATACGTACCGCACGACAATACCGAAATATCATCCGGCACACGCAATTCCGAAGCCTGCAACTGCTGCAATACCAACTTCAGCACGTTGGCGTTCGCCTGGTTGACAATCGCCGTGGGGCGCTCGCCCGAAGAACGAAGCTCGCGCACGAATTCCGCCGCATCAAAACGATCATCCCGATGCTTGGAGGATTCATGAATCGTCATGCCCAACTCTTTGGCGCGTTCCAGCAAAGCCTCGCGAAACAGCAACACATAGCCCGAACCGCGATCGTAATCGGTCTCATTGTCACGCAAAAACATGG
Source organism: Bifidobacterium catenulatum subsp. kashiwanohense JCM 15439 = DSM 21854 (assembly GCF_001042615.1). Lineage (GTDB taxonomy): Bacteria > Actinomycetota > Actinomycetes > Actinomycetales > Bifidobacteriaceae > Bifidobacterium > Bifidobacterium catenulatum. Next base: position 2,247,486 of record NZ_AP012327.1, read on the forward strand.
CGTTGCGATGCCCCTTGGAATACAGGCAATCCGCAGCCATACGACCAGCCTCAGCAAAATCGATATCGACGCAGGCGCAACCTTCATGCTCCGCAGGGTAACCGATGGCCACACAGGGTTTGGAATACGAACCAGCCTGAGCGGTACGCTCGTCACGCTCCTCAATATCAAGCAACACCACGCCATCAACCAAATTGCTTTGCGTCACTCGGCGGATGTCGGCCACCGCATCCTCGCCGGTAAGCAACAGTACATCGTAGCCGCGGTTCTTCGCCTGCCATGCGGTCTGCAGAAAGTAAGCGTTGTATTTGGCCTGATTAATATCGCCGCGGATCGGCGCACTGAGCGCAAAAATATGATTACGCATGCCACGCATTTTGCGGGCGCTGGCATCCGGCGTATAGCCGAGCCGTTCAACGGCGGCCATCACCTTGTCGGTGGTTTTGGCGGAAATGGAACGCTTGCCGGAAAGCGCGTACGAAACGGTGCTAACCGACACTCCAGCCTCCTGGGCCACGTCTTTGATGCCCGCCATCTTCCGCCTCCTTCGGCTCTCCAAGTCACTCGCGCCACACATTGCAGATGCCGCAATCCTCACTTATCATTCAACGAAACCATCCGCCAAGTCTCCCGGAATCTCTCTCACAGACCCCGTTCGACAAATTTATCGAATCGTTTCGTCGAAACGTTTCACTAATCGTAAAACAGTAATTCCGATTTGTCAAACGTTCTGACCCGCCTGCCCATCATTCCCCGACAATAAGAGAACCAAACAAACTACCGCAGATTTTGCCGCTACTTCTTTCGCTTTCTGTAGCAGACAGGTTTTGTATCAACCGGCGATGGGACAGGCACCAAAGTCTGCCGTCATCCGCCAACGCAACCCCTTGCCATATGTATAAAAACCGGGAGCACGATGGGTCTTGCTCCCGGAATTACCGCGCCATCGAAGGCTTTGTTTACTGTCCCTCCGCACGGACGATCCCATTCCCATCGGACCCTAGGAGGCGCTCGACACAAGGTCGCTTCGACCCGCCCCTAGCCTAGCCACTTCTAACGTAGGACAAGTAGCACGGCGGAAACCTTCTTTGCGGATTTGCAAACCTTCTTAGCCCGTTCCAACCGACCGGCAAGCCGATACGGACAAGGTTTTCAAAAGTTTGTATCTCAATGATACCTTCACACGAAGATAACAACTCTTTTATGCTTTCGGAATACGCGCAAACGACCCGGCACGCGCATATCGATCAGAGCGGGCGGGACTCGTAGATCATTTGGCGGTCGCCGAAATAGAGAACGTCACGCCAGGAAGACTTTTTGCGGGCAGCCTCCTGCTGTGGCTCCTTAATCGGCACGAAGAACCAACGAATCAGACCGACCACCATGTCTTGCACGGAATGCCAGATGCCGATATATGCGGTCAGCGCCCAGAACGTCACGATCGCATTGAATCCGGCGAACACCGCGTTACCCCAATTATGCGAAAACGTATCGGCATAGAACACCATGCACGAATAAATAATGATCACCCACGGCATCGTCACATACAATGCCGGAGAAGCGGTACGATTATTGACCTTCGGCGTACGCGCGAACGGAATCTTCGTGTTCGTCATGCCCTGCTGAATCGACTTGAGCGTACCGGAAAGATTCACCGTCAACAGCACGATATTGAAACCGTAAATACGGAAAATATCGGAACGCTTATATCCGTTGCGTTTCAAATCGCTAGACATGGTGGCAAAATACGGCAACGAAGCGAACACCACCCACGGGCTGAGCAGCCGCTGATCGAACGGATACGCCAACAGGAACATCAAGCCGAAACTCGACCATGCGATGGACGCCATATAGTTCACGCGCAACGCCCACTCGCCCAACGTCACATCATTGCCTTGTTGATGCCGCGCATGCACAATACGGAAGAATTTGCCGATAATCAGCAGACCACCATTCGCCCAACGTCGTCGCTGCACCACCAATGAGCCGAAATCCGGCGGTGTGGCACTATAACTCAACCTCTCTGGATAATTAACCAGATGCCAGCCGAAATAGCCCAAATCAATGCTGGATTCGGTATCTTCGATCACCGTGCGGTCCTGAATATACGTTTTCACCGTGCGCGTGCCCTCAGTTGAGACCACGCAAATGTCGTCAAGCGCGGCCTTGCGGATCACCGCGTTCGCACCTACCCAGAACGTGGCGTCATAGTACGTCATGCCCTGATGCAGCATGTGCTGAATGTCGGTGGTGGCGGCCGCGATACGTTCGATTCGCGTCGGCGCTCCACGATACGAGGAATACGGGGTTTGGATCACGGCCACGCGCTCATTGCCGGGCTGTTCCATCTGATACACCAAACGCAGGCAGTAATCGCGCAGCAGCATGGAATCGGCATCCAACGTCAGCACATATTCGGAATTACGCATCACAAAATCGGGAGATTCGTCCTCGCGCACGTCACGCAAAATCACGCCATCCGACGTTTCCACACGCTTCAGCGAGTGACCCATCAATCCGATGAACGAATTCAGATTCATGGCTTTGTTGCCTTCACGGGAGGTCGATGCGTACAGTTTGCGCTCGAAAGACCATCCTTTTGCGGTGAAGATACGTACCAAACGTTCATACAGTTGCAGAATGCGATTCGCGTCGACATGCTGCTGCAATGTGATCGACTCGTTCAACGCCTGTTCCGTCAAACGCAAGTCTCGCGCAAGACCGCGCAATACCTGATCGCAGAAGAAATCGTCGGTATGATCTTCGATCAGCCACATATCGGCTTTGTGTTCCAGCCATTGCGCTGCCGCACGGTAGTCTTCCGCACAGTGTGCGACCACGCTACGTCTTGCGCTCATCTGGTTGGCGAGCGTCGCTGCGGTTTCGTCGCGCGCTTTGGTGAAACGTTCGGCTGGTGCCGCCAATTCGGCGAGCACTTTTGGCATGAGTTCGCGGCTTGCTTTGAGGATCGCACGCGCTTCGTCATTTTTGGAATGCGGAGGATCGTCGATTAAGAGTACGACTGCAAGGTCGGGAAATTCTTGCAGTGCGGCTGACCAGATTGTTTTTTCGACGACTTTTGGCTGTTCCACATACGATGGGATGAGTACGGTGATGCCTTTGCTGTAGTTGTGTGCGAAATGGTCGTCGAGCATGGCTCGAGGTACGCGTTCATGCCGAATGAAGCGATATAGCGCCGCTTGCCGTGTCGTCAAGTAGACGAGCGCACTGAAAATCAGCGTGGTCACAATCGTCATGTACAGCACGCCTTCAACCACGAAACGTAATGTGAGTGAGGGATTGTTGACGAACAACGACAGGATCATCGTGATCATGTAGACAAGCCATGAAATAACCGTGCATGCAATCGCAACATAACCGAGCACAACGCGTGTTGGAGAAGGCTTAGCATGCATGATGGCAAGCGGTTGTGTGGAGGTTTCCGCTCCCCATTGATGCTTGCGATCACCGCCTTCATTACCCCCTATTTTCACTGCCTCAAACCCCTTTGAATTGCCGGCGCCGCCTCACCGGCGCAAAAAATACATCACTGCCTAAATCGTCGTACCAGCCATATACTACACTCCCTTACTGTTAGCGAGATATAAGAGAGCCAGCGCACGAGAGAAATACCCAATCCCCGTAAAATCCCCCGCCTGCGCACTGAAGCCAAGCGGGGGGCACAGCCTGTTTGACCATCCGATGACCCCCATCGGCATAGCAGCTTGACGATTCTTGATGAAAGGGAATAATGAAACCCTTGTTTCCAGGAAGGCGTTTTTCCTTCCTCCGATTGTTCATAGCAATACTATGCATCGCGCTCGTCGCGGCCGGCACATGGTCGTGGATCACGTTCACGCGAACGGCGGCTAAGAAATTGCCGGAGCCCTGGTTCGGCGGCTATGTGGACGTGACCACAACCCCCTCATACGAGTTCGAATCCAAGGTGGGCAATGTCTACCGGAATGTGATTCTCGGATTCGTCACTGCCGGCGACGGCTGCCAGCCAAGCTGGGGCGGCTATTACACGCTTGATGAAGCGGCCTCCACACTTGATCTTGACAGTCGCATCGCGCAAACCTACAAAACCGACCGCACGGTAACCGTCAGCTTCGGCGGGCAGAACGGCACCGAACTGGCCGCCGCATGCACCGACGTCGACGCACTTGCCAACGCATACCAGCAGGTGATCGACCGCTATCACATCACCTCGCTCGACTTCGATATCGAAAACACGAATCTCGACGGCTACAGTGAAACCGCAACCCGGCGAGCGCAAGCCGTGGTAAAACTCATCGCCAATGAAAAAGCGAAAAACAAAGGAAAAGACGACACCAGTCACGATCTGATCATCAGCCTGACGCTTCCAGCCGACGCGAAAGGCCTTACAGCGCAAGGAATGCAAACCGTGAATGCGTTTCTGGATGCTGGCGTGACACTCTCCACCGTGAATCTCATGACCATGGATTTCAACGTGGCATCCACGTCGATCACACAATCCACCCTGATTAAAAGCTCATTGAACGCGGCCCACGCGCAATACAAAACCTTACTGTACAGTCGCGGCAGACTCTTCAGCGACCATCAGATCTGGGAACTGCTGGGAGCCACCGTGCTCATCGGCCAGAATGACACCAAAAACGAGTATTTCACGCTCGACAATGCGCGCGAGATCAACACGTTCGCGCTGGAAACAAGCCTGGGACACTTAAGCATGTGGTCGTTGAACCGCGACCAGCAATGCGGCGAAAACTATACGAACACAAACACGCTCAAAACGTTCTGCAGCGGCAGGAAACAGACGGACGGCGAATTCGCCACCACTCTGGGATCAGGATTCCGAGGCACACCGGGCACGCTCGTCGATTTCGACAACACAAGCTGGAATTCCTCTCAGCAGGCCTACCCCACATGGGAGCCAGACGTACTGTACAAGCAAGGCGACAAGGTGATCTGGAACGGCAATATCTACGAATCGCTGGGCAACAACGAAAACGAGCAGCCAGACAGCGCCGAGGAAGGCACCAACGCACCGTGGCGCATCATCGGACCGGTGCTATAAACGCTTGCCGCAGCGAGGCACAATCATAGACACAATACAAGGCGGTAACACAAGACAGTCGCTACTTTTCAGCAAAAGTGGCGCGCAACAAGGGAACGAAAAACAATCATGGCATCGAAGCAATCGAAACATCAGGCAACCACCGGCAGCCACTCAAGAGACGGCATCAGAAAGCCAGTCAGACTCACCATTCTGGCCGTTATCTACACGCTGTTTCTCGCGGTCGCAATCGCATTCCATGCGCAGGAAGGCGTGCAGCGACTTATGGAAGCCCCTGCGCGCATCTGCATATGGTCGCTGTGTTTTCTGCTGTGCCTGATCTACCACAAAAAGCGTTCGTCGTATCGCGTTGCCGCCGAACACACCGTGCTGCCACCGTTGACCGTCATACTGCTGGTAACCGGCTATTTCCCCAACGTGGCCATGTTCCTGATCATCGTTACCATCATCACGTCGATCATCACCGCACGCAGTCTGAAAATCGGCATTCTTCACGCCGGAACCACACTTGCGCCAATCCCACTGATCAAAATATTATTTGCGAATACTTCTCACGTACTGTCGATTATTATCAGACAGAATTCCGTCAATGCTGCGATTAATCCTTATCAATTTCAGCATTGGTTGCTGCCATTACTGATTATAACTGCTGCAGTGCCGATTATTCGATTGATTTGTGATATTGTAACGTTCTTTTTTGTACAAATTCCGATTCGTAAAGCCATGCACGAGTATTCGCTGTCTCACATTCTTGCCATGGCTTTGGCTGATTTGATGGCGATTGTGTGGATTCCCGAAATTCTGGAGTTCGCCAATATTGGCTCGGATACTGCCACCGTGCTTTCCGTGTTCATGCTGGCACTGATCGCCTGCTCGCTGTTGCTGATGACGGTCGATACGATGAGCCGGCTCGCGCGATCCCGAAGTGCGTTGAAATGCATAGCGAATGTGAGTGACGCGCTGCCGTTGCCGAATCAAGTTCCGGAAGAGACCGTGGTAAGACGCATTAATCGTGGTCTCACCCGCATGCGCTGTTTCATCAGCAATGCAAACAATCTTGATAAAAGAGGGTATTCCTACCGCTATTCCGCGCCTATTTCCACCGGCTCGCGACAGTATTATCTCGCGACGGAACGCAGTATTTGGAATCGTCCGTTCATGTCGACCGACGAGACGATATTGCTCACCTGCGGCGAAATACTTACTGAATCGTTACGCGTGAACAAGGAAGTGACGCTGCTGCGCACCGAATCGGAAACGGATACGCTGACTGGAGCACTCACGTATCGTGCGTTCATCGGGCATTTGAAGAGCCTGCAAACCGAGAATGTGCATAATCTGGTTGCCGTGGTGTATTTCAGCGTGGAGCATTTGCGCACCGTCAACGAACATTATGGACGCAAGATCGGCAATGCCGTGCTGCGATCCGTGGGCATGCGTTTAAGCCAGCTGCTGCCGAATAATGTCACATTGTATCGCGTGAACGGCGCGGAATTCGCCATGATCGTAACCGATGTGACGTCAACCAGTGATGTGGAGGAGTTGGCCACACGCATGCGCAATCTTGCCGTCATGCCGGTACACACCGAAGAGGGTGAGGTTTCCGTGGACGTGTCGAGCAGTATTTCGTTCTCGAATGCGACGGACGGTTTCGCCGTGCTACTTGCTGATGCGAGCGCGCATATTTACGCGTTGGAAAGTTCCAATCTGCCGGCGGTCGACGGCACGACGGCCACACTCGCCGCGCAAAATAGTTCAGACGATTACGTCAACGCGTCCGATGTGCTTCGCCATGCGATCGAAGACAATACGATTTCCGTGCTCTACCAGCCGATTTTCGATGTGAATACGAAGCGCATCACTTCGCTGGATACGATTGTGCGCGTGCATGACGCGAAGGGCCGTACGCTGGCACCATATTTCGTAACAGCCGAAGCGCATCGCCTCAACATGAGCGTGCAGCTGACGCTTGACGTGCTGGAAACCTGCGTGAAAGACATGACCGCATTCCGCCAGGTGGCACCCGAATTGGATATTGTGGACATTTGCATGAATGGTTCGGAATTAGGCGCGTCCATCTTCCACGAGCGCATGGAGCAGTTGACTCATGAGCAGCCACAGCTGCGTTTCGGTTTGCAGTTGGGATCGCATGCCATTCATGTGGCGCATGATGAAGTTGATGATGAGGTTGCCGATCTTGCCGCTTTGCCGAACGTCGAGTTGGGTTTGACCAATGCTGGCACCACGTATTCGGAGGTTGCTGCGTTCGCGCATCTGCCGTTGGATTTCGTACGATTCGACAAGACGGTAGTCCGTGATTTCCGTACGCCTCGCGCGAAGCAGATCATGCAGCGCACGCTCGATATTTCGCGCGATAATGATGCGTTCCATGTGGTGTTCGATGGCGTGGAGACTTTGGATCAGGTTGAGTTCATCCGTTCCATCGGAGGCACGCTTGCGGAGGGCACGCTGTTGAGCAACGCCATGAGCGCCAACGAGTTCCTCATGCGCCTCGAAACCATGGGCACTGCATTGCCCGAAGCCGCTCCGAGGCAAGCTGAGTAAAGAGGATTCTCGTTTGCCGCACGACTGCTTTATCTCGTGAAATGCTTGGAGGAAATACGGCAGAATGGAATCATATGTGCTAAATTAATTAGTAAACTTGTTTAGCCAATGATGGCTTTGAGGAGGATTCGAATGTCCACTATCAGAGAGATAGCAAAACGGGTAGGTTTCTCCCAAGCCACTGTTTCGAGGGTTTTGAAGGACGATCCCACCTTTTCGGTGAAGGATTCCACCCGCGAGAAAATCCTAAACGCCAGTCTGGAAATGGGGTACAAGAACGTACCGCAATACCAACGCATCACCATTCCGCAAAATGTTGCGATTCTCGACAATGTCGTTCCCGACGAGGGTTTGCAGGACGCGTATTTCGACGAGTTGCGCGAAGTGCTCGTCAAGCATGCCGAAGAGCAGCTCATGAACGTGACCATGCAGAAGGACGTAGATTCGCTGATCGCCAACGCCGACAAATACGCGGGCTTCATTTCGATTGGCCCGTCGCCGTTGGATCGTAAGACGTTGCACCGTCTGCATAAGAAACTTCCCCACGGCGTCTTCATCGACATCAATCCTGCGCCGGCATTGTTCGATTCGGTGCAACCCGATTTGGAACAGACGATCTTGGATGCGATTGACGCGCTTATGGCGTCCGGCTACTCACGAATCGGCTTTATTGGCGGCTTGGGCAACATTATGGGCGAGCATGAATATCCGGAAGACGTTCGTACGTTCGCATTTCGCAATTGGGCGCTGCGTTTGGGTTTGGATGTGAAGGGATTGGTGTATGCGGATGGCCCGTTCACTGTGGAAAACGGCCGTTTGCAGGGGCGTCAGTTAGTGCAGGATCATGCTGACGATTTGCCAGATGCAGTGATCGTTGCCGCCGATCCGTTGGCTGTTGGCGTGCTACAGGCGTTTGCCACCGAAAATGTGATGGTACCGCGAGATATCAAAGTAATCAGCATCAACAATCAGGAGATCGCGGAATACACGTCTCCCGCATTATCGTCGTACGACATCAGCCAGGACGAGCTTGCGAAAGCCGCAGTACTCATGCTTGCCGAAGCACTGACCGCCAACCGCAAAATCAGCCAGCATATGCGAATCTCCACCAGTCTCGTCGTCCGCGACAGCTTCACCCCGCAAGACTGAAAACAAAAACTCGAGATACAGCAAGGACCGGCATCCTGTTACGGAGCCGGTCCTGCAATTACGTTTCAGCAATCGCGCCTCAACGAAGGAGGTGGGCGTCGCACCAGACGTGCTCGACAGCCCAAGTGGCGGGGTTGAGCAGAAGCACGTCGGCAGCATAGCCGGGGGCAAGCAGGCCGAGCGGCTGCTTGGTGACCGGGTTCGCACGATCGAAACCGAATGCTTTGGCCGGAGTCAACGTGGCGGCTTCCACCGCGTCGGTAGGCGTGAATCCTAATTCGAGCACCGCGCGCTGAACAGCCTTTTCCAACGTCAACGTGGAACCGGCTATCGCACCATTCGATGCAAGACGAGCATGACCGTCAATCACATTCACATCCAACGCACCCAGCAAATAATGACCATCCGGGCAATCGGTGGCAGCCATAGCGTCGGTCACAAACGCAATGCGATGCGGGGCGAAGCCAAATCCCAAACGCACCATCGGATCCTGCACATGAAAACCATCATTAATCAACTCAACAGTGACGCGCGGGTCCTCAACAGCAGCCGGAATCGGACCAGGCTCACGATGATGCAAACCATTCATCGCATTGAACATGTGCGTCATAATGCCAGCACCCGCATTAAAACCCTTGCGAGCGGTTGCATAATCGGCATCGCAATGTCCCACCGCAGGAACCACTCCAGCCGCAGCAAAACGACGAATCGCATAAATACCGTGAGGCAATTCGGGCGCAATGGTAATCTGCCGCAAACAGCCGTCTGCCGCTTGCAAAAGACGATCAACATATTCGGGAACCGGATCCTTCAAGCATTCCGGATCATGCGCACCTTTGCGAGACAACGCGAGGAACGGACCTTCCAAATGCGCGCCAAGAATGTCAGGGCGAGCATTCATCATGCCACGCACGGTTTGAAGATTGGCGCACATCACATCAAGCGGATTGGTGATCAAACTGAGCACTTGGCGGGTGGTGCCGTGCATCATATGACCTGCGCGAGCCGTGCGTATGCCTTGCACACCATCATCAAAGGAACTCCCCCACGAACCGTGCGCATGAATGTCGACGTAACCGGGAGTCATCATGCGGCCTGCAGCGTTGGTCACGGAACCGACCGAACCGGTCATGGAATCGCCGGAACCGACCGAACTGACCGAATCGGAATCAGCATCGGCATCTAAACCGACGCTTGCACAAGCCGTAGCAAAGTCATCGTCCCGATTCCCAGTCGCAATAATCGCGCTACCATCGGAAACCAGCCAATAATGTTCCGCAACACCTCGCGCATCGACTTTACGCGCATTGTGAATCGCAAACGGACGGGCCGACTGCGCTAACGCAACGTCCACCTCATTCGCAAACCACTCCCGAGACTGTTCCATATTCAAACCTTCCGACTCACTCACAGCCATATTCCTCAATTAGCATCCAATTCTTCCAGTCAGTGGAAGAATTACCCCGCTGACAAGCCCATCAACAACCCAATTCCTCCAGTCAGTGGAGAAATTCTCCCGCTAACAGCCACCTCAGAGTCCAGATTCCTCCAGTCAGTGGAGGAATCTGGACTGGAAAATACCCCCGTACTGCCCAAAACCTTCCAGCGAGTGGAGGAATCTTCCCGCTGACAGGCCGAAAAACGTCCAGAATGTTCCAGCGAATGGAAGAATCCGGACGCTAGCGGACACCGACTGCAGAGCAGCAATCAGATGTGCTGCCAAGAGGGCTTGTGAGCGTAGGCGTAACGGTAATAGTCCTTGTGACGTAGGCGGCTCGCAGCCTCTTCGTCCACAATAATGGTGGCGTGCGGATGCATTTGCAACGCGGACGCCGGGCAGAACGCGCTCACACCACCCTCCACCGTTTCGGCCACAGCTTCAGCCTTGCCTGATCCGAAGGCAAGCAGCACCAAGTGACGAGCCTTGAGAATCGTACCAATGCCCTGCGTGATGCAATGCGTAGGCACCTTGTTGATGTCGTCGTCAAAGAATCGGGCGTTGTCGATGCGTGTCTGTTCAACCAGCGTTTTGACACGCGTGCCAGAAGCAAGCGATGATCCCGGCTCGTTAAAACCGACATGCCCATCCGTACCAATGCCCAGAATCTGCACGTCGATGCCACCAGCCTCTTCAATTGCCCTGTCGTAGGCGGGTCCGGCAGCCGCAATGCGTTCGCCGTCGCTCAGCGGCGCCCCGTCAAGCACGTCACTAGGCACGTGCACCAAATCAGGGTTCAGTCCAAGCGGTTCCACAACAGTGCGGTGAATGGTGGAATGGTACGACTGCGGGTGATCAAGCGGCAATCCCAAGTATTCGTCCAATGCGAAACCGCGCACCTGCGATACGTCAATATGCTCGCTGTGTACAATGCGTGCGAGCGACTGGTATGCGGCGAGCGGACTGGATCCGGTTGCCAGACCCAATACCGCATTCGGCTTGGTTTTGATGAGATCGGCGACTGAACGGCCGTAAATATCGCCCGCTTCGCGCTCGTTTTTCACGATGATGACTTCGGTCATGATGTTCCTTTCATTGAACTTGGATTGACGTTTTCGTTTGCTGATTACTTGAGAATTTGTTTGATGATTTATTTGCTGATTCGCCGCAACTCGTCGGCCGCTTTCCACACGGTTTCCTGAATGCGATGCAGTTCCGATGGTTGACTCGTCACAGCCCATTCCTTCGCATAGGCCTCGCACCAGCATTCGAGATCGCGTGCCAGCGCGCAGCAGTCGGAGGGCTGCTGATCGTCAACGTCATGCGCATCACGCACGTCATGCGCGCCGGCGAGCGCGAATCCCACTCGATTGAGCAACAGCTGGCCTTCCATGGCGATACGCACGGCAGCTGCAATGCCCGGCTTTCCTATATGCGCCATAATCGGCGCAATTTCAACCATGCATTGCTGCAGCTTACGATTGGCTTGCGGAATTCGTTCGATTGTCGTTGCCATATTGCGCATCATGCGATCGCGCGCCTCACGCAAAGTCAATGCGTTTCCCGGATTGGCAAGACGCTCGGTCAAGCATGGGATAGTTTGCGCAACATCGGTATTGCAATTTCCCGTACCATCATCCAATTCGAGATATTCCACAAGCTCACGCCAAGTGAATACGGCTTGCGCGGAAGCGCTACGGAGCAATGTGACGAACCGTGCGCTGCAATCGTCATATTCGACGCGCGAAATACGCGCGAGCAAATCATTTTCGGCACTATTTTCGTCAGTATCTCCAGCAATATTTTCTGTTGGATTCCACGCATATTGCGCACCGAATATCATGCCAGGCACGGCCATGCGCGGATCGTTGACATGCCCAAAATCGCCCCAATCGGTGACGAGCATGCCTTCCGCACCGCAGTCGCGGCCGTATCGTGCGATGCGTGCAATGTTGTTCCACGCGTCGTCGACGCGAGGGAGCAGCGCATTCCACCCCCATACGGCCGGGCATACGATTTGTTTGGCTCCGGCTTTCGCCACAAGTTGGATTTTCTCGTCGGTCGCTTTCGGTTCGTACTGCCAGTTCAGCAGGGTGACGTTGTTTGGCAGGGTTTCGAGAATTTCCGGCATTTCGATGGCGATGTCTCCCCAAAACATGGGCTCATGGCCTTGCTGGGAAAGGTGTTCGCAGAGTTTGCCCACGTATGTTGCGTACAGCGTTGCGACGCCCACGCGTTGTGCTTCCTGCTTCGATTGGCCTTTGCCGAGGTCGAAGGTTTCGTCTGCGCAGATATTAAATCGTTTCGTGCGGAAGAGTTGCAGATACGAGTCGACCAGTTGCGTGGAGAATGCGAACGATCGATCGTCGGCGACGTTGAGTGTGTGGTGCCTCATGCGTTCGATGAAGCTGAACGGCCGGTCGGCGTCTTCGGGAAATTCGCCAAGTTCGCGCAGTTCCTGCGTGCGCATCGCAACGTATTGGTGACCGAACGTGGAGACTGACGGCACGAGTTCGATGCCAAGGTTCGCACAGTATTGGTCGAATTCAAGTATGTCTGCCGGCGTGAGCGGGCTTGAACCACGCCACGTTTCACTCATGCCGTCGAATGCGAACGTATGCTCGATGTAGAGCTGCAATTGGTTGTATTTGTAGAGGCATAGTTTGTCGGCCCACTGTTTGAGCCATGCGAGCGTTGGTACACGACCGCGCGTCGCGTCCAAGTAATATCCCCTGATCTGATATGCGGGAGCATCTTCGATCTGCAGTACTGGCAGCACGGCACCGTTTTGCCCTATGAGTTGACGCAGAGTCTGCACACCGTTGCGCACACCTTCGAAATCGTAACCGGTAATCGCAATACCGTCAGTATCGATAGTCAGCGTGTATGCACCGGGAGTGCCAGATTCTTCCGACGCGTCCGAATCCGCAATATGCAAGCTGATGAATCCAGGCCACATACAACCCGTCGCGTAATCCCAATCAAGCCCTGTTGTGGAACGTATGCCGGCAACAAGCTGACGTGCAAGCAGATAATCGCCATCACCAATTGCAATGGATTCGTTCACACGACCCGCGTAAGGCAGCGATACCGCGCCTTCGCCGACCGTCATGCTGTTCGGTTCGGGAATAATCGCCCATTCACGGGTATTCTCGTTTGTCATCGATTTGCCTTTCAGCTTTCTAAATGCGCCGTTTTACGCGGATTATCGTGCGATTACCTGCGACTTGTTGCACGTCGCTTACATTGTTTGGTTTCCCAGCTGTGCTCGTTTTGCTGCGAGCGCAGCACCGATTGCGCCGATTGGTTTATCGACCGCTGCGATTCTGATTTTCGATGCGATGTCGAGTGTGTTCAGGAATCGGCAACCTTCTGCCCTGCGGCTCAGTTCGGCTTGAATGACTTCGATGAGATCATTGCCGGTTTTCGCCATGCCTCCGCCGATGATGATGCGTTGCGGATCATAGGCTTGGGCGACGATTTGGATGACGTCCCCCATGCCGTGCGCCACTTTGCCGAGCACGTCGTTGGCATGCTCGTCTCCTTGCCGTGCTTTGCGGATGAGGTCAGGCATGGGTGGGTTTGCGGAGGGCCAGAGTTTTGCCACAGCTCCACCGGATGCCACGGTTTCCAAGCATCCTCGTTGCCCGCAGGGGCATGCGAATCCGTTCGGGTCGACGGGAAGGTGCCCGATTTCGCCGATGCATCCGCTGTACCCGTGTTCGGCTTGCCCGTCGCGTACGAGCCCTGCGGCCAGGCCGGTGCCGAAGTTGAGGAACACCACGGTTGCGTTGCCGTCTACGTGCTCCACGAATTCCGTGGCTCCGACCGCAGCCGCGTTCACATCGTTTTCCACGTGAACCGGAACGTGCATAATCTCACTAATGCGTTCGCCGAGTTCTAAGGTTTCGATGCCGAGATTGACAACGTTGCGCACCTGCCCGGTTGCGCAGTTCACCTGTCCTGGAATGCCAATGCCGATGGGCAACGGTTCGTTGGAGAGTGTACGTGCGACGCGTACGATGTCGGTTACAACGTTGTTTTCGCCGGAATGCGATGGCATACGGCAAACGTCGACGACGCGGTCTGTTGCGTCAAGCAGCACGCCTTCGATTTTTGTGCCGCCGATGTCGATACCGATGCATCCTTGCGGACGATTGTTGTGGTGCAGTCTTGCGTTCATTGCATATACCTGCCTGGAATAGGATAGGTGCCCGGATTGCGGTTGTTCCGTTGCTCCGGGCACCCGTGCGCAGCGTTTACGCCACGCACGGAGTTAGATGGATATTGGAACCGCATCCTGCAAGACCCATGCACAGAGCCGCGAAAGAAGCTGCGCAAACCATCAAACGCTGAGTGTGGGATCGCATATCTCTCTCCTTCGTGAGATTATTCCGGCACCTTCTTGCACCGGATAGTCACAGCATATCCTCATAATTCTTTTTTGTCAAGTTTCCTTACATTTAAATCAGAAGCATGATTGAGATTGCGCAAGAAAGCTGATATTACGCCATTCTAAGACAATCGTAAGCACATCTCAATTTGAGAAAAATGACGTATACTACTTGTTTAGTAATCTTTATTGACAATAAAAATTACATGACACGCTTGCATCGCGGCAAACTACAATATGTATCAGCCCCACACAGGAAAGCGAGGACACCATGAGCGGCACTCAGGCAAAGGCTTCACCTTCCGATATTCGAATCAGCAATATCACCGCCGCATTCGAGCAACTGTTCCCCGCAACGCAAATGTCGCGAGCCAATATCGGCAAACTCATCGGACTTTCACGCTTCACCACCAGCGAAGTGACCGGCGAAATGGTCGACAATCGCATTCTGCGCGAACTCGGACCAGACAATCGCGAGGGGCGTGGCAAACGTTCGCAAGTACTCGCCATCGACACTGATTTCTGGCGAATCGTTTCCATCGACCTGTCGAATCCGAAACTCGCCAAAGGAGCGCTGGCGGATCTTTCCGGCAGAATCGTGGACCGCACCGAACTTCCTGCAGACAACGGTTGCAGCGTCGATGACGTGATCGGCCTGTGCAAGCAGCTCATCGCCTCAACGCCACTGCCGATTCTCGGCATCGGCATCGCCGTGACTGGCATCGTGGAACCCGACGGCGTAGTGCGCAAATCCGTGCACTTGGAGTGGAACGAACTGCCACTGAAAGCCGAAGTGGAAAACGCCACTGGAGTGCCCACACTAGTAGGCAACGACACCAACGCGGCGCTTGTGGCAGAACGATTCTTCGGCGACTGCTCCCCCAATTCCATGCTCATCTCCATCGGACGAGGCGTCGGTGCCGCACTATGCCTCAACGACGTCATCATCGAAGGCAGCTCCTCCACGGCCGGAGAAATCGCGCATGTGGTGGTCGATCCGAATGGACCGACCTGCGAATGCGGCAAACGAGGCTGCCTTGAATCGTTGGTTTCCGACGACAGATTGCAAGAACGCATCGCGCAGGATCCCGCCTCACGTACACGCATTCTCGCCGAAGCGGGCGCTCTGCTCGGTCGCGTCATGGCCATACCGACCGGACTGCTGGATCTGCGTGACATTTCGATATACGGGGCGCCGGAAATCGTCAATGCTCAATTCATCGACGCAATGGAAGATGAAATCAGGCGCACCATGACCACGGATTATCAGAAAGCGCCGCAAATTCACCGTTGCAGGCAAGGCGAGGATCTCACATTGCGAGGCCAAGCCACCATCGTAATCCGCACACTAGTTCCGACAATCCACGAACGCGGCTCCCTCATCGGCGACGCATAGCCCCGGCCACCGCTCACTGCTGCGGGTAGGAATCCTCAAAGAAACGGCGCTCGAGATGCACGATGGTGCGGAACACTTCGGCTTCCGAGCCGTCCACCGATGCATACTCGTTGACGAGCGCGATCAGGCGACCCGTCCAAGCACGGAAATGATCGCCTTCATGCAAATCAACCCAGCCTTTGTGCGCCGGAATCTGCTGAATAACACCCGCATCAATGGTGCGCTTGGCCCAAGCGAGATAGATCCATTCCATGCAGCACAGCGCGGTGATCAGCTCTTCCCACGTTCCCTGAACCAGTTTGGTGAGATATTCGCAATACTCGCGATTTGCCGGAGTTTGCTCGGAATTATTATATTCTTCGTCAGTAATTCCATATTCCTTAAGGAATCCCGTAAAGTATGTTGCCTCATTATCAGCAAACCATTGCGATTGTTTTGCCAGCATATCTTTGGTTTCCTGACGTGGCGCAAGTTCAATTGCATGCGACATAATGCCTTGATTAAAGAATTTGAAATCCTGAATTAAATAGGACTTCAAAATCGATTCCGGAAGCGTATCATCCAGCATTTCATTCACAAAACGTGAATTGATGGCCTGATTCCATTCATCAGCAGCCGACATGTACAGCTGATCGGCCACAGAACCAGGTTCAGCCCCCAGCCATGCATAATCGCCGCTTGCGGACTGTGGCGCTTCTGGAACATGATTCACGGTCATAAGACCCCTTTCGATTAGCGCGGCCAACGCAGCCTTACCACGCCCCGCTCTGGATTGCTTTGCATAGCGCAGTCATAACGACCGCCGTTTTCAACGTACCGAACGCGCCGCCGAAACGCAAGAGGCAGACCACTTCCATGACCGCCATGACCGCACGCTCAATCTTGGCAAATCATTGCACGAATTTGTTGAGACGGCGATCGTAGGTCAGGAGACCGTTGAGCTCTTCTTCGACATCGGAAACCTGCGTGTACACGTAGCCCGCCAATCCGCGTGATTCCAGCGATTCCGCCGAAGCAAGCACGGAACGGACGGCAGCGCGCCAATCCTCAATCGAATCGTATTCACCATAACCGTAAGCTCGCGAAACCGCGGCATGATCGGCAACCAACTGCGCTAATCCCCCGAATTCCGAAATCATGAACGCACGAACGCCATGCTGCGCCACCGGCAACACCGCATAATGCGCGGCACGGCGACGCCTTTTGTGCCTCTTCTCATATTCGGCCACATACCCGCGCAACGGCCCCTTATCAGGGTAGATTTCCAGCGGACGGAAATAGTTGTGCACACTATGGAAGTCGCCGCAACGCTGGTCGTACCAACCGCTTGTGGCGTCAATCGGGCGCGTCGGGTCAAGCGCGTGAATGCGTTCTGCCGCATCACATGCATTGAACTGTCCCCAACCCTCGTTGAAAAGCACCCACGCAGCAATCGACGGGTGGCCGGCAAGCATGTGCACCATGGCATCGCAAGTGCGCGACCAGTCACGGCGGTACGTCGAATCGTCGGCACCAAGCGCCGCGAAATGCTTCGCTGTGTCGTCGCGGTACTTGTTCCACGTGGTGCGCACGAGCGTCGGCTTGCGATTCGTGGTCCACGCGTTATATTCGCCGCCGCCCGACACCGCGTCCTGCCATACGAGCATGCCGAGGCGGTCACAGTGGTAGTACCAGCGTGCGGACTCAATTTTGATATGCTTACGCAGCATATTGAAGCCAGATTCCTTCATGGCGGTTATGTCATGAATCAGCGCTTCGTCGCTCGGCGCGGTCAGCAAGCCGTCCGGCCAATACCCCTGGTCGAGCACACCCTTGAGAAACAGCGGTTTGCCGTTGAGATGGAATCGCGCAACACCCTTCAAATCAGGCTTGATTTCAACCGTGCGGAATGCGCAATACGAGCGCACAACATCCTGCTTTTCTTGCGATTTCGCAGCGCCAAATTCCAACATCGCCGTCACGTCATACAAATACGGATCTTCAGGCGACCATAAGTGCTCGGCCCGCGTTGCGATTTCCGTACGCACCTTGCGCATGCCGGCCGCAAACCGCTCGTCCGCAACAATCGTGCCATCCGCAGAATCCGTTACGACGATATGCAGTTTGGCGTTCGGCTTGTCTCCGCCGATTTCCGCGCGAATGAACAGTCGGCCGTCCGCAGCGCCCTTCAGCGTGAGCGTCTGTATGTACGCCTCCGGCACGATCTCCATCCACACGCTCTGCCAAATGCCGCTTTGCGCGGTGTACCAAATACCCTCGCGCTCGATCTTCTGTTTGCCGCGCATCTGCGTGCCCGAATCGTTCGGATCATACACGCACAACGCAATCTCGAAATCATCATCGGGATCGACGAATGCCGAAATATCAACATCGAACGGCAGATAGCCCCCGACATGCACCCCTGCAAACTGCCCGTTGATAAAGCAGGCACACACGTAATCAACCGCTTCGAAATGCAGAATCAAACGATTCGCATCCCCGATCTGCCGAACCGCTTCCTCTCCCCCAAGCGTGACAGGGTGCACAATCGTGCGATACCAGATCATATTGTCGGGATAAATCGTTTGATGTACGCCGGAAAGCGCGGATTCCGGCGAAAAGGGCACCAAAATCTTACCGTCGAACGTTTCGGGAATGGCCGTTTCCTTCACTGCCTGCACCGCTTCGTCACGGGTGAGTGCAGTCGCGGATTTGCGACATTTCGGGCCATTGTCGCTTTCGGGAATGGATACGATCGCGTAATCCCAGAATCCGTTGAGCATAGTGTGATTGCTGCGCATCATGGTTGGGCGCGGATGTTCGTTCAGGATTGGCGTGCGGCCGTTTTTCAGTTTGCGTTCGCCATCTTTCGCAGGGCAGAACGCTTTGTGTGCCGCGTTGGAAGACAGCCATTCGCTGGCGATCTGCTCACCCCACGGCGTCCACAACTGCTGCAGTGGCTCCTGAGAACGCATTTTCGTAGGCGCGGCTTTCAGCACTCGTTTGACGTCCAACATAAGAGTCCTCCCTGCAGCATCGCATTTCCCTCAACTTCCTCATTGTAACGAGAGGAATGGCAAAGAGAAATGGCGATTATTACGGATTTTGAAATCGATGCAATCTGTATTGCACCGTCAGATATGCACCATCAGATATAAAAAGCCGGTGCAAGAACTTCGTAAGTTCCCGCACCGGCAATCAAGCAAATCATCTGAAATATATCAGCTGAATCAGCCTTCCAGCTTGGCCTTTTCAGCGGCAAGACGAGCCGCTTCAGCCTCACGACGAGCCTTCAGTTCGGAATCGAAGCGGGCAAGCTCCTCTTCAACGGCCTCCGGCGGAATCTTCGCGAAAATCGGATGCGGCTTCGGCACCGGAGCGCCAGCCACGATCGGCTCGGAAGCCCACGGATGCACAGTTTCACCCAGCTTGTAGTCGCCGGTGATGATCGGGTACATGAAGCCCGGCTTGTCGAGATCCTCAACCTCTTCCAAACGCGGCAGCGGCGAGAACGTGCCCGTGCCACCAAGAGCCTCCCACACCTTCTGCGCGGAATGCGGCAGGAACGGGGCCAGCAGGTGGTTCGCGTCAGACACGGCCTGGGCGGCAACGTGCAGCACGGTGCCGAGGCGAGCCGGATTGTCCTTGATCTTCCAAGGTTCAGTGGCGGAAATGTACTTGTTGATATCGCCGACCACGCGCATGGCTTCGCTCAACGCGTTCTTCTGACGATGGTTCTCGATCAGTGAACCGACCGTGTTGAACGCGGCCTTGGTTTCGCTCAGCAGAGCGCGATCCTCATCGGTCAGTTCGTTCTCGTCGAGCGCCGGAATCTCACCGAAGTTCTTGTTCATCAGGTTGGCCACACGGTTAACGAGGTTGCCCCAGGAAGCGGCAAGCTCCTCGTTGTTGTGGCGCACGAATTCAGCCCACGTGAAGTCGGAATCGGAGCTTTCCGGACCGGCCACGGAAATGTAGTAGCGCACGGCATCCACAGGGTAGCGGGCGAGAATATCCTTCACATAAATGACAATGCCACGAGAAGACGAGAACTTCTTGCCTTCCATGGTCATGAATTCAGAAGCCACAACCTGCTCCGGCATGTTCAACGGGCCAAGCTTGCCCGTTTCGCCGCCCTTGGATCCCTGACCGTTGTAGCCGAGCATTTCGGACGGCCAGATCTGGGAGTGGAACGTGATGTTGTCTTTGCCCATGAAGTAGTAGCCCGGGGTTTCCGGATCGTTCCACCATGCGCGCCACGCTTCCGGATCGCCCTTGCGGCGAGCCCATTCGATGGATGCCGACAGGTAGCCGATCACGGCGTCGAACCACACGTACAGCTTCTTGTTCGGATTGTCAATCCAGCCGGCAACCGGAACAGGAATACCCCAGTCGATGTCACGCGTGATGGCACGCGGCTTGACTTCCTTGAACAAACCGATGGAGAAGTTGATGACGTTGGTACGCCAGCCTTCGCGGGTCTTCAGCCATGCGAGATTGGCTTCGGCGAGCGCCGGCAGGTCGAGGAAGAAGTGTTCGGTTTCCTCAAAACGCGGGGTTTCGCCGTTGATTTTGGAAACGGGGTTGAGCAGCTCGTCTGGGTCGAGTTCGTTGCCGCAGGCGTCGCACTGGTCGCCGCGGGCGCCGTCTGCACCGCAGATCGGGCAGGTGCCTTCGATGTAACGATCAGGCAGGGTGCGGCCAGTGGACGGCGAGATGGCGACCTTCTGGGTGCCCTTGTAGATGTAGCCGTTGGCAAGGCACTGCTTGAACAGTTCCTGCACCACCTGCTCGTGGTTGCCGGTGGTGGTGCGCGTGAATAGGTCATAGCTCAGGCCAAGATCGCACAGATCCTTGGCGATCACGCGGTTGTAACGGTTGGCGAGCTCCTGTGCGCTGACGCCTTCCTTGTCGGCTTCTACCAGAATCGGGGTGCCGTGCTCGTCGGTGCCAGACACCATCAGCACGTCATTGCCCTTCATGCGCTCGTAGCGCGCGTACACGTCGGAGGGCACGCCGAAGCCGGCGACGTGACCGATATGACGGGGGCCGTTAGCATACGGCCAAGCAACATTCACCAAAATATGACTCATGGTGCCTGATTATACAAACCGCCATATCCCGCATTTTCAATGTATTTCGGTAGTCGGTTTTTTATTGGAGGACTGACGCGCGATCGTTGTTTTCGATTGTTTGAATATCTGCCGATTTATTCACATTGTTGCATTGCGCGACAATCATTTTCCACATATCCACAGATTTTCGGGGAAAGTGGCGAGGAAGGAATCGAATCCGCTACTGTACCGCCATGGACACTTCACCACCCCTTCTGGGCAACGCCGACCTTCCGGGACCGATGTGCCTGAACCTGTTGGCCTCATCTGGCGCGCTGTGCAAGCTCGACAGCGCGAACGCCTACTCAAGCCATGATTCGGACACGTTGTACGGGCGGGCATGCATCATCGCAACACTATTGCCAAGCCGTTCCGTGGCATGTGCGCGCACCGCCGCATGGGTCTGGCTGGGAGGCACGTTCCCCGACTCCATAGACATCATCGCGAAAGCCCACTACAGAACACTGCGATACGGGCGGAAAATCAACGTTTTCAATCGCGTCGCACCATCTGAGCACACCATTAAGGTCGGTCCGATCACCGTGACCACACCCGTTCGCACCGCATGTGATCTGGCGCTGAACTGCGTCCCCGCAACAGAATCGAAGGTTTCTGAAATCATCTGCATGCTTATGCAGGAATTTCATTTTCGTTCCAACGATTGCATGCAAATCATGGAAGATGCGAAGCATATTCGCAACGCTCCGCAGGCACGGAATTACATTCTTGCGATTGACGGCAGCAGCTACGAACACGGGAACCGTAAGGATTGCGAAGACCGTAAGAACCGTAAGGATGCCGAATATGTGCGCGGCGCATAGCAGGCATAAGGCGCACGGCAGGCGCAAAGTACCGCCATACCAGCCCAAGCCACGACCGAAACCGCTGATCGAGCCGCCATCTCCCCCGATTTTGTTGACGCCGCTGGTGGCATGCAGTCCCGGCACTGCGCAGGACGTGCTCTGGCATATCGCGGAATACGCGCCTCGACTGCGCAAATGGCTGATTGCCAATCCTTCCGCAACACCTGCGATGCTGGAATATCTTGCGCAAGTCGGTGGACCGGATGTGGCACGTTCCCTGCAAATACTGCTGGAATCGTTGGAATCGCGCGCATTAGATGCGATTGCGCATGATGGTTAAAGGAGCACGATCGCAAGCGATTGCAACGCAATAGCGCAATCGAGGTACGCAACGGGCAATCGCGCGACAAGCGATCGTGTGGCAAGCGATCGCTAAACGGCAGGCAATGCGAAAAGCTTACTCTTTCATGGCAAGAACCGTGTTGTAGACCTGCTTGCGATTGGCGAGCGAGCCGTCCGCAAGGGGGTGCTCGGCAATGACTTGCGAAATCGCGTCTTTGATGCGCAGATTGTCTTCCCGCGCACGGTCGATCGACAGTACCGCCAAGTCTTCTATGCTCAGCGACGCGGGGACCGCGGCATCGGCCTCTTCTTCGGAAGCGCCGGCGACGACCAACACCATTTCACCGCGCGGAGGCTCGTCGATCACACTTTGGCGAATCTGCGCGATGGTTCCGCGGCGAATCTGCTCGAAATCCTTGGTAAGTTCGCGGCAAAGCGCCATCTTGCGGTTCGGACCGAACACGTCAAGCAGGTCGGCCATAGCCTCGTCGATACGATGCAACGTCTCGTAAAACACAATGGTGCGGCGCTCCGAACGCAACGTGCGCAAGTATTGCACGCGTTCGGAATGCTTGCGCGGCAGGAATCCCTCATAACAGAAACGGTCTGTCGGCAGACCTGACAGGCACAGCGCGTCCAGTACGGCGGACGGGCCGGGGGCGCAGGTGACGGGCAGGCCGCGTTCGATGGCGCGACGCACGATCGCCAAGCCTGGATCGTTGATGGTCGGCATGCCCGCGTCGGACACGACCAGCACGGTCGCACCGGTTTCCACCTGGTCAAGCAGGCCATCGGACTTGTCTCGCTCGTTATGATCGTGGTAGGCCACCACGCGGCCGTTCACATGCACGCCGAGACGGTTGGCGAGCGCATAGAGGCGGCGGGTGTCTTCGGCTGCGACGATGTCGGCGCGCTCCAGCAGCGCAATGAGGCGTGCGGATGCGTCGGCAGTATTGCCGATCGGCGTGGCCGCCAGCACGACCGTGCCGTGCGGAATGTTGGCTCCGCTCACGAGAGCGTCAAGTCCCACATCGCCGTCTGCGTTTTCATCTTCACGTTCGCGCTTGTCTTCGCATTCGCGCTCATTCATGCGTTCCATGCCTTCAGCCTATCCAACACAAAGGAAAATGAACTGCCTCCCACTTTCTGTTGCTCCAAAAAATGGGAGGCAGTTCATTTGAAAATCTGCCCCTTTTAAATCGTGCGGCCACCAAGGCAAAATCTCCCAGTCGTGCAACACAGCCACCCAAAACCAGCCATCAAAAGAAACAAATGCCGACCACAGTTGACACTTTGCGCCTGTTTGTGCAGATTTGCCACCCGTCGGGCGTTACTAGGCGCTGCATTAGCAGGGCGCTGGTAGGCTGACATTGGTTCCGCAAGCGTGCGGAAGTTCAGGCCAACCACCAAAGGCAGCCTGAACCACGTAATTTTGAACGTTTAGATGTAAGGTACTCACAGAGAGCATTCCATGGGAATTATCAACTTCTTCATTAACCTGCTCAAGGATCCACGCACCGCAATCGCCGGCTGGATTTCCATGGGCGTCGCCCCCACACTTGGTTTCATCTTCCTGATCGTGTTCGTCGAAACCGGCATCGTGTTCTTCCCGTTCCTACCGGGCGACTCCCTACTGTTCGCCGCCGGCTTCTTCGCCGCGCCCGACGCCCAGACCGGCGTTTCCGCGCTGCCGCTGTTCGCGCTGCTGCCCGTGGTGTGGTGCGCTCCGATCATCGGCGACCAGTGCAACTACTGGATCGGCCACTTCTTCGGCCGTCGCATCATCGAATCCGGCAAAGTCAAGGCCATGACCCCCGAACGCCTCGCCAAAACCGAAGGCATGATCGAAAAATGGGGCCCGCTCGCCGTGTTTCTCGGCCGTTTCTTCCCGTTCATCCGCACGTTCATGCCGTTCATTTCCGGCATTTCCGGCATGCGTTGGAGCCGTTTCACCCCGTTCTCCGTACTCGGCGGCCTGTGCTGGTCCACCCTGTTCACGCTGCTCGGCTACTTCTTCGGCGGCATCCCGGCCGTACAAAAGCATTTCGAACTGGTCATCATTGCGATTCTCGTACTGTCGCTGATTCCTACGATCGTCGGCCTACTCAAGGCTAAGTTCGGCAAGAAGAAAGCTTCCACCGAAACCGTAGAAGCCTGATCTTTCGTTTCTCTCCTTTTCTTGGTGAAAATGGCGTCTTTCGATCATTCGGAAGACGCCATTTTCGTATGATCTTCATAGAAATCATGACAACACGCGACCATTAGGAATTGCATTAGTACAGACCTCGTACTAGAATCACGAGAGTTGTCTTAAGACATGGGGCCGTAGCTCAGTTGGTAGAGCGCTTCGTTCGCATCGAAGAGGTCGCGGTTTCGACTACCGTCGGCTCCACTAAGCCCGCTGCATTCATTCCACCGCAGCGGGCTTTTTCTTTACCCATGCACGATCCATACATGCTGGTCACCAACCAGCCAATCCTCGCCAAACACCCCCGAACTCATATATCTGCCATATATAAGCGAGATAGGGGCGCAAATTTAGGCTTGAGACGCGCGCCGGCGTACGAATGCGTCAAGCGAGGCCGCGTCGATGCCCTCATACCCCTTAATCGAGGCGAACTGTGGGCCGTTAGAATTGTCGATCTGCATGAATCCGGTCTGACCAATCGTCGTCGCACCGGAAGCGACAGCCGAACGCAAACCAGACATGGAATCTTCGACCGCAATGCAGTACTTCATATCTTCCGGAGCAATGCCCAAGCGGCGGCCAGCCTCCAAATACGGAGCCGGAGACGGCTTCTTCTCAACATCGTCGTCGCCGCACACGTAGCCCGCGAACGCACCGGCCGGAGCCTGCGCAACCAGATTCTCCGCAAGATGACGCGGCGACGTGGTGACCAGCATTGAAGGGACACCCGCATCACGCAACGCAACAAGCACGTCTTCCACGCCTTCGATCCATGGAATGCGCTCGAATTCCTTCCGGGCTACATAATCAATCATGCCTTGGCCAATCTCCTCGACCGACAGCTGGCAACCATGCTCCACCATACGGCGAGCCACATCCGGAACCGGCGTGCCCGAACCTTGCCAGGCAAGCTCCTCATCCCAATACCCGCCATGCGCGGCTGCGATTTTCATCTCCCCCTCATGCCAGTACGGTTCGGAATCGATCAGAGTGCCGTCCATATCCCAAAACACAGCCTTAACCATCAGGTTCGACTCGGTCATGATGTTCCTTCCTTACGACCGTCGGACTCGGAGCACCGGATTTGCGTGCGGCGCCGTCCATCGCGATTTCCACTGCCATTTCAGCAGAGCGGCAAGACGGCAAATTTGCAAACAGATGCAACGTTTGCAAACGCTGCAGCAAAACAACAAGCGAAACAACAAACAAGGCAGCAGCACAACGGCAAACGAAAAGCGCCCGGACGTTCTTCCATCCGAGCGCTTCCCACATCAACGCAATAACTCACGTCTGCGAAATCATCCGTTTCATGTACTACGGGCAACCCCCATTGCTGCAACCCATGACATTCGAAAAAATCGCCTCTATCGGAAGATTCGAAATCTACTCTCCCTGATTCTCCTTGTTTTCCCCAGCGGCTTCCGCGGCCTTTTCCGCATTTTCCGCCTTCCAGCGGGCAATGCAACGTTCCACGCGCTTGTAGCCGATGATCTTCGGATCAAGCCCTGCCTCGCGGAAGATCGCGGCAGGCGAGCCACCTTCGGCATACCTGCGCATGCAGTCGTCACGAAACTCCTTGGAGTAGCAAATACGATATTGGGTGACCGATTCCACGGCATCCAGAGACCCGAGATACTTACGGGTCTTAGCGGTGAACGCAACTCTTGGCACTGTACGCTCCTAACCTTTCCTGTTCTCGCCGCATATCTTACCCCCCCCCCCATGATTTCTCATAGAAAAGAAGACCCATCTTTCACCGAAGCACCTTAATGAACGGAAGAATGACAGTTAGAACGCGGATACTCGACATTATTTCCCACAACGACGACATCGTCACAGAAAGCAATGCATTTGGCAAAACTATATAACAAAACAGGCGCATCTGTTGCAAGATGTGCCTGTTTTTAAATATTTTCAGTATTTTTTCCGAAAATCAGTCAATCCCCCAAAGCACGATTGACCTGGAAACGGGATCTGAAGCGGGTTTGTCCCTCCGAACACCCTCGTTTTCGCGCGCGGCACCTCCATTGGGCGTGTCGTACGCGTCGGCCGCGACACGCGCGGATTCCAAGGACTCACGCGACGGCAACTGCCGGGCATTGACTTGAATCTGCCTACGCCACATGCGGGCACGGCGAGAACGTTCGATTTCCACAATGTCGCCGTCTGTATCGGCTGCGAACACGCTGGAACCGGCCGGCTTGCGCAAACGCTCGATCTGGCGGCGCAGCTCGCGGTTCTCCTCCTCCAAGGAAAGAATCCGCGCGATGCCGGCCAGATTGATGCCCTCTTCCTGGCTCAGCTGCTGCGCTTTCGCAAGGCGGGCGATATCTCGCAGCGAGTAGCGGCGGGCACCGCCATCCGTGCGCTGCGGCACCACAAGCCCAAGCCGATCGTATTGGCGAAGGGTTTGGGGGTGTACGTTGGCGAGTTCGCCGGCACGGCCGACCGTGAACATCGGCAGTTCGATATCGAAACCGACTTCGTCCGCCCCATCAAGATCGGCCCTGCCTGCCACAATCGCCATCGCACACATGTCGTACAGCATTTTGGCCTGCCGCGCCGCGCGGGCTTGGGAGGTCCGAGATGCGCGCGCCATGACGATCAGCGCTCCTTGGCAAGTTCGTCGGCGAAGTCGCCGCACTCCTTGTCGAATTCCTTCGCCGCATGCTTGACTTTCAGGCTTGGCTTGTCGGGGATGCGGATCTGCACGCGCCCGACCAGATCGCCGTCACCCTGCCTGTTGGCCACACCTTTGCCGGAAATACGCACTTCCGTACCGCTAGATGAGCCCGCCGGCACTTTAAAGGTGACTTCGTTGCCGTCGACGTCTTTCGCGGTCACTTTCGCGCCCGCTACGGCCTGGCCGACGGTGATTGGCAAATCCATGATGATGTCACGCTTACGCAGGCTAAATTTAGGATCTTCGGCAACGCTGATCTGCAGGTACAGGTCACCGTTTTTGCCGCCGTTTCGACCCGGCTTGCCCTTGCCTGGAATGCGAATCTTCTGCCCGTCATGCACGCCTGCTGGAACATGCGTTTTGAACTTCTTGCCATCGGCAGACAGCGAAACCGTTGCCCCCTTGACCGACTGGCGGAAGGTTAAGTTGATCTTGGAGTTGCGGTCCTCGCCGTCTTCCGGTTGCGCAGCCTGCTCGTAGCCGCCCCCGTAAGGGCTTCCAGCGCCAGCCCCGGCAGGTCCGCCAGCGCCGCCACCGAACATCGAGAAAATATCGTTGATATTCGGGTTGCCGCCGCCGCTCTGGAAGCGGATGCGCGAACCATTGCCGCCCGCGCCATACGCTCCAGCGCCAGCGCCACCGCCGAACATCGATCCGAAGATGTCGGAGAACGCCCCCGCATCGAATCCGCCCGCGCCGGAACCGCCGGCGAAGCGCGCGCCACCCATGCCGAACTGGCGGATGGCGTCGTACTTCTGACGGTTATCT
Organism: Bifidobacterium catenulatum subsp. kashiwanohense JCM 15439 = DSM 21854; assembly: GCF_001042615.1. Lineage (GTDB taxonomy): Bacteria > Actinomycetota > Actinomycetes > Actinomycetales > Bifidobacteriaceae > Bifidobacterium > Bifidobacterium catenulatum. Next base: position 2,275,366 of record NZ_AP012327.1, read on the forward strand.
TTGTTGCTGAGCACGTCGTACGCTTCGGAAATGTCTTTGAACTTCTCTTCGGCCTCCTTGGTCTTGTTCAGATCAGGATGGTATTTACGTGCCAGCTTGCGGTACGCCTTGGTGATCTCATCGTCCGTGGCGTCTTTGGAGACACCGAGGACCTTGTAGAAATCCTTGCTCAGCCATTCATTCTCAGCCATGATGTGCCTCCTTTCACGAGGTCGCTGATGTCACTACGTGTTGTTTTGCGGTTGTTGGTGTCGAAATCGTGAATGTCACTGCGTTCAGTTCTGCGGGGATGCCACGACCACACGAGCCGCGCGAATCACACGATCTCCAATGCGATAGCCGGCTTCCACCACGGTGTCGACGGTTTCCTTCTCGGCCTGCGAATCCGGCTTGTGCAGGATCGCGTCATGCTTGGTCGGGTCGAAATCCTCACCTTTTTCACCGAACTTCTCGACGCCGAACTTCTCGAACGCCTTGTCGATTTTGGTGGAAACGGCCTTGAAGGACTCGTCCATTTCGCTGTGTTCGCGAATGCGATCGATGTCATCAAGTGCCGGCAGCAGCGCGGTCAACACATCGATAATGCCGTGCTGGCGGAAGCGTTCCTGTTCCTTCTGCGAACGATTGCGGAAGTTGATGAATTCTGCACGTTCGCGCTGGAGCGCTTCAAGATATTCCGCCGCTTCCTTCTTGGCCTGGCCAAGCGGAGTCAGCGTATCTCCACCATCTTGCGTTGCACTATCCGCAGCATCGCCGTTCTCTTGAGATTCGGAAGATGCTACATTCGCGGCCGTTGATGCAGTTTCAGAAGCTGCGGAATCAGCAGATGCAGCTGCTGCAGAATCGACATTATTCTGCGACTCCTGCGATGCACCGGCTGCAGGGCCGGCCTGCCCGGACAGGTCGTCCATGTCGGGCAGGTCGTTCAGATATTCGTCCTTGTTGAAGTCGGACATGATTACTTGTTGTCCTTGTCGTCATCGTCCACGACTTCGGCGTCAACCACGTCGTCGTCAGCGGGAGCGGAACCGGCAGCACCTGCGGCACCAGCGGCGCCCGCAGCGTCGGCGGCACCCTGCTGTGCGTAGAGGGCCTGGCCGATCTTCTGTGCGGAGGTCATCAGCTCGCTCTGGGCGGACTTGATCTTCTCAATGTCCTCACCCTTCAGGGCTTCCTTGAGCTCGTTGACCTTGTCGGTGACTTCCTTGGCCACATCGTCGGAGAGCTTGTCCTTATTGTCGTTGACGAGCTTCTCGGTCTGATAGGCGAAGGATTCAGCCTGGTTGCGGGTTTCGGCGTCTTCCTTGCGCTTCTTGTCTTCGGCTTCGTGAGCTTCGGCTTCCTTGACCATGCGGTCGATCTCGTCCTTGCCCAGACCGGAACCGCCGGTGATGGTCATGGACTGTTCCTTGCCAGTGCCCTTGTCCTTGGCAGACACGTGCACGATACCGTTAGCGTCGATATCGAAGGTGACTTCAATCTGCGGAACGCCACGCGGAGCCGGAGCGATGCCGGTCAGTTCGAAGGTGCCCAGCGGCTTGTTGTCGCGAGCGAACTCACGCTCACCCTGATAAACCTGAATAAGCACGGACGGCTGGTTGTCTTCAGCAGTGGAGAAGACTTCGGAACGCTTGGTCGGAATGGCGGTGTTACGGTCGATGAGCTTGGTCATGATGCCACCCTTGGTTTCGATGCCGAGGGACAGCGGGGTCACGTCGATGAGCAGCACGTCCTTGCGGTCGCCCTTGATGACGCCGGACTGCACGGCTGCGCCGACTGCCACGACTTCATCCGGGTTCACGGACTGGTTGGCTTCCTTACCGCCGGTAAGCTCCTTGACGAGCTCCTTGACGGCCGGCATACGGGTGGAACCGCCGACGAGTACCACGTGGTCGATGTCGGAAACACCGATGCCAGCGTCGTGCAGCACGTTGTTGAACGGGGTGCGGCAGCGGCCCAGCAGGTCGGAGGTCATGCTCTCGAAGTGGGCGCGGGTCAGGGTTTCGTCCAGGTGCACCGGAGTGCCGTCAGGGGTCATGGCCAGGTACTGCATGGAGATGGAGGTGCTCGAAGAGGAGCTCAGCTCCTTCTTGGCCTGTTCTGCAGCTTCCTTCAGGCGCTGCAGGGCGATCTTGTCCTTGCTCAGGTCGATGCCGTACTTATTCTTGACTTCGCCGACGAGCCAGTCGATGATCTTCTGATCCCAATCGTCGCCGCCCAGATGGTTGTCGCCGTTGGTGGCCTGCACCTGAATGGTGGAGAAGCCGTCATCATCCTTGCCGATCTCCAGCAGGGACACATCGAAGGTGCCGCCACCGAGGTCGAAGACCAGAATGGTTTCGTCTTCCTTGCCCTTTTCGAGGCCATAAGCCAGTGCGGCCGCGGTCGGCTCGTTGATGATACGCAGCACGTTCAGGCCTGCGATGGTGCCGGCGTCCTTGGTGGCCTGACGCTGAGCGTCGTTGAAGTATGCCGGGCAGGTGATCACGGCGTCGGTGACCGGCTCGCCGAGGTAGGCTTCGGCATCGCGCTTCAGCTTCATCAGCACCTGTGCGGAAATCTCCTGCGGAGTCCACTTCTTGCCGTCGATTTCAACGGTCCAGTCGGTGCCCATGTGGCGCTTGACGGAGCTGATGGTGCGATCGACGTTAGTCACGGCCTGACGCTTGGCGACTTCGCCGACGAGGATTTCACCGGACTTGCTGAACGCCACGACGGACGGTGTGGTGCGAGCGCCTTCAGCGTTCACGATAACGGTGGGCTGGCCACCTTCAAGAGTTGCGATGCAGGAATTGGTAGTACCCAGATCGATGCCAACTGCGCGTCCCATAACTTGTCTCCTTTGTAGATAGGTTCGCTATGCGTTTTCTGTTCTGTTCGTTCTTTCGCCCGAGTTTCGGTTTGCCGTCTCTCGGACTTTCCAAAACTTGAGCCTACACCACTCAACTTTGAATCGCAAGCGATTATTCCCAAATCTACAAAAAAGTTGAGCTCTCTTCGCTCAACTTTTTGCCAGACGTAATTTCCAGCGCAACCGAAAAACGCAGATAAGATCCGGAACACACTGTGATGTGTGCGATCCGGCTCCAATCTGCGATCTTCAGATCACTTCAGACCTTCAGCGGCTGATCTTGGCGGTCTTGACGATCATCGCGATTGCGGCCAGCATGGCGATCGCAAGCGCGGCAATGGTGATTGCGGTACCGGTGTTGCCGAGCACGCCGGATTTCGGATTGTTGTTCACCTTGCCGGAAGCGATCACGTCATTCTTACCGTCGCCCGGCTTCTCATCCGAGGAATCGCGGGCCGGAGCCTGGAAGTCGACGGTCACGGTCTTGCCAGACTGGCGGCCGGTGACGGTGAGCGTGTACTCGTTGCCTTCAGTGACCTTGTCGAGCATGATGCCGGTGGTCTGAGCGGTCTTGACGCGCACGCCGGAGACCGGAGTGGAGCTGTCGGAAGCGACGACCACGTTGCCGGACTTGTCCTTGAGCTCGTAGGAGAGCACCGCGTCGCCGTTGAATCCGGTGGATTCGGCCACATACTTGCCATCGGTGAACTTGACTTCGGTCTTGGCGTCGTTGGAGAGCGACTGCTGAGCATCGGAGGTGGAGGCAAGGCCGAGGGTGTTGGCGATGGTGTAGAAGTTGTCGGTCTGGTCGGTCAGGCCGATCACGCGCTGGGCGCCGGGGCCGGAAGCGGCGATGCGCAGTTGGGTGCCGGTGTGAGCCATGTCGCCACCGTTGTAGCCGCCGTCCTCGTCGCGGGAGTCAGCTTCGGCGGTGCCGTAGGAGACGACCATGTTGTTGCCGTCAGCGGTCTTGAGCACGGTGGAGAGCGCGTAAGCTGGCTGAGCGTTGAGGATCTGGGAGGTGTGGGCGTGGTCGGCGGTGACGATCACGAGGGTGTTGCTCAGGTCAACGTTCTTCATGGCGTAGGCGACGGCCTGATCGAAATCGTCGGTTTCACCGATCTGGCCGCAAGCGTTGCCTGCGTGATCCTGCTTGTCGATGGAAGCGCCTTCAACCTGCAGGAAGTAGCCGTTCGTGTTGCCGGCTGGGTTGGCTTCGAGCAGATCGAGCGCCTTCTTGGTCATGTCAGCGAGCGAGGAGCCCTGGTTGCCGAGCCAGTCGGCGTTCGGGGTGCATACGGTCGGTTTGGCGTCTTTGTCCGGGTCCTTGGCGGTGGCCTTGGACGGGTTGAACTTGGTAGGCATGTTGCCGTCGCTCATCAGGGCGAGCACCGGCTGTCCTTCCTTGTATTCGAGCGCGTTCATGGCAGCCGGATCGTTCTCGACGGTCTGGTAGCCCATGGCCTGAGCCTGCTCCCACACGGTCTTGCCAGCATATTCGCCGCCCTGCACGGTCTGGCGGAAGTACTTGGAACCGCCGCCGATGGTCACGTCGGCGCGGGTGTCGAGCAGCTGCTCGGAGATGGAGCCGATGCCGCCATTTTCCTTGAGCTGGTTGGCGAGGCAGCGCTTGAGCGCGTCGTTGGTGCGGCCGTCGGTCTTGCCTTGTGGACCGTAGCAGCCACGCTCGGTGGAGTGCGATTCGAGCACGGCCGGGGTGGCGTCCTGGATTTCGGCGGTGGTCACATTGCCGGTAGCCTTGCCTGCCGCCTTGGCGAGTTCGAATAGGTTGAGCTGCGGATTGCCATAAACGTCTACATCGACCGCGTTGTTGTAAGTCTTAGTGCCGGTTGCCCATGCGGAGCCGGATGCGGAGGAATCGGTCACTTCGGTGAGCTTGCCCGGGTTCGGATTGGTGTTGAGGTTGCCCTTGTCATCTTTGCTGACCGCGCTGTCGCCGCTGTTGCCACCCAGCGAGAAGGTGGTGTACTGGCCGGTGCCGGCATTGGTGTCGCCGAGCTCTGCCGGCTGGCCGACTGCGTCGAGTCCTTCGAAGTGGCCGTTTGCACCCTTCAGGTAATCACGTGCGACGGTGATTTCGGAATCGCCCATGCCGTCACCGATGAACAGGATGACGTTCTTGGCGTTGCCATTGCCGATGGCCGCAATGCGCTGTGCGCCGCCGTGCTGAGCCAGTTCCGCAACGGACTTGCCGTTCAGATTGTAAGTGGAAGTTTCGTTGGCGAGTGCCGGTGCGGCGAGTGCGCCGAGCGTCGCTACGGATGCGACCGCCGCGATTGCGCCCTTCAAAGCTTTACGCTTGCTCATGTTTCTTCTTTCTTCAGTCTGTGCTGTATTGCAATCTCCACGCTAGGTTTCGTAAACCAACTTCCGCGACGTTTTAGACGAACAAAACGTGAACTCTCGTCTTCACAAAGTGAATACTTATCTCAAATCCTCTTTCCGTCAACCATCATCCTCAATACCCCCTCAAGGCTGAATCATGACTCATGCTTTTGCTGTATGATGTGCAAACAGTCAGGCGGAGACTTGGCCGATGTGGGCGGAGCGGGTGGCTTTCACAGCCACAAACATGGACCGCACCAGCAGCACGCACAGGTAGCAGGCGAACAGAATCGAGCCGACGCGGGGCGAGACTGCGTCCGCTATCCACGTACCGAATGGCGCGGCAACGGCAGCCACCAAGCCAATAATCAGCGCGGCCTTTACATGCACCAGCCTTCGTTTCAGGTTTGCCACGCTTGTGGTAATCGAGTTCGGAAACATGGCCAGCAGCGACGTGCCACGCGCAATCAGATCGGAAGCGTCAAACAGCATCGATAGTGCGGGCACGGCGAGCGCCCCACCTCCAATTCCCAGCAGTCCCGCCAATATGCCAATCACCACGCCCAGCAGCACCAGGCAAACTCCGGTCAGCGCACTCATCGCAATATGCTGGTCTCGCGACGGCACGAAACTAATCTGATTGAACACCACAAACACGAGGAACACTACGAAAATCCATCGCAATACAAGTTCCGGCAAGCGCGAAAGCAGCCAACTGCCAATCTGCCCGCCTACAAACATGCCGCAAAACAGCAACAGCGCGGCGAGCCAGTCCACGTTGCCACGAGTCGCGTAAGAAATGACGCCGGAAATCGAGGTTGGTACGATCGCAAGCATTGACGTCGCTGCCGCATTACGTTGCGTCAGTCCGAGCCATACCAGCGCGGGCACAATCACCGTGCCGCCACCAATGCCGAACATGCCGGATAATAGCCCCACGGCCACGCCGACGATCATCAGCACTACAATGCCTCGCGCGGATTCGTCGAGTCCCACAGGATCTGCACCAAATAGCCGATTCGCTTTCTTGCTGAACCGCTCACTCATCTGCCCGCTATCTTCAGCGCGTTCAACGCTTTCAGCATTCGAAATATTGGAAATATCCGATTTCTTCATCTCTCCCCATACCATCGTATTTCTTCCTTCTTGCGATAGTTGCGATAGTACATTCCCGCATATTTCAGCGCCGCAAACCCGGCACATTGCGAGAAAGCAAGAAGAGAAAAAGCCCCCTCACATGCCAAGATTTGCCCAACGTTACATGCACCCGTTTGCACGCGCACATTGCTTCGGATTCGGTATGCGATGCCCGCGCATGGGCAGCCTGCGCGAGTTCACCCTAATTTCCCCCACAGCCCATAACCGTACGGCCATACTTTTCCAGCCATACCGGCAAAAGTCATATCATGGCACATACTTTTCCGACCATACTAGTAAAAGTCGTATCTCAGAGCACACTTTTAAAGGTATACTAGTGAAAGTCGCATTAGAATACATACTTTTCCGGATACACTAGCAAAAGTTGAACATCATGAAACTTAAACCTAGGCCGCAGTACCTCAGCAAACTCGTCGCGGCGCAAGACAACGGCCTCATCAAAGTCATCACGGGCATGCGCCGCTGCGGAAAATCATCACTACTCACACTCTTCCGCCAGCATCTTCTGCAGCAGGGCGTCGCCGAAGACCACATCATCATGATGAACCTGGAATCGTTCCAATACTCGTCATTCACCTTCGAAGACCTGCACAACGCGATCGCCGACCGTATGCAGCAAGACGGCCACTATTATCTGCTGCTCGACGAGGTGCAACTGGTGGACAAGTGGGAGCGAGCCGTGAACGCGCTCCACACGGATGCCGACGTGGACATCACCATCACTGGATCGAACGCCTACCTGCTTTCCAGCCAGCTGGCGACGCTGCTTTCCGGCAGATACATGGAGATCAATGTGTTTCCGCTTTCTTTCGCGGAATTCATGGCGTACGCCGATCTGACCGACGAGAACGCGGCTTTCGAAAGGTACACAAGATATGGAGGATTGCCGCCGGTCGTGAATCAAGGCACCGATCAAAACCTGGCACACACCGTGCTTTCCGGAATTTACAACACTATTTTGGTGCGAGATATTTCGCAATTTCTGCAAGTAAGAAATCCACTGGTTTTCAACGATGTCGCACGATATTTGGCAGATACTGCAGGATCTCCAGTCTCAACTTCGAAGATAGAAAATCGATTGAGAAGCGCGCATCGACCAGCTTCAAATGAGACCATCGAACGATATATTAGCGGACTTCTCAATGCTTTTCTTTTCTACAATGCGCAACGAATTAACGTTAAAGGTGGCGCATATTTACAAGGATTAGCTAAGTATTATCCAGCAGATTTAGGAATTCGCAATATGCTGCTCGGATATTCCACAGAAGATTTCGAATTTCTTCTGGAAAATGCCGTACATAATGAGCTTAAGATTCGCGGGTATCAGATTCGCGTCGGGAAAATCGGTAAAGCTGAAAATGATTTTGTTGCGACTCGGCAGCGTGCAGATCTTACGGAAGAGAAACTGTATATCCAGGTGAGCGCCAGCATATTGGATGAGCACACTCGCGAGCGCGAACTGTCACCACTGCTGAATGCACGCGATTTGTCTGCGAAAAGAATGGTGCTAACGCTAGATCGTTTCGGACTCGGCAAAAGCGACGGCGTGACCGTTGCCAACGCAATCGACTGGATGCTCGGAAAGTAACGCCATTCCAAGACTTCCTCACGTCCACACAATTCAGACCCTCCGTCTGTACAAGTCGGATTTGGGAGCGATTCCGGGGTGATGCAGGCGCGGAACGGGATTCGCGCAGACGGCGACAGCAGACAGCAGCGGGCTGCATATGCAATACCCCTGCACTAGTACCGTGAATCAAAAATGGCAAGTACGAGGGTATTTGGAGCGACGACGCCCTCTCAATCTGTTTTTATTATACTGCAAACGTTGTCAAAACCCATGCACCACGCAAGCTTATGCATTCAGCACGTAATCCAGCAATCCCTCATAATCGGTGCCGGTAAACGAACGAATCGCATAACTCGACGTTTCCGGATCATCTGCCGGAGAAATCTCCGTGCGGAAATACACGCCGTCAATGCCCGCGGTGCGAGCGCCAACAATATCGTTCTGCTCATCATTGCCCACCATCAGCGCATGCTTGGCGGTCACGAATTCGCGGTCGAGCGCCAGCATGTACAAGTCGCGCGCAGGCTTGCGGATCTTCTCCTCACTGGAGATGATCACGTCGTCAAGCAGGCTGGCAAGTCCCGTCATTTCCAGTTCGGCGCGGGTGTAGCAGGATTGCGCGTTGCTCAGCAGCGCCACGACAATGCCGGCTTCCTGCAGTTTTTCGATCATTTCCAGCGCCCCAGGATACAGGCGGATCATACTGGTGCTGCCCTGCCGGAACGCCCATGCAGCCTTTTGAGCGGCCTGTGGCAATGCCAGCAAGCGTTCCGCCTCCTCGCTGCGATTCATAAGCAGTGAGCGGTACACGGGTAGTATGTCGAACTCGCCCCACCCATTGCGAACGATGGCACGATTCGACTGATGCGCTATTTCGCGCGCCTCAAGTTTTTCGAAACGTTCACGCAACGCCTCGACCGAATCGTATTGCGCACCTAATTCGCAAGCGGCGTCATACAAGGCCTGCCAGGCCGCGTCGCACTGTTCGTCGGTACGTATGTCGATAAGCGTTCCATACAAATCGAAGAACACAACCTCATATTTGGGGGTATGCGTCACGTTTGCCATAACAGGTCCTTTCGTTGGCATCGTCGCCGCTTTACCGGCGGCGGCGATTGCCGCTTTGCAGCCGCCGCCATCGCAAACCAATGCGTTACATGCGTTATACACGAGGTTACCCCAACCGCCAGATTGCAAACGTATGCGGTGCCACGATAAGATAGTCACCATTCCCTGCGCTGATACTCGATGCAGACGCGCCCGTAGACGAACCCATGCCGCACCACACGCGAGACGCATCGAAACTGGCGCAACCGCAGCCATATTCGCTTTCAAACACCCTGCAAACGATAGTCAAACAGAAAAAGCATTTTTCTTGTTTCTCATCCGCAAGACAGTCAAGAAATCGCAATACTGCAACGTTTGCACCTAATAACACGCCTATTGAAAACGATGTCATCATATGCTACAGTACATAGCAGAACGATTGACATACGCACCGAAGCGTGCCAATCGCGCGGCAATGCAGCATGATTGGCCATCAACGGTCCAGGGAAGAAGGAACCTATGACGGAAACCCAGCAAACCGAAAGCGCGGAACGCATCGCACGACCGCTTATCCAACTCGCCAAACTCAACGGCATCTCAACGTCGTATATCGACCAGCTCGGCACCTACGTGGAAATCCGCGACGAAGTGCTCGTCTCCGTGCTTGCGGCGCTCGGCGTGGACGCGTCCAGCGACGAGGCGATCGAAACATCGTACGAACTCACCAAGCAGCGCATTGCAGACACGCTCGTGGAACCGACCATCGTGAAGTTCATCGGCAAGGAATCAACCACGCTAATCCGCGCGAAAGGCCATGACGTGACGCTGCGTCTGCTACTCGAAGACGGCACGCAGTACGAGGGCAACCTGTGCATGTACCTGACCCCGCAGGACGACGACTCGCTTACGTTCACCCTGCCCGACGACATTCCCGCCGGCTACCACACGTTGCGCGTCAACGCGGGCCCACTGCACGGCGAGGCACGATTGATCTGCGCCCCGGCACGCGTGCCCCTGCCGCCGGCGATCGCCGAAAAGCAGCGTTGGGGATGGATGGCGCAAATGTATTCCATCCGCTCCGCTGAATCGTGGGGCGTAGGCGATTATGGCGATCTGAAGCTACTGCTCACCGACGCCGCCGAAAAGTCGCATGCTGACTTCATGCTCATCAACCCGATTCACGCGACCGCGCCGGTCGAGCCACTCGAACCGTCGCCGTACCTGCCGGAATCACGCCGATTCATGAACGTCACATACATTCGCCCGCAGGATATTGAGGAATATGCAGGGCTTGACGAGGAGGCGAAGGCCGAGGTCGAGCGTCTACACGCCGAAGTGTCCTCCGACAACGACAACGCCGACGAACTCGACATCAACTCCGCATGGTGGCACAAGCGCCAAGCACTGCAGCTCGTGTTTAAGGTGCCACGTTCCACCGAACGCCAGGCCGCGTTCGAAGCGTTCAAGGAAGCGGCCGGCCCCGATCTGCGCGCATTCGCCGCATGGTCGGTGGCATTCCAAGTATGGGGCGCTCCGCGGGAGGGCACATGGTTTGCGGAGACGAACCGCGATTCGCCGGAAGTGGCCGAACTCATGCGCGATCATGCCGATATGGTCGACTTCGAATGCTGGCTGCAGTGGATCGCCGACGAACAGGTGACCGCCGCACAGACCGCCGCGCGCGAAAGCGGCATGGCATTGGGCCTCATGCAAGACATGGCCGTGGGCGTGCATTCGCTGGGCGCCGACGTGTGGTGGAATCCGGAACGTTTCGCCGTCGGCAGCGTCACCGTAGGCTGCCCGCCGGACTTCTACAACCAGCAGGGCCAGGATTGGGGTCAGCCGCCGTTCAATCCGAATTATCTCGCCAAAACCGGTTACGGCGTATACCGCGAAATGGTGCACAACATGTTCTCGCACGCGGGCGCGGTGCGCATCGACCATGTGCTCGGCCTGTTTCGCCTGTGGTGGATTCCGCAGAGCGAAGGCGCACGAGGCGGCGCGTACGTCACGTACGACTATGAGGCGATGATCGCGATCCTCACGATCGAAGCCTCCCGCGTGAACGGCCTGGTGGTGGGCGAAGATCTCGGCACCGTGCCCGATTACGTGCGCACCGTGCTTGCCGAACACGGCCTGCTCGGCTGCATGGTGGAATGGTTCGCCCGCGTGGACGACTCCCCCAACGCCGGCGATCCGTACGCCGACCCGGCCGACTACCGCAAGTATGCGCTGGCTTCCGTCACCACGCACGATCTGCCGCCAACCGCAGGCTACCTGCAGTTCGAGCATGTAAAGCTGCGTGAGCAGCTGCACTTGCTTACCGGTCCGGTCGAGGAATTCCAGGCTTCCGCAACCGCGGAACGTCAGGCCATGCTTGACCGACTGGTCGAAAGCGGACTGATCACACCGGAAATCGCCGCGGACGTCGACAATCATATTCAGGAAATCGTCGAAGCGATGCACAAAATGCTGCTCTGCTCGCCATCCGTGCTTCTGCAGGCAGCGCTGGTGGACGGCGTCGGCGAAACCCGCTCGCAGAACCAGCCGGGCACGTCCAGTGAATACTGCAACTGGCGCGTGCCGCTGGCAGGCCCCGACCACAAGGCGGTGCACACCGACGAAGTGTTCGACTTGCCGCGCGTGAAGTCGCTTTCCGCCATCATGAACGGCGAAAAGTAAGCCCCCTCCGGTGGTGATTTCCCGAAAGTAGGATCTCCTCACACATCACCACAAAGTCCCGTCAAACGAAATATGTGACGGGACTTTTCTTTATCTGCATTCAATGCTCCGTTCAATGACAACGATAACAGGAGTTTTTTGCAAGAAATAGTATGCGCTAAACGGTTTTATGTATGACAACGATTGCCGTGCTGCCGAGTAAACTGGTGCGCATGAAGTTCCTATCACCCGACTCCGGCTTTATGCGCGGCCTCAGCGACGCCGTCGACGCGATTTGGATCAACCTCCTCATGTTGGTCACCAGCATTCCGATCATCACCATCGGCGCGGCCTTAACCGCCGGTCACGATGCGGCACGACGCTCGCTCGCAGGCGAAGGCACCGTCACCCGCAATTATTTCGCCGCATTCCGGTCAAACTTCGTAAAAGCAACCGGCTATTGGCTGATTTTCGGCATTGCAGGGGCGATCAGCGTGTACTCATGGATCGTGCTGCAAATCACGCCGCTGCTGATTCCGAAATTCGCGTTGAGCATCGTATGGGTCATCGGATTCGAATGGATCTGGGCATTGCAGTCACGCTTCGAAAACTCGTTCTGGCGCACACTCGGCAACGCCTTCGTATTCGGCGTGAGCAATATCGGGTACACGCTCGGCATGGCCGCCATCGACGCGATTTACATCGCGCTTTTGGTCGGCAGCTGGTTTTACATGCCGCAAGGCCTGTTCCTGTTACTCATTTTGGGTTACGGCACCATGATTATGATTCACGTGCCGATTTTCGAGCACGTGTTCCGCAAATATATGAAGTAGTTTTCTGATTCGGATATGAAAGAGTCCGAGCGAGATTTCTCTCGTTCGGACTCTTTTTTGCGAGGCAGCGGCGTTTTTCCGTGGCTGATCGAAGGATCATCCTTGACGGCTCCGCCTTCGGACCTGCAATTAAGGACCGGCCTTCGGCCGGGCTCAATGCTACCTTCGCGAGGTCTATCGGCCTCGCTCAGGCTGGTGCATGGGACAGCGCACTGCGCTGTCCCACAAGGGATGATCTTCGATCATCCCTTGACTGCACCAGCCATTACACCCTTGACGATGTGCTTCTGGCAGATGAGATAGAAAACAATGATCGGGATGATGGCCATCACCAGGCAGGCCATCATGGCACCCATATCAACGGAACCATAACCGCCCTTGAGGTACTGAATGGCCACGGAAATGGTCTTGTACTTGCCCAAGTCGAGCGTCAAGTATGGCAGCAGGTAGTCGTTCCAAATCCACATTGCCTGCAGAATCGCAACAGACACGATCGACGGCTTCATAATCGGCACTACAATCTGGAAGAAAATGCGGGGCACGGAAGCGCCATCAATCATCGCGGACTCTTCCAACGACTGCGGAATGCCCTTGATCACACCGGTGAAGATAAACACGGCCAGGCCTGCACCAAATCCCAAATACATAATGCACAAGCCCCACGGAGTGTTGAGCTTCAACGTGTCAGCAAGCTTCGAAAGTGTGAACATCACCATCTGGAACGGCACGATCATGTTGAACAGGAACAACGTGTACAGCAGCTTCGCAACCCAATTGTTCACACGCACGATCCACCATGCGCACATCGAGGTGCACACCAGGATCAAAAACACCGAGCCGACCGTGATCAGCAGGGTCCAACCGAAGCTGGCGAAGAAATTCGTGGTTTCAATGCCACGGGTATAGTTTTCCAATCCAACGAACGCCTTGCCGGTCGGAATGGAGAACGCGTTACGCGAAATGTACGCCTTCTGCTTGAAGGAGTTGATAATCACCAGCACGATCGGGAAAACCCATGCCAGCGACACCAAGGAAAACAGTACGGTCCACAATCCGCCGTGCTTGACCTTTTCTCCGGAAATCATGCTTCCACCTCCTTGGAAGTCGTCAGCTTGTTCTGAATCAGCGCAACAATCGCGACAAGCACAAAGAACAGCACTGCCTTGGCCTGTCCCACGCCTTCCCAGCCGACACGGCCATAGAAGGTGCGGGTGATGTTCAGCGCCAGGCCTTCAGACATGTTCGACGGAGCGCCGTTCGTCAATGCGAGGTTCTGGTCATAGAGCTTGAAACCGTTGGTAACGCACAGGAACGAGCACACGGTGATCGACGGCATCATCAGCGGAATGATGATCTTGAACATGGTCTGCGTGCCATTCGCACCATCCACGGAAGCCGCTTCGAGCACGTCGGTCGGCAGCGACTGCATGCCGGCGATGTAGATGATCATCATGTAGCCGATCTGCTGCCAACACACCAGCACGACCAGACCCCAGAAGCCATACGTTGCGCTATAGGTCAGCGAGCGCGCCCAGTGCGCGAGAATGCCGTTGAGCAGCAGCATCCAAATGTAGCCCAGAATGATGCCACCAATAAGGTTCGGCATGAAGAACACCGAACGGAAAATGTTCGATCCCTTGATCGCCTTGGTAAGCATGTACGCGATGAAGAACGCGACCACGTTGATCACAATCGTGGTAACGATAGTCAGCAACGTAGAGAAGCCCAGCGCGCGAAGGAATTCCTTATCCTGCAGTGCGCGGGTGTAGTTCTTAAGCCCTACAAATTCAGCGTCGGTAACCGTAGTGAACTTGCAAAAGCTCAGATAGACGCCCATGATGAATGGAACGACAAATCCAATAATGAATGCGGCGAACGTCGGTAGCGCGAACAGCGCCCACCATTTGCGTATCGCCTTGCCAGCCATGCTGATCATAGCTTGCCTGCTTTCTTCCTTCTCCATTCCGAGCACCGCGACAACGCGGTGCGGAATCTTGCATTTTTAACCGAATCAGCGGATCACTGCTCTGTTCTCCACCTTTCCGGTGCTTACATTCGTCATGATAAACGGCATGACACAAGATGTCAAACGTTGTCATTTTCGCATGTCTCAAGACGTGATTTTACCAACGTTGTCATATTTTGTGACCCTCTAAAATTGTTGTCATATCAAACACTTTTACACTTTTCCTGCTATGATGAAAACGTTTGTAATGTATGTATTGCAAACGTGTTGCAATACAGTATGCTGGAACGTACGCAGTTACAAGGGAAGAAAATGAAAAGCAGTATTCAAGATGTAGCGCAGCTTGCGCACGTGTCCATCTCGACGGTTTCGCGTTCGTTCACACGCCCCGACCTCGTGTCGAAAGCCACCCGAGACAAGGTGATGAAAGCAGCCGACGAGCTGAACTTCTCCATCTCACGCTCCGCAGCCGCGTTGAAAACCGGCCGCGCGCTACGCATTGCAGTACTGGTTTCCGGAAGGCTCAACCTGTGGTTCAGCTCATCCATCATCGAAGGACTCAACGAGATATTCCATGATGAAGGCTACGACATCTCCATCTACCAGATGTCGAGCACCGAGGAGCGCCGCGAATTCTTCGACATGCTGCCGGTGCGCCGCAATGTCGACGCGGTGATCGTCATTTCCTTCGACATCGACGCCAATGAGATCGAGCAGCTCAGGTCCGTCAATGTGCCGATCATCGGCATCAACTCGAGCCTGCCGGAAGAGCGCGGCTTCAGCGCGGCCGTGCGCATCGACGACAAGCAGGGATCCGAGCTTGCCGCACGCCATCTCATGGCTCTCGGCCACCGCGACATCGCCTACATTCGCACCAATCGCGACGTAACGCTCCACTTCAGCGTACAGGGGCGTTTCGAATCGTTCATGGCCCGCTGCAAAGAGAACGGCGTCACGCCGCGCGTGCTCGTTACCGACGAGAGCAAGAACAACATCAGCAAAGTCGTGACGCAGCTGCTCAGCCTCGACCACATGCCGACCGCGATCGCCTGCCAGGAAGACGGCATCGCCGTGCCGCTGCTGTTCCAGCTGGAACGCAACGGATTCACCGTGCCGAACGACGTTTCCATCATCGGTTACGACGATAGCATCTACGCACGTGATCTCGGACTGACCACCGTGCGCCAGAAGCCCATCGAAATGGCGCAGGAAGCGGCCCGCATGACGCTCGACCTGATTGAGGGACGCCCGCTGGAGCAGCCGTTCAAAACGTTCCCGGCACAGCTGATCGTACGTTCCACTACGGCTCATCTGCATCGCTAAACGTTCCGAACGAGCACCGTTCGCATAGCGTCTGTTTTTTGCTGCCATGTTGAACTTCACCACTTCGTGACAGCGCTTACAGGCTACCGCTGCTTTACGCTATCTTGTAATCGAATCTTTATATTCGTTTTTCGACTATTGTAAATGATAGCGCTTTCATTTCTGTTGTACAAATTCACCAATCTACAGCGTGTTTTCGTCGCAAATCAGGGCTTTTAGTATCATGGAAGCGTTAATCATTTTCATCGAAGGAGACACATGGACAAACCGACCATCGCCAACGTGGCCCAATTGGCAGGAGTGTCGCAAGCCACCGTTTCCCGAGCACTCCGTGGCGCGACCAACGTCACAGAAGCAACCCGCAACAAAGTTCGGCAGGCAGCGGATCAGCTCAATTTCACGCTATCCAAAAGCGCTTCCGCCCTGGCATCCGGAAAAACCATGCGTGTCATCCTCTTGGTTTCGGGCAAACTCAACGAGTGGTTCAATTCCGGAGTGCTCCAAGGAGTCTACGAGGAGCTCGCGCCGTTCGGCTATGACGTCACACCGGCCTTCATCACCGACCGCAGCGAACTGGACCGGTTCTTCTCCCAGCTGCCAAAAAGCCGCAACTCGGACGCCATCATCATCTCCTCATTCCAGCTCATGCCCGCCATGCGGGAGCAGCTCCAAGCCATCGACCTGCCAACGGTAGGCGTCAATGTCCCTGCGGAATCAGGCTATTTCGACGCCTCCATCAGCATCGACAACTACAGTGCGATGACCATGGCCGTACGACTGCTGCGTTCCTTAGGGCATACCAATATCGCGTTCTGCAGCGACTACATTCCGGCCGACATGATTTACAACACCAGCCAACGCACCCAGGCGTTCGCGGATGCCGCACAGGCCAACGCCACCGATGGAATCATGTTCAGCCTGCTCACAGCCGACGCGCACGATGCGCCGCTGAGCAAATCCGACCTCGCCTCACAACTGACCGCGAAACTGCTGTCACTTCCGGAACGCCCCACCGCCGTCTGCGTGGAAACCGACCAGGTCGCCATCGCACTGATCAAGGAACTACGCAAACAGCAGTTGAATGTGCCGGAAGACATTTCGGTGCTCGGCTTTGACGACGCCGAAATCGCGCAGGCCGCAGACCTTTCCACCATCCGTCAGGAGCCAATCGAGCTAGGGCGCATAGCCGGTAGAAAAGTGCTGCAGCTCCTACGTAACGAACCTCTTGAACATCCGCATGAACTGCAGGATCCTTTG
The DNA here is from genome assembly GCF_001042615.1 of Bifidobacterium catenulatum subsp. kashiwanohense JCM 15439 = DSM 21854. Classification (GTDB taxonomy): domain Bacteria; phylum Actinomycetota; class Actinomycetes; order Actinomycetales; family Bifidobacteriaceae; genus Bifidobacterium; species Bifidobacterium catenulatum. The sequence goes on from NZ_AP012327.1 coordinate 2,292,378, forward strand.
CTGGTGTTGCGCAACACTACAAGCCGCATTGACAGCGGGGCGGCGACGTCGGAATAAATCGGCGTCATAAATCGACGGCAGCTGAATAAATCGAGAGGCAGCGGAAAAACGTAAAGCCGCCAAAACACGAAAGCGGCCTGTATGCATGAACCAAATCATGCACACAGGCCGCTCTTTTCATCGCAAACCTTGTAGGGCTTCAATCAGCGGTGCGATCTCACCCCTGCTGATCGAATTTCTGCGCTTGAGGAATGGATCCCAGCGATTCCTCGTTGTTGTTCCATTCGGTGGACCAACCGTCGACGTAGGCGCTCTTCACCTTGCTCCAATCGCCAGTGCCCTGCGCGTATTCGATAAGCGCCGCAGCCACGTCGTCCTGCCACTGCTGATCCGGAACGGTGAAGCTGCGTACCTCGGTCTTGCCGTCGGCAGAGTAGGAACGGGCGATCTTGGTCAGCGGATTATCCGGCTGGAACTCATCGCCATCGAATGTGGTGAACGGCACGGAGAAGCCCATATCCTGAGAGAGGATCTTCTTGGCCTCGTCATCGGTGACCATCCACTTGATGAAATCGAGCGTGGCCTGCTTGTCTTTGTCGGAAGCGTTCTTGTTCACCGCCCAGCTGGCGTCATACACGCCCGCAGGACCGGTCTCTTCCTCACCCTTGATCCCATGTAATACGGCAGCATGCCAAGATCGTCATCCGCCACCTCGTTACCCTTGATCTGCGTGTAAGCCCAGACGCCGTTCGGGTAGAACGCCACCTGGCCAAGCGCGAATTCGGAAGTGACGTCATCGTACGTCTTCGAGCTGACCAGGCTCGGATCGGTCGGGCTGGTCTCCAGCTCGAGATCGAACAAATCCTTGTAGTTATCCAAGTAGGTGCCCTTGATGGTCTTGGAGAACGTGGTGTTCATATCCTTGTATTCGTAGTACAGCGGGATGCGCCCCATATGCGCGGCGAAACGGTATGTGTCGGAGGCATCCAGACCTGGCGTCGCGAACGCGCCGTCAACGCCGAGATCGTCCTTGTGCTCGTTGATGGACTCGGCCACGGCCTTGAGCGTCTTGTAATCCTTGATGTCGTCGGCGCTCTTGATTACCGCGTAATTCTTGCTGGCGTAATCGTTGATGATCTTCTTGTTGTAGATGATGCCGTACCATTCAGCCGCGTATGGCAGCGTGAACGAATCGCCATCAATGGTGTAGGAGTAGGCCTTGCCGTCATCGGTGAGCAGTTTGTACACTTCGGTGTCCTGCAATGGCTCGCAATACTTCTGATATTTTGCGAACTGGTCGAAACCGGAGATGTTGAACATGGTCGGCGCGTTGGATTTGGCCAGTTCCGAGCTCATGGTCGCATCGTATGTGCCGGACGCACCGGTCTGCACGTCCACCTGCACACCGGTTTTTTCGGTATACATTTCGGCGAGCTGCTTGTATTGGTCCACGACTTCCGACTTGTTGTTCATGAAATACACATGGCCCTTGTCGGAATCGGCGCTGCCGCCGCCGCAAGCCGCCAACGATACACCCATGGCCAACGCCGCGGCGACCGCGCACGTTTTGGTGATGATTCCCTGCCTCATTGCTTATCTCCTTCGTTGGATTTGTTGTTATTCCTATGTGCGCTGGTATTGGTAGCGCCTCTGGTCGCCGCGTTATAGCTGGAGCCAAGCGGTGGTGTCCTGCGGCAAACGCCCGTCCGCAGTGAGTTCGCCCGATACGAGGATGACTTCGCCTTGCGGCAGTTCGGCTGGACGTTCGCTGAAATTGGTGATGTTCGCCCAACCATTGGAACGACGGTAGGCAATGACTCCACCACGCTGCCCATCCGCGCCGTCACGCATATCGGAGGGGCGGTCCTCGTCCAGCCACTGCAGCACGGTGTCCTGCGGCATCAGGTTATGCCTCAACGACAGCGCCTTGCGATACAGGTTCAGCATGGAATTCGGGTCGGCGTCCTCCACGTCGACGGCGAAATCCTTGTACCACTTCGGCTGTGGAAGGTGCGGATCATGCTCGGCGCCCGCAGGAGAGAAACTGAAGGAGCCACCATGGCCGAATTCGTCATCGGGATTATCGAGCTTCGGCGCATCGGCAGCAACCCAAGGCAGCGGCACACGGCAGCCGTCACGGCCTTTTTCGATTTGCCCGCGCACGCTGTTGAACGCGGTGGGATCCTCCAGCTCATCCCAGGGAATATCCGCGACTTCCGGCAATCCCAGTTCTTCTCCCTGGTAGATGTAGGTGGATCCAGGCAAGGCAAGTTCCATAAGAATCGCGGCACGAGCGCGCTTGGCGCCCAGTTCGCGGTTCTCCTCATAGGTGGTGCCGTCGCGAAGCAGCCAATCCTTGGCCAACTGATGGTGCGACAAGGCTGGAACCTGCGGCAATCCATAACGGCTGGCGTGGCGGGGCACGTCGTGGTTGCTCATCACCCAGGTTGCCGAGGAACCGGAACGTTCCGCGCTTTCCAAACCTTCCTCGATGGCCAGATGCATGTCATCGCGGATCCAATCCTTTTTGGCGAACTCGAAGTTGAACACCTGCCCGAGCTCTTCGGTCGATGCGTACAGATGCTGGCGATCCGGATTGACCCACGCTTCGGCCACAGCGAATGCCGGCGGATTGTACTCGTTGAACACCTTGCGCCACTCGCGGTAGATGTCGTGCACCTCATCACGGTCATACAACGGGTGCGACCCATCCGAGGGAAGCAGATGCTCGCAGACCTTGTAGCTTTCAAGATTGTCGCGGTCGAGGTCCTTGGCGAGGCCGTGCGCCACGTCCACGCGGAAGCCGTCCGCACCATGGTCGAGCCAGAAACGCAGCGTCTTGATGAAGTCGGCACGCACCTCGGGGTTCTTCCAGTTCCAGTCGGGCTGCTCCTTGGTGAACATGTGCAGGTACCACTGGCCATCGGGCACGCGCGTCCACGCAGAGCCACCGAAGCTTGCGATCCAATCAGTCGGCGGCTGGTCGCCGTTCGGCCCCTTGCCGTCGCGGAAGATGTAGCGGTCGCGCTCCGGGGAGCCTGGGGCGGCGGCGAGGGCGGCCTTGAACCATTCGTGCAGGTTGGAGCTGTGATTCGGCACGATGTCGACCACAACCTTGATGCCCCGCTCGTGGGCGGCCCTGGAGAGCTCGTCGAAGTCGTCCATGGTGCCGAGCTTCGGGTCGACGTTGCGGTAGTCATCCACGTCGTAGCCGCCATCGGCGAGCTGGGACGGGTAGAACGGGCTCAGCCAGATGGCATCCACACCGAGTTCGGCGAGATAGTCGATCTTCTCGGTGACACCGGCGATGCTACCCAGGCCAGAACCACGGGAGTCCTTGAAAGAACGCGGGTACACCTGGTAGACCACAGCCTGCTTCCACCATAGAGCCGGATCTGAAGTATCAATTTCTTGTTGCATCATATGTTTTCACTTTCGTTCGCATCGTCGCAAAATGACAGCGGTTACATTTTCCCAAACTGCAGATAAGAACATTTTTAAATCAACATCTTCTCTGTTTGTTGTTAATATGATAGCGCTTTCATTATTGCGGCGCAATCTCGCCACACACGGCGTGTCCACTGATTCGCCGTCATCTTTTGTTTTTAAAGAAAAAAAACGAGCTGCAATCAGGAAAGGAGAAGAGGACTTCCGATTGCAGCTCGCTGTTTATTCGGTTATTGAGTTATTCGATTGACATGCTGATTGCGATCGTAACAGCCGCACTATGCGATGTTCGAACCGTATTCGCAATACATGTCGTTTGTTGGATTTTGCTTTTGCCGAATTGGCCGAATTTCGTCAGCCTGCTGATGCGAGATCAGTGAGCGGCGTCGTATTCGGTCTTCCAACCGTCCACGAATGCGGTCTTGACAGCATTCCAATCTCCGGTGCCCTGAGCGTACTCAAGGAGGGCGGAACCAAGCTTGTTCTTCCACTCTTCGGACGGCATCATGGTGAAGTTCCAGGAGACTGCGGTCTTGCCGGAGTTCTGATCTTCAACAGCGGCCTGCACCAGCGGATTGTCGGACTTGACATCGCTGAAGGACTTGAACGGAGTGGTGAAGCCCATGGCGCTGGACAGGGCCTTGATGCCGGTCTTGCTGGTGACGACCCACTTCAGGAAGTCCTTGGTGGCCTTCTTATCGGCGTCGGAGGCCTTGGAGTTGATGCACCAGTAGTTCTCGGAGCCAGTGGCCAGGCCCTGGTTCTCCTCGCCCTTGGCGCCCATGTAGATCGGGAGCATGCCTACGGACTCGGCCTTCATGCCGTTCTTCTGCAGATCGGTCCATGCCCAAGTGCCGTTCTGATAGAACACGGCCTCGCCAAGGGAGAACTCGGAGGTGGCGTCATCACCGGTCTTGGAGCTCAGCTGGGTCGGTTCGGTGGTGGAATCCTTCAGGTACAGGTCGAAGATGTTCTTATACTCCGGCAGATAGGTACCCTTGACGGTCTCCGGCTGCTTGGTGATGTTGTCATCCTTGAACTCGTAGTACAGCGGCAGGTTGGCCAGATGGGTCTTGAAACGCCAATCGGAGCTGGAATCGAAACCAGCGGAAGTGAATGCGCCCTTGACGCCGAGCTGGTCCTTCTTGGCCTGGATGTCATCAGCCACAGCCTTCAGGGTATCGAAATTGTCGATATCCTTGACGTCCTTGATCTTGGCACCATCGGTAGCGATGTACTTGGCCAGCAGATCCTTGTTGTAAATCAGGCCATAGGTCTCCATAGCGTATGGAACGCCAACGACCTTGCTCCCATCCTTGAGGGCGACGTCCTTGTTGATGAGCTGCATGTACGGCTCGGTGTCCGTCATGTCATCAGTGTAGGACTTCCAGTTCTGATAGCCGACCGGACCGTTGACCTGGAACAGGGTCGGGGCTTCGGACTTGGCAATCTCGGACTTCAGAGTCTGCTCGTAGGTGCCGGAAGCAGCAGTCTGAACCTTGACCTCGACACCGGTTTCCTTGGTGTAATCCTTGGCCAGCTTCTGCCATTCGTCGTTGGATTCCGGCTTGAAGTTCAGGTAATAGACCTTGCCCTTGCCGTTGTCGGAGCTGGAGCTCGATCCGCAAGCACCCAACGTGCCTACGGACATTGCCGCGATGGCGACCATTCCAACTGCTGCCTTGATAGTACGATTCATCATCGAACCTTTCTCTTCCATTCCTGTTTCCCAGCACCTCGCTGGTCAACATCCTGTGAAATCGCTTCCTCACGATTCCTGACATGCACTATTGTGCCGCATTTCTCCCATTTTTGCAAACGTAAGCAGAAAAAACAATTTTTAGGGCGATTTCACGATCGCAAGTTTTTCTCAAAAACCTTTATTTTCAACGGTTTTCACCATATCATCTTTATGAAACCGTTTGCGACACACCCTCCATATCATACGGCAACAATCGCAGTAGATCGCAAACTTGACGCCTTACGGCAACAAAAAACGTCGGCAGTTTGTAAACGATGTCAAACTACCGACGTTCAGCCCAGCGCAATGCGCCTAGCAATTCCAATGCTCGATAACATTGTCTCCCTTATATTGGCTCAGCACGCAATAATGCGCGGTGTCGAGACGCAGCAAACGCGCGAAATGCGGATCGACGTCCAGCCACTGCGAGGTGAGGATGCGCAACACATGCGCGTGCGCCACCAACAGCACGTCATGACCGGCATTGAGCAGCGGCATCACCGCGTCGATCGCATCGCGGGTGCGCGCGGCAGCCTCCTCAACCGTCTCGCCCGGGCCATTGTGCACCGGAACCTGCTCGCCGCTTGGCAACGTCTCAACCCAGTCACCTTCCAACGATTCAGGAAGAGAACGCGGACCGTCACGCCATACATCCCATTGAAACCCACCGGCCTCGCTCACCTCCTGGCGTGTACGCCCTTCGGCACGGCCGTAATCCCATTCCGCGATCTCGTCAAGCACTTTGAAATCGCCATAACCAGCCAGTTGCGCAGTCTGCTGGGCGCGGCGCAGGGGGCTTGCGAACATGCAGCCCGGCTCGAACCCTTGAGGGAACGCCTCACGAAGACGCTCGCCCGCCGCACGGGCCTGCTCGCAACCGGTATCGGTCAACGGAATATTGGTGCGGCCAGTATGCTGGCCCGATTCGCTCCACACAGTCTGGCCATGACGCAGCAGAACCAGACGGCCGGGCGCGATTGAAGAAGCATCCTTGCTTCCGACTTGAGTATCTGTCATACTCCTACTCTAGCCGACGAAAAGCGTTTCACCAGCAATCTTCCACCATGTGTCTTAAGCGCTTCGCAACGCACGCACGCGCCAACGAAATCCAACCGAAATCCGACGGCACGGTTTACACTGGAAACCATGAGTGAAATGCCTGACCAGGAATCCAGCGCAGACCGCATCGTAGCGTCGCTGCACAACGTCGACGAGAAAGTGAACGCCTTGCGCGAACAGCGAATCAACGATCCCGACGATCTTTGCGACAAGATGTTCAAGGCGGCCGCCCCCGCACTAGCCGGACTCGTGTTCGGCAAACTGTTCGAACTGGCATGGCGCAAGTCGGTCGGTCGCAAAGCCGTGTTACCGGACGGCACCACCGACAAGCGCAAGGAACTGGCACTGAGTCTAGTATTCGGCGTAGCTTCTGCAGGTTTCGGCGCGCTAGTGTCGCAACTGTCCGACCGTGGATCACAGGCGCTGGTCGACCGCCGACACTCACGACAAACACGCGAAATCCGCTAGAACTGCGAAATCCGCTGGATTTGCAAATAAAAGCAAGTCACGCCGAATCCCCAAACAATCCACTCCAACTTCCGCATTTCGCAGTTTGCGATTCAAATCTGTAATTGAAGCCACGATTGGAACTGCACGAAACTGCGCAAAACTGTGATTGGAAAGAAGTGCGCTTGTGGGCGAAATTGCTTGCGTAATTACGCGGATAGGATAAAAATAGGCAACATGAGCAATATTCTGCATAATGCAACCGTTGACACTCTACTGGAGCGTCGTTCAATCCGTAAATTCAAGCCGAAGCCGCTGAGCAACGATATCGTCGAAACGCTCGAAACCGTGGCCCAGCACGCCGCAAGCAGCCAATTCCTGAACGACTGGTCGGCAATCCGCATCACCGATCCGGCCACAAAGAAGCGTCTTGCCGAAATCGGTGGGCAGCCATATATCGCGACCGCGCCACTGCTGTACGTGTTTGTGCTTGATGAGCATCGCAATGCGGCCATCGCAGCTTCCAAGGGCGTTGAGACCGCTTCCGACGAGTTTACGTTGAATGGCAGCTATCGTTACACTCAGGCGCAGAATGACGCAGTTTTGGCACTTCATGCAATGGAAACTGCCGCTTATTCACTCGGCCTTGGTTGCGTGATTCTCGGCTCGCTGCTTAACGATGTTTCAGCTTTGATTGATCTGCTGAATCTTCCGGAATACACGTACCCTGTGCTGGGACTTGCGATCGGCAAGCCCGATCAGGATCCTGCACTCAAGCCGCGTATGCCACGTTCCATGCAGTTCTTTGAGAATGAGTATCCGTCGAACAATGAGACGTTGCTTGCCGGTTTGCGGGATTTCGACGAGGAAGTGCATCAGTATTACGATTTGCGCAATACTGAACGCCCGGTTGATACGTTCAGCGATCAGATCGCATCAAATGCGGTCGATTCCGGTGTGACCAGCAAGACCGTGGCTCCAAACGCCAAGCGCCAAGGCTTCCGCCTCGAACGCTAACAGAACTACGGCTTCGACGAACTGCCCCCATGCGCTCCGCCCGAGCAAAACTTCCAGTCAGTGGAACAATCATCCCGCTCACAGTCTCTGGGAGTCCCAAAATCCCACTCACTGGAAAAATCGGGACGCTAGGAAGCAGGCGAGCGGGGTGATTCCTCCAGTCGGTGGAAGAAAACCCCCGCCTACAGACCTCTAAACGTCCATAAACCTCCAGTCGGTGGAAAGATTAGGACGCTACAAGGCTTGTAGGCGGGGGTTTTCTTCCAGTGGGTGGAGGTTTTCAGACGCTTAAAGACGTGCAAGAGGACTGATTCCTCCAGCGAGTGGAGGAATCGGGACGGTACGGCTACTTACGACGTGGTTTGTAGCCTTTTTTGCGGGAATGCGGTTTAATCTGCTGATTAAATGGAACATACGTATAGCTGGATTGTGGATCGCGATGCGTGAGATGCCAGGTTCCGCAGAATTCGCACCGATATACCCAAAGTTCGGTGCCGCGTTCACGCCAACTTTGGTCAGCGGCCTGCTGAGCTGTTGCTTTGTCGTGATACATGATTTTGTTCGATTCGACACAGCGTTTGGGTACGAAATAATGCATAGTTCTTCAGTCTATTCAACCATCGGATAAGCGCAAGAAGGTCCCTTAACATTCCTGAGATCTGTCGGCGTACTGGAACTTTCAGTGGCCAGAACGATCCTCCCGCCGGGAAGGCCCGTAACCCCGAAGACCGGAACGCAAGCAGATAAAAAATAAGATTGATGGAGATGTTCTCGTCATCTTGCGTTGCCGTACTATCGTTTCGTGCAATGGACCATGGCACGGATTCGCGGCCGTTCCCGGCCTTCCCTTTTCTGGTCCGGCTTTGCCAAGCCGCCGTCCTGCCATGCCGGGCGGTTAATTGGAATGGCGATCATCCGCCCGGAAATACGAAAAGATCCCCGGGAGCCAAGCTCCACCGGGGATCCTCATATTCCTAAATTCAATGCGGCGGCGCGCTACTCTCCCACACCCTCTCGAGTGCAGTACCATCGCCGCAGCCAGGCCTTAGCTTCCGGGTTCGGAAAGGGACCGGGCGTCTCACCTGGGCCATGACCACCGCAAAACCACTCTGAACGGCCGACCCCACGGATCGGCCGGGAACGGAACCGACCACGATTCCATCGTGGCGGTCCGGGAACCGGACAACGGACGCGAAGCAAATCAAACGCCTTACCGATCATCGTCATTGTGACCACAGGAAACAGCATTCCCCGCCATCCAACGAGAAGAACCACCACAGGACGAGACCCAACCCACCAGACATGGATCGGAAAGTGTGCCGCGTTCGCCCGTTAGTACCGGTCGGCTCCATCCCTCGCGGGACTTCCACCCCCGGCCTATCGAACACGTGTTCAACATGCGGGCTTCGGACGCTCCGAGGAGCGTCAAGGAATCCTAATCTTGGAGCAGGCTTCCCGCTTAGATGCTTTCAGCGGTTATCCCTCCCGAACGTAGCCAACCGGCCATGCCGCTGGCGCGACAACCGGCATACCAGAGGTCCGTCCACCCAGGTCCTCTCGTACTATGGGCAGGCCTCCTCAGGATTCCAACGAGCGCAGAGGATAGAGACCAAACTGTCTCACGACGTTCTGAACCCAGCTCGCGTGCCGCTTTAATCGGCGAACAGCCGAACCCTTGGGACCTGCTCCAGCCCCAGGATGCGACGAGCCGACATCGAGGTGCCAAACCATCCCGTCGATATGGACTCTTGGGAATGATCAGCCTGTTATCCCCGGGGTACCTTTTATCCGTTGAGCGATGCCGCGCCCGTGCGCCGGCACCGGATCACTATCTCCGACTTTCGTCCCTGCCCGGACCGTCGTCCTCGCAGTCAAGCCCGCTTGTGCGATTACACTCGAAACCCGATTGCCAACCGGGCTGAGCGGACCTTTGAGCGCCTCCGTTACTCTTTGGGAGGCAACCGCCCCAGTTAAACTACCCGCCAGGCACTGTCCCTGAACAGGATCACTGTTCGAGGTGAGACGTCAAACGAGAACAGAGCGGTATTTCACCTTGCGGCTCCACGATGGCTGGCGCCACCGCTTCGAAGCCTCCCGCCTATGCTACACAATCCGCGCCTAACGCCAATACCAAGGTATAGTAAAGGTCCCGGGGTCTTTTCGTCCTTCTGCGCTTAACGAGCATCTTTACTCGTACTGCAATTTCGCCGAGCTCCTGGTCGAGACAGTGGGGAAGTCGTTACGCCATTCGTGCAGGTCGGAACTTACCCGACAAGGAATTTCGCTACCTTAGGATGGTTATAGTTACCACCGCCGTTTACCGGGGCTTGAATTCACCGCTTCGCCCGAGGGCTGACGGATCCTCTTAACCTTCCGGCACCGGGCAGGCGTCAGTGCATATACAGCGGCTTGCGCCTTCGCATGCACCTGTGTTTTTGGTAAACAGTCGCTACCCCCTGGTCTGTGCCACCCCCGAAAGCTCCGGAAGCGAGTTCCATCACCATCAGGGGTCTCCCTTATACCGAAGGCACGGGAGTGATTTGCCGAGTTCCTTGACCAGGATTCGCTCGATCGCCTTGGTATTCTCTACCTGACCACCAGTGTCGGTTTGGGGTACGGGCGGCAACGCCCCTCGCGCCGAGGCTTTTCTCGACGGCCTGGACCACCGGATATCGCGCCAAAAAGGCGCCCATCATCGCACCTCACCCTACATGTCCCACGGATTTGCCTATGGGACGGGCTGCGTGCTTGACCACGGAAAACCACCTCCGCGGCCGGCTCCCATTCCGTGTCACCCCTGTGCGCTAACCTACCAGGACTACATTCCCAACGACCGCGCGCCCCGAACCCCGAAGGGAACGACGCCACGCGACCGGAGGTTAGTACTCATCCGTTCGGCTCTTGCGGTTCGCTGCCGGTACGGGAATATCCACCCGTTCATCCATTCGACTACGCCTGTCGGCCTCGCCTTAGGACCCGACTCACCCGGGGACGACGAACGTGGCCCCGGAACCCTTGGTCATCCAGCGGACGGGATCCTCACCCGTCTCTCGCTACTCATGTCTGCATTCTCACTCCCCCGAAGTCCACGGCCGGCTTGCGCCGCCGCTTCGCCCCTCGGGGGACGCTCTCCTACCCAACAGCCACAAAGGCCGTTGCCGCGTCTTCGGTGGTGTGCTTGAGCCCCGCTACATTGTCGGCGCGGAACCACTAGACCAGTGAGCTGTTACGCACTCTTTCAAGGATGGCTGCTTCTGAGCCAACCTCCTGGCTGTCTATGCGACTCCACATCCTTTCCCACTTAGCACACGCTTCGGGACCTTAGACGACGATCTGGGCTGTCTCCCTCTCGACGACGGAGCTTATCCCCCGCCGACTCACTGCCGGAATACACATCCACGGTATTCGGAGTTTGGCTGCTATTGGTACCCCACACGGGCCCGCAAGCATCCAGTAGCTCTACCCCCGCGATGCAATCAACCGACGCTGCACCTAAATGCATTTCGGAGAGAACCAGCTATCACGGAATTTGATTGGCCTTTCACCCCTAGCCCCAAGTCATCCCCCCGGTTTTCAACCCAGGTGGGTTCGGTCCTCCACGCGGTCTTACCCGCGCTTCAACCTGCCCAGGGCTAGATCATCCCGCTTCGGGTCCAGGGCACGCGACTCAAAACGCCTTTTGAGACTCGCCTTCGCTACGGCTCCCCCACGACGGGTTAGCCTCGCCACGCACCACTGACTCGCAGACTCATTTTTCGATAGGCACGCCGTCACCCCACAAGGAGGCTCCGACGGATTGTAGGCGCACGGTTTCAGGAACTCTTTCACTCCCCTCCCGGGGTGCTTTTCACCTTTCCCTCACGGTACTGGTACGCTATCGGTCAGACAGGTATGCTTAGACTTACCCCACGGTCGGGGCCGATTCACACGGGATTCCACGAGGCCCGCGCTACTTGGGACGCATGATCGGAAGACGGCAAGCTTCCAGGTACGGGGCTGGCACCCTCTGCGGCCAGGCCTTCAAGCCTGTTCCCCTGGCAAGCCGTTTTATGACTCCCGCCCGGTCCGTCGGAACCGGGACACACGCTCCCACAACACCACGAACGCAACCCCCGACGGGTATCACGCGCCCATGGTTTGGTCTGATCCGCTTTCGCTCGCCACTACTCACGGAGTATCCCTTCCTGCAGGTACTGAGATGTTTCACTTCCCTGCGTACCCCCGGAACAACACGGTTCCGTGCCGGCCCATGACGGCCGGCGGGTTGCCCCATTCGGAAATCCTCGGATCGAAGCCATGTTGGAGGCTCCCCGAGGCTTATCGCATCCTCAAACGTCCTTCATCGGTACTGTCTGCCAAGGCATCCACCATACGCCCTTCAGGGCGGCACACGCCCCGAAAAAACCTGATGATAAGCTTCTCCACGCCAGACGACAGATCATCACACTGTAAACAATGATCACAAAACGATCGATCTCGAAACCAGACTCCAAAAAGAAGAGCCTGGCGAAATCGCGATAAAGCAAACGACGGCAAGAAACATGCCATCGCATTGCTCGCGTCCACTATCCAGTTCTCAAACCACCACGCACCCAAGAAACGATCCGGACACGGCACACCGGCCGGCCGACCGCCCCAAGGGGACACCCGGAAAACCGCGCGCGACCAAGTCGCGGGTGGCGGTCCGGGAACCCAAAAGCATATCCGCACCACTCCCCGGACCCACAAAAGGAACCCGCGAAGCCAACGATCTCTTCCACACCAGCACGCCCACGCGAAACCGGGAACCGTTCCCGACGCATGGGCCGCACGACGGACGCCAAGCCGGCGTCCTGAAAAAAAACTCCGTAGAAAGGAGGTGATCCAGCCGCACCTTCCGGTACGGCTACCTTGTTACGACTTAGTCCCAATCACGAGTCTCACCTTAGACGGCTCCATCCCACGAAGGGTTAGGCCACCGGCTTCGGGTGCTACCCACTTTCATGACTTGACGGGCGGTGTGTACAAGGCCCGGGAACGCATTCACCGCGGCGTTGCTGATCCGCGATTACTAGCGACTCCGCCTTCATGGAGTCGGGTTGCAGACTCCAATCCGAACTGAGACCGGTTTTCAGGGATCCGCTCCACGTCGCCGTGTCGCATCCCGTTGTACCGGCCATTGTAGCATGCGTGAAGCCCTGGACGTAAGGGGCATGATGATCTGACGTCATCCCCACCTTCCTCCGAGTTGACCCCGGCGGTCCCCCGTGAGTTCCCACCATGACGTGCTGGCAACACAGGGCGAGGGTTGCGCTCGTTGCGGGACTTAACCCAACATCTCACGACACGAGCTGACGACGACCATGCACCACCTGTGAACCCGCCCCGAAGGGAAGCCCCATCTCTGGAACGGTCGGGAACATGTCAAGCCCAGGTAAGGTTCTTCGCGTTGCATCGAATTAATCCGCATGCTCCGCCGCTTGTGCGGGCCCCCGTCAATTTCTTTGAGTTTTAGCCTTGCGGCCGTACTCCCCAGGCGGGATGCTTAACGCGTTAGCTCCGACACGGAACCCGTGGAACGGGCCCCACATCCAGCATCCACCGTTTACGGCGTGGACTACCAGGGTATCTAATCCTGTTCGCTCCCCACGCTTTCGCTCCTCAGCGTCAGTAACGGCCCAGAGACCTGCCTTCGCCATTGGTGTTCTTCCCGATATCTACACATTCCACCGTTACACCGGGAATTCCAGTCTCCCCTACCGCACTCCAGCCCGCCCGTACCCGGCGCAGATCCACCGTTAAGCGATGGACTTTCACACCGGACGCGACGAACCGCCTACGAGCCCTTTACGCCCAATAATTCCGGATAACGCTTGCACCCTACGTATTACCGCGGCTGCTGGCACGTAGTTAGCCGGTGCTTATTCGAAAGGTACACTCACCCGAAGGCTTGCTCCCGATCAAAAGCGGTTTACAACCCGAAGGCCGTCATCCCGCACGCGGCGTCGCTGCATCAGGCTTGCGCCCATTGTGCAATATTCCCCACTGCTGCCTCCCGTAGGAGTCTGGGCCGTATCTCAGTCCCAATGTGGCCGGTCGCCCTCTCAGGCCGGCTACCCGTCGAAGCCATGGTGGGCCGTTACCCCGCCATCAAGCTGATAGGACGCGACCCCATCCCATGCCGCAAAGGCTTTCCCAACACACCATGCAGTGTGATGGAGCATCCGGCATTACCACCCGTTTCCAGGAGCTATTCCGGTGCATGGGGCAGGTCGGTCACGCATTACTCACCCGTTCGCCACTCTCACCCAGGAGCAAGCTCCTGGGATCCCGTTCGACTTGCATGTGTTAAGCACGCCGCCAGCGTTCATCCTGAGCCAGAATCGAACCCTCCACAAAAAACCTTTCATGAAGAGAACCAACATGTGACTCTCAAATAAGAAAATTGACATCCGTTTATAAGGAAAACGGACTGTCCGCAAAAACCCCGTCCCGTTTGACCGGCCTCCCGGCACCCACACGCGAACAACACGCGCGGGCCGTAAGACGGACTGGCAATCATTGACTATAAAGAAGTAGTACAAATACGCTCTTGAGTTCTCAAACCACCACCACTCACCCACCTCACGGAACCCCAACCAGGGAACCACTCGCCGAGCGGCAGCGAAGAGTCAATTTACACGAAACCGGCCACCCACGCAACCCGGGCATGCGGAAACCGCCGGGAAACGTTGGAAACACAACAATCCCTCGGCGTGTCGAAAACGGCCTCCGAACGGCCGCACGGCCAGTCTAGAACACGAAAACAACGACCACGTGAACCAAAAACAAACACCACACGACGCGTCACCGCCGCAACACCGCATACATAACCGACTCATCAACCAACCAGCCATGTATTGGCCGAGAAAAATCCCAGACAAAACAGAACGATAAGGAAACAGGAGAAGAAGAAAACAAGCAAACACAACCAGGCCACGCAACGCATGCCCGGATTCAATCTCACATAGCAAAGTTTGATTCCAAAAAACGGAGATACAGCAAAGACCCATATAAACCTGGCTGTGGTTGCTCTGAAATACGGCGAGGGTCGCCGACTGGGGAAGTCGGCGACCCTTGATGTATTTCAGTTGTTATTCAGTTATTGATGTTGACCCACTAGAAGAAAGCGAAATCAGGCGGAGACTTCAGCCTTGGCCTTCTTGCGATCCATGTAGCGCTTGATAGCCAGAGCCTCGAGTGCGATCGCCAGAACAGCGGTCACGCCCCAAGCCACGTACATGGCGGTCTTCCAGATCGGGGTATCGACCTTCGGCTCACCATCTGCATACTGCCAGCTGTTGGCGGCGGTGTACAGAATGTTGTGAGTAGCGGTACGCATGGCCTTCACGGAGGTTGCGGACTTGTCGGTGATGTGGTTGGTGTTCTTGGTGGTGGCCAGCATGGAATCGTTGCCGTTACGGATCTCCTGATCACCATTCTGGTAGCCGTAGCCGCCGAAGTAATCGGTCAGGACGAAGCCCTTGAAGCCCCACTCGTCACGGAGCACGGTGTTCAGCAGGTTGTTGGAGGCACCGGCATAGGTATAACCGATGTAGTTGAAGGAGCTCATCACGGCCTGTGCGCCGCCTTCCTTCCCGCTCATCTCGAACGGCTTGAGGTAGATCTCGCGGATGGCCTGCTCGTCCGCCCAGGTGCACACCATGTTGGTACGGTTGGTTTCCTGATCGTTCAGAGCGAAGTGCTTCATGAAGGAATACACGCCCTTCTCCTTAGCGCCGGCGATCTCGTTGGAAACCATAACACCGGAGAGCAGGGAGTCCTCAGAGAAGTACTCGAAGGTACGGCCGGAGAAAGCGCCACGGTGGATGTTCATAGCCGGAGCGTACCAACCAGCAACGTGCATGTCATGAGCCATGTCGCCGATCATCTCGCCGAACTGCTTGGCCAGATCCTTGTTCCAAGTGCAGGCGAATGCGGTGGAAGCCGGGAAGCCGATGGAGCCAACGCCGGTGAAGTTGTTGTTCAGCGAGGCTGGACCGTCAGCATCGGTGAGCTGGATCTTGCCGACGGTGTCGCCAGTGTTGGTGACGGTCACATCAAACGTGACCTTGTCGAAGTTCTTGGTGACCAGGTCAATCAGTCGCGCTCAGTCTTGCTCAGCTGCAGGAAATGCCCACCATCCTGAAAGTCATCATAATCCTTGGAGTTGTTCTTGTAGGTAATGGTTCCGGCCTTCTTGTTGCTCAGCGGCAGGTTGGAATCATCATTCTTCAGCATGGTGATAGCTTCCGACTGCACTTCCTTGGCCAGCTCATTAGCCTTGGAAACAGTAGCGTCAGACAGCATGTACTTCGTGAGTGTCGCGTTGTTGAGCAGCGTCGCCAGCGGACCGGACAGCATCATGGAAACCGCGTAACGCTGCCCCGCGTCGCATGATTTCCAGAAGTGAAGACACTTCTTCATGTCGATATCTCGATTTCACTAAAATCCGCGGAAAAAGTACTCTGATTTTTCCCAGCCTGTCGTTTCGCGTGCATAATCTGCATACCACTTGCGCATGCAAAACGACCGTTCGTGCACATATGATTCCGTTACACGCATGCATATGGAACAATATGCGTTCTTTCGCGGATTGACCGTCAATCGTTGATTTGCCTACTGTCGACTGCCGATTTGATGACCGGATATCGTTGCCATATTACGGAAAAACGTCGCCCTAATTGCAACTCAACTGCGCAATCGCATTTTTATGATGATTTTTGCGCGCTGAAGCGAGCTATTCCAACAGCAACCTGCGTAAGGCAAGTACCATGGGTTCCATGAGCGACTTAAGCGCATTGAATCTGGAGGCGGGCAGCCTCGTTGGCGGATATACGTTGATTTCACGGCTTGGATCGGGGGCAATGGGATCGGTCTGGCGTGTGCGCGATGACGGCGGACACCAGTATGCGATGAAGATCTTGCGCGATTCCCTTGCCGAGGAAGATGCATCCGGCGAGCGTTCCCGCGATCAGCTGACCGCACGCGAGCGCCTGCGCAGGGAGGCGATGGCGCTGCAGAAAGTGCGTCATCCAGGCGTGTGCGGCATTGTGGATATGGAATTGGATGATGCTCTGGCCTTCATTGTGACCGAGCTGATCGATGGCAAGAATCTGCGTGAGGATGTGCGAGCCAACGGCCGGTATGTGGGCGACGATCTGGAACGGTTGGGACGCAAGCTGATCGAGGCGGTGAAGGCCGTGCATGCGGCCGGTATTGTGCACCGCGATATCAAACCGACGAATGTGATGGTGTCGAATACCGGACCGGTGTTGGTGGATTTCGGTATTGCCATGGGCGAGGGCGAAAGCCATGTGACGCGCACGGGTTTGGTTATGGGCACTCCGGGATTCATCGCACCGGAAATCATTGATGGCGCGGAATCCGATGAGATGAGTGACTGGTGGTCGGTAGCGAGCGTGCTGGCGTTTGCCGCTACCGGCGAACCGGTGTTCGGCACGAAGCCGATGATGGCCGTGTTGGAGCGTGCCGCTGCGGGAAACGCGAATTTGGTCGGGCTTCCGGCGGGAACCATGGCCGCGTTCCGTTCAGCGTTGAATCCGGATCGTACGAAACGTTGCACGCCCGACGAATTATTGCAAGCGATTGCGTTGGATGCGTTGAATCCGCAAGCTTGGGATGCTGCGGATACCGCTTCGGATTCGGGTTCCACTGCCGGCATATCGGAGGCGATGCCCCCTTTTGCTGAATCGCCTGATAATCCACGAGAGCTTTGGCGGGCGCTGGATCATGTAACGGGCGAAGACGCCATCGGGACGCGCACATTGCCGCAATTCGTTGAGGCCACACAGACAATCGGCACAACCGGTATTGCTGACATAACCGATACTGTTATTGCCGATGCGTCCGATGCCGACACCTCGGTCATGGATATCAACGCACATACCACGACGATTCCTCTTGGCACCGGCACGCGCGTGCTGCCTGTCATGCTGCCTGTCGATAGCGGAGATACCAGCGTGCTGCCGCAAGATGCGCCACAGGACGCACCGCAATCCACGCGGGTGATGCCGGTGCAGGATGCGTGGAATCCCACTCAAGAAGCCACACAAATCGATCCGGCCATCAAACCGGCGTTACAACGCATTGCCAACCAACGACCACCGGCGGTAATACCGAATGCGTCGGTTGAAAAGGCGCAAAACGTGCAGGCGCAAGACATACCAACGTCCACTATGCCAGTTATGCCGGCCACTCCGATTACGCAGGCGTCCCCAGCGGCCCCGTTCAACCTGAATGCGCCGCAACCGCCGAATCCGGCCGACGTGCTTCGTGGCGAACTGTTGAGCCGAGGCACGCTCCTCTGCGCGCTTCTGGCCATTCCTGTGGCGTTGTTCGGCTTGTTCTCGACTTGGCTGGCCTGGGCTGCGGGTGCACTACTGGCTTGGCTGCTCGCCACCATCGGATTCAATATGGAAGCGCAGCTGGAGCGTGAAGGCCGCCGTGGAGGCAACCGAAAAGCCTCCGACTGGTTTGCACGCGCGGCCACGCTGCCTTGGCATGTGCTCAAAGGGTTGGGCTATGCGGTGCTACGCGCATTGATCATGGCCGCGATCGCCACATTGGGATTGGCGATCGCCACAGTCGCGCTGCAATTACCGTTCGCCATGGTGGATACCTCGATATTCGGATTCACGATTCCACTGCCGACTTGGATTGAAGGACCGGTTTCGCAAAGCGGTGTCGTACAAGCCGGCTGTTGCGCCATCGGTTGGCTGATATGCGCTCTCACTCCAGGGGCTCTGGCGCTGCGATTGGGAGCTGGAACGCTACGTGGCCGCCCGAAATCCAGCACTCCTGCGGAATCGTATGAAATGTAGTGAAAACCAAGAATCGGCAAACGTTCGCAATCCTCAGAAAAACATCAGACAATCGCACGTAGTATGACAACGTAAGCTTTTACGAAATACTTCATTCAGCGATAGCACGCCCACACTACTATGGTGCGCAACAAACGATGAAACATCGAAAGGAATGTGGATGGCCCAGAACAGTAAGGATGCGCAGAAGCGCGCCAGCCGCGCCGAGCGTAGGGCCGCTGAGGCCGCGGCCATGAAGGCCCGCGCCGAACAGATGGAAAAGGAACGCAAGCAGCAGACCATCATCGGCGCCATCGTGGTGGCCGTACTGGTGATCCTGGTGGCGATCGGCGCGTTCACCGTGTATCACAACATGCACAAGAATGCCAAAACCCAGGCTCCCACCCAAACCGTGGAAGAGGCATACGACAAGCTGCAGAAGGTCAAAAACACGCCAAAGCTCGTCGACGACAAGGGCGGACTGCTGATTTCGAAGAATGGTTACGGCAAGTCCGTCGACGGCGCTCCGACGGTCGCGATCTACATGGACTTCCTGTGCCCGGGTTGCGGCAACCTGCATCGTCAGCTTGATGCGGATCTGCAGAAGATGGTCGATGCGGGGCAGATCAATCTTGACTTGCATTTCATGGCGTTCCTGGATGGATGGTCCACTGACGAATATTCGAGCCGTGCCGCGAATGCCGCAATCTACTTGGCAGAACATGACAGCAATCCGACGCACCTGATCACGTTCATGGAAAAAATGTACGCCGAAGATTTCCAGCCTGAGGAAAGCTCGAACTACAAGTCAGTCAGCGATGATCAGATCAAGGAACAGATGATCGCCTCGGGAGTTTCCGAGGATGTGGCGAACAAGGCGTTCGGTCGCGACTACCAGGATTGGCTTGACGCCATCGACACCTATACGCCGAAGCGTTCCGAACTGTGGAACGCGTCCGGAACCTACAAAGACAGCATGACCACCCCAACGGTGACCATAAACGGCAAGTTCTGGAATATGAACCAGCTGAGCACCGCGCAGGAGACCATCGAGGAAGGCTTGCTGGAGGCCATCGGAATCAATTCAGACGATATTGGAAAGGAAGGCGTAATGCCCTCCATCGGCTCCGACAAGGATCCGATCTCCAACACCACTGGCGAGTGATTAGCCCCACTCAATCCTCATAATCGAAAAATAATGCCCCCTACTCGCCAGCGTGTCAGCCAAAACGCAGTTCTAAGTTGACGGCATCGGGCACGCTGGTTACTCTATTCAATCGTTGCCATTTTTATGCATTATGCTAGAAAGCGGCACAAGCCTCCTTAGCTCAGATGGCCAGAGCGGCCGCCTTGTAAGCGGCAGGTCGTCGGTTCGATCCCGACAGGAGGCTCGAAACCCGTTTCAACGGGCTTTGACCTCTTACCATGGGTAAGTGATCCAGAAGCCTTCCCCCAACTTATGGCTTCTGGCGACCGGACGAGGCTTCCCCCAACCTGCCTTGTCCGGACAGGGGGCAGGACATCCCCTTCTCTCCTGCCCCCCTTTTTCTTTATTCCTTTTCCTCGAAAATGTGGCGGTATAGATAAAACCAGCGGACCCCATGCCATTCGTCCCGATCTGACCGTTACAATGACGGCGATGTAGACAGTCGCTGGAAAGAGGACGTATGACGAGAAGGTGGACCCCCCGGAGATTTGTGACGCTTCGGCGTGTTCGTGTGACGGCATGCGTGGTCTCATTGACACTCGCCTCGATGCTCGCATTCGGCGTAGGCGCGCGCAAAACCGTAGCTCTGACCATCGATGGCGAAACCACCACCGTAACCACATACGCAATGAGCGTCGACCGTCTGCTGCAGGAACGCGGTGTGAAGGTCAAAACGCATGATCTTGTGGAATCCACCAGCCCCACCAGCATGCTGAGCAACCATGACGTGGTTACGGTACGAAGCGCCTACCAGACCACCATCACCATCAACGGGCAGGAAGTGCCTTTCTGGACAGTGGCGACCAGCGCCGAACAGCTAATCGGCTTTTTCGAACAAAACGAAGCAGACGCGGCAAAAGTCACCGTCAGTATCGACAACGTGTACAACAAACTCACCGGCGGACTGATCATCAACCAAAACGGACCGGTCACCGTCATCTCAGACGGGCAAAGCTCCGAAGCGCCAAATGGCAAACTGCCGGCGGCCTCCATTCTTGACTCCAAAGGCATCACGCTAAACAAGGAGGATCGCGTCAGCGTCGAAAAAGACAACGGCGAAACAATTCTGCGCGTCCGCCGCGTGACGCACGGCGAGGAGACACGCACGAAAGCGGTGCCATTCGGCACGCAAACCATCATCGACCCCAGTCTGCAGCCTGGCGAAGTCGTAGTCAGGCAGGAAGGCGAGGAAGGCGAAATTCAGCAAACGTACGACGTCACGTATGTGGATGGCGAGAAGGAAAGCGAGACGCTAACCAACGAAACGACCACAAAAATCGCCCTTGACCGGATCGTCGCAGTAGGACCGGCAGCATCTTCCGACGATTCGGGGTCGGATGGCGGATCCGGCAATTCCGGAGATGCTGGCAATTCCGACAATTCCGGGAAAAACGATAATTCGGATAAGAACAGCAATTCCGATAATTCCGACAAGAAAAACGATTCGAACAATAATTCCGACAATACGGACAATTCGGGCGACAACAAGAAAGACGACAGCACGAAGGACGATTCCGGATCGAAGACGGACCCGGATCCGACACCAACTCCAGACCCGACCCCCACGCCGAATCCGACGCCCACGCCGAATCCGACCCCTACGCCCACCCCGACACCGCAACCTTCCGATCCTTCAGCGGGATGCCGCCTCTACCACCCCTCCCCCGCGCAGGCACAGGTCTACGCGGCCGGAGCCGCGGCGCAATATGGCTGGACCGGACAAAACTGGACCGATCTGGTGAAACTGTGGACCCGCGAATCGAGCTGGCTGTGGTATGCGGAAAACGCATCTTCCGGAGCTTACGGCATCCCGCAATCGCTTCCAGGCAGCAAAATGGCGGCATTCGGCGCACACTGGCGTGACGATGCGGCCGTACAGATCGACTGGGGCCTAAGCTACATCGCGCAACGCTACGGCAGCCCATCGAAGGCATGGGAGCATTCCGAACAAGTTGGATGGTATTAAACAACGCCGATCGCAACAATACGCAAACGTAACAACGCACACTTTTTCATACCAGTTGAACGGATAATGAGGTAATGACAGAAAACGCGAACGAAACCAACGAAACCGACGAAACTATGCAAGGCCGCCTGTTGGGGGCTGCTGACATTCGCCGTATCGCAGCCGAGGCCGGTATCAGCCCGACAAAAAAATTCGGGCAGAATTTCGTAATCGACCCGGGCACGGTTCGTCGCATCGTGCGCGAGGCGGGTGTGACCGCCGACGATCATGTGCTGGAAGTCGGACCTGGATTGGGTTCGCTGACATTGGCGATTTTGGAAACTGGGGCGACGATGACCGCCGTGGAGATCGACCCGCCCGTTGCGGAACGACTGCCCGGCACCATCGCCGAATTCATGCCGGATGCGGTGGATCGTTTCCGTGTAGTCAACCGTGATGCACTGACCGTAACGCCGGAAAATCTACCTGATTTCAATAATGACGATTCGTTCACGCTCGTCGCAAATCTGCCATACAACGTGGCCACGCCGATTCTGCTGACGCTGCTGGAACGTTTCGACAATCTCGGAACTTTTCTGGTGATGGTGCAGAAGGAAGTCGCGGACCGACTGAGTGAAAAGCCCGGTTCAAAGATCTACGGCACTCCAAGCGTGAAGCTCGCATGGTACGGCACCGCGGGACGCGTGGGCATTATCGGGCGCAATGTGTTCTGGCCGGCACCGAATGTGGATTCCGCGCTGGTGCTGTTCAAACGATACGAGGGCGGGCACACACCTTCCGCCAATAATCCCGACGGTTCCGTGGTAGATCGCGAAACCGTGTTCCGTCTCATCGACGCCGCGTTTGGGCAGCGCCGCAAAACCCTGCATGCCGCGTTGAAGAAAATCGTACCTTCCGAAGCGTTTGAGCGGGCAGGCATCGATCCGACGCGACGTGGCGAGACGCTTACCATTGACGAATTCGTGGCACTGGCACGCGCCATAGGCGAGGTGCCGGAAGCATGAGCGGCAACGGCAACGCAATCAATGAAGTCAGTGTGGACTGCCCTGCAAAAACGAATCTGACCTTGCACGTGGGGGCGCCACGCAGCGAATGGGGTGGCCGGCACGAGCTGGACACTATTTACTGCGCCGTCGGCGTATACGACACCGTCACCGCCAGCAGTAAAAAGCCCGGAGCCGGTTTCTCATTGAATCTTGATGGAGCATATCTTGGTGATCTGGCCTCATCCGGCAGTGACATGCGACGCAACCACGCAGTGCTCGCCCTGTTCGCCATGGCCGAAGCGAGCGGCCATGAACCGGACGTGGCGTTGAACATCGAAAAACGCATTCCCGTCGGCGCAGGCATGGCGGGGGGTTCCGCCGATGCGGCCGCCACGATTCTGGCGTTGAACACGCTATGGAATCTTGATTGGCCCATCGAACGGTTGCAACAGGTCGCCGCTACATTGGGCGCGGATATGCCGTTCTGCCTGACCGGAGGCTACGCGCGAGGCGCAGGCTTCGGCGAGCGGATCGAACAGCTCAGCGAGCACAGCAACGACGTGCGCGAGTTGACGAAACAGGGCTTTGCGGGCCGTCTGCTGGTCGGCGCGTATCAGGCGGAACTGCGCACGCCGGAAGTGTATGCCATGTTCGACCAAATCGGTGCCGGCGCAGGAGACAACAATCATCTGCAACAAGCGGCGATCTCACTGCACCCACGCAGCGGACAGGCAATCGACGAAGCGTTGCGGGCGGGCGCAAAGCAAGCGTTCGTCTCCGGATCCGGCCCTTCCGTAATCGCATTCGTGCCAACCGACGAAGCCGCACGCGCCGTGCAGTCGGCATGGCAGCAAAGCCGTTGCGTCGACCGCATCATCGCTTCCAAGGCGCCGGCCCATCCGATTGCGCATATCATCGCGTAACAGTAAGGTTGAAATCAACCGTTTTTTGGAGAAGGACTCGTACATGACTCAGGCTAACGACGAGCGCGCCGCGCGCAAACAGTACATTCGCCGCCGTCAGAAGGTGGCGTTCACCATCACCGGCGCCATTTTGACGGTCGCATTGGTGATTTCCTTGCTGTTCTTCTTCCATGTTGGAGGATTGGGCAAAGTCAAGTCGGCTGCGGTACAGCCGAATCACGGCCAGCAGGCTCCTTGTGCCGCTCAGGAACAGGACGGCAGCAAAGGCAAGTACGTGGAGAACCGCAACATCACCGTGCGCGTGCTCAACGGCACTGAATTCTCCGGCTTCGCACAAGCCGTCAGCAGCGCGCTGCAGAATCGCGAGTTCAACACCCAGGCCGCCGGCAACTACACCAGTTCCAAGGTGGAGCGCACGATGATTATCTTCGGCAAGAACGCCATTAATCAGGCGTACACGGTGAACAGCAACTTCACCGACGCGAAAATGGTGATGGACGATCGTGAGGATATGCTAATCGACGTTGTGGTCGGCGCGACCTTCGACAATCTGCAGAATGAGAAGCAAGTGCCGACCGCCGGCAAGAAGATCGAAAGCTTCGAAGGATGCGTTACCGTCGACAAGATGACCGACGTACAGAAGGCTCCCGAACACGACGCAGTTTGATTTGCTGAGCCTGTGGATTTGCAGACTGACCGCACGATTCTGTTTTTCATTCGAAAATGCAAATCGTGCGGTCAAAATATTGAAATTGTGCGATCAGAAGGCAGATTATTCGGACTGCTGCTCCTCGTACCAGCGATTCAACTCGGCAACAGCGACATCACGCTCGACCGGGCCGTTATCGAGACGATATTCCAGCATGTGCTTATACGCCTTGCCAACCAGCGGCCCCGGTTCAATGCCGAGTAGCTGCATGATTTCGTCACCATTCAGATCAGGGCGGATCGCGTCGAAATCCTCCTTCTCCTTCAGATCGCGCACGCGCTGTTCCATCTCGTCCATCGCCGACGAAAACACCATGGCCTTGCGCTTGTTCTGCGTGGTCGCATCGGCACGCGTAAGGCGGTTCAGGCGCTCGTACAGCGGGCCTGCGTCCTTGACGTAACGACGGACCGCGGAATCCGTCCACGGCTCCTCCACGTAGCCATGGAAGCGCAAGTGCAGATTGACCAGCTCGCTGACATCCTCGACCATATGATGGTCAAAATGCAGAGCCTTCAAACGCTTGCGAGTCATTTTCGCACCGACAGCATCATGATGATGGAAACTCACCTTGCCACCCGCCTCGAAACGACGGGTCTTCGGCTTGCCGATGTCATGCATGAGCGCAGCCAAACGCAACGTCAGATCCGGAGCTGGCACAGGGCCGTCCGGGCCGGTTTCGAGAGCGACAGCACGATCAATGACGATCATGGTGTGCTCGAATACGTCCTTATGGCGATGATGTTCGTCAATTTCGAGCTGCAATGCCGGAATTTCCGGGAAGACAATATCCGCAAGACCGGAATCAACCAACGCTTCGATACCTGCACGCGGGCGATCGGACAGCAGCATTTTGACCAGTTCGTCGCGTACGCGCTCGGCGGAAACGATTTCGATGCGATCGACCATGTCGGTCAACGCTTCAGCGGTTTCCGGTTCGATGCGGAAGCCCAGTTGCGCTACGAAACGCACGGCACGCATCATGCGCAGCGGATCGTCGTCGAATGACTGACGAGGATCGACCGGTGTGCGCAACACGCCCTTGGCCAAATCGTTCGCACCGCCGAACGGGTCGACGAATTCCAATTCGGGCACGCGCAACGCCATGGCGTTCACCGTGAAATCACGGCGGGAAAGATCGCCTTCCAGCGTGTCGCCATAATTGACTTCCGGCTTGCGCGAGTCGGGGTCATACGTGTCGGAACGGTAGGTCGTTACCTCAACCTGCACTTCCGTGCCATCCTCACGACGACGCATCGCACCCAACGTGCCGAATTTGCGTCCCATATCCCAAAAGCCATC
This sequence comes from Bifidobacterium catenulatum subsp. kashiwanohense JCM 15439 = DSM 21854, assembly GCF_001042615.1. GTDB lineage: Bacteria > Actinomycetota > Actinomycetes > Actinomycetales > Bifidobacteriaceae > Bifidobacterium > Bifidobacterium catenulatum. The sequence continues at coordinate 2,318,020 of NZ_AP012327.1, forward strand.
ACGCCCGAAACGGCGCAAAATATGTTCAAACTGCTCAGGACGCGCCGATGTGCAAAAATCCAAATCATGCGATTTGCGATGCAACAGCAGGTCCCGAACGGGGCCTCCCACCAACGCCAATTCATAGCCTTCTTCGGCGAACATACGCCCTAATTCAATGGCCTCTGGCCACACTTCGAAGTTCACGCCATCCCTTTCCGGCACCACAAGTTTCTGCCCTACCAGCATACCGTTACCCCACCTGCACACAGAATTGAGTATGGTTGGAATCATGATTACGCCCGCAGACCTTGCACGCATGCTTGCCCATGCTGCGGACGACCATACCCAAAATCCGATGGCACCGGACAAACTGCTATACACATCGCAGTCCGTTTCCTTGCGGCAAGAGACCATCATCACGCCCAGCGCACCCACCCCAGCAATGATGCCGCAGCGACGCGCCACAGACGGTCCGACCACATTCGCCTCGCTCGACGCGCAGGAACTGCCGGTGGTACGCGAATATTCGGCGGGCGGTCTCGTATTCGACGACAAGGGGCGTGTGGCGATCATCGCACGTCATTCACGCAGCGGGCATTTGGAATGGTGCCTGCCGAAAGGTCATATCGAAAAAGGCGAGACACCGCAGCAAACCGCCGTTCGCGAAGTACATGAGGAAACCGGCATTTTGGGTGAAGTGATCGATTCCATCGCCACCATCGACTACTGGTTCACGGGAACCAACCAGCGTGTGCACAAACTGGTGCATCATTTCGCATTGCGCCAGATCGGTGGCGAGCTGACGGTGGAAGGCGACCCGGATCATGAGGCGGAAGACGCGATTTGGGTGGATTTTGCTGATTTGGACGACGTTCTCAGCTACCCGAACGAACGAAAGATAGCATGGTTGTACGCAAGGAAACTCAACAGACAGGCGTGAAGGTGAATCAACCCGCACAACGGAACGTTCCGCACGGCATACGTGCCCTTTCGGCAATCCTCGCCATGGTCATGACCATGGCGTTGATGTTGTTATATGCACCTACGCCACATGCCGAAGCCGAAGAAACCCAGGAAAAACAGGAAACACAATCGGGAGCCATGCTGTCGATTGACTCTTCCACAGCCGTGCTGACAGACACTTCCGGCTACCATCTGAGCGCAACGGTGACCAACACCACCGATCAGGAAATCCCATCGGGCACGCTGACCCTCGCCATGAACGCCTTCTACACGTTCGTGTCGCGCAACGATATCCAGGAATGGTCGGAAGGCATCGGGCAGATCCCAACGCCCGATATCGTGGGCCAGAGCGAGGTTCCCGCGCTTCAGCCGGGAGCTTCGGCGAACGTGCGCATCGACGCGGAATCAAGCCAAGAAGCACTGGCATCCATCCACTCCTGGGGTCCCAAGCCCGTCACGCTCAACTATGAGGCCGACGGCGTCCAGCAAGACGAAGCACACACTTTCGCAACACGGACCGGAGCCGGACTCAACACCCCCGACACGCCCGCGATGAATATAACCATCGTGCAGCCGCTCGAAGCGCAGGGATGGACCACCGACAACACCATGCTGGAACAACTCGTCAACAAAGGTGGCGTCACCTCCGCGGAACTTTCGAAAATCGCCGTCCCCGGCAAAGAAGACGAGGCACGACTCAAGTCTCTGGAACAGACGTTCACCAAGCATGACAAACTGCAGGTGGTGGCCGATCCGACTTATCTGAAGGCGATGTCGATGCCGACGCAAGTCGACGGCATCACGCAACCGGCCCTGTTCGACATCACCGCCTATTCCGCGCTGAACGACAGCAAAACCTATGATTCGGCAGGCGTCGGCACCTCGCAATGGAGCGCCAAACAGGCCTTGAAAAGCTACCAATCGGCGTTGGGTGACCCGAACGCGAGTATGGCCACGTATGCATGGCAGGGCACCGGCAATTGGACGATTGAAGCGCTTACGAAAGCCAAACAGCAGGGGTACGACACCGTCATCGCCACGCATGATTTCGAAGAAAGCGATGCGACCACCGCGGAAACAGGCAAGGCCATAGTGGCCACCGACGCGGGCGACGTCACCGTACTGACCGCACAAAGCGTGCTTTCCGACCTTGCGCAGGGCAAGGCGACCAGTTCCGACGCCGAAGCGAATGGCGAGGGAACAACGGCCGGGCGTCTCGCACGATTCGTCGCGCAAAGCGCGTTCTACCAAATGGAACAGCCGTATGCGGAACGCAACCTGCTAGTCTACCTGAGCGACAATTCCGATCCGGCCGTCGTGGACGCGCTGATGACGGACGTCGAACAATCGCCATGGTTGAACATCACCGATCTGAACACATTAAGCAACGCCGACCCCGCTTTGAGTGGCGACGACGCAGCCGCGATCGTGCCGCAATCCGACGGAATCAATGATGCGACGCGAGCCAATCTCAGGCAGACGCTCAACACGCTGGCGGCCTCGACAAACGACATCAAACGATTCAACGCATCCATCCTCACCGACATCGCCGACGATGCCAAACAGGCCCCCGCAGGCCTCAAAGCGTGGCGCAGGCAGCTCGTCGACGCGCACGGCATCATGGCCCTGCACGCGCTAGGCGGCGAAAATCCAGCCGGAAGCACCATGGTGGAAGGAGCCGGGCAACTGGCGTCCCTGCTCATCAACGGCGTGGCCATCACACCGACGGAAAACGTCAACGTGGTCAGCGAAACCGCGCAAATGCCCGTTACCATCAGCAACAGCCACCCCTATCCGGTCACGGTAAAAGTCTCATCGTTGACCAACTCCATGCAGATCGTCACTTCGCGTTTCGACACCGTGGAAGTGCCCGCGCACGGCGAAGCCCAAGTGGCGTTCACCATCCGTGTGGCCACCTCCGGCACCGCGGATGCCACACTCAGCCTGCAGGACAGGCAGGGCATCACATTCGGAGCGACACAAACCACCCACATCACCAGCGCATTGCAGATCAGCGACAAAAGCGGCTTCATCATCATCGGCATCGCCGTGCTGCTTGGAGCTTTGGGACTGTGGCGCCAATTCCACCGTAAGAAGGATCCCGACGAATGAGTTCTTCCGTTGGCCGTAATTCACTGATCATGGCCTCCGGCACCGCGGCCTCGCGCGTGACCGGGCAAATCCGTACCATTCTGCTCGCCTGGGCTTTAGGCACCACCGGCTATGCGGCAAACGCCTACCAGGCCGGATCCATGATTCCGCAGGTCATCTACACCCTGGTTTCCGGCGGTATCTTCAACGCCGTGCTCGTACCGCAGATCGTGCGCACGTTGAAGGCGAAAGACGCCGAAACCAAGCTCAACAAGCTCATCACGCTCGCCATCACCATGTTGTTGGCGGTGGCGATTCTGATGGCACTGTGCACTCCGCTGCTCACCAGACTGTATGTGAACGGCAGCCCGGAAACCATGGCGTTGGCAACCTCGTTCACCCTGTGGTGCATGCCCCAGATCTTCTTCTATGGCCTGTATACGGTGATCGGCCAGATTCTTGCGGCCAAAGACCATTTCACCGCGTATGCGTGGAGTTCGGTGGGTGCGAACATCATCAGCTGCATCGGTTTCGGCACATTCATCGCATTGTTCGGCCGCGCCACGGAACATCCGCTTGATTTCTGGACCGCTGACAAAATCGCTTTGACGGCCGGAACATGGACGTTGGGCGTGGCATTCCAGGCGTTGGTATTGTTCATTCCGCTGACCAGAATCGGACTGAAATACCGTCCGCAATTCGGACTTCGCGGCATCGGCTTACGTTCCATGGGTCCGGTCGCGGCTTGGAGTGTCGGCATTGTCGTGATCGACCAGCTCGCCAATATCGTAATCACGCGCACGTCCACCAACGCGCCGATGCTCGCGCAGCAGCAGTTCGGCATCAATCCGCTCGACGTGGCCGGCAATGCCTCATACCAGAACGCGTACACGATTTATATGCTGCCGTATTCGCTGATTGCCGTTTCGCTGGCAACCGCGATTTTCCCGAAGATATCCCGTGCGATCGCCGACCATAATATCGCCGAAGCGCGCGCCGATCTAAGCCAGGCACTGCGCAATATGGGCGTAATCATGTGCTATTTCTCGGTCGCTTTCGCAGTGATGCCCGTTCCGATCATTCTCGCGTTGCTGCCGTCTGTGAGCGTCAGAGAGGCGATTCTCATGGCGGGACCGTTGGTCACGCTTGGCGTAGGACTTCCGTTCGCCAGCGCGTATCTGATTATCCAGCGCACGTTCTATGCATTCGAAGACGGCAAATCGCCGTTCATTTTCATGCTGTTCGCCATGGGCATTCAAGCGGTAGGCGTGATCATCGGCGCGAGACTACTCCCCCCTACCGAATGGGCGACAATGATCGGCGTGATAGGAGCCATAAGCTACATACTGCCGATCCCCATCCTGTATGCCATGCTGCGCAAACGATTCGAAAACAATATCGACGGTCCGCACATAGCCATCTCATATCTGAAATCGATTGGCGCGGCAGCAGCTACCATGTTCATCGGCATGACGGTACGTGACAGCGTCTACCAGCTTGTCGGCGCCCAAATCGGAGCGGCGGACGGTCATATGAACTGGATTCAGGCAGTGGCATGCGCCGCGCCGCTGGCCATAGTGACCTTCATCGTTTACGTGGGCATGTTGCGGCTGCTGCGTTCCGAGGAATTCAACGAGACGATCGCGCTGATTTCCTCACGTATTCCCGGACTTCGCAAGCCGACCAGCCCCAACGATAGACTGGAACAGGGCGACGCCGAAAACGGCGAGTGACCATAGGTAGAACAAACGTTTACAAAAAGTTGAAGGAACCCATGAAACCTCAGCTGGGAGATACCATCAGCAATCGCTACGTGCTCGTTTCGCCATTGCGCGAAGAAACCGGACTGCAGGTCTGGAAGGCCAGCGACCATGTGCTCGCACGGGATTGCCAGCTGTTTATTGTCAGCAACAGCAAGGCATTGCAGGAAGTCAACGCAACCGCTTCCATGCTGGCAATTTCACATGATTCTCACTTCACGAAAGTGCTGCAGCTCCAGCATGTCGGCCAGGTCGCGCTGGTGGTGACGCAGCTTGACGAAGGCATGACCCTCAGCGAATATCTTGCGCTGAACGCCAACCAGCCGTTGAGCTATACAGCCATGCGTTCCATCATTGGCGAAGTCATCGAAGCGTTGCATGCGCTGCAAAAAGACAATCTCACGCATTTCTCCATCAGCACCGATACGGTGCGACTGACCCGTTCCGGCATTCAGGTCGCAGACGCTCCGGTGAGCATCATGCTTGCCGACACTTCCTGCGCTCAGGCTCTGGAAAATTGGGAACAGCTTGCGATTCGGCAGATTGCGGCATTGCTGTATGCGATGTTGACCCGACGCCCGTCCACATTGTCGACTGATTTCCGTCTGGAAACGCTCGCGCCGACCACGCCGATGGAATTCCGTGTGATCTGCAAGCGCGGTCTCGAACTTGAGGAGAATGACGGCTTCCCCACCGTTCCGATGGCGACCATTGCGGAATTGGAGGCGCTGCTTGGCGAGTACCAGCCGCTGTCATCGTTGGGGGGTATGGATGTCACGTTGCCTTCCATGGATTCGGAATGCTCGATCGCCAGTGTTCCGTTGCTGCAGATTCTTGAGAAGGATGCGCTCCCGCTGCCGGATACGCTGGCGGCGGCTGGAAGCATTCCGGAAATGACGTTCACAGCTCCCGAACCGCATAACGATTTTTCCGATGGCAAGGAGGCTTTGGCGAAAAGCGTCGCGGCCACCAGTGGAGCGGTGAAATCGTTGTGGAGCAGTGGCCGTGAGCTGCTGAGCGAAGAAGACATCGATGGCGTGACCGACACCAGCGATTCCCCTTTCTCTTTCCCCATCAGGGTTTCCGTACCAGCCGATGGCATGTCATCCGACGATTCCCAGTTGGAAAAAACCGGCCGCATTCCAGTGATCGGCGCGGACGGTCAGGTCATTCAGCCCGGCGAGGAGTCCGCTCGCGCGTTGAGGGCAGAGCAGGAGGCGATCGACGCCGCGTATGCAGCCGGTCGAGCCGCGGTTCCGCCGAGCTTCACGCCGAAGAATCCTTCTCCCGCTTCGGCGAATACTGACGTTGCCGACGCGAAACTGTTTGGCAAGCTGAAAACGAAGGTCGTTGCGATTATCGTTGCGGTCATCGTGGTTGCGGTTGCGCTTGGTTTTGCAGTTCATGGTTTGATGCAGCCTTCAGATTCGGTTACGACTGATTCAAAAGGACCATGGCCGGAAATAAATCTTGACGAAGTGCCGTTCGGAGAGGGAGATCAATCGGATGCGAATTCCGCGGATTCCTCCAATTCCGATACGTCCGGCAATACCGACTCGTCCAATTCCAAGGATTCTTCCGATACTTCCGCCAATGCGCCGGCATCCGGCGATTCGACGGCATCCAAGAAACTCAAGAAAACCGAAGACAAGGTCGTGACCGCCGACAAGCAGTCGAAAAAGGTGCCGGATCCGAAGCAGCCGGAAAACACGACCGCATACGAAATCGACAATCGTAAGTTCCTGTCGAATCCTGACGGACAGCAGGGCTACGGATATTACGTGCACCTGAGCCAGCCGCAGAAGGCGTATCGCATGGTCATCAAGATTCGTTCTTCGGGCGGCCAGGGATACATTCGCGTGAACGCGACGAACAGCCCATCCCAGGGCAAGCAGGTGGCGCAGTTCGAATTCGACGATTCCGGCACTACCGAAGTGAAGTTCGACGAGTCCGTGGAAACGCAGGACATCATGCTGTGGGTGCCGCTGAATAGTCTGCCGGGCAACCAGCTGTATATCGAAAGCATTCAAGTGTTCTGATCGTCAGCGTATCGCAATATCCGATTACTTCTGAAGATTGCGATACGCAAAGAGCCTGCCATACGTGAGGTGACGCATGGCAGGCTCTTTGCGTATTTTTTGAAATATGGTCGTAGTCGCAAAGCGATGACACTTGACTCAAGGATCGACAACCAACTGTTCGCCATGTTCATCACGCTAATATCAGATTCAGGAGCTTGCTACTGCATGATTACAGAACTTTCTAATGTCAGATTGGGGAGATTTCTAATGTATGATTGTGGAGAATCTTAATGTCAGATTGGGGAACAGCATGATTCCACGAGATCTTACCAGCCATGTTCAACGGCTTGCTTCCTGGTTTCCGGTGGTTTCGGTCACCGGTCCGAGGCAAAGCGGCAAGTCTACCATTGTCAAGCATGCTTTTCCGGAATACGCATACGTGAATCTGGAGGATCCGCAGTTGCGCAAGGCTGCCAATGATGATCCCGTAGGTTTCATACGCAATCGTCCGGAACATCTCATCGTGGACGAGGCGCAGTATGCTTCGGATTTGTTTTCCATGATCCAGGTCGTTTCCGACGAGCGCAGCACGCGCGGGCAATATGTGTTGTCAGGTTCGCAGAATTTTCTGCTGCTCAAGAATATCTCCCAATCATTGGCGGGCAGGGTCGGCTTGGTGCGTCTGCTGCCACTATCGTTCAAGGAGGTGAGCAGCGCGGCTCTTCTGGGATCGCCGAATCCCGCGGATGATTTCATGCTGCGCGGCGGATACCCCCGTCTCTACAGTTCAGGAATGCCGCTTGAACTCTTCTTCTCGTCGTATCTCAGCACGTATGTCGAACATGACGTGGCTGGTTATCTCGACGTGCGCAACGTAACAACTTTTCATAAATTCCTGCGTCTTTGCGCTCTTAATGCCGGTAATCTTATGAATTACGCAAAGCTTGCCAACGATACGGACATCAGTGCGAGAACCGCAAAATCATGGCTTTCCATTCTGGAATCCAGCTACGTTACGTTCGAATTGATGCCTTACTATGCGAACGAGGGCAAGCGCATGATCAAAACACCGAAGATTTTCTTTTACGATACTGGATTGCTGTGCTATTTACTGGGTATCACCAGCAAAGAACAACTGCTATTAAGCCCGCATTTAGGTGCGATTTTTGAGAATCTCATCATTTCGGAAACATTGAAACGACATTGTAACCGAGGTGAAGAACCGCAATTATTCTTCTACCGAGATGATCGCAAAGTCGAGGTTGATTTGTTGGATTATACTGATTCCACCCATCCTGAAATAGTTGAGATCAAGTCCGGTCAAACATATCGCGATGCATTCGCACGGCATTTGAATTCGATCGGCGAGGATCTTGGCATTGCGGTTGATCATCGATTTGTGGTAGCCCGCGTGGAATCAAGTTTTCAAGCCAAAGACGCGCAAGTATGCTCCGCCGCAGACTGGTTGGCGCGCTGAAAATCGTGCGGTCACCCAGCAAATCGTACGATCAGCAAGATGAAGCTACGCAGCCAATCGCATGATCCTTCTGCACAAGTCGCATTTCCTGTCTATACAACTCCCAATTGGTGATCAAATCCGACTTGTGCAGACATAAAACCGGGGTTATACAAACACAGAACGCAAGTTGTACAGGCAATCCGCCGCGCAGACCACTTACTCAGGCCAGTGCTCGAAGAGGGTGAGGAGCTTTTCGACGTTGGCGTCGCTCCAGCTGTCGATTCGAGGGCCATCGTACGCGCTGTTGTACGGCTGATCAAACACGACCACATGCTGCCCCGCCTCGCGCAGGGTTTCGATGTTCGCCGGCGAATCGTCAATATGAATCGTGGCCTGCATACTATCTTTCAGCCCGGTAAAGCACAGGCTCATGTACGGAATATGGTTGCTGTCCAACCATTGCGCGGTGTCGGAAACAACCATCTGATGCTGGCCGGACACGAACAGCCTATGCGTGACGATGCGAATGTACACGTGCTCGCCCGCCAATCGCTGCAACGCCTGCGCGACTCCCGGAAGCGGCTTCATCGTTGCATACAGATGCTCACGTTCTGCGGCTTTATGCGTTTCGATGTAATCGTCGAGCGTGTCGAACGGCCATCCATCTTCGCGCATGAGATTGTAATGCGCGGTCTGCAACGCACGTTCCGGCACGTCAACGCCCTGCCGCTGCAGGTAATCGCGAATCGCACCCTTGTAATCCGCGCAGACACCGTCCAAATCGAGATTGAGCACACGATATCCCTGCACGCCCACGCGCTGGCTCTCGTATTGTTCAGGAATAGTTGCCATATCACGTTCCTTTCTTACGCCCGACGCCGATCAGCCCGTCGAACAGCCACACTAATCAGCCCGCTATCAATCAATGTAACCTGACATTCGCCGGCAACAAGCGCAAATACTCCCGCAAGTAAGGAAGATGGAAAAGATAGAAATCTGAAGATCGCGCCGCTTCTTTTTGCGACGGCGACACCACCCTGCAATCGACGATCATCTTTTCATCACAGCATCATTACGTTTATTTCAAGATTAGCCGATGAAAATACAAAAGAATCGACGATCGTTGCATGACATCGACGATTGCGCCTGTCTATAATGAAGGCACAACAGAACAAAGAGACATGATGCGGCAGGAACCGGAGAGAAAACCGGAGCCGCACCCCACACGCGGGGAAACGGCAACGCCACCCGCGCTGAAATAACAGAACAACAAACAAGACTTACGGCAGCGGCCAGAGGAAAGAACAGAAAACAAGAACGCCGCCAAGCCAAACGGAAGGAAACATCATGAAGAACAACACTTTCAACCAGATCGTCAACGCCAACCTCGCTTCCATCGATTCAGGCTTCGGTCAGTTCGCACTCGCCAAGGCCAGCGCCGATCTGTTCAAGAAGATCATCAATAAGTGATCCAAGGCCTGCCCAGGCAGGCGTCACGTTTACACAACTCAAGGGCCTGCGTTCCACATGGAGCGCAGGCCCTTTTTCTCATGTTCCACTCAAGCGCCGCCAAGAATCCAGCCACCACCAGCAACTGCACACACAGCCCCACACGCAATCACACACAACAGCTCATGTTTCACGTGAAACTTTGTAGATGATCCAGCTCGGAAAGCATTTGATAATACGCCATAGGAAAAAAGAATACGTGAAATCGTGCGATGCGCGGCTGTTCGCTTCAGCGGTTCGCTACAGTGGGAATATGAGTGATTTGCGAGATGTGATTATTGTCGGATCCGGCCCTGCCGGATATACTGCGGCCATATATTTGGGCCGAGCTGGATTCAAACCACTGGTCATAGCGGGTGCGCTGGCCCCAGGCGGGCAGCTCGTCAACACCACCGAAGTGGAGAATTTTCCAGGCTTCCCTGACGGCATTATGGGACCGGAACTCATGGATAATATGCAACGCCAGGCAGAGAAGTTCGGCGCAGAAATCATTTGGGATGATGTTGTTTCCGTGAGCAACGATGACGCCACCGGCGTGAAAACCGTGCGTGTCGATCAGGGGGACGTTTTTGAAACCCGTGCTTTGATCATCGCAACCGGATCGGAATACCGCAAGCTCGGCATCCCTGGAGAGGTGGAATATTCCGGCAAGGGAGTGTCATATTGCGCGACTTGCGACGGCTTCTTCTTCCGCGATAAGCCGATTATTGTGGTCGGCGGCGGCGATAGCGCATTCACTGAAGCTGATTTTCTTTCCCGATTTGGATCGTCGGTGACGTTGATTCATCGTCGTTCCGAATTCCGCGCATCGCAGATTCTCGTGGAACGTGCTCAACAGAATCCGAAAATCACCATCGTCACGGATTCCGTGGTGGAGGAAATCTTAGGTGATGTCAACGAAGCCCAATCCGTGAACGTTCGCAACGTCATCACCGGAGAGATGAGCACGATTGCTGCAAACGGTATTTTCGTAGCGATTGGACACTCCCCCGCCACAGCTTTTATTGACGGCATTGTGCAGCGAGATGCGGCTGGATATATTCAGGTGGACGGCGCCAGCACACGCACCAGCACTGCCGGCATTTTTGCAGCAGGCGACTGTGTTGACAGTGTTTACCGTCAGGCGATCAGCGCCGCCGGCATGGGCTGCCGGGCCGCCCTTGACGCCCAAGCCTACCTCCAGCAGTAACACTCCCCATCACGGTCATTCACACAGCCATTCACACAGCCATTCACACAGTCACATCACAGTCATGACCGTGTGAATGGCTGTGATATGGAGGAAGCTATTGTCCATTCTCCAAGAACCAATCCAAAACGCGATAGCGCGATTGCGCAAACAGCATAATGACGACGGCGATTACGAAGCAAAAAGCTGTCAGCGATCCCTCAGCAAAGACGTGTGGGAAAGCATCAGCGCCTTCGCAAATACACATGGTGGCACTCTGCTCCTTGGTTTGGATGAACACAATGGATTCACTTGCGTTCAGGATTTTCACCTCGACAGAGTGCAGGACCAACTTATCGAAGGTATGGGAGATGGCGGTAGGGATGGAATCAGACTCTCAAATCCTCCAAAATATGATGTTTCACGTGAAACCGTTGACGGCGGTCAGATTCTCGTGATTCGTATATATGAAAACGATATAGATTTCAAGCCATGCTATATTACCGCCAAAGGAATTAAAAGCGGTAGTTTCAAACGAATTGATGATAAAGATGTTCTCCTATCATCAGCAGAATTATATGAAATTCAAAATATACTACATCCAAGTAGTTCTGATCTTGAAATTATTCCTAATGCCTCTATTGAAGACCTTAACTCTTCTGTTGTCGATACTATTTTTGTAAGAAAACAAGGCACTAAAGCCTTGTGTGGATCAGAAACAAAAGAAGAAAAACTAGCGCGATTAAACATTGCGGATCGACAAGGTCGCATACGGATGGCGGGATTAATTGCAGCTGGTAACTATCCTCAACAATTCTTCCCACGTCTCTTTATCGACGTTGCTGTACATCCAGGCATTGAAAAATCGCAGCCAGGTGCACTAAGGTTCCTCGACCGCGTAGAATGCGAGGGATCTGCATCAGAAATGATCAACGATGCGGTAAATGCTACATCTCGAAATTTACGATCTTATTCGTTCATCGAAGGCATCGGAAGAAAAGATGAATTGGAAATTCCTTCCGAAGTTCTGCGTGAAGCCATCGCCAACGCAGTAGTGCATAGGGAATATCATCCGTATTTTCAAGGCCAGCCGGTCACCGTCGACGTTTACGCAGACAGGATCGAAATATCGAATCCAGGTGGCCTATGGGGAGGCAAAACCATTGATAATCTCGCAGATAGACAATCTCGATGCCGCAATAGCGCCCTCATGCAGCTCGTACAAACCACCCCTGTGATCGGAAGCAATCTTATCACCGCCGAAGGTCAGGGCGGAGGAATCATCCTCATGATGAACGAAATGCAGAACCGCGATCTGCGCGCACCGGAATTCCGCGCGACTCAGGACTCCTTCACTGTGGTGTTGTGGCGTTCCAGCGTCAATCTGTCCAACAAAGCTGATGAGATTATCTCTGAAATTAAAAATACTGAACCAACTCATAAAAACGATACAAAAAACATGTTGTCGAATACTATGAAAAATAAGGTTGATATTCTCACTTTTATTCCAAAGAATAAAGATATTACCGCAAGGGAGCTTGCTGATATTACTGGAAAATCAGTTGAAACAATTCGCCGTAATCTAAGAAAGTTAATACAAGAAAATAAAGTTGAAGCCATCGGTAAAACGAAAAGCAGAAATCGTATGTACCGACGAATCAACTAATTCCCACAGAAAGATGCCGTCAAATACCACCAAACAAGGAATCACAAAAACGCTAAAAATAAGCGGAAGGGCGGCATATTCTGTTCACGACTGTAAGCTTGGCCAAACGCGGCCTTGAGTGTGTCGTGAATAGAATATGCCGCCCTTCTGCGAACATCACACTGGTCAGACAGAGAAACTCGAGAAAATACTATTCTTCAGCAGAAGGAATGAGCATGTCGACAATGCGCTTCATGTCGTCTTCGGATTTGAAGACGATTTCGATGCGGCCATGTTCCTTGGATCCTTTGATGGAAACCTTCGTGCCGAACTTCTTTTCAAGTCCGAGCTGCATTGGCGTTCCAGCCCACGGATTCAGCTTGTTGGTCTTCGCTTTCTTCGGCTGATCCGATTCGGCGGCCTTCATCGACACGATTTCCTCAGTGCTGCGAACAGACAGCCCTTCAGAGATAATGCGCGTCGCAAGCTGTTCCATATCAGCTTCAGTCGGCAATCCCAGCAGCGCACGCGCGTGACCGGCCGATAAAAGTCCAGAAGCGACCTTCTTTTGCACGGTTGCAGGCAGATTCAGCAATCGCAAGGTATTTGCGATCTGCGGGCGTGATTTCGATACGGATTTCGACAATTGCGCCTGCGTCAGACCGAAATCGTCGATCATCTGCTGATAGGCGGCCGCTTCTTCCAGCGGATTTAACGCAACGCGATGCAGATTCTCCAGCAGAGCGTCACGCAACATGTCGTCGTCGGCCGTGGTTTTGACGATCGCAGGAATCGTTTTCAGACCTGCGATCTGTGAAGCACGCCAGCGACGCTCACCCATGATGAGCTCATACATGCTATCCATGCGACCGTCGAACATATTATGCGACTCGTCATTGCTGGCGGCGCTCTCCTTGCGCGCGGCCTCGATCTGCGCAAGTGGGCGTTTCCGTACCACGATGGGCTGCAGCACGCCGACTTCCTTGATGGAATCGGCAAGTTCACGAAGATCATCCTCGTCGAAAATAGTGCGTGGCTGATGCAGGTTGGGTCCGACATCACTCAGACGCAATTCAACCAAGTAACCACCCTGCACCGGCAATAGTTCCGGTTCGTCGTTCTTTGCATCTTCGTTCTTTTTTACCGCAGCAGTTTCACGTGAAACACTCCCCTGCTTCGCGTCGGCAGGAAGATCGACAGGACTGGTGGCGCCGAAGAACATGTCGGCTGGATGAGCCGCTTCGTTCAGCGTAATGGAAGGCATGCTGGCACGATGAACGCTTCCTTTCTTGGTTTCGTGTGAAACGTTCTTCTTCATGTCGTGGACGGCATCAACGGAAGCCTGAGCTGTCGCCATGGAGCTTTTAGCGCCTGTGTTCTTTCCCACAGACGGCACGGCAGCACTGCCAGCCATGCTTCCGGAAGTTTTCGCGGACGGCTTGTTATCGGCCTTCACCCCTACAGCAGTCGCAGCCAGCTCAGCGGCAGCTTCCGACTTTGCCGACTCTCCTGGAAGAGACGGAAACAGCGCGCCGAGACCCATGCCCAAACGTGATTTCGTAGCCATGATCAGTTCTCATTCCTTCTTGCATCAATAGCCTGCAACACCGTCTGCGAGCGACGTGCGAGTTCCAACGCGGCCTCACAGTAGGAGATTGCACCCATGCCCTTGGGATCATAGGCGATAACGCTTTGATTAAAGCTCGGCGCTTCCGAGATTTTCACCGTTCGTGGAATCGTGGTGTCCAACACGATGGTCGGATAGTGGCTTTTGACCTCGTCATGCACTTCACGGCTGAGCAGGGTTCGCTTATCGAACATGGTGATCAGCATGGTAGAAACAAGCAGTGACGGATTGAAATGTTCCTGCACCAGCCCGATGGTATTGATAAGCTGACCAAGACCCTCCAACGCATAATATTCAGCTTGGATCGGAATCAGCATCTCATGCACCGCACACATGGCATTAATTACCAGCAGACCAAGGCTCGGAGGGCAATCGATAATCACGTAATCGTAGTGTTCCTCGCTGTTCTCAAGAAACTCGTCAACCGCGGTTTTCAGTAGAACATTGCGATTTTCCATGTCGGCGACTTCCAGCTCGGCACCGCTCAGATCGATGGAGGCTGGCACCACGTCAAGCAGATCGAAGTCAGGGCAGGTGCGCTTGACTTCGGCAATGGTTTTTCTGCCTTCGATCACGTCGTATACCGACGGCTCTCCCGACGCATGCGGAGCACCCAACGCGGTCGACGCATTGCCCTGCGGATCCATATCGATCAGCAGCACCTTGGAACCGAACTGGGCCAACGCGGCGGAAAGATTCACCGCAGACGTGGTTTTGCCAACGCCACCCTTCTGATTGGCGACCGCAATCATGCGCGTCTGCTCCGGCTTTGGGCAAACGGCCTTCTGCAAGGCGCGATAGCGAGACGATTCGTCGGCGATCTGCGAACCAAGAGGAGAATTCGACCCTCCGAAAATTCGTTTGATGGTTTCCGTCGCCGATTCCATCGATGTCAGGTTATCTGGTCCTTCAGGTCCAGTCATACGTCAGCCTTCCTTACGATATGCTTAACACTCAAGTTTCATCATTTGGGTGGACAGAACCGACCCGTCCACCCATTGTGCGCAAATGTGGATAACTGTGGATAGTCGGTGGATAACTTGCATTGCTCGCAAAAAGTTATCCACAGACATCTTGTTGCTATTCCAACATTTTTTTGCGCTTTATTGCAACGAGTCTCCAGTTGTGGATAATGTGGACAACTTGCCAAAATGGTGGATAACTTACTTTTTATCCACCATGAGCACATGGGTCGATTCAAGCCCCGGCCCGACCTCGGCATCCACCACTCGCGGACGAACGCCGCCGCACCTAGCGATCTCCTTGGAGGCTTTTTCGATCTCCTCCTGAGCGGACCTTCCCTTCAATGCGACCAGACGCCCACCGCGTTCAAGCAACGGCAATGTCCACCCGGATAGCTTGGTCATCGGTGCAACGGCACGACAGGTCACCACGGCGAACGGGTGCCTTGCCTGAATGGGCTTGCCATCCAAATCCAGCACAGGACCGCGGGCAACTGCTCCCCTGCCGTTCCTGCCGCCTTTGCCGTTTCTGGCGTTGCCATTGCCACGGTTGCCGCCCTGAGCGCCAGACATACCCGCAATGGCCTCGATCATCTCATTGGCCCTGGCACGCACCACCGTAACGTTCTCCAGCTCCATGTCCGCCACGCACTCGTTCAGCCATTCGATACGCCGCTCCATAGGCTCCACGAGCGTGAAATGATGATCCGGCAGGCATGCGGCCGCAACGATACCGGGAAAACCGCCGCCACTGCCAATATCGGCAACCGTTTTGAACTGCTTCTTGGCCGTGGATTCCCTTACGAAAGGTACAATGGCAGCCGAGTTCAGAATATGGCGTTCCCAAATAATCCCAACGTCTCGTGGTCCGATCAAGCCACGAGGTTCGCCTTCTTCGGCAAGTTTCGCATGAAAAACACGCAGCTTACCCAACGCATCCCCCAGCACTTCCTCAAGAATCGGCGAATCATCAAGTTCGTCTGTCACATCACTCATGGGCACCATCCTATATCCTGCTCTTCCTTATTGCCGGTATTCCAGCCATTACTCCCCGACCAATGCCGGCAATATCGCACGGCCTGCGTGTAGTCATTCACTAATCGCAATAAAAAAGCGCCACCATGATGGTGACGCCATGTTTCACGTGAAACGAGCCGAACTCAGGCCTCATCCTCGTCTTCGGTTTCCTCGGCGGCGGAAGCCTTGAAATACACCGTAACGTAACGACGTGGCTCCTCGCCGTGGGAACGAGACTTCATGCCTTCCTCACGCACCACGTCATGCACGATCTTACGCTCGAAGGAATTCATCGGCTTCAGATCGACCGGCTCTCCGGTCTCACGTACCTCGTCGATGACATCCAGCGCGATGTCGTGCAGACGCTGACGCTTGCGCTTGAGATAGCCGTCGACGTCCACAATGAGATGGGAACGTTCGCCGGTCTTCTGCTGTACGGCAAGTCGCGTCAGCTGCTGCAATGCGTCGACGACCTCGCCGTTGCGTCCGATGAGATGCTTGATATCCGTATCATCATCGGCGACGATTTGCACGGTAGGACGATTGTTGCGCACGCCCATTTCAATATCACCCTCGTAATCGACGATATCGAGCAGTCCTTCAAGATAATCGGCAGCGATATCAGCTTCCTCGTTGAGCTGATCGATGGTCTTTTCCTCATCTTGCGCCATGGTGGTTGTACTCCTTTGAGCGGGGTTTCTATTACTAAAGTCTTATCAGGTAAAGTCTAATTACTGTTTACCACGTCGACAATAAACGCTGATAAAAGTGGTGTGTCCCGTGTTTCACGTGAAACACGGGACACACTCTTACTCACTTCTTTTTCTTTTTACGGCTCGGCTGCTGACGCTGGTAGCCGTGCTTTTCCTTCACTTCGGCGGCTTCCTTAGCCTTCTGCAGCGCCTCTTCCTCGAGGGATGGCAGACCGGCCTTGGCTCGGCGGGCGTTCTCATGAACATGATCACGCTTTTCCTTCGCTTCGGCGGCCGGAGATCCCGGAGTCGGGAAGACGTGGATCTGCCAGATGGAACGCAACAGATTGCAGATGTTGTTGGTGAGCCAGTACACCAGCACAGCGAATGGCATGGCAATACCGGAGAAAATGTACATGATCGGGAACATCCACAACATCATCTTCTGCATCATTTCGGTCTGCTTGTTTGCCGCAGACTGAGCCATGTTACGCTTCATGCTGTTGTACTGCATGAACCACAGGCAGAAGCACATCAATGCAACGAAGATGGCGATAACTACTTTGCCATGCACGGCAGCGGTCGTGAAGTTATCAGCCACGTTCACACCGAACACTGTGGTGGACGTGAACTGCTTGGCTGTGGCGATGTCGAAAGCGCCAAGACCCTGTCCGTCCCTGAATTTGCCGCGCGCGATGTACGGAATGGCTGACAGTGTATAGAACATGCACATGAACACGGGACCCTGCACAAACATAGGGAGCATGGAAGTGCAACCACCCATCGGGTTCGCATCATTGTCCTGGTAGAGCTTCATCATCTCGCGCTGCATGGCTTCCTTGCTGGCGGGATCGTTCTTGCCCTTGTATTTGTTCTGGATACGCTGCATCTTTGGCTGCAGGACGGCCATCTGGGCCTGCATCTTGCGCATACCCTTCATGGACTTGTAGAACAGCGGAAAAACGCATGCTTGGACCACAAGTACTAGAAATACGATGGACATGACCCACGAGAAACCGATCTCGTTCATGCCCAGCATCACCAGGAACTTATGGAATACGGCCATGATCTGCGTCATGAGCCACTCGACGGGATACAGGAGCTTATACAGCCAGCCCCAGAAACCGCTGTCGAGGAGGAATTGATTTTGATTCATTACAGGCCAGTCTCCTTATCGCCTATAGGTTTTTCTACGTTCAGAGGCGTGAGCCGAGGTTCCTCGTGTGCCTTCGACCACGAACATCTGTAAAACAAGGAATAAAGCTGCGGAACGTCGTCAATTCCCCCACGGTTCCACTGATTGCAGCGAAGAAGACGCAACAACGCAAGAAGGCCACCTTTAAGGCGGCCAAATCGTTCAATCGCCTGAATCGCATAATTGGAACAACTTGGATAATATCTGCAGCAGGGTGCGGTATTTGCGGAAATATGACGTTGGTACCAGCGAATGGCGCGAATCATCCAATTTCCGTTATGACCGGCGTTCATTACTGACGCACGGCCTTACGATTCACCGCTTCAAAACATGCTACGATCTGCTGTTCCAACGATAGAAAATCAGCATGTGCGGCACTTGGCTTGGCACGCAACACGATATCGCAGGATTCAGGTAAGGAAGATTCGTACTTTCGTGCAAGCACGCGGAAACGACGTTTGACGGCATTACGCGTTACTGCGTTGCCGACAGCCTTGGAAACGGCCAAACCGACACGTCGGCCCCGCTTCGCCGTGGAATCATCAATAACGGCATCGTCGTGCACTAAATAATGCACGACGATGTCTTCTCGCGATACCCTACGACGGCGTTTGAGCACCGCGACAAAATCGCGATGGCTTTTCAGCCGTTCCACCGCTCTATGCCGTTAAATCAGGCAGCGAGGGACTTGCGGCCCTTGGCGCGGCGACGGTTGATCAGAGCGCGGCCTGCGCGAGTGCGCATGCGCTGACGGAAACCGTGCTTCATGTGGCGACGGCGGTTGTTCGGCTGGAATGTCCTCTTCATAATTAATGCTCCCGGTGTTTTTAGCCATGCCAAGGCACGGCTCCTCATGAGTCAAGCTCTACCAAGTTACTCTGACCCCTGAACAGAGTAATTACCTCCACTAATTCCTTCACATTTTGTGGGGACTCTCCCCACAAAACAATCCACAAAAAACGTTGCTATGTCGCCAAACTCCCCACAAAAGTTATCCACAAACTACATAACTGTTATTCACAATTCAAGCATTTCAACACGCTTACCGGTGGATAACTCGGGGAAAAGAGAGTACAAATAAACAGTTGCACTACTGGTAGAAGTCTGTCGAGAAAGGGGAATCC